>NZ_FNJU01000028.1 GCF_900104555.1 Litchfieldia salsa
AAGGTAATGAACACTATTTTAGAGGACTTTTTAGAGTTAAAAGAAATTTTGAATTCCTTTAATGGTCTTGAAAAAGAATATAATTGGCTGCTAACCGATTTAGACTGGTCTTATCCTGATAACTACCTCGATTACTTTATGGATTATCGTATTTATGACGATAGTAGTCACTGCCGCAATAATTATTTAATAACAGGAGAAAACCTTAACAAACTTGCAAATATGAAAGAAGTTTATTTTATCTGGGGAGTATTTTCTGCAATAGAAAAAAATGAAATTGTTGATTTGGATACTATTAAAGAAGAACCATACGCAGATGGCAATCCTAATTTTTGGGTGGAAAACCCAGTGATTCAACATCCATTAGCAGTGGCTGAATTGGTATTGTGGGATTCATCTTTAGTCTTACTGCTAAGTAAAGATAATGGTTTTTCGAGTAATTTCAGAAACACTTTTAAAGGTTGGAAAGACCTAAATGCTTATAACCAGTCATAAGGCTTTATTGAAGTTACGGAGTGCGTATCTTGAAGAAGGAGATCGCACTTTTTTATTGAAGTAAAGGTGCAGAAGAGTTCAATAAGCAACTGTTTGCTAAACAGGGATTTGATTGAATTATATAGAATACATTTAATTAGGTAAAAATTAGGGGGAGATTTATGATATATAACGAGGTAGTTAAAATCGGTGATGCTTACTTACTTCCATTAGCATCAAAGTTGTATGGGTTGGAAGGTTATGAAATCAAGCTGGTCAAGGCACATATTGGAGGGCGCAATGTCGTTTATATCTGTGAGAAAGAAGGTGCCGACCCAAAAATACTCAGAATCTCTTTCTTAAATGACAGAAACCGAGAAGATTTTCAGGGTGAAGTTGAGTATATCAGATATTTATTCGAACATGGCGGAAGTGTTTCGGATGTAGTTAATTCTCTGAAGGGGAATTTGCTGGAAGAGATAACTCATAATATTCATACCTTTTTCATCTGCCTTTTTAAAAAGGCTAAGGGAAAAATGCTTGTGGAAAATAACTATCAGTATCGAGATGGAGTTCCTATTACCGAATACTATTATAATTGTGGTAAAGTCTTGGGGAAAATGCACCAATTATCAAAAGAATACACTCCTGTACATAGACGGTATAGTTTTTTTGACAAATATACTGCTGAATATATAGAGGAACTGATACCCGGTTCATTACCACTTCTGAAGGAAAAGATGTTAGACCTCCTTAAAACCTTAAAAGGATTGGACAGGAATCGTGAGTCTTTCGGTATGGTCCACTTTGATTACAATGACGGGAATTACTCAATAGATTTTAATACTGGGCAAATTACCGTATTTGATTTCGATAATTCATGTTACAGTTGGTATATGTTTGACCTAGCAGGTCTCTGGACGCACGGAGTTGGCTGGATACAATTTGAGCCAGACGCTGGTAAACGAAAAAAGTTCATGGATAACTATTTTGAAACAGTTCTCGAGGGATATAAATTCGAGACCAGTATCGAAAATTCGATGTTGGATAAATTGCCCTTATTTATCCAAGTGACCCTTATGGAAGGTATTGTAGATGCATTTGAGGTCATGCGGAACAATGGTGAAGAACCGGAGTGTGATGAGGAATTGTCGTATCTCATAAAATGCTTGGAGGACGATATTCCGTACAAAGGTTTTTTCCATGCAATTTACTCGTGTGAAGACCCCTTTGAATATGAGAAACGAAATGTTTAGTTTTTTTGTAGCAACCTTTGTTATGTACTTAAGCTAAACCAGCTAATAGTTTGTCAACATTTTTCAATAAAATGATTAATAACATCATGATATACTAAAATAGAACATGCGAAATAACCTTCCCTGAATTTTTAAAATTGGAAGGTTTTGTTGTATTTAATTAGATATAGCTTTTAAGCTATATCTTGGAAAGTAGTTCTGCTTTTTAGTAAGGCGTAAATCCAATGTAAGAGCTTATTAACACATGCAATAACGGCTACTCTAAAGGGTTTTCCTTCTTCTCGTTTCTTCTCGTAAAACTCTCTTAATCTTTTATTGCGTGCAATGATTTCATCAGTTGTTTTCTTTTTACGAGACTCTCGAAGACCACTTTGAACAGCCATATACAAGGCGTGACGTAGCCTACAAGACCCGCGCTTGGTAATTCGATTAACTGATGCTGTAAACTTTCCGGAAGAATACACACTAGGATCTACCCCAGCGAATGCAACTAACTTTTTGGCATCATTAAACCGTTCTATCTCACCAACTTCGGAAATAATCGTGGCGGAGATTTTTTCTCCGATTCCCGGGATAGACTGAAGTATATGATATTCTTCAATTTCTTTTGCTAGGGCATCTTTTTCATCTGCAATCTTAGATAGATGCTCTTGGTATTGAAGAACGATCTTCACTAGCATTTCAAGGTTGAAAATATGACTCTGATATAAGTTGTTTTGAAACGGGTTACGAATGGCTGCTTCTCTTAATTTCAGTGCTCTTTCAGCTGCCCATATATCTGATTGACTTTTACATACAGAAGATATTTTCTCAGCTAATTTTTTTTCACTCACACTCATGACAGCTTCAGAAGTTGGAAATGCAAGTAGAGTAAGCAACGATACTTTCGAATACTAGCTGGCAAATACCCAACTATACTCAGGGAATACTTGGTCTATTAGAGAATGTAGTTGTAACTTAGTTTTTGCTGATATTTCTGCAATGCTTTCCTGTTGTCTCGTTAATCTGGCTAACCTTATATTACGAACGGGGGCGTTTCTGGAACAAGCAGAAACGCTTATTTCACTATTGGAGCAGGATAGTATAAAAAGTTTCAACATATTCACTTACTAAATGGTACAATTTGGGTAATGAATTATTTACTAAGAAATGGGGGGCATTATCATTAAAAAGATTCCATCGTTATTAGTTGTCCTTATGTTATTACTTACCGCTACCGCTTGTAGTTCAAAACCTTTTACTTTTTCAGGAGAAACAGATAATTGGTCTGCTGAATTAAAGGTTACACAAACCAATGATGACTATGAAACACAGGAATTTAAACTTCAATACAAAGGTAAAGATATAAAGTCCGTTGGAGAATTAACTTATTATATCGAGACTAATGCAGGTGGCTTTGGAGAAAGTGGTATGAAATTGACAAAGGGTGGTTTTCTTATCGGTAAAGATGAAGCAAATCCAACCAATGCCAAAGTCATTGAAGATTCTGAGGTAAAGTTGACAGTGGAATGGAATGGTAAAACTGAAACCATATTATTAAGCAAGAATTAGATAGAAAGCTATTTAAAGCGATACTTAAAAGGCATCGCTTTTATTGTATAAATTATATAAGTATAGGAAAGAGAAGTGGATGAAGGAAATTAATGATACTTGCGAAATTTCTGCTTTAATTTTTTTTATAAAGGTGGGCTAGATAGTGATCATAAGAGAAATGAACAAGATAGACGTTGAACAGGTTAGAGAAATTGCAATTGCTACTTGGAAAGATACATATTCTGAATTTATTCAGTTAGACATACAAGAAAAGGTATTGAATGACGCATATTCTGATGATGAAATGGAGAACAGATTCTTATAACTTTATTGTTTCCCCTCCATTACCAGATCACATCTCGGGATTGAAACTTATGTTTGAAGAATTTAGTATGCCTAATAAGGTTAACCCCACTGGTCTAGAATTTATAATTCAAATTGACTAGGCTTGGTGTTATTAGTTGTCATTTCTATTTGGCTAACGGGTGCGTGATCCAAGAAGGATTGGCACAAATTTTAGTGAATTTATTGAACTAATAGATCAGGAATGTTAAACAAGAATTAAAATGTTTAAGCAAAAAGAAAGCTACCATTTGTTGAATATGGAACATTAGGAGTAATCTTACTTATACATGGTGGAGATCATTATGAAGTTGATTTTATCAATCTGGGACAAACTTTTAGACTTGTTAACCGTTAACAAAGATGATATTGAGTTGTTGAAGTAACTGGGGCATTTCTTAAGGAAAGAGATGGCACTTTAGTTATTGTAGTAAAGGAACAAGCTAGATTAATAGTTCTCAGGAGGAGAAAAATTGTTGAATAAAAGGAATTTAGGGTATACCACAGGAGGAATTATATTTTTTATCGTAGTTTTAACTATTTATTTAAACGGTTCTAAGCAGTTATATGGAAATGATAATGAGTCCATAACAAAAGTAATAAATTCAATTGAGGGATATGGGAACGGATCAATTGAAATTCTAGAAATAAAAGATATTGATGATTTAAGAATTGTAGCATTTTTATCTAACAATAATCCAGGCTATATTCAATTTTATAAAAATAAAGATGGTAACTATAAATGGCAACATATCGAGGTCAGGGATAACGAACCATTTAGTTCTTTCATTCCTGACCTTCCAGCATTTATGTTTGTGACTAATAATGATAATGAAATTGTTAAAATGGAAGTAATGATAAATGGAGTAAAATTAGAACAAACGTTCACTCCTAATAAAGCGACTGTTGCTTGGCTGAATTTTCCTAAAACCAATAAAAATGAATATACATTTCGAAATTATAAGTATTATGATAAAGAGGGCAATCTGGTTAAGGAAGACTAATAGTTACTTATTCAATAAAGAGGTTGCAAATATGAAAAAGAGTAGCTACTAATCTAAGCAGGATTAGTGGCTGTTATTGTTAAAGTAAAGAAGAGAATAGTTTAAGAGACAAAAATTACATAACTCATTGAAATACAAAGATATGCTGTTGTTCATTTAACTTATTCAATAGAAAAGGATAGCAATTATCCTAGTACAAAGTTGTCTACTTTAAGTGAATTAAAAGAACATTGTAAAAATGTATCGAAATATTATTAAGCTACAGTGCGTTTCTTAAAGAGACGTATTTTGCTTCTTCGAGTAAAGTAGGAGGAGTGTTGTGAACTATATTCAACCAACGACCCTGTTGTTGAGCGACTTCTCTAAAGTAAATATTAGTTCGATATTAAATAGTGTAGTTTATTCGTAAATAGGAGGAATTTACTTTTGAATATTTTAATTTTAGGTGCAACTGGACGAGTTGGAAGTCAAATAGTAACTTATGCTCTGCATGATAGACATCATGTTACTATATTGGTTCGTACTCCAGAGAAGATACAAATAAAAAGTGAAAATTTAAACATTATTCAAGGGAATGTATTAAATAAAAATGATATAGTACGTGCAATGCATGGGATTGATGTAGTTATTAGTGCACTAAATACTGATGGTACAACCACTCTATCAGATAGTATGCCACTAATTATCAAAGCAATGGAAAACGAAGGTATACAACGATTTATTACAATAGGCACGGCAGGAATCTTACAAAGTAGAACTACACCAACCGTACTCCGTTATCAGTCAAGTGAATCAAAACGCAAATCAACCCGTGCAGCAGAAGAACATCATAAAGTTTACGATATGCTTAAACAATCAACACTCGAATGGACTATCGTATGTCCTACATATTTACCGGATGGAGAAAGTATAGGTGAATATCGAGTGGAACGTGATTTTTTGCCGGTGGGTGGAGTTAAGATTTACGTATCGGATACAGCAGAATTTACTTATAAGCTGATTGAGTGTAACAATTATATAAAATCACGTGTAGGTATCGCTTACTAAAAATTTTACTTAATGTCACAAGGTAATATTTATTGTTTGTAAATGTTTTTCACTTAAATTATCGGGGTGGATCCTTTAAGAGCTAGCGTCGCTGTTCCTTTATTAAAGTAACGGACGGGATTTTTCAATCAGAATTCACGAAAGGAACGGTCATATGACTAGAAGTAAGGTGATGCAATTTTAAAATTTTACACTACATAAATAAAAAAATATGGGGGGAATAGTATGTGGATAATATTAGGGATTATTGCAATTGTTGTAACTCTTATAAATCTATATATGTATGCAGCAGGAAAGGATTATAAGCTCGCGATGGCGTTAGGATTATCATTTACAGCATTAACACTTTGTGCAGAACACAGTTTTGTATCGAAGTTGGTAATAAAGGAAGATTGGTCAGCTTTAAGGGAAGTGCCCAATTATGATAGGGAATTATGGTTTTTGACAATTGTTTCTATCTTACTAAATATAGCACCTATATTTTTAGAACGAAAACGAAAGAAATAATGACTTACTATAACATCATTTAATATTCAACTATTGTGTAAGTCTTTATGTATAACGACGGAGTTTAGTGTAAGAACTGAATTTGAATTCAAGGGGGAGTTATTATCAAATTAATTAAATTCATTAGTGCCATTACTTTCATTTTAATCATTTTCTTGACCGGTTATTCGATAGGGACAAACTCTGATGAGGCTTCACGTGAAATTATAATTGGGTATGATAACATAGAAAATGATGGGCAAATTGACATTGAAAAAGTCATTGCAGACACAGAAAACCAAGGTGTAGTTGATAACTTTTTAATGATTTATCTCAACAAAGAGAAAATTATAGATACAAATCAAAATTTAGATAAGCCAGATGTTCATATTTCAGTAGTGAGTCCGAAGCAGTCTACCAGCTTAATAGATTCCATACTATGGTTCAAAAATGAAGGCGCCGTGATTGCTATTCGTTCTGGGGAAAGTTGGGACCGAGTCGATTATTTCGAAATCAATAAAAGTGATGCTAACTACATTAAAGAACAGATTGAATATTAAGCAGAAATTCTAAAAGTGAAAGGTTGAATCTTAATGTTCAAAGCCAGAAACATAATTCCTAATATGTCAGTTGTTATGGTCTTATTCATAATCTTCGTCTCTACAATGCCTACATATATTAAATTTGTCTTAACCATTTTCACTATTTCAATTCTATTTCCTGTTGCTAGGAAGATCATGTTGGAAAATAAACTAAGAAAAATGAAAGTAGCTTTTTATACAGCAGTTATATTCTCTTTAGGCCTTATAGTAGTACCTAATATGGAAGAGTTACCTCCTTATGATCTTTCAATAATCTCAGTATTCCTACTCATTTTTTTCTTTAGTGCAATAGGAATCTATTGTTATGGCATACCAGCATCTATCATCGCCGAGCTTGCTTCTAATAGATACCCCAAATACCGTGCATGGTTGTCTGGTATAATTCATATTGTTTTTGGACTTTTTACTGCTATTTTTGGTCTTTTTGACGAGTTAAATGCTGAGATCTTCATTTTATCGTCTATATGCGCTTTACTATTTTTTCTAATTGATGAAATAACAAGAAGAAGCTTAGAGAAAGCTCATTGTTAATATTGTTTTCTTATTAATTAAATAAACTAAAGGTGCAGAAGAGTTGAAGAAGGGGGGATGGAACTTGAAAAAACACAAATCATTTTTGGTAGTGCTTTCATTATTAGTTGTAATTTTAACAGGATGTTCGAACGAATTTGGTAAGGTTATTGCAAGTGAAAAAAACGAGCCTTCGGATATTCATGATGTTGGGAGTAGACCTAATGAATCTCCTAATATCAAATCATTAGTTTATAGAGTCACCAGTGAAACACTGTTAAAAGATGCTTGGGAATACTTTAATATGAAGGAGAACATTCCTAAAGTAAAATTCGATCGTTATGATTATTATTTTGTAAGTATTTCTGAATCAGGGACCTGTCCGTTTAAATTAACTGATACAACGATTAATGAATATAAAAAAGAAATTAACTTTTATTTTACTGATAACGGTGATAATTGTACTGCTGATGCAACTCCCAAAACCCTTGTCATTGAAGTTGACAAAACCATCGCTAACGGCTTAGAAAATGCTTCTATAATCTATCTTACTGGAAAAGGAAACTTGGAGTTAAGAACGACTGAAAAAATAAGAGAATAGTAGACTGGGGGCAGCTAAATGCTTATAATAATTAGTTTTATTATATTTTCCACGCTTATTAGTATAGAATTACAACTTAGAAAATCGAATAAATATAATGAAGAAGTTATTGAATTATTAAAGGAAATCAAAGAAAAGAAATAGAAAACATACTAACTGATCGGGGTGCGTATCTTAAATAAGCAGATACGCTTTTTTACTACCATGAAAATAAACTTCTGTAATTTAGAAAAAAAGGCAATACTGAACTAGACGCAGCTCATTCATTTTTTAAAAATGATAGTTGACTAGTTTAAGATGCTTCAGATTCTTGTAAAGTAACTGTGTATCCTAAGCTTTCGAGTCTTCGAAGTGAATGCTTTACGATCGATTACTGTCTCTGTTTGTCAAAGTAGTCTTCGCCTAAGTCTACATACATTTCTTTACGAGTTAAAAGGTAATACGCTATTCTCATCATCGCATGAGCGACAACAATTCCGGTCGTTTTTTGCCTTTTCGCGAGGCTGTTCGTCGATACAGTGCTCCGAGATAGTTCTTAGAAACTCTTACTGAATGAGCTGCTTCAGTTAATGCTGATCTTAAGTATTTGTTTCCTTTTTTCGTTTTAGCTGATTTCCTCTTCCCGGCACTTTCATTATGCCCAGGTCCAAACCAGCCCAAGAACACATGTGAGCCGCACTTGGAAATTGATTTCTAATATCAGTTCCAATTTCAGAAAGGATTTGTTCAGCCATTCTTCTAGCTATACCCGGAATAGAATCCAATAGATCAATATCTTCTTGATGAGAGCTCACTCTTTCCGCTACCTCAGAATCTAGCATTTCGATTTGTTCACTTAGAAAATCAATGTGCTTTAAAATAGTCTTCAACATTAGGCGCTGATGCGAACTAATATATCCTTTAAGAGCTAGTTCTAACTCTTCTTTCTTCTTTTTTAGGGTACGTTGAGCGAAGTTTGCTTGTATTTCAGGATCTTCTTCTCCATCTGCAATGGCGTTAAGCATATTTCTAGCTGAAACTCCCATTTACATCCGAAACAACAGAACCTAGTTTTATATTCGCACCTTCTAACACTTTTTGAATACGATTATGCTGTCTAGCACGTTCCTCAATAATGCTACGACGATAACGTACAAGTTCCCGTAATTCACGTTGAATCCGGTCAGGAATATAACTTGCTTTTATTAGTCCGTGGCGAAGAAGCTTGGCAATCCATTCAGCATCTTTGACATCTGTTTTACGTCCTGGAACTGCCTTCATATGTTGGGCATTTACAACTAGAAATTCAATATCTTCAGCTTCAAGTAAATTCACGATAGGCTTCCAGTAAACACTAGTGCTCTCCATTGCAACGTGCGTACAATTGTGTTTTTTGATCCAGTCAACTAGTTCAATCAAAAACACAGTTTTAGTTGAAAACGTTTGAATCTCCTTTCCTTCTGGTGTGATAATGCATGCGGTAATGTTGTCTTTATGGACATCCATCCCACAGGCTCTTTCAATGACTATATCCATTGAAATACATCCTTTCTACGGCGATAATTAGTATTAGAGGCTGGTGCATCAACCAGAATAGGATTAATCTACCATGTGTGCTTCCCGTAAGGGAGCGACAGTCAGTGGTGCACCGTGGTCGGTGGAGTCAGACTAACGGATGGGCTCTAACGCACCATAGTGAATCGACCTTCCTCTCCCAGCCGTAGAATCAGTATTGACGGTTTAAAGCCATTTTCATTCTCTTTGGTGAAGCGCTGATTTTTGCGCTTCATGAGTGGCTAACGGGCAGAAGACTTGAAGAAACGCAGCTAAACCCAAGTGTTACAAACTAAGTACATAAATAGTCAAATAGAAAGTAGGTTAATTGATATGAGAAATGATTCAATCATTCAAATGTGGGAAGAATATCGAAAAATTAATCCGAATGCACCAAAACATTATGAAGCATGGGCATTTGGTGATTCAAAAGAAATGGCTAATGAGCTTGCAAATTTAGTGTTAGAAGGAAAGAAAACAGCAACAGCATCAAATTATACGTTATATGAATTGGAAAACGAAGCATTACCGTTAGTTGGTCTTCATAATATTATTCTCGACGGGGATGGAAAAGCTATTGGAATAGCCGAAACTAAATCAGTAGAGATGGTTCCTTTTGATGAAGTTACCGCAGAGCACGCATATTTGGAAGGTGAAGGTGACCGTACATTAGAGTATTGGCGTGACGTTCATGAAACCTTCTTTAAAAAAGAGTTTAAAAATATAAATCAAGAGTTCAATTACAAAATTCCTGTTGTTTGTGAAAGGTTTAAGCTAATTTATAAGAAATAATGTGTGTTGTTACTATCAATATTTCTTCAACTATCAGGGTGTGTTTGTTTAGTTTATAAGGGGGAGTTAGGTGAGTAAAGACAAAGAAACACCTGAAGAAAGAAGAGAGAGGCTAAGACAAAAAGAGTTAAACAATCCTTCTAGTAGTGTTCACGGGAATAATCTCTCGGATTTAGTGGGGAGTTTAGGGTGGAAGGGTACTGGAATACTTATTCTGGTATTGATATTTGGATTTATAATTAATGCTGCCTTCTTTCGCTAACGGAAGAGATGCTTCAATAAGGGGAGGATTCACTTGTTCCTTATTCAAGTAACGGGTCTGGTATGTTTAATAATAGGGGAGATAAAAGATGGAAGGGAATAAAGTAAAAAAGCAACTTATAATTGGAATTATTTTGTTTGGAATTTCACTTATTTCGGGAAGTATACAAGTTATTTTTTCCCCATATAAATTTGTTAGAGTTGTATCATTATTTGTGGTTATTGGAAGTTCATTATCTTTAGGTGCATTTATTAGAGAATTGTTTATTATTTAAAAGGGAATGAATTCTAATTAGTTAATTTTCTTATTTAACTATCAGGTGCTTAGCTTTAGGAGGAGTTGTTGCGGCGACTCCTTTTGTTTTTAAACTAAATGGGCAGTATTCTTTAAGAAGGAACTGAATTAATGTACCTGAATCTGTTCATTGTAAGGAAAAAAATGTTAAAATGGGGCTAACAAGTATAAGTTGTAGGAGGGGTTGTAGTGGTGAGGTTTGTTAATGATCTTGCAGAAGCTATTTACGACCTTTTTAAATTTATTATTAGATCCTTATGTTATCTAGTTGCAGGGATGATTATGGTTGGAGTTCCAATGTATATGATTGTTTGGCTATTCGGTATGTTTCAATGATTATATTTAAGTGTAGGCGATACGTAGATCGCCTATTTCTTTTTTAACAAACGCTGCAGTTTTCTTAAGTGGTAGTTCAGTTGAGTGTTAGAATCTAACTATATTTACGAAAAACAAAGTGAACAACTTGGACAAGGTGAAGGTTCAGGTTTTTATTACTGAAGTGCATTATCCAATGTCATTTGAGGAGGGGCTAATGAATACATACTGTAAAAGTGCATTAAATCAAATCAAAGTTGCAATAACTACAACCATCAAGATAATCGATAAAATAGAAGAACTAGATTTACAAAAAAGACCTTTTCCCAATAAACATTCAATAGGTGAATTATTAGAACATATTTCAATTATTTGCAAAGCTGATTTGCTAATTGCAAATGGGGCAACAGAAGATGAAATGAATAATTTTTACTCAACTGTTTCATATGAAAATTTAACTCAAATAAAAAATGCTCTACTTGATAATTTTGAGCTGCTTAAAGAAGTGTATATGAATTATTCAGAAGCTGAACTTCAAGAAAGAATTGCCTCCTATTGGGGTGTAACATATACAAAATATGAATGGTTGTTAGAAATTTTAGCACACGTATATCATCATAGAGGTCAATTACACGCTGTACTTGTTCACTGTTATGGAAGCGATCCAAAAGTACCAATGTTTGAATAGACTTCTTGTTCGACTATCGCGGCAGTAATGTTGAAAAAGCACTAATTTTAGGTAGACACTATTCCAAGCAGGATAAGTGCCTCTTATTGTTGAAGTAAAGAAATAGTCTAGATAGTGGATAATAACAGGCAATATCTATTATTGTCGTTAAGGGGGAAGGAATTTGAAAGAGATGCGTATTAAAAGGGTGAGACTTATCACCCAATCGTTTTTAGGTATTATATGTAGCGTTATGCTGATTGGATGTACAAATAATGTAGTGCCAAAAGAGATGAAAAGTTCCGCCGAAGAAGTAGAGAGTAATACTAATGAAGAGAAACAAATTATTTCAGAATATAAAAGTGAAATAGAATCACTGCAAGTTCAGGCTGAATCTTTGAATGAGAAGAATCAGTATCTGGTAACTGTTATCAAACAAGTAACAGAAGATTATTCGGATGAAGAAATGCTTGACTTTTCTCATAGTCAGGTTAGATATGACTTGAAAATTAATGGTGAATCCATTCCGCAAGATGGACAAGTTACGATTCCTGCGGGAAAAATAGAGATTCTTTTAGGAGAACAAAATTTGGGTTATGATTTTGTACCTGCAGAATGGATTGAAAAAGGGAAGCTAAGTGGTAATTATATCGACCATATTGTGAATTTTGACACGACCAGTTGGACAGAGACGGGACTTGATGGCACGGTTAACAGTGCTCAAGGATACTTTAAAACAAATGCAGCAGCTGGGGACCAGTTCTCTTTTTCCATTACTGATGAATTAAAATCACGTTTAAAACTGGATACGAATCTAATACAGATTAAAGTAAACTAATTTTTCCTAATGGGTGTTTACGTAGAAAAACGGAGATTGTGAAAAAGCAAACTTAAACGTAGTGTAGTGCTTTAACAAATAAGAAAGTATTTTTAAAGATGAAAAATCACCTAAAATTTAATTAATAATAGGTGATTTTTGCTCTTTTAAAGCACTTAGGGTTTTGTGTTTTTAACTCTATTTTTCAATTTGTTAGCTTAGTTTTTTCCTTGTTATTTTTAATATAAAGATTGTTAAACTCTACGCCACAAGCTTTAGCGTGAGTGATTGGATCATATTTCACTTTGTTTTTTAGGACTGTGTAAATAAGTGATGCTATTTTACCGCATAAATGCCCAATTGCCTTTTTCTTGTTCATTCCTTCAGTTACCTTACGGTCATAGTATGCTTTGAAGACGGTAGGAT
>NZ_FNJU01000027.1 GCF_900104555.1 Litchfieldia salsa
CCACGGAAGATGAGGGTAATCCCGCGAAAGAAGAGAGGAATCCCACGAAGAAGTGGGAACCGGGTTTGAAAAGAGCAATGATGTCCTCCGCCACTCAAAATGGCTAGAGCTAACAACCTAATCCGCCATACTGATGGATGAAGGGAGAGCAATCACATAAAAAAAATAACACAAAATCGTTCGCTTTACAGGTTAGTAAACATTCCTTTTTTCGAACGTTTTTCCATAAAATTGACTAAAACGCCAACTTAATTTTATAAATTTTGATGAATAGATATTATCTATATCGTGATATATCGGTAAAATGATACGTTTTTATGAATAAATATACATTTATAGATATTTAGCCAAATATTATGAATGTTCTAAAAATCTATTTATGTTATGATAATTAAGGTGTTTGATAAACAAGTTATAAAAAAACATAAAAAAAGAGTTATCATGAAATTGTATGCTTGTGCATATTAATTTTGTGACAAGGCTTTTTGGGAGGTGAAGGAATGGAACACTCTTTAACAGGCGCTACTTGGTTTTGGCTATTTGTTCCGATGCTAGCCACAGTCGTTCTATCAATCGTAACGAGCAGACCAGCGAAAAGTAAATCTGAAGGGAGAGGATAAGTAGATGGATGCAGCAGTATTAACCACGTTTATAGTATATTTAATTGGTATGTTAGCAATCGGAGTTGTTGCTTACAAACTAACTAGTAATCTTTCAGACTATGTATTAGGTGGAAGGCGTTTAGGGCCAGGAGTAGCAGCATTGAGTGCTGGTGCCTCAGATATGAGTAGTTGGCTATTATTAGGTCTACCTGGTGCAGTTTATATTAGTGGAGGTATGAATCAAATATGGATCGCTGTTGGTCTAACAGTTGGGGCATATTTAAACTGGCAATTTGTTGCAGGTCGATTAAGATCTTATACCGAGGTTGCCAACGATTCAATTACCATTCCGGATTTCTTTGAAAATCGTTTTAAAGATACATCAAAATCACTACGTGTGATTTCAGCATTAGTTATTTTACTATTCTTCACTTTCTATACTTCATCAGGTATGGTTGGTGGCGCAAAGCTATTTGAAGCTTCATTTGGTCTTTCGTATAATCAAGCATTATGGATTGGTGCAATAGTTATTATTTCTTACACGTTCTTAGGTGGATTCTTAGCAGTAAGTTGGACAGATTTTATCCAAGGAATCTTGATGTTCTTAGCATTAGTCATTGTTCCGATTGTTGCAGTAACTGAACTTGGTGGCTGGAGCAATACAGTAAATACTGTTGGTGAATTAGATCCTATGTATCTTGATGCTTTCACTGGCATGACAGGTATTGGTATTATTTCATTATTAGCATGGGGATTAGGATATTTTGGTCAGCCGCATATTCTAACTCGTTTTATGGCATTACGTTCTGTTAAAGATGTACCTAAAGCTAGATTAATAGGTATGGTTTGGATGGTGTTTGGTTTATTTGGTGCAGTATTCACTGGTTTCGCAGGTATTGCATACTTCGCTGATTCACCGCTACCAGATGGAGAACAAGTATTTATTATGTTCACTCAAGTCCTATTTAATCCTTGGGTATCTGGTGTTCTATTAGCAGCTATTTTAGCCGCAATCATGAGCACAATCGATTCTCAGTTACTAGTATCTTCTAGTGCTGTAGCAGAGGATTTCTATAAAGCTATTCTTAAAAAAGATGCTTCTGAAAAAGAACTTGTATGGGTTGGGAGAATTTCAGTAGGTGTAATCGCATTAGTTGCATTATTACTTGCAATGAACCCAGATAGCTCGGTCTTAGACTTAGTAAGTTATGCATGGGCTGGTTTCGGAGCTGCGTTTGGTCCCGTTATCATTTTATCCCTGTTCTGGAAACGTATGAATCGTTGGGGTGCTTTAGCTGGAATGATAACTGGAGCAATCACAGTAGTTGTTTGGAGTAACATTGGTTCAGATTTATATGAAATCGTACCAGGCTTCATTATTGCAACAATCGCATCGTTTATCGTTAGCTTAGTAACTGAAGAACCATCACAAGAAATCTTGGATGAGTTTGAAAAAGCTAGAAGTTAATTGATAAATTTAGAGTTGAATCTAAAAGTGTAGATCACTTTTGGGTTTGGCTCTTTTTTTTTTGCTTAAGAAATCTCACAATATTCGTGAAAAAACCTTTCCTATTCTTGCTTTAAAGCCCTAAACTTTGGTATTATCAGTGTAATGTCAAGGGGCGAATTCCGTGGAGGTGAAATAAATTATGTCTAGAATTTCTATTGATCAAGTAAAGCATGTCGCAAATCTTGCAAGATTAGCAGTAACTGAAGATGAAGCAAAAATGTTTGCAAAGCAATTAGATGATATCATCACGTTTGCTGAGCAGTTAAATGAATTAGATACAGAGAATGTTGCACCAACATCTCATGTACTACCAATGAAAAATGTATTGCGTGAAGATGTTGCAAAGCCTGGATTACCTGTAGAGGAAGTATTGAAAAATGCTCCAGATACAAAGGATGGACACATTAGAGTACCATCAATTATTGAGTAAGGGAGGGGAACCAAAGAATGTCTCTTTTTGATTATAAAATTTCAGAATTACATAGTATGTTACATAAAAAAGAAATTTCAGTTACTGACCTTGTTGATCAATCCTATAAACGAATAAATGAGGTTGAAGATAAGGTAGAAGCATTTTTAACATTAGATGAAGAAAAAGCACGAAGTTATGCAAAACAATTAGATGAAGCAATCGGAACGAAGGATCAGTTCGGTTTGTTATTTGGAATGCCAATTGGAATCAAAGACAATATCGTAACAAAAGGGCTTCGTACTACATGTGCGAGTAAAATCCTTGATAACTTTGATCCTATTTATGATGCGACTGTTGTTCAAAAATTACAACAAGCAGAATCAGTGACAATTGGTAAGCTAAATATGGACGAATTTGCAATGGGGTCTTCAACAGAAAACTCAGGCTTCAAAGTAACGAAGAATCCATGGAATACAAGCTATGTACCAGGTGGTTCGAGCGGTGGTTCAGCAGTTGCAGTAGCTGCGGGGGAAGTTCCATTTTCTCTTGGATCTGATACAGGTGGTTCTGTACGTCAACCTGCTTCATTCTGTGGAGTGGTTGGGTTAAAACCTACATATGGACGAGTGTCTCGTTATGGACTTGTTGCATTTGCATCTTCATTAGATATTATTGGTCCAATCACAAATTCTGTAGAAGACAATGCATACCTACTACAAGCCATTGCCGGAGTAGATCCAATGGATGGAACAAGCGCAAATGTTGAGGTTCCTGATTATCTATCAGCGTTAACTGGTGATGTAAAAGGATTGAAAATAGCGGTCCCTAGCGAATATTTGGGTGAAGGTGTCAGTGAGGAAGTAAAGCAATCTGTGTTAAGTGGACTTAAGGTGTTAGAAGGACAGGGAGCAACTTGGGAAGAGGTATCATTGCCTCATTCTAAATATGCGGTCGCAACTTACTATCTTTTATCATCATCAGAGGCTTCAGCGAACCTGTCTCGCTTTGATGGTGTAAGATACGGCTATCGTACTGATAATGCTTCTAATCTTTTAGAATTGTACAAGCAGTCAAGAAGTGAAGGCTTTGGTGATGAAGTAAAACGCCGTATCATGCTTGGTACGTTTGCATTAAGCTCAGGTTATTATGATGCTTATTATAAAAAAGCTCAAAAGGTTCGTACATTAATTAAGAAGGATTTCGAAGATGTGTTTGAAAAGTACGATGTGATTATCGGACCTACAACACCAACACCAGCTTTTAAGGTTGGTGAAAAAATCTCAGATCCACTTACAATGTATGCGAATGATATTTTGACGATTCCGATGAACTTAGCAGGTGTACCTGCCATTTCTGTTCCATGTGGCCTTTCAACTGAAGGACTTCCACTAGGATTACAGATTATTGGTAAGCATTTTGATGAAAGCACTATTTATCGTGTTGCACATACATTTGAGCAAGCAACAGAATTCCATAAAGAAAAACCACAATTGTAAGGGGTGATAAAATGAACTTTGAAACTGTCATAGGACTTGAGGTCCATGTTGAGCTTAAAACGAAATCGAAAATTTTCTCAAGCAGTCCAAACGCGTTTGGAGCAGAGCCGAACACGAATACTTCGGTCATTGATTTAGGTTATCCAGGAGTACTTCCTGTGTTAAACAAACAAGCAGTAGACTATGCAATGCGTGCTGCAATGGCATTAAATTGTGAAGTGGCAACTGAAACAAAGTTTGACCGTAAGAACTACTTTTATCCGGATAATCCGAAAGCCTACCAAATTTCTCAATTTGATAAGCCAATAGGCGAAAATGGCTGGATTGATATTGAGGTAAATGGTGAAACGAAACGTATTGGAATCACTCGTCTACATCTTGAAGAAGATGCAGGAAAGCTAACACATACTGGTGATGGCTATTCATTATGTGATTACAACCGTCAAGGAACACCATTAGTTGAAATCGTTTCTGAGCCAGATATTCGTACACCTGAAGAAGCGTATGCTTATCTTGAAAAGTTAAAATCAATCATTCTTTACACAGGGGTTTCTGATGTAAAAATGGAAGAAGGCTCATTACGTTGTGATGCAAACATTTCATTACGTCCAGTAGGACAAGAAGAGTTTGGTACGAAAACAGAGCTTAAGAACTTAAACTCATTTGCGTTTGTGCAAAAGGGATTAGAATATGAAGAGAAACGTCAAGCTGAAGTTCTAAATGCGGGTGGAGTAATTGATCAGGAAACACGCCGTTATGATGAAGCAACAAAGACAACTCTTCTTATGCGTGTTAAAGAGGGCTCTGATGATTATCGTTATTTCCCAGAACCAGACCTTGTTGAGCTGTATATTGATGATGAGTGGAAAGCTCGTGTCCGTGCGGAAATTCCTGAATTACCAGATGCTCGTAAAAAGCGCTATGTTGAAGACTTAGGTCTTCCTGCATATGATGCTTCAGTCTTAACGATGTCTAAGGAAATGGCAGACTTCTTTGAAGCAGCAGTAGCAGCAGATGCAGATGCGAAGCAAGCGTCAAACTGGATCATGGGAGATGTATCAGCTTATTTGAATTCTGAATCTAAGAATTTAAAGGATGTCGCTCTAACAGCAGAAGGCTTAGCTGGAATGATTAAGCTGATTGCTGATGGAACTATTTCTACTAAAATTGCGAAGACCGTATTCAAAGAGCTTATCGAAAACGGTGGAGATGCTGAAACGATTGTTAAGGAAAAGGGACTTGTACAGATTTCAGATGAAGGTGCATTAACTGAAATTATTGGCAAAATCATTGATGCAAATCCTCAATCAGTTGAAGATTTCAAAGGTGGTAAAGGCAAAGCAATTGGCTTCCTAGTTGGACAAGTTATGAAGGAAACAAAAGGCCAAGCCAACCCACAGCTTGTGAACAAAATTTTAGCAGAAGAATTAAATAAGAGATAACAAAATCAATGCCTAGGAGCGTAATGTTCCTAGGTTTTTTTGTGAGTAAAGTCATTTACTGCTTTGAATATAGGAATGAGAAACTTTCCATTCGCTCCAAGCCACTCCCGGGATACCGCGGGCGGCGCCGTGAGCCTCCTCGTCGCCTATCAGCTCCTGTGGGGTCTCACTCTGCCCCGTGCATCCCGCAGGAGTTGAGTGGCTTTCCGCTCATTCCAAGTACTAAGTAACCAACACTTATCATGTTCCCAAGTACTCATTTTGTTCGCATGGGAGTCTACCAATTTTTATACTTACCATCTAAAATAGGAATTGATTTAAATATTTTTTTATAAATAGTGTAGGGTTTAATCAATTAAATCCGTTTATTTTATAGATAGAGAGAAAGGGGGTGGGTGTGATAGGGGATGAGAAGCTGATTGAGAAGGCGGTTAAAGGCAATGATCAAGCCTTCCGACTTCTGATTGAAAAGTACCGGAACTATTTATTTAAGGTCGTTTATTCGGTTGTGCGGAATGAGAAGGATGCCGAGGATGTGACCCAAGAAGCCTTTATTAAAATCTATTACGCTCTCCCTAAGTATCAAAATCAGGGCTTCAAAACATGGATGACTAGAATCGCGATGAATACGGCGATCGATTTAAAACGAAAGCATGCACGACAAAAGGAAAGTGTGGTCGAACATGAGACTCTCTCTGTGTTATCTGAGTCAGAGGAAAATGTTGTTGTGCCATTGCTCAGAAAAGAACAGCAAGAGGTTGTTCGTTCAAGAATCAATGAGTTACCCGATAATTACCGTGGAGTGATTAAAGATTATTACATTACGGAAAAAAATTATAAACAAATTGCCCAAGAACAACAGGTTGCCGTGAAGACAGTCGAAGTCAAGCTACATCGAGCAAGGAAATGGATGAAGAAACATTGGAAGGAGGATGATTTTTGATGAACCATTACAACTATGAAGACTGGACCCGATATATTAATGACGAGTTAGCAGAAGATCAACGAGAAAAGGTAGAAGATCATCTGTACTCCTGTGACCAATGCCTTGAAATTTACATGTCATTTGTGGATCAGTCTGAACAATTACCAAAGCTTACGAGTGAATTTACAGATGACGTCATGAGACAACTTAGCCTAGGTAAACAACCGGCAACAAGGAAAAAGACATTTGCTCAAGCTACACTCTTTCATTATGGAATTGCAGCAACGATTACATTTGGCTTAATGTCATCTGGTTTCTTTCAAAATATAACTGGCTTTGCTTCAACAGTTGAGGCTTCTTCTAATACGAAAACAGAAGCTACTGTGACTGATGGATTAATGGATAAAGCCATTTCTATAATTGATTTATTTCAGCCTAAACAACAAAAGGAAGGTGAATAACATGAAGAAAAATCCAATGACTGCGTTTCTGCTCTCATTTATTCCTGGAGCAGGACATATCTATATGGGCCGTAGAAGAGGTTACTTTTATTTTGGTCTATCCATCGTTTCTTTTATCGTATTCATTTTTGCAGCAGCCGTTGCTTATGGGGCGGAAGAATTTATTGTAGTCGCTTTTGCAAGTGTGTTTTTCATTGGCTTGATTAACATGTTTGATATGACTCTGTATTTAATAAAGGGAAATTATAAAAAGAGTCATGTATTGGAACAGAATGTGGTTTTACAGAATGCAGAACAACAAAATGAAGCAACTCAAATTAATGATTCCACCAATGATAGTGAACGTTTTAACACAATCCTATTATCCTTTATCCCTGGCCTAGGACATTTTCACTTAGGGTTAATGAACAGAGGGCTAACTTTCTTAATTGGATTCTTTGGACTTGGTGTCATGATTGTCTTTATCACAGCGATGACAGGTCAGGGTGGGTTCATGACGTTTCTAGGTATTCTGCCAATTATTTGGATTTACAATATGTTTGATTCGATTCAGCAACTGACGAAGAAGCAAAATGGAGAAGAGTTAGTAGACCGAACTGTTTTAGAGGATTTTGAAGATACAAGACGTGAGCAGGGAAAAAAGAGCAAAGCTCTAGCAACGATTTTATCAGTTTTCCCTGGAGCAGGGCATATGTATTTAGGTTTACAAAAACGTGGTCTACAGTTAATGGCTGCTTTCCTATTCGGGATCTATATTCTTGATATTTTAAGATTATCATTATTCTTGTTCTTAATACCGTTAATCTGGTTTTATAGCTTTTTTGATGCCTTACAAAAGGTATCCAAGCATGGTGAAGAAGAGATCGAGGATATTCCACTTGTCTCTTATTTTATAAATCATCAGCGTTGGTTTGGGATTGGCTTACTAGGATTAGGATTATATTATATGTTCGATAATGTATTAGTTGATGCTTTAGGGCCATTTATAAACATGACTTTTGGCGTGGATCTTTCTTATTGGTACTACAATTACTTTCAAACGATTGTCATATGTACATTACTTATTGGCGGGGGATTGAAGCTTATATTCGGAAGTAAGAGTCGGAAGGAGGAAGTGCGATGAGGAACTGGCGTGTAGGAACGGTGTCTATGGGGTTATCGCTTATTTTATTAGGAGTGATTCTACCAATCTCACAAATGAAAGGATCTCAGGCGTTTGAGCCACTACTATTGTGGTGGCCGGCGATTCTAGTTGTACTTGGAATCGAGATTCTTCTCTTCCTCTTTGTTTCAAAGCAGGAAAATCCAGTGATCAAGTATGATTTCTTGAGTATTCTGTTTGTAGGTGTGCTAGGAACAGTAGGAATAACACTAACTGTGTTAACTTCGACTGGTTTACTCGAGCAGGTTCAAACGGTGGTAGGTTCAGAGGAAGTGACTTTTGATTTACCAGAACTGACTGAGGCATTATCTGATGATATTAAGCGAGTGATTATAGAAACAGGCAATCAACCTGTAACAGTTGAAGGGACTACAGATAAAGCTCTTCATGTATTTGGAACCTATCGAACTGCCCTTCATCAGGATGATGAGCCTCCGATTACAAGTGTGGAAGAATATACGTTAATGAAGACGGTTGGGAATACGTTATATATTTATATGAAAGATCCAAAGATGAAAACAGGGCCTTTCAGCAGTTACACGAATGTTACTCCGACTATTGTCGTGCCTGAGAATTTACGACTGGAGGTTCGAGGTCAGAATAATGAGATTGATTTACATGCTTCTTCAATCGGAAATCATTGGTTAGTGGATGGAGCAGGGGAAGTTGATGTTCATGTGAATGAAAACACTGATATGAAGCTGTCAGCAACGGTTCGTCAGGAACTAGTAAACTCTAATAAAGTATGGGATCAAGTAGAAGAAATCAAAGATGAAGTAAACCAATACACACAAGAATACAAAGGTTTGCTAACGCTAGGAACTGGGACTTATCACCTTTCTATTACGAATAGTGACTGGGTAGAACTTCACATTCCAGAAAATATGAAATAATATAAACCATTTTACTATACATTGCTTAATTAAAACGAATAAGCTATCATATGATAGTGACGAAAGAATTACATATTTTTAACAATAATTAGGATGATGTGTAATGAAAAGAGCGAGAATTATTTATAACCCGACATCGGGTAGAGAGTTATTTAAGAAGCATTTACCTGAGGTTCTTGTGCGTCTTGAGAATGCAGGCTATGAGACCTCTTGTCACGCGACAACACGAGCAGGTGATGCGATTCAGGCAGCAAGAACAGCTGTCGAACGTAAATTTGATCTTGTGGTTGCTGCTGGTGGAGATGGAACCATTAATGAAGTGGTCAATGGAATTGCTGAACAACCATATCGACCAAAGCTTGGAATTATTCCTGTAGGAACAACTAATGACTTTGCTCGAGCGATTGGTGTACCTAGGTCTTCCATTGAAGCTGCATGTGATGTCATCACTGATGGGATTTCCCAACCTATTGATATTGGTAGAGTGAATGACCATTACTTTATTAATATTGCGGGTGGCGGACGTTTAACTGAGTTAACATATGAGGTACCAAGTAAGCTTAAGACTGTTATTGGACAACTTGCTTATTACTTAAAAGGAATTGAAATGCTTCCTTCGATAAAACCTGCTCATGTCGAAATTGAGTATGATGGGAAACTATTCGAGGGTGAAATCATGCTATTCCTCGTCTCACTCACCAATTCGGTTGGAGGATTTGAGAAGTTAGCACCAGATTCTTCTTTAAATGACGGCTTATTTGATCTAATCATTTTAAAGAAGGCAAATCTAGCTGACTTTATTAAAATCGCATCCCTTGCTGTTCGTGGAGAACATATTCATGATCCACATATAATCTACACGAAAGCAAATCGAATCAAGGTGAAAAACGAAGATAAAATGCAATTGAACCTTGATGGCGAATACGGTGGATTAATGCCAGGTGAATTCGTGAATTTGTATAAACATATTGAAGTGTTTATGTCGAAGGAAAAGGCAGAGAAGATGTCGGGTGAAACAAGTAGATAAATTTCTGCTTGTTCTTTGTCTTCTCCGGAAGTGAATCGTGTTTTAGTCTGAACTTGGTTTTAATGACCAGGTTTTTTCTTTGTGTTTGGGTGTGAAGGGGCGTTGAGGAATGTGCATAAGTTCACTTTTTTGTGCAAATATCGTAGATTTTGTGCATATATCGAAAAAGTCGTGCATATAATGGTTTATTTCGTGCATAAATCGAAAATCTCGTGCATATTAGCATTTGGTCGAAACTTAGAGTGGATTAATGATGCTCCGAATAGCGGGTATCAACTAGTGAAGCAGTTGGCTAACCAATAAGCAACTATGATACAATCAGTTTTAGTCAACTTGAACGCAAAGGAAGAAGTATACCTATGGAAAAATTAATCGTACCGATAGAAAAAAACGAATATTATGATGTCACGTTTGAGGACCTGACACATGATGGTGCAGGAGTCGCGAAAGTCGAAGGTTTCCCAATCTTTGTGCCCAATGGTCTCATAGATGAAAAAGCTAAAATCAAAATTACGAAGGTGAAAAAAGGCTATGCCTTTGGACGCTTAGTTGAATTATATGAAGAAAGTCCATTTAGAGTGGATGCACCATGTCCAATTTACAAGCAATGTGGGGGCTGCCAACTCCAACATCTAAGCTATGAAGGACAGCTTGTCGCAAAACAAAAGCAAGTACAAGAAGTGCTCACGCGCATTGGTCATTTAAAAGACATTCCAGTTCACCCTGTTCTTGGGATGGACAACCCTTGGCGCTATCGTAATAAAGCTCAAGTACCGGTTGCGGATCGTGAAGGAGCTCTTGTTGCAGGATTCTATCAACAACGCAGCCACGAAATCATTGATATGGAAGCCTGCCTCATTCAACAGGAAAAGAATGACGAAGTTGTCCAAAAGGTAAAAGCAGTTTGTGAAAAATACGGCGTTCGTGCCTATGATGAGAAAAAACACAAAGGAACAATTCGTCATATTATGGCTCGGTATGGAGTTGTAACGGGTGAAATCATGGTGGTTCTAATTACAAGAACTAGTGAATTGCCATATAAAAACGAAATCATCAAAGAGATCACTACTCTAATTCCTGATGTGAAATCTGTTGTTCAAAATATTAATCCAAAGCGTACAAATGTTATCTTCGGAGATGAGACGAACGTGCTTTGGGGAGAAGAATATATCTACGATTCCATTGGGGATATTAAATTTGCCATCTCAGCTCGTTCATTTTACCAAGTCAATCCAGAACAGACAAAAGTATTGTACGATAAAGCATTAGAATATGCTGGGCTAACTGGAGAAGAATCTGTGATTGATGCTTATTGTGGAATAGGAACGATTTCGTTGTTCCTAGCTCAAAAAGCAAAGAAGGTATTTGGTGTTGAAATTGTCCCTGAAGCGATTGAAGATGCAAAGCGAAATGCTGAATTGAACGGGATTGAGAATGCGGAGTTTGCAGTAGGAGAAGCAGAAGTAGTTATTCCTCAGTGGAAGAAGGAAGGGAATACTGCGGATGTGATTGTTGTCGATCCACCTCGTAAAGGCTGTGATGATGCCCTATTGCAAACGATTATTGAAATGAAGCCAAAGCGGGTTGTGTATGTTTCTTGTAATCCAGCGACATTGGCGAGGGATTTGCGTGTGCTAGAAGATGGCGGATTTAAGACAGTGGAAGTGCAGCCGGTGGATATGTTTCCACATACGACGCATTGTGAGGCAGTTGCTAGAATTGAATTGAAAAATGAGTAATAATTGCTATTGTTATTAGGCCTTCGTATTTCAACATCCAAATTGAATTCCACTAAGGTAGTAAAATGGGCATTTTCGTTGACAGTTTTTCCAATTTGATATAAGTTAGAATTAACTTAATATTCGATAGATGTTTATTACTACTTCTTAAATGGTTTTGGGCTTTAGCATTCTTTTAATATTTTTATATATGATAGGATGAAAAAGCTTCTAAATAAAAGAAGGGAAAAGTAACGTAAATCGGTATATTTCATAATTTTGAGTGTTAGATTAGATATATACCTATTTTTTACGGAGATATAAACATAAATTTATTTTGATGTTAAAAAAGGTAGTTCTTCAAAAAACTCGTTGAAGGTTAGTTGAAGTAAAACCGACATTTTCAAACTTCAATGATTTTAAAATCACCATTGAAGTTTGAAGTTGTCGGTTTTTTTATTGTATAAATCCAATTTATTCGTATTATCTCTAAAACCTTACTTGGTAATCACAAGTCATTTTGGTTGGAAGGGGGAATTCAATGCACCCATATATGGGGAAAAAAGCTGTTCTATCTACAATGCATGGTAAACAGCAGGCAATTGTCCAACCTTTTAAAAATTTCTTAAATGTTTCTATACAAGTCCCTAATAAGATCAATACAGACGTTTTAGGAACTTTTTCTGGAGAGATAGAGCGAGAGCTTACTCCCATAGAAACTCTCCGAAAAAAAGCAAGAATGGGAATGGAGGAACTTGGTCTTCCTCTAGGAATAGCTAGTGAAGGGAGTTTTGGACCGCACCGTTATCTTCCTTGGGTAGCAGAAGATCATGAGATTCTTTTATGGATTGATGAAGAGCAAGGGATAGAGGTTATCGAGCATGAGGTAAGCGTTGAGACCAATTTTGATACCAAAATAATATCTTCATTTAATGATTTTAATGATTTCTTAGATAAGGTACATTTCCCTTCACATGCATTAGTTGTTAGACCAAATTCAGGTATAATTCCAGGTTTTACTTTTAAGGGACTAAAGAGAGCTTTTGAAGTAAAGGAAGCCATTGCCATTTGTTCTTCTGCATCTGCAGATGGCTTAGTTCATGTCGAAACAGATATGCGAGCTCATATGAATCCGACCCGTATGAAGGTAATCAATAAGTTAGCGGAAAAATTAGCTGTTCGATTGCTAAAATTATGTCCAGATTGTTCTTGTCCAGGGTGGGGAGTAATAGATGTGGTTCGTGGGTTACCTTGCGAAGCTTGTGGACTTAAGACAAAACAGATTGCTCAAGAAGTTTATGGATGTCCTAGTTGCAATTTTAAAAAGGAAGAACCTCGTCAAGATGGCGTTAAAACATCATCTCCTACTTATTGTGATTGGTGTAATCCTTAATATTTTAAAAATCCAGGTAGTTTAATCTGGACATTCAGTAAGAAATGTTCAAGTGCTTAAAAAATATGAACTCATAAAAAATGTTAGGAGATTGAGTAATGAATAATAAAAAATCAAAAATGCCAAGTTCTGTTTTTAATGATGTAAATCGTGCTCCTAATCGTGCAATGATACGAGCAATGGGATTTAAAGATGATGATTTTAATAAACCTTTTGTGGGTATTGCAAGTACATGGAGTGAGGTCACCCCATGTAATATGCATATTGATGAATTAGCTAGAAAAGCAAAAAAAGGTGCTTTAGATGCAGGAGGAACTCCTTTTATTTTTAATACGATTACAGTTTCAGATGGTATTTCAATGGGGACGCAAGGGATGCGTTATTCCTTACCTAGCCGTGAAGTAATTGCGGATTCAATAGAGACCGTAATAGGAGCCCAGAATTACGATGGTTTAGTAGCAATCGGTGGATGCGATAAGAATATGCCAGGATGTATGATCGCAATAGGGCGTTTAAATCTACCTGCCGTTTTTGTATATGGAGGCACCATCCGACCTGGGAATGTAGATGGGAAGGACATTGATATTGTTTCCGCCTTTGAAGCAGTAGGAAAGTACAATAACGGAGATATAGATCGTGAAGAACTCCATAAAATTGAATGTCATGCGTGTCCTGGAGCAGGTTCGTGTGGGGGCATGTACACAGCAAATACAATGGCATCGGCAATCGAGGCGATGGGGATGAGTCTTCCTGGGAGTTCGTCTAACCCTGCAGAGACAGAAGAGAAATTGGAAGATTGTGATAAAGCTGGAAAAGCTCTGATGAATTTAATAGATAAAGGTATTACTCCTAAAGATATTTTAACGAAAAAAGCGTTTGAAAATGCTATTACGGTTGTTATGGCTCTTGGTGGTTCCACAAATGCAGTCCTGCATTTATTAGCAATTGCACATACAGTAAATGTTGATTTGGACTTAGATGATTTTGAACGTATCCGTAAAAAAGTGCCACATATCGCAGATCTTAAACCGAGTGGTCGTTTTGTAATGGAGGATTTATTTCAAATTGGTGGAATTCCTGCCGTAATGAAGTTGCTTCTTGATAAAGGCTTACTCCATGGAGATTGTTTAACAGTAACTGGGAAAACGATTGAGGAGAATTTATCAGAAGTTCAACCATTAAAAGAAGGGCAAGATATTATCTCGTTTGAAAACCCGAAACGTAAGACAGGCCCATTAGTGATTTTAAAGGGGAACCTAGCTCCTGAAGGTGCATTAGCAAAAATGTCTGGGTTAAAAATTAAAAAAATAACTGGACCTGCTCGTGTTTTTGATTCAGAGACAGATGCAACAAATGCTGTTTTAAATAATGATATCAAGTCAGGGGATGTTATTGTAATCCGATACGTCGGACCAAAGGGTGGACCTGGAATGGCGGAGATGCTATCAATTACAGCGATTGTAGTAGGTAAAGGCCTTGGAGAAAAAGTTGGCTTAGTTACAGATGGTCGCTTTTCTGGAGGTACACATGGATTAGTAGTTGGACATATCTCCCCTGAAGCTCAAGTTGGTGGTCCAATTGCATTAATCCAAGAAGGTGACATGATTACAATCGATAGTGAAACACAGGAGCTTGCTGTTGATGTTTCTCCAGAAGAGTTTAATGAAAGATTAAGGGATTGGTGTCCTCCAGAACAAAACTTAAGGGGGATTTTAGCTAAGTATGCTCGGTCAGTTTCATCTGCTTCGAAAGGAGCAATAACCGATTAATAGTGAGGGTATAAGGAAAAGTCTATAGTTAGAGATAGGATATTCTTTAGGTCAGGGGCAATAATGCCCCTGTATCTTTCTTTACCCATAATTTGTTAGTTGAAAAAGGTTGTTAAAAGGTGATAGGATACTAAATGTTGTTGATACGACCCCTTATCATCTTTTTTTGAAATTCATCTTCGCGGAAGTTGACAAAAGAGAAGTGGCGTGGTACAATAATTTGAGTTGGTTGATCCAACGAAAATAATCATATGTCGAGAAAAAACATATTGACATATGAAGATGAAATTGATAAGATGTTAAAGTTGTTTTGAAAGCTCTTTGAAAACTGAACACAATAAACAAACGTCAACGTTTTAAA
>NZ_FNJU01000030.1 GCF_900104555.1 Litchfieldia salsa
AGTATGTGGATCCTCGCACCGCGGAATTCCGCTCCCGTTTCGCGGTATTATCATCCAGTTCCGTGGGAATCAAAGAAAAGTTCGCGGTATTCCAGTTCTGCCTTTGAATGAGGATCTTCATTTAAATGGAATTCCGCAATCCTTTCTGCGCATTATCCCTCTGTCTTATTCGTAATTCCTGATTTAGTCAAACCCCCTTTTATCCCCAAATAAAAACCAAAAACGAGCACTCTTCAGTCATTTCACCGCAAATCTTTAACCAATCAGTCGAAAAGAATAAAAAAGGTTCAAAATCAATTACTACCCACATTTTTATAAAAAATATGAAAGCGCTTTAACAAAAGTTAATTTTTTATAAAAATAGTCTATTTATTGAAAAGACGCTCTCTTAATCTAGTGATATTATTCTAAGTAGAGACAGGGAAACAACCTGACTCACTAAAAACAAACATAAAAAAGGGGAAGGTGTTACAGAATGAAGAAAGCGTTATCAATCATTCTTGCTTTATCTTTAGTCTTTTTATTAGCAGCATGTAGTGGGGGAAAAGAGTCAAGCGGCGGTGAAGCTGGTTATGTTGGAATTGCAATGCCAACAAAATCATCTGAGCGTTGGGTATATGATGGAGAAAACATGGTAAAAGAGTTCGAAGCTCTAGGATATAAAACAGATCTTCAATATGCTGAAGATGTTGTAGAAAACCAAGTATCACAAATTGAAAACATGATTACAAAAGGTGTTGACGTACTTGTTGTTGCTTCTATCGATGGCGAAGCGTTAACAGATGTATTAGAAAAAGCAAACAATGAAGGAATTAAGGTTGTTGCATATGACCGTTTAATCAAAAACACTGAGCATGTAACTTACTATGCTACTTTTGATAACTTCAAGGTTGGAGTTTTACACGGAACATATATTGAAGAAAAGTTAGGCTTAAAAGATGGTAAAGGACCTTTCAATATTGAACTATTCGCAGGTTCACCTGATGATAACAATGCATACTTCTTCTTTGATGGTGCAATGTCAGTTCTTCAACAATATATTGATAGCGGTAAATTAGTTGTAAAGAGTGGCCAAACATCATTTGAGCAAGCTGCAACACTACGTTGGGATGGTGCAACTGCTCAAGCTCGTATGGATAACTTATTAAGTGGTAACTATGGATCTGAAAGAGTTGATGCTGTTCTTTCTCCATATGATGGAATTTCAATCGGTATTATTTCTTCATTAAAAGGTGTTGGTTACGGTTCTGCTGATAAGCCACTTCCAGTTGTAACTGGTCAAGATGCAGAGTTAGCTTCTGTTAAGTCAATTATCAATGGTGAGCAAACACAAACAGTATTCAAAGATACTCGTGAACTAGCTAAGAAAGCGGTAGCGATGGCTGAAGCAGTATTAAAAGGTGAAGAAGCTGAAGTGAATGACACTGAAACATATGACAATGGTGTGAAGGTTGTTCCTTCTTATCTATTAGAGCCAGTATCTGTTGATATCGAAAACTACCAAGAAATCTTAATTGATGGTGGATATTGGACTGAAGAAGATCTTAAATAAATTGAAATAAACTAGGATGATTTCCCAAAGTAAAGTGCCAAGCACTTATGGGAAATCATCTATTACATTACAAAGGCGTGGTGTTCAAATGTCTGAAATTATATTGGAAATGAAAAGTATCACAAAAGAGTTTCCAGGCGTTAAAGCACTTGAAAATGTAAATTTGAAAGTGAAAAAAGGTGAAATCCATGCATTGATGGGTGAAAATGGTGCAGGGAAATCAACTTTGATGAAGGTACTTAGTGGCGTATATCCAATCGGTACCTATGATGGGGATATTCTTTTTGAAGAAAACGTGTGTGCATTTAAGGATATCAGACAAAGTGAAGATTTAGGAATCGTTATCATACATCAGGAATTAGCACTTATACCAGACTTATCAATTGCAGAAAACATTTTTCTAGGAAACGAACAAGCGAAAAAAGGGATTATTAACTGGAATGAAACAACACTTAAAACAAAGGATTTATTAGCAAAAGTAGGTTTAGCAGGTGAATCACCGAATACACAAATCAACACAATTGGTGTTGGAAAACAACAACTGGTTGAAATAGCGAAAGCATTATCCAAACGTGTAAAATTACTTATTTTAGACGAACCGACTGCGGCACTAAATGAAGCGGATAGCGAAAACTTATTAAATCTTTTAATAGAGTTAAGAAAACAAGGAATGACAGCTATCATCATTTCACATAAATTAAACGAGATTATGAAAGTAGCAGATTCAATTACAATCCTTCGTGATGGACAGACAATTGAAACATTGAATGTTCATGATGGTAGTGTGACAGAGGATCGAGTCATTAAAGGAATGGTTGGACGTGATTTAACGAACCGTTATCCAAGTAGAGAACCGAAGATTGGTGAAACAATCTTTGAAGTAAAAAATTGGAACGCTTATCATCCACTCCATAGCGAACGGAAAATTCTTGATGAGATCAATATCCATATCAAGAAGGGCGAAATTGTTGGAATTGCTGGTTTGATGGGCTCTGGACGAACAGAGCTTGCCATGAGTGTGTTTGGAAAAGCATATGGTCAAAAGATTACAGGTAGTGTTCATATTAATGGAAAAGAAGTGGAACTGAAAACCGTTGATCAAGCAATCAAAAATGGCTTGGCATATGTGTCAGAAGACCGAAAAGGTAATGGATTAATTCTTAAAGATGATATTCGTCAAAATATCACTCTACCGAGTTTGTTTAAATTATCGAAAAACAGTGTGATCAATAATAATCAAGAGATTGTTGAATCAGAAGAATATCGTAAAAAGCTTAATATAAAAACGCCAAGTATCTGGCAAACAGTTGGGAATCTAAGTGGAGGTAACCAACAAAAGGTTGTATTAAGTAAATGGATTTTAACAGACCCAGAAGTATTAATCCTTGATGAGCCGACCCGTGGGATTGACGTAGGTGCTAAATATGAAATCTATACAATCATTAATCAGTTAGCGAATGAAGGTAAAGGTGTACTTGTGATCTCATCTGAGCTTCCAGAGGTGCTTGGAATCTGTGATCGTATCTATGTGATGAGTGAAGGCCAAATAACCGGTGAAGTACTAAAGAAAGATGCAACACAAGAGAATTTGATGAAGTACATGACGAAGACCAGGGGGTAAACGAACATGCAAACATTAAAAAGCATGGCTAAAGCCAATATGAGACAATCAAGTATGATTATTGCTTTAGTATTTATTATGTTACTATTCCAAGTATTAACCGAGGGGATCCTTTTAAAGCCTATAAACATAACGAACTTAATTCTTCAGAATAGCTATATCTTGATTCTGGCAATAGGGATGGTTCTTGTTATTATAACAGGTCATATTGACCTCTCAGTAGGATCAATCGCAGCGTTTGTTGGCGCAATATCAGGTATTTTAATGGTTCAATACCAAATACCAATGCTGCTTTCAGTCATCATCTGTTTAATTATCGGAGCGATTATCGGTGCATGGCAAGGTTTTTGGATTGCCTATATTAAAATACCAGCCTTTATCGTGACACTCGCAGGGATGTTGTTATTTAGAGGATTAACTCTTGTCGTTTTAGAAGGTAAATCAATTGCTCCATACCCAGAATCATTCCAAAAGATGAGCTCAGGGTTCTTACCAGATTTATTCGGTGGCAGCACTCTTCATATGCTAACGATCTTAATTTCTCTTACCATTTCAGCGGTTTACGTATTAATGGAATGGAAGAATCGTAAAACGCAAATACAATATCAGTTTGATACAGCTCCAATGGGAATCTTTGTGGCAAAATTAGTGGCTATGGCCCTAGTTATTAATGCATTTGGCTATGTTCTTGCACAATATGAAGGAATTCCTAATATCTTAGTTATTTTAGCAATCCTAATTGTTCTTTATACGTTTATCATGAGAAAAACAATCATCGGACGCCATATTTATGCGATTGGTGGAAATGAAAAGGCAGCACAGCTTTCTGGTGTTAAAACGAAGAAAGTAACATTCTTAGTGTTCGTGAACATGGGTGTGTTATCAGCATTATCAGGTTTAGTTTTCGCAGCTCGTTTAAATGCTGCAACACCTAAAGCAGGTAACTTATTTGAGCTTGATGCAATTGCAGCAAGTTTCATCGGGGGAGCTTCAGCTTATGGTGGAATTGGAACCGTTCCAGGAGCAATCATTGGTGGTCTTGTAATGGGTGTTATGAACAACGGGATGTCATTGATCGGTCTAGGGATCGACTGGCAACAAGCAATTAAAGGACTTGTTCTTTTAGCAGCAGTTGCGTTTGATATCTATAATAAAAATAAAGCAGCATAATTATCTTGATAAGGATCTGTTAGCTTTTAAAGCTAATAGGTCTTTTTTTTGTAAGATAAGAATGTTTAAAAATTTCTCACGTAGTTTTGGTGTCTAGCTCCAGCGCCTAGCCCCTCGGGGTCATAAGTCAAAACACTACGGAAAACAAGATTTCCTACGTGTTTCGCCTTATGCCTG
>NZ_FNJU01000026.1 GCF_900104555.1 Litchfieldia salsa
ACAGTCAATGACGGAGACTATATGAAAACAGGAGAGCTTTACTTAAAGCATTGGTATGAGGGCATCGAGCTTGATTTAAAATACCTTGAGAAGGTTATGCCATACCTACACCAGCTTTGGGGAAGACCGGTTCATATGGAGTCGATGATTGAGAATAAGGGTGTTGTGTTTACGTATGATGGGAAGAGTGTTACTAGGAAGTATGTATAAGGATTGGGGAGCTGCTGAGGGATCAGTGGCTTTTTATTTTAATGAATCTTAGTATGTGAAGTTTTATACTTTATTACCGGAGCAGTTACTATGTAGTTTGGTTTTCGAACGTATTTAACCTAACTGGATAAAAATAACAAACCCCCGAACACTCTCTTGGAGTATTCGAGGGTCTAAATGTTTTTAATTTAGGATGTTAATCTTTATTCAATACTTAACTAATTAAAAAACGTTTATAAAGGTACGTACATTACTATAAAGAGCTAAAGAACTAATAAGATTTCTCCGATAAAGCTGATGTTACTGATTTTCTGCTGCTGATTGTAATTCCGCAACAAGCTCTTCGGCTGTCATTTTAGAACTAAAGAATTTACCGAAAACATTTTGTGCATCGTCTTTGAACTTAGGCGTGCCATGATCGATAGCAAAAGCGCCTGCTGTTGAGGTAGCATTCACAAGAATCTCTGTTAATTTCTTTTGTACGTCAGTTTCATTTCCCGTTAATTCATACTTTTGGGCTGGAACTGCTGCACCTGTATCCCATGCAACTTTAGCCCATTGGTTAGCTTGGAAAAGATAATCGAAAAATTTCTTTGCTTCTTTTGGATGTTGAGAGCTATTTACAAGTGAATAACCGCCACCATTCCATGCAAGAAGATCAGTAATTTGAGCATTTCCTTCTTCAGCAACTGGGAACTCAACTACTGCTAGGTTGTTACGGAATTCTTCAGGTAAGCTTTCATTTGTTGCCATCCCAGCTTCCCATGATCCCATGAACCACATTGCAGCTCTTCCTTGAGTGAATAAATTTTGTGATGCACCATAGTCTGCAGTCATGAACCCATCTTGGAAGAGTCCTTCATTACGTAGTTCAACCATGTATTCGGCTGCTTTTAGGAAACTCTCATCGTCTGTAAATTTAATATCATTTGAGACTGCATCAAGAATGAGGTTCTGATCACCACTGTAACGCTGAACAATGAATTGATATAAACCACTGAAACTCCATAGGTCTTTCCCGTTAATGGACATTGGGATGATGTTCTTATCACGGAAAGATTTAGTGGCTTCAAGTAGTTCATCAAACGTAGTTGGCACCTTCACACCATTGTCTTCAAAAAGCTTTTTATTATAATAGATTACTTCATAGTCACTGTTTCGGGGTAATCCGTATAGTTTATCGTCAAATGTAAATGACTTGTAAACTCCAGGAAGGAAGTTATAATTTTCACCTTCATACTCTGTTGGGTTGATTTCCTTAACATAACCTGCTTTTACTAGTGTCGCAAGTTCAGCACCACCGTGAACCATTGTAACATCAATAGGTTCGTTGGAAGCCATGTAGGCTTTTAATTTATTTTTGAAAGGTTCTTCTGCAAGTGATTCCACTTCAATCTTAATATCTGGATTTTCTTTCATGAAGTTGTCGATGACAGTCTGTTCTGCAAGGCCTTGGCCAGAAGTTCGATCAGGCAGGTTTGAGAACAAGCGAAGTGTAACCTCATTGCTTCCTTCATTCGTTGTTTCATTGTCTGAGGTGGAATTGCTATTGCCGGAGTCATTACCGCTACATGCAGTTAACACCAATATTGCTGCAAGAATTAAAGTCATAAAACTAGTTAAGCGTTTCCATTTAATCTGTTTAGTCATTTCTAAATCCCCCCTGTTAAAATATTGAACCACTGCTGATCCATAATTGAAGAATAACAAATGAAACGATTGTAAGTCAGTAGAGAAAAGTTGAATATGGTTTAGAATTATCGAATGATAGGGTAAAGTCATTGTTTATTCCATGTACGAGAGCTAGAATAACGATTAATTGGTACTTATACAATTGAAGGAGAGAGGAAAAATGACAAAGGAACTTCTGTATGGTGTGGCTTATTATGATGAATATATGCCATATGAACGATTGGAAACAGATATTGTTATGATGAAGGCAGCAGGAATTAATCTTGTTCGAATTGCGGAATCAACTTGGAGCACGCACGAGCCACAAAATGGTGTTTTTGACTTTACGAGTGTAGATCGAGTGTTAAACGCTATGCATGAAGCTGGGATTAAGGTAATTGTAGGTACACCAACCTATGCAGTACCTACCTGGATGGTTAAAGAGCATCCAGATGTGTTGGCTGAGACACCGAATGGGCCTGGACGTTACGGGGCTCGTCAAATTATGGACATTACACACCCTGTGTTTTTGTTCTACGCAGAACGGATGATTCGTAAACTTATGAAAAGGGTCTACACGCATCCAGCAGTTATTGGATATCAGATTGATAACGAAACAAAGCACTACCATACATCAGGGCCAAACGTACAGCTTCGCTTTGTTAAATATCTTCAAGAAAAGTTTGGTACCTTGGAGAGCTTAAATCGCGCATTTGGTCTTGATTATTGGAGTAACAGAATTAATAGCTGGGAGGATTTTCCGTCAGTTGTTGGAACAATAAATGGTAGCTTAGGAGCTGAATTTTCACGCTTTCAACGCAAATTAGTCACTCAATTTTTAGCTTGGCAAGCTTCAATTGTTAATGAATACAAGAAATCCGATCAATTTATAACCCATAACTTCGATTTTGAATGGAGAGGTTATTCCTTTGGTGTTCAACCTGATGTAAATCATTATGAGGCATCAAAAGCAGTGGATATAGCGGGTGTGGATATCTATCATCCTTCTCAAGGGAAGTTAACAGGTACAGAGATTTCTTTCGGAGGAGATTCTACTCGCTCATTAAAAGGAACGAATTATTTTGTTTTGGAAACTCAAGCGCAGGCTTTTCCTGATTGGACACCGTATCCTGGGCAGCTTCGTCTTCAAGCCTTTAGCCATCTGGCTTCGGGAGCAAATATGGTTGAATATTGGCACTGGCATTCGATTCATAATTCTTTTGAAACATATTGGAAAGGCTTGTTAAGCCATGATCTAAAGGAGAATCCGACCTATAATGAAGCCAAAACGATTGGTGCTGATTTTAAAAGACTATCATCTCATTTGGTCAACCTTCGGAAAACGAACAAGGTGGCTATCCTGGTCAGCAATGATGCTCTAACAGGAATGGAATGGTTTCCTTTACCTGGGAAAGAGCTTAATTATAATGATATCGTACGATTAATGTATGATAGTTTATATGAAATGAATATCGGTTGCGATGTGATCGACGTATCAGTAGAATCATTTGAAAAATATGAGCTAATCGTTGTTCCGTCATTGTACGTAGCTTCAGATGAAAGACTTGAAAAACTAAATGAATATGTACGCAATGGAGGGCATGTTGTTTACACCTTTAAAAGTGGTTTTTCAAACGAGAACTCTCAAGTGAGAACTGATATCCAACCTGGGATCATCAGCGAGGTATGTGGTGTGCAGTACAGTCAATTTGTTGAGCCTGAAGATGTAACGTTGAAGAATGATCCATTCGACTTGGGGGAAAATCATAACTCTGTTCATACTTGGATGGAATTGTTACAGCCGACAACAGCTGAGGTGTTGGCATGGTATGACCATCCACATTGGGGTGAATATGCAGCAATTACGACAAATCAGTTTGAGAAGGGAAGAGCAACTTATATTGGATGCATTCCAAGTCCTTCTGTTATCAAAATTGTATTGGAAAGAACCTTAAAGGAAGCTGGTGTATGGGGTGTGGACCAAGCATTACAATTCCCCCTAATTGTAAAGTCAGGTGTGAATGATTTAGGTCGGACTGTCCGTTATTATTTTAACTATTCGGAAGATCCACAAACGTTTGTTTATTCACATTCAAATGGGCAGGAATTGTTAGAAAACAGGCCAGTTGAAAGCGGTCAAAAAGTTGAACTAGAGCGTTGGGGAGTTGCCATTATCGAGGAGCAGTAATGAATAATAGGTGAAACGCCGTTCCAGAAAGGGACGGCGTTCTTTTAAATTTTAAATGATTTTGCTTGAGGTCGTATTTCTAAATTGTTTAGGGGTCATCCCCATATATTTCTTAAACACTTGGAAGAAATACTTTTCGTCATTATATCCCACTTGTAGAGCAATATCAGCTACTCGTTTGCCCGGATCACTAAGGAGTTGGCATGCTTTCTCAATCCTTATCTTATGCAGAAAATCTAGGAAACTCATGTTTAACTGCTGTTTGAATAGTAAGCTTAAATAACCTGGTGTAATATAGACTTCATTAGCAACAGTTTCTCGGCTAATATCTTTATCATAATTTTGTCTAATGTAGTCTAGGGCGGAATCTATTAATTTATTCGTATTCTTCTTTTCGTTGAGCTGTTTAACAATGAGAATTGCCGTTCCTAACAATTCCTCATAGATATTCTCTATATTTGATTTGGCTAATTTTTGATTAATATCGTTAAAATCTTGTTTAAAAATTACGTTAATGTCCAGGTTCCTCTCAGTGCAAAGATGATAAAGAGAGAAATATAAGTTAAAAGTGAACTTCAGAATCTGATCTTTTAAATTCCTCTCTTTATCTAGAAAAAGTTGGAATAATCTAATATTTTCTTCGGTTTTACATTCGTCTCCAGCTAAAATTGAGTGGATAATTTGTTTTTCTAACTCTACAGGATACGTTGATTCGGTTGAGTTGCTTGCAATGTACTTCTCATAATCAATGATTTTTCCATATCCCATAAAAAATGTCTGATCTAGTGCTTGACTAGCTCGTACATATGCATGTCTGAGTTCATTAATAGGCTTATCAATTCCGCTTATTCCAACCGATATACTTAGATTCAAGTATTGCTGAACGTTTTTCTTTAACTTCTCAATGAAAGGTAACAATTGTGAAACATCTTCTTTTTTATCACTGTTTAAGATGAGGATAATGACATCTTGGTCTTCAAATACAGCACAAAAGCAAGCTTCGGAAAGCGTTTCTTCACTGATATTTTTGATACCAGATATTAATAACTCACTACGGTATGTTCCAGATTGTTCTTGGTGAAATAAATAGTTATCGATTTGAATCATTAAGAGACCAAAGTAGGGATTGGGAAAAGACAGGCCGCCTAGCTTTACTTTACTTAGAAGTTTTTCATAAGGGATATCCTCTCTTGTAACTAATCTGCATAAGGCTCTTTCTTTTAATAAAGGGAGACTTTCTCGAAATCCATTTTTTAGTTGATTTATGTGGGCATGCTGTTTAATTTCTTCTTTGATCTCATGTACCAATTTTAAAACTATATCGAGAATCTCCTGTGATCTACTCGGTTTTAACAAATAATCACTTACGCCCAGTTTCAAAGCTTTCTTAGCATATTCAAAATCATTATACCCACTCATGATTATCGTTTTAATGTGGGAGTATTGTTTATTGACGGTTTTAATTAACTCTAAACCGTTAACCTCAGGCATACGAATATCTGTCATCAGAATATCTACATGATGGTGTTCAAGTAGTTCCATTGCCTCCGCACCGTCACGAGCTTCGGCTATGATGCAGATATCGTAAGCTTCCCAGTTAATTGATGTCTTTATGCCTAATCTTGCATGTTCTTCATCATCAACAATCATTAAGTTAATCATGATATCTCCTCCTGAGTAATAGTGATCGCTGGAATAACGAGTTTTACAAGTGTGCCTTTTTTAAGTTCACTTTCATAACTTAGCACATAGTCATCCTTGTAATAATGGTGTAACCGCTCAATAACATTTTGGATTGCATATCCACCAGTTTCATGAGAAGTATATACGTCAGATTCATTTTGGATTTTCGTAATATCCATAAGGGTTTCTTCATTCATACCACCACCATTATCCTGAATTTCGAAATGAAGATATTGATCTTTTAAACTAGCAGTAACATGAATAAATCCACCTTCCCGTTTGCTTTCAATACCATGATATAAAGCGTTTTCAATAAAAGGTTGTAGACATAATTTTAATATGACATATGATTCGAGTTCATCAGCTATATCTATGTTAAAAGTTAGTCTATCCTTGAATCGCATTTGTTGAAGAGAAAGGTATAGAAGGATGAACTCCTTTTCCTTACCTAAACTGGTAAAGCTTTTCCCACGGTTTAAGCTCAACCTGAAAAGCCTTGAAAGTGAAATAACCATGTCACCTAATTGTGGTTGACCGGATCGCTCAGCTTCCCAATAGATCATATCAAGCATATTATATAGAAAGTGAGGATTAATCTGAGACTGTAATGCTTTAAGCTCTGCTTCTTTCTCTTTTAAACGAAGCACATAAGCCTCATCAACTAATGATTTAATGTTAGTAACCATGGTGTTATAGCCTAGACTAAGTTGGCCAATTTCATCATGATATTTAACTTCAACTCTTTCATCAAAGTGCCCTTTCTGAAATCGTTTCATTGAGGCAAGTAGCTTCTTGATTGGAGCAGTTAATAATGTGCTAATACTCATACTAATGGGAATGCTTAACAATATGCAGGTAATGATAATAATAACTACTAATGACTTGATAGAATCTAATTCCTTAGTTAATAGGTTAAGAGGTACTGCATACATAATAAGCCACCCGTTTTTGGCTCTACTATAAGTTAAAAGAAGGTCTTCATCTCTACCAGTGTTAATCAAAGATCCTGTACGTTCAGACAAATCGCCTACAATCGTTGATGGCAATAACTTTGAATGATAGAATTCCTTTCCTGCTTTTAAAAGGGGAGTTCCTTCTTGGTCTAAAATCACAATTCCGTGATTCTGGTCATATAAACTTCTTAAATAATGTTGTTTTATTGTCTGGTGATTCACCCCAACCATGATAAAACCTAATTTCTCTCCATTTAAAGTGCTTCGAATGATACGACTCATACCAAGTTTTTCATGACGGTTGTATTCGATGAAAACATTATTTTGCTCCGTTAAAGGAAACCAGTATGCGCTTCCATTTAATTGTAAAGTTTTTTGATAGATACGATGTTGTTTTATTCCATTTAAATGCTTGGGGCCACTGCTGCCATCTCTTGCAACCTGGTATAGCGGTTCATTCGTTTTTCCATATAGAGCTAAGTAATCAAAGTTCCCTGTAACAAGCATTTGGTCCATCATTGAAGAGGTTGTGCCAGAATATAAGGCAGACTCCAAATAATTGGGTTCAGTTCTGGGGTCTTGCAAACTTTTTTGTACGACAGAAGACATTGCAAAGACAGTAATCCAGTCCGATATTCCTTTCTGCATGTTTGTTAAGTTCCTATCAATCACCCCAATAACTGCAAGGTTAGATTGACTTACTTTATCGACGATTTGCGATTTTGAGGTAGAGTAGGAATAATACCCCAAAGTAATAGAGATTAGAGATGTTGACAGCATGATTAGAATGATAAACTTGGTTTTTAAGCTTAAGTTGAAATAATGTCTCCGCATAAACTTGCTCAACTCTCTTTTGTCGATAAGGTGATACTTGATACCTTTAACTAATCTCTTCACAAGTCTCTCCTTTTACCAATATGAAAAATCATCTTGGTGCTTTTTCAAAAGCATAACACCTTCTTTTTTGTGATTACATGATATTTTGAGGTAAATTCATGTTATTTTTGGTAAAATTAATCACAAACAAAATGGCTTAACCCTAATTTAATCGTGCTAATCATCTACTTCTGTTATGATATTTTTGGAATTAGATAAAATCTAAGGAACCTGAAAGGAGAGGCTATTTTGCTAAATTCTCAGATGAAGTCAGATACTTGTACACGATACGTTAACAACTTCAAAAAAAACGGTATAATTTCATGTGGATTTTCACATAGAGATCCTGATCCTACATTCCGAAAGATTCATAACGACCATTATAGCTGTTTTGTACTGATTCATGGGTACGGTAGCTTGATTGATGAAGCAGGAGAAAAGTACCCTCTTGCCCCTAATTCATTCTGTCAACTTTTTCCAAATCAAAAATATACCATCATCATTGAACCTTCTGAGCAATGGTTTGAATTTCATCTTAGTATGGGCGAAGACATTTTTCGTGGACTAGCTTCCCTAAATCTAGTAAACATAAAAAAACCTGTATTTGAAATAAATTTCAAACCATATTTGAAACAGTGGTTTAATGGTTTATTATTTCAGCTTAAAACAGTGACTAATCATTCTGATCTTACTGAAGTCTTCTTTAATGCACAAAAGTTGCTCATAAGCTTACATAATGAGAATAGTGAAATTCCTGATAATGACATCGATACTGTTATCTCTGGAGCAAAGCAGTTGTTATCCCTAGACTATGATAAAGCGGTCTCTCTTGAAGATGTCGCTGCATCATTTAATATGAGTTATGAAAGTCTTAGAAAATTGTTTAAAAAAATGGTAGGTATTTCTCCCATACAGTATCGTTTAAATGCTAAATTTCATTATGCCGAACGTTTACTAAATGAAGGTAATTCAGTAAAAAATGTTGCAAGCCATGTTGGGTATGAGGACCCTTGTATTTTTTCGAGGCAATTCAAAAAATATATGGGGAGAACTCCTAACAGTTTTAAAAAGAATGCTACTGCTAAAGAGTGAGTAATACGATTAGCTATTAAAATATAAAAAAATATCAAACTAGAATGCGTTGTTGCTAAATGAAGGCACCTCGCTTTTACTCAATAGGGTTTAAAACTCACAAATGCTGGTGAATCCAAGTTTGTGAGTTTTTTTACTTTTTCTTTCCCTCTGTTTTAGTTCATAGACTCATATAATCCAAGGTTCATTTATTTAATAACAAAAAACATTTGATAATTCTAAACCTTATCCTCCTATTCTCTACTTACTAACAGATGTCAGATTGTTATGATAAACAAAACTTGATAATACAAAAGTTGAATGATGGAAAATACCCATTATTCGGAAGGAGTGGCACCATTGCATAAAGTATATAGTGATAAACTTGCGATCTTTCTCTTCGTCTTCCCAGGAATTGCATTCTTTTTACTGACATTCGTTGCACCTATCATTTTAAGTGGATATTATTCATTAACGAATACATTAGCACCTGGAACTCCTATAGAGATGGTAGGATTAAGTAATTATAAAGAATTGTTGTTTGAGGACAGTCGTTTTTGGTTGTCTTTAAGGAATGCATTATTGCTTGGTCTAGGCTTTATTTTAATTCAACATCCGATTTGTATTTTCTTTGCGATATTATTAGATCGAATTGGTGGGAAAGCCGAGAAGTGGTTTCGAACTATTTTCTTCATTCCATGTGTATTGTCGATTGTCGTCATTTCAAGAATGTGGCTTTCTGTGTTAGACCCTACATTTGGGATATTTAATAAAATATTATCTGCAATTGGACTTGGCTCCTTCCAACATGCTTGGTTGGGTGACTCATCGACTGCACTCGGTTCATTACTTGTGATCTTAATTTGGTCAGGCTTTGGATGGGGATTACTATTTTACTATGCTGGGATCAAGGGAATTCCAATGGAGTTATACGAAGCTGCTCGGTTAGATGGAGCAAAAGGGTTAAAATTACATTGGCATATTACATTGCCGCTATTATCTCCAGTCATTTCGGTACAGATTGTGTTAGCGATGATTACAGCATTTAAACAAATGGAGACTGTCTTCCTAACAACAAACGGTGGTCCAGGGGACTCTACCCAGTTCGTGGCCGTATACCTGTATAATCAAGCATTTTCAGCTAGTAACTATGGTTATGCAAATGCAATTTCTATCATGTTTATCGTTTTTTGCTTACTAATTACCTTCTTGTTAAACAAAATAACCAATAACAAAAATCTCGACTATTGATAAGGAGTGAAGATAATGTCGAAATCAAAACGTATAATGCTATGGATCTTTTTGCTCCTGGTTGCTTGCATTCAATTGTTTCCTTTAATTTGGTTAATTAATTTCTCGTTAGTAGATTCAAGTGAGTTTTACTCGGATAAAATTCTGGTATGGCCAGAAGTGATAAAGTGGGAAAATTACACGAATGCTTGGGTAGACGGGAATTTTGTTAGATACTTATTTAATAGTATTTTAGTTTCTGGAACTACCATCATTTTGACCGTAGTCATTTCTTTATCGATGGCTTATGCGTTTACTAGGATGACATGGAAATGGAATAAATTCTTTTTTGTTATTATTTTGCTAGGAATCATGATTCCAATCCATGCTACACTATTACCAAACTTTACAATCTTTAGGGCACTAGGATTAACAGATTCTTATTGGGGTTTAATCCTTCCTTATACAGCTGTTTCAGTACCATTTAGTACATTTATTTTAACAGGATTTATGAGGAGTATTCCTAGATCTGTAGAGGAGTCAGCGGTGATGGACGGTGCGAGTATATACCGTATTGTTTTCCAAATTATATTACCGCTTACAATGCCAGCTATTGTTACGGTTGCGGTGACAACATTCCTAACTTGTTGGAATGAATTTATTATGGCCTATACATTTATAAGTGATGATAGTTTGAAGACTTTACCGTTCTCCGTTATGAATTTTGCAGGCCAATACTCATCTGATTATGGTTCTCAGTTTGCGGTCATGGTGTTGACTTCTATACCAGCGATCATTATCTATGCCATCTTCAATGAAAAAATAACGAAAGGTGTTACTGCGGGAGCAGTAAAAGGATAGAGGAAAAGTAAAAAACGATCTTATTGGTTATGAAGCCTATAGGATCGTTTTTATTTTAATTTTTAGACTATTGGATAAACTTATACTTTTCTTTCCATTTCTCTACTGTATGGCCTATCTTGGAATGTTATATTCAGTATGTAAGCGTAATCATAATATGGAAAGGGGTAAGGTGAAATATGGTAAAAAGGAGCTTCCGCCAATCATCACGAAGAACATTTTCCTTGTTTATGTCTTTGGTAATTTTGTTAAGTTGTTTAGGCCAGGGTATTGCTTTTGCAGAATCAACTACAGATTATGTGCCTGAAAGAGGAGAGGATGGGCGTCCAATATTCAGTGGGAAGCCTGAGCACTTAACACCGTTTGTCAATTACATAATGGACAACGATATGAGTGTTGAAGATTTGATTTACTTCTCAAACGGAAGGCAAACCTATCGAGATGCTGAAGGAAACATTATCCGAACGAGAACGGTTAAGGCAGGGTATTCATTGCCGGTTTACTTGGATGGGAAAGATCACGTACAAGGTGTGTACACGGATTTCCCTTCATTTATTGGATTGGGTAATTCCTGGAATAAGGATTTGGCTAATCAAGTAGGAACTGTGATTGGGAACGAAAAACGTGGAAGTGTTCCCGTCGAAGATAGCTCCTTGGCATTAATGTGGTCAGCCATTGGTGATATCCGAAATAATCCGCTTAGCGGCCGTTATGATGAAGGGTTTTCAGAAGACCCTGTTATGGCTAGCAAATTAGCGACTTCAATGGGATCAGGAATCTCAGGAGTTAACTTGAGTGATGGGTCAACAGATAATGATTTTTATCTTAAAACTGGGATTCAAAGTAAGCACTTTGCAGTTTATAATGCACAGTGGTTTCGCAAAAACACCAGTAACAACGTAGGTGTTCGCGCTTTGCATGAATATCAGCTGCCAACTTTTCTACGTCAAATTGAAAATGGTTCCATTGCAGGTTTTATGACTTCCTATGGAAGAACGAATGGAGTTCCAAACTCAATTTCACCAAATATTAAGATCGCAAGAGAGGTTTCACCTTATAGTGTTTCTTTAATCACTGATTATGGGTCAGTTACCGATTTAGTGACAGGTCTTGGAAATGGTTATGATTCGAGCTATGTTCCAGATAATGCTCATCTATCAGCACTATTAGCTAACATTGCTTCTACCTGGGGGAATTCAAGATTTGATGGTAGTCCAGGAAATCCGGATAAAGCGCAATCAGTTGATGGAATCAATCGTGGGCTATTTAATGTAGATGAAGCTAAGCTAAAGGAAGCTGTGCGCCCTATTCTTGAATTATATGTACGTTTGGGGTATTTCAATGAGAGAGATGAGAATGGACTTCCAATTGATTATCCATACAATGATCTTATTTCCAACCCTGTAAATGCTGGTGACGCTAAAAATCAAGAAATCGCCTTACAAGCTGCTAGAGAAAGTATCGTGTTATTAAAAAATAATGGAACTTTACCGTTAGCTGAAAATAAGAATGTGGCCGTGTTGGGTCAGTTTGCGGAATACCGTAACAAGACATTGTATTCAGCTGGAACACCGACTGTGCCTGGCTCGAACCTTACAATTGCTGATGCAATCTCGAAAAAACTTGGTGATGATCAAGTTGAAGTTCGTTCTGGTGGTAAGTTGGTAGCATGGAAGTCTAACGCAACTGGAAAATACTTAACTGCTGATCTTGGTACAACGAATGGAATCTTAAAAGCAGGTGGAGAACATGTTGCAGAAACTGATGAAACCTATTCCTATAATGTGGGAACTGGCGAGTATATTTCAAAAAATGAAGTTTTTGAAGTATATGATTGGGGACAGGATGCTTACAGCTTTACATCACTAGCAAATGGAAAATACTTAATGCGAAATACGAAGGACGCAACGATAGAATTGAATGGAAACAGACCAACAACATTGCTTCCTTTCAACCCATATGTAAATGCAGTTTTCTCATATGAGAATGTTGGAGAAGATAAGAGTATTCGTCAGGGTGGGTTCAAAGGTTCTTTCCAAGGTGGATTTGAAACTTCCTTCTTAACAGACGGTAACTATATAGCTGTATCCGGAGATTCTGTTACAGCGAATACGAATGTAGAATCCTTTAAGAATTTAACGGACAAAGGTTCTGTGACATTCAAAGAAGTAGTGCTACAAGAGCCTGGAGACGTTGCGACAGAGTTAGCGACAACCAATGATTATGCAGTCATCGTAATCGGTGCTCCTGCGCAAATCAATACAAGTGAAGGTGTTGACCGTGCACGTCTAGATATGGGAGAAGACCAACTAGAACTAGCAACAAAAGCTGCTGCAGAGTTTAAAGCACAAGGTAAACAGACAGTAGTGGTGATTAGTTCAAGCTTCCCTGTAGCAATGGAACAAATTCATAATGATTCGAATATAGATTCTATATTGTTTGCTCCTTATGGAGGTCAATTCGATGGAAAAGCTCTGGCTGAGGTATTGTTTGGCGAAGTGGTTCCAAGTGGACACCTTCAAAGCACTTGGTATAAAGATATCTCATCCTTCCCGGGAATAAGCGAGTATAGCTTGCCTGAAGGTGACAAGATTAGCTCTCTGGACCAAATCGATCAGCGATTTACTGTGGATATGACAAACGCTGATCCAGCTGAATCGAAGCTTACGTATCAATATACTGACGCTGAGGTAACCTATCCATTCGGATATGGATTGAGCTATACGACATTTGACTATAGTAATATTCAAGTACCAAATCGTGTAAACGCTGATGGAACTTTTGAGGTAAAGGTGGATATAAGTAACACTGGATCTATCGGTGCGTCAGAGGTAATTCAGTTTTATGTTACAAATAATACTTCTGAATATGGTTCGAACGTCCCGAAAAAACAGCTTGTAGCTTTCGGAAAAGAATACATTCCTGCAAATGAAACAAAAACAGTAACAATTACTGTAAATCCAGAGGATTTTGCTATATGGGATGTGAATAGGCAGGAAAAAATTGTAGAAACAGGAAACTATACGTTAATGGTTGGACAGTCTTCTGCAGATATCAAACTGTCAAAATCACTTACAGTTACGGGTAAAACATTAGGTACTTTAGATTTATCTAAACCTGCTAATGTGTGGGATCATGCTTTCCATAACAATAATCTTGTATATCGTGAAGTGTCTAAAGAGAGAACAACAACTTATGCGGGGCAGTATTATGCTGTTATGTCAACCGGATCTGATTCATGGGTTGGTATTCCAAAAGTGGATTTGAGCAATGTTAAGGAAATTAAATTAATGGTTGCTTCTGATAATCCAACTTCTACTATTGAAATTAGAAAAGATTCTCCAACAGGAGAACGATTAGCAAAACTAAAATTTAAAGAAACTGGAGAATCGACTTATACAGTACCAAGTAACGATGGCAGTGGAGCAACACTTAACGAAATGGCTTATGTAGAAGTAACTAAGCCACTGAAGAAATCTAAAGGTACATCAAACTTATATCTTGTTTTTGATAATAAGGATATTCGTGTTGACACGATTCAACTTATCGAGAAAAAGTCTAAGTAAAAGGTGGCTTGCTTTCGTTAACCGTAAACATCTACAAGTGCTAAGCTGGATGGAAAGACTAACATCAAGAGTTAATTAACAATAAATTATATAAAAGAGGACAGAGTGACAACCGGTAAATTGCCAGTTGTCACTTTGTCCTATTTACTAAGAGAACATTAGGGGTTGAGGAGTAATGCAAAAAATGAATATTAATTGGGTTTCAAGTTCAAAAGATGCTTATTGGGTGGAAAAAAATGCTGTTGGTGAACAAAAAGGCATTCCAGATCTAATATTAACGGAGGAAACGTTACAGCCTATTGAAGGCTTTGGCGGATGTTTTAACGAACTGGGCTATACCGCCTTAATTCATTTGTCAGATAAGGAAAGAGCAGAAGTCTTTTATTCTTTGTTTCACCCAGAAGGTGACCATAAATTTAGCATTTGTCGCTTACCAATCGGTGCCAGTGATTATGCTCTTGAGTGGTATAGCCTCAATGAAACTGATAATGATTTTGCGATGGAACACTTTTCGATTGAAAGAGATAAAAAGTATCTAATTCCTTATATTAAAGAAGCTCTAAAGTACAATCCTGATTTGAAATTTTTTGCTTCGCCATGGAGTCCGCCGACATGGATGAAGTTTCCGAAGGCATATAATTCTGGGACACTACGCTGGGAAAAAGAAATCCTTGAGGCCTATGCTCTTTATTTTGTGAAATTTGTAGAGGCTTACCTTGAAGAGGGGATTACCATCCACCAAATCCATGTTCAAAATGAAGTCTCAGCGGACCAAAAATTTCCTTCCTGCCTTTGGACAGGAGAGCAGCTAAAAGAATTTATTGCCGACTATTTGGGACCGGCGTTTGACGCGCATGGTTTAGACACAGAAATTTGGCTGGGAACGATTAATGCAAAAGTAGAGGAATTATTCGTCAGATCGGATACTCATTATTATGATTTTGCTCATACCGTTTTGAGCGATCCAGAGGCCTATAAATATATTAAAGGTGTTGGCTATCAGTGGGCAGGAAAGTACGCACTTCAACAAACAGTCATTAGTTACCCCGAGTTGCGTTATATGCAAACGGAAAATGAATGCGGTGATGGAAACAATTCTTGGGAATATGCCAAATATGTCTTCCATTTATATCATCATTATTTCTTAAACGGAGTAAACAGCTATATCTATTGGAATATGGTGCTGGAGCCAAAAGGAAGAAGCACATGGGGATGGGAGCAAAACTCAATGGTAACAGTGGATCCCGTTACAAAGGAAAAGGTTTATAATCCAGAGTATTATGTTATGAAACATTTCTCCCATTTTGTTGGACCAGGTTATTCCCGTATCGGAATCAAAGGTAAGTGGTCAGGTAGTGCAATTGCGTTTGAAAATGGGGAAGGAGAAAAAGTGGTTGTAATTTGTAATCCTTTCAAAAATAGTAGAGATCTTTGTCTTTTTACTGGGTCTCATACTTATGTTTTCAATCTTGATCCAGAATCATTTAATACCATTAAAATTAGTAACTAAGAGTCTAAAAAGAACTAATGTTATTTAGAAGAAGATTATCTAACAAAATTAAGTCCTTTTGTGCACATTATAAGGAATCAACGAAATCAGAAAACAACTAATATGTAAAGCTTTGTGAAAAAGAGGGTTAACGAAGGTTGGAGATTGTGTAAAAAGGTTTTAAAAAAACATCTATGCGATACGAAGGCTGGGCATCGTTCTGGCACCAACGAATCATACGTGAAATGGACTTAACGTCAGATGAAGCGATTGAATTTGCAAAGTTAAATGCAGGTGTTGTTCAGCCATCACGTACACAGATTAACCCTTACTATTTAGGTTTGAAAATCTTCGAAGACATTGAGGAACGTTATGATAATCCAACAGCTGATATGATTGAGCGGGGTGTGAAACCAGGATCTGGTCGAGAGAAGATGTTTGAGGTACGTGAAGTTGAATCAGATATCTCGTTTATTCGTAACTACTTAACAAAAGATTTAGTGATGCGTGAGGATATGTACTTATTCCAAAAGCAAGGTCGTGACTATAAAATTGTAGATAAGGGCTGGGAGCAAGTACGTGATCAGCTAGTGAGCATGCGTGTTAATGGAGGGTTTCCATATATCACAGTCAATGACGGAGACTATATGAAAACAGGAGAGCTTTACTTAAAGCATTGGTATGAGGGCATCGAGCTTGATTTAAAATACCTTGAGAAGGT
>NZ_FNJU01000024.1 GCF_900104555.1 Litchfieldia salsa
GGAAATCTTGTTTTCCGTAGTGATTTGACTTATGACCCCGAGGGGCTAGGCGCTGAAGCTAGACAATAAGGAAAAGCGCAAGCGCCTTGCTCAGTCCCGACAGGCATAAGGCAAAGCACTACGGAAATCTTGTTTTCCGTAGTGATTTGACTTATGACCCCGAGGGACTAGGCGCTGTAGCTAGACACTAAAACTAAGTTCGAAGTGTTTATTCTTCTTACTTTCAAAAAAAAAACAAGGCGCAATGGCCTTGTTTTTTAGATTCTTTTAGCATACATAATATACCGATCTGGAGCATCACCGATATAGCTAAATGGATAACATGTTGTGAGAATCAATTCTTCTTCTTCGTTTTGAAGCGTAATGATGCTTGTATCGTCAGCACTAACAATTTTCGTACTTGTTATTTGGTATGTGTAATCTCCGCTTGGTAATTGAATGGTTAAATAATCACCTATCTTTAGTTTTCCCATATCCCTGAAAACCGTATCTCTATGGCCTGATAAAACAATTTGTCCATTTTCATCAGGTAAATAAGAGCCTCGATAGTGACCTACACCTTTTTCTAAATCATCAGGGTCTGTACCTTCAACAATCGGTAATTCAGCTTTTAATTCTGGAATCGACAGAATCCCAATTGTATCTCCAAATTCAGGCTGCTCTTTATTTTCAACAGTAATACTTTCACGTCCTGTTTGGATTAATTGCTTTGCCTCATTCAAGGTTTTAGCAGTTTCCGCCTTTGTGCTATAAATTTGCCATCCTGAAAATCCTATCATGACTCCCCCACCGATAATAAAAAGAAGGGCAATAATTGAACTTTTTTTCATAGACGTCTCCCTCAAGTTTAATGATATGGATTTATTTTACCATATCTTTCATTAGACTTACCCCTATTTTTCCATTTTATCCACCTTTGTCCATTACAACTATCTTTAATCTGCATACATTATAGTATCTTCTTGTTAAAGGAGGTGTTTATATGAGTTATGCAGCAGGTGGTGGATATGGCAGCAACTTCGCGTTAATTGTTGTACTTTTCATTCTACTAATTATTGTTGGTTCAGCATATGTAGGATGGTAATATGAAGGGCAGAAGGCACGCTGAATAGTGTGCCTTTTCTTAGTTTTTATGGAAGGAATCGGAGTAAATCTCCGTAAATAATCTGATCAGAATAATTAAGTTCCTCTTTTGCTAACTGGATATAGGGTTCACATGATTCTTTACTCGTTTTCATTCCTGTATCACGCATATAACATTTGTTACCTGTCATAATATATCGGTCTGTAATGAAACTACCATCCCTTAAGATAACAAATTCCCTCTTATCCGTTGAAAATAAGTCGGTTCCAAATTGAATTGCTTGTTCCTGATTGATTCCCATTAAATTAAGAACTGTAGGTTTCACGTCAACCTGACCAACAGCCGAAGTGATTTCTCTTGTTTCAGAGCGTCCTGGAAAATGAATAATAAATGGAACTCTTTGAAGTTGAATCGTCTCATAGGGAGTAATTTCTTTGTCTAGAAATTGGGCCATTGCTTTATTATGATTTTCTGATATCCCATAATGATCCCCATATAAAATAAATATTGAGTTTTCATAAATCCCTTCCCGTTTCATCTCATCAAAGAATTGCTTTAATGCTTCATCTTGATATCTTACAGTTGTAAAGTATCGATTTACTGTTCCGTCCTTAGATGTCCATTCCGGAATAATTTCATCAGCTTTTTCTAATGCGAAAGGGAAATGATTTGTTAATGTTAGTAACTTCGCATAATATGGTTTTTTAAGTTCTTTCAAATATGGGATCGTTTGCGAGAAAAAAGCTTTATCCTTTAGACCCCATCCAACAGAATCTTCTTTCTTAATTTCATAATCCTCTTCTGAAAAAAAGCGATCATATCCTAACGCATTATACATAATATTTCGATTCCAAAAACTCTTATTATTTGCATGAAACACCGCTGAATAATAGTGCCCTTCTGACTTTAAGACACTTGCTAATGAATGATATTGATTTTCGGGATTCGAAAAAAAGACAGCACCTCTAGGCAAACCATACATTGAATTTTCAATGATAAATTCTGCATCAGACGTTTTACCTTGTCCAGTTTGATGATAGAAATTAGAAAAATAATAGGTTCCTCTTGATTGTATTAAATCATTAAGAAATGGAGTAATCTCTTCACCATCTATTTCATTATTGATAATAAAGCTTTGTGTAGACTCTAAAGCAATCATAATAATATTTTTTCCTTTAGCTGCTCCAAAGTACTCAGGGTTGGAATTTTCATCATTAGCTTTTACATGGTTGATAATTTCAGTTAGTTGATCATTATCAGCTAGGACGATTTTTGTTTTGGTGTTCGTGTAAAGATAAAAATCATATAGATGATATGCATAAAGACCAATATTCTTCACTAACAACTTTCGGTCAAAAGACCTTGTTAATAATTCTGGTCTCTCTTTATGAGCTAATCCTATATTAACAAGAAGCAAGGTGACACCAATTAATATAATTCCAAGTTTTTTTTGTGTGATGGTATGACTTCTTAAATTTAATCTTTTTGAGATAACAAATAAAAACAATAAGTCCAATAAAAATAAGAGATCTATTAAATTAAACAAATCAAATAGGCTCCCGCCAAGATTTGTTAAATGCTTTGTCTGAAATAATACTGGAATTGTAATAAAATCATTGAAGAACCGGTAATATAAAACATTTACATATAAGATAACAGATACAAATAAATAAATAGTAAGAAGTGTTAGAACATAAAATTTTCTATTTACAAATAATGAAAGGGCTAAAATTAACATAATAGAACCAATAGAACTTAACCATAGAATCATTTCTGCAGTAATCGAATCAATACCTAAATCAAAAACAGACTTACTAATCAAATAAGTTTTAATACTTAATAGAATAGTTGAAATCCAATATAAAGAGATTCTAAAAACAAAAAAACGCAATTACATTGCCTCCTTTTATGCCTCTTTAGGATTATATGTATTTATATCCATTTTTAACAAAAAATTTATGAATTTTGTTCATTTTATTTAATTAATTAGCAATAGTAGAACTAAACAAACGTTTGTTTAAAAAGAAAGATTGTTAACCACGGTTACAAATAAACCCTTTCATACATTTAAACAAACGTTTGTTTAAAAAAATGTCCTACAAGCTCTCGTTCACTTGTAGGATATTTCCTTCTATCTTGTTCGTCTCACCTATTGACCTGCTACAAATCGACCTGCCGAGGTAATTTGGACTTCTAAGGTACCTGCTCTTTCATCCATCACTGTATTAATCGCAATAGGATAATCTTTATTGTTCACAAACTTAAAATCCTTAAATCCATATGCAATCGTTGCATCTTTTCCTTTTGGAACATATCCTACATCTTTTGAATGGTGATGAAGTTCTATAATTTCTAGACCCGCTTTTTCAACTGCATTATATAGAGTACTTGATGTTTGACATATTCCACCACCGTACCCGGTTACAAATTGTTTATTCTCTATTACCGTTGCTAACTGGTATCCTTTATCTGGAGTTGAATCTCCGACAATTAAATTAAAATAAAAACGATCACCAGGTCCGAGAACAATCTGATCAATCTCTCTCGCTGATAAGGCGATATTTGTTGTTCTTCCTTTTACAGATGGATTGAATCTTGTGCTATAAGATCCTAAAATAACTTCCTCAAGTCCTAGTGCAGTTTCCATCGTAACATTAGGTTCAGTTTCAGTAATTGGTAAGTCTATTTCTTTGTCAAATACCGAAACGTTTTGGAGTTGTTCTAATAGAATGACCTCGTCTAGTATCACCCTTTTCTGGCCATTAATTAGACTTCCTTCATTGCTTATTCTAGCTGGGAGCATTGGTTGATCATACTTTAATGCCAGTTCCTTAACTAAAGCATTCATCTCTTCCATATACTTTGCTTCATCAGAGTAATCAAATGGCTTCAGTGATTTAATGACTGTCTGATCTCTGCGGTCAATTAATGATAACTCATGTTCGAACTCTTTTGTTGAAACCTTTATTTGCTTATTCAAATGATTAACGTCGTTCACACTAACATGTAGCGCCTCTTTTGATTCAAATATTTCTAAACTACTACAACCAGACAAAAATAAGGAAATTCCTAATAAGAGTACCATTTTCTTTTTCAACCGCATTCTCTCCCCCATACATAAAAATAATAGGACTCAATTCATGTTTTATAGGAATTTTATTACAAATATTTCAAATATATTACTGAAAGAATTGATATGTTCTTATATTGTATTAGACGATATGAGTGAGGAAAAAGTTACATAAAATGGTAAAAATAAAAAACTGTTTTCGTATAGTTTGTTGCTTTTAAAAGCCGTAGGCCGAATAAAAAAAAACTAGCATGTGTTATGCTAGTTCGTGGTCTTACTTACAATTATATTTTATATACTTTTACTTGATCTTTAGCTTCTTGCACTTCATCAAAGGTACAAACTTCAGTTCCAGGTTTTGAGGCTGTCATTCCTCCAGCAGCAGTAGCCCACCTAGCTAAGGACTGTAATGGCATTTCGTTTAATGTACAATATACCATTGCAGCGACCATTGAATCCCCTGCTCCCACAGTACTTCCAGGCACTATGGACAACGCTTCAACTCGATATACTTCAGATTGATCATTAAGAACAACCGCTCCATCCTTACCCATCGAGATCACAACTGTTGAAATCCCTTTACCTAAAAGTTTCTTACCAGCTTCCACGATTTCATCCATGGTAGATAACTTCTGATTATAAAGTAACTCAAGTTCAAATACGTTTGGCTTTACTGCGTATGGACCTGCCTCTATTCCTTCCTTGAAGGCATCTCCGTCAGCATCCAAAATCACCTTAACACCCTGCTTATTCGCGAATTCAATAATTCTTTTGTATATATCCTTATCCACACCTTTTGGATAACTTCCACCAAGCACCAATATTGATGTTGTTGGAAGAAGTATTGTTAAATGTTCAAAGAGCTGATCAACCTCTTCTTCACTTACAGTGAAACCAGGTTCATTTAATTCAGTTAAAGAATTGCTCTCAATATCAACAATCTTCAAGTTAGTCCTTGTCTCACCCTTTACCATAGTAAAGCTGTGTTTTATTTGTTTTTCATCAAGCCCTGTAAGTAATTGGCGTCCTTGCTTCCCACCAATAAATCCAGAGGCTGTAACGTCTACGCGAAAATTAGTTAAAACTTTTGCAACATTAATTCCCTTGCCACCAGGATCAATTTGTATATCATCTTCGGATTCAACACGATTTAACTGGTCTACTTCAAATTTTCGAACAGATACGGTCTTATCAATTGCAGGATTAAGCGTGATGGTTACGACCTGTTTCATTTCATTCACATCCAATCTTTAGCACCAAAATATGATTCCTATTTTTTCATTACATTTAAATTTGAATTACTGTTTCCTTAATTGGGTAATTAAAATGAGTGTTTTTGACTACATTTGGTTGTTTTTAACGGAAAACCTTTACATTTTGATTATAATTGATTGCTTCTTGTTTATCAACCACTACCCATCATTGCTTTGATAGTAACTTTGATTTTTTTGTACAGTGCTCCATCGCATTTAGAATGGAACCTCTAAATTTGTCATTTTCTAAAGAGGCTACTGCCTCAATTGTGGCTCCACCAGGTGTACATACATGATCCTTTAATTCTGCTGGATGAATGCCTGTTTCTAACACCATTTTAGCAGCACCTAGCACAGCTTGTGCAGCCAAATTTATTCCTTGATCTCTAGTAAATCCTTGTCGAACAGCTCCATCAGCTAAGGTCTCTATGAGCATATAAACATAAGCCGGTGATGAACCACTTACAGCCGGAATCGCATCCATTAGTTTCTCATCAATAAGCTCTACTTTTCCAATACTTTCGAATAAATTCTTCACTTCCTTTAACTCAAGCTCTCCAATCAAATCATTATGGCACATTGCTGTCATACCTGCTCCAACTAATGAAGGTGTGTTTGGCATCGTTCTAATTAACTTAACGTCCCTTGAAAAACTCTTTTTCAAACCCGCCAAACTAACACCTGCAGCAATAGTTATAATTACAGTTTCTTCAGATATGCTTGCTTTTATTTCACTGATTACTTCTTCATATTGATAAGGTTTTACTGCCAATACAAGGAAATCAACCTTTTTTGCAACTTCTTTATTGTTTAAACTAACATTTATATTATATTGTTCTTTTACTTGATCAATGGTTTTGCTTGATTTTGCAGTTGCATAAATTTTTTTCGATTCAAAAACCTTTGATTTTACCAATCCCTGTATAATCGATTGTGCCATCTTTCCACAACCTATAAATCCAATCGTCTTTTCCAACATATTACCACTCCTGCTACTTTGATAATACAAGCATACCCATTTAAACTTCTTTGGCGCAACTCTTAGAACTATTTGAAAGGCGAATACCCTGTTTATCCGTGACAAGTGACACCAAAACTTAAGTGTGAAAACTTTTACCCTTTCTTACCTGTAAAAGAGAATAATTTCCTTTCATAAAGGAATTCTAAAAGTAAAAAGGAGTGATTCACATGCCACGGTTTACGCAAATGATGGATGTGATTTTCGGATTAACTCATTGGGTTGATTTTACAAATGATATTAATGGTTTAAGTAACGAAATTCAAGAAACGGAAGCTTCGACACCTACTGAATTAGAAAAATTAAACAATATCGTGACTGAATAATAGTCATATTAAACCAGTGAAATTGCTGGTTATTTTTGTCTTAATAATTAGACCAACAAGTTGGGGAAATTATAGTAGAGGCTTGTTGGAGGTGAGATTGTGGAGAACGAAGAAATTAGAGATAGCGTGACCATCGAAGATGAAAACGGAAACGAGAAAGAATACCATATTGAAGCATTGTTTGATATGGAAGAAGACTCCTATGCTTTACTTAGGGATGGGGAAGAGACAGTACTTATGCGCATTGAAGAAGAAGATTCAGAACAATATCTAGTAGGAATTGATGATCCAACTGAAAAGAATTTAATCTTAGATGCGTATCAAATTGCTGTTGAAGCTGCACCAGCTGATCATTAAGATATACAAATAACAACAATAAAAAACCTCTACCATTACTGGTAAAGGTTTCAGAGTGTAGACAAAGTATAATTGTAAAACCCAGGCTGATTGAAAACGCTTGAAGTCGAGGCGTGAACCCTAGGGAGGAGCGGAGTTACCATGAGGGTAATGAGCACCAAGCGAGGGTTCGCAACGAAGAATGCGAGCGTTTGTCAATAGCCTGAAACATCTACCATTAACGGTAAAGGTTCTTTGGTTTATTAGTAAGGGTCAGATGGATGTCCCATTTTCTTAGCATTTTGAACAGCTTGCTCAGTCTCTGTAGAACCAATAGGTCCTCGGTGGGTTTCCATTGGACTATGTTCCTCTGAACTTAAACCTTCTTTCACTCTTCGACCATAATCCTCGTCACACTTTGTAAAATATTCAACCATTTGGTCTTGAATTTCTTTTCTACATGGCTTAAGAGTATTAACTAAGTTAAGAATTAGTTCATTACGTTCCCAATCAGAGAATCTTCGGTAGGTTTCACCTGCTTGACCAAAATTATTTTCACGGTCAATTTTTTCTCTCTTCACTTCTCCTTCTACATAAGGAGTATGGTCCTTACCAGATTGTTTTGCTTCTTTCAATCCTCCAATAATGGATGGCTCATAATTAACATGAGGATTTTGTTTCTCCCCTTTATCGACCTCAAATTCCATTTGGCCTCCACGTTGATTTGTTGCAACATGTTTTTTAGGAGCGTTTATCGGTAGCTTCAGATAATTAGTTCCAACTCGATATCTTTGAGTATCAGAGTACGAAAATGTTCTACCCTGAAGTAATTTATCATCAGAAAAGTCCAACCCATCTACTAGAACACCAGTGCCAAATGCAACTTGCTCTACTTCCGCAAAATAGTTCTCAGGATTTTTATTCAGTATAAGCTTACCTACCGGCACCCATGGGAATTCATCCTTATACCATAATTTAGTAGGGTCAAGTGGATCAAAATCTAATTCAGGATGGTCATCATCACTCATAATTTGAACGAATAACTCCCATTCTGGATAATCCCCTTGTTCAATCGCTTCATAAAGATCCTGTGTTGCATGATTAAAGTTCTTACCTTGTATTTCATCAGCTTCTTGCTGTGTTAAGTTTTTTATTCCCTGTTTCGGTTCAAAATGATACTTAACTAACACTGCTTTTCCTTCCTCATTTACCCACCTATATGCATGTACACCTGAACCTTGCATGTTACGGTAATTTGCAGGAATACCCCATGGCGAGAATAGGAATGTAATCATTTGCATCGCTTCTGGTGTTTGGGAAATAAAATCAAAGATTCTTTCACCATCTTGTAGATTAGTTACTGGATCAGGTTTAAATGCATGCACTAGATCAGGAAATTTAAGCGGATCTCTAATAAAGAATACTTTTAGATTGTTACCAACTAAATCCCAGTTTCCATCTTCAGTATAAAATTTAACAGCAAAACCACGTGGATCTCTCAAAGTTTCCGGCGAATGCCCACCATGAACAACTGTGGAGAATCGAATAAACACAGGAGTTTGCTTGTCTTTGTCAGTAAACACCTTTGCTCTTGTATATTTTGAGATAGGATCATCACCAAATGTACCATATGATTGAAAATAACCATGTGCCCCTGCACCTCTAGCATGTACAACACGTTCTGGAATTCTCTCACGATCAAAATGACTAATTTTTTCAAGAAAATCATAATTTTCAAGTGTTGTTGGACCACGATTTCCTACAGTTCGTACATTTTGATTATCAGTTACCGGGTGACCTTGCCTATTTGTTAAAATGTCTTCATTATTTGATTGTTTGTCTTCCATAATACTCCTCCTACTTGAACATCATGGAAACAGTATTACCATTGTATTCCTGTAATAATCATACATTTTGTAAATAACAGGAAAATAAAAGTAAGTAATCTTTCCCTTTTGAAGATGTTGATAAGTTGTTGATAACAACAAAAACCACCAAGTAGTTACATGTGTGAAAGCGTTCTAATTGTGGATAAACATGTGGATATGTTAGTTATTTTTGTGGATAATCTGTTACTGTCTGAATTATCAACAATTTAAGTATACCTACTAGAAACAGGCTTCTTCTGATATAATATGAGTATTGTATAAGGAGGACTTTATGAAGATAAAATGTGTATTTTTCGATTTAGATGATACCCTTCACGATCATCAAAAACCTTTTGCTGATTCGGTAAACCACTGTTTCAACGATTTTTCACGAAAGCATTCTATTTCAGCTCTATATAAGAAGTTGCGCCATTATAGTGATGAACTGTGGAAAGATTATAGTCAAAATAAGTTAACCTTGGAAGAGCTAAGAATTCAAAGAATCATTTTAGCATTAAGAGACTTTTCCTACACGATAAGTCGAGAACAAGCAAGCTCATTTCAATCTCAATATGAAGATGACCTGAGTCGGATTTCTCTTTTTCCAGATGCATCTCATGTACTTAATACAATAAAAGACCATGGTATTCAAATAGGCCTTATAACCAATGGACCAGTTCAGCATCAAAAAAATAAAATACAAGCACTTAATCTACATACCTATTTTCCAAATGAACTCATCTTTATTTCAGATGAGGTTGGCATTGCAAAACCAAATCCTGAGTTATTCACACTTGCTGCAGGAAGAGTAAATCTTCCACCTAGTGAGATTCTTTATGTAGGTGATACGTGGGTTAACGATATCATCGGCCCATTAAATGCAGGATGGAACACAGCTTGGTATAATCATCGTGAACGAGAAGCTGAAAGTGAGCATAAACCTCACCTTGTCATTAAATCCTTAACATCTCTTTTAAATTCTTTACATATAAAAAAATAGAGTATACCAGTAGTGCCATTTCCAAATGAAAAGGGGATGGCACTTTAATATATCTCTAAAGTAATCTATTAAAAAACAACTAAATAATAAAACAGATGATTACGTTTACATTTGAACAGTTTGATTTAGTCCATATTGTTCAAATTTCATAGAACATAAACAATACTTTGGAAATTAAGATTGTTTATGTTCTATGTTACTCAAGTTCAATTAACATCTTAGCAGTTAAATCATCAGTTACTAAAATGTTGGCATATTTACCTCTTAATGCACCATAAATGGCATCTATCTTCTTAGGACCACCAGCGACTAGGATTGATTTATCCTTTTTAGCTAGTTCGTCGAGTTCGATTCCAATGGTTCTGCCATTCACACCTTCAATACAGATTTGTCCATTTTTATCAAAAAACCTCGAACAAATCTCACCTACAGCTTTTGATTGGATCAAACCACGGTCACTATTCGAAAAATACTCAGCCTGTAATAACACTGAATCAACCCCTGGAATACCAACACTAAAAATTGCAATATTCGCTTCTCTTCCTTTTTCAAGGATTTTGTAAATATGACGATCTGCTTCAATTGCTTGTTTAACAACAATATGATCAACTATTGCAGGAAGTGGTAACAAAAAGGTTGGAGTATTAAAGGCCTCACCGAAAAGATGAATAATTTCTGAAGCATAGGTTTTAGTTTCCGAATGACTAACTCCACCATTGAGTTGTACAATTTGCGCTCCATTAATAAGTTTAGGTTTTAAGTTCTTTGCCACTTCATACATCGTTGTTCCCCATGATGTAGCAACAATATCTCCCTCTTTAATTACATGATAAAGATAAGTTGCAGCCGCTTCTCCAAGGTATTTTTTTACGATATCATTATCAAACTCAGGTACTGGGGCAATGAACGCCTCTTTTAGTGAGAATTTTGATTTTAGCTTTTCAGCAAGTATTTCGCCTGTTTCTACTGGGTTATTAATTTTAATCTCTACTACTCCAAGATCTTTAGCTTGTTTGAGAAGTCTAGAGACAGTAGGTCTTGATACATCCAGTTTTTTTGCAATGTCTTGTTGACTATAGTCTAACTGATAATATAATCTAGCTGCCTCTATAATTTTAGCTAGTTTTTCATTTTCCATATAAATAACAGCACCTAATACGTAAATTTTAAATGATATAAAAGAAGTTGATTCAAGCTTTGCTTCATCTACGTAATGGACTAGAAGAAGTCATGTTTAATGACCTCTTCCTTACCTTGTAGTAAACCATCATTGCTGAATCAACTTCGATTGTTTTATTTATTTTTCGTTAATTAAAGCTTTCACACGAGAAACTACATTTTCAACTGTGAAGCCGTATTCAGCCATAATCTTTTCACCAGGAGCAGATGCACCAAATTGATTAATAGCTAGAACATCACCTTCATCCCCAGTGTAACGCTCCCAGCCAAGTGATGAAGCCATTTCAATTCCTAAACGCTTCTTCACTGATTTTGGAATAACTGATTCTTTATACTCTTTTGATTGCTTTTCAAAGCGATCCCAAGAAGGCATACTTACAACTGATACTTGAATGTTCTCAGTTGCTAACACTTTTTGCGCCTCAACTGCTAAGCTAACCTCAGATCCAGTTGCTAAAATTAAACCATCTGCTTGTTCCGCATTAGCCGGTGAAACAACATAAGCACCCTTTTGAACGCCCTCATATGCATTTTTGTCTGTACCTGGAAGTGTTGGTAGGTTTTGACGTGTTAATACAAGAGCTGTTGGTGTATCAGTTGATTCAACTGCAGTTCTCCAAGCAGCAGCAGTTTCATTTCCATCTGCTGGACGAATAACTGACAATCCAGGCATTGTTCTTAATGCTGGTAACTGCTCAATTGGCTCATGTGTTGGTCCATCTTCACCAACTGCGATACTATCATGTGTAAATACATAAGTTACCGGCAACTTCATTAGGGCAGCAAGACGAATAGCTGGACGTAGGTAATCAGAGAAAACAAAGAATGTTCCACCAAATACTTTTACTCCCCCATGCAATGCTAAACCGTTTAGTGCTGCACCCATTGCGAATTCACGAACTCCAAACCAGATGTTGCGTCCACTGAAATCAGCTGGTGTGAAGTCATTACCACCTTTAATCATGGTTTTATTAGAACCTGCTAAGTCTGCTGATCCCCCAAAGAATTGTGGAACACTGCTAGCAACTGCATTTAATGCTTCTCCAGATGAAGCACGTGTTGCCAAGCTTTTCCCTTCCTCGTATACAGGTAGACTAGCTTCCCATCCTTCAGGTAATTTCCCTTCAATTGCACGCTCCAATTGATTAGAAAGCTCAGGATATTGTTCTTTATATGCTGCAAATTGTGCATTCCATTCAGCTTCTTTTTGTTCACCAGCATCTTTAATCACTTGTTTAAAGTGAGCATACACCTCAGCTGGGACATGGAAATCTTCTTCGAATTCCCACTTATAAAATGCTTTTGTTAATTTTGTTTCTTCCGCTCCAAGTGGTGCACCATGTACATCAGATTTACCTGCAAAGTTAGGAGAACCGAATCCAATTGTAGTTTTTACTTCAATCATTGTTGGGCGAGTAAGATCACTCTTAGCTTCTTCAATTGCCTTTGCTAATTCATTTACATCATTTCCATCCTCAACACGAATATATTGCCAGTTATAAGCCTTGAAACGCTGTGCTACTGACTCCGAGAATGAACGATCTAAATCCCCATCTAAAGAAATATCATTTGAATCATATAATACAACTAGTTTCCCTAATTGTAGGTGACCTGCTAATGAAGCTGCCTCTGCAGAAACACCTTCCATTAAGTCTCCATCACCACAAATACTATAAGTGAAATGGTCAACCACGTTAAAGTTTTCTTTATTATATACTGTCGCTAAATGTCTTTCAGCCATTGCCATACCAACAGCCATAGCAACACCTTGCCCTAATGGTCCAGTTGTTGCATCAACTCCTGGAGTATGACCATATTCAGGATGTCCTGGAGTTTTACTTCCCCATTGACGGAAATTCTTAATGTCATCGATTGATAAATCATATCCAGATAAATGTAATAGACTATATAAAAGCATTGAACCATGTCCAGCAGATAATACAAAACGGTCACGATTGAACCAGTTTGGATTACTTGGATTATGATTCATAAACTTTGACCATAGAGTATAAGCCATTGGTGCAGCACCCATTGGCATACCTGGGTGTCCTGAATTTGATTTTTCAATTGCATCGATTGATAGTGTTCTGATCGAATGTATAGCTAACTGCTCTAATTGTACTGCTTCACTAATTGACATATAATGTACCTCCGAATTTAATTTTTATAGTAAGTCACCTGTAAGTCTTGGATTCCTATATAGCCAGAATCTAAGCTACTAGTATTGATTAACTCTATTATCTTATCACTGATTCTTCCGATAACAATACGGTCGATTGCAGTTGGAAAAGGACCAACACATTGTGACTCACTAATGCTCATTACTTTCCAATCCACATCAAACTCAACCGCTATCTTCTGCTCTAAACTCTGATGATTCACGGAATGATCCATAATAATAAATAAATAGCTTTCATTACGACTATTCTTTTCTTGTATAGCCTCTTTTATAATAGTAATTGCTTCATCGTCATCTTGTCTAACAAATGGAGCATTTATCGCAAGTGCTGTATCCTGAACAAGTGGTGTATACTTGTTTCCTGGTATCTGAATAGGAAAAACCCTTAATTTATTATAAATTAATGAGCTAGCCGTATCACGTATCTTCTCAATTGAGGAATAGATCGTATTTAAGGCTGAATCATATCCCAAAGAATAGCTAGAGTGATCTTCGCTATTGAAAATAGAGACTGGCACATGCAGCGTTTTAATAGAAGAAGTTGAAACTGTTTCCTTGCTTCCACCTAATAAAATAAGGTAATCCAATTTAATATTTTCATGTATTAGACTTTTAGATCCTTCATTCCAATATTGTTCTGGAAAAGCACTGAGAATTGCGTCACCGTTAAACTGAGCTTGAGCAATTGACTCTCTATGTAGTTCTTTTACTTCGATTCCCTTAGTATGACGATTCCAGTCAATCCCATATAAACGATAGCTTTCTATATTAGCTTCAATCAGTCGAGTTATAATTTCAGTAACTCCTGTTGTATAAGAACCGAAATGAACTACCCCAATATTCATTTCCTTCCTCCTCCCTTATGAAATTTTGTAAATTATTAAATGAACAAATGTTATAAAAACAGTATACTACATTCTCTTTTTAAAATAAATACCTCATTCACCTCTTATTTACTTATTTTTACGAAATAATGTTCACAAATGCATAAACTTTATTACAACCAACCTCATATTAAAGGGTAGACTTTTTATAGTCTACCCTCAGTAAATAGATTTTTATAAATTATTATCTTTTATTCTGCCAATAGAAGTCATTCCATTGTAATTCTTTGCGGAACTGCTGAACTTTTGTGTCTTTATCGATAACAACACATTCAATACCAGTCATTTCTGCAAAGTCTTGTAGTTGCTCAGTTGTTACTTTGAAAGAGAATCCAGTGTGATGTGCACCACCTGCATGAATCCAAGCTTCTACTCCATCTTTTAATGAAGGTTCAACTTTCCAAAGTACACGTGCTACAGGAAGATTTGGCATCTCCTCCTCTAACTTTACAGCTTCAACTGTGTTAACAATTAGACGGAAGCGATTACCCATATCAATAATTGATGCATTTAGTGCAGGCCCAGCTGCTCCATCAAATACCATACGTGCAGGATCTTCCTTTCCACCTATACCTAGTGGATGAACTTCTAATTTTGGACGAGTCGCAGCAATTGTTGGACAAATTTCTAACATATGTGAACCTAGAACTAGTTCATTTCCTGGCTCGAAATGGTATGTGTAATCTTCCATAAATGAAGTACCTTCATTACCTGCCATGATCTTCATTAAACGAACAAGTGCAGATGTCTTCCAGTCACCTTCACCACCAAATCCATACCCTTGTGCCATCAAACGTTGTACAGCAAGTCCTGGCAGTTGTTTCATTCCATGTAAATCTTCGAATGTAGTAGTGAAACCACCAAAGTTTCCTTCCTCAAGGAATCCTTTTAAGCCTAATTCAATTTTCGCTTGTTCTTTAATAGAGTCTCTTACAGGCCCTTCTTCTAATCCTTCAGGTGCAATATCATAAGTTTGTGCATATTCTTCAAGTAAGTTGTTTAACTCTTCTTCTGATACATCATTGATTCTTTGAACAAGGTCTCCAATACCGTATCCATTTACAGACCAACCAAACTTGATTTGTGCTTCAACTTTATCTCCTTCTGTAACAGCAACTTCTCTCATATTGTCTCCGAAACGAGCAATTTTTAAGTTCTTGCTTTCATTTACTGCTACAGCTGTACGCATCCAAGTACCGATTGTGCTTAGTACTTCTTGGTCTTCCCAATGCCCTACTACTACCTTACGTGAAATTCCTAGACGCGCCCCAATAAATCCATACTCACGGTCACCGTGTGCTGATTGGTTTGTGTTCATGAAATCCATATCAATGCTATCCCAAGGGATATCACGATTATATTGCGTATGCAAGTGTAATAGTGGCTTTGACAATGCTGTTAGTCCAGCAATCCACATTTTAGCAGGTGAGAAAGTGTGCATCCAAGTTATAATTCCTGCACAGTTTTCATCATTGTTTGCTTCCATACATAATGCACGAATATCAGCTGGTGTTGTTAGGACAGGCTTAAAGACAATTTTATAAGAGATTGATTCACTATTATTAATGCCTTCAGTAATTGTTTTTGAATGATCAGCTACTTCTACTAATGTTTCAGGTCCATATAAATGTTGACTTCCTGTTACAAACCAAAATTCATAGTTCTTTGATAATTTCATTTTCATTTCCTCCAGTTTATTATTTATTACCTAAGTGTACAGCTATAACTCTTAGCTACCATGAACACAATTAGGTTAACCATGCACCGTATAATACATTTACATTTATATTCTAATTATGTGGTTTCTTTAATTGCCTTTAAGTTCTTCATTACATCGTTTTCTCCACGACCAAAATAATCATGTAGTTTGGAATACTCTTGGTATAACTTCTCATACACTAAAACATTTTCTTTGATTGGTTTATATGATTCCTCGTGAACTCTCGCCATTTGCTCAGCAGCATCAACAATTGAATCATATCCACCGTTCACACTTCCTGCCGCAACTGCTCCAAACATTGCGGCACCTAGTGCTGGTGTTTGCTTTGAGGCTGCTATTTTAATCTCTCGATTCATTACATCAGCATATATTTGCATTAGAAGCTTGTTTTTCTGTGGAAGCCCACCACAAGCATAAAGCTCTTCAACTGGAATTCCATTATTATGGAAAGCATCTACAATTTTTCGAGTTCCGAATGCTGTAGCTTCTAGTAAAGTCCGATAGATTTCTTCTGGTTTAGTCAATAATGTATAGCCTACTATCATTCCTGTTAAGTTTGTATCAACAAGTACTGAACGATTTCCATTCCACCAGTCTAAGGCTAGTAAACCAGTTTCGCCTGGTCTATACTCACTGGCCTTTAGTTCTAGGTATTCATGGATATTTAAGCCAGCTATTTCAGCTAGTTTATAAGTATAAGCTGGCACACCTTGGTCAATATACCATGCAAAGATATCGCCTACAGCTGATTGGCCTGCTTCATAGCCTAGGTATCCTGGGATAATGCCGTCCTCAACAACGCCACACATTCCTTCTACTTCTCTTTCTTCTGTTCCAAGAATCATGTGACATATTGAAGTTCCCATTGCCATCACTAACTTACCAGGAGTTACAACACCTACCCCAGGTACTGCAGCATGAGCATCCACATTTCCAACAGCAATTGCAATTCCAGCCCTCAGACCCAATTGAGAAGCCATGTCTGCCGTTAACTCCCCTGCTTTTGTTCCTAATGGAACGATTTCCCCACGGAGTTTAGTATCAGTCAAATCTTCTAATCGAGGATCCAGCGCCTTAAAGAAGTCTTTACTAGGATAACCATCTTTTTTATTCCAAATAGATTTATAACCAGCACTACAGCTGTTACGACTAATTTTACCTGTCATTTTTGAAACAACCCAATCAGTTGCCTCTATGAATTGATCTGTATAGTCATAGATTTCGGGTGCTTCATTTAGAATTTGCCACACTTTCGGAATCATCCATTCAGAGGAAATTTTCCCTCCATATCTATTCAAAAAGGCTTCATCTCTTTTGGTTGCAATTTCATTGATAAGATCAGCCTCACTCTGTGCTGCATGGTGCTTCCATAATTTAACCCATGAATGTGGGTTATCCATATAATTCGGATCAAAACATAGAGGTTCACCATTAGTATCAATAGGCATCATCGTATTGGCAGTAAAGTCAATTCCTAGACCGATTACATCCTCCGGGTTTACACCCGATTCTTTCATAACTGCTGGAACTGATATTTTAAGTACATCAAGGTAATCATTAGGATGTTCTAATGCCCAATCATGTTCTAGCTTTCTATTTGAAACTGGTAAAAACTCGTCAATTACACTATGAGCATATGGAGTAACATGATCTGTTACTTCAGTTCCATCTGATAGATCTACGAGTACGGCCCGCCCAGATAATGTTCCGTAGTCAATTCCAATTGCAAATTTCTTTGCCATCTTTATCTCCTATTTCCCTTGACCGTAGTATGCATTTGCCCCATGTTTACGTAAGAAATGTTTATCTAAAAGAGATTGACTTATTGGCTCGACATTGGGATTTAATTTATAAGTTTCAGAGGCCATTTTTGCCACCTCTTCTAATACCACTGCATTATGAACCGCATTATGTGAATCCTTCCCCCAAGCAAAAGGAGCGTGACCATTAACTAAAACACCTGGCATAAATAGTGGATTAACATTTTGAAAATGTTCAATAATCACATTTCCTGTTTCTAATTCGTATTCTCCTTGTATTTCTTCATCAGTCATTTTTCTTGTACAAGGAATTTCGCCATAGAAATAATCTGCATGCGTTGTTCCTAATGCCGGTATGCTTCTTCCAGCTTGTGCCCAACTTGTTGCCCAAGGAGAATGAGTATGCACAATACCTCCAATAGTTGGGAACGCTTTATATAAAGCTAAGTGTGTCGGGGTATCAGATGAAGGCTTTAGTTCACCTTCAACTCGGTTTCCCTCTAGATCTACAACGACCATATCCTCAAGTTTCATTTCATCATATTCTACTCCACTTGGTTTAATAACGACCAAACCACTTTCGCGATCAATCCCACTCACATTACCCCATGTAAACGTAACCATTTTGTATTTAGGTAATTCCAAATTCGCTTCTAATACAGCCTTTTTTAATTGTTCAAGCATAGCTTCAACTCCTTTATAAAATAACTATACGCTCATTATACATTTGTACGTACAAATTATCTAGTATTTTTTATTTGTACGTACAAAATTATAATTTCTTTGTTGAATCCCTAATGATTAGCTCCGGTGAAAACACGATATCACTAGGTTTACTTGATGGATTTTCAATCATGGACAAAAGAATCTCAGCAGCCTTTTTACCAATTTCAGCTTTCGGATGACTAAGTGTAGTAAATTTAACCTCTGTTGCAGTTGCTAATAAGGAATCATCAAAACTAACAATCGAAAGATCACTCGGAATAGTTAACCCTTCTTGCCTTAATACTTCTAAGAGCTTAATTGCTAACTCATCATTATAACAAACAAATGCAGTTGGTCTATCTTCCTTTTCCTTTAATGCTTCTAATGCTTTATTAGTTGGTTTATTGTTTTTTTCTTCTGTTACGTAAGAAACAACATCTGATGCGATCAAGTTAACTTGATAGTTTTGATGTGCCCGCATAAACCCTTTTAACCGGTTTACACCTTGTATATCATCTGTTTTGAAAAAACCCATTATTCTTTTATGTCCTAGGTTTATTAAGTGTTCAGCAGCCATAAATCCGCCAAGTTCGTCATCCACTTTTATACAGGGACAAGAAAGTTCAGGGTATCGTTCATTAATCATTAAATAAGGAATGTTATTATTGTGGAGTGAAAGGTAATATTCTAAATTAGGATTTCCCTGTGCGCTTTTTGTTGGTTCAATAATTAAGCCTGTGAGAGGTTGCTCAATTAACATTTCCAGGTTTTCTTTTTCTTTCACCTTATCGTTATCCGTACTTGATAATTGTAAGCGGTACCCTTTTGACCTAAGTGTCTCTTCTGCTCCTCTTACAATATGAGGAAAAATATAATCAGAAATATAAGTCGTTAGTATGCCTATCATTTTCAGATCATTACCTTTAAATATTTCTCGCTTTGATACAAATGAACCTTTTCCTTGAATTTTATATAACCAGCCTTCTTTCTCAAGCTCACCTAATGTTTGCCTTACCGTATGGCGACTTAATTGAAATTGATTAGCTAACTCATTCTCCGTTGGAATCTTTTCATTCACACTTAATTTATTTGACTGTATCCATGATAGAATCTCTTGCTTTAAGAGTAAATATTTTGGAGTAGATCTTTCCTTCATAAAGTCACCTCAATAATCATCTTAAAAATGTACATATACTATAGTATTATATATATTGTAGCATGTATTACATTTGTACGTACAAATTTAAATTACAAATAAGCAAATAAATGAATTCCTTTATCTCTCGTTTTTATCATGTATAATAGAGATAACAAATTCGTTACGGAGGATTCTAACCATGCAAAATAGCGGCGGTTTAATGAATGGCTTTTACACAATTTCATTGATTATTTCTAGACTTGCCTATTTAAATTTACTTTGGATGATTTTTACTATAGCTGGCCTTGTGGTTTTCGGTCTTTTCCCTGCTACAGCAGCAATGTTTTCTGTTACAAGGAAATGGGTCATGAAAGATACTGATATTCCTATTTTCAAAACGTTTTGGCAATCATACAAATCAGAATTCATTAAGAGCAACTTACTAGGACTTGTTTTAGTACTCATCGGAGGTATATTATTTTTCGATCTAAGATTTTTCCAATCTGCCAATATTGGAATATGGGGAATCTTATACATGCCATTATTAGCAGTTACATTTATATACGCGTTAGTTTTACTTTATGTATTCCCTATTTTCGTTCACTTTGATATTACTATAAGACAAATCCTTAAGAATGCATTTTTAATGATGGTTTTAAACCCACTTTCAACTATTATGATGATTTTATCTTTCATTTCCATCTATTTTCTAATAATGAACATTCCAGGATTAATTCCCTTTTTCACTGGAAGTGTACTAGCTTATGCGATGATGTTTTTTTCATACCGAGCAATCGAGAAAGTCCAACAGAAAAAGGAACAAGATGCAGTTGAAGAAAATCACTAAATAAAATAATGGTATAAAGAAAAGTAGAACATCTCAGAAGTTATTATAACCTATGAGATATTCTCCTTTTTAATTATGAAATTCTATTGAATTCGTCAGGATCTGGTCCTATTCTTTTATTTTGATTTAGACCGTTAATAACCTTAACATCATCTTCAGTTAATTCAAAATCAAAGATATTTGCATTCTCTGCTATACGATGTGGTTTTACTGATTTTGGAATAGTAACAACTTCATTTTGTAAGTCCCAACGTAAAATAATCTGCGCTGTTGACTTTTTATATTTTTGTGCAATCTCAACTAATACAGGCTCTTCAAGAAGCTGTCCTTGCATTAACGGTGACCATGCTTCCAACTGAATCTCATTTTCTTTACAAAACTTATGTAGGTCCTGTTGGATAAGACGAGGGTGGTATTCTACTTGATTGACCATTGGTTTGATCTCACAATTCGAGATGATATCTTCAAGATGATGAATCTTGAAATTACTAACACCAATTGCACGAATCTTTCCATCTTTGTATAACTTTTCAAGTGCTCTCCATGTATCTAAGTACTTTCCTTGAGCCGGAACTGGCCAATGAATAAGATACAAATCGAGATAATCAAGCCCAAGCTTTTTCATACTTTCTTCAAAAGCTTTTAAGGTCGTGTCATAACCTTGATCACCGTTCCATACTTTCGTTGTAATAAATAACTCTTCCCGAGCCACACCCGACTCAGAAATTGCTCTCCCTACTCCTTCTTCATTCCCATAAATAGCAGCAGTATCTATACTTCTATACCCAACTTCAATAGCAGCTTTAATAGACGAAACAACCTCTTCGCCATCTTTCACTTGAAACACACCTAAACCAAACCTAGGCATCTCTATTCCGTTATGTAATGTTGTAGTGCTTCTTAAATCTTTAATCATAGTCAACTACTCCTTTATAATTAAATAAAATGCTCTCATCCAAAAAGTGAGTCCAAACGAAAATGTATGAACGGTTCTACTTTTAAAAGTATACCAACTAAGTTCTTGAATTTAAAATAATACGCTTTCAAAAGTAGAACTCTTCTTTTCAATCGTCATAAAAGGGATTATAATATTGCATAATCAGTAATTAGGAGAGTGAAAAAATTATGGGAAAATCCAGAGCAAAGAGAACCCGTGAAAAAATAGTAAGAGAAGGTAAACGTAATCCTGAACAAAGTCGAAGCGAATATGTGTATGCAGACTTGCGCACAAGAGTCACTAAAACTAAAAAAGATCAACTATATCGCATTAAACATAAGAATCAATATTCCAAAAAAAGGGATAATGATTCTTTTTGTTTTATATAAAATATTTTTTACAACCTTGTATATTAAATATTAATATTCACATACTTTTAATAGGACTTGTAGCTCAATGGTTAGAGCAGCCAATAGTTTAAATGCAAACACTTGTGCATCTTATGGGTTCAAATCCCATCAAGTCCTCCGTAGATTAATACCTTGGGATAGGTGCCTGGCACCATAGCCGGGACATAATACGTCCCACCTAACTTTATTTTGTAAGTTAACTGTTAAGGAAAAGGTTAATAGAGTTGGGAATGAAAAACTTTATTTTGGGTTATTGATTGGAGAATGTTTTCATAGGATTGATGAAGGACTTTATTCTGAATTATTGATTGGGAATGTCTTTCATAAGGCCGATGAAGGACTTTATTTTCGATTATTGATCGGAGATGTCTTTCATAAGGCCGATGAAGGACTTTATTTTCGATTATTGATGAAAAATGTCTTTCATAAGGTCGATGAAGGACTTTATTTTCGATTATTGATGAAAAATGTCTTTCATAAGGTCGATGAAGGACTTTATTTTCGACTATTGATGAAAAATGTCTTTCATAAGTCCGACACTAAAACAATCTTACAGCTATATAAACAAAAAGATCAGTTCTATTAAAGAACTGATCTTTTTTCTTTTTTTGCCTAGCAATGTCCTACTCTTGCAGGGGGAGTCCCCCAACTACCATCGGCGCTGAAGAGCTTAACTTCCGTGTTCGGTATGGGAACGGGTGTGACCTCTTCGCCAAAATCACTAGACATATAAAGGTTCGAACCTTCAAAACTAGATAACGCTTAGACATTCATTTCTGAATCTAGCTCCAGAAGCCACATCCTACGGCTGCTTCACAACTTCTGTCAAGTGCAAGCACTTTCCGACAGTTGCTC
>NZ_FNJU01000009.1 GCF_900104555.1 Litchfieldia salsa
GGGAGGTCCAATACTAAGACAGACCTAAAATACCGCGAACTTTTCTCTGATTCCCACAAAGATGTCCTCATATAATAGAAAAACCCATAATGGCACTAGTCCATTACAGGCTTGTCTTCATTGTATATTCCTTTTCTGTATTTATTTGGTGATACTCCAACCGCTTTCTTAAACGCCGTACTAAAATAATGCTGTGAATCATAACCGACTTGTTCAGCAATTTCATGGATTTGTAAGTCTGTTGAATTTAAGAGACTAATAGCCTTTTTCATTCTCATTTGTGTTATTAAACTAACAAATGAGAGGCCTAGCTCTTGTTTGATTGTACGACTTAAATAGACCGGTGACACTTGAAGGCTTTGAGCAAGAGAATCTAAAGTTAAATCAGTGCTTGTGTAATGCTCTCTGATGTAATTTCTAGCTCTCTTTACAATTGGTGAAACGATTGATTCTCCATATACTTTACTTTTACAATTTTTATAAAATGTAGGAACGTCCATTAAGTCACCTGTGATTGGTTCAGCATAAACGGTGGCAGCTGCCTTTAAATATTCTTGGATGGCGTTTTCTATTTTAGAAAATAGATCTTCTTGAACTTGACCCCAAAGAATAATGAAAAATAGACCTTTACTATCAGTGAAAATAAGTGATTTTTTCTCATTCACGATTTCCAATAAGATATTTTTAACAGCAAAGATAAAGATTTCTCGATCATTCCCTCTAATGAGTGGTTGATCAAATTGAAATTCCTGGCTTCGAATGACAATGATATGAGTCGGAGCGGTGGTTGGCATTTCTAGGAATCGCAGTTGCTCAAGGGTTTTCGTCTCTGAAAGATGACCTTCAACCCAATCTCTACAAAAGCGTTCTTGAATAACCAGCTGGTGTTGGGTAATATGACTTGTTGCCATTTTCATATAGTTAGTTTTTTCAGCCTGCTGGTTGATCTTATCACGGATGTTGTGAAGGACCTCCAATAGTTTCTCCGGTTTCACAGGCTTCAGCAAATAGTCCTCTACCTGCAAACGCAATGCTTCTTGTGCATAACTAAATTGATCATATCCTGAAATGACGAGTACACGACATCCAGGTAGGTCCTGCCGAAGATGTTTGACCATGGTTAATCCATTCATGATCGGCATATTTAAATCGACAAGCAAGATATCTATTTCATGCTTTAAAGCGAGTTCTAAAGCTTCCTCCCCATCCTCAGCTTCAGCCACTACTTCCATGCCCACTTCATTCCAGTTAATTGAATCACGTATACCCTCACGAATATTCGGCTCATCATCGGCAATCAATACCTTCAAATACTCCTGCAAATAAATTCCCCCTTATATGGTGCGGTTCATGGGGACGGTTCTCGTGTCTCATTCATAGTCCGATGACACATAAGAACCGTCCCCGTGTCTCATACACGAAAGCCGTCCACTGTTTCATTTTGGTAATAGAATTTTTACGGTTGTGCCTTTGCCTTGCTCGCTTGTGATGTATAAGCCATATGGTTCACCAAATGTTAATTTGATTCTAGCTTGTACATTCATAATTCCATATCCAATTTTGTTCATATTTCGTGATTCCTCGATGTTATTAAAATCAGTTGCTAAGTTTTCATTAAGCTTTATTAATTTTTCTTCGGGAATTCCGACACCATCGTCTTTTACATAGAGCACAAGGTCCCCATTTTCTTCTTTCCCGATAATTTCAATATGTCCAGGACCTCTTCGTTCTTTTATCCCATGATAAATTGCGTTTTCAACAACCGGTTGTAGGACAAGTTTTAGGACGGTTACACTGTTCAAGTTGGTATCAATATTTAGATCAAACATTAACTTGTCTTTGTATCTTGCTTTTTGTATTTTTAAGTAGCTGAAGATATGTTCAATTTCATTTTCTAATGTAATCATGTCACTTCCCTTGCTCAACCCAATACGGAATAATTGTGACAACGATTCCACTACATCTGCTACTTCAAGAGCCCCTTTTTTTCTAGCCATCCAATTGATTGTATCTAATGTGTTGTATAAGAAATGAGGCTTGATATGCGCTTGTAATGCACGTAATTCTGCTTCTCGTTTTTGACGCTCCTGAATCTCGGTTAAGGATATGAGTTTATTAATTTGAGCAAGCATGGTGTTGAAGCTTCTTCCAAGCATTCCAATTTCATCTTCGCGATCACCTTTATAACGAATCAATAAGTCCCCTGATTCTGCTTTATTCATAAAAGCATTTAGTTGGCGAATCGGCCTGGACATTGAATATGATAAATAATACGACGCTCCTATACCAAACATGATCACAATAAATAAATAACTAATCACAAAGAAATGGATTTGCTGAACCTCTAATACAGATTCACTTGGTGAAAAAACACCGATGGTCGTTGAATTTGTAAAAGAAGACTTTCTATAAATGAATTGAAGATCTGTACCATCCACATTTTTCGAGAACGTATTTCTTGGTGATTCCTCAAACCACTCAGTTGGAATTTTACTAATAATAGCTTCTGGAGGTGCATAGATGGTGTCTCCATTTTCTTCTGTCACCATCAAATATCCTGATTTACCTAATTTTACGTCCTTAAGTGTTTCAGAAATGACTCGAAGCTTAAGGTCAATGAGAACAACGCCCAGGACTTTTTGTGTTGTAGGATCAACGATTGCTCGAACCCCGGAAACTAACTCCTCATCCGTGTAGTTCACATGTGAAGTCACATTTCGATCCTTTGGATGGCCGATTATTTTGAATATCCCCTTATTTTCAATTGCTTCCTTATACCATTTCTCTTCAGTTAATGACTTAATATTTCGTGCATACATTTCATTACTAATATATTCTCCATCACTATTGATTAAAAGAATACCTGCGATTTCTGGATTCACAGTCGTAAACCCCTGAAGAAACTGTCTGATTTGATAAGAATAATCAGGATCAGGTTGGAATTCATTTTCACTATTTTTTAAAAAGCGCTTCACATCCTGATCAAAGGAGATTAAATAGGAGATATTCTGCATATTTTCGACATAGGATTCAAGTGATTTATTTGCCTGACCAATGAGTTGTAACGTATGTTCCGCATCTTGTTTTTCCATAATACGGTCAACCGTCACATTGATTAAAAGGCCTAGTACAATCGACGGAAGAATACTAATTCCTAATAGTAAAGCAATAATTTTGTAGCGAATAGGCAGATTATCAATCTGTAGTTTATTTGTGATAAATTTTCGTAAAGAGAATCTTTTACCTTGCATAAAATTCCCCTACGTTTTCCTTCGTTACAACGGTAATACCGGTATCCATCGTTACGGTGGAAGTGGCATCATCGGTGAAGAGTTTACTTTTTGATAAAATAAGATCGTTTTGAAGGTGAAACAAATATTGTAGTGACCAATATCCCATATTCCAAGTACCCTGAGCCATTGTTGCCGAGATGCTTCCATTTTCAACCATGTCCAAGGTTTCTTTATCTGTATCAAAACTTATAATTTCAATTTGTCTATTTAATTGAGCCTTTGCCTCTGCAACACCTACGCCTCCATTTGCTTCTGTTACAAAGAGACCTTTCAAATCAGAATGCGCTTTCATCATCTCGATTGCAGCCTGCTTCGAAAGAAGTTTTTCCGCTTTGCCATCCTTCACATCCACAACCTGAATATTGGGGTATTCTTCTTTAAGGGTTTGCTGAAATCCATTCACTCTTTCGATATGGTTTGACTGATTTGGAAGTGTAATGACCCCAACCTTCCCATCATTACCTACCAATTTTGCCATTTGATGTGCAGCTTTCTCTCCTGCAATGAAATTATTTGTACCATAAAATGCAGCGGCCTTACTGTCAGGTGCGTTGGAATCAAATAATACGACTGGTATTCCTGCTTCAATTGCTTTATTAATGGTAGCATTTAATCTTTCAGGATGAATGGCAGTTAATGCAATTCCGGCCGGTTTTCTGGCAATGACTTGCTCAAGAACGGTAATTTGCTCATTCACATCATACTGTGTGGCTCCACGATATTCGACTGATACATTTAATGCTTCTGCTGCATCCTCAAACCCCTTCACAACCTCTTTCCAATACTCAATACCGACCATAAAAGTCACCATCACATAAGTATCCTCTACTTCTCCCTGAACCTTCTCATCTTCCTGATCAAATACTGCTGGGAGTTCTCGGGTTTGGTATTGATATAAATACATTAGAAAAGAGGCAATTAAGATGCCATAAACAACTAATAGCTTTTTCAATCTATTGTAACCCCTTCCATTAAGGTGTTAGAAGCTTAAACAATTGATAACCTTTTTATAGACCTATTCTACTAAACAAAAGAGTGCCTGTCATTACCCCAAAATTTGAAGGTGGTATTTTTTGTGATTTGTAGATTTTTTTACTGAGGCAGCGTATCCATTTTAATTGATGTGATCCCCGCTATGTGAAGAAATCTTTGCTTGGATCAGGGGGTTTTGGCTATTGGGTGTTCCTATTAGACAAAATCTTTGTTTGGTTATCGGATTTTGTTTAATAGAGGGCTCCTATCGAACAAAGTCTTTGCTCGATTCTTGGGTTTTGTCTAATAGAGGGCTTCTATTGAACAAAACCATTCCCCGAGACATGTGTTTTGTCTAATAGAGCTCTTCTATTGAACAAAACCATTCCCCGCGACACGTGTTTTGTCTAATAGAGCATTTCTATTGAACAAAACCATTCCCCGCGACATGTGTTTTGTCTAATAGAGCTCTTCTATTGAACAAAACCATTCCCCAGACCGTTTGTTTTGTCTAATAGAGCTCTCCTATTGGACAAAATCATTCCTCGAGACATGTGTTTTGTCTAATAGAGCTCTTCTATTGAACAAAACCATTCCCTGAGACACGTGTTTTGTCTAATAGAGCTCTCCTATTGAACAAAACCATTCCCCGCGACATGTGTTTTGTCTAATAGAGGGCTTCTATTAGACAAACTCCTAATGCAAACAGTCCGTTTTGTCTATTACAAATCTATTATTACCAGCTTTCCTACATCTGAATACAGTAGGCTTACCTATCTAGTTATTAACAGCCTTTACAACAAAAAAAAGAAGCCTTTTATATCATAATAAGCTTCTCATATTATTATGCAGATTTAAGAAAAACATAAGCTTTTTAAAGTGTAACAAGCTTCTCTTTCGAACACTCATTATACCTTTGAACTAATTCCTGATCATCCAGAGCAAAGAGCTCCTCTTCTGTGATTCCGTCACTTAGCTCCAACACTTTTCTTTCTGTTTCAAATCGTTCAAATTCAGATAAAAAGTAGCTTTTTACAATTAACATAGCGCCTCTCCCTTTCTCTTCATTACTATAGCTAAATTTTTGCCAGATTGGGAGACTTTTATACAATAAATAAGAAGATTTTTTTATAGACTTATATATTTTTGGTGCCAGGCACCCGAAGTGGGACAAGAGTTGTCCCACTTAAATGCTAGAGTCGACCGTTTTTAACGATACGAGCCATCATGTCAGCATTCGGGTATCCTACTTCATCATACTTCGCTGCTGCTAATTCGGGATCCACAGTCACTCTTTGAATCGTTGTTGAAATCTGACCCTGATTGACTTCTACGATACCATATGAGGCTTTTGCTAATCCGTCAAAAGGAAGGCCAACACTCCCAATATTCATTACAATACGCCCACCGATAAAACGAATATATGGTTTATGGATATGTGCATATAGATAAAGATCTGCAGCTTGTCCAGCCATTAAGGTTTGTTCAATTTTATCATCATCTGAATTTGGCGGAATTATATCAAATAAGCTTTCAGGTGTTGCATGAAATGCATGAATTTTCACTCCATCAGCCTCTGTTTGGATACTCGTAGGTAGGTTCGCTAAATAAGAAAGATCATCTTCATTAAGCTTAGAAACCGTCCAGTCTCGCTCAGTATTCATTATTTCTAATGCTTGAGCAGGGACCTCGCCTTCTTTTACACCACGAACGACCCATTCATCTGCATTTCCTTTAATAACTTCTGTGTTTAATTCACGAATTAAATCAAGAGCTCTTTTCGGTTCAGGTCCCCGGTAACAAAGGTCACCGAGTACAAAGATTTGATCAATCTCTCTCATTAAGATATCTGCCAATACCGCTTCTAAAGCTACTGCATTACCGTGAATGTCTGAAATAAATGCTAGTTTCATCAGATCAACCTCGCTTCCATTAAAATTGTTCTCTATCTTAAAGTATACCCTTTTTCCACACCATGTTACCATCTTGATGGTGCAACCGGGACAATTCGCGTCCCAGTTTTGGTGCCTGGCACCAAAAAAAGAGACCGCAAAAAAACCTAATCGAGAGCCGATTAGGTAGGTTTTTAACTCTTTTTTACTCCGACAATTTCTGAATGGTTTTCGCTAAGAGCAATGTTCGTTCTGTTAATGTCGGGATTTCTAAATATTCTTTTTCACTGTGAGCATCTCCGCCAACAGGACCTAGTCCGTCGATCGTGGCAACACCGTTTGCTGAGGTAAATGAAGCATCTCCTCCGCCACCTGTTGAAGTGTCTTTTAGCTTCACACCAATTTCTTTTCCGACGCCTTGAATGACATGAAGGAGCTCTTCGTTACGTTCATTTTTTTCCATCGGAGGTCGATTCATTTCACCTTCTAAGGTAATCTTTGTTCCAGGCACATCACATACAGAACAAATTGATTTAATTTGTTGCTCTAACATCGCAGCTTGCTCTAGCTCAGTGATACGAATGTCTACATGTGCGACTGCATTTTGTGAGACCGTATTGACCGCAGATCCCCCTTCAATGATACCGACATTTACACTAATGCCATTTTCATGATCGGTTAGCTGATGTAGTTGAATGATTTTATAAGCGAGTGCCTCAATCGCACTTCGCCCTTTCTCAGGCTCAATCCCTGAGTGTGCGGCTTTCCCTTTGACAACTAATGTATATCGACCGCCTCCACGTCTAGCGGATACAAGTGATCCGTCTTTTCGCGCTGGCTCCATAATGAGTGCATAATCCTTGCCATTTGACTGATCTTCAATCAATGATCGTGATGAGGGTGAACCGATTTCCTCATCTCCGTTTAGCACAAGTAGAACATTCTCATATGCCTTCACGTCTTCACTTTGTAATGCCATCAACGCATACAATACCTCTACCAGACTTGACTTCATATCAACAACACCTGGTCCATAGGCTCTTGTTCCTTCCACCCGGAAAGGACGTTCCGCAACCGTTCCTTCTGGGAAAACAGTATCCATATGTCCACAAATGATAATTCTTGGATCCACTGCGTTTTTATGCTTAATGACCAGATTATTACCATAGTCGGCTTCCTCTTTTACCTCCACAGTAAATCCTAAGCGTTCAAATTTCTGTTGTAAAACAAGGCCTACTCGGTCAATTCCTTCTTTATAATAAGATCCACTATCAATATTGACCAATTCCTCAATTAATTGAAGCATCTCTTCTTGTTTGTTTTGAATAAAATGTTTCACATTACCCACTCCTGCTAATTCTTAAATACTAGTATACCACCATTACCTACTGTTATGGGTGAGCTAACATCTGGAAATAAACTAGTATGTGAGATTTATAGGTAATTAGTTGGTCAAGTTATTACTATATTATATGATGCTACTTGTTGATCAAACACTGGTGAACATGGGGTTATTCATTATTTTCCAAAAAATAGACTGTTATAACTTCCCTTTTCTTTTGTTAAAAATCCATAATGCTAAAAGCGCCAAACCTGCACCAATCGAATCTAGACCCACATCCATGATGGAAGCTGTTCTACTAGGTACAAGGCTTTGATGAAATTCATCTGTCATTGCATAAACGGTCGTTAATATCCACGCATATAGATAAGCTCGCTTTATATCACCTAGAGCAAAGCGGAATAAAATGCCTAATAGACCAAAGGCAATCACATGTCCAGATTTTCGAATAATGAAATTTAGCTGATCAACGAGCAGGTATGGATCCCAGCTGATTCCCAAAAAATCATAAACAGTCTTAATACTATCTCCAAGCATGCTGGAAGTACTATCTCCTGTGAAGCTTGGTGATCCTGTTGCGTGAAAGATCATATAACAATAGCCAATCGTTATGACCCACCAAATGATACGTTTTTTATTCATGTTCTTCACCATCTTATTTTACAATTGTTATGAATAATTTATCTTAGCTCACTTCCTAAAAAATTACAATATCATTGAAGGAATGCATGTTTTTTTTACCCCCGAGACAAAATAGGGAAAAGAAAGGATGAGACAATGCGTAACTTGATTATGAGTGTGCTAATTAATTATGTGATTTCAAGCATTATGTTAAAAAGAAACCTGGATTGGCATAGAAAATTAGTATGGATTTTTGGTCCGTTGTTTTTCATTTTTACTCAATTACAAACCGAGTATGCGATCAAAAGGATAAAACAGAGTGAACAAAAATAATCTATACAGTAAATGTGATTGACCATATACCCCATAACCCAGTCCGGACGCGAACGGACTGGAGCGAATGAAGACCACGTAACAAATCTGAAACTATATGTGTATCATCCCCACCTTCATTCAATTTCCAGTGACTATTTTCCCATTTAATCACTGACTTCCTTTATAATAAGACAAAAGGGGAGACAGAAAATGATGAAAAAGTATGTGCTTATTCTTTTACTGATCTTCATTACTGGATGTACAAAGACAGAGAACATCCTTCAAGGCGTTGAAGACGGTAAAATATATGTATCTGATCCCGTAATTTCAATAGATGATGACTTTCATGGAGACTATGAGTTAGTTTTAAATGACAAGAAGATTAATAGTGGTTACACGGTTGAGGATAATGGTGATTACACACTTTTCCTAAAAACAAAAAACCTTTTTGGGGTTAAAAGAACCTACACCTATCAGTTTACACACGATGATATCCAACCTAGTGAGCCCAAGCTTACAACAACACCTAAATCTGTTTATTTTAAGAAGGCAAGGTTTGATTTTAAGCATGAAGAGCATGTTGATTACCAGACATTGCTTAATGGAAAAACTGTGGACTTAAATAAGCCTATTACTGAAGAAGGTACACATTTTCTGAAGATTATCGCAACAAAGAATAACGGCTTAAAATCGGAGCTCAGACATCCGTTTATCATTGATAATCAAACCTATTCAATCGAACAATTAGAGACGTTTCTGGATTTTTTCTTTCACCCGAACACCATTGAAACGGAACCAATCCTCTATAAATGGACCGATACGGTGACGATTGTTGTTCATGGACGATCTACGGAAAAAGACCTGGTGATGCTTGAACAACATGTCGGAACATTAAACAAATTATTGCCTTTTAAATTCATTATTACACATGAAGAAAAAGGACGGACTTATTCAAGGCAACTGGATCTACATTTTATTCCGACCTGGGCTTTTACACGGTTTGTAAGTGAAGAATCATACCCAGGGGTCACGCAGGCGATTGGCTTAGCCTTTCCTAATGAAGTAAGTAGTGAGAGTGGAATTCTTGGTTCAACTGTACTCGTGGGCTCTGACATTTCCCAAATAGAGAGAAATCACGCCATTCTTCATGAACTCATCCATGCAATTGGACTGTACAACCATTTTGAGGAAGATAGAAGTAGCATTCTATACCCATTCATAGATTCGATCGTTTCAGAATTGAATGAAACAGATCTTAAAATGATTGAAATGCTTTATCGCAAGGATCTGCACACTGGGATGACTGAAGAGGACGTTGTACACGTTCTTAAACCGAGGATTATAAATTGATTGAGAAAACAAGCACCTATCCAGCCTCAGGCAGTCATAAGGTAGGCCCGGCAAAAACTCGGTTGTTAAATAAGCGTAGAAATTCCCCTTAAATAGGAAGTCGCATTGAAATTGGCTTAAATAGACGGAGAGATTCCGTCTATTTACTCCCAAACAATAGAATTGTGTGATTTTGCTTTGCTTAGTCGGAAAATATCCGCTTATATACACCGAACCAAGCTCTATTTGCAGTTTAACCGGAAAATCTCCGCTTATTTTCAAAGGAAGACAACCAGCAAGTTGCCAATTTCAATTCAGGGTGCATTTACCTATAAAAAAAATGAGTGCTAGCAAACTGGCACTCATTTTTTTGGATAGAAACAGAGATCCATCCATTTAAGGTGTAAAGCTAACAGCTTGGTTTCTACCTATTTCCTTTGCATGATACAATGCTTGGTCAGCCTGTTTTAGTAATTCTTTTTTATTCGTTGTTTGATCTGGTATCATAGTGGCTAGTCCAATACTGATCGTTACATGCTTAGAAATAGGTGATTTTTCGTGTGGTATTTCTAATTGTTCAATTTTTCTATTTAAACGTTGAGCAATTTCCTTTGCAGCAGCCTGGTTTTGGTAAGGTAAAACACAAACGAATTCCTCTCCACCATACCTCGCAACTAGTCCCTCTTGATTTTCATTTAACGTCTGAGCCACCAGTTTTAAACACTGATCACCCATTTGGTGTCCATAATAGTCGTTATATTTTTTAAAATAGTCAATATCAACTAACAAGACAGAAATAGGCTTATTTTCGAATTGGCATTTCTGAAAATGAACGTCAAAGTATTCATCAAAACTTCTCCGATTTGGTATGTTTGTCAAGCCATCAACGAGTGCCATCTCTTTCAGTTTATTGTTAAGCTCCTCTAGTTGTTTATGAGATTGTTTAATTTGTTGTGTTCGTTGCTCAACCTTTGTTTCAAGCTCATTGTTCAATTGTGTGAGATCCCAAGCCAACTTCTCCGAAAGCTTTAGCGAATATGACAGTCTTCTTGATATCACTAATGAAAAGCATACAACAAACACTGAGATGCCAATCACCAATAGATTTGTCTCAGGTAATCCTAATAGATTACCAAATATCTCACCGATACTCGTCACCATTAAAACTCCAAAACCAGTCAGAAGATAATAAGTTTCCTTTTGCTTTCTCTTTACAATTTTAACAATAATGAAGCCGGCATATACGACACATATTAACATAAAAAATTGAAAGTACATTGTGAATAATGGATATATTTTTGCAGTGGTAAAGATAGTAAACACATCAAATATCACAGGAATAATGGTACAAATCCTCGTAATGAATCTGCTCATTTCCTCTCTATATAATCTGTATAATACCATTGCTATTAACGGAACATGGCTATAAAGAATAATATAGTCCAATTTCATCGCCAGCTCCCAGTTAAAGTGCGGAAACATCTTTGTGAAAAAAACATCACCGATCATTAGGGAACGGAGAGCTACTAATAAGCAGAATGCTCCAAAATAAAAGAAATAACTTTCCGTCCTTCTATAGATGCCAAGCCCAATGTGATAAACACCCGCTAATACTAATATACCAAGCATAAACGCTTGCAGAACGCTTCTCTTAAAATATTGATTATGAATATTCTCTGACGTACCAAATGTGATTGGTTCAGGGAGTCCACCAGTTACATAGTGAAAATTTGATACTTGTAAGGTCACTGTAAATGTATGATTTTTCGGTAAAAAATCAATCACTTTTGGATACTTTTGGGGAACGCTTTCTATTTCATTTATACTAACCTTACCTGTCTTAGTAAGCAGTTTATCGTCAATCCAAATCGTATAATTGGAATGGATAGCTGGAATTCTTAATGATAGCACCTCGTCTATTTTATCAATCGAAACATGCAATCGATACGTGGCATAGCCTACCTTTGGAAGAGGTTCTCCGTTAATTGAATGAGTACTCCAGACACCTGGTAATTGAATAGATTGGCTTTGATCCATTGGTTGATTGAAATCTGCGGGATCAAGAAGCTGCTTCCAATAAAACTCCCATTGACCATTCAAAGGGATCGTCTCTTCTTTCACATTCCAAGCTGTTAAATCCAATTGTCCATCAACAGCAGAAAACTCATCTACTTTCGGTTGAACAGAACAAGCGGACAAGAAAAAGAAAGAAAGAAGAATGAAGAGTAATTTATGTTGATGTTGCATATGATTCCCTCGCAATCAGTGATGGTTACTCATGGTGTGAATGTTAGAGTTGGTAAAACTCGGTTGAGATATTATATCACGAGTAGCACCACTAATTAGACAGGAAAAATAAAGCTATTTTGTGAAAAATCCCCTAGTATACTACTGAAATATCATCAGCTTTAGGCTTTTAATCACTAAATCTGTTTTGTAATTCCTTCACAGCCTCAACAATATCCTCATCTGTGAGCTTATAGTACTTCTTCAAATATTCAGTTGTACCTACTTGACCGAATTGTTCTCTTACACCAATTCGTCGCATCGGTGTTGGGCAATGCTCACTTAACACTTCTGCAACAGCACTTCCAAGTCCACCGATTACATTATGATTTTCAGCCGTAACGACATAGCCTGTTTTTTCCGCATACTTAACAACTAACTCTTGATCGATCGGCTTAATTGTAAACATGTCAATGACTGCTGCTTCAATTCCTTTTTCTTCAAGAAGCTTTGCCGCTTGTAATGCTTCAGCCACCATAATTCCACTTGCAATGATGGTTACATCACGACCATCTCTAACAACCTTCCCTTTACCAGTTTCAAAGACTTCATCCTCTTCATACAGCTTTATCGCTTTCTTACGAATGGTTCTAATATAATGAATGCCCGATTCCTTCTCAATTTTTCTGAGTAGATAACCAAGCATTGTCGAGTCACTAGCCTCATACACGGTGGCTCCAGGGATTAATCGAACTAAACCCAAATCCTCAAACGCCATATGTGTACCACCATTATGCTCTGCAGTCACACCTGAGTCAGAACCAATGATCTTTAAATTTGTACGCGCATAAGCGCCCGACACAAATAGTTGGTCAAATGCCCTTCTTGTGGCAAATTGAGCAAAGGTATGAAGATATGGAATTTTACCAGTGATCGACATTCCTGCACCCACACCAATCATATTCGCCTCCATGATCCCACAATTGATCATTTGTCCTGGAATCTCACTGATAATCTTATTCGTTGAGATGGCGCTCATCAGATCTGCTTCAAGCGCGATGATGTCGGGATTGTGTTTCGCTAGCTCTAAAATGGTTGAAGCATACATTTGACGCATTTCTACATGCTCTAATTCGAACTTAGATGATGTATGAATCATTATTTTGCCACCGCCTTTTCTACCTTATCCTCAAGCTCAGAAATCATCGCAAGAATCGCTTTTTCATCTTCAGTATTCGGCCTTACATGATGGTTATCTGCTTTTTGCTCCAGATATAGAACTCCTTGTCCTTTAACCGTATCAAGAACGATCGCAACCGGCTTATCCTTTTGTGATTTTCCAAGTTCAATTGCCGCTTGTATTGATTGTAGGGAGCCTCCATCTACCTTCATCGTAAAAAATCCAAACGCTCTAAATTTCTCTTCAAAATCGAGTGGATCAATGATGTCAGTGGTTGGTCCATCAAGCTGTTTTTTATTATCATCAATGAACACAAACAAGCGGTTTAGTTTATGATGTGAAGCAAACTGAAAGGCTTCCCAACATTGTCCCTCATTCAGTTCTCCATCACCTACAACACTATACGTATAGTTTTCTCTTCCTGAAAGCTTATGAGAGAGTGCTACACCAACCGCTACCGAGATTCCTTGACCAAGAGAACCGGTCGTCATATCTACACCTCGAGTTAAGTTTCTGTCAGGGTGTGAAGGAAGCCTGGTACCATTTTTATTCAATGTATAAAGCTCTTCTTCTGGAAAATAACCCTTAAGCGCAAGAGTACTATACAGCGCAGGACCACCATGACCTTTGGAGAGGATAAAATAGTCACGCTCCTTCCAATCTGGTTTATTTGGATCCACCTTCATCACTTTTCCATATAGGACCGCTAACACTTCAACAATTGATAAACTTCCACCATAATGGCCGAAACCTAGGTGGTGGAGTTCTTTTAACGTATTTAAACGAATCTGATCTCTGAATCGTTCAAGCTCTTCCATTGTCAATACCTCCCCATTTCAATAGGCTGTTTTCATTTAGATTGTTGCTTTTAAAACCGCAGGCTTAATACACTCTGCGTCCGGCGGGTGACCAGTGAGCCTCCTCGTCGCACAGCTCCTGTGGGGTCTCACTCTGGCCACTGGTCCCGCTGGAGTCTACGTGTATTCAGCCTACCAATCTACCGTTTGAATGTTTAATGTCTACACAACAAACTTTGAGTAAACAGCCTTTCAATAAAATAAGTGGAGAGCGTATCTCCACTTATTCGTTGTTTTTACCGAATTATGCACTCATTCCAGTATTCTTATTTTTCTTAAAGAAGCCTGGTAATAGTGCTAGAATCGTACCTGCAATGACGACAACCCAAACGCCAGTTGTGCCGAACCAGTTTACTAGATTTCCTAAAAGAATACCGGTTGCCCCGAAGTCACTATCAGAGAACGTCGTATTTGCGAAACCAAGGTCACCTAATACTGGCATTAAGAAGACCGGAATGAAGGTGATGAGCAAACCATTTACAAACGATCCGATCGTTGCACCTCTCACTCCACCTGTTGCATTCCCGAATACCCCGGCTGTTGCTCCGGTGAAGAAATGTGGAACAACCCCTGGTAAAATAATAACTGCACCTACAGCGCCAAGAACAAGCATCCCGACAATCCCACCAAGGAAGCTGCAAAAGAAACCAATTAACACTGCATTTGGAGCATATGGAAAAACAATTGGGCAATCTAATGCTGGCCTAGAGTTTGGAACTAGCTTATTAGAAATCCCTCTAAATGCTGGAACAATCTCTGCTAGCACGAGACGTACACCTGCTAAAATAATAAACACCCCAGCCGCAAAGGTAACCGCTTGCAATAAAGAGAAGACGAGATAATGAGTTCCACCACTTAACTCTGACTCGACATAAGATGAACCTGCGAACAACGCGACAATCACATATAAAATCGACATCGTTAAGGCGATCGTCACTGAGCTGTCACGTAAGAAACCAAGACCTTTAGGAAATTTAATATCCTCGGTCGATTTCGATCCTTTTCCAACAACTTTTCCGACTAATCCTGATAATGCATAACCAATTGTAGAAAAATGACCAAACCCGATTTGATCATTCCCTGTAATTTTACGCATGAAGGGCTGTGCCATGGCCGGAAAGATAGCCATTGTAAAGCCTAAAACAATTGAACCAAGGATAATTAGAGAAGTACCAGAAAAACCAGCTACAACAAGAATGACTGCAATCATACAAGCCATATAAAGAGTATGATGTCCGGTTAAAAAGATATACTTAAACGGTGTAAATCGTGCAATTAAAATATTGGCAAACATTCCAAAAAACATAATAAGTGCTGTTGCTGTACCATACTTTGTCAACGCCATCGCCACAATCGCTTCATTGTTAGGAACAACGCCACTGACATTGAAGGCGACTTCAAACATTTTTCCAAAAGGCTCTAGTGAACCAACTAGAATACCCGCACCTGCTGCGATTACGATAAATCCGAGGAATGATTTCGTCGTCCCCTTCACAATGTCACTTGCAGCTTTTTTCTGTAGAACAAGACCAATAAATGAAATTAAGGCAATTAACACTGCAGGCTGACTTAAGATGTCCATCATTAATTTAAGGAATCTTTCACCCATCTTGAATACCTCCCCTTTTTATAACAAACCATTTTGTTGTAAAACGTTAATAAGCTTCTCTCTTAATTCATCCATATCAATAATGCTTTCTAGCACAATAACGTCTCCTAAATGGGATGTGCCCTCTGCAAGGTCCTTGGCAGTAATAAACACATCAGCCATATCTGCTGTTGCAGAGCTTAAATCAGAATGCTCAACCTCTACACCAGACACCCCCAATTCTTTTAAAAGATCTTGGATATTCATCTCTAGCATGAAACTACTACCAAGCCCTGACCCACAAACTGCTAAAATCTTCATTTACTATAACCTCCCTATTTATTTAATAATGAATATTTCGTGATTAATTCGATTACTTCATCCTTTGACTCACTGTCCTTAAGAGTCTCTAGATTTGTTTTACTACTTAACAATTTTGTCAATTGTGATAATGCGGTTAAATGCGTCGTGTGATCTACTGCTGCAATACAGAATAGTAATCTCACGGCATGCTTTTCTTCTCCTAGAAAGTAAACAGGCTCTTTTAGTTTAAGAAAACTCATCCCTACTTTGTTAACACCATTCTCAGGTCGTGCATGAGGAATGGCTACTTCTGGACCAATGATCATGTACGGTCCAAGTTCCTTCACATTTTCAATCATGGCTTGGATATAAGAATCCTCGATCACCCCTTTCGAAAGTAATGGTTTTGCTGCATTTTTGATTGCATCCTCCCAGCTTGAAAGTTGATCTGCAAATTGAATTGTATCCTCTGTTAGTAACTCGTTTAACATTGGTTGGTTCCTCCTAAAAGCATTAACCTTTTTATGAATTGATAGTTCAGTGAGTTCATATTTTAGAGCTTCTTCATCATGGATATCCGCATATTTCCCAATAATTTTTAATAGTTGACTAGCTGAAATTTCATGGTGCTCTACTTGAAATAATTGTCCGTACACCGAATTTACAAGCACATTTTTCTCAGTAGGGGTCATAATCGGTTTGACATGGAAATAGTGATAAGACTTTTTAAGTGGTACTGTCGAAAAAATTAAATCATATACACTAGCATCCTCATGTTCAAACTCCGCTATTGATAGCGTTTTCATAATTGTGATTTCAGAAAAGAGAGATTCTAGTTGATGCTTCACCATCAATGATGAACTAACACCACTCGGACACACGACAACGGCCCTCTTTTTTTCAGCAAGCTTTCTCTTTGGCTTCTGTAGTAATGCACCAAAGTGTATCGTAATAAAGCCAATTTCCTCTTCAGGAATCGAGATATTTAATAACGTTTCTAACGGTAAAAGTAAATCCTTCACAATCGTGTATAGTTCATGGTGCTCTGTTTGAATCTGTTCAATTAACGGATTATTAATTGGAATTCGATATTTCATACGAAAATAGGCCGGTTTTACATGTTGAAAAAGCGTTTCAATCACTTCTGTACGATTCTCAAACGTAATACAAGCCTTCGACTCAAAATCAAGAACAAGCTTTTTACATAAATCAAATACAAGATCTCCTTGCTGGTAATTCAAATTACCACGTGATAATCCTAATAATTGAATGATTGTGTAACAGAGTTCTGATTCAATTTTTTCAATCTTAAGTGCTTCAAGAAGTTTTTCAACAGGTTTCTTCATCCCATTCTGAATTAATACATCAATCTCATCACGATGGAGCTGAACTAACTTTCCCTGCTTTTGCCTGTAATAATAAAAGACTAGGAAATAAGTAAAATCTCTTAATCTTTCTTCTACAAAATGTAATTGGAATTCCTTCTCCACCATTTCCAGTGCTTCTCTCACGTAAAAGTAGACATCCTGCAAGTAGCTTTTTTCAAGTAAATGGTGTAATAAATCTTGCCCATATGGCTTTTTTAATAGCAGTGAAACATACTGAAGCACGACCACCCTCTTATCAAACTCTGAGCCTTTTAAGTGGTATCCCCGCTCTCTCGAATAATCAACTCTCACAATGGAAGATGCTAGTTTACTGTTTAACTTTTTCATATCTGAGATGACGGTGTTCTTACTTACCCTTAACAAATCTGTTAAATGTGCAGAAGAAATTTGCTCTGTTCGAATGAAGAGATATAAATAAATGAGATACAGACGCTCTTCATCGGAGATGATCATTGATTGCTTGAGAGTGCTGTTAGTATGATTTATAAAATAGTGATTCACTTCAGGTGGCATTGAAATCAGATTTGTACGTTTGTAAATGATAGGTGGTAGTTTTTGTGTCCGAAGCCAATAATTAATCTTCTCAAAATCATACGTAATCTGACGCTTACTCAACTTTGTCTGCTCCATAAGTCCATTCATCGTGGTTTGGTTCTTTTCAAGGAGAAGGTTCAATAATAAAGCTGGTCTTTCTTCTTGTATCATCCAAGTCCCTCCTGATACCATCATATAACCGATTGTATTCATTTTGACCAACAACTCAGAACAATCAGTGTGAGATTATATTTACAAAATTGTACTCGGGGACGGTTCTCGTGTCTCATTTTCTATTGAACGCCCTCAGGATTAGAGGTTCTACTATTACCTCTTTGTTTCTTTCAAGGGTATCTACAAAGAATTTAGGTTTCCATCGTTATTCAAAAAGAAAGGGTGCTCAAAAGTTATACTTTTGGAACACCCTCTAAGGCTTGGAACGTTCATTCTGTATCCTGATTTGTATTAGAATAGAGAATGAGCTTCTATTAAGTTCGAAATGGTAAAGACGGACTGTAAAAAATTCTTTTTTTATAGATTTACAATTTATTCAAAAATATGTAAAGTATCACCTATACGAATTCCACGTGGGATTAATCTATCACAAAGGCTATAAACAAAAGAGGTATAATCCGAAAAATAAATTGTTTCATAACTTTGAATTCATTTTCTTCACCCTGAAGTTTGAAAGCGTTTAATTTTACAGATACTTACCGTTTTATTCATGGTCGAGGCGGTAGTAATTTTAATCAAACATGGACACATACTCTTTACAATGTTAATTAAGAAGGCGGAACAAATATGAAAATGAGTGCAATTACATTTATATTGTTTCTTATGTTGACATTCGTTTTGATCGTCCCTGTTTCTGCAAAAAACTCGACGAATGTTCCTGATGATGTTCAACAATTTGCTCAAGCTAGTGGTATTGAGCTCTTTAAAACATCTGCTTCTTCTGATCCTGAAGGGTTTGGATTCTCAAGTATTGATGAGCTTAATCAGATTGAGCTCGGAGACGGATTCCCAGTCTACTATGTGGACTATATGAAGCTGAAAAAAGATAAATCAATTAAAGAATTAAAAAACATGTTAAAGCCTACTGAAAATTGGAGGTTTTTTGTTACTACCAACGGACAACCAAAATCCTTTATCACCGTTGGTTATGAAAATAGTAATCTAACTGTGGTTGAGTATGGGGGTAAATCATCCGGACTTGGGGAAGCATACGAACAAGTAAAAAGGGAAAACCCAAGCGACATTACTTTAGTAGAAGATAGTGGCAATAAATATTTTGTAATTAATAAAGATAAGCAGTTATACGTGGTATCGGATGTATCTGAATTTAATTCAAATGAGCCAAACTATGATCTTGTACCTTCTGAAAAATTAGTGGAGAAAATAAAAAAGGCACCTATTTTAAGTGACTCCTACGTTGACGATGGTACAATTGGGGGCAGTGGCACAGAACACTTATCAGAATCACCATCTCTAGTTCAACCCCTATTAATAAGTTTGGCTACTGCTATTGCAGGTACAGTCCTTTTTATTACAGTGCGAAAGCGTATAAGTAAACCTTAATAGAAGCTATGTTGTGAATATACAAACCGATATGACAAGATTTTGTTAAGTTGTAATGGTTGCAACTCATCATTGAAAAGATTTGACCTTTTTAATGATGAGTTGTTTCTATGGACATTTCTTTATCCAAATATTTTACTACTTTGAAAGTTGAACTTCCAACCAATCTATCAAATCATGATAAAATTGTTCACGCCCAACTTCATCAAATGGACGGTGCCGCATTTCATCATATTCCTTCATTACCTTTTCCTTAGAACCTATGAAGTGAAAGAAGTCACGTAATTTTTCAGGAGGAGTGATTTCATCCTTTAAGCCAAACTGCAATAATAACGGCAAAGTTATTTTATCTGCATTGGTCTCTAGGTTTGATACGGTCTGTAATAGCCCTTGTCCTAATCCAGGTGTGACCGTATTGTGGCGTAATCCATCTGAATTCAATCTCTTAATCATCTTAGGATCTTTCGTTAATAAACTTTGGTTACTAGCACTAGTTATTGTGTAATCAGGCTTTATTTTACTCAGAATTGGAATCAGTAATTTCTCTATCGGTTTTATTTTATAAGAAATGGCTGGAGCTATCGCGACAAGCCCTCTAATACCTGTTCCATGAACTAAACAATATTCAAGGCTAATGACCCCACCAAGGCTATGTCCTATTAAGAAAAGTGGGAGATTGGCTGACTCTGATTCGACCATTTGTCGGAATGTATGTAAATCTCCTCGGTATTCATCCCATTTTTTGATGAACCCTCTTGTACCCACACTTTGTCCATGACCACGCAAGTCAAAAGCATAGACAATATATTGATGTTCAGTCAGTTTGTCGAGTAGATTTTGCAACCCTCCACTATGATCTCCATGACCATGAACAACGATGACTACACCCTTAGGCTTTGACATCGGTTGGATCATCCGATAATAGAGCTTAGCCTCACCAACCCCATAAAAAGTCCCTTCCTTTACATTCAAATCGATCTCTCCTTTAAACAATATCTATTCACTATTCTATATGAACTGGATGAGAAAAAATAGATGGGGCGCGGGTGGGGCACGGGGACGGTTCTCGTGTCTCAATTATTTATATCCAAACCCGAAATGGTAGATCAGAACCGTCCACGTGTAACAAATTACGAAATGATGCACGAGAACCGTCCACGTGCACCAAAAACGCTAAGGGATTTTCCTTAGCGTTGCAATTACTATTTATATTTATCTCTCAAAAAGCCCTCTCCTCATCACCAAGTGCGATGAGGGTTTGTGAGGTAAAATGAGAGGTCAAGCAACATGTTTGGTTGTGTCTTTAATTAAGTCTAGTTTCATTACATTTCTTAAATATGGTAGCACATAATAGTCTGCTCCGAATTTCCCTGCATTTGCACCAGCTGCTAAGATAATGACGCCTAGTAGGACCATCCAAGGGTTTGTGCTTACTGTTCCAGCAAACATGAACATGAAGTTCATCATGAGTCCAAAGAACATCGCTGCAGTCGTTAAGCAGCCTAACAGCAAGCCTACACCTACTAAGAATTCTCCCCAAGGGATTAAGAAGTTTATGAGTCCTACGTTTGGTAATGCAATACCTTCAATAAATGCGTTGTATGTTGGGTAGAGCGCTGCTCCTGTTGCTTTATCAGCGACTGGATTTGCAAGTGCGCCATTTAAATACCCGGCTGCATCAAATCCTCCACCTGTAATTTTACCCCATCCACCAGTCATCCAAGTCCATCCTAGATACAATCTAATCACTGTTAAAATGCCTGCTGCAATCTTATTTTCTCTTAAAAATGTGTTAATCATCTTGAACCCTCTCCTTATATAATTTTTTATTTATCTCTATGTCTGTATCTTACAACCTTGTGAATGTTTTCACAATAGTTGTGTGAATAACTTCACAAATTATTCAAGAAGTTGTGAAGTTTTTATTACAGTCATGGTGGTTATGTAGTAAATGAGGGGTTTCGCCTTATTTATAGGATGTTGCGTGGGTTTCTTTCTTGACTCATAGCGACAAAAATAGCCGAGTAAAGTCAACTAGACTTCACTCGGCATGAGGTTTATTTTAATGAAATAAGATTATTTAGAGGTATTTGTCTTGTTCATGAATTTCAATAAATCTGTAAGTAGTGTACTAAACGTACTCAAATGTTCTTGGATTCTACCAGGATATTCTGTTTCGATAAACTCAAGAGTATCATTTGACGTATGCCATACACCACCATGCTCAACTGTTTGATCATATCCATCTAATGCTCCGATTTCCCAGTTTGTAGCTTCTAGATATCCATATGGAATTCCAAGGGTTTTAAATGGTGCATGATCACTCCAGTCTCCTGTTGTTCCTTTAGGATAACTAGGGTTTAATCCTGGGTTTGTTTCGACATCTAAGTTCTTTTTCTCTGCGATGTTTAATGCTTGATCTCTAATAAATCCTTCTTCACCAAGGCCACCGTATACATACATTTGGTCGCCAACTGCTAAGCTATCCAAATTGATCATGCCTACTGTGTTTTCTATTTCCTCTGAGGACATGTTAGCTGCATAAAACTTTGATCCTTGTAGCCCAACTTCTTCTGCTCCAAAAGCAATAAATACAATTGAATAAGGAGTATTGATCTTCTTTAACACCTCGGCTACCTCTAGCATTACACCAACTCCTGATGCATTATCATCGACACCTTTACCAACAGAAACTGAGTCATAATGTGCACCCACAATGATTTGCTTGCTAGATTTCCCTGGCTTATACGCGATGATATTTGAAGAATGGTGTATTCCGCCTCTTCTGGTATAAGAAAATGGCTGTACTTCTGTTTCTAAACCCATTCTTTCAAATTGATCTTCTATATAGTTTGCTGCCAATGTTTCATTTTCAGTTGATGCGATTCTTGATCCAATCACATTTGCCAAATAATTCATATGTTCATATGCCATTTTACCGCTTTTATGTACAAGTGATGGCTTGTAAGATACTGGAGCTGACTGTGCTGAAGCAGCAGCAACGCTTGAGAATACTAGCATAATGGTTGCAATCATCAATATTGATAATTTCTTTTTCATAAATAGAGTTCCTCCTCGATTTAAGATTGTCTGTAAAACCCATAATCCTCATATTCTATTAGGTTACCTAATAGGTTAATAGAATTGTTAAATGTTGTAAAGAAATCTACCTAATAAGTTTTCGACATAGGTTGCAAGTGGACGGTTCTCATGTCTCATTTCAAATTAATATAATTTCTGATATTCTGCTTTAGATTTTTCATTACCGTCTTTCTGACTACCTTACCCTTTTATTTTAGGAGTTTAGAACCTGTTAAAAAAGCTGACAAAGGGTTGTTAATTCAACTTTGTAGTATGCTGTGAAAATGATTACGTAAATGCTTATGTATCATGTCCTCCACCTCACTTTTTTGAAAAATCAGCTTAGTAGCGGTCTAGCAAAACGGAAGGTCAAATGGTAGATTTTAATCGACATTACAAGCCTTATTTCTACATTAATTTTACTAAAAGTTACTCAATATCTAGCAAATATTCTCAAATTCGACATAGTGGGTAGGTTCAGTTTCATAAGAATAATTAGTAACTCGAAATAATAAGCCATATAACCTATTAACTTCCTTCTTTTATAAACTTATACTAGTTTTGTGCAGAAAATTCAAACTAGTCAAACTATTAAAGGAGGAATATGATGAAAAAGAAAATGTTATCCATATCATTATCAGGAATGTTAGCATTTGGGGCATTAACTACTATTTCCGTACCTGTGGGAGCTGTGGGAAATGGACCAAATTATGGTGGAAATGAATCCATTCAAACGTCCATTCTTTATACATATGAGGAGATGGTTGATTATCTCAAAACTCAAGAGGCAAAACAAGAGGCCATGAAACTTGAAGTCATCGGTCAAACCGTTAAAGGTAGAGACATTTTTATGGCAAAGTATATTTCTAATCCTGATAATCCAACGATCTTATTTTTAACACAACAACATGGTAATGAGCAATTAACGACCGAGGGTGCCCTTGAATTTGTGAAGCACTTAGGGACAAATAAGACGAAAGGTGTTTTGGATCATGTCAACATTCTCATCATTCCTATGCTTAATTCAGATGGAGCTATGGGTGATGTGAACTTTTCACTTGATGAGTATGTAGCAGATGGTGGGCGTCATTTAACAAGATACAATGCAAATGAAATTGATTTAAATCGAGAGCATAATAAAGAGACAACAGCCATGCAACCAGAAGCAAGAGCTCTTCATGAACAAGTACTTATGAAATATGATATTGATTATCTGATTGATTTACATCATCAAGGTACTCGCAGTGGGATTAATGGTGAGTTGGTTTCAGGTTCAATGCTTTATCCAACCAATGATAAAGTGGACCCCGAAGTTGTTGAGAAGTCTAAGAAACTCGGTGCAATTGTATATAATGCCGTTGATTCGACTGGTTGGGGACTTATTGGCAAATATAGAGGCGGTAGTGGCGAGAACATCGGTCGCAATGGTATAGCTGTTCGTTATGATATCTCCACTCTTCTCTTTGAAATGCGTGGTATGTCAGACCACTATTATGATTCCTATGTGCTCGGTCAAAAGAGTAATGGTTATCTAATTAAGCAAACCATTTTGACTCTTGATTCAACTGTAAAAGCTATTGCTGATGGTTCAATCGATACTGTAGATACAAGCTTCTGGGACACACTTCCTTTTCAGTCTAATATACCTGGTGAAGAATAAGAAAAAAGGTGGGGCGGTTTTGTCTTTAGACAAGATTGGCCTCTTTTTGGTTGGAATAATGCCCCCCTCTCTCTCGTGTTAGTGAGACATGAGAACCGTCCCCGTGCACCAATTTGAATCTTTTTACTGTTTTTTCCGTATATAGATGAAAGGTGGTGTTTACGGTGAAGAGAAAATCATTTATAAGTGTTGTTTCCCTTTGTTTTTTAGCTCTATTTTTTCTCCTACCTAGTGAAGGGTTTGCAGTTGATTTTGCGATTACGGATGTGAAAATTGAGGCAGAATTACAGGGAAATGGGAATGTACTTGTTAAGGAGACTCATACCTACGAATTTGATGGAGAGTTTAATGGAATTACTAGAGAGGTTATTCCAAAAGAGGGTACTTCCATACAGAATTTCCATGCAGAGGAAAATGGGAAAAGTCTTAAAATAGAACAGGAGGACCAATTGTTCAAGGTTCATCGTAAGGGATCTGATGAAACCATTACTGTTGAACTCGAGTATTTGATTGGAAATGGTGTTGATATCTATCAGGATGTGGCGGATTTTTATTGGCCGTTCTTTGATGATCGTAATGAATCTACGTATGAACAATTACAAATAATCGTCCATCCTCCTAAGGAAACAGAAGACGTCATTGCCTTCGGGTATGATGAGGCATTTGAGACGGAACAAATTCTACAGGATGGCTCTGTTCTTTTCAATCTGGGTGAAGTTCCGTATGAGGAGAATGGTGATATCAGAGTAGCCTATGATGTTTCATTATTTCCATCTGCATCATTAACTTCGGAAAAACCAATGAAAGAGAAGATCATTCAAGCAAAACAAGATTTACTTGAAGAGGCTGCTTTGAAAATGAAACGACAAGAACAGCTTACTACCTTTGGTGGATCTGCTATTCTTATTTTTGCCCTTATTTTATTCATACTGATTCTAAGCACTTCAAGGGCTGCTCGAAATAGAAAGAGGAATGTTGAACAGGAGTATGATGGAACCTTTTTTGTTCCGAAACAAATAATGAGTCTGCCTGCAACGATTTCTTATACAAACGGAAATGTATTGCCTGCTGAAGCAATGGCAGCTGCCCTACTTGATTTAGTTCGCAGAGGCATCGTGAAAAAAACTGCGGATAACGGATTTAGACTTGTCCAACGTGAAACCGAGCTTAGACGGCATGAGCAAATTTTAATCGAGTTATTGTTTGATAAAATTGGGAAGAATGGCATCTTTAGCTTTGATGATTTAACTTCGTATACAAAAAACAAGGTAAATCATAGTCATTACCAAACTTTCAAAGCGAACTGGAATGAAGCTGTAAGAAATGAAGTAAGTCAGTATGAATTATACGAAGATAAAACAAAATATCGAACGACTGTAGGGATTTCAAGCTTACTGTTGCTTCCCCTTCTGGTTCTATTTCCAATGTACGATTTATTCGGCTGGATGTTCATTACGATTCTATTACTAGTATCTGTTCTAATTTATGCGATTTCCTATCATCCAAAAACATTTGATGGTCTCAGACTTTCCCATGAATGGCAGTTATTTAAAAGGAACTTTAGGGATCTCTCTGATACTAGCTGGGGTGTATTAACAGAGGATGAGCGAATGCGAGCCTATCTCTATGGATTAGGTATGAATGAGAAGAATTTAAGAGAAAAAAACAGAGAACTTGTGGAATCCTTTGAACCATCCCGTATGAGTCACTCTCATGTAGCTGGAATTTATGCACCTACTGATATGACGACAATTGCCTATTTTGGACCAATTGCATCATCTAATTTTCACACAGCCAACCAAACCTCAGAAAGCACAACCAACTCAAGCTCTTCTGTTGGTGGTGGTGGTGGTGGTGGAGTAGGCGGCGGTGGTGGTGGATCCGGGGCATTTTAGGGGTCTGAGGTTTGGGGCGTGGGGCGTGGGGACGGTTCTCGTGTCTCAATTTCAGGTGAAATTGTTAAGGCGTCGGCTGTTTCCGGGGCCCAACTGTGGTCCTCGGTTGCCATGTGTGGTGCCGGGACGGTTCTCGTGTCTCAATGACACATGAGAACCGTCCCCCTGCACCTTATGCACGATAAATTAAATTAGGTGAAATACCTAGTATTCTTGCTGCTTGTCTAACGGATAAACCTCTTATTACTTTTACTTGACGCAATACTAGATTTCGTTGTTCCCTTGGTAAACTCTTCACCTGTGCGATCGCGATTTCACCGAGTAATTCTTTAATATACGGTCTAGCTTCATCATCTGATAATCTTTTCTGCTGATTATCTTCATCTTCCAAACAATGATCATTATGAACTCTCTCATTAAAAACTTTAAAGCTCTCTAAAGCGATAGCTCGATCAGACGATATTTTTTCAAAAATAAAATTATAGTCAACTAGTTCATATGGAAAAATGGCTCTCCCATAATACTCAAGGCAGCTACTCCATTTCCACTCATCCACCTTGGCAACCATCCCAGCTTTGACTGGGTTTTGATGAATATATCTAACCACTCTTAATAAAGACAAATTTGTCTCTACACTTTCACTTTTATACCGATCTTGGAATAAATGCCCTGAGGTATTATACTTCCAGTGATAGTATTGAACAAATCTTACACCAATGCGTTTCATTGTAACTGATAACTCCTCATTCCCTTCTTTTAACAGTAAATGAGCATGATTATTCATCAAGCAATATGCATAAATGGTTGTACTTGAGGAGTTTTTGCATTTGAGGATCGTTTCTAGAAACCTCATACAATCTTCATCATCATGAAAAATCTCCTGTTTATTCGCTCCTCTCAATATTATATGGTACATCCCACTTATACTTTTCTTCCTAGCTTGACGGGGCATTTTTATCACTTCCAAAGTAAGATTTAATTTTCAAGGGGACTGGTTTACGGGTGAGGTTTCTTGTTAGGTATACCGTTGTACTTGGGGTGCTTCAGCCACTGGGACTTTTTTTGGGGAACAGCAGCACACGGGGGGGGTACTGCTGTACTTAGATGTGCTTCAGCACGAAGATGTACTGTTACACCATTTTAGGGATACTTCAACACACGAGGGGTGTGCTGCTGTACTTGAGCGTTTTCAGCACGGGGATGTGCTGTTACACTTTTCGGGGATACTTCAGCACACGGGGCGTGTGCTGCTGTACTTGAGCGTTTTCAGCACGGGGATGTGCTGTTACACTTTTCGGGGGTACTTCAACACACGGGGAGTGTGCTGCTGTACTTGAGCGTTTTCAGCACGGAGATGTGCTGTTACACTTTTCGGGGGGGGTACTTCAGTACACGGGGGGTGTACTGTTGCACTTGAACGTGTTTCAGCACGAGGATGTGCTGTTACACTTTTCGGGGATACTTTAGTAACCGGGAGGTGCTGTTACACTTAATGTGCACCAACACGAGGATGTGTTGGTACATTTTTTTGTGCAACAATCCGGGGATGAACTGTTGCACTTTTTGAGGGTGTTAGCACAAAAGGGTGTGTGCTGTGCGGATGTACAATGCGAATCAGCGAAGGAAACGCGCAAATCGGCTCTGTGGATAACGAAGACGATATACATGTGGTCTTATGAGACATGAGAACCGTCCCCGATTCCCACTTTTGGAAGAAAAAAACTGAGTAGTTTGCTTTCTTTTAGAACCGCTCACACGTTCCAGTATGGTAAAATGATTGTATGATAGCTTTAGGATAAGGGGTGGAAAGATTATTTTAGAGTATAAAGTTTATACACATGAAACAAGTAAGGAATGGGTGGTATTTCTTCATGGAGTCGGAGGAAGTCACTTAATCTTTTACAAGCAAGCGAGATTGTTTAAAAAAAACATGAATTGTTTGTTTATTAACTTTCCTGGGCATGGTAAAAGTAAATCTCTTGATGGGGATTATTCATATACAGCAATCGTTCATAAGGTTATAGAAGTATTAGATCACTTGCAGATCAGCAAATGTCATTTGATTGGAATTTCATTAGGAACGATCATTATGAATGAATTCTCACGGGTTGCCCCAGAACGCATCTCTTCTATGATTTTAGGAGGGGCAGTGATAAGTTGGAAACCATGGACAGACTTTTTGTTTAAGTTAGCTTATACGATTCGCCATTTGGTCCCTTATATGCTGTTATACAGAATTTTTGCTGGAATTTTGATGCCTAGGAGAAACCATAAGTATTCACGTGAATTCTTTATCACTGCAGCAACTAAGGTCGGTCAGCCAGAATTTATTAAGTGGGCAGATCTACTTATTAACGCCCAGACAGTCTTTACTAAAGCTTTAGACCAAGCTAATGATATCCCTAAGCTGTATATCATGGGTGCTGAAGATCATGTCTTTTTGGATGGCGCTAAGTTTGCAGTCTCGATGGAGAGCAATTCAAGGCTTGAAACAATCCCTCAAAGTGGACATGTATGTAATATTGATCAGGCTGAAGCATTCAACCGTTTATCGTTAGCTTTTATCAATCAACAAGCTCAGATTAATTCTAATAAAACAACGGCATAACACGATGGTGTACAATGGTGCATGTGGACGGTTCTCGCTTATCACGTGCTCCATTTTTTTATAGAGTCACACGGCTTTGTTGTCATTTGAAGTGTAATCTAATTACCTCAGAAGAGATCTGGTGATGTGCTAGGAGCAATGTATATCTTCTTGTGTGGAGAATGATAAATTTATAGATTTGTATATCTACTTTACAACTTATCTATGATTCAAAGAAAGTTATTTTGGAAATCCTTTTTGTTTGTAAAAGTTACACCAATCCAATTACATAATTATTCCATCAATATTATCCCCCTTACATTTACATAGGATTATTTACCTATGATTTTTATTCTATCGTTTTTATTAAAAACTGAATAGCCATTTGTAAAATATTACACAATATTGTCATTAATTGTAATATATTAATTTATCTTGTAGGGTTTATCTTAGCTTTTATCTTGGATGACAAGTCTTTGTCCCTCTAATGAAAAAACTATAAAATATTAATTTAGTAAACAAAGTAAATAATCTATTTCTATCATTAACATATTTATAAATAATTAAATAGAAATAATATCTATCAACATGCCCCCCTCTGTTTAAGGTTAAAGGCGGGAGTTTTTGGTGCATGAGAACCGTCCCTATGTTACATGGTATTTATTCTCTACCATTTGCCCATAATGTTAGTGGTGATGATAGATGATAGATATACTGGAATATGTTCTAAATGTAGGAGAAGATAAACAACTTCATTTTCTCTTCTATTTTGGTCTTTCTTTTTTATTAGGTGTTATTGTACTTTTTATCTCTTCCAAAGATATGAGCATTACATGTTTGCGGCTTTTATGGATTTCACTTGTCATACTTGGGGTAATTGAAGAATTTCGTCAATATACATTACCTGATCGTAATGCCGAATTTTTAGACGGTGTAGCTAATTTCTGTGGGGTCACTTGTGGACTTTTTCTTCCATTTTTCTTTGCTTATTTAAGAGTAATGATTTATAAGAGAAAACTGGTACTACCACTGAACCATATACTAGAACTAAGTGCCGTCATCCCTTTCTATCTCGTACTATGGGTAATAAATGAACGGCCATGGTGAATGGGGACGGTTCTCGTGTCTCATTGGGTGGTAATCTTCGAAGTTTGCTATTAATCTAAAAAACCGGTAAATCTTAATCAAACGTTTGAACAATAGAATCCGTGCGGGTTATAAGAGTTTAATCAAACGTTTGTCTTACAAAATCATGTAGTAAAAGCCTTGCAGAGAGACTCTGCAAGGCTACTTTTAATATGATTAATTTTCGTATCCATTTGGATTACTCGACTGCCATTTCCATGAATCTTTACACATATCGTAAATTCCTTTTTCAGCAGACCAGCCCAATTCTTCCTTCGCCTTATTTGGACTTGCATAACAGGTAGCGATATCTCCAGCTCTTCTGTCTGTGATTTGAAATGGAATTTTCACACCTGTTGCTTCTTCGAATGCATTGACCAAATCTAAGACACTATATCCAACTCCAGTACCTAAGTTGTATGCTTCGACACCAGTACTAGACTTAATTTTTTCAAGAGCCTTAAGATGACCTACGGCAAGATCGACAACATGGATATAATCACGAACTCCTGTACCGTCTTCTGTAGGATAATCATTACCAAATACACTTAGCTTTTCTCGCTTACCAGCTGCAACCTGGGTAATATATGGCATAAGGTTATTAGGAATCCCCTTTGGATCTTCACCGATTTCCCCGCTACTATGTGCTCCAATCGGGTTGAAGTAACGAAGAAGTGCGATGCTCCAACTCTTGTCTGACTGATAGACATCTCTTAAAATTTGTTCAATCATTAGCTTTGTACTTCCATAAGGGTTTGTTGCCCCAAGCGGTGCATCTTCAACAAGCGGAACGGTTGCATGCGTACCATAAACAGTTGCTGAAGAACTAAATACAATATGCTTTACATTATGCTTTTTCATCACTTCTAGCAGAATTAAAGTGCCTGTTATATTATTGTGGTAATAATAGATGGGAAGTTCGACTGACTCACCAACAGCCTTTAGGCCTGCAAAGTGAATCACTGCCTCGATTTGATTTTCTTCAAAAACGAGATCCACTTTATCTTTGTCTAGCAAATCAACTTCATAGACTTTCACTTTTTTTCCTGTAAGACCTTCAACTCTTCTTAATGATTCAGGACTACTATTCAAGAAATTGTCCAACACAACAATCTCATACCCTGCATTCAACAACTCAACACAAGTATGACTACCAATAAATCCTGCACCACCTGTAACTAAAATACTCATATAAACTCCTCCATTGGTTGTGGGGCATGGGGACGGTTCTCATGTCTCACTTTTTCTAATCAGCCGTATACGAAATGCCTGAAAACCGTTCTCTTTTTCACGGACAGATATTTCATTCCTGACTTTTGGGATAATATGTATAATATATTAACAGTTCTTTATCCAAAATACACTTGTTTCTTTCCGACCGGTCACATTAGGCCAAGCGAAAATCTTAACTCCACTCTCTTTGTGACACGGGGACGGTTCTCATGTCTCAACTTATTTTAGTATACCAAATCGACCGGAATGATTAAAACATGAAAACCCATGTATCATACTAATGGCAGTTTGATGGTGAAGGTGGTGCCTTGGCCTTCGGTGGAATTGAATTCGATTTGGCCTTCATGTTGTTCAATGATGTTGTAGCAGACCATCATTCCTAGGCCTGTCCCCTTTTCTTTGGTCGAGTAGAAGGGTTCTCCTAATTTATTTTTGATATGGTCTGGTATGCCCTTTCCATCGTCGACAATTTCAATAATGACTTCGTCAAATTCCCTAAAGGCTTTGATACGAATCTTTCCTCCAGCCTCCATTGCTTCAATTGCGTTTTTTATAATATTAATGAACACTTGTTTGATTTGATCTTCATTACATAAAATAAAGAGGTTTTTCTCCATTTCTGTTAATTGAATACTCACATTTTCCATATTTGCTTGAGATTGCATAAGAGTGCAGATATTACGTAATATTTTCCCTACATCTGCTTCTTTTAACGTTGTTGATAGAGGCTTGCCTAACACTAGTAATTCACTGGCAATGGTTTCAATCCGGGCAATTTCTTCATCAATAATCGAGTAGACATCCAAATCCAATGAACCTTCCTGGGATAGTTTTAGAAATCCTTTAATTGTGGTAAGAGGATTTCTGACTTCATGTGCAATGCTTGCTGCTAATTGACCTGCGATACTTAACTTTCCATTTCTTATTTCCAATTTTTCATTGTCTTTTCGTTCCTTAATATCTCGAACTATTGTAATAATTGTATCGCTTAATTCTTGAAAAACAAATGGAAAGGATAAAGCCTCAATATCAATGCTTTTACCAGAAAAAGAAACGAGTTTCCCTTCAATTGGTGAGGGTTGATCCTCATCCTTCAAGCCATTCATGCTCGCCTTCATTTTTTTATAAAATGAAGAATGAGCAAGTTCTAATGTTTTTTTACCAATTAAACTCTTTGGTTCACATTCTAAAAGCTTGAAGAACGCTCGATTCCCATAAACAATTGATTCGTTATAAGAGATAAAAACAGCATCAGGCATGACGTCTAAAAGATGCTTGTAATGGAATTCCTGGTTTTGTAGATTAATGATTTTTTCCTCATATTTAGCTTCCATCCTAATAGAGGGGGCTTGTTTTTCTTTTTCATAAAAGCTTGAAGTCACAAAGTTCGTATCAGACATAATATACTGATGATATTTCATCATTTCCATATGTAGACTTGCTGTCATTTCCATCCCATCATACGCACATACTCCAAATGAATTTACTTTACTTATATATTCGTCAGTTGCGATCTCATATACCTTAATCTTCTTGAGTAAATCAGGTTGTCCTTTAAGCCACTTTACCTTTCCCCAATGTCTGATTGGTACATTTTTATGTAAAAACGGACCGATCAAATTCTCAAATGTCTGAAACACACGATCTGAATCAAAGATGTCATTTGTGTGATAAAATTCGTCATGATTAGCAAATATAATGCTACCTAACTGCTCCTCGGTATATCCTAGTTGCGTTAGCCTTTTAAGGATAATTGAATAGATTTCTGGATCATCTACAAATAAAATAATTTGATTTAGTTTAAAACCTGCAGAAATGAAGACCACTGCATTCTCTATATATTTTTCCGGATCAGAGGAAACATATAATATATGTGAGCCGTTATTTATTTTTGTGTTCGATGTAAGAGCTGCCTCAGGATGAATACTGTTCGTAGAAGTCACAATTGCCATACAAAGACCTACCTTCTATAAAAATCAAATTCTATGGGCTTTGCACAACACAATATGCCCGAGTCTTAATAATAAGAATAGTAATCTTTTATGATTACTCATTCTATCTTCTAATTTATTTTACCAAATTTTTTGTGTCATGTGGGTCTTCGTAATCAATTAGGAGAATTTTGGATAACGTATGTTTTTACTTGAGGAATAAAACAATTAACCTTGATTGGGACGGCAGATTTACATCTTTACTCTTTCTTGTGTTCCCTACTCGACCTTGTTAACGAGGCCGATATAGCATTTTAAAACCCGATAAGATTTATCCAAACGGTTGTTTAGTAGGAATGACAATGGATTCACACCTCTAATCAAACATTTGATTAAACATCAATCCTATTCTAGAAAAATATCAATCGGGTCAATCGGGGACGGTTCTCGTGTCTCATTTTAAAGAAGTACCTCGAATGGTTCTATCGTGTGTCATTTTAAAGAAGTACGGCGATCAGTTCTTGTGTGGCCAAAGCCACCATCATAGACTCATTTATTAGTTTTCAGTTTACTAGGCTAACGTCCACCCGCTTATGCTCTTTTTACATAAGATAACACTGTAACACATAAGGAGGTGTTATAAAGGATGCATAACAACAGCTTTGCTTTAATCGTTGTGCTGTTCATTCTTTTAATCATTGTTGGAACAGCTTATGTTGGATACTAATTGATTTCAAACAATAGATAGTAACAAAAAGCACCACTGGACTCTTGCTCCAGTGGTGCTTTTCAATGTTGAGACATGAGAACCGTCCCCTGTTAGTCCCTACTAAACAAATCTCTTGTATAAACCTTTTGTTCTACTTCTTTTAAATCCTCTGACAATCGATTTGCTACGATTACATCAGATACTTTCTTAAACTCATCAAGGTCATTGATGACTCTAGAATTATAAAATTCAGCTTGTTCTAATGCTGGTTCATAAACAACGACTTCGATTCCTTTAGATTTGATTCGCTTCATAACCCCTTGAATGGCTGATTGTCTAAAGTTATCAGAGTCCATTTTCATCGTAAGTCGATAGATCCCAACTACTTTTGGATTACGTTTAATGATCATCTCTGCAACGTGGTCTTTTCTCGTTCTATTAGCATCAACAATCGCTGCCATGATATTATTGGGAACATCTTCGTAGTTTGCAAGAAGCTGCTTAGTATCCTTAGGTAGGCAGTATCCACCATATCCGAATGATGGGTTATTATAGTGTCCTCCTATTCTAGGATCTAGTCCAACTCCCTCTATGATTTGCTTTGAATTTAATCCTCTTACCTCAGCATATGAGTCTAATTCATTAAAATAGGCAACTCTCATGGCTAAGTACGTATTAGCAAAGAGCTTAATAGCTTCTGCCTCCGTTGAGTTTGTAAATAACACCGGGATATCTTCTTTGATTGCACCTTCAGCAAGCAAGTCTGCAAATTTCTTTGCTCTTTCCGATTGCTCTCCCACAATAATTCGAGTAGGGTGAAGATTATCATATAACGCTTTTCCCTCTCGTAAAAACTCAGGTGAAAAGATAACGTTTTGCGTATCAAACTTCTCTCTGACTGATTCTGTATACCCAACTGGAACGGTAGACTTTATAACCATAACAGCATCCGGGTTAATTGATAACACATTCGCAATGACAGCCTCAACTGTTCTCGTATTAAAATAGTTCTTTTCTGGATCATAATTAGTCGGCGTAGAAATAATAACATAATCTGCATCCTTAAACGCCTTATAGTTATCTGTCGTCGCTGTTAAATTTAATTCCTTTGTTGCTAAATACTCTTCAATTTCATGATCAATAATTGGAGATTTCTTATTATTAATCATGTCCACCTTTTCTTGAATAATATCTAAAGCAATCACTTCATTATTTTGAGCCAATAAAACCGCATTTGATAAACCAACATAACCAGTACCAGCTATTGTAATTTTCATCTATACATAAACTCCCTTTACTTACTTATTAATCAATTATACTATTTTATCTGATTTACCGGAAATATACAATTATCCCCAGAAAAGAAATTGGGGCGCAGGGACGGTTCTCACGTCTCATCCACCACCCTAGACTCTTTCACCAGTTTCCAATCTCTTAGGCTAACGTCCACCCGCTGACCCTATTTTTGCATAAGATAACACTATAACACGTTAGGAGGTGTTATAAAGAATGTATAACAACAGTTTTGCTTTAATCGTTGTGCTGTTCATTCTTTTAATCATTGTTGGAACAGCTTATGTTGGATACTAATTGGTCGTAAACTTAATTATAATGATGAAAAAGCACCGCTGAGACTTTCTGTTCCTGCGGTGTTTTTTTGTGGTCATTCCAACGCTCCGATGCATTCTTCTAGTTTGAGACGGCCCTCTGTTTCAACCACCAACTATCTTTTCACTAATTTTAACCACCACACTTTTTGATACTGTAGATTGAGACACGAGAACCGTCCCCGTACACCATGTACTTCTCATGGGTTCTTTAGTAAAATAAGTAATAATTACTGATGGAGAGAGGATAAACCAATATGACATATAAAATGATTGTACTTGACTTGGATGATACATTGTTACGTGATGATCACTCGATTTCAGATCGTACTAAGGAAGCATTGATGAAGGCACAAGAAAACGGGGTTAAAGTTGTACTAGCATCTGGTCGACCAACTTTCGGAATGAAGCCTATTGCAGCAGAGCTTTCCTTAGAAAAATTTGAGAGCTTTATTCTTTCTTTTAATGGTGGAAAGATTATTAACTGCCATTCAAATGATGATATGTTTAGTAGTACATTGCCCATTGAAGCCGCTCAAAAACTATATGAACTAAGCGTTCGTGAAGGAGTAAATATTCATACCTATATTCGGGATGAAATTATAGTAGAGGTGGACAACCCTTATACAACTAGAGAATCGGAAATAACAAAGCTTCCAATCAAACTTGTCGATAAATTCACAGATTCTGTAACAGAACCCGTTGTTAAAGTATTAATGGTCGGCGATCCAGAGAGATTAAAAGAAGTAGAAGCTAAGCTTCAAGTGGAACTAGAGGAAGAATTTAGTGTTATGCGCTCAAAGCCATATTTCCTTGAATTCACTGAAAAAGGTGTGACAAAAGGGACAAGCTTGGCACAGCTAATCAAATCCTGTGGAATTAAACGCGAAGAGGTTATTGCCATCGGTGACAGCTATAATGACCAAGCGATGATTGAATTTGCTGGCCTTGGTGTAGCGATGGGAAATGCTCCAGATGATATTAAAGAAATCGCGGACTATGTGACAGACACAAATATGAATGATGGTGTAGCTAAGGTTGTTGAAAAGTTTGTATTAGATAAGATTTTGATTAATTAATATTTTGATAAAATAGATCTTGATGGTAGTGTACACTTCACTAGGATGATTTATGTAAACACCCAAAGTCTTGATGAGTAATATACTTCATCAAGGCTTTTATTTATAAGTGAGACATGAGAACCGTCCCTGCGCACCAAAAAGGATATTCAGTGTAGGTTGGAGAATATTTACAGTCAATGATTTCAGGAGGTTTTTTAGTTGTTAAAAAAAATGAATAGAAAAGACTTAATAACTAATGATGATATTTGGAATGCCATGGTTTTTTTAATGAGCGAATATGATTTCCCAACAGATAACCAACTCGCAAATAAAGTTTCTCTTGTTTACCATTACTACTCTGAACTTGAAAGTGGAGGTCATGAGGCTTTATTCAATTGGTTTGGAACGCAAATAGAAGAATTAGGAGCAAGCAACTATTTCAAAGAACTTACATCCATTCTTGAAGAGATTAATGCTCATGAATATTCCTTAATTGAAAAAGAGTATGGTGAAAAATCGTGGGAGTTATTCAAGGCATTAGAAAATAATGAAATACAAGAAGAAGCTTTTTATGAGGTGATTGAAAAAGCCGATACTGAGTATCAAAATCTTAATGGAAAATTAGCCGATTTATTGGAAACATACTTCATCAACATCCATACACAATTAATTGAAATTGTTGAATGAAACAGGGGACGGTTCTCGTGCACCATTTTAGGCCCCTTTGCACAGAAGTCGAGAACCCTTCCGCGTGCACCATTTCAAGTCTTGGCATGAAACACGAGAACCGTCCCCGCTCACCTCAAGAACTGACCTTGCATCTTATGGTATAGTTATTAGATAAGAATGAAGGGAGTTTTAAAATTGACTAATCAAAATGGACAAGCTGAATTACCACCGAAAACCTGTAGTATTGAACGTCTCATCACAAAGGGTGATGATATTAAGTTGGTACTAGAAGGGCGAAAAACAGCAACAAGGCGGAATGGAAGATATGCGGATGTTGGCGAGGTTATGGAATTAGAAGGGAAACAATTCACTGTTGAGGCTGTGTATTCTCAATCTCTTGGTGATTTGACTGATGATCATGCACGTCAAGAAGGATTTGAATCTGTGGAAGAATATAAAGAAACGATTCTTTCATATCACCCTGGCATGCCTTGGCTGCCTACAATGAAGGTCTGGGTTCATGAGTTTCATCCAATAGAAGATTCGAAATAAGTTGGCATGGATTTATTTTATCGTATCATCATTTTTATTCATGTTTCTAGCGTCATCATTTCACTCGGACCATTCTTTATACTTTTACCGATTGTAAAAAAAATGGGACATGCGGTCGATAAGGAATTAGCCTTTTACATAGAAACGTTCCGCTTTGTTGTCAGATTGACAAAGCACGCTGGTCATGTACTTGTAGGTTCAGGAGTATTGCTCGTTGTGTTAAGTCCTTGGACATGGGACACTCCATGGATTCTAATGACCATCATTATTTTGTTTGCCTCATTATTCTTTTTGGCTCGCGCATTTTCTCCAACCTTAAAAAGGTTTAACGAGGAAGGCGCGAATCATCAAGAGTTAGCAACACAGCTAAAAAACTCAGTTTGGATCTATATTATTCTTTTAATGACCATGCTTTGGTTCATGGTTGTTAAACCTTATTTATGGTAACAAGGGGACGGTTCTCGTGCACCATCGCATTTGAGGTAAACAGTGAATGAGACATGAGAACCGTCCCCAGAAATCATTGATTAAGCACGAATCCATTTCCAAATTTCTTTAGGTGTCGCATTTTTTCCGTACATTAAGATTCCTACCTTAAAGATTTTCCCTGCAAGCTTCATAAACAACCATATGCTGATCACTAAAATAACAAGTGAGATGATGATTTCAATCCATGGCCAACTATCTAATAAAACGAGGCGTAATAGTAAAATTCCAGGCATTGAAAATGGAAAGTACGTCCCAATTTGGGCAATTAACCCACTTGGGTCTCCCACAACCGGCCCAATAAATATAAATGGCAGGAAAGGTAGCATCATGACCATCCCTTGAAAATTACCTGCGGTTGACATATCTGCCATTGTTGCTCCCACTCCCACAAACAGAGCCGCGAATAGAAAGTAACCGAGGATCGCGATTAGGATATAAAGCAATAATTCTGGAACAAATAAATACTCAAATATAGGGATTTCTAACTTCCAAAGGGCAATCGGAATACCAAACCCTAAGAAGACAACTGCCTGCACCATTCCTAGACCAAAGTAACCAATAATTTTCCCTTGCATCAACTCTCCAGGTGTCAGCGAGGATAAAATGATTTCTGCCACTTTATCTTTCTTTTCTTGAGAAGCACTTTGAAAAATATACATACCTGAAAACACAATCGAGAGTAAGATAATTCCCGCAAAGGCCCCAGGAACAACGCGTTTAAATGGGTCTTCACCACCACTTACTTCCTCACCTTCTTCACCAACCGTGATTTCATCAACAATTGCTTCTTCAAAGACCACCCCTTTAGAAACAGCAACTAACTCCTCATCCGTTAACCCTAATTCCTTCATTTGCATGGTTTTTAAAGGAATTTCTAACACTTGTACTTCATTCATAAAGAATGGATTCATTTCTTCACTCGTATAAACCTCAAATACACCACTATCAAAAGAATCCTGGTCTAAGTCTAGATACGCTGAATTTTCCATTCCTTTCAGTTCTTCGATCATTACTTCATTGTTTTTATCTGTAGTTTCCAGTTCCCAATTCAGACCTTGATCAATCACTGTTATTTCGAGAGCTTCAAATACACCAAGTTGATCATTTATAAGTACACGTGTTGCCGGCTCTTGTTCACCCTCTGAATCTTCAAAAAGAGTGCCAATGAACATAAACCCTAGGAATAAGATTGGGGTTAAAAATAAACCAATGAGAAAGGTTTTGTTTTTCATATTTCTTTTCATTTCCCATTTTGCAACTTTTAATGAATTACGCATTGATCTCTGCCCCCTCCTTTAGGATATTTTTATCAGTCGCAATATCAATAAAGATTTCATGTAATGAAATTCGGTCAATGGTTAACTCATTGATTTCTAGTGTTTCTGGTAACGACCTTACCCAAGATGCTATATTTACGTCCTTTGATAGAAATAAAGTAATCGCATCATCAGACTGTTCAACTCGTTGTACCTCTGCTAACCCTTCAACGTCTTCCACACGATTTTTGCCTTTTATCGTGCATTTGAAATTCGCGTATTCCTTTTTGACATCACCCATTGTTCCATAAATGACCTTTTGACCACGATGGATTAAAAATAAACGATCACACATTTCCTCTACTAAGTTCATTTGGTGAGAGGATAATAGAATTGCTGTTCCATTCGCTGCTAGATTCTTAATCTCATATTTAAATAGCTCCTGACTCACCGGGTCAAGTCCTGAAAAGGGTTCATCAAGAATTAAAAACTCTGGCTCGTGTAAAATAGAAGCGATAAACTGTACCTTCTGCCCCATTCCCTTTGATAATTCCTCGACAGACACCTTCTCCTTCCCTTCTAAACCAAACTTTTTCAAATAGGAAAGTGCCCGCTCCTTCGCTTTTTTTATTGGATAATCCTTTAAATCGGCTAAATAAAGAAGGATATCCAAAACCTTTACATTTTTATAAAGTCCACGCTCTTCTGGTAAGTAGCCTATCTTATTACGAGGAATTTCTGTATGACCTTGGAATGTGATACTCCCCTGATCAGGATACATAATACCCATGATATTACGAATCGTTGTCGATTTCCCCGCTCCATTTGGTCCAAGAATCGCCATAATCTCACCCTTATTCACTTCAAAGGAAATTTCCTTCAAAACTTCTATCTCTTTAAATGACTTCCTCAAACCCTCAACTTTCAAAAAAGTCTCCACCATTGTTCCCCCTTCCAAAATTTAACTCCTTCATTTAATACGAAGCCAACACGAATAAGTTTCAAGGGGACGGTTCTCGTGTGCCAATTTTGTATGGGGGTTATCGCAAGTTCTTTCGTTCCGCTTTAGTACCAATTGCTGAGCTTACTTGAGACACGAGAACCGTCCCTACCCAGCATCATGCTTAGCCCCCTTGCACGCCACAACCAAAAAAAAAGCCCTGTTGAGTATGAAACTCAGGCAGGACTATTTTGAATGAGACGTGAGAACCGTCCCCATGCACCATTATTTAGATAATGCCACTAGGCGTTGTGCGGAAGCTTTTACTTCTTCCATACCAGCTGCAATGATTTCTTGTGCTTTATCAGGCATTGCATTATGACCTTCAATCACAACTTCGTCAATGATTTCCATACCGAATACGCCACCAAATACGTTACGCATGTAGTTAACAGCCATTTCCATTGGAGCTGCTTCTGGTGTTGAGTAAACTCCACCACGAGCATTTAAAAGAATCGCTTTTTTGTCAGTCATCAGTTGAACCATGTTACCTTCTGCATCGTATTTGAATGCAAATCCTGCCGCATAAACGTAATCAATAAACGTTTGAAGTTTTGCAGGGATTGTTAAATTCCATAATGGGAATGCAAACACGACAACGTCTGCTGCAGTTAGAGCATCCATTGCTTTTTGTTTAGCAGCTAATAGGCGTGATTCAACATCTGTTAATTCTCCGCCGTTTTGAACTTTTCCGAAAGCATTGAATAAGTCTTGACCGAAATATGGAGTATCCTCTTCATATACATCATAAGTTGTTACGTTTAGGTTTGTACCTTCTAATTCAGCCATAAACCCTTCATACATTTTACTAGAAACAGCCTCTGAAGCCGGACGATTATTTGCTTTTACAACTAATACATTCATTTAAAAAACTCTCCCTCTTACTTAAAATTAATATACTTACATTCTTATAGTTGTTATAGCAACTATATTACTTAGGATGTATTGGATTCTTGTTGTGTTTAAAATGGCTAAGAAAACAGCTTTATACTTCGTGTGTAGACCTCTTTTTTATCGAAAATGTTTCAATAAACGAGTAATCAATTATTTAGCATTGTTTTCTACATTCCTTCTCATTTTCATCAACACTTTTTGAACAATCAATAATTCTTCTTCGGAAATTCCAGAACAGACAACCTGATTGTGTTCTCTAGCAATTGGATATAATTTTTCACCTAGTTTTTCCCCACAATCGGTAAGATACACATTGAGCGAACGACGATCAACTTCATTAACATGCCTTCGGATAAAACCTTTTTTCTCAAGATTGCTGATCATACGAGCAATATTGGTTTTATCTTTGTTCAGTTTTTGAGCAATTTCATTTTGCGTCAATCCGTTCTTTTCCAATAGAAGTAACATGATTAAGTTTTGTTCAGGTGCAATATTTAAGGGCTCTAGCTTCGCTTTAACATAACTCGTTAACGCTAAGTCAGTATGATGAATCAAAATACCTATATAATCATTGACAAAGTTCTTCATCCAAAAGGTCTCCCAGCGTAGAAATTAGTCCCGAAAATGATAACGATTATTGCCCAACCATAAGATGTTTTCATTATAGCAACAAGTAGTTGCCTATACAACTAATTTGCTTCACGGGGACGGTTCTCATGCCTCATCTCAAACTTGTGTACCTGGACAGTTCTCATATTCTATTAAAACAAACAAAATGGTGCATGAGAACCGTCCCCGTGTCTCACCAAAAATAAACGTTGTTTTTACCATTTTCTTTAACTTCATAAAGGGCTTGGTCTGCTCTTTTTACGATCTCCTCAGGAGAAAGTTCACCATTGTATGTAGAGATCCCAATTGATGTTGTTATGTTGATGCTTTGATTTTCATACACCATTGGTTTTTCAATTTCGGCTTGTATTCTTTTCACAATAGCTTGGACATTGTCTTGGTTAAAAGGCTCTGAAATAATTACAACAAACTCATCTCCACTCAAACGACAGACCTTATCGGTCGATCGAATTGAACGTTTAATCCGCCTTGAAAATTCGATAAGAACCGCATCTCCTCCAGCATGACCAAGTGTATCATTCACATTCTTAAAGAGATCAATATCAAGATACATAAGAGCCAAATCACTAGAGGTTTTCCTACACTTTTTAATCTCATCATTTAATAATTCATTAAAGTGATAACGGTTTGGAAGGCCTGTTAACGTATCATGAAAAGCTAAATATCTTAGCTCTTCCTCATGCTTTTTACGTTCACTTATGTCCCTTGAGACAATAATCGTTCTCGTCTTATCTTGTTCGACAACAGAAGAACCTTTTACATCCATCCACAAAAATTCATTATGCCCGCTTTTATAACGAACTTCTAATTGTAAGGTCTTTTTGTTTTTCGTTACCGTATCAACCAATGCCATAAAAAGAGGAACATCCTCCTCATAAAGGAAATCCGAGATCGATTTATTCATACAATCCTCAGGTAAGACATTTAACAATGCTACTATCGAGGGAGAAACATATGTAATCATTTTTGCCTCATCTAAAATCATAATTAAATCAGATGTATTTTCCGCAATGAATCGATACTTTTCCTCGCTTTCCCTTACCTTCTTTTGTGCTGCAACTTGTTCTGTCACATCTTTGTACATAGCCACCGTAAATAATAACTCGCCATCATGATTTAGGACAGGCGAATAAGAAGCGACAATATCTAATAATTCCCCTGTTTTCGTAAGTCGTTGGATTTCATAATAATTGAGTCGTTCACCTTTTTTCATCTTTTCTAAAAAGGGCTTTTGATCCTTGATCAAGTGTTGAGGAATGATTGGTGGTTGTGGATCATTTCTTAATTCTTCACTGCTAAAACCAAGAATTACTTCGAACGCTGGATTTGCCCTTAACACGGAGCCATTAGGTGCAATCAAGAAGATGGCATCATTGGTATTTTCCCAGATCAATTCTAGTTCATCAAGGGTTGTAAAATCTGTCTGGTTAGGAACGATATAACGGTTTTTCGATATCATCAGACAATCCCCCGTATCATGTTGAGTGCAAAACATTAAGTATAATATCCTATATTATACCTAAAAAGGACAAAAAAGGATAATGAAATAATAGACTATCAAACTTTTCGTTGGTAATATCTTAAAAAAAAGGAAAGTCACCCCATGAGCAAACTCATTTTAAATTTAACACGATTGGGACGGCAGAGCCGTCCCCATGAACCACCCATGCTCCATTTAATTTTTTCGGGCGATGACGCGAGTTGCGGTTGCAATTGTGAATAGTCCTAGAAGCACCAGTGCCCACTGAATATTGTTTTTTTCTGTGCTTGGTTGGACTAGTCCTGTTTTAGGCATGTCAGTTGGCATTTGGCTTGCGAATTTGTCAGGAGATTGTGCAACGATTCCTCCAGATAATGCCTTAGATGCTCCATACATTTGGCCATATGCTTCACGAATAGATTCATAGGCAGCTTCATAGTCTTTCGCAATATAACTATTGAAAGCAGCAACTAACTGATTGACGTGCATTTGTAATCCTTCAGCTAAGGCAGTGGCTGGAACTTCTCCTTCTGTTGCGGTTTCAATAAATGTTGAAAATTCGGTACGGTAGTTATCAAGGTTCGATAGTGCCGCCTCTTTTGCTTCTTCATCATTAGCTCCAGTCGCTTTCACATAATCCACAAAGAATCCGATGTGATTTTCCCACATTTCTTTGAAGGCTTGACCCGCTTCCTCACCATACAACGAGCTAATTGCCTTCGCAAGGTCCTCTGTATTGGCATTTAATGCATCTGCAGAAGCAGCAAAATCATCTGAACCATCAATTCCATTTTGCATCGCCATTGCCGCAAGCCCAGCATGTTCAGATAACAAGTGATCTAGTGCGGCTCTCAAATCTGCAGCTGGAGTAACTGCCTTCGTATTATTAAATTTCTCTGGGAATTGATCAGTAATTGCACTTGATAAACCTTTTGCAACCATATGCATATGGCCAATGGCTTCTCTTTCATATTCATATGCCTTGTTGTAATCTCCTGCAACATAGCTGTCAAATGCCCCTACTAGCTGGTTTACATGCATTTGTAAACCATCGGCAAGTGCGCCTGCTTCCAAGCGTTCTCCTGTTGCTGTTTCTAGAAACTGCGAGAAATCCTGTCTATACTGAGATAATTCGTCTAATGAGGTTTTCTTTCCAGCCTCATCGTTCTTTCCAACGGCTACTACATAATCAACAAAAAATCCAATATGCGCGCTCCACATTTCTTCAAATGCGACTCCCGCTTCTTCATCATATACAGAAGCAATCGCACTAGATAAATCTACCGTATTCTCATCTAATGCTGCTGCAGATGCCTCGAAATCAGCTGCTCCTTGCGCTCCCTTTCTCATTGTTTCAATCGCTAAGTATCCGTGTTCACTTAATAAATGTGCCAATGAAGAACGTAAATCTGCTCCAGGTGTCGAAACCGTAGGGACCGATTCTTGGCTTGCCGCACTCACCATTCCTCCTGCTGGTATAAGTAAGGATAAACTTAAAGGTACTGCTATTAACGCTCTTTTCCAGTTCGTTTTCATTTTCATTTCTTCTACCTCTCCCCTTGTTTGTTTTTTTCATTAAGCTAACGATGCCTACCCTATGTTTGGATCACTTTTTTAAAAATTAATTTTTAACTAATTCTGCGAAAACAACTAATCTCTCTGCTCTTTCAGTCGTTTCGGGGTCATACTCACCTTCACACGTAATTAAATTCAACATACTAAGATAGGTGAATCCAAAAATGTCATCTAATGGAGCATCTGTCCGAGGATAGATCTCTTTTTTTCTTACCAAAAAGGTCAGCCTTTTTCCTTGTTGATCTGTCACGTAAATATGTTCACCTATTTGTACTTTGTGGAGGTCGTAAAATACGGCCGGGTTGACAGTATCATCAACATGACCAGCAATCACCGAATTCCCAGGCTCTCCCGGTTTTGGACCAGGCTCAAACCAAGCAACATTTTCACTCCCTTCAGGTACAGCCATTTGACCATTTTCAAGAAGACCAACATCCTCAACCTCAGCCTCGACACCAATTGAAGGAATTTCAATGGTCAGCGGAATAATCCCCTCACGTTCATCCCGAATGATTGGTGGACTTGAATTAGTAGGTGACGGAGCTGGTGCCAGTACTACTTTTTCCTCAACCATTGTAGACTCAACTTTTGGTTGGCTCATAGCTACCTGTTCACTAGTATCACAACCTGAAATCACGTAAACGCATAGTAAAATCGAAAACATTTTCATTCGTTTTGTCATACAGGATCTCCCTTCAATGGATTTAACGTCTTATCATTAAGCAAACGAATGAACATTAGAATTGGATCAGTGGATTTTTATTTTTAGGCAAAAAAAAGAGAGGTAATTTCCTCTCCTTGAATAAAAGATACATTATAGTCCTGAGCTTAAAATAATTTCCCCTTGCGGTAGTTCGCTGTCGGCTGTTGGCTCAATGGTGATTGCGATGGTATCATATGAATGTTCTCCCGCATCCTTCACCATATATGAAACGCCACCTATTCCGTCCTGATTTGGCACAAATGTTCCGGCCCGATATGGTTTTCCATCTTCAAGTAACCATACTTGATAGGTTTCGGTCCCTTTAAGAGGGGCTAAGCTGTCTGCCTGTATAACCAATGCCATCTCATCGCCCTTATCAATCATCGATGCCATCGCATTTGCATTGATTGATTCTGATGGAGATAAGTTAACTACTTTTATAACCTTATCTGTCCCTTCTTGTACGATAGGTGTTTCAGATGGGCTATTTTTATTTAGGAAATAGTAGCTATTTCCTAGTAATGAAAACAATAAGGATGCAGCTAACAAGGGGGTTAACCAGCTTCTCTTTTTATTCGTAACGTTTTTGATAGAAGGTGCTTGCTCTATGTTCTGTTTAATCTTTTCTTCTTGTTCTGTGGCAAATACATTTTCTAAAATTCGAGACTTCATTCCACTTGGAGGTGGTACCGGTTCTGAAGCAAATGGTAAGATCTCCGTTAGTGACTGAAGTTCAGACAGTTCATTTCGGCAATCTTCGCATCCTTCCATATGTTGTTCGAATGCTCTCTTTGTTTCTTCATCAATTGTCTCATTCAAATAATCTAGCAACCCATCGCAACCAACTTGGTTCATGATTTTTGCCCCCCTTTCTCATGGATGGTCAGTCTTTTCTTCAGATGCTGTAATGCTAGCCGAACCCTGCCTTTGACCGTACCAAGAGGAAGTTGACAAGCATCTGCAATTTTCTGCTGTGATAAGCCTTTAAAATAAAGCAAGTCTACAATTTCCCGTTGTTCCTTTGCTAAACTTGAAATCGCGTCCCTGATACGTGCACCCTCTTCCTTCCATTCAACAAGATCCTCTGTTAAAGGCTCGTGACTGGAAATCGAATCACGTTCTTCTATTGAATAGGTTACCTCTTTCTTTTTTCGAATCATATCAATTCCCGTATTTCGAGCAACTGTTAAAATCCAAGAGGAAAATTTCCCTTTATGTTCATTATAGATTCCCTTTTTCGTCCAAATCTTGATAAACACTTCTTGCACAACCTCTTCTGACAACTCCCTTTGACCTGTTAACTTAAAGGAAAAAGAGTATAGTAGTTTTTCATAACGATCATACAGCAGTTCAAGTGCGTGCTTATCACCTTGTTGAATTCTATGATAAAGTTCTACATCCTTCTCACTCATACGATTCTCCTATTCTAGTGTTATTAACGATATCATAGCATAAAAAAAGAAAATCGAAGGTATTTTTGCGCCTGCATTGGTGCAGGGGGACGGTTCTCGCGTTTCATTCAGACGATGCTAGATTGTACTCGAAGTCTCATGCTCTATCTACATATAGGATCAAAATGGTGCATGAGAACCGTCCCCATGTCACATGAAAAAATGGTGCACGGGAACCGTCCCCGCGCACCATTAATTTGTTACTAGTATATTGTTTTCGAAGTCTTCTGCGTTCAAAGGGCGGCTAATGTCGTATCCTTGAACAAAGTCACAGTGGAGGTTGCTAAGAAATTGGTACTCTTCTTTATTTTCAACTCCCTCGGCTGTTACTTTTAAGTTAAGGTGCTTTGCCATTGAGATGATACTGTTGACGATTGCTTGATTATCTTTCTTTTTAGTAATATTTCTAATAAAGGATTGATCAATTTTCAACGTATCTAATGGGTATTTCTTAAGGTAGCTCAGTGAGGAATACCCTGTGCCGAAGTCGTCCATGGAAAGACTTACCCCGATTTCCTTTAACCTGTATAATTTTGAAATCATTTCATCTGAGTCATGCATGGCAATACTTTCTGTCACCTCTAAGTCAATATAACGAGGATCCAATTTAGAGTTTTCTACAACCGTCGCTACTTTCTTCAGAAAATTCTTATCTAGTAGCTGTCTGATTGAAATATTGACGCCTACCTTCAATGGTCTATATCCCATTTGTTGCCAATTAAAGGCTTGTTCACACGCTGATTTTAGTACCCACTCACCAATTGGAATGATAAGGCCTGTTTCTTCTGCAATCGGGATAAATTCCGCAGGTGAAACAACACCCAGCGTTTTGTTCTTCCAGCGTAGAAGTGCCTCCATTCCAGAGACTAAGCCTGTATCGATATCCGCCAGTGGTTGATAATAAAGCTCAAACTCATTTCTTTCAACCGCTTCTCTTAGTTCTTTCTCAATCATCATCTTTCTGTAAAAATGATAATTCATATCTTCAGTAAATAACTTAAAATTATTCTTTTCTCGTTCCTTTATATAGTACATCGCGGTATCCGCATTTTTCATTAATGTTTTTGCATCACGCCCATCTTCAGGATATAAGGAGACGCCGATACTCGGAGTAATATAATATTCCATTTCCCCAAACGAAAATCCCTTTTTAAATTCCTGTAAAATTGACGTAGCATATTCAATTGATTCAGCTTTCGTACAATTAGGGAATACTAGTGTAAATTCATCCCCACCTACTCTGTAAACCTTCGCGTTCGTAAGCTTATTTTCGACTAGGAACATTTCAAGTCTCTTTGCAACCTCAATTAATAATAAGTCCCCAACATCATGTCCAAGGGTATCATTAATATATTTAAACCGATCTAGGTCAATCAACATGATAACAGCACTATTTAGTTCTGAATTATTCTTTTTAAATAAAGTAGTTAGATCCTCATTAAAAAGCCTTCTATTCGCTAAACCTGTTGTCACATCATGGTTTGCTTGATAAGTGATTTCGTCTTCATGATATTTACGCTCGGTAATATCATTGGAAACACCTAATAGAACAGTAGTTTCATTCGTTTTAATCGGAATTTTAGAGGTTTGCAGCCACCTGATATTACCTTTTTTATCAATAATAACTTCCTCAGGAATCATCACACCCTTTGATTCAGCAAGGATTGTCTGATCTCTTTGAAAAATCTCCTTTGCCAACAGTTTATCATCCTGTATATCAAATTCAGTTTTCCCGATAATCTCATCAATTTCTTTCCCATATAGCTTTGCAAACGAAAGGTTAGCTAGTGAATATCGACCTTCTTGGTCCTTTGCGTATATATAATTAGGATTGAGGTCTATGACATTTCTTAAGAACGTTCTCTGTTGATCTAGCTCATTATTCATTTCTTTTACAATATTAAGGTGCATTCGATTAGATAGGATTAAAAGTGAAATCGCAAAAACCAACACAGCGACTGCACTAGGAAACAGCTTAGCTTCAGGATACATATTTAAGATCCCAATGCTATAACCTACAGCTGTCGTAAAAATAAAATGCAAAAGAAAAGACCGTAGATTAGCTTGCTTAATCTGTTTTCCAATAAAAAAACAAGCGATAATACTAATGACAAACATCAACACATTCGTGTCAAAAATCCAAGATAAATTTCCGTATGTCGGAAAGTAGAAATGGAAGGCTTCATTCGGTTGGATGATCTTTAATGAAGCAATTCCATTTTTACTCCAACCAACTAAATACACAATAAAACTCCAACCATAAAAGACAATAACTGTCTTGCGATTCATGATATAGCGCCATTTACTTTTAAAAAGCATTGGAATCTCTTGCTGAGTAATCGTGTATCCTACATAAAATAAGGTTGGCGTAAGCATAATTGAACCTATTCGTAAGAGACGAAAAAAGAAATCAATCGTATCAATCGGAAAAATGCCATAGGAAAATAAGAAAGCTACATCAATTTGCCAAATTGACGCTAATATTAAAAATAAAAACAACACCTTTGCAAGCTTGCTTTTTTTAAACATAAAGAAAATCGAGACCCCTATACACAGTGGAATAAGGGCTACTAAAACTAAGAATAGAAAAAACACTTAAAAATCCTCCCTATTTAGTAAGTACTAAACAAGCATTATTACCACTATTTCCATGTGTTGTAATACTTACTATATTTACAGGTTGATAGCTCGTTTCATAAACAATTGGTAAATCCTCAAAGCCTTTCCCTGCTGTTTTGATGGTAGGAGGTATGAATCCATATTCCATGGAAATCAAAGCAGAAATAACTTGAATAGTCCCCATCGCTGCAAAGGAATGACCGATCATTCCTTTAATAGAAGTAATTGGAACCGTTGGCTTAAAGCTCTCTCTATGAATATATGCTTCAATTCGATCATTTACTTTCAAGCCTAGTGCTTGGCTATTGACATAACATGGAATCGTTTCCCCAAGTGTGTCCTTGTAAGCTTGTAGCATTTCTTGACCGGTTTCATCAGACTGTAAAATCGGCCTTCCTTCATTTCGAGAAAGGACGTTTGAAATGTGGCCATAAATCGTCTTACCATGTCTCACTGCATGTTCCTCACGTTCGAGAATTAATACTCCAGCCCCTTCTGAAATGGCAAACCCATGATGATCTTGAGAGAAAGGCACACCTGTCTGGTCAATTGACACATTAGATGCGATTGATCTCATCTTTGTGAAGCCATTAATACTCCACTGACCTAAAGGCGCATCCGCCCCTCCAACTACACAAGCATCTACTTGGCCGGATTGAAGTAATAGCTTTGCCATTAAAATGGCATCAATGCTAGCTGTACAACCAGTTGTTATTGTAAAAGTTGGGCCACGTGTGCCAATATTCTCAGCTACCGAAGCTGAAAGAGTATGGCTATCAACAAGCGAAACCCCTTGTAAAGGATATTTTTTCAAATCTAATGCAACTGATGAATACTGCTCGATTTCCAGTATCGCACCTGCTGAAGTCCCTATAATAACTGCTATTCTATATGGATCATAAGATAAATTTGCCATTTTTACTGCATCACTAGCAGCGGCTATAGCCAATCTTGTTGATCTTGGATACCTTTTGTAATTTCGTTCTCCTAATTGAAGAAAATCACCTTCAATTACACCAGCCACAATATTTGACTGACCTTGGCCAACACCCTCAAGCACAGATAGTGTCGAGATCCCTTCTTCTAGGACTCTATGAAAACTTTCCTTATCATTCGCGCCAGGAATTTTCATTCCGTAACCTGTAATCACTATGCTATCCAAGTTTAGATCATCCTCTGAAATTAATATGGTTTTGTACTTCTTCTATTATATCGACTTCATTCTTTCTAATCTATTATATTTCGACATTATTTTTTTTATTACTTACTCTAATTGGAAAAGTTGGACCGGTATACCTTAAATAAGCTAGTTTTGATTATCCTTTTGCGGATTTAAGAGGAACAAAGGAGAGAGTTATCTGACTCGAAAGTGTTGGGGGGGTATTTCGAATCATCGAACGGTAGGACCAATGGGAATGAGACATCAGAACCGTCCCCATGCACCAAAAACCCCTATTTCGGGATGAAATAGGGGTTTTTTGGTTTAATTATTTTGTTAATCCTACATTGTGGAAGAATGGAGTTCCGCTGAAGTTTACGAACAGTCCATCGATTCCGTTCATACCATGAACGAAGTCTGGGTGTTGTAGGTAAACCATTGGAGCTTCATCGATTAAGATTTGTGATACTTCTGCATATGCAGCATTACGTTCTTCTTGATCTGTAGATGTACGACCTTTTTCTAATAAAGCATCTACAGTTTCATTTGTATAGAATGAACGGTTACCAGGTGATCCATGCATTGAAGAATGGAATAGAGCGTATAGACCGTAGTCAGCATCACCTGTTACAGTTGTCCAACCAAGTACAAACATTTCATGCTCGCCTGCACCAGTCTTTTCTAAGAAAGTACCCCACTCGATTGTTTCGATTTTAACGTCAATGCCAATTTCAGCTAATTGAGCTTGAACTAATACACCGATGTCAGCACGTTCTTTACTTCCTTCGTTTACATAAAGAGTTGTCTCGAATCCATCTTCAAATCCAGCTTCTGCTAATAAAGCTTTCGCTGCTTCTACATCAAATTCAAGTGGCTTTAAATCTTGAGAATTCCCAACAACAGTTGGTGCAAGTGGACCTACAGCAGGTACACCTTGACCATCAAGAATTCCATTAACGATATCGTCTTTGTTAATTGCCATTGCAATTGCTTGACGTACTTTTTCGTTGTTAAATGGCTCTTTGTTCATGTTGAAACCAACATAGTCCATACGAGTACCCTTAACACGATCAAGCTCAATTCCGTCAATTGTTTCTACAGTTGTTACATCAGATGAACCAACTAACATTACATGTGCTTCACCTGTTTCAAGCATTGCTACACGAGTAGCTTGTTCTGGGATAACTTTGAATACTACAGAGTCAACCTTTGGAGCTTCACCCCAGTAATCTTCAAACTTAACAAATTTAATTTCAGCACCACGGTTCCATGAATCAAATTTGAATGGACCTGTACCTACTGGATTTTCGTCAACCTTTTTTCCACCATTGTTTTCTTCTTCAATTGCAGAAGGCGCAATGATAGAACCTGCATTATGTGCTAAGTGAGCCGGAAGTGGAGCAAAAGGCTCAGCTGTTTTGATTTGAACAGTATGATCGTCAACAACAACGATCTCAGAAATCATATTTAGAACAACTGCACGTGGAGATGCAAACTCTGGATCAATTAAGCGCTCAAGGCTCATTTTAACAGCATCTGCTGTGAAATCTGTTCCATCGTGGAATTTAACGCCTTGACGTAATTTGAATTCCCAAGTTGTATCATCAACAGCAGTGAATTCTTCTGCAAGTGAACCTACAACAGAACCGTCCTCTGCATATTCAGTTAAACGGTCAAAAATTTGAGTTGTAGCATTTGTTGTCGCTGTATCATTCATTCCATGAGGATCTAATGTCGGAGCATCAGAAGGAGTAACGAATACTAACTCCCCACCTTCTTGAACAGCCGGTGTTTCTTCACTCTCATTGCCTGAATTTTCTTCAGTTGTGTTGTCATTGTTTCCACATGCCGCTAATGCAAGTACAAATGCAAGCATAAGCATAAGGAAAACATTCTTTTTTGTCTTCATGCTAAAACCCCCTATTTCTTTTCTTAATTAATCCCATGATTACATGGTCCTTGTTTATAATAATCGAAAAATTACAAACCATCAATAAATTTCGCTTAATTTTTTTAACATTTTAGTACTTTTTAGCCATAAAGCAATAAAGTAAACATTTTTCCAGTATAATAAAGTTTGTCAGATTTTTTAACAAACATAGCAAAATTCACTCTACCTTAGTGAATTTTGGGAATTTTTAAAAAAACGAACAACGATATTAAACTCTATAAAAATATAGTAATCATACTATTGTAATATTTATATGGACTCGGTATTATATACCTATCTGTGTAAAAAATTTGTAACAGAAAATTAAAGAATGAAAGGATGGGATTAAGGATGAGCCAACCAGAGCTACAACCAACATCTTCAACAACAATTCCTGTAAGTGAGCAGAGTACAAGGCTCACTGCATCGAAGCAGTTTTATAAGAAGTTAGCTAAGAATAAAGCTGCACTTGCAGGTGCAATAATTGTGTCAGTATTTGTATTGCTTGCTTTATTAGCTCCAGCGATTGCACCATATAACCCAAACACCATAGATATTGCCAATAAATTGCAAACACCATCAGCAGAACATTGGTTTGGTACAGATGATAAAGGGAGAGATATTCTAAGTCGCTTGCTTCATGGATCTAGGATTTCCTTAACTGTCGGTGTTTTATCCACTCTTCTAGGAGCAGCTGTCGGAATCGTGCTAGGAATTGTTGCTGGTTATTATGGAAGATGGATTGATTCATTAATCATGAGAATTTGTGATATTTTACTAGCTTTCCCAGGAATCTTATTGGCCTTAGCGATCGTTAGTATTTTAGGAGCTAGTACAACAAATGTTATTATAGCGATTGCGTTTTTCGCGGTTCCAACATTTGCTAGAATTGTACGAGGATCTACTTTGACAGTCAAAAAGCTAGAGTACATTGATGCGATTAGAGCGATGGGAGCTACAGATTTCAGAATTATTTTTAAACATATCCTCCCAAATATCGTTTCACCTATTATTGTTCAATCAACACTTTATATTGCGTCAGCGATTATTACTGCTGCAGCACTTTCATTCCTTGGAATGGGAACACAACCACCAGATCCTGAATGGGGAACGATGTTGAGTGAAGGAAGATCATATATCCGTCAGGCACCATATATCACTCTGTTTCCAGGATTAGTTATATTAGTAGTAGTTATTGGATTCAATTTATTCGGAGACGGTCTCCGTGATGCGTTAGATCCAAAAACTAGAAAATAATGAAGGGAAGGTGAACTAAATGCTCGTATTCATCCTTAGAAGACTATTTCAAACCATCCCCGTTATGATTGGGGTTACATTAGCTGTATTTTTGATGATGCACCTGATCCCTGGTGACGCAGCAAAAATTATGGCAGGAGAAAATGCAAATCCAGAGCAAGTTGAACAAATGCGTGAAAACTTAGGTCTAAATGACCCACTTCATGTTCAATATTTTCGATTTCTCACAAATGCCGTTCAAGGTGATTTAGGGACATCAATCAGAACTTCTCGTCCAGTAGCAGAAGAAATTTTCGCTTCCCGTTTTGCCATTACGGTTCAGTTAGCACTTATAGGGACAGCAGCTGCTGTTTTACTCGGGTTAATTGCAGGAATCATTTCAGCTACCCGAAAATACTCTCTTACTGATGTCGGTATTATGCTTGTTGCATTATTCGGGCTTTCTATGCCAAACTTCTGGCTTGGTATTATGTTGATTTATTTATTTTCCGTTAATCTTGGAGTCCTTCCTGTTGCAGGTTGGGGAACCTGGGAACATATTATTCTACCAGCGATCACATTAGGAACAGGTGGAGCAGCGATTATCGCAAGGATGACTCGCTCAAGTATGTTAGAGGTAATCAATCAGGATTATATCCGTACTGCCTATGCAAAAGGTGTGAGTGATCGTCTTGTTATTTATAAGCATGCTCTACGTAATGCACTAGTTCCTGTCGTGACAATCGTAGGATTACAGTTTGGTGGTTTACTAGGCGGAGCAATCATTACTGAAACTGTATTTGCAATCAACGGTCTTGGACGTTTAATTATTGACTCGATCCGTGCGCATGATTTTCCAATGGTGCAAGGTACCATTCTCGTTTGTGCGGTCCTATTTGTACTTGTTAACTTCCTTGTTGATATTACGTACCGCCTCATTAACAAACGAATTGACTTGAATTAAGGAGGTTGAATAGAATGACTATAGCGAAAAACGATAATATCTTAGAAGTAATCAATCTACGTACCTCCTTTTTTACAGATGAGGGCGAAGTAAAAGCAGTAGATGGCGTTGATTTTACAATAGAAAAAGGGAAAACCCTTGGAGTTGTAGGGGAATCTGGGTCAGGAAAAAGTATTACATCCTTATCGATTCTTCGTTTGCTAGAAGAAACAACTGGTAAAATTGTTGGTGGAGAAATTCTTTTCAAAGGGGAAAATCTACTCGACAAAACCAAGAAACAAATGATGGGTATTCGCGGGAATAATATTTCGATGATTTTCCAAGAGCCGATGACCTCACTGAACCCTACCTTAACCTGTGGGGAACAAATTTCAGAATCGATTCGAATTCATCAAAAATTAAACCGGAAAGATGCATGGGCGAAAGCGGTTGAAATGCTAACGCTTGTTGGTATTCCATCACCCGAGAAGCGCGCGAAGCAGTATCCTTTCGAATTATCAGGTGGAATGCGTCAGCGTGTGATGATTGCGATTGCGCTAGCTTGTAATCCAGAGCTACTTATTGCAGATGAACCTACGACTGCGCTAGATGTAACCATTCAAGCACAAATCCTTGATTTAATTAAGAAACTTCAACAAGAGCTAGGCACTTCCCTCATGATGATTACACATGATCTAGGTGTTGTTGCTGAGATGTGTGATTATGTTGCGGTTATGTACTGTGGGAAGGTTGTCGAGTATGCAGATGTGAAAACACTGTTTACTGAGCCTAAACATCCATATACGGTTGGACTAATCAATTCTGTACCAAAGCATGACCGAGATTACGAAGGTGACCTTGCTGTTATCCCTGGGTCTGTTCCAAGTCCATTTTCACTTCCACAAGGCTGTCGATTTGCACCAAGATGTGAACATGCTCGTGAGATTTGTAAGACGGAATTACCTGAGTTGTTGGAGATCAACAAAGGGGATCAGGTTCGTTGCTGGATGTATACTGAGAAATGGGAAAAAGAGGAGGTTCCTCAGCCATGAGTACAAAAAACTTACTAGAGGTTAAAAACCTCAAGCAATACTTCCCTATTAAAGGTGGAGTCTTAGGACGAACAATCAACCATGTAAAAGCTGTAGATGATATTAGTTTTTCCGTTAAAGAAGGCGAAACGGTTAGTATTGTTGGAGAGTCTGGCTGTGGTAAATCAACCACAGGTCGAGCAATCCTTCGTCTAGACAATCCTTATGCTGGAGAAGTTATGTTTGATGGAGAAGATTTATTGAGCTTAAACAAAAAGGAAATGAGAAAGAAACGAAATGATCTTCAAATTATCTTTCAAGATCCTTATGCGTCATTAAATCCAAGACAAACAGTCAGCCAAATTTTAGAAGAAGCGATGGAAATTCAAAATGTCGTTCCTAAGAATGAGCGTCGAAAAGTAATTGAGGAATTGCTTCAGACGGTTGGAATTGGCGCACATCAAATTGATCGTCATCCACATGAATTTAGTGGTGGTCAGCGCCAACGTGTCGGAATTGCCAGAGCTTTATCAGTAAATCCTAAGTTAATTATTTGTGATGAAGCTGTATCAGCGTTAGATGTTTCCATTCAAGCACAAGTACTAAATCTATTAAAAGACTTGCAACGAAAATTCCAATTAACTTACTTGTTCATCTCACATGACCTTGGAGTTGTTCGTCATATTTCAGATCGTATCATCGTGATGTATTTAGGAAAAATAGTAGAGATTGCTGACAAGAAATCATTGTTCGAAAACCCACAGCATCCATACACATATGCTTTACTATCTGCAATTCCTAGTACAAATATTGGAGAAAAGAAAGAAAGAATCATACTAAAAGGTGATGTTCCTTCACCTATCAATCCTCCATCAGGATGTAGGTTCCACACTCGTTGTCCTTTCGCCTTTGACCGTTGTCGTACAGAAGAGCCGAAACTCCACCATGTCGATGGAGAACAACAAGCTGCATGTCACCTAGTTGAAGATGGAAAAATTAATCTAGCAGAACTCTCATTACAAGCAAACAGATAGGGGCATCCCCTATCTGTTTTTTTAGGTTTGGTGGGGGTGCATGGGTGGTGCATGGGGACGGTTCTCGCGTCTCATTTTGAGTGGTGTACTAAGGCCTCATGCAAATCTAGTATCTCTTTTAAGTGGTGCACGAGAACCGTCCCCACTTCCCAAATTCTATACTTACTCTACATATCCCCCACTGTTCTCCCCTTAAACTTCACGTATGTTCTTATGAAACGTTATTTACGCCGCATGCTCCCCCCATCAAACAACACACTTGCCATTTAGACGAACCCATGAAATTCATTTACTTTAGAACTACCGACGGAATATTAAAAAGCGCGCTTTTTTTAAGGAACTTTTACATTGAGCCAACCCTTCGAAAAGCTAGTAGATGACTATAAACCACTTATTCTTACCATTATGAAAAAATTACACCTGTATCGTGATCACGAGGCCTTCTACCAAATAGGATTAATTGCATTGTGGGAGGCACATTGTCGCTTTGACCCTAAGAAAGGAGGGTTTTCTACCTTTGCATACAGCACAATCCGAGGCAGATTGCTAGAATATTTAACAAAGGAAAATCAATTCTATGATCGTTTTTGCCAAGGCTTGCCGTCAGAGGAAGGATTCCATCTAGAAGATCCAAACCCGAATCTTCCCTTCGAAAGTGACACAATGGAGCATTACTGTACAGGCTTATCAGATAATCAACGTAAATGGGTACAGAAACGAATTATCGAGGATAAACGAATTATTGATATCGCTAAAGAAGAAGAAGTAACAACAGATGCAGTGAAATCCTGGGGCAGGGCAGCTATCAAAAAAATGAGGATGAATATTCTAAACTAGTAATCTCGCAATGAATAGAGAGAGGCCGAGACAAACGTGTTTTAATTACATGAAATCCGGAAATTCAGTAAAACACTTTAGTTATGTCCCAGCCTCTTTCAACTTATCTATATGTTCTTGAAATCCAAAAAACCTTCCCCTGCTATTATTTTACCTCACTCATAAATTCCTTTAAATTCTCTGGCCCCTCCAATTTTTCAACATTACTCTTTGCACTCTCAGAGGAATATGTGAATATATAACTTCTCCCCTCGAACTTATATTGGTCTTCAAACTCAGTATATGATAATGTCTGAGCTTCTTCTGACAGACCCTCCAGAAACGTTTCCGAGTAAAAATGGACCTTAATTGAAAATCTTCCTAGGCTTTGATTCTGTAAATAAGTGACTACCTTGTATAACCACTCCAACTCCGCTTCTACCTTACCAGTTGGATCTCGTAAAACATGCAAAAAAAGAATATGATTTAATTTGCCTGAATGCTGCTGGGCGATTTCTTCATATTGCTTTGTAACACTATACTTTTTCCGTACATCCTCTGGTATTGAAACGTTTGCCATTAACAAAAACGAATCTGTGAATTGACCTATGTACGAATTTAACTGTTCATTTAGCTCAAAGCGCCACTTACTTTCGGCATAATTGTCACTTAAAATCTCACTCGACTCAGTAACATGGATTTGTATCGGTATATGTGGATTAGCGATTGGGTTAGCCTCTATCTGATATGAACCATCACGTTCACCAAGAATCTTCGAATATTCCGCTTCCTTCAACTCAAATTCCTCATCATACTTACTCTCAAGGTATTTTTCAGCTGCATCTGTTGCTCGAAAACTAGTAAGATCGTAATAAATATAGTCATAAAAAATCACACCAATAAATAATAAAAGAATACCACCGAAAGTTACTAAACAGCCTTTCATTTGTTCAATCTCCTATCTGTATCAACTCTCATGTTAGACGTGTGTAAGCATCTATTAGTTACACTTTTTAGCACAAAAAAAGAGCCAAGAAGACCGCCCTCCCAGCTCGAAAAATGGTACACGAGAACCGTCCCCATTATTCCCCATTATTCACACCAATAACAAGCACTATTTTTTCCCTTTTCTTTAACATCATAAAGCGCTTGGTCTGCTCTTTTCACTAGCTGTTCAGGTGAAATATCTCGATTGTATGCAGAAATACCTATTGATGCCGTAATGGTGATACTATGCTTTTCGATCATCATTGGCTTTACAATTTCTCTTTGTATTCTTTCAACAATCTCGTGAACCTCAGCTTGATCATTCGGGGCTGTGAGAATCACAATAAATTCGTCTCCACTCAACCGACAAACAATGTCTGTGGTACGAATAGACCGTTTAATCCGCTTTGAAAATTCAATGAGGACCGCGTCTCCACCAGCATGTCCATATTGATCATTCACATCCTTAAAGTGATCAATATCAAGATACATAAGCATTATACCAGTAGATTCATTACTACACCTTGCAATTTCCTTACTTAATAATTGGTTAAAATAATACCGATTTGGCAAGCTTGTTAATGAATCATGAAAAGCTAAATATCTGAGCTCCTCTTCATGCTTTTTCCGTTCACTTATATCCCTTGAAACCAGGATTGTTCTCGTTTGATTATCATCAACGACATTTTGCAACTTCAAATCCATCCAAAGAAAACCCTCATCTCCAACTTTATAGCGGAGTTCGATTTGCAGAGGCGTTTGAGTATTTTCGATTTTTTCAAGCTTTGCCATGAAAAGGAGGATATCATTACGATAGATAAAATCCAAGATGGACTTATTCAAACAATCATCAGGGGGAATTTTCAACAAAGCAGCTACTGAAGGAGACACATAAGTAATCGTTTGCTTATCATTAAGAATCATAATTAAATCTGACGTGTTTTCTGCAATAAATCGGTATTTCTCTCCACTTTCCATGATCTTCTTCTGCGCTGCAACTTGCTCCGTGACATCCTTATACATCGCAACGATGTATAAAAGCTCTCCATCAACATTAAGAATAGGACTATAAGATGCAAAAATCTCAAGTAATTCACCCGATTTTGTGAGTCGCTGCACTTCATAATAATCAAGCCGTTCACCTTTTTCCATTCTTTTTAAAAAGGGCTGTTGATCTTCAATCAAGTGTTGAGGGAGGATTGGTGGCTGCAGATGACCTTTTAGCTCTTCACTACTATAACCAAGAATCCGCTCAAACGCTGGATTCGCCTTTAATATTGAACCATCAGGTGCAATCAAAAAGATTGCGTCATTGGTATTATTCCAGATTAACTCGAACTCATTGGTCGCTGAGAAATCCTGCTTACTAGTAACCCTATAATGATTTATCGAATTCATATTAGAATCCCCCGTAAAAATGTGAAATACAAAACGCTCAAAGTTAACGCATACTTACATAGTATAATAAAAATTCCCAAAAAAGGGAATGAAAAAATGGTTCATTAGGTCTAGTTCTATGGTCTGGTGCCCGGGTTCAGTTCACTTTCGCGTCTCAACCTCCGTACACAGATCTGGTGCACGGGGTGGTGCATGGGGACGGTTCTCGTGTCTCAACACTATACTCTTACGAGAAACGCCATATGAGAACTAGTACATACCACTTATGCAGACAATTCGATGCTTCACGAGAACCGTCCTCTCGCACCATTATGACATATAATATACGTTTCACATTAAAATCGTTTAATAGAATCATAGAAAAATGGCCAGGGGAAAAATCCCCTGACCTTAAACATTTTGTAAAAAATGAGACATGAGAACCGTCCCTATATCACTCAAACAAAGGTGCTACTCGTTTTTTAGAATTTTGTTCATATGAGTATGCGAGTTCAATTAATCTTGCTTCACTGTAGGCCATTCCTGTAAATGTCACTCCGACAGGCATTCCAACATTGCTATAGCCAGCTGGTACCGTAATTGATGGATATCCTGCTTTCGCTGGAATTCCTGCACCTCTATTATTCGCAAATAACAGTGCATCAAGATTGTTTTCTTTCATGACTTTATCAATACCTAATTCTCTTGAATATTTAATATCATCTGCACGTTGTTGTAAGTAAGTTGGATCCTCAAGACTTTCACTTAATGCTTCTGAACGCTCAAGATGAATCTGCCCGTACTTCATTCGAACATCTGGATCTTGCTTGTTAAATTCAATAATGTCAGCGAGGGTTCTTACTGGCACATTGTCTGAGACAGTCTTTAAATAATCGTTTAAGTTATGTTTAAATTCATACCATAATACTTGCGAAGTATAAGTATGTCTCGGAATGGTCACTTCTTCGATAATTGCACCTTGTGCTTCCATCACTTCAATCGCTTCTTCTACTATTCTCTTCTGCTCTCTTGTTGCTTCATTATAGGTTGAAAGAAAGTTATAATCAATTCCAATTCTTGCACCTTCTAGCCCATCTAATTTAAGGTGTTTCGTATAATCTGTTAATGCTTTTCCTTCACTCGTTTCAGTGATTGGATCTGTTGGATCAACACCTGTTAGTACACCCAATGTAATCGCAGCATCTGTAACCGTTCTTGCCATAGGTCCTGCTGTATCTTGACTCATTGATAATGGAATAATCCCCGTGCGACTTACTAACCCGACAGTAGGTTTAATCCCGACTAATGAATTTGCACTTGATGGACTTAGAATAGACCCTGATGTTTCTGTCCCAATAGCTACAACCGCAAAGTTTGAAGCAATTCCAGCACCAGACCCTGAACTAGAACCACCCACACTTCCTGCTGAAAAAGTTTCTGGCCCATACGGATTAAGAACTTGCCCACCAAGAGCACTATACCCACTTGGTACACCAGTTGTCATAAAATAAGCCCACTCACTCATATTGGCTTTTCCTAAAATAATGGCTCCAGCTTCACGAAGTTGTTTTGCAACCCAAGAATCTTCACTCGCATAATTATCTTTAAGTGCAATCGTCCCTGCAGTAGTAGGCATGTTGTCCTTGGTATCTACGTTATCTTTTAAAAGCACAGGAATTCCAAAAAGTGGCCCTTGCTTTCCTTTGCCTCGTACTTTGTCCATTTCTGCAGCAATTTCTAAGGCATCTGGATTAATGGTTAAAACTGAATTAATTGTTGGACCATTTTGATCATATTTCTCTATTCGATCCAAGTACATTTGTACAAGCTCAACCGAAGTAATTTTATTAGTTTGTAATGCCTTTTGAATTTGTTCAATCGTTGTTTCTTCAATCACAAATGATTGAATCCCTGTCGCTAAACCTGCAGTCACATTCTTCGATACAGCACTTGAAGCTTTTTCATTCTTTGAAACGGCATTTGCAGAATTTCCATTAGCAAACCCTAATGTTGGAGCCATCAGCATTGTCAGAACCATTGACGACGTGACGAATGTTTTTATCATACTCTTCTTTTTCATACGGAACCCCCTATAAATTATGTATATATTCTACCTATTTAAACTCTCCTTTCTCTTAATTATTTACTAGTTTAGTACGTTCATAGATTTAATACTATTACTCTGTCAGTTCTTCTAACAAAGTATCTTTCGACAACCGAAATAGCTAATTTGTCTAAATTTGAAAAATAAAACGAAAACAAAATCATAGATTCTCAGGGGATATAAAAAAAGCTAGTAGACAGATTCTACTAACTTTTAGAGGTATGTGACAGGAGAACCTTCCCCACGCACCATCTCTATATACAAAGAAAAGCACCCTCAATAGGTGCTTTACAATAACTGCATGGTCGTAACACAGGTCCCATCACCATCAAAGGTGGAGATTTCTGATTCTACTGTTTTACCATTATGCTCAATCTTTGTATTATATGTTTGATTTCTCGGGAGCCACAGATCAATAAATCCGTTAGCATAAGATTTCATCTTTTTGTCGACAACAACATTTCCATCCTCGTCCTCGATATATACATCGAACTCTTCTTCAACCATTTCTCCTTGGCAACCTGCCAAATTGTGATTCAGTCAAGGATGTGTTTGATGTTCATAAGGAGCAATTGAAACAAAGAAGTCAGTCTCTGACAAGTCATAAGTCTGTTCACTTCCCTCACTATCAGTAACAATAAGTTCCGATGATGTAATTGAACCAGACTTGTCCTTTATAGTACCTTCACTGAAATCCTGTACCAAATCTTTAATGATTTGTGTTTGGTCTTCCTGTGAAGTATTTGTATTTTCTCCAGCACAAGCACTTAACACAACCAAACTAGAAAAAATAACAACTAGAAGCTTTAATTTCATTTAACTCTCACCTCTGTAACATTACTAGACCTTAATTATACCATCATCAATCCCAACTGGTACATATGACACAATATCTTCACTTTTGAAGCACAGGGACGGTTCTCGTGTCTCAAAATATGTATTCAAAATGAAATGGCACATGAGAACCGTCCCCATGTACCACTCCAACAATGATGCACGAGAACCGTCCCTGTGCACCCGTGCGCCAATCTTTCTATATGACTTCTAATATTTCTGCAGGAGTATATACTTTGTAATCTGGTTTGGCTGATTTTAGGACTTCGATTGAGTCATAGCCCCAGCTGACCCATATCATCTTTACACCTGCTTTTTTACAAGCGATCAGATCTCTGTGCTCGTCACCCACATAGATCACTTCTGATGTTTTGAGCCTTGTCTCTCTGAGAAACTTCCGAATCAATTTATCCTTTCCAAAAATGCTACTAGAACAAATAACCTTTGTTACATTGTTAATTCTATTATGTTCTAAAAAAGCTTGAATATTTTCCTTCGAATTGGATGAAATGATGATTACTTTATATCCTTTACTCTCAAGTTCTGATAACACTTCCTTCATTCCATCGAACAATTTCACCTGATGTCTTGCTTTTAGAAATAACTTGTAGAGCTCTGGCATAACAACTGGGAGCTTGATGAGGGGGAAATTTAATAATCGACTTCTTTCTTTCATAGAAAGCTTTTTGAGATCATCTAATTCTTCAAACGAAATTTCTTTATAATTATACTTATCAGCCAAATGATTCCAGCTTGACACAATCGCCTTTTTTGAATCAGCAATCGTCCCATCAAAATCAAATATCACATACTTTATCATGAGCAAACCTCTCCTAAATCTAATAAACGATTTCTCAACATTATTAATCTATGCAACTGGTTGAAACATGGGGACGGTTCTCATGTCTCAATTTCGTTAAGTGCTTCGAACCACTGTTTCAGAAATCATCACCTTTCACCAATTTTAAACTTCATACAGCGAGTGAGACATGAGAACCGTCCCCGCACCCCACCGAACCCTACCCAAATTTAACAATTTTCTTTATTTAAATTAACATTGCGTCTTTATACTGTTAGTAATTAAATCGGTTAAAGGATGATTGATTTGAAAGCGTTGAAACCGTTAATTTTTACAGCAATAGCTGCTTTGTCGTGCTTGGGCTTTGTTGGTGGCCTGAAGGAAATGATTGATTTCATTGATCTATTTTGGATGCATTATTTTTCTTATTAGCGTTTTCCCCTGAGACCACCGACTCTTTAGTAATGTTCCTTAAGAAACGTTTGAATTTCATTATTCATCAATACCAAGTCGCCTTCTGATGGAAAATGGCCCATGTCATAGATTTTCAATCCGGTTAAATTCGAAATAATGTCTTTTGCTTTTTTGTTTATTTTACTCGCAGGGAAAAAGACATCATCTTGACCTGCTATCACTAAAGTTGGACTTTTATAATTTGTTAGTTCTTGTTTTTCGGTTAGTTTGGGCATATCCTGTTCAAGGCTTACATGTTTAAATACATCACCAATAATCGCTTTATCTATTTCTTTCATCGAATTAACAGACATGTTCCCTGCGATTCGATTAAGAGATTTCTCCGATGATGTTAAATTAAACAGAACTAATGGTACTAAGATATCATTAATCATCTTCAATTTTGACCCTAAACATATACCCGCCGGAGACACCAAAATCGCGCAATCAATTTTATCCGGCATAAATGTAGCGACTCTTAAAACAATCCCGGCACCATATGAAGGACCGATAAAAGCACAACTATTAATCTCAAAATGGTTCATTAATTGTTCAATCCACCCGGCAAAGCTATGATCCTTAGCTGAAATTCTATTTTCATCACTATAGCCAGGATGACCAATCGTATCTGGTGCATACACTCTATAGTTTTCAGCTACAGAAGAAAACCAAGAAAGCGTCATTGGATTGATACAATTGCCCCCTTGTAAAATAAAGACCGGTTTTCCATCCTTTGGACCTGCTACAAGCACATGCGTTTTTCCATAGCTTGTATTCACATACGTTCGTTCAACCTCAAACGCAAAAGAGTTTATGTACTGATCATAATGTTGAAGAATTCGCTTTTTTCCCTCATCACTTTTATAAATGGTTGCATGCCCCATAAAAAACACCTCTAATTTTTTTCAAAATACTTCCTTTATACTAGACTACTTAAAGGTGGAAAAAGTTTCATATTTTTGATAAGAAAAGCGCAAGCGCCTTGTTCAGCCTCAGGCAGGCATAAGGCAAAGCACGTAGGAAATCTTGTTTTCCGTAGTGATTTGACTTATGACCCCGAGGGGCTAGGCGCTGGAGCTAGACACTAAATCTGAGTATGAAATTTTTATACTTTCTTATCTTTAAATAAAAAAGGTGCAAGGCACCACTTTGCGGTGGTGCCTTGCACTCTACTTTGAATTATTTCCCTTTTTTATTACCAGTGTTTCCGTTATTTCCTTCACTAACTACTTTTACAGTGTTTTCTGTTTCGTTACCTGCGTTGTCAACGGCAACGACTGTAACGGTTTGGTCTTTTTTCACAGGCTCTGCAAAAACATGTGATGTTTCACCGTTCACATATCTCGCTTCTTCAACAGCTACTCCATCAACTTCAACATACCAGTAAGCAATACCACTTGTTTTGTCTGAAGCAGTAACTGCTACTGTTTTACCATCATCCTCTAGTTTCGTCTTCACTTTTGGTGAAGTGATGTCCAATTTTACAGGGAATGTAATGGTTTGAACGTCAGCACCTTCAAAGTCTAGTGTTGCTGCTACTTGTAAATAGTACTGTCCTTCTGGAGCAATTTTGCCATTTTGCATCGTACCGTCCCATGTCCAGCTAGAATTTAAATAGTACTGTTGGCCGGCTCCACCATCATAGTAGTTTTTACGAACATTTTCTTCCGTCGCAATTTCTTTGACAATTTTACCATCAGCATTTACTACACTCAATTTCAATTCTTTTGCATTACGAACCAATGATAGCAAGTATGTGGCACTATCATTTGTACCATTGCCATTAGGTGAAATAGCAATTAGTTCTGGGTTGATGCTACCAGTTGCCTGATCAACACCTAAGAAGCTATAGTTATTGCCACTTAAAACACCTGTCAGTCCATAATAAGAGCTTGAATCCCAAATTGGAGCGTCTATAATTGGTGACGCATCCCATTCACCTTTAAAACCAACATAAGGAACAACTAGCTCTGGATTTGTGTCAGTAGGGTCTGTTAATTTAACAAAACCTTCTAACCAGTATCCATTAGTAAAGTACGTTCTTAAATCTTCATCCCATGCGCTAACATCAACAGTGATTTCGAAGGTTGCTCCACCATTAGCAGGAACCTCAATCGTACTTACAGGTTTGCCGTCAACTGTTGTAGCTCCTTCTAATTCAAGTGCTCCAACAAGATTAGATGGTGTTGTCATAAAGTCACTTACATTAACAGGATAATCTGTTTGTGCACTTGCACTAACATCATAGCTCACAGCTTCATCAGAGAAGTTTTCAGCTGTTAACTCAAATGTTACAACATCGTCTTTTACTTCTTTTAACGCCACTTTCGCTTCACCTGTTGTCGAATCTGTAACTGTAACAGGAGTAGATAATGCTGCATGAAGCTGCATTAATCCTGCACCTTGTCGACGTGGTGATACAGGTGCATCTTGAAATTCAACAGGATCAGCTGTATTTAGTAATAATTTTTTCGCAAGCTCAGCTCTTGCCGCACCATCAATGGCAAATTCTTCATCGACACGTTGTAAAACTAATGCTGAACCACCAGATACATGTGGTGCTGCCATTGATGTACCGCTCATTACTTGATATTCATTATGATCAGCAGTAGAGTAAATTTGTCCACCTGGAGCCGTAATTTCTGGTTTGAAATCAAGGTTTGGCGTTACTCCCCATGAAGTGAAGTCACTCATTTTACCTGCTGCTGTATTAGGTATTGTCATTTTTTCGCCAGCAAATGTAACTGTGACAGGTTGTCCAGCTTGAAGTGCTTCTGCAAAACGATCTCCATCAGATTGTAGCATAAATAGTTGCGGAATCGTGATAGCCTTGTCTGTTGCCATACTAACTGTTCCACCTTGATTGTTATAGATAATAACACCAACTGCTCCAGCCTTCTGTGCATTTAGAGCCTTATCAACAAACGCAAATCCACCACGTTGAACTAATGCATATTTTCCACTTACGTCCAATTCAGCAAATTCTTCTACAGACCCTAAACCAGCATGTACCAATTCATAAGAACCATTTGCAGGTCCATTTTGACCAGCAGATAAGTACATCACTTGTTCTGCTTCATTTTCACCAACTGTTACACCTACAGTATCAACGTCCATGTATGTGTTCTCAAATGAAGCGACTGAAATCGAATCATAAGAAACACTTGGTGCGCCTACTAAGCCATAATCAGGATTTGATGCATATGGATAGAAGAATCCATTACCAAAGTATGCGGAGTTCCCAGCAGAAATGGACATCACCACACCATTATCAACTGCACGTTTCACGGCTTGCTGTTCAGGAGACTGTGCATCAACAAATCCAGCAGTTGAACCAAGACTCATGTTAAGAACGTCTGCCCCTAATTTAATCGCATCATCAATCGCTTTAATATAAATATCTCCGTAAGTCGTTGCTACGTCGTTACCAAATACACGTAATGCTAGTAATTGTGCTTCTGGTGCAACACCTTTAATTCCGCCATTTGCTTCATCACCGTTTGCTGCAACCGTTCCACCAACGTGCATACCATGCATGCCAGTATCAGCATTAGAGTCAAGAATGACGGCATTATTGTCCATATAGTTCCAACCATAAGGAACCTTTTCATTGAAAAATTGACCTGGTAATTCAAATTCTGAAATGGCATTTTCTACTTCTTCCTTAGATAATTCCGCTGTAGAACCATCTGTTAAAAGAAAATCCTTGTGCGAAGGGTCTAGACCAGAATCAATGATTCCAACCGTCATCCCTTCTCCATCATAGCCAAAGTCACGCCAAGCTTGTTGGGCTTGTACTAGTTCTTTACTGTACTTCATATCTGGTTCTTCAGTTGGAAGTTCATACTCTGTTGCAAGGTATACTCCCTTTACTTCTGCTACTTCTTTAATTGCTTCAATTTCGCCATATTTCACATTAGCACTGAATCCATTTGCAACTGCATTGAATTCTTGAAGATACTCAATGTTAACTTTTTTCCCTTTAATTTTATCCTTCGCTGCTTTTTGCTTATTTTTTGCAGCCTTTTCTAATTGTTTACGCTCTCCCTTGGAAAGCTTGTCATACTTTACACCCTTTTTCGTTGCCGTTTCGATTGGTGTATCGCCAACCAATTCAATAATGACACGAACCTCTTTATTTGGATCTATATCTTGTAAATCTGTAGGTACAAAGTTTGTGGTATCAAGTTTCGGTTTTTCGCCTGTTAATTGCTGTGGATTAACTCCACCTGACACAGCAAAACCGCTACTACTAAATGCGACGAGTAAAACTAGTAAAATGACTGAAATCCTTCTTAACATCTTCATCCTCCTTATTATATAAAGATTAATACTTTACTAGATTCTTCCCCTCCCTAATATTTCGAATTGAAAAACAATTTTTAATAGTATAACTATATAATATTACTAGAATTTGGAATAGCGTCGTGAGTCCTAGTCAAAAAGGACCAATTGCCTGAATATTCAGGCATGTAAGTAGGGACGGTTCTGATGTCTCATTTTTATTTCCGAAACTAAAAATGGTGCACGAGAACCGTCCCCGCGCACCAAATCCTTGCGTTATAAAAAAGAAATGGCACACGAGACCATGCTCGTGTGCCATTTCCTTAGGTTAAGCCGACTGGACTAACCCATACATTTCTGGATAATTCTTTATTTGTTGAACCTCTGTTATCCTTTTTGGGAGAGGTGGATGTGTGGATAGGATTTGGCTTAACCAAATGAATAAGCCTGTTTCCCTCCTTGCCGATTCGATATACTCCTCTGTATCAACTTGAACAAATAGTTTTTTGCCCACAGCTAAAATCGTTAAAGCGTTAATTGCAGCATCAGGGTTACTAGTAAACGAGGTTGCCATTCGATCACAAGTGAATTCACAGGCTCTTGAATAAGCATTTCCTAAAAACGGGATCCACCTTGCTGGTAATATTAAGAGATTTTTAGTTAAATGCTTTCTCTGAATATGTGCCAACTCATGAGCAATTACGAAATCTAGTTCATCACTGTATCCCTCTTCTGTAAGCTCAACAATATCAGAATAAAGGACGATAAAGTTTCTTCCGAAAAAACGAGTAGCAAATGCATTAAGAACTCCATCAGATTGAATAACATAAATAGTAGGAATTTCTTGAACATTCATTTTCTCAGCTATCGTTTTAGCACGATTATAAATTAATGGAAATTGCTTCTCTGTAAGCTTAATTCCATTACTTCTAATATGACCGATAGATAGGCCATGTAGAAAAACACTAACAGCTACTCCAATTAAAATATAAAATATTCCTATAACAGAAAGAATGAGTGCGAAATAAGTAAATATGCTAATAACTAAACAAAGAGTATAGTACCCTTTCTCATTATCATGAATTAATCGTTGATTCATAATCTTCCCTTAACCTTCTACAGTAGCTGCTGCTTCTTTATTTCCGGTAGCTCTAATTGATCTTAGCTCACTAATTACCTGTTGTTCTACTTCTCCGTTTTTCTTTTGAATCATACCATTAATTAAAAAGAGATCAATTAATGTCCATAACCCTAGTCCACCTAATGTGAAAGTCATAGCAACCCCTGTACCAATTTTACCTAAATAATAACGGTGAACTCCAAGATTTCCTAAGAAAAACCATAGAAGCCAAGTTGTAGCCGTAGACTTTTTACGCTTGTCCATTTCAGATGCCAACAATTGAAGTTCCTGTGAAGTTAATTCCTTCTTTGAAGCTAAATTTTCCATTTTTCTTCCTCCTCATAATAAAAAAAACTATCTCTACGAAAATGAGATAGTTGAATTACCACGTTAATATACCTATACATTAATGGTAACCCGACTATCATAGTTCTGGATAGAACCTTAGACTCGTAGCTTTGCGTCCTTGTGTTTCCACAAGTTTGCCCTTGCATATTTAAAAAGCATGAGGATATAGTACCACACTTAGAATATTAAAAGAATAGGAATAATGTACTATCGACATAGGGACGGTTCTGATGTCTCACTTTTATTTCTGAAACTAAAAAATGGTGCACGAGAACCGTCCCCATGCACCAAACAAAGATTGTGCACAACAACCATATGTACACCACCAAAACAGAAAATGGCGCACGACAACTCCGTGCACCACCAAACAGAAATGGCACACGGGATCCACCCTGTGCGCCATTTTTCCTACTTAAGCTTATAATAATCCACATACCAGTCTGTAAATTTCTGCAAACCGTCTTGAATTGATGTTTCTGGTTTGAACCCTACCGCTTGCTGCAGTTGGTCAGTTGATGCGTAGGTTGCTGGTACATCACCTGGCTTAATTGGTTCGTAGACTTTGTTAAATTCAACATCTCGACCTAATGAATTCGTTAATGCTTTCTCTAAAGCACCAATGAATGTCATTAATTTCTCAGGGTTATTGTTGCCGATGTTGAAGACTTTATGTTGTGGTTCACCCGCTGGAGGATTGCTTAATAAACGCTCAATCCCTTCAATGATGTCATCGATATACGTAAAGTCTCGGTATAGGTCATTTTCAAAATCACCATTATTGAAGATTTTAATTGGCTCACCTGCAAAGTACTTATCCGCAAAACCAAAATAGGCCATGTCTGGTCGTCCCATTGGTCCGTATACAGTAAAGAAGCGAAGCCCTGTTGCAGGGATTTTATAAAGGTGACTGTACGTATGTGCCATTAATTCGTTTGATTTCTTAGTGGATGCATAAAGTGAAACAGGATGATCCACAAAGTCTGATTCTTCAAAAGGCACTTTTTTATTGGTCCCATACACTGAACTTGATGATGCATACACAAGATGATCGACAGGATGGTGTCTGCAAGCCTCAAGAATATTATAAAAACCAATGATATTACTCTGAATATACACATCTGGATTTTCAATTGAATAACGAACACCAGCTTGTGCAGCAAGGTTCACTACTACATTTGGCTTATTCTCTTCAAAGGTTTTCATCACCGTTTCTTTGTCTGCGAGGTCACCTTTAATGAATGTAAACTTTTCATATGGCTCAAGTTGCTTCAAACGAGTATTTTTAAGGTTCACATCATAGTAATCATTCACATTATCAATCCCAATGACCTGACAACCTTGTTCTAGTAATTTCTTCGATAAGTAGAAACCAATGAAGCCAGCAGCCCCAGTGATTAAATAGGTTTTACTAGGATCAAGCGTTTTGTAATTCAAGATTCTTCGACTCCTTAACATCTCAATAATTGCAGGTTGACATTCTCGTACCTGCTCTTTCTTCCATCATATACTATTAGAAAGCTGATTGGTAATCCGCTTTATCATCAATTCTTCTTATTATCTATCTTTCGCCCTTAAAAACCCTTTAATAATCGATTTTCTTTTGACAACCGCTCCAACCACTATGGCAACAATAATAAAATATCGCAGTATATTAAATTCATACGTGATATTCAAGACAAGCGCTAATACAATCATCAGCAATGCGATCATCCATAAATATTTATCATCAAACAAAGGTGCCCCTGATAATATTTTTTTCATGAAGATGTATTGTAACCCTGCTAAGATCAAATATGAAAGTAGGGTTGTATAAGCTGCAGCAACGAATCCGAAGATTGGAATAAAGATGAAATTCAGTCCGATGTTGACGACGACAGCAATAAGCGTTGCAATCATGATTAATTTTGTTTTTTTATAAAATAATAAAACATTTGAGAACACATTATACAATGACGTAAAAAAGATACCCGCTGCGATCGGTGGCATCAGATAGATAGCATCATAGTACTCTTTTGTTGCAAGAATTTGTACAACCTCAGGCGCAACAAGGATAAGGAAAATACAAAACACAAAATAAAAAGTGATCAAAGGTTTCACGACAGCATTAATTTTAGCGGCGTTATCAAGACCTAATTCTAGTTTTTTAAACATAAAAGGAACTAAAGACGCATTAATCGCATTCCAAACAATCAATGAGAGTGCACTTAATGTGTAGAGAACACCGTATATACCGACCTCAGTTAACCCTTGTAATCTTTCAATCATGATTCGATCTGACACATCTAATAGCTGCTTCGCTAACGTATGAACCAACAATGGTAAGCTCAGCGTGATGGCGAATACAAGGTATTTCTTTTTCATGAAAACCTTACTTCGAAAAATAAAGCTAGCATAAAGAACTGCTCCAACGATAAAAGGAATCGCCTTTGTCGCAAATACCCTAATATCTCCTAATGGATAGCTTCCTTCCACAAAATCATTAACAAAAAGCACCGCGAGTACTGCGAGTATCGAGCTTAACACCGCAGTCATGACAGTTACTAAGGCTACAGCCTTATATTTGTACTCATACCGTTGCTTCAGCATCCAGAAGTTCATAGCTGGAGCAAGTATAAACCCTAGAAACATTAAATAAATTAACTCGCTAGAAAATCCTATAAACGGTTGGATTTGTTCATGAAAAATAAAATAAAACACGAAAAGAACAAAGGCTGATAGACTTGAAAGATTTAAGATTGAAGCGATATATTCGTCCCGCTCTTCCTTAAATTCCATCATCCCGATATTAAAAGACCCTGAACCAAGCGCTAATCCTGCAACAATCCCAATTAGCATTTCCCAAGAATTATATAAGGTAACAACACCGATATCACTCGGGTCCATGATCCTTGTGAAAATCGGCAAAGTGATAATACTTAGGCCTTGAGTGATTAACGAAGCAAACACAAACACGATGGATGCTTTCATTGGTAAAGGGATAGAGCTGTATTTATTCATTGCATTACTTAACAAATTCACGTTTCTTGCCTCATCTCAACATCATAATTCTTTAACCCAACAGCTTTTCAATTCTTTCTAACAAGCGCAGCGGTGAGTAAAGATGATCATATTCGTAATCAACGTCAACCTTCTCTTTTATAAAATCAACGTCGATCTCATCTACATTGTTATAGATTTGAATATATTTAGGGTTATAAAATGCACTTTCTTTTGTCCATTCATTGTTCGTAATCAACTTTTTATTATATACAATTGCTTCAATCGCGCGAAGCGTCAAACTACTCTGACCTTCTTGAACCACTTCTAGTATGCAATTCGTTGATTGAGTTTCATGCAAAACTTGTTGATAATTCATCCGGTTATTATAATGAAGGTCTTCGAAATCTAGTTGATCCTTTTCTTCTACACCAATAATATTAATAGAATAGTGAACATCATTATACTCCATTTTTTTAGCAATCTCATGAAGAAATTCTAGTCTTCCTTTATTCGCTCCGATAAAAAATAAATCATTTTTAGAAGAAGGATCCTCATTGACTTGAGTTTTTGAATAAAGACCAGGAAGATATTGATAATTGTAGTCTCGTGAATCCTTCAGATCCGTTGTGAAAATCCGGTCATAGACTTTGTTGAAAAAATTCGGGTCATGGGATTTAATGCTGCTTATGGTGTTAACAAGCATCAAAACTAAGTGACCGTTAAACTTATTTTTTAAATAATGAAGATACGCCTCATTATAAACTTGTTGATTTGAGTCAAACACGATAAACACATTTTTCGCACTTTGAGAAATCTTACTTTCATCAAGATTATACGGGTACCACACTTTTTTCAATGGAAGCTTGGCTACCTTATTTATTTTATAGCTATGATGAACTTGCCTGATCAATCTGAGAGCACCATTCGTTAAGTAATCTCCATGATTCTCAAAGTAGACATGGTCCTTGTCTAGTACATCATGACACATGACCTTGCAGTAATCTGTGTGACTTCCTAAGATTATAAAGTTATACAATGACTTAACCACCCTTTCTACTTATGCCTGTGAATCTTAAACGCATAGTTTTCATATACGTTATTTCCGATTAACCCTAGGTCCTTCAACGTTAAATTGTTTTGAAATAAGGTGTGTGCAAAAGCTAATTGATCTCGATTCGAGTATTGACTGAACTCTGTCCACCAGTCTTCCATGAACTTCTGACATATAGGATCATGATGCTTTCGAACAAGCACATTACACTCTAGTAAGCCGTAATTTCTAGGCATATTCGTTTCAGCAATATAATGAATATGCTTTGTTATGTTTTCAACAGAATCTCTATTTAACAATAACACTTCCCTTGCTTCTTCATAGACACAGTCTCGCTCTCTGTGCTTATGAACAGCAATTCCACTTGGACCGATTTGGTAAATAAATTCAGTTAAATCTGTCATAACCTGGATATTTCCGTCGATATAAATGGAATACGTATAGTCTGGAAATAATAAATGTGGATTCATCTTAAAGAAACGATTTTTCTCAATCGTCGTCATCTCTTTCGTTAAATGATCGAATTCTTCAATGTTCTTTTTACACCATTTAGACGAACCGTTGACATCTTGGTCAGTGACAATATAATAATCACAATTATCCGGAGAGACTAATGGTTCATGGATGTGATCATAAGTCCCGAAAACAGACGTATAAATGGCAATTCGATCATTCGAAAAGAACTGATTACTAGAAGAAGCAGCTGAATCAGGTAATACTGTTTCATTTCGAGGTAAATTAGGAAATTGACTTAATTCTTGATCATATGCCTTAAGACGTTTTCTTTGTGAAATTTTTCTTACCATATAATTATATACACGCCCCATTAATGGAACCTGAGACCGTACAGGAATTTTATAGATTTCATTATATCCAGCGTTTGCCGATTTAATGGCATTCATCATTTCTACATATGTTTCTTGGGTAAATTTCGAGTCTGCTAACATGATGTCCTCCCAAACGAAAATAAACTATTTCCATTGCTGCAAGCTATTTGAAATAAAGAAGAAAGCCTTTTGGTTCCTTGAATAGTTTATAACTTTTTTAATTTTATTATTAACACTTGTGTGCCAGTTTAGTTTTCCAAAATAATTATAATGCTCATTATAAAGCAACTATGCACCATATTTCTACACAAAACGTCAAAAAAGGGACGGTTCTCGTGTTTCAAAATCTTGATACCTTTACACTAAAAATGATCACTGCCCTGTATACCTACATGGCAATGGTGCACGAGAACCGTCCCCTTGCACCACCTTACACCATCCGAATAATCTAACTATTGATTAGGACAAACTACAAGTGAACTTACTATTATAAAGGGTGGATGAATTTTTATGGAACTTACAGAATTATTGACTAGACTGGTGATCGCCTTTACGGTTCTATTTATTATGGCCAGATTTATGGGGCGTAAGGAAATCAGTCAAATGACGTTTTTTAATTTCGTTTCAGCTATCTCTATTGGTACCATTACAGGATCCCTAGCTGTCAATTCAAATCTTTCGATCAGAAATGGTATCATTGCCATAGCTGGGTGGACAGCTTTTACCTTACTAATGGGATTCATTGATATCAAATTTAGAAAAGCACGTAAAGTTACAACCGGTGAACCTATCATTGTCATTAAGGAAGGTAAAATCATGGAGGATGCACTTCGTAAAACTCAATTAGATATAGACTCCCTTAGTGCCTTGCTAAGACAAAAGGATGTATTCTCACTAACAGATGTAAATTATGCTTTTTTTGAGACGAGTGGAAAGCTTTCTGTCATGAAAAAACAAGAAAAACAGACAGTAACGAAAAGCGATGCAAACATAACTCAAAGCGCATCGGTTTATCCGATCTCAACTCAAGTTATTTCAGATGGATCAATCATTACCCAAAACCTGTCTAGACTTAATCTAGATGAAAAATGGGTCAACCAACAACTGAAACAAGCTGGAATCGACTCACTATCTGACGTATTTTACGCCGAAGTTCAACAAGACGGCTCCCTCTACATCGACAGCAAAACTGACAACATGATCCATTAATTCACGGTTGGTAACACGGGGACGGTTCTCGCGCCTCAAAGTCTGATGGTGGTGCACCGGGACGGTTCTCATGTGTCATTCTTACTACCAACACCTAACTAATACACGAAAATCGTACAGCATACGAATATTAGAAAATGGTGCATGAGAACCGTCCCCATATAACAAAAACGCTAAGGATTTTCCTTAGCGTTTGATTGGTTAATTTCTCTTTATTTAATTTATATTTTTTATCTCTCAAAAAGCCCTCCCCTCATCACCGATTGCGATGAGGGTTTGTGAGGTAAAATGAGAGGTCAAGCAACACGTTTAGTTGTTTCTCTACCTACATTAAAGTTCATCACTTTTCTTAGGTATGGTAGCACATAATAGTCAGCTCCAAATTTCCCTGCATTTGCACCAGCTGCTAGTACAATAACACCTAATAGGATCATCAAAGGGTTTGTGCTAACTGTTCCAGCAAACATGAACATGAAGTTCATCATAAGTCCGAAGAACATAGCTGCAGTTGTTAAGCATCCTAAGATTAACCCTACACCTACTAAGAACTCTCCCCAAGGGATTAAAAAATTAATGATTCCTACGTTTGGTAATGCGATTCCTTCAATAAATGCGTTGTATGTTGGATAAAGCGCTGCTCCTGTTGCTTTATCAGCGACTGGATTTGCAAGTGCACCATTTAAAAATCCTGCTGCATCAAATCCACCACCAGTGATTTTACCCCAACCACCAGTCATCCAAGCCCAACCTAGATATAATCTAATCACTGTTAAAATACCTGCTGCAATTTTATTTTCTCTCAAAAAAGTGTTCATCATCTTGATCCTCTCCTTAGTTCTTTTTGTTTTTTATTTATCTCTATGTCTGTATCTTACCTCCATGTGAATATTTTCACAATAACTATGTGAATAACTTCACAATTTATTCAAGAAGTTGTGAACTTTTTATTACAGACACAGTGTTAATGTTTGAAACACAGGGACGGTTCTCATGTCTCACTCTTTTTGCCAAGGCCTAACTAATAGACGAGAATCGTTCAGCATACCAATACTAAAAAATGGTGCATGAGAACCGTCCCCATGCACCAGCACTAAATAGTATTAAAGAATTGGAAAGTGTTTTTGCCACTTTTCTTTGCATGATACATGGCGATATCAGCATTTTTTAGAAGCGTCGAAACCTCTAAACCATCTCTCGGAAAGAGTGAAATACCGATACTCACTGTAATCCTAATGTTATAATCGTAATCTTCCCAATCAGATAGTATTTTCAAAAGGCTAGAAGCTTTGATTTCTATTTCGCTATTCTCCGTTACATCTGGGAGCACGATAACAAACTCATCCCCACCTAAGCGAACAGCTAATCCGTTGTTACCAAGAAAATCTTTCATTCGTTTTCCTACTTCTTTTAAGACACTATCTCCCACTTCATGTCCAAAATGATCATTTACTTCTTTGAAACCATCTAAATCAAAAAGAACTAAAGCCCCATGTTTACAAATGCTATCAAAACTTTCATATAGAAATCTTCTATTATAAAGAGACGTTAACTCATCTATTTTTGCCTTTCTTTCTAACTCAACTACATTTGTGTATAGATTCGCAAAGCGGCTAAGAACATCTGCCTCTTTCTGATCAAATTTAGATTTCTCGTTGTCTATCGCACATATTGTTCCATATAATTCACCGTCTTGGTAGAAAATAGGAACACCAACATATGATTGTATATTATATATTTTTGTAAGATCCAGTTTTTTCGTACAAGCATGCGTATCTGTATTACTAATAATTACAGGTTCTCTATCTCTAAATATTTGCTGACAATAGGATTCTGAAATATTTATCGTATCCCCATCATTGACATTAACTACCATTCCGTTATCCAGAACTTTCATAAATGTAAATGTGTTATTTTCAAATTTTCCTATATAGAAAAACTTCCCTTCAATAAGAGAGCTTGCTAAATCAAGTAAATCATTGGCAACCTTAAAATTCATATTAATCACCTATTCCATTAATGAATGTATATACAATTAATATCGACCATTCATCGCAACAGTTTAGACACACAGGGACGGTTCCCATGTCTCACTCTTCTTACCAAAGCCTAACTAATACACGAGAACCGTACAGCATACGAATACTAAAAAATGGTGCATGAGAACCGTCCCCCTGCACCATTTTATTTAATCTATTACTCGAGCAACATTACCATTACATTTTTTACAATGCCCTTTTAGAACAAGGTTTTGATTTATTGACTCAACGTGATAATCAACAATTGTAGTAACACCACAAGTTGAACAGAACACATTGTCTTCAAACACCTTACGAACGTCTGCAGGATTAGCTAACCACCGTTTTTTTGCTAATTCATCGATTGGCATAAAATCCACCTCCATTTAGCTACTAAGTCTGTTACTCAATTGCCTTATAAAATTCTATCATTTGATTAATAGTGTGCACATCTTTCCTGCTCTTACACAAACTTACCATTTCCTTTATATTTTCTAAAAGTGAGACACAGGGACGGTTCTCATGTCTCACTCTTTTTACCAACACCTAACCTAATACACGAGAACCATATAGCATGCCAATACTGAAAATGGTGCATGAGAACCGTCCCCATGCACCAACCAACCAAGCACCAACCTTGCACCACCCGTGCATCCACGAGTTCTATTCCCCGTGTTGAAATTTGAGTTCTTGAAAGTTGACACGGTTTGCTTGTGAGAGTGGGTCCATATGATTCATGACTGATTGTACATTGCCATTTGGATCAATGTGACCGAGCTTATTATGGTTTGTATCGTATAATCCCAAGTTTCCATGTACATCTTCTTTTATAATGCCTGTGTGTTTCCCATCCTGAATGACATCTGTGCCATTAATGATGTTATCCTTTGTTTCTGCTACCTTTTCAGAGCCTTCAAATGTACTAGTTGAACCGGGAAAGAGGCCCGCTTTTTGAGTAGCGATCACCTGGCCATTCTGGTACATGGCCTTTTCTCCGAATGTATTTGTTTCGACTGTTGCCTGATTTAACGTTTCTCCATTTGTAAAAAGAGTATCCATTCCCCAACCACCTCTGAGACTTTTTTCCTATAATAATACCGATTATGATCCTTTTTGACAATATTTTTCTTAAATACACACCCCCTTCCACCCCCGCTTTATAGTAAAATAGTAGTATACTTTTTCTAATAAAGGTGGCCCATTACAACATGTCTAACTATATCAATTTAAATGAGTTTGAAACAAAGAAACAAAACGTACTTACATATATAAATGAAGTCATTGACATTGCAGAGAAGCTAAATGCTCGTGAAATCACCCATTATCTTAACGAAACACTTCAACAAGTTCAAAAAGATGCATTCACTTTAACGGTTGTTGGAGAGTTCTCCCGTGGAAAATCAACTTTTATTAATGCGCTTTTAGGAAAAGATGTCCTTCCCTCAAAAGTAAAACCAACAACAGCCATGATTAATAAAATATATTATCAAGAACAACCAAGCTTCTCACTCCTATTCCGTGACCAAACAAAGGAGAAAAAAGTGCTCGACCACAAAGCCTTCCGGAAGTTAGCTGCTCCTCGTGAAGCAGATGAAGATGATTCAGAAGACCAAGCTAGATATGAGCAAGAGCTAAATGTATTCAAAGAGATTGCCATGGCCGAAGTGGGCTTCCCAAACCATTTCTGTGAAGCTGGTGTCGAGATTTACGATACTCCTGGGACCAATGATATTGACGTAGCAAGAGAAGAAATCACATTTACCTTTGTTCCGAAATCAGATGCTGTCATTTTCCTACTATCAGCTACAACACCATTTGCAGGCACGGAAATGGACTTCTTAAAGGAACGAATTTTAAGTGAACACATCAATAAGGTCTTCTTTGTTATTAACTACAAAGACCGCCTTCAAACCGAAGAGGATCAAATGAAAGTACTCAACTATGTACGTGAGAAGCTTCAACCCTTATTACCTGACCCAAGACTTTACCTTGTTTCATCCCTTGATGCATTAACAATCAGACGTCTCGAACACAACGAAGAGTTCCGTATTAAATCTCAAACATACACGAACCTTCATGACACTGGATTCGTGCAGCTAGAATCAGATCTTGCTCATTTTTTCCAATATGAAAAGGGTCAAGTGAAACTAGAAAAACCAATTAGACGAATGATAAAAAAAACAAATGAACTCCGAACAGAGACCATTGCTCTTCGAATATCTGCCACAAACATGGAGATCGAGGAAATCAACCAAAAGATCGCAGAGCTTGCTCCACAGGTGACTCGATTCAAACAAAATGCGCGATTGATTATTGAACGTTTGATAGTGGACCTTAAAAGTGAGGAAACTACGATTACTCGAAAAGTTGAGACACTGTTGAAGGACATGTCTACAAACCTTTCATCCTCACTAGATTCCTACAGTGGTAGCTTAGAAGATGCTGAAGTCAAAAGATTTCTTAAAAATATAATTAGATCGTATCAAAGTGATATTCAAAAGGAACTTAATCAACTCAAAGGCGACATACTTGAGAACCATGTGACAAATGCGTACAAGCTACTCAACTCTGAGGAAGCCCAATTGAACAAAGCGATTAAAGAAACCTTTAACCTAGAATTAGAAATGAACTACAACTTTGACCTTTCCTTATATCAAAATAATGATGATCTAACAGGCATGATTCTTGGAGCTGCTGGCTTAGGTCTAAGTGCTATTATTTTAGCTCCTGCATTATTAGTGATCGGGGGAATTGGTGCTGCAATCAGTGCTTTCTTCTTTGGTGATAGCATTTTTAACTCATTCACAGATTATCGACGAAACGGTCGAAAAGAAGAAATCAAAAAGCAAGTACAGCAAACGCTGTATGACAATCGCCCAACCATTGTCAGCCAATTCCGTGCTGATTGGAACAAGCTTGCTCAATCCATTGAAATGACCTTTGAAATAGAAGTTCATGAAAAAACGCTTAGATTACAAGAAGATCTTCACCAGATTCGACTTGAAAAAGAAACGGAAAAACGTTCTGTCGAAGAGCAAAGACATTACTTTGAATCATTAAGTGAAAGACTGATTTTTATCCAAGAACAATCCTTAAAAATCATTAAATAAGAGGAGATCATCATGCACAACTACAAAGAAAAACAAACACAATTATTGCAGCAATGCCAAAGCCTTTTAACATTAATTGAGGAAAAAATCCCACATGCACCCTATAAAAGTACAATCACTGATCTACTACATGATTTACAAACCGATGAACATCTGATCACTGTTCTTGGTGAATTTAAGCGTGGGAAGTCGACATTAATCAACGCACTTATTGAGCAACCACTTTTGCCGTCTGATGTTACACCAACGACAGCAACGATCAATGTCATCAAGCATTCAGATTCGAACGGGATGACTGTCTACATGCAGGATGGCGAGGTAATTGAGGACCGTCTCAGCAGTAACCACCTGAAAAGCTTCACATTTGAGGAAGGATCGAACCTACAAGACATTCATCATATCGAAATCAAGCTTCCTTATGAACACCTTGATCAGAAAGTAGTCATTGTAGATACTCCTGGTGTGGGTGATTTAAATGAACATCGGTTAGACGTGACCTATAGCTACATACCACGTTCTACTATCGTGCTATTTGTCTTTGATGCAACTACACCTATTCGTAAGTCTGAAGTCGATTACTTAACAGAAACCGTTTTAAAACTAGCATTTGGGGAAATCGTGTTTGTCGCCAATTTCATCGATCGCTTAGATGAAGAAGAATTGGAAGAAACAATGGATTACATGAAAGCTCGCTTGAAAAAAGTGATGAAGGACGAGCCTTTTAAGCTATTTGCCCTCTCATCTAAAGACGCGCTCGAGAACCCACAAAATCCAGAGTTTAAGCAGCTTTTATCCTATCTAAAAAGTCAGTCTCAACAAGGACGAGGATCAACGTTTAAATTAAGCTTCTTTGAAGATAGATTGACACAATTATTTCATGTTGTAGAAGATGAGATTCGACAAATTGAAGCGATCCGTCAAGCATCAAACTTGGAGCTTGAACAGGCGCTATCTAAGATTACTGATTTTAACAAAAAATCAAAAGAACACGAGAAAACATTGAGTGTTTATATCGCCTCTCGTAAAAATGAAATTATCCAATTGACCAATAAATCGATTGAGCATTTTGAGGAAGAATTAAAACAGAATCTTCATGAAAGCATTTTTATGTATGATGGTCCAAAATTTCAAACCTTTGTGGAGCGAAACATCCCAATTTCGATTAAACATCAGTTAAAAGGCTGGGTAAATAGCTACACCCCACAAATCGAGACGTTGATTAAGAAGCTTGAAAAAGAAATCCTGAACGGGTTCTCCACCCTTTTCAAACAAGAACTAGCGGCCATTCGAATCGGAAATGGCTCCCATTCACTAGATAGTATGGGCTTATCGATTAAGACGACCGCAAACTCTTCGGACGCGTCTGTGACCAGTGGTTTAATTACTGCTGGAGCCGGCGTAGTTATGGTTTTACTAAGTGGTGGCTTACTACTACCTGTGATCACATTAGCCGGATTTCCTCTTCTAAATAAGTTTTTAGGAGAGAAGAAGCTTGAAAAGGTAAAAGAAGAAGTGCTCCCACACATCGACCAAGAAGTAACAAGCTTAATTGAAAAATTAAAAGCATCAACAGGAGAATATATCTCGCAAGAAGTCGATCACTTGGAAAAGAAAGCATTTATCCAGTTTGAAGAATATGTCGCTGCCTATAAGCAATCCTTAGAATTGGAACTGGCCAAACGTGAACGTGAGCACAAACAGTCTCTACCAGAAATCAGCCTGGAAGAGCTTTTATCTATAAAAAATTGAGTGAGTGATTATATATGGTTCGAATCAATGAAGAAAAACTAACCGAAAAACAATTTTATCAAACAAGGGTCAAGGGTCATAGTCAGTTGGAAGATCTCCTATCCCTTTCAAAGCAATTAAATGGACTAACTGCAAGGGATAGTGAGCAGCTAAATGAGGTGCGTTTTGCACAAGCAGAGCTTTACTTTTCACTAGAAGACTATGAAACAGCCATTTATAAGTGGGAGCAAATTAACCAAAGCTCTCCGCTTTCTGGTTGGGCATCTAAAAACATCGGTGATTCTTACGCAATACTTGGTTTTACCAAAAATGCTGAATCAACTTACCAATCGATTCACACTTCATCGACCGTTCTAAAAATGGAATCTCTTTTAGCACAATATTCGCTGAATGTGTCTCAACAAAAAACGGACAAGCTCCTACCAATCATCGACAAGCTTGTAGCCACCGATTGGTCGTATAAGGATGTGTTTGAGCTAGCAATCTCCTTTTATGAAGAAAAAGAAGAGTATTTGTCCGCTTTCACATTGGTTGTGACGAAACTAGAAAAAGAGTTCAATGCTTCACTTCTAGCTAAGATCTTCAGTTACGTTCAACTCACCGAAGCTAATAAGCTCAATCCTGCCTTTACCGTACCAAGACTATTAAAGCTCTTGTGGAGAGAAGATCAAGGCAGTTTGAACACATGCTTTCAAATGCTGCACACCTATTACCTAGACTCTAACTATTTCATTAATTGGTTAGATAATTTGTTTGTAGCCATTCAAGACTCGGCCGATCATTTCGGGAAGTTCTTACTTGATGGACAGTCTGGTAGCTTCTATCAAATGATCAATGGGCTTGTTTCACCAAGTTACAAGATGAAAGAAATTGAGCATGTCATAACCATGCATCTACCTGCCTATATTCAGATGTGCGAGTCATTACCGCTGAAACATGCAATGGTCTCTTTAATGCAGGCTTGGCAAGAAATGAATCCACAGTCAACATCTCGACTTACGAGTGAAAGATTGCCAGTCTCTGCTGAAAAAATCTATGAATATACGCTTATGAAGGAAACCTACTTATCTGTTATCGATTGGATGAAGTCGCTCGAGCTAGACTATGACGCCTATAGTACGTGGTGGTTGAACTATTTCTTAGGGGAACCGAAGAGGAAGGTACTGATTACAGGGAGCTTTAGTAATGGAAAATCGAGCTTTATTAACTCGATCCTTGGAGAACAATTGCTTATTACTGATCTACTACCAACAACATCTGTCGTAACACTTTTAAGTTATGGCGAAACAAGGGAAATGATAGAGATTCATCAACAATCAATTTCAACCATTAAGACGTCCGAGTTGGAACACCGGACAACCATTGATCATGAAAAAGATGGAAAACATTCGACTGCGTTAATCTCAATTCAGTCAAATTCAGCACCACTTGCAGATTATAATGTCACGTTAATCGATACGCCTGGCTTTAATGACCATGAGCATACGAAAAATCCTACCTATGACTATCTCTATTTAGCTGATGAAATCTTATTTATTTTTAGCGCTGAGACTCCATTTAAGAAAACGGAGAAGGAAATATTGTTAAAAATAAAAGATGCTAGACCTGATTTCCCTGTTCGATTCATTTTAAATAAAGCTGACTATCTTGATGAAGACGAACTAGATGAAGTAATTGAGGATGTCGAACGTAAGCTTTCGAAGCAATTTGGGATTCAAACACAAGTCATACCCTATAGCTCTGTTCATACAGGTTCTATGGAAAAAAATGAGCTCCAACGATATTTTCAGAAGCTAAATGAAGTGAACGTTGATCAAGCTCGGATCAAAAAATCCATCCCTTACTTCAAGATGCTGCTAGATCAATTTGATCATTTTGTTCATGAAAAGGAAAAGCAGATTAATACGCTTGCACTCCGAAAACGCAAGGAAGTTGAGGAATTAAATGCCCTAAAGCAAAAGGCTCTACAAGTAAAAAACGAACTAACATCTAAATGCATTCAAGAATATGTTAAGTTAACCACCGATATTTATCATGAGGTTAAAGAAAAAACAAATATCGAGCTTAAGCAATATGCGGAAAAAATCGATGTCCATACCGATTTCGATCAAATTCATCTGATCTTAGACGAAGAAATGAACCAAGCTCTAGAATGGAAACTGAGGAACCAAATCATTCCGCAAATCTATCAAAAATTCGGTTTTTGGCTCTTTAAGACTAAGGAACATTTCGAACCTACTGAAAGGGTATTACAATCTTTTGGAAAAGAGATTGAGGATATCATCAATACTGAGCAAGAAATGACTTTTGCTTTGAATAATGATAAATTTTCAGAAGAAATGAAGCACCATCTTCAACAGCTTGTAGGATCGATCGATTATAAGCCAATCGATATTCTTAACAAAATTAATCCATTCCAGACCTTCCTTAAAGGGGTTGGAAGATTACTAGGTGGAAGAAGTCCTTCAACCACACTTAGAGCGGAAGAATATAGACAATTCCTACAAAACAAATCATATGATGACGCCATTGCCAAATACCTGTACAACATCACAAAATCATTAGGGCAATTCGAAGCCACTATTCGACAACAACTTGATGGAACCTTCCAATCATTTGAACAAACACTTGAAGGCGAAATCCAAAATAGCAAGAAGGACATGCTCAACCATGCCACACACCTTAAACAGCTATACAACGAAAAACCAAACTACACCGAAACCATCGACATGTACAAACTAAAAATTCGTGCAATCGAAATTGATATGAAACAAGAGGTTAGCATTGTGGTGGAGTGAGACATGGGGACGGTTCTCGTGTCTCAAGCTTTATACAAATATAGAAATGACACATGAGAACCGTCCCCCTATGATTTCGAAAGTTCATTTGGTATTATATAGGAAAAACTCGTAAATAGGGAGCTAGTAAACATGGAACAAGAAAAACTGGAAAAAGAAATGGAATCTGCTAGTAAGCATTTTTCCGAAGATAAGTTTTGGGGGAAGTTAAAGAAATTTGCAAAAAAGGCTGGCGCATCTGTTGTATATGCTGTTCTCCTTTTATACTATACCCTTCAAAAACCCGAAGTCCCGAAGAAGACCAAGGCAATTATTATTGGTGCCCTAGGGTATTTTATATTACCTCTAGATCTCATTCCCGATTTAATGGTTGGAGTGGGATATACAGATGACCTAGGAGCATTGGGGCTAGCACTATTCCAAGTAGCTATCTATATTGACGATGAGATTAAAGCTCAAGCAAAAGAAAAACTAAAAGATTGGTTTGGTGACCAAGTCGACACTTCAGATATTGATGTCAAAATAGGTTAGTGCGGACGGTTCTCGTGCGCACCCCAATTTTGTGACACGGGGACGGTTCTCGTGTCACAAGCTTTATACAAATATAGAATGAAACATGAGAACCGTTCCCCTCTTCCAAACTAGAAATGATACACGAGAACCGTCCCCTTGCACCAATTCCCCAAATCTGTTATTATCGTTTCATAGCTAATGATTTTGACAATTCAAAGAGGTGATGGACGATTCATTCATTTAATGAGGATGGAGATCTGCTTCCTGAAGAGATTGATACGATAAAACGGTTAAATAAAATCCCAATTGACTCACTTAATTTAGACGCGATTGCAGTTGTGACGAATCTGTATCGGGTTGCACAAGGGTTACGAAACAAAATGGAGCAGGAAGTTTTAGCTACGTATGGGTTGTCATGGACTGCATTTTCGATGCTATATGATTTGTGGATATGGGAATCTGTCGAGACCAAAAAATTAGCTCTGTCTGCTGGTGTATCTAAAGCGACGATTAGTAATATAACGAAGACACTTGAAGGAAAAGACTTTTGTTACAGGAAAACCGACAACAGGGACCGAAGAATCACCTATGTTTCTTTAACAGATAAAGGAAAGCAAGTGATGGAAGAGCTTTATCCACGATTCCACCAAGGAGAAGTCGAGATTGTTGCAGGCTTGTCGATTGAGGAACAAAAGAGTATGACAACCTTACTAAGAAGAGTCATTCGAGACAATGAATTTTGATAAACAATTTTATAATAAAAAGCTAGGATAGGAAATCCAGTAGTCGTTATCTCCCTGTTTGCAGAGAGTCGATGGTTGGTGCGAATCGACACAAAGATAACACGAATTACATTCCTTGAGCTTTCTTTGTGAAAAAAAGTAACAAAGAACGGGCGAGCCGTTAACTCGTTAAGTGGAAGGATGATGTCCTTCAATAAGGGTGGTACCGCGTGTAACAGTAAACCACGTCCCTTTTTTAGGGATGTGGTTTTTTTATATTTTATTTTAGGAGGAATAATCATGAGTCAACTAATGGAAAAATTAACCCAAGAACAACAAATTGAAGTAAAAAGGCAGATGACACTTTACAGCCAGGGTGTTCAAGAGATTATTCCTACTGAAGAGTTAGCGAACAAAATCGCCAAGTCTTTACTAGAAAATAAACCTTTGAAAATCAAGTTAGGTCTAGATCCCTCTGCTCCTGACGTACACCTTGGACACACCGTTGTCCTTAATAAAATGAGGCAGTTTCAGGAAAACGGACATGTGATTCAACTTATAATTGGTGACTTTACTGGAAAAATTGGTGATCCGACTGGTAAATCAGTTGCGAGAAAACAATTAACGGATGAAGAAGTGAAACATAATGCGAAAACATACTTTGAACAATTTGCAAAAGTGATTGATATGGAAAAAGTTGAGCTGCACTATAACTCTAAATGGTTGTCTGAACTAAATTTTGAGGATGTAATTAACCTTGCAGGTAAGATTACGGTAGCTAGGCTTTTAGAAAGAGACGACTTTGAGGAACGTATTGCTTTTGGAAAGCCGATATCGCTCCATGAATTCTTCTACCCTCTCATGCAGGGCTACGATTCTGTTAATCTAGAATCGGATGTTGAGCTTGGCGGGACTGACCAGCATTTTAATATTCTAATGGGCCGACACTTCCAAGAAAAGTTTGGAAAGGAAAAGCAAGTTGCGCTATTAATGCCATTACTAGAAGGACTTGATGGTGTTGAGAAGATGTCTAAATCCAAGAAAAACTACATTGGGATTGATGAGAGTCCACAGGAAATGTACGGGAAAGCGATGTCCATTCCTGATGAGTTAATGAATAAATACTTTGAGTTAATAACCGATTTTACACCTGAAAAAATCGGGATGATCAAGAATCAGTTAGAAACAGGAGAACTCCACCCAAGGGATGCAAAAATGCTCCTCGGCAAGACAATTGTACGAATGTACCACGGACAGGAAGAAGCTGAAAAAGCGGAAAATCACTTTGTTTCGGTCTTTCAGAAAGGGAGCATCCCGGAAGAAATGCCAGAGGTACAATGGCAAGGTGATTTGGACATCTCGCTTATTGATTTACTTGTTCATTTGAACATGTTAAGTTCCAAGAGTGAAGCAAGAAGAATGATAGAAAATAATGGAGTTAAACTAAACGGAAACAAGGTCGATGACGCTCAATTGCACCTTGTGATCACAGACGGATTAATTGTTCAGGTTGGTAAGCGTAAATTTGCAAAAATAACATTATAAGATAGATCGTTTTTTCAAATATAGATGGGTTAAAGAGGTGTAATGATGAAGAAAATTATTTTCATGGATATTGATGGAACACTGGTTAATGATAATGGAATCATACCAGAATCGGCTAAACTTGCAGTACGAGAAGCTCGAAAAAATGGACATTTAGTCTTCATCTGTACAGGGCGTTCCAAAGCTGAGCTTTTCTCAGATATCCTAGAGGTTGGATTCGATGGGATTATCGGTGCAGCTGGAGGCTATGTTGAAGTTGGTTCAGAAGTGATTTTTCATGAAGTAGTTAAAAAAGAAGCTGTACAACAGGTCGTTTCGTATTTTGACCAACACAAAATCGACTTTTACCTTGAGTCAAATGGTGGCCTATTTGCGAGTAAGAACTGTAAAAAGCATATTGGCAGAATCATTGATAAATGGTTAACTGAAAAACCTGAAGCAAAAGAAGAAGTCGAAAAAGGTATTAAGCCTTTTCTCGACACGATCATTGAGGATGGAGACTTAATCAGAGATGACATTAATAAGATCTCCTTTCTAGGCTCAGATGTACCCATTGAAACGATACGGGCAGAATTTGAATCAGCCTTCACTGTTATACCTAGTACAGTCCCTATTTTCGGTGAGAATAGCGGTGAATTATCATTGCCAGGTATCCATAAAGCAACAGCCATTGAAAAAGTACTCGAGTATTTAAAAATTGACAGGGCAGATACGTTCGGATACGGAGATGGTTTGAACGATCTAGAAATGCTGAAATTTGTTCAACACGGTATTGCCATGGGGAATGCAAAAGAAGCCGTTAAAAAGGCTGCCGACGATATAACAGATACCCACGATGATGATGGTATTTATAATAGCTTTAAGAAATATAGACTACTATAAAACATCATATGTTATACCATTTTAAATGCCGCAATCACTATTGCGGCATTTTGTTTTTACTTGGGGGGCGTGGTGTGTACTTCAGGGGGTGGCGCCTCCGGGGTTGGTGCATGGGGACGGTTCTCATGCACCATTTTTTCAAATGAGACGCGAGAACCGTCCCCTCTGTTTCTTTTTGAAGGTATTTCCATATCATGTGTGGAATAGTAGTAGAAATAGGGTACTAGGGTAACAAGAAGGACACGATAGCAAAGGAGGAAACCGTATGAAGAATCTTTTTATAAAGCAAAAGGTGTTCAGTCTTGGTGGGAAATTTACGGTGAAGGACCAGCAAGAAAAGGATGTTTACTTTGTAGAAGGTAGTTTTATGAAGATCCCTAAAACCTTCTCTCTAATGAATACAGCTAGAGACGAAATAGCACTCATTACGAAAAAGATGTTCAGCTTTTTACCAAAGTTTTTTGTTGAGGTGAATGGACAAGAGGTATTAACGATTAAGAAGGAGTTTTCTTTCTTTAAACCACGTTATAGCATTGACGCTGCTGGTATTGAGGTGCATGGAAACTGGTGGGATATGGATTTCAAAGTGCTACAGCATGGAGAGGTCGTTGGACAAGTGACCAAGGAGTGGTTCACTTGGGGAGATAGCTATAAGGTTCAAATAATGAACGAAGAAATGGAGACAATCATAATTGCAATCGTAGTCGCAATTGATTGTGTGAAAGCTGACGAAGCAGCAGCTTCCTCGGCAGCTACGTGACACACCGGGACGGTTCTCATGTCTCAACACTTCTATATCCAGACACAAGATGATACATCGGAACCGTCCCCTTGCACCAAACACTAGGCTGCTATTGATTTATTAATTTCGATTGCTTGTCGTCTTCTCGATACGGTCACTTTGCATACCAGAGTTAAACGGCATAGGAATTAGTGGTCGGTCAACATCAAATGGGATTGCTGGGGCTACACTAGGTTGCCCTAACTGGGACCACATACGAAGCTTTGACCCATCAAATGTCCCTGTTGAGACAGAACCCATTGCTCTACCGTTAATTTCCGCTTGAGCATCAATCCAAAGTGTAGGATCCTCACCGTTTTGATCTTCAGAAATTTTGATAATACGTTGAATATCTAACTTACCGAAATCTTTTTCAAGTAATTCAGTAGCACGTTCTAAGCGTTCTTCAGTGGATATATACCAACTCCAATCCCATCTTTCATCAGTTAGATCTTCCGATAAATCTTCATAAACTAGCATATCAGGATGGATGAAGTGGTTTGTGTGGGCAATTGCTTCGTCTTCTACCCAAATGACGCCATATGCACTATTTGTTGTTTCAACAAACGCTGCTTCTGTTTCATCAGCAATTCCATAAACAGAACCTGAGCTACGGTCAATGGTTGCTACATAATCTACAGCTTCTTGAGTGTTGCTTACATTTTCTAACGCCATACGAATAATGGTAAGATTTCCATATCCTCTACCTGTATCCCAAGTGGATAACACATTGTTCCCAACAGAGACCCCATGTTCATTAATACCCATGGCAATCCCAGAGGATCCAGCACTTGTTATTCCTATAAACTTGTTTCCATCTTCTGGTTGAACTTGAACCACAACTTGTTTATATCCACGAGAGGCATCTCGAGTTTTATGATAGTAGGTTGCTCCTGTTTTTGTTGCTTTACCGTCAGCTAAAATGGTTGTACAGCCATCTCCTAAGACTGTTTCTTCGAGTTGATTAAATGCAAGTAAGTCTATGTATGAAACACCTGACCCTTCAGCCATTGCTTGGAATTGCTCTATTAAGTCTGAGTCTTGTTCTAACAAATATGTTTCAAGTTCTGTACCTGCTTCTATTAATTCTTCGTCAGAATAGCCGATCAAATTGGCTGTCTTCTTAAATAATGTTACATTTTCTTGAATCGCTGATTTTGCTAATTCTCCATATTGTTGTCCAATTTCACTTGGTGTCCCTGATAGATTTAAGGTTTGGCTACTTTCCCCTGTACTCGCGCCAGCTACGTATGTGCCCATCGTTACAAAAGAAACGACTCCTATACACAATCCAGATAATAATTTACGCATCTTCAATACACATCCAACTCCCTTTAGTTTTTTTATAACAACTAATAGGTTACTGAATAGGTACTTGTATGTCATAGATTTAGTAAGAAAATCTAACAATATATTTTTCTTTCTAATACGACTTATTTCAACAATAGAGATGGGTGCCTTTTCCTTGATAAAAAATAGACAAAACACACCAACCATACTCCTCATAGGCAAAAGGCCCTAATCCCAAATCTACCATTCTAAAAAATAGACAGTTTTACCCATTGTATTTATATTCATATTTACTTATTATTATTCACTACCAATACATATTTAAAATAAAAAAAATGGAGGAATTAGATGAAATATACAAAGGAACTACTAGTCGGGGCATTATCGCTTAGCCTGCTTGTAAGCATCCCTTACCATGCATTAGCAAACGGAGGCCAGTCGTATAAAAATGCACAAAGCATTGAACTTATTGAAGCAGAGAAAAGTTTATTCAATAATGAACACTATGATTTTCTAAAGTATTCGGAGATTGGCAATAAGCTTCAAGAGATCGCTAAACAGAGTAATAGAATCACAGTTGAAGTGAAAGGAAAGTCTTCACAGGGGCACGATATGTATGTAGTGACCGTGTCAGATCCTAGTGCAAAAGGAAAATATGGTCATATTCAAGCACTAAGAAAGCAAATGTTCAAAAACCCTGAAAAGGCACAGGATTGGATTGCGAAAAATCCTGATTTTAAAGTACCAGTCATGATCAATGCTTCTGTTCATGGAACAGAGTATGTTGGAACAGATGCTGCCATCCAACTAATTGAACAATTAGCTACTCAAAATGATGATGTAACGACTAAAATTTTAGAAAATAACATCTTGATCTTCAATGTTGTTGCAAATCCGGATGGACGTGTTGACGGAACTCGTTTTAATGGAAATGGCATCGACTTGAACCGTGACTTTATTACTCAATCACAGCCTGAAACAAAGCTTGCTGTTGAATTAATGACAGAGTGGAATCCAATGGTTCTTTTAGACTTACATGGATATGTAAAGAATTATGGACCAAACCTACAAGGGTTGATTGAGCCCTGTACACCACCACATAATCCAAACTATGAGTATGATTTATTTATTGAACATGGACTTGCTGCTGCCGAAGCGATGGAAGCTGAAATTATGAAGGATAAGGAAACAGAATTTACGACTCCACTCTATGAAAATATGGTTGGATCTTATATCCCTTATCGTGATGATGCTGCAGGCTGGGATGATTATCCACCAATTTTTACACCTATGTATGCGATGTACCATGGTTCATTTGCACATACACTTGAAGCACCAACAAACGATGAGAACGGTGTAAAGTGGACGTATGATGCGATGATTGGTGCCTTAACATATGCGAGTGAAAATCGTACAGATATGATCACAGACCAAATTGAAATCTTCAAGCGTGGGATTCAATTTGATCATCCGACACATGATGCAGGATTCTTCCCTAAGGCATATATCTTACCAGTTGATGAGCAAGACCCTACCGTTACAAAAAAAGCGGTAAACCATTTAATAACGAATGATATTAAGGTTGAGGAAGCAAAGAAAGCCTTCACTGTTGATGGTGTAACATATCCCGCTGGAACTTTTCTTGTATCCATGGACCAAGCAAAAGCTGGTTTAGCTAACACAATGCTTTGGGATGGTGAAGACATTTCTGAAGATACAACGGCAATGTACGACATCTCTGCATGGAGCCTTCCTGAACTTTGGGGCTTTGAAGCAATAGCTACTCAATCAGATGTAAAAGCTCAATCTGTGAGTGTAAACAAAGTTAATGAACAAGGAAAACTTGTTGGAAAAGGTCCATTCCTAATTCCAAATACTTCTGTGAAAGCTGTGAACCTAGTAAACTCTCTATTATCTAATGGAGTTACTGTTGAAAAAGGAACAGATGGTACCTTCTATTTTAGCGGTACAAGCAATGTCGTGAAAAATTTAGTGAGCCAATCTGGTCTAACGATTAACACAACGGCTGTTCCTGCTGATACTAGTGAACTATCTTCTGTTAAGGTTGCTATTTTAAAGGATGGCGGAATCGGCAAAGTTCAATCACATGCTGGTACAAAGCTTTCACTTGAGCGCTTAGGCTTTGATGTGACAGAGCTTCACCCACGTGATGTGGCAACACAAGGCTTAGAGGGATATGATGTGTTTGTTTATAGTGCTACGAGTTCACTTTTAGCAACAAGTCAATCTAGTGTGGCAAACCGTGATTTCTGGTTATTAAATGCAGACCAGCTAAATCTGTTCAAAGAGAATGTAAATAGCTTCCTTGCAAGTGAGGGAAAATACATTTCGGTTGGGGCACTTTCAGCAGATGCTACGAAAACACTTGGCTTAACAAATGTGACAGTGAATAAAGGTGGAAGCAATAGTAACGGAATTGTGAAGGTTGACTATTCTATGTCAGAATCAGCCATTACAAATGGCTACGGTGACCACGACCTTGGGTTCGTTTATCGACCAGCCTATTTCACAAATGTAACTGACACAAAAGTAATTGCAACATATGAAGATTCAGAAGACTTCTTTGTGGCGGGGCACTGGAGAAATAGAACTGGAGCAACCGGTGAAGCTGTGATTGTTCAAGAAAAAGACCAAGACGTAACACTTATTGGACTTGAACCAGGCTTCCGTGATCACACAGACTACCTATTCCGTTTACTATCGAATACAATCTTTGAATAACATCAAAAGGAAGTGCGGGTTTTGTGCGCACTTCCTTTTTTGTGATACGGGGACGGTTCTCGTGTCTCAAATTCTATACCAAAATAGAAATGATACATGAGAACCGCCCCCTGTACCAAACAAAGCACTGGCACACGAGAACCGTCCCCGTGCGCCATTAACCATTACTTTCTTTTTTGAGCCTCTTGTTTGTTTTTCTCAAGTTCTGCTGCATACTCATCATATGATTTCCCTTGCTTTTGGCTCTCAGATTGAATCTTTCTGTACTTGTTATCATTAAGATTTGGCATACTCTCACCTCCTATGAACATGGTTATTTTATACAAATGTTAGACTTTTATCCTTCGTATGAGTCGGTTCTCTTTGAGACACGGGGACGGTTCTCATGCCTCAAACTCCATACAAAAACAGAAATGATACATCAGAACCGTCCCCATGTACCAAACTAGAAATGATTCATGAGAACCGTCCCCATGCACCACCCCTGCACCAAACAAAAAAATGGCACACGAGAACCGTCCCCGCACACCAAAAAACGTCTAAAAAAGATACCTTTTCAGACGTTTTTCTTATTAGTGTATATTAAAACTCGTAGTTATTACTTTCGGTCACGTTCTTTACGTTGTACCACTTCTTACCTACATTTGAATAACGAGAATCGATCATTGTGACTTTACTTGTTGTGCTATCGGTACGGAAAATAGCTTCATTCATGTCAGTAATAACAGATCCTTCGATATGAACAGTTGTTGTAAACGTTGAACCACCAAGCTGTCTAATCATCTTCCCTGCATTTCGAGCGGTGAAGTTATAGATTTCAAATTGTGAAGCAGCATTGATCTGGAACATTTTATCGCTACCATGCTGGGCAGAACCACCTTTAAGCACGACACGGCCTGATTTTTTTATCGTTAATGCATCCTCACCGATATCCTCCCAAACAACGTTTTCAATGGTAGCATCTCCATAGGTGTGAACACCATCTGCAGCAGGGGCACCTAATATCACATTCTTTAAGGTGGCTCCATTCTCTAATTGAAACACAGCCTTTTGGCCTTCAGCTTGGCTGCCATCTCCTACCGTTACAGGATTAGCAACATAGCGTTTACCTTTTCCATCAAAGGTTTGTCCAGCCGGAACAACAATCGTTGAATTGACTGTAACAGTTTCAGAAGGCTTTACCTCAACAATCTTCCATTGCTGATTAGTACCACCTAAATCATCATACTGAACAACATTTGCCCCGTTACTGCTTGATCTCTCATATACTTCAAGTACTTTTTTGCTATGACGATTGATAATTTTAACATAGCCATTCCCTAAATCAACGATTTGCCACTGTTGGCTTGCTCCATTCCAATCCTTCCATTGAGCGACATTGGCACCATTCGAAGTTGACCAATTGTTTACTTCCATAGCCTTAATACTGTTAACGTTTACGATTTTGTGGAAGCCTTCTCCTACATCAATCAAACGCCATTGTTGATTAGCACCGCCCAAATCATCGTATTGAACAAGATTTCCGCCATCATCCTTTGACCAAGAGTAAACTTCCAAAGCCTTACCACTATTGCGATTAATAAGCTTGTACGTTTTGCTAGAATCATAGCTTGTTGCTGCTTGAGCTGTATTCACGACTGACAATGTTGAAAAAATAACAGCGAACACGATAAAAATTGAGAATATTTTTTTCATTGTTAATTCCTCCGCTATTCAATTTTTTAGATTGATTGTTTCTTATTGTCATATCATGGTGAAATAGCACAACTATTGGCCAATAGTTCACATTTGCTATTATACATAAAAAAGCGAATGTTCCGTCAACTGTAACCTTATTAATACATACCTGTAATATTTTGACACATAGGGACGGTTCTCATGTCTCAATTGTTGAACCAAGACTTAAATGATACATGAGGACTGAGCCGTACATCACATAATGAAATGAAACATGAGAACCGTCCCCATGCCCCCCCACAAACCAAAACTAGTGCAATCGATTGCCAATTAACTCTACTAATATCAGTTTCCCAAGACTTAAAACTTCACATCCATAGGATAAAAGGTGTGTTTTCCCTTGAATATTAAATTATTATTTATCAATAATTCAGAAAAGTGTATAATGTAACTTGTGCAAGCGCTAGCACAAAAATTCGAAAGGTGTGTGAAATATGAGACAGGTTAGAATTGCTTTTGTTTTATGTTTATCGATTATGCTGTTTCTGTCTGGTTTTGGTACTGTAGACAGAGCAGGAGCTTCAACACCGAACAATGGAACGTTAATGCAGTATTTCGAATGGTATCTTCCTAATGATGGAGCTCATTGGCAACGCTTACATAATGATGCTGGAAATCTAGCAAATAAGGGGATTTCAGCTGTATGGATTCCACCAGCATACAAAGGCACTTCACAAAATGATGTAGGTTATGGTGCTTACGACTTATATGATCTTGGTGAGTTTAATCAAAAAGGAACAATTCGGACTAAATATGGAACGAAAGCACAACTAAAGTCAGCCATTTCTGCCTTGCAAAGTCAAAATATAAATGTATACGGCGATGTTGTAATGAACCATAAAGGTGGTGCTGATTTTACTCAGCCTGTAACTGTCGTACAAGTTGATCCAAATAACCGTAATAATGAAATTTCTGGAGATTATCAGATTGATGCTTGGACTGGTTTTAATTTTCCTGGTAGAGGTAATACATACTCTAACTTCAAATGGTCTTGGTATCATTTCGATGGGACAGACTGGGATGAAAGAAGAGATCAGAGTGGAGTATATAAATTCAGAGGTACTGGTAAGGCATGGGATTGGGAAGTGTCTAACGAGCGAGGTAATTATGATTACCTGATGTATGCTGATTTAGACTTTAGCCATCCTGATGTTGCTAATGAAATGAAAAATTGGGGTACTTGGTATGCCAATGAACTGAATCTTGATGGATTTCGTTTAGATGCTGTTAAACATATTAAGCATGATTACCTAGGTGAGTGGGTTAGCCACGTCAGGTCTCAGACTGGGAAAAATCTGTTCACTGTTGCTGAATATTGGCAAAATGATATAAATGCATTAAATAACTACTTGGCAAAAACAAATTATAACCATTCGATATTTGATGCACCACTTCATTATAATTTTCATTATGCATCTAACAGTAATGGTAACTATGATATGAGAAACATATTGAATGGAACGGTCGTAAAACAGCATCCATCACTTGCTGTAACACTTGTGGAAAACCACGATTCACAACCAGGTCAGGCTCTTGAGTCGGTTGTAGGTACATGGTTCAAGCCATTAGCGTATGCATTTATTTTAACGCGTCAACAAGGTTATCCTTCCGTTTTCTATGGTGACTATTACGGAACGAATGGGGACAGCAGCTATGAAATTCCATCACTAAAAAATAAAATTGACCCCCTCCTTACTGCACGAAAAAACTTTGCATATGGTGTCCAACATGATTATCTGGATCACTGGGATATTATCGGCTGGACAAGAGAGGGTGAAGGAACACGACAGAAGTCTGGACTTGCTACCCTAATCACTGACGGTCCGGGTGGGTCTAAGTGGATGTATGTAGGAAGACAAAATGCTGGCGAGGTCTGGTATGATATGACGGGTAACCGTTCCACTACTGTCACAATAAACAATGACGGCTGGGGCCAGTTTTATGTAAATGGCGGATCAGTTTCAGTTTATGTACAAAAATAATCGTTTGTAATTCCTCTTTTAGTAGAATACGAGAAACAAGTGAACCGAAATCCTACATGTTAAAAAAGGGGAAGATGCACCGACATCTTCCCTTTCTTTTATTTATAATTTAAACTTACCAAGCTCCATCTGAAGTTCAGTTGCAATTTGAGCTAATGCTTCACTAGACGCTGTCATTTCTTCGACCATTGCAGCTTGTTCTTCTGTAGCCGCTGATACATTTTGTGCCTGTTCGTCATTTGTGACAGCTATTTCGTTCACTGACTCGACAACATCCTTCATTTGATCTACTTCTTTTAAGACGTAAACAATCGAATCATATACTTCTTCTGTATGCTTTGTCATTGATTCAATAGCTTCATAGATTTCACTAAATGATTGTCCAGTTTGTCCAACCACTTGAATACCTGATTTTGTAGACTCTGTACTAGACTTCATCACTGTAACAGAAATACTAATTTCGTCCTGAATCTCGTGGATTAATTGTTTAATATCTCCTGAAGCCTGACTGGATTGCTCCGCTAATTTACGTACTTCGTCAGCAACAACGGCAAAGCCCTTGCCATGTTCACCCGCTCTTGCAGCTTCAATCGCTGCGTTCAATGCAAGTAGGTTTGTCTGCTGTGCGATCGTGTTAATTAACCCAACAATCTCTTCAATTTGCTTAGACTTGTTATCTAGATTATTAATTGAATTAGAGGTTTGTTGAACCGTTGAATCAATTTCCTTCATCTGTTCAATCGCACTTTTCACATCGGCAGTTCCACTTTGGGCTAATACTGTCGTTTGTGTAGAGGAATGCTTAACCTTTTCTATATTGTCATTAATTTGTTCCATACCCTTGTGGATAAAAGTTGTGCTTTCCTTCACTCTTTGTGTGTAATTGTTTTGTTGATTAATATTTGCGGCCACTTCCTGAATCGAATTTGCCACTTCCGCAACAGAACCACTCGTCTGTTCCGCACTAGCTGACAATTCCTCTGAACTAGCTGCTACTTGTTCTGATGAAGAACGTATGGTATGAAACATTTGATTTAAATTACTTAACGCTCGGTTGTAATGATCACTCATTTGGCCAAGCTCATCATTTGACTTCAATTCCATAGGACTAGACAAATCCCCTTCTGCTAGGTATCCAATCTTTTCAACAAACTGTTTGATCTTCTTAGAAAGACTTGCACTAAATAGATAAATAAGAGTAGCAGATGCTAGTAAAAAGAAGGCTGTAATCCAAACAGATTTTGTTAGCAAGGAATTTACCCCATCATATAACTCACTCGTTGGAATCGCAGAAACCAACTTCCAGCCAGTATCAGGAAAAGTTGTATAAAATGCTTCCCACTCTTTACCATTTGTCTCAAAAAGTTGTACTCCCTGTTCACTTTCTTCGATAGCTTGACCTAGTTCTTTTAAATCAGAGTCATCTGAAATATGGTCAGTCATTGCCTTCTCTTTATGTGCGATAAACTCACCAGCTTTCCCAACAAGGAATAGATGACCAGTTTGCTCAAACTTTTGATTGACGATTAAGTTTTGAATGGTTGTTAAATCATAATCGGCCGTAATCACACCTGCAAATGCTCCATCCTGAAAAATAGGGACAGAAGCAGTTAGTAACGTCATATCTAAAGCTTCATCGTAATAAGGTGGAGACCAAGAAATGTTACCTTCTCCCACTTCTTTTCCCTTCACATACCAATCTGCTTCAGGATAGTTGTACTCTGCCGTCTCATAATCCTCAGTGTACACAATTGAACCAGCATCTCTGTACACATATGGACCAAAGTATTGAGAATCCGCATTATACTTATACGGATCAATCCATATCCCAAGTCCGAATGTATTCTCATTTAGCGCTATCGTCTCTTCTAACGTTTTCTGATAATCCTCTTTAGTCAGGGAATTTCCCTTTACTTTATAAAGAGTACTTAGTGACTGTGCTAAACGTGTATGTGCGGTAAATTCATGCTCCATTGCTTCAAGAACAGAATCCATTTTATTATTAACACTTGATGAAGTTAAAGTGGTAATTTCCTTCTTCGAACTAAAAAAGCTTAGAGCTGTAATCGAAATCGTAGAAATAAGAATGATCGGTAAAAAAATGCTAAGCATCTTAAACTGGATACTGCTCTTTTTCTTTCTCATATCGTTCCTCCTGATGTAAATTTCGTAGATGATATTTGTATGATTATACATACTTTCTTTTAAAAATACCTACATAACCTATATCGGCTGTTCTTTGGTTTTCTTGAATGATCAATTGGGGATGGAATAATGTACCACGGGGACGGTTCTCACGTCTCAATTTCCGGCCGTACCCAAAACTAAAAAATGGCGCACGAGAACCGTCCCCGTGCACCACAATCTTTATTTAATCCATAAATCTTCGTTTTGGTAGTATGCATCAAGTTCAGCACTAAACCAACGACCATTTAATACTTCACTTACGATCTTTTTCTTAGCTTCAGCTGAAATGGTTGTGTCTTGTTCGATTTCCTTGATCACATCGTTTTTAGTCATCGTAACCTCAGACATGTGAGCGTAGGCATCTGTGTCATTTGCAGTTAACACGAGGGTTGCCGGGTTCTCCTTTGTCCAATTATCCCATTTAGTTAACTTTGGTCCATTATTAGGGTTACCTTTGTGAAGAAAGTTAGCTACGTAGTTCTTAAACTGGCTACTCAGTTCCTTAGCACCTTCCAATTCAAACGACTGCCTCATTAATGGTAAGTATGTCTGATTATTGCTATCTAAAAGAGGTACAAAAATACCATGAAAAGAACCAAAAAGATCCATATCTGTTGTCGTTTTCATATCTTCTCCAAACGGAATTTGGATTGTATAAATTGGTTCTTTATAGTTGTCATACATGGTTTCCGCCGATTCCTGGGTATTAAATAAAGTGTATAAATCACTTCCATATTTCTTTGCAAATTCAAATTCAGCACGTTTTGTTTCATCCGTAAACAAACTTCCATCTTGTAAAGACCTCGCAAAGTAAGGATCTCCAAATGCAAAGAATGAGAATTCTGAAGTTCCTGTTAACATCATTAACGGTACAGAATTATAGTCACTTGTCTCAAATTTTTCCTTTGGAAGAACATAACCATCATTATACAGGTGTGGAAAGACACTCATTCTTATTGCAGCGTTACCCATTAATCCACTTAATCGATCAGCAGATAATGAATAGAGGTACTCTCTTACAGCCTCATCTTCCTGCTGAAGCCATTGATATGCCTCTTCTTCAGTTGATTTCACCTGATCCTCAACAACTAATGGAGCGATCGCCTTTGCAAAAACTTTAATACTATCATCTTCATCCGCAATCGTCATTCCCCCACTAAAAGCAATCGCCTTTTGAAACTTCCCTTCAAAAATTGGAGATGCTAAGGCAGCCATTACATCTCTTCCACCAGCCGAAAATCCAGAGATTGTAATATTGTTTGGATCTCCACCAAAGCTTTCGATATTTTCCTTAACCCAGTCTAGTGATTGGGCAATATCCAATAGTGCATAGTTTCCAGAGTCTTCTAATCGATCACCAGTGTTCAAAGCAGGAAGTGGATTGAACCCTAATGGTCCAAGTCGATAATTAATAGAAACAAAGATTGCTTCTACATCATTTACAAATGCATCACCAGTAATCTCTCCAGATTTTCCTGATTGATTATTACCGCCATGGATGAAAAAGAAAACAGGTAAGTGTTTTTTATTTGTATTTGGACGATAAATATCTAGATTAAGGCTATCCTCTTCTCCAATGATACCGCTTGCAGAATTCTGAATCGCAATATGACCAAATTCAGTTGCATCAAAGATTCCATCGAACGGAGCAGGTTCTTCTGGTGCTTTCCATCTCAACTCATCGACAGGCGGCTTCGCATACGGAATTCCCTTCCATACCAATGTGTTTTCCTCAACATTTTCATATCCCTTAACAGGCCCGTACTTCGTTTCCTGAATGATTCCCTTTTTGTAGTTATCAGAATTTGAAACTTGTTCCTTGGCATTATACGATTTTGCTGCAACTACATCAGAACCAACAAAACCAACTACGAGTAATAAAGCTAATAAGTATTTCAACAACTTGCTCATCTTTATTCCACTCCTTCAGGGCTTTTTTACTAGTAAAATCTAAAATCACTCATCTGAAACATTACCTCTTTCTAAAGGTTGAATCTATGTATTAAGGCCACCTCCCCTTTGCTATTTGTTTAATTAACACAAAAAAACCCGAAGAGAATGACACACTTTACGTGAATCAATTCTCATCAGGTTATGCCCAAAAAAGGTAACATTCCTTTAAATGATATAGATTTAACTACATTTATCGTACTATTTATTAATAATTCTGTCAACGCTTACATTTCGGATTCACTGGTGGTGCTTGGGTGGTGCATGGGGACGGTTCTCGCGTCTCACTATCTGAACTCAGACATAAATGATACATGAGAACCGTCCCCGCACACCATTCCTAAATGGCACACGAGAGAACCGTCCCCATGCATCAGTCACGTAATAAATATTCTTTTTCTTTACTTAGTTGTTCGTTGATGCTTTTTGTTATTTCATCCATGATTTGTTCGGTGCTTAGTTTAGTATCCCAGTTGTTCCATAGAGTAGAGTTCCAGATGGCATCTGCCTTTTCGTCAATGGGTGTTAAGTTAGGCACTTCTACCTTTTTCATGATTTCCTCAAATAATACCATGTCCTGTTGCCCACCAAGAAACTCATTTTTTCTCAAATCTGTTGATCGGTTGAATACTCCATAGGATTCCCCAAAACTGTAGGACTCAACAAACTCCCAAGCTAGCTCTTTCTGTTTACTAGCGTTCGGGATCGAAATGATCGGTGCATTACTCCAGCCAAATTGGTTAAATGGAAGACGAGTAGCTCTCCATTTTCCACTTTGTTCTGGTACCCATCCGCTAATCTCGCCACTTCCCCAATTCCCCCTATAAAACATCACAAACTGGTCATTTTTCAGTACCTCTACTCCGTTTTTCTCCCATACATTAATGGGTGCAACCAAATCATTTTCTCTAATCACTCTCGCAAGATCAATAGCTTTCTTAAAATCCTCACCAGTTCTAACAAGCTCCAGTTCTTGGTTAAAAACACCTCTAGTAGATTTGTAGATTTGGATAGGTTCCATGGCATCTTGAATCATCCACTTATCATCTTCCCTTAATTCAGTGGCCATTTTGATCCAGTTATTTGGATCCTCCATATAATCACCCAGTTCTTCGGGATCAGAAGGAAAACCGTATTCCTCCATGATATCTGCCCGGTAGAAAGTGACAAGTGGAGATGGTCCTATCGGAACACCAATCATCTTCTTTCCATCGAAGGATTGTCCCATGTTCCATAACGACTCAGAAAAGTGCTCACGATAATGTTCTAACGTGTAGGGCTCTTTCGCTAAATCTTCTAATCCATCCAATGCCATAAAATGACCAAAATGGTTACTATCAAAAACCATAAGATCAGGAGTTTCCTTGGTAGCTAGAGCTTTTAAATACTCCTTCTGATATTCCTCAAATGTAAAAAATTGAACCTTTACAGTCACACCAGGATGACTTTGTTCAAATTGATCAATCGCATACTCCCATCCCCCAGAATAATACGACCATAGCTCCAACTCAATTGGTGCGTTTTTATCGATTAACTCACTCTTTTCATCTGCTTTTATTTCTGAAATTTGTTCCTTGTTCTCATCTGCTCCACACCCGATTAAGAAGATGAAGAAGATGCTGAAAATAACACGTCTGAACATAGTTCACCACTCTCTCACATCGATCCACTTACTCTTTTAAAAGTGGTTCAGTAGATTGTAATAGTTTTTCAAATTCCTCTTTAGGCAATGGCTTACTGAAAAGAAACCCTTGCCTTTCATCGCATCCTGTTTCGTTTAACCAAGCCAACTCACTCTTCGTTTCTACACCTTCAGCAACCACATTAAAATGTAGACTAGTAGCAAGCTCTACCACACTGCGAACCACTAACCCTTTTTTATAATCAAGGTCTACGTTCCTGATAAACTCTCTATCTAGTTTCACTTCAGCAACTGGTAATTTAACGAGGTGTGTTAATGACGAAAAGCCCTTCCCAAAGTCATCGATTGAAATCATTACACCTATATCTCTGATCTTTTGAATCGTCTGAATAACAAGCTCCATATTTTCTATAAACACACTTTCTGTTAACTCCAATTGTAAGTATCTTGCATCTAATTGTGACTCTTGCAAGGCTTTTTCAATCAAGTCTACTAGATTTGACTGATAAAAATGCTTGGCGGAGATATTTACTGATATTCGGATTTTAGGGTATCCCTCATCCTGCCAGCGTTTGTTTTGCCTACATGCTTCAGTAATCACCCATTCATCAATTTTCTCTATAAGTCCCGCTTCTTCAGCTAACGGAATAAACGTCGCTGGACTTACCATATCACCCTTTGGATGATGCCACCTGATCAATGCTTCCATACTTGTTAAATAATTCGTTTGATTTACTTTCGGTTGGTAGTAGAGTTCAAATTGACTCGTATTTACAGCGTTTCTTAAATCATTTGTAAGAACAATTTTCTCTAAATATTCAGCTCTCATTGCTTCAGTAAAAAATTCAATAGTGGTGCCTTCTTGTGCTTTGCTGTTATACATCGCAATATCTGCATGTTGGACTAAGGATTCACTCCCACTTGCGTCCTCCGGAAAAAGACTAATACCAATACTACTTGATATATGAAGGGTATGATCTAATAGCACAATAGGCTGTTCAAACATGAGTTTAAGCTTTGCCGCTATGTTCATCACTTCTTGTTTCTCTTCAAAGTTTTCCATGATAATGACAAATTCATCCCCACTCAACCGATATGGATGGATTTTTTCGTTTTTTAATGAGCTTAGCATATTAGCAACGATCTTTAATAACTCGTCTCCAGCCAAATGTCCCATCGTATCATTAACCTGCTTGAATTGATTAAGGTCTAGGAAAAGAATAGCGACCTTTTTATTCTTTTCTTTTGCATGATCAATGATTTCTTTCAGTGAAATTTGGAAAAATTGACGGTTTGGCAGACCCGTTAATACATCATAATAAGCTAAATCATGTAACTTTTTCTCTGAATCCCTTAACATTTCTGCCTTGCTTTTTAGTTCTTCATTTATATCATTACTTTCTTCAAACATCTTTTTCAAATTATCAAACATATCTTTAAAGTTAGTCGTCAATGATTGAATCTCCGAGATCGAACTAGTTGGCCAAACTACGGTTTCAAATTGATTTAGCTTGGATGGCAACCCTGTCGTAGTGATTGCTAACTGGTTAAGTGACCTAGAAAATAATCGATGAATGATACTCGAAATCAGAAAAACGAGTAGTAAAAGAACAGATAAAAAGACTAGTTGATTCATAAATGAATGAAACGCCACTTTTTGAAAGGGACCAATCGGTACTTCTACTTTTAGCTCTAAGGATTCGACCCCGAAATCACTTTCATATACGTAAAAGCCTTTGCTCCAATTCTTTACATCTAACACAGAATCTTGTGGGACAACCTGATAAAAGGATGAAGATAGATAATGGATCTTATCGTTTTCCGACCAATTAAATAATTGCTTTTTGATCATTGTATCCTTGGTTGAAGCAATAATCATACCTTCGCTACTAGTTACAGTCAGATTATAATGATTTTGCTCAGCAATTCTACTAATCATTTCCTCAAAATAGCCAATTTGAATTTTTCCATTTAGCCTCAGTCTCAAGATATCTTCTTCACTCCAGCTTTTCATTTCTAGAGCTACTTCCCTTTTAATCCCTTCAGCTGCTTGATTGATACTACCCTCATTTTGCTTGATCGCACTTAAACTATTTATGGTCACATAAATAAGAAAAGGAAAAATGATTGCAATGAATGAGAGATGAAACAAAAGATGTTTGATATTAAATAACCGTTTCCTTTTTCCCTGCCCAAGCCAACGTTGGTATGGAAGATACGTGTAGAGTAAATCTGCAAAAAACAGATTGATGATTCCATTAAAAACACCTGTAGTGACCTGATAGAGTAAAACGGTTTCGTTTAAGTTGTATACATTTTGATAAATAAATACTGAAACGGGTAATAAGAAGATCACCCAAAAAACAGAACCGATTATAACCATATTTACCTTTGGTTTGTACTGTAGAATGATTGCAAAAAAGATAATCTCTACCAATGAAAAGAGATTCACTGATAAAATGTCAAAAAAGAAAATAGCAATCACTTGTGCCACAAGATTGATGACTAGCGCAACCTTAAAACCATATATTCGTAGAATTAATAGAAAAAAAACACTTGCAGAGGTAAAAGTACCGCCTAAGGCAGTGTCCCACGGATATAGAAAACTGAAAATGGCTAACGCGATTAACACTAGCAGCAAAGGAGTAGTATGTATGGTCCATCTGTGGGTGCTCATGAATGTTATCCTCCTTTTGTTAATCATGGTCTATAGTAAAATATTTGCACTTAGTTAGCGATAAGATATACCAAATGAAAACGCTATCAATGGAATGTATTTAGAAAAAACAAAAAAGGCCCTTACATAGCAGAACCTAACAAATCGTAACCCGGCTATCATGCTATGCGAAGACCCGTGGCTTTGCGTCCTATATTTTCATATAGTTTGCCAGATTATTCAACTAGTTTTCCCGACCAAAAACGTATAGGTCTTTGGACTCTATTATAATACCTTTTGTCGAAATTTGATACAACTTTCTGGCAATATCACATATTGTATATTTTTCCAATTAGGTGCATGGGGGTGCATGGGGACGGTTCTCGTGTCTCAATCATCGAACCTAGACATGTGCGACACCGGGACGGTTCTCGTGTCTCAAATTCCGAACCTAGACATGCAATGATACATGAGAACCGTCCCCTCAAACCATACTAAAATGGTGCATGAGAACCGTCCCCACACACCAACCGATAATGGTGCACGAGAACCACCCCCCTGCACCTGATGGACACAGAAAAAACACAAAAAATTTACATAATTTAACTTTACTGATATTTCCATATATGTAATAATAACCCTGTTCTTATTTAATGGAGGTGTATGTTCAATTGTTCAAAACGAAAATTGCCGGGATTGGTAAAGCAGTTGGCTCCAGTATCAAAACGAGTCAAGAGTTGGCTGTTGAAATGGGTGTTAAAGATGGATGGATCGAAAAAGCTACTGGTGTTATGTCTCGCCATTACATCGATCAAGAAAAAGGAGAAACAGCTTTAACTCTTGGTACACAAGCTGCCTTATCTGCTATCCGGGATGCGAATTTAGATGTTTCCGATATTGATTGTATTATCGGAGCAAGTGGGACCCACCTTCAAGCAATCCCTTGTGATGCAGCTTTATTCCAACGAGAACTAGGGTTAGAGCAATCTGGTATTTCATGTTTTGATGTAGATACAACGTGTTATAGCTTTCCACTGGCTGTTTTCATTGCTTCAAATCTAGTAAGCTCGAATCTTTATAAAAACATCTTAATCATTAGTTCTGATACTCCAAGTCCAACACTCAAAAAGGCTGAACGAGAAGTAAGAGTTTTGTTTGGTGACGGAGCTGCTGCTTGTATTGTTACGAAGACCCCAGAAGGAGAATCTAGCAGAGTCCATCATTTCAAGTTAAATACATACAGTGAAGGGGCAGATTACACGAGTGTAAAAGGTGGCGGGGTTCTGAAACACCCAAATGATCCTTCGACAACATTGGAAGATAACATCTTTCATATGGAAGGAAAGAAAGTTTTCAAGACAGCTGTTCGTTATTTAGAAGGCTTTTTCAAAGAATTAGAAGAAGCAAGCAAGATTCTAATTAGTGATTATAAATTTATCGTCCCCCATCAAACAAGTAAGAATGGAATGGAGATTCTCAGAAAATATGGATTCGAAAAAGAGCGTATAGTGAATCACCTATCTGATCATGGAAATTGTATTGCCGCTTCTATTCCAATGGCATTCTATGATTATATTCAATCAGGGGAAATCAAAAGAGGTGACATGATATTACTGTTCGGAACATCCGCTGGGTTATCTTTAGGTTCATTATCAATTACTTATTAAAAGGTAGGTGTTTTAACTATGACACGAGAAGAAATCTTATCCAAAGGCAAAGCCATTATCATCGAACGTTTATCAGTTGGTGAAGAGAAAGTCATAGAAACTGCTAGTTTTAAGGATGATTTAGGGGCTGACTCCCTAGATGTTGTTGAGCTTGTGATGGAAATAGAAGATGAATTTGATATAGAAATCGACGATGAGGAAGCAGAAAAGTTTATAACCGTTGGGGATGTCGTAACATATGTACAATCTGCTCTAACAGAAACGGTGTAATTTTATTCTTTTTCCCTAAACCTGACTCTTTAATAGAATCAGGTTTTTCGCTTCTATTAAATGCTGCTTCATACAAGAGGTAGAACTGCTACCCTAGTTTGATTTCAACCCATTTAACAACAAATCGACCAGTGTTTCTACAACTTCATCTTGTTCATTACTAAATGTCTCGATTTGAAAAACGTGGTGGCTTAAAACATAACCAAACATCGTATAAAACAAAAGGTCGACCACAGCTTGTTCCTGAACGTCACGGAATTCTCCTTTATCTTTCATTCTCTGAACAAATTCTAACGCTTCTTTCTTTGCAGGAATGGTAATGTTATTTACAATCGATTCTAGGATTTCCTCTCGATTTAACGCTTCACGTAATAACACCTGTACCACTTTGTTGTTTTTTTCAATCAAATCTAATCGATCTTTAAAGATGGATATTAATACTTCCTCACTAGCCCCTTCTACGGCACTAAACTGACTTTTTACTTCTTTTAAAATAATAGGTGAAGTCATTTTTATAAACAATGGCGATAAAATTTGGTACAGTAAATTATTTTTAGATTGAAAGTTACGAAACAATGTTACTTCTGCCACACCTGCTTCCTTGGCAATATCAGATGTTGAACTATTATCAAATCCCTTTTGTGAGAACATATTAATAGCAGCGTCTAGAATTTTTTCTTTACTCTTATTTTTTCTTTTTTCCTTTTCCAGCTCACCTGTTAATCGTTCAATCGTTTGTTGTAAGGTTTGTTCTTTTGTTTCAGATTCCATATAATCACCTACTCTAAGTTCTTTTTAAAACGAAGGGTTGTTATAACACATAATAAAACCGTAAACCCTATAAGGATAAGGGTTTGGCTCCATAATTCTTCTAATCCTATCCCCTTTAAGAAAATACCTCTAAGGATTTCTAAATAATAGGTTAATGGAATAAAACCGCCTAGCGCTTGGATAATGAGTGGCATCGGTTCTCTTGGAAAAACAAAGCCCGATAGAATAACACTGGGTAAAATAATCGCAAACGCCATGTGCATGGCCTGTAATTGGTTTTTGGCAAGGGTTGATACTAATATTCCCATAGCAAGTGTTGTAATCATGAAAAGGATACTAAGACCAATCAACAAGGTCATGCTCCCTTGAACTGGAACGCCAAACCATGTCAAGGCTGTAATTAACACCAGTAGGAATGAAAATAAACCAATTCCTATATAAGGCGTTAATTTTCCCAAAATTAACTCACTAGATTTAATTGGAGTGACAATTAGTTGTTCCATCGTCCCTCTTTCTTTTTCTCTTACTAACGAAAAAGCAGTAAGCAGCAAAATAACTTCTTGAAGAATCAACCCGATTAGAGCAGGTATGTTAAAGTTCATTACTTCCATTGTTGGATTGTATAAGACGCGTGAATCCTCTTTAACTGGCTGCAAGATTCCTGCTGTTAGCTGAGATTGAATTTGGATTGACTTATTTTGTACAACTAATTTAGAGTTTGATAGAGCAGTTTTAGATACAGTCGGATCAGAGCCGTCAATAAGTATCTGAACAGATGCTCCTTCAGTGAGTAAATCATTTGAATAGGTCCTAGGAATGATCAAAGCCATGCTGACGTCACCCTGATCCAACATCTTTTCAATTTCATCATACGATTGTACCCTTCCTGTTTGTAAAAAGTAACGACTGTTTTCAAAGCTTTGGATTAAGCTTCTACTTTCTGCCGTTTGATTTTGATCCCATACAACCATTTCAATGTTATCAATTTCTGAACTAACCGCATAGCCTAAGAGGAATAAGAGCATGACCGGTAATACGATCGCTATAGCTAAACTACCGGGGTCCTTTTTTATTTGAATGATTTCTTTTTTAACGATAGAAGCATAACGGGTAAAACTGAAAGGTGTTTTTTCTTTAGACATACTCTAATCCACCACCTTTCAAAGGATTACTTTCTTGCTCTTCTACTAATCGAATAAAAAGATCATTTAGATTACGAACATTATACTTTTCTATCAATTCTGAGGGCTTTCCCTTTATTAAGATATGACCGAAAAAAATAAAGCCGATTTCGTCACATAGCTCAGCTTCATCCATATAGTGAGTGGTAACTAGAATGGTCACGCCTTCCTTTGAAAGCTGGGTAATAATATCCCAAAAAATTCTTCGAGAAACAGGATCTACACCAGCTGTGGGTTCATCAAGAATTAACAGTTCAGGTTTATGTAACAAGGCGCAGCTTAATGCTAACCGTTGTTTCCACCCTCCTGACAGAGAGGAAGCTCTTTGATTTTCTCTTCCTACTAGACCTGATAATTCAATCAGTTCTTTTTGTCTTTCCTTGCTATTTTTCCCTTTCAAACCGTATATACCAGAATAGAAGTCTAAATTCTCTTTAACGGTTAATTCTTCATACAGACTAAATTTTTGAGACATATAACCAATCCGTTGCTTGATACTTTCTGGCTCTTTTTTGACGTCGAATCCTAAAACAGTACCGACCCCATCACTCGGCTCTAATACACCACACAACATTCGAATCATCGTCGATTTTCCTGAACCATTCGGTCCTAGAAACCCGTAAATATGACCTTTAGGAACTTCTAAATTAACATGATTCACAACAAGCAACTTTCCAAACTTCTTAGTCAGCCCCTCAGTTTTAATTGATAGCTCCATGAACCTCATCACCTTCTCCTCTTTTATAGATCAACCTCTACAGACATTCCAGGCTTAAGTTCAGAAACATCTGACACATTAATAGAAACAGCGAATACTCGTTTTGCTCTTTCTTCCTTTGTTTGTATCGTTTGTGGAGTGAATTCAGCTTCAGAGGAAATTCGTTTAATCGTCCCTTCGAACGTATCATTTTCAAAGGCATCTGTTCGAATTTTCACCTTATCTTCTAATTCGATTGAACTCACATCCTTTTCACTCACATAAATGATGACTTCTTTCATGCTCGGATCGACAATCGAAAGAAGATCTTGGTTTGGATTTGCGATTTCTCCCTTAGTGATATAAATATCTTGTATAAACCCTTGAACTGGTCCTTTAACGAGAGAATTTTGTTTTTGTAATTCTAATAACTTCAATTGATTTTGAGCTTGTTTAATGGATCCATCTGCTTGATCGGTAAGATAGTCTTTGTTTAGGTCCTCGGCTTCCTGCTTCTTCGCATTTGCGATATCAATCCCCACTTTTGCATTTTCGATTTCAATATCCAACTTTTGTGTATTTAATGTAATCAAAACATCTTCATTTGTAATCGAATCTCCTTCTTTGACGTGTATTTCATCGACCTTTCCTACGTATTCACTTTGAATCTTAATCTTCTTTCCTTCCACAAATCCTGAATATCCTAACTCCTCTTCTGTTCCGGAACAAGCGATTAGTGACATGACTGTAGTCGCAATCAGCACATTTAAGGCAATTTTCTTTTTCATTGGTTTAATCTCCTCTACATTTTATCTTTTATGTAAGTGAGCACTTTCATTTTTAATGTTACCTCGTTTGAAAATAATTGCATATAGTAAAATAATCCCATTTAGTGGATATTTTTGTTAAATTTTTATGAACGTGTTCATTAAGGGGACAATCGGAATGTTCAACTTCATTTCCTCTACCTTTTTGTCGATAAATTTTACTAGTAGGTTACCAGATTTCGCTAAGTTTCATATCTAGCATTTGTTATATTATGGTAAAAAGTGAAAGCAGGGGATATAATGTATTTCGAGAGTTTACTTGATGCAATCTTTGGGCCAAGAGAAATCTTGCATGTGATGGAATGTTCAGTATGTGGCTTTAATGAAGTATATTATATAGACGCTGAAACGAACGTACAGATAGGAAGAGCCTGTCAGGGGTGTAACTTTGTTCAAAGGTTTGATGTACCGAAAGCGAATAACTTTTAACTTTATTGCCCTCCAATTGTAGGTTGTGGTGCATAACAATTGGAGGGCACCACATCCCTTTCTCCTAATCCTCCACCTCTCTAGGAAAATCCGTTCCAAAAACAAGGAATAACCACCAAAAAAGGGATTTAATTTTCCCAATAACATTTTTCGCTATTTTCATTTATGCTATTAATCGATGGTTATAAAAGCTATCCCAAAAGTCCATTTACATAGGAGGATAAAATGAGAAAGTATTTGTTCCTATTTTTTTGCTTAATGGTAATGGTAGGTTGTAATAAGAAACCTGATGATAAGAAGTTCGATGAGTGGTTTAGTTCCCAAGAAGAAGCGATCCAACATGGACTGGAATTAGAAGGAATTGCACAAGAAAGTATAATAGATGTTGAAGAAGTTGATAATCAAACTTTTGTCGTTTACAGAAGATCAACTAACCAATACGGAGCTGCAATGATTCATAAAAAGGATAGCAAATTTCAATGGTTTAGAGGACAAAGTGAGGTTGAGCTTCCCTCTCATACAAATGGAGAGAAGTATAGTATCGTAAAGACTGAAATAAAGTCTCCTTCAAATGAGAGATATGAAATTAGTTATGGGAGGGTTACAAATCCTGATAAGAGGAGCATTTCTATCGTTAAAGATGGAGTAATCACTGAAAAACATATCTATAATGAAGTTTTTTTCTATATTCAAAGTAAACCCACTAAAGAAATTGATATCCATTACTGAAACCTCCTGCGGGATCAATAATCACCACTCGCCGGACGTGGAGTGTATTCAGCCTGCTCGAAATGATCATTTTTTTAAGCCTAAACCTTTTCCAAAGATTCTATGGACAAAAAAAATAACTTTTAATCTTATGAAGTATGGTAGAATCCGTTCAAATAGGATCTTTCAAAAATCAGATTAAAAGTTATTATCAGCAATATTCAATTGTTTCATGTTTTGAGCAATTTCATTAATTAAATCAGTTGCAGACATAGATGGTTTCTTTTCTCCTGTTTCATAAGCAGCTTTCAACACATCTATAAATTTTTCTTTTGTGATAATGGTTGAATCTTGTAATCTATTGATCGACATTTTGATTCTCTCTTTCGTATTCCGATATTTCTACATATTACCACCAAATTGGATATAAATCTACTATTTTTTTGGTAAAAAGGCGGGTAATTAGAACCAATCGGTAGGCTATATCCCAAAGGCACAAGGCCAATTTTCCCAAGAGACTTCATCCCTTAAAATCCCTCGAGTATGCCCCCAACACTAACACCCTCCACGATTTCCCATATGATAACCAGTCCCCACTTACCCCTTCTCTAGTATATAATGATAGGTATGTATAAGCTGCAGGAGGTTGTTAAGTGAATATATTAATTACAGGTTCGACAGGTTTTTTAGGATCGACATTAGCCAAAAGGTTATTGAAAGAGAACCATCATGTTTATTTAGTAGCGCGTAGCAAGAAAAAAGCCCAAGCTCTGATCGAAGAATTAGATCATAAAAATGGACAGGTTCACGTGATTGAAGGGGAATTAACGAGGTCTTCCTTAGGAATAAATGAAGAAGAAATAGCTGCGCTCACAGGGAACATTGACGTCATCTATCATTCAGCAGCATTACTGTCATTTGATGAATCAATGCGGGAAGAGATTTTCCATGTGAATGTTTCAGGCACAAAAAACATCCTTGAATTTGCGAAGCAGATTAACGTACAGAAATTTATTCATGTGAGCACGGCATATACGTTAGGCACAAGGTCTATTGGAAGTGAAACCTTATACCCTACTTCCTCTACCTTCCAAAACGCCTATGAAGAAAGTAAATGTAATGCAGAACATTTAGTGATGTCTTATCATCAGGATTTTGATGTGATGATTATGAGACCAGCGATCATTATAGGAGACTCAGAAACAGGGGAATCCAACTCGACATTTGGACTATATGGAATCATTCGAACGGTTGAAATTTTAAAGAAATTGGCACGAAGAGATCCTAACACTAATCATAACTACCGGATATTAATGAATAAACGTTCAGTGTCCAACCTTGTTCCGATTGATTACGTAGTAACCGTGCTAATGCTAGGCCTAGATTTTGGCGAAAATAACACCATCTACCATATTACTAACCCTAATCCACCTAGCAATCAATTAATCTTTGATAGCATCATGGAAAGCCTAGAATTCAATGGGGTCGAACTCACCCCATACGATGAAGAACATGTATTAACTGAAGAAGAAGTAAAAATAAACACACCTATTAAAGTATTTAAAGAATACCTTAATTCATCCATCACATTCGTTGATGAAAACACAAGAAACCTATTACATCAAGGAAACGTCAATCCGTTAAACATGGATAAAGAGATGCTAATCAGGATTATTGACGGATTTGTTGAACATAAAACCGTTACTGCAAAGCCAGTTCTGCTGGGAACTGTCTGATTTAAATATTTGAGCACAGTCAAAAAAATTGGGCTGTGCTCTTTTTGTGAAATGGGGACGGTTCTCACGTCTCATACTTTATACGGAAATAGAAATGAAACATCGGAACCGTCCCCATTTACCACCCCAGAAATGAAACACGAGAACCGTCCCTATCGTTTAATGTAAATCTAATTCAATAATGTCACCATCACTAAGTATTGATTCAAGTGAGTCTACAGGTGAACCATCCGCAGCAGTTATTTGAGCCAACCACCGTTCACTCCCATTTAGACTTTGCTCGAAACCTTTAAGAGAGACAATACGGTTATGCTCTACTACCATCTCTAATTCATCATGATACTTATACATAACATCATTCATCGTTTCTCCTGTGTTAAAATAAAAATCTTCATGTAAGATTTGAGTTTCACCATAATTTTTTGTGATAATAATCGTAACAACGTTATATTCCATTGGTTCTTCAACGTAATATTCATCGCTGATTACTTCCTCTGACTCTATCTGGTAATTTGATTCTAGAACCTCATTCTCTCCCTCTCCAATAAAAGCAGCTATGCGCGCCTTAACATCAGCAACCTTGTTCACTACATTACTTTTTGTAAGTGTATGTTGAGGGAAAGCATCTTTAAGAACGGGCAAAGCAAATAGATAAAAAGCTATTGCACAAGTAGCTACTACCATCATTTTACCGATGAGAGCCGTTCTTTTATAAGAGGCTATATCTTGATTGATCGATTCCTCATCGAAAATCGGTGTATCTATTAAAATAGCAACATCAACTGCTAGCTTTGAGGCACTTCGGTTAAATAGAAGCGTTCGTACTTGATGATAATAACAAGTGAGTTTATTCATCTCACCATTTATCATTTGATTTGCAATGTTTAGCTCGTATTTAAGTTTTTTAGACTTTTTACTGATTAATCGAATTAACCTTTTAGCCTTTTTGCGCACTACTTTTAACTGGATAATGTTCCGATCCATTTTATTCATATACCTCTGCATCTTGTTTATAGCAGATTCTATTTCTGCAATCTTCTTCTTTGCGCTAAAATGACTAAACACGCCTAATGCGACTAGAGCTGGAATTGCAACCATTCCACCTAGTAATGTCGTACCCGCTATCATTCCTCCACCACCAGCTGCTACTGATCCACCACCAAGGAAGGCTAAAGTTGCATTCGTTGCAGCTGCACCTGATAAAGCTGAGATAGCCGTTCCAGTGGATGCAGCTCCTAATGTCGATACTAGACCCCAAGTAGCAAGAGCTGTTCCGATTCCAGCTGTTGCTCCAAGAGTCGCACCAACACCTGCTGTCAATGCTAGTTGGCCATTTGCCAACGTTTGATTTATTATTTTAAAATCTGATAGTTTCGGTTGGTTTAATGTTTTTTCTTGATTGCCTACAGTAAGTTCCTTAAAAGTATGTAGATCTTTAATCGCTTCAACTTTTACCTGAACTACGGTTTCTAGCAAAGCATCCACTTCACGGCTTTTTATTTTCATCTTACGTAATTTAGCATTATATCGATTCTTCACTTTGTTATACTTAGCCATCGCTTCTTCAATTCGTCCGTATGCACCAAAGGTCAAGATGTTTTTAAATGTACTCATGATCGTCACCTTAAAATAAGAAATTTATTCAAAATATGTCACAAACATATAATGAAACATACACCTTAGATTACTCGAATAACCACCTAGTAGCAACTGAAAAATAGGGACGGTTCTCGTGTCTCATACTTTATACGGAAATAGAATTGATACACGAGAACCGTCCCCATGCACCAACCTGAATTGAAATACGAGAACCGCCCCCTGCACCACCCTGAAATGAAATACGAGAACCGCACCCTTCACCACCCCCGAAATGATACACGAGAACCGTCCCCAGTTTACAATTTTCATAATTAACTATAAACTTGAAATAAGGAAAAAAATGTCGGGAATTGGAGAAATGAACTATGCTATTTAACTCATTTGAATTTATCTTCGTCTTTTTACCGGTCGTCTTTTTAGTCTACTTTTTTCTTAATAAAAAGCGATTAATTGTGGCAGCAAAAACATGGTTAGTTTTTAGTTCATTATTCTTTTATAGCTGGTGGAATATCGTCTACCTCCCTTTAATCCTTACATCGCTATTCTTTAACTATGCGATAGGATTCGCTCTTGGGAAAGACAGGCAAACAAAGATTAGTAGAAAAGCCGTTCTAACCATAGGAATACTGTTTAATGTAGGTTTACTCGGATATTTCAAGTACTCCGATTTTTTCATCACGAATATCAACAGCTTGTTTACTACAAATCTTGCACTCTTAAAACTAGCACTCCCTTTAGCCATTAGCTTTTTTACCTTCCAACAAATTGCCTACCTTGTCGATGCTTATCGAAAAGAAACAAACGAATATGATTTCTTGAATTACGCTCTATTTGTTACCTTTTTCCCGCAGTTAATTGCTGGACCGATTGTTCATCATAAGGAAATGATGCCTCAGTTTAAAATGTTACGTAATAAAGTGATTACTTATAAAAATATCACGCTAGGAATCTTTATTTTTTCAATTGGTTTATTTAAAAAAGTAGCCATTGCCGACACTTTTGCAATCTGGGCTACTCAGGGCTTTGACCAAATAGAAACCCTCACTTTCGTTGAAGGGTGGATCACTTCACTATCGTATACCTTTCAATTGTATTTTGATTTTAGTGGGTATACAGATATGGCAATAGGTGCAGCATTGCTATTCAACATCGTACTTCCAATAAACTTTAATTCACCATATAAGGCCTTAGATATCCAGGATTTTTGGAGAAGGTGGCATATCACGCTTAGCCGCTTTTTAACACACTATATTTATATTCCTCTTGGGGGAAATAGAAAAGGGATAAAAAGGACTTATATAAACATCATGATTATCTTCCTTGTAAGTGGATTATGGCATGGTGCTGGTTGGACGTTTGTTTTTTGGGGATTTCTTCATGGTGCTGCTAGTTTGATCAGTCGCTACTGGAAATCGCTTGGCTTCAAGTTACATAAAGTGTTAGCTTGGTTTATTACATTTAATTTTGTGAATATCGCCTGGGTTTTCTTTCGAGCCACAACTTGGGAAGATGCCATCAAAGTATTAAAAGGAATGTTTGGTCTGAACAGTTTTCCAATCTATTTTCTTAATCAATTCGAAATAATGAAAGCGCTATTAGCAATTATTTTAGCTGGGATTATCACCTTATTCTTTAAAAACTCAATCCAATTAACAAAGGACTTCAAACCAACTATTAAAACCATGCTTTTTACGATCATGATTTCCGCCTATGCAATCTTTCAATTAAATAAAATAAGCGAGTTTTTATACTTTAACTTTTAGAGGTGTGTAAATGACATATAAAAAATGGCTAACCATCTTTTTGACACTATTATTTACAATTCTCACCATCGGGTATGGCTTGAGGTATTCCGGCCAACAATTTGTCTATGATCTAGAACGTGCCACATGGGAAGCGAAAGATAGGATGATCGATAACATTCATGACTACAATTATGACTATTTAATCCTTGGTACATCTCGAACACTCGCATTAAATCCTTTGTATCTCGAGGAAAAATATCAGACGAAAACCATAAATTTATCAGTAGGAGGAGCAACTGCACCTTCAACCTATTATTTTTTAGAAAGACTATTAGAAAAAAAGATAAAGCCTAAGAAAATATACATCGAATTAAATCCTATGAATATGTCGTCTTTTGATACAGATGTAAATACGACCTTAGGTGAACGATTTATACGGTTTGTAGCAGAGAAAGATGAAATTAGAGAACTAGCAAACTACGAAGAGGCTGCTTTAACTAAGTACAAAAATATTCACTCTTTCCCTTTCAATGACTATTTTTACAAAACGAATAAAATGATGATAGACGGTATGTTTAAACGATTTGATGATAAAATAAGTGATGATAAAATGACTCAGACATTACTTACTAATAAAGGCTTCTTTCTATTTGGAAAAGACACATTAGATTTCAGTGAAATTAACAGAACCATACGAAGACAAGATTCAATCAATTATGGAAACTTTATTAGTAAATATACGCAGGAAGAAGTACCCTTGCTAACAAAGATCTATTTTGAAAAACTACTCTCAACACTGGAAAACAGTAATATTGACTATTATTTCTTCTTCTCACCAATGCCAGAAGGAAGAGCTGTGATTGAAGACCTTTCTTTCGGAAAAATGAGTGAATTATACAATCAAATTGATCCGGATAAAATATCTAGTAGCATTCTACTGCTAGATGAACAATATTTCAGTGATCCTAGCCATGTTAACTATTATGGCTCAATCATCTATAATGACTACTTTAATGAATGTATCATTAACAATGAATGCTCATTTAGTACCCATGAATTGCATGAATTGGGGTTTTGAGGTAAAGGGACGGTTCTCGTGTCTCACACTTTATACAACACTAGAAATTAAACAGTAGAACCGTCCCTATGTACCAAATAATAAAATGACACACGAGAACCGTCACCATTTGCATTACTATTTCTTTTATGTTTAAAATAGTAGATAACTATATACATATAAACACTAGGGGCGCTTATAGCTGAGAAAGATGAAAGTCTTAACCCTTTTAACCTGCTCTAGGTAATACTAGCGAAGGGAAGTGGCAGACAAGTTAAAATGTCTAATTGATCCTGTTATATTTGGATGGTAACCACTTCACTTTTCTAATGAAGTGGTTTTTTGTTTTCTATCGCCATTTTTGCTTCGGCTGTTTTCGTATAGATTGTTGCTATTTAACCAAGTCGTCGATTTCCACTCCAGATGCGATCTTTCCTTGGTGCAGGGATGTGCCTCTCGTCGCAAAGCTCCTGTGGGGTCTCATCTGTCCTGCACATCCCGCAGGAGTCTCGCATCTTCCGTTCCAATCAACTAAGATAATATATATTGTTATCTGAAATAACAACAATTTTTGAGAAAAGAGCCTTTGCTTTTGAACAAAACATACACAGCACATGCTCTGATTAAAGGGCTCGCTCCTCTTTTATGAGCTTGGATTTGTTGCATTGATTTCATTTACTAATTTTAGGTTGGGGGAATTTAAATGGTTGCTACATTAAATGATTTGTTAAGGCAAGTTGATCAGCGTCAAGACGAGCTACTCTCATTAGTAGAAAGACTTATTCGTTATGAAACACCTGCTCCACCAGCAAGAAATACAGAGGATGCCCAACAATTTATTGCTTCTTTCCTTGAAGAAAAAGGTTTCTCCATTGATAAGTGGGATGTATATCCAGGTGACCCGAATGTGGTGGGAGTTTTAAAAGGGTCAGATTCCTCTTCTTATAAAAGCTTGATTGTAAATGGGCATGTGGATGTGGCTGAAATCAGTGAGGATGAAGAATGGGAAACAGGACCTTTTTCTCCTGTTCTCAAAGATGGATTCCTTATGGGCCGTGGGGCTAGTGATATGAAAGGTGGACTTGGCGGAGCGTTATTCGCGATTCAGCTTTTACGTGAAGCCGGTATTGAACTCGGTGGCGACCTTACCTTTCAATCGGTCATTGGTGAAGAAGTTGGTGAGGCAGGTACACTAGAATGCTGCAAACGTGGCTATAGCGCAGATTTCGCCGTTGTTGTTGATACAAGTGATTTACATATTCAAGGTCAAGGTGGCGTGATTACAGGTTGGATTACGGTAAAAAGCAAGAAAACATTCCATGATGCGACGAGAAAACGAATGATTCATGCTGGCGGGAACCTATTTGGTGCAAGTGCGATTGAAAAAATGATGAAGGTTGTCCAAGGCTTGCAGGATTTAGAACGACACTGGGCTGTCATGAAAAGCTACCCTGGTTATGATCCAGGAACAAACACCATCAACCCAGCCGTAATTGAAGGCGGTAGACATGCAGCTTTTATAGCAGACGAATGTCGCTTATGGATCACTGTCCATTTTTATCCAAATGAAACGTATGAACAAGTTTCAAAAGAAATTGAAGAGCACATCCTACGAGTAGCCTCAGCAGATCTATGGCTTAGAGAAAACCCTCCCCTATTTGAATGGGGTGGAACGTCCATGATTGTCGATCGCGGTGAAGTATTTCCTTCACTTGAGGTAGATCCTGAGCATCCAGCTGTAAAAACATTGATGGTTTCACACGGAGATGTAACGGGTGAACAAGCGATTGTTGGTGTCTCACCGACCGTAACAGATGGAGGTTGGTTTGGAGATGTCGGGATTCCAGCCGCGATTTATGGTCCTGGTAACTTAGAGAACGCACATGCTGTGAACGAAAAAGTTTCAATCGAACAACTAACTCACTTTACAAAGGTGATGCTGAAGTTCATTTATCAATGGTGTAATACAAAAAAATAGAATGGAGGAATGGAACAATGAAATTTTCACAACGTCTTCATGAAAAATTAGAACCCATTTGGCGAGCAAATCACAATCATCCTTTTGTAACAGGGATGGGTGATGGTTCATTAGATCAGGAATCATTTCGTTTCTATATGGTCCAAGACTACTTATACTTAATTGATTATGCAAAACTATTTGCGTTAGGAGCAGTAAAAGCGGATGACTTAGAGACAATGGGGAAATTCGCAGCCTTATTAAACTCTACACTAAATGAAGAAATGGAATTACACCGTCAATATGCAAAAAAGTTTGGTATTACTAAGGATGATCTAGAAAATGCTAACCCCTCTCCTATTACGTTAGCTTACTCTCACTACATGTTACATGTGGCGCAAAATGGAACACTTGCTGAATTAGTAGCAGCCCTATTACCATGCATGTGGAGTTACTGGGAAATTGGAAAGGAATTAAGTGAAATACCAGGTGCAGCTGAGCATGAACTATATGGCGAATGGATTAGCATGTATAGCTCTGATGAATTTGGTACATTAGCTCAGTGGTGTATCGGCCTAATGGATGAACTAGCAGCAGGGAAATCAGAAAGTGAAAAGTCTAAATTAGAAGAAATCTTCCTAAATACAACTCGCTATGAATACATGTTCTGGGACATGGCCTATAACAAGCAAATGTGGCCGATCGATGCATAGGGACGGTTCTCGTGTCTCAAAATCCAACTTTCCAAACAAGAACTGGCACACGAGAACCGTCCCCATTAATACAGAAAAGACCGTCACAAAGACGGTCTTTTCTAAGTAATGTTCCATTAGTTCAATAAACTAGTTTCAAACTTACTTCTTTAATTTAAACACGATAAAATCAGCACATCTAAAGTCCTCTTCAAATGACGGGTATTTTTCAAGCATCTCTTTTGAAGGCTTTGGCTCTACTATGCTTTCTAGGACAAAACCTGTTTTAATTAAAGTGTTTATATAACTCGTTAAGGTTCTGTGGAATAATAACATTTTTTCTTTATCACCTAAGCCACTTTGTTCATATACACCTTCATAAAAGTATTTATCTACATTCCAATGCAGCTTTTCGCCGTTTTCCGTTCGTTCCCAACCACTTTCTGGAGTAATGAAACAAGGATGTAAGATCGAAAAGATAAAAACACCTCCATCTACTAATAAACGGTACATCTCTTGAAAGGCTTTTTCATAATTAGCAAGGTCTTGAATAACCATATTGGATACGACTAAATCAAAACTTTTATCTTCTAGAATATTCAAGTCCTCACAATTACCATGTCGATAATCAATTAATATATCTTCTGGGGTTCTCTCTTTAGCAATTTCGAGCATTCTCGAAGAATAATCAACTGCTGTTACAGTTGCGTTAGACCTTGCTATAATTCTACTTAAATACCCCTCACCACACCCGGCATCTAAAACTCTCTTATTAGTTACGTTCCCCATTAGTGTAGCTAAGGTAGGATTCAAAAATACTTCTTTATGTAAGTCTCCTTGTTCATGATGACTCTTTGCATATGTATCTGCAAAACCATCCCATCTTTTAATCGCTTCTTCTGTACTAGTATTTTGTTTCATTTTAGAGCCTCCTTAATTAGTATTTATCAATCCATAGCAGACTAGTATAAAGGTAAGGAATAAAAAACAGGACAAGCCCCTGCACCTTGTCCCGTTTATCACTTATTTATTCGATTTATCAAGGTGCTTCCAGAATTCTTTTGATATTGCTTTATATCCCTCAAGACTTAAATGAATATCAGTTGGATTCGGAATGTAAAGAGTTGGGTTTTCCGCGATCACATCTTCTGTTGGTACAAATACATCACCGTTTGCTACTGAAGCTTTTTCGATGGTAGCATTTAATGCATCCATTAAAGGTAACAGTTGATTCTGCTCCGCTTCAGATAAATATGGGAATGGGTTATAATAGCCCATAACATAAACATCCACATCTGGATTTAAAGCATCTATTTCGTTTAAAATTACATGTAAATTTTGACCGACATTTCCAACCGCAGCAACCGCTTGTTGGGGATTAAATCTTAAAGCGCCTAATACATCATTAGCCCCTATGTCTAACGTAACCATGTCTGCCTCTTTTAGTTCATTGCGCACATCATTATTATATAAAACATCTTTTAATAAATGGGTAGAGGTATACCCTGACTCACCAAAATTTTCAAAGTCAACTTCATATTGAGATTGCTCCATGCGACTCTTTAGGTAATCAGCATAACCAAGGTTAATCTCATGGTATGGAGTCTGACCCGCCGCAAGAGAATCTCCTAAACTAACATAATCAACATCCACTTTTTTCTCTGCTTTTGCACTACTATACGTTGGGATTGACAACGCAAGTGCACCAATTATCATAAAACTAGCGATCTTTTTTATCATCTTTTGTACCCCTTTTCTATTATGTAATTAACTATAGACTTATTATAACTTGCTAATCTATCAAGTTACATTAGAAGTAATCTACAAATAGTTACATATAACGTTAGAATTAAGCTACAAAAATTGCATATCAGATTTTTTACTAGTTTTGAGCTGATCGGTGGCCTGGCTCCTTTACCCAAACATTAAAATGATACATGAGAACCGTCCCCATTACTCAAACGTGACATTTACCGTATAACCAATGTTCTTAAAGAATTCCTTTAACACTTTTTCTGCATTTTTCTCTGCAGTATCTAGTAAACCGACAGAGATGGCTTCTTCACGAATTTGCTCTTGTGCCCCAGCAGCCAGATCAAAACCCTCATCCCATTTAATATCACCACGGAAAAGCCCACCATCGACAACGGCTTGTATTTTATCCATCTGTATGGATGGTTCCTGTATGAGCTCTGCATGTGGAAGGGTAATCTCTATTTCTTTCGTTTCTTCATTAATATCCATGTCCTTAGAAGTAATCCCTTTTAAATCAACACCCGCAATAACCGTCGCAGGTACAACTAATAGAAGCTCTCGCTTTGTTCCTGGTAGATTAATATCGAAAAATTTCTTATTATCCTCTTGGTGTATAACCTCTTTAACATGAGCTTCAGCTGTTGCCAATGTGGCTAGGTCTCGAATTTGTTCAACAAACGTGAAAGACTCTTGTTTGACGTTACTGCCCGTAGATAACCAAATTGCTCCTGAAGTGATGACTAAAACTAATAAAATAAGGATGGCCAACATAATCTTCGCCTTTAAGAAAAACCTAAATATTCCTTTCGGTGGAGAGAAAGATCTTGAGCGATGATCTACCGCAATCGTTGCAGCACTTTGCTGTTGTGCCTCCATTAATTCTAGTAATTGTCTTTCTAGGTGTGCAATTCTTTCGTCTTTTTCATCTATAACTTCTCTATTTGAATCCATTTCTTCACCTTTCATTCTTACCATTACAACTCTCCTCTTAATCCACTAATCTAGTATGTGAAATCACTTAAATAATAGCATACAAATAGAACTTTTAGAGCATTCAGGGACGGTTCTCGTGTCTCAAACTTTATACAGAACTAGAAATGAAACAGTAGAACCCTGTACCAAATGAAACACGAGAACCGTCCCTGTTTTCCAAGTCTTGACAAAACCCTCTTCACCTATTTATACTTTCAGTAATATGATGAAAGGAAAGGTAAATGGCTGATGTGGAATTAATCTTATTTTCTAACCAATTTTTCGAATACGAAAAAACATGGTGTATAGAGAGTAGGATTAGTCTGTCCATTTTACCAATACAAATGGAGAAAAATGTCATTTAACGGGTAAGTCTATCCATATTTAGGCTTGTTCAGTTATTTCTATTTTTTCGATATTTGTGCAGACGAAAACCTCTCTAGGACACTAGGGGGGTTTTTATATTGGATACAACACCTTACTTATAAATGGTCTTTTAACAAACACGACAAATTATATGAGGTGATTTATTTGGTACTAATGAGAATTAGAGACATTCACAAGAGCTACGGTGATAAAACGATATTAAAAGGGATTAATTTTGATATAAAAGAAGGCGATCGTATTGGTTTTGTTGGGAACAATGGTGCCGGGAAGACGACCTTCGCGAATATTATTCATGGATCACTATCCTCAGATCAAGGGGAAATTGAAGTACTCAATCAAACACTTAAAATTGGCTATCTTCATCAATCCAGTGACTATTCTGTAAATGATTTTCTTGAGGTAGTCGATCATCAAAGTGAAAGTCAAGTGTTCCACCATACAAGTAAATTAGGCTTAGCTAAAGTGAAGTCATGGGAGAAGGACCGAATGGCCCATTTAAGCGGTGGTGAAAAGTTAAAGATATCACTTGCGAAAGTATGGGCATCAAAACCTGATCTACTCCTACTTGATGAACCAACAAACCATCTCGATTTAGTTGGACTTGAATGGCTAGTGAATGAACTGAAAGCCTTTAGAGGGGCCGTTGTGATTATCTCGCATGACCGCTATTTTCTAGATCGCACCATTACACAAATAGCCGAATTAGAGGATGGATTAGTTAAACTATATAACGGCAATTATACAAACTATAAACAACAGAAGGAAGCTTTCTATCAATCACAACTCCACCAATACGAGGTGCAACAGAAAAAGAAAGCCAGAATCGAAGGGCAAATTGCCAATTTAGAAAATTGGTCTGAAAAAGCACATCGACAATCGACAAAACAGGGTTCCCCTTCTGAACGAAAACAAATGGGACTAAAAGAATACCTTCGTGCCAAAGCCAAGAAGATGGATATTCAGGTGAAGTCGAAAAGAAAGAGATTAGAAAGTGAGCTTGAGAAAAATAAGGTAGATAAACCTAAAGAAGAGACTGAACTAAAGTTCACCTATCAACAAAGTGCCAAAAGAGGGAAACGTATTCTTGAGGCGAAGGATTTAGAGAAACGGTTTGGAGATCGAAATTTAATTCATAAAAGTAATTTTTATATCAAGCAAGGAGAACATATTGGGATGATTGGAGAAAATGGGTGTGGGAAAACAACCCTAATTAAAATGATTCTCCGTAAAGAACACCCTACTTCCGGAATGATTTGGATGAGCGAATCACTTAAAATCGGCTATCTTAGCCAGGATGTTACCGACTTGGATGTGACGAAAACGCCAATACAAGCGACTGGAATTACAGATAGAGAGCAAATGAGTAAAGCCCGAACGATTTTTGCAAATATAGGTCTAAAAGAAGATAAGCTAAATCAGCCCATTCAAGCATTAAGTCTTGGTGAGCGAACACGCATTAAACTAGTGATGATGTTACTTGCGCAGGTTGATTTTCTTATTTTAGATGAACCAACAAATCACTTAGACCTCGCAAGTCGAGAAAGTCTTGAACATGTCATAACGGAATACGCAGGTACAGTTCTATTGGTTTCGCATGATTTGTATTTTCTAGAAAAGATTAGTAAGAAGCTGCTATCCTTCGAGAAAAGCTTCATTCATCGTAAAGAGATGTCGATGAAAGAATACCTAGAACGAAAAAATCGAATAGAAGAGAAAGTCGATCATGAAGAAGAACGATTGCTCATTCAAAATGAAATCACCACACTTCTTGGAAAGATATCACTTTTATCAAAGGAAGATGAAACCTACAAAGAGATTGATCAGCGGTTAAATGAGCTGCTGAAACGGAAGAAGGAATTACAATAAGTGGCGTGGAGCCTGTAATCTGTAGCTAGACGTGTAGAAAAGTTGAAACTCTCGAAAAGTCGACAGGTCATTACAATGAAGTGGATGTGGGGCTGAGGGACAGGTTGGATGTGCCTTTACCTTTGTCCCTCAAATGCACTTAATAATCCGCTTGTAAATCAAAAAGCGGATTATTAAGTGCATTTTCTACAAAATTAGAACCTTATGCATTTTTTCGCATAAGCCCCGTTATAAAATTTATAGGATATAACTTAGGAGATATATTTATGTTCATCAGCATTCCACATACCAAAGAATTCACTTTCATTTACAATTGCTTCAAATGGTGGTTGTAGCATATCCGTCATGATTTGAATGACAGCTTGTAACTCAATTTCGAATTTGAGTACTTTTTTACAGAAAATGGACCATCTTTGTTGAATCTGTTGATTTTCTATTTAATCATTAATAGCTAAAATTGAGTCTCTTTCGTAAGGAGTACCTCTATTGGTGAGTGTATCATAGATTGCCTCCTGTAGTTTTCTACCATCAAAGTCAAAAGTTGTCGCTAAATAATAGATATCATAAAAATCCTTCATCCGTCCGGTTAGTTCCATCATTACAATAATTGCATCAATCTTTTCTGCTATAGTTGACTCCAATGAATAGGTTAACACTTCAGGTCGCTCAAAATCATTAAGGAGTACGGGCAGGGTCCGCGGCTAACTTGTAAATTGGAAGAAAAGTTTAATAACGAGATTTATCTATCACATATTCTTCAACTTTTTAACGGTGATATTATTGCTTTTAACCTAGAAAAAGTTCAAGTGCTGAACAGTATGGTTGTACTGCGCAGTAAATAACTTTGTGGTATTATTTGATTCTCCTCCATCTTGTTATATTATCTGTGAACCATTTAAATCCAGTACTTTCATTAAGTTTTACTACGGTTACTTATGTACATTCTTTCTCTAATCATTTAAAAGTAAAGAATCTTATTACACGGTAAGATTCTAATAAAAAAAACGGTCACTCTAAAAGTGACCGCCCACATATGGTTGTTTAATTACAAGTAGATTTGTATGTGCATAAAGAGAGCCACATGAAAATCCAGATGTTCTTCAACATAAGCACCTGTTAATTTAAGTACATAACTTCACAAATGAATTTTCTAGTTTATTTAGAACAGCATTCGATTCTTTAATGTCCCTCTTGGTTTAATAATGTAGAAGGCTCTCTAGTACCGCCTTATCTTCAGGACTTTGCATAAGAGCCTTTTGCCGTTGTGTTATAAGCGATTCTCTATCTCTCCAATTATCATAAAGTGTTATTTCATTTCTAATATTTGTTACTTTTTGAGATAAATCAAAAAGGTTCTTTGTACTTAAAAAACTGCTAATTAAGCAACTTGTTTTTATTATTGACGAATATCAATCCACCGTCGATTTTTTGCATTCATGTCTTCAGTGGCACCACTGTAATGGAAAGCATCGAGGAAGATAGAATCTAGTTTATCTGCATCTACAAAATAACCTAGGTTAACCTTCATCGTTTGTCCAGGTTGGATTCTGCCAATATTGTAAAAGCCTTTTCCGTTTCCGTGAGGTTCTAGATAATCAACTTCACCCGTCATAATACTATCTTCGGCGATTCCATCTTCCCCAGCATAGTTCCATGCATTTTTTTCAAATTTAAGCACTTGTAAGGACGGATGCATATAGATTTCTTCTATTGCCTGTTTACCAATATTTTTCACTGTTGTTGTCAGGTAGACAAATTTCAGATTAACTAATTGCGACTCTACTAATTCGTCAACAGAATCTTTACCATTTCCTACTTTATATACATCCCGTTTGTACGGTAACAATTTATTTGTTTGATCTAAGGCCTTATTTTCGCTTAGTATGTTTAGTCCCAATTCATTAAAGTTCCCTTGTTTAAAATCGTCGATTGAATCATAGACTTCAACTTTTTCTATCACATATTCAAGTTTACTTTCGCTTCCATTCATTTCTATGGATACAGGAACCGTTTGACCTACCTTAAATAGTTGTTTGCTGTCCTTTTTCAAAGGAATAACGCGAGATTCTGTTGGTTCCTTTGCTTGACTAAAAAGGGCTCCATCATAATCCGCTGTGTATGTTGCCTTTTCCTCCGTTGTTGGTTCAAGTGAAATGCCCTCTATGACTTTCATCATTTGTTCATCACTTACATCAGTTCCAACATAACTTTCTAACATCATCCCCTCTTCTTCGAATAAGAGAAAGACCTGTCTATCAAACATTACATTTTTATTTCCAGTATCTTTATTCACAATCACTGCTATCCTACCATTGACCTCCTTCTCTTCGTAGTCGTTTGCATACAAAGTTTGAAAATCAGAATTTTTCCCTAATCTCCATAGAATGAATGAAAATCCACCATTTGCGTAGTTATCTTTGAAGGAATATTTCATAGACAAACTATCGTTTGCTTCCATATTTTCTGGTAAATAGCCGACGTTCAACTTATACCAACTGTCTCTCTTTTTGAAAATATTATTTACCACTGAAATATTCACTTCATAATTTTGTTTTTGGACAATCATATCATAGGCTTTTACTGCACCGAAAGCGGTCGTCGGTATGCCAATCAATAAGCAGGCAGCGGCGATTAAAATTCGATTCCTTTTTCGCTTTACCTGCTGTTTTCTTGTATCAGAGTCCAATGAAAAGTTCGATATAATCGCATTAAGCTTATCAGTCGGAACATGAATCATATCAATGTCTTCCTTGAATGATGGAATTTTGTCTGTCATCACTGTAAACCCCCTTCATTTTCTCCTTAAGTTTGTCTAACCCGCGCCGGATATTCGTTTTCACCGTTCCCTCTGGGCATTTAAGCATCGAGGCGATCTGTTTAACCGTATAATCTTGATAAAACCTTAACAGTAAGACCGTTTTATATTTCTCCTCAATTTCTTCCATTGCTTTAAGAAGATCTATTTGTACATCAGAATTGAAAAATGAGGTATCACTAGTGTTTTCCAACACTTCTTGATTGATTGGAACTACTCTCCTTTTCTTTCTTAATAACTCAATAGCTGAATTAATCAAAATACGAGTCATCCATGTGGAGAAATATTCGTCGTTTTTTAGTTTTGACAGCGATGCAAAAGCTTTATAAATCGTTTCTTGAAACACTTCTAATGCATCATCTTCATTCCGCATATACACATATGCCATCTTGTACAATTTTTCCTTCTCAATATGAATTAATGTCTGAAATGCATTTATATCCCCTTTTTTAGCTTTGGATATTAAGTTCACCTTAGTTTCCAATATGGCACCTCCTTTTTCGTTTTCGTATATTAGATAAAACAGAGCCAAAAAACGATTCAAATAATACTTAACTTTATAATAAATTGTTCCACAATCCGGTTCCCGATTGTGGAATAGCCCGTTAATAACCCTTATAGTAAATCACCGTTTATCCAATATAAACTAAACAGAAAAAAGTAAAAACTTGAAGTTTATCTTTCAAAGGTTTGGTAATTAAAAAGTGCTATAAAACAGCAGTATCTTTCATGGATGTAAAAAGAGCCAAAATATACAAGTAGTTTAAAATTTAAAAAACCTGCATATTTTAGACTCTTTATTTTTATTCCTTATAGAGTTAAAACAGGTTAGTTTAAGTATTCCCTTTCTCCAAGACACCCAAAAATGAAGATATTTGTTGCGCAGTAATAGTCAACTACGAAGAAAGACCACCCTATAAGAGTGATCGCCTCACATGATTATTTAAGTACAAGTATCCTTGTACTACGGAGCAGAAGACTTTTTTATATTGATCTTCTTCACACTAGTTACAGATTGTTTAAGATTGAACAGTCAAATGTATCCGAAGTGACTGCCTTCTTAAGATAATGCCCCTCTCACTTAAATATAAAAATCGGTACCTAATACCGATTTTCCTTCGCTCTTTCTTATGAGTAATTCAGAGGCTCATGATGGAATCTTTCCTTAATTCGTATGATAACTTCATCAATCAAATCATAATTAAATTCAGTTTCCTGTATGAAATCTAGAATTTCATTCAAAGCCCATTCTTTCCCTATTAGAAGAGCCCAATTTATGATATTTTCTACAGCCTCTTCATAATTTAAAGTTTCCTCATAGATATGTTCCAGTGCTTTCGAGAAGATGGAGTTAATGGATAAAGTACCTTACACTTGTTTCTACACACCAACAAAAATGATGCACGAGAACCGTCCCCGTGCACCATTAGTTTAGAAACTCAACTTTATTTTAAACAACTTAATAGCAGTGAAAATTAATACAAGATAAAGTAAAATATAGATAGATGAGTTGATAATAAGACTAAGTATAGTTAACTTCATTTCTATGTTAATCATTGTTATTATAAAATAATTAAACATTCCAACTACTGAAACAATGGTGACTACTTTCCAATCAAAGCACCACTTTATGTTCTTTCTAGAATCTATATATACTAATAATGCATATGAAAGAAAGGCTAGAAAAGATGCCCAGGTAGCACCTTTATATCCAAACATGATGATAAAGACATAATTTAAAACGACATTTAATACACATGCAATGATAACAAAATTCATCATTTTTCTAGTCTGCTTCTTAATTTCTAACCCTTTATGTCCGATCATCGCTAAATTCCATATAAAGAATCCACAAGTTATGATTGGAATAATATCACTTCCGTCTATATATGATTTTCCTAGTAGAAGCAACGAAATATCCTTTGCATAAATAATTACCAACACAATGATAGGAAACCCAGAAATAATAAAAAGGTTGGTAAATTTATTCATCAATAACTCAATACGGCTTGTATCAATATCATCTCGATCAGATTCCTTCATAAAAATAGGATGCATCACTTTTGTTAATGGTGCAAATAAGAGACCGAATGCTGAAGTAACAACAGCAAAATTCGCAGAATAAATACCTACCTCCCGTGAACTATTTAACCAACCAATCATATATCGATCTGATATGTTAATGATTGTTAAAGCAAAAAACCACCCTAGCATAGGGAGTCCATATTCTAGCATACTTTTAAAAAAAGGAACGGAAGAGTTTTTTTGTGTAATCTTTTTTCTCCTTCTCTGATTAAAGAGTTCTGGTAAAACAAATATTGCAATAGATAAGGTTGTTCCCAATAGAAGCATCGTTATAATATTGCGATCAAAATATAAGATCGTGATTACAATAAAAATAAATTTTAAGATGTTCGAAACAGAAATATGAAAACTATACTTATTCACTTCCATGCTGGATTGTTGTAATGTCTGGTTAATTAAAAATACACTTTGAAATGCAATAAGAATAATAATGACTACGATAATTTCGTATGGCAATAATTCAGGCGCAACCAACCATAATAATGAAATAATGAGTACAATTCCAAATGAAAGACCCAAAACAAATAAAATAAACTTATCTATATAATAATTAAATTCATCTAGAGTTTGCATGGCTTCGTATTTAGGTCGATAGTAAAAGATCGATTGAATCAACCATTGTGTGATCAAAGTAGTGATTAAACTCACTGTCGTAACAAATAAAACATAGGATCCATAATGGTCAATAGAAAGATATCTTGTTAATAAAATGATAATCCCAAAACTCACCAATGCAGGAATGATTTGCGAGGGAAAATAAGCTATTAACTGTTTTAAAAAAACATTAAATTTAATCATTAGAAACATCCAATCTTAGTGAGATCAATATAAGAACGATCATAATTAAATACTAGTAAAGAGCGTTTTCATAGTAGAGTTTTTACCAATTTAACATTCCTATTTAATAGTATTTTCTTAAATTTAAAAAATCGTAAACTCCTCTAATCGAAGCTATAAAATTCATAATCTCCCCTTTAATTAGAAATCTACCCGTCCTTCTAACACTTAAATAATTGTAATATAAAATTTTTCTCTGATAGTCCTGTTTAGGTATGTTTTTGTATAAATACAATCTAATGTTTCTTGATAAATAATAGGCTTTAAAGGGAGAATCCTTTTTACTTGTACCAGAATGTACGTGATAAACAATAGAATCTTTAACTAAAACACTACTATAACCAAGTCTTTTTAACCTAAGAGCTAAATCAACATCTTCATAATAAGCAAAGAAATTTTGATCAAAATAATGATTGTTCTCCTTAGTTGCTATCAATGCTGATTTAGGGTAAGCTGCCGCTCCAGCACATACTCCATCAATTTCTATATCATTTTTTAGTTTGCTAATATTCTCCTTATAAAACATTTGGTTTGCAAGAAAGTCTTCATTGAATTTTATCCCAACTGCGTCAATTTCACTTCTATCGTAGAAATTGATCATTAACAATTGGTATATATATTCATTATTACTCTTATTGATTGTTTCACTTAGATGATACAAACAATCTTCATCCAGCTCTGTATCATTATTAAGTGTAATGATATATCTACTATCGTCTTTCATTGCTTCTTCAATACCAACATTATTTGCACTTGCAAATCCTACATTTTCCTTTAAATATATGACTTTAATTTGTAATCTTTCGCTATACGTATTAACAATTTCAATGGAGCGATCAACTGAACCGTTGTCTACGAAATATAGAATAAAATCTTTGTAGCTTTGCTTGGTTAGACTCAATAAAAATGAGTTTAAATATTTTTCACCATTCCAGTTAACAACAACTATAGAGTACACATCTTTATCCTCCAAATATCCTATCATCCTTTAATAAAGGTTATAAGGCATAGGAACTCTAGTTTTAAATTTAGTCCTTTTGGTAAAACCATTGCTAACAAAATTTACGTATTTTTCTTGGTGACAACCATTTACATCAATACGATCAACACTTGCTAAGAGCCTCGCCATTAATAATATCGATTGTTTTAAAATTTAGGCTGTTTTCGTATAGATTGTTGCTTGTAAATCCGCAGTCTGAATACACTCCGCGTCCGGCGGGTGACCAGTGAGCCTCCTCGTCGCAAATGCTCCTGTGGGGTCTCACTTTGGCCACTGGTCCCGCAGGAGTCTACGTGTATTCAGCCTGCTTTTAACTAGCACTTCAAATGGATGTCTAAAACAACAATCTTTGAGAAAGTAGCCAAAATCTTTAACTTTATTATTACCGTCTATTTGTTTCATATCGTCCACTAAGATGGTCAGGTGTGGGATGTGATTCCTCCTTCAACCCGCCATTTTCGTCATGGTATACGATTTATTTATGTCCTTTGCACCGTCCTCAAGAATATGAAGATATGACAATCACATCTCCCTCTTATTAATTTTTTCAATATAATGTTAGAAATAACACATATATCCTCATATGGTTTTTTCTTCCAATAGAGTGCGATATTAATAATATCATAGAAAAAAAAGTCACGAAATGGGTGTATTTTGTCGAATCATGTCGTTTCGTATCTTTTTTACTATAAATTTGACACATTTTTGGTTTTTAACTCGAATCATAGGACACAAAGGGATATTACTGTTTGCTTTTCCGTATTTAATCGGGAGGAGGAAGGATGAGGTAACTGATCTAGTCCCATGAAAGGGAGTTTGCAAAGAGATGTAAGTATACTAATATCCAGGGAGACGATCCCCCTGGATCCTGTTTGACTTCAAAAAATTTAAAATCACTATTTCATATTGAATTGGACAGAGTGCCGGTTCCTATGTCCCTACGTCCCTGCATTTAATTTTAAATCAATGCCCCTCTTTAACAATTAAACTCTATAACTTATATAGGTAAGTTATCTATTCGGAGATAATCACCCTAATGCTAATGGAGAGGATTGTGATAAAGGATGGCAAAGTATCGAATGGTTCGCACTGATTTTTGGATGAATCCGATGGTTTCAGAGGAGATGACACCGGAGGATAGGTACTTTTGGCTGTATCTCCATACAACTATGTATACCTCTCAATATGGAATTTACAAGATTACAAGAAAAGCGATCGCGTTTGACATGGGATATTCAATTGAAACCGTTAATGTGTTGATGGATCGACTGATGAACCATCTCCAGTTGATTCGTTACAACCCCCAAACGAGAGAGATTGCGATTAAATACTGGGGAAACTACAACCTTCACAAAGGCGGAAAACCAATCCAGGATTGTCTTCTCGCTGAGCTACAGGAAGTCGATGACACATCACTCATCTCATATGTCGCGAATCACATTAAGAAAGATGAAATTCTAGCGATATACAAATGCTTTTGTACAATTGGCGAAGAAGGTATAGATCTATCTGAAGAGGAAAATCACGACACGATTGACGAAACACTCACGACTCGTACTACGATAGGGGGGCAAAAAGAAAAAGAAAAAGAAAAAGAAAATAAAAAACAACAACAAGAAAATCTTAATCTAAGTATAGAGTTTAATCCCAAAGAAGATATCCCTATACACAACAAGTACCCACAACAGGCAAAAGAAATTTACACCTACAATAATGTGCAGTTCTCAAAGCAAAAGGGAGATCAACCAAACGAATGTAACCTGACCTTCACATCTGCTGAAGATGGGTGAAGGATGCAGGTTAATTCCACCAAACTGTAAAATATGGCGGGATGAGGTACCTCCCAACCTACATCGGCTCCCCATTTACCCATTGCCCCTTATAAATAGAGCCATCTGGATAATAAAAGGTACCTTGACCATGCGGCTTTCCATTATGGAATTGACCTTCATACACACTGCCATCGACACGTTCCAGCTTTCCGCTTCCTGATAGTTGTCCATCTATAAATTCACCTGTATAGGAATCTCCGTTATGCCAACTTAACGTTCCTATCCCGTGTGGCTTTCCTTGCTTAAAATCGCCTGTATAGGTGGAACCATCTGGCCATTTAAAGGTACCTGGTTCATCAGTCGAGATACTATTGATGATCGGTGTTTGAGTCCCAGTATAAAAAAAGAAAAACACCATCCACCAGCATCTATAATCAAAAAATACAACCTATGCGCTTGTTCAAATAAAACCACCTCTAGGATTAACTTAAGCCAAGAGGTGATTTTTTTGTATAATCGAAAGGTAATTGGCATTCGAATTCGAAATTTACGTTTGAAAAAAGGATGGAATCAAGACGATTTAGCACAAGCAGCTGGAATATCAACCAAATATCTCGGAGAATTAGAGCGCGCAGTAAAGTCTGGTACACTGGAAAACTTAGAAACGATTGCGGCAGCTCTCGATACGACCCTCTCTGAACTACTAGCCTACTCAGAGCAACTAGGACAGATCGAACAGTCTCACACGTTAATTGAAATAGTCGATATGCTATCGAAACGCACCGTAGATGAACAGAAGTCAGTGTCCGACATCATTGAAATTGTATTAAAAACATTCGATCAGAAAAAGTAACTCGTTCAGAAACCTCCTCCTTATTACCTGAGTCTCAGTCAGTCCCCCTCTTCCACCTCTTACAATCCTCAATCACCATACAAAAAGGAGTGTATGCAAACATGCACAATCTACAAAATGAATACTCTATCAACCCAAACACAATGACCCTATTATCAGCCGCCCACACCGACTATAGCACAATCGTGATCGAAACTAACCGAAAGCTATATGTCACCAAAACACCCCTCCAACTCATCAAAGCCTCCTGCTTGGACGGTGGCTCAACCTTCGAGGGCAGACAAAAAGCAGTCACCCACTTAACCGGTTCCCTACAAAAAGTCCCAATTCCAATTAACCCGCTATCTCACATCTTCGCCTTCCCGACAAATTCACCAAACGCCTTCCAATGCAACTGGATCTTCTACAACCACGTGAAATCAATCCTACCAGCCAAGCAGCAAAAAGACTCACCTGCACAATCAATCATCCTCTTTAAAAATGAACAATCCCTTCCCATGAATGAATCACACTACACCCTACAGAAACAAATGCAAAGAACAGCCATCTGTATCCTGCAATTCACGAATCACTAGCACGCCCTAAATCTACAAGCATTTATTATAAAATAAACACCCTACCCCATTACCAAACTAAAAACCTAAAGGAGTTTTCCCACTAATGACAACTACTCTCTATATCAATGAAAGTCCTCTACTCGTTTTTCCCTCATTAGCCAATAAAATCGGACTAAACGAAAGCATCATCCTTCAACAAATGCACTACTGGCTTGAAAAAAGTACAAACAATCATGATTCCTACAAATGGGTCTACAACTCCTATGAAGATTGGGCAAAGCAATTCCCCTTCTGGTCGATCAGCACCATCCGTAGAACCATTACAAAGCTCGAAAGTCTAGGTCTTGTCATCTCTGGTAATTTCAACAAAATGAAAATCGACAACACCAAATGGTATCGAATTAATTATAGAAAGCTAGAGGAACTAGCCAACGAAGCTAAACAACTGGCCCAGCCTGACAATCTAGTAGGACCAGACGTCCAACCTGAACAGACCCCAAACTCAACCTGGTCTTCTGCCAACGACAGTTTGAACACACCATTACCTGAGAGCACTTCAGAAAGTACTACAGAGATTTTAGAAGATGTAAAAAAAGCGCCCGCGGAAAATCAACTCCAATCCCATTCCTTTTTCGAGGAAAATGGATTTGGAACCCTTGGTCCCTATATCTCTGAAACCATTTCAGCATGGTCTACTACTCTATCAGACGAGCTAATCATCGAAGCAATGAAATACGCAATAGAACGAGGCTCTAAAACATGGGCATACGTGGAAGCCATTCTAAGAGATTGGGTGGATAAACAATATACATCGGTATCAGATGTACATGCGGCTAGACAGCGGTACAAGGAGCAAAGATCTCAACCACAGGGAACATCAATATCTAAGAAAACAAAACCACCTAAAAAACAGGATATCCCAGAAGCTGAAGACCTAATCCGCATTGGTATTTCTTTAGGAAAAGCTGCTGAAACCATTATAAAAGATGTCCAGCAATATCACCCTTTACTTGAAGAAGAGCATATTAGAATACTACTGAATAAAAGAATCAATCTTAATAAAGAGCTAGAAAAGAGAACGAAGGAAAGAGCTGAGAGGTTTGAGACGTTGGCTAGAAAGAAAAGAGAAACACGGTTGTGTTGACATTGGATGGGTCATCTACTACTAAGTATGGTGAAACTACTCGGCTGGATATGTGACAGTTGACCGAGCACGACAATTAAGAATACATATTAAGCGTGTTAGATGATTTTCCGGTCTGGAATAAAGTATCTACTGAAATAAAGTTAATCTTGGATTATACTATTATCTATGTGTTAACAATGTTAATAATCCGAGTTTTTAGAATGAACAATGTGGAACGATAAAGGAGAGTTTTAAAATTAAAAAGCAAATGAACTATTTAATCTTACTTTTAACCACCATCTTTATGGTTGGTTGTACCAACGTAGAAGATGTTTCAATTACAGATGTAGAAACAGATTCACAAGAAGTAACCACAGTTGAAACAAATAAAAATAGTGAAAAAGAAGAAACGACCAGTGTGGTTGTTGATGAACCGATAGTAGAGGAAACACCAACCCAACCAAATAATGAACTGTTCTCAGGATACAAACTTATTGAAGTTGATGGTGGTGATTTGTCTGGATATCGTGAACCTAACGTCGTCGTTGACATTGGTTATGGGGAACGTGAATATTGGGCATTTACGAATGAATACGGGCAACTAGTACGTGTCATCGCTGACGAAATCATTCTACAAGATGATAGTAATGAACCAGTATTATCGTCTGGTAGATACTATTCTGATGAGGCAAAGGTTCCAGGTGTCGAAAGTGACATTTTAGATGAAGGACATATCATTGCTGATTCTCTCGGTGGGGTAGCGAATGCTTATAATATTACCCCGCAGGATAGTAAGCTCAACCGACATGGTGATCAAGCTTATATGGAAGAAATGATCCGTAGTGCAGGTGGAGCTACTAATTTTGAAGCAATTATCACTTATCCGAATACGGAAACGCAGATTCCTTCAAGTTATCAGTATACCTATACTTTAATGGGTAACGAGATCGTTGATACATTTGATAATGTGAACCCTGATGAAGTAAATGCATCACTCGGTTTAACAGGCAGTAAGCCAACTGAAACACCTAGTTCAAACACAAGCGGTGATATTTCTAGTGTTGATACAAACGGAAATGGACAGGTGACGATTAAAGAAGCAAAAGAAGCAGGTTTTAGTATGCCAATAACGAGTGATCATTGGCTCTATAAATATATGGATGATCGTGATGGTGACGGTATGGTAGGTGAGTAAGACCCTAGACCTTGAGGCAAATGAAAAACAAAAAGCTAGTCCACCTTTTGTATAGGTGGATTTTTCGTTTTTAGTACTAAGTATGGTGAAAACTCCTACAAAAAGTTATAATTACATCTATTAAATTATAGGGAGATTGTTCATGTTATTATTCCTAAACTTTTTAAAGAAGAAAAAGAACGAGGAAAATCCTAAACAACAAGCTAATACAACCGCTCCTATACCAAATAAACCGGATGAAAAGGTCGCTACTAGAAAAGGTGAAATAGGAGAATATAAGATTGATATACAACTTGATCAACTACCAAAGGATTGTCGCTATTTAAGCGATCTACTCATAAAGAACCCGAAAGCAAAGTCAGGATATTCACAAATTGACCATGTAGTCTTGACTCCATACGGGATCTTTTCTATAGAAACGAAGAACTATCAAGGAACGATCTATGGCGGGAAGGATCGAAAAACATGGTTAGTTAATGGGAAGTTTAAAATGATGAACCCCTTTATACAAAACTATGGGCATATAAAAGCATTAACTTCACTTATTGATGAGAAGTACCATGATTTATTTATCTCTATGGTATCTTTTACAAAACGTTGCACATTTAAAGTAGATTTAGATTACCGTAAAATATCATCCAATGAAATGATTGTTTATGACATTGAATTGTCAGAGTTTATCCATAGGAAGATATCTCTGTTTTAAAGATTCAATACAAAGAACCTCTCCTAACTGAAAGAGAAATCCTAACCCTTTTCAATATCTTTTCCAAAGCTAACATTAAGGATCCGGAGGTTAGAGAAGAGCATAAACGTGCATTAAAGACCAATGTTCTAGAAGAAAAGACTGGATCAAGTTCTACTTGTATAATCTGTAATAAACATGTTTCAGATAAAGTTAAAACTTATTGTTTATCTAATAAAAAATTTGAAGGCAAAATCTATTGTTATGATCATCAGAAGACAGTTGATTGAGGTTAAATTAAAGAGTTAATAACAAATACACCAATAACCTTGCAGAATCCCCTGCAAGGTCAATCCAAACCACTCTTCAACGCTTAAATTATTTTAGCTGAGTGGGTGTCTCTCCCCTGTATTTAAGGTTTAACCTCCCCTCTAGAAAATAAAAGAAGCTCTTCACTTAACCTTTTCTTACATTTATTTAATGCCTTATTCGTTTCAATCAGATGCTTATCAACATGAAAATCAATCAATCCATAAAAACCTAGTTCTGATAATCTATCTTTAGATACGATTTCATAAAATACTTCTGAGACATTATTAAGATAACCCCTATATTCATTTAATTCATCATCAAAATTACTAATCATTGCATTTGATTTAATTTTTGCGGAGTGCTTTCTTATTTCATTTCTAATATCTGTTTCTTTTTCTAATATCTCATCAATTTTTTCTAAATAATATTTTCTTAACTCTAAGGCTTTATCTAATTTAAACCTCTTGTACTTTCTTTGTATATTGTTCAGTCTCCCTAACTGTATCGTAATTGTAGATTTACTCATAGTAACTGATTTTCTATCTAAAATCATTTGAGCTCTTATTCTACTTCTTTTGTTTTTTATACTTTTGACCAACGACTTTTTCAATACGTTATATTGATTATAATGTCTAAGACTATTAAACCTTTCTGTACTAAGCGTCTGAATGGTAATTAAATCCTGTATTATTAATTCAATTTTACTTATTTTCAACTGAGCAATTATCAGTTCCCGCTGTCTTTGATCATTGACTTTCGCACTTTCTTCAATACTATCCATTTGAAGCTTTCTTTGTTGTATAAGATTGCTTTCATGGAGCTTTAATTGTCCGTTAAGTGTTTCCTTATGCAATTCTTTTTGTGCTTGAATTTGTTTATTTGTAAGTAAGTAAACTGTCGCAGCTCCGATTAAAGCCCCTAAATAACCACCCCAATATCCTAACCAACCATTTGCATCACCTAAAGCCTTAGAAAAGACATTTAAATGCATTAGGAATGAAATACAGAGTGGGATAACTAAAACTAATCCAGTAATTATATATTTCATAAGATTCTTCTTTCATTTAAAATTATTATTCTACAAAAGTGTACGGTCCCAGCAATACCAGAAGAAAAGACTACCTTTAATTCTACTTATATATCTGTAATAAACATGTTTCAATAAAGTAAAACTTATTGTTTATCAAATAAAAAATTCAACGGCAAAATCTATTGTTATGATCACCAGAAAACAGTTAATTGAAGTTTAATTATATATATGGGAAGTTAATAAACACACCAATAACCTTGCAGAAACACTGCAAGGTCTATCCACCCCCACGTCTTAACTGCTTAAACTCTTTAGCAGAGGGGTCTAACCCCATTATTAAACAGGGACCACTCGGCCCCTATCCTCAAATATCAACGCGTGACTTCTGGTACCTTCTTCTTGTTATAATAATCCACATACCAATCAGCAAACTTCTGAAGCCCTTCTTCAATTGAGGTTTTCGGTTTAAAGCCAACTGCTTCTTGTAATGCGTCGGTAGAAGCATAAGTAGCTGGAACATCACCTGGCTTAATTGGCTCAAAAACTTTATCAAATTCAACTTCTTTATCCATTGCATTACTCAAAGTTTTTTCCAATGTATTAATAAACACCATTAACTTTTCTGGACTGTTGTTCCCAATATTAAAGACTTTATGTTGTACCTCTCCTGTAGGTGGAGTACTTATTAGCCGTTCAATTCCTTCAACAATGTCATCAATATAGGTAAAGTCACGATAAAGGTCGTTTTCAAAATCACCATTATTAAAGATTTTGATTGGTTCACCCGCGAAGTATTTGTCTGTAAATCCAAAGTAAGCCATATCAGGACGACCCATCGGTCCGTAAACTGTAAAGAAGCGAAGTCCAGTTGCTGGAATCTTATAAAGATGACTATATGTATGAGCCATTAACTCATTTGATTTCTTTGTAGATGCATATAGTGATACAGGGGTATCCACAAAATCAGTTTCTTCAAAAGGAACCTTTTTATTAGCTCCGTAAACAGAACTAGATGAAGCATATACGAGATGATCTACTGGATGGTGTCTACATGCTTCAAGGATGTTATAAAAACCAATGATGTTACTTTGAATATATACATCTGGATTCTCTATTGAATAGCGTACCCCTGCTTGGGCAGCAAGATTGACTACCACATTAGGCTTGTACTCTTCAAAGATCCCCATGATCAGCTCTTTGTCTGAAATATCACCTTTAATAAAAGTGAACAATTCATAAGGCTCCAATTGGTCCAAACGAGTATGTTTAAGATTTACATCATAATAATCATTGATATTATCAATACCTATTACCTTGCAACCGTATTCTAGTAGTTTTTTAGATAAATAGTATCCAATAAAACCTGCTGCCCCAGTAATTAAATAGGTTTTACTACGATCAAGAGTTCTGTAGTTCAAGGTTCTTCGACTCCTTTTTAGCTTCTTTTACTGTGGATTTTCTACCAATCGAGTGATATTCAACCCCTGCGTTTTGCATATCTTCTAAACGATAAAGATTTCTTCCATCATATACTAAAGGTGTTCTCATTAAGTCTTTATAATTTTCTGGTGTGACTGCTTTAACTTCTCCCCATTCAGTGAAAATAAAGCAAACATTAGCATCCTGTAATGCATGTTCTATGTTAGAAACATAAGTAATACTACCTCTACCACCTTTACCTTCTGGATGAACTTTAGAAAAATTCTCTGCTCCAACCGGGTCATATGCAAAAATATTGGCGCCTTGTTCCAATAGTAAAGGAATATTTTCAAGAGATGCTGCTTCTCTTAGATCATCTGTACCAGGCTTAAACGTTAAACCAAGTACAGCTACCTTAAGAAGATTAAAAGTAATGAGGCTCTTACTAGCTTTCTTATATAACATTGTTTTCTGTTCTTTGTTAACATCTATAGCCGCCTTAATGGTTTTAAGTTCGTATCCATTTTGTCTAGCAATATACTCTAACGCCTTTGTATCTTTCGGAAAGCATGAGCCCCCATAACCAATACCCGCATTTAGAAACTTGCTACCAATACGCTCATCATAACTCATACCTTTTGCCACATCTTGAATATCGGCACCAACTAATTCACACAGGTTAGCAATGTCATTCATGTAGGAAATTTTAAGAGCAAGAAAGTCATTAGAAGCATACTTAATCATTTCAGCCGATCTTCTATTTACTGATACTATTGGTAAGTGAAATGGTTCATAAATCTTCATTAATAAATCTTCAGCCCACTTACTTTCTGTACCAATAACGATTCTTTCTGCATGTAAAGTATCTTGAACAGCAGAACCTTGAGCCAAGAATTCTGGATTAGACGCCACTTCTACTCTTACACCATTAACTAGGAAATCTTGTATAAACTGTTCTACCTTATCATTTGTTCCAACCGGAACAGTAGATTTCACAACAACTAGACAATCTTTTTCCACCGATTCAGCAATCTGTCTAGCAACAGTTGCAATATATGATAGATTTGCAGATCCATCAGGTTGTTCAGGTGTACCCACACCAATAAAAATTGCATCAGCGTCTTTGTAAGCTGATTTGAAGTCAGTCGTATAATCTATTCTTCCCGCAGCATAATTCTTCTGCATTAACTCCTCTAAACTAGTTTCATAGATTGGTGAAACTCCAGACTTCATTAAGTTTACTTTAGCTTCGTCAATATCAACACAGGTTACTTGATGACCTACTTCAGCAAAACAAACGCCAGCTACTAAACCGACGTAACCTGTTCCTGCTACTGCTATTTTATACATAGTGACCCTTCCTTTCTTCATAAAAAACAAAAAAGACATCTCATAATACTGAGTGTCCTTTACTTTCCAGATTTAATTATTTTCCTACTTAAATATCTTAAGATAGCTTTCTTTTGCTAATCTGATATTCATCCATAATTCATGTACCTAACGCATTAGAGAGAGAAATTAATATCAATCAGGTTTTTAAAGTCTTATATCTGTGACAAGAAATTTTAGTAAGGATCGGAACAAAGTTCCTCCTTGACCCCTTTTATACACTTTAACGCTTTAAACTTTAGTTGATTGGGGGTCTGGCCCCAGTGTTCCAAAAATCATTGGCTTGTCATAAATCGGTAATAATTGTTTACTTGTTACCATAGTTAAAGGATAAAGACGAGTTCCACTACCCCCAGCTAAAATTATTCCTTTCATAACTTCTTTCTCCCCTTATTAAAACTGATATTTGAAATGTAAAATATTATTTTTAATAAAACAATTACCCTTTTCACTACTTTTTGCAGTTTCCCTAAATTCTTAGAAGTTCCACTCAAATTTCTTTTTAAGTTTTTATAAGAGAACGTATACTCTTTGTCGTATTAACAATATCTTTTCTCTTTATAGTCAAATAAATTAGATATGCTACTACATATAAAATAACTGTTACCCATGAGTTTATATACCATGCAGTAGAAATAAAACAAAGCGTCATCAAAGATTCTAATAGTATATCTTTATATATCGGAATTCCAAGTAACTTTGATAAATATAGTTCTGCTAATATTGACCTAACAGCCAATAAAAAAACTATTGAAAATATCGATAAATTCAAGTCTTGAAAAATAATAGTAGTAAACAAAGTAATAATAACACTCATGAATAGTGATATTATATTTATTCTAAGCATTGCTTTTTCTTTTCTTAATGTTTTTAAATAAGTATTAGTAAGTAAAGCTGTTTTACCTTCATAAACACACATTGGTAATAAAAATGCCATATATCGTAGACTCTCTGAATAACTAGGTAACCAATCTGACAAGGCAGAATATAGAGGATAATATATTATTAAAATAGCTAGCAAAATAACCATTAAGCTGTCCCTAATAGTTACATATAAATTGGATAATTGTTTGTCATTTGTTCTTCTCAAGACAGGGTACAGAATTATTCCCACAGCATTTATAAATATCATGAGAAAATTAGATATATTCAATGTTAAGGAGACTTTACCAAATGTTGAGATATCCCATGATCGTTCTATGCCCAATCTAACTACACCAATAATTAGCATACTAGCTATATTTGCAAACATTAATTTTATTCCAGCACTAATATTCTCAAACGTTTCCCTAAAATTAAAATATAGAGTATTTACTTTCTGAAAAACAATATCCTTACAAAAAAACATCGCAATCATTAGAGAGATAAACTTCCCAATTAAATCTGCAGATATCAATGATTTATAGTCTGTAATATCCATTATTACTATTGCAATGACCAGACAACAATATAATATCCTATCTGCCATTATTATTTTAGAATATTCTTTAATCCTATTTGTAGCTTGGAGAAGAAAAACAAGCATTGCTCTAGTACCCAAAATTATTGTACAAAACGATACCATAAATAGCACAAATTTTCTATTTATATCATTAGTAAAAGTAAATGTTAATAATATTATTAGACCAGCAAAAATTATTTGTGAACTTACCAGTGTCCAGAACTGGGAGAAGAAGAGCTTTTTATCTAAATGGCTATATTTTTCTCCTCCATATCTTAAATATATTCCATCATTCCATCCAAACTGTAAAAAACCAACATATGAAGCGTAGAACAAATATAATTGCCAGTAGCCATATTCCTGGACGCCAATTATCTTAGGAACAATCAGAACTACTAAAATTGATATAAGAAGTGATATAATATTTGCGGTTATAGCATAGGAAAAATTTTCAATGAGTGACCTCGCTTTTGTATTCAATTACTTTACTCCTATCATATCATTACAGTAAATCCTTAATAAAACTATTATTTAACATATCAATATTAAGCTCTTTATATAATGTATCTATGTTTTCTATAATCAATTCATCACTTAAACTTGAATAGTTAAATTTCAATAATCTTTTAATTACATCTTCAGGAAATCTATATTTTATTACTTTTCCTCCTGCATAAATAGCATATGGAGGTATATCTTTAGCGACCACAGAACCTGCAGCAACTATTGCTCCTTGACCAATAGTAACACCAGATAGTATTAAAGACCTTTCTCCAATCCAAACATCATCCTGTAAAATTATTTGTCCTTTTGTTAATGTATCTTCATTTAAACCACATACATACTTTTTGAAAGGAAATGTAGATAAGCCTGTGTATGAATGCTCCCCGCCTAAAAGAAATTTAACATCACCTGCTATTGAGCAGTAAGAACCTATAGTTAATTTTTCATTTGGATTACCATATGTTTTTACAAAAATCGGCCCATAAGTTTTTTTCCCTACCAATACTTTATCTATCGGGAAAAGGTTTTTTACTGTTGTATTATTATGGATATTCTTTTTTCTCCAACTTCTCTTAAATAATAGTAATTTCACAGAATTTGTTATTTTTTTAATTGCTAGTCTAATCATATTGTTCCCCTTCATTTAACTCATCAAAGATTTGGCACTAATGGTCTTCCTTATGATTTAAACGTTTTATAATAACATGATAAAAAGAAGCTATCTACTCGATGAAAATTATATGGTAATTGTTAAGTATTCCCCAGTCCATCCTTAGACCATAACCTCATTTGCGTTTGTTTTAAAAATACAATTAAATTTTTTCTATAATTACTATCGTTAATACATCTAGATAAATATAATAAAACTCTCACTAAATAAATTGGTAATATTTCGTAGTTTTTTGCATTTAAATAATTTTTGCAATAGTATATTTCACTATTTACTAGATGTATTAAGCTAAATGCTCCTATATGTTTTGAGCTAACTGCATGAAAATGGGTGACTACAGCCCTGGGTATATAAAATGTCTTTAGACCTGTAGAGGCGGCTCTTATACCAATTATTACTTCTTCTTCATACAAAAAGGTATTCTCATCAAAAGGAGTAATAAGTTCTGCAATTTTTTTGCTCATCATAAAACAACATCCGGATAATGCAAATACTTCTTGTTCTTCTTCAAATGATTTATCTAATCCATAATATTCTCTATATAAATTTTTATAATTAAATCTACGTAATTTTGTTCTAGCAAATAATTTTTCCTTTACACCTGTCTTTAAAAACATTCTTGATTTTTTATCAATTTCACCTGATATTTCTAAAACTTTGGGCCCAACGATACCAACATTATTATGTTTTATTAAATAATCCTTCAATTCTTTTATACTATTTCTGTGAAAAATAATATCGCTGTTAGATATTAATATGAATTCACATCCGTCTTGAATTGCCTGTTTAATCCCTATATTATTCCCTGCTGAATAACCTGAATTTACTGTATTCTTTATTATGTTAATGTTTTCATATTGATCGAACGTCTGTTTTAACATATCATAGGATTCATTTTTCGAATTATTATCTATAACATATACCTTATAGTTTTCTTTACAAGTATCAAAAATAGAATTTATACAATTAATTGTTTCTTTATATGCTAGATAATTTAAAATTACTATCCCGATCATAAAATTCCTCCTAGTAAGTCAATGTCTCTCTGCATATATTCTTTATTGTACTAATTTTCTTTTCAAGGTACTTACTAAAGCTAAGTAAATTACTAGAAAGTATTCAATAAAAGAAGTGTATAGTACTGGTTCTACAAAAGAAGAGATTCCTAAGGCAATAATTGAATAAAAGTATTTTTTTAATTCAGTTTCTTCCCTCGAGACTAACAATAAATCAGATAAAAAGAAATAATAGTATATAGCATAGAGTAAAATGCCTAATAAACCTATACTAAAGATAAGTTTTAATAATATATTGTGTATGAGCAAACCATCACTAAAAATACTTTTTTCTGTCCCCATTCCATTACCAATAAAAAATTTAATTATTCCATTATTAAAAATATAATTGATTATGTCGTTGTATTGATTTAATCTCGATAATATATTACTACTCTCAGAGTTAAACCTATCAAGTATTAAAGTAAAGAAAACAGTTTCTTTACCCACTATAAATAATGATATAACTACTAAACTAAACAATACAGAGGCTTTTAAGTTAAATCTCATTTTTCTTACTGACGTAATAAAGAATATTAATATTGTGATAATTAGAGATAAGATAGCAGATCTGGAATTTAATAAAAATAAGGAGGTTATCCCCAAAGTAGAAAATAAATAATAAATAATCTTTCTATTATTTAAAGCACTGATTAAAAAGGTAATAGTGAAAAATAACATTATCTGAGAAATATAATTACTACTCCCAAATGGCAATATGAAATAACTTTTGTACATATAAATAGTGTTTGTTGAATATAGATTATTAGATATTACTATTTTGTATATACCAAAAATTGCAAATAAGAAAAAGGTAAATTCAAAAGTATTAATGAACTTAAATATTTTCTTTTGGTTTAAATGCATAAGGAAATTATTTATGCTGTAATAAATTACAAATAGAAATAGATACGTTTTTACTCCCTCAAGTGCTCTTACAAAATCCTGTGTAATAAACAAAGTAACTGAATGGATAAAGATTAGAATGAATATAACAATTGTATATTTATCAACCAATGCCCTTTTAGTCACTATTAGATAATACATAGTTAAGACCAAAATTAAAATTTCTGTATAAAAAACAGGAATATTCAATCCTGACAATGGCAATAGTATGTTCCCAAAATAAAATGATATTCCCAGTAAAAATGCCATTATTAAATACATGTTTATTTCCTTTCACCAATAATTTAGTGATTGCTAGCCTTTTATTACGGTAAGTATTTTAATTGTTTTTAGTTTTTTTTATATTTAATTATTTAGAAGCTTGCAAATAAAAATTGTGTAGCCACTCTGTTGTGCTCTTAATATCGTAACCACTTGACAAAATCTGTTTATAGGTATTTTTTCTCTCATTTGTTTTATGGCTAATGGCAATGTTTACAATTTTATTAACCCACCGATCTTTCTTTTCTTTTAACGAGATTACTTCTACTAAATCTGTAATAAAAGCTTCTTTAGGTATCTTGTCTGATACAATACAACGTAATCCTGAAGCTTGGGCTTCAATTACTACTAAACCAAGTCCTTCATAAAACGAAGGGAAAACAAAGATATCCATTGTATGCAATAAATTATAAATTTCGGATTGTTTCCCTGTAAAAATAACATTATCTTGTAGTTCTAAGTCAACAACTTTTTTTTCTATTGATTCTCTAAGTTCCCCATCTCCTACCAAGAGTAAAACTGCATTCTCAAATTTTTCATGTACTGATTTAAATATGTCTAATAGAAACTCATGATTCTTTGGAATTGCAAATCTCCCAATATGACCAATTACAAATTTACCTTCAATCCCTAGCTCTCCTCTTATTTTCATATCAGTGTTTCTATCATAGAGGAATTTTTTAGCGTCTATTGAGTTATTTATTATAAAAAAATTATCTCTTCTACATGCCCTTTCTCCATATAACCAAATTCCTGCACTTTCAGAACATGCAAAAAGATAATCTGCAATAAAGCGGATAGGGTATTGAAATATATTTTTTACTATCGCAGAAGTACCGCTACCTGAAGATATACTATGACTGTGAGCTATTGTAGTTAATTCGAATTTTTTAGCGATTCTCAAATATATAGTTGCCGTACTTCTCATATGGCCATGAATTATTCTATATTCAGGATGTCTTCTGAAAAAAGCTCTCCAATAATCTTTGTAAGAAAAGTGATTTACACCTGAATATCTAGGAAAATTATAGATTTTCCCTCCTAACTCTCGTATTTCATCATCATAATCACATTTATCCTCTGTATGAATAATAAAATCAAATTGGATCTTCGAACGATCAACTTCACGATATATATTCATTATCATAGTTTCAGCACCGCCCCTATTTAGGCGCCCTAAAACATGTAATATACGTACTGGCTGTTCAATATCAGTAATATGTTCATTTTTTTGCATGAAAAACAACAATCCTTTTACATTTATTTAATTGTACTTTTTATTTCCTCAAAATAAGCATCTATTACTATTTGTCTATCAAATTCATTTATTACCTTTTTTCTACCCTCTAGCCCCATCTGCTTTTTACCATCATAGTTTAAATTTAAAAAGCTCTCGATTTTATTTATAAGGTCCTGAGTATTTTGTTGTTCTACAATGTAACCATTTACCTCGTTATCTATAATCTCTCTACATCCCGCTCTATTAGTTGTTATAATAGGACGACCACAAGCAGCACTTTCTAAAAGAACATTTGACATACCTTCCGGATAGTAAGTTGGATGGATTGTGCAATGAGAAATCTTATGAAATTCTCTAACATCATTTTGCATCCCATGATATTGTATAATTCCTTTATTCTGTAATTCTTTTAACCTTTCTTCGTAATCTTGTTCACAATAACCTAAAATATGAAAGATGGTGTTGGGATACTTGTTTCTAATATATTCTGCAGCTTCTAAAAATTGATCAATACCTTTTTCTTTCATTACTCTAGAAACAAATAAAAAATTTATAGATTTATTTGCTGGATAATCTAGCAAAGAATAATACTCAAGGTTAACACCAGATCCAGGTAACAACCTATAATTATCGCTAATAATTTTTTTATTAATAAAGAACTTCTCATTATCTTTATTCTGAAAAAATACACATTTAGATTTTTTCAGAGCTGCTTTATATAAAGATAATGTAATTTTTTGAAATACACCTTCATTTTCAACCGCTGTACCTAATCCAGTGATATTTGTAATATAAGGAACTTTACTCAATCTACAAGCCAAGCCACCATAAACATTAGGCTTAATAGTATATGTCAAAACTACATCAGGTTTTATTTTTTTTATAATTCTTAGATATTCCCTTAATAAATTCAAATCGGTAATTGGATTTGTTCCTCTTCTACTAATCGGCGTTTCAATTATATTACAACCTATTTCAGCAAGCTTAGGTATGAACTCTCCACTCGGCACCGAGGCATATACCTCATAAGTTTTAACTAACTCTTCAATTAACTCTTTTCTGAATTTATATAACCCTATATCATTATTGGCTAAAATTAAAATCCTTGCCATCTTTACTCCCCTTACTAGAACCAAACAGTCTCTAAATCATTTTTACTATACCAAGAGACTACACCTTCTGTTTATTTTGATTATTGTCCTCAACTATTAAATTTAATTCATTTAAAGACTGGATTGAATAATTTTCCTTAATATTTTTTAAATATAGACTATTTTTGTAAATACCATCTCTATGAATTCTTATTGTTCTAATAGGGTATACACAACTTATATAAAAGTCTTTTTCTGGATTATCACCGATATATACCATTTCATTAAATTCTACGTTCAATTTATCTTTCATTATTTCAAATGCTTTAGGATGCGGTTTCCAATACTGTTTTCCTAATTCATCAGTAACAATAATTTCATCAAAATATTTATTTGCTTTAACAGAATTTAACTTTTGTTGTTGAGCATTTGCATAACCATCTGTAATAACACCTGTTTTAATTTTTTTGCTATTTAACAATTCAAAACACGGTAATACATCATTGAAGAATTCTATATCTGGCAAATGATTACGGTACTCTTCAACGAGCTCTATTATATTTTTTTTAGTATACGATATCCCAAGAGTGTCAAGAAGTCTATTAAAAACATTCCTAGGACTGTCTTTAAATAGTTTCATTAACAATTCATATAACTCTATTGTATCTTTGTTATACCTATTACTTATTATCTGAGCAATATGTCGATAGCCACTTTTGATATATTCCTTCTCTGAAATTAGGGTATCATCTAAGTCAAATATAACTGCTTTTATCATTTCATTAGCTCCCTGTTCTCATCTAAACAAATGCTGCTATCAAATCTTAAGAATGTAAGGTTATCTTTATAATTTTCGTTATACTCTAGTTTTTCACCCATCAATAATCTAAACAGATTTTCACAAGAGTCTGCACCACTCATTATACTCATTGGTGCTCCTCCACCAAACCTAGGATTTATCTCAATATACTCTATGCCTTTGTTTGTCTTCATAAGTTGTACAGTTATATGCCCAATAGGCTTGAATACCTTCATTAACTTAGTAACATCATCAATAATCTCTCTGTCTCTAATTATCTTACCCTTAGAAATTTCACCACTACGGGTAGCTATCCTCAATCTTGGAACAATTGAAATAATATTACTATCAAAATCTAAAAAGACATCCACGGTGAACTCTTCACCTTCCATGAAGTCTTGAATTATAGGATCCTTAACAATATCTTTATAGATATTTAATTCACTAATGTTATTTACTTTAAACGTGTTTATACTTGAGCTTCCAGACTTAGGTTTTATAAACAACGGAAACTGTAGGTCACCATTTTCAATCTCTTCGTCTGTGTACATCTTAGGAATTCCAAAACTGTTCTCTTCTAAAAACTTTTGTGTATTGATTTTATCTCTACATACCTCAACAACTTCATAATTAGAGATTAGTACTTTTGCATTTGTTTTCTCCTCGATTATGCTTTTATTCTCTGCTAGTAGTAACAAGTCAGTATCAATAGTTGGAACTATTAAGGAAATGTTTTCTTGATTACAAGCATCAATAATTGCATCAATATAATTACGTTCAATAATAATGCGTGGTAACTTATAAGTTCTGTCTGCAAAATATAGTGCGGGAGCAGTATCCGAACAGTCCCCTGCTACGATATTGCTTTTCAAACCTAATTTTTTCGCTGCTTTTTGAAAACACTGAACCAGTTCTACACGTCTTCCAGCACTTAAAATTAATATGTTAATCTCATTCATTTATTATCCCCTACCTTACTACCTTTAAAGTACTCCATTGTTGCCGCTGTCTGTGAGTTAATACCCTCTCTTACAAATACCTTCTTGATAGTAGAAAAAATAATCTTCCAATCATTCATAAAACTCATATTATCTACATATTCTACATCGAGGTTAAACTTATCTTCCCAACTAATAGCATTCCTGCCACTAACCTGAGCTAAGCCAGATAAACCAGGCCTAACTTCATGACGTCTTTTTTGATGTTCATTATAAAGTGGAAGATACTGCTCCAATAATGGTCTTGGTCCTATAATGGACATATCTCCCTTTAGGATATTAAAAAGTTCCGGTAGTTCATCAAGCGATGTGGAACGCAAAAATCTTCCAAACTTCGTTAACCTTACACTGTCAGGAAGCAATTCTCCATTGTCATCTCTTTGATCAGTCATTGTTCTAAATTTATACATCATAAAAACCCGCTCATTAAGTCCTGGTCTTCTTTGTTTAAACAGCACAGGACTCCCTAACTTAACTCTCACAAGAATGGCTACTATTAATAGAACCGGGCTAAGCACTATAACCGCAATCAAAGAAAGTATAAAATCCATTGACCTTTTTAATAAGTTTTTATAGATTCCGCCTTTATACTTTTTCATTACTTCAACCACAACCCTTTTATAATCTTAACTACTCTTTCCAAATCCTCATCCGATATCTTGGTATCAGAAGGTAGACAGATACCATTCTCAAATAACTTTTCTGATACATCAGTACCAACAAAATCATACTTTTTAAAGAAAGGCTGCATATGCATCGGCTTCCACACTGGTCTTGATTCAATATTCTCTTTTTCAAGAGCCTCCATAATATCGATTGGCCTTACTTTCCCTGTCAAAGTCATCGAGCTTAACCAGTAGTTTGGTTCATTCCACTCATTACTTGGCATGAACTCAATACCCTCAAGTCCGCCAAGTTCTCTTTTATAAAACTCAAAAATATATCTCTTTTTTTCAACTCTCCGATCCAACACTTTAAGCTGCCCTCTACCAATCCCCGCAACCACATTGCTCATTCGATAATTAAACCCTAATTCACTATGTTGATAATGCCTCGCTTGATCTCGAGATTGAGTGGCCCAAAATCTTGCCTTAGCAATTCTTTCTTCATTATTAGAAACAAGCATCCCCCCACCAGATGTAGTTATAATCTTATTTCCATTAAATGAGAAGATGCCATAATCACCAAAAGTTCCAGTATGCTTACCTTTATAGTAAGTACCCAGTGACTCAGCAGCATCTTCAATAACCGCTACGTTATGTTTCTTACAAATCTCCATAATTTTGTCCATATCTGCTGACAAACCATATAGATGAACGACCAGTACTGCCTTTACTTCTGGATACTTTTCAAAAGCTTCTTCTAATGCTTTTGGGCTCATATTCCAAGTTTCATAATCACTATCGATAAATACAGGAATAGCATTTTGATAGATGATTGGATTTACAGTAGCAGAGAAAGTAAGTGTTGGACAGAATACAATATCCCCTTCTTCGACTCCTGCAGCTTTAAGAGCTAGATGAATAGCAGCTGTTCCTGAAGACAGTGCTGCAGCAGCTTTAGAACCAACCTTCTCAGCAAGTTCTCTTTCAAATCCATTTACGTTTTCACCAAGGGGGGCAATCCAGTTTGTATCAAAAGCCTCCTTAACATATCGCATTTCATAACCCTCATCACTCATATGTGGTGAAGAGAGGAATATTCTTTCTTTCACTTTTGTCGATTCCATTTTCTAGACTTCCTTCCCTAGTTAAGTTAATATTTTAGTAGATTAGGACTTATTTAGAAGATCTTCCTTCTAACCAACTACTAAACCACTAAAATTGTTATCTACTACTAATAGCCACCTCGTAATATCTATTCAATCTATAAGGCAAATACGAAATAGATATTTAGGTTTTTGTCACTTCTAACGGAGTTTCTTCCTATTATATAAACCATTCAATCAATCTATAATTCTCACTAAAAACGCCTCAAACCCTTATCCTGCAAGGTTTCCAACATCAAATCTATTTACGATAGTCAGTTCCCCTATCCCATTCAATCCTTATTCCATACCCATCCTAAAATTACAAGTTAAAGCTGAAACTGCTGTAAAAAAATTCCATACAATCTACTCTGTTCAGCCCCCAAACCTTTCATTCATAAAAAAGGAACACTCTCCTCTTCCTCATCATCCTGTTCACTATCATTATCACTTGGGTGAACACTACACTCTATCACCCCTTCAACATAAGTTATCTGACCATGAACTGGACATACTTCTTTATCTCCATACCCTTATATATATTGCTCAAATACTGTATCTGAATGTTCAATCTCATTAAGATCCAATTGAGCCTCATACATTCTTTCTACTTCTAACCTATTAACCTCACAAACATCACTCTCTGCTTTAGCAACAATTCCTCGAACAGAAAGAACAGCAATTAAACTAATAATCATCAATACTGAAAGTATTGAAATCACTTCAATTAAAATGAAACCACTCACATCACTTCTAATATCTTGTCTCTCAGTTGTAGGTCCCATGATGTAGCACCTCCAAACGATTCTTCATTTAAATCTAAATCCTAAACGTATTTAGTATAAATTATTTAAAAAACCGGGCATCCAACCCACCCTCACACCACACCAATGACAACTACCAGCATCTAAGGTCCATAACCCACAGCACAGCCGAGTGCCCCCATTGATAAAGGTAAAGAGACATCACCATAGTAGATTCATCCCTAACCAAGGAACAAATCTACCATCATATGTATATATCAACTAACTTATTCCTTATCTCACTACACTCCGCTCCAAAACAGAAGACAAATACTCCAACAAATCCCCTCTAAGCTCATCACGTCTCAATGCCATTTCAATCGTCGTCTGAATAAACCCTAACTTCTCCCCAACATCAAAGCGTGTCCCTTCAAAATCATAAGCAAACACCCTCTGAATCTCATTCAACCCCTGAATCGCATCTGTCAGCTGAATTTCTCCACCCGCACCCGTTTCTTGCTTCTCAAGAAACATAAAAATCTCAGGAGTCAAAATATATCTCCCCATAATCGCAAGATTAGAAGGAGCCGTACCTTGTTCTGGCTTTTCAACAAACTTACTTACTTGATACCTACGACCATTCTGAACCAATGGATCAATGATCCCATACCGATGCGTCTGTTCCGAAGGAACCGTCTGTACCCCAATCACCGAACCTAACGTCTCTTCATACTCATCCATCAACTGCTTCAAACACGGCTTTTCCGCTTGAACAATATCATCCCCAAGCAACACTGCAAACGGCTCATCTCCAATAAACTTTCTCGCACACCACACAGCATGTCCTAGTCCTCTTGGCTCTTTTTGACGAATATAGTGAATATCCACTTTCGAAGATTTTTGCACTTCATCTAATAACTCTAACTTCCCCTTTTCAATCAGGTTCTGTTCCAGTTCAAATGAATGATCAAAATGATCTTCAATTGCGCGTTTCCCCTTACCAGTGACAATAATAATATCTTCAATCCCGGACTCAATTGCTTCTTCAACAATATATTGAATCGTTGGTTTATCAACGATCGGTAACATTTCCTTTGGCATTGCCTTTGTTGCAGGTAAGAATCTTGTCCCAAGTCCTGCTGCTGGAATAATCGCTTTTCTTACTTTTTTCATCAAACATCCACCTCATAACCTATTTATACAGATACTTGATCTAACTCTCCTACAACAGCCTTTTTATTTGCATATCCCAATAAATACGCTCGAATGTCATCAATACTCATTGCTTCATACTGGTCGACCAAATCTTGAACCACATGATAATCAAATACTCTAGCCTTCCCAATATGAATCTTAGGAAATACTTGTTTTTCATGGATCTCATCTTCATCTAACAACTCTTCATACATCTTTTCTCCAGGACGAATTCCTGTGAAATGGATTCCCATTTCATCGACAGAGTAGCCTGAAAGCTTAATCAAGTTCTTCGCAAGATCAACAATTTTCACTGGTTCTCCCATATCCAAAACGAAAATCTCTCCACCTCTTGCAAGAGATCCTGCTTGGATGACTAAGCGCGATGCTTCTGGTATCGTCATAAAGTATCTAGTCATATCAGGATGCGTAACCGTTACGGGTCCACCTGCTTGAATTTGCTTTTTGAAAAGTGGAATAACACTCCCACGACTTCCTAATACATTTCCAAATCTCACCGCAGCAAATTTCGTCTTACTTGTTAATGCCAATGATTGAACAACCATTTCAGCAAATCGTTTTGATGCACCCATCACGTTGGGTGGGTTGACTGCTTTATCAGTAGACACTAATACAAACGACTCAACCGCAAATGTATCTGCTGCCTCTGCAACATTCTTTGTGCCAATCACATTGTTTTTCACCGCTTCTTTTGGGTTGTACTCCATTAACGGAACATGCTTATGTGCAGCTGCATGATAGATTACATGTGGTTTGAATGAACTCACTACTTCAAAAATACGATTTCGATCCTGAACATCTGCAATCACAGGGACAATTTCAAACTGGTCTTTATATGTATTCCGTAACTCCATATCAATCTGATAAATACTATTTTCACCATGGCCAAGTAATACAAGTGTCTTTGGCTGGAACGCTGAGATTTGTCTACAAATTTCAGACCCAATCGATCCACCTGCACCTGTCACAAGAACAACCTTATCTGTAATCGTCTCAGAGATTGTAATCATATCTAGTTCGATTGGTTCTCTTCCTAGTAGATCCTCTACCTCTACTTCACGAAGCTGGTTAACTGACACCTTCCCAAGCATTAAGTCTTCAAGCATTGGCATAATTTGCGTTTTTGCCTTTGTATTACGACATTCTGCATAGATCGCATTCAGTTCTTTTTTACTCATGGAGGGAATCGCAATAATGATATTTTCAATTTCTAGTTCTTTTACGACATCTTCTATTTTTTCAATGCCACCGATGACTGGAATCCCGAAGATTTGTAAGTGATGCTTTTTCACATCGTCATCAATGATGGCTACTGGGACAAGCTCTGAATCATGATATTTCACGAGCTGTCTCACAACCATTGATCCTGCTGCTCCCGCACCAATGATTAATGCACGCTTTTTTACTTCATTGTCTTTAATTAAAGAATCTCTAACAATTCTCCATGAAAATCGGGAACCACCAATGAAAATCATATGAACCATCCAAGTCACAAATAAGACTCGAAGATAAATATGTCCAAAGATAATCTGTTGAACAACAGACACACAGAGAATCGAGAACGTCACAGCTTTCAAGATAATAACTAATTCTCCAACACTCGCATACTCCCATGCTTTATGATACAGCTTATATATTGAAGCAAATAAGTGATGGAATACTAATAGATTAATTGAGCTGACCATAAGTAATGGATATGTAAAAATCCCTAAATATGGTTGAAACATAAAATAACTAAAATAAATGGCAGAAAGTACAATTATCGAATCAACTGCAATTAATAATCCCATCCTCATTTTATAAGTCATGGTTATCCCTCCTTTTCAAATTAACGCATTAAAGTATCTAGCTATATAGTCTTCCACAAAACAACATAGCTAGATACTTTTATAGCAAACCCAAAATCTCTCTATTCTTTTGGTCGTTTTCCCATAAAGATCATATTAAAAAATCCCTAAAAACTTCTTTCGACCAATCTTTGTTGGAGAATCCGCATAAATCATTTTTGCCTCTTTCACTAATTCAGCATTCTCACGAAACATATAAATGAGATCCATTCCATACTCTTTTTCTAATTCAGTCATCGCATCTCTCATCTTAAAACTTCGATTTGTCACATTATGTGCATCAGATGCAAGGAAATGAGTCAGGTTTGAATCAATGAGTTGATAGGAGAACTTTTTTATTTTCTTTCCGAAGTGTCCAGTTATACTTCCTGCTGTAACTTGGGTATATGCACCCTTTTTCACAAGGTTATATAAAAGGTCCGGATTTTCAATGATTTCAGTGTTTCGTTCTGGATGAACGATGATTGGTGTGAGTCCTTGTAGCTGAATATCAAACAAAAGCTTCTCTGTATATCTTGGCACGTGGTTTGATGGTAATTCGACAAAGATGTATTTCCCCGTGTTATTAAGTGAGAGTAGCTGTCCTGTATGATACCCCTCTACCATTTCTCCATAAATTCGAGGCTCCTGCCCTGGAAGGATGGTTAGTGGTATTTGATGTTGGACTAATTCTTGGTTAAGCTTTTCAACTTCTTGTAGGATTTGGTTCTTATTTGTTTCATACCGTCCACTATGATGATGAGGTGTGGCAATAATAGATGTAATCCCTTCTTCAACAGCTAATTTAGCCATCGAAAGACTATCATTTAAGCTCTTAGCACCGTCATCAAGACTAGGAAGAATATGACAATGGATATCAATCATGATGCTCACCTCTATGTCTCATAACTTTTTCAAGATAATTGTATTTTTTACAACTGTATCCTTTGTTGGATTTCACTACCATTTTGGGGCTCGAAATTAATAGTATCATAGAAAAAAAAGTCATGAAACGGGGTTATTTTGTCGAATCATGACTTTTTGTATCTTTTTGACTATTAAATTGACATATCCTTGGTAGTTAACTCGAACCATAGTAATAATAATATTGGCTATCCTTCGCCTTTTTATTATTTAAGATCGCTCCGATTAGCTTTCCTTTTGCACTCTCAATTAATTCCTTTGCCTTTAATGCTGCTTCATTCTCCGTTCTTCCGCTACTCGTTACTAGAACGACACCATCACATTTGTTCGCTAAGATTTGGGCATCTGTTACCGCAAGCACTGGAGGTGTGTCGAAAATGACAATGTCGAATATCTCCGTTATTTCTTCTAACAGCTCTGCCATTCTTTTTGAACCTAATAGCTCTGATGGATTTGGTGGAACTGGTCCACTTGTTAAGACAAATAGATTTTCCTGCTCGGTTTCGCGAACAGCACGATCAAAGGTTGATTGTCTTGTTAACACATTCGACAAGCCTGTATGATTTTCTAATCGAAAAGAATAATGTGCAGTTGGCTTTCTTAAATCCGCATCTACTAATAACACTCTTTTCCCTTGCTGAGCAAAGACAACTGCGAGGTTATTGGTCGTTGTTGACTTCCCTTCCGCAGGACCAGAAGAGGTAACCATAATCTTCTTCATTTCATGATCCACTGATGAGAATTCAATATTTGTTCGTATTGTCCGGAATTGCTCCGCAATCGGTGATTTCGGATTCTTGAGCGATACTAAGCTACGATTTTGTGCGGCAAATTGCATTTTACGAGTATTCTTATCACGAGCCAATGGTTTCACCTCTTACTGTACGTTGTTGTGGTAGTTTACGATCTAATCCTTCTGCTGCAAGATCAATTTCCGTAACCGCCCCTAAGACTGGTATTCCTAATAACTTCTCAATATCTTGTTCTGTCTTAATCGTGTTATCCAAGTATTCTAATAGAAACGCTAGTCCCACTCCGATCATCGTTCCAACCATTAAAGCAATCGCCATGTTTAAAGCTGGTTGTGGCTTAACTGGTGCAGGGTTCTCTGCATTTTCAGCTTCTGCTAGAATACTTACATTATCTACATTCATAAGCGACTTTATTTCATCTTGGAAGACAGTCGCTGTCGTATTTGCAATATCAACCGCTTTTTGTGGATCTTCATCCTCAACGGTAATCTTGACAACCTGTGAATTACCTTCTGCACCAACCGAAATTTGACCATTTAACTGACTGGTTGAACGTTCAAGATCTAATTCTTCTTTTACTAATTCTAGTATTGCTGGACTTTTAATAATCACAGTGTAGGTAGAGATCAAATCTAGGTTTGCTCTAATATCTTGTTGATTAAACATTGCTTGATCTGACGCTTTTTGACTGACGAGAATTTGCGTAGAAGATTGATAGATTGGGGTGATTAATAGATAACTTGCAACACCAGCCACTCCTGTTGTAAACGCCGCTAAGATGATAATCATCCAAAGACGCTTTCGAATCGTCTGAAATAACTCTTTTAAACTAATCGTTTCTTCCATTTTGACCTCCGGTGATATGTATATTTGAATTGCATGGAAAACTTCCTAATAACTTACAATGCCCTCATTATAAATCAATCCACTGATAGATATCTACAACAAACGTCAAATTCTCTTATAAACACTTACATTATTTGCAGAAAATGTCAGTGGAGAGATTTTATTTTAATATAGGTTTTAGCAGGAAACGCAAGGTTGTTAACGCTTACATTACGGCATGTAAACTTTATGAAAAAATTTTCAAATCCTTCACTTCACTATAAGTAAATTAATTCCACATTTACACAACCTTATTCCTAGCGGTTTCTCTTAAGCGATTTAGCAACTCTACAAATAGTACTAAAAACCGACAAAAGATAGGTATATATTCCTATTAACAACTTACAAATCCTGTCGATTAATATAGTAGGTAAGTCTCAAACGAAAAGGCAAAGTCACTGAAAGGTGATGACGCAAAACAGAGGGGCTAAAGTCTTAGTACCAAGCCGGCCCTGTTACCGAATATGAGGAGGATTAGGACATGAGCCATGGATTTCTAACACCAGAACAAGCAATCTTAAAAAAGCAGAGAGAGAAGCTACTATTCTACCTTTCACTGCCAATCATCTCAATTGCAGTTGGATTAATCATTACATTTGTATTAAGCAGTTTGTAGTAGAGTGGAAGATTCCTTGTGGGGAGTCTTTTTTTATTGGATGGATTTTGAAGGTTTCGTTGTTTCCTTCGTTATGAAAGACATTGTTGAGCTTGTTTTACTACATTTTGTCTTTCAGCTGCCTTATGAAAGACATTTTATTGTGCCCCAGCTATATTTTGTCTTTCAGCTTGCTTATGAATGACATTTTAATCGTGTTCAGCCACATTTTGTCCTTCATCTAGCTAAATTTAGTTTAGTAGATTTTGTTTAATAGTTAGTTCACAATACTTTCACAAGGGATTGAGCTGATTCTTGTCGAATGTTATCGAATAACATTTTTAATGGAAGGATGGATGTTTGTGATTGCAGGGGCCAGGTCAGAGATCATATTGATCCCAACAGAAAAAGGGAGAATACGTGTGGATATTTTCAATATCGATAATCAGTTTGAGGTTTATGCGAGAAATGACCATCGTATGGTTGTTGAGCGTGGAAAGGTTAAGACAGAGTTAATTCAGGCTGCATTAGCTAGGTTAGATCGGAAGTCTATGGATTGATGCTACACTACCCCTAACCATAATAATCATTAGGGGGGATTCTTTACCACGTGGGTAGAGCATATAGGAGCTATAGTAATACTCTAAAATAGGGATCTATGAAACCTTGTTTAAGAGCACTTTTAGAATAATCTTATCTAACTCTTCACTCAAACGGATTGTTTGCGGCGAGTTTAGTCCTTCTTTTAAACCACACTTTATCAATTTCAATCTAAGTTTCTCTATATCTTTATAGATCTCTTCAGTAATCATTTGATCATTTTCTCCTAGATGTGATTATTTATGACTATCTTACATAAAAATACATGGAAATAAAATAGGAATATTGTAGGATAAACATCCTATATAACTTATTACCCTCATAATTTGTCGAAAGTTATTTACTTTTGTTTAATCTATTTATTTTATTACTATGTGCAATCACCTTTTGTATTAATTTCTCCTTTATTTGTTCATCAAGACAATCTTTAAGTAGCGTTTTGTAGTACTTAATATGTAAGGTATGCCAGATGATGAATACACGTTTTAACACTACAGATCACCCCAAAATCATAAGAAGAATAAGTTCATCATGTACGTTTAATAGATATCGGCGAAAAATGTCGAAGTTTTAATAGGTCTATTTTCACGTTTTAGTCGAATATTTATTCAGTGGGAAGAATAAAATGAGCGATTAGGGAATTTATGTTAGCATTAGAGGAAACGATGACTTACAATAATTGGAGATAAGTAAGTATTGGAGGGTTAATGATGGTTGTTGAAGATTCTACTAGTCCACTGAATTTCATCTTGGTATTAGGTATCGGTATACTGTTAGTGCATGCGTTCGATATCATCATCAGAAAACGGTTAAAGGTCGAGAGAAAAAAGTTCTTTTCATACAACTATGTTAATGAAAAACATAAGAAGATTGACATTACAATTAGAATTATCGCAGCAGCTTGTATTTTGTTAACAATCCCCTTAAACATGACGAGAGCTCCTGGAGATGCGGACTTATATTTTCAACCATGGGTGATCATTATTATTTTTCTTTCTATCACTGAAATAGTTAGAGCCGTTATGGAACGAAAGTATGCAGAAAATCCTAATGCATTTAAAGTCACCATTAGTAATTATTTATTTTCCTTCACCATATTTGCACTCGTATTATACTTAACGGGCTTCTTTAAATTATTATAAATTACTTGGGAGTATCACACTCCCACTCTATTTTGGTAAAATATAACCAAACAAAACCACGGAGGCAATACATGAAACTGAATAAAATCCACCACATCGCCATCATATGCTCAAACTACGAAAGATCAAAAGAATTCTACGTACATACGCTAGGTCTTACAATCGTGAAGGAAACGTTTCGTGCTGAACGAAATTCCTATAAATTAGATCTTGCGGTAGGAAACGAGTATCAGATCGAACTATTCTCCTTCCCTAACCCAGCTGAAAGACCTTCCTATCCTGAAGCACGTGGGTTGCGCCATCTTGCATTTGAAGTGGATGACCTCGACTCAGCCGTTAGTGAACTTGAGGAAAAAGGGATTGAAGTTGAACCGATTCGAATTGATGAAATCACGGAGAAACGCTTTACCTTTTTCGCAGATCCAGATGGACTGCCGTTAGAGCTTTATGAAAAATGATATACTTGATATCCTATTGCTGATTTGCGATAGGATTTTTTGTGCGTTGTATGTAAAATGCAAATAGGCGGAGGTTTTCTGGTTATTTTCAGAATAGAGCTTTGGTCGGAGGAAATAAGCGGATTTTTTCCGGCTAAGTAAAGAAATACAACCCATATTCACTTTTTATAAGATAATAGGAGGAATCTTTCCTTCTATATTAATCGTTTCTCAGTGCTTGTTCCTTATAAGGGAAGGTTCTCCGCTTAATTTATCGAACCCTGTCGATTTTGAACTTGAGGAAAAAGAAATGGATGTTGACCTGAGAATTTTGGGAAACGCTTTCCTTTTATGGGAATTACTGTGTGAAAGCCTTTATATTCATAGGACTATTCCCCAATTTCCAAAAAAATTTTATTTTATAGTAGTCGGTAATCTGATAGTATATGAATTATACTTTTTCAAAAAGGAGACCACTATATTGAACAATAAACGGTTCTATGAACTAGATTCGCTTAGGGGTATAGCGGCAATATCTGTAGTTTTTCATCATTGTTTGCTAGCTTTTAGCGTTTTCTTATTGGCTCACAAACACACCGCTGTAGAAAACATCTTCTTGAATATTTTCACATATTCACCTTTGCATATTTTATGGGCTGGTCATGAAGCTGTTATCCTATTTTTCATATTAAGTGGTTTTGTGCTTGCTTTAGCTTTTCTTAAAGAAAATAAACCAACTTATCTAACATATATCATTAAGAGATTTTGTAGGATCTATTTACCTTATATCATTACCATTTTTGTATCTATAGCCCTTTATTCTTTCTTAGGGCAAAATGACAATAAACAGTTAAGTTATTGGTTTAATGACATGTGGTCAAGTCCAGTCACATTTGAGACCCTTCTACATTTTTTACTAATGACGGGTATTGATACACATAATATAAATACCGTTACATGGACACTTGTGTTAGAACTAAGAATCTCTATTATTTTTCCATTTTTAATGTATTTTATTAATAGATATTCATTTACACCGTTGTTAACCTTCGGTGGTTTGGCATGGGCCTTAATCTATCTAGGCACAACTTATGCTTCATGGCATATCAATAATGGAATGATTGCAACATTTTTGGCTGTTTTTGCACAAACTGTTTACTATACGATTTTCTTTATTCTAGGGGCTCTTTTAGCAAAGTATTTGGATGTTGTGATTGCTTTCTTTAAACAAACGAGAAAAGCATATAAATACGTACTAATGACGCTTTGTATCATCCTTTATACGATTGAATGGAACTTTCCAGTGCTTGGGCAATTGAAATATGCCGGCAACTTTGTCGCAAGTAAATTTATTATCGATTTCTTTATTTCCGTAGGAGTCATTATTTTATTCGTATTTGTCATATCAACCAAGGAACTTAAAACTTTCTTAAATAAAAAATCATTCCTTTTCCTAGGGAAAATTTCATATAGTTTATATTTAATTCACCCTATTGTGTTATTAGTGTATGTATTTTTCTTTCAGAATTTATTACCACTTTATTCTATCATCATAGTTGTACCATTGCTTTCAGTCTTACTTTCAGTTGTTTATTATCAATATGTTGAATTACCTTCAATGACTTTAGGGAAAAAACTAACGAGTATTAAGCTACTAAAAGTAAAAGTGAAAATGGAGAAATCAGCTTAGCCTAGAGTGTCAGTTTCCTTTTTGGAATTGATGCTCTTTTTTATTGGTGAAGGGCTGATGGCTGGGGTATCTGCGTGCTGCTGCTTTTAAAACATGCAGGCTGAATGCACTCCGCGTCGGTGGGTGACAAGTAGCCCGCTGGAGTCTCCGGGTCTTCAGCCTGCTTGTAAGTAACATTTTAATGGTTTGTCTAAACATCATATATTTACAAAAATAAGCGGAGGGTTTCCGGTTATTTTTCAGAGGAAGGTTGGTTTGGTGGAAATAGGCGGAGGGTTTCCGCCTAAGCAGAGAAAAACTATTCATTTTCACTTTTTTTGAGCAAATAGGCGGAATGTTTCCGTCTATCTAAGCGATTTACTGTGCTAGTCCTAAATTAAGGGAAGTTTCTCCGCTTATTTATTAAACCAGTTTGAATTCGAACCTAAATAGTCTCAAAAAATCCTATTGCTGACCCGCAATAGGATTTTTTCATTTATAAGTTTATTTTATAACCAAGAAGCACCAACGATGATTAATAAAATGAACAATACAACGATCAATACGAATGGGTTCATACCACCAACTGGAGCTGCTGCAACAGGAGCTGCGTAACCATATCCACAATGCATTTTTACTTCACCTCCACTCTAGTCACTTTACAACATATGTAGAGGGTGAGCATTATGACTAGACGTTTGACCTAGAGATACGAGCCTATTTTTGTTTGGCGCAGCAGAGAATCAAAACTTTGACTCTTTTCTAAAAGAGTGTTAATTTATGCAAAATTACTAGCACTAGTCGATGGAACGTAAGGTGTGAGACTCCTGTGGGATGCGCAGGACTGATGAGACCCTACAGGAGCTTGCAACGAAAGGTTCAGCCCTACACCAAGGATCACACCTGGAGTGGAAATCGACTACTACCTTCAGGTAACAGCACCTTTTACGTGGTTACCCATTATGTTAAATAATCTTCTTCACCTGATATTGCTCAGGGGCCATGTGATCAGAAAGGGATTGAATTGAATCAATCAGGGTATCTAACTTCGTCTCAATTCGATGAAGAAGATAGAACGTGACGATGATCGGAAATCCGATTTCTTGAATAAATGGAATCCATTGCTCCATAAGGTTGCCTCCTTTCTATTTGAAATGCGCAAGGCGCCTCGTTCAGCCCCGACAGGCATAAGGCGAATCACGCAGGAAACCTTGGTTTCTGAAGTGATTTGACTTATGACCCCGAGGGGCTAGGCGCCTGGAGCTAGACACGATAACAAAGTTTACTATTTACCAATTTTAATTATTAGAAAAAGCCCATCCCCCACAGACTGTCGTCATGATGTCTTAGGGGACAGACTCTTATGATAAATGCTTATTAACCAATAACCACTTCTGTTACATTTCGCTCAACCACACGTGCTCCGCGCTTGTCAGTGAAATCACCACCAGCTGAGTAAAACACGTTTGATGCGATAATTGCGTCCATTGCTGATGCTAATGCAACTTGGTCTACAGGCTCGATTGGGTTTTCGATTGTTACCTTCGCAATTTTTCCATCAGCTGTACCAAAGCTCATTTCTAATGTTTTTGCCATATAAGGTCCCTCCTTTCTTCATTAATTCATAATCCAAATTTAGATCAAGTCATGTGAATCATTACGAACGAACCCCGCGTTCTTCAGGCTTTGAAGACCTAAGATTGCTGATGCCGCTGCGAAAAGCTGTTCAGGTGTAGAAGTTGTTTTCACGTTGTAGTTCTTGTTCTTGTACTTCATTTCACCCTTCTCATCGACACCAAGCTCAAATACTAAACGTAGTTGTGAACTTGCTAAGAATTGCTCTGCCATGTTTACCACCTCCTTCACACTAGTTATAGGGTTGGAGGTGGAAAAAGGGTTATTTCATTTAAGTTTTTTTATAAAGGCTGTTTTCATATGAATTGTGCTATGGAGACGTAGCCAGTGAGCCTCCTCACAGCATAACTCCTGCGGGGCCTAGCTTTGGCCACTTGTCCCGCAGGAGTCTACGTGTATTCAGCTCGCTTGTACTACCGTTTGATTAATGTCTAATAGTCTCCTTGATTCTTCTAATAAGCTTGTGAACTCGGCCAAGGATTTTGGTTTTATTATTTCAATGGATGACGCACGAGAACCGTCCCTATGCACCACCCATGCACCGTTTAAAAACGCCCATGGATTAGGCTTTTTCATTAAAAAAATTTTTTTGTTTACAAATCTAACTTTTATAACATATAATCCTGATAAGAATACTTAGGATTAAGGGTGGCGGAGTAAAAATGAATAAGCTTATTGTTTTTTCAATCATTGGTTTTCTAGCACAACTTGTTGACGGTTCTTTGGGGATGGGTTTTGGTGCCACATCCGCTTCATTATTACTAATGTTTGGCATAGCTCCAGCCGTTGCCTCCGCCTCCATTCATATGGCTGAGATTGCTACAACAGCAGCTTCAGGAGCATCTCATATTTGGTTCAAAAATGTTGACCGGAACATCTTATTTAAGTTAACAATTCCTGGAGCTATTAGTGCATTTGTTGGAGCAGCATTTCTTAGCAGTATACCAGCAGATAAAATAAAACCTTTTATTTCAATCTTTCTTATCCTATTAGGCATCTATATTTTAGTAAGATTTCTGTTCTTTAATCATTCATCATCTAGTGACCAGTCCAAAACTTTCTCAAAAAAATTTATGACTCCATTAGGGTTAGTTGGAGGATTCTTTGATGCTGTTGGCGGTGGAGGATGGGGACCAATTACTACTCCAATTTTGCTTTCCAGAAAAGGGATCGCACCTAATAAGGTGATTGGAACAGTTGCTACTAGTGAGTTTGCAGTCGCCGTATCAGCCACATTAGGATTCGTTTTGTTCCTAGGTGTAGAACACTTCCAATGGCTTTGGGTTGCTGCCTTCATGATTGGGGGAGTTATTGCCGCACCAATCGCAGCATATCTAGTAAGAATCATCCCTTCTTACATGCTAGGGGTTTTAGTAGGAGGCTTAATTATCTTTACAAACTCGATCACATTAATTAAAACCCAAGGTTTATCTCATTCCTGGGCAACATTATCCTATGTGGTTATATTTTCAATATGGATTTTATCCATTTTATATCAACTGAAGAATCGTAAGAATTATATTACGCTTGAGGGTCAAGTTGAATAGGCAACAGGGCTTGGGTGGAATTTGAAATGTTCGACCAGGCAATATAAAATTCCCCTGACAAAGAGGTATTGTTTAAAACGACGGTACCTTTTTTCTATATTCAAAAAAAGACCCCAAAAGAGGTCTTTGATTATCTATCCTATTAAAATCTGTATGCTGTACCATCATCTGGTACTAAAACATTAGACGAGATTCCTTGTTCACTAGCAAAGCCCTTTAATTCTTCTCTGGATAATGTCCAATGATTAACAGCTTCCATATGAACACAAATGATCTTTGCATCTGGAGCAGCCTTGGACACTTCATAAACATCCTCTTTCCCCATGACTAGTAATCCGCCTTCATGGAACTGATTTGCTCCAGCATTCACTACAATCACTTCTGGCTTATGTGTTCTGATCACTTCTTGAACACCCTTATACCAAACTGTATCACCTGCAACATATAACGTCTTCTCCTTATTGTGCTTAAACACAACACCACACACATCTCCTGCAAGCTTTAAGATTTCTCCTCTTCCATGCTCACCCTTTGTTTTCACTAAAGAGATTCCTTCAAAGACTGTGTCCTCTTGTAAAATCTCGATATTGTTGAAACCTGCGTCTTGAATTCTAGTCGCATCCTTTTCATTTTGGACAAATATTTTCAGATTCTTCGGCAATACCTCTACCGCTTTTTCATCCCAATGATCAGGATGTGTATGAGTCACGATCACTGCATCAATACCCTCAATAATCTTGTCGATCGATATTGGCAATTCTACTAGTGGATTGTTTTGGTCCTGTCTGACTGAATTTGGGATCGGGGGATATGTTCCTTTTTCCGCTAAATACGGATCAATTAAAAACTTTATCCCTGCAAATTCAACAATGATTGTTGCATTACGGATTTGCTGTATATTCATATTAATAAGCTCCTTTTATTTGTAAATTCCTTCGAACAGTGTATATTCTATACTATGAACAATGACGGATACATAGCTTAAATAAAGTCTTTTAGCGGTTTTACTTTATTTGTGAAAGGAGTTAACGAAATGTTAGATCATACAGATATGCTGATCATAAATGAACTATCCAAGAATAGTCGGATGACGATGAAAGAACTGGGTGAAAAAGTCCATTTAACTGGACCAGCAGCTTCAGCAAGAGTGACGAAATTAGAGGAACAAGGGGTCATTGAGGGCTACACCATTACCGTTAATCAAGTTAAATTAGGGTATCATATACATGCTTTTCTAACCATTATTACTCAAAGCATGAATCATAAACCATACTTAGCATTTATCAAAACGCAGGAAGAATACCTCGTGCGAAACTATAAAATCAGTGGAGATGGTTGTTACCTTCTTGAATGTAAATTTCCATCTAATGAAATAATGAGTCAATATTTAGAAGAGTTAAACGAGCATGCTAACTATAAATTATCCATTGTTATTAGTTAGAACAGGGGACGGTTCTCGCGCCCCATTTCTGCTCTTGTTTATGATTTAAATAAATGAACCTTCATCAAGCGTAATCTTTTAAGTGATTTTCCACTGAGACATCGGAACCGTCCCCAAATTTAAAAACCCCACCGAGGTGGAGTTAAGATTATTGGTTACGATGATCTTGAAAATCCATCGCAGCTGCTTGAGCTTGTTGAAGCTCTTGTTGTGCTTTTTGAACATCTTGCTGTTCCTGATTTACCTGCTGTTGAGCTTGATATAAGTGTTGGCTTTCCGTTTGAACCTTTTGTTGAGCTTGTAGTAGCTGCTGATTTTCTGTTTGAAGCTTCTGGAACGCCTGTTGAACCTGTTGCTGTAATTTCTCTAATTGCTTAAGTTCTTGCACATCTGATGTTTGATAATTTTGCACCTGCTGTTGTGCAAAATAAACTGCTTGTTCTGCTTCCTCTAATAGCCCCTCAAGATCGTTCGATTGAGCATTTGCCACAGCTTGTTCTGCTTGTAAAACAGATTCTGCAACGGCAGGTAATAATAATATTTCATCTGACTGAGTCATGGATTGCGACCTCCCAATAATGTTTAATATGTTTATGCAGGAATTAAATATGGTTGGGTCATCCGAAAATAATCACTCTAATTCTTAAAGACCTTTCGAAATTTTATTTTCCCCAACCAAGTGAAAAATAATCAAAACAGATCTATTCTACTGACCCTTGTTTGGATAACATTTCAAGGTAGTAAAATAGAGACCAATGGAAATAATAATCCTAATATTTATGGTGCACGAGAACCGTCCCTGTTTGACATGCCTGAGGACCGCCACGCTTGACATGAAACCAAAAGGTGTTATATTGTATAAAACGAAACCAAATGGTTTCACTTTACTCAAAAGGAGAAATGAACATGGAAACATTACAAGATATTAAACAAACAGTTGTATTTGAAGCACCTATCCAAAAGGTTTGGGAGACAGTATCAACTTCTACAGGAATTGAATCTTGGTTTATGCCAAATGACTTTGAGCCTAAAGTTGGACATGACTTTCATATACAATCCCCATTTGGTCCATCACCTTGTAAAGTATTAGAAATCGATGAGCCAAACAAAATTTCTTTTTCATGGGATACAGACGGCTGGATTGTTTCCTTTTTACTTAAAGATTTAGGTGAAAAGACAGAATTCACACTTATACATAGTGGCTGGAAGTCTCCAGACGTTGTCCTTCCTAAAGCGAACGAGAAAAGCTCTGTTATCCGTGAACGAATGAATCATGGCTGGGTTGGCATCATTAGTGGCCTTCAAAAGGTTGTTGAAGAATAAGTGGGAGCTGCAAAGCATGATGTATTTCAAGCGATTGCTGACCCCACTAGAAGAGAAGTCCTCCGTTTACTTGCCAACAAAGAACTAGCGATTTCAGAAATAACATCTCATTTTCCAATTAGTCGTACTGCCATAGCAAAACATCTGCAAATCCTATCAGAAGCGAATTTAGTCACTGGAAAAAAAGTTGGCAGAGAAAAGATCTATCACCTGCAGCCTGAGCCCTTAACTGAAGTAAAACAATGGCTATCCTACTATGAACAATTTTGGAATAACAAATTGTCTATTCTTAAACATGTGGTTGAAAGTCCGGATGAAAATGGGTTGAATTAATTAAAAAAGATCGTTAGAAGACAAGGTCTACATACACCACAACGATCCAAAGGGGCAAAAATCAATGAAAATTATTGTTACCAGTCTATTCGTGCAAGACCAAGACAAGGCACTAACATTTTATACAGAAATTCTAGGTTTCGTAAAAAAGCATGATGTTCCCACAGGAGAATTTAGGTGGATCACCCTTGTTTCACCCGATGAACAAAACGGCACTGAGCTTTTGCTTGAACCAAATCAACACCCAGCCGCTAATGAGTATCAAAAAAAGATATTCGCAGAAGGCATACCAGCAACAATGTTCGGTGTTCCAGATATTCGCAAAGAATATGAACGATTAGTGGAAAACGGTGTGAAGTTCACAATGGAGCCAACAAAAATGGGTGAAATCACAATAGCAGTATTCGACGACACATGCGGAAACTTAATTCAGATGATGGAGACCAAATAAGCATCCATCATAACAGCACCCTGTCCTACATCTAGGACAGGGTGCTGTTTTTGGTGCATAGGGACGGTTCTCGTGTTTCATTTATCAGGGTTTGGGTTTGAACCTTATTTTGATTTAAAACTCAAATTCAGCAGAGAAAATGGTGCACGAGAACCGTCCCCGTGCACCCGAGCCCTCGACTTTTGTCATTTTTAGCAGAAAAAAAGGAGATTTCGTCGATTATGGAGAATTAAACTAGAAATATGTGGAATTTACACAAATATATAGGGGTGTTCATGTGAATAAGTGGTTAATTGGTTGTATGGCTTTGTTTGTAATTACTGGATGTGGAGTTCAGGAAAAAGTAGCTAAGGATGTAGATTCACAAGCTACAGAGGAAGTCGCTACTGAGGATACAGAGGTAGAAGCGGTAGTTACGGAAAATAGTGAAGACCTGAACAGTACAGAGATTCTTCAGAACGTGGTTGATCAACTAAACACCATAACAAGTGTTCAATATGATTTCATTAACTATGAAGTCGAAAATGATGAAGTTCAAGAAGAATGGTTTGAAGTCCATACGATTAATTTTGAACCATTTGTGTATCAAATTGAATCAGAGGAAGAGGGAGTAGAAGTAGAATATGTAGGGAATACAAAGGAGTTATATGTACGCTCTGCAGACGATCCAGATACCTGGTATGCTTTTCCGAAAAGCCAGACCCCGATCTTGACGTTCAATCTATTCCATTATGGATATAAACAGGCAATCGAGTATATGATGGGAAAAGATACAGTTGAAGTGATTGATCAAGGTGACTACTACGAGGTAAACTATGAAGAAACTAGTCAGGTGAATAAGATTCGTTTTGTGAATGAAAATTACTCAAATCCAGACATATTAAACGAGAAGATTGTATGGGATAAGAGTACAGTGTATCAGAATTTGGGAGTTGATAAAGAATCTGGACTACTTACCTATGATAATACTTACATTAACGTCGTATATGAAAAGAATGGTAAGGAAATAAACAGAGAGTATGTCATGGAAACGATGTATCATAGCTATGATGAAAATGAAGACCTCCTTTTACCTGATAGCAAATCCGATAATGTAATCCAGTTAACAGAAAGTGATTTGGAGTAGGATCAAACGATTGAATCTCTCAAAAAAATTATCCGCTTTAATAGGTGTGCAATTTTTCTTCTAAGGTTTAAAAACCACCAGAACCCGCCATACTAATTACTACTATTTTAGTAGTTAGGTGGCGGTTCTCATATATAAAAAAATACTAGTCGGGCTCACTCTTATCATCACAGCATCAAGTCTCATTCTCGCAAACAAGCATTATCATCAAAAACTAGAGACAATTGCTGAGAATAGTAGAAAAGCATCTGCAGTTGTAGTCAGAGAAGAAACATTGGTCAATAACTTTATGAAAGATACCACATGGGTCTCTTATGGAATGGTAGATCAATTGATTGAAGGCAAGGTGCTCTTACAGCCTTCGTTCCTTAAAAATGTTGGAATGGAGCTCAAAGGCGATTTAGAAGGAACGATTAAAATTGCGAAAAAAAGTGAGTAACTTTTAATTAAAAACTGTTTTCTTGTTTTAAACATAAAGTATTAAAATGTAGTTACAAGCAGGCTGAATACACGTAGACTCCTGCTCAGATCAGTGGCCAAAGTGAGACCCCACAGGAGCATGCGACGAGGAGGCCAACTGGTCACCCGCTGGACGCGGAGTGTATTCAGTCTGCGGCTTTAATAGCAACATTCCCTTTAATTAAATATGTTCACTTAAAAGGTATCGTTTGAAATGGACGATGCTTTTTTTATAAACAGTTTCTTGAATTCAGGTTCTGTCAGAAGAAGTATTTAAATTTATATATAGGGAAAAAATAACTACCACTTCTTCATTTTTAAGGAATGGTAAAATGTATCTTTTAATTAATGGTCTATACCTACTTGCAGGATTTATATGGGGAGATTGGAGAAACTGGAGAACTTATTATCCAACGATTCTCTTCTATATCCTTGGAGATTTGCTATATAATTTTCTACTCTATAATAAACCCATGTGGCTTTTTCACGATGCTATTATACCTGATCATACTCTGATTACTATTTTAGCAATGACTGTCTCCTATTCTGCCACCGTTTTAATTTATCTAGGAAGGTTTCCTGAAGAGTGGTACAAACGTTTCCTATGGTTTTTATTATGGTTTGTAATCTATATGACAATTGAATTTGTAAACAGCAAATTAGGCTTTATCACCTATCACAATGGATGGAATATTTGGTGGTCTGCCATGTTTACAGCCTTGATATTTTTCATTTTACCCATTCATCAGAAAAAACCACTGTTTGCTTGGGCCTTATCAATTGTTATTATCATCACTCTATTAACCATTTTTGATGTTAAAACAAGTAATTGGATATAGCTACGCTTTTAAAATCCAGAATTTCTTTTAAGGGCGTAGGTTTTATATTACTCTCTTTTGAAAGAGACTTATCAAGTAATTATGAACAGAACTGTGAACATTACTTTTTCGATAAAGTAATTGACTATAAAAATCAAAGTTTTCATCATGAAAAGGAATCCCGACAAATTCCTCATTCTCCTTTATACTGAATGCAGGTAAAAAGCCAATTCCCCATTTATTTTGTACAGCTTTTTTTATTGTCTCTATACTACTTAGTTCCATAGAGAGTGTAAAATCTATATAGTTTCTTTCCAATTGTTTTAATAAGTACGCTCGATATGTACATCCTTCCTCTGTTAGAATAATCGTTTCACCTTGGAAGTCATCAACCGTAATAAACGTCTTTTGTGTATAAGCATGATTAAGAGGAACAACCACTTTCATTGTTTGTTTCTTTAAAGCAAGACTGTTGATTCTTTCCGAATTAAATGGTTTATCAATAATCAGTCCAAAATCAAGTTCTTTATTATACAGTTTTTGAATGATGACTGCTTCTGTATCAGGGATGATCTGTACCATCACATCCGGATACTTTTTCTTAAACTCAGCAAGAATAATCGGTAATTCATAGATTGCTAACGTTTCAATGGAACCAATTCTTACTGTTGTAACCTCTTGAGTGTTCAATCGTTGATGGGATTCTTCATACAATGCCAGCATTTTCTCTGCATAGCTATAAAGAAGTTCTCCAGAAGGGGTTAGTTTCATTGCCTTCCCATGTCTCTCCAGCAAACGTGTTCCTCCATAGATTGCTTCAAGTTTTTGAATATGAGTGGTAATGCTAGACTGTGCGTAGTCCAACACATACGCAGCTCGCGTGTAGTTTCCACTTTTCACAACTTGAACAAACGTTTTGAAATATAATAAGTCCATCCCTTTTCACACTCCTACTATCAATAATATTGATAGTATATATCAAGAATCCTCTGATTTATTAATCTTTTTTCACCTTATACTTATAAAGAGATAGATAAGGGAGGAATTAGTTTGAAAAGTGAACCGAAATATTCATTGACTTTGAACATCAAGCCTAGTGAAACAGAGATCGCATATGAGCATTTTATGAAGAAATTATCATTCGAAACGGATGTAGCAGATTTATTAATCGATTTAAAAAAGGGGTATAGCGGCATTACAGTTATTGATGTTAGAGATGAATTATCTTATCAAGAATGTCATATTCCACAAGCTATTTCTATGCCAGGAAATCAAATTACCGAAAAAACAGTAGAAATGCTATCAAAAGACCAAGTGATAGTTGCATATTGTTGGGGACCAGCTTGTAATGGTGCAACAAGGGCATGTGCCAAACTTTCAAAATTGGGTTATAAGGTTAAAGAATTGATCGGCGGGCTTGAATACTGGAGGAAAGAAGGAGGAGATGTAACCGGCACCTTAGCAGAAAATGCTCCTCTATATTGGACATATAAACGTTAGGGATAAAGATAAAAAGTCGTATAGACTTGAATTCTAGTTGGCTGGATTCAAGTCTTTTTTACACTCAATGCGTTCGTACAATGATTAATTTTCTATCATCATTGTTCTTACCTTATCCATCGGGAGAACATTCGCAAAACGATTATTCCATATTTTATAATGATAAAACTCATAAAGCTTTTCGCCTGACAAATACTCATTATCAAAAGTTGAATTTGTTTGTTCTGGAATAATGACTTTATACCCATGGTCAAACGCACTCTTCAAAGTTGCATCAATGCAATATTCTGTTTGAAGTCCTGCCAATATAATCGTATCTATTTTTTGTGTTTCCAAATATTCCTTTAAATCCGTTTTGAAAAAGACACTATTATAATGCTTTTCAAAAATCCTTTCACCATTATTAGGTGCTACTTCATGATAAATCTGCCATCCATCAGTCCCATACTCTAATTCTTCTCCCACTCCATCATCGTGTCGTACATATAGCACTTCTATATTAGAATTTCTTGCAAGGGAAATAAGTGCTTTAATATTACTAATTACTACTTCCTCATTATATGGATGCTCTTTTACTAATCCTGTTTGAACATCTACGACCAACAAAGGACAATTTCTCATAAAAGGACTTCCTTTCAAAATTTTATGTATAACATCTTATTTTACTATAAAACACTATGTCGAAATATCTTTTGTTCTAGTATTCTAGCTCCTTGGTTTTTAGTAATAAAGGTCCTCCTTCTTACAGATCTCCCCGTAAGCGTCAATAATTTCCTTCACAAAGTGCCCACTGGATTAGTCCATCCACTTTAAATGATTTAATTTGTCACAGCTTTTTACTTCTGACATCCACTTAATATTCCCTGCAAATGATTCTGAGCATTTAAATTCAATTTGTTTTATTTGTTTTCCAAGGATACACTCAATAAATCCTGAATAATCCCTTGTTTCATCAGCATTAGGGGAAGAACCATAAAAATTCAAAAGTTTATACTTATAGTTTAAATTTGGCATTCTGTCAAATACACGAGTTGAAAATGCATCTTTTAAATTTACATAAGTTAAAGAATCCAGTCCCCATCGTATTGTTATTTCTCCGTCTGGATACATAGCTTTTACCCTGGCATATCTTCCAATATCATCTTTTAAAATCTCTAGGATTTCAAACTGCGGTAACTCACGATTACGTGTCATTATTATTCATCCCTAAATATATTAGACTTGGCCAAAATGCTTGTCTTTTAGTGTTCGAATTTTTCATGAAGGAAACCCATCTTAAAGTAAACTGACCCGATAGTAAAATAACGACTGCTACTATTCAGCAATCGCTCCCCGTTATCTTAATAAACCACTTCAAGGAAATCTTTTGATAATGCACCCAAAAACAATGTTCTCCCATTATTATCACAAATTTCTATTTCAAAATGGTTATTAACGTAAACTTCTATTATCGTACCAATTTGCCCTTTAATAATACCTTCAGCTGGGTAATCCTTTGTAATTCTAACCACATCAAATTGTTTCACTATACCAACCCCTTGTTCAACTTTCGCTTCGTGAGTGACATAATAGAGATACCTGAACCTTTGACTTAAACGTGGGATCTCTAAATTAGCGGAACCCTACCGTTACTTTGAGGACATTGGTTTTTTTTATAATTAAAATTGATGTAAAATTATGATGTGCAGTGACCTTTATTCAATTAAATAATATTTGTTAGCCATTGCCCAGCAATAGTTTCTACCCATTCTTTAAGGGTATTACAGTTTTCTATTCGATAAAGTGTGTATTCAGGATAGTGATGAAATGGGTAAATATGATTAAAGGCATGATCATGTGCATACATTAAAATTTCCCCAGATTCTTTATGGTACATTGTTACATTACCGTTTGCTTCAACAGCAAATGTGATGTAATCTCTAGGATTTATCTTTATTTCTATTCCTTCATCCTTACAATACTCTTCAAATGACTCTTCCCAACCATTAATACCAACCTCGGCATTTTCATAAGGTAAAGCATAATTAAGATTACATAACCACGTATCTACTGGCTCATTCCACCTTTCAGTGATACCACCGAAGTTTCGCAGTAACAGTACATGATCTGGATGAAGTGACTTCTTTATTTCTTTATCTTCTAACTCTAATGATTCGTTACATAACCATCCTAGTGAATTGTTATCTTTATCATACCAACCAAATAGTTCATAACGTTGCTCTTCGTATTTAATTGTAGTTATTCTAGCTTTCTTAAGAAGCTTCGTTAATATTGGATACTTTTCTTCAAATTCAAATGAAGCGTGAAAAGTTCGTTGACCAAGTAGAATGATTTCTTCTGGTTTTCTAAAAAACCAAGTTATCTCTGATTGAAAATCTTTTAAATCCTTATTCATTTTTTCGATACCGATGTACCTTTGACTTAAACGTGGGATCTCTAAATTAGTGGAACCCTACCGTTACTTTGAGGACATTGGGTTTTTTTATAATTAAAATTGATGTAAAATTATGATGTGCAGTGACCTTTATAGTGATTCCGACTTACTGGAATGGGGCTATAATTAGACCTCTAATATTGATGTGAGGCACTCCACTTACAAATAACCTATGGCACTGCACTATAAATTAATTACCTAAATCCAATCCTGTATTTTTTACAGGATTTTTTGTTTTTTTAGGAGGATTTTAAGGCTTTATGTCGTATTTTTTATTTTGTTTAAAGGACTATATTGGAGAAAATCAAAAACAATATCATATAAGCAGTTGAAACTCTACCGTTGGTTGGAGCTAGGAAACTAGACTCTTGTGTTAAATATGAGATTTAATATCTGGCGATATAATCCTGACATACTACGCTGGGCACAAAGCTCTAACAGAAAGTTGGATAGTCAGATATGTCATACTGCGACTTGGAGGAGAAATGATGAACACTACCATTACTCCATTTAGTTATGGAAATGACACGCATAAAAGCCATCAAGGGCAGCGTAAGTTTTATCAATTTTATGTTGGTATTGATATTGGGGCAAGCTTTCACGTTGCGTCCTGTATTCCATTTGATGCATTCTTAGACCCTAAAGGTATTGCTTGGAAAAGGACGAAGACAATGAAATTTAACTCCGATAGTGTTGGAATCGCTGAGTTTTTAAACGCCTTAGGAAAGATTGAAAAACAATTCTCTCTTACCCAAAAAGACTTTTTAATTCTTTTGGAACCAACAGGCGGACACTATTCTTACCTAGTACAGCAAGTGTTATTAAATGAAGGTTATGAACTATTTCAAGTTGAAAATAGAGCCGTTGGTGAGTTCCGTAAAAATAACTTAGGAATCTCTGAAAAAACTGATTCAATGGATGCCAAAGTAATGGCTTACATGGGGTGGCATAAGCAATTACATCCACATATGCAAGGTGTAACGCTTATTAGACCTCAATCAGTCCTTCAATCCTTGTTTCGAACAGTAATGAGGGACAGATGGTATATAAACGTCCAACTAACTCGACGAAAGAACCAAGTTCAACAGCTTTTAAAAGTAACTCATCCTGATTTAAATAAAGCTTTTAAGAGCCTATCTAGCACGTCAGTTTTGAAGTTAGTCTTAGAGTTCCCTACGGGACTTCATATGAAGGAAGCCACAGCAGAAGAAATATATAATTTTTTATTGAAAGCTGGTGCAAAAAGTGTGGCTAAACGAGCAGCTAACATATTAGCTGAAGTGATGCCTAACACTATTGCAGTTCCAGCTGAACATCTTGTAGAAAGACAAAAATGGGTTATAGAAGAAGCCCTACGTCTCGAAGAAAGCATCAAGCTAATTGACAAAGAGATTCATAAACTTTTATGGGGCGACCCTGACAAAGGTTTAGATTCTCACCCATATACAGAAATCTTAATGTCCCTTCCTTTTGTGAGCGAAAACATCGCCTGTACACTGATTGGGGTCATAGGTGATATTGAAAGATTTAATACATATAAAGAGTTCAAGAAATATCTAGGTGTATCTTCGGAAAACAAGCAGTCTGGAACATCGGTAACTGGCACTAGACAGACATATAGCGGAGTTAGAGATGCCAGGAGAGTCCTTTATCAAATCGCTTTAATTATTTTAGCAAATGGACAAAAGCATCCTACCGTCTTCAAAGCATACTATGACCGTAAGGTAACTGAAGGAATGAACAAGAAAAAGGCAATTGGGCATTTATGCGGTAAAATAGCATCACTTATTTACACAGTCCTAAAAAACAAAGTGAAATATGATCCAATCACTCACGCTAAAGCTTGTGGCGTAGAGTTTAACAATCTTTATATTAAAAATAACAAGGAAAAAACTAAGCTAACAAATTGAAAAATAGAGTTAAAAACACAAAACCCTAAGTGCTTTAAAAGAGCAAAAATCACCTATTATTAATTAAATTTTAGGTGATTTTTCATCTTTAAAAATACTTTCTTATTTGTTAAAGCACTACACTACGTTTAAGT
>NZ_FNJU01000017.1 GCF_900104555.1 Litchfieldia salsa
CATAAGCCAATCCGTCTAGAAGGTTAAAAAGCAACCTTCCAGCCGGCTCGTCTTATGCCTGTCGCCGATAAGCGGGCGCCTTCCGCTTTTCTTTTTTATGCCATATCCTGTTCAAGTGCTTGTATAATGCTATTGTCTTCACCCATTTTTTTTAGGGCGATTAATGGAAGTTTACGATAGTTCTTCATACTTATTTCATTAAAATAACGAATAGAATCAAAGAAATAACTGCGCTCATTTAGTGCTAATCCTCTAAAATAAAGGTGGAACGCTTTTTGAGATTTTGATAATTCTTCCCAATCTAAGGACTGAAGGATAGACATAGCCTTCATTGAATTTCCTTGCTGGATGTAGTAAAAGGCTACCTCATGAACATCTGATGGGTTTTTACTATCTTTATTCAAATAAGGAGGCTGCTTTCCCCAAAAATTATGAATGAAATTTAAGCTTCGTTTAATTTCGAGAAGTTTAGTATCTTGTCCACAATATTCCATCGCTTTATTAAAGTGGAAGATCGCATTGTCGAAATGGCTAATGATATAGGAGTTGCCAATTTGTATATGTGTTAAACACTTCATAATATCCTGTCCATTGCAGCCAAGAACTAATTGCCCATACCTAAGCATTTCGCTATTTTTTTCAAGATGAACACAAATGGCAGTCATAATAAGACCATATCTTGCAGTATAGCTTTCCTGCACATAAGAATCTTTTATTTTTGAAAGACTTGATTCAACACTTTTTAATTCTTCGTATTGCTCTTGAAAGGGATAGGTGTTAAAAGCACAATATGACCGTTGATAGTTACTGAATATCTTCATTTCCTTCGTTAGTAATGTTAGACTTTGGAGCTGATTTAAAGCATCTTTGGGAGATAGGTCTCCAATGGAAACTCTACGATCGATTCTATAAATCATTGCCCACTCACGATTCTTCCTATTAAAACTTCGAAGCAGCTTCGCGATTATTTCATCTAATAACTCGTCTTGTCGGTTGCAGGATAAGTATTCTAATGCGTATCTTGCTTGTCTTTTGTATGTGGGAATAGACTTGATATAATCACACATCAATTCTATTTCTGAAGAAGGGAATAGTTCTTGTATGATCTTGAGAACTGTCGAAAATTCAAGGACTTCCTTCGTTGAATTGAAATATTTCTTCAGTTGACTATGAGATTTTAACTCAGTACTTTTAAGGAGAACATTAACTAATGAGGCATCACTTTCTATCTTTTTTAAGAGAAGTCTTTTTAAGTCTGACATATCACACCTCAAGTTCATTCTTCGTTATAGCTATTATTATAAGTTGGAAAAGTGCCATACTCAAACATTGTGCATTTGCAGCGCTAGAAAAAAACGAGTGCCTACAAGCGACACTCGTTTCATATTCATCTCTACCACATTAAATAAGTCTTTAAAAAACAATCTTTAAGAAAGGTTGTTTTCGTATAGACTGTTGCTTTAAAAAGCCGCAGGCTGAATACACTCCGCGTCCGGCGGGTGACCAGTGAGCCTCCTCGTCGCCAAAGCTCCTGCGGGGTCTCACATTGGCCACTGGTCCCGCAGGAGTCTACGTGTATTCAGCCTGCTGTAACTACCGTTTTAATTATGTCTAAAACAACAAACTTTGAGAAAACAAGCTATTCATATTATGATTACTTTGATTAAACAGTCTTACTTTTCGTGGACATGTTTGTCTTCAAGGCGCTTCTCGATACGATCTAACTCTGCTTTGTCTTTTAAAAGGTTCTCTTTATTTTCAAGAATTAAAGTCTTTAACGATTTTTTAGTTTGCATTCTTTTTAACATTGATTCATCCTTCTTTCATATAGTTTTCCGGTCATTTTAGAAAATTCATACGGTTCTTGATATCTATCTGTAGTTTTCGGAAATTTTAGATAAGTCTTTAATTCCCGAAAAAAACCTTTCTCCTACAATGGAAAAAGGCACGTAATTGACAAACTGTACCTTTACCGAATGAGGGTAAAGGTCTTGCTAACAACAATCATGTTGCCAACAAAGCCGAGGGCATACACCCCGTGATGACGACTTTGATGTAAAAGCTACTCCCCTTTAGGAGACTCATAAATTTCTTCCTTAAATAGTATATAAATTTTAAAATATTTTGTCAATTAAATGTAAAAAAACACGATCGAGAACGAGTGTGTACTAAAATACAATCAAGACTGTAGTTTCATTATATGTGAAAACGATTACAATTAATAGTCTTCAAAAAAGTAACTTGTTACAATTTTGTGAACACGAGAGGTCTGTTTAGGTGACGCCTTCAATGACACAGCACGGCTTCAGCCCGAAGTGGTCCTTGAGGCGCCTCTCTACAAGCATCGATATTAATTATCACTCATTTAAGAAGCGCTTAATTTCCTGTTTATTTAGCTCCTTATCAATTTCTAATACAGCTCCTGCATGACGGTAGGTCGTATTTGTGAAAGAACCATTAACCGGTACTCGTAATGCTTCGATATGATTCGGTGGGTGTAGGATAAAGTCTTTAATAAGCCCCATTACTTCCATTGTCTTTAGGTTGGTTTCAATGTAAGGCTGTACAGTTCTAACGATTCTGGGAAGCATGGCTAATCCGTTAATGCTTGTTATTTCATCCTTCAAAGCAGTAATAACTTGCTGCTGCCGTCTAACTCGCCCGAAATCTGCTTCGGCATCTGCCCTAAATCTCGAATAACCAAGCAGTTCTTTGCCGTTTAAGTTTTGTATTCCTGGTTGAAGGGAGACATCAATATATTCAGACATAGCCTTTTCAACATTGATTTCAATGCCCTTCGGTGCAAGGGCATCAACTGCTTTTTCAAAGCCTTTAAAATCAATGATGGCATAATAGTGTAAATCGATATCAAGGTTTAGTTTGAGAGTCTGTCTTAATAACTCAGGTCCACCTAAAAAGTAAGCGGTGTTTATTTTATAATTTCGATAGTCTGGGATTTCGGCATAGATATCTCTCATGACTGAGATGAGTTTTGCACTCTCATTTTTAGGGTCAAATTGTGCGATCATAATTGTGTCTGTTCGGGATTGTTCTTCATCACGAGCATCTATGCCAAGTAAAAGGACATTTACCTTCCCAAGGGTATTATCTATTGTTGTTCCATTGAATTCGTCGGTTTCTTTTGTTTTTTGTATGTTTATTTTGGGTTCTTCTTTTACCTGGATTTCTTTTGCTGAAGAATTTAAACCTTTTGTATATTGACTATATCCATAAGCAGTTATAGCTAGGATACAGATTGAAAACAGCATGATTATCATGAGAATTCTTTTTTTTCTTTTGGGGTGAGTCATAGATTACCTCCACTTATTCCGTACTTTCAGATACCTGAATATAGGTGTAATGTAGTGATCATTCGCTCCAGTCCGTTCGCGTCCGGCGGGCGGGCGGTGAGCCTCCTCGTCGCAAGCTCCTGTGGGGGCGCGCTTGCCCGTGCATCCCGCAGGAGTCTCACGGGCTTCCGCTCATTCAAATTCGTACAAAGAATCGCGTCAATCAGAAAGTATTGTGATCATTCGCTCCAGTCCGTTCGCGTCCGCGTCGATATCCTCTTTTTTCTTAGAGGATTCTTTATCTTTTAAGATTGTTATACCCTGTAAAATATGTAGCTTAACCTTTTCTTGATTGGTCGAGTTAAGTTTGATTGTCTGAGGGTCGAAGCCATGTTTTGTCAGAATGGTCATGGGGCCTTCCTCGTGTCGGTGGGTTACAGTCTTTTCAACAGAACCATCCATGTTAAATATGGTCGTGCGAAGATACTTTTTTTCCTCATCATACACATCCATTATTGCAATTACTGATAGTGCTTTTTTTTCTTTATTGTAATTTGTAAGTGCATTCACTTTAATGATTTCTTGCTTTTCTGTTCGGTCAATATAGACTAAAACATTTTCTCCGGTCAAATTACAAGAGGTGAGAAGGGGTAACATTAAAATGGTTATTAAGATGAGGACGATTCGTGCAGGCATGTAACTTCCTCCTACGGAATTTGTTTTCGGGTTCAGGATTGGTAGTTAATAGTATGAACGAAATGAACGAATCCTATGTTGAAAAAGAAAATTTATTAAGGTAAGACTAAAGAAGCATGCATAGAATAGGTCTGATATCTCATACTATGAACATTAGTAAAGGAAGCTGAGGGTTATATACATCATGACAATAAAAAAGAAATATTCCAGTTTACCTTTTGTAATTCTTTTTATCCTTCATTCACTGTTACTTCTGTATGCCTTTTATAAAAAGAGCAAAGAAGACAGACGAAATATGTTCTTATTGTTATTATCCAATATAGGGATTGCCTATATCTTTGAATATCCTATTTTAAACGTGTATCGTGCATACAGATACAAACCAAAGATTTTAAAAAATAACCTTTTAGACAATGTTTTGGGTGCTGTTATTTCTCAAGGGATTATTGTCCCGTTTACAGCAGTATTTTTAACAGCATTTAATTTTGGAAAAAAGGGGAAGATTCTCTTTTCGATGTACTACTTTTTTATTGAGAGGCTTTTCGTGAAGCTGGGCATATATAAGCAGTATTGGTGGAAAACCATCTATACACCCATTCTCATCTATTGTTATTTTGGCATTTCTAACCTTTGGTATAATCAAATTAAGAAGGGAAATTCAAATGTTTTAGCAATTACCCACTTTTTTTGTGTAAATGTTGTCTCAATAAATTTCTTATTTGTTTTAGCCATCATGAAAAAAATAAAATTTGGTTTTGGAAAGGTTTCGTCGTGGCACGAACATTTTCTCATTGTACCTGTCTACTCTATCTTATTAAGCTTTCTTGCGGTTTTAAGTGTGAAAAAAGGTGGTTTTAAGCCTAAAATAATCATATTTTTAATCGATCTTCTAATTGATCTCCTGTTATGGAAGCTTAACATTCTGAAGGTTAAACTAAACGCTTTGTTTTTCTTCCTTTTAAGGCATGTTTTAACCATATATTGTGCTGTTTTCTTCCGTAAATTAGTGTATATGGGAAAAGGAAGGGTATAAATTGAATCTAATAGTAGTAGGCTGTTTTCGTATAGATTGTTGCTTGTAAAGCCGCAGGCTGAACACACTCCGCGTCCGGCGGGTGACCAGTGAGCCTCCTCGTCGCTAAAAGCTCCTGTGGGGTCTCACTTTGGCCACTGGTCCCGCAGGAGTCTACGTGTATTCATCCTGCTTTTAACTAGCATTTCAAATGTTTGTCTAAAACAACAATATTCAGCCTCATAATAAAAACGTTCATCACTAAAGGGATGAACGTTTTTACTATGTAAACTTACTTCGGAATTATAACAGTCACCTTAGTTCCTTTGCCAGGTCGAGACTCAATGTGGGCTTCACCTTGAACACCTCTAGCACGCTCTTCGATGCTAAATAAACCAACACCTTTATTATTCGTTGAACGAATGAAGCCTTTTCCTTGATCAAGAATTGTTACTTCAACATGTGAATCCTTATCGATCATGCTGACGCTAGCCTCAGAAACATCTGCATATTTCCCGATATTCGTTAGCGCTTCCTGAATCACTCGATAGATGGCAGTTTCTTTCTGTATCTCAATTCGTTTACGAAGGTTCGTGTCAAAGTGAACGTGAATTCCGTAATGCTGTGAATAGTTATCTATGTATTTGCGGATAGCTGGTACAACACCTAAATCATCTAAGACAGAAGGGCGCATTTCCCATGCTAGCCCACGCACTTCTTCAATCACATATACGACTTCTTGGCGTAGGCGCTGCAATCCTTTAGGTTCTTCTTCTTCATTAATCATTTGATCCATTTGTATTAATAAAGAGAATAAGCTTTGGCCAATTCCGTCATGTAATTCGCGAGAAAAACGTTTTCGTTCCTCTTCCTGAATGACGATTACCTTATTCATCATTTGCTTTAACTCTTCTTCGACACTCTTAAGCTTTGTTACTTCACTACGAACAGCTAAATATTGATAGGGCTTACCATGCTCATCAAGAAAGGGTACGATCGTTGTGTTAACCCAATAGTAAGATCCATCCTTTGCTCGGTTTTTTATTTCGCCACGCCATACCTCACCTTTAGCAATCGTGCTCCATAAGTCTTGCATAAATTCTTTTGAATGATGACCAGAATTGATAATTCGATGATCTTTGCCAATCAATTCATCATATCCGTACTTTGAAATTTCACAAAACTTATTGTTTACATATTGGATTTTCCCTAATTTATCAGTTACCGCAACAATCGAAGACTCATCTAAAGCAAATTTTAAATCTGTTAGTTGTTCAAGAGAATGCTTTAACTGACTTCTAAATTCTGTTTCACTAATATGATCATCAAGATTTGAGAGTAGTTCAATGACATCTGGTCCAACATTATTTACAAGCTGCTTTAAACGCTCCTGTTTATTCAAAGTGAAGCAACCCTTTCTTCATTGCGTATTTAACCAATTCATGTCGGGACTTAATGCCGAGCTTCTCCATTAAATTACTTTTGTGGGACTCGACTGTTTTTACACTAATAATTAAATTTTCAGCTATTTCTTTATTAGAATAGCCCTTTGCAATCCATTCTAGGATTTCCTTTTCCCGGTCGGAGAGTAGCTCGAACGTACTTGACGAATCACCTTTTTTCATCCGGTCCATATACTCACTCATTAATTTTCTCGTTGCATTTGGGTTCAAATAGGCGTTACCTGTCGCAACAGAGGTAATCGCAGCGATGAGTTCTTCATGTGGAGCACTTTTTAAGATATATCCAGAGGCACCTGCATGAATGGCGCGGAATAAATACTCTTCATCATCATGCATCGTTAAGATTAAAATGGCGATGTCAGGCATCAGTTCCTTTAGTTCTTTTGTGGCTGTTAAACCATCTTTGCCATGTGGCATGCTTAAATCCATTAAGATGACATCCGGCTTTAATATTGAAGCCTTTTCAATCGCTTCATTCCCATCAGCAGCTTCACCAATGACTTCCATCTCGTTCTTTCCATTTAGTAGCATCATTAATCCTGATCTAACCACAACATGATCATCAACGACTATTAATTTAATCATTATTTCACCCCTCAAACCTACACATCACGTTAACTGTGATATTCGTCACTTACGTCTATCATAGTCAAAAAAAAGAATCCTATCAATAAGGATTCTCTAATTGGTTCATTTTCATGAGGTACACGTCCAATTTATGAGGTGTAAAGAGTAATTATCCACTTTGTTGATTCAGAGTCTGATTGGTACTTCCTATTTTACTAGCCATTTGGAGAATCCAATTAATATCTTGTTCTGTATAGATTTTTCGAGTACGAGAGCCTGTAAGTAAGACACCTCTTGTTTGACCATTGAATTTCACTGGGACTGCAACCGCAGCCTGTAGATTTTCAGCTAGCATGATTGGATATTCTAATCGCTTTGTCTGAAGATCAAGTACAGAGTCATCTAGAATCATTAACCGATCTGCTCGAATAACTAATCCAGCTAATCCCTTTCCAGGTCTACCTTGCATGCTTTTATAACGTTCATTATGGTTACCGGACACATAAGTCCATTGAATCGCGAATGATTCCTTATAGAGACAAGCCAATGCGGAAAAATCACTTGATGTCTTGTGTCGAATCTCATTCAATTGTTCATTTATATAAACATTCAACTGTTCCATGTTCTTCTCTCCTTGGCTAGAGACCATCCTCTGCCCTAAGGGTTTGCTTACTTCTCTCATTTTAATCCTTTTTATGCTAAAAGTAATTCAGGGAATTCCCCTAAAGTTTATTCCTATTTAGCGGAAAACCGGGCAAATATCAGGAATATATGGCTTTTCTATGAACAGACCTAAGAATAATCAGCATATTACCCTAAGGGAAATGGATACCTAAATTTCAGGAGATATCCCGATTACACAATTTAGACACAGACGATATGATAAAGCTACAAAGTTTTAACAAAGGGGATGACTTGGAAATGGCAATGGTTATTCAAAACAACATTCAATCACAAGGTTTTGTAGATACATTTAATGGAGATATTAGTTCTTTCTTATCTATAGATAATTTTAATAAATTAAAAGAAATCATGCGTCCGAAAGTAGTAAAGGCTGGAACCCATTTATTCTGGGAAGGTGAAAAAGCTGAGAAGATGTACTTTATAAACTCGGGGCAAATTAAACTTCGTACATCCACCGAAGCTGGTAAGGAATTCCTTTTAGGTATTAAAGAAGAAGGAAGCTTACTTGGAGAATTTGGTGGCTGTGATGATCAGGTCTTTTATACGTATCGAGCAGAAGTAACTGAGTCTGGAGAGGTTAGTTCAATCTTAGTTAGTGATTTGAAAAAGCTACTTTATCAATTTGGTAACTTTGCAGTTGAGTTTATGAATTGGTTAGGGTGGATGAACCGAGTTACACAAACAAAGTTACATGATGTTTTATTCTATGATAAATCAGGAACACTCGCATCTACTCTTCTAAGAATGAGTCATAGTTATGGAGTGAAATGTAGTGATGGCATTCTACTTAATATTGAACTAACGAATAAGGAAATTGCAGATTTTATTGGGTCCACAAGAGAAAGTGTTAACCGATTATTGAATTCTTGGAGAAAAGCAGGATTCATCGATATCATTGGAAAACAAATCGTCATTATTCGTCCTGAGGAACTGTATTCGCTATGTGACAGTCTTTCTTGTTAATTGAAAAAAGGTAGAGCCCGTTGATTGGAACGGAAGGTATGTGACTCCTGCGGGATGCGCAGGAAATCCCATGAGACCGTAGGATAAAGAGGTTCATCCCTGCACCAAGGAAAGCACATACCTGGAGTGCAAATCAACCTAACCTAGTCAAATAGCAAAATAGTTTACGAAGCCAAAAAATAAATGGGTTTAAACCTGGAGGTGGCAAGGTGGATCTTTTACAAGGATTATTATGGGTTGCATTACCTTATTCATCAATTGCAATATTAGTCATGGGCTTCATATGGCAATATGATAGCAAAGAACAGTATAAGGAAGATCTTTTTTCTTATTTCTTGTGTTGGAAGAATATAAGTGTTTTCTTACTAATCGGTATACTGATTGGAACTGGTGTGTATTCTGTCTTCATATTGCATACACAAATCAACGCATTTGAATGGCTATTAAGTTTAGTTTATCTTAATCCAAGCTTACACTTAATAGAAGCAACACCTTTAATATTCAAGATTCACTTAGTCAGTCTTTGCACACTGTTTATTTTCTTGCCATTTACAAAGTATATTAAAGTGATCAATTCCCTATTTAAACATAGAAATCTAGTAGCACTTCCGGTTTTCTTTTTATTACTTAATATATATTTATAAAAAAGTAGTAGCATACTAGTTACTACTTTTTTGTGTAAAGATTTCAGAAAATTGCCTTCATTTAGTGTATACTTTATAAAAAGAGGATTTTTAACTTTTTTGTAGAAAAATGTATGTTAATACTGTTTGAACTTGGTGAGGGGATTATGAATGAATACAACTCAGCGAATTGGTGATTTAAGAAAATCCTTTATCGCACTAAATGAAGACTTAGAAATCATTTATTGTAATACAGAAACAGAGACCATTTTTAACCTGCCAGTTGATTTTATCATTGGAAAAGAAATTTTTGAAATGATTCCAGACATGCAATTTTCTTCATATATCAAGGAATTGATAAGCGCGATTCATAACAAGTCGCTATTGCAGTTTCAGGAATACATTCCTCAACTGAACAGATGGTTAGAATTCAGTACCTATCCAGGGATGTTTGGTTCGAACATTTTTATTGTCGATATTACACATGAAGTATTGAAAGATAAAATATTAGTAGGACAAAAGCTCATTCTTGAAAAGATTACAACAGGTAAGCCATTAATTGATGTTTTACATAAAATTGTTGAATTTATAGAGGGGCTTTTAGGGAGTGGTTATTGTTCGGTGTTATTACCAGACAAATCTGGAGAATGTCTGCAAGTGAGAGCTGCCCCATCGTTACCAGAATCGTTTGTTCAAAAAATGAAAAATATAAGAATTGGTCCTAATTCGGTAGGGTGTGGGAAAGCAGCTTATTTGAAAGAGAAGGTATTCACAAGTGACTTTATGGCTGACCCGTTGTATTCTCCAGTTATGGAAGAAATCAAAAAAGCAGATCTTAAATCATGTTGGTCGATCCCTATCCTTGATTCAGAAGAAAAGCTACTTGGTACATTTGCAATCTATTATGAAGATGTTCACCGATTAAACGAAATTAACTTACAATTAATCGAATTATCATGTTATTTATGTAGTATTGCGATTGCGAAGGAACGAACATATCAGCAAAAAGCATCTGATACAGAAGTACAATATAGTATTATTGCAGAAAATATGACAGATTTAATAAAAGTCGTCGATAAAAACTTTATCGTTCAATATTGTTCCCCATCGGTTAAGTCTTTGCTTGGATTTGAAGTGGAGGAAATTGTTGAATCACAATCACTATACTTGATTCACCCAGAAGACATCTCAAAGGCAGTTAGTGTATGTAATCAAGTTTTTGCAACGAAACTGAACCAAAAGATAGAATATCGAACCCGAAATTCTGAGGGCAAATGGATTTATTTCGAAGCAGTTTTATCTCCATTTAATCATAAAGATGGTCAAGTTGAGCAAGTTCTTATTGTTTCAAGGGATATTTCTGAACGGAAACAATCAGAAAGAATCCGTAAACAACGAGAACAACGCTACAAGTCCCTATTCATGCATAACCCGGATGGAGTCTACTCTTTGGATCTAAATGGAAGGTTCGTTAAAATTAATGATGAACTTCTTAAGATAACCGGCTATTCAAGGTCGGAACTAATACAAATGGAATCTCCTTTATTTATTATGGAAGAGGATCATAACCGGGTTTGCACTCATTTTCAGAAGGCATTAAAGGGTGACTCTCAACACTATGAGTTAACGATTCAACAAAAAGGCGGGAAAAAGGTCTATTTAAATGTTAAGAATATGCCGATTAGGGTGGATGGTGAAATTGTTGGTGTATATGGAATCGCTAAGGATGTAACTGAACAGCAGGAAGCACTTGAAGCACTTGAAAAATCTGAAATGAAGTTCAGATCTGTTGTGGAATCCGCGTCAGAGGGTATTATTATTACGGATGAAGAACTAAAAATCTTATCATGGAACAAAGGTGCAGAAGCCATCTTTGGATATACCTCAGAGGAAGCAATTGGTGAAAATTTAGCACTTGCCGTTTCAAAGGAATTCTTAAAAAAGTATCCTAAATTGAGCAAACAGTTTGTTAGTAAGCCGTATGAATCATATGTTGGAAAAGCGTTTGAACTTAAAGGATGCACTAAAAGCGGTGAGGAAACCCCTCTTGAGGTGTCTTTGAATTATTGGCAAACAGGGGATAAGAAATATATAAGTGCCATTATCAGAGATATAAGTGATCGAAAAAAGGCTGAACATGCTTTACAGAAAAGTGAGGAAAAATACCGTCGTTTGATAGAAAATTTACCTGAAGCAATGATCATTATAAATGAAAAAAGATTAATGTTTGCGAATAAAAAAGTGGTTGAGCTTTTTGGGACCAACACAAAAGAAGAGCTTTATAGACATTCGATTTTTGATATCATTGACCCAGACTATCATTTTGTGATTGATGAAATTAAAGGTGCAATCTGTGAAAAATATGTCGTCGAGAACATGGAGGTGCGTTTTGTCACTCCTTCAGGTGGGATACTTGATGTACAAGTGAATGCCGTTCCTACCATTTATGAAGGTGAGAAAGCAGCCCAAATTATTCTTAGAGATATTACAGAGCTTAAGAGAAGTAAAGAGTTACTCCTTAATGCAGAGAAGCTTTCGGCAGCAGGAGAGTTGGCTGCTGGCATTGCACATGAGATTCGAAATCCTCTAACTAGCATCAAAGGATTTATACAGCTTGCTAACACATCTGATCTAAATCAAGAGAGATACTTTCCAATTATTTTAACAGAAATAGAACGAATTAATTCGATCATTAGTGAGTTATTACTTTTAGCCAAGCCGAAGAAAACGGAATTCAAAAAGATGAGTTTTCGTGCCAGCGTTTTGGATATGCTAAAACTCTATTCGCCTCAAGCAATTTTACATAATATCGAGCTTATCGAACAAATTGAGGTAGACGATTCTGAGATCATAGGTCATGAAAGCAAACTCAAGCAGGTTTTCATCAATTTATTTAAAAATGCATTAGAAGCTATGCCAAATGGTGGAGCACTTATTATTCAGTTAAAAGGAAATCATAAATCGCTGACGTTGACTATTAAGGATAATGGTCAGGGAATCCCTGCGAAGGTTTTGCCTAAGCTAGGTCAACCCTTTTTTACAACTAAGGAGAAGGGGACAGGGCTTGGACTTGCTACTTGCTTTAGTATCATCGAAAACCATAAGGGAACAATGGTTATTAATAGTGAAGAAAATAAAGGGACAGAAATAAAGATTACGCTCCCAAGATTAATAGTAAACTAATATGAAGAGATTTGGTTGGGTGGTGTATTGCACTACCTTTATTTTTTTGACCTAGCTAGTAGATTAGATATTCAAAGTTTGCGGAATTCCATTCGCTACGAACCACTCCCTTTCCTTAGAGCTGCGTGAGGCTCCTCCTCTCCGGATACCATTAGCACCTAGGAGAGGGGAATAAGCGGTTACATAATTGGATTCATTGTACTTATTACTATTGGTTAAATTGCTCAAGAAATGTCTCGAGTTGTTTCTTCTTTTTTTGTTCGTAGAGGAGTCTGAATTCGACTGCGTCTTCTATTGAGTATCCATTATTTTTTAATTCTGTCTTCATCTCTTCATAAATTCTGCTGAATTCTTGATCTGTTTCATCTTCTAAATCCTTAAATTCCTGGTAGTAGTCTGTCATAGATAATAATGATTGGTTTTCTATGCCTTTTTCCTGGAATTCATCAAATACTGCTACCATTAGATTTAACAATCTTGTTGAGGTAGTTTCTTCTAGCTTCGTAAAAAGTGACCTATACTTCTGTTTAATTTCTTCTAAACCATCATCATTTTTTAAGTTAACGATATCTTCTTCGATGAAAGTTGATTGATTTAGTACAGCTTGGCTTGGGCTATCTTTTCGGATACTAGAATCAATGGTACGGGAAGGAGAATTTGCCATAGACTTTGGTTTGAAATCGATTGATAAAAGTACAACAAATAAGACGATTTGGACAATCAGAATACCAAGCATTATTTTTTTCATACTTTCACCTCCACTATCTATCATTCTTGACAGAGGGAAGGGGGTTTAAACGTAAATGTGTTCATTCAATACACAAAAAAAGGCCGAAAAGATTCGCCCTTTTAACCGTTCGACAATGGTTCATTTTTAATGAATTTTTCTGCGTAGTTTTTTTCAATCATTTTGATAAAGGGTTCAACGAATACTGGGTCAAACTGTTCTCCAGCACATCTTCTTAACTCCAAAATACCCTCGCGAAACGACTTGGTTTTTTGATAAGGACGTTCAGTGGTCATTGCATCAAACGAATCAATAATACATAAGATTCTTGCAAGCTTCGGGATGTTTTGTCCTCTTAGCCCACGTGGATAACCTTTGCCATCATAACGTTCATGATGCAATTCAACAAGTGGGAGTAATGCATCAAATTTCTTGTTAGAACCGATAATTTCTTTCCCAAAGGTAACATGCTTTTTTATCATTTCCCATTCAGATTGTTCAAGCTTTTCTTTTTTGTTTAGGATATCTCTTGGAATCTCAAGTTTACCAATGTCATGGATTAAAGCCCCAAGTACAAGGGTTTTCTTTTCTCCCTCGGAAAGATCAAGGTAATTACTTAGGTCCATAGCATATTGAAATACCCGTTTACTATGTCGGTAGGTATAAATATCTTTAGCCAGGAATATTTTCAATTGCTGTTCTGCATCCTCAAGGTCTCTTTCAGCAATGGCTGGAGACTGTGGATTAGCTTCTAAGCATTCAGAATAAACATGTACAATATTTTTACCTTGAGCTTTTGAATGGTACATGGCTTTATCAGCTTTTTGTAAGAGTTCAGATGAATTATATACTCCACTTTCATACTCAACAATTCCTGCTGAAAAAGACAGACATCCATATGGTAATGCTTCAACACCAGTAAAGTATGTGTCATTTACCTTTTTTCTTAAATCATTTATGAAAAGAAATGCCTCTGAACTTGAAGTATTTGGTAATAATATTGTAAATTCTTCTCCGCCATATCTAGCGACGATATACTTACTAGCCTTTGCTTCTTGTTCCAAAAGCTGTCCAAAGAAAGTGAGCAAAGAGTCACCTTGGATATGCCCGTAGAGGTCATTATATTTTTTAAAGTCGTCAATATCTAGTAATGCAACATTCAACGTCGATTGATTTTCATGGACGTTGGCGATCTGCTTTTCTAGAAGTTCTTTGAAATAGCCGTGATTGTTAAGTCCTGTTAGATAGTCTTTGTTAGCTTTCTCTAATGTGGCTTGATAGAGCTTATAATGTTCATCAAAAGCGAATGATAGAAGCATTGCTATGCATACAAATAGGAAAAGACCAAAGAATTTTTCATAATCTAAAAGAATACCTAGAATAATTGCCAAAAGCATGGTTGTAAAATAACTTGCTAAAAAGGTCTTATCGCTGCTTATTCTTCTGAGGATATTCTCAATAGTATTCGAGCCTTCCAATATAAAATATAAAATAACTAAAAATATATTCACTATAAAGTATGAAGCTAATGAAATAATATAAGGAAAGAGATTATCTGTGTTAATTTGTCCAATTGTACCACCTGAAAACAAAAAGAGCTCGTAAGCAACATTAATCATTATTATATAAATAGAGAAGTTAAATATTTGATTATACCAAGATATTTTTTGTTGATAGAAGAAGAAGATTAAGCTAATAGTGATTAATACGTATAGGGTCAATTCCATTCCGAATAAATATAGACTAGCTAGGTAGATGGCAGAATCCATTGATATGATATTATCTCTTGGAGGTATATAAATTGTAAAATAATTGAGCAAAGCTAATGATCCTACAAGAGCAAAAATTATCACCCAATTGGGAATTGATATTTCAGCAGTCAGTAGATAATTTATAGAGATAAAAATACTCACTAGGAATATAGTTGCAAGGTAGCCTTTAATTTTTATGTTCAACAGTGACATTATTTAATCAACTCACAATATAAAAATGGGTGGGAAAAAGTAAGTTTTACTTTCTCCCACCTTATTATACACTTTAGCCTGCAATTTTCCACCCTGAAGTGAAAGCTAGAATCAGTGAACCAAATATGATAGCGTTTAATAAAATGCCTGTTAATTTTGTACCCTCAAACTTTTTCATCTAATTGTTCACCTCCTTTAAATCAGATACACTTGCGCTTTCCTGCTTACGAGCTTTGTGCACCATAATATACTGTATAAATTGAAATCCTCCGATGTTCATCACGACATCTCCAATACTAATTACTTGCGTTTTTGGATATGGTGAGGAAAGGGGAATGATATCACCTAGGAAACCAAGTCTTGTTGCATCAGTTAAAAGAGTATGTTTAGCGTAAAGTTCCTCTTTTAGGATCTCGAGGTACATTGGATCGAGCACAGCGGCAGCTTCTGCTGAAACGGGCATTCGGCCTCCATTTAGTACCATCACAATGAAATTTAAAAACACACCTATAAGAATGACATTAAAGCCTTTGTGATCTCGATTAACATAGAGAAAAACCATTCCTACAATGTAGACAGCCATGAAGATGAAACCACTTATTTGTCCTAGAAATTCAATGCTGTTTTGTAAAAAGTATACAGATAACTGAATAATTAAAAATACCGGGAAGATCCAACCCCATTTTAGTTTCAAGGTTGAAAATGCTTGAAGATTACCTTTGCGCAATAGCGCAATGATAAATGATAAGATAATTCCATCGAAAACCATCTATTGCTCACCTACTAGTTTGTTAGTTGACTTAAAGAATTATAATAAAGAAGAAATAGAAATTTGGTAGGATAAATTTATTATTTTATTAGATTTATAATATCTATATAGTCTTCTAAATGCAACAAAATTTGCTAGTATTCGGTAAATTCATACAAATTCCCTATTGGTTTTGTCAAATTTATAGGTATATTTTACCTATTGTTCAAAAATATTCAAGTTTATAATTTTAGTACTATTATAATGGTATATTGGGTAAAATTAAGGTTTCAAAGAATCCATGGTAGTTTATCCCTATATATTATGTATTATATAATAAAACGAATTGTAGGAGTTTGTCGTAATTGGTCGACTTTTATCGTAGAAATCTATCCTTTGTGAACAATAGTATCGTTTCTAGTATTTCTTCTTACTTCTATTATAGTATTTTGGTTTTTACAATATTTATAGCGAACAATTGCAAAACTTATACGAAAACCAGCCTTAATAAAAAGCGATCCCCATTATAGATAGAGAGATCGCTTTTACTCATCTTAGTTTTTCTTAGTAACAGCAGAGTTGTTAACATTAAGATGTTCTTTTAATTTAGTTGATAATCCTATTCGTGTTTCTTCTGGAACAATCAGGTAATAGATCCCGTTTATTTTCTGACCACTTCCACTAACCTGCAGTTTTTCAAGGCTGTGGCGTGCATCCTTATAATTCTTTTGAATGTCGAACATTTCTGATAACGTCAAATTTGTTTTTACATTTTGACCAATAATTGAAAGCATATCATCAAATTTAGAAATGGACGAGAAGGATGCACCTTCTTCAATGACTGCTTGGATGATTTGTTTTTGTCGATCTTGTCGCCCGAAATCTCCACGAGGATCTTCATATCGCATTCTAGAATAGGCAAGTGCTTTTTTTCCATCTAGCGTAATTTCACCTTCATTGAACGTATAGCCACTGTAATCAAATGCAAACCCATTATTAACTGTTACGCCACCAACAGCATCCACAATATCCTGAAAACCTTCCATGTTTACTTTTACAAAGTAATCGATCGGAATATCTAAGAAATTCTCAACTGTGTCCATTGCCATTTCAACACCACCAAATGCGTATGCATGATTGATTTTATCATCAAACCCTCGACCAATAATCTCTGTACGTGTATCCCGGGGGATGCTTACCATTTGCATCGATTTGGTACTAGGATTTACCGTCATTACAATCATCGTATCTGATCGTCCACGATCATTTTTACGTTCGTCAACACCGAGAATTAACACGGAAATGGGATCTTGTTCCTCAAACTGAACTTCTTCTACTCGTTTTTCAGAAACCACACGCTCAATTGGCTCGTGAATACTTTCGATGGTCCGCTCAACCGAACTATATAGTGTATAAGCATAGATACTTATTCCAATAAAAAAAGCTCCAAAGACGCTCAATAAAATGGTTAGCCACTTTCTCTTTTTAGACCATTTGCTCAAATTTAATCTTCCTTCCATTCATTTACAATTGATATCAAGAATTATATAGGTTTATAATCTATGAGACAATGAAAATATTTACCGATGTTGGATTTAAATAACAAGACTTTTAATACAAAAATATGGAAATTTTGTGATAGTATATAAAATAAGAAGAATAGGAGTGGTTTAATTGAAAAGATTGATGAAGGGACTATTGCCTTGTTTGTTTCTATTAACTGTTCTAACGGCCTGTAAAGAAGAACCGAGCCCTGAGGTCGCATTTAAAGAATATGTGGGTCAATGGGAAAAGAAGAACTTTGAAAAGATGTATACACAATTAACAACAGCGAATAGAGAGCAAATGACGAAAGAAGAATTTGCTGAAAGATACACAAAAATTTATGGTGATATTGAAGTTTCAGATTTATCTGTAGAGTACATACCGACTGAAGAAGAACTAACTCCTGATGAAAATGGAGAGATTGTCCTACCTTATAAAATTTCAATGGAGACTGTTGCTGGTCCGATTGAATATAGTCATAATGTCACTTTAGTTCAAGAAGAAATAGATAAAGAAAAACAATGGCTAGTAAGCTGGAATCCATCCATGATCTTTTCGGTAATGGAGGAGGGAGATGAAGTGAAATTGACGTTCACATCTCCTATACGTGGTGAAATTGTTGACAGGTATGATCGGGGCTTAGCGATCAATGGCGAAGTATATGAAGTTGGCGTTGTTCCTGAAGAAATTGATGAAACTAGGTTGGATGAGCTTGCTGAAAAGCTCGGTATTTCTAGAGAGTCTATTGATCAAAAAATGAATGCTTCTTGGGTACAGCCTAATTATTTTGTTCCCATAAAAAGACTATCTACTGATCAGCAGGTATTCTTAACAGAACTCGCCACCTCCTTTAAGGGAGTTAGAACTCAAAGGGTTCCTTCAAGGGTTTATCCTTACAAGGAGACAACTGCAAATCTTGTTGGCTATATAACTTCAATTACACAAGAGGATTTAGATAAATTAGAAGGTAAAGGCTATACAAGTACAGATGTGTTAGGAAAAAAAGGCCTGGAAATGGTGTTTGAAGAGAAACTAAGAGGCGAAATGGGTGTTAGAATCTATATTAAAAAGAAGGATGAAAATGAAGAGGAGTTTACACTCGTTTCTAAGCCCGCGAAAGATGGTGAAACGATTAAGGTCGCCATTGATATCGAAGTTCAGCAACTCCTATTTGAACAATTAAAGGATGGTAACGGTGCAGCAGCTGCGATTCATCCGCTTACTGGTGAAACACTAGCACTTGTGAGTAGTCCTTCATTTGATCCAAATGATTTCGTTCTTGGTATCTCAACAGAAAAGTGGAAAGAGTTATCTGAGAATCCGAACCAACCATTAATTAACCGTGTAGGTTATGCTTATGCACCAGGATCAACCATAAAGCCAATTACAGCAGCGATTGCTCTTGAAAATAACGTAATTACACCTGAACAAACGATGGATATCACAGGGACAACTTGGGCTGATGATTCTTGGGGCGGATATAAAATCACACGGGTTACTGATACAGGAAAACCTGTTAACTTGAGAGACGCACTTGTTTATTCGGATAATATCTATTTTGCGCAAACAGCACTTGAAATTGGTGCTGATCGATTAGAAGTCGGACTAAAGAACTTCGGTTTTGCAGAAACCTTACCATTTGAATATCCTTTCTATGATTCATCGATTTCAAATGAAGGATTAAGTCGGGATGTATTGGTGGCAGATACGGGCTATGGCCAAGGAGAAGTACAAATGAGTCCACTTCATTTAGCAATCACGTATACTCCATTCCTGAATGAAGGAGATTTATTGAAACCAAGATTAGTCTTTGGTGAAGAGAACACTCCTGAAATTTGGCGTGAAGATGTCATTTCACCTGAAACGGCAACCATTATTCGAAATGACTTGGTCGCAGTTATTGAGGATCCAAATGGCACTGGGAAAGCTGCTAAGATTGATGGGTTAACTTTAGCAGGTAAAACTGGAACTGCTGAACTTAAAACGAGTCAAGGGGAACAGAATGGAAAAGAAAATGGATTATTCGTAGCTTTTGACACGGAGTCACCAGAATTATTAATTGCCATGTTAATTGAAGGTGGAGGAAGTAGTCAGGTAGTGCCGAAAGTGAAAAAGGTGTTTGAAGATATACTTATGAGACCTGAAGGCCAGTAAGGTCTTCTTTTTTTATGGTGAAAATTTGAAATTGATGAAATTTCTTGTCAAAGTAAGGTATTCATATATACAATTTCCGGGGAAATTTTACATAATAAGCTCACTTGGAGTAAAATACCAGTCGATATGTTGTATAATAGAGGCGAAAAGTGAAGAAAAAGTAGAAATTGATTTGAATAATGAACTGTTCTTTTATTGATTATTTTGTATCATACAGGAAACGCTAGAATAATGAGAATTAGAAAGGATTCCTTAGTAGTGAGGGGTCTTTTTTAGATAGTGAGGAGAAGTGGATTTAGAGTGAGTATTAAAAGAGGAGTTTTACTCGTTTGTATTGTTATATTTCTATGTCCAGTAAAAAGTTACGCGGAAAAAATAGTGGTAATCGATCCAGGTCATGGTGGCATCTTTTCAGGCACTTGTGGGTATTCAGGGAACCAAACAGGCTACTGTGAAAAAGATGCGAATCTATCTGTAGCGTTAATTCTTCAGAATCTGTTAAGTAACAGTGATATAGATGTTTATCTTACCCGTACAACTGATACTGAATTTTCTCCATATTTACACAATAAAGAGGGAGAATCTATTGGGGGAGATTTGGAAATTCGGATTAATAAAGCAAATGAATATGTACAAGGAGAAAATGATAATAGTATTTTTATATCAATCCATCATAATGCCAATTCTACAAATCCATTTATTCGTGGAATTGAAACATATTATTATGATGGGTTAAATCATTTTAATCCAAAGTGGCCACATGACCCTATGCAATTAACCTACTTAGGAGATAATTTACGCCTTGCTCAGACGATACACCCTCGATTAGTGAATTTTCTAGGTTTACCGAACCGAAAGATTCATAATGACGAAAGCTTTTATGTCATTCGTAATGCTCAAATGCCTGCCGTGTTGGTCGAACTAGGTTACATGATCAATCGGAATGAAGAGAAAATTATTAAAACTAAAGAGTTTCAGCAAAAGGCCGCAGAAGCTTTGGCTGAAGGGATAAAGAGGTATTTTCAGGCTTATGATGTGTTGGATAATAATAACCAGAAAATTGCCACATTTGATGAATTCACTTCTGCATTAATATTTATGGGGTTGGTAGAAGAGTCTGTGAAGATTTTTAATAAGGATACACAGGAATTCGTATTTGAAAGACCATCAAGTGAGGTGCTAAGTGTTAATTAAGCGTTTGTTTAAAATCTGGATCAATAGTAAGGAAGAGATAAATGAGAGCATTCGTATATTTTATAATACCCATTATGTTCATTTTAGTTGCCTGCACAAATACAAATACTCCAAGATCAGATTATACATCTGAGTACAAAGAAGATGAAGCTAGTGAAGGAACCGTGGTTGAGGGAAAATTTAACTTATCAACTTACCGTCCGGAAATTGATACTGTGAGAACTTATTCAAATGCTGGAGAGGAAATCTATGTACATAAAATAGTAGCTGCCAATGAAGAGTTGATTCAAATGACAATATACCTTAGTGGTGCTCCTACAACCCAAGTATATAGGTGGACAGAAGATGAGATTGTTTTAATATATGAAGACTCCACGCTTTCTAACCACTCAGAAGATATACTAGATGATGTACCAACTACAAGTGCGGTTGAAACAGTGTTTAACCTTAAAGGAGATGCAGATTGGGAGTTAGTAGACACCAATCAGACACTTAATGTCCCATATGGAGCATATAGAGATGTTATAGTAGCAAGAAAAGTCACAGATGAAGTAGAGGGTGCAGAAACCATTCATACAAGGTATTATGCGCCTGGCTTAGGCTTAGTAAAGGAAACATATGAAGTGAAAGGGGATAGGGGATACTCTGATGGAGCTGAGTTGGAAAAGGTTGAATAACATCTTGTGAATGATGGTAATTAAAATATAGTTGGCTAGTACGATCACTCGATGGTAATATAAGTTTTTAATAACAATAATAAAAGAGGTGAATGCCTTGAAAGAAGTAATTAAGCTTATTGCCGAAATCACTAATATATCCCATGATTTATTAATGGATTTCTCTGACGCAATGGGGTGGCAGTTGACCGATAAAGAATTACACTTGTGGGTTATGGGTATTATGGGTATTATCGTGTTTTTTGTCGTTCAAGTGGTTTTCAAAGCGCTAGCTAAGTGGAGCATCACTTCAATTTCATTTATATATTCCTTTACAGTATTGGTCGTAATCGTTTTTGCAATCGAAATCCAACAGAAAATTACTGGAAGAGGAAATATGGAGTTTCTAGATGCAGTTATAGGTCTATGGGGATTTCTTTTGTTTTTTGGGGCTTACTTAATCATTAGACTATTGATTTATGGTGTGAAGAAATTAGTAAGGTATATGAAAGAAAACAGAAATAATCACAATGATCAAACAACAAGGTTTAAGGGGTAAATTTAATTTATATCATGAGGTGAAATTAATGACGAAAGTAAAAGTATTAGTGACAGGTGGAGCTGGATTTATAGGTGGTAATTTTGTTCAATATATGGTTAATAAATATCCGGAATATGATATTTATAATTTAGATTTATTAACATATGCAGGGGACTTAACAAAGCATAATACGATAGAAAATAAAGAAAACTATCATTTTGTTAAAGCAGATATAGCTGACAGGGAACAGATTGCTTCTCTTTTTATAAAAGAAAAATTTGATTACGTGATTCATTTTGCTGCAGAAAGTCATGTAGACCGTTCAATAACAGAACCCGAAATTTTTGTTCGCACAAACGTGATAGGAACACAAGTTCTCTTGGACGCATCTAAACAAAATAAAATCAAAAAGTTTGTTCATGTATCAACAGATGAAGTATACGGAGAGTTGGATTTTGATCCAACCACTTTTTTTACAGAAGAAACACCACTTCAGCCTAATAGTCCTTATAGTGCGAGCAAAGCATCATCTGATTTGCTTGTTAGGGCTTACCATGAAACATATGGATTGCCTATTAACATAACACGGTGTTCAAACAATTATGGACCATATCATTTCCCAGAAAAGCTAATCCCTCTTACAATTTCTCGGGTTTTAAATGAACAAAATGTACCGGTCTATGGTAACGGTCAAAATATTCGTGATTGGTTACACGTTATTGATCACTGTTCTGCAATTGATTTGGTTATGCATGAAGGTGTAAGCGGTGAAGTGTATAACGTTGGGGGGCATAACGAACGAACTAATTTAGAAGTCGTTGAAACGATAATCACAACCTTAGGGAAGTCTCTCGATTTGATTGAATTTGTTAAAGATCGTTTAGGTCATGATAAAAGATATGCAATCGACCCAACTAAATTAGAAAAGTTAGGATGGAGACCTACTTATACATTTGAAACAGGTATTAAGCAAACAATTGACTGGTATCTTGATAACAAAGAATGGTGGGAAAATATCATAAGTGGAGAGTATAAGAATTACTTTGAAAAACAATATGATTTAAAATAACAGCAAAATGAGATAAAAATACAAAGAAATCACCCTTAATATTGGGGTGATTTCTTTGTATTTTTATTTAATTCCTTAGAAATGTCGAGTAACCCAAAAATCCATCCTATTACAATGGTGATTATGATACTTAATAGTAGTATTGATAAGCGATTTACACGGGTTAAGTTTTCTAATCGAGTTTTGGTAATATTCCATCCGAAAAATAATCCTATAGGATAAAAAGTTACTATCATATAATTGAATAGTTCTTTAAAACCGAAATCCTCTAACAAGATTGTATATGTTAGATTAATAATATAAAGATTGGCCATTATTGAAGTAAGGATAAAAAGTATAAAAAACATCATTTTTTTGTTCATGATTAGACAAACCCTCCGAATTCATAAGAAATTTATAAAATTGTATGATAACATATTATTGTTTGAGCAAATTCATTTTTTTAGGTCGTCTACGTGTATTCAGCCTGATTGTAACTACCATTACAATGTTTTATGTCTGAAACAAAAACTTTGTAACAAAATGGTAACAAAATAAATTCTTAATTATTTATTATTATTTTACCAAACTTATGAGAAAATGTAGTCTGAAGATCATAATCTAAAATCGATTTTTTCGAAAAAGATGAATAATTTTATATAAATGGTTTTATTTCACTTTCTCTTTTTTTATAAAACCATTAAATTATTAAATAATATATGATAGAATACATTAGGGTACAAATTAGGGACAGATTTTTACAAACATGTCGAACTTTGTATACTTTAAAATATAAGTGATCTCTCTATACTATGGGAGAATAAAAAATAAACGCTTTGGTCATTAAAAAGCTGTAACATTAGTGAAGAAAATAACTACTAACATAATAGTGGCAATATATAAACCAACAGACTTATAAGTAGATTCATAATATATTAGTTGTTATTCGAGAGGAGAGAAATGCTTTGGAAAGAAAATCACTTATGAATGATCAAATAGTCTTTAAAGCAAGTAGTGTGGGTGAACTTCAAAAACTCGAAAAAGAAAATATTAGTATGTATTTGTTTATGAAACGAATCTTTGACATTATATTTTCATTATTTGGTATGGTTTTTACGCTGCCAATTATTATATTAACTTCCATTTTAATTAAGTTAGAGACTCCTGGTCCGGTACTTTTTTCACAGGAGCGTGTAGGGCTTAATGGGAAAACCTTTAATGTATTGAAGCTCAGGTCAATGGGAATTAACGCAGAAAAAAACGGAGCACAGTGGGCAGAAATAAATGATCCTCGTGTTACAAAAGTAGGAGCATTTATAAGAAAAACAAGGATTGATGAACTACCTCAACTAATCAATGTGTTAAAAGGTGAAATGACTATTATTGGACCAAGACCAGAAAGACCAATATTTACTGAACAATTTAATAAAGAATACCCTGGATTCAAGGAACGCTTAATTGTGAAGCCAGGACTAACAGGCTGGGCACAAGTTAATGGTGGTTATGAAATAACTCCTGGCGAGAAACTAGAATTAGATCGTTATTATATTAAGTATATGGGTGTCTTTTTAGACGTAAAAATTATCCTTAAAACAATAAAGGTATGTTTAACAGGCAGTGGAGCAAGATAAATATCAAAAATTAATAAATAGTGTATACAAAGAATGTAAAGACTTTGTATACACTATTTAGTGCTTCAAGGGGGTTTTTTTTATTAATAATAAAAGTGTGGCCCTAATGGGCTTAGTGTATATTGCCTTTAGTATATGTGCTCTAGCCTTAACAAGGCAATTTCCTTTCACATTTATCTCTGGTGCAATAACGATCAGTCTTTTTATCTTCTTCCTTTTTGTTTCACCCTGGATTTTTCGAAAATATTTTAGATCTAGAAAAATCATAAGGTACCTCTACCTGATTAATATAATTACCTTGGTTGTATTATTTTGTTATTCGGTGTTTGTTGAGCAAAATAGCTTCAATCTAGCTGTAAGATTCTTAATCATCTTAATCTTATTATTAACAGCTTTCTTTATACCAAAGAAAAAGGCATTCGTTCATATATTTATTTTATTAGGATTGACTCATAGCATCCTTTTAATTTTATTTGAAGGGTACATTGTCTTTTTTTCTGACCCAACTTTTCCATCATATATAAGAGGAAGGGTGTTGGAGTTAGGTGTTGGTGATATATACTCTTATAATGGCTATTTCTATAGAATTCAAATAAAAGGGAATGCAATACTTCCTATCGCATTTCTTATTAGTTTATATGCAATTAATACTAAATGGTTAAAATACACGATATCAATAACCCTATTCATAGGCACATTAATAGCAGGCAATTTTGCATTTTTAATTGCACTAGCGGCTTTCTTTTTATATCATTTATTCATTTTTATGTGGGAGAAATACAAGAGCAATCAATTCAGAATAAAAAAATTCCTGTTTAAAAATACAACAAGGAAATTAATAACCACTATCCTTACTTTACTTCTTTTACTAGTGACAGTTATCCCGGTATTTTTATATTCAAGTGAAGTGATTAAAAGAAAATTGGAATACTCTATACCGACGCGTTTTGACCAAGTTTTTGTGCTACTTGACGATATGAGTGAGAACCCGTTAACCATTGCACTTGGAAAAGGTTTGGGGAATACAGTAAGTGTAGAAACTGAATATCGTAACTATACTGGAGATATATACTTCGAGCTTCAAAGTATATATATACTTAATCAAGTTGGCGTCATTTACATGATTTTATTTGTACTTACGAATCTTGTTTTTGCCATTTATTTTTGGAGCAATAGGAAGGTTTACCTAATCTATCTTTCATATTTGGTTTATGCACTTACCAATCCATATATATTTGATAGCATGAATATTTTAGTGATTGTTGTGTTGGGTTCTCTTGTTAAAATTTTAGAAGAAGAAGGAATAAATAATGTCTAATAAAATTAGGGTATATGCAGTTATGGTTTGTTATAACCCAAATATATCAGAACTCATTCATCACACTTCCTCCATCATTCAACAGGTCGAAAAGCTTATCGTGGTTGATAATAGTGAAAATCCAGTTAATAACGGGCTGATAGAGGAAATTAAGAATCATTCAAGTATTCAATGGATTGCGCTAAACAAGAATGAGGGAATTGGTTTTGCCCAAAATGTTGGTATAAGGGAAGCTTTAAGAGAAGATGCAGAGTTTATTCTACTATTAGATCAAGATAGCAACCCACCTTCTACTCTTGTAGAAGAACTTTCAAAAGGGATTTTGTTCCTTAAATCAAAAGGTGTAAAAGTGGGATGTATGGGTCCAGAGGTATTCAATAAAGAGTCAAGTGAAGTGTATACTCCATTGCTGAATAAAGGAGCGATGGAGTTTCAAAACTTTAATGAACGAGATGCCTTAATAAGTTCTGGAACGTTAATACCTTCAGAGTCTTTAGAAACTGTTGGTTTAATGGAAGAGGAGTTATTTATTGACTTAGTTGATTTTGAGTGGTGCTGGAGAGCAAAAGAAAGTGGTTATCGATCATTCGTGACAAGAAATGTTCGAATGGGTCATATGGTAGGTCAAAAAAATACGAAGATACTCGGTGTTTATAATTTATTAATTCCTTCACCCCTACGACATTACTACCAATTTAGAAATAGCATTTTTCTATTCACAAGAAGTTATGTCCCGTTATATTGGAAGGTGAGAGTCATTGTAGAGCGTATGATAGACTTGGTTGCATATCCTCTATTGGTAGGTCCTAGAGCAAAACGACTTCATTATATCCTGAAAGGTATAATCCATGGGATTTCTGGTAAGAAGGGAAGTATTACTAAATGGTAGAAGCTAACTTTATGAATAAAGATGTATGTGCAATTTTTGTAACTTATAATCCTGACCTAGATGAATTTACTGAAAATCTCCAATCTGTTATCCATCAGGTGGGACATATTTGTATTGTTGATAATTCAACCAATGAGAGTCTGCAACAAGGTATTATTAACTTGAGTAAGAGGTTTAATAATAAGGCAATAATAAATGGCGAGAACATAGGGATAGCAAGTGCCCAGAACAAAGGATTTAAATGGGCAATTGAAAATGGCTATGAAGCATTTTTGCTTCTTGATCAAGACAGTAAACTTAAAGAAGATACAGTCAGTGGACTCATACAATCATATCATTCGCTTATTAAACAAGGGTTCAAGGTGGCGTGTGTTGGTCCATTAGCCTACAACAGAGATAAGACCGAGGAAGATGTCTATCATATTCCAACTAGTGAAGAACAAGATGTGATTGAGGTTCAGGAGACTTTAAGTTCTGGATCATTAATCTCTAAGCAAACCCTTACTGAGGTTGGTTATATGGAAGAGTCACTTTTCATTGACCTAGTTGATTATGAATGGTGCTGGAGGGCAAAGCTGAAAGGTTACTCAACCTACATTGCAAATAAAGTGAAAGTGGCTCATAGACTAGGTGATGATAGACATAAGATTTTAGGAATCAATATAGGGATACCATCTCCTATGAGACATTATTATCAGTTTAGGAATACGATAAAAATGTTATTTAGATCATATGTACCTTTTAACTTTAAGAGAAGATATATCATTCTACTACCAATTAAATTTTTCTTTTATCCGATCTTTGCTGGAAAAGGTTTATTAAGGTTAAAAATGATTATAAAAGGCTTAATTCATGGAATCAAAGGGGTAGACGGAAAAGGGATATAAATGTTACAAAAACTCAATCAGCTAACAGGAAAACGGAGTGTTTAATTTTGAATTTTTCAGTTCTAATGTCTGTATACTACAAAGAGTCTCCTAAGTTTTTATTAGAGTCAATTAAAAGTATCATTAACCAAACATTACTCCCAAATGAGATAGTGATTGTCCAAGACGGAGAATTAACAACAGAGTTAACCGAGATATTGGGGAAGTATGAAAGAAATTATCCCAATTTATTTAAATTTATTAAGTTGGATCAGAATGTTGGGTTAGGGCCAGCTCTAGCTATTGGAATCAATGAATGTAATAATCATATAATTGCCCGGATGGATAGTGATGATATCTGTCACCCAGAAAGATTTGAACGACAAATTAATTACTTAAATGAGAATCCTTCCATAGATGTAGTTGGTTCATGGATTGGAGAGTTTGATCAAGACTATACAGAGGTAACAAATGTTAGAAAAGTACCCTTAAGTTATCAAGACGTGCTTAACTTTGCAAAAACAAGAAACCCTCTAAACCATATGACTGTAGTCTTTAGAAAGAAAGCAGTATTAGATGCAGGAAACTACAAGCCATTTTTATGGAATGAAGATTATTATTTATGGGTTAGGATGCTAAATCAAAATTATAAAATAGTTAATCTAGGTGAAATTTTAGTTTATGCTCGTACCGGGAGTGAGATGTATAAAAGACGCGGTGGAATACAGTACTTGTTAAAGGATATTTCCTTGCAAAAAGAATTCTTAAGGATGAACTTTATTAATCGTACAACATTTTATAAAAATATCATTATCCGATGTTTTGTACGACTACTTCCTAACTCCTTAAGAGGATTCGTCTATAAAACACTCCTTAGAAAGTAATTCCTATGAAAAAAATGATATTGTTGATAACTATTTTCTATTTACTGCTTGGCATATGAAACATATACACGTATTGTGAGTATGTGAATAATTATAAACAATATTATTTTGTAACTTTAAAAATGAGGATTGATTTCATGAATAATAAATATTCGGTTTCAATCGCTATGTGTACCTATAATGGCGAAAAATATATTGAGGAACAATTAAATAGTATCTTAGCTCAGACTAGAAAACCTGATGAGTTGGTCATATGTGATGATCGCTCCACCGATAATACAATTACGATCATAAACCATTTCAAAAATGAGGCTCCATTTGAGGTGAGATTATTTCAAAACCTCACTCAATTAGGAAGTACGAAGAATTTCGAAAAGGCAGTAACTGAGTGTACGGGAGACCTTATCTTTTTTGCAGATCAAGACGATGTTTGGGAAAAAGAGAAAATACAGGTTATGGAGCAAAAATTCTTAGAATCCCCTAATGCTTCTATAGTGATTACAGATGCGGATATGGTTAATCAGGACCTTATTTCATTAGGATATAGTCTGTGGGAATCTATACCATTTACTAAAGAGGAACAAAATATCTTTCAAAAAAACTCTTTAGATGTATTGTTAAAGAAGAATGTGATTACAGGGGCAACCATGGCGGTAAAATCTGAATCTATTAACAAGACCACACCCTTTCCTAATAAATGGATTCATGATGCATGGGTAGCAATGATCGTAGCCTCTATGAATGACGGAGAAATTATATTAATTGACGACAATATGATTAAATACCGCCAGCACTCCAATAATCAACTTGGAGCGAAAAAAAGGAATTTAGCGGAACAAGTAAATGAGGCAAAAAAGAAACAAACTAGCGTCAATTTAGATTTTGATGTGGTTGAAGCGTTTTTGAACGAAAATGATTATAAGGTACCTACTAATAACTTGATGAAAATTAAGGGTAAAAATTCACATGTAAAACTCCGTAATAACCTACCTAGTTCTAAAATCGGGAGGCTAGGTATTGTGTTGACAAATTTATCTGGATATCATAAGTATTCTAATGGTCTTAAGAGTGTGCTAAAAGATATTTTTTATTAATAGATTTAAGTGAAACTATTGACTTAATGTGTAAAAGGCTAAAAGATAGTATATATTAATCATACTTAAGGGATTAAGGGAGGGTATAGCGTGCAAAAAGTAAAAAAAGCAATCATACCAGCAGCAGGCCTTGGTACAAGATTTCTTCCAGCAACAAAAGCAATGCCAAAGGAAATGCTACCTATTGTTGATAAACCAACCATACAGTATATCGTTGAAGAAGCGATTGAATCCGGGATTGAAGACATTATCATTGTAACTGGAAAAGGCAAACGTGCAATTGAAGATCATTTTGATCACGCATTTGAGCTTGAAGATAACTTATATAGAAAACAAAAATATGAGCTCTTAGAAGAAGTGCAGCAATCTTCGAAGGTTGACATTCATTATATTAGACAAAAAGAACCAAAAGGACTTGGCCATGCTATTTGGTGTGCAAGAAAGTTCATCGGAAATGAACCGTTCGGAATCTTACTTGGTGACGATATTGTACGTGCAGAAACTCCGGCATTAAAGCAATTAATTAACATCTATGATGAAGTACAATCATCAGTGCTAGGTGTCCAGACCGTTCCAGAACAGTATACAAATCGTTATGGAATTATTGATCCAATAAGTCAAAATGGTCGTCTTTATGAAGTTCAGAATTTCGTTGAGAAGCCTGAATCTAACCCACCTTCTAATGTAGCCATTATGGGGCGATATGTACTATCACCTGAAATCTTCAACTTCCTTGAACAACAGGAAATTGGTTCTGGTGGCGAAATTCAATTAACTGATGCTATTCAAAAATTAAATCAGTTACAAAAAGTATTTGCCTACGAATTTGAAGGAACAAGATATGATGTAGGTGAAAAAATGGGCTTTATTCAAACAACAATTGAAATGGCCTTATTACGTGATGATTTAAAAGGTGACTTATTAGCTTACCTTAATGACGTAGTCCTAAAAAACAAACAAGGTCTATCTTAAAATTTTCTCACACTTAAAATCCACTCTTTCTTACTGGTGGATTTTTTGTTTGTTGAGGGCTGGAGTTAGTATAAAAACTACGTATATTCACGATAGATAATTGTAATTTTAAATAAAGTTAAGTATAGTAAATAAAGGTTTTGATTTATAAAGGAAGTGTGCTTTTTGACAATATCAGTAGTGATTCCAACCTATAACCGTGGACATATGATCATGGATGCAATTCAAAGTGTGATGGACCAAACGTTATCACCTTTAGAAATAATCATCGTTGATGATTTCTCAACCGATCAGACACGAGAAGTCGTTGAATCGATTAGAGATGAACGGATAAAATATGTTCTTAACAGCCGATTGAAAGGTGCCAATGGTGCCAGGAATACAGGGATATTAATGGCTGAGGGTAATTATATTGCATTTCAAGATAGTGACGATATTTGGTTACCTAATAAGTTAGAAGAACAAATGCGTTATCTTGAGGAAAATTCGAATATTGATATGTGTTTTTGTAGTTTAGATTTCAACCATGGTGCCAAAACAATTCCAGCCAGAAAAGTAGACCATAATGAAATGGAAAAGCAATTAAAAAAGGGTAACTTTATTAGTACTCAAACTATTATTATAAAAAAAGAAGTTGCCCAAGGTGAATTATTCGATGAGAAGCTAATGAGATTCCAAGATTGGGACTTTTGTATACGAGTTGCAGAGAAATATGTGATCGGCCACTTAGCTACCCCATTGGTTTTAGTAGAGCAACAAAACGATAGTATTAGCAAGAAAGTGAATGGAAAAGAAGCATTAGAACAATTCTTTGGTAAACACCCTGATGTTGCAACTGAACTACCAATTAAAGCAATGTATCAAAGAGAGGTATATGAAAAGGCTTCTAGAGAAAAACAGTTTGCTACAGCTTTGAAAAGTTATCTTCAGTTTTTAACTTATAAGGTCATTATCAAAACCTCGGGTCAACGTAACACAATTTAGGAACAAATCTTATTTTATAGGGAGCAGAAATCATGGAAAAAGTAGATATCCTACTTCCGATCTATAATTCATATGAAGAAACGAAAAACTGTATAGAAAGTGTTTTAGCAAATACACCTACAGGTACATATAATTTATATTTACTAGACGATAAGAGTCCAGACAATAAAATCGAGGAATTAACAGCGGCGTATTCGAAGAAATATGAATTTATTGTAGCTGTACGAAACGAAACGAACCTTGGCTTTCCAGCGAATGTTAACAATGGATTCGCAATCAGTAAGAACGATGTAATTGTGTTAAATAGTGATACACTTGTATCGGATAGATGGCTAAGTGAATTAAAGGCCGTTGCTAACACTGATAAGAATATTGCGGCAGTTAATCCAATGAGTAATTATGGCATTATTTCTGGATTGCCGACTGCTAATACGGAGTTAAATGAATCCTTTACATATGACGAGATCTATCTCTCGTATAAAAAGCATAGGACTAGTGACTTTGTGAATTCTCCACTTCTAATTGGCTATTGCATGTATATGAAACGAAGTGCTTTAACTGAAATAGGAAATTTTGATGCAGCGACCTTTAAAAGAGGGTATGGAGAAGAGTCTGATTGGTGTATGAGAGCAAGAAACCAAGGTTTTAAGCTAGCTGTTGCAAAAGGATCATATGTACATCATATTGGTGGGGTGTCCTTTGGAGCAGAAAAAGAGAAGTTGAGGCAAGATTCCAGAAAAGTATTGTTAGAAAGATATCCTCAAATTGATTCTGAGCTTGAAGAATTCGTTAAAGCCAATCATTTTAAACATATGAGAAAAGGCATTATGAAGGAACTTGGTTTTATTTTTAAGCCAGCTACACTAAAAAACAAGGTGAAAATGCTGAAACATTATGTTATTAATCATATTTAATAGCAAAATTAGAACAGAAAGTATGAACCATTAGATGAGCAAACTAATTTCAAATTATCTATTTACTGTCATATACCAAGTGCTTTTAATGATCACACCATTGATTACAACCCCTTATATTGCCAGAATTTTAAAGGCAGAAGGGGTTGGAATTGATGCATATGTAGCATCAATTGTTCAATTATTTATTGTGTTTATTGTACTGAGCTTACCAAAATACGGTAGTCGGCAAATTGCAGTGAGGCAAAATCAACAAGATACATCGAAAGAATTTTGGTCTATTTTTACCTTCCAGTCAATTGTTGCTGTATTGAACTTTGCAGCTTATTTTATCTTTTTGATGACAATCACAGAGCATAAGGAGTTATTCTATCTCCACTTATTAACTTTATTAGCTTATAGCTTCGATATCTCTTGGTATTTTATCGGAAAAGAGCAAATCAAAAAAATCACTCTGAGAAATGTATTCGTGAAAATTACAGGGATCATTTTAATTTTTACATTTGTCAAAGAGATTGATGATTTGCCAATATATATCATTATAAATGCGGCTACATTATTAGTTGGGCAACTCATTATGTGGGTTCCAATTTTAAAAGAAATTAAGTTTGTAAGAGTTACTCTTAAAGAAATTAAAACACATATATCCCCGATTTTAGTTTTGTTTTTACCTGAGCTAATGATTCAGGTTTATGTATTGGTTAATAGAATTATCCTTGGTAATATTTCAGGGGAAGTAGAGGTTGGCTATTATAATCAGGCTAACAAAATTATCAAAATTGTGTTAGGGGTTATCTCCTCACTAGGAATCGTTTTACTTCCAAGAATGGCTTCTGAATTTTCAAAAGGTAATCATGAGGCCATGCAAAAGTATATTAAATATACATTGCAATTTGTGTTACTGATCTCTATTCCAATGATGTTTGGAATGATGGGCATTGCACCTAATTTGGTCGTTTGGTTTTTAGGAAACGAATTTTTGGATGTTTCAACACTACTAGTTATTATGAGTCCGGTTATTTTATTTGTAGGGCTTGCGAATGTTTTCGGGATACAGGTGTTAATCTCTACTAATCAACAAAACAAATATTCAATTGCCATCACAATTGGGGCGGTTCTAAGCCTGGTTACGAACTTCTTTTTAGTGTATTCGCTTGCGAGCGTTGCAACGACGATTGCTTTATTGGTGGCAGAAGCAACAGGTGCTTTGATACAGATGTATTTTGCAAGGAAGTATTTTAACTTTAAAGAGTTCCTAGTTCTTTTGTTTAAATACACAGTCTTGGGACTACTTGTTTTTGCTTCTGTAAGAGGGATTGGATATGCCCTGGATATTACGCCTATTTTATTAACGGTCGTTCAACTCATTGTAGGTGTATTCATTTATTTACTTGGATTAATTATCATCAAAGATTCTATGGTGTTTAATGTGATTAGAATCATCAAAGGGAGAGTAAGTAAAAGTCAGGGGTAGGTTTGTTTTGTGTGAACTTTTGAAAGGCGATTTCTAACAGGTGTGTTGATTTGCACTCCAGGCGTGTGCTTTCCGCGGGGCAGGTGATGAGCCTCCTCGTCGCAAGCTCCTGCGGGGTCTCATCCTGCCTGCAAATCCCGCAGGAGCCACACGCCTTACGTTCCAATCAACTTGGTACAACTATTTTTAGTATAACAATCTAAAGCAATACTCTAGTAGAAAAGTACTTTTAAATATTAAAAAAGGTCCCTAGAGAAGGGACCTTTACTTTTAAGGTAAGAAAGTATAAGATTTATACTTAGTTTTAGTGTCTAGCTCCAGCCCTAGCCCCTCGGGGTCATAAGTCAAATCACTACGGAAAACAAGATTTCCTACGTGCTTTGCCTTATGCCTGTCGGGGCTGAACAAGGCGCTTGCGCTTTTCTTATTATTGGTATTCATTTATACTAACAACCGCATCTGTTGGTAATTCTAAATGTGTTCGTAATTCGTCTGATAATGTCTGTCTTGTTTCGTCATCAACTAAGAAATACCAGATTCCATCATATAGAGTGGTACCTTCTCCTGTGATTTCTATTTTTTCAATCGTTTGGATTGCTGATTTATATCCAAGTTGGATGTCGATTATTTCATCCAATGTTAAGTTGGTTTTTACATTTTCTTGAAGTGCTTCTAAAACATCATCATAGTTTGTAAGGGTTGAAAGGGATTTTCCTTTGTTGATTACCTTGGATAATACTTCTCGCTGCCTTGCTTGACGTCCAAAGTCTCCAAGAGGATCTTCTTTCCTCATTCGAGCATATTGGAGAGCTTCTTCTCCATCTAAATGCTGCTGTCCTGCCTCAAGTGTTACCCCATCTAATTCGAAGGCGTACTGATTGTTAACATTAATTCCTCCGACTGCGTCTACAATATCTTTAAAGCCTTTCATGTTCACTTCTGTATAATAATCAATTGGTACGTTTAGGAAATTCTCAACCGTGTCAATTGTCATTTCAATTCCACCGTAGGCATAGGCATGATTAATTTTGGTCATAAACGAATTACTAGGTTCTTCAGAATCAACAACTTCAGTTCTAGTATCACGTGGTATACTCAAAATCTTCGTTGACTTTGTTTTTGGATTAATGGTAACAACTAACATAGAGTCAGTTCGTCCAAAATCTCCGTCTCTTTCATCAACTCCGACTACTAAAATTGATAGTGGCTCTGTTGCCTCAAATTCTACACGCTCTTCACGCTTAGCTGATTTATCTCGATCAATTGGCTGATGCATATTATCCACAGCATTAACTATATGACTATATACATTATAACTATAAACACCTACACCACTTATCAAAATCAAAAAGACTAAAAGAAAAAATCGGCGAAGCTTCACTCTTTTTTTCTTTTTTCTAATTCTAGTATTATTCATATACAATATCCCTTCCTATTAGAAGAATAGTAATTTAAGAAACTTATGAAACGTTTATTATAACAAAAAAAATATAGTAAATATAGAGAATCGTCGAAAAATGTAAATCGAGCACGTATAATATGTGAATCCATCATATATTATATATGAAGAATAGCGGAAAAAATACATCAAATTTAATTTTTGATTTACATTTATATGGAAAAGTATTAATCAGGTATACAAATAAATGGTTGATACGATATAATATCCCTTTGTAGGAAATATCTTTATGAAGGAAATTTATGTTCAATGAAAGAGTGTGAGAACTTTGAGTAATACTACAGTTGCGATAAGCATTGTCACTTATAATAGTACACATATATTTAAAGTGTTAGATCATTTAAGGAAAGAATTTGAACAAGATAACAGATTTCATTTTTTCATCTTTGACAATAATTCTACAGATACTTATAAAGAGCAGTTAAAAGAATACGAGAATTTCGCAAAGATTACTTTTTATCATGAAAACAATGGCTTTGGTTTTGGGCACAACCATAATCTTTTAATCGCTACGGAAGACTATTTCTTAATCTTTAATCCAGACATTATTTTAGAGAAAGAAAACTTATTAAGGATGTTAGATGTGATGGAGCAGGATCCTACAATCTCGTTGCTAGCACCTAAAGTATTAAATCCTGATGGTAGTGTTCAACATTTAATGAGGAAACGAGTGACAGTATTTGATTACTGGCTTCGTTTTATGCCATTTAAATTTATTAAAACAATGTTTGCGAAACGTCTGGAAACTTATGAATGTCGAAATGTTCCGGATGATCGAAATATAGAAATCCGAATGGTTTCCGGGTGCTTCATGTTAATCAGAGGAACTGATTTTAAAGAGATTAAGGGATTTGATGAACGTTACTTTATGTATTTTGAAGATACAGATTTATGCTTGGAATTAGAAAAGAGAAATAAAAAAGTGGTATATACACCGTTTTCCAGTGTTGTTCATTACTATGAGAGAGGTTCTCATAAAAATTCAAAGCTCTTTAAAATCTTTTTAAAGTCGATGTATAAGTACTTCAATAAATGGGGCTGGAAACTTTTTTAATGTCATTTCATTACTTTTACTTGGATAACGGGGGATTATTGTGAATAAATTTGAGAAAATATTACTAACACTCTTATTTATTGAAGTGTTTGTTGGTGGCGGAGGAAGGTTAATCGACTTTGGAGTAGTTTCTATACGCCAAGTGCTCTTCTTACTTTTATTTGTTGTATATGTTGTTCGCATCGTAAAACTAAAAGCCTTTTTTAATAAAGAGATTAATACGTTTTATCGTTTCACACCAGTAACCATTGGTATTTATTTAATCATCGGTTGGTTTGCGGTTAGTGCCATTCTTGGCTTTATTAATGGACATCCATTATCAATTATTGTCATGGACTTTTTCAGAGTGTCCTATTTTATACTCTATTTCCCACTTGCATATTATATTTCAAGCCAGAGGTTTACAGTAAAAAGAATTATTACACTGCTAAAAGGTAGTGCATTAGCTGTTGCACTCTTTACCATTACCATCTCTCTTTTAGGTAAAACTATTTTTGGTGGAGAGGATTTTAAACCTTTTTATGACTTTATGAATTGGATTATGAATGATGATCTGTTCTTCAGACCGAGTAATAGTGTGTTTTACAAGAGTCATTTATTTGTAGTAATTGGGTTGGTACTTTCACTAAATTCTGTCTTAAATAAGAAGTATACAAAAGTTGATATTGCTAATTTAATCTTTTGTTCTACCTCAGCAGTATGGTCAGAAACAAGGGGCTTTCTGTTAGCATTTATGATTAGTGTATTGATGATCATCATCCTTGATACAAAGGTAATGACCGATCCGGTAAAAGGAATTCAACAAAAATTTAAAAAGTTAGCGCAATCGAAGATGTACTTAAAGAAGCTAGTCATCCTTATCCTAGTATTTATCTCTGTTCCATTTTCCTATCAATATATGACTTTAGAGAGATTCCAAGAAGAACCTATTCCTGTAACTCCTGATGTTGTTGAGGAGCCTGCTGGTGAAGAGATAAATGACATTAGTGTGAATGCACGTATTGATTTTATCATTGCCTCGAAAGATATCTTATTAAGTAGCCCGGCAGTCTTTGTATTTGGAACTGGGTATGGGATGGAGATTGATGGGCGTTTGAATGGTATTGAAATGAGTTTCCTTGATATCCTTGTTGAACAAGGTCTTATTGGTTTATTCATCTGGTTTTATCTGTTTTTCCTAGTCTTTTATAATTATTACTATATTTATAAACGTGGAGAAAAGTTAAACACATTGGACATTTCGATCATGTCAGCTTTTATGGGATTATTGTTATTAACGAACATAAATCCTTTTATCAACAACCCAATTGGGATTAGCTTTTTTCTCATCGCATTAATAATTTCACAAAATAGGAAAGAGCAATTCCTTATGTCTCGAGGTAGAGAGTGATATCAATGAAAACAATTGTAATTGTGATCTATAAACAAGATATTCATACATGTAAAACAATAGAATCATTAAAACAGGCATTAAACCCTACTAATATGAACTTGAAAGAGATCGAGGTTATCTTGTACGACCATAGTCCAGAGAAACAGAAGGTTGAGCAGGATCTTTTAGAAGGTGTGAAGCTATCTTACATTCATGACCAAAGAAACCTTGGTATTGCAACTGCTTATAATTTTGCTTGGAATAAGGCAGTAGAAAATCAAAGTGAGTGGTTATTATTATTTGATCATGATACAAAAGTAACTCAGGAGTATATTGAAGAGGTTCTTAAGGTGGATTGTGTTGATGATGAAGTGGCAGCAATCGTACCAATGATTAAGAATGCTGATACAATCATTTCTCCACTTTATACTGGGAAGCTACGCCCCTTGTTAGCTGAACGGCCAACTGAAGGTACCCAAGCAAAGCCTGTGATGGCGATTAACTCTGGTTCTCTTATTCGAGTGTCTTTTTTAAATAAGATAGAAGGATTTAATCTTGAATTTCCACTCGATTACTTAGATCATTGGCTGTTTCATGAGATTTATGCGAAAGGATTCAAGGTTAACGTATTAAACGTAACACTGGAACATGACCTTTCTGTAATGGATTATCGAAATGTATCTTTGAGCCGCTATAAAAGTATTCTGGATTCTGAGGTTCTCTTCTATAAAAAGTATAAAAGAGAACTGTATAGTGCCTATAGAATTCAGTTGCTTAAAAGAATCATAAAACAAGTGGTAACAGTAAAAAATAAGAAAATCGCTTTCTATACAATTCGTCAAATTTTCACAATGTAGGGAGGATATAACATGAAAGTATCGGTTTGTATGGCTACCTACAACGGAGAGGGATTTATTATACGACAACTGGAATCCGTTCTTAAACAGCTTCGTAGTGATGATGAAGTCATTATTGTTGATGATTGTTCAAAGGACCAAACAGTTAACGTCATTAAAGAGAAATATGAATCAGATCAACGTGTTCAGCTTTTTGTTAATCAATCGAACTTTGGAGTAATAAAAAGCTTTGAGAAAGCTATCTCTTTAGCCCAAGGGGACATTATATTTCTTTGCGATCAAGATGATATTTGGGAAGATATGAAGGTACAGAGTGTTTTAGCGACATTTGAAAGTCAAAATCCTACGCTTGTTGTACATGATGCAGAAGTGGTAGATGGAAAGCTAGAAATGATTCATTCTTCATGGAACACTTATAACCATAATGCAATAGACCAAGGACTTTTAGGGAATGTTGTTAAGAACGCATATACTGGTTGTATGATGGCTTTTAAAAGCGACATTGTTCCATCGATTATTCCATTTCCAAAGACGATTGAGATGCATGATCAATGGATTGCACTCGTTTGTATGATCAAAAAGAAGAAAATCATCCACCTTAATGAGCCTTTAATGAAGTATGTGCGTCACGGTGGTAATGCAACAGCAATTACAAAACGCTCAGTAAAGGATCAATTATCTGGTAGAATTCGAACCATAACTGCACTTGCTAGCTACCGAAATAAGCAATAATCTTATTTTGGTTGGTAGAAGTGTTTGTCAGAACTGACCTTCTTCTTTATAATGAAAAAGGAAGGTTTTTGTCAGTTTTTGTATTTTATAGAGTAAACATAAAAGGAGTTGTTTGTAATGAAAGGAATTATATTAGCTGGTGGTAGTGGGACAAGATTATACCCTCTTACAAAAGTTGTATCTAAACAATTACTACCTGTATATGATAAACCAATGATTTTTTACCCAATATCAGTATTAATGCTAGCGGGAATTAAAGATATTTTAATCATTTCTACGCCACAGGATATTGGGCGTTTTGAACAAATTCTAGGAGATGGATCAGATCTTGGACTTAACTTTTCTTATAAAGTACAACCAGATCCAGGTGGACTAGCTCAAGCATTTATCATCGGGGAAGAGTTTATAGGAAATGATGATGTTGCACTTGTACTTGGCGACAATATCTTTTATGGGCATGGTCTTACAGAATTACTAAATAAAGCTGCCTCTCGCCCAAATGGAGCGACTGTTTTTGGTTATTATGTAAATGATCCAGAACGTTTCGGCGTAGTTGAATTCGATGAAAATGGCAAGGCTGTTTCGATAGAAGAAAAACCGAAGACGCCTAAATCAAACTATGCTGTTACAGGCTTATATTTCTATGACAATCGAGTAATCGAGATTGCTAAAAATATTAAACCATCAGATCGTGGTGAGTTAGAAATCACGGATATTAATAAAAAATACTTAGAATTGGGCGAGCTTAATGTAGAATTACTTGGGCGTGGTTTTGCATGGTTAGATACAGGAACACATGAATCATTACTAGAAGCTTCTCAATTTATTGAAACGGTCGAGAAACGTCAATCTTTAAAAATTGCTTGTCTAGAAGAAATCGCCTATAAAAAAGGGTACATAACAAAAGAGAAGCTATTAACACTTGCTGAACCTTTAATGAAAAATCAATATGGACAATATCTAGTGAAAGTAGCAAGCCAAGAGCGAATATTCTAAGGGGGAAAATGATAAATGAACGTTATTGATACAAAACTTTCAGGTGTAAAGATTTTAGAACCTAAAGTATTCGGTGATCACCGTGGATATTTTATGGAAAGTTATAATAAAGCATTGTTTGATGAGCATGGATTAAACTATGAGTTTATTCAAGATAACCAATCATTATCAAGCCAAGTTGGAACTTTAAGAGGATTGCATTTCCAACTTAATCCAAAAGCACAAACGAAACTTGTTCGATGCATTACAGGAGCGATTTATGATGTGGCTGTAGATATAAGAGAGGGTTCTCCTACATATGGTCAATGGGTTGGTGTGATTTTAAGCGAACATAATAAGCGTCAGCTTCTTGTTCCAAAAGGATTTGCTCATGGTTTTTGCACAATTGTGCCAGATACTACAGTTGCCTATAAAGTGGATGAATACTATTCTCCAGAACAAGATGGTGGAATTGCTTGGAATGATCCGGCTCTAGGAATTGATTGGCCAACGGATCATCCAGTGCTCTCAGAGAAAGATAAGCATCATCCAACATTAGCAGAGTCAAAACTTAATTTTGTGTACGAGAAATAGGAGGAAACAATATGAAGTTACTAGTTACAGGAGGCGCAGGTTTTATTGGAAGTAATTTTGTGCGCTATATGGTTAAAAAATATCCTAATTATCAAATCGTTAATTTAGATCTTGTTACATACGCAGGAAATCTTGAAAATCTTAAGGATATTGAAAATGAGCCCAACTATACGTTTGTTCAAGGCAATATTGCAGATCGTGAGTTTATCGATCGTTTATTTGAGAAAGAACAATTTGATTATGTGTTAAATTTTGCTGCTGAATCACATGTAGACCGCAGTATTACAAATCCAGAAATATTTGTAGAGACGAATGTTATTGGAACACAAGTGTTGTTAGATGCATCTAAGAAGATTGCTGTTAAAAAGTATCTTCAAGTAAGTACTGATGAAGTATATGGTACTCTAGGTGAAACAGGCTATTTTACAGAAGAAACGCCATTAGCGCCTAACAGTCCATATAGTGCTAGTAAAGCAGGTGGGGATTTATTAGTAAGAGCATATCATGAGACATTTGATTTGCCTGTTAATATCACTAGATGCTCAAATAATTATGGTCCATTTCACTTTCCAGAAAAGCTTATTCCGTTAATGATTATCAATGCTTTAAATGACAAAGAGCTACCTGTTTATGGTGACGGATTGAATATCCGTGATTGGCTTCATGTAGAAGATCATTGCCAAGCAATTGACCTTGTTCTTCACAAAGGTCGAAACGGTGAAGTGTACAATGTGGGCGGAAACAATGAACGTACAAATGTGGAAATCGTAAAAACAATTTTAGCTCAATTAGGTAAGCCTGAGTCTCTTATTAAATATGTAAAGGATCGTCCAGGTCATGACCGCCGTTATGCAATTGATGCAACAAAACTAACGACTGAACTTGGTTGGGCACCTAAATATACTTTTGATACAGGAATTGAACAAACCATTCAATGGTATTTAAATAACCAAGAATGGTGGGAGAATATCATTTCTGGAGAGTACCAAGACTACTTCAAGTCCCAATATGCGGATAGATTAGAGGTAGAGTAATGATCGTACTTGTAACTGGTGTGCGAGGTCAACTAGGGCATGATGTTGTAAAGTCACTTGGATCAAGAAACCATGAAGTGCATGGAGTGGAACGTGAGCAATTAGATATAACGAATGAGGCAGATGTCAAATCGTTAATTGCTGAAATAAAACCAGACGCAATCATCCATTGTGCAGCATATACGAATGTGGATGGTGCCGAACAAGATAAAGACACGGCTTACGAAGTAAATGCATTAGGTGCAAAGTATTTAGCACAAGCAGCAAAAAGTGTAGATGCTAAAATGGTCTATGTTAGTACTGATTATGTATTCAATGGAACGGCTGAAACACCTTATAAAGTTGATGAGCCTACCAACCCGTTAGGTGTATATGGTGAAACAAAGCTTGCTGGTGAAGAATTTACTAGTGAGATCCTTGATAAATTCTTTATCGTCCGTACGGCATGGGTATTTGGCATAAATGGCAATAATTTTGTAAAAACAATGCTGAAGCTTGGAAAAGAACGCGGTGAATTAGGAGTTGTTCATGATCAAATTGGATCACCAACTTATACAGTTGATTTAGCGAACTTTTTAGTAGAATTAGTTGAGTCAGATAAGTATGGTATCTATCATGCCACAAACGATGGTGTTTGTTCATGGTTTGATTTTGCAGAGGAGATCTTCAAGCAAGCTGGCCTTGAGGTTAAGGTTAACCCTTTAACAACAGAGCAGTTTCCAAGACCAGCTGCAAGACCAAAATATTCTGTCCTAGATAAAACAAAGATTACCGAACAGAACTTTACACCGCTAAGAGATTGGAAAGAAGCATTAGCAAGCTATTTAAAAGAGTTATCATAAAGACAGAAAAACTGACACAGAACCTGTGTCAGTTTTTTTGTTGGGATGGTAGGTTACAGAATGAATGAGCAAGGTGCTTGAGCTTTTCTATGATTTGGCTTGTTGCTAAATATAAGGTATATTTGTAATAATATTTACTTTAAATTTACATAGGGGGAAGCTAATGAGGGTACAAAAGATAAGAGAGTGGTTTTTACTCATTATCATTAATTCAATTACTGCATTTATCATATTGTTTTTATATAAATGGATGACTAGTGGATTTAGGGTCGATTCCATATTTGAATGGATTCATATTTATACGAAAAGATTTACGATTATTTATTTTACAGTATTCACCAGCTTATTATTATCAAGTAGATTTCAACAAAAAGTATTAGCGAAAATAAAAGTAGACCATCCAAAGGTCGTTAGTGTTTTGAAATACCTTTATATTTTCACCTTATCTATCGTCTTTTCTTTTATCGTTGGGTTTTATCTTCAATACTTCCAAAAGCTTGGTTCAATGACTGAAACCTTTCAATGGATTCAAGACGATACGAGAAAATTTTTAGTGGGAGTATTGTTTATTTGGTTTCTCTATCTTCTCTGCTATGCAATCATTGGTGAGATTTATAGTAGTACGTTAATTACTTCGATTTTTCTATTAACAATAGGATATGCGCATTATAACAAGCTTTCTTTACGAAGTGAGCCTTTATATCCTTCCGATTTTAAACAAATGATCCAACTCCAAGAAGTGATTCCAATGATAGCGGGTTATCTATCAATGACCATCATCTTCGTGTTCGGTATACTAATCGTTCTATTTTTCATCCTTCTTAAATATTTACCGAGAGTATCGGTATCATACTGGGGACGAGGTATTCTTCTAATTGTTATGGTGGCTATGATCTATTCAATGACTTTTTTCCCGAAGACATTTATGAAGGAGTTTATTAAAGAGTCTAATATTACCATTGTTTTATGGAATCAACTATCAAACTATAACCATAATGGATTTGTATTTGGATTTATCTCAAATTTGCAGTCAGGTAATTTTCCAAAGCCAGAAAACTATAGTAAAGAGCGAATCATAGAAATTGCAGAGAAATATCAAAATCAAAATCAAGCAAGTGATATTGGACCACTTTCATCAGAGAAGTCACCTAATATTGTTTATATCATGAGCGAATCATTTTGGGATCCATCGAAATTAGCGAATGAAAACGTTGAATTTAGTGAAGACCCTTTAGAAACCATTAGGGCATTAAGTGAAGAGAAGCCTTCAGGACAAATACTCTCACCTGCTTTTGGTGGTGCGACAGCAAATGTTGAATTTGAGGCGCTAACAGGCTTTTCAGTTTCTTTTCTGAAAAGAGGGTCTGTCCCTTATCAAGAAATGATTGATAAAAAATCGTTTGTGCCAAGTATCGTTAGTGACTTGAAGAACAAAGGGTATGGTGCACTTGCTATCCATCCTTTTAATCGTGTATTTTACAAACGAAATGTGGTTTTTGATGTTTTTGGCTTTGATCAATTCTTAGATGTGGAAACAATGAACTATCAAGAAAGAGCTGGAACATCAGGGTCGGTCATTTCAGATGAATCTGTCTCAAAAGAGATCCTTGCTTCTTTGAGAGAGTCTGAAGAACCCATGTTTATTCACACCATCACCATGCAAAATCATATGCCATACAATCAAGGAGCATATGAGGAAAATAAAATTAAAATATCAGGATTATCTGAGGAGTCTACTAAAACACTAGAGGTCTTTACAGAGGGAATAAGACAGTCTGACGAGGCATTAAAATACTTAGTGCAGGAATTAGAAGAACTAAGTGAGCCTACAATGGTTGTTTTCTGGGGGGATCATTTACCTATATTAGGACAAGATCAAGGAATCTATAAAGAAGCAGGTTTTGGAGATGAAGATCCAAACCGAAATATGATTGCATTTTCAGAAACACCACTGCTGATTTATTCGAATTTTGAAATTGAGAATAAAAGTTTAAATACGATGAGTCCGTTTTATCTCGGTCCTATTACCTATGAATTAGCAGGCATGGAAAAACCAGCATTTTATACTTTTTTAGATCATCTAAGAGATCATTTTCCAGCAATCAAAGATCAAGTGAAGATAAACAATCAGAATGAAATTGTTGAAAAAGGTACAGCGGAACAAGAAGAGCTATTGGAAGAATATAAATTAATTCAGTATGACTTACTGGTAGGGAAGCAATATAGTCTTCCGTACCTCTTTGATAGTAACTAACAAGAAGAGCATAAATTATTATGCTCTTTTTTCAAAACACCAAATACTTATAAGATTAATTGATTGGAACGGAAGGTGCGAGACTCCTGCGGGATGTGCAGACAGAATGAGACCCCACAGGAGCTTGCGACGAGGAGGCTCATCGGCTGCCCCGCGGAAAGATCGCACCTGGAGTGGAAATCATCTACCATATCTCGGGTCAAAATTACTATTATGAAACTTTTTCCTAAGTAAATCGTCTAATAGTAGGATATTTCCTTTCCAGAGGGTAGGAAAAAAAACTCTTCCCAATAACCCTTTATTAAAGTATTATTACCTAAGTGTTGAAAATATAGGATTTTCATGAATAATTACGGTGAAATCTGATTAAAAAATAAATTAGTTCTTAAAATAAATTCACTGTGATATAATCCATATAGTATTTGAACATATTGTCCACGTTATACATCGTCAAACTAATTTAAACAAAAAAAAATTTACACTTATTCTTATAAGAAAAAAGGTAAAAGATATTCATATGGAGGGGCCATATATGTTTTACGCAGTTTTAGCTTTATGTTTTCTGTTAGGGTTATTTTTAACACCTCTCGTTAAGAAATTGGCTTTCCAAATAGGTGCGACAGACAAACCTAATCAACGAAAAGTACATGCAAAGGTTATGCCACGATTAGGCGGCCTAGCTATATTTTTAAGTTTTATTTTTGGAGTAATTGTATTACAACCAGGGGATAACTATCAGTTACCTATTCTGCTTCAGAGTAAAACAATTCATGTGTCGATTATTATTGGAAGCATCATTATCATTTTGACAGGAATTTTTGATGATGTGAAGGAAATTTCTCCAAAGATAAAATTACTAGGTCAAGTTGCTGCAGCGTTTGTAGTAGTTGTTATTGGTGATATGCAGGTTGAATTCGTTAACTTACCATTTGGAGGTCAAATTGACTTTGGAATTCTTAGTATTCCATTTACGATGTTATGGATTATTGGGATTACAAATGCTATTAACCTAATTGATGGTTTAGATGGATTAGCTGGTGGTGTTTCCACAATTGCTTTACTTTCAATTGCTGGAATGGCATTGCTAATGGGGAATCCATATGTAATGGTTATGGCATTAATTCTTGCCGTATCCACATTAGGATTTCTGGTATTTAACTTTTACCCTGCCAAAATCTTCATGGGAGATACAGGAGCATTATTTTTAGGATTTATGATTGGCGTACTGTCTCTTCTAGGTTTCAAAAACTTAACATTTATTTCATTTGTTATTCCTGTTTTGATCTTAGGGGTACCAATCTCCGATACTGTCTTTGCGATTATACGAAGAGTTGTTAATAAACAGCCTCTATCATCGCCAGACAAATCACATTTACACCATTGTTTATTAAGAATTGGTTATTCTCACAAACAATCGGTTTTACTGATTTATGCAATGAGTGCAGTTTTAAGTTTAGCTGCATTTATGTTCACAATCTCTACTCTTTGGGTTTCAATGATTATTTTACTAGTGATTATTATTGGACTAGAGATTATTGTAGAGAAAATCGGCTTAATTCGAGAAGATTATCGACCATTATTGAACTTAATAAATGGTTTGCGTCCAGAAAACTTAAGAGACAAACTATAAAAGAAAACACCTCAAAACGAGGTGTTTTCTCTTTGATATTATATATCCTGTTCCAAATAAATAACGATTCCCTCGGTTAATTCACATTTACCATTAGTGAGTTCTGTCATCCAATCACAAAATGCTGCAACTTCATCTTCTTTAACGTACACTTCAACTTCAACATCCTCAAGATAGTGAATTTCCTTAATTTCATAAATAGAGGATCTTAAGTCATTTTCAACCTTCCCAAGCCATGTATAGTCAATCTTTGTATGAACGACTTTCATCAGTTTGCGTTCAACGATTCCTGTTGCTAATAGTCCCTCTGATGTAGCCTTACCATATGCACGAATTAAGCCACCAGCTCCTAGTTTGATACCCCCGAAATATCTAGTGACAACAACAACTGTATCTTTAAGTTGCTTCTTTTTAAGAACTTCTAGCATTGGGACTCCAGCAGTTCCACTTGGCTCTCCATCATCATTTGCCTTTTGGATTTGATCATGTTCGCCAATTAAATAGGCAGAACAATTGTGGTTAGCACTACTGTGCTGTTTTTTAATTTGCTGGATAAAGCTTTGTGCTTCAGATTCAGTTGTTACACGATTGATTGATGCGATAAATCGTGATTTTTGTATATTTATTTCATGTTCTCCATTGCCTTTTACTGTATAATAGGAAGAAAGCAAGTTGGAAATACACCTCCATTTACATGAGAAAAGTAAAATTTATACATACTAATAAGATTAAAGGAATGTCTCATTCATTCCCTCATTATAAAACGCTCTATTTCTTACAGCAACCTTAAAGTCTGGGAAAACGAGTTTGAATCTAGAAACTTAATTATTTCATATAGATAAAATCAATTCTGAACTGGAAGTGTTACAATGCCGACAAAAAGAATGATTGATACAAAAATGGTGGATAAAATCGTTGAAAAAATGATTGAAACCGTCGACCATAGCAAAGATGAAATCTTTCTTATAGGAGAACAATCACGACAAGAATTTGAGACATTGGCTGATGAGCTTAAAGAGATTCAGCGTCAGGTACTCACAGTTATCAGTGAAGGGGACAAGCTAGAGGTTCAGGCTAGGCTTGCCCGAAATCGATTGTCAGAGGTAAGTGGTAATTTCAATGAATTCTCTGAGGATCAAATCCGTAGTGCGTATGAAAGGGCACACGGGCTTCAGATGGAATTATCAATGGTCCAACAAAAAGAAAAGCAATTAAGAGAACGAAGAGACGATATTGAAAGACGTCTTCTCGGAGTCCAAGAAACAATTGACAGAGCCGAGCACTTAGTAGGGCAAATTTCTGTTGTCCTAAATTATTTGAATAGCGACATTAAGCAAATGGGTGCAATAATTGAAGACGCAAGACAAAAACAAGAATTTGGCTTAAAGATTATTGAAGCACAAGAAGAAGAACGTAAAAGACTTTCCAGAGAAATCCATGACGGTCCAGCACAGATGCTTGCAAATGTGATGATGCGATCCCAATTAATTGATAAAGTGTTTCGAGAAAGAGGTCCTGAAGAAGGATTTAAGGATATTGCTGACTTAAGAGTCATGGTTCGCTCAGCATTGTATGAGGTTAGAAGAATTATTTATGACTTAAGACCAATGGCACTGGATGACTTAGGGTTAGTACCTACCCTCAAAAAGTACTTAGAGACCATCGAAGAATATAATAATAGTGCAAATATCACGTTTATCAATTTGGGCATTGAAAAAAGATTATTATTGAAATATGAGGTCGCCCTTTTTAGGCTTGTTCAAGAGGCTGTACAAAATGCGTTAAAGCATGCAAATGCAAAAGAAATTTTAGTGAAGGTACAAATTGCAAAAACAAATGTTACCGTCATCGTAAAAGATAATGGGGACGGGTTTGATGTGAAAGAAAAGAAACGTAATTCTTTTGGTCTAATGGGGATGAGAGAACGAGTCGAGCTGCTTGAGGGTCAAATCACCATTGATACGAAAAAAGGCGCAGGAACTGTCATTATGATCCAAGTGCCTATTCAGGATTAAAATATAACTAAAGACATATTGACTACTTATAGTACAGTCGTCAAAATGAAATGGGGAGGCTTGAGCATGAAAACAAGTATTATTATTATTGATGATCACCAACTATTCCGTGAAGGAGTAAAACGAATCTTAGATTTTGAAGCGAGCTTTCAAGTAGTAGCTGAAGGTGATGACGGGGAAGATGCTTTAGGTCTTGTTGAGGAGCATAAGCCAGATGTTGTAATTATGGATATTAATATGCCTACAACAAACGGGATAGAAGCAACGAAAAGATTAATCGAAGCTTACCCTGATACAAAGGTCATTATACTATCCATTCATGATGATGAAAGTTATGTAACTCACGCACTTAAAACAGGTGCAAGTGGTTATTTGTTAAAGGAAATGGATGCTGATTCATTGGTTGAGGCCGTAAAGGTTGTAGCAGAAGGTGGGTCCTATTTGCATCCTAGAGTTACACATAATCTAGTGAAAGAATATCGTCGCCTTGCTTTACATGGGCATGCTAGTCCTGGTTTTGTTCAGGAGGCCGAAATCCGTCGACCATTACATATCCTTACACGCCGTGAATGTGAAGTTCTTCAATTGCTGGCAGATGGCAAGAGTAATCGTGGGGTTGGAGATTCACTTTATATCAGTGAAAAAACAGTTAAAAACCATGTAAGTAATATTTTACAAAAAATGAATGTAAATGACCGTACACAAGCGGTTGTTGTTGCCATTAAAAATGGTTGGGTTGAAGTTCGATAATAATCCAATCATGAAACGAACGTAATCTACTAAACTAAATAAAGTAAGAAATAAATATAGGACAGACTTCCTAATCAAATAGGAAGCTGTGCCTATTTTTTTTTTGTGGAAAATCATATAAGGAATATATCTAGTGAAAAAATTTTCTATTTTAGTGTTTGTCAAATGTATTAAAGCATTTAGATAGGATACGATTAAAAAGGTGAAGAGATCATACTTTACCCAATAGTACATTAACTCTATTTAAAGTGAAATTATAAATGGTCAAAGGAGATGTATTATTGAATCCAATCCAAATGAATATTCAAAGTGAAGAAGATATTGAAAGAGCAATGTTTATCACAAAAAATATTGCAGAAGAACTTGGATATCAATTTAAGAATATCTTACAACTCCAACTAGTAACAGAAGAAGCATGTACAAATGCATATGAACATTGTATTCGAGAAGGGTTTGATTCTTATCAGGTTACTTGGAATATTACTGCGGATTCATTCGAAATCTATGTGACTCAACCAGGTTCTATGTTTCCAATTATACAAAAAGAAGAGGTTATTCTTGGATTAAGAGGAAGAGGTTTAATATTAATGTTTCATATTATGGACAAAGTAGTAGTGAGACAGCAGGGAGAGTACACAGAACTGTATATGGTAAAAGAGAGGGAGGAGTCACTAAGTGAATTCATATAAAAAGAATGATATTCAAATATATAGACCAGAAAATGAAATTACCATTAGAAATCTAGAACGATTCAAAGAAAGAATGAATGAATTCCTAAATCAACAAAAAAGTAGAATCATCCTTGATTTAGAAGAAGTAAACTATCTAAACAGTTCGGCTCTAGGTCTTATTGCTGATACAACTATGAAAGCTAAGGAAATGAATAAAGAACTTGTGATTGTAGAGATTAGTGAGGAGTTAAGAGAAATTTTTGAAATTGTAAAGTTCCATACTTTCATCCCCTTCTTTTCTTCAGTAAATGAGGCAATAAACTACTTTGATTCTAAAGATATCACTGAATAAATAAACAAAAATTACGTTCCTAATCTCCAAAACGAGAGGCCTCACTTAGAAAAAAATTTAAGTTGGAAAATACTTGCCATTCACAAATGTAGAAAATTGTCGATAATAGTAAGAAGGAATGTCTTGATTTTGAGGTGGCTTGTATTGAAAGGACTAAAAATTCTTCTAGAAGATCTAGTAGAGACCTACTATTACTCAATAGGGATAGATTTATTGGTTATCGACAATGAACAAAATATTATGGCTATGAATAAAAATAACAAAGTTAGTCAGTTGAATCATGGTGATTTCATATTTAATATGGTCAATAGCCAAGAATCTCTTGATACGTCGACAGTAGTTAATATCGATGATATACCAGACCAAAATTTTATCATTTCTCCTATTATGTCTGGCCGTAGTGTTTATAAGTATATGTTAGTTGCTGGTCCATTTGCATATCAAGATACATTTGATTTTAGTAAAGTTATGTCGAAAGTGAATGTATTATCAGAGGTTTTAATGGCTTTAATTAATAGTTATGATAAGAAAAAGAATATTGAGGAACGCTCCAAAATACTTAGTGAATTAATGGATTCAAACTTAATAGACAACTCAAACTTGATGATTAAGTTAATGGATGAATGTCATCAACGTCTCTATCACATGGACTTTCTCGGTTATGCGGAAAAAGTTGATCAACATGTATTTACAGTAAAACATATTGTAGGTAGTGAGAATTCTCTTCTTGAAGGTGCTTCCTTTTTTGTAGGTGAGGGCCTTTTAGGACAATGTGCTGCTCTTGGAAAGAAAATGGTCTGGGAAAATCTCGAAGTTTCCACAAGAATCGATTTTTTCAAGAAACATGGCATGAGTCCTAATCACCTATATGCCTTTCCTTTGATAGATGATGGGAAGTGTAGTGGAATCTGGTTTGGTGGGACCAATCGATCTGTAAAAATGTACGAGGAAGACATCGAGCTTGCAGAAGCCTATCTAACCTATGCCATTCTTTCACAAAAATTGATCAGGATGATTAGCAAGGCTAATGATACTAGCAGCTATTATCATTTACTGATGGATTTCTTAGAAGTGATTGCACATAGCGATAATCGGGAGAGCATTATTTACAAGTTATTAGATATTTTTATTTCAGCAAACGTCATTTCGACATTTGGTTTAACGTTGAAAAGTGATAAATTCTATTCTCGTGGTCATTTTACCGATGAAATGATGGACATGCATCAGAAACTCTTAGAAGGTCCAATTAACGATGACGAGTCTCATAGGGAGCTATATACGAATGTCAATGGACTCATCCAACGAAGACTTGTAACAGACAATGTCTTTATCGGGGGGATTACATTCACCTCAGGCCCTGAGGCAATATTCGATGAACTAATAAGAGTGATTGATATTTTAGTTAATATCAGTTTAGACAGGCTTTTTATTTGTGATCACAAAGTTCAACTTTCAAAACCACGAGTTACTATGGAAGAAGACATAAGAAACCAACATGATTACCAAGAAAACGTCATTCAACTCGATCATCATAGTTATACTGGTAAAACCATTGATCTAGAAGATATTGAAAAGGTCAAGGATGTTAAAAGTGTGATCAAGCAGCTACCATTGACTGCTAGAGAACAAGAGGTGTTACACCTCATTCTTGAGGGATTAAATAATCAAGAAGTAGCTGAGGATTTGACCATTAGTATTCATACAGTGAAGAACCATCTTACGAATATCTTCAGAAAGCTGGATGTTGCTGACAGAGTTCAAGCGATGGCAAAAATTTATAAAATTAAGTATAGCTCATAATTTTTATGATGGGCTGGGAGGATGCAGACATATGCAAACTGATTCAATAAAACAACCCTCGTTTGAAACACTTTTTAATGAAATTGTACTCTCAATTAATAGCGTCATTCCGGCTCAACCAACTGTAAATACATCGGAAGCGATTGGTTCAACAGAGATTTCAATTGAATTAGGTGTATCAGTTGGATTTATTGGTGATATGAAAGGAAGTTTATTTCTCAAAGGGGAAAGGGAAACCTTCTCTTCAATCGCAGAACTGTTATATGGGATGAGATTAGATGGTGAAATGCTTACCTCCTTCACAGGTGAAGTAGGGAATATGATTGCTGGTACACTATCAACAAACCTTACTAAATGGTCGTTAAAAACAGATATTACATCACCAGTATTAATGGAAGATGGGGTTTTTAAAGTGGAAGATCAAAATAAAGCCCTTAGTGTCGCGCTCTACTATGAAAATAACGGAACACAACTAGACGCAATCCTCATGTTTTCCAATGAAGCATAATATACTAACAATAACGTAAGTGTCTACACTCATCACCGTGTAAGACACTTTTTTCTTTGGACTTAATGGTCTAGGTTGTGTGGCTCAAATTTGGTGCATGGGGACGGTTCTGACGTCTCATTTCAATGGTGAATAGAGGTGACATAAGTCTAGTTTTGAATATGATTTCCTGAATTAGGTAAACATGTGAACAAACAGGTGCAATTTTGGACATATTCATATAAAATAAGAATGATTAAGATCTATTTTAGAGGCTGTTTTCAATAAGTACTATTTGATTGGAACAGAAGGTGCGAGACTCCTGCGGGACGTGCGGGTCAGATGAGACCCCGCAGGAGCGTAAGTGACGAGGAGGCTCATCGCCTGCCCTGCGGAAAGATCGCCCTGGAGTGTGGAAATCAACTTTTGTGATAGTGGAATAGTAAAAAGTTTTGAAAACAGTTTTTTAAATAATGATTTTTAGATGATAAGTAACATGACACTTTAACATAAGGATGGATAATGATATGAAAACGGCAATTGTAACTGATAGTACAGCTTACATACCGAAAGAGATGCGAGAAAATCTACATATACATATGATTCCTCTTAGTGTTATTTTCGGCGAAGAGGTTTATGCGGAAGAGCAAGATATATCAGCAGCACAATTTTATGAAGAAATGAAAGTGAAAACAGACTTACCAACTACTTCACAACCACCTGTTGGGAAGTTCGTAGAGTTATTTGAAAGTCTAGCTAAGGAATATGATCATATAATCAGTATTCATTTATCTAGCGGAATTAGTGGTACATACCAAGGAGCTGTTACAGCCGGAACAATGGTTGAAGGTATCGAAGTTCACACATTTGATACTGAAATCAGTGCAATTATTCAAGGGTTTTACGTGCTTGAAGCAGCTGAAATGGCGAACGAAGGAAAAGAACCACAAGAAATTATGAGCCGACTTCAGGAGATGAAAAAGTCATCTCGAGCTTATTTCATGGTAGATGACTTAACAAATCTTCAAAAAGGTGGCCGTTTAAGTGGTGCCCAAGCCTTTGTGGGCAGTCTTCTTCAAGTGAAACCAATTCTCCATTTTGTTGACAAGGTGATTGTTCCATTTGAAAAAATACGGACACGAAAAAAAGCAATGAAAAGATTGTTTGAGCTTTTTGATGAAGATGCAAGTAAGGGAGCACCAATGGTGGCTTCCATTATCCATGCTAATCGACCTGAAGAAGCAGAAGAACTTCTGGCTGAAATGAGTGAAAAATATCCTCATGTAGAGTTTATGATTAGCCACTTTGGCCCAGTGGTCGGAACACATCTTGGTGAAGGTGCAATGGGCTTAGGTTGGTATATGAAATAATTGTGTCCAGCGCTGCAAGTGGTTGCAGTGCTGATTTTTTGTTGTAAAATAAGAAATAGAATGGAGGTATATATGAAATTCACCAAAATCAATCAACTACTTGTCCCTAATGTCACAACCCCCTGTGAAAATACATCCTTTATTCCCATAAGTCATTTCCCTGATAAAATCCACACTACACCCCGTAATCCCGGCTTCCACTTCTCAACAGAACTACAAGACTTTCTGCAAGGAAAACAATTACTTTTTGATGATCTTCCATTTCCAATTGAACTTATTCAACAGCATTATGAAAATGGATTTGTAAGCTATCGACCTGGCATAGCATATGGACAAGACCTGTTTTGTAACCGGTGTGGAAATGAGGACAGCTTTCTTTTCTCAGCTTTTCATTGTGCACGCTGTCATTCAGAATGCTTTTATTGTAGAAAATGCATTACAATGGGCAGAATAAGTCAATGTACACCACTAGTATCCTGGATAGGTCCTGAAATTAATATCATAACTCTAGAGCATCCGCTTAAATGGTCTGGACAACTGTCCTTAGCACAGCAGACTGCATCAACCGAAGTTGTTAAAGTAATCAATGAGAATCGTGAAATATTATGTTGGGCGGTTTGTGGTGCTGGAAAAACTGAAGTATTATTTGACGGTATTGCGCAAGCCATTTTAAACGGTAAAAGGGTTTGCCTCGCGACACCCCGAACAGATGTCGTGATCGAACTCGTTCCACGAATGAAAGCAGCATTTCCGCATACAGAAGTAATCGCACTATATGGTGGAAGTGAGGATCGTCACAAGTTTGCTCCCCTCACATTATCGACCACACACCAACTCCTGCGCTTTTACCGGGCCTTTGATGTAGTGATTATCGATGAAGCGGACGCTTTCCCTTATTCATCAGAGCCAATGCTTGAGTACGCAGTCCAACATTCAAAAAAGCCAGATGCTAGCACAGTCTATTTATCTGCCACACCAAGTCCTGCTTGGCAACATGAAGTGAAACAAGGAAAACGTCACGCCATTACCATCCCTGCAAGATATCACAAACGTCCATTGCCTGTTCCAACCTTTAAGTGGTGTGGAAACTGGAGGAAACTACTAAAGAAAAAACAGATTCCCGCGATTCTTACTAAGTGGATTTTGAATCACTTATCCAATCGTAAACAAGCCTTTTTATTTATCCCTCATGTCCACGAAGCAGAAAGCTTAGTTTCTCTCTTGAAGAAACTTGACTCACGTATAACGGCGGTCTATTCAGAAGATCAGAATCGGAAGGAAAAGGTTACCTCTTTTCGTCAAGGAGAGATCCCCATTTTAATCACCACAACCATCCTCGAACGAGGCGTCACCGTTCCTAATATTGATGTCGCAGTCCTTGGTGCTGAGGATGCAATCTTTACCGAAAGCGCACTTGTACAAATAAGTGGCCGTGTTGGTCGGAGTGCAAGCTACCCAACAGGGGATATTACTTTTTTTCATTATGGAAAAACAAAAGCGATGATTGCAGCAAAAACCCATATTGAAGATATGAATAAAGAAGGTTTTAAACGAAATTTACTAATTGGGGAGTGACATTGATTGGCCAACTGTATGATATGCTTTAACTCCTACTCTGAAGTTACATGGAATTCATTGTTCTATTACGGTGATCCTACACCTCTATGTGCTCAATGTTCACACTCACTTGAAAGGATTAAGGGGAAGCTCTGTGAAGACTGTGGGAGACCTTTAGAAAAACTTTCAGAAGAATATATCTTTCAAGATCGTTGCTATGACTGTGTTCGGTGGTCTGAGGACCCGATATGGAAAGATTCCCTCAAAACGAATCGGTCTGTATTTACCTATAATGATTTTATGAAAGAAATCTTATCAACATACAAGTTTAGAGGAGATCATCAACTTAGTCTCTCCTTCAAAAAAGACCTCATTCAAACCTACAAGCAGTATTTTTCCACTTCGATGATGATTGTCCCGATTCCATTAAGTCAAGAACGGCTCTATGAGCGCGGGTTTAACCAATCACTTGTATTTGCTGAATTTCTTGGGCATCCTAAAGAAATCCTTACACGTATTCATCTTGAAAAACAATCCAAAAAGTCCCGAGAGAAAAGAATCGAATCGGATCATGTGTTTAAAATGAAGGAAGAAATGGATTTAAAAGGGAGTCAGATTTTATTGATTGATGACATTTATACAACAGGATCAACGATCAGACATGCTGCACAGATCTTATTATCTTCAGGGGCAGAATCAGTTTCTTCATTAACATTAGTAAGATCTTAAACATTTTGTTAAAATAAACGAAAATAGGACCGATATAAAAAGTAAGATGAATTAAGAGGAGAAATTAACATGTCAGAATTAGCAAACTGTCCTAAATGTGGGACATTATTTATGAAAAATAATATTCGCGCTGTTTGCGATGGTTGTTATAAAGAAGAAGACCTTAAATTTAAAACGGTTCATGAATTTATAAGAAAAAGAGAAAACCGTACAGCAACGATTAAAGAAGTAGTTGCAGCTACAGGTGTTGAAGAGGATTTAATCTATCGCTTTATCCGCACTGGAAAGCTTCAACTCGCACAGTTTCCGAATATGGGATATCCATGTGATAGTTGTAGTACATTAATTCGTGAAGGAAAGCTTTGTAAAAACTGTGCTGGAGGCATACGTAGTCAAATGTCACAGTTGGAAAAGGAGCAAGAACACGCGAAGAAGCTCAAGGAAGCCGAAAAGAAATCAACATTTTACTCTGATCGCTAAACAATTTAGCGGAATTACCGATATATATCATAGATACAAGTACGGAATGGAAAGCGAGGACAGAATGATGAAAATAAATCAAACGAATTTAGCAGGAATTAATCCTTATAAAAAACAAGTAAACAAAGTCGTTCAAACTGAAAAAACAGTAAAAACGGATAAGGTTGAAATTTCTTCAGCTGCAAAGCAATTACAAGAAACATCTGCTGTCACACTAGAACGTCAAGAAAAAATAGATGCCCTTAAGCAACAGGTTCAAAATGGTACTTACAAAGTAGACCCTGAAAAAATAGCGAAAAGCATCGTGAATTATTATTTCAAATCTTAGCCTAAGGATAGGAGGGGAAACGTATGTCAGCAACGAAAATTATCGATCTGTTACGAAAGCTACTCACACTTCATTCGGCACTTCATCAGTTAGCAATGAAAAAAACAGAGATTCTAAAAACTGGTGACATACCTTCCCTTGATGAACATTTGAAAGAAGAGCAGAAATATATCTTAGCGATTCGTCAAATTGAACACGAACGTGTCGAAATCATGCAGGTAGAGTTCCACCGTTTGGGTACTCCTCAAAGTGATCAGACATTAACCAAATATATTGAAACAATTAATGAACCAGAACGAACAAATTTAATTCAACTACAACAAGAATTAGTAGAAAAAATAACTCAATTAAAAACTCAAAATGAACTAAATCAACAATTAACCTCACAATCTTTACAGGTAGTAAATATGACACTTGATACAATCTTACCTAAACCAAAAGAGCTGAATTATGGGAATCCATTAAATGCTCCTCAAGAAAAAAATACACAAAGACGCTCAATGTTTGATTCACAAGCATAGAAGGAATGGAGGAAAAATAGAACATGTCTACATTTTCTGGATTAGAAACTGCCCGCCGTGGGATGGTCACACAACAAAATGCTTTATATACAACAGGACATAATATTTCAAATGCAAATACAGAAGGTTATACACGTCAACGAGTGAATTTCACAGCAACATCTCCATTCCCGAATCCTTCGATTAATCAACCAAAAATAGCGGGCCAAATGGGAACAGGTGTTGAAGCAGGATCTGTTCAACGTGTAAGAGAGAGTTTTCTAGATGTTCAATATCGCTCTGAAAGTAGCAAAATAGGATACTGGGATTCTCGTGCAACCGGGTTAGATAAAATGGAACAAATCATGAACGAACCAAGTGAAAGTGGACTTGCTAAAACAATGGATCGCTTCTGGCAATCACTACAGGACTTAGCAGTAAATCCAGAAGACGCAGGTGCTCGTTCAGTAGTGAGACAGCGTGGGTTAGCGGTATCTGAAACATTTCAATATCTATCAAACTCACTTACAGCTGTCCAAAAGGATCTTGGGAACGAAATCAATGTAAGTGTGAAGTCGATTAATTCAATTGCGAGCCAGATTTCACAGATTAATAAACAGATTTCCGAAGTTGAGCCAAACGGCTATCTTCCTAATGATTTATACGATGAGCGTGACCGTTTACTAGATTCACTTTCTTCCTTCGGTGAGATTAAGATCGAGAATGTAAAAAGCGGTGGAAATGCACTTGCGATTGCAGAAGGTATGGTCAATGTTTCATTCGTTGATAAAAATGGACAATCCATCTCACTTGTTAATGGTTCAGAAGCTAAAATACTTTCAGTTACACCTACTGAAGCTGGTACTGGTGTACCAACAGGACCTATTACAGGTGTTACAGTTGGTGGAGTAAATTTAGACCTTAAAGATAGTGGGAAATTAAAAGGTTTGATTAATTCTTATGGATATGAAGAGGCTGGACAAGTAAAGGGTGTTTTCCCTGACATGCTTGACCAACTTGATCAAATCGCCTATTCATTTGCTACACAGTTTAATGCAGTTCATACACAAGGGTATACATTGGCTAGTTCAACAAGCCCAAGTGAACAAGGAAAGTTGTTTTTTGCTGACCTTGGTGCTAATTATAAAGGTGCTGCCACTAAAATTGGCTTATCAACTGATGTGGAAAACTTGAATAACATAGCGGCATCTACGTCCGTAAATCAAGCAGGTAATGGACAAAATGCTTTAAACCTTGCTGAAGTAAAAAACACAAACTTCTCATCTGTCACACCTCCTGCTGGCAAGACATTCCCGATTACAGCTGGTACGATTCAAGCATTCTATGAATCTATGATTGGTAAAATGGGAGTAGATTCACAGGAAGCAACAAGATTAAAAGACAACTCAAAAGTACTTCGTGATTCAGTTGAAACAAATCGCCAATCAGTTAGTGGTGTTTCTATTGATGAAGAAATGACAAATATGGTTAAATTTCAGCATGCCTACAATGCCTCTGCACGTAATTTAACAGTTATAGATGAAATGCTCGATACGATTATTAACCGTATGGGTCTAGTAGGAAGGTAGGGATTAAACAATGCGCGTAACACAAACAATGTTAAGTAATAATATGTTGAAAAATCTAAGCCAAAGTTACTCTAATATGGGAAAGTTACAGGATCAATTAGCGACTGGAAAGAAAATCACTAAGCCTTCTGATGACCCTGTTGTTGCAATTAAAGGGATGAGATATCGTACAGACCTTACAGAGGTTGAGCAATATCAACGTAACTTATCTGAAGTTTATAACTGGATGGAATCAAGTGATTCAGCTTTAGATGATATGACCAATGCATTACAGCGTGTGAGAGAATTGACTGTTCAGGCGAGTAATGGGACAAATAGTCCTGATGATTTAAAGAGTATCGCTGTTGAGGTTAAACAGATAAAAGAGCATATTGCTAATATATCGAATACAAAGGTTGGGAATAAATATTTGTTCAATGGTAGTAACACAACAGTTGCTCCAATCGATCTTGCAAATGGAAAAATAGCACCAGATAATAATAACCAGGTTCTCATTACGGTATCTAAGGGTGTCAATTTGAATACGAACGTAGATGGCACTCAATTGTTTACTGGATCGGGAAGTAATCTATTTGAAGACCTCGAAAATTTAGTAAATGCAATGGAAACAGGTAGCGGAGATATTGATAACTTTTTAACTACATTAGATTCGCATGCATCAAATGTTACTGCAGTACGTGCAGACTTAGGGGCAAGATATAATCGTGTAGAGTTAATTGATGATCGCTTAAGTCAGCAATCTGTAATTGCAACGAAAATCATTTCGGATAATGAAGATGCTGAACTTGAAAAGGTAATTATTGATCTAACTACACAGGAAAGTGTTCACAGAGCAGCACTTGGAGTAGGGTCACGTATTATACAGCCTTCACTTTTGGACTTTTTACGCTAAGAGCTATCTATCTAATGGATAGCTTTTTTTACTAGGTTGTTTTCGTAAACTTTGTTGCTACTTAATCTAGGTTTGTTGATTTGCACTCCAGGTGTGTGCTTTCCGCGGGGCAGGTGATGAGCCTTCTCGTCGCTATGCTCCTGTGGGGTCTCATCCTCCCTGCGCATCCCGCAGGAGTCACACACCTTACGCACCAATCAACCGCTTAATCTTAAGTTAATAAAGTAAAAACGTTATCAATCTTTCAGAAAAATTACTTTTACTCTTACAGGAGGTGGAGAAGTTGAATTTTCCACAAATAAGACTTGAATCGCAATATGCAAAATTACAATTAAAAACAAATCATGCCAAATTAGATATTCAAAGTAAACCAGCAGATATGACAATTGAGCAACCGAAAGCAGAGTTACATATTGAACGAACACCTTCGAAACTTTCGATTGATCAAACAGAAGCATGGGCGGACATGGATCTTAAACACATTTCACGGCGAATTTCCGAAGAAGCACAAAAAGGAAAAAGTGATGTATTAGCGGGCATAGCAAGAAGAGCACAAGAAGGTAATGATATTATGAAGATTGAGAATAAGAGTAATCCAATGCCTCAGCATGCGAAGGTGAATAGTCAAAAGCCTTGGAAGGAGTTTAATATTGGTTGGATTCCATCACACTTCAGTGTGAAAACCAGCTATACACCAAGTAAAGTTGAGATTGATTGGAAGGTTAACAAACCAATTATTAATGTGCAAACAAACAAGCCTATTGTAGAGTACACACCAGGAAATGTCGACATCGAATTAGCTCAAAGAGAATCGTTGAAGATAGACTTTGTTAATTTGAAGCATGTTGGTATAAACTATGAACAGGAAATATAATAGTAAGGTTGTGAAGGTATGAAAGTAAATACTAAATACCATGGAGAAGTAGAAGTTGCCAAAGAGGAACTTATCACCTTCGAGCATGGAATCCCAGGATTTATTGACGAAAAATCATTTGTGTTACTACCTTTCTCAGATGATAGTCTGTTTCTGATTCTTCAATCGATTAACACAGCTAGTTTGGGGTTTGTCTTAACAAGTCCATTTACCTTTTTTAAAGAGTATGATATTGAACTACCTGAGCATATTGTAGATGATTTACAGATTAAAACAGAACAAGATGTTGTGATTTACTCAATATTAACGGTCCAAGATCCATTTGAAAAAACAACAGCAAATCTCCAAGCACCAGTTATTGTTAATACGGCAAAGAACCTTGGGAAGCAAGTGATTTTAAACGACACCAACTATACAACCAGACATCAGCTAATCCAAGAAAAGGTCCGATAGGAGGGTGAGAGATGCTTGTTTTAAGTAGAAAAACAAATGAATCAATCCAAATTGGTGATAATATTGAAATTACAGTTCTTTCCGTTTCAGGTGATCAAGTAAAGATTGGGATAAACGCCCCGAAGAATATAGAAATCCACCGAAAAGAAGTATATATAACGATACAAAATGAAAATAATCAAGCAACTCAATCTTCTGTTGATTTATTAAGACTATTAAATACATCTATAAAGAGAGAATCCTGACAACCTGTTGGGATTTTTTTATTTTCTTTATTAGAACTAGTAGTAGATATTTAACGAATACTAATCAAAGAAAAAATAAAAAAATCTCTAAAACTATTAAACACTTTTCTAATCATTCCGATATACATTTTGTAAGGCAAATGGTTGATAAGGCGGCCGACTTTAAAGACCATTTGCTTGTAGATTAAAAACTCCACAAGGATGTGGAGTCAAAAAACAACCTAATTTCAAGGAGGAAATATTAAAATGAGAATTAATCACAATATCGCAGCTCTTAATACACACCGTCAATTAACAACAGCTTCAAGAGCACAAGCTAAATCAATGGAGAAATTATCTTCAGGTTTACGTATCAACCGTGCAGGAGACGACGCAGCAGGACTTGCAATCTCAGAAAAAATGCGTGGACAAGTTCGTGGATTAGAGCAAGCTTCTCGTAATGCTCAAGATGGAATTTCTTTAATGCAAACAGCTGAAGGTGCATTAAATGAAACACATTCAATTTTACAACGTATGCGTGAATTAGCAGTTCAATCTTCCAACGATACGAACGTAACTTCTGATCGT
>NZ_FNJU01000029.1:0-7841 GCF_900104555.1 Litchfieldia salsa
CCCTCGGGGTCATAAGTCAAAACACTACGGAAAACAAGATTTCCTACGTGTTTCGCCTTATGCCTGCCTGAGGCTGAACAAGGCGCTTCCGCTTTTCTTTTTTTGGAAAATAACTGGAAAAGAGAGAATGGAAATAAATTGACAGGGTAATATAATATTAACAATTTACTTATATGGTTATATCTTTTTTAGAAGATTGAATCAAGTAAACCATCCTTTAAATAAGCACTGTTACTAACCTAAGAGCAAGGAGTTCACCAATGAATAACTACGCATCCAATAATCATCCAAGACGCTTTCGGGCACACGTGAGCTTCTTAGGGACAACTCAACTTTATTCAAGAAATCCCTATGTAGTTGCTTGGTGGTCAGCAGCTTTTTCAGGTTTGGGGCATTTCATGTTATCTAAGTATTTAAGTGGGGCTTTATTATTTACCTGGGAAGTACTCATTAATTATCAAGCGAAAATCAATCTGGCAATGGTGTATACTTTTTGTGGGAAAATTGAATTGGCAAAAGAAACCCTTGATACAAGGTGGATGTTAATGTATATTCCAGTCTACTTATTTGCTATTTGGGATAGCTACCGAACAGCAGTGAGTATGAACAATGTTTCCGTTTTAGCTAGTAGAGAGGATACTCTGTTTAATACGTTCAGTATCAATCCGTTTGAATTGAACTTTATAGAGAAGAGGGTGCCAATCATGGCTGTGCTATGGTCAGTATTTACGCCAGGATTAGGACAATTATATCTTCACCAAATTCTCTCAGGATTCTTTTTCTTAGTATGGACAATTATCTTTTTTTATTTTTCACATTCTCTGGAGGCAATCCAAATGTTATTCGTAGGGAATATCGAGGGTGCTAAATCTGTCTTAGATAAACAGTGGTTCTTATTTATCTACTCTTTGTATGGATTTGTGATTATTGATTCCTATGCAAATACTGTAGAGAATAATAAACTATTTGATCACGAACAATCCCGATACTTAGTTGAACATTATCAATCCCGAGAATTTAAAGTACTTAAAGGAAAAGTGGTGCATTAACATAATGCAGTTTTTTTCGAGCTTTGAACATACAGTTCATTTAGAAATGGTCATTTCTGCACTGGAGGAAAAGGGGATTAAAAAAGAGCATATCTTCGCAGTCCCATTAAAAAGTCGACGAAAAGAACAACAATTTTTCGACTCTATTCACTACTCAGATGGTATATCGTTCGTTAATAAAGGATCAATCTTAGCTACTGCATTTGCTGTAATTGGAGCAAGTAGAGGCTTTGTATTAGAATGGGGTCCAATTTATTGGGGACTAATTGGAGCTGTTAGTGGTTTCTTCTTAGGTCTACTTATTGATTTATTCATCTACAGAGTCATGAAAAAAAAACGACCTCTCAAAAGAGGGAAAACGACAGAAATTATCTTAATCATTGATTGTGAACCATACGAAGCGCAACTGGTTGAACACTTACTATGGCATCATCAAGCACTTGGAGTAGCCAAAGTTATAAAAGCCTAACTACGGGTGCCAGGCACCAACCTAGGTATTTTTATTCACAATGGTCGCAAAAAAGATTGAAAATAGGATAAAATCTGGTAAAATAATAGTACATAAGCTTTAGTGAATTAAACGAAAAGGCAAATCTATTGAAAAGTAGAGACGCAAAGCTTCAGATCTAAGGTCAATTTTGACTATGATGGCTGGGTTACCGAATCATAATATAGAGATATATTTTTAGGGTGACCTTATTTAGCATCATTCTTTACAGACCTTTTATAGGGAAAAGTCTGTAAAGAATGATTGTCTATGGAGGTCGCCTTTTATTTTTCACCCAAGAGAATTCATTTATGTAAATACAATTGCATGAAAAGAGGATGGGGTATTTTGAATAAAGAATTAATTGCTAAGATTGTCGAAGGGGATTTAGGCGAGTTAGCAAGAACCCAATTGGAAAATAAAACCCAAAAGCTGATCAATCAGTTATTGGAGTCGGAATGTCCATTTTTATTAAAGCCGTTACAAGTGGACAGAAAGGGTTTTACAGTTGAACAGTATGCACAAGAGTTTTCTGAGGTTAGTGATCGAGTCATCTTAGAAGCAATTGAAAAAGAGAATTTAAAATTTATATCTGGGAAATTACAGTTTTCCTTGGACAGTTGTGAAAATAAAATGATCGTGGATTTAAGTTCTTTTTTTGAAGGAAATGACGGAGAGTGGATTGTTAAGTCTGCTTGTATTCATGCAGTTTCATCTGTATTAAATGATGAGGGTCTTAATGAGCTTGTTGAGGAAAGACTTGTCGAGTATTACATTACACCTCCTGGTTATGAAAGTAATTATCCAATATAGTTGATGATACTCTGAAAAATAATTTTAAAAGTTTGTTTAAAAGATTCATAAGTTGGTAATACTAGTTTACTAGGAAGTTAAATTGAGGTTGTGTTTCTTTAGAAGCAGTTCCTTAAAAGGAGAGTGTGACAATGAAGATTGAGTTGCTAATACCAGAGGTTCTCCCGGAGCAATTAGATGATTTTCTAGCACTGTTATTATCACTTATGTCAGAAGTATAAAATAAATTCAATAGATGTTATAAGCGTACTTTGGCCGCTCAGGTCAAGGTACTTTTTTCGTTACTATTTACCATTTAATCGGACTTGTATTTATAATATAATACATAGTGTTCCCATAAAACTAATTATACTAAAATAATAATAATTCTTGTGAAATAGTGCGCATGATTACGTGAATTATTTAACAAAGTATTACCTATAAGTATAGTGGAATATTGAATTGACGGGGAATTCAGATGGTTTAATTTTGACAGACTAATGAATTAACCAAGTAGATTTTTTATTAAGTTTGGATTTTGTCAAAAAATCTACACATTTCCGTCATATATCAGCATCGTTTTGAGTGTAAGATAGAATTTGTAAGAGAAAGTGTAAGATATATCACTTTTCAGCATAAAAGACTATGCTATAATCTTTTCTTTTTATTATTTGCTTTCTTGAGTTTACTTACAGAGAAAAAAAGTGATTTTAAATGCAGGGAGGAGCGACATTACATGAAATCTTTTCGTTATATAATGTTTTCGATACTATTAGTAGCAGTCTCATCAGTGCTTTCTGGATGTGAAAAGCTACTTATCTTTGATCCACAAGGACCAGTCGCAAAGAGTCAGGCTGATCTGATTATATTTTCCATCATCTTTATGTTGGTTATTGTAGTTGTGGTTTTTGTGTTATTTGGATACATTATTTGGAAATATCGTGAGACTAATAGAAACAAAGATTACGAGCCACCACATGAACATGGGAGTAAACTGTTAGAAGCGCTTTGGATTGGAATTCCTATTGTGATTGTCATCGCTCTTACAATTCCGACGGTTATTACAACGTATGAACTTGAGGAAATACCTGAAGGGTATGAGAATGTAGAACCAATTACCATACACGTTACATCAGCTGATTGGAAATGGATTTTTAGTTATCCAGAGCAAGATATTGAGACGGTTAACTACTTTAATATCCCAGCTGGCGTTCCAGTTCAGTTTAAAATGACATCTACCGGTACGATGCAGTCCTTCTGGGTACCTGCGTTAGGTGGACAAAAATATACGATGGCTAACATGCAGACAGAGCTTTACCTTTTAGCAGATAGACCTGGTTCATACATTGGTCGTAATACAAGTTTTAACGGTGAAGGTTATGCGCATATGGAGTTTGAGGTTGAAGCACAAACTCAGGAAGATTTTGATAAATGGGTTTCTGAAGTTAAAGCAACAGCTTCAGACTTAACAGAAGAAAAACACTACGAGATTATTGAACCAGGCCTTGTTGGTCGTATGACTTTTAATGGTACCCATTTAGAATGGATTGATCATTCAGAATCGGAATACCACAATCATGGTGGAGAGTCTCATGATGAACATGGTAGTCATTCTGAAGAAGATACACATGAAAACCATGAAGACCATGGAGATCATGGAGATCATGACAATCATGACTCACACTAACAGGAGGGATTAAAGAATGGGAGTACTAGGTGCAGGCACAGGACATCAGTTTTTTGTCACAGGAGATCCCCTTATTTTAGCATCACAGATTGCCATTGGATTAACGATTCTCGGAATCGTCGGTGGTTTAACATATTTCAAAAAATGGCGTTGGTTGTGGACCGAATGGTTAACAACTGTTGATCATAAACGTATTGGTATTTTATATATCTTAGCGGGAGTATTAATGTTCTTCCGTGGTGGGGTAGACGGTTTGATGATGAGATTACAAACATCACGGCCAGAAATGGAATTCTTAAATTCTCAGCATTATAATGAGATTTTTACCACTCATGGAATTGTTATGATTTTATTCGCGGCGATGCCTTTGCTGATTGGTATTATGAATGTTGTCTTACCATTGCAACTTGGAGCTCGTGATGTTGCGTTTCCTTGGTTAAATGCATTAAGCTTTTGGTTATTTTTCGTAGGTGCGATGTTATTTAACATCTCATTTGTTATCGGTGGTTCTCCTGATGCGGGGTGGACATCATATTTTCCACTCGCAGGTAAAGAATTTACACCGGGTATCGGTAATAACTATTACGCAGTTGCCCTGCAAATTGCCGGGATTGGTACATTAGCAACAGGAATTAACTTTATCGTAACAGTATTGAAAATGAGAGCACCAGGTATGACATTAATGAAAATGCCAATGTTTGCTTGGACTTCATTTATAACATCAGTAATCATTGTTGCTGCCTTCCCAATTTTTACAGTAGCATTATTATTGATGACAATGGATCGTTTGTTTGGGACTCACTTCTTTACTGTAGCAGCTGGTGGGGAGCCAATGCTTTGGTTAAACTTATTCTGGTTATGGGGACATCCTGAGGTTTATATCGTTGCTTTACCAGCATTCGGTATGTTCTCAGAAGTTATTTCAACTTACTCTCGTAAAAATCTATATGGTTATACAACAATGGTTTGGTCAATCATTACGATTGCATTCTTATCGATGATCGTATGGGTTCACCATTTCTATACAATGGGATCAGGACCAGCAGTTAACTCATTCTTCTCGATTACAACGATGTTAATCGCCGTTCCAACCGGGGTGAAGATCTTTAACTGGTTGTTTACGATGAGAAAAGGTCGGATTAAATTTTCAACTTCAATGTTGTGGGCTTTAGCATTTATTCCATGTTTCACAATTGGTGGGGTTACAGGGGTTATGCTAGCAATGGCAGCAGCAGATTATCAATATCACAATACAATGTTCCTAGTGGCGCATTTCCACTATGTATTAATTCCAGGAGTAGTGTTTGCCGTGTTTGCAGGACTTTACTACTGGTGGCCGAAAATGTTCGGATTTACACTTAATGAAAAAATCGGTAAATGGCATTTCTGGTTATTCGTTGTTGGATTTAACGTAACATTTATGCCAATGTTCTTTGTTGGATTAGATGGTATGTCACGTCGTATGTACACTTATTCTGAAGGCTTAGGATGGGAAAACCCGTTAATGCTTTCATTTATCGGTTCACTAGTTTTAGCTGCAGGATTTGCTGCATTAGTATACAACATTTACTGGAGCTTCCGTTATGCTCCACGTGGTGTAGATCATGATCCATGGGATGCTCGTACACTTGAGTGGGCTACTGCATCACCAGTTCAAGCTTATAACTTTGCTAAAATTCCAGAAGTAAACTCAACTGAAGCATTCTGGGATATGAAAAAAGAAGGTACGCATACGCTTAAAGAAAGTGAAATTGAAAAGATTCACTTACCTAGCAACTCTGGAGTGCCGTTCTTAATGAGTGTTGCCTTTGGAATTGTCGGCTTCTTCTTAGTCTTTGAATGGTTTATACCAGCTGCGATCGCATCAGTTCTTATTATAATAGGTCTGATTGCACGCTCATTTGATTATGATGAAGGCTTCTATGTAAGTGTCGAAGAAATCACTAAAACCGAGAAAAAATGGAGAGGTGATTTATAATGGCTGGAAAAGTTGATACTTCATTACCACTTGAATATCAAAAGCACCAAGATCAGATGAATATTCTTGGCTTCTGGATTTTCCTTGGTGCGGAAATCGTCTTATTTTCTACCTTGTTCGCAACTTACTTTATCTTAGTAGACCGAACAGCTGGTGGGCCTTCTGGGGCAGACTTGTTCCATGTGAAGGAATTAATGATCAATACTTTTCTACTTTTAACAAGTAGCTTTACAGCAGGACTTGCGATCCGTGAAATGCGTAATCACAATCTTAAAGGATTACTTTTATGGTTTATCATTACGCTTGTTCTTGGACTTGGGTTCCTAACTGTTGAAATATATGAGTTTAATTTATTTGTTCACGAAGGTGCTGCAATTGGTACAAGTGCTTTTACATCAGCTTTATTTACCTTACTTGGAACACATGGAGCTCACGTAACACTTGGTGTCGGTTGGGGAGTCTTGATTATTATGCAGCTTTTAAAAAGAGGACTAACACCTACTACAGCACGAAAAACATTTATTTTCAGTCTGTACTGGCATTTCCTAGACGTTGTTTGGATTTTCATCTTCACATTCGTCTACTTGAAAGGGATGGTGATGTAATATGAAGAAGCATGACACAGGCTTTCCGTATCGTCATGTAGCTGGGTATTTACTATCACTCATCTTGACATTGCTTGCATTAGTTGTTGCGCTTAAAACTGATTTTTCTGGTACTACAAAGATGTATATCGCTGGAGCCTTGGCTTTCTTCCAAGCAGGACTTCAATTAACAATGTTCATGCATGTGAGTGAGGGTGCTGAAGGTAAAATTAATATCATTAACATGGCATATAGTATCTTCCTTGCAGCTGTCATTGTAATCGGAAGTATCTGGGTATTAACTTCTGGGCATGCGGTTGGATAAATAAATAAAAGAGCCTTTGATAAGGCTCTTTTATTGGAAAACGATTGTGAGAAAGAGAGTGCTTTTACTTCCTTTGTAAAAGTAACAACTCTTGATCATGATCGTTTTTTTATTGTTGGCTGTTTTTTTTGTATAAAGCCGCAGGCTGAATACACTCCGCGTCAGGCGGGTGACCAGTGAGCCTCCTCGTCGCTAAGCTCCTGTGGGGTCTACTTTGGCCACTGGTCCCGCAGGAGTCTCCGTGTATTCAGACTGCTAGATACTATCTTTTTATATTCAGAGAAAACAGCCTATTTATATGTTTATGGTTATCTATATTTGATTAAATTGTTTGATATGCTATGGTGTCAGTTAACTTCGCCTTTAGCTCTGTCAGCATATTCTTCGATCAAGCATAAAAATAGACCGAAGCCAAAGAATACCATTGATGCATAAATAATTCCGCCGCCTAGAAGGGTTACAAATGACGTAGCGTTGAATCCGCTTACAATAAAACTGATCATCATCGAGATAAGACCGATTGAAATACCTATTGTTGAGATCCTGCGTACCGTTTTCATTTTTTCTGCGTTTGCTCCAACCATCGTTACCAACTCCTTATACTTAATATTCTATACTTTGTCACAAAATTGTCAATCTTTTTTACTATTTTATTCACAATTAGAAAAAATAGTGATGATTTATGAAAATAAATATTGTCTATTTATTTGTGTTGTGGTATTAGTGATGGCTTCTTCCATAGAGCCAGAACCATAATCCCACGAAAACATCGAGGAATCCCACGAAATCCAAGTGGAATCCCGCGAAAGATCGAAGGAATTCCACGAAACAAGGTTCCACGCAAAGAGCCAGAACCATAATCCCGCGAAAACATCGGGCAATCCCACTAAATCCAAGTGGAATCCCGCGAAAGAACGAAGGAATCCCACGAACCAAGGT
>NZ_FNJU01000029.1:8061-12913 GCF_900104555.1 Litchfieldia salsa
AAATCCAAGTGGAATCCCGCGAAAGAACGAAGGAATCCCACGAACCAAGGTTCCACGTATAGAGCCAGAACCATAATCCCGCGAAAACATCGGTTAATCCCACTAAATCCAAGTGGAATCCCGCGGAAGACCGAAGAAATCCCACGAAATTTGGCGAATTCATTGAACATGATCAACATCATCGATCACAAATAGAATCCTTCCTTAAAGCTAGAATCTAAATGCTCAAACAAAAAAGCAGTAGACCCCACATGTGTGGTTTCTACTGCTTCTCTTCCTTAAAATCAACCTGTGTTACGTAAGCCAGCTGCGATTCCATTAATTGTGAGTAACACTTCTGTGATTAGCTCATCACTAGGTTCTTCTTCCTCACGAAGGGAACGAATTAGTTCGACTTGTAAGTAGTTTAATGGATCTACATATGGATTTCTTCTACGGATTGATTCTTGAATATTTGGATTACTATCAAGTAATTCTTGATCATCACTGATTTTCAAAAGAATATTCTTTGTACGATCATATTCTTCAACGATGTCCCCGAAAATGCGGGAGGCAATTGTTTGGTCTTCGACAAGCTCTGTATATTCCTTGGCAGACATAATATCAGCCTTCATTAGAGCCATTTGAAGGTTATCAATTGTTGACTTGAAGAATGGCCATTTTTCGTACATTTCTTGAAGCATCTTAAGGTTATCTTCGCTCTTGTTAGCAAATGTCGCTAGACCTGTTCCAGATGCATACCAAGCAGGGAAGAGTTGACGACTTTGTGTCCATGCGAAAACCCAAGGAATTGCACGTAGATCTTCAAAACGATTACTGTTTTTACGAGCCATTGGACGTGAACCAATATTCAATGCTCCAAGCTCCATTAATGGTGTGGCTTGGTTAAAGTATGTCAGGAAATCTTTATCCTGGAACACAAGTGATTGATATTTTGCAAGAGATGCATCAGAGATTTCCTCCATTGCTTTTTCCCAAGCTTCTTCACGTGCATAAATCGTATCCGCATCATCAGCAATATGAGCAGCGGCTTTGATCAGGGTTGCTGCTGCTTGCTCTAAGCTACGATGAGCAATCTCTGTTACTAAATAACGAGATGATAATACTTCACCTTGCTCCGTAATTTTCACTCCATCCCCGAGTGTTTCACGTGGTTGGGAGAGAATACTACGATTTAAAGGACCGCCCCCACGACCTAGTGAACCTCCACGACCATGGAAAAACTTAAGGCGAATATTGTATTTACGAGCCATATCATGAATTTCTTTTTGTGCCATAAACAGCTTCCAATTGGCAGTTAATGTTCCACCATCTTTACTGCCATCAGAATAACCTAGCATGATTTCCTGTTGGTCCCCAAGAATTTCAACATGACGACGATAGAAATCCATTTTGAAGAGGGTTTCCATAATTTTTGGTCCTGCGACTAAATCGTCAACTGTTTCAAGTAAAGGCGCTACATTTAAGTGACTTTCCACACTACCATCTGCATGTAAACGATAGATTCCAAATTCCTTGGCTAAAACTAAAACCTCGAGTAGATCACTAGCAGATTGTGTCATGCTTATTAAGTAAACTTCAATAGAACGCTTTCCAAATTCTCTATGTGCGTCTTTAATCAACTTAAAGACTTTTAAAGTTGCTTGTGTTTCCTTTGTATAATCTTCATCTGTAAGCAATACTGGACGAGGATCTTTAAGTACCTTTTCAAGAACCTTTAGTTTTTCAGGCTCAGATAATTGTGAGTAATCTTCAGCAATACTGACCTTCTTGAATATCTCAGCGACAGCTGTTTCATGTTCTCCACTGTGATTTCTAATATCTAGTGTAGCTAAATGGAATCCGAAAAGTTGTACTTGGCGAATAAATTTATTCAACTCTTTTAACTCACGCTCTGATGGCTGATGCTTTTTCGCGCTTTGTTTAATAATCACTAAATCATTTAGTAACTCATCAGAATTAGCGTAACCAAGTTCACTTTTACCGGTTTGTTTCAACTTATGAATGATAATGGCGAATTTACGACGGTAAATTTCGTTTTCTACAATCCAAACTTTATCAGAGGGAAGGCTAGCTTCACCTTTCTCAACTGAATCGATCAATTCATCAGTTACCACAACACGAGTAGTGGAATAGCTAAATTTCTTCATAAGTGCGATGAGCGATTGCTCATATTTCTTCAATACTAATTTTCTTTGTGCTGTTAAGGTGTTCCAAGTGACTTCAGGAGTTACATTTGGATTTCCATCTCTGTCTCCACCGATCCAAGAACCGAAACGAAGGAAGTTAGGAACATCCCAAGAATGACTAGAGAACTTTTCCTTCAGAGAATCTTCTAATTCTTGATGAATATCTGGCAATACATCAAAAAGGGTTTCGTCAAAATAATAGAGTCCATTCATTACTTCATCCATTACTGATGGTTTTCGATAACGAAGCTCATCTGTTTGCCATAAAACAGTTACTTCATTTACTAATTGGTCCTCTAATTGCTGGCGTTCTTTTTTAGTGAGCATTGTATTATCATTCTGTTGGAGAATGGACGCAATTCTCTTTTGAATTTCAAGTACCGTTCGTTTCGTTGATTCTGTTGGATGTGCTGTAATAATTAGCTCTAATGATAGTGAATTTAACAAATCTTTAATGGCTTGCGCTGATACTTCATGTTCTTTTAGTGAATTGACTGCACCTTCTAATGATACTGGTTGAACGATTTCATCTGATTGTAATTGATATTCTCTACGTCTACGAATTCGATGATTTTGTTCAGCAATATTCACTAAATGGAAATATACTGAAAATGCGCGAATGACTTGCTGACGTAATGGTGGTTTAAGAGAACGGATTTCACTTTTAAGTTCGTTATAAGTTTCCGTATTAAATTCCGTTCTAAGATCTTTTGTCATCTTTCGAATGCGTTCAACGATGTTAACAAGTTCAACCCCACCATGATAGACAAGGACTTGACCAAGGATATTCCCAAGATTTTTTACATCACGGCGAAGCGGAGAGTTTGTGATGTTTGTTTTCATTTCTGCTGTCATAATGATGATCACCTTCTTTGATTGGAATGGTTTGTTAATTTAGTATTTTTTAAAATTTCTAATATTTCTAATGGTAGATTTTCTTACAATCACTTACATATTTATAGATTCATTGAAAAATCATAAAGATTTTCAGGGGATGCTTATGGGAATGAGACGAGGGAACTGTTTGGAATAGATCTACCTTGATATACTATTATATAATATTGTCATAAATTCGGCAAATATTCTTGCTAATTGAATATTTCTGACCTTATAAATAATCCTATTAATCTTGCATTCTTTATGTAAAATTGGTCAGAATTTTCACTTTCTACAAGTTATTTGCGTTTGTATTACAGAATCTAAGGTATGATAGATAATTTGAAAAAATCCCCAATCTATAAAATTGATAATAACACCCATAAAGCTCATTCAAATTCCGTAATCTTGTAGTATCAAAATTAAAAAGGGGATTATTATGAAAACAAAACCATTCTTTTATACAGTTTCAACAAGTGTTATTATGGCAGGTTCATTATTTTTTACTGTAGGAACAACTTCAATCTTTGCACAAGAAAATATAAAGACTGTTGAAGAAACAGAAGCAACTGAGGTTGTTGTAGACAGCTCAGAGGACGTACAAGAATCAGAGACGATAAGTACGGATGATCAACTAACTGAGACTGAAGGAAATTCTACTATTACTACTTCTGATCCGACAAATGAAGTTGAAGCTGAAGAGGCTTCAGTGATTCCAGGTGATTTTTTCTATTTTGTGAAAATCATGATTGAAAAAGTAAGATTAGCCTTAACAACGGATGACCATAAGGAAGCTCAATTGTTAGCCGATTTTGCCCATGAGCGTATATCTGAAGCAAATGCATTAATTGCTGAAGGAAAGATGAATGAAGCGACGGAGTTATTGGAATCAGCTCTTGAGTCACAAACACAAGCACAAGAAAAATTGGAAGAGCAAGAAGAAATAGTAACAGATGCTGAAACTGAGACCGAACCTATTGATACTACTGAATTAAATGAGGAAGAGTCTGAGACTACTGAAGAAACGAAGGATGAGCTTGAAGTTAAACTAGGTAATAACATTGATGCATTACTATTAGCTTTGTCTAATGTAGAGAATCCAAAAGCGCAACAAGCTCTAATGAAAAACATTGAAAAATCATTTGCGAAATTAGACAAGAAAATCGAGAAACGTAGTCAAAAAATGAAGGATAACACTGAAGAGGAAACGACAGAAGTAGATTTGGATGATAATCCAGCTGTTGAAGAACCGGAAACTGTGAGTGAGCAAGAAACGGTTGTTGTTGAGGAAGAGACTGTAGAAGTCCAATCGGTTACTACTGAAGAAAATGCAGAAGAGGAAGAAAAGACTCCAGCGGCGGTGGTGAATTCTTCGAAGAAAAATGAAAAGGCAACAGAAATAAAAGGCAATAATGGCAAGTCTGAAGAAGCTAAAATGAACAAAGCGAATCATACTAACAATAATAAAGATGCAAAAGAAGAGAACCAAGGTAAAGGTAAGTCAAAAGAATAACGAAAAAGGATGAGTCTAATAAATAAGGCTCATCCTTTTTTTAAAGATAGGAAGTATAAGATTTTGAACTCAGTTTTAGTGTCTAGCTCCAGCGCCTAGCCCCCTCGGCAAATCACTTCAGAAACCAAGGTTTCCTGCGTGATTCGCCTTATGCATGTCGAGGCTGACCAAGGCGCTTGCGCTTTTCTTTTGTCTAGCTCCAGGCGCCATCGGCTCGGGGTCATAAGCCAATCCGTCTAGAAGGTTAAAAAGCAACCTTCCAGCCGGCTCGTCT
>NZ_FNJU01000020.1 GCF_900104555.1 Litchfieldia salsa
ATCACCCTCTCAGGTCGGCTACGCATCGTTGCCTTGGTGAGCCATTACCTCACCAACTAGCTAATGCGCCGCGGGCTCATCTGTAAGTGATAGCCGAAACCATCTTTTAATAGAGAACCATGCGGTTCTCTATATTATCCGGTATTAGCTCCGGTTTCCCGAAGTTATCCCAGTCTTACAGGCAGATTGCCCACGTGTTACTCACCCGTCCGCCGCTAATATGAGGGAGCAAGCTCCCTCAAATCCGCTCGACTTGCATGTATTAGGCACGCCGCCAGCGTTCATCCTGAGCCAGGATCAAACTCTCCAAAAAGAGTATTGATTGCTCAATAGTTTGTTACTAATTTTAAAACGTTGACGTTTGTTTATTGTGTTCAGTTTTCAAAGAGCTTGTCTTTCTTTTTGTGCCGCTTTATCTAAGCAGCTTTATTATATTATCATTTGTCGTTTTCGAAGTCAACACTTTTTTAAATTAGCATTTGTAAAAGTTATTTGCCTCAGAAGCGACGTTTATTAATATATCACCATAGCATTTTAATTGCAACACTTTTTTTCTATCTTACAAAGATTATATAACTAAGTAGAACACAAAGTAGATCTCAAAGGATAAAAAAACAAGGACGCCCTAAAGACGCCCTTAATAAACCTTATCTATTTCTCATTTGTGGAAAAAGTAATACATCTCTGATTGATGGAGAATTTGTTAGTAGCATAACAAGTCGGTCAATACCAATACCCAATCCACCAGTCGGAGGCATACCATATTCTAATGCTTCAATGAAATCATCATCCATCATGTGAGCTTCATCATTACCTTGCTCTCTTTCTTGAATTTGAGCTTCAAAGCGCTGACGTTGATCAATAGGATCATTCAATTCTGTAAATGCATTTGCATGCTCACGAGCTACTATGAATAATTCGAACCGATCTGTAAATCTCTCATCTTCGGGATTTTTCTTAGCCAAAGGTGAGATTTCTACAGGGTGTCCAAATATGAAAGTCGGTTGAATTAATTTCTCTTCAACTTTTTGCTCAAAGAATTCATTCACAATATGACCGTACTGCATATTGTTGTTAATTTCAACACCGTGGTCTTTCGCGAGTTGCCTTGCTTCCTCAACACTCATTTCTTTCCAAAAGTCTACACCTGTATGCTCTTTAATTGCATCAACCATATGAAGTCTTGTCCATTCTGGTTTTAAATCGATTTCATAATCACCGTATTGTACAGTAGTAGTTCCAAGGACATCTTGGGCAATATGTGCAACTAAATTCTCAGTCAAACTCATAATATCTTTGTAATCAGCATATGCTTCGTACAATTCGATCATAGTGAATTCCGGGTTATGCCTTGTTGACACCCCTTCATTTCTAAATACTCGTCCGATCTCGTACACCTTTTCTAAACCACCAACAATAAGACGCTTTAAGTGTAGTTCAATAGCAATTCTCATATAAAGAGGGATATCTAATGCATTATGATGTGTGACAAATGGTCTCGCTGAAGCTCCACCAGGAATAGAGTGCATCATTGGTGTTTCTACTTCTAAGTAACCATGGTCATCTAAATATCTGCGCATAGAACGAATGATTTTACTTCGCAATATGAACGTATCCTTACTCTCAGGATTCATGATTAAATCAAGATATCTTTGACGGTAACGTTGTTCAACATCCTTTAAACCGTGAAATTTCTCAGGAAGAGGTCTAAGTGATTTAGATAATAGTTCGAACGATTCTACTTTTATCGAAAGTTCTCCAACCTTTGTCTTAAATACGTTTCCTGTCACTCCAACAATATCACCTAGATCAGCTGTGTTAAAGACATCGTATTGTTCTTCTCCTACAGCATCTTGACGAATATAAAGTTGAATTTGTCCTGTAAGGTCTTGGATGTGGGTAAAGCCTGCTTTACCTTTTCCTCGCTTTGTTTTAATACGGCCCGCAATCGTAACTGTAATTTCTTTCTGATCAAGATCTTCCTTTTCAATCCCATCATACAGATCAATCAACTCTTTTGACGTGTGAGTTCGGTCAAATCGCTTTCCAAATGGATCTAATCCTTTATCACGCAAGCTATTTAACTTTTCTCTTCTAACTATAAACTGATCGTTCAATTCTTCCTGACTCATAAGATCACTCCACTATTTATTTATTAATATAGTATATCCAAGCATTAACCCGAAACAAACAAATATATGTATTGTATGTATGTTTTATAAAATACTCCCTTAATTATATAAGCAGAAAAACTGCCAGTAAGCAACTGGCAGTAGCAATAAACAATAATTTCAGGTAATTTGTAACCGTTCAGATTTGCATATTGCTAAACTACCTGTGTATTGCTTTGTTGCTTATGTTCAACCTCATCTACAAAATTATATAATAAAGTAACTAAGTCTTCCCGAGTTACACATTCATTAACAGAATTTCGAACGATAGCATTGCCTCTTATCCCTTTTAGATACCAAGCAGCATGCTTTCTCATTTCTCTAACCGCTACATTTTCATTCTTTAGATCGATTAAGCGATCTAAATGTAAAATACATACATCCATTTTTTCTCGAACCCCTGGTTCGGGAATCATTTCTCCAGTTTCAAGGTACTTAACAGTTTGGTAAATCATCCATGGGTTACCTAATGCTGCTCTACCTATCATTACACCATCTACCCCAGTTTCCTCGAGCATGCGTTTCGCATCCTGTGGAGTCTGAACATCGCCATTACCAATAACCGGAATTGAGACGGATTGCTTCACTTCTTTAATGATGTCCCAATTAGCATGACCTTCATACATTTGTACACGAGTACGACCATGAAGCGCTACAGCTTTCCCCCCTGCACGTTCAACTGCTTGGGCATTCTGAATCGCAAAAATATGTTCTTCATCCCACCCCATACGCATCTTAACTGTCACAGGTTTATCCACCGCATCCACTACCGCCGAAACCATTTCATAGATTTTGTTCGGATCTAATAGCCATTTTGCACCTGCATCACATTTCGTAATTTTAGGAACTGGACATCCCATATTTATATCAATGATATCAGCTGTGGTGTTTTTATCTACGAATTTAGCCGCTTCTACAAGCGTTTCTTTTTCACCACCGAAAATTTGTAGGCTTAGTGGTTTCTCTTGTTCATCTATATATAACATTCCCATTGTCTTAGCATTGTTATAGAGGATTGCTTTATCGCTTACCATTTCTGCACAAACCAATCCAGCACCAAACTCTTTCACAGTCAGGCGAAATGCAGCATTACAGACTCCTGCCATTGGAGCTAAAACCACCTGGTTTTTCATTTGAATATCTCCAATTTTCAACATAGTAACCCTCCTTAAGGATTAATCCGTGTTCTTAGGTGCTAATTCACTAACTGTTACACTTAGTAATTCTGCAACCCCATTAATAAACTCTTCACTTGGTACACGGTTACCACGCTCTATCTCACCTAACACAGACACGGAAACACCAAGATTCTTCGCAAAGTTCTCTTGTGTGTAGCCCTTCAATTTTCGAAAAGCTCGTATGCGCCTTCCCCACTTTTCCGCTTCCATAGTTGTACCTCTTCTCTGTCTTGTAATCCCTGTATGAATAAAGATATTGGCATCTTTGTATACGGATGTTCTATTCGATCATCAATCTCCGTCAACGGAACTAGAACAAAAGCTCGTTCATTCATCCGCGGATGAGGAATTATTAACTTCTCTGTTTCAATATTTTCGTTATTATATAGTAAAATGTCAAGGTCTATCGTTCGAGGACCCCACTTAATATCCCTTTTTCTTCCAAGTTCCTTCTCAATTTGTTGAGTAACTTCCAGTAAATCAATAGGTTCCAGTAAGGTATTTGCTTTAATTACCATATTTAAAAATAAATCTTGCTCAAGATAACCTACAGGTGCTGTTTGATAAATCGAGGAAGTTTCAATTACTGATATTCGTTCATCCCGGTCCAAGAGTTTGACTGCTTCATGCAAATGGAATAAACGATCCCCCATATTGGAACCTAAACCAATATATGCTATATTCAACTCATCTACTCCTTTGTACCTCTACGGCAACTGATTGATAATGACCTTGTATAGGAGGATTTGGTTTAATTACTTTTACAGTGATCACGTTAATTGAATGAAATTCATTAAGGATCGCTTTCGTAATCTTTTCTGCGACGGCTTCTATCAGTTTATATGGTTCTCCCTCAACAATTTCCTTACAAATATGATAAAGCTCCGCATAATTAATCGTATATTGTAGGTCGTCCGTTTCTCCCGCTTGCTTTAAGTCTGCTTCTACAACTAAATCAATAATAAACCGTTGACCTAAACGTGTTTCTTCAGGGAGTACACCATGATAGCCGTAAAAATCCATTTGATTTACATAAATTTTATCGATGGTTCTCTCCTCCTTTACCAGTTAGTTCATCCATCATACTTACTAATCGTTTAGTTAAGACTACATTATGAACCCGAACAAATGAACAGCCTTTTTCTATAGCTAGACAAGTGGTTGCACCTGTCCCTTCGTCTCTTTGTTCAGGAGGAAGATCCAATATTTGCCCGATAAATGACTTTCTTGAGGCTCCTAGTAAAACAGGGTATCCCAAACGATGAAATTGTTCAAGGTTTTGAATTACCTTTATATTATGGTCATAGTCTTTCGCAAAGCCTACACCAGGATCAATAATAATCTTCTCATCCTTCACTCCAGCATCTTTGACTATATCGATACTTTCTTGCAAATCAACGAGCATATCTTCAATAAGATTTTTATATTCTTTATTAGGACGGTTATGCATTAGAATGATTGGCACCTCAAACTTAGCTGCAATATAAGCCATTTCAGGGTCCGCTTTTGCTCCCCACACATCATTGATTATATGAGCTCCTGCTTCGAGTGCTCCTTTTGCTACCTCTGCTTTATATGTATCAATAGAGATAGGAACGTCGACCACTGATGATATCGCCTTAATGACTGGGATGACTCGCTCTAACTCTTCTTCAACAGAAATCTTCTGGTAACCAGGCCTTGTTGACTCTCCACCAATGTCAATGATATCCGCGCCTTGTTTTACCATTTCCCTTGCATGCTCAACTGCATATTCTAACTGATTATACTTACCTCCATCAGAAAATGAATCTGGTGTAATGTTTAAAATACCCATGATATATGTCTTATCGGCAAGTGGAAATTGATATGAACCAGATGAAATCTTTGAAGATTTTATTGGAAACCTATTCTTCAATTGTATCTTTCCTCTCTATTAAATCACTTTTACTCCACAGTTGGTATCGATGCTTCTTATATATTCTTTGAAGTTTTGATGTAAGAGCATCAGTATGTCCAGCAAAGTTCTTATTGTTTACTGCTGATATATGAACAATTTCTTGAATTGAATTTGTAATAAAGATTTCATCACTGTCCATCAGTTCACTAGGAGAATAGTAACCCTCATTTAACTTATAACCTAAAATATAAATTAACTCCTTTAGATACGATCTAGTTATTCCATTTAATATCCCTGTTTCTAATGAGGGAGTATAAAATGATTGATTCTTTACCCAAAAAAGATTTGAAGTAATCCCTTCTGAAAGGTAACCTTCCTTGGTTAGTAATAACCCTTCTTTCCTTGGATCATTTCCAAGTTCACGTTTGGCATAGATATTATTTAAGTAGTGATGAGATTTCAATCGAAATGGACCCTCTGGAGTATTACGGAGTGTATTTAGAATAACTGCTTCTTTCTCCACTATTAATTTAGGCAGTGGCTTGGCAAAAATTATAACGGTCGGATCCCCATATTCACCAATCTGTAACCCAATCTCGCCTTTGCCTGCAGACACATTAAACCTAATATAAGCATCACTTAAGCCGTTCGCTTCAAGGGTACGATGTACCATTTGCAAGAGATCCTCTTTTGAATACTCAAATCGTATATTAAGCTCCTGCAAAGCTATCCTTAAACGCATAAGATGGTCATCGAATAAAAAGGGATGACCATCATATACTCTAAAAGTTTCAAAAACACCAAGACCATAGATATATCCATGATCAAATGGTGTGATTCTTGCTTCCTCTTCTTTTATAATTTCGCCATTTAAATAGATGAACATGAAGTATGCTCAGTCCTTTTATACTTATTTATAAAATTCTGCAGCATTTCTTTCCCGAAAGAAGTCATTATGGATTCCGGATGGAACTGAACACCTTCAATTGGGAGGGTTTTATGACGAATTGCCATAATTTCCTGTTCATCTGTCCAAGCTGTTATTTCTAGACAATCAGGTAGAGTCTCCTTCTTAACAATAAGAGAATGATATCTTGTTGCTGTTAAAGGGTTCTCTAGCCCTTCAAAGATTGTTTCGTTATTATGATGTATTTGCGATGTCTTTCCATGCATTAAGCGCTCAGCACGAACAACATCACCTCCAAAAACTTGACCAATTGATTGATGCCCTAAACAAACTCCAAAGATTGGAATCTTACCGGCGAAATACTCAATTGCTTCAAGGCTAATACCCGCTTCATTTGGACTGCACGGTCCAGGAGAAATCATTAAAAACTCAGGATTAAGCTCTTCTATCTCTTTTATTGATATTTCATCATTTCGTTTAACCACTAATTCTTGACCTAACTCACCTAAATACTGAACTAAATTAAATGTAAAAGAATCATAGTTATCAATCATTAATATCATTCTATCTCACCTCATACTAAAATTTTTCTCTTGCTACTCAGCTTCACTTAATTCCTTTGCTTTCCACAACGCCTTTGCCTTTTTCAAGGATTCCTTGTATTCGTGCTTCGGATTAGAATCAATTACGATACCTGCACCTGCTTGTACATGTGCTATCCCATCCTTAGCAACAAGCGTACGAATTGCAATATTCATTTCCATTTCTCCTGAAAAACTAATCCATCCAATAGAACCAGTATATACCCCTCTCCGCACAGGCTCAAGCTCTTCTATAATTTCCATCGTTCTAACTTTTGGAGCACCGGTTATGGTCCCGCCTGGAAAGGCTGCTCGAAGAACATCGTAAGCATCCTTATCTGAAGCAAGTTCACCTCGTACATTAGAAACGATATGCATGACATGTGAATATTTCTCAATCACCATAAACTCATTAACTTCAACTGTACCAAACCTACAGACTCTTCCAAGATCATTTCTTTCTAAGTCTACAAGCATGACATGTTCTGCTCGTTCTTTTTCATTTTCTATTAGTTCATTTGCTAATTGACTATCTTCTTCTTCATTCATCCCTCTAGAGCGAGTACCTGCAATTGGTCTTGTGCTTACCTCAAGTCCCTTTTTCTTAACTAGTAGCTCAGGCGATCCACTAACTAACTGGAATTCTGGGAAATGGACATATGACATGTAAGGAGAAGGATTTATTTTTCGCAAATTCTCATAAATCTTCATTGGGTGTGACTCAAGTGTCTGTGACTGACGAACAGACAAGTTAACTTGAAAGATATCACCATTAGCAATATAGTCCTTAATCTTACACACAGCATCGTGGAAATCTTGTTCCTGAAAGGAAATAAGATTATTTGTATCTCCTTGATAATGAAAAGACAGTTCCTTGAAATCATTTAGGGGACTTGTCCATTGATGCTCCAACTGCTCTAATCTTAATTCCCCTTCGTCAATTGAATCTTCATAATGTGTAATTAGCCATAAAACCTCTTCTTCATGGTCAAATAAAACCAAGTCATTAAATACCATGAAGTAAAGGTCAGGGGTATCTAAATCATCTGCAGATTGTTCAGGTAAGCCTTCTATATACCTGGCATAATCATAACTAATAAATCCAATAGCTCCTCCTTGGAAGTCAGGGTATGAAGGATTCTGATTCGTTTCATAGTTCATCATCCATTTTTTCATACTGTCCAATGGGTCACCCTTGACAATTTCCTGTCGGTTCTCATCTACCATCGTAATAACTAATTCGTGATTTTTCCCTTTGAGTATTGCAAAGGGTTTTAAACCCATAATACTATATTTTCCACCGCGGCCACTTTCAAGTAACACATGGAAATCCTCATTATTGGATAATTGTTTATATTGATTAAACCAATTTATATGCTGATAACATATTTTCTTCGCTAGTGTTGTTCTCCGTTGCACAACCTCACACTCCTCATTACTCTCATACAGCTATTGTACATGATTCTTTCCATGTCATCACCATTTTGGGACAGAAGTATGCTTACAAAAAAAAGACTGTCCGAATCATGTATCCTAAGTGCTAAATACTCATTAGAAATCTAACAATAGTATTAAAATCAGCACCTAAACACTTCTTCAGACAGTCTCTTGGATTATATTTTTTTATTCTTGTTCAAATTGGTACAGCGGAGTGCTTAAGTAACGCTCTCCGTTACTTGGTAGAACTGCTAACACTTTCTTTCCTTTTCCAAGCTCTTTTGCTACTTTTAGTGCAGCAAAAATGGCAGCTCCTGACGAAATCCCACCAAGAATTCCTTCCTCACGTGCGGCACGGCGAGCATAATCAAATGCTTCATCATTCTTAACCGTCACCACTTCATCATATACCTTTGTATCAAGGATATCTGGAACAAAACCAGCTCCAATCCCTTGAATCTTATGAGGACCTGGCTTACCACCAGATAAAATTGGAGAATCAGCTGGCTCTACAGCAACAATCTTTACATTTGGGAAATGCTCTTTTAACACTTGCCCAACACCTGTAATAGTTCCACCAGTTCCAATTCCTGAAATGAATGCATCCACCCCATCGCTCATCTGGCTAACAATTTCTTTACCAGTTGTATTACGATGAATCTCTGGATTTGCTTCATTTTTAAATTGTTGAGGCATAAAATAACCATGCTCTTTTGAAAGTTCTTCTGCCTTACGAATAGCTCCACCCATTCCCTCTGGGCCTGGTGTAAGAACAAGTTCAGCACCATATGCACGTAATAAATTACGTCTTTCCAAACTCATTGTTTCAGGCATAACAAGAATCGCTTTGATTCCCTTAGCTGCTGCGACCATCGCTAATCCAATACCCGTGTTACCACTTGTAGGCTCAACAATTGTATCACCTACTTTTAATTCACCGCTTTTTTCAGCCGCTTCGATCATAGCAAGAGCAATACGATCTTTTACACTACTACCTGGATTCATAAATTCCAATTTCAAGTAAACATCTGCACTATTTTCATCAACAAGTCTATTTAATTTAACTATCGGGGTTTCTCCTACTAGCTCATGAATTGAATTTGCTACACGTACCATTTCAGAACCACCTCTTAATCCCTAGTATTTTTATTGGTTTTGTATACAATTTACCAATTGTTATCGAAATTGTCAATCATTTCGATTCACTTTTTTAAATTAATTTATTCGTTTTCATAAAACCAAGAAACCTCTGCTTCTTCCCAAAATGATTTGATAGAAAGAGCTCCCTGTACTTGGTCAATCGCAATCTGTCTTCTTATTTGATTTTTCACTTCATCAAAGCTATACGTTACACCTGGTATTACTTCATGTAAGTGGATTACAGCATAACCTTCTTCTAATTCAATAGGCTCACTCCATTGATTTAAATCCATTTGCTTAGCCTTCTCAATATACCCCTCTGGTACAAACCCACTTTCCTCTGAAACAAATCCAAGTTCGCCACCCTGACTTGCAGAAAATTCATCGATCGATTTTTCCATTGCTAGCGCCGAAAAATTTGACCCATTATCAAGTTCTTTAACTACTTGGTTTGCTTCCTCCACATTTTTAACAACAATATGTGAAAGATGATATGTCGTTGGTATATCATAAAGATCTTTGTTTTGATCATAAAATTGCTGTAACTCTTCCTCAGATATAACCGCATCTTTTGTAACTAATTCCTCTAACAATAAACTCATTTCAATTTGCTCTCTCCATTGATCATCATTAATTTTCTCGTGGTCAAGTGGATTATACATTGTTTTAATCATGGTTACTTCACGTTCAATTACATCTTCAGATATATCAATTTTATATTTACTCGCCATTTCCTTTATTACTTTCTCATCAATCATGTCTTCTAATGTCTCTTTCCCATAACGCTTTTCTAACTCAACTAACCATTCTTGTCTTGTTATGACAGTATTACCAATCTTTCCTACAGTTTCTTCAGTTGAGCTATTTATATCAACGCTTGTTGAAACCTTTTTGAAACCACCTTGATTGTTAGAGAAGAAATAAGCAACGGTCAAACAATTTAACAAGACTAAGAAACCTATTATTCCCCAAAGTATTTTAGTATTCATGTAACCCTCTCCCCAATATTTAAAGACTTTTTGTAGCAATTCTCTTTTTTTACTCCGCTACAATAAGGGCCCTATTATTTAGTCTGTTCTTTTAAATCAACAAGCTGTTCCTTCGTAAAATGATAACTTTCATTACAGAAATGACATTGAGCATCAGCTTTACCATCTTCATCGATCATATCTTGAATTTCCTGAACACCTAAGCTTATAATCGCATTTTCAATTCTCTCTCTTGAACACGGACAATTAAAGGACACATCCATCTTATCAATAATTTTGATATTGTCTTTTCCCAAAATTTCATACAGGATCTCTTCTGGTGTAAGACCTTTTTCAATTAAGCTTGATATTGCTGGAATTGTCTTAAGTTTTTCTTCAATTTCAACAATTGTCTCTTCGCTCGTCCCAGGAAGTAACTGAATTAAAAAACCACCCGCGGCAAGTATAGTATCATCAGGGTTTACCAATACTCCAACACCTACTGAAGAAGGTACTTGCTCTGAGGAAACTAGGTAGTATGTAAAGTCATCGCCTAGTTCACCCGATACGATTGGAACCTGTCCAGAGAATTGTTCCCTCATACCTAGATCCTTTACTACAGTTAATGTCCCCTCAGTACCGACAGCTCTTCTAACGTCTAGTTTTCCGTACTCATTTAATTCAAAATTCGTCTGAGGATTTGTAACATAACCTCTTACCTCTCCTTTGGCGTTACTATCGACCAGGATGACACCAATAGGTCCGCCACCTTCAACTTTGATTGTGATTTTATCTTCTCCTTTTAACGTAGCCCCCAACATGACTCCTGCTGTCATTGATCTCCCTAACGCTGCAGATGCAGTTGGCCATGTTCCATGTCTCCTCTGTGCTTCTGCTACTGTTTCTGTTGTACGAAGAGCATACGCTCGGACTTGTCCATCAAAAGCAAGTGCCTTAATCAAATAATCAGTCATAAAAAAACTCCTTTTTCTCGTTGTTGTACATCCTTAGAATGTTTTTTAAATTAGCCTCTTTGCCTTGGTTCCGCATTTCTTTCATAAATAAGCTGTAAGCCTTTAAGTGTTAGAAAAGGATCTATAACATCTATGATAGTAGATTCTTTCGAGATTAGAGATGCTAAGCCCCCAGTTGCAATCACTTTAGGCTCTATCTTAGCTTGTGATTTAAATCGAGTAACAATTCCTTCAACTTGGCCTACATATCCGTATACGATCCCGGCCTGCATCGCACTAACCGTATTCTTCCCAATAACATCATCTGGTCTCGCAATCTCAATACGAGGCAGTTTTGAGGCACGTGAATACAGAGCCTCTGTTGAAATACCAATCCCAGGAGCAATGGCCCCACCCATATAATGACCTTGCTCATTGATATAGCAATATGTAGTTGCTGTTCCAAAATCTACAATAATAAGCGGACTTCCATAAAGGTGAATCCCTGCTACAGCATTAACGATTCGGTCTGCTCCAACTTCTTTTGGATTATCATACTTTATATTTAGTCCTGTTTTAATCCCAGGTCCTACAATCATCGGTTTAATCTTAAAGTACTTCTCACACATTCTTTCTAGAGAGAACATGATTGGTGGAACAACAGAAGATATAATAATTCCTCGAATATCATAGAAAGAAAGGTCAACGTGATCTAATAGAGACTTTACAATCATACCGTATTCATCTTCAGTTTTATTTCGACTTGTTTCTATTCTCCAATGATACTTAAGCTCCTCTTGATCATATACACCAAGAACTGTGTTCGTATTTCCAACATCTAAAACAAAGATCATCGTATTCACCACTTAGATTCTATTTTTTTGAATTAATCATACCATAATTGGTCCAGAAAGGTTAACCACTAGGTCTTTGAAAATAACTTATACTAGTAGATATAAAAAAAGCGGTTTGACCGCTTGGGTCAAACCGCTCATCACTTAAATTATTTATTTTTGTCTTCAGGAGTTTCCTCTTTCTTCGTGTTGATGTTTACTTTTACATCATCAGAAGAATTTGAAGGTTTGACTGCAGTTTCAGTGCTTGAGCTAACAGGACGCTCTGGTAAAGTACCCTTGTCAACAAGGTTCTTAATCTGATCTGCATCCAATGTTTCAACTTCAAGCAATGTTTTAGCGATTAATTCTAATTTCTCTCGATTCTCTGTAAGAATTTGACGTGCTCGTTCATAGCTTTCTTTTATAAAGCGTTGAATTTCCATGTCAATTTCATGAGCAATCGCATCACTGTAGTTTTGTTCGTTATGAAGGTCTCTTCCAAGGAATACTTGACCACCTTGCGCTTGACCAAATTGTAATGGCCCAAGCTTCTCACTCATTCCATATTCTGTTACCATCTTGCGTGCAATACCTGTGGCACGTTGGAAGTCATTATGCGCACCAGTACTTACTTCACCAAAAACAATCTCCTCTGCAACACGACCACCCAGCAACCCAGTAATCTTATCGAGTAATTCTGGTTTTGTCATGAAGTAGCGATCTTCTCTTGGTAACATAACCGCATAACCACCAGCTTGCCCACGTGGGACAATTGTTACCTTGTGAACCATATCTGCTTCATCTAGAACAACACCAATGATTACGTGACCGGCCTCATGATAAGCAACAATATTTCGTTCTTTCTTTGAAATAACCCTTGTCTTTTTTGCAGGACCTGCAATTACGCGGTCTGTAGCTTCATCAATGTCTTCCATTTCGATTTTCTTCTTATTAGATCGAGCTGCAACTAAGGCTGCTTCATTTAATAGATTTTCAAGATCTGCACCTGAGAAGCCTGGTGTTCTCATTGCAATTGCTCTCAAATTAACCGTTTCATCTAAAGGTTTATTATGTGCATGTACCTGTAATACAGCTTCCCTTCCATTTACATCTGGACGATCGACTGTAATTTGACGATCAAATCGACCTGGACGTAATAATGCAGGATCAAGAATGTCTGGGCGGTTTGTTGCGGCAACGATGATAATACCTTCGTTCGCTCCAAATCCATCCATTTCTACAAGTAATTGATTCAGGGTTTGCTCACGTTCATCATGACCTCCACCTAAACCAGCTCCACGTTGGCGCCCTACTGCATCAATTTCATCTATAAAGATAATACATGGTGCATTCTTTTTTGCATTTTCAAAAAGATCACGTACACGTGATGCACCGACACCGACAAACATTTCAACAAAATCAGATCCACTGATTGAGAAGAATGGTACTCCAGCTTCACCAGCAACTGCACGTGCAAGTAATGTTTTACCTGTACCAGGAGGCCCCACTAAAAGAACACCTTTTGGAATACGTGCACCTAACTCTGCAAACTTTCGAGGATCTTTAAGGAATTCAACAACTTCAACAAGCTCTTGCTTTTCCTCATCAGCACCAGCAACATCTTTAAATCTAACCTTTTTCTTTTCTTCACTGTATAACTTTGCCTTACTCTTACCAAAGTTCATGACTCGGCCTCCGCCGCCACCTTGAGCTTGGTTTAAAAGGAAGAAAAAGAGTATAAAGATAATAACGAAAGGAATGATTGAGGTGAAAAATGTAACCCAGCCACTTGTTTCTTTCGCTTGAAGAATGCTAACATCTGCTCCACCTGTCGCAGCGGCTTCATCGATTCGATCCATAACATTGTCACTATTTACGACAAACGTCTGGAAGAATTCCTCTTTTTCAGCACCCTTTAGTTGACCTCTCACGACATAAACACCACGTTCGGGCTGTACCGTGAAATGATCCACCTCTCCATTTTCAAGGCTTGAAATAAACCCATTATACGTCAATTCCTTGGTTGGTGTATTATTTCCTTGGAAAAAGCTCACCACACCAATAATAACTAAAAAGATTAGTAAATAAAATATTGTATTACGGAAAATCCGATTCATCCCTTACCTCCTCCCACGATGAACAAACTATATTAAATAGTATCATAGTAAATTAAGTCAAATCAAACAATATACAAAGGTTTTCTTCGAGTTATCAGAAACTTATCAAGTTTCGACAATTATTGACTGTATACTTCCGGTTTTAGAACTCCTATGTATGGAAGATTTCGATATTTTTCAGCGTAATCAAGACCATAACCAACAACGAATTCATCCGGTACAATGAACCCTACATAATCTGCTTCGATCGGTGCTTTTCTACCAGTTGGCTTATCTAATAATGTGACAATCTTGATTGATTTAGCTTTACGATATTTAAAAAGCTCCACTATGTAACTTAATGTAAGTCCACTATCAATGATATCTTCTATTACTAAGATATCTCTACCCTCAACAGAAGTATCTAGATCCTTTAGGATTTTAACTTCTCCCGAGGATACCATACTATTTCCATAGCTTGACACGTCCATAAAGTCCATTTCTAAATAAGTATCCATTCTTTTTAGCAAATCACCCATAAATGGCATTGCACCTTTTAGGATACCAATTGCTAATGGAAAACGGTCTTGATATTCTTCAGATAATGCTTTACCTAGTTCTACTACCTTTTCTTGGATTTCTTGTTCAGAATAAAGAATTTTTTCAATATCTTGCTTCATAATTATGATTGCCCCCTAGATTTCGTTGCTTTGTACTGTAACAGGATGTACTTGTCTTTTAAAAGGTTACTTGCTTCATATGATGATTTTTTTAATAAAGGAATCCATAATATTGTACCTTGTGAATCAGTGACGATTGGCCATAATTCTCTTTGGCCTCGATCTACTTTTTTATCAATAAAGATATCTTTTACCTTTTTCGTTCCCTTCATGCCTTTTTGTGTCATTTTATCTCCAGTTTTTCTTGACCGAACATACAAAGGAGGCACTACTGAATCTGGGTCAATAACAAAAATATGTTCTCCCTTAAATTCTTCTGGGTAGTATCCCCGAGTTTCGCTAACCAATTCGTACCCATTATTACATTCAATTACCGAATCTTGCTCGATAATGAATGAATATGGCTCGGTCTTTTTTTCAAGAAAACTAAAATGACAATCATCATAAGAACGGATAATTCGTAATCCTAATGGAAAATGTAGGATTCCTGACGGATGTTCGTTAGCCAAGAAAGATAACAAATTATCAATATGTATTGAATTGAGGTCTGGAGAGGTATCCTTATAAAGATATTTTAATATTAGTTGAATCCCTCTTCTTTGTAAAGGTTTAGGCATTTTACTATAATTGCTAACACTGATAGAGACTTCATCTTTGTCTTGCTTTCTTATTACTGTATTCAATTTATCTTGAGTTAATTCCTCTAACAATGCCTCATCTTCGATAAGTTGCTCACTGTATTGTTGAAAACGCAGATGAACCTGTTGATTCTCCTTTTTAAAGAAGGGAAGTACATGATTCCTAAAGCGATTCCTAGTATATTTATCTTCCTCATTACTAGGATCATACCGTGGAACTAAATCATGATTGGTACAATAAGACTCAATATCGGATTTATTCAAACACAAAAACGGACGGATAAGATATCCTGTCGCAAATACTCTCTTAGCCCTCATTCCTGCACGACTATAAGATGAACCTCCTCTAACCATTCTCATTAAAATGGTCTCAATCTGGTCATCTCCATGATGCCCTAGAGCTAAGTAATCCCCTTCATACTTCTCCATCATCTCTTTAAAGAACTCATAACGGCAATCACGTGCAGCAACCTGTGAACTAACTCTCATATCCTCTTGATATTTCTTCACATTTATTTGGGTAGATTCAAAGGAGATATCCCTTTTTCGACAAAATTCTTTCACACTCATAAGGTCTTGTTCAGATTCCTTTCCTCTAAACATATGATCAACATGAACAGCTAGGAGTTTGTTATTCGGATAGTTTGTCCATAAAAAGTGAAGCAACGCTAATGAGTCAGGTCCACCTGACACGCCTATAAGTACAGTTGAATTTTCCCTTAATAAGGAGTTCTTGGTTATAAAATCTTTCACCTGAGATATATTCATATAATCAAATCCTTCATCTAAAGGCCCTTAAGCTAATTGGGTATTATCTTATCGTACCATCCCAATTCAATAATCTGCAAAGCTTTTCATCCTTAATTACAATAACTGACCATATATATATAGAATATACCCTAAAAAGACCATGGTTATGATTAAAAAGGTTTCAACAAGACCTTTGTTTTTTGACGGAGGATGCTGTTTTTTCACCGATACTCGAGCTTGTCTATTTACTGGTTGCTTACTCTTTGCTTTATTATTCTTACTTTTCGAGTGTATATCTGTTCGACTAATGGACTGTACTAACTCTTTCCTCATTTCACTTGCTTGTTGATACTTGCCATCTATCGCTCCAAACAAAACTCTTTCAAACTTCTTTAATTGCTCGTTAGAGATAATCAACTGTTTCAATTGATCTTTTCCTTCTTGATTGCTTATTCGAGAAAACCTTTTTGGATAGACTGAATTGATAATGATCATCGCCACCGCAAATAAATCATAGGAGGGTTCTGCTTTACGTGTTCCAACACCCCAATACCCACGGTCGTAAAACTCAGTAAACTCTTTAATAGATCTTCCCTGAATCGTTGTGCCCCCCACATCAATACAACGTATTCTAGGAGGATGACCCGTTACAATTAGATTATCTGGTTTAAGGTCACCGAATACCCATCCTTTTTGATGAAGGACTTCTAAATCTGTTAATAGCTGCAAACATAAGATACCTGTCCATTCTTTCCCACGCTTTTCAATAAAAGTTAAAAAGGTGTCACCCTTTATATATTCCATCGCATAAAAGGGAACTGTTTGACGCAGATCTTGCCTATACCAATCATCTACATCTAGCAAAGAAGGCCCTAGGGCAGACCCCTGGACCTTTGAAAAATGCTTTAATACATTTACTTCAGAAGTAATTGACATACTATTTTCACTGATTTTTAATGCTATGAGACCCTCATTTGTTTCAGCTAAGTAGACTACGCCATTTGCCCCATATCCTAGTGGCTTTAAGATTTTATATGACTTTTTATGCCACTTTCCTGTAATGATTGTACTCGGTCTAACATTACATACCTGATTCTTCGTAGTATTGTTCATCACGAGAAATCAAACTCCTTAACGAACGTTTTTTCTTGAAGTATGTTAGTGCTTCTCGAATTGCAGGACCTGTTGGTGTGATACCTCCAGTCGTCAATTTCGGGAAAATACTAGACAATGATTCAAGGTTAGGTGTCCAATCTAGCACTTTTTCGACATCTTTCCTTTTCCCAGGAAATATAAAAACTGAGAATTGATTATCACCCATTCGCGCATTGAGACTTAAAGATAAATCTAGTAAAGCTTCTTTAACGGTCGGTAATTTATGTTTCATACTTGCACTTGTATCAACTAACACTAGAACCTCTAATTCGACAGTTTCTCCTAACTCATCAACAACCTCCATTACCTCACCACGTTTTTCAGGTGGTAAATCCTCCATTGATGTCTTGCCGCCTAATATTTGTTGGAGTTCTTTATTTACGACACCTTGTAATGTCTGTGTCATTGCCTTCCTTGTTACCATTTGGACAGTGTGTGATAACTGAGTTGAGTATACAACCTGACTTACTCCACCACTTGCTAATGCAATACCTTCAATCTCTTGCAAACCTTTTTCATCTATTGTATCTTCTTCTAATACTCCGATTACATTTACAGTCACACCTTGTTCTTTTGCCAAGGCTGCCATTGCTAGTGGATCCTCACCTTGGTTTGAACATCCATCAGTTAGTAATAAAATTTGTTTTAATGAACCTTTTTGCACCCTTCTTCCCCTCCTAAGTAACTTGTAGTACCATCATTGACGGGAAAAGGGAAGTTTAAACCTTAAAATCTATCCTTTTTCTAGTAAAATATCATTGAACTTTTCTATGTGAGTGTTGAACCGGAATGGCTGCCCATTTTGGTATATTTCTTTTAATCTTCGTAACCACAACTGTCATATCGTCCTCAATATGCCCTGAACGGGTGCGAATGACCTCCTCCATAATAAGGTCTGCAATTTCCTGAGGGTCTTCGGTTTCAATCTCTTTGATTTTTCTTTTCATCCATATATCATAGTTTTCTACATGCTTTGGACCTTCAAAAATCCCATCACTCATCATAATCAGAATATCCCCAGCCTTCAATTGCTCACTAACCACATCCACTTCAAAGTCTTCAATGATTCCCATTGGAAGGTTACTTGCTTGGACTCTATTAATCCGCTCTCCCCTTTTAATATAACTTGGAGTTGAACCAATTTTTAAGAATTTAGCACTAGCGTCCTGTAAATCAATCACAGCCAAATCTAGTGTGGAAAAAATTTCATCTGTTGTTCGTAAAGAAAGGATGGAATTAACTGATTTAATCGCCACCTTTTCTTCAATGCCTGTTTGGAGAATCTTTTGCAATAACTTCAATGTCTCGTTACTTTCATGATGTGCTCGCTCTCCATTTCCCATTCCATCACTAATGGCAACAGCATATTTCCCAACACCTAATTCAATGGTAGAATAGCTATCACCAGAAACAAGACCTCCCCCTTTTGCTGCATGTGCAATACCGGTATCAATCACAAACGCTTTCGTTGAGCCGAAGGATACATGACAATACCCATTTGGATAGGAAGCACAATCCTCCTGTTTAACAACAACTGTTTCATTTAATATATTCGATAACATTGGAGCTACTAACTTCTCACATTCTCCACTTCCATTGCAATAAGGGATACTCATCTCAATATCTATATTTCCTTGTTCTAAGCTATATATTTCTACATGCCCAATTTCAATCCCAAATGAATGAAGAGCTTCTAAAATCTGTTCTTCCTGCATGTGGTGGTTCTCTCGTTCTCTTTGTATTTCCTTTGCAAAATTATTCATTACCTGTGATACACCTAATAACTGATCAGCAACTAATTTTCTACTTTCTTGTACCTGCCTTTTCAACTTTTGATTTGCTTGAAAATGGGTTAATTCCTGATCAATAGCCTCAATGACTTTCTTTGATTTTACACAATGCTTGTCCCATTCTCTCGTTAGTGTGTAGTTATATTGAATAGAATCTGTATCTAATTCATGCATAATATCTTTCATATAATCATAGGTTGTACTAAAGTTCTTTGCCCAGCATACTTCCTTCTTAAAGCAAGTCTGACATGTCTTCTCTGTCACATTACTTAAAAAATAATCAATTTCTCTATCCTTATCATCAGTTTCAACAGGTGTACCATATTGCGAAAAACTATTGGAAAGAGCCTGAAATACTGTTGAAAACTGCTCTACCCGATTTGCAGTTACATCCCTAATCTTACGTAAATACTGTTGTTGCTCTGATGAGTATTCAGCAGTCCCAGGAATCATTTTTGCTAGTTTAGATGTTAAGAAGCCTGGAGTGATTAAAAATAAAGAAATGGCTAATAATGATTCATACATTGTTGATAAAATTTCAGTATTCCCTTCACCATAAAGACCCAGCAATAGGGAACTAATTAACAAACCGATTGAAACGCCTATTTTCTTACCTTCTTTTAACAATCCGCCTAGTAATCCTGAAAATGCAAGGAGACTCATTTGGTATAAACTCGTAACATTTGCAAGGCTCAAAATAAGCCCTGTTACAACACCAACCGTTGAACCCATGGTTGCACCTGCTACAAAGGCAAACAATAACACTAAATATCTAGACATTATATTTTCTAGCGATAAGTCATAAATAGTCCAACCAATTGTACCTGTTAATACAGACGCAACTAAAATAATCATGCAAATCACTTCTTCTGTTTTTAGCGAGTGTCTAGGTTTCTTTAAAGTTAATAATGGAACACTTTGCAAGAAAATTAATGTTAAAATAAAGCCCAATCCTGATTCTACTCCAGCCATCATGCCGTCATAAACTGTAATTTCTCCTGCTGTTACAAATGTAACCGCTAATTTAGCAATCAATGATGCTATTAACACCATTAATGGTAAAACCTTAATAGCCTCTACCTTTAACTTTTTGATGACTTGCTGTGATAAGACAAATATGACAATTCCTATAAACGTATAAATCGTACTATTTACGGATGTTGTCATGGCTCCAGCCAATAATGATAAAAAGGCAAATCCAACTTTATCCTTTTTCATAAGAAATACAGTTGCAAAAAATGGGAGAGCAAAAGGTGTAATTTCCGCAAGAATAATTGCTCGTCCAAGTAAAAAGCCGACCAGGATTAATAACAACCCTTTATGCATTAATAGATGCTCTATTTTAACCTGTAGTCTCCGAATCATTTGGGACAAGTTACTTTGAGTTTTTCCTATATCTACTTCTGATATTGGATCCATCAGATTCCGTTCCACTCTTTCCATCGTAAACACTCCCCGTTTTAGATAGTTGATTGTAATTATACAAACCTTTAAGTCAGGATTTTGTCAAAACAACAGGACAACTATTAAAAATCATTCGACTGTATTACAAGAAATACTACAAATTCATAGAGACTTAGGTGATTTTCTATGATATATATAGCAAAACTATTCAAAAAAAGTAGAATCATGATAGATGGATGACAAATTATATGTAGAAAGGATTTCCACTCCAGGAGCGATCTTTCAAAAATTTAGATAATAGCTAAAAAAAAAGAGACATTTCCTAACTTACAGGAAATGTCTCTTTGCTTTTGTTTAAGATGACCCGTACGGGATTCGAACCCGTGTTACCGCCGTGAAAGGGCGGTGTCTTAACCGCTTGACCAACGGGCCAATTTATTAGATTTAAATATGCGAAATGGTAGCGGCGGAGGGAGTCGAACCCACGACCTCACGGGTATGAACCGTACGCTCTAGCCAGCTGAGCTACACCGCCAAGGAAATGTCGATCAATATGATTTCTCAAATCACAAAATCTATCATACATTTTGATTGTACATCCGTCAATATAAACTACTAAACACAGAATAATTAAATTATTAGCATCGTAAACAACTAGATTTTCGTTAAAAAAAGAGCATTTAAAAAAGCACCCCATCCTGGATAGGGTGCTTTAAATCTATAAAAAAGAATGAATATTTGCAGCAAGTTTAACCTCTTTTGGCTCCTCGGCCACCTCTTTTTGATTCCGTATGACGCTTGAGGGAAGATAATCGTTCTTCACTATCTTTTAAAAACCGATTCATCTTTTGTTCGAAGTTTTCCTTGGGACGTTGGTCATGATTACTCTTGTTATGACCTCGAGGATTATTTGTCCGTGGTGGACGTGGTGTTTCTTTTGCCTTCTTAATTGATAAGCCAATCTTACCGTCTTTTTCCACGTTCATTACCTTTACTTCAACTTGATCTCCGACTTTTAAATGCTCATTAATATCTTTAACATAATTATCTGCAACCTCACTAATATGAACAAGTCCCGTTGAGCCTCCAGGCAATTCCACAAACGCACCGAAATTAGTAATACCTGTTACTTTCCCTTGTAACTTGCTGCCTACTTCGATTGACATAAAAAAAATGCTCCTCCTTAAGATATAAAAAATCACTTACTTACATTATACAAAAATGGAAAAACGAGTGTCAATTTGACGTGGAGTCGTCCGCAATCTTGAATATGATCTCTCCTTCTTTTGAAAGAAAATAGTCTTTTCTCGCAATTTTTGCAATGTACTCATCATCATCAAGCTTAATGATTTCCTCTTCTAACATTACTTGTTGTTCCTTAAGACTAGCAACCTCTTTCTCTAGTTCAAGTTTCACAAGTCGATTTTCTTCAATTTTACTATTTTGCGATATTAGTGTTGAAACAAACCCATAAGTAATTAACAATCCAAGGACGGTGAAAGCGATGAGTCGACGAAATAATCCACGGCGTTTTCTAGCAATTGCTTCTTCCTGTTTGTTATGTGCATTGATGTAATTTGATTGTAGTTGTGCGAGATTTCCTTTTTGTGATGCACTCATCGAGCTTATGCCCCCTTAAGACTTTCTGATCTTTTTCCATAGTTTATGAATGATATGTTTCATATTCTGTAACTTTTGATTAATTCCTGCAAATTTATAGAAATATTTTTCTAAAACTCTTCTTATTTTAATCGGAATAAGCTTCCAGAGCAATAGACCAATCCATTTAAATGGTGCAAATATAATTTTTAGAATAATGATCATTGCTTTAAGTAAAAAATTTGCTAGGATTACTATGAAATTGAAAATACCTAATAGCAGGACAATAATAGACTGAACCATTCCCCTAATTGGCCTTATGATTACAAGACGAAATGCCTTTTCAAGAAAACGATATGTTCCTACCATAAATTGTATAAACACTTCTAGACCCCTATTATACCACCCTTTAAGAATACTTTGGTATGCTGCATATCCACATACTAGGGCAATAAATACATAAAAACGTAGCTCTCCTTCATTCACTAAAAGCAATGTATAAAAAATGATCAGTCCTTGAAAAAGCCAAAATAATAGATCATTGATGAAAATTACCCAATGTGCACGCTTTGGTCGCTTTAAAAAGCGACCATACGTGTCAAGTGCAGCTCCTAACCAGCTACCCATACCAACCATTGCCAACATCGTATAGAACTGGGTAGTTAAACTCATTTAAACAGCTTGCTAAAGAATCCTTTAGCCTTCTCCGCATGCTGTTCGTCTAGGTAGCTGATATCATATACTTTCCCTTTTATAGAGACGATTCCTTTTTCCACATCTAAGTTTTTCATTTGTAAATTTTGACCTCGGATCGCCAAGAAACCCATCACTGTTTCTAACAAAAATTCTTCATTATCAAAGCTTTCTACTTGCTTAACACCCGTGATATCTAGAACTCTTCTACCCCTCATTACCACATCATGTTCTTGTACAGTCCCTTTGTTAGAAGATCCAGCTTCGTAGTACTGATTCATATTCATCCCCCACATATCTTTTATGAGTGGTCATTAGAGTGCCCCATTCAATAGTCTTTGTAAGACATCTCATCACTCATTTTAGTATATATTTATGTGGATACAGGATTATTTAGAACAAGCCTTTATTCTCCAACCTTCTCTTCTCTAAGAATTGTAAACATGTTTTGAGCATCTTCTTTCTTAGTGGATTCTTGAAGTTCATTAATCTTTGCAACGACAATCTTTTGCCCAAATTTAATTGATAATTCATCTCCAACCTTCACATTTGTACTTGCTTTTGCAGCAATCCCATTAATGGAAATTCTCCCTTGATCTGCAACCTCTTTTGCTAATGTGCGACGTTTAATTAGCCGAGAAATCTTTAAAAATTTGTCTAATCTCATTATGATCACTTCTCTTTCCATAAGTTAAAGGCCCTTTTGTTTAGCCTCATTCCATATCCCATCAAGCTCATCAAGTGTCATATTCTCCATTTCTTTTTCCATGGATTGAACTTTCTGCTCGATATATAAAAATCTTCGATAAAACTTATCATTTGTCATGATGATTGCTTCTTCTGGGTCAATTTCATAGAACCTTGCTACATTTACAAGCGCAAATAAAATATCTCCAAATTCAGAAATCATTCGTTTCTTCTGATCCTCATGTTTTCCCTGAATAGCTTCTTTAAATTCTTCTATCTCTTCTTTTACCTTCGCCCACATTGGATCAATTTCCTGCCAGTCAAAACCAACTTTTCCTGCTATTTTTTGATATTTAAATGCTTTCATTAGTCCTGTAAAGCTTTTTGGTACATGATCAAGGATTGATTCAGCCTTCTGTTCACCCTTCTCACCTTTTTTAATTTCTTCCCAATTCTTCACAACAGCATCTGCATCTTCTGCAATCACATCACTAAAAACATGAGGATGTCTGCGTATCATCTTTTCTGTCACAGTTTTAATGACATCGTTGATGGAGAAATATCCCTCATCCTCTCCGATTTGTGCGTGAAGTACAACCTGTAACAGAACATCTCCTAATTCTTCCACCATATGTGCATCATCTTCATTATCAATTGCTTCTAATAATTCATAAGCTTCTTCCAGAAGGTATTTTTTAAGAGATTCATGGGTTTGTTTTTGATCCCATGGACACCCACCTGGACCTCTTAACGATGCAATAACCTTTTTAAAGGTTCTAAAATCATGGGATAAAACATTCGTATCTTTAACAGGAGGAACATAAATACTTGTTAGATTACTTAGTTCGATCCCTCGATCTAATTCATACAAAGGTACCTTATTGATGACCTCATCCTTACTTCCAACAGCTGTGACGATAAAGACCTCATAATCATCAGGTAATTGTTCCATTAATGTTAGTTTGACATGCGAGGCAACCATCCCATCATACACCTGACATATAATGATATGCTGTGTCAGCTGCAATTCGTCATATTCAAAGGTGAGTCCATCAAGAAATTGAAATCCTTCAATTGGATCAACCTGTAATGAAGTAAATAATGGGTCTATAAAGCTTTGTCCACCCTCTACTTCTACTAAGAAGTGAGAGTCCTTCTCCTTGCTAATTAGGAGTTGCACTGTTTTCTCAGCCACAAACGGGTGTCCTGGAACCGCAAAGATGATGTCCTTTGTTCTGGCTTCTTCAATTAATCTAGCCACAATCTCTTCATATACATCCAGAAATTGATCATTGCCCTCATAGATATGGTCATAGGATTTATACACTAGGCCCTCTTGCTCTAATTCATAAATAACGGGATGTTCTTTCGTTCGTAAAAAAAGATGTTCTGCATTCATAAGTCTCTTATAGATGCCAAATGGCAGTTGGTTTAGGTCACCTGCCCCAAGGCCAACAATTGTTATTCGATGTTTCATATGTACCTCCTACTTTCTAAATGAAATAAGCTTTTCTCCCATCGGAATAATTGAGAGCTCTTCATCAGTAAATACTTTTCCTTTATAAATTGCTATGATATATACGATACCACCAAGGATTACGCCAGAAATTGAACTAAATGTTGCTAGTAAACGTGATTCGTACGGTTCAAAGAACATGAAAGACAATATGAAGTAATAGCCCTTTATCGTTAAAAACATAATAAAAGCTGAGACAATTATTTTAAAAAGGGGCTGATATGTAATGAATTGCACTGAAACTTTCCATCTTAATACCATCCAATGTAGGAGAGCGATAACAAGAAACGCAAGTACAGTTGCTAATGCAGCCCCCATTGATTGATATGTTGGAATAAGAATTGTATTTAACCACCATTTTACACATAACCCACCTAAAACAATCACTGCAGATATTCCAGGATATCCTAAGCCTTGTAATATAGGTGAGATCGTTAAAGCTAGAGATGTGAAGATGATGGAAAAGGATAATAAAAATAATACCCCTGTGCCAGAACGATCCTGAAATAGCATGATATTGGTTGGTTCAATAATACAAGCTAAACCAACAGCTGCCCCTATTCCCACCATTAGGCTTAATCGAATCGAGAGGTTTACTTTTTTATTAATAAAATTTTCATCCCTTCTTTTCTTCGCACTTGAGATTAATGGAACAAGAGCGAGAGACAAAGAAGTCGCTACAACAGTACCGAGTTGAATTAAAGGCTGACCACGATCATATATTCCTTTCATTTGCTTTGCTGCCGTTTCAGCTAAACCACTAGATAACAACAAAGAGTATAATGAAAAAGAGTCAATCAATTGAATTAAAATGAGAATAAGTCCACTTATACATATTGTAAATCCTTGTCCAAGTAATAACCTAACAACTTCAAAACTAGATATTGTCGATGTAATTTGTTCTGTTTCTTTGCGTTTTTTCGTACGTAAAACAAAATATACTAAAATAAAGATTGCGGCAAATCCACCTGTTATCGAACCGAAAATTGCTCCTGCGCCTGCAATATAGACACTGTATCCTTCACTTAATAACAAGTAAGAAAGAAACAGAATGGTACAAACCCTAATCATCTGCTCTGTTACCTGTGAAAGCGCAGTGGGAGTCATCGTGCTTTTCCCTTGGAAATAACCACGTAATACTGAAAGAATTGGAAGAAGCAAAAACGAAAATGAAACGACCTTTATTAAAACGACTAAATCAGGATCTCCCATAAAGAGAGCAATTTTAGTAGCACCTAAATATAGGATTAGAAAAAGAAATAGTCCGATTATTGTCAGTATGTAAAATGAAGTTATTAGTATTTTATTAATTCCAGCATAGTCCTGTTGTTCATCTTTCTCTGCAATGATTTTGGAGATCACCACAGGAAATCCATATGTAGAAAGCACAATAGCAATGCCGTTAATTGGATAAACCTGTTGATAGATATAGAAACCGATATCTCCTGCAATATTCTGATAGGGTATCCGATAAAATGCGCTGAGTATTTTTATAAACAGTCCCGCTATGGTTAAAATAAATGCACCTTCCCATAACTTCTGTCTTATAGTTCGATTATTATTATCTTCCATACCCATCTCCTTCACCCACTAATATCCCAAGTATTATACCATAACCATCCTTTCATTTAGTGTCTTATTCCACACAAAAAGGTAGCATGACTGCTACCTTTTTAAAATTAACCCTTATTATTGTTCCATTTGGCGAGCTAAAAAGCCTGCTGCTGTTTCGACTGCTTTCTGCTCTACTTCTCCAAGTGTTTTATCCTTAGATAAAATCACTACTGCACCGATTGGATCACCATTTGCTACAATTGGTGCAATCGTATAAGAAGAAATCGTTTCTTCATTTCCATCAACGATAGCTACTTCTCTTTCACCAACTTCAAGTAATGAACTACGGTCTTCCATTGATTTCTCAATGACTTCGCTAATATTTTTACTTAAATAGTCTTTTTTAGATCCACCAGCCACTGCTATAAAGTGATCTCGATCACATATTAGGATTGTTTGACCCAGACTATCATATAATGCTTCCGCATATTCTTTTGCAAAATCACTTAATTCACTGATTGGTGAGTATTTCTTCAGAATTACTTCACCATCTCTGTCTACAAATATTTCTAGTGGGTCTCCTTCTCTAATACGCAAGGTTCTACGGATTTCCTTCGGGATGACTACTCGACCTAAATCATCAATTCGACGAACAATTCCAGTTGCTTTCATTCTTAAGTTGCCTCACTTTCATCTGATGATTAAAATTTTACGGTGATTGTATTTATGTCTTGCTTTTGAATAAATCACCATTTGCTGTGATGTGTTTAGTATCCTTCACACGCAAAGTTCTATTCATGATGAAAGCTTTTTTTTCTCTTTTAGTGAAAAAACCCCAATTTAAGAATAGCCAAAAGAAGAAATAATCATACCAAAAAAATTTTTCTTTTTTATATTCGTATAGATTATTTGCTGTTAAAGCCGCAGGCTGAATACACTCCGCGTCCGGCGGGTGACCAGTGAGCCTCCTCGTCGCTAGGCTCCTGCGGGGTCTCACTTTGGCCACTGATCCCGCTGGAGTCTCCGTGTATTCAGCCTGCTTGTGTTACTACGGTTTCAATGTTTTACGTCTAAAATAACAAACTTTGAGAAAACTGCCTTTTTACAAGTTGATTTTCATCAAAAGACATTAGGTCATTTTTACGTTTTCCTTTTTTACTTCAGCAAGCCCTTGTATCATTTTTTGTGAAACTTCGAGCCATTTGTCAGTACTAACACCCTTAAGATGAAGGACAATTTTAAGGCGACTTCCTTCCATTCCTAGACTAATCATGCGACCAAACTCATTACTTAAAAGGAATAACTTCTGCCCATCAATAGTTTGGCTCCCTGCCTCAGAAATAAGAATCGTTATTTCTTGTTTATTCTGCTTAATGGATTCAACCTTCTCTATAGCCGCATATACCTTCATTTCAGCAATCTTAAACAGCAGTTCCACTTCTCTTGGATAGTCTCCAAATCGGTCGATCATCTCTTCTTTTAATTCTTCAATATCTTCAGTAGAGCTAATTGTTCTAAATCGCTTATACATCTCTATTTTCTGATGACCATCTGAAAGGTAAGCATCTGGGATATATGCATCGAGTTCTAAATCAATTTCAACGTTTATTTGTTTCTCAACCGTTCCATTTCCTCGTTTTTCTTCAATCGCCTCTTTTAACATTTGAGAATAGAGGTCAAATCCAACTGAGTCAATAAAACCGTGCTGTTGAGCACCTAGAATATTTCCTGCACCTCTTATTGATAAATCACGCATAGCAATCTTAAAACCAGAACCTAGTTCAGTAAATTCTTTAATAGCCTGAAGTCTTCTTTCTGCAACCTCAGTTAGTACCTTATCCTTCCGATGAGTAAAGTAAGCATAAGCAATTCGATTTGATCGACCAACTCTTCCTCTTAACTGATAAAGTTGCGATAAACCCATCCGGTCTGCATCATGGACAATTAAAGTATTTACATTCGGTATATCTACACCTGTTTCAATAATAGTAGTGGTCACTAACACATCATACTGGCCATCTAGGAAATTTAAAATCACAGATTCTAGTTCATTTTCTGTCATCTTCCCATGTGCATAAGCTACCCTTGCATCTGGAACGAGCATTGAAATTTCTTCAGCTTTTCTTTCAATATCCTCGACACGATTATAAAGGAAATACACTTGGCCATCTCTTGCAAGCTCCCGCTCAATCGCTTCGCGCACTAGTGCACCATTATATTCAACTACATAGGTTTGAACAGGATATCGATTCTCTGGTGGTGTTTCAATAACAGATAAATCACGAACACCTAGCATGGACATATGTAAAGTACGTGGAATAGGTGTTGCTGTTAAAGTTAATACATCAATATTTGCTTTTAACTGTTTTATTTTTTCCTTATGTGTGACACCAAACCGTTGTTCTTCATCAATTATAAGCAAACCTAAATCTCTAAATGTAATATCCTTAGAAAGAATTCGGTGTGTACCTATTACAATATCAACTGAAGAGGTGCCCAATCCTTTGATCACTTCATTTTGTTGCTTTCTCGAACGGAATCGACTTAAAAGCCCGATCTTTATTGGGAAATCCTGAAAACGTTCACGAATGGTTTCATAATGTTGTTGTGCAAGAATCGTTGTTGGAACTAAGAAAGCTACTTGCTTACCATCCATGATTGCTTTAAATGCTGCCCTAATCGCAACTTCTGTTTTCCCATACCCAACGTCCCCACATAATAGACGATCCATTGGACGCTCATTCTCCATATCCTGCTTGATTTCATGGATAGATCTTATCTGATCTTCTGTTTCTTGATATGCAAATGCTGTTTCAAACTCACGTTGCATATCTCCATCAGGAGAATATGAGAATCCTTTGCTCGCCTCTCTCTCGGCATACAGTTTGATTAAATCATCTGCAATATCTTGTACCGAGGATTCAACCTTTTTCTTAACCCTTTTCCAATCACTTCCACCGAGTTTGTAAATTTTCGGTTCTTTTCCTTCAGATCCAACATACTTCTGAACCTGGTCAATCTGCTCTACTGGAACATAGAGTTTATCGGTACCTTGATATCTAATATTTAAATAATCCTTATGAACACCGTTAATCTCTAGTGTTTCAATACCTAAGTATTTTCCGATCCCGTGGTTTACATGGACGACATGATCACCTATTTGGAGCTCAGAGTAACTTTTAATTCTTTCTGCATTAGAAAGTTTTTGCTTTCTTTTACTCTTCTTTAAGCGCTTCTTAAAGAGTTCCTCTTCTGTAATGACCGCTAACTTTTGAAGAGGTAATTCGAAACCATCATTTAAATCACCTAGAACGATATGGACTTTCCCATGAGTTAGTTCAGTATCGGTTCCAACCGTTACACCTTCTATTTCATAATCTTCCAATACCGCTTGTAATTTTTTGACTCGATCCTCATTTGATCCTAAAAGTACAACGGCATGATTCCCTTTTTTCCATCGTTCAATTTCTGTCTTTAAAACATTCATTTGTCCATGAAAATTTTGCATTTGTTTACATGACAAATTTAGGATATTCTGCGGATTCGTGTGTGGGACATGTCGTAAAAACAAAGAAAAATAGATATATGGTTGTTTCGACTTTTGTATAAACGTAGTCATATCATGTGAAAAATTCATTCCTTGAATGACTTCACCCTCTTCAAGAAGGTTTGTATACCACTCAGCTTCCTCTTTATCTAAGTGATCAGACATTTCAAATATCCTACTAATCTCATCAAGGATAACTGCACCATTTTCAGGAATATAGTCTAGCAAACTAGCAGGCTTCTTATAAAAGAGGGAAATATACTTAAACATCTGTTGAAAGTGCTGCCCACTTTTAAGTAATTCCAGTTCGTGGTTTATATTCTCTACCAGTTGTTCTTTAAGGCTTTCATTCTTTAGCTTTTTTAAGCTCTTTGAAAGTCCCGCTTCTAACTGTTCAATTCCCTCTTCAATTTGATGCTTATCTAATAAAATCTCTGTAGCAGGTCCAATCATGATTGAACTTAATTTTTTCTTAGAACGTTGGTCCTCAAGGGAAAAAGTTCTAATTGAATCGATTTCTGTATCAAATAGTTCAATTCTTAAGGGATCTTCTTCAGTTAAGGGATAAATATCAACAATGCCCCCACGCAGGCTAAATTCGCCTGGGGTTGCAACCATTGATGTTCGTTCATATCCCATCTTAATTAATTGATCTAGAAGCTTTTCTAGATCAACATCAGCTCCAACCTTGAGTTCAAGCTGACTTTGAATCCATTGAGTTTTACTAGGAAGATATCTTTTCATTCCTGCAACAGGGGCAATCACAATCCCTCTTTTGGATGCACTCCAATAATTTAAAGCTTCCATTCTTTGTCCTTTTAATTCCGGACTCGAAATTCCAATCTCAGAGGCAATGAGTTCGTTGACTGGATATAAGAACACCTCATCTTCGTTGACTAATGTAGTCAAATCTTCATAGAGTTTTTGGGCTTGAAAGAGATTATGAGTGACTACCAATAACGGTCTTTTTGTCTCTTTATATAATGCAGCAATTAAAACTGTACGTGCTGATCCTGATAATCCAGCAACTAACTGCTCTTTTAATCCACCGTCAATTCCACTTAAAATAGATTTTATTTCTTCGTTTTCTATAAAATATTTTTGTATTCCAGCTAACAAGCTTAAACCCCTCCTCCCTATTAACACTATAGGGTATCAAAAATCGCATTAAAGGCTCTTATTAAATACTATTAAGAAAAGCCTCGTTACAACAAAAACAGAAAAATGCTTTGGTGGTTGCCAAAGCGAATTACTACTGAATGAAACGTTCATATTGATGTAAATCTGGATTGCGGTCCAATGACTCTTGACAATCCTCACAAATGGTTGTTACATGTATGTCACCTGTTGATTCATAAGTAATCATATCTTGTCTTTCTTCATCCGTTAATTGATGAAATCCAAGGCTATCACTATACAATGACATACGATCTATACTTCCAACCTTTACCCCACAATGTCGACAAAAGTAATGAAGTGCCATATTAACTTCCTCCTTAACTGTACAATCAATAACAGAACTATTTTTTTCCTATTATGAACAGTTAAGTGGATCTTTATTCATCGTACCACTATTTTATAAGTAGAGTCTAATTAATATTTCACTCTTTATAAATTAATGACAAGTTTAGCTATTATATTCATTCATTACTTGTAAAAAAGGTGTGTTTAGCCATTTTTCACAAGCACTAGCAGACTTCATGACTGAGTCTCTTACATCCTGGGCTTCTTCAGGTAAAAAGCGTCCTAATACATAATCCGGTACTTTCATTCCGTTTTTAGGTCGATCGATCCCTATACGGATGCGATTAAATTCCTGTGTGCCTAAATGAGCAATAGTCGACTTTATCCCATTATGCCCACCAGCACTTCCCTTAGTCCGTATTCTAATCTTTCCTATCGGTAAATCTAGATCATCATATATAACTAACAACTCTTCAATTGCAATATCATAGTAATCCATGATTGCTCTAATTGATTCACCAGACAAATTCATATATGTAAGTGGTTTTAAAAGCAGGACCTTTGTTCCAGCGATATTTCCTATCCCATAGATCCCTTTATGTTTTGCTTGATCTAATGAAATTTCTAAGCTATTAGAAAGTTCATCAATGACTTTAAATCCAATATTATGTCTAGTTTCTTCATACTGCTTCCCTGGGTTTCCTAGACCAACTATGCATTTCATTATAAGCCCCCCTTTTCCATTATATATAAAAGGACTGACCCATTAGGAAAGTGTCTTGTACACATTGACCGTCTCTTGAGCGAAATTTGATTCCGACAAGGATCATGTGGTACAAGACACTTAAAGGTCAGTCTACATTTTATTCACCAGCTGGTGGTTTTTCTTCGCGTCCTTCTACCGATTCAGGTATTCCTTCTTCTTGCTCTTCACCAGTACTAATCTCTTCTTCTTGTCTTGGAGCCAGTATAGATGCGACAACCTGCTCCTTATCTTGAAGGATTTCATATGAGCCTGAATGAGGGATATCACCTACAAGAAGCGTCTCTCCAACTGCTAAACCACTAATATCAATGTCGATTGATTGAGGAATGTCAGATGGAAGGGCCTCGATTAAGAGTTGATGAAGGGGTTGCTGTAGGACACCTCCATCTTTTACTCCTATTGCCTCTCCAATTAAATGAATGTTAACATCGACTTCAACTTTCTCAGACATATTAACAATTTGGAAATCTGCATGTAGGACATCACCTTTAATGGAGTCCCTTTGAATTTCATGAACCATTACAGGATGCTGTTCAGTATTAACATTAAGATTAATAATTCCGTTTCTACCAGTTTCCCTAATTGTTTTGAGAAAATCTATACTATTGATGTAAATTGGTTCACTTGTATCAACGCCATTTAAAATAGCTGGTATATTTCCCTCTTGTCTAATCTTTCTTATATTTGATTGTTTTTCACCTGTTCGTGGTTTAGCTTCTAAAGTAGTTGCCATATTGCCTCACCTTCCTGAAGTTAATTTATCTTGATATATATAAATTAACCTAAACAGGCATGGTCTAAACAAAATGTTTAGAAAAGCTTAATCAAAAAGAGTACTTACTGATTGGTCTTCATATACTCTGATGATCGCTTCACTTATTAATTTTGCAACTGATAATTCCACAATCTTATCAATTTTCTTTTCTTCTGGTAATTCAATTGTGTTTGTAACAACGAGTTCCTTAATTTGAGAATTTTGAATTCGTTCAATTGCTGGACCAGATAATACAGGATGTGTACAACACGCAAATACTTCTGTTGCACCATTTTCAATCAAAGCATTTGCAGCTAAAGTAATCGTTCCAGCTGTATCAATAATATCGTCAATAAGAATCGCTGTTTTACCTTCAATATGACCAACAATATTCATAACTTCTGCTACATTAGGGCGTGGTCTGCGCTTGTCAATGATCGCAATCGGAGCTTTTAGACGATCCGCCAGCTTACGAGCTCTTGTTACACCCCCATGATCAGGAGAGACGATAACAATATCCTTAAGTTCTTTACCCATGAAGTAGTCAGCTAAAATTGGAACACCCATTAGGTGGTCAATCAAGATATCAAAGAACCCTTGAATTTGAGGAGCATGTAAATCCAAAGTAATAACTCGAGTAGCTCCAGCCGTTTCTAAGAGATTAGCAATTAGCTTAGCCGTAATCGGTTCTCTAGCCCTCGCTTTACGGTCTTGACGTGCATAGCCATAGTAAGGCATTACAATTGTAATTGTCTTTGCTGCTGCACGTTTCAGAGCATCTATCATAATTAATAATTCCATAATGTGTTCATTAACAGGACCACTTGTCGACTGAATTACGAAAACATCACAACCACGAATACTCTCATCGATATTAATCTGAATTTCACCATCACTAAAACGGTCTACTGAACATTTACCTAGACCTATTCCAACTTCTTTTGCAATTTCCTCAGCCAAACTGCGGTTAGAGTTTAGGGAAAAGATTTTTAAACTAGAATTTAAATATTGTTTCGGCATGTTAATTAAAGCCTCCATTAGGAATTATTCTTTTTTATTTAACTTATCTACATACTCTTCTTTATTTACTTGGCGAGCTCTTGCAATTGATAAAGCTTTGCTCGGTACATCTTTATTTATGGTTGACCCTGCCGCAATATAAGCACCCTTACCAATTGTTACTGGAGCAATTAAATTGGAATTACATCCAACAAACACATGATCTTCAATTTTTGTAAGATACTTCTTTTTACCATCATAATTAACAGTAATTGTTCCACAGCCCATATTTACCTTTGCCCCTACTTCTGCATCACCAATATAGCTTAAATGTGAAGCCTTACTTCCCTTGCCAAATACAGCTTTCTTAATCTCAACAAAGTTTCCAATCTTTACTTCATCATGAATCATTGATTCTGGTCTAATATGTGCAAATGGACCAATCGTAACATCATTTCCGATATTGCTATTATGTGCAACTGATTGTCGGATAATCGTTCTTTCGCCAATCTTACAAGCACTAATTTCTGTATGTGGTCCAATCTCACAATTGGCTGAAATTTCTGTTTCATCAGAAATAATAGTTCCAGGAAGAATAACAGTATCCTGCCCTATCAATGCCCCCGCTGAAATATACGTATTAGTAGGATCAATGATCGTAACACCATTAAGCATATGATGTTTATTAATTCTTAATTGCATGGTTTTCTCAGCCTGACTTAAGGCATATCGATCATTAACACCTAATGTTTCTGAGAAATTTGGGGTTTGGTACGCGGAAACGATGTGACCTTGATTCTTTAATATTTCGATAACATCTGGTAAGTAATATTCACCTTGTACATTTTGATTAGATACATTCTTTAACGCATCAAAGAGTAACTGGTTATCAAAGCAATAGGTGCCAGTATTAATTTCACGAACAGTACGCTCTTGTTCACTTGCGTCTTTGTGCTCAACAATTTTCTCTACATTCCCTTTTTGATTGCGAATAATTCTCCCATATCCGGTTGGGTCCTCTGCAAAAGCAGTGAGAATTGTAGCCTTAGCACCTTCATTCTCATGATGCGTAAGTAACTCCTCCATCGTAGTTGAAGTAATTAGAGGGGTATCACCACAAATAACTAGTGTCACTCCTTCTTTCCCTTCTAAGATCGATGAGGCCTGCATGACTGCATGTGCTGTACCTAGTTGTTCCTCCTGTAGGGCATACTCACTAACTTCACCTAGCTGTGACTTTACTAAATCTGCTCCATGGCCAATAATCGTAACTAGCTTCTTAACATTCACTGCTTGCACTTGATCAACGACATGTTGTACCATAGGTTTTCCACATACTGGATGTAACACTTTATATAATGTTGATTTCATTCTTGTTCCTTGACCTGCTGCTAAAATCACTGCAAACCGATTTGTCATTTAGAGGCCTCCAATAACCTTTTTATCCATTACGAATATATCTTAAATACCGCGCTTTTTCAAGGAAACAAGTAAAACTCTATAAATTAAGTTTATTATTTTGTGCAGAGTTGAAAGGGAGGCATGTATATTATTAGTGGAATAATTGAAGGGGTTTTGAAAATTTTTGTATGGCCCCAATAAAAAAGAGCCTATACTTTTATGTAGGCTCCTCGATGTATATGACTAAATTATGATGCACCAGCTTCTTCAAACTCTACTTCTAATTCGCCTAAACGGTGATACTCTGCTAGTACAGCATCTTGAATTTTCCCTCGTGTACTAGAGTTAATCGGATGGGCAATATCTCTAAACTCTCCATCAGGAGTACGCTTACTTGGCATTGCAACAAACAAACCATTGTTTCCATCAATTACACGAATATCATGAACCACAAATTCATGATCCAATGTAATCGAAGCAATTGCTCTCATACGGCCTTCGGTATTAACACGGCGTAATCTTACGTCAGTTACTTCCATTCTGTTCACCACCTTTTCCATTGATAATAAACAAAGATAAAACTTAGTTATACTATTCAACGGAAATTCTTTATCTCCTGCAAAATCAGAAAAAATTTTTAATATTTTTCAAAATTTGGTGAACAAATGGAAATTTTGATAGTAACTATTATTTTACAAGTGCGATTAATTCGATTTCAATTAGAACATCTTTAGGTAAACGAGCAACTTCAACACAAGATCGAGCCGGCTTATGAGTTGAAAAGTATGCTCCATACACCTCATTGATAGCAGCAAAATCATCCATGTTTTTTATAAATACAGTCGCTTTTACTACTGTTTCAAATGATGCACCAGCAGCCTCTAACACTGCTGATAAATTTTTAAATACCTGTTCCGCTTGCTCTTTTACTCCACCTTCAATCAACTGACCTTCAGCTGTTAATGGGATTTGTCCTGAGCTATAAAACATGTTATTGACAACGATTCCTTGCGAATAAGGTCCAATAGCTTGTGGTGCAAAGTCTGTTTGAACAACTTTCATGATTATTCCTCCAATTCTTCATCAACCTGATTTTTGATTTCCTTTATATCTTTTAAAAAGTGGAAATAGTTACCTAAGTCTACCTGTATCTGCTTCTCTTTGACATCAACACATGTTAATTTAATTAGTGATATGTACTCGTCAACTAGACGTTCCTCAGTATTTTCCGATTCGACCAATACACCAATTCCCGCAACTTTTGCATTGAATTCCTCAAGTATACTAATCATTCCATTAATAGTGCCGCCCGCCTTCATAAAGTCATCAATAATGAGAACCTTCGAGCCCTCTTGTAGACTTCTTTTTGCAAGCACCATCGTTTGTATTCTTTTTGTTGATCCTGATACATAATTAATACTAACTGTAGAACCTTCAGTAACCTTACTGTCTCTTCTTACAATGACTACAGGAACATTTAAATAGTTAGCGACAGCATAGGCTAAAGGGATTCCCTTTGTAGCAACTGTCATAACAACATCAATTTCTCGGTCTCCATAAACAGAAGCATATAACTTTCCAATTTGATTAACTAGCTTTGGGTTCCCAAGTATGTCTGTTAGATAGAGATACCCACCTGGTAATAATCGCTCTGGCTTAGCTATCTGTTCACATAGATTTTCTATAAAAACCTTTGCCTCTTGGGACCCTATATGAGGAATATATCTAACTCCACCAGCTGCACCTGCAACAGTAAGTAAAGTACCTATTCCTTGCTGCTCAAATGCTTGTTTAATGATTGTTAAATCTTCACTAATAGAAGATTTCGCCGAATCATACCGATCTGCAAAATAGGATAGAGATACTAGATGCTGTGGATGTTCAAGTAAGTAATTCGTCATATCAACAAGCCTACCGCTACGACGGAATTTCATTTTTCTTCCACCTCCATAAAATCCGAATATTTAATAGTAAATATACCACCATTATACGGATTTAATCAAGAGTGTTCCGTTCTCCGATCAAACGTACTGCATATACTTGATCACAGAAGCCTCGAAGTCCATTATAAATCCTTTGCATCCTTGATTCATGTTGAACAAGACCAAATACGGTAGGACCACTACCGCTCATTAAAACTGCATCCGCACCAAACTTTTTCATCTGTTCTTTTATATGTGCTACTTCCGGATGCATTTTTAGGGTAACATCTTCTAATACATTACCGACTAATTTGCAAATCTCACTATAATCATGCTCTTTAATGGCATTTATCATTCCATCAACATCAGGATGATTAACATGCTCTAATGAAAGATTTTTATAAACATCCGCAGTTGAGACACCAATTGAAGGCTTCGCAAGAATAATCCAACAATGTGGAGGTGACTCGATATGTTTGATTTTCTCTCCACGACCCGTAGCAAGTGCTGTTCCACCGTAAACACAAAAAGAAACATCCGAACCAATTTCAGCTCCTATTTCAGCTAATTCATCAATACTTAATTGAAGATTCCATAGTTTGTTTAAACCTCTTAATGTAGCTGCTGCATCACTACTTCCTCCAGCTAAGCCCGCTGCCACTGGAATAGTCTTCATAATGGTGATAGCAACACCTCTATTGATATTAAATCTCTTCTTTAAAAGGTTTGCCGCTTGAAATGCGAGATTTCTGTTGTCATCAGGTACATAACGACTATGGGAAACAATTTTAATTGTATCCTCCGGTATCTCAACAAGTTCAATCCTGTCAGCTAGATCAATTGTTGTCATTATCATTTTAACCTCATGATAACCATCAGAACGCTTTCCGATTACATCAAGTGCTAAATTGATTTTTGCCGGAGCCTTTACTAATAATTTCATTAAATCCACCTACTTCATCATTCACTTCATTAAAATTGCTTGGCTAAAGTCTTTCAACATCGATTAATCCGTCTATTTCCCACTCAATTTCATGTTATTACCCACATTGTACCATAAAATAAAGGAGAAATATCTCTACATTTCGACACCCTTACTATTGTAACCTTTACGCCACTTTTAACTTTGTTAAAAAACAGTCGAAGCAATGCCTCGACTGTTTAGGTGATAAGATGAATATAGGAACGAATTAGGATTTATTCTTATCATTAGCTAAGTGCATTTGTGCAATTTCTACTGCTCTTTTAACCATATTCCCTGCTTCATTAGCCTTTATTGCTCCCCAACCTTCATCCTTAACAGTATCGTAAAAGCCTAAATCTTTTGCTAATTCTTCTTTAAAATGATTTGTCATCAATCCTCTTCTTCTACTCATAGTCAAAGCACTCCTTTTTAACCAGAGATCGTGTATCTAAACGGAGATACTTTACTAGTATTTGAAGAGTGATCCTTAATTTATGTATCCGCTTTATTTATAAATAAACAAAAAGCAGCAAACCAAGGTCTACTGCCCACTTATCGCTAAATTCCCAGTTGTCTCATCAAAAAATGTAAGTTGAACGGTTTCAGTTAATACGTCTGCATAGCTATAAGATACTCTCTCGAATGAATTCTCATCCTGATCAAGTTCTATCACAAATACTGAGGGATATGTTTCCGCAAGTACTCCTGAGCGCTCTATCGTTTTTCTACGACCACCATTAGCTTTTAATGTAAGTCGTTTGCCAAGATTAAAGTCTAAATTCTTTTTAATATCCAGCAACGTTTTACCCATTCACTCCACCTCACTATTTGTATTATACCACTACACACCAAATCAGTCAAATAAAATTAAAATTATACCAGTGAAACAATTTGATTGTCAATCATTATTTTACAACAAAATTTTCACCTTACACCACTTATTATGTACATGTCTTTAACAATTATGTAAGGGAATACAATTTTTTCAAGAATACCAAAAAAGCTAATCCTCATTACCTCTTTGGATTAGCTTTAATGGTTAAGTTTGATCATAGTTTGAACGATAAGGCATACCTGTTCGCAGTAACCCCTTTGTTTCAATCCCACCAAGCCCTTTCTCTCCAGTTAATGTATTTCTTAGGATATCCCATACATCTACTCGTTCAACGAAAGGTGTGAAGCTAATCTTTGCAACAATATATACAGGGTCAAGTGCATGGATATTTACTCTTGATGGGGAACTAGCAAAGTTTGCTCCCGCACGAATAAGTGATTCAAAGTGTGATTGGCAGGCGCCTGCAAAAATGACAAGCTGATCTAAATGTGGCACCTTTTTTCTTGCCTGTCTTACAGTCTGAGCGAAATGCATTGAATGGCGATATGCTTTTAATTCTGACATCTTCCCCTTTGATTTTGAATAAGCATCATGACCAGTAATAACCAAAATGTCAGGACGGAAGCGATCTATTAGCTCACCAACCTTTTCAGGCATTTCCTTTTCATTACTATGAACTCCATAAACAGGAACACCTAACTTTTCATATAGAGCCAAGCACTTTTTTAAATAGACAGGATCTCCATCAATATGAAGAACTCGCCCAGGCATTTGAAAGAAGTCTTGGGTATTTTTATATCCACCTGTTGCGTTATATTCATTTTTATTTCTGATTAATTGATAATCTTGTCGGAAGAGTCGAAATGAATGTTCTAGAATTTCATTTTCTACCCGCTGTCTCTCTTCATGTTCGTCTTCGTTAACTAAAAGTAAATCTTGATAAGGTGCATCTGCCATTAACCTTACATCTTCCCCATACAGAATTGCGACCTTTTGATTACCATGTTCCACTTTTAGATCTATCACACGGAATAGTAAATCCCCTTTGTAGGACTTACGACTAACAATGTCTCCTACTTTAACTTCCATTTGCTTCACTCCATAGTAGTGATCTGTAATTAGTAAGTAAAAACCTTACCATAACCTATGCGCCATTTGCTCAATGGGTGAAGACTCTATTCATTAGTATAGTTTGAAGGATAAAAAAAAGCTCCCTAAGGGAGTGTATTACCACTTCTCCCTGGGGAAGCTTTCTTATGTTCTTAAAGGTTAGCGAGTAATTCATCACTTAGTCGACCGAATTCTTGAATCGACAGTGTTTCGCCTCTTCGCCTTGGATCGATTTCTGCCTGGTGTAGACATTGTTCAATAATGGGTTTCTTTTCTTTACCATTCTCAAGGCTATTTATTAAATTATTTAGGATTGTTTTTCTTCGTTGTGAAAATGAGGCACGTACAATATTAAAGAAATAGTCCTCATCTTTAACGATAACCGCAGGTTCCTCTCTTCTAAGTAGACGAATTACTGCAGAGTCTACATTGGGTTGTGGAACAAATACAGTTCTTGGGACAATCATTACAACTTCGGCTTTTGTGTAATATTGAATGGCTATAGAGAGTGATCCATATTCCTTTGTTCCAGGTTTAGCAGATATCCTCTCTGCCACTTCCTTTTGAAGCATGACGACCATTCCCCTGATCGGAAGTTGTTCTTCTAATAACTTCATGATAATAGGAGTCGTTACATAGTAAGGCAGGTTTGCCACAACCATAATATCTGTTAAATCAGCCATTTTTTCTTTTAGCACTGTTGAAACATCTGCTTTCAGAATATCCTGATGGATTACCTCAACATGAGGATAAGGAGACAAAGTATCTTTTAAAATCGGTAGTAGACGTTGATCAATTTCGAAAGCAACAACCTTTTTAGCTCTTTTAGCAAGTTGTTCTGTTAACGCTCCAATTCCAGGACCAATTTCTACAGCTCCTGAATCTTCCTTTAATTCTGCATGGTCAACGATTCTATTTAGTATATTGGTATCAATTAAAAAGTTCTGCCCTAAACTTTTCTTAAAGGAAAACCCGTACTTCTCTAAGATTGCTTTTGTTCGTAGTGGTGTAGCTATTTCTTTATTCACTTCTGATAATCCCCCTGTATAACTTCTTTTAATGCTTCAGCAAAAGCAGCCTGAGATATTTTAAACATTTTTAATCGCTTGTGAAGTTGTTTTCCATTAGTATACCCAATTTTCAATAGGAGACCGAGTTTTTCTCTTCTTTCCTTTGCTTGTGATCCACCTATTAAGCCTGCATCTACAAGATCTTGAAAACTAATTTCTGTAACTAATTCCTCCATTTCTTGCTGAACAGACCTTAACGCCTCTCTGATGGCTTCAATTGATGCATGTTCAACACCAAGTCCCTTGCCTTTCTTTGCAATAGCTTCCGTTTTTGGTAAAAATGCATGTTTACAACCTGGAACTGCCTCAGATACGATATGGCGTATCCTTTCTCCAGGATAGTCTGGATCTGTGAATATAATGACCCCTCTGACTTCTTGGGCTAATCTAATCTTCTCAATTGTCTGCTGATTAACAGCCGAACCATTTGTTTCAATTGTATCTGCATTAACTGCTCTTTTTATAGCTACTGTATCATCTTTTCCTTCGACAACTATAATTTCTTTTATGATCATTTTTTCCTCCAAAAAGTGAAACCTTTTTATTATTTCATTCGTCTATAAATAGAGAAGAAAAATTTCCCTTTATTATAACGTAAAAAAACAGGAGATAAAATCTCCTGTAAAAATAAGCATTAATTTAAAACTTTAATTTTCACCTTTCTTGAACCCCAACGATATGCTTGGGATTTTTCCGGAAAGAAAACATCAATTTTATGACCTTTAATACTAGATCCTACATCACCAGCAACTGCATATCCATATCCTTCAACATATACCTTCGTTCCTAATGGAATAACACTTGGATCAACAGCAATTACCTTTGCATTAGGATTTGCCTTTAAGTTGATTCCTGTACTCGTAATTCCTGAACAACCACTACAGTTAGCTGTATATGCTGTTGAAGATACATAGAATTCCTTTGAAACTGAATCATTATTTCTGGAAACCTGCTGTTGAATAACTTTTGTACCGACAGCTACAATCCTATTCACACTCTCATTAACCGTTTCTGATTTGATTAATTCTCTCGAAACTTCCTTACCATTTTCAAGAACTACTTCATAATGCTTTGCAAGTTTTCCTTCTTTACCGGCATTAATGACTTTTTGCTTCCCTTTTTCAAGAGAATTATCCTTTTTGGTAACAACAGCATACGAGACTGGTTCTTCCACTACATCGGTGACTTTTTCTACTCGAATGACTTTAACTACACTATCCTTTGCAATCTCTTTACCCATTTCGGGTTCTACGCGATCCAATTGTCCGAGGGTTATGTTTTGATTTTTTAAAAAGTCAGCGACCGTAGTCGAAGTGGACCAAACCTGTTGTTCTTCTCCGCCAACATTCATAGTTAACTCGAATGCTTTTTCTATAGATACATTTAAGTCTTTTGAAATCTTAGCATCTAAACCAGGTGAAATTTGATCATGCTCATTTATATTAATCTCTTTAAACTCAAGTAATTCTTTGACCGTATCTAAAGTCGTCCATACCTCTTCCTTTTGGTCATCTACAGCAATGCTTACTGGAACAGCTGCTTCCCAAACAATGTTCATGTGGTCTTCAATTTTTGCATCAAGTTCATGTGAAAGATGATCTTCCTCACGCAATTTAATTTCAAAATTGGTTAATACATCCTCTACTGTTTGTGCGTGCGTCCTTATTACTTGCTCTTCGCCATCTAACGATAAAGTTACGGTTTCTTTTGATACCTCATACGTGCCATAGGCAGTGCCTGCGACAGTCAAGGCTAGTAAACTACTAACTGAGACTATGATTCTCTTCTTTTTCATTGACTCGGATAACAGCTTTTTCATGTTTTGTATCACGATGAAAAACGCCTCCTTCTCCTCGGAGAGATTATATAAACATTCTTGCCTACTGTCAACCCCTCCCTCTAACTTGGACCGTAAACATAATTATGCAAACCTTCGAAGGAAAAAGGAAGGAGAACTTGTCGACAAAGATATATATGTATTAATTATGGTTTGTAGAACTTTTACTAATACACGCAAATAGGACAAGTTTCCCCAAGATTTAACAAAAAAAAAGATCACTTTATGCCGAAAATTCTTTTTGCATTGTCGGATGTTTTTTGGGCAATTTCCTCAAATTCCACTTCTTTTAGCTCTGCAATCTGTTCAGCGACGTATTTAACATACGATGGCTCGTTTCGCTTGCCCCTAAAAGGATGTGGAGTTAAGTATGGACAATCCGTTTCAATTAACAGTCGATCAAGTGGAATTTGTACAGCTACTTCCTTAGGCTGCTTAGCATTTTTAAACGTGACAGGACCACCAAATGAAATATAAAAATTCATATCCATACATTGTTTCGCTATTTCATAGCTCCCTGTGAAACAATGCATAATTCCACCAACCTCTTCTGCATGTTCTTCTTTCAGTATTTCAACAATATCAGCAGTTGCATCTCGGTTATGTATGATAATCGGTAATTTAACTCTTTTTGCTAAGGCAATTTGCTTCCTAAAGACTTCTTTTTGTATTTCCTTTGGAGACTTATCCCAGTAATAATCAAGCCCCATTTCACCAATCCCAACCACTTTGGGGTGTTTTGAAAGGGTTTCAATCCAAATTAGATCTTCTTCTTTCATATCGATTGCATCAACCGGGTGCCAACCAATTGTTGCGTAAATAAAATCATATTGATCAACAAGTTCCATTGCTCTTGTAATCGTTTCACGGTCAAACCCCACTACTACAATGGTTGAAACGCCTTCTGCCAAAGCTCTTTCAATAACTTCATCTAAATCTTCTTTATATTGCAATGCATTTAAATGTGCGTGTGTATCAATTAACATACTTTTCCTCCTTTGCATCTATTACTTTCGCGGGAAATAAAGAAAGGACAGAGATGATCCGTCCTATTCTTATATATTATTTTATTTATTTTACTTTTGATCCATTTGGTAGGTTTTGATCCACAGTAGCTAATGATAACATTCCTTCTTCACTACCTGCCAGAATCATCCCTTGTGAAAGTTCTCCACGTAATTTTACAGGTTTTAAATTGGTTACACAGATAACCTTTTTCCCAATAAGATCCTCTGGCGAATAAAATTTAGCGATTCCAGATACTACTTGTCGTTTTTCATATCCTAAATCTAGCTGTATCTTTAAAAGCTTATCGGTCTTTTTCACTGGTTCTGCATGGAGAACCTCTGCTACGCGTAGATCAACTTTCATAAATTCATCAATTGAAATTTCCTCTACAGTAGGTACTTCAACTGGCTTCTTCTCATCCTTTGGAGCAGAACCTTGCATTTGATCTTTAATAAATTCAATTTCAACGTCCATTTCCAAACGAGGGAAGATCGGATTTCCTTTAGATACAGTGATTCCTTCACTCTGTAAGCCAAACTCTGATAAGCTATCCCATGACTGATAATACTCGTCTACCAATCCTAATTGAGTAAATATTTGAGATGGAGTCGTTGTTAAAAATGGCTGTAACATCACTGCTGCAAACCTTAATGACTCTGCTAAATGCGACATAACTGAAGAAAGTGCATCCTTGTTACTTTCATCCTTCGCAAGAATCCATGGTTGTGTTTCATCAATGTACTTATTTGTACGACTTATTAACTGCCAAACAGCAGATAATGCAACAGAGAACTCTAACTTATCTAATGACTCTTCATATTTATTTAGGCTCTCTTTTATTAATTTAACTAATGGTTGATCAAAGTCTGTGACCTCACCCTTATAGGCTGGGATTTTACCATCAAAATACTTATCAATCATAGCGATTGTTCGATTTAATAAGTTTCCAAGGTCATTTGCGAGATCAAAGTTAATACGTTCAACGAAACTTTCTGGTGTAAAGACTCCATCAGACCCGAATGGTACTTCTCTCAGTAAATAATAACGAAGAGCGTCAAGTCCATAGCGATCAATTAATGTTACGGGGTCAACTACATTTCCTTTTGACTTGGACATCTTCCCGTCCTTCATTAAAAGCCAGCCATGCGCAAATACTTTTTTAGGTAGAGGCAGATCTAATGCCATCAACATAATTGGCCAATAGATCGTATGAAAACGAACAATTTCTTTTCCTACTAAATGAACATCGGCAGGCCAATATTTTAAATAAGAAGAATCATCCTCTGTTCCATAGCCTAATGCTGTAATATAGTTTGATAGTGCATCAATCCATACATAAATGACATGCTTTGGATCCCCTGGGACTTTTACCCCCCAGTTAAAGGTTGTTCTGGATACCGCTAGATCTTCTAACCCCGGTTTAATGAAGTTATTAATCATTTCATTCTTCCTTGATTCAGGCTGGATAAAATCAGGGTTTTCTTCATAGTATTGCAAAAGTCGGTCTACATACTTGCCCATTCTAAAAAAGTAAGATTCTTCCTTCACCAATTCAACCGGATGGCCACTGTCAGGACTTTTTCCGCCAATGATCTTCCCATCTTCCATAATTGGATCAACTAATTGAAGTTCAGTATAAAATGTCTCGTCTGGCACAGAATACCAACCTTCATATTGATCAAGATAAATATCACCCTGATCCAATAATTGTTGAAAAATCTTCTCTACAACATCTTTATGACGGTTTTCCGTTGTCCGAATAAAATCATCATATGAAATGTCCATTTTAGACCATAAATCTTGAATTCCTGCTACAATCTCATCCACATAAGATTGTGGAGAAATTCCTTGTTCTTCTGCTTTTCGTTGTATCTTTTGACCGTGCTCATCTGTGCCAGTTAAATACATGACATCATATCCACGCAATCTTTTGTAACGAGCTAAGGCATCACCAGCAACTGTTGTATATGCATGTCCAATATGTAATTTACCGCTAGGATAATAAATAGGTGTTGTAATATAAAAAGTTTTCTTTGTCATTAAATAAGCCTCCTCTTTCATTCTTCATTCTATAGAAGAAATACCCCGTTACTCTTTCTAATCTATAAAATATGTTATCGTTCATTTTTTTTATGTATCTTAACTATCATAAATTAAATTCTTCACAAATTCATCTATTCCTCTTCTATCAACAAAATATACATAAAAAAATCCATATATGCAATCAAACACCACTTGAGATTGTTGAGTTCATTAAATTTATTAATATTTCTAAATAGTTATTTTTTAACATAATTAACTTTTTATTGTATTAAAAGCTATTTTTGTAAAATGAATAAAGGCTGAATGTCGAATACATAACCCTATTTGTCGAATTATAATTAATTTTGACAACCTAATAGTTTTAAATAACAATATTTTAAAATACCTTTAAGTCCGGATAAACTGCGAATTATTGTTGATATAACAACACATCAGTAAATTTCAATATACAGTTTTTTATAGTAATGCAAACATTTGTAATAAGTTATTGACGTTTATTGGAAACCTTGGTATTATAAAGTCATAAGGTTTTTGTCGAATAATGACGAAATAAGATAAATGATTGAAATAAATATATTATAGGGTTGAGAGGGGATTTTTCATAATGAAATCTACTGGGATCGTTCGTAAAGTTGATGAATTAGGGCGTGTAGTAATTCCAATCGAATTACGTCGTACATTAGGAATTGCAGAAAAAGATGCACTTGAAATTTATGTTGATGACGAAAAAATCGTATTAAAGAAATATAAGCCAAATATGACTTGTCATATTACTGGTGAAGTTTCTGATCATAATATTACACTTGCAGGTGGGAAGATTATATTAAGCCGTGAGGGTGCAGAACAAATCCTTAATGAGCTTCAAAATAACCTAGAGCAAGTTAAATAATCATTTCACTGTCAAAAATCAGATATTTTACTCAAGAGTTATTGAGTTAATATGCTGATTTTTTTTATTTCAGCCTATGTAGACTATAATCCTTTGTACCAAACAATCCCTTAATCCCCAATGAAAAGCATCAGTAAGACTCCTTAGAGGGCACGCTCTACCTTGCCCCCTCCAAAGAAGCTTATGTTCATAACGCCTATTATTAACCGTTACATACTATTTAATGATGAAAAATATTATAAACTTCCCTTTTTGGAAGTTGTCGTTGCTTTGCAACTTCTTTGATTGCATCCTTTGCTGAAAGTGTTTCCTTTTCTATGTAATGATTAATATGATCTTCAATGGAAAGCTCTGCCCACCAATCTACGACCTCTTCTTGTAAGTCTTCATAGTTAGCACCTTCAAGGATTAGGCAGAATTCACCGCGTATTTGATCATCCTTGGACCATTCAATCACACTATCTAAATCACCACGAATAAACTCTTCAAACTTTTTAGTTAATTCTCTTGAAATACAAACTTTACGGTTTCCTAGTATCTCCTTCATCACCAGAAGGGTTTCCTTTAAACGGTGAGGTGCCTCATAAAAAATAATGGTGGCCTCAATTCTCTTCAAACGTTCGAGTTGAACTTTTTTTTCTTTCTTTTGTCGATTAAGAAATCCAAAAAAGTAAAAGGGTTGTGTACTTAGTCCAGAAGCAATCATTGCCGTTAGTGCAGCATTGGCCCCTGGTAATGGGACAACATATAACCCTTGCGAGACCGCCTCGACAACAAGCTCATAACCAGGATCTGATATTGTTGGAAGCCCTGCATCACTAATGAGTGCTATATTCTTTCCCTCTTTTAATAAGCCAACAATTTTTTCACCACTTACTTCTTTATTATGATCATGATAGCTAATAATTGGCGTTGTAATTTCAAAATAGTTACATAGTTTTTTCGAATGTCTCGTATCTTCTGCGGCAATGATATCCACTTCTTTTAATGTCTTAATTGCTCTAAAAGTCATATCTTCCAAATTACCAATAGGCGTTGGTACTAAATAAAGGGTCCCAAAATCAGAATTACTTTGAAAGCTCTTTTGCTGCCACATCATAACATTTCCTCCTCTCGTTTCATCTCTTTGCTCCGTATAGAATTTCTTTCAATTCTTCTGTATATTCATTGTTTTGATTATATACAACGAGTGGCGGAAGTATTTTTAAATCAGGACCACCATCTTTAATCCCCTCAATAAGGAGTGTATTGGCTTCCTTGCCTTCTTTAGGATAAACGAAACGTAATCTTTTAGGCTCTAAACGGTATTTTCTCATTAAAGTTACAATGTCTAATAAACGCCCTGGTCTATGTACAATTGAAACCTTGCCACCTTGTTTAACAAGCTGGCTACTCACTCGAATAACATCTTCTAATGTACAATAAATCTCATGTCTAGCAATCGCTAAGTGTTCATTCTTATTCATTTCATCTTTGCCTGGGGTTTGAAAATAAGGAGGATTGCATGTAACGACATCAAATTTCCCATGTCCTAGCTTTGCTGGCATATCATTAAGGTCACCATGTATTAAATGGATACGGTCATCTAGTTGGTTATATTGAATGCTTCGATTTGCCATATCGAAAATACGCTCTTGTATTTCAACACCAGTGATATCTGATTTAGATCTTAAGCTTAATAATAATGGAATGACACCATTACCTGTACATAAGTCAATAATCTTACCTTTTTGAATTGGAACATATGCAAATTTTGCGAGTAATACTGTATCTAAGGAAAAAGCAAATACAGATGGACTTTGAATGATTTTAAGATCCTCTGCTAATAAATAATCCAATCGCTCTCCTTGTTGTAGTTCAACCATAAACGAAATTCCTTTCTATGTAACGATCCTTTACTATTTAAAAACTTACTTATATTCTAACCTTGAATCTATACTTTACCATACAAAAAAAAGTCCTCCAAAAGGAAGACCATTACTTCTTATTCAAGAATGATAAACAAAACAAACAATCGCCGTCTGTTCGAACACTACCATAGTGAACATTACAAATATGGAAACCTTCTTGATAAAGTCTTGCTAAATTATCATAGCCCTCACCAATATCCATTTGTTGCTTAGCATCACTATTACCTTTGTTAGCTTTTTGCTTTTTCTTTGTTCCGGTAGGTTGTTCTATTCTCCGACGTAAGTGATCGTTTTCAACCCTTAAATTATGGTTCTCTTCAAGTAATTCACCTAGATGCTGTTTTAAATCTCCTAATTGTCTGTATAAATGACCAATTTGTTCTTCCATACTACTAACAGATTCAAATATGTCCTTTTTGTCCACGATATCCACCTCGTTAATCTGTGGCTTGTATCGAAACAGCTCCTTCTCTGAGTAGTTCATCCCATGTGTATTCAATTACACGTTCAAGGTCAACTAACTCAACTTGAAGTACTCTCTCTAGAATATTTAATCCCACTACTTTTCCAAGACCACTTGGGGTTTGAAGCATTTCACCTAAATCAGGTAATTGTTCTTTCGCAGTTTCGTATTCATCATTTTCATACTTCAGACAGCACATTAAACGACCACAAAGACCAGATATTTTTGTAGGATTTAACGAAAGGTTTTGATCTTTCGCCATTTTGATAGAAACAGGCTCGAAATCTCCTAAGAATGTCGAACAACAGAGCATTCTTCCACATGGTCCAATACCACCAAGCATCTTCGCTTCATCTCTAACACCAATTTGTCTTAATTCTATACGCGTGCGGAAAATAGCAGCCAAGTCTTTAACTAATTCTCTAAAATCAACTCTTCCGTCTGCTGTAAAATAAAAAATTACTTTATTTCGATCAAATGTATATTCAACATCCACTAGCTTCATATCTAGATCGTGTTCATTCACTTTTTGAAAACAAACGTCATACGCCTCTTTTGCTGCTTGTTTATTTTCACTGACTAATAATTTATCTTTTTGTTCAGCGATTCTTACTACCTTCTTGAGTGGTAGTACAATATCATTTTCTTCAACTTGCTTTTTATTTATAACGACTTTACCAAACTCTATTCCCCTGACAGTTTCAACTATTACAAATTCTCCATCAGGAATGGTTAAGCCATTGGGATCAAAATAATAGATCTTACCTGCTTTTTTAAAGCGGACACCAACTACATCATACAAGCTTTACCCCTCCTGTAACTTCAATACCAGTTGTTCCATTAATAAATGTGGATTCATGTTGGTGTTTAAGCGTTGCTTTGCTTCTAGAATGACTGCTACCTGTTCACTAACACGGCTAGAAGAGGTTTGAAGTGCGCGTTGTTTTAATTCATCAATTTGATCAATATATACAACATTTTCTTCGTCACCTATTTGAATCTGTATTAAATCTCTATATAAAAGTAATAATAAGCTTAAACCTAGGTCAAGTTGTGTTTTTTCTTTAAAATGGCTTAACCACTTATCTTGAATAAGAAAAAGGGCATCAACTGGACGAGAATACAATACTTCACTTAATTGTAACACTATCGCCCTAGACTGTCCAAACCATTCATCTTGACTTAATTGATAAGCATCATTTAAATCATTCGTTACTTGAGAAACAAGTGATGCTAACGGCTGTGATACACCTTTATCCTGTATTAGAAGATTCCTTAAAATCCTTGCAGATAGTGGTTTGAATGATAAGGATTGACACCTTGAAAGAATGGTATCCAACATTCGATGTACCTGCTCAGTTAACAAAAGGGCAACAGTTTGACTATTTGGCTCTTCCAGAAATTTTAGTAAGCTATTAGCTGCATTGGGTGTCATCCTATCAGCATGTTCAATAATATATAATTTCTTATTTGATTCGACACCTGTTTTTGAGAACTCTTCTTGTAATTCTTGTATTTGCCATTTTTTAATGGATAATCCGTCTGGTTCAATTACATGGAGATCCGGATGATTTCCTGAGTCTATGCGGCGACAATTATTACAAGAATTACAGGGAACAAACTCATCTTCTGGCTCTACACAAAAGTAGGCCTTGGCGAAAAATAAGCTTGTATCCTTTTTACCTGTTCCTTTATCACCTTCAAGAATATAGGCATGGGCTACACGTTTTTTTCTAAAACTATTTTCAATCATTTTCAACACAATGGGTTGTTGGCTGTATAACTCTTCACGTGTTTTCCGCATTTTATCACACTTTCATCCTACTTATACATATCAATCAGTAATCCCTTAATTTCTCCAATTTTATTTAGTATGTCGATTGAATCTTTTTCTTGATCAACTAAATCCTTGGTTAATTCTAATAGTTCCTTATCCACATTCTTTACTAAATGTAGTGTCCGGGAGTTACCGTTTAAATTCCAATCATTTGATTGCTTTAAATCTAATCCAAATTCCACTGCTTCATGAATAAAATCTTTTACTAGCTTTTTATAAGAAGCAAGGTCTTTGAACGTTCGTGACTTTGATAGACGCTGTCCAACGCCTTCAATCTCAGACATTAATTTATTTAACTGCTCTATATGAAGCTTCTGTTCATTTTTTGCAAATTGTACTCCAAATGAAGAGTTGCTTTGTGATTTAACTAAGGTACTGCTTCTTTCATTATTGACAGACATTCTTAAATCTTGATTTATTTTCATATATCATATGTCCTTTTTATCTTACTAGAATTGGTGGAACTGTTCAATCGGCAAGACGAATACCGTTGCACCGCCCACTTCAACTTCAACGGGATATGGAACATAGGAATCAGCATTTCCTCCCATTGGAGAGACTGGTGCGACTAACTGGTCACGGTGCTTGCAATTATCGTTAATAATTTGTAAGGCCTTATCTACCCGGATGTCTTCAACACCAATCATGAATGTTGTATTTCCTGAACGTAGAAAGCCCCCAGTACTGGCTAATTTCGTTGCTCTAAAATTATGTTCTACTAACGCTTGTGATAATCGGTTGCTATCTTTATCCTGAACAACTGCCATTATAAGTTTCATCCTATGTGCCTCCTTATATAGTATCATTATTCACTATAAAATTCATTTTACGTTTTCTGGAAAAAACCAGATTCAATGTTGTATTAATTACTATTATAGCAAGAAAAGAGATGGCTTAAAGTAAAACAAGAAAAAAATCATCTGTTTCGAAACTCGAAATAAAGATATATAAGCAAAAAACCTCATCAAGATATATGAGGTCAAATGTTTAATCATAGAACTAAAAGTTTTTTTCAATATAATTAATAATTTCCTGATGGATCTCTTTCACTGATTTATTTCCTTTTACAATGAGTAATTTATCTTCATAGTCAGAAAAGATATCATGATAATTTTTCTTTACAGCCGTTAATTTTTCTTTGTTTTCATAAACATCCTGAACGGTTCGTTGCCCAAGGCGTTCGATAGATAATTCTACAGGATTATCTATGTAAATGACCAAGTCTGGGTTTGGGAATTTAGCATTTAACCCTCTGACAAAAGTAAAGTCATCTTCATTTGAACAATGGTATGCTAATGAAGAAAAATAATATCTTGTACATATAACATGCTTGTCTTCTGCTAACAGCTTATATACCCCATCTATATCATTATAGAGATGATCATGACGATCTGCAGCAAACAGATATGCTAATTGTTGATCAAAGTGTGCCTCATTTTCACTAAATACAACTCTCTTCTTTAACCCTTCACGAATAAGATGTCCAACTGGACCACTTGAAGGTTCTGCTGTTAATACTGCATTAGTACCTTTTTTTAGAAAATAGTTTCTTAATAAATTTGATTGGGTAGATGTACCTGACCCATCTATTCCCTCAAACACAATAAATAAATTTTTCATTTAAAAAGCCCCCGTATATGTATTACCTTCAAAAATAGAAATGGCAAGATGTTCAAGATTGTTCCCTTGAAAACGAGTACCTGCCTTCATATAGTTTGTTATGATAGTGATATGCTTGTTTGTAATATATTCTCCAGTCATTAATACTGGGATTCCAGGTGGATAAGGAATAATCATCTCTGCTGAAATTTGGCCTACTGCTTCATTCAAGGAGACAACTTTTTTATTGTAACCTTTTATTTGTTTATAGCAAAGCGCTAATTCAGTTATTTTATCTGTTTCAATAAAGGTGGCAGTTTGGTTAGATATTATAATCGGAAATGGGGCTAAAAAACCACGAATCTTCCTAATCAATTCATCTGTATTTAAATGTTCTTTTGATAATGGCAAAACCATTAAAACATTATTGGGGTCCGCCATTTCAGTATAAATTCCATTATTCTCAAAAAGAGCTTGAAGTTCAAAACCATTCATACCAATTTTTGACTGAATAGTCACCTTTAAAGGATCTGTTTCAATCTCTTTATTAGTCGTACCCACTACTTTTAACTGTGGAATTTCATTTAATAAATAGGTAAATCTTTTAATCTCTGCAAGTAATTCACATATCTGTTTTTTCTTCATTGTTGCTAAGTAGAATCTTGCCAAATCTAAAGATGCCATAATTGGATATGAGGGACTACTTGACTGCAACATTTGTAAATAATGTCCGATTTCCTGGTCTTTCACTAGATTGCTATTAACATGTATAAAAGATCCCATTGTCATTGCTGGAAGAGTTTTGTGTGCTGAATTTACTACCACGTCTGCTCCAGCCTCCAAAGCAGACATAGGAAATCCCTCTAGACTGAAATGTGCACCATGTGCTTCGTCAACTAAAACAGGTATACCTCGATTATGAGCGTACTCTACAATCCCTCTAAGATCAACAGACATTCCATAGTAATTAGGATTTGAAAGAATAATTGCTTTCACCGAAGGATATGAACTAATGGCTTCTTTCACAGTGTTCAACGAAATCCCTAATGATACTTTAACTTCATCATCATACTCCGGAGTTAAGAATACAGGTTTTGCACCACTCAACTGTAATCCATGCAAGATTGATTTATGTGAATTTCTTTGCACTAATACTGTAGCATCTTCTTCACAAACAGCCAGAATCATCGCTAGGTTTCCAACCGTAGACCCATTCACTAAAAAGAAGCTCCTTCTAGCTCCATAGTGGTTAGCCGTTAGTTCTTCTGCCTCTTTAATTACACCTGTTGCATCATGAAGGTCATCTAAGCCTGTTAGTTCCGTAACATCTAATCTTAATATGTTTTCAAAGCCATGTGCTCTTGTTGGAAATACACGACCATTCTTATGTCCTGGGACATGTAAAGATACTGGATTCTTCTCATAGTGATCAACTAATTTTGAATATAGCGGTGTTAATTGTTGGTTCATATTCTGCTTCCCTTATCTTTCATTAATTTTAGTCTTATGAGTATAACGATATGGTATTATTCTATCATAAGTCGTTTTCCCTATAAAAATAGGACCCTATTAAGGATCCTGTTCTATCTATGAAAATATCTCTGGTGTAGTTGCACTTTTTAACTTTGTAAGATAATAAAGGTATTTAGGGTCGTTTGTTTCTGTTTGAATCATGTCTTTCTCACAATCAATACATATAAACTTTGTATACAGATGAATTCCTCTATGTTTCTCTTCTTCGCATATAACACACGTTTCCCCAATATTTCGTTCTGTAATGAGTGAACTCAATTGCCTCCACCTCCATTATCATCTTGCCCATAAGTATAAAATGTATACACAATTTACAATTAAATCTACAATTTTTTCTGTATCACTTTTACACTATGATGATGTACTTCTAAATGAGCCTGTCATTGTGATTTTTTTTATATTTTTTTATGGGGGCAGCTTTAAATGCGACTTCATTGAATTAATTTTATAATGAATGGTGGTGTGGAAAGCTTTTTGTTAGCGGATGAAGGACTTTATTTTGTATTTTAGTTTTAAAATGTCTTTCATAAGGCTGATGAAAGACTTTATTTTGGATTTTGACTTAAAAATATCCTTCATAGGGCTGATGAAAGACTTTATTTTTGCTATGAACTTTAAAATGTCCTTCATAACGCTGATGAAGGACTTTATTTGTGATTCTAACTTAAAAATGTCCTTCATAGGGCTGATGAAAGACTTTATTTTGAATTTTTAACTTAAAAAAGTCCTTCATAACGCTGATGAGAGACTTTATTTTTAATTTCAATTTGAAGTGTAAGTCTCCGAGCCTGACCATACCAATTTACAAAATTTATCTAATTGATCATTTATATTTATTCTTACTGAACCTTCGGTTTTAATTTAAACAAAAAAGATTAGTTCCTAAAGAACTAATCTTTTTTGTTGCCTAGCAATGTCCTACTCTTGCAGGGGGAGTCCCCCAACTACCATCGGCGCTGAAGAGCTTAACTTCCGTGTTCGGTATGGGAACGGGTGTGACCTCTTCGCCAAAATCACTAGATATGTAAAGGTTCGCACCTTCAAAACTAGATAACGTCAACAAGTGCATTCATTTGAATCTAGCTCCAGAAGCCACATCCTACGGCTGCTTCACAACTTCTGTCAAGTGCAAGCACTTTCCGACAGTTGCTCCACCATCCTATGGATGTAAACGGGCTTCTTGCGCTTTATAAATTTGGTTAAGTCCTCGATCGATTAGTATCAGTCAGCTACACACGTCACCGCGCTTCCACCTCTGACCTATCAACCTCGTCATCTTCGAGGGATCTTACTAGCTTGCGCTATGGGAAATCTCATCTTGAGGGGGGCTTCATGCTTAGATGCTTTCAGCACTTATCCCGTCCACACATAGCTACCCAGCGATGCCCTTGGCAGAACAACTGGTACACCAGCGGTGTGTCCATCCCGGTCCTCTCGTACTAAGGACAGCTCCTCTCAAATTTCCTACGCCCACGACGGATAGGGACCGAACTGTCTCACGACGTTCTGAACCCAGCTCGCGTAC
>NZ_FNJU01000025.1 GCF_900104555.1 Litchfieldia salsa
AAGTCTTTCATCAGCATTATGAAAGACATTTTTATTCTGAAAACACAAATAAAGTCCTTCACTAGGGCAACTAGTTACTAACCTATACTTTTCTTATGGACTGATGATAAAAGATTAGATATCAGCGATGCAACATTGAGCCCAGTTCAACGTCGAACTGGGCTCATTTTATTATTAAATACCAATTAACTATTTAAAACTTCATCCCAATTTTTTCTTCTAAGAATAAATAAATCAAAAAAGGTACCTTATCACTTGTGAGAGAAAGGAATTGTTGAATGAAGGGATAATCATTACTAGAGTATGAATGAAGTAACTCACTCCACCATTCGGTTTCGTACCTAGAAATCATACTAAGATTATAAAGTAATAAATAATGAACCATTACTTCTGGGAAATGAGTGACCTGCTCTCTCTCATTCGGAAAGTAATAGCTATTTTCATAAAGATGAAATAGAATAGGTGAACAAGATAATGGTGAGATAGCTGTTCCACCATTAGGCTGTTGTAGGATAATATTTTTTGTTTCTTTAGAGCTATTATCAGGTATTAATTTAGCTGGAATTGAATCAATAATAAAATCCTCAAAACGTCTGGCAGTCATATGGAATTTATCAGTCATTTCTAAAGGAAACATAAAATTATGGTTATGATCTGCAATTTTTGTACTGACTTCAGAATGATAATGCAAAGAAAATAAGTTATTCATTTCTGGCAGTTTTTTTAGTAAGGTTTCCATTGTATATTTTTCACCTTCTAAATACTTTACATTAAACATCCGTTCGGAAAAGTGTGTAAATAAGCCATTTTTTTGTATTTTAACTTCGTCTTGGAAAAATTCATAACTTTGCTTCTTTCTTTTACGTGTAGAAACTCCATGAGCTAATACAGAGGTTGATTCTGGATACTGTGGATCAACCGTTAGTAAGCATGCTTTTAATAACTGGACCATCCCGTAAAAAAGTAATACTGGTTTAATCGATAATGTTGCTTGATTTGCTAGTTGATAGTAGTTTTGGCCATGTTCAAGATAATAAATAAAAGGATAGCAATTCCCAAAGGCCTTCTTATCAGCATCATCAACGTTTAAATCTTGATAGCATCGAAGTAGAAATTGTTGTGTTGTATCAGATGAATGTAGTGCATTAAATGATTGCCAAATTTTCTTTTGGTCTAACAAACTCATACCTCCAGTTACATTAGACAGTTTTTTGAATTATCTAACATATTATTCTGTCCTTGACAGTAGTTTAACCAGTTGTTAATCTACTAATAATATTTTGAGAAGAAAAAGGGGGATTTTTACGTGTGGGAAACTAAATTTGCTAAAGAAGGTCTAACTTTTGATGATGTTTTATTAGTACCAGCTAAGTCTGAAATATTGCCAAAGGATGTAAGCTTAGGGGTAGAATTAACAAAAACATTGAAACTGAACATTCCAATTATCAGTGCAGGGATGGATACAGTAACAGAAGCTGAAATGGCTATATCAATGGCACGTCAAGGTGGAGTTGGAATTATCCATAAGAATATGACAATTGAGCAACAAGCTGAACAGGTTGATAAAGTGAAACGCTCTGAAAGTGGTGTTATCACTGATCCTTTTTCACTTACTCCAGAACATCAGGTATTTGATGCAGAACATTTAATGAGTAAGTATCGTATTTCAGGTGTTCCAATTGTAAATAATTTAGAAGAACAAAAATTGGTCGGTATTTTAACTAACCGTGATCTCCGTTTTATCCAAGACTTTTCTATTTTAATCTCAGACGTAATGACCAAAGAAAATTTAGTTACTGCCCCTGTTGGTACCACACTAGAGCAAGCTGAAAAAATTCTTCAAAAACATAAAATTGAAAAATTACCTTTAGTTGATAATGATGGTGTATTAAAAGGATTAATCACAATTAAAGATATTGAGAAAGTAATTGAGTTCCCTAACTCTGCAAAAGACAGTGTTGGTCGTTTATTAGTTGGTGCTGCTGTTGGAGTGACAGCTGATACAATGATTCGTGTGGAAAAATTAGTGAAATCTCAAGTAGATGTGATCGTTCTAGATACAGCTCATGGTCATTCTGCCGGTGTATTAAATACAGTACGAATGATTCGTGAACAATATCCTGACTTAAATATTATTGCTGGTAATGTAGCAACTGCTGAAGGAACCAGGGATCTTATTGAGGCTGGAGCTAATGTAGTTAAGGTTGGTATTGGACCGGGCTCTATTTGTACAACACGTGTTGTAGCTGGAGTAGGGGTACCACAAATTACAGCAGTATACGATTGTGCGACTGAAGCTAGAAAATATGGGGTTTCAATAATCGCAGATGGTGGGATCAAGTATTCTGGAGATATCGTGAAGGCTTTAGCTGCAGGTGGACATGCAGTTATGCTGGGAAGCTTACTTGCTGGTGTATCTGAAAGCCCAGGAGAAACTGAAATTTTCCAAGGAAGACGATTTAAGGTATATAGAGGTATGGGTTCTGTTGGTGCAATGGAAAAGGGTAGTAAAGATCGTTATTTCCAAGAAGATAATAAAAAGTTTGTTCCTGAAGGAATTGAAGGACGTCTACCATATAAAGGACCTCTATCTGACACGTTATATCAATTAGTTGGTGGGATTCGTTCTGGTATGGGGTATTGTGGAACGGCATCCATTACTGATTTAAGAGAACATGCACAGTTCATTCGAATGACAGGTGCAGGCCTAAGAGAAAGCCATCCACATGATGTACAAATTACAAAAGAAGCACCAAATTATTCTTTATCATAAGCAGAAAGTACCATTATCTTTATTAGGAATAGGAAATAGGCAGAGTGAGACTCTGTCTATTTTTTTTGAAGCAACTATGTTAAAATAACCTTTGTGTTTAATCTTAGATGGAGGTCTTGGTAGTGAAAAAATTAATACAAAAAAGTTTGATTTTAAGTATAATAACAACCCTATTCTTTTCATTATTTATAAATGTATCTAACTTTGCTCATGCAGAAACAGATTCTCTGAATATAGAAGCTGAAGGTGCTATATTGATAGAAGCTTCGACTGGAAAGATTTTATATGAAAAAAATGCTGATAAGATGTTAGGTATTGCAAGTATGACAAAAATGATGACTGAGTATCTGTTATTAGAAGCAATCGCAGATAAGAAGGTTACTTGGGATCAACAATATAATGTAAGTGAATATGTATATAAAATCTCTCAAAATCGTAGTTTATCAAATGTTCCTTTGCGAGCAGATGGGACATATTCTGTACAGGAACTATATGAAGCAATGGCTATTTATTCTGCTAACGGTGCAACGATAGCACTTGCTGAGGTGATTGCTGGATCAGAAACTAACTTTGTTAAAATGATGAATGAAAAGGGAGCAGAACTAGGCTTAGAAGATTATAAGTTTGTTAACTCCACAGGTTTAAATAACCGTGATTTAATAGGTATGCATCCAGGAGGCACTGGTGCAGAAGATGAAAATGAAATGACTGCTAGAGCAACTGCTAGATTATCATATCATTTATTAAAAGATTTCCCTGAAATTTTGGACACAGCAAGTATCCCAAAAAAGAAATTTAGAGAAGGTACAGATGATGAGATTGATATGTCTAACTGGAATTGGATGCTACCAGGGTTAGTGTATCAACATCCTGATGTAGATGGTATCAAGACAGGATCAACTGATTATGCTGGATTTGGATTTACAGGTACAGCTGAGCGTGAAGGTGTTCGTTACATTACGGTGGTTCTTAAAACAAATAGCTATAAGGCAAGATTTGATGAAACGAGAAAGATGCTAGATTATGCACTGGGGAATTATTCATTTGAAGAATTATATCCTGAAAACTATCAAATCAAAAACGAAGAATCACTTTCTGTTATTAAAGGAAAGGAAAAAGAAGTTGAGGTCCATACGAAAACTCCTATTACTGTACTAGTAAAACGTGGAGAGAATGCAAAAGACGTATATACTTCTAAATACACTGTAGATAAAGATACTGTAACGAAAGATGGAAAGTTAACTGCTCCAGTTAAGAAAGGATCTAAAGTGGGTACATTTGAAGTAGTAAATAGCGGCGGCTTAAATTTAGGCTATATTACTTCTGAAGGTCAAAAGTCGATGCAGTCAGATGTTGTAACTGCTGAAAAGGTTGAGAAAGCTAATTGGTTTGTACTAATGATGAGAGGTATTGGCGGTTTTTTCGGTAATATCTGGTCAAGTGCGGCTGATGGAATAAAAGGTTTGTTTTAAAAATGGGCTTCCTGCTTACAATAAGTAGGAAGCTTTTTTAATTGTTTAAAATGGCAACCTTAGCAATTAGAAATTTTTAATAGGATTTTTTCACAAACTAAGGTAAAATAATGGACAGGTGTTTTTTTTATTAGAAGAATCAAACTATTGTAGAATTTTGTCTTTTTAAGTAAAATATACAAAATAACTACAAGTACATATAGGAGGAATAAAAGATGGTAAACACAGGTACTGAGCGAGTAAAACGTGGAATGGCTGAAATGCAAAAGGGTGGCGTCATTATGGACGTTATTAATGCAGAACAAGCAAAGATTGCTGAGGAAGCAGGAGCAGTTGCTGTTATGGCGTTAGAGCGTGTTCCAGCTGATATTCGTGCGGCTGGTGGAGTTTCACGTATGGCAGATCCGACAATTGTAGAAGAAGTAATGAATGCTGTATCAATTCCAGTAATGGCGAAAGCACGCATTGGACATATTGTTGAAGCACGCATATTAGAAGCTTTAGGAGTAGATTACATTGATGAAAGTGAAGTATTAACTCCTGCTGATGAAGAGTATCACTTATTGAAGAGTGAATATACAGTTCCTTTCGTATGTGGATGTCGTGATCTTGGTGAAGCAACTCGTCGTATTGCTGAAGGTGCTGCAATGTTACGTACAAAAGGTGAGCCAGGAACAGGAAACATTGTTGAAGCAGTTCGACATATGAGAAAAGTAAATGGTCAAATCCGTAAGATTGTTAGTATGAGTGTTGATGAATTAATGACAGAGGCTAAAAATCTAGGTGCACCATTTGAGTTATTACTACAAATTAAAAACGAAGGTAAATTACCAGTTGTTAACTTTGCTGCAGGTGGAGTAGCAACTCCAGCGGATGCTGCACTAATGATGCAATTAGGTGCTGATGGTGTATTTGTTGGATCAGGTATCTTCAAATCAGAAAATCCAGCAAAATTCGCACGTGCAATCGTTGAAGCAACAACACACTACCAAGACTACAAATTAATTGCAGAACTATCAAAAGGATTAGGTGCTGCAATGCAAGGCATCGAAATCTCATCACTACTACCAGAACAACGCATGCAAGAACGCGGCTGGTAATATAAAAGGCGGAAAAAGCCCGCTTACATCTATAGGGATCTGGAGCAACTGTCGGAGAGTGCTTGTCACTCGACAGAAGTTGTGAAGAGACCGTAGGATGTGGCTTTTGTAGCTAGATTCAATATAAAGCGGAAAAAGCCCGCTTACATCCATAGGGATCTGGAGCAACTGTCGGAGAGTGCTTGTCACTCGACAGAAGTTGTGAAGAGACCGTAGGATGTGGCTTTTGTAGCTGGATTAAAAACAAGGAGGCTTATCACAATGGTTAAAATTGGAGTGTTAGGTCTCCAGGGTGCAGTTAGGGAGCATGTAAGGTCAATCGAGGCTTGTGAAGCTGAAGCTGTGGTTGTAAAAAAAGTGGAACAATTAGAAGATTTGGATGGTCTGATTATTCCTGGTGGTGAGAGTACAACCATGAGAAAACTTATTGATAAATATGATTTCATGGAGCCATTGAGACAATTCGCGGAAGCGGGAAAGCCAATGTTTGGAACATGTGCTGGATTAATTCTTCTTGCTAAAAATATTGTTGGATATACTCAACCACATTTGGGATTAATGAATATTACTGTAGAACGAAACTCATTTGGACGACAAGTAGATAGCTTTGAAGCGGAATTGATGATTCCAAATGTTGCTGACGATTTTGTAGGTGTATTCATTAGAGCTCCACATATTGTTGAAGCGGGAGAAAATGTAGAGATTTTAGCCAAGCATAATGAGCGTATTGTTGCAGCACGTGAAGGACAATATCTTGGTTGTTCATTTCATCCAGAATTAACAGATGATCACCGCATTACAGCTTATTTTGTAAAAATGGTTGAAGAAGCAAAAACGAAAAATCTCGCATAATCCTATTGCAACTTGGAGAGACTTATAGTAAATTATGAATTACTAAAAATTATATTTTATAAATAATAGAACGCGATGATAGGAAATAGTAACATATATTCTTTCTTTAGAGAGTCGATGGTTGGTGAGAATCGATGGAAGAAATATGTGAATCCATCCTTGAGTAAAAAACAGAACAACTACTTGTTAAGTAAGTTTTTTCGGTTAGAAGACCGTTATTCTTTAAGGGGAAGATTAGATATCTGATCTTCAACTAGGGTGGCAACGCGGGTAACTCTCGTCCCTTTTAGGGATGGGGGTTTTTTATTTGTAAAAAAAGAGGAGGTTTTTACTAATGTTAGATGTGAAATTTTTAAGAGCAAATTTCAATGAAGTAAAAGAGAGATTACAATATCGTGGAGAAGACCTTAGTGACCTAGGTCGGTTTGAAGAACTTGATGTTCGAAGAAGAGAACTTATTGCAGAAACAGAAATATTAAAAAGTAGACGTAATGAAGTATCTGCTGAAATTGCTGTTTTAAAGCGCGAGAAAAAGGATGCAGATCAGTTAATCACAGAAATGAGAGAAGTAGGAGATAAGATTAAAGTTCTTGATACTGAGCTTAAAGAAGTTGAGGAGACACTTGAAACATTGATGTTATCTATTCCAAATATCCCTCATATAAGCGTTCCAATTGGTGAATCCGAGGATGATAATGTAGAGGTGAGAAAATGGGGAGAATTGAAAGACTTCTCATTTGAACCTAAAGCTCACTGGGATATTGCAACTGACCTAAAAATCCTTGATTTTGAACGTGCAAGTAAGGTAACAGGAAGCCGCTTTGTATTTTATAAAGGGCTAGGTGCAAGATTAGAAAGAGCTTTATTAAACTTTATGTTAGATCTTCATGTTGATGAGCATGGGTATGAAGAGGTTTTACCACCATACATGGTTAATCGGGCTAGTATGACAGGAACAGGACAGTTACCAAAATTTGAAGAAGATGCATTTAGAATTGAAAGTGAGGATTACTTTTTGATCCCTACAGCAGAGGTACCTGTTACAAATCTACATCGGGATGAAATCATGTTAAGTGATGAACTACCGATCAATTATGCTGCTTTTAGTGCTTGTTTCCGTTCAGAAGCGGGTTCTGCGGGCCGTGATACACGTGGACTTATTCGTCAGCATCAGTTTAATAAAGTAGAGTTAGTTAAATTTGTTAAGCCAGAAGATTCTTATGAAGAGCTTGAAAAGTTGACTGGAAATGCAGAAAAGGTGCTCCAATTACTAAACTTACCATACCGTGTACTTAGTATGTGTAGCTCTGACTTAGGATTCACTGCAGCTAAGAAGTATGATATTGAAGTTTGGATCCCAAGTTATGGAACATATCGTGAAATATCTTCATGTAGTAATTTTGAGGCATTCCAAGCTAGAAGAGCAAATATTCGTTTCCGCAGAGACCCTAAAGCAAAACCAGAGCATGTTCATACATTAAATGGGTCAGGCTTAGCACTTGGTCGTACAGTTGCTGCGATTTTAGAGAATTATCAGCAAGAAGATGGAACAGTTGTGATTCCAGAAGTCCTTCGTCCTTATATGGGGAATAAAGAGGTAATAGGTAAGTAATTCAAGAGGATAATGGCTAGCAAAACGAGATTGGCTACCATTATCCTTTAAAAGTGAAAAAAATAAAAAGTTTTTTATAGAAGTGTTGACATTATGTTTTATTGATGTTATAGTAATACTTGTCCGACGGAGGAATACCCAAGTTTGGCTGAAGGGATCGGTCTTGAAAACCGACAGGGGTGTCAAAACCCGCGGGGGTTCGAATCCCTCTTCCTCCTCCATTAAATTTCTAATAAAGCGCATAAAATATTGGAGATACAAAACTGCTACAGTCATGTGGCAGTTTTTTTGTTTACTTAAAAAGCTAGAGATCCTTAGTCAGTCTAATAAAGAAGGGACAATCAACTGATTGTCCCTTAAGTGAGTTATTAACTTTTTAATAATTGCGTTTGTCGAATAAACTGAGATACTTTTTCAATAATTGGTTCAATCGATTGTTCATTTTCAACAATATCATAATCATTAATGTTTAACCGTAGAACAGGGCATGCTGTAAAATTATTAATCCATTTTTCATATCTTCCATGCATTTCTTGCCAATATTCAACAGGTGTTTGTTGTTCCATCGGACGTCCACGCTCTTTAATTCGTTGCAATATGTCATCAATGCTTCCTTCAAGATAAATTAATAAATTCGGATGAGGGAAGTATGGTGTCATTACCATTGCATCAAATAAGTTTGTATATGTTTCATAGTCTACAGGTGTCATAGTGCCTTTATCAAAATGCATCTTTGCAAATATCCCTGTATCCTCATAAATCGAACGATCTTGAACAAATCCTCCACCATATTCAAAAATCTTCTTTTGTTCCTTGAATCTTTCAGCAAGGAAGTAAATTTGTAAATGAAAGCTCCAACGTTCAAAATCTTTATAAAAAAGATCCAAGTAAGGATTAGTGTCTACTTTTTCAAATGAGGTTCTAAAGCCTAGTCCATTTGCCAATGCTTTTGTCATAGTAGACTTCCCGACACCAACTGTTCCAGCAATGGTAATGACTGCATTACTTGGAATGTCATATTTCTGACGCAAATTCATCTTTTAAACTCCTTTTATAAACATTTTTTCATCTATTTTGTTTAAGATTAATTGCAAATCTTCATTATTTTGAACAAAGTCAAGTTGATCTCCATTAAAACGTATAACAGGAATTGATGGATGTTCTTGTTCAAATTTTTGCATCGCTGCATCATAGTCAGTCGAAAGTTGTAATAAATAATTAGGGTCAATCGACTTTTCAATATCTCGTCCACGTAATTCTATTCTTTGTAATAATGTATCAAGACTAGCATGAAGGTAAATAATTATATTTGGCACTGGCATATCAGCTGTTAAGATTCCGTAAATTTGAAGATATTTTTGATATTGTGAGGACTTCAATGTTCTTTCTGCAAAGATCAAGTTCTTTAAAATATGGTAATCAGCAACAACAGGTAGTCTTTCTTGAAGAAACTTTTCATTAATATCCTCTAGTTGCTTATAACGATTACAAAGGAAGAACATTTCCGTTTGAAAGCTATATTCCTCGATATTTTGATAAAATTTCCCGAGAAACGGATTTTCATCGACAATTTCTTTTAATAATTCATATTGAAAATGTTCAGAAATTGCACGTGCTAGTGAAGTTTTTCCAACGCCTATTGGACCTTCAACTGTAATAAAAGGTGTAATACTCATATTATGCTCCCCCTTTTCACACACCTCTTCATAAAGACAGATAAATATCATTTTAGCACAGAAAGGTCGAATAATGGAGAAAATAAAGTCGAAAAATAGGGAGAAACTAAGGGGAAAAGGTGGAAGAAATATATCAAAATTTTCAAATATGGCCCGTTGATTGGAACGGAAGGTATGTGACTCCTGCGGGATGCGCAGGAAGGATGAGACCCCGCAGGAGTGTAACGACGAGGAGGCTCATCACCTGCCCCGCGGAAAGCACATACCTGGAGTGCAAATCAACTTAACCTGTCAAATAGCAACAAAGTCCGCGATAAGAGCCAATAAAAAAAGACTCTTAAAGAGTCCAACTTGTTATTGTTTAGCTACAGTGAAATTCTCTGTAATTAAGAGCCAATTTTGTGGGAACGGGAGACCAAGCTTCCAATAGCTAATGCCTCGTAAATTGAGCTCTTTAATAAGATCAAACTTAGCCTGAATACTTCTAGCATCTTCAAACCATACTTTGTGATCTTTGCCTTCAGCATCACGGTAGTCAAAATGAGGCGCCTGTACTGAATAGTCGTATTGGATGGGTACATTGTTTTCTCCGGCTATTTCAATGGCACGTTGGGGACTCACTGCTTTTGCATACTCTCCCCCAGCGACATATGGTAATGTCCAATCATAACCATATAAATTTTGTCCCATCATAATCTTTGTGGAAGGCATTTCACTAATGGCATATTCTAAGACTTCACGAACGGGTCCTATAGGTGATACTGCCATAGCTGGGCCTCCACTATAGCCCCATTCATATGTCATAATTACGACAAAGTCGGCAATTTCTCCATGTGCCTTGTAATCATGAGCTTCATACCAACGGCCTTTTTGTTCTGCACTCGTTTTTGGAGCCAATGCAGTTGACATTAGCCAGCCTTCATTGGCAAATCTTTGTTTAGCTTTCCGTAAAAATGTATTATAAGCTTCCTTATCTTCTGGACGTAAATATTCCATGTCAAAGTGAATATCTCTAAATCCGTATTTTCTAGCTGTTTCAACAATCGTGTCCAATAATTTATTTTGTACTGCTTGAACTGTGAGTACAATTTTACCAAGTTCGTCGCTGAATTGTCCTTCTTCTAGGTTTGTTACAACCATCATTAATGTAACATCCTCAGCACGTGCGATTTCAGGAAAGTTATTAAGAAGAGGTTCTTTTAATGATCCATCTCTCTGTATTTGAAAACTAAAAGGAGCTAAGTAGGTTAAGTATGGTGCTGCTTCACGTGCACTTCTTTCAATGGCAGGAGTAACAGTTGTTCCTAGTGGTTCTACATATGCGTTAATTTCCTTTTCAGGTTTTGGTCTCTCTGGGATATAAAGTCTTAATCCGACATTAAGAGGTTGGTTAATCTGTAATCCGTTAGTTGTAGCTAATTCAGTAGGATTAACTCCGAATCTCCTTCCAATTGACCATAGACTGTCTCCAGGTTGGACCCAATGAAAACGCCCGATAATTGGAATAACAAGCGCCTGCCCAACTACAAGTTGATTAGGATTAGGAAGATCATTTGCTTCAATAATGTCATTAACACTTGTGTTATAAGCCCTCGAGATTCCAGTTAATGATTGCCCAGGTTGGATAACATGAATTTGCATGATGTTTCATCCTCACTTTCATTTCTGCCAAAGATTCACTTTACCATTTTATGAATGAGGATAGAACTTAATGTTATTTTTTTAAAATGTCAGAGGAATTTCGTATATCTGCTTTTAAGACATTCTCCATCAACCTTAATGCAAACTGCTGATCATCTTGATCCACAGAAGTAATGCAATCATTTGGAATAATTAAGTTATACTCTCTCATATACGCATCGTTTGCAGTGAATAGCACACAAATATTGCCTGCAATTCCTGTAATAATTAATGAATCGATATTTAACTGATGTAAGAGATCATCTAGTGATGTACCATAAAAGGCAGAATGTTTTGGTTTAACAATAAAATAGTCATCCTCATGGGGGGCTATTTTCCCGATGATTGACTGACTCATACTGTTTGTACAGTGTTGGAGAATTTTATTATAATCAGCTTGTCTGACATTATAATGATCATTTATATATATTACCGGAGAGCCTTGTTCGCTCAACGTCTCTTTTAATTGGAGGATAGGTGTAACAATCTCTTCCGACTTTTGGGCTAGTAAGGAACCATGTTCAAATTTGAAATCGTTAATCATATCAATTATAAGTAACGCAACTTTTTCACCAGAATCCGTCATGAGCTTCTCCTCTTCCTCTAAAAAATCTGTTTATTAGTGTATGGAAATGGGACATTGTTTATCCGGTTTATCGTTAGTTGATGGGATATGGTATATTAATGGAATTAATGGAATTATGAGTTAAGGACGATAGGAGCAATAGCAAATGAATCAAGATGAATTTTTCATGAGAAAAGCGATTGAGCAAGCACAGTTCGCAAAAGAGATTGGGGAGGTCCCAATTGGAGCTGTAATAGTAATAAACGAGAAAATTGTTTCTTCTTCCTATAATTTAAGAGAAATAGAGCAGCGTTCAATCGCACATGCAGAGGTATTAGCGATTGATTTAGCATGTAAAAAAATAGGCTCCTGGAGATTGGAGGATGCGACTTTGTATGTCACACTTGAACCTTGTCCAATGTGTGCGGGGGCAATTATGTTATCAAGGATTAAAAGAGTCGTTTATGGTGCGACAGATCCAAAAGGTGGGTGTGCAGGAACCTTGATGAATCTATTACAAGAACAGAGATTTAACCACCAATCAGAAGTTGTTTCTGGAGTTCTTGAGAAAGAGTGTGGCGACCTGTTAAGCCAGTTCTTTAAACAGTTACGAGAACGTAAGAAAAGACAGAATTAATTTGGTGAATATTTATTACCAAATAATAACCATTTGATTGCCGTTGCAATTAATTATAAAACAAGTTATACTTGTACTTGCCGTGCTAAGCGGGGAGGTAGCGGTGCCCTGTACTCGCAATCCGCTCTAGCGAGGCCGAATTCCTTCTTTGAGGGTAGTCTACTGTAGGGTCTGCCCCAAGTAAGTGGTGTTGACGTCCGGGTCCTACGCAATGGGAACCTATGAACCCTGTCAGGTCCGGAAGGAAGCAGCAGTAAGTGGACTATCTCATGTGCCGTAGGGTTGCCTGGACCGAGCTAACTGCTTGGGTAACGTTTATGGTAGCTATTCGATAGAAGGTGCACGGCATTTGACTTTAATGATCAAAACCCATTCTTTTGAATGGGTTTTTTCATTTTTCTTTAAAATAGAACCATCACTTTTGAAAATGTTTATATACATACTGTATAATAAGTAAGATAGGTACAAGTAGGGAGGACAATTACATGGCATATCAAGCATTATATCGTGTTTTCCGACCACAATCTTTTCAAGACGTTGTTGGACAGGAGCACATCACTCAAACACTGCAGAATGCCCTACTCCAGGAAAAGTTTTCTCATGCATATTTGTTTTCAGGTCCAAGAGGGACTGGGAAGACGAGTGCAGCAAAAATCCTTGCAAAAGCAGTGAACTGTGAGCGTGCACCGGTAGCTGAGCCATGTAACGAATGTCAGTCTTGTATTGGTATAACTGATGGTTCAATCTCAGACGTTTTGGAAATAGATGCTGCGTCTAACAATGGTGTAGATGAAATTCGCGATATTCGTGATAAAGTAAAATATGCGCCAAGTGCTGTGAAATATAAGGTTTATATCGTGGATGAGGTTCACATGCTTTCAATTGGTGCCTTTAATGCTTTATTGAAAACATTGGAGGAACCACCAAGACATGTTATCTTTTTATTAGCTACAACAGAGCCACATAAGATTCCTTTAACAATTATTTCGAGATGTCAACGATTTGATTTTAGAAGAATCACTGCTCAATCAATCGTGGGTCGAATGAAGACAATTATTGAAGAACAACAGGTCCAAGTATCTGATGAAGCACTCCAGGTTGTTGCAAGAGCTGCTGATGGCGGGATGCGTGATGCACTTAGTTTATTAGATCAGGTTATCTCATTTAGTGAAGGTGAAGTCAGTTTAGAGGATGTTCTGACGATTACAGGCTCTGTTTCACATCTTTTTTTAACTGATATCGTTAGTGCTATTAATCAACAAGATATTCATACTGCTCTAAAAGCACTTGATGGAATGATGGAGAACGGGAAGGATCCAGTCCGATTCTTAGAGGATTTAATCTTTTATTATCGAGACATGTTACTCTACCAAACAGCACCTCAACTTGAAGAAGTGTTACAGCGTCAAGCAATTGATGAAGAATTTGAATCATTAGCTAGAGATATGAATCGTGATAGCATCTATGAAGTAATTGAAATACTGAATAAATCTCAACAGGAAATGAAGTGGACCAATCATCCGCGGATCTTTTTAGAAATGGCACTTGTGAAGTTATGTCAGTCAAGTAAATCTAGTGCAATTAGTCATGAACATTCAGAGGTTCAACCATTAATTAATCGTATTACTCAACTCGAAAATGAGTTGAAAGATTTAAAGCTTAAAGGTGTGCCGGCTTCTCAGCAAGATGGAGCGACAGCAACAGCGGACAAAAGACCGCAAAAGGTTGTTCGGAACGGTTATAAAACGCCTGTTGGAAGAATTAAAGAAATATTAAAGAATGCAACTCGTCCTAATTTAGATGAAATAAAATCTCGTTGGGGAGATATGCTTGAACAATTACGTAAACAAAATAAAGTCTCACATGCAGCCCTTTTAACAGATAGTGAACCAGTTGCAGCGGGTGAGCAATCTTTTGTCCTTAAATTCAAGTATGAAATCCACTGCAAGATGGTGGCAGAAAACAATAATAACGTCCGTGACAATCTTGAAAATATTTTATATGATATTACAGGTAAAAGGTTTGAAATGATAGGTGTCCCTGAAGATGAATGGGGAAAAATAAGAGAAGAGTTTTTACGTGAGCAAAGACATACTGATAACGATTCTGTTAAAAATGAGGAAGAGGAAGATCCTCTAATAGCAGAAGCGATGAAAATTGTAGGTAATGAGCTCATTGAAATAAAAGAATAATTATTAAATGGAGGTCATTTATTATGATGCGTGGCGGCGGAATGGGAAATATGCAAAAAATGATGAAACAAATGCAAAAGATGCAAAAGGATATGGCAAAGGCGCAAGAAGAGTTATCAGATAAAACAGTTGAGGGAACAGCTGGTGGTGGGATGGTAACTGTCATAGTAAATGGACAGAAGGAAATCATTGATGTGAAAATTAAAGAAGATGTTGTTGATCCAGAAGATATTGAAATGTTACAAGATCTTGTATTAGCGGCAACAAATGATGCTTTAAAGAAAATGGAAGATTTAACAAATGATACAATGGGACAGTTTACTAAAGGGATGAATTTACCTTTCTAATTTCGTTAGAAAGTAGTAAAAGTTTAAATAAAATGGTTTTTGGGAGGAAATATAGACTATATGCATTATCCTGAACCAATATCAAAGCTAATTGATAGCTTTATGAAATTGCCAGGGATTGGCCCTAAAACAGCCGTTCGCCTGGCTTTTTTTGTATTAAATATGAAGGAAGACGTTGTCTTAGATTTCGCAAAAGCGCTAGTTAACGCAAAGCGTAATCTCACATACTGCTCTACTTGTGGTCATATAACAGATCAAGACCCTTGCTATATATGTGAAGACGAACGTCGAGACAAGACTATAATTTGTGTCATTCAAGACCCGAAAGATGTAATTGCAATGGAAAAGATGAAAGAATACAATGGTCAATATCACGTACTTCATGGGGCGATATCTCCAATGGATGGAATTGGTCCTGAGGACATCAAAATACCTGAGTTATTAAAAAGACTTCAAGATGATACTGTACAGGAAATCATCTTAGCTACGAATCCTAATATAGAAGGCGAAGCAACAGCTATGTATATTTCACGTCTTCTTAAACCAACGGGAATAAGGATGACGAGAATTGCCCACGGACTTCCAGTAGGAGGAGATTTAGAGTACGCCGATGAAGTAACTCTTTCAAAAGCTATGCAAGGTAGGCGAGAATTGTAATCGAAGGGGGATCACCGTTTGTTCTTTCGAAAAAAAGGAAAACTCCGTAAAGAATTTGATGAAATCCTTTTGCATCAGGTGGAAAGTTTAAAGGACGAGTGGATGAGACAAAAGCGTTTAATTGAAAAAAGCATCGATCCTGCAGAAGATGTGTTAAACGATTTGAGAATTGCAGAATCAAAATACTTCTTTTTACTAAGGGAAGCAAAACAACGAAAGTTATTTCTGGGAAAGTCATAAGACTTTCCTTTTTCTAGTTCCATAAAACTGTTCTGTTTTTAATTCTCTTTCATACATTAATAGTACAAGTTATCTGAAGGAGTGTTAAAAAATGGAGCCTATAATAGTAATTTCGATACTAGGCGGTCTCGTTTTACTTTTGTTACTAGTGGGTGCGCCGATTAAGCCTATACGTTTAATTGGACAAGGAATTGTAAAAATAATGATTGGTGCGCTATTATTATTCTTTTTAAATGCTTTTGGTTCAACACTTGGTTTACATGTACCAATTAATTTAGCCACCTCTACAGTTTCAGGATTGCTAGGCATACCAGGGTTGGTAGCATTGATTGTTATTGAAAGATTCATATTATAAAATGCACAGAGCAGATGGGTTAGCCATTTGCTTTTTTTATTTGACAATGGTTTTTAAATATGTTAAATTATATTTCGGTCGTTAAGACCATTTAGCAAGTTAAGCTTTTTGAAAAAACATATTGACTTCCAAATAGTTAATATGATATATTATTAAAGTCGCCTCAACGAGATGGCGGTAAAGTTCTTTGAAAACTGAACACAATAAACAAACGTCAACGTTTTAAATTAAGTAACAAACTATTGAGCAATCAATACTCTTTTTGGAGAGTTTGATCCTGGCTCAGGATGAACGCTGGCGGCGTGCCTAATACATGCAAGTCGAGCGAATCTGAGGGAGCTTGCTCCCAAAGATTAGCGGCGGACGGGTGAGTAACACGTGGGCAATCTGCCTGTAAGACTGGGATAACTTCGGGAAACCGGAGCTAATACCGGATAATATTGAGAACCGCATGGTTCTCTATTAAAAGATGGTTTCGGCTATCACTT
>NZ_FNJU01000008.1:0-40085 GCF_900104555.1 Litchfieldia salsa
CGAGCCGGCTTGAAGGTTGCTTTTTAACCTTCTAGTCGGATTGGCTTATGACCCCGAGCCGATGGCGCCTGGAGCTAGACAATAAGAAAAGCGGAGAAAAAGGTGGTGCCAGGCACCACCTTTTTTTCTACGCCATTTCTTCAGTTAACTGGTTTTCATACAGATTTGCATAAAAACCACCCGCTTTTAATAAGGATTTATGAGTCCCGCTCTCAATCAATCGTCCTTCTTTTAAGACAAGGATTTGGTCGGCTGTTTGAATTGTATTCAATCGATGTGCAATAACAAAGCTTGTTCTTCCTTCCATCAATCGTTGCAGGGCTTCTTGGATTTTCAGTTCAGTAATGGTATCAATACTACTAGTTGCTTCATCCAATACTAACAAAGTGGGATTTGAAAGAATTGCTCGTGCGATGGATAGTAATTGCTTTTGCCCTTGGCTAATTCCATTCCCATCTTGAGTAAGAACCGTATCATATTTATTTGGTAGCTTCATGATAAAAGAATGAGCATTCGCTAGTTTAGCTGACTCCTCAATTTCTTTGTCTGTTGCATCTAAACGGCCATATCGAATATTTTCTCTAATCGTTCCTCGAAAAAGATATGAATCTTGTAACACAAAACCCATATTCGCTCTTAAGCTTTCTCTTTTAATCTCTTTTATGTCATGACCATCAATCATAATCTTACCTGTATTCACCTCATAAAATCGGGATAATAAGTTAATAATGGTCGTTTTACCAGCTCCCGTCGGTCCTACTAGTGCAACTGTTTCACCAGGTGATACCGAAAAACTAACATCTGTAACTGTATTTCCTTCTTTTTCATATGAAAATGAAACTTCCTTAAATTCAACTTCTCCATCTTGAATTAGAAAACTTTTCGCTTCTTTCTCATCTGACGCTTCTTCTTTTTCGTCAATTACCTCAAAAACACGCTCTGCTCCTGCAACTGCAGATAATAATGTATTAAATTGGTTAGCGAGGTCATTTAACGGTCTCGTAAATTGTCTTGAATACTCCGCAAAAATAACAATAACTCCAATCGAGATGAAACCATTTATGGCAAGTATTCCTCCGATAGCTGCAATCACAGCAAAGCTCAGATTATTAAGCATATTCATAAGTTTAGGGATAAATCCTGAATATGCCTGTGCCCAATAACCTGCAACTCTTAACTTTTCGCTCCTCTCACCAAACTCTCTTTTCACTCTATATTCTTGTGAGAATGTCTTTACGATTCGTTGTCCTGATACCGTTTCTTCAATAAAGCCATTTAACTCACCGATGCTTTTTTGCTGCTCTTTAAAAAACACCCCTGTTCGACTAGTAATCCATCTTAGACCATAGAACATGGTAGGTACAATCACCATCGTTAAGAATGTGAGCAACGGACTAAGCCAAAGCATCACAGAGAGCGTACCTACTAAGGTTAGAATGCTTGAAAAAATTTGAATGACTGAGCTGTTTAAGGTTGAGCTTACATTCTCAATATCATTCGTAATTCTACTCATAAGTTCCCCATGCTGCCTTTTATCAAAAAAAGGAATAGGTAGCTTATGTAAATGTTTAAATAACTGTGTTCTCATATTAAAAACAGTATTTTGGGCAATCCCAATCATCCAATATGCTTGAAGCCAGGTCGATAAGGAGTGGAAGATGTATATGATAATAAGGCCTATTCCTAACGTAAATAATCCACTATTATCCTGATCAACGATATAGTCATCTATAGCCATTCCTACTAAAAAAGGACCAAGTAAGCCTAATGCTGAACTAATGAAAACCATAAGTAATACAAGAAATAGTAAAACCTTATTCTCCGCTAAATAAGACCAAATACGCTTAATTGTACCTGCCCAATTCTTTGCCTTCCGTTTAGACTTTGGTAGTTCTGATCCCTGTTTATGCTCAATATCAGGATTAACGGCAATCTTTTTATACTGAAAAGGCGTTATAAGTTGTTTTAACATTAGATAGCCTCCTCTCGGTTTTGCGATTGGTAAATCTGTTGATATAAGGAGGATTCTTTTAATAAGTATTCATGATCCCCTTTCGCAATAAGCTTTCCTTCTTCAATTAATAGAATCATATCAGCCTCTAATGCTGTACTAATTTTTTGAGTAATGATAAGTGTAGTACATGTATAACGCTTCAATGCAGTCAATAGTTTGGATTCTGTTTTCAAATCAAGAGCACTTGTACTATCGTCTAATAACAATATTTTCGGTTTGCGAACAAGCGCTCGAGCAATTGACAATCTTTGCTTTTGTCCACCAGAAAGGTTCACACCTTTTTGCCCAATGATTGTTTCATATCCCTTCGGTAGATTCATAAGCGTTTCATGAATTTGAGCATCTTCTGCAGCTTCTATCATCTCTTCAAGTGTTGCATCCTCTTTCCCCCAGGCAATATTCCCTTTGACTGAACCTGTAAATAACAGAGCTTCTTGAGGAACATAACCAATTTGATTTCTTAGTGATACTGATTTCATTGTTCGAACATCTTGCCCATCAATATAAACAGCCCCGGCTTCAACATCATATAATCTTGGTATTAATTGGAATAGGGATGACTTCCCAGAGCCTGTTGCACCTAATATTGCAACTGTTTGACCAGGTTCTACAGTAAAAGTCAGATCTTCAAGCACCAATGAATCTGTTCCTGGGTATGTAAAGGAAACTTGTTTAAATTCAATTTTACCTTTTATTGATAACTGATCCTTTTGATTTTCTAGAATTTGTTGATCCTGTTCATTCTCAATCACATCACTATCGACAACTAACACCTCTTCGATTCGCCCAGATGATGCTTTAGCTCTAGAAAAGGCCATGATGATAAATGAAAAGATAGAAAAGGCACCAGTAATTCTAGTTGCATAGTTTATAATTGCAACAACTTCGCCAACCTTGGCATCCCCCACATTAACAAGAGAACTACCAAACCATAATACGGCTAATATGCCTAAGTTCATCACCAATAAGAGAATCGGCATTGTCACTTCCATCAGTCTTAGGGCTGAAACTGTTTTATCCTTTAATTCTTTATTTGTTTTTGTAAAACGCTTAACTTCATATTTTCTTCGTAAAAACGCTTTAATTAATCGGATTCCCGATAGATTTTCTTGCATCACACTATTTACACGATCAAGTCTTTCTTGTACAGACTTGAACAACACATCTCCTTTGTTCATTACCCCATATAAGAACAGGAATAGAAGGGGAATAACAATCAGGAAAATTAATGATAATTTAAAGTTAACTATAAGTGCCATTACTACTCCACCAATGATTAATAATGGAGCACGTAGCATAATTCTCAAGCTCATAAATACTGTGTTTTGTACCTGTACTACATCATTTGTCATCCTTGTGATTAGTGAGGATGTGGGGAAAAGATTAAATTTACTAAAGGAAAAAGATTGTACCTTGTCAAATAAGGCTTTCCTTATATCCAAACCAAAGCTTTGGCTAACATGTGCAGCATAAAACGAGTTAACAATTCCTGAAATGAAGGCGAGAAGTGACATTCCAACCATTATTAATCCCCATTTAATAATAACGGGAATATCACCTTTCACAATCCCATCATCAATGATTTTGGCCATGAATAATGGTTGTAGAAGTTCAACAGCAAGTTCAACTAACATCAAGAACAGTGCTATACTAACTGGTATTCGATATGACTTTAAAAACGACAGTACTTTTAACATACAAGTCCCCCAAACGGTCTACCTGTTGATATGCAGGTTGTATTTATATATAAGTTTATTCTCTTCGCTTTACTAAAATCTTGAATTTGTTTATTTATTATCATACTCCTTTTTTTGTTATTTTTAAATAGTTTGACATTTTTTAAGGAAGATTCGTTCATAACAACAGACTGTTTTTATATGATTTTTTGCCTATAAAGCCGCAGGATGAATACACTCCGCGTCCGGCGGGTGACCAGTGAGCCTCCTCGTCGCTAAAGCTCCTGTGGGGTCTCACTTTGGCCACTTTTCCCGCAGGAGTCTACGTGTATTCATCCTGCTTGGAACTACCACCCCTCAATGTTTTTATGTATAAAACAATACACTTTAAGAAAACAGCCTAACAAAAAGACCAACACGCTTTTTGCGAATTAGTCTGCTTATCTGACTATAAGTAAAATTAATGTACTAATGAGTGCTTAAACGCATAAATGACTGCTTGTGTTCGATCATTCACTTCGAGTTTTGAAAGGATATTACTTACATGCACCTTTACTGTTTTTAAGGATATATATAATTCATCACTAATGTCTTGATTCGTCTTCCCCTTAGTCATTAGTAATAATACTTCTAATTCCCTATTGGTTAATTGGTCATGGAGTGGGGATTCCTTTTTGCGCATCTTCATCATCATTTTTCCTGTTACTTCAGGTTCTAGTACGGTTTGACCTTCGTAAGTTGAACGAACTGCATTCGCAATTTCACTTGCCTTAGATGTCTTTAACATATAACTAGTTGCTCCAGCCTCAAGTGCAGGATAAACCTTTTCATCATCAAGAAAGCTGGTCACAATGACAACCTTGGCTTCTGGCCATTGTGCAATAATTTGTCTTGTCGCTTCTATACCATCCATTTCAGCCATCACTAAGTCCATTAAAATAACATCAGGTCGCAAGCTTAATGCAAGCTCTACTCCCACTTTCCCATCTGCAGCTTCACCCACCACTTCAATATCTGGTTGGGCAGCTAAATAAGACGATACCCCTATTCGAACCATTTCATGATCATCTACAAACAACACTTTAATCATTTCCGTCTTCACCCCATCATCGGCACTTTTACTTCGAGCTTTGTTCCACTGTTTTTAATACTGACAATTTTCAACGTTCCACCAATTTCTGTTGCCCTGTCCTGCATATTCTGCATTCCATATGATCCTGGTGTAGAAGAATCAGGATTCATTTCAAATCCAACACCATTATCAACAATTCTTAAAATCACAAAATCATCTCTTAGGATAAGTAAAATCTCAAGCTTTGTACATTTTGCATGTCTAAGTGTATTTGAAACAGATTCCTGAAGAATACGAAATAAATGATCCTCAATTCCTTTATCTAATGTCATTTCTTCAATTTTCCAAGTTATTTCCAATGTAACTTTTTGAGTTAGCTCAAACAAAAGCTCTTCGATACCTTCTTGAAGGGTTTTTCCCTTTAATGCAACTGGACGAAGATGTAATAATAAAGCCCGCATTTCTAGTTGTGATTGATGAATCATATTTTCAACCATCTTGAGTTGTTTTCCTTCAGCACTTTCATCGCTTCCTCTAGTTTCAGTAATCGCAGACATCAACATTGATGCAGCAAACAATTGTTGGCTCACTGAATCATGCAGCTCTCTTGCCAAACGATTTCTTTCTTGGGAAATTAGTTCCTGAATTCTCTTTTCTTGATCTTCAGCCTTTTCTGTTGCCAGTTTTTGAGACATTCTCACTTGTTCGATCATTGTTGACTTTAACTTATTAATTTTCTTTATAATTAGCTCTTCTTCTAAGTCGGTTCCAATCGACAGAATTTCTCCTTTATTACCTTCTGCTACTTGTTGAAGACGATTAGAAATAGCCCTTAGTTGATTTCTTCTACTAATTCCAATGGAAAAACCAAACACAATACCTATCACGATTGTTATACTTGGTAGAATAATAATAAAAGGTACATCAAGTATGTTCTGGTGCCATAATAGTGACCATTTTTCTAATGGGAATGCTAGAAAAATGCCAATAGATGATAATAACAATAGTAGAATTGACAGTGCGACAGACATTAAGATTTGACGTTGAAGAATACTCATACTCTCTTCACCTCAAGGTCCCCGTAGAACATCGAGGTAACAATCTTGATTTTCTGTGTAGCTGTCAGATAGTCTACAGTTTGGTATGTTATTACTTGATTATAGGCTCTTGGTTCCTGATGTTGAAAGACTGAAGTTGTACCGATGAGTGCAGAATGATTGATCATCACTTCTAATTCATACGGAACCTTTATTTTTATATTCCCTGCAAAATTCCGTATCACGATAACAGATTCCCCGTCTGGAAGAACCGTGTTACTTAAGTCGATGACCGTATCTCCGATTCCTAATTGAAGTGTAATATCGTTCCATTCATATACATGATCAGGTGTTTCGATTTGTCCAAACAGCTTATTAGAAAACAATGGCTGCTTCCTTAATAAAGGTTCATTTTCCAATATAGAAGAATCCAATACAGGCTCAATTTGATTTGGGTTTTTTCTACTTTTAAAATATTGATAAGCACAGTAGAGAATGATTGTTAGTAGAAGAAATTTAAAGGCATTACTACTTAGTATAGTAACTGCAATAGTAACCAAACCAAACCAAAATACCACCTTACCTATTGTTCGGTGATATTTATTGATCCCAAAGTAAATACATAAGCAAGATATGAGAGCAGAAAACATAACACCGTTATTAAAAAAGGTTACTTCAATTATTATAATTACGATAGCAAGCATCGCAATCCAGCTTCGAAAATCGTCGTTTTTAAATGGCAACATGGGGCTATCCCCCCTTCTGATTATATGCTTAAAATGTAATAAAAAGGCATAGTTCCCTATGCCTTTAGCATACCATTTTCAATTATAAAAGAGTATTAGATTCTTCTTTTTTCATCTCTTTTTCTAGGTGTGCAATTCTAGCGTCAATTGTGCTTCTATAATAAGACGAATTCACTTGTTCTTCAAGGCGATCAAGATAGCGTTCCATTTCATTGAAACTAAGAGATGATTGATTCATATGACCTTTTTCGGATTCAAAAACTTGACTCATACGATAGTTTGCACGAGCTATGTTTTCACGGCCCATCAATTCCATTCGCTTCAATTGCATATCCTTTAATTTATGCTTCATTTCTTCGTATCTTGTTTCAAGTTCTACTAAATGCTTTGTAGCTTCTGTCAGAGTCACCTTTAATCTTTCTGCTCTCTCCTCATATTGAAGCTGCTCTTTATATGCAAATTGGTATAATTCTTCTTCACCCGCTCTTGTAGCAATTTCAGCTTGTTGTTTTCTTTTTTCTGCTAGGTGCTTTGATTCATCAAATTCTTTAGTAAATTCATCTTTCAGACGGTATTGACGCTCGACTAGCTTTCGTACCTTTTCAACCTCTAATTCACATTGACGAAGATATTGGTTAAGTGATGAGATTGGATTCTTTTTTTCTTTTTCATCAAGTACCTCGTGAAGATCTGCTGCAATTGTGTTTTTAATACGGTTAAATAAACCCATGATAATTATCTCTCCTTTAATTTAAATTAAAAATTCTTTTTTAACTGTGCCCATTCTTTTTCGAAATTGATAAAAGGATCATTTTCCTCTTTCACATTTTCTTGTTTCTTATTCCAATTCTTATACACTAAGAAAAGCACGAATGCTGCAACCACACCGATTAAGGCTGGTGCATTTGATATTGTCATACCAAGTGCGAAGAATCCGACTATCCCCCATAAAACTTTTTTTCCGGTAGACTCTGATTTCATAAATCCTTTAAACGAGTAATACAAAATTACTAAACCGATCAACATTCCAATTGCTGGACCTACATGGGATAGCATGACAATTGCTGCAATCATCCCAACTAGTAATAAACCAAACTTTTTCATCCTTATTTCCTCCTTTCATTTCATGTCTTAATTCTATCTTTAATTCTTTTTGAGTATAATGATCCTCAGTTATATTTTTCAGTAAGACCTAAGGCGTATTACTGGTAATACCCTTGGAGCCATTTAAAGAGCCAAAAAAAAGAAGACATCCAAAAATGGATGTCTTCTCACTCAATATTTACTTAACTGTCACTGTTGCAGTAGCTTTAACATTCGAAAAGTCTAATTTATAGCCTGGTTCTCCAAAGTATGGTGTCCCATCTGGTTTCCAGAACATTCTTTGTACTCTTGCATGACGGTTATGGTCATACAATGGATTTCCTACGATTTCTTTATATGGTCTAGCATGATAAACAAGTAAATCAGTTTCTCCATCTTCAGCAACTGTAAAGCTGTTATGGCCTGGTCCATACTCACTTGTTTCTTCGCTTGAAACAAGGACAGGTTCTGGGTTTTTCGTCCATGATGATGGATCCAATAAATCGCTATCTTCAGGAGCAGAAAGGAGGCCCATTGCATAACGATCGTCTGTTGCACTAGCTGAAAATGCAATAAATACTTTGCCATTTCTTCTAATCATGGCAGGTCCTTCGTTTACATTGAAGTCTTCTCTCTCCCATTGATACTCTGGAGTAGCTAATAAAACTTGCTCTCCTATAATTGTCCATGGATTGCTCATTTCAGCAATATAAAGGTTTGAAATGGTTTCATTTTCTACTTTTTGAGCCCATACTAGAAATCTCTTCCCATTATGCTCAAAAGTTGTTGCATCCAATGAAAAACTTTGGAAGTTTGTATTCACTTGACCCTTTTCAACCCATTTACCTGTTAATGGATTTTCTTCATCACATTCAAGAACATATGGACGAATTGCCCAAACATCTTCTTCCTCTCCAGCTGCGAAATGGATATACCATTTTCCATCGATGAAGTGTAGTTCCGGTGCCCAGATGTGCTTTGACATAATCCCACTGTCATACTTTTCCCAAAGCACAGTCTCAGGAGCATCTGTTAACCCTTCAATCGTTTTTGATCGTCTTAAGACAATACGATCATATTCAGGATAGGAACCAGTGAAATAGTAATAGCCATCAGAATGTTTATACATGTATGGGTCAGCTCTTTGTTCAATTAGTGGACTCTTGTATTCTTTATGTACAATCTCTCCACTTACTGTAAAGCTTCCATCTTTTTCAAGTAAATCAGCATTAACCTCTTCCCATACTACATCAAAATCAGCGACAATTCCTTGTTCTAATTCAACATCTACCTTTTTTGGTAAAACAGGCTGAGTACCTACTTCTGTTGTTACATTTACTTCTCTTACACCTTGAATTTTCATATACTCATCATCCTCTCTTTTGAAAAAGCACCCCTAAGAGATTAGTAGGATTAGTTAGAAACTACACTTCTTTTAGTGGTGCTGTTTTACTTAATTACTTTTTTTCAAACGAATCATATTCCATGATAACTTAGGTAATATGCCTACAAGCAGACCATCTTCTGTATATGATTGTCCATTTGTATGTGGCTTAACTTTTTCTTCACGAATTGAATTACTTGCTTTTGGGTCATTGTTTTCTAATACAACATGTTCAACAATCTTAAACCCTTCAAATGAGCGGATATCCACATCAACATGTAAGATATTTTCTAAATGACGGTTTGTTGCAAAAATAACTAACTCTTCTTTTTCTTCATTATATACGATAGATGTATCCAAGTATGGTACGTCTGTGAAATCTTTACTATCATATTTTGGCGAGCTTACTACTGGATTTAGAGCAATACCTCTTCCATATACAGATGTATAGTAATATGGATAGAAAATAGACTGCTTCCAAATACCTCCACCTGTTTCGGTCATGATTGGTGCAATAACGTTTACTAACTGAGCCATACACGCAATCTTTACACGATCTGAGTGTCTTAGCATCGTATTCAACATGCTACCTACTAAAATCGCATCCTCAAATGTATAAACATCTTCTAATTGAGGTGGTGCTATAGACCAAGGCTCTAACTTTGAATCTGCTTCATTCGAATGGAACCATACATTCCACTCATCAAAGCTAAGATTCATTGTTTTCTTACTGCGTTTCTTAGCCTTAATATAATCACAAGTTGCAATAACCGTCTTAATAAAGTTTTCCATATCTAATGAATTAGCAATAAAGTTTGCTGTATCATTATCACGATTGCCATAATATTGGTGCAATGATACAAAATCAGCAACCTCATACGTATGATCTAGAGACGTAGCTTCCCATTCAGGGAATGTTGGCATAGCTGAATTCGAACTTCCACAACTAACTAGTTCAATTGTTGGATCCACAAGTTTCATTGCTTTTCCAGTCTCTGCAGCTAGTCGTCCATATTCTGTTGGCGTTTTCATTCCTACTTGCCAAGGACCATCCATTTCATTACCAAGGCACCAAGTTTTGATTTTATGCGGTGCTTCATATCCATGCTGTTTACGAAGATCACTCCAGTAAGTTCCACCAGGATGATTACAGTATTCTAGCAAATTTCTAGCTGCATCAATTCCACGAGTCCCTAGATTAACTGCCATCATTACTTCTGAGTTAACCTTTTTAGACCAATCAACAAATTCATTTGTTCCCACCTGGTTTGTTTCAATTACTCTCCAAGCCAATTCCAGTCTGCGCGGACGATCTTCCTTTGGTCCTACACCGTCTTCCCAATTGTATGCAGAAACCATGTTACCACCTGGATAACGTATAATTGGTACCTGTAATTCTTTAACCATTTGAATCACATCTTGTCTAAATCCAAGCTCGTCAGCTGTTGCATGACCTGGCTCATATAACCCTCCATATACAGCACGACCAAGGTGTTCAATAAATGACCCATAGATGCGAGGATCAATCTCAGAAATTTTAAACTCTTTATCAATGACCATTTTTGCTTTAGTTATTTCATTTGCCATACTAATAATCATCCTTCCTACTTATCTGTGAGGTCAGGCTTTTTGAGTTTATTGTTTGCGATTAAACTGATTCCACCACATATTCCCGAAACCGTAGCAAGTGGAAGAAATATTGAAAACCTTAGTGTTAGAATAATCATCACACCAACCCAAAAGGCCATTAATAATGTTCTAAAAGGATTTACTAATCCGAAGACTACCGCATATTTAATATAATTAAATGGTTTCATTTTAAAGTGTACATAAATTGGAAATATATTCAGTAGCAACACCATATAAACAAATGCAATCACAGTTAGGATCACTAATGCAATAGTCACGATCATAGATTGCTGTTGAATTAAAAAGAAATAATCAAGATATAAGATCAATCCAATAATAAAGATTAAAAGACCAATTATATTACTTGATATAAAACTTTCTTTATAGAATTTCCAAAAGGATTTATACAATGATGGAACCTCTTCGTTATTGAGCCACTTTCGATATATTGAATAGACAGCAGCAGTTGCTGGCATGATCCCGAACACTCCTAACCCTACAATCGTAAAAATAATCCAAAGTAGGTTTAATGTGACGAATTTCACTATTCGATCGAGATATAACATTATTGCGGAAGACCATGACCCATTCATTGTATTAACTCCTTTTACTTCTTTCCTATGTAGCATGGTGCATAAAGAATGCCCCCATACTTTACAACCTCTGGTGCCCATAATCCTCGGGCACCAGTCCAACTTTAATTACGCTATTAACTTTAGCCTTTTACACCTGAAATCGCAACAGATTCGATAATTTGTTTTTGGAAGATAAGGAATACGATTAACATCGGTAATAACGCAACCATAGATGCTGCCATGATAAGTGGATAATCACTTTGAATTGCATATTGTGCATTAAAGTTAGCAATTACAAGTTGAATCGTCTGCATCTCTGGTGAATTCAAATAAATAATTGGTGCTAAATAGTCATTCCAAATTCCCATAAACCAAAGGATAAGCTGTGCAGCCACTGCAGGTTTAATTAACGGAAAAATAATAGATCTAAAAATCCCAAAGAATGAAGCCCCATCAATTTTACCAGCCTCAACAATCGAAGTCGGAATACTTGTTAAATATTGTCTTAAGAAGAAGATCATCACAACGTTACCAAATACTGCAGGTACAATTAATGGTAGTAGCGTATCGATCCATCCTAATTCAGAAAACATCATAAACTGTGGAATCATAACCGTCGGATATGGAATCATCATTGCTGAAAGTAATAGTAAGAATAAAACATTCTTCTTTGGAAATTTTAATTTAGCAAAAGCAAATGCTGCTAAACTAGAAGTAAACGTTCCTATAATTGTAACCGAAAGTGAAATGATGATACTGTTCTTAATACCACTTAATAATGGTCCTGTTGTCCATATTTCCTGATATTTTACCCATTGAATTGTTTGTGGAATCCACTCAGGAGGTAATGCAAATACTCCTGCTTTGTCTTTTAACGAAGTTGAGAACATCCATAATAATGGAGCAATCATAAATACTGCACCTATTGCTAAGATAAGAAAAATAAACCAATTTGTTAATGATGTTCTTTTTTTGTGATTCATACTATTTTTTCACACTCCCTCAATTAGCACTGTTAGAATGTAAGTCTTTTAATGGAATCGTTCCCTTATACAAAAGACTCTTTTATTATTAATCAATCAATTTCAAAGGTTGATTTATCGTTCATTTTAAATTGAATTAATGTAACGGTAAAGATCATTAATCCAAGGACAATTGATGTTGCTGCTGCATATCCCATTTGTAAGTTATTGAATGCCTTTTGCCAAATGTAGAATACAACTGTTGCAGAACTATATTCTGGTCCACCAGTTGGTGTCATAATATTGATTTCTGTAAACATTTGAGCCCCACCTATGATTCCTGTAACGACCATGAAGAATGTTACTGGCTTTACCATTGGCCATGTAATGTTGATAAATCTTTGAAATCCGTTTGCACCATCTAGTTCAGCCGCTTCATAATAGGTTTTAGGAACACTTTGTATGGCTGCAAGATACAGTAACATCGAGAACCCTAGACCCTTCCAGACAGCCATGATGATTAATGCAGGTTTTACTGTTCCTGTATTAGCAAGCCAGTTTGGACCCTCAATTCCAAATATCCCTAAAAATTGGTTAACAAGTCCATAGTCACCGTTATATGCCCATTGCCAAAGGATTGAGATTGCTGCAAGAGAAGAAATTACTGGAACATAATAAATTACTCGGAAAGCTGTTGTACCAGGTATACCTCTATTTAGTGCCATTGCTAATAATAAAGCTAAGACCAAACCTAAAGGAATCCCTAACATCATATATATTGTATTGAACAGTGATTTTCGGAAATAAGTGTCAGAAAATAGGTCCACATAGTTTGATAAACCAATGAATTTCATATCACTAATACCATTCCAACTAGTTAAAGAAGAATAGATTGCGAATAGAACAGGATATAGAGTAAACAGTAACAAACCTATTATTGGTGCTGCAACAAATAGGTATCCAGCTCTTCGTTCATGCTTATAAAGTTGAGATTTTTGTATAGTTACTACAGGTTTTTCTGCCTGGTTAGGATTTTGTTTTTTAGTCATTGTGTTCATTCACCCCTCAATATAGAAATATTGAAATTTAGCATTTTGAAAGCTACATTAACGATCATGTTTAACTAGTGTATAGTTATATTATAAGTACATATTCAATTGTAGTTGAAAAATATATTATTATAGAAGAACAAAGGATAAAGGATTAATAGAAGATATAATTCTAAAGTAACTATTAAGATGATGTTAGCTCTAGCTCTCAAGGAATTAGAACTAACATCATCTCGTTATTTACTTTATTATTTTGATTGTGCTTCTAATTCAATTGCTTTATCTAAATAATCTTGCATTAATGGTTGAACTTCTTTTACATATTCTGCAGCTGTTTTCTTACCATCAAGAACTGGTTGAACATTCGCGAAGAAATAATCAAGCCATTCTGCATTGTAAGTGTAGTTAGCTGGTAATGCACGTCCATATTCTTGTACAATTTGTAAGAACTCTTCTTTGTTTTCTGGTCTTAAAGTATCATCTGCAGCCCATGCTTCAGCTTTATCGATAAGTGTTGGAATTTGAATTCTGTGTTCAACTAACTTGTCCATAACATCTGGTGAAGCAGTTAAATAAGTTACTAATTCTGCTGCTAGTTCAGGATGCTTTGTAGATGCTCCTACACCAATCCCTAAACTTCCAATCCATGCTGCAGATACTCCAGTATCCCCTGCTGGGTATGGAATTACGTCATAATCAAAATCAAGCTCTGTATCAAACGTTGCTAAATCCCAAGGTGCAACAGGGAAGAACGCTAATTCACCTTTCATCCAACGTTGGTACGTATCTAATGTTTGTGCTTCTTCAATAGAAGGTGTGATTTCATATTTATTTTGCATATCAGCGAAGAATTGTAACGCTTCAGCAAATTTAGGATCATCAACTGTTACTTTTGTTTTAGTTTCATCTAAGAAGTCTGCTCCATTGCTCCATACAAATGGATATAATGCCCAGTTAACATTTAACCCTGTACCAAATTGGTCAACCTTACCATCACCATCAGTATCTTTTTGTAATTGTTGGTTTACAGCAACGAACTCTTCCCATGTATAAGGCTTGTCTGGATCTGGAAGAGGGATTCCTGCTTCTTCAAACATTGTCTTATTATATCCGAATGAGAAAGGTCCAACGTCTTTTGGTAATCCGTAAATAGAACCTTGACCTACAAGTTCACCATCATAACGATAGCTATCAACACCAAAGTCAAACATGTTGTCTAAATTAACGAAATCTGTAGCTTCTACATATTCAGTAATGTCTAGAAGAACGCCACTGTTTACAAACGCTCTTAATTCACCTGGAGCATAGTAGAATACGTCTGGTAAGCTTTTACCAGTAATCGCAGCTTTTAATTTTGTTGAGTATTGATCTGGTGCTGTAACAATCATATCAACCTTAACATCTGGATTATCAGCTTCGAATTGTTTTACAACTGATTCATATGCTTTTTGTTCTTCAGTTCCACCTCGGAACATAAATGTTAATTTTTTCTTTCCATCTTTAGTTTCACCGGCTGAGTCATCTCCACCGCCACAACCACTAAGTACTAGTATTCCAGCTAACAAAATTGAGAGTAGTATTAATAATTTTTTACTTTTAAACAAATTATTCGCCCCCGAATCATTTTTAGTTTTAAATCGCTTTAGAAAAAATACTACATTATACAATATTTATAGATTTATAATTGTATAGTTATCTAGTAAAATTCCTCCTTTAGATGAAATCGCTTTCTTCTTTTTAAATATAATACACTCGTTCGTACATGTCAATGCATTTTCATTAACTATTTAACAAATAAATTAACCTTGTACGGACAAATTATTCAAAGTATATCATAATTTTAAATTAGGTCTATACGGTAATGTCCTCCCCCCTTGATATATATGGATTAATGTACAATTTAATATACATCGTTACCTAAAAATTACTATCTCGATATACTTAATATTGTTATTATTAAACAAACCAAAATTATTATTCAATCTATTTACATAATTAGACAAATTACTCACTAAAAAAAATCAGGATAGCCTTACAACCTGTTGCTCATCAAAACGCAACTGTACGTATAAGTACAAAATAAAAGATCAGTAAATAAATTACTGATCTCGTTAATCAAATTACTCAAAAAGTAGCTCCTGGTTTACTATTTTATTACTAACAGATTGTGTTGAACTACGAATGACAAGTTTCGGATCAAACACCACAGATGTTACCTTGTCTCTTTTATTCTGCCTCTCACCTTGCTGTTGATGAATTAATTCAAGTATAACCTCAGCTGCCTTAATCCCCATATCACTTTTGGGATGATCAACCGTTGTTAACTTTACCTCAGAAACATTTGCTAAGAATGAATCATCATAACCTACAACTGAGATATCTTCAGGTACTTGTAAATTCTTTTCCCTTAAAACATCAAGCAATTTGATAGCTAATTCATCATTATAACAAACGATTGCTGTCGGTACTTCAATACTATTTGTTAGAATATTATATAAATCATTAACAGGCTTAGTTGCCTTTTCCTTTGAATCATAGGTGATGATGTTGTTCGGCTTAATAGCAACTTGATGGTGCCTATGTGCCTTTACATACCCCTTCATGCGCTTTGAACCTTGAATATCGTCTGATTTGAAGATACCAACAATATTGGTATGACCTAATTCAATTAAGTGTTCCGTCTGCAAATATCCACCTTTTTCATCATCAACAACTATACTTAACGGTTCCAACTCATCATAGTAAGCATTGATCATTATATAAGGGATATTTAATCGCTCTAAATTTAAATAATAATTTATATTTGGGTTATGCACCGCACTTTTAGTTGGTTCGACAATTACTCCATCATACTGTTGTGTCAAGATTTTCTCTAATACTTTTTTTTCGATTTCATGATCATTATTTGTACTGAACAAACTAACATGATATCCCTGTTTGCTTAAATATGACTCCGCACCCCTTATTATTGAAGGGAATATATAATCTGAAATATATGTTGCTACAATTGCAATGTTTTTTTGGTTCAATCCAACTTGCTGTATCGTTTCATCCGTCTTTTCAGAACAAAACGTACCAGCACCTTGTTTCCGGTATAACCATCCTTGTGTTACTAAATCACCTATTGCTAGCCTAACAGTGTGACGACTAACATCAAACTGTTTCATTAGTTCACTTTCAGAGTTAATTTTTTGATGAGGCTGAAACGTACCATCAAGTATGCTTGATTTTATTGCTTGTTTAACTTTATTATATTTAGTTGCCAATCGTTTACACCCTCTTATATTATCTATGCTAATGTATTAGGACGTTTTCAACATCTCATCCAAGTTATATATGCAATTATCTTATACGTATAAATTAGAACACACTCTCATCTTAATATAAAATGTACGTACAAACAACTATCAATTTTTTACTCTCTTTAAATATAAAAAAAGGACTGGCAGGAGGGACGTTTTCACGCCCTCACTAGACAGCCCATATCAAACTATTAATTTTATTTTAATTCTGCTAGTATTTCTTCAATTTTTGCAAGTTCAGATTGTAAACCGCCACCACTTAAATACCATAATGCACCATCTAAATAAACGATTCTTTCGTTTTGGAAAGCTTCAGTTTTCTTAACAATTTCATTTTCCATATCAGCATCAATATTAGATTTTTCTCCAATAGCTGCTGTACGGTCGATTACAAATAATACTTGTGGATTGAATTCTAAAAGTGCTTCAAAACCGAAGTTAGAACCGTGTGAAGAAGCTTCGATATCATCTGTTACTGGCTTGAATCCATATATGTCATAGATATAACCAAAACGAGAGTTTGTTGCAAAACCTGCTAAGTTTCCTTCGTTATACATTGTTACTAATGAAGTCTCATAGTTTCCAGCTAATGCTTTCACTTCTTCTAAAGCTGAGTCAAACTTTCCTTTGAACTCTTCAGCTTCAGCTTCTTTACCAAACATTTTTGCTGCTAAATCTACAGAAGCTAAGAATGTGTTCCAGTAGTCAGTTTCTGAAGTACCCACGAATACTACAGGAGCAATTTCTTTAAGTTCTTCATAGAATGCTGATTGACGGCCTGAGATAAAGATGACATCTGGAGCCATTTCAGCAATATCTTCAAGTAAAGGCTCTTTTAAACTACCAAGACTTCCGTATTCATCACCATTATACTTTTCAAGGTTAGCTGGCATTGTAGTACCTTTTGCAACCCCAACAATTCCTTCAACACCAAGTGCATCTAATGTATCTAAGAAACCATAATCGAATACAGCAATTTTTTCTGGCATTTTATCAAATGTTACATCTTCAAAACTATATGATTCACTACCGTCTCTACTTTCAGATGAAGCAACAGTTGGAGATACAGTCATTGGATAAACAGGACCATCACCTTCAGATTCAGCATCTGTATTAGTGCCTTCAGTTGTAGATGTTCCAGTTGATTCTTCAGTGGATGTTGTAGCTTCTTCGCTTGATCCGCATGCAGCTAAAAATAGTACCATTGCCGCTAGCAAAGCAATAAATAAATAAGTTTTTTTCATTTTCTTACTCTCCCTTTTACTATGTATTTTATTTTTGTTGATGATCAATACAGTTGATAACGATTATCATTATCATTTATAAATAATAATAAGTCAATAGCTTTTTATCATATTTTTATATATTTTTCCAAAAAAATGAATATTCACAATTATAGCCACGCATCGGACCGCCCCGCGGAAAGCAGGTGGACCGATGCGAATGGCACTCATTAACGTAAGTTATGCTCAGGTAATGTCTAGCTCCAGGCGCTATCGGCTCTTAGGTCTAAGCCGATGAACGAGCACCTTCCGCTTTTCCTTATGTATGCGAATTAAAATAAACACAAATCCGGCATCCATTTTGTTCTTGTATTGGAATATCCATATCATAAATTTCACGTAGAGCATCAGTATTAATGATCTCATGGGTCGGCCCGTTCTTCATAAGCCTTCCATTTTTCAAAGCAACAATTCGATCAGAATAAACAGAAGCAAAGTTAATGTCATGCAAAACAATGACAACTGTTTTCCCTAGTTCATCTACTAATTTACGTAAAATTTTCATAATTTGAACAGAATGTTTCATATCCAGGTTATTCAAAGGCTCATCAAGTAACACATAATCAGTGTCCTGAGCAATAACCATTGCAATAAATGCCCTTTGTTTTTGTCCACCTGATAATTCATCTAAAAACTTATCTTGCATTTCTTCTAGATTCATATATTCAATGGATTGATCAACAAACTTTTCATCTTCTGCTGTTAAACGACCCTTTGAATATGGATAGCGACCAAATGCAACTAGCTCACGTACGGTTAACCGCACATTAAGGTAGTTTGCTTGTTTCAGAATGGAAACCCTCTTAGCAAAGTCAGACGACTTCCATTTTTTCACATTATTTTGATCAATTAATACTTCCCCTGTATCAGCTTCTAATAATCGGCTCACCATAGAAAGAAGTGTTGACTTTCCTGCCCCATTCGGCCCTATAAACGACGTAATCGTTCCAGACTCGATTGTTACAGTAACATCCTCTACAACAGGCTTTTTCCCAAAATGCTTTGTTAATCCTTTGATTTCGATCATCCTGCTGCCCTACTTTCTTTAAGTAATAGATAAATAAAGTAAATACCACCGATAAAGTTAATAATGACACTTAATGTCGTACGTAATTCAAAGATATGCTCGACAAGGAACTGACCTCCGACAAGTGCAATGACACTAATTAAACTCGCTCCTAGTATGTGGATAGAGTGTTTATAAGTGACTAGATATTGATACGATAGATTTGCAACAATTAATCCAAAAAATGTGATAGGTCCAACAAGCGCTGTAGATGTTGCAATTAAAACCGACGATAAAATTAAGATCCTCATAACCATGCCATCATAGTTAATACCAAGGTTTATCGCATTTTCTCGTCCAAGTGACATTACATCCAGCTTATTCATAATTTTGAAACCATAAAGGAATGCAAATAATAGAATACCTAGGGAAATAAACAATAATTCTACCTTTACGTTTGTAAATGTTGCAAACAAACGACTTTGAAGGGCTAAATACTCAACTGGATCAATCAATACTTGTAGGAATGTAACAAAGCTCCCTAAAAGTGTTCCAATTATCATTCCAATTAATAATAGAAAATAAATCGGATGCTTATCTGCTCTGAACAAAAATCGATATAAAACAAGTGCAAAGACAACCATTGCTAGAATTGCTGCACCAAAATTCAAGTATTTATTTAACACCCAAACTGAGACAGATCCCGCAAAGAAGTAGATTAATGTTTGTACAACTTGATACATAGAATCAAGTCCCATAACAGATGGTGTTAAGATTCGGTTATGTGTAATCGTCTGGAACACAACCGTAGAATAAGCAATTGCAATTCCTGTTACGATCATTGCAGACACTCTGAGCATGCGCCTTGGAAAGGCATAATCAAAGCCGCCCTTTATATCATAAAACCCATAAAATAAAATACAAACGATCGCAATAGCTGCTAGTAATATCAATTTTGTACTATTACGCATATGCTCTCCCCCTAAGTAGCATCGTTAAGAAGATCGCACTGCCTATCACTGCCACTGTTACATTTACTGGAATCTCATAAGGATGAATAATGATTCTACCTATAATGTCACAAATTAGTAAAAAGACAACCCCTAACAAAGCAGTATGTGGTATCGTTTTACGTAAATTATCTCCTAAATAAAGAGAAACAATATTTGGTACAATGAGACCTAAAAATGGAATAACACCAACCGTTAAGACAACCGTTGTCGAGATAATGGCCACAAGTATAAGACCAATATTTAGTACTACCTTATAACTTAACCCTAGATTTCTAGCAAACTCTTCACCCATTCCCGCAACTGTAAACTTATTAGCATATATATACGCTAAAATTAAAGCTGGAATACTAACGTATAAAAGTTCATAACGGCCTGCGATAACTAAAGTAAAGCTTCCCATCAGCCAAGAAGAGAGATTTTGAAGAAGATCAGCTTCATATCCTAGGAAAGTTGTAATAGAGGATAAAATATTCCCATACATAATTCCAATTAAGGGAACGAAAATAACATCCTTAAATTTGATGCGATCCAATATCTGCATAAATACGAATGTTCCTGCTAAAGCAAAGGCAAAGCTAAAGATAACTTGCTGTGTATAAGTGACATTCGTAAAAAATAGCATTGATATTAAAATACCTAGTTTTGCTGCATCTAATGTCCCCGCAGTTGTGGGTGAAACAAATTTATTTCGGCTTAAAGATTGCATAATTAAGCCTGCAATACTCATTCCTGCTCCCGCTAGTATAATCGCAATTAATCGTGGGATACGGCTAATTAGAAAGATGTGTGATTCATCTGATTCCCAATTTAGCAAATCCATTGGCGTTATATTAATTGCTCCAATAAATAGCGAGATGAAAGACAGAATGATAGCGGCAATTCCCAATATCCATAATTTCATCTAAAACCCTCATAACTTCATTTATTCTTAATACAACAATTGAAGATCACCAGCAATTCCATGCTAATGAGACTCAAATTAAGTCATGAATAAAACTTACTAGATTACTTAATATTCTAGTATCATTGACTCTTCCTTTTTATTACCAAAGTGAAGATAAAGATAATCATTCTCATTTAATAACAAAAAATAAAAAATGAATGCATCCATTTTTATTACTTGTTTAAACAAGTTTCTCTTTCACTTTTTAAATGATAGCAATTCTCATTATCATCTGTCAATATAAAAGCAAAAAAAATACATTTTTTTGGAACAAAAAAAGGTGAACCGTTTTATGTTCACCTTTCATTTTACTATTCAAGATTATCTCTTATTTGATCAAGCATCTGTAAACAGGTCTGTAATTGTTCTTTACTCATGTTTTGTGTTGCCTGTGATATTGTCTTTAAGGCTAATTTCTCCAGATCTTCACGTATGTTCTTACTTAAATCAGTCAAGTAAATATGATTAATTCGTCTGTCATTTTCATTCGATTGACGTGTGACTAATTCCTGTTTAAGCATATTATCGATTAATCGTGAAATACTTCCCTGGTCTCTTTCAATTTTTATTGCTAATTGAGACTGGGTTAGTCCATCTTGTTCATAAAGCCGACTAAGAACCTGCCATTGTTCGTATGAGATTGTATAATTATTTAAGCGGAAATTTTGATTTAACTTACTGTTCATTAATCTTGAAGCATGAAACAACTTATAACCAATTGATTCATCTAAGGAATACTTTTTGTGTGTGAAGTCTATCCTCTCCCCTCAAAAAAACAACACACAAGGCTATAAATTATTTTATCCTTTTTTCGTATCATAAACAATATATCGTCAAATTAAACCGTCACTGGGACAAAAAACTCATGATAAAGAGCTTGAACTGCTCTTGTTTCATCCACTTCTTTAATTCCAAACATCATACTAACTTCTGAAGACCCTTGGTTAATCATTTCAATATTGACCCCGGTATCAGCTAATGCCTTCGCTGCTCTAGCAGTTGTCCCAACATTATGGCGCATTCCTTCCCCAACCACCATAATTAAAGAGAGATTATGCTCGACTCTCACTTCGTCCGCATTTAAATCATGTTTAATTTGAGAAAGAATTTGTTTCTCTGTTTCAGAATCAATTTGACCCTGTCTTAAAATTAAGGTAACATCGTCAATTCCAGATGGAATATGTTCATATGATAATCCGTAATCCTCCAATATTTCAAGCAATTTTCTACCAAAACCAATTTCTCTATTCATTAAATATTTACTAATATAAATACTACAAAAACCTTTATCACTAGCTATTCCAATCACAGGTCCATTTGAATTTTCCCGCTCATTAACAACTCTTGTTCCAGGAGCGGATGGGTTGTTTGTATTTTTAATATTTACTGGTATACCTGCCCTAAACGCAGGGATTAATGCTTCATCATGAAATACAGAGAAACCAGCATAAGATAGTTCACGCATTTCACGGTAGGTTAATTCTTTAATCTCTCTAGGATTTTCAACAATGTTCGGATTGACAGAGTAGACTGCGTCGACATCTGTAAAGTTTTCATATAAATCAGCCTTTATACCATTTGCTAAAATGGAACCCGTAATATCAGATCCACTTCTTGAAAAAGTAAGCACATCCCCACCTTTTGTATAACCGAAAAAGCCTGGGAAGATGAGAATTCCGTCACGTTCTCTCAATTTATATAATTGTTCATATGACTCTGGGAGAACCTGTGCATGTCCTGGTTCATCACTTACAAATAGCCCTGCATCTTTCGGATTAACATATTGAGCATCCACTCCTTGATGTTGGAAATAAGCTGCAATTAATTTCGCATTATTATCCTCACCACTAGCTTTTATTGCATCAATAAAACGATCTGGTCTACTTTTGTCAGCTTTTAGTAAGTTTTCTAAATCTTCCTTAATTGTTTCAATTATTTGATCTGAAAGCTGAAGCTCTTCAGCAATACCTTTGTACCTCTCCACCACGGTCTGAAATAGCTCATCTGCATTCTCTCCAGTTAAGTGGCACTGAGCCAAACTAATTAATAAATCCGTAACTTTAATGTCGTCTGAGTAACGCTTACCAGGAGCAGATACTACAACAATTTTCCTAGCTGAATCTGATAATACAATTTTAAGTACTTTTTCCAATTGTTCTCCCGATGAAAGAGAACTCCCACCAAACTTTACAACCTTCATCCATACATCCCCTAAGTTTAATATTTTCAGTTAATTTTAGTATCTATTATTACTCTTTTCTTCATAAGAAGCAAGTACTTTTTCCCTCTAAGGAAGACAACTGTATTTACAGAAAGGACACACCACGAGAAGCCTAGTAGGATAGGATGTTTGATGTTCACATTTCATTTTTATCAATTTTATTTATTTCTGATATGATAGTAATACATTACACATAGGAGGTCGAATATGGCTCAAAAACTAATCATTACACATGATCTTGATGAAAGATTAAAAAGATCAATTATGGAAATCATACCAAACTGGGATGTAATTATCAGTAAGGATCCCACTTCATGGGAAAGTCACCTGAAGGATGCAGAAATTATTGCGGGATGGAAAAAAGAAATCGCACACACTTGTATACATAATCAAGCCGAATTGAAATGGTTGCAAGCATGGAGTGCTGGAGTAAACAGTCTTCCTCTTAGAGAAATGGAGAATAGAGGAATGATTATTACCACAGCGAACGGTGTTCATGCATATCCGATCTCAGAGACAATCTTTGCGCTATTGTTAGGCTTGATCCGAAAGATTAATGAATATGTCCGTAATCAAGAAAAGAAAACATGGCATCATTCGAACATTAAAGGTGAAATACATGAGAAGACAATTGGAATCCTTGGGGTTGGCGCAATTGGTAAAGAAACTGCTAAAATCGCAAAAGCATTTGGAATGCATGTGATTGGTTTCCGTCATTCTGGTAAATCTGAACAATATGTAGATCAAATGTACACATTAGCTCAATTGAATGATATGCTTCCACACTGTGATTTTGTCGTCATTACCCTTCCTTTGACAGATGAAACCTATCAATTATTTGGATCAAAACAGTTTAGTTTAATGAAGACTTCTGCTTTATTAGTCAATATAGGTAGGGGTGAAATCGTAATTGAGGAAGAACTGATACAAGCTTTAGAACAAGGTCAAATTGCAGGTGCCGGTCTTGATGTGTTCGAGAAAGAGCCTCTTCCCCAAGATAATCCGTTATGGGAACTAAATAATGTCATTATTACACCTCATACATCAGGAGCAACTGAATATTACAATCAACGGGTTATTGAGGATATCTTTATTCCTAATTTGAAGAATTACCTAAAAGGGCAAAAACCTTCAATAAATCTATTGGATTATAATAAAGGGTACTAAAGAGGATATTAAACAGACACTTCACAAGAAAATTGTTGGTTATTTCCAATGAAGTGTCTGCCTCTTTCACCTTTTACTTTCTCTCAAAAAGGCTATTGGATTCTCTTCTATACTATTTTTTGTGATTTTTTCGCTCTTTTGATTGCTCAGATAAGCCATCCAATAAATTCCAGCCACAAAGATTCCTCCACCAACCGCATTACCTAAGAAAACTGGAACAAAATTCTGAATAAATTGTAACCATGTCAAAACTCCGGCAAAAATGGCTGCAGGAATAAGGAACATATTCGCTACTACGTGTTGAAACCCTATGGCCACAAATGCCATGGTAGGAAACCATATCCCAAGTATTTTGCCACCAATATCCTTTGACCCATAAGATAACCATACCGCAGACGCTACCAGCCAATTACAGCCGATACCAGAAACAAATGCCTGAAGAAAACTAACATGAACTTTATGTTCTGCTAGATTAAGAGTCATTGCTAAATAAGGTTCTTGCTCAGTTAAGCCAACAATATGGCCAAAGAAATAGGCTACGAAAAGTGCACCTATAAAGTTGCTACTTGTAATAAGTGCGATGTTAGTTATTACTTGCTTTGTATTTATTTGCTTAGCCATCCTCGCTAAAGGTACAGCCATCATATTTCCTGTTAAAAGCTCTCCTCCTCCAATTAATACGAGGATTAATCCTACTGGGAAAAGGGAAGCACCGATAAAGGTAGAAAAGCTTCCCCAATCAGTTGGTAAATTTGCTGTAACTCTAATATATAAAAGAAAACCTAACGCGATAAATGCTCCTGCCTGAAAACCTAGAATGACAGATTCAATCCATTGTAAGTTTGCCTTTTTATATCCTGATTCAACAGTATATCTTGCAATTTCTTGGGGCTTATAAAAACCCATGTAATCAAATCCCTTCTTACAAGTTAACTCACTATATAACCATTATATAGAAAAATCTTTGTGAAATAGTGAACAATTTTTAACTTTTTACGAAATTATATAGGGAGGAAATTACCCTTAAAGGCTAACACACCAAACTGTAATTTTTAGTATAAATATGATAAGTGGACATTTAAAAAGATTTACTTTGGGTAAAAATAAAGAAGTAGTATTACTTTAGAACGGAGGGTTAAATTGACAGAAAAGGTGTTTTACCCGAATACCAAAGGGATTTTGAAGACCATGGGAATCGTTTATTTAATTGTAGCTGTTTTCGGTAGTGTCTTAAACACATATGATCAATCAAATGTCCGAGAATGGACTCTTTTTTTAAAAGTCAGTTTAATTTATATTTTCTGCTGCAGCAGCCTTTATTTTTTAATTAAGAGCCAACGAATTATTTTAAATGAAAAAGAGTTAATTTTAAAATTGGCTGGTATGAAAAGACATCATATCTTACTTTCTAGAATCGGGGAGATACGGAAAGGGAAAATGAACGGCTCTCCTATTATTGAAATTATAGTAAAAAATGAACAACATAAAAGGATTTATCCACTTCCATTCCTCCCCTTTCAATTGAACTGGGAAGAAATGCTTCAACACATAGGAACGATTTGTGGAAAAGAAGTAGTCGGGGAAATGACACTAAAAAGAGAAAAAGGGGAATTACGAACATGGGAGTAGATTATCTTTATACTAAAAGCTACAAAAAATAAAATGGGTGCCCTATTTTTACACATGGCACCCTTTCCTATAATTTAATTGGTAGTGTAATGATAAACGTTGTACCCTTCTCAGAAGTTTCAAACACAGCAATTTCCCCTCCATGATTTTCAACAATCCTTTGAACGATTGTTAACCCTAAGCCTGTTCCACTTTCCTTTGAGCTAGAAAATGGCTCAAATAGCGAAGTTTTCATGTGATCCTGTATTCCGGGTCCACTATCTTTGATATACAATTGATACCTTTGGGGAGTAGTCTTTGAGTATATATTGATTGTGCCTTTCCCATCCATGGCATCTAAACTATTGCGAATGAGATTGTAAATTGCTTGTTTAATCTGTTTACTGTCAACATATAACCTCTGGTCATCAAAGTCAGTGATAAATTTAACTTCCTCATGGTCAAATAAGTGTTCCATTAGTGGAAGTACCTCATTGAAGATATTAATTACACTTACCTCTCTTAGAACTGGTGCCCCTGGCTTTGCCTGAAGTAACATCTCTTCAACAATTAGGTTTATACGATCTATTTCTTTAATTAACAAAGCTAGATGGAATTGTTCTCTATCCTTTTCAGAAAAGGTTTGATTCATTAGCGATAAGAAGCCATGGATAACGGCTAAAGGGTTTCTAATTTCATGCGCTGCCCCTGCTGCGATTTCTCCAACTAATGCTAACTTTTCTGATTGATGCATTCGCTTCTCTAATTCAGCATTCTCTGTAATATCTATAAAATAAAAGATTCTCCCAATCCCTGTCTTATCTTGATCAAGAAGTTCTGAATGAGAAAATAAAAATTCAGACTTTCCTTTTACCGTCTCATAAGATACTTTTTTGTTTTTACATAACTGTTGTGTTGAGATGAGATTCCAAAATTCTTGATTCTCATTGCAGTGGATCTCTTTATTATTCAAACGAGATTCATCTATTTGAAGGAGTGCCTTTCCTGATGTATTGAGAGACATTAATGATGTTTTGTAATCTAACACAATAATTCCAACTGGTAAAGAGTCAAGAATCTGCTCTCGATAGGTTTTGTCAGACAGAATGGTTAGAAAGGACTCTTCTAACTTAATTGACATTTGGTTGATTGAGCTTGTTAAATGCTCTAATTCAATCTGACTTTTCCCCTCAATTGTTAATCCATATTCTCCATTTGCTATTCTGTCTACTTTACTAACCATTGCTTCTACCGGTCTTGTTAAACTAGCACTAATACGATATGCAGCTATAATTGATATAGTAACAGATAATACAGTTAACGTCAGTAATAGCCATAAAGACTGCTCAATAATAACTGAGAACTTATCTGTATGGTTATTTAGAGAATTAATTGTTTCTTTTAGCTTGTCTGATATTTTTTGTTTCATGATGTACAGCTGGGGAAAGTAATCTTGCTCAATGTATGTTTTTGCTTCTCCCACTTCACCAAATAAGATAAGATATTGAGCATTATTTACAATCATAAAATCCAGTAAATCTAGCTCTCTTTTATACGAAAGAAGTGTGTCTGGAATCTCCCCTTCAATTTGTTCCTCTTCGTGTTGAGGATTTTCAAAGAGATTCGAGGAAAGGGTTGGTGAATTCCCAGATAAATAATCTCCAACAATAAATTCTTTTATCATTAGTTCTTTCTCCCAATGGGAAAGCCACACCATTTCTGGAATATTCTCATCCTTAATCATCGTACTAACAGAATTAATCGAATCAATCTTCTGAACTAGAAAAAGTGAAAAGCCGCTTAATAGTATGATGATTGTTAAAAGAACAGATAGTATTTTACTTTGGAATGACATATCTTTACTTAATCCTCTCAAACGATCTCCCTCACTGTTTTGGAGAATCAAATATAAGCTCTCCTCGATAATATCGTTCAATTTCTGAATGGATATATTGCTTTTCTTCCTCAGTATACATTGGTCCAAATGGTGCTAGTTCATAAATATGATCATTCTTTCCTAACATAATCTTTCCCGGAGGAATCCCTGTCTCACTAAAGTGGTCATTCATAATCGCCACATAAATCTGTGGCACATCATTAATAACACTAGTCAGCACTTGGTCTGGTCCCATATATGATTGATCGTCGAGATAACCAATGATAGATATCCCTTCTTCTTTTGCGAGATCAATCACCTCTCGATTGAAGGAATTTCCTTTTGAATAAATGACGTCTACCCCTTGATTAATAAGATCTTGCGCAATTTCAAACGCATTTTCTCCATCTTTTCTATCCTCTACAAATTGATAGGTAGACTTTATTTCTGGATCATAATGTTTTAACCCTGTTTCAAACTCAATATTATTTGCTCGATTATCGAACCCATCTATGACTGCTACATGTTTGGTTTTCGTCTTAAGTGATGCTGCCAATGCAGCAAAGTATTCAATTTCAGCATGGTCAAATGAATAAACCGTTTGGTTAGGGTGGCTTGCTTTTCCGTGAATTGTTACAAATCTTGTTGTCGGATAGGAGGGGGCATATTCCGTAAACACATCTGTAAATTCTCGTCCATGTCCTATAATAATTTCCGAACCGTTTTCAATAGCTTTTTCAACTGATTCCTCTATTAATTGATTAGAATGAATCTCACTAAGTAATTCAACCGTAACAGGGAATTTCTCTTCAATTTGCAACTTCCCTTTGTATGCAAGGCTCCCCCAGCTTTGATCTACAATTCGGTCAGAAGTTAAGATTGTTATCTTCCCTTTCGAGTTAACTTCTTTATCCTCTACTAATATTCCTTTTGTCTTCACTATGAGCGAGGTAAAAAAACTTACAGCTATTATGATCGTTATCAAAAGTATGATTCTTAGTTGTTTTTTTTGCCGTACCATCGATACACTCCTCAATTTAGATTTATTTAAGGGTCTATAATGATTATACAAAAAAAACAACTAATTGCTATCATTATCTGCGTTTTTTCTACATTTTTCGACATTATCGGAATAGTTATATAAGGTGATAATAGTTGTCCTCCCTTGTGCTCTTTTTCCCATTTTCATCAAATCTCTGATGAGATAAGATCCTCATATCGGTTTTATTCATTTTAATTTCCTCCAAAAGAGAAAACAGTCACTAAAAATTCACAATTAATTATACATTTTTTCATACTTAATTTCTACAATATCACTTTTTTAAGATATAACTTACGCTTCCCAAGCATACAAAAGGCTGTTGCAACTTAGTACAACAGCCTTTGTATTTGAATACTCTTCTAAACTGACATTCTCTATGATTTTTTATTAATCTTCGTCCTTTACATCTATATCTTCAGGTATCGGTTCATTCAAGATTTCCTCTACGTATATTTTATATTTCTCTAATTGATCTAGGTGTGTATTAAATTGTTCTTTATAAATAAGGTACTGTTCACCATCATGAATAGCTCGTATTTTATTTTGAGAAATTAAATTCTTTATATATGCTTCAGAGGTAGACAAATAATCTGCGGTTTCTTTTATTGTTAAATACATGTTGATTTCCCCTCGATCCATTTCAGTTGTAAAGTTAGTCTCCTGTAAGATATAAACCTCCCGGATTGACCGAGGACGCTCTATGTCGTTCTAGTGATTAGACAACAAACTTTTTACTATTTTTTTCCTTGTACATATTCTTATCAGCAATATTAAATAATTCTTCAACCATCCCAATTGAATAGCTAGAAAATGCATACCCGATTGATATACTAATCTTAAGTATTGAATCTTTTACCGAGTTATAACGATTCACTTTATTTAAGATCTCCTCAATCATTAATTCAATTTGAGCTTCATTATTACAAGTGACTAGAATTGCAAATTCATCTCCACCAAGTCTTGAAACAATTACATTATCCTTTGAAATACTTTCTAAAATTTTAGCTGCTTCTATGATCAACTGATCACCCATTTTATGACCTCGTGAATCATTCACTTTCTTTAGGTCATCCAAATCACAGACAATTAAACCACATGGTTCATTTTTCTTTTCATCTAACTCATCCAATTGCTGTGAAAGGTATCTTCTATTATATAGACCCGTTAAATCATCATGAGTGATTTGATATTCTAAATCCTGTTGAAGTTTGATTTGATTTGTCATGTTTCTCATTACGCCTTTTATTGCAACTAGAACTCCATGATGATAGATCGGAGTGGCATATTCCTCAAACCAAACATAGTTTCCTTTGTCATTACGCCACCTTTGTGTAATAGGTTGACTATAGTCGAGATCCCCATGAACCTTGTTATACAACGTTTGATAATCATCTGGATGAATATGTTCAAATACTGCGTATGGATCATTATAAGCCATTTCAATGGTTCCTTCCCCTAATAAATATTCAAGTGAGGGGCTTATATATCTAAATTTGAACTCAGGTTTCACCTCATAATGGTATAAAACATCCTTAGAGCTTTCAACTAATTGATAAAATTTCACTTCATCCTCAAATTTACTCTTTAAGTTTCTCCGATCAAAGATTATATAGATACAAAGAATTAAAACACCAATTATGAACCCTGCCGTAAAAAATACTAAATTTGTCATCTTCCAGATCCCCATTTAAATAACAATAGTCCACAATCTATAGAAAGTGGACACAGTAAAGAAGACAATTATTACTCTTCTTGGTAACCCGGCTGTCATGACTGTAATAGTGTTAGACCCGTAGCTTTGCGTCTCTATCTTTCAATAGATTTGCCATTATCATAAGATATATTTAAAGTTAAAATTACCTACAAACACATTGTACCATCATCTAGGTAATTTTAACTATATTTTTGCTCAATTTTTACAAAAAAAGTAATAATAGAGGTTTATCTAAAATTATACTCGTCTAGCAGCCTGTTGAATCGGGTCCCACACTCCGTTGTATGGAGGTGCATAAGATAAATCCAAATCAAGTAATTCTTCTATCTTCATGGAATGAAATAATGCAGTCGCCAAGACATCGATTCGCTTATCAACTCCATTCTCCCCAATCACTTGAGCCCCTAACAACTTTCTCGATTCTGAATGATAGGTTAATTTTATGGTCATTTGTTTACGATCCGGATAGTACCCAGCAATATCTGTTGCTTTAATTGTAGCAGACTTAACTGGTATATTTAATAAACTAGCTTCACTTTCAGAAATCCCAGTACGGCCAAGGGTTAAACTAAAAAATTTAATAATCGAACTTCCTACGACACCTTTAAAAGACTTACTTATATCAATCATATTTAATCCGGCAATTTGTCCTTGCTTGTTTGCATGTGTTCCTAGTGGAATATGGTCCTCCTTTTCTTTTATACGGTGGAATTGTGTTGCACAGTCACCTGCCGCGTAAATATCATCCACATTTGTTTCCATGAACGCATTCACTCTAATAGCTCCATTTATCCCAGTAACGATTCCAGTCCCATCTAAAAATGAAGTATTTGTTTTTACGCCAACGGCGATAAGTACGAGATCTGATTGATATTCCCCTTTGTTCGTTTTTACTGATTGAACACGTTCATTCCCATAAAATGCTTCTACTGATTCTTCAAGTTTTAACACAACTTTATTCTTTTCTGCTTCTTCATGGATAAAATCTGCCATGTCTTTATCAAATATTTTTGCAAGCTGTTCATTTCTCTCAATCAAGGTAACTTTCTTCCCTAAGTCAGCAAAGCTTTCAGCCATTTCAAGACCGATATACCCTCCACCGATTACCGTCACATTTTGAACATCTCTGTTTATGTATTCAATCATCTTTCGAGCATCTGGAATTGTTTTCAAGGTGAAGACTCCTTCAAGACTTACACCTTCCCAATCAGGTACAACAGGGCTAACCCCTGTTGCAATGAGAAGGCGATCATAAGCGAGATCAAAAGTCATACCTGTATTGTGATCTATACCACTAACCGTTTTCGTTTTAGGATTAATGGAGTTTACTTCATGAAAAATCCGGGCATCTATCCCATATTTATCTCTAAATTCTTCTTGTGTTCGAGCAATTAACCGATCAGTAGACTCAATTTTACCGCTGATGACATAAGGAAGACCACACTGACCATATGAATAAATTCCGCCCTTTTCTAACACTGTGATTTCATGATTTGTACTATTACGGACGATTTGCATAGCAGCACTCATACCTGCAGCGTCTCCACCAATAATGACTAATTTCATTTTTAATCCCTCACCATCCTATTCTATTACCTCATACTATTGATCTTACCCCTTAATCTGTAAAAGCTTCTGTCGCAAGTCAGTTTCCATTGTAGCAAGTTCATGTTCCGCATTTCGGCGCTTGTTTCGTCCTTCCTCTTGAATCCTTAAGGTTTCCTCAAGAGTCGAGATAATGTTTTCTTTTGTTTTCTTTAATGTTTCTATGTCAATAAGCCCTCGCTCATTTTCTTTGGCAATCTCAACTGTATTTGTCTTTAACATTTCAGCATTTTTCAGGAGCAGATCATTCGTTGTTTTTGAGACTAGTTTTTGAGCTTCAACTGCATCACGCTGTCTGATTAATGTTAGCGCAATTCCAATCTGGTTTTTCCATAACGGAATAGCAGTCATAATCGAGGATTGTATTTTCTCCACAAGAGCCTGATTCGTATTTTGAATTAATCGAATTTGCGGTGCACTTTGTATGGTCATCTCCCGGCTTAACTTTAAGTCATGCACCCTTTTATCCAAACGATCTGCAAATTGCATCATATCATTCACTTCTTGAACCTTCATTTGATTATTAGATAGCTCTGCTTCCTTTTTTAACTGGGGAATTACTTTCATTGTAAGTTCTTCATATTTTAATTCACCCGCGGCAATGTACACATTAAGAGCATCGAAATACTCTTTATTATTCTCAAAAAGCTTTTCCAACATCATTATATCTGACATAAGGATGTTCTTACTACGATCTAATTTGACACTAATTCGATCAATTTGCGCACCTGTTTTTTGATATTTTGACATAACCTCTTGCAAGGAACCAGATACCCTTCCAAACATTCTTCCCAACATTGTCTTTTTCTCTGGCTTCAGTTCATCTGGGTTAACTTCATTAAACTGTTTCATCAAGTCGTTTATAATCTCACCAATCTCACCGATATCCTTCTTTTGAACATGCTCAATCATTTGATTGGAGAAGGTTAACATTTTGGATTGAGCTTGGGTTCCATAAGTGATCATTGCTTGATGATTTTTAGGATCAATTTGATTTGCTAGCTGGTATGCCTTTTCCCTATTTTCTGGTGGAATAACATCAATCAAACGATTCGATTTCACTTCTTCTAAAGAACGGTTTTCTATTTCATCCTTCACATTGAATGGGTTTGATAGAAGCTCATCCATTAAATTTCCTGTTACTGATTCCTTTTCTGTTGATGAATTATATTCATTCATTTCAACTTCCTACTTTCATCATTTATTTTTATATCTTTTTTATTCTTTAGTGTATTTTTGGCTACATCTATTTCAAAATGAAGTTGATCAAGATCATTAGAAATCAGATCATACAGATCTTGTTCAATTGTTTTAGTTAGATTCTCTAGCGTTTCTCTTGTATCAGTTAAGGCCCGTTCTATCTCATCATTTCTCTTTGGTTGTGAAGATAAAAACACGTAACGTTCTGATAGTTCTACTGCAGAATCCAAATGAGAAAAGAAAAATGAATCTGCTCTATAAAATCTTTTAGGCTCATTTTTAGTAATTGAATATATTTTACGTGTCATTCTTATAAGATCTATTCTCTGTTTCCATGAAGGTACGTGTCGTATTGAAATGAGAGCCTTGTTTAATCTAAAGATTTTTTGTTTTGCTTCAGCTAGATTTTCTTGAATGTAACGATATTCTTTTCTGGTCACACCGCTTTTTTTCATAAATCTTATTTTCATGATTGAAGAACTGATCGCATACATTACAATCCCACCTGCAACGGAGAAACTAGATGAAAGCAAGAAGCTTTGATCGAAAGCAAAAAAACTGACTAGCCAAGTAATTATTGTTGCATTTATACTGATAAAACCTTTAAACATAATTGATAAAAATCGATTCATACGAATCTCCCCTAACTTTATACATATCTTACTTTACGGTTCATCCCATTGAAAGTTTCATTCTAACAAAAGGGAATTTTATACTATTAAACATATACTAGACATCACTTTATCTCAATAGACCTAAAATCTATCATCACCTACGACTTGAGGCGTATATTTACTATTTTGAGTAGTTAGTAACTCTTACCAGTATTATATGTATCCAAATATAGTTAACTGAAACGGAAGGTGCGAGACTCCTGCGGGATGCGTGGGATATCCCATGAGACCCCACAGGAGCAAAGCGACGAGGAGGCTCATCGCCCGCCCCGCGGAAGAAGATCGCATCTGGAGTGGAAGTGGACTACTATATTTATTAAATAGCACAAAGATTAAATGCATCCTAAATTACAAATATGTAACATGAAAACTCCTATCTAAACCATACTAAAAGTGAGGAGGGACCTACTATGACATCTTTATTTTTGAGTATATTACTAATGATTCTACCACTACCTAATGAAAATAATGATTTAATCCTCACACATAATGGGGAACCAATTGCTAGTGTTAATAGAGATGCTTTTACATCATCAATAATTGATACGCCATTAATTGATGAAGTCATGTTTAATGATTTTCTTGTAAAGCTCAATAAACAAATTGCTGTTGAGCCTACCAATGCGATCATCAATCAACAAGGAGAAATAATACCAGGGAAACCAGGTTTAAAGATTGACCATGAGAAATTCACAAAAGGTTTCTTTACCTATTTTTATAATGAAGGGTCGTACATTTTTGAAATTCCAGCCTTAACTATTCATCCAAAAGTGGATAGTGAGCTTCTTGCCAATATTCGAGTGAAACAAATTGGCCATTATGTCACTTATTATAATAAACATAACAAGGGTCGCTCTCACAATATCATTCTTGCCACTGAAGCTATAAATAATCATGTTGTATTTCAAGGAGAAATCTTCTCGTTTAATCAGGTTGTCGGAAAAAGAACAAAAGAAAAAGGGTACCTACCAGCACCTATTATTATTAAAGGAGAACTTTTCGAAGGAGTCGGTGGAGGAATTTGCCAAGTATCCTCCACCTTATATAATGCAGTAGACCTTGCAGGAGCCCAAATTGTACGAAGATACTCTCATAGTAGGAGTGTACCTTATGTACCTCCGGGGAGGGATGCAACAGTAAGCTGGTATGGACCAGACTTTACCTTCAAAAATGTACATAACCAACCCATTCTCATACAGGCTACCGCTACAAATGGCCAAGTAAATATAAGGATATACTCTTCAGATTCAGTTAACAATTAGTAGCGGGGTGCCTGGCACCTATTCTAACGCTTGTTCTAAGTCTTCCCAAATATCTTGCCAGGCTTCTAGTCCTACAGATAACCGAATAAGTTCATTTGTTATACCCATATTTTTTCTTACTTCCTCGGGTATAACTGCATGGGTCATGGATGCAGGATGCTGAATCAAGGTTTCTGCATCTCCAAGACTAACTGCAATTGGTATTAGCTTTAATTTATTTACAACCGATACAGCATCCTCATAACTTCCATTTAGCTCAAAGGAAAGTAGTCCACCACCTCGTTTCATTTGTTTTCTCATTATCTTATAATCCTGATGATCTTTGTCACCAGGGTAGTATACCTCTTTAACTCTTGAATGGTTTTTCAATTTAGCAGCAATTTTCTCTGCATTCTCACAATGTCGATCCATTCTTACCGCTAATGTTTTAATTCCTCGAAGTAGTAACCAGGCATCAAAAGGAGAAATAATACCTCCAATGTCTTTTTGAACCGTTTTCTTTAACTCATCGACTATAGCTTTTTTACCAATAAGAATACCTGCTATTAGATCACCATGACCTCCAAGGTATTTTGTAGCACTATGAATAACAAGATCACATCCTAACAATAAAGGCTTTTGAAGATAAGGCGTTGCAAATGTATTATCTATGATTACTAAAATTCCTTTTGTTTTTGCCACTCGAACGACTAGTTCTAAATCGATTACTTTCATGGTAGGATTAATCGGGGTTTCGATATAGATAATTTTTGTGTTATCTCGGATATTAGACACAATTTCTTCCTCAGTTGTTAAATCAGAAAAAGTATGTTCAATACCGTACTTTTCCTCTAACATCTGAAGTAGACCAAATGTACAGCCGTAGATTCCCTTTGAACATATGATATGATCACTTGCTCTAGTTAGCCCAATTAGAGCTGCGGAAACAGCAGCCATACCAGATCCAAAGGCAATCGCCTTATCTCCACCTTCTAAATCTGCCATTCTCTCTTCTAGTATAGAAACTGTGGGATTTGATAGCCTTGAATAAATATACCCTTCTTCTGCTCCTGAAAAACGTTTCGCACCTTGCTGTATTGTAGAAAAAGTAAATGTTGAAGTTTGGTAAATCGGGGGAGTTAAGCTATCTAAATGTTCCTTTGTATCATAACCTGTATGGATAGCTTTTGTTTCAAATTTATAGTGCTTTTCTTTTCCCATAAATCATTAACCCTCCTTTTAAAGTAGGCCTCTCATTAAATATACTCTTTTCTACTTATATTTGTGCTTTGTAAAGTTTGTGTCCATATATTTACACATCAGTTTAAGATACATATATCACTTGAAATTCCGAAAATTCCGATTATAATCAATAATAAAGGAGTGCTATCCATGATTATTAGTTTTAAACTGAAAGATAAAGATGATGTTTTGAAGTTGAATAAAATTGCAACTGGCTATACTTTTGACATCTGGGTACACAGTAATAATGAAATGTTCGATGCAAAGACTTTACTTGCCTTATATACTTTGCCACTAAATAGAGAACTTCGATTAGTCGTCGAAGAGGGCGTTCAGTCAAAATCTCTAGAAAAAGAAATGGAACACTTCAAATAAAAACAGACTTCATTTTTAGAGGCTATAACAAAAATAAGTGCCTGGCACCACTTATTGCGGTGTATCAGACACTTATTGGATAGCCTTTTTCATATGTCTTATAAATGATTAACTTAATTTAAAAAGCTTAGCTCCATGAGCAGGAATGGTTTGTTCAATTTGATCCTCAATAACGCCAAGCACTTCTCCTGTCCAGAGTTCTACTGCTTGAACAGAAGTAGTAAGTCCTAATTGATCTAACGTAACACTCACTGAAGCAGACTCTTCTGTTGCATTAAATAGCGCAACATACGTATAATCTTCATCATTTGCAGTCCAGACAATTTTGTCATTTTCACGATACACATGTTTAATATGATGAATGTTGCGGTGCATTGAAAGTACCTCTTTATTCGTTAGTAAACTAAGAGTCCAGTCATCATTATCACGAAGCTCGCCGCCAAACATAAGCGGAGACTTAAATATACTCCATAACGTCATCATCGTGATTTGCTCATCCTTCGTAAAACGAGTCCAACGGTCACTTGCTCCACCATCTACAGATCGAATTCCAATGTGTCCAAGTGGTAACATATCACAATCAGGCCAATTTCCAGGACCTACATGCTCACTCCATTTTTCACATCTCTCGAACATCCCGTATAAGAGTTCCCATAAATCCCAGAAGTCATCAGTCATTCTCCACATATTAGCATTCGCTTTTAATTCCTCAGCATACTCAAGTGGGGCTGGTCCTGGAGAAAGACTTAGAACGATATCCCTTCCACAATGATCAATCGCCTTACGAATCATTTCTATTTCCGCTAAATGAATTCCATATAAACGAGATGCAGCAATATCATCTACTTTAATAAAGTCTACTCCCCACTGGGCATATAGCTCAAACAATGAATTATAGTATTCTTGAGCACCCTCTTTTGTTGGGTCGACCCCATACATATCTGTATTCCAAGGACAAATTGAATTTGGATGTGCGATGTCTCTGGCTCCAACTGTTGTTCCCTTAATAGCGGTATTTGCATGGACTGCTTGGCGAGGAATACCACGCATGATATGAATTCCGAACTTCAATCCAAGATCATGAATATAATCACCTAAGCTTTTGAAACCCCTTCCATCTTTTGCTGAAGGAAATCGATTCGTTGCTGGTATTAAGCGAGAATACTCATCCATTTCAAGTGGAACAAAGGGTCTATATGCTGACGATACCGCACCAGGCTCTGACCACTGAATGTCCACAACAACATAGTCCCAACCATATTCTTTCAGATGGTCTGCCATATATTGCGCATTACCCTTCACTTCATCCTCTGTAACTGTTGCTCCATAGCAATCCCAACTGTTCCAGCCCATTGGTGGCGTCTTAGCTAACTCTAAGTGTTTCATATTCTCATTTCCTTTCTATATACAATAATTATTCTACTTATATATTAAAAGGAATAAATGCCTATATCCACAATAATCTTTTGCTTACATATGTAATATATTGCTCCTGTCTTCAGTCAAACTTCAAATGACTAACGGAAGCAAGATCACGTCCTAGCCTAAATTCACCCGGCGGAAATCCAATCCACTGACGAAACACTTTAATAAAATAACTCCCGCTTGAATAGCCTATTTTTTTCGCAATCTCATCTATTGATAAATCAGTATGACGCAATAGGTTTACTGCTTTCTCCATTCTAATTTTAGATAAATACTCGATAGGTGTGTAACCCGTTGTTTTTCTAAAGATCCGAGTAAAGTGATATTTTGATAACCCAACTGCTGAGGCTATTTCTTCTAAGCTTTGTAGGCAATCATAATTTTTCTCCATATTCAGTACCGCATCTTGAATATTTTTAGGCCAAGTGTCTTTCTCCTTTTTATATGAATTACTAAAACGATATAGTTCCATCACAAATTGATAAACAATGGCCGAAGCTCTGAAACCATCTGTTATCTGATTTTTACTAGCTGTATGGAATATATTTTTCAAAAAGAGAATGGCTGCGCTGTCTTCAGGTATTTTAGGAACATGTCCGATTTTTCCAACTAAGTCTTCCCATTGCTGCGAAACATTGTTTGGTCGAAACAACACATAATAAAATTCCCAAGAATCACTTTCCTCAGGCAAATAATATCGATGATCACTCGGAATTTCAACCATAAATGCAGAACCAGAACCCACTCGATACTTATGATCATTAATTTCAACCTGCCCAAATCCTGAAATAGTGTATTGGAATAAATATAATGGACCATCAATACGCTTAAGACCATCCCAATAATAACTTTCATCTGTTACCTTTTCATAGCCAACAGCAAATAATTGGCAAAAATGACCGTTCAACGTATCTAAAAAACGAAAACCATAGGTATCATAAGATGGTCTGTCTGAAATCATGGTTATACCCCCTTGAATATCTCATTTAAGAATACTATTTATATATTTAAAATTATATAGACTTAGCGTATTTACATGAAATCTAATATCCCTATGAAGGTTAGGGATATTATTTTTCTATCTTACTATTTATTTTTGGAGGTATACTAGAAATGAAGGTATTTCAATGATATATGGGAAACTAGAACTATGAAAATCGGAGGTGTGACAAATGGAACATAATAAGGATCACTCTATCTATTGGTCTTTGGTCGAATATCTAGATTGGAAAATACATATTGCAGCAACTTCAAAAGGTCTATGTTATGTTGGTTCACATGAGGGCCTATATAAGGATTTAGAGGCTTGGACAAAAAAACGTTTTTCAAGCTACTCACTTCAGTATAATGATGAACTATTACAACCTTTCGTGTGGGAAGTGATTGAATATTTAAAAGGCTCACGCAAGAGTTTTACAATTCCCTTGGATATGAATGGAACACCATTTCAGCTACAGGTATGGGATGCTCTTACTAAAATTCCTTACGGTCACACAGCTTCTTATACAGATATCGCTAACACCATTCAAAAGCCAAAAGCTGTCCGCGCAGTTGGCACTGCAATTGGTGCTAATCCACTCTTAATTTCTGTACCCTGTCATCGAGTAATTGGGAAAGATGGTTCTCTTGCCGGGTATCGTGGCGGATTAGACATGAAAAAGAGGCTTCTTCAAATTGAAGAAACATCGTGATCTTTCATTTTATGTATAGACGAAAAACTGACGGGTCTAGGTGAAGACTTTGTTCATTTAGGGACCTCTATTAGACAAAACTCATGATCCTAGCAAAGAATTTGTTTGATAGAAGCTCTCTATTGGACAAAAAAAACGGGCCGAGCAACGAATTTGTTCGATAGAAGCTCTCTATTGGACAAAACTCACGGCCCGAGAAACGAATTTGTTCGATAGAAGCTCTCTATTGG
>NZ_FNJU01000008.1:40512-137236 GCF_900104555.1 Litchfieldia salsa
CCATAGCCTATGCAAAGAATTTGTTCGATAGAAGCTCTCTATTAGACAAAATATGGATATAGGAATGTACCCCTTTATTAATATATTTACCTTTGAAATATTATTGTATAAAAAGATATAAGCAACTAGCATAGACCCACAAAAACTCACCCCTATTCAAATAGAGGTGAGTTTTTTCTAATTTATTATTAAGGCACCATTATGCTACATGTTCCTTAGGTTCATCTATCTTAAGACGACGATACTTAATAATTTGTTTAATATACCAGAAAGTAACGAGTAATGTTAATGAAAAGCCAATTACCATTGATTGTTGGTAAGGCATACTTAACCCTTCAGGAGCAAAGAAAATATATGTGCATACAACTCCTGTCATAAACAGAGCTGGAATACCACAAATCCAATGAAACTTATGACTCTTTAATAGGTACATCGTTGCTGTCCATAACATCACAGAAGCCACAACTTGGTTTGTCCATCCAACATATCTCCATAAAAATGTGTAATCAATTGTAGCTAAAAATAAAGCAGGTATCGATACCGGGATTGTTACCAATAAAATCTTCCACTTATTATCCATCTTAAAGAACTTTGCAAGAACATCCGTTAAAATCATTCTAGAAGACCTAAGTGCCGTATCTCCAGTGGTGATTGGTAAGATTATCACTCCGAATATTGCTAGAATCCCACCAATCGTACCAAGTAGAGTAGTAGATATTTCATTGACAACCCCAGATGGTCCTCCGGCAGCAAGAGCCTCCTGCAAGCCACTTGTCCCATTAAAGAACGTCATCCCTGCAGCTGCCCAAATAAGTGCGATGACTCCTTCAATAACCATTGCTCCATAGAAAATCTTACGCCCGTCTGTTTCTTTCTTCATGGTGCAAGCAACAATTGGGCTTTGTGTACTATGAAAACCGGAAATAGCACCACATGAGATTGTTACCATAAGTAATGGCCAGATTGGTAATTCACCTGGATGAAGATTTTCAAATGTTAGATTAGGAATTTGTTTATCAGAAAAGATTAAAGAAATTCCTATAGCAATTGCCATGATTAGTAGTATTCCTCCTAAAAGAGGGTAAATTCTACCAATTATTCTGTTGATTGGTAAAATCGTTGCTAAAACAAAATAACCAAAAATAATTAACAATGCTGCCATAAAGCTTAATGGTGTTATTTGGGCGATCAATTGGGCTGGTCCAGCAGTAAATGCTGCAGCAACTAATATCATTAATACAAGTGAAATTACATTGATAAATACCTTAACAGATTTTCCTAGATAGTGACCAACAAGTGTCGGGAATTGTGCGCCTTGATGGCGGATTGACATCATTCCTGAGAAGTAGTCATGAACAGCTCCTGCAAAAATACAGCCAAAGACAATCCACACAAATGCAACAGGTCCATATAAAGCCCCAGCCACAGCCCCATAAATAGGTCCAAGGCCAGCGATATTCAATAATTGAATTAAGTTACCTTTCCACCAACTCATTGGCACGAAATCCAAGTTGTCTCTTTTTGCATATGCTGGAGTAGGCGTATTGTCATTTACAACAAAAACACGCTCTACAAATTTCGAATAAAATACATACCCACATAAAAGTAAAATAATTGCTCCAAAGAATGTTACCATATGAATGTTCCCTCCTGATGAAAAATACAGAATATGAACCATGTTAACACGAATCTCGAGAAAGTAAATAGATTTTTCAGAAAAAAATAATAATTTTTATACCAATTTTACTATTCAATACCATTGAAATTTCAATAAGCCAATTTATAAATTAAAAATCTCTCATTCAGATTATTTTCATACAACTCTGATAAGGTAATTTCCTTTTTTAATTCAAAAGAAGTATTCGTTTCTAAATAATAAATATAATCCTCAGATGGATAATATAAGATTAGTTCGACATTTCGCGGATATTGTTCGATCGAACCTATTATATTATTAATGACTTTCATGAAAATTTGCACAGAAAAGGGGTTAAAAAAGTAAAAACGATTGTCTAATTGATCAATCGTATACTCCTCGGCTGGCCAGCAAATAAAATGAAGTTTATCGACATTTTTACTATACTTTTTCAAATAATTATTCCTATTAATAATGGCTTCTCTATAAAAAATCTCGTTCATCTCAATCCCTATAACCTCTGAATTAAAGACATAATTAATATAGAAGTTCAACCTACCTTTTCCACAGCCAAAATCAACAACTCGATCACTACTGTTCAATTCATATTGTTTAAACAAGAGTTCTAATGCACGATACGGTGTTGGCTCATACTTATGGTAGTGCAATGATTGGTTGAATCCTTTTTGATCGCCTGTTGTTTTGATGTTAAGTAGTTTGTCATAAGAGTGTTCAATCATTTCAACTAGCTCCCGTTCTTAATTTTTATATAATGATCCTTATACTTTTTTATTATAGTCTTCCACTTCTCTCTCTGTAGTTGACTATTATCTATAAAATGATTAATATTATAATACAGTTTAAAACTGTAAGAACAAAACTTAATATACTCCAAAGGGGAGTAGCTAACAGTTACGTCGTCAATACGTGATTTTTCTCATCACCGGCTTAACTGGCAACCTATGTTGTTTGCGAGACCTTTGCCAAAAATGGTAAAGGGATAAATATGATATTTAAAACCTTTATCAGTTCAGACTGGTAAAGGTTTTTTTGCGAAATACAAGGAGGAGAAGGCGTTCTTAACAAATCGTAGTTTAAATCAAAAAAAGCTCTTTTCTAAATTTTTGTTTTAAGACTTATTTAATGTGGCAGAGCTCGTTGATTGGAACGGAAGGTATGTGACTCCTGCGGGATGCGCAGGAAGGATGAGACCCCGCAGGAGTGAACGACGAGGAGGCTCATCACCTGCCCCGCGGAAAGCACATACCTGGAGTGCAAATCAACCTAACCTAGTCAAATAGCAACAAAGTTTGCGAAAAGTGCAAAAAAAAAAACATACAAAGGGGATCATTAAATGAAAAAGTTATTAGCCGTATTTTTAACAGCAGCACTTGTATTTTCACCGGTTGGGAACATTGTTTTCCAAGATCATTCAACTACCGTAGAAGCTAAAGGATATAAATCAGGTAAGAAGAGCTTTAACTCTAACAGTAATTCTACTAATAATAACTCTCTTTTCCAGAACAAGAAAACCGAAACAAATTCTACAACTAAATCGACTAGTACTGCAAACAAAGGTGGATTTTTCTCAGGCGGTTTAATGAAAGGTTTAATGTTAGGTGGACTTGCTGGTTTATTATTTGGTGGACTTTTTGCTAACATGGGCATCCTTGGTTCTATTCTTGGATTTATGATTAATGTCATTGCAATCGTTGTACTGATCTCTGTAATCCGTAAGATCTTTACATTTTTCAAAGATAAGAAGAAAAAAGAGGATATGAATACATGGAGAAATTAATTATATCTGAACAAGATATTATTAATAGCATCTGTGTTTATATTTCACGTAAAAAGCAGGTAAAACCTGAACAGGTTGAAGTTGAACTTATGTTTGACGACGATTATGGTTTCTCTGCTGAAGTATATGTGGATGGTCGAAAGCAAGTATTAATCACCGCTAACATCATTGAAGCCCTTCGTTTATGGCTTGAAGAGTTTTTAAATAGAGATCCTTTCGCTGGAATAAATTTAGTGTTAGATGATGAAGAAGGTATTATTGCAATCATCAAATAGAGATCATAATAAAAGGCTGTCCCATGTATCTTAAGGGACAGCCTTTTATTGTTATTTTTTATAAACTTCTTCTTCTTTTAAATACCCATCTTTAATTACTGTTTCACGTACATTATCTTTTGTTACTGCAATTGGAGCTAGAAGTATCGAAGGAACATCTACTTCTCCATTATTAACCGCACCATCAGTTGCTATATCTTCACCCTTTGCAACTTTTACAGCCATTTCTGCTGCCTGTGCTGCCAATTGGTTAATTGATTTATAGATTGTCATTGTTTGAGTACCTTCAACTACTCTTTGAACACCAGCTAATTCAGCATCTTGTCCAGAAACCGGGATTTTACCAGCTAACCCAACTGTAGATAAAGCATTTATAACTCCACCAGCTGTACCATCGTTCGCTGCTACAACTGCATCAATTTGATTACCGTTTGCTTTAAGAGCCTGAACCATGTTTTGCTCAGCAATAGCCGGGTCCCAACCATCCGTATATTGGTCAAATACTAACCTAATATCACCGTTATCTATGAGTGGTTGTAGAACATTCATTGCACCTTGACGAAATAGTACAGCATTATTATCAGACTCTGCCCCACCAATGTATGCAAATTGTCCAACTGATTTATTCTTTACAATCTCGGCTGCTTGTAGCTCCCCTACCTTTACATTATCAAAAGAAACATAGTAGTCAACCTGAGCATTCTTAATTAATCGATCATAAGAGATGACTTTAACACCTGCTTCATGTGCTAAGTCCACAATTGCTGCGGATACCTCTGCATCGTGTGGAACAACTACTAATACATCTACTCCTTCTTCAATTAGGAGCTCCGCCTGCTTAAACTGGACGTCATCTAAACCGTTTGCTGCAAGAGTCTTTACTCTTCCACCAAGCTTATCTACTTCTCCTTCAAATAACTCCTTATCCTTATACCAACGCTCTTCTTGAAGGGTATCTAGTAAGAAGCCAATAAACACCTTATTTGGATCAGAGATTAGTTTATCATCTACTTGTGCAGTATTCTCCGCATTATTGGAACATCCTGTTACAACCAACAAGAACGCAAGAATCATACATCCAATTGTTTTATAGTTATTCAATTCTCATACCTCCTTATCCTACAGTTGAAACTTTTTAATCATTGAATTCATTTGTTCAACCATTTCTGTTAATGTTCTGGCACTGTTTGTAATCGATTCCACAGACTGACTTTGATCATATACAGTTGCTGTAATCTCTTCTGAACCTGCTGCTGACTCTTCAGAACTTGCTGCAATACTTTCGACAGATTCATTGATTTCCCTACTTGATGTCTCTATCTTTGTAAATACTGTGGAGATTTCAGTCACCTTTTCGGACATTTCCTCGACCTGGTCTTTAATATGAACAAATTGTTTCCCTGTCTGTTCAATTAGGTCTGTACCTTTATGAACTTCTGCATAACCAATGTTAAGCTCTTCAGATATCATTGTGGTTTCTTCCTTAATCGCTACCACAATACCTGTTATATTTTCCACAGAGTGACGTACTTCTTCAGCTAGCTTTCTTACCTCTGACGCAACAACAGCAAATCCTTTACCAGCTTCACCAGCTCTTGCTGCCTCAATTGAAGCATTCAATGCAAGTAGATTTGTTTGTTCAGCTATACTTTTTATGACTTGTACAATCTCTGTAATCGATTGTGTCTTGGCTTCTAAGCTTTTTACTTTTGTTACAGACGATTTGACGACATCGTTAACTCGTCCCATTTGACTTAAAGATTCAACCATTTGACTATTCCCTATGATGGAAACATCTAACACTTGCTTAGAAAACATGACTAGCTTATCTGTATGCTCACTAGCTGTAACAATGTCTTCACTGAAATCTCTAGTTCTCTCTGAAATAACAGTCGCATTATCCGCCTGTGAGGTTGCTCCTTTTGCCATTTCCTCAATCGTAATCGCTACTTGATCTGTACCATGTTTCACTTCTTCAGAAGAGTTTAAGAGAATCGTACTTTGTTGATCTACATTTGTTGATAGTTGAGATATGTTGGAAATCATCTCCTTGAGGCTATGACCCATTTCATTCATAGATTCGGATAACTGGCCTATTTCATCCTTGCCTTTATAATCTAAATTGCTATTGTTTAATTGACCATTTGCAATAGCTTTACTTTGATTTACAATGTTTCTTAAATTTTTTCTAATCCCTTTACTAATAAAATAAAGAAATAAGAATGAGATAATAATTGATACTGCTGAAGATATAATAAGAATTAAATTTACCTTACTTAAATTTGCTTGTGATGAATGTATCGCATCTACATTAAATTCTATCGCAGTTGTTTTTAATTGTTGACTAATCTTAGATGTATCCACCTTCAGTACCTGGACAGAACTCTGAATTTCTTGAAAGTCATTTGTATTGATTTGTTGTACATTAGGAACAACAGTACTAAAAAAGTATTGATCTAATTCATGATTGTTTTCAATCAATTGATTAAATAATTGAAGTTGATCCTGACTAAGGTCCTTTTTCAACGCTTTTGCAGTTATCGCAAATTCTTTACTATAATCTAGATATTCATTTAGCTTTTCATCATTAGCTAACAATAGGTATTCTGGAATTAGATTATATTTTTCAAGAAATAAGCGGTCTAAATCTCCTGCAAAAGTAGCTACCTCATTCTTTGTAATCGTTTCTTCCATTGTGCTACTAGTATTCTTCAAGAATAAAAATGTGATAAATATAGAGATAAGAAAAGCTATTGCCATGATCATGAAGGCAACTAAGTATTTTCCTCCAATATTTATATTTCTCCATTTAATGTTCTTTACCAAAGGTATCCCCTCCTACTCACCTATTTATTAAGTGAAACTATTGATTTACTCTATTTAATATCGGTATTTGAAGTAAAATGATTAAGGCCTTTACTTGTCCAATTTATTACATACACCCATTTACTTTTTGGGTTTGTTAATAAATAACTGCATTCACAAAATTTGTTTTTTTAGACATAAAATCCCTTTGATTACCGCATTTAATCCTTCACCATGTTTTCGGGCACTTATCTCCACTTTGATTACCGTTTTTCATTCTCCACCATGATTTCGAGCACCTATCTCCGCTTTGATTACCATTTTTCATTCTCCACCATGTTTTCGGGCACCTATCTCTCCTTTGATTGATTACCTTTTCCTTCACCATGATGTCAAGTACCTATCCACGCTTTGATTACCGTACCGTCATTGAAATAGTTGTGACAAGCAGGCTGAATACAACTCCTGCGGGATTAGTGGTCATAGTCACCCCACAGGAGCATTAGCGACGAGGCTCTCTGGTCTCAACTGGTCACCTGATGGACGCGGAGTGTGTTCAGCCTGCGGCTTTTAAAGCAACACTTTATACGAAAAGAGCCTAATAAATAAAAAAAAATGCCTCATAAATGATTAACATTTATGAGACATTATAAATATTTCTACTTAGAAGTTCTCTCCATTTGTAGAGATCACATTTTTATACCAATCAAAGCTTTTCTTTTTGAAACGCTTGTTTGTTCCTTTTCCTTCACTATCAAGATCCACATAAATGAATCCGTATCTTTTCTTAAGTTCTGCAGTTGATGCACTTACAAGATCGATTGGACCCCAAGATGTATACCCCATGATCTCAACACCATCACCAATTGCATTCTTCATCTCTTTAATATGAGCGTCTAAATAATTAATACGATAATCATCTTGAATCGATCCATCTTCTTCAACTTTATCGACTGCACCAAGTCCATTTTCAACGATGAATAATGGCTTTTGGTAACGATCATACAATTGGTTACAAACCGTTCTCAATCCAACAGGATCAATTTGCCATCCCCACTCAGATGCTTCTAGATAAGGATTTTTCACCCCAGCTAACAGATTGCCAGCTGTTGTTGCATCATTGTGCTCTGGAGCAGTACTTGCTACAAATGACATATAATAACTGAAACCGATATAATCAACTGTATTATTCTGCAGTAAATCAGTATCTCCATCAGCCATTTCTATGTTGATATTATGCTCCTTAAAATAATTAATCATATAAGTTGGATAATAACCTCTTGATTGAACATCTGAGAAAAATAATGTTTTGCGATCTTGTGAAAGAGCTGCAAACATATCTTCTGGTTTAGAGGTATATGGATAAGTAATCATGGATGCAATCATACAGCCAATTTGAGAGTTTGGATTAATTTCATGACCTGCTTTTACCGCAAGTGCACTTGCCACAAATTGGTGATGTGCAGCTTGGTAAATATCCTGTTCATTTTTTTGTCCATCTTCGAACAATAGTCCCCCACCAGTAAATGGTGCATGTAAAAGGACATTAATTTCATTGAATGTCATATAGTATTTTACTTTATCCTTAAACCTTGTGAAAATTGTTTTAGCCAGGCGCTCATAGAACTCAACTAACTTACGGTTTTTCCAGCCTCCGTAATTTTTCACAAGACCAAGTGGCATTTCATAGTGAGAAATCGTGATAACAGGCTCAATATTATACTTCTTTAGCTCGTCAACAACATTTTCATAAAATTGTAGTCCTTTTTCATTTGGCTCTAATTCATCACCATTTGGAAATATACGAGGCCAAGAAATAGAGAAACGGAAAGCTTTAAAACCCATTTCAGCAAATAATGCAATATCCTCTTTGTACGTATGGTAAAAATCGATTGCATTATGATATAAGTTAAATTGCTCCATTGAAAAATCTGGGGGACTCATTATCCCGTTTGGTGAAATATCTGCTGTTGAAAGGCCTTTTCCATCCTCTTGATAAGCACCTTCTAATTGATTAGCCGCAACTGCTCCGCCCCATAAAAAGCCTTCTGGAAATTTTCTATTTTCAGTATTCATCATATCACCTCTGAAATATATTTAATCTTATGTAACGAACAAAGGTGGCTATTTAATCTTCTAAATTTTCACCATTTGTTTCAATCACTTTTTTATACCAATCGAAGCTCTTCTTTTTAGATCTATTAAGCGTTCCATTACCTTTATTATCTTTATCAACATAAATATAGCCATAACGTTTCTTCATTTCACCAGAAGATGCACTTACTATATCTATTGGTCCCCAACTAGTATAACCAATAATTTCTACCCCATCTTCAATAGCTTCAGACATTTCAGCCAGATGTTTTTTTAGATAGTCAATACGGTAGTCATCATGAACAACCCCATCTTCTGCCACTACATCCACTGCGCCAAGTCCGTTTTCTACCACAAATAATGGCTTCTGATAGCGATCATATAATTGATTTGCTGTAATTCTGAACCCTTTAGGATCAATTGTCCAACCCCATTCAGACTTTTCAAGATATGGATTCTCAATCGAACCAAACACATTCCCTGACGTCATATCCTTCACATTCGGATCAGTACTAGTTGCCCTACTTGCATAATAACTAAATCCAATATAATCAACCGTATTATCCTTTAATAGAGCTTCGTCAGCTTCTTCCATTTCAATGGACAAGTTATGATCTCTAAAATATCTTTTTGCATAACCAGGATATTCGCCACGTGATTGCACATCAATGAAGAAGAATGACTCACGATCTTTTTCCATCGCATCCCAAACATCCTCAGGATTACATGTATACGAATATGTCATCCCTGCTGCAAGCATACATCCAATTTTGGCGTCTGGACTGATTTCATGACATGCTTTTACAGCTAGTGCACTTGCAACAAGCTGATGGTGTGCCGCTTGGTATTGAATTTGTTTTTTATTATCTCCTTCTTTGAAAACAAGCCCTGCCCCAACATATGGCAGATGCAATAGCATATTGATTTCATTAAAGGTCATCCAATACTTTACTTTACCTTTATAACGTTTAAACAAAGTAGTTGCATATTTTTCAAAAAGACCTACCAATTTCCGGTCTCTCCAACTACCGTATTTTTCGACTAAGTGTACAGGAACATCAAAATGAGCAATTGTAACAACTGGTTCTATGTCATTTTTAACCAACTCATCAAATAAATCATCGTAAAACTTCAATCCAGCTTCATTCGGCTGATCTTCTTCCCCAGTTGGAAAAATTCTTGCCCAAGAAATTGATAGTCGCAATGATTTAAAACCCATTTCTTTAAAAAGCGCAATGTCTTCTTTGTATCGGTGATAAAAATCAATCGCCTCATGAGAAGGATAGAATTCGCCTTCAAGAGGTGTAAATGATTCAAGTTTGCCAAACATAATATCCCAACGTTTTGACCCAGTAGGCAATAAATCGACAGTTGTTAATCCTTTACCATCCTCTAAATAAGCCCCTTCAGCTTGATTGGCAGCAATTGCACCGCCCCATAAAAAACCTTTTGGAAATGCCATAACAAAACTTCCTTTCATAAAAAGGTTAGAAGGAAAGCCAATTATAGTACTTTCCTTCCACCTTATATCTAGATCGATTCAATCGTCATTATCTTTGATGATCCAATTATTGCTTGTTTTTCTGATGTTGTTTCAACTTTATATTGTTTGTAGTTTGTTACAACTACAGGAGTTGTAACTAAAAAACCAGCTGCTTTAATTTGCTCGATATCAAACTCGATTAATAATTGCCCTTTTTCCACACGTGCTCCCTGCACGATATGAGAAGTAAAGAACTTTCCATCAAGCTGAACAGTATCCATTCCGATATGAATCAAAATATCTGCACCTTGGTCAGTCGTAATTCCAATCGCATGATTTGTTGGAAATAAAGCTGAAACTGTTCCTGATACAGGTGCTACTAATTTACCTTCAGACGGTTCAATTGCAATACCCTGTCCAAGTGCTCCTGAAGAAAAGGCATCATCTTTTACTTCTGATAGTGTGAGTATTTCACCTTTTAATGGACTTACAACTTCTTCTTTTTGACCTTTTGTAGTAGTTGTAGTAGTTGTAGTATCAGTATTTTCAGCTGTTTGATTTTTATCTTTACCCATTCCAAACAAATACGTAAGGATAAATCCAAGTGCAAATGCAACTACGAACGAGATAATTAATCCCCATACCCCAAAGGTAATTCCTTCAGTTGGACTAATAAATGATGGTATACCGAAAATCCCAAGACCACCGATCATATAAAGCTGTGAACCAGCTGCTCCGATAATCCCTCCGCCGACACCAGCAGCGATACAACTCATAATGAATGGTTTCTTAAGTGGTAATGTAATACCATAAATTGCTGGTTCAGTAACACCGAAGATACCTGAGATAAATGCTGGAATACTTAATGTTTTTAACTTTTGTTGTTTCGTCTTCATCCAAACTGCAAGAACAGCACCGATTTGCGCAAATGAAGCGGCAAATGTTGTTGCTAAAACTGGATCAGCACCCATTGTTGTTAAGTTGTTAATTGCAATTGGTACAAGGCCCCAATGAAGTCCAAAGATAACTAATAACTGCCATAATCCACCAACAAAAATCCCTGCTAATATTGGACTTAAATTGTAGATAAATAGTGTTGCCATACCTAGTAAATTACCTGCCCATGTTGCAATTGGTCCAATCACAATAAATGTAATCGGTACCACTATTAATAATGTAAAGAAAGGTACAATGAAAGCTTTAATTACATCTGGAATAACTGTTCTTAACCACTTCTCAACTATTGATGCAAAGTAAGCAGCTAAAATAATCGGAATAACTGATGAAGCATAACTCATTAAGATAACTGGTATCCCTAAAAATGTAATGAAAATTGGTGATTCAAACATCGTTCCAGCAAATAGAGTATATAACGGTTCACCTGCTGTTAATCCCGACAATGTCGGATAAACTAAAGATCCCCCTATTGCCATACCAATAAATGGACTCCCACCAAACTTCTTAATTGCTGTATATCCTAAGAAAATTGGGAAGAAGTAAAATAATGAATCTCCGATTGCATTTAATATTTGATAAGTGCCTGATGTATTATCTAACCAACCTAGTGCAACGAAAAGAGCATTGAACCCTTTAATCATCCCTGTTGCTGCTAATACTCCAAGTACTGGTGTAAATATGCTTGCAATGATGTCGATTAAACTAGCTTTTTCTTTCTTACCATCTTCATCAACAGGGGCTTGGGATTGAAATCCTCCTGTTTCCAATACTGCTTTGTATACATCTGGTACATGATTTCCAATAACTACTTGATATTGACCACCACTTTTCATAACTGTGATCACATCATCCATATTTTTAAGAGCATCTGTGTTTGCTTTTCCTTCATCTCTTAACTTAAAGCGTAAGCGCGTAATACAATGCACAACACTGATAACGTTTTCATTCCCACCGACATTTTCGATAATGTCTTTTGCTAGCTGATTGTATTTCATAGATTTCCCTTCCTTCTTTGGAAAATATTGGTTTTTACAAACAAAAATAACCTGAGCTGTATCTAAACAAACACATGTATAGTGTTGTTCAAATCAGTCCAGGTTATGCCCTATTAAGGTAACATTCCTTCAGCGGAATATATTTAGTTTTTGTTTGTTAAAAGTAATTTAACATGACTACTCATTCCATGTCAACGCTTTCTTTTCTATTTTTTATTCATTTAAATTTTAATCTATTACTAGCATCATGCAAAAAATATCGGTACACTAAATAGGAACTCTTAAAAAACTTCATCATCTATTACTTTATCTTAAATATAAGAGGTATAATTATATAGGACAAAATTATTACATCTCTATGCTCAAATACTGGAGTGACTTATATTGAATACAAAAAAATCTTTATCTATCTTATTTGCAGTCATGTTCTTAGTAATGGTAGGTTTCGGAATTATTATTCCTGTGATGCCTTTTTATGCGGAACAAATTGGAGCCTCACCCACACAATTGGGATTATTGATGGCTGTATATTCATTAATGCAACTTATATTTGCTCCAATGTGGGGACGAATATCTGATCGTATTGGACGAAGGCCTATCATTATGGTAGGTATATTTGGACTAGCACTTTCCTTTTTTCTTATGGCATTTTCATCCACGCTTTGGATGCTTTTTGCCGCAAGAATAGTCGGTGGCTTCTTCTCGTCAGCGAATATGCCAACTGTTATGGCTTATGTTGCAGATGTTACTTCAGAAGAGGACCGTGGAAAAGGGATGGGGATTATTGGTGCATCAGTTGGTTTAGGATTTATTTTTGGACCAGCTATTGGTGGAATCTTTTCACAAGGAAGCTTGCAAACCCCCTTCCTTTTAGCAGGAACTTCAGCACTTTTAACATTTTTTATCGTCATGCTTTTCTTAAAAGAGTCGCTAACCCTTGAACAACGAAGCAGTCAGTCGAAAAAGAGGGTTTCTCTATTAAAAGGTTTACAAGGTCCTGTTTCAACCTTATATATTCTCCAATTATTTGTTTCTTTGTCATTATCAGGTTTAGAAGCGACATTTGCTTACTTCGCTTTTGAAAGAGCTAACTTAGGTTCAGTAGAGCTTGGTTATATTTTTATGATTATGGGATTTGCTGGAGCACTCGTTCAAGGTGGCCTTGTTGGCAGATTAACAAAGAAATATGGTGAAGGAAAGGTTATTCAGCTAGGAATCATTATCTCAATGATTGGATTCTCATTAATATTACTTACCGATAGTTTTATAACCGCAGCCATATATTTAACCATTTTTGGTGTAGGTAACGGATTCATACGCCCAAGTGTTTCTTCTTTACTTACCAAAAGGTCTACAACAGGCCATGGTAGCACGACAGGATTATTATCCTCCTTTGATTCACTTGGAAGAATCATTGGCCCTCCACTAGGGGGAATTCTTTATTCGGTCTCTATTGGATTACCTTATATTTCGGGAGTTATATTATCCTTGATTGCATTTCTCTTATATCAGGTCTATCATCAGAAATCAAAGAACTCTATACCTAGTACATATTAGTGGTGCCTGGCACCACCCTTTTTCTACGGGTGGAACCAGGTTTTTTGCTTTTTTAATTTAAATCGCGTAAGATTAAATCGTATACGAGTTATTTGATAATTAAAGGAGGATAAACAATGAAAACAGTTTACGATTTTACTGTAAAGTTAAAAAATGGTCAGGAACAATCATTAAAGGAATATGAAGGTAAACCATTAATTATTGTAAATACTGCGAGTAAATGCGGGTTGACGCCTCAATTCAAAGGTCTACAGGACTTATATGAAAAATACAATGATCAAGGCTTAGAGATACTAGGGTTTCCATGCGACCAGTTCAATAATCAAGAGTTTGATAACATTGAAGAAACAACTCAATTTTGTCAGATGAACTATGGCGTAACTTTTCCGATATTCGCAAAAGTAGATGTGAATGGAAATAATGCAGATCCGTTATTCGCCTACTTAAAAGACCAAAAAAAAGGATTATTGGCAAAAGCCATCAAGTGGAACTTCACGAAATTTTTAATTGATGAGAATGGACAGGTGATTGAAAGGTATTCCCCAACAACTCAACCTGAAAAAATTGAAGAGGATTTGCTAAAACTAAATGTTATAAATAAATAAGGATGATGATTTTGAAAGACTTTTTAACGTTAGAAAAGCAGCTATGCTTTGCCATCTATGAAACATCTGGGGAATTTACTAGACTTTACACAAGTGTACTTCAGACATTTGGCCTAACCTACCCTCAATACTTAGTCTTACTTGCATTATGGGAAAAAGATCAAATAACACTTAAGGAGCTTGGTGAGAAATTAAATCTAGGTACTGGTACACTAACCCCGATGGTAACAAGGATGCAAGCAAACGGCTGGATAAGTAAGGAACGGTCCAAGGTTGACGAAAGAAATGTATTTATCCACTTACAGGAAAAAGCACTAAAGGAGAAATCAGCAATCACTAGCAAAGTTGCTAAAGAAATTCAAGCATGCCAAATAGAATTAGAGGAATATGAACAATTAGTACAAAGATTAAATAAGTTGCAAATGAAGTTGAAGGAACGTTAAAAAGGGTAGAGACAACATCAAAATGATGTTGCTTCTACCCTTTTACTTTTAGTTTTCGCCAACGACATCCTTCACCATCGGTTGCTCTGTTGGTTTAACATTCACACCAAGTGCTTCATCTTCTTGCTTTGCACGTTTAATAAACATTGATAGTACTAATGCAACAGCAGCAATAAAAGTAGCCACTAAGAATGCATCGTTGATTCCCTGTAACATGGCTTGCATCCCAACTTGCTGTTGTAACTCTGCGAGTGCCGCTTCTGTAGGCTGCCCTTGCAAATTTGTCATGGCATCCCGACCAATTGTTTCAGCATGGGTTTCAGTTCGAGTCGACATTAGTGTTACAAGTAGCGCTGTTCCAATTGCACCAGATACTTGATTCAACGTATTGTTCATAGCGGTCCCATGTGGATAAAAGCGAGTAGGCAACTGATTCAACCCATTTGTCGAAACAGGCATCATCACCATTGAAATTCCGAACATCCGAATGGAATTTAAAATAACTAAGTTAGAATATGTTGTATCTAGCGTTAATTTGCTAAAGTAATAAGTAGTGACTGTTGTAATCAATAAACCTGAGACCGCTAAGACACGACCACCGAATTTATCAAATAATTTCCCTGTAATTGGTGACATCACAGCCATTAATAATGCCCCTGGTAACATCATTAAACCGGCATCCATTGGTGATATTCCTCTAATTGTTTGAACATAAATCGGAATTAACAACATTCCAGAGAATAAAGCCATATTTAATACCATCGTAATAGCTGATGACAATGCAAACATTGGGTATTGGAACACATTAAAATTGAGCATCGGTCTGTCTAATTTAGACTGACGGATAATAAAAGTAATTAAAGATATAATCCCGATAATAATGGTCCCATATACATGCAGACTGTCCCAGCCTTTGCTTCCAGCCGAACTAAATCCATATAGCAAACCACCAAAGCCCAAGCTCGATAATATAAGTGATACTAAGTCCAGACGAATATCTACCTTTTCCTTTTTATCTTTCAGTAGGAAGAAACCAATTAATAGTACTGTAACAGCAATCGGTGTAACAAAATGAAACAGCATTCTCCAGTCATAATGTTCTATAATCCAGCCAGATAATGTTGGACCTATAGCTGGAGCAGACATCAAGATTAGACCAAAAACCCCCATAGCAGCTCCTCTTTTCTCAACAGGAAAGCTTACTAACATTACATTCATTAATAATGGCATCATAATTGCAGAACCTGAAGCTTGAATCATACGCCCTGTTAATAAAACCGGAAAAAAATGGGCAACACCAGCAAGAACAGTCCCTAGTGTAAATAAACCCATTGCCACTAAGAACAACCGACGCACTGAGTATTTTTGGATTAAGAACGCTGTCGCAGGTATTAAGATCCCGTTTACTAGCATAAATCCAGTCGTTAACCATTGAACTGTTGGGGCCTCAATTTCCAAGTCTGTCATAATAGAAGGTAGAGCAATATTTAATAATGTATTATTTAAAAATGCAATAAAAGCACCAATCATCAGTATTGCAAGAATTCCATATTGCGGACGAACATTATTTTTTAAAGGTTGTTCCATTCATTTACCTCCTGTACATTAAGTTCACTTTTTTGAACTTTGATTCTATCCAGGAATATATATTATACCAATTGTACATTTTTTGCAATGGAATTGTTCTTGTTATATGAATGGTTTGTCTAATCATTGTAAATAAGGTACTATGAATTTATACAGGTAGTCTAATAATAAGCAGGTGATATAATGAACGATCGCAAACAGCATGTTATTCAAAAAGCCCATCAGTTATTTATTGAAAAAGGGTTTCAGTCTACGTCTATCCAAGATATTTTGGATTATAGTGGGATTGCAAAAGGAACCTTTTATAACTACTTCTCTTCTAAAAATGAGCTATTAATCGAATTATTTAAATCGATTTTTTTAGAAATAGAAGCAAAACGAAATGAACTATTGATTGGTCAAGACCCTTCAGATATTGAGGTTTTTATTAAACAAATCGAAACTCAACTCATTACCAATAAGAAAAACAAGTTACTCCCCCTATTTGAGGAAGTATTAGTTTCACACGATGAAGACTTAAAAGACTATCTTAAACAAGGTCAATTGAGAATGATTCATTGGATTCATGGACGTTTACAGGATCTTTTTGATGATAGTAAATCACCATATTTATTAGATAGCAGCATCATGTTTCTAGGAATTTTGCACCATAATATTAAGTATTATAAGATGTTAAATAACACCAACGCTGGCCTAAAACAGATTGTAAGATATAGTGTCAATCGAGTTGTTACGATCGTAGAAGACCTTGGAAAATCTGAGCAGCAATTATTTAAACCTGAGCTTCTACAAATATGGTTACCAGAAGCAATAAATAGTCAGCAAAACGTTCTAAAGGAAATTACTCAAACCGTTTTTTTATTAAAAAAAGAGCTGTCTACTAGCAAGGATTCGGTTAAATACACTGAACTGCTAGATTTTATCCATGATGACCTTATTCAATCAAAACATCATCGTCAACACTTGGTTGAGAGTGTATTAACTTCATTGAAGAACGAAAAGCCAGTAGTTGATTTGGAGCATTTCAAAAAACTCACGCAACTTATTGAAGAGTTTTTTAATAAACTCGAGCATTATAACTTGAAATAATAAAAATGAGGATATCCCACAAGTCCAGCATTGGGGACATCCTCATTTTTTTTAATCTTTCAAAATACAGGTATTTTCAGAGTGTTCATTCATACAATTTCGAATAAGGTGGTTACTAACTGAAAGACCCAATTCTTGAATACCTTCTATCACTAACTCAGCAATCTTCATTGCTCCATAAGCACTAAAATGAGTATCATCTTTTGGTAAATCCGTTTGTTCTAGTTCATACCAAGAGAATAGTTTCTTAGTTTCTTCTACTCCTAATCTTTCATAGAGAAGCCTTGATTTATCCCACAGGTCAATTAGCAAAACTTTCTCCTTGTCTGCTAATTGACGCATCGCCTCTGGATATTCGTCTAATGAATTTACTAGCTTACCTTGTTGATCAAATGTTCTTCGGTTCACAGGTGTTAAGAGAATTGGAATTGCTCCTTTTTCTCTTGCCCCTTTAATGTATTGAGTTAAATATTCTTGATAAGAAGTAAAAGGGTCAGTTCCTCTTAATTCGTCTTCAACCTTTTGATCATTGTGTCCAAATTGGATAAATAAAAAATCATTTCTTTTTATTTCCTCGAATATCATTTGTAATCGTCCTTCGTTAATAAAACTTTTTGTGCTACGCCCACCCACTGCTTTGTTAACAATTTGTACATTGTTTGTAAAGTATGGGGAAATATATTCTCCCCAGCCCTTTTTATTTCCTTGCTCTAGCGAAACGTCCTCGACAGTTGAATCTCCAGCTAAATAGATTCTTATTGGCACATCAGATCCTTCACTAATTGTTGGCCAACCTTCATCTCGCCCTAGAATCGATTTAGTGTTATATTTTTTTACCTCTTCATCTGTTAATAGATATGCCCAATCTACTCGCCTCTCCATACAACCACCAGGTCCACGGCTGTTATACTCTGCATAGAAGATGCTCTTCTGGGCATGTTGTTTATCCCAATTATGCCAGCCTTCTTCTTTAATATGCTCGCCCATCCAACAATTGATAAAGACCGTTTTTGCATAATCTCTCCATGGTCTTCCCAAATAGACTGTGCGAGCTGCCGCTTTACTTGTTAAATGGCAATTCAAGAAGACATAGCCAAATTCTTGATTAATTGGTGTTGAAGCAGCTGTGATATACCCATTAATTTCCTTAGACTGGTCTAAACTGTGAATCTCGCAATGATCAAAAATTGTGGTTGCCGATCCGAAAATAAAATCGACATCTCCCTCGAGATAACAATCTTTAAAATAACTTTTACCCTTTTTTCTTTCTAGACCGTCTCTTGGACCACCAAATCGATCACCTTCTATTGGTTTTGGAGGTAGAGGACCGGTAAATAAGGTATCTTGACTTCCTAGAAATGAACAGTGATGAAATTCCAATTGATCTGCATCAACATAAACGGCAACAGCTTGCCCAACTTCCATTCCACTGCCAGCACTATTCTCAAAGGTTATGTTTTTCGCTAGGAAACTGTCACCCGTAATGATTGTACTGTAGGAAGAAAAGGTCCCCATTTTTTCACCATTTGAAAGAATCTTACGTGCATAATCACTAAAGGTTACCTTCACTTTATCTTTATGTGTTCCTATTAAAGAGATAAACGGCTTATCTATGGTTAACTTTTCTCTATATACACCATCTTTAATATAGATACTCACTCTCTCTTCATTATCGACCGGTATACGATCGATTGCCTCTTGAATGGTCTGAAATTGTCCACTTCCATCTTGCGCAACGATCATTATTTATCACCCTATAAGTTTTTTTGAAGAAATTCACAGACTTCCGCTCTCATACAGGCAGTTTCTATATGCCCACAATCATTCCGTACCATTTTCCAACGCTCAGGTACTCCTACTCTTGTATATTCTTCTGTAAGTTCTTTATCAATTATGTTTAAACCCGCAAGCGGTGTAAGCTTATCATGAATACCTACAGCACTAAGATGGTGACGTGGGACGATTAACTTTTGAATATCAGATGTACTAAAATATTTTAATAGACTTGGAACATACGAGTAAAACCCATGAGAATCTAGTCCATGATTTTCAATCAGTGTTTCAGCATCTACTTGCGCTGTGATATCCACACACACCTTGATTCTCTGATCAAGAGCAGAAAGCCACCAAGCCATTAGCCCTCCCATCGACATTCCCAATGTAGCTATCCTAGAAGAATCCACATCTTCTCTAGTCAATAGGTAATCAAGTGCCCTTATATTATCAAAAACCATCCTGCCCCACATCACTTGGCCCCTCCAAAGCATTTCTTTGAAGATCTCACTTTCAGCCTTGCCTCTCCTCTCCCCAAATCCAATCATATCAATGCATAACACACCATAACCCATGGAGGTTAATTGCTCTGCATATGAGGGCTGCTGAAGGTAGACGCTGCTTTGAATTAACTCAGTTTTACCTAATACATAATTGCCACCATGCGAATGGTTGAATAGTACAACTGGCATCTTCTCTCCAGTTTCTTTTGGTCGTGCAAAATAAGCAGGGATCATCTCACTCCCACTTTTGTCCAGTAATAAAACCTCGAGAATGTAATCACCTTTATCTAGTTCTTTTATTCTTTTTACAGAAATTTGCTCGTTCCTATTTGGCAAATCTCCCAATAATGAAAATAGTTTTTGACGCTTGGCTTCTTGAGTTTGCATTCATTCACCTCCTTGAAACGAGCATTAAAACTACCTCGTTACTGTTACATTTTTGAATACAACAAGTGATTCCTCTTGTGTACGAGGATTTTTTGAACGGCAGTTAGACACTTCAATGTCTCTTCCATTCTCAACATAAAATGCTGGTCCTTCATGATTACTAACTGTTACTCTATTAAAACGAATATCTGTTACATTACTACAATAAAAACCACGTTGTTTCATTGGTTCAAGCTCTGACATCATCGCTGGCATACCTGGTTCCGCATCATCTGCCATCGAAACCGAGACTTGATCAAAGGTAATATCCTCGATATACATCTCTGCCAACCCATATAAAAATCCAGCAGAAGCACTAACTTCCCTAGCAGTAATATTTGAAAAATGAATACGTCTGAATGCAGGTGTTTCTTCTGTGATAGGATATGGATTTTTATCATAAACATATTTGTCTTTCCCTCTCGGACCACAGAAGTAATATAAATTTGCAATAAAAGGACAAATGACTCCTTTCATGACGATATTAGTTATCCTAATATCCTCAATAACTCCACCACGACCTCGTCTAGATTTCAAACGGATTCCTCGATCTGTTCCTTCAAACACACAGTTACTGACTGTGACATTACGGATATCCCCGCTCATTTCACTTCCCAATACAACACCGCCATGACCGTGGATCATGGTGCAGTTTGTTATCGTTATATTTTCACAAGGTACTCGCTCAATTGTATCCTCTGTCCCAGCTTTTATAGCAATACAATCATCACCGACATCAATATGACAATCCGAAATCCGAACATTTCGGCAAGACTCTGGATCAATTCCATCTGTATTTGGAGAATTTGCTGGGTTCAAAATCGAGATATTATGAATGGTTACATCTTCACAGCAAATTGGATTGACAGTCCAACTTGGGGAATTTACCATTTTCACTCCTGAAATTAACACATGCTTACAAGTATCAAAGCTTACTAGTTTAGGTCGTGGATATAAATTTTTCTTGTTTCGGAATAGATCCCACCAATATTGACCATTACCTTCTAACGTTCCGTATCCTGTTACCGATATATTTTCTGCTTCTTCAGCATAAATGCATGAAGCGTATACCTCCCTTTTAACACCTTCCCAGCGTGACTCAACTACAGGGTATTCATTAATATCATTACTAAAGGAAAGGATTGCACCCGCTTCTAAAAACAAATTCACATTACTTTTCAAAATGACAGCACCCGTTAGAAAGCGACCTGCCGGCACATACACAGTGCCTCCACCTGACTCAGCACAATCTTCAATTGCTTGAGATATCGCCAGCGTATTAACGGTCTTACCATCCTTTACAGCTCCATAGCGCGTAATATCGTAAGTACTAGATGTGATTGTCGTTTGCATTTTTCAAAGACCTCCTTCTCTCAACATTTCCATTTCTGCTGCTGCTAAAATAAACGCACCGACTCCTTTTAAATCATTGGTGATTATCGGTTCACTTATATAATATTCAAATGTACCATCTCGATTATCAGGTCCACCTAGTCCAGCAACCTCACAATTTTTATTTAAATTGACATATCCCTCACTTGTCACAGTAATAAATTCAGCTAGAATACCCTCATAGACCTTATTTGCTTGTTCACGCCACTCATCACCTATGATTTTTAATCGCAATCCTTTTGCCATCGCATATAAAATCATGCAAGAAGCAGAAGCCTCCAAATAGTTCCCTTTTTTCTCACTTTTATTAAGGACCTGATACCACACATGGGAATCTTGATCTTGAACACTTTTTAATGCTTGCATGATTTCTTGGAGCATAGAGATTAATCGATTTCGATCTTTATGGTCTTCTGGTATGAAGGGTAGTGTATCGACAATCGCCATTACAAACCAACCCATCGATCGTCCCCAAAAATTCTTAGAAAGACCTGTTTCAGGATCAGCCCATGGCTGAACCTTCTTTTCATCAAATGCATGATAAAGCAAACCTGTTTCATGGTCTTTTGTATTCTTAGCACATAAGAGAAATTGCTTTGTAATATCGTCAAACTCTTCTTGATTCCCATATTCTTTTACATACTCAGCATAAAAGGGAGCTCCCATATACAGTCCATCTAACCAGATTTGGTACGGATAGATTTTCTTATGCCAAAAAGCTCCTTCAGACGTACGAGGGTGAGATCGAAGCTGGCTACGTAAAAGGTCTGCAGCCTTTTTATATTTCAATTCCCCAGTTTCCTTGTATAAAGTAAGCAATACTTTTCCGTTATTGATATGATCTATATTGAAGGTTTCAACGTTATATTCACGGATATCTCCATCATCGTTTACAAATGCATCCATATTTTTTTTCATATAATCTAAGTATTTTTGATCACCAGTCTGTCTCCATACGAGTTCAGTACCTTTTAGGACGACACCATAATCATATGACCATTTATCATTTCGCACACCAGCTGATAATAATGGCCTACGTTCCATTAAAGAATCTACCATTCTTTGAGACCATTTAATTGTTTTTGTTTCAACCATATAACTGTTCCTCCTTTATTTACCCACATAAGTAAAATAATCAAAATCAGCATATCTTTTCGTTCCTTGTAAGTCTTGCACGCAAATACCGACAAAGTTGCCAGTAAATCCATTTCCTTCATCTGATAGATGTGCAATGCTTATTGGACCACTCAAGTCTTTCCAGTCATCATCATCACATGCATATGCAAAAGATGCGTTTTCACCTTCTAAGATTGCCTTTAACTTGCAAACCTTCGCTCCCTCAATTGAAATCAGTAGGTCTTTATGTTGAAACTCACCCCAAGTACTACTCATCATTGATAGACACTTTCCGCTATTTTCATCATGTGATATATAAAGATATACATAGTTTTCAGTATTGTAATAAAGAACAAGTCCTGCCATTTGAGAAAAATTTTGTGGTTCAAATTCAATAGATGTTTCAACTTCACAGTCAAGATGTTGTTGTCTTCTTGCAATTAGATGTTGATTATGAATTGAGTGAATAGACTCTCCTCCTCTAATTCGCAGATATCCTTTCCGTTCCACTAATGAGCACCATGATTCATCTGGAGCACAACGAAGTGTATTCCATGTTTTGTGTAGACTTTCACCTAAAAAATCATCATGTTCATTGTGATCAACTACAAAGGGATGGTATGGTAAAGATGGAGCTTTTACTTCTGTTTGAGCCTCATTTCCTCCATCAGCCAATCGCAACCATCCATCGTCCGTAAATTTAACACGCTGCAGGGCTGTTTCACGGCCCAATATTGAATATTTCCCATTGACCGGTCGGCTGCATAAGTGTGCTATATACCATTCACCTGTTTGCGTAGAAACCAGACTTGCATGGCCTGCTTTTTGTAGGATAAGCTCTTCATTGTGTGCAGAAGTCATCATCGGATTTTGTGGATCGACCTCATATGGTCCTTTAATATCCCTTGATCTTGCAACAGTAACTGCATGTGTCGAGCCGGTCCCACCTTCTGCTGTTACCAAGTAATAGTAACCGTTTACCTTATAAATATGGGGTGCTTCTGTTTTTCTTAATTCTGTCCCTTCGAAAATTTTATAAATGGGACCAACAAGTCTATTGTCTTCATTTGAATATTCCTGCATCAAAATTCCCGTTGATTTGTTCCGTCCCTCTACACGGTAATCCCATTCAACGTTTAGTATCCATTTCCTCCCATCATCATCGTGAAACAATGATGGATCAAAGCTTCCACTGTTTAGAAAAATTGAATCAGACCACGGTCCTAAAATATCTGTTGATGTCATTAGGTAATTATGTGCATCTTTAAAAGGATATTTACTTCTCAAAACATCTGTATAAACAAAATAAAATACTCCCTCATGATGGCTCAACGCAGGTGCCCATACACTACATGAATCAGGGTTACCAGCAAAATTCACATTGGTCAAAATATTTGTAAGATGCGTCCAGTTGATTAGATCTTTGGAATGATACACAGGGGCACCAGGGAACCATTCAAACGTTGAAGTAACAATATAATAATCATCTCCTGTACGGATTATACAGGGGTCTGGATTAAAACCAGTTAATATTGGATTCTTTATCATGTGTTCTTCATTCATAGTACATCACCTTTCCAATTTCACTACGTACTAACAACATATTAAAAGAATAAAAGGTCCTTCTTCTCATCTTTTTAACTGATAAAGATAGGACCTTCTATTAAACTAGTAATTATTCATTCGCTATTTTATATGCTTCTTCATATTCTTTTCTCATATCATCCCCACCTGAATTTCTCCACTTCTCTACCTCTGCATCAAATCCTTTTTCATCTATATCACCCATAATGAATTTAAAGGTAGCATCGATAATTAGTTTTTCAAGCTCAGTTCCTCTCTCACTAGCTGTTGGTGATTCAAGTGGAACAGTTGGATCAAGCACAGCAAATCCTGCATTTTCATCGATTTGCTCATTTACTAATTGCTTACGAGGGTTTCCGTCTATAATAGAGTGAGTAACTTCACTCGGTCTTGAACTTGAGAATGGTTGAACATCTTTTTGCCATAGTTCAGAATCCAATATTTGAAATGCCCCATTTTCATCAATCTCATAATGAGTTCCTTCAATTCCACCAGTCATTAGCATGAATACTTCTTTATCCATTAAATCATTTACAAACTGAAGAAGACGTTTTAATTCTGCTTCTGTTTCCACTTCTGATTTCGGGAATGCCATTAATCCACCAATTCCACTATTTTCAGACCAGATATGATATTCTCCATCAGGACTTTCAATTTTATTAACAGGAACGATTTCCATCTCATTTTGAATACCTTCAGCCATATTTTCCAATTGAGTAATACTTATTAATCCTGTATAAATCCCAGCTTTTCCTTGTGCGAACTTCTCCATCTGAGTGTTTTTAGGCGTAACAGCAAAATCTCTATCTGAATAGCCATTATCATATAATTTCTTTGAGTACTCCATCGTATCTTTATATGCTTGTGTTTCAAATTCCGCAGTAAACTTACCATCACTATCTACTGCCCATCCGTTTGGTGTCCCAAAGTAAGAACTTAGCGTTTTAAAGTTCCCATATCTTAACTCATTTCGATCTGAAAAGCCGATCGTATCATCTTTCCCATTACCATCTGGATCATCCTCAGTAAACGCTCTAGCAATTTCATAAAGTTCATCTAAATTGGTTGGTGCCTTTAAACCAAGATTATCGAGCCAATCTTGACGAAGTAATAGACCCGAACGTCCTAAGTTCTTCTGGTATGGAACTCCGTATAATTTCCCTTCAATAGACGCAGCTGTTCGCATATCTTCAGAAATATTTTTCAAATTATCATATTCATCTAAATATTCACCAACATCCCAGAACATCCCTGACTTTAATGATTGTCTAACAGATGAATTGGTTAGCACCGTCAATGAAACGATATCCGTTAGCTCACCTGAAGCAAGTGCAGCAGTAATCCTTTCATCCTTTGACGCATCTGGTACCCAGTTAAACTCTATATTAGAGTTGGTTGCTTCCTCAATTTTCTCTAGCACCACATCTGTTGGTGTAGATGCTGTATGTAGCATGGTAGTCCAACTAACATCCAGTTTAGAATTCGGATCGTATTCTGCATTTTCTCCACTCGTTTTCTCACTATCATTATTACAGGCTGCAAGCAAAAGTTGAGAAGCAACTAACACATTTACTGCTAATAATCTACCATATTTCTTCTTTTTCATTTCTCTATCCCCTTTGATTAGTTTTTTATATGAAAACCAACTCTTGTAAAAAAGGCGCTTAAGCTTGATCACCCCCTTTAATGAGGGGTTCATTTAATTGTACACCTTTGTTAACCCCAGCTTCCATTTCAATTCTTTTGAATACTTGGTTAGCCATAAACATGATCATATAACTTCCAATACTGATACCAAAGAAAGTCAATACACCCGGATACATGAATAGAACAAAATAAACGACAGCTAGAGCGACAATTAGCATTAATGTATATTGTAAATAGGAAAGGCCAAATAGAATGGAGCACTTTAATTTTTGAATCATACTTTGCCATTCATAGTGTACGAGTATTGGATATATATAGAGTAATGAAACTGTATAAAGAAAACTGATAATGATTAAGAATCCTTTGAGTAGTGGTGATTGAACATAGATAAGGTCGACAAATAAAATGATTCCACCAACCAAATAGATGATGCCAAAAAAGAATGATTCTTTAAATTCAGAACGAAAACTATGAAAAAAAGTCTTAAAAATGGAAATCTCTTTGTTTCCTCTGATCCATTGCCTCATCACGGTAAACATTGCATAAGTTGCTGGACCGATTCCAATTATCACTACTCCCAATAAGGTAAATGTTAGCCACAGCAATTGAATATAAACGAGTTTAATTGTCATGCTACAAAAGTCATTAATTCGCTCTCTAATCTTATCCATTACATTCTGGCCACCTTCCAATGTTAACGTTTGCAACAGTTAATATAAACCATCTTCACCAAACTTTTTCGCTAGTTTATTCGCACCAATAACTAAAATTAATCCTACAAGTCCTTTGAATAACCCTACAGCGGTACTATAGCTTAATTGTCCATTTTTCAGACCTGCCGTATACACATAGGTATCAAAGATTTCTACTGCTTCTCGGTTTAATGAGTTTAATAGAAGGTATACATGCTCGAACCCTAAGTCTAAGGTTTGACCAATTTTCAAGATTAATAAGATAATGATAACCGGTCGAATTGCAGGTAATGTAACATGCCAGATTTGTTTTAATCTATTCGCACCATCCATTTTAGCTGCCTCATATAATTGGGGATCAACAGCAGTTACTGCGGCTAAATAAATAATTGTTGACCAACCCATTTCTTTCCAAATAATTTGAAGAATATAAATTGCACGGGTCCAATTACCATCGGTCATGAAATTCATTTTTTCTCCGCCAGCTTTGGCAATCAATTCATTTATGACACCACCATCTACTGTCAAAAACACAAATGAAATAGAGACAATGATTACCCATGACATAAAATGTGGGATATAAATAACTGTTTGCACTAGATTTTTAAACATTTTGATTCTTACTTCATTTAACATCAACGCTAAAATAATCGGAATTGGGAAAAAAATAAATAGATTTAAAGCAAATAGAAAGAGAGTATTTGATAACAACATAAAGAAAGTGGGCTCTGTAAATAATCTAATGAAATGTTTGAATCCCACCCAAGGACTTTCAGTAATCCCTAAAAAAGGTTGGTAATCTTGGAAGGCAATTATTAATCCTCCCATAGGAAAGTACTTGAAAATGATAAAGTACATAAGCCCTGGCATCAACATAAAATACAAATACTTATTCTTTAATATTCGATCCATCTTCTTTTTCCTGGTTTGTTTGATGGCTTTTCTGTCAAGAGATGGCTGTACTGATTTCGGATCTTCCGTAACAACAACGGTTTCTCTCACCACTATTACCCCTTTCAATTTTGTTCACGAATTTTCTGTACACTCTAAAGGTAATGAAATTAATGTATAACGTCTACAATCATCCTGTTAGAATGCCGAATCGCAGGCATTAAGTAAGCGTTTTCCTATTGTTATCTAATTTAATGATTACACTTTTCTTTAAATGAGTATTTCAATTATGTTACCTTAATAAGTCTCATTCAATTGCATAATCTTCAATTAAAACAGCTTGTAATATAATGGATAAATGATTATAGACGTACCTTTTGGCACATTGATATATTGAAAGTAAGATTTAAACATTCTATATCTGGAGGGAATTATTCTATGCATGAAAATTCGATAGGAAATCGTATCTTTAACTTTATCAATCTTTCAATCTTACTGCTTATTTCCTTAGCCTGTCTCATCCCATTTCTTAACGTCATATCTAGCTCCTTTGCAACGACACAAGAAGTGATTGAGAAAGATTTCATCATTTTTCCGACTACCTTTACTTTAAGTGCTTATGAGTATATTTTTTCAACACCAACTATTTTCAAGAGTTTTGCAGTTTCGATTGGTGTAACTGGTATTGGCACATTTGTGAGTATGGTACTTACATCGTTTATGGCATATTCGCTATCACGTAGGTACTTACATGGTAGAAGAACAATTAACTTCGTGGTTGTTTTTACGATGTTATTTAGCGGTGGTATGATTCCTACTTATCTAGTAGTCAAGAACTTTGGGTTAATCAATACATATTGGGCATTGATTCTCCCTGTAGCCATTAGTGCGTTTAACCTAATTATTATGAGGAACTTCTTCCAAGCGATTCCTGATAGCCTAGAGGAATCCGCAAAAGTGGATGGATGCAATGATCTGATGATATTCTTTAAGATTATCCTTCCGTTGTCCCTTCCTTCAATAGCAACCATCTCCTTATTCTACGCGGTTGCTTACTGGAATGAGTATACGAACGCTATCCTGTACTTAAATGACTCAGGTAAATGGCCCATTCAGGTATTGCTTCGCCAAATCGTGATCGTATCGAGTGGAATGCAAGCAGACGCATCAGTTGTTGAAGTTGTCCCACCTGCCCAAACGATTAAGATGGCGGTTATCACCGTCGCCACTATTCCAATGTTAATCTTGTATCCATTCCTGCAAAAATACTTTGTAAAAGGCGCGTTTGTCGGTTCTGTAAAAGCGTAAGTGAAAAGGAAGCGATTACAAAGAAAAGAAGCAGCCATATTGGCTGCTTCTTTTCTTTTCATATTTTATATGACCTCTAGCAAGAAAGGCTATCCTCTCTATGTAGTTCACGATATTTCCCTGGAGTTGTACCCTCTATTTTTCGGAATGAACGAATAAAGTTTTGTGAGTTATTATACTGAAGTTTTTCAGATATAACCCTAACAGATAGGTTTGTCTCCTTTAACCACTTTTTCGCCATATCAAATCGGTAGAGAGCTAAATATTCACTAAATGATTGTTTAAATTCCTTTTTAAAAATGCTACTTAAATAATTTTTATTGTAATGAAGACGGGATGCAATAATCTCTAACGATAGTTCAGTATCATATTCACTTTGGATAATATGAATGATCTTATCTGAAATAGATTTATATTGTGAATCGGTTCTTTCAGAGATTGTATCGATCATTGGATACACAATCTTATTTTTTACAAAAAGCTCAATCTCCTCAGATGTTTTCATTTCAGAAATTGCATGGTAGAGAGACTTATGATCTTCAATCACTAAAGTATCCATACCCATGATTTGCATTAGACTCATTAAATCATTCAGAAATCGCATGATATTTACTTCAAGTTCATGAGGATTTTTATTTAATTTGAAAAGGTCAGCAAGTAACTGGTGCAACGTTTCTTTTGCTTTGTCACTCTCCCCTAATTTGATGTTATCAAATAATTGGTTCTCTAGCATTTTAGGAAAATAAGTGTTGATTTGATTATTATTAATAATGGCAGAAACACTTTCATAGTAGATGATTGATTCTTTTCCAACTTTCAGACGGTATTTTAATGATTCAACAGCTTGTTCAAGTGCTAATTCACTTTCAGTCAACACCTCAAAAGGACTACTTATCCCCACACTTACGGAAAGATTGAATATTTTCCTTACAGTTTCTTGAATTTTTTCTGCAAATTGATTGATTAATAACACATGTTTATCATACTCTTTATCTTTACAAATAAAGATGGTAGCTTGTGTGTTCGAATCTATAACTGTAGGAGATAGCTGCTCTTCTTTGTCAATCATCTCAGAAACAATCTGATTCACTGAAAACAAAAGTAAGTCTTTATCCTTCCTTGTATACTCGCAATTGTCTATACTATCAAATTGAATCACTAATACATATAAGCATGACCAGTGTCTTGGATAATTGAAGTCATATAATCCTTCTGATATTTCCCTTTCATTCATACGTCCATGAAACAGGTTATGCATAAATAAAGTCTTTAATTGTTCATGCTGACTAGTCACAATATTTTCTAGAGATTGATTTTTTTCAATGACATCTCGAATCGATTTGCTAATCATCTCAAATTCGTCCTTAACCCCATCTTTTTGCATTTTAGGGATGAACTTCTGTAATTCTCGAATTGGTTTTGAAAAATAATCGGAACTAACATAAGCGATAATGATCATCACCACTAACATGAATACACTCATTAACACAACACCAATAATCGTTGGCTTCATGGCTTGGGTAAACTCTGAATCACTGATTTTGGATATGTAAATCCAGCCATTATATCCTGACTTTGAAAAGGCTACCTTATACCTTTCTTTCCCTTTGAGATCAACATCTATAACCCCAGCTTGTTTATTTCCATTTATTAAATCGGAAATCGTTTTTTCGTTTATCGTATCTTCCATATCTGAATTACTTTGATAAACCAACATACCGTCTTGGTTATATATATAAATTGGACTCGTTTCTGAATGTTTATAAATTACATTTGATAATGATTTAATTGGAATATCAATAATAAGTAGACCACTTTTGAGTGTTTGGTAAAAAGGAGTCTTTTTCACCAACTTAATTCTATTATCTTGCTCGTCTTTGAACCATGTTGAAGAATTAGGAAGGGAGAGATATTTAGCAGTAATTTCATCCTCTTGTTCTGTCGTAAGTTGTTTCAATCCGTCCTCGTTTATCATCCAGTTCCCCTCTAAACTTACTAATTCTACAGTTGTCCGACTCGGACCAAAAGACGAAATATAGTTTAGTTGTTTATCAATTAATTGATAGGTATCAAACTGGCTTGGAGTTAATGGATTGCTAATATAATTTTTATAAGAACTATCGTGTATATATGAATTAAATGTATAGTCGAGCGCTTGTAATTTTTGTTCAAGTGTATTCATCGTCTGAACGACATTTTCTTGTTTTTCATAGATTATTTTTTCTTCAAGTGAATCTTTTGTAAACAAAAAAGCAAATCCATTAAACAATAACATCGCCAATGTACCAACTAAAACAAAAGGGATAAATAAACGATAAAAATACCTTGGCTTATGCTTCATAAGAATGGCCCTCCCCTCTTTGAAAGTATAGTAAAACGCTTACATTATTTTAAATTATAAGTCTATGTTATTTTTTGTCAATAAGGCCAATCTCATATAATCATTAAAACACTAGTAATCAGTTATGAAAAAGTGATGTAATGACTACCATATAAGAAATTGATTATACATTTGTACACCTCATACCTATATAATCAAAGCTATGAAATTATTATTTTTTAGGAGGCTTTAAAATATGACTGCACTGCTATGGCCAGAGATGAAAAATACGATAGAACACGAATTCACACCTACCATAAGTCCATATTTAGTCGATCGGAATGATAAACATGCTGCAGTCATTATTTGCCCTGGCGGAGGGTATGGGCATCGTGCACATCATGAAGGAGAACCAGTGGCAAAATGGTTGAACTCTTTTGGCATATCGGCATTTGTATTAAATTACCGTGTTTCCCCGTCTAAGCATCCATCCCCATTGGCAGATTGTCAGCGTGCCATTCGTTACGTACGCTACCATGCCAATGAATGGAATTTGGATAAAGAGAAAATTGGGATACTAGGATTTTCAGCAGGAGGCCACTTGGCTGCCTCAGCGTCAACACTCGACCACATTAACTTCTATGATGCTATTGACCAAATCGATCAAGAGAGTAGTAGACCTGACCTAGCAATCCTATGTTATCCAGTCATTTCTTTTATAAAACATTATCATCAAGGCTCCATGCACAATCTTCTAGGAGAAGACCCTACTGATGAACTTAGAGCATTAATGTCCCTTGAACAAAATGTCTCTAAAAGTACACCACCTACTTTCCTGTGGCATACAGCAGATGATGCTGCTGTTCCGGTTGAAAATAGTTTGTTATACGCCCTTGCCTTACGAGAACAGGAAATACCATTGGAATTACACATTTTCCCACATGGTCGTCATGGTCTAGGACTTGCAGGTCAAGATGACAACGTAAGTGAATGGACTGAGTTATGTAAAAGATGGTTAGTAAAACAAGGTTTTTAGAATGAGCAAAAAACAGGGATGCCATTTTTCTGACATCCCTGCTTACTATAATTCTATTGTTTTGGATTCCATCCTTTTAACACATTCTCAATCGTATAAAGCTTAGCTTCCTCATCTGTTAACTGAGGACGTGTTAGATCAGCTCCAGGACCAGTATTCTGATATTCAAAAAACCTAGCATCTTTTGCACTGAAACCTGACATATCTGTCCAACCTTCCTGATGGATGTGGGAGCCTAATTCACAATTCTTAAATACAACACTCGCTATTGCGTTTGGATCACCACCTGGATGCCATGGTCTTCCTAGGTACACTGTACCGTCAGCTGCTTCACTTTTTAGCCTACTATTTAAAAACAAGAAGCCATATGGTTCACTTATATTTGTACTTGCAGCCGTGATGTACCCATTATTGGTTGAAGACCCTCTGTCAACTGAAACGATATCACAATTATCGAAAACCGCTCTCGCTCCTCCGAAAATAAAGTCAACATCTCCTTCGATATAACAATTACTGAAATATTGGGAGCCAGCATTTGCGTATAAAGTGTCCTGGTTACCAATAAAGCGGACATTATCAAATGCCATACGTTCACCTCTTGTATACACCGCTACCGCCTGTGATCCTCCTTCGACCAAGCTTTCATCGAAAGTATTTTCCATCGTTACGTTTTTAGCCGTAAAATCACTTGCATAGAGATACACACTTGCACTACCACTTGTTCCGTATGTACCACCTTCTGGTTTTTCTTTTTTTGCATAGTTATCATACGTAAGGATCGTCTTCTCGGCGCTTTCTCCGACCATTGTAATAAACCGTTTATCTGCTGGCACCTTTACAACCTCTTTGTAAATACCATTTTTTATGAATATTTCCACTGGTTCTGTATTATTTGCTGGTACAGCATTAATGGCTTCCTGAACAGTATGATAATCACCACTAGCATCCTTGGAAACAACCAGTTTGACAGTAATAGCCTTCAACTCTTCTGTAGCATCTCCCACTCTCTTCAATCCCCCTTCTACTAGTTTATGACCATATGAATCAACCAATTGATTCTCTAAAACTTCCACAAAAACATGGTCCTGGAAGTATCCAGTAGTCTTAGCTATTTCTAAAAGTTGCTTAGCATAACTACCTCCCCATGAATAACCGTTACGTCTTTCTTCCTCTATTTCTTGAATGGAATGCTTGATAACACCGTCCCTACCGGAGAAAATCGGTTTATTGGTTCCAATCTCATAGAAACGGTACCAAGTCACTGCCTTTTCATCTTCCACAAAGTACACACCATTTGGATCTCTACTTACATACCTAATCCCTTCAAGTTTTACTTCATCAAACCATTTCAAAGCCCCTTCAATTGCTACTTGAATTTCGGGAGTTTGGTTCGGGCGTGACATAAGAAACTTAACAATACCAACAGATTCACTTCCAGAGATGGAAGGATGCTCATAGGCTCTTGCATGCTGTGGTTCATACGTAACAGGATCATGTTGAGCACACCATGCTGTTAATTTTCCATCCACCTTAATTTGAGACTTCAATATATATCCAATCCCTTTTTCCATAGACTCTGTAAGTTTCTCCCTATATTGGTCACTAATCATGCTTTCATCAAATGGGTAAGATTCAGTTAACAGGTCATCAAATAGTTCCAAAACATTGATCATCGCATTATCATTAAACGTAACATAGTTTGAATAATACACTGAATCCTGTGGAGACTTTCCACGCTGTGGATATACTTGAGGCCAACCTCCAGTGTCATATTGCATATTTAATAAAAAGTCAATTCCCTTTAGTACACTTACTTTCAGCTTCTCGTCCTTTGTTTCCTGATACACTTGAGAAATAAGGCGGATTTGATTAATGGTTGCATTATTATCAATCGTTCCTAATTCTTCTCCATTTGGACCAAATTGTTTTGAACGTTTTTCCTGTCCATCCCAAGGACGGCTATATTCATTTTCCATGCTTTTTGTCCAACCACCATGGTCCATCTGCCATGATATAAGATTCTCAGCCTGTTTTTTCAATTCATCGAGATTACCCGAGAATTCATTTTCAACATTGTTTACCACTTTACCTTTTTCTAAGGTATTTTGGACCTCATAAATAATAACAGTGTCACCAAATTTATTTTCTCCTACTGCAGCACGCGTAGGATACATATTACTCAAGGATGGATTTAAACTTTTAAAACTACCACTTGCAGCCTTTATCGCTAATGCTTGCACATCAAAATCATCAAATTTTCCATTTAACATCACAGCTACTAATTTGCTTGATACTGCTTGTGCATTAACAACATGCACTTGTTTTTCTGAATGATCTACTTTATCAGCTACTTTTGCAAAGATCGCCTCCGCCTCACCAAAGGTCAAACGATTATGATCTCCAAATCCAGGTTTTGCTGACATATAACCATTTGATACAACCGCACCAACAGCAGCCTCACTATTTACTTTTTCGTTATTCTTCGCTTTGCCTGGTTTAAGGTCTAGTAGTGCAACAATCATTTCAGCCGCTTCTCTTCGAGTCACTTGATCATTGGGATGAATTTGACCATCGTTATCTGCAGAAACATAACCTTCTTGTTTTGCTGCTTGAAGTACATAACTCCACCAATTGTCTTTAGGTACTTCCCATACATTAGTCTCTGGACTAATATTTTTATAGATTTCTTGATGACTAAAGCCCATTACTCTATTAATTAATGCAAACAATTCTACCTTTGTCATTTCAGCATCTTTAATTGGCTCTGCTACTGACACAATCCCAGCTTCTTTTAACTTCTTTAAGGTTACCCCATTTACAAGTTCTTCCATTGATACTTGTTTCACATCTACAGGTTTTGGACCATTATCTTCTGGTTCGGTTTTTAAATTGTGTATCCGTAGATGATCAATATTGGCACCCCCACTAAGGCCCTTTCCAGTAGCAATGATTACATTTTCACCGGCCTTAAGAGTAGTCTTTGTAGAAGCGGTTTTCCATGACATCCATTCCCCCGTAGAAGGAAATGCAAGTTCAACTTCAACAACCGTATTATTCACCTTTATCTCAGCAGGTCTATTATCTGTTGCACCATTGGCATACCTGAATACTAGTGTATACTCACCATCGGCTGGAACATCCGAAATTGTCCAAGTAATCGTCCCACCCGGTGCATTCGGCTTGTAATCAACGAACCCTGTACCCGTATAACCTAGATGCTGTGAATCAATTATTGCATCTACAATAACGGCATCTTCTGCTTCATAAATCAAATCGAATCCTTCTTCAGCACCCACAAAGAAAGCCCTTTCATTTTGAAACAAGCTAAAAGTAATTGTTAATACAAGTAATACTGAAATCTTAAATAAATTCCATTTTTTTAAACTTATACCCGTCTTCATTTACTCCCCTCCAAATTCTTAATAATTTTTCTAACATCCCAAATTATAAAATTGGGAAGGGATTATAAATATAATCATCTTCTTAGAGCTAAGCATAAAGGACTAGCAAATCCTCAATAATATTAGCAGATGAGCATCAAATGAAAGGATGAGCATGACCTTTTCACCAGGACTAAAGAGACGCGGGGACGGTTCTCACGATTCACCATTGTCTAATAAATCTAGTGAATTCACTTTTGAAACAAAACCTAGCTCCTTCCATGCATTTTCTGTTGACCATGGTTTCTTAGGGTTATCAGACACCCCGTAATAGGTCCCATACTTAACATTAGATTGTATTGCTAAATCAAATAGTCGTATCGTATCATCATGCGATAACAACGTATGGTGTAATCGTTCATCCTCCCTCACCGTTTGATGCTCATCAGGGTGAACACTCCCTATCCGTAAGTTAATAATGGATAGATTATTACTTTCCTCTCTTGCTAGAATATGACCTATGTTTTCCGAAGCGAGCTTTAACACCCCATAAAGTCCACGTGAATATGGATAATCACTTATGTTGATCTCCCTACCTAATTTCGAGATCCCATTTGATTCGTAATAATCAGTTGTATGATTGCTACTTGCATAGACCACCTTCGGAATCCCTAATGTAATTGCTGCATGAAAAATATAGAAAGATGACATAAAATGAATATCTGTCATTTTATGAAACTCATCCACATTTTCTAAATCGTTATCCGATTTAATGGTTAATAAATTTATTAGACATTCACAATCTTTTGGAATGCTCTCTATCAATAAATCAGGGTTTGTTGCATCAACTTGCACATAATTTTGACCCTGGTTAGGAGTTTTATCAAGAATGGTAAAGTCATATTTATCATGTAGCCCTTTTGTTAAAATATTTCCTATTGTTCCTGCCCCACCAATGATGGTTACTTTTTTCTTCATATGCATCCTCCAGTCATTAATTACTAACTAAAATTTCCAAAGAGCTTCTAAAAAATACACATTAAACGCTCTGGTAAATTTCCATGAGACGCGAGAACCGTCCCCACATATCATTCCTGTGCTGATTTTGATATAATGTGCATATTAATTAAGGGTGGTGCTACCGGGTGACTAAAGATAAGTATGGAATTATTGATATTGGTTCAAACACAATGAGACTGGTTATTTATAAGCGAAATAATAGTGGAAGATACAAAGAGCTTGAAAATGTTAAATCTGTGTCACGTTTAAGAAATTACTTATCTAATGAATTCATACTTCACAAGGATGGAATAACTACTCTAATAAAAACCTTACAAAGTTTTTTAGAAGTAATCAAACATCATCAACTAACAGAGATGAAATGTGTAGCTACAGCTACGATTAGAATCGCTCAAAATCAAGACGAAATACTGAAAACTGTTAAAGAGCAAACAGGCTTTAACATAGAAATCCTCTCAGAGTATCAGGAAGCATTTTATGGTTACCTGGCAGTTATTAACTCGACCTCATTCAATTCAGGAATTACAGTTGATATTGGTGGGGGAAGTACAGAACTTACATACTTTCATGACCGGAAATTAATTAATTACCATAGCTTTCCTTTCGGGGCTTTATCACTCAAGCGACAGTTCATAAGTGGAAGTAAGCCTACTTTAGAAGAACTTCATAAACTAAAGGAATATATTACTGAACAATTCTCCTCTTTGGACTGGCTTTTAGAGAAGGAATTACCTATTATCGGTATTGGTGGTAGTGCCAGAAATCTCGCTCAAATTCACCAAGAGTGTATTGGGTACCCTATCTCAGGTGCACATCAATACACAATGACCAAGCAAGAAGTGGATGAAATGCAACAATTCTTAGCTAATCTTACTTTTCCAGAACTACAACGAGTGGAAGGCTTGTCTAGAGACCGAGCGGATATTATTCTTCCAGCAGTTGAAGTATTTAAATGCTTACTAGAACTTGTTCATTCCAACCAATTCATTTTAAGTAGAAAAGGCCTAAGAGATGGAATATTCTACAATGAGAAGGTAACACCAGCAGGTGAAATAGGCTTCCCAAATGTCCTTGAAGAAAGCTTCTTAGAACTTTCAAGAGAATACGACATTGATGTCGAACATAATTTAGCAGTGTCAAAAAACGCAATTAAAATAACAGAATTGCTGAATAGTTTCGGTATAACTAACCTAAATGACCATGATATAGATAGAATGAAGCGCGCTGCACTCGTGTTTAACCTTGGTGATTACATTGATTCGGAGTCAAGTAGTCAACATACCTTTTATTTATTGGCTAACCGTACAATTGATGGTTTATCACATAAAGAACGGGTAGCGATTGCTTTAATTGCTTCATTTAAGAGTAAAGCTGTTTTCAAGAGATATGTGACCCTTTTCGAGCATTGGTTTAGCAAAGAAGAACTTACTACTTACCGGCTAATAGGAGCAATTTTAAAATTTGCACATAGTCTCAACGCTACTAAAAGAAAAATTGTCCATTATATCGATCTTTCAATAGATAATGATGAGCTTATTTTTTCAATAACTTCTAACAAAAATTGGACTCCTGAACAATATCAGATTGAAAAACAAAAAAAACATTTAGAAAAACATTTAAAGAAATTAATAACAGTTAACTTTAAAGAACAAGATTAAATACAACCCTGTCACTTTATTTAATATGCGAAATTAGCGATTTAATTATGATCAAATGCTTTTACAATTTAACGCTAAATTTACAATTTACCTAAAAATTTACAATAGCTTTACATTCATGTGATAAACTGGAAATTGTTAGAGAATTGTCGAAAAAGGGTGACTGCTAGATGATTACGGTGCAAAAAGATACTAGAGAACTTAGTAAACCTAAGTATTATAATAATCGAGAATTAAGTTGGCTTGCTTTTAACGAACGCGTGTTGGAAGAGGCACTTGACAAATGCAATCCTCTATTAGAAAGACTGAAATTCTTAGCTATTTTTAGCTCAAATCTTGACGAGTTTTTCATGGTCCGTGTAGCTGGTCTTAAAGATCAAGTAGAAGCAAGGTTTAACAAACCTGATAACAAAGCAGGTTTGACACCAAAGCAACAATTAAATGAAATCTCAACTAAAACTCACAAGTTAGTCCAGTTGCAATATGAAACATTCAACAATGTTCTTTTACCAAAACTTCATGATGAAAATATTGAAATATTGAAAATGGACAACTTATCTCAATCTCAACTTCATCAACTTGAATATTACTTTGATGAAGAAATATTCCCGGTTTTGACACCAATGGCGATTGATGCATACCGTCCCTTCCCCAAACTACTTAACAAGAGCTTAAATCTAGCCATTGTCATTAGCGATCCAAAAGTTCCGGAAGAAACTTGTCGAAAAACGGCGATCGTACAAGTACCAGCTGTGTTAAATCGCTTTGTACGTCTTACTTCCTCCTCAAGCAAGATTCAATTTGTATTATTGGAAGAAGTGATAAGTTACTTTATCAAAAAGTTATTTAAAGGATTCACTATTGAATCAATCACTATGTTCCGAATTACAAGAAATGCAGATCTAACCATTCATGAAGAAGGTGCTCGCGATTTATTAAAAGAAATTGAAGAGGAACTAAAAAAACGCAAATGGGGTTCAGAAGTCAGACTTGAAATCCAACAACAGAACTATGATGAAAATATTATTAATTATTTATTAGAGGAGCTTGAGATTCATAAAGATGATGTTTATGAGGTTAATGGTCCAATTGATCTGACAATCCTTTTTGATTTTTATAAAGAAGTATCAATAACGATGGAGCATCTCACATATCAAACACTTATTCCACAACCACCAATGAATCTTAAATCAGAAGACGATATTTTTGATGTAGTTTCAAAGCGCGATGTGTTATTACATCATCCCTATGAATCTTTTGAGCCTGTTGTTGAATTCATATCAAAGGCCGCAGATGACAAAGATGTACTAGCCATTAAGCAAACCTTGTACCGAGTTAGTGGAGACTCCCCTATTATTGACGCATTAAAAAGGGCTGCAGCTAACGGCAAGCAAGTCACGGTACTAGTTGAACTAAAAGCTAGATTTGATGAGGAAAACAATGTCCAATGGGCCAAAGACCTTGAACAATCTGGATGTCATGTGATTTATGGAATGACCTACTTGAAAACACATAGCAAAATCACACTTGTTATTAGAAGAAAAAGCAATCGGATAGAACGATATGTTCATCTTGGTACCGGAAACTATAATGATCAAACAGCAAAAGTATATACTGATATGGGATTGTTTACTTCCAAACGCAAATTCGGGATTGACGCAACTAATTTCTTCAACTATCTAAGCGGCTATACAGAGAAACCTGAATTTCATCATTTGTCACTTGCGCCTTTTGATATAAAGCAGGACTTTATCAACCTAATTTCTGAAGAAATAAATTTCCACAAAAGATTTCGCAATGGGCGTATTATTGCCAAGATGAATTCTTTGACTGATAAAGATATTATTATGAAATTGTATGAAGCTTCTGCTGTTGGTGTAAAAATTGATCTTATTATTAGAGGGATTTGTTGTTTGCGTCCGGGAATACGTGGAGTAAGCGAGAATATCAAAGTCCGAAGTATTGTTGGGCGTTTCTTAGAACATAGTCGGATTTATTATTTCCATCACAATGGAGAGAAGAAAACGTTTCTCTCCTCTGCTGATTTGATGACTAGGAATATGGAAAAAAGAGTTGAAATCTTGTTTCCCATTTTCGAAGGACATATTAAATTACGTATAAGTCAAATTCTTGATGCCCAATTAGCTGATAACGTAAAAGCTCGTGAGCAAGACGAGGAGGGTGTCTATCATTATGTATCACGAACCGATGTTGATCAATTTTTTGATAGCCAACAGTTCTTGTTTAATCAAGCCTATCAGGTAAAGGAAGATGAGGAATAAAGAAGATTCCTCATCAATAACCCTTTTCAAGTTCTAATAGAAATTATAAAAGTCAACGCTAAGGGGAATACCTTAGGGTTTTTGGTTAATATCAATGTTTCTCAGAGGTTATCTTGAAATGAAGCGCGAGAACCGTCCTATAAATCTTAAAGACTCTTATTGTTCCTGTGTTAGAAAATGAATACAAAATAGGATAGGAAACCCCTTCATTCGGTTTCCTATCCACAATTAGTTTTTTAGAATTGGTTGGGGATTGGATAAAACCCGCCTCGTCTAACTTCGCTAACTCTACCGAAATTAGGGGGATACGGAAAGTTCCACTCTCCTCCATTTGGACCTGGTAGTGGGCCCTCAAAATTCGGTGGGTATGGGAAATTCCAACCTCCTCCATTTGGGCCTGGTAATGGGCCCTCAAAATTCGGTGGATATGGGAAATTCCAACCTCCTCCATTTGGGCCTGGTAATGGGCCCTCAAAATTCGGTGGATATGGGAAATTCCAACCTCCTCCATTTGGGCCTGGTAATGGGCCCTCAAAATTCGGTGGATATGGGAAGTTCCAACCTCCTCCATTTGGGCCTGGTAATGGGCCCTCAAAATTCGGTGGATATGGGAAATTCCAACCTCCTCCATTTGGGCCTGGTAATGGGCCCTCAAAATTCGGTGGGTATGGGTTAATCCACCCCCCTCCAAAAATCGGTCCGGTGATATTTTGTTGCTGATATCTTGGCAATGTCATATTTAGATTGTATCCATTGTTATAATAAGTTTTAGGCTTCATGTTTTCCCTCCTACATGAATACCTTATGCACTCATTATGAATTCGCCACCCAGATAAATTGTTTTTTTTCCATCCCTAAAAAGATTTTGTGTTTTTGACTAGTCACAGCTAATTATAAATGATTGAATGTAGCCGAAGATGTGCGAATCTCTTTACCAGAGCGTTTTACTAAAAGCGCCTTCTTGATAGAGAGATGGCCGTGTCACAATTATGATTCTACATATCCTACCACTTATTTATGTAATTTTTTGTATAAACACAACCTTAAGGTAGTTACCTTCTTTGAATTCTTTGATCGTCTTAAAATCTCTAGGAAGACCAAATTCTTCAAGTACTTTATATTTATCCCCTGTTTGATCAAAGGCTTTTTCAATAAAGCTCTTGAACTTCTCCATACCAAAGGTACTACAATTCGAGGAGGCTACAATGATTCCATCCTTCTCAGTTATCGTGATTGCCTTCTCCAGTAAGTCAGGATAATCTTTTCCAGCACTGAAGGTATTCTTTTTTGAACGCGCAAAACTAGGTGGATCTAAAATAACCATATCAAATGTGGCTTTAGTTCTGACCGCATATTTAAAATAGTTAAATACATCTTCCACAATAATGTCATGTGATTCATAGTCAATCCCATTAACACTAAATTGCTCAATCGTTTTACTTTTACTACGATTTGCTAAATCAACACTTGTTGTTTTTATAGCTCCTCCTAATGCAGCAGCAACTGAGAACGCTCCCGTGTATGAAAATGTATTTAACACTCGTTTTCCTTTTGAATACTTGTCTCTAATGGTTTTTCTTACATCTCTTTGATCTAGGAATACACCAACCATCGCACTTTCATTTAAGTAGATAGCGAAGTTAATGCCATTTTCTTTCACAATAAGAGGAAATTCGGCTCTTTCTCCACCAATAAAGTCATCATCTTCTATATAGGTGCCTTTTTCTGCAAAGCGTTTTTTTTCATAGAGACCTTTATAATCCACTAGGTTTGAGAGAGATTTAAGTACATAGTCTTTAAAACAATAAATACCTTCACTATACCAACTGATTAAATAATAGCCATCAAAGTAATCAATCGTAAAACCGCCTATCCCATCTCCTTCTCCGTTAAATACTCTGAAGGCAGTCGTATCATTGGCATTAAAAAGTGAACGACGATTTTCAAGCGCAGTTTTAAGCTTCTTTTCAAAAAATGGTTGGTCAATGACTTCCTTTTGTTCTCTACTTAAAACCCAACCGATTCCTTTGTTTTGTTTCCCATAATACCCTTTTGCTAGAAACTTATTTTTCTCATCGACAAGTTCAATAATGGTACCTTCTACTTTCACATCATTATGATTAACGATGGCCTCTTTCTTAATTAATGGAACACCAGCCCTCAAACTCTTTATATGAGCTGATTTTACCTTTAAGGATATTATTTTGTTCATATTGTCATCCTTCCTACAATCTACAATAATAAACTTTCTACATTCTTCTTAAAATGAGACTACTCACTTTTTTGAGACTTTTCACAAACAATGATCTCTCTAGCAAATGACGCCCCTTTTTTGACGATACAGCGGTCTACAATATCAAAGCCTGCACTTGTAATAATGTGATCAATTGGTTCGATCGTGACAATTACTACCTTGTTAGCAAATGTTCTCGTATTTTGAAGCATTTCAAGCTGTTCCTCAGCAGTTATAACAGAACATAGATTGTATGGCATATCAATGATGGCTACATCATAATCTCCAGTAATCTCTCGAACGTCCTTGTGAGATACTTCAGTTTCGTAACCAAAATGCTCTATATTTTCTCGAACTCCAGGAATGATTAGATAATTAATATCACTAGCTACAATGTTTATTCCCATTGAGAGTGCCTCAACTACGACAGTCCCAATTCCACAGCATGGATCAATTGCTTTAATTCCTTCTGGATTAGGGACAGCAATATTTGCTACAGACCTTGCTACCCTAGTACTAAGAGATGTAGAATAACTGTGCGGTTTTTTTTGATGCTGTAACCAAACTGCCATATTTTTGTTATACTCACCAAATACCCAACGTCCATTAAAATCCATGATTCCATATATCATTTCAGGATTAAGCAAGTCTGGCTCTCCCTGGATTAGTAATCCTATTTCTCGCTCTATCTTGCGACGATCTTTATGTCGGACTTTCTCAACTTCATGATGGTTGCTATTCTGAACAAGGATCACTTTAAACGTCATTTCGGCTATTTGTAAATTTTTCACTTTCTCATATATTTCTTCTATATGTTCACCCTCGAAAATCACATCAATTCTTTCTCGAATAAACGGACTTCTACTCGGATCAATTTTGACTGAACTTTCCAAAATGTTGGTTTTTGAGTCTTTACCAAAAAGAGAGCGCATTTCTAAAGCACACAACTCAATTTCATCTTTTGTGCAAGCATAATTATAAATATAAGTCTTATGCTCTCCATTCATTCCATTCATTGATTCAATTCCTTTCACTTCTACACTGTATTATTTTTAGTTACTCTGGAACGGCTCTACAACCCCATTCTGAGTGAGTAAATTCTTTTTTTAATTCATCCTCACATATCAACCAAGTATAGCACTTTTCATGGGGTGATGCCTGTCACTATCTAAAAAGACTGTTTTGCTACATTAACACTATGACTGTAATAAAAAGTTCACAACTTCTTGAATGAATTGTGAAGTTATTCACATAACTATTGTGAAAACATTCACAAGGTTGTAAGATACAGACATAGAGATAAATAAAAAATTATAAGAAATAAGGAGAGGATTCAAGATGATTAACACATTTTTAAGAGAAAATAAGATTGCAGCAGGCATTTTAACAGTGATTAGATTGTATCTAGGATGGACTTGGATGACTGGTGGATGGGGCAAAATTACAGGTGGTGGATTTGATGCTGCTGGATATTTAAATGGTGCACTTGCAAATCCGGTAGCTGATAAAGCAACAGGAGCAGCGCTTTATCCAACATACAACGCATTTATTGAAGGAATAGCATTACCAAACGTCGGACTCATTAACTTCTTAATCCCTTGGGGTGAATTCTTAGTAGGTGTAGGCTTGCTTTTAGGCTGCTTAACGACTGCAGCAATGTTCTTTGGACTGATGATGAACTTCATGTTCATGTTTGCTGGAACAGTGAGCACAAATCCTTGGATGGTATTACTAAGCGTCATTATATTAGCAGCTGGTGCAAATGCAGGTAAATTCGGAGCTGACTATTATGTGCTACCATATTTAAGAAAAGTGATGAAATTAGATATTAGCAAAGACACGAACACAAATGTAGCTTAATAAAGTTATCTGATATAATTAAAAACACAAAAGCTGAAGATTCAAATCTTCAGCTTTTGTGTTTTTAATTTATTATTTATTATTTCTTCTCTTTTCCACAATTCTAACACCATATTCCTCGAAGGTGACCTCCCCATGAAGTTCTTCTCCAGTCAATAAATCTTTTACAACTGAATCAAACACTACCGGTTGCTTTTCCTCAGTAAAATTCATGACAAACATATAGTCACTTTCTGGAGATTGTCGAACTTGCACTGAAACTCCTTGCCCATGTTTTATCTTTGCAACTGGCTCAAGCGTTAGTTCATTCATTAATTTCTGATAGAATGCTTGTTGGAATGAATGCTCTAAACGACCTCCAATATAATAAGCGTTTCCATTCTTATATTTATTACTGGTAACAGCAGGTGATTCTGCATAAAAGTCATCCTCATAGACAGCTTCAACATTCGCAGAATCCACTTCAATAATCGTGGCATAATCCTTTAACACATATGTTTCACCTTTATATTTGACTGAGTTTTTATCCTTTGGATATAAAGTATCAGTTTCAACAGGCTTCATACCGAAAATTTCCTGTAGATCCTTGTGCCAGCCCCCAAGATACGTTAAATCATGCTCATTTACTAACCCACTAATGTAAGTCATAATTAACGTACCACCACTAGCAACGTATGTTTTCAACCTAGCAATCGTTTCTTCACTGACTAAATAAAGCATTGGAACAATCAATAATTTATAAGATGAAAAATCTTGCTCCTTCGTAATGACATCAACTGGAATATCCTTTTCCCAAAATGCTTTATAATGTTTCTGCAAAGTTTGTGGATAAAGCTTAGTCTTAAGTCCAAACCCTTGTGCGTCATTAAGTGCCCAATTGCTTTCCCAATCATAGAGAACAGCTACATCTGCAGGGCGATTTGTACCAATTACCTCAGATAACTTCCCTAAGGTTTCCCCCACTATCGCCACATCTTTGAACACACGGTTTTCCGTACTGTTATCATGATCAACAACTGCACCGTGGAATTTCTCCGATGATCCACGTGATTTTCGCCACTGGAAATACAGAACACTATCAGACCCATGTGAGATCATTTGCATAGATGAAAGAAGATGCATTCCTGGACGTTTCGCTTTATTCACATTATGCCAATTGACGAGACTTGGAGTCGATTCCATTAATAAAAATGGTTGTTGTTTAAGACTGCGATATAGATCATTAATAAAGCCTACCTTTGACGCTAACTCAGTTGTACTTTCCCAATCATTGTGCCAAGCAGGGTATGCATCCCAGCTAATTACATCCAGATGTTTCGCAAACTTGCTATAGTCTAACGCCTGGAATGGAATTAGGTCATGAGTATCCGCCATAAAATTCGTCGTAATCGGTATCTCAGGTGTTAACTCTCTTAGTGGCACAATTTCATTTTTATAAAAAGAAATCGTTTGGTCCGTAATAAATCTTCGCCAATCTAGATTTAAACCGTGAACCATGCTTTCTCCAATGGGAGACGGTGATTCCACTTGTGACCAATCACTAATCGTATGGCTCCAAAATGGTCCCCACCAGGCATCATTCAACTCTTTAAGACTATGATTATATCTCTCTTTCAACCATTCCCTGAAAGCACATTGACACTTATCACAATGGCACTCTCCACCATATTCATTCGATATATGCCACATAAGGATAGCTGGGTGATTTCCATATCTCTCTGCCAATAACCGGTTGATAGTTTGAGTCTTGTCACGATATACGTCTGATGTAAAACAGTGATTATGTCTTCCACCATGATGCTGCTTAACCCTTGAAGCATTAACACGTAGAACTTCAGGATATTTTTGTGACATCCAAGCAGGACGAGCTCCACTTGGAGTGGCTAAAATGACTCGACCATCGATTTTATAAATATTGTCTATGATAGAATCAAGCCATTCGAAATGGTAAATGCCCTCTTCTGGCTCAAGCGCACTCCATGCAAAGATACCAACGGAAAAGGTATTTGTGTTTGCAAGCTGCATTAATTTGATATCGTCAGCTAAAATATCTGGTCGGTCCAACCATTGATCAGGATTATAGTCTCCTCCATGAAGCATAAAATCCGCTTTTGTCACATGGCTTTTATTAAGATTTGACATACTTCCTCCTCCTAACGCTTAAAATTTCTGTTACAACTATCTCACACGGCCAAACCACCTCAAATTAACTTAAAGCAATGTTGTTTCCCTGTTGTCGAATCAATCTTATGTACAAAGTTAATTATCCAAGAAATACAAAAAAAAGACAATTATGGTTTTCATAATCGTCTCCTTAATTACCATATTATTTAATCGCCGGACTAACCTTAAGCTTCTTTCCTTTGATTGTTGTATTTTCCATCGCTTGTAAAACAAGTGATCCTTTACCATTTAGGATATCCACATATGATAAATTTTCCTTGATCGTAATAATGCCAATATCATCTGCGGTAACACCAGGAATTTTTGCAATGGTTCCGACGAAATCTACAGCACGTATCTTCTTATTTTTCCCACCACTAAAATGAAGTTTTAAAATATCTTTGTTTATACGTGCAGTTTTATTATTTCTTACGACACGGCGTCCATTAATTTTTTCTTCAAAGGCTGCCATTTCTCGAGCAACTTCTTGTTGTGTAGGTGCTTCCATAACCGGGAGTTCGAAGCCCACATATCTCTCAATTGCCCTCCTGAATTTTTCTTCATAAGGGGTTTCAAACATAATCGCTTTTCCCTTATTCCCAGCACGCCCAGTCCGACCAGTTCGATGAACATAACTTTCTTTTTCCATTGGGACATCGTAGTTTATCACGATTGTGACATTATCAATATCGATTCCTCTTGCGGCTACATCCGTTGCAATCAAATATCGGAAATTCCCCATTTTAAAACCATCCATAACCGCGAAACGGTCCTCTTGTTCCAGCCCACCATGTAGTCTTTCACACGAATAATTAGCATTATTTAACTCATTGTATACTTGGTCAACATGTTCTTTTGTTCTACAAAAGATTATACAGCTATCTGGGTTCTCAACAACCGTTATATCTTTAAGTAGTGCAATCTTATCTTCTTCTTTTACTTTCACTAAACGATGCTCAATGGTTGAGGTTGTTATTCCACTGGAAACAATCTCAATATGGCTAGGATCTTTCATATACTTATGACAAAGCTTTTCAACATCCTCGGGCAAAGTAGCCGAAAATACCATGGTAACTCTATCGGAAGGAAGTTCCTTAATAATTGACTCTACTGTATCTATAAATCCCATATTCAGCATTTCATCTGCTTCATCAATAATTAAGTATTTTATTTTATCTAAACGAAGTGTTCCTCTTTCAATATGGTCCATTACACGACCAGGAGTCCCCACAACAATATGTGTTTTTTGCGATAATTCTTCTTTTTGTTTTGAAAAAGGCTCTTTTCCGTAGACAGCCAACGCTTTAATCCGTTTAAATCTCCCGATGTTTGTCAAGTCGTCACGCACTTGGGCTGCAAGCTCTCTAGTTGGTGTAAGAATCAATACTTGTGGATCTTTTTCCTCCCACTCAACCATTTCACAAATTGGGATTCCAAATGATGCTGTCTTTCCACTTCCTGTTTGTGATTTAACGACAAGATCTTCGTTTTTTAAAGCCTTGGGAATAACCTCAGTTTGAACTTCAGTTGGAGTCTCATATTTTAATACCTCCAAGGCTCTGTTAATTTCTTCACTTAACTGATACTCTTCGAAATTTTTTATACTCATGTAGTAACCTCATTTTTTATATGATTGATTATCTATAGGATTCTCTCTCCTATAAATCGTATTCAATTTTTGATTTCTTTTTACAAAACAAAAAGGACTCTAAATAAATAGAGTCCTTTAAACAATTATGCTTTGTTAACGTTAGTAGCTTGAAGTCCACGTTGACCTTGCTCAGTGTCAAAAGTCACTTTTTGGCCTTCGTCTAAAGATTTAAATCCTTCGCCTTGGATAGCTGAGAAATGTACGAATACGTCTTCTCCACCTTCAATTTCAATGAAACCGAAACCTTTTTCTGCGTTAAACCATTTTACTGTACCTTGTTGCATGTGTGTTTCCTCCTGTGTGGATCTAATCCACGTTTTATTACTAGAATTGCTCAATTAGATATCAAAGGCGAAAAGTTTAAATACTTATTACCTACAGACCGAACAATAATGCTCCTTAAGCATAGCAGATATCCTCGGGAAAAGCAAATAAGTATAAAATTTTATTTAATTCTTACACCTTTTTGCTTTGTAAAAGCATTCTAGGTTTTCTATTGTATATAGTTAAACATATAACTTCGAAACTTTTGTTATTACCTTTTTATCCTTCGCTGTAACTTTTTTGGGTTTGATAGGTGTACCCATTTTATAGTCAGCTTGTAATTCTAAAGAAGTAATTTGAAGATAAAATGCTATTGATTCTTTATCTCCACCAAGATATCCTTTTAAAATCTTCATTTTATCAGATGATCCTGTCATCTTCCACTTGTAGTCCCATTCGATTTCGTTCTTGTAGGTTGAATCCATCTTTTCCTTCAACCCTAGCGCTTCTGAGACAGCTTCCTCAGGTGTATTAAAGAATGAATTAGGCCTTTTTAGACGCTTTTTCTTCACTCCATCTCCTGCTTGAGCTTGGTATACCATACTAGTTATTGCCATATTGTTTGGTCATCCTTCCTTAGTGGTCTCGCCTTCTGCCAATGAGAATGAGCACCAGAAGACCTTCGGGTTATTCCCTTCTAACTAGTATACCCTAAAAAACCAATACCTACCAATTAGAAGGAAAATTTGTATCAAAAAGATTAAAGGCTCTAATAATCCAGTTTTAAACCCTAAGTAAGATAATGAATTTGTTGATTACGACTCCCACGAAATTTCAATGTTAAATCCCGCTCAGAAAGAATAAATTGGCCATCTACTAAAACATCGCAAAAAGACAGAAGTTCGAGCTTATGAATATCTCCACTTTTCCGAATTTCTTCTAATGTAAATCCTGTATAAGCCCAGATATTTTTCCCTTCCCGTTTTAACCTTTTTGCTACCTCCGCCACTTCCATTGCTTGTAAAAACGGTTCACCTCCACTTAAAGTTATGTTAGTTAGTGGATTTAATGCCGCTGCTACGACTTCCTCAACACACATCTCAATGCCATTCTCGATCCTCCAACTTGATGGATTATGACACCCCCGGCAACGATGTGGGCATCCTGAGAAAAAGAGGACGGTACGCAGTCCCTCCCCATCAACAACTGAATCATGAAGAATATTCATAACCTTCATCCCTGAACTCCATGGCGAACTCTGTGACGCTCTTCATTTACTTTCGCATGATTCCATTTACTCATATCTCCTACAAGATAGCCCGTTATACGCCTAATTCGGTTAAAATTCTTTTCATTTGTTCCCCCACAACTTGGACATTCGTTTTCAATAACCCCTGAATAACCACACAATTTGCACTGGTCTACAGGATGATTAATGCTACCATACCCAATATTATATTTGGCCATAGCTCTAACAATTGTATCCATTGCAGAAATATTATTCCGCACATTCCCGTCTACTTCGATATATGTGATATGGCCAGCATTACATAATTGATGAAATGGCCCTTCCTTTCGGATCTTATCAAATGCTCGAATCGGGTAGTAAACCGGAATATGAAAGGAGTTCGTGTAATACAATCGATCTGTTACACCCTCTATATATCCAAACTCTGCTTGATCTTTCCTTGTGAACTTACCACTAAGGCCCTCTGCGGGGGTTGCAATCAATGTGAAGTTCATATCATATTCCTCACTTGCTTGGTCCATTTTATCTCTCATAAAGGAAACAATCGATTTTCCAAGTTCCCATGCTTCATCACATTCTCCATGATGATTACCCGTAAGACTTTTAAGACATTCAGCAAGCCCAATAAACCCTAAGGACAAAGTTCCTTGCTTTAAGATTTCCTCTAATGAACTTCCCGAATTAAGCTCTTCTCCACCATTCCATATTCCTTGTGAATACAAAAAAGAAAAATCTCCTGCCTGTTTATTAGCTTGAAATAGATAACGATCGAACAATTGCTGAATGATGATATCTATATAATGATTAAGGTGGAAAAAGAACATATCTCTATTTTCTGAGATTAGTGCGAGCTTTACTAGATTAATACTTGTAAAAGATAAATTTCCCCTACCAACACTATTTTGAACACCGTGGCAATTGCCCATCACTCTAGTACGACACCCCATATAAGCAACTTCTGATTGTGGGTTACCTTCTTTGTAATACTCTAGATTGAAAGGTGAATCGATAAATGAGAAGTTAGGGAATAATCGTTGTGCTGTCGTTTCTAAGGCTAGCTGATACAAGTCAAAATTAGGATCTTGTTCATCAAAATTAACACCTTTTTTTAACTTAAAGATTTGAATCGGAAAAACAGGAGTTTCCCCGTTACCTAGTCCTGCCTGAGTTGCAAGTAAAAGATTTTTGACTAAAAGCCTTCCTTCCTTTGATAGATCTGTTCCATAATTAATAGAGGTAAACGGAATTTGTCCACCACCACGGCTATGCATACTATTTAAATTATGTATAAATGCCTCACATGCTTGATATGTAGTCTGCTCAGTTTCAGTCCATGCCTGTGCCTCTAGCATTTCATTTGACCAATTAGTAGAGTAACTCTTTAAACGGCCGTATATTTTATTGAAGGTTTTCTTTACATAAGGTGCTAAATCAACATCAAATGTCGGCATAGATTGACCTCCATGCTGCATGTTCTGGTTCGCTTGAAAAATAATCGTAGCCAACGCCATAGCACTCGTAATATCACTTGGTGAACGCATATATCCATGACCTGTATTAAATCCTCTTTCAAGTAATTTCCCTAGTGGGATTTGGCAACAAGTTGTTGTTCCACTTGAGTAATAATCAAGGTCATGTGGATAAATAATGTTTTCCTCCATCGCCTGTTTCGTTTCAGTTGTTAACAAATATTCACGCACGTAAAACTTTGCACTTTCACTTGCAAACTTACTCATTAGTCCACAAGGGCTACGTCCATCAACATTAGCATTTTCCTGAAGTAACTCTTGATTCGTTCCGTTCACAATTTCATGAAAGGATTGGTATAACTCTTGTAACACATCTTGATCCTTCGAATGAGATATCGTTAATTGTTTCATATTAGTCCCCTTTTGCCCTCACTTTTTAGACTACATATAGTATCGTTAAAATACAAATAATCCACATGTTGTATTATAACAAAAATAAACCACTTGTCAGGGAGCTTAATAGAAAAGTCATAAATGCGTCACAAAGAAACGAAATTTAAAAATATTTGCTTGTTTTAGAAAATACTTTTCTCTTAATCTCACTTATCCATTGACAACGCTTTCAAAATGATGATTAACTAATGAAGATAAGGTAACATTTTAATTATTGATTTACACTTTCATTAATTAGTATGTTATCTAATTTTACAAGAAACGGAGGAGATTTTCGATGAGAAAAAAGAAACGATTGAACGCAAAAACGATGCTTTTGGCAGTCCTCATGGTATTCGCACTTACTCAAACTTCATCTGCCGATTTTTGGGAATTATCTGGTGATGCCATGCTTCATGATCCTTCAATGATCAAAGAAGGTAATACTTGGTGGGCTTTAGGAACAGGTGAGGTTGATAAAAATGGACTTCGTGTTTTGCGTTCTGACAATGGTACTAATTGGTCTGCAACACCAGTTATTTTCCCACAACCTTTATCATGGTGGAGTAACTATGTTCCACAACATGAAACTAATCAATGGGCCCCAGATGTACAATTCTACAATGGGCGATACTGGGTTTATTATTCTGTATCGAAATTCGGGACTAATACTTCCATGATAGGTCTTACTTCCACAGAAAGTATAAGCTCTGGAAATTGGAGAGATGATGGTTTAGTGATAAGTTCCAATTCATCTAATAACTATAATGCCATTGATGGCGATTTAGTAATTGATGCAAATGGAGACCCATGGTTATCTTTTGGATCTTTCTGGTCAGGTATCAAGTTAACTAGATTAGATAAAAACACGATGAAACCAACAGGACAACTTTATTCTATTGCTGCTAGACCGAATCATCCTGAGCATGCTATTGAAGCACCTAACATTTCTTACAAAGACGGATACTACTATCTTTTTGTCTCATTTGATAAATGCTGCCAAGGCCTAGACAGTACATATAAAATTGCATATGGCCGTTCAACTAGCATAACAGGTCCATATTTAGATAAAAATGGAGTAAATATGCTTAATGGTGGTGGTACTATATTAGATGCAGGAAATGATAGATTTATTGGACCTGGTCATCAAGATGTCTATAATAACAATATCATTGTTCGCCATGCATATGATGCTCAAAATAACGGCCTCCCTAGATTGCTAATCAATGACCTTTATTGGGATTCTAATGGATGGCCAACATACGATATTAACGCAGCAGGAGTTTTAAGCGGTTCCAAATATAAGCTAGTTAACCGTGCTTCTGGTAAAGTAGCTGAAGTAACAGCTAAAAGTACTGCAGATGGAGCAGATGTCGTTCAATGGTCAGATAACGGTGGAACAAATCAGCATTGGACCATAACAAATCTTACAAATGGTTATTCTAAACTAGTGAATGTAAATAGTAAAAAAGCATTAGAAATATATAGTTGGGATACAACAAATGGCGGTGACGCTGTACAATATTCAGATCTTGGTGGTAACAATCAACAATGGAGCTTAGTCCCTATAGGAAATGGCTACTATAAAATAATAAACCGTCATTCCGGTAAAGCTCTCGATGGTTTTGGCACAGCTAACGGGTCAGATATTATACAGTATGATTACCTTGATGGAACTAATCAACAGTGGCAGCTTGTGAGGGTATACTAAACGATAAATAGGTGAGGCTTCCCCATAAATGCCTGGTACTACCATCAATATCTAGTCGATCTAAACTTTGTTCAATAACTAGATACTGTGAGAGTAGTGCCTGGCACTTCCTTTTGGGACAGCCTCTTTCCAATTACATCATTACCTTAATCTCTTTCTTTTATTATCGCTGTTTCTAAACTCCATACCCTTAAGGATCGTACAAATGGCTCTCCATCAATCCCATATACTTCTAATCCTTTTGATTGTTCTAACATTGGAAATACACGGGAGGAGATACTTATTTCATTATTCACATATGCTTCCACAATTGATTTATCTATAAATATGTGTAGCTTTAAGTTATTGTCTTCAAGCACTATTTCTCCACCTTGAATCCCCTTTTCAATTGTAGGATTTTTACTAGATCGCCCCCGATCAATATTAATAGTATTCGTTTCATTCTTATAAAAAATAAATGTTTCTTCCTCATAATTTCGTTCTTTTAATATTTTCAAACCTGCATCTTTCGTAGAAGATACATCCAATTCCAGCTCTATTTCGACTTGATCGCTTTGAATCTTTTCAAGCTGTATATTCGCTTCTTCCATCGTGGCATTTTCAATAGATACCAACTCTTCACTACGAAGTGATTGAACTTCATCAATTGGGCGAATTCCTAGCTCTTGTTTATGATTCAAATAAATCTCAAGAGGTAGCCCAGCGCCATGTGCCCATCCTGATTCATATTTTTCTATTTCTGAACGGCGGTCTTGTAAAAGACTTGTAACGATAGTACGACCTTTTTCGTCTGCAAATCCTTGTGCTCCTGTAAAATGTTCTCCATAATCAAACATTTTTGGCTCCTCAATGTCTGGAATAAATTCGAGTGTATTAGAATCCCATGTTCCAATCCAATAAAACGTAAATCTAGATGCATATGGACTACTAGACATAAAATAGGGACTTATCATAAAAACATATTTTTGCTGGCCTGTCTGATCATTTTTTATTGGCACTAAAAAAGGCAACTCCCATACATCTCCTGTACGCGGGAATCTCACTTTATCGCCAATCATGAATGGTTTTTCGTAATTCCAGTGTTCCATATCATCTGATGTATAGAGTAGAGCTGTTCCACCTGATTCCTCTACACCTGATCCAACAAGTTGATACCATTTATCCCCATCTTTCCATACATATGGATCACGGAATTGCCCAAACATAACTTTTCCTTTCGGTGTATCAATATTTTCTTGTTGAATAGTAATAGGACTAGGGTTCATATTCCAATTATTCAAATGGACATCATTTGCATCAACCGGACGAGCAATTCCTGTCATTTGATTAGGCGTCATTTCATCGTGTCCTGCTGTGTAAAATAACACCGGGATTCCATTTTGATCGAATGTTGCACTACCTGACCATACCCCATCACGAGCAACCGTATCCTCTGTTGGACTCAGGGCAATAGGTCGGTCTTCCCAATGAATCATATCGTTACTTGTAGCATGTCCCCAATGAATTTGATGCCAAAAAGGACCCGCTGGGTTAAACTGATAAAATAAATGATAGTTCCCTTTATAGTAAATCGGCGCATGTGGTTCATTCATCCAATGCTGTGGAGCAGTAAAATGGTAGTTGGGGCGATAGCGATCTCCTTTATAAACCGTTCTATCAAAAGAGGTACTTGGTTTTGGTAATTCATTGTGAAAATAGTTAAGGACTTCTTTATAATGCCCCTTAACAGTTTCATCGCTGAATACCTTATTGTACAGTGAAACATTATCCATTAACCCATTAAACATATTAGCTTGGAAAATATCGGAAACTGCAACTGCCTGATTATGTTTACCCACCAGCAACGGTTGAGTATCAGCAGGTGTAAACAAACTATTTTCGGGCACTTCTATTTCTTCTACGATTTTACCATTTAAATAAAGGGTCAACTTATGATTTTCTTTATTAAATTGTGCCACAACATAAGACCATTGATTTTTTGGCAAAACTTGTCCTTTAGGCGACCATATTTCATACCATTCACCGTTAAGTGCTAGTTGAAACGTTATATAACCATGTCGTCCCATACCTAGGACAAACCCCTGATTTTTTTCTTTATCATGTTGATTAATAATGACGGATGCTTTACCTTCGTCTCCCCATTCATACGCTCTCGGTGCAACCCACGCTTCAATAGCAAAAGATTCTTCTGTTTTTTGAACCTTATCCGGGGCTATTTCCAGCCAGTTTGAATATCCATCAAATAAAAGTGATGTACCGCTAATGCCGTCTTTCCATTCTGGATCTGATTTAAATGTATAATGAATATTTGATCCTTCCAATTGGGAAAGATCAGTAGTAACATTTCCATTGCCTTCATCAAATCCCCATTGATGTAATGCTTGATCACTTAGTGCTAGTGCTAGTTGAGTGTTGCTTATATTATTAGTTGAAGTAACTTCAGCTTGCTTCGTTTTTGTGAACATTAAAAAACTTGTACTAAGACATATTGCTAACACAATTAGCCCTATCCATATTTTTTGCTTGATCATATTAAACTCCTTATCTAGGTCCTCACAATAAATGCGAGTTAATCAAACACTCGCACAAAAGAAAGTTATGCTATAAGCTTCGACATCCATATTTTTTGAAAAAAATGGCTTCGTTAATTACTGATGTTGATATGACCTATTTCAAGGTATTTTATGTAGGGAATCCGAACTGCCTACATGAGTTGATACAACAATGTTTTAGAAAGCTTAGTATAAACCCAACCAGTCTTTTAAATAAAGGAAGTACCTTTGAAAGGAAAACTGTCCTATGCCAAGACTAGTCGATCATAAATCCGTTGAATTTGCATTGTAATGTAAACTAGCTCCATTTCAGGCAGTTCAAATTCATACTCTCTCTTTACAAATTGACCCACTTTTCGGGCACAAGAATAAGCTTCTTGATATTTTTCTTTGATAATTTGGATCATCTCTGGCTCAAGGTCAAGAAACGATTCGCCGAATTCTGAACGCTGAACAGCAAAGCGCAAATGAGTAACAAGTCTTTCATAAGAAACCGTTTCTACTGGTATTTCGATATTAAAACAAGCTTCTATTATTTCAATCATGTCTACGATCATCGTCGTGATATCCAGTGTTCTCTGCATATCTCCCGCATTCATCTTTGCAGTGTGAATATGGAGAGCAATATAACCAACCTCATCCTCCGGTATCTCTATGTCTAGCTTTTCTTTGATAAACTCTTTAGCCCAAAGGCCAATTTGAAATTCCTTTGGATACAAAATTTTGATTTCGTTTAGTAAGGTATTCTTAATAAGCATTCCATCATTTAAGCGTTCAAACGCAAACGATAGATGATCAGTAAGTGCAACATGAATATGCTCGTTCAATGAAAGATCTAATTCTTTTTCTGTATAAGCTATAATCTTTTCCGCTACCTGAATATGCTCCTCAGGTAGGGTTTTTACAATCTCTTCAAATTGTTCATATTTTGACCTGTCTTTCATCACAAAGATGTTCTCAATTTTAGTTTTAGGTACAGGATCGTTCTTTTTTCTTTGGTATGCAATTCCTAATCCAGTAACTATTTTTTCCTCTCCCCGGTCATTAACTACAACTGTATTATTATTTAAGATTTTTTTGATTTTCATGGTGTTCCTCCTTCTCTATCTTCCTATCTCGGTTTATATTAATGATGATCTTAAAGAGAATTTCGCACCCAGTAATCAATTTCTTGGTTTACTATATCTTCAATTGAAATTGTAACCGGCCTAGTTTAAGAAATAGCTTTGTTTTTAGCTAATAGATCCCACTTGTTTCTATTACAATTTTTCTTCCTTTATTCCGATAATAAGGGTGACAACAAACGCCGAAGCAACAGCAATGACGAAACCAATAAGATAATGAATAAGATTAGTTATACCCATTGGCGCTACAATGGCAATCATCGGAATAGCTGTTAACCCATATGAATTCGCAACAACTTCAGTAGATACAACATACGCACCGCCCAATGCTCCACCTATTGCTGCACCAATAAAGGGCTTTACTAATCGAAGGTTAATACCAAAAATCACCGGTTCAACGATACCTAAAAAGGCTGAAATTGCAGCAGGAATTGCAATCTCCTTTAACTTCTTATTTTTCGTTAGGATAAAAACAGCTAAAGCAGCTCCCCCTTGGGCAACATTCGCCATTGACCATATGGGTAGCAGAAAGTTGATTCCCACTTCAGGATCTGCAAGCAATCCTGCCTCAATAGCATGAATCCCATGGTGTAGACCGGTAATAACAATAAAGGTGTATAGTCCACCGAAAAGAAATCCTGCCATAAATCCACCATAGTGTATAAAGAATTCAAGGCTGTTAGTAACCAAATTGCTTATCCACATTCCTAAAGGACCCATCACTAAAAGAGAGATAAAACCTGTTAAAGTAATAGTTAAGAATGGAATTAAAAATAAATCTAAGGTGTTGGGCACCCACCTTCTTAAACCTTTTTCAATTTTACTCATGACATAAACTGATAACAAAATAGGGATTACAGTCCCCTGGTAACCGATTAAAGGGATCTGAATACCAATAATGTCCATAAACTCTGGAGTACCGTTTCCGAGTTCCCTAGGGTTCATAAGAGATGGATGTGTTAGGATGCCTCCCATTACAGCACCTAAAAAGGGATTGCTTCCAAATTCTTTAGCTGAACTGAAACCTATTAATATTGGTAAAATAATAAAGGCTGCACTTGAAAAAATATCAAGCATTCTCATCCAGGCACTATCGAGTGGAATCATATCAAAAGCTTTAACCATACCGATAAACCCCATAAGTAAACCACTAGCCACAATCGCAGGGATAATGGGTATAAAGATATTAGTTAAAAGCTTAACAAGCCGAGAAAATCGATTTGTTTGCCCCTTATTCTCTTCAATCTTCTGTTGAAGGTCTAAAGATTTGGTTTCTTTTTTTTCCATCAATTCCTTATATATCCTATTTACCCGACCTCCCCCAAAGATAATTTGGATCTGGCCTGATCTCATATAAACCCCTTCAACACTCTCCATTTTCTCAATAGAAGGTAGATCAACAATTTCTTCCTTTTGAAGGACTAGTCGAAGGCGAGATGCACAATGACTAGCTCTAGAAATATTCTCTTTTCCACCAACTAACGGCAATAATTCATTTACAATTTCTTTTGAATTTATCCGATTAGCTATTTTCAATTCCTCCTTGTTTTTACTATCTCTCTTTAGGATGCCTTTTTTCCTATAAAAACTGAAGTACAAAAACGTTCAGCAACTACTGAACGTTAAAAAGGCTTCTATCTCTTATTTGATTTTATATTAATGAACCATGCTGACAATTACAAGCTGAGTGACTTTCCACAGGAAATACTTTATAAATAACCATAATTGGCAATTATTTCAGCCCAACGATGTTCAATAAATACTTATTTAAAAACACCTTGTTTCTTTTCATGAATAATCTTCGTCTTTTCACCGGTAATTGAGAGCTTCAAAGAAGGAGCAAGCATTCCGCCAAAATGCTCCACTTGATAGTCTGGTGCTTGTTGGCCAATTTCCTCAATTGTTTTCCCATCCACATCCACATAATTAACAAAGCTAATCACTGTTCCGTTTGACATAACCATCCAGGAATAGGCTTGATAGGGATTGGATTTTGGGTTCCCAATAACAAGACCGCTCCCATTTAACGGTTTGTAACCACCGACTAAAGTACTAGAAGCAAACCCGTATAATCCTTCAGGTGCCTCAAGTCCCGGGGTGAATTTATCGCTATGTGTCTTTAGAAAAAGGTAATAATGATTACCTTTTACCATGATGCTTGGTCTCTCAAGTTCGTCATTCACACAATTTGCTTCAAGCAAAGGAGAAAGTAGTTCAAATTCGGTAAAACGATCATTGACCACTTTTACAATTCCTATGCTCCCATTGTAAGACTTAGCATTTTCCACGTTTCCAGAAACGCTTTGACAAGTTCTCTCTTCTAGTGCTCCAGCAGAATTGGCTTCGAACACGATGTATTCCTCTGCAGTCTTAGGGTCTTGGAAAAAATATGGATCTCGGAAAGAGTACGATGACTCTTCTCTACTTGTCTGCTCAACTGTTTGATAATATTTTCCATCAGGCTCAAGGAAAACTTTATGATCTGACCAATTCGTAAAGGTAACCGAAGAGTTTGTTGTTAGGATTTCAGCATTGGCTGTTGCCAAACGTTGTTCATAAGTAATAGTCTCTTCACCTTTTTGCCCTGTTGCCGTATAGAAAATATGAACTTTTCCATCTTTATTTATAAGGGCAGAACCAGCCCATTGTCTAGATCCTAATGCTTCTCCATCCTTAAAAATTGGCCCCCCAGATACCCAACTCTTACCATCTTTAGAGTAAAAATAATGAATTTCAGCTGAATCGTGCCGTTTACCTGGGAGCACATCCTTCGGCACTGATAAGGCAAAAATAATTTTATAGCCATTTACAACAGCTGGAAGCCCATTCTTATATTGTAAAGGCCAAGTATCCCAAATATAAGAATCTGAAGTAATCTCAACCAGTTCCTCTTTATTAATGGTAGGCGCTGTATTATTTATACTTGTAGTTAGTTTACTTACATCTTCACGTGTCCAGTTGAACGTATCGCTATTTTCTTGTGCAGACACCCTTATACTAACAAGTGATGTACAAATGATAGCTACTGCTATCAAAGTTACTAAAAATGAACTTTTTAATTTTTCTTTATTCCAATTCACCATAAATTGATCCCCCTAAATATACAGCCATACTTAAAAATGAAAGTTGATCGCATTAATCCTGAAGATGACATTCATCTTCTAAACGGTATAATCTTGGCGACTGAGAACTAAATAAAATAACAAACCAATAGCATAGCTATTGGCTGGTCATTCCTATTAATCTCAAAACAGTTACTTATTACTTAATCCAACCAGGGCTGAATTCTTTCACAATTTTGGTTGTGTCGCCTTTGATTGATAGCTTTACAGTAGGTGGCAAAGTGCCTCCAAAATGGCTAAATTGGAATTCTGGTGATTGATTTCCAACATCACCAATTGACATGTCACCTAAATCACCAAAATGAGCAAATCCTACCACATTTAAATTAGGAAGTACAAGCCATGAATACGCTTGGTATGGATTTTCTGGCGGATTAGCTAGAACCAAACCACTTTCATTTAATGGTTCATAACCACCGATTAATGTATCAGAAACAAATCCATACAAACCTTCAGGTCCTTGCAGTCCTTCAGCATACTTATTAATATGGGTGTCTGTAAATAAATAATATTTTTTATCCTTTACAATAATATGTGGGCGCTCCAATTCCTCATTTACATAATTTGCTTCCATTAAAGGGGCTAGCATTTTAAGATTTGAAGGATCACCATCAACTACCTCTGCGATACCAATGTTCCCATTAGCATGAACTGCTCCTGCAGGCACTGGGTTTTCACTAGCATACTTAGAACTTCCAGCATATTCTTGTTTAAATGTGCGGTCTCCAACAGCACCGCCTGAATTTCCCTCAAATAAAATATATTCTTTTTCAGTTATCGGATCTTTAAACCACATAGGGTCACGGAAAGCATAACCTCCACCTTCACCTTGCTGAGCTTGTTCTTTCGTCTGATAATAGTTTCCGTCTGGCTCTAAAATGACCTTATGGTCACCCCAGTTTTCAAAACGGACGCCATTACTGTCAGCTATGATATCACCTGTTGCCATCGCCAATCGTTGTTCAAATGTCAAAGGAGCTTCTCCTCTATGGCCAGTTGCTGTATAAAATGCATGAATTTTTCCGTCATCGGTCATTGCAGATCCAGCCCATTCACGAGAACCTAATGATGCTCCTTCTGGGAAAAGTGTCCCACCAAGCGTCCAATCTTTACCGTTTTTTGAGTAAAAATAACGGATTGTTGCGATGTCATGTACTTTACCTGGTAGCACATCGTTAGGAGCAGAGAGTGCAAACAACACCTTCCATCCCTTTATTGAAGCAATATTTCCATCGCGGTCAGTCAGTGGCCATGAGTCCCAAACATGATGATCTGGAGTGAATTTCTCTAATTCACTTATATCTGTATAAGGTAAAGTATTATCTTGATTTAGTTCAATTTTTGACACTTGTTCTCGAGTCCAATTTGTCGTTACCTCTGTATCATCTGCTTTGACAGCTAATCCAGAAAAGCTTGCTACAACAACACTCGTTGCTAATACAATTGCAGATACTGTTTTCTTTTTATTAAGGATCATTCTAATTTCTCCTTTCGTACTTTAATTTAGCGATTTGCTCCAAATGGTTTAATTTCTCCATGTTTACCTTCTTTTGTAACTTTAGATGTTTCTCCATCCAACTGCAGTTTTAGAGTTGGTGCAAACGTACCTCCAAATTTCACTTCACCGTTCTCATCTAAAGGCTCGTTAATAAAGCTGATTACCTGATGGTCTGGAAGTACCATCCAAGAATAAGCTTGGTACGGATTTTCCTTTGGATTTGCAATAACAAGACCACTTTCGTTCATTGGTTTATAGTCGCCAAACAGACTATTCCCTACAAAACCATATACACCATCAGGACCCGTTAAGCCAGGAGCATAAGTAAATGTATGGCTAATTGTAAATAGATAATAGTCATCTCCATTTACTACAACGTGTGGACGTTCCAGCTGATGATTTGTTCCAACTGATTCAAGCAATGGCGGTAGTAGCTTCAATTCACTTACATCCTCATCAAGTACTTCTGCGATACCGATATTACCGTTATACAATTCTGCTCCTTCAGGAACTGAATGCGTTTTACGGTATTCTTCATCCCCGATATTTTCCGGTTTGATAAAATCTCTATTACTTCCAGCTTGTCCTTCGAAGATAATATACTCTTTTCCTGTATTCGGATCTTGTAAGAAGAATGGATCACGGAATGCAGTAATGATCGGACTATTCGCTTGTTCGATTGTTTCATAATGTTTGCCGTCTGCTTCAAGAATGATTTCATGTTTTCCTTCATTTGTCAGATGTACTCCGTTTTTATTAGCACTGATATCAAAGGTAGTTTTAGCAAGACGCTGTACTGCTCTTTTATCCCATCCATTGTAATCCCAGTTCTCTCTATCTCCAGTAGCAGTATAGAATAAATGCACTTTACCATCCTCATCGATCATAGATGTACCAGCCCACTGCATATAACCTAATGCTCTATCATAATCATATGGGATTCCTGCATATGTCCAATCTTTACCATTTTTGGAATAGAACATCCCGATTCTTGCTTCAGTATGACGATCACCCCATCCTAAATCACGAGGTGCTACCAATGCGAAAGCAACTCGATAGCCATTAATAATCGCAAGTGAACCATCTCTATTTTGTAATGGCCAAGTATCCCATACCCATAGATCAGGTGCTACAAGATCGAACTCAAGATCAATTTTTGGTGCTGTATTTTCTTTCGTAAGTGTTACTTTTTCTGCATCCTGACGTGACCAAACTGAAGTGTTATCATCACCAACGCTAACATCTGCTGCCATAGCCGGTGAGATAGCTACACCCAATAAGTTTGCAGCCACTGTTGCAGTTAAAACTAGTTTTTTAAATCGGAATCTGTTGCTCTTGTTCATTTCCCCTGATACCTCCATTTTTTTCGTAGAAAAGTGATGATTACCATAACTTTGAGAACCTTATCCTGATGCTCCCCTGTTACAGACAACAAAAAAGACCTAAAAAGGGTAAGGAGGTGTACACAAAAGGTACAGCTTGTCCTTAACACTTTTTAGGTCTTGCCTGCTAAGCAGTCACAATCCTACGGTTTTTAATTTTACCCCCTCATTCTATTCCATTCGACAATCGTTATCAATGGTAGGAAATATCTATATTTTTCATCGTATTTATTTTCGGATGACCAACCGGGACATTTCCCCTAGTCCATTTTTCTGATTATTAGAAACTTTCTATCCACTGTCTATCCTAGTATAGCGCTCTATATAGTAGACTTGATTACGGACTAAAAATTAAATCTAAACTGATTCAAATATCCTATACATTTGAAAAATTTATATAGCATGAAACAGAGAAATATACCCATAAGAAAAACTAGCGACTGATTATTATCTAGTAAGAGAATAATACTTTCCACACCTAACTAAGATTACGGTTCTAACAGTCCAACCATTTGTAGACCATTCAAAATACCATCTTCTTCAACTGATTTTGTTACGTATTTAGCAACAGCCTTTACCGTGTCTTCTGCATTTCCCATTGCTACACTATTTTGGACACTTGAAAGCATCTCTAAATCATTCAAGCCATCCCCAAACGCAAATTGACGCTCTGCTGGAATCCTCAATTTTTCTACAATTTTTTCAATCCCTTTAGCCTTTGACCCACCTTTTGGGAGGATATCAACCGAAAGAGGATGCCATCTTACAAAATCAAAATCCTTAAACTCCTGTTCATATGGCTTTTCTTCTCCCTCAGGACAGAAAAACAGAGTTTGGTATAGCTCACGACCTTTATAATAGTTTGGATCATGTGATGGAAAGTGTTCAATTTTTAGTGAAGCAATACTCTCGCTAATAAAGTCATGCTCAGGAACATTCGCTTTCATATCCTCATGATCCATAAAAACAACTGGATAATTATTTGATAGAGCCACCTCTGTTAACTTTTCCAGGGAAGGAATATTTAACGGATTTGTATGTAACACTTCTCCATTTAGCACAACGTACTGACCGTTATAACTAACATATGTATTAATACCTAATTCTTCGCGTAAATCCTCGTACATAAAAGGGGCTCTTCCTGTCGCAATTGCAACAATATGCCCAAGTTCCTTTAGTTTGAAAATAGCTTCCCTTGTAGATAGCGGCAATTGCTTGTCATGGTTAAGAAGTGTGCCATCTATATCAAAAAAAATAACACTTTTTTCCGTCATATTCATACCAACTTTCTGACCTTTAGTTTCAATTTTATCTGAGTGTAACATATGAAACGCTTTTCATGTCAAATTACCTTATCGTCTTTATTTTATAAGTGAAATAATAATAGATATACAGCACGAGCATGACGAGTAGAATCCTTACCCCTAGATAATCAACCAACACAAATGATGCTGCAATAACACTAGTAGCAAATAGTGTTATGATCAATTTTCGCTTTAGGGTCATTGATCTGGTCTTTATAAATTCTTCCACATGATTCTTATATAAACTCGTTCCTTTAAACCAAATATCAAACTTCTCTGACCCTCTTATAAAGCATACTGAAGCTAAAAGAAGAAAAGGAGTGGTAGGTAAAAGAGGTAAGATAATTCCAACTACCCCCAAGCCTAGAAATATAAAACCTACAACTAGATAAACTGCTTTTTTTATTGTTTGGATCGTATTCACGCTCCCTAAATTTCCTCGTGTAGTTAACAGTATATCAATTTGCCTTAACAAAAGGTAAGAGACATTCGATATTTCACTCAATTTTCTAAAATAGACATAGTGAAAAGCTCATTAAAATGATTAATGAGCTTTTCACATTACTTATAGAAATTTTATTACTCTTCAATACGATTCTTAAACGCTTCTTTCGTTACCAAAAACTCTTCTTCATGTTCAACATTCTTTGGCTCTTTCATTTCACTACTTTTAGGGAATTTACCAGGGTGATCCTTTTTCTTATGATCAAAGCTTTTACCGCGTCCCATAATTGGTTCCTCCTTCACAGTTGTCATACATTTTAGCTTTTTCAAAACCAAGTTAGCTTATTCAAAGATATATTTTTGGAAGCTCATTTTTGATTCACTCTTCCCCTTGCTTTTCTTCGTGTTTCTTCCAAGTTTGATTTCCCATCTCATACACTTTTTGCTTTATTTTAAAAGTCATAAAAGGGATGAAAAAGATAAGGAATGCACCAAGAAGAACTGGACCTGTCGGTGTAATTAGATTAAATATTTCCCTCATAAAATCTCTCACCTTTTATTGTAATGTAGAACGAATAATCGCTCCGTTTCTACTAACCACAGAATTAATAGTCACTGTTATTTGACTATGTTCAAAGTAATTTTCACCATAATCCCAGTCATCTTTAATTTTTTCCCATTCATCTGGGAATTTAATACTTAGGAGTTTACCAAAACCAAAAATGTCTAATTTCAGTTCTTTCTGGACTTCTTGAATAGCCAGTTCAGTAAACCCTCTAACAGACTTTTCGACAGCATCTTCAATTTGTTCGATTTCTTTGGCTTCTAATAAATCCATGGCTACATAAGTTTCCGGGATCGATCCTGATGTAGTTATTTCAACATTGAATTTAATATTATCTTTAGATATATATTCGGGCTTTATCTTAGAATTAACGATGTCCATCTCATATACAATGATATCACCTTTTAACTCAGCCTCAAGGAGTCCACCTTCTATCTCACCCGTAATGAAATTCACACCTTCGGTTGCCTCTTCCCCTATGAAACCTGCAAGTTTATCCGTATTTCCATTTATAACAGCATGTCCAGAAATTTTAACTTCATCCTCACTTCGTTTAGAAATCATCTGTATCATAAAACTTTCTTGTCCGAGTAAATTCTCATGCACATCCCCTATTCTCGTAGGTGGTACCATTCTCGCATTTTTGAAATTATTCTTTGAAATAGACTGAATAAACATGACCGGCAACTTTTCATTCTTTGGTTTGAATTCTAGTATTTCTTTAGCTTTCTCAGGCGTAATCATCACCTGAGTCCCTCTACGCATCTCAGGATATCGGATAAAATAGTCTAGAACATCAGGGAAATAATCGGACCGGGCTAGTCCCTCAGATATGACTAATAGTTTTATATGCTCATAAAACGGGGAACGACTTGTTGTTGCGGCTACCCTTCTAACAGTTTCAAAAATTGTATCACCTTCAGATTCAATATTTTGAAACGCTTCTCCTTCTCCTGTTCCACTTGAGCCACCTGCCCCTGTACTCATAGCACCAGGAACAACAAACTGTTGTGTTAAGGTTAATCCCTTTTCAACTTGTTTTTTGTCCTTTAAATCAATCGCAGCTCCAATGACAAACCCACGTTGTTCGATTTCAATTGAATCCCAACATCCAGTCGTTATTAATAAACAGGTAACAATCATAATCACTTTAATTTTTTGCATGATTTTTCACCCCTCTTATTTTGATTATCAGAAATAAGATTAGAGGAAAAATCACCCCAAAGAAAAATCCAAGAGCTGCAATTATCTTCCCAAGAAGCTGTATTTGATGGGTATTTTCAGGCATCATTCCAATTAAATAAATGATTGGTGATAGGATTAAAATCAGTGTTTTCCTACTTAAATTAAATACCGACCTAAACAAGTGAATAGTAATATCCATGGCCATTGAAGTTGTATTAAAAACAGTCATAATCCATACCGTAAAAAAGATTGATTCAAATCGTTCAACAAATCCACCCGGCGCTTCAATTTCTTTTGCAATCTCAATGGTTGGATACGTAATTTGTGCTGTTGCCAATGACCCAAATACTCCTATAGCCACTGTAAATATAATTAAGTAAAGGACAATCGGAATACTCATGCCAACTATTGTCATTTTAGGGGCATCCTTAGGATTGTTCATTAAAGAAATATAAACAAGAATGACAACATATCCAATAAAAGAAAAAGTCGTTTCTACCGCACCATTAAAATAACCAGTGATCGTGGTTGTAAAAGTCGGCCGTAGATTTTCAATTTGAAACAAAGTCACATTAAATGCTTGTACGAGTAAAGTTATCACAATTACAATCGGCAAAAACATTAAATTCAGCCTTAATAATGCAACCCTTGAGCCTGAAACTGCATAAATGACAACTAATAAAAAAACCAGCGCCACTGCCTCAATTGGTGTTTGATCAAACATATACAACTTTGAAATATTAGCAATTACTCTAGCTTCCAACGAACATGTTAAAAGAAATGCTACACTTAATGTAATCGTTAGAATAACAGCTGCTGGCTTAGACATGATAAGTGTCGTATACTCATAAAATGTTTTTTTAGGATAGCTCGAAATAATTTTAGCTAAAAACCAACCAAAAGATAGAAAAAAAAGCCCAGCCATTAAAATTGAAATCCAACCATCAAAGGCTTTAGTATGATTTGCCACCAAACGAGGTAGAGTTAATACTCCTACACCAATCATCATCGAAGCAACAATGTAAGCTAGATCCTTACTTCCAATTTCTTGATCTGCATATTCAAAGGTTTTCATACTATTACTCCTCCCTTTTCATACGCTTCTTATCAACCGTCTCCATATATGTAGGTCTTTTACTAAAAAATGTTAGTGGAGCTCGAATAACAAGATCCTTCCAATCCTTGTAGAAACTAGGTGCAAATGGAACTGTATAAGGTACTCCGACCGATTTCAAGTTAGCCAGATGAATATTGACCATAATGTAAACCAAAATGATTCCATAAAATCCAAATATCCCTGCTACTATTAAAAATACAAAGCGTAACATCCTAATAGAAATGGCGAAAGAATAAGAGGGGATTACAAATGTCGCAATCGCTGTTACAGCTACAACAATAACCATAATTGGACTCACTATTCCTGCAGAAACAGCAGCCTCACCAATAACTAAGCCACCTACAATTCCGACCGTTTGACCAATTGGCTTTGGAAGTCTTACCCCCGCTTCCCTTAAGATTTCCATCGTTAGTTCCATAAATAACGCTTCAATTAAAGATGGAAACGGAACACCTTCACGAGTAGAAGAAATAGAAAAAGCAAGTTTCGATGGAATCATTCCTGGGTGAAATGATACTAACGCTACATATAATGATGGTAAAAATAAGGCCACAAACGCACAGAAATATCTTAGTATTCTGATTAATGACCCTATATACCACCGTTCATAATAATCCTCTGGAGATTGCAAATTTTCGCCAAAAGTTAATGGGGCAAGAAGAACAAAAGGAGTTCCATCCAGAAAAATGGCTACCTTCCCCTCCATTAACCCAGCAGATACCTTATCTGGCCTCTCTGTATTAAGTAACTGTGGAAAAGGGGACATAAAATCATCTTCAAGCCACTGCTCAACATACCCTGATTCTGGCACATCATCCATATCAATTGTTTTCACCCGTCTCTTTATTTCTTCTACAATCTGAGGGTGTGCGATACCGTCAATGTATGAAACAATGAGATCTTTCTTAGAACGTCTACCAACCTTAAATAACTCAAAACGCAAGTTAGGGTCTCTTACTCTTCTTCTTATATGAACTGTATTCGTTCGAATATTTTCAGTAAATCCATCTCTCGGTCCTCTAACTACCGCTTCTGTGATGGGTTCTTCAACCCCACGACTTGCCCATCCTTTTGAGCCAATGATTAATAGTTCTTCTAAACCATCAATCATTAAGGCCGTATCCCCAGATAAGATCGCTAACGTAAGGTCATCTAATGTAGTGACTGTTACTACTTCTGATATTGATAATGTTTCATTCTGTAATTTTTCTAACAAAGATTTCTTATCAACTTCTTCTTCATTGATGTGATCCTTTTGTGATTGGATATTTTTAATAATGAAATTATTAACTAGGTCTTTATCAATCAATCCATCAAAAAACAGGAGTGCCATTTGATATCCCCCAACACTTAACCGTCTAATCACTAAGTCATTAGGAGCATCTAGCATTTTTGTTATATTCTTTATATTCGTATCGAGATCCAAAACTAAGTTCGGTGTAAAATTCTCAGTTTTTTCCACTGTGGTCTGCTTTCGTTCTGTATAATATCTTCTTCTAAAAAAACCAAACAATTTAAAACACCTCAAAGCTTTTATACTTGTTACTTCATTTATTTACCAACAGATGAAGTGTTATACATCTCTTGCTCGTTTGAAGAGTGATTGATTTAATCAATATAGTTGACTATTTTCATATCAGAGTGTAAAAATGAGGAATCAAACCATTGGAATAGAGGGCGATTATGGAAGCGAAATATATTAATGAATCCAGAGTGGTAAGAACAAGTAGGATCTTTCCAAATGATGTTAATAACCATAACACATTATTTGGGGGGAAATTGATGAGTGACATGGATATGATTGCATCTATCTCTGCCTCTAGACACTCGCGTAAAGAATGTGTAACAGCATCCACTGACTCGGTCGACTTCTTGAACCCGATTACCCCAAATGACTCGGTATGCTTTGAATCTTTTGTTACATGGACTGGCACAAGCTCGATGGAAATATTTGTGAAGGTCATCGCAGAAAATTTGATCAGTGGTGAACGAAAAATTGCTGCCACAGCCTTCGTCACATTTGTCGCATTAGACGAAAACGGAAAACCAGCAAAAGTGCCTGGAGTCATTCCTCAAACAGAAGAGGAAAAGAAATTGCATGATACAGGAAAAGAGAGAGCTGCTAAACGGAAAGAGCATAGAAAAAAGAGTAAAGAACTAGCAAACTATTTTACAACAAAGAAACCATGGGAATAAGCAAAGCACAAGGTATATAGCTAGAAACCAAAACTGAGTTCAAACTATATAATTTTTTAAAAATTATAAAAGTCGACTTATGCCTTTTGCATATGTCGACTTTTTATTTCTTTACTATTTTGATATGTCCTACTCAGAAAGTAACCTTCTCTAAGTACAATCCTTCTGCATCTGCCATTCTACCTGTTTGAATTCGTTCCTTTGCTTCTAATATACTCGGGATTCGATCAGCGTTAATTTCACCCAATCCAACCTCGATCAGTGTTCCAACAATCTTTCTTACCATATTATACAGAAACCCATCTCCACGAACCCTGATATTAATAAAGCTTCCATCTTGTTCTATTTCAATAGAATAGATTTCTCTCACCATCGACTTCTTCTTAGATTTCGCATTAGAATAGGAAGTGAAATCATGCTTGCCAATAAAATATTCACTTGCATTTTTCATTTGTAATACGTTTAACTTTTTATCTATATGCATGCTGTATTTTCGCATGAAAGGATTTGTATAGCTTTCGTTCCAAATCTTATACAAGTACGTTTTGTCTTTGGCATTATAACGAGCATGAAATCGATCACTCTCTAAAGTAACGTCCACCACGCTGATATCATTAGGTAAATAGCGATTCAAATAATTTAACACTTCAGATTCAGATAGATTCTTGCTTGTTTTGAAATTGGCGATTTGATCAAAAGCATGTACACCTGCATCTGTTCGACTACACCCAATGATTTCTATCTTTTCCCCTGTTAATTCTGTTAATACATTCTCAATCTTCCCTTGAATAGATTGATCACCACCACCAAGCCTTTGCCAGCCTTTATACCTTCCACCATCATATTGAATGTTCAATTTAAAATTATTCATTAGATTCTCCTTATGTATAGATCCTTTTCGATTTCAATCTATTATCTCATTATTGGTCAATTTATACGAATTAACACGTAAAAGCTCCAATAGATCTTTGAAGTTCGAAACTTGCTATTTACTAAACTCATATTGAGGTAATAACATTCGAAAAGTAGTTCCTTCCCTACTACTAGAAAGCACAAATATTTCGCCACGATGTTCAAAAATAATTTTTCTAACAAATGGGAGACCTATACCCATTCCTATCTCTTTCGAGGAAATAAAAGGATCGAAGATACTCTCCCATTGGGCCACTGGTATTCCATGTCCACTATCAGATATATCAATGATAATTTTCTCTCCAACTATATCTGTACTAATATCTATTTTCCTACTCTCATTTTCATCAGTAATTGCTTCACAACTGTTTTTTATTAAATTAATAAAAACCTGTTTCAGGTATGTAGAATTCGCATAAACAATCAGGGGTTTATACTTTTTTTCAAAATTGATCCCTACTCTTCTTTCATTTATAATTTCATTAACTATTGTCATTGACTCTGAAATAATTTCATTCAAATCAACATTCTTGAAGTTGATTGATTTTTTATTTAAGTAGTCGGTGTAGTTAAACGTAAGATCTTCTAACTGCTTTGTTGCAAGTTGGATCATTTTAACCATATGCTCGCTATCTTTTGGTAAAGGTGTAGATTCAGGTAGCATTTGTGAATATGCCTTGATAATTTGGAGGTTATTTTTAACCTCGTGAACTAAACTTGCTGAAACGTCACCTAAAAAATCGAGCTTTTTTTGCCTTTCACTTAGCAAATTATAATTAATCGTCATTAAGTTATTTAACTTTACAAATGAAAAAATGATGATCGACGTGAAAATAATTACACCAATACTACTTAAAACTGCCCCTGTTCCTGGTATAAAATTTAAAAAACCAGTAATTAAGAGTAACAGAGCACAAAATGAGAATGTTCTTAAAAAGGATATTAAAGTATTGTGTTGAATCCCTTTTGAAACAACCACTACAGTAATTAATAGAAATAGCATGCTGCCTGTATGAAGTATATATAGAAAATGAAGTTCTCCATAAATAGGAAAGTACAGCTGAGTATCTGTATTCATAATTCTAACTGGTGTCAGACCTTCAATACCCCATTTAGTCCAATTAATAAAATAAACAATTAATCCCCATATAGAAAGTAGCCAGATTATTTTCGGGTTAAATAATAACAATAATAAATGATGTAAGAATGAATTTTTAATATTTGGTGAATGTTTCTTTAGAATGATATAAACGATATAGAAGGTCAATGGGACCACCAAAGTGGATCCTATCCTAAAAAAACGAAATATAAAAAGAATCAGATCCTTTGATAGAATATCCTTGAGATATAGTACACCAATATCAATTTGCCAAAGAGTAATTGATATCATAAAAAGTAATAGAGCAATCCCTAATTCTGACCCTTTGTACATTTTGATTACATTTAAGGCTAAAACCAAAGGGAGTAAACCTATTGAAAATATGAATAATGCAATAATCATTACGTTTCTCCCCTATTCATACCGGTTTATATATGGCATATTAGTTTTTCCGCCCATTGCATTTACAAGATTTATACTCATCTGCTTACCAGCCTCTTCTTCGTAGTACAAAGCTACTATTAATGCTTTTATTATATATGGTAATTAGAGCGAAATACATGTATTACTAGTAAATTTTGTATAAAAATCCTATTTTTGCATACGTAGGACCTAATTGTTAAAAAAATCTGTATTCGTATCGATAGTTTATTTTAAACACGCAGGCTGAATACACCATTTTTATGCTGTCTAAAACAACAAACTTTTGAGCAAAAAGCCATAAAAAAAGACAACATCTAATTATGTTGCCTTAAATTAAAGTCTTTTAGAGGGGAATCTTCGGTATCACCACATAATCCAGTTCTTCACCATTGAGAAACTTTTTAATATTAGATATAGACACGTTCCCAATCCGACTAATAGATTCATAGGTCGCCCCCCCAATATGAGGTGTAGCAATTATTTTATCCATTTTAGGTAATTCATTGATTGGTGGCTCTATTTCAAACACATCTAGGGCCGCACCCTTAATTTGGCCATTATTTAAAGCGCTTATCAGATCTAATTCTTTGATGAGAGGACCTCGTGATACATTAATGATGAAAGCCGTTGATTTCATTAAACTCAAAGCGTCTTTATCAATCAAATATCTATTTTTCTCATTTAGCGATGTAGCAATAATAATATAATCAGCAATTTCAAATAGCTTTTCTTTGTCCACAAAGCTGACATTCAATTTCTCTGCTTCCTCACTATTTTGATAATTTGTATAAACCAATGTTTCCATATCAAATCCTATAGCGCGTTTAGCAATTGCTTTTGCTATCGATCCAAACCCAATGATTCCTAGTTTCTTTTGATATATTTCATTTCCCATTGATAAATCCCAATACCCGGATTTTAGCTCCTGATCTTTCTTGGGAATATTTCTGGCAGCTGATAGCATCAATCCAAAAGCATGGTCTGCAGCAGATTGCGCATTCATTCCAGGTGCGTTAGTGACAGGGATTCCTTTCCTATTTGCATAATCAACATCAATATTGTCATAACCAGCACCATATTTAAGAATATATTTTAACCTTGGAGCTGCATCAATCACTTCTTTATCGATTTTAACAACTGCAACAATGATAATATCTACATCCTTCACTTCATTCTTTAGTTGTTCTTTATCAATACCATGATCCGTATATAATATCCTTACATGACCAATTTGTTTTGCATCATCTATGAGTTTTGGGTTTGCCTCATAAAATGTATCTCTTAACATTAATAAAATCTTCATACTTACCTCCAATTTCAAGAAGAACTTAACCTTTAACTTTATAAGTCCCCATACATTTAATACATAGTTCTTACATTTTATGTAACATAATATAACACTGACATGGATTTGTAAATGGATAACATGCTACTTTCAAAGGTATTCAGTCAATCCTAAATCTGGTCCCAATTTTATTGACTAAAAAAACCTTACCTCAATTCTGAAGTAAGGCATAGCATCATTTGATACAGGAGAACCGCCCCCCCTGTTTAATAATCCCGATTTACAATATAATTCATCAAGTGTTTAAGGAAAACCGTGTTGCGTGGCACTTTTTGTAAGGTTTCGATAGCATTACAGTAATGTTCCCACATTTCTTTTCTGGAGCTTTCCTGACCTAGAATGGATACGAATGTCGAATTATTATTCTCAGCATCTTTTCCCACTGACTTTCCAAGTAATTCTTTATTTCCTTCAACATCCAGAAGATCATCCTTAATCTGAAACGCAATCCCTGCATGATAGGCGAACTTTTTCAGTGCATCGATTTCAAATTCCTCTGCTTTAGCCAGAATGGCAGGCATGACGAGAGAGGCTTCAAATCCAATTCCAGTTTTATAAAAGCACATTAAATTTAGTTGTTCTATGGTTAAGGGTTTTCCTTTTGAATTCAGGTCCATCGCCTGCCCATTGCACATTTCCTCAGTCTTCTGGGCAGAATATTGAATCAGTTTAAGAACAGTCTTTGCATCAAACTGATCAAGGGATGCTTGTTCTTCAATCGCCTTTTGAGTTAGAAAAAGGCCTGTTAATTCAGCAGTCGCAATGTTATAAACCTGATGGAGGGTCGGACATCCCCTCCGAATTGATGCATTATCCTGAGACGGTAAGTCATCAAAGATAAGTGATGCTGTGTGCATATATTCTAATGATTTCAAAAGTGGCATGATTGCCGACTGATTAAGTTCATATGCGTTCACCCCCATAGCCCAAGCGACTACGGGTCTCAGTCGCTTTGCATCACCCTTGAGACTGAGATTAGCAGCCTCATTAACGACACTTTTCAATAAGGGATCAGGATCTTTTATTTGAATCATCAAAACATTATTTAGTTCACTTCGTACGGTTTTAATTGTATGTGAAAAATCCTCCCGCTCCTGACGATCTTTTCTGAGATTACTAATCATATGATCACGAAGCAGTTTATCGAAGAAATCCACATCATCTGCTTTTTGAACCATTTTCTGTATAAGACTATTGAACTCAGGCATTTGAGAAGTAAATAATGCCATTACTTCCTTATATTTTTTTGTTCCTAGTCTCTCTTTTGAACGCTTTAGACCATTTATTGCCCGATCCAATATTACTTCACAAGTCTTTTCATCAGATTGATACACATTATGAATCAAATTTGCAATGACCGCCCAATACAATTCAAAGGGATTTATTAAATCTGAACGCTTGTCATGATACTTCATATAATAAGTATAAGGTGTAACTGCACCAACGTTCATATCATCAAACATATCAGCAAAATCATCTGCAAGCTGGTTATAAATCCCATATAAAAATGTCCTGTTATCAAAACTCTCATTCTCAGAAACACTTAATACCGAACGGGCAATTAATCGGGAAGAAGAAGATTTTAAGATAATCGGGACATAGATTTCTTCATTACTGTAAGTTGAATTAGATAAATCTTTTACTCGGTCCACTTCTTGTGAATGAAAGAATACATAGGACTCCTCAAAAAACGACTTTGATGTCTCCGCCTTCTGATGAGATTTAATATACTCAAAAGCTTCTTGGAGCTCAGCGTGAATATATTCTATTAAATCTATGTTTTTACCCTCCCATTTCCCAATTGGCGGTACTGACTTAGTGATAAGTGTGCTACGAATTAGATCAGAATATTGTTTTTTCTCTTCCCTGCTCAAAACAGTAGAATCTAGTAAATCATCAATGAACGGATAGGTTAAACCATATGAATATCCTAATCTAATTGCTTCATCTAGTTTCTGCCTGCGTTCCTCGGGAGATACATCCTCATCCATCTCTTCAACCACATGCATGAGCACACCAACGATAATCTTAATCAGTTTTCTCTGGGCTTGTTCAGCATCCATTTCCTCAGGAATAGATGAGGATACAATCTTCAGCTTTTCGGAAACCCAAATTACTGCCGATTCAACTCTCTCCTTTTGGGCCATCCTATACAAGCCTGCCATATTAAATCCCTGTTCAGTAGCATCCGAATGATTCAGGTGATCTTTTAAACTTTCAACTACACTTTTAATCTTTTTCTGCGTATCAGGTGCATTCAGCTTTTTTCCTAGATCACGCAAAAAAATATAGGAGATACTTCGATCTAGGTAATTATCTAGTTTACCAGTGTATTTAAGCCATTGAATATAACTGTAATACCCCTTTGAATTAGATTTCTCCTTGCCTCGCGTAAAAAGAGAAAAGACTGATCTATGATGAATATGGTTGTGTTTCCACACTTGGATATCTTTCGTGAGGGTAGAGACAAAGTTCTTTTGCCTTACCTCCACATTGAGCAACCTAAAATAATCAGTAGCCCTCTGCTCTGCTAATCGATAAGATGTATTGGCATTTCTCAATAACTCTTCATTCATACTTTTCATTACCTCTACTTATTTTTCTCTTACATACAATATATTTCATAAAGACATAATTAATCCAAACATTTTCTTAATTTATTTTTAAGACTACCAATTTACCCTTAAATATACCTTAAGATAACATCCTTATAACCAATTTCAAGATATTTAACGTTTATAATTAATATTAACCGCTAAAAAAAGCTAGTCTTATTTTACCATTTTCCTAAATTTACCTTTACTTTCTTATAGTCTCATATATACTAATATCAAACTGAATAGTAATAACTAGGGGAGTCCAAAAAGTTGGGCTGAGAAAGAAACACGTTGAAGTTTCTTGACTCTTGGGACCTGATCTGGCTCATACCAGCGTGGGGAAGTTAGAATAATTATAGAAGCTTTACTACTTCTGTATACATAATAGCCGGGTCCATTTTTTTATGGACACCGGCTTTTTTATTTACATCATCTTTTCCATCAACTGTATGCTCTATTTCTGTCCTTTATTTCAATTAAAAGGAGAGATTTACTATGTCAAAGTCAACACTATCAACAACTGAACAAAGCATTTCGAGTATGTCGAATTTCCCAGGTAGCAAAAAGGTGTATGTCCAGGGCTCTAGAGCTGACATTAAAGTGCCGATGCGTGAAATTCAGTTAGAGCCGACTACTGGCACGTTTGGAGAAGCTGAAAATTCTCCAGTACGAGTGTATGATACTAGTGGACCTTATACTGATTCTACTTACTCAGTAGATATTACAAATGGGCTTCCTGCCCTTCGAAGTTCATGGATTCACGAACGCGGAGATGTCGAGGAGTATGTTGGCCGTGAAATCAAGCCTGAGGATAATGGATATAATGATAAGAACGATCCTCGTGCTAATCACAACATTTTTACTGGGTTAAAACGAAAACCATTGCGTGCAAAAAAAGGACGTAATGTAACACAGCTCCATTATGCAAGAAAGGGAATAATCACACCAGAAATGGAATTTATTGCGATTAGAGAAAATATGAAACCTGAATTCGTACGTGATGAAGTTGCAAGTGGAAGAGCCATTATTCCATCTAATATCAATCATCCAGAAGCAGAACCTATGATAATTGGACGTAACTTTCACGTTAAAATAAATGCGAATATCGGGAACTCTGCTGTTTCTTCTTCGATTGAAGAAGAGGTTGAAAAAATGACATGGGCGACACGCTGGGGTGCTGATAATATTATGGATTTATCAACCGGGAAGAACATCCATACAACAAGAGAGTGGATTATTCGGAATTCACCGGTTCCTGTTGGTACTGTTCCAATCTATCAAGCTCTCGAGAAAGTAAATGGTGTTGCTGAGGATTTAACATGGGAAGTATACCGAGACACCTTAATTGAACAAGCAGAGCAGGGTGTAGATTACTTTACTATTCATGCCGGTGTTCTGTTACGATATATCCCGTTAACAGCTAAACGTCTAACAGGTATTGTCTCTCGCGGTGGCTCAATCATGGCACAATGGTGCCTGTATCATCATAAAGAAAGCTTTTTATATACTCACTTTGAAGAAATCTGTGAAATTATGAAATCTTATGATATTTCTTTTTCCTTAGGAGATGGTTTACGTCCAGGATCTATTGCAGATGCGAACGACGAAGCACAGTTCGCTGAGTTAGAAACCCTTGGTGAGTTAACGAAAATTGCTTGGGAACATGATGTACAAGTTATGGTAGAAGGACCAGGGCATGTACCAATGCATCTTATAAAAGAAAATATGGATAAACAACTAGAGATTTGTAAAGAAGCACCATTTTATACACTTGGTCCCCTTACAACAGATATTGCGCCTGGTTATGATCACATTACATCCGCAATTGGTGCTGCGATGATTGGCTGGTATGGCACAGCTATGCTATGTTATGTTACACCAAAGGAACATTTAGGTCTACCTAATAAAAATGATGTTCGCGAGGGCGTTATTACGTATAAAATTGCCGCACACGCTGCAGATCTTGCAAAAGGACACCCAGGAGCACAAGTAAGAGATGATGCCTTATCAAAGGCTCGTTTTGAATTCCGTTGGAGAGATCAGTTTAATTTATCTCTTGATCCTGAACGTGCAATTGAATATCATGATGAAATCTTACCTGCTGAAGGTGCGAAAACAGCACATTTCTGTTCAATGTGTGGACCTAAATTTTGTAGTATGAGAATTTCCCAAGATATTCGACAGTTCGCAAAAGAAAACAAACTTGAAACAGAAGAAGCAATAGAAAGAGGTATGAAGGAAAAAGCCGAAGAATTTAAGGAATCTGGTGGTAACATTTATCAGTAAGAAACAAGGGCTTCTCATGTTTCCGTAATAAAGACTAAACTCAAAAGGGAAGAGATACTACAAGTAATAGCCCTGGTAGCCTCTTCCCCCTTTATTAACCTAAAGGAGTCCTCAAACTTTTTTGACGATTGAGGCATGAGAAATAGCCAATCACCAATTATTGAAAGTTATTTTGGTTCATATGTGACCCTGTAAAAGGTGTCATTTGTGAAAAAGGTAATTGTTGTTGATTATGTGATGAAAACATAGCTGATTGATTTTGGTTTGTTAATTGGCCTTGATTTGTTAATTCACTTTGCATTTGGTTACAAATATTAATTACTTGCTGACATTGTTGAATTGCAGACTCATGGCCTTGTAGAGCCTGTTGAATTGTCTGTGCAGCATGTTGCTCATGTGAAAGCAATTGTTGAAGCATTTGAATGTTTTGTTGTTCTTGATGTAGCATTTGACGGTACTGTTGACTACTTTGTTGTGTTTGAGTAATTAAGTGTTGCGCCGTTTGTTTACATTGGTTAATTTGTTGAATACTGTGAGTTTGTGTATGCATGATAGAATGCCTCCCTTAGATGTTTGGTTGTACTTTCAATACAACAATATGTATTATGATACCCCCAGCGACATTCATACCTCATACCGTCTGCCCAAATAATAACAACTCACCAACTATGATAAACAGAATAAACACGTTCATCTTGGATACATATTTTTGCTGAATAACGAAGACATCTTCTAAAAAAAGAATATAGGCAGTATCAAAAAAGTAGGATTTTCTTAACTGCCTAATAAGACCAGTTAACCATCAGAATATTATCAAGTACCACAGAAGGTTTGGTAAGGTTGATCTGTGGATGCTGGTGGTGAACAGTAATCAGTATTTTCGATAGAATTATCGTAAGGGCTCGAAAGGACTCTTAGCAAGCTCTTCATTACGCTATAGTCACCTTCATTGGCAGCCTTAAGAGCCTCTTCTACCTTATGGTTTCGAGGGATTACCACAGGATTACTACTTCTCATTAACTCATAGGAAGATTCCCTTGATTCTTTTTGCCCTTCAATTCTCTTTTCCCACCGCTCTAGCCAAGGAGAAAACTCTGGAGTTCCAGATAAATTCGTGATTTTAGTGGCATCATAAGTTAATGAACGAAACGTGTTAGTGAAGTCCGCTTTATGTTTTTGCATGATGCTTAGGAGATCCTCAATTAGCGTTTCATCCTCTTCTTCTTCATTGATGATTCCAAGCTTTGCTCTCATACCTGAAAACCATCTACTCTTATACAAATTAGAGTATTCGGCAACTGCATCTTGAGCAAGTTCAAGTGCTTTTTCTTGGTCTTCATGCAAAAGAGGCAATAGTGCTTCAGCTAATCTCGCGAGATTCCACCCACCGATATATGGTTGATTTCCATAAGCATAACGCCCTTGCCTATCAATAGAACTGAATACAGTTGATGGATCATATTCATTCATAAAAGCACAAGGACCATAATCAATGGTTTCCCCACTTATCGTCATGTTATCAGTGTTCATTACACCGTGAATAAAACCGACCAGTTGCCATTTTGCAATAAGATCTGCCTGCCGCTTGATGACTTCCTTTAATAATGAAAGATATGGATTTTCACTAGATTCATTTTCTGGATAATGACGTTTGATGGTATAGTCTGCAAGTCCTTTTAATTCCTCAACAGATGCAAATTCTGCAGCATACTCGAATGTCCCCACACGTATATGACTTGCTGCTACTCGGGTTAATATCGCTCCTGGTAATTCCGTTTCACGCAGAATGGATTCCCCTGTGGTGACCACCGCCAAACTTCGAGTTGTAGGAATCTTAAGGGCGTGCATGGCCTCACTGATGATATATTCACGTAGCATTGGTCCTAGTGCAGCTCGACCATCGCCACCTCTAGAATACGCTGTTCGCCCTGAACCCTTAAGTTGAATATCTAACCTTTCTTCTTCAGGTGTAATTTGCTCTCCAAGGAGCACGGCCCTTCCATCCCCTAGCATATTAAAATGTCCGAATTGATGTCCCGCATATGCTTGGGCAATAGGAGTAGATCCTTCAGGAATTTGATTTCCTCCAAACACAGCGACATTATCATCATCTTCTAATTTTTTAGCATCTAACCCAAGAAGATCTGCAACCGCTTCATTTAACACAACCAACTTCGGCGAGTTCACCGGGTTTGGGCTGTTATTAGAGAAAAACTTCTCTGGTAGACGCGTATAACTGTTATCCATATTCCAGCCTGTTCCTGTTTTTTCAGTCTTCATCTTTACACCTTTTCTTTTATAAATTTATGTAGCCTTGTTTTTCGTTTCATACCCTCTGGCTGTGCGGTTCGGTCACTTATCTCCGGATTGATTACCATTTCTACCGCAACCAAATCGAACACAGGCACCTACCTTCGGATAAGTTATCATTCTTCCCCTACGGCTGTGTTGTCTCGGTAACCTTAAGATTATCAGCTTGATTTTAGTATTTATTTCCTTCTCTTAATTATACTATTATTCACAAAGAAGGTTGTAGAATACGGCTTGAATACAAAAAAACAGTCACTCATAACGCTTAGTGACTGTTCCATTAAATTTTATATCTACTCACTAAGTGTTCAAATTCCTACGCCGATTCTACACTCACTGATTTCTCACTTTTAACAAGTGCCTTCTGCTCCCATTTCCTACTATTCCATCTAATCCATAAAGCAATTCCACGAACCCACTCATCTGCAATGAAGGCAATCCAAATCCCAATTAGCCCCAAGCCAAAGTGAATACCTAATAGATAATACAATGGAACACTAAAGCCCCAAATCGTTAAAACTGAAATAATCATCATATACCTTGCATCACCTGCAGCCTGCAAAGTAGCACCATAAACAAGATTTAAACACCTACCCGGTTCTAATAAAAAGCCCATGATGAGTAATGTAGCTCCCATTTGAATAATCTCTGGATCATTAGTAAATAACCCAAGTAAGGGTTCTCTTACTAAAACAATAATAGCAGTCATCACTAAAGCCATAACAATACTCCAACGTACGTTACGCACTCCTTGCTTGAAAGCTTCCTCCATTTTACCGGCTCCGATTAAATGACCAGTCATAATTTGTGATCCTCTACCAAGAGAAATTCCTAATATCATAATAAAAAACAGAACATTAATTGTATAAATTCTCGTAGCCAGCATTTGAGTCCCTAACATTGTAATAATCGATGTAGTAACAATCTGACTACTAGAATATGAAATGATCGTCATTGATGATGGAATACCAATACCTAAAACCTTCTTCAGACGATCTTTCTGTATATCAAAAAAATCATTCCATGTTAATTTAAGATTTACTCGGTAGTACAGAACAAGTGCAAACGCAATAAGCGCTACAAATTGACTAAATGCAGTAGAAATTGCTACACCTGTGACTCCTAATTTCGGAAAACCAAACGCACCATAGATAAACAGAAAGTTCCCGATTATGTTTATAATATTCATACCGCCACTGACAAACATGGTCTCTTTTGTAAAACCGTGCGTTTGAATAATGACAGACATCGTTATACTCATCGCTTGAAAAACAAGCGCCCCACCTACAATTATTAGAAAGCTTCTCGCTTGGTTAAATAATTCTGGCTCTAAATCAAATAAGCCCAATAACTGTCTACTAAATACAATAATTACCGTTGCTACTACAAGCCCAAATAGGAAATTAATTAGAATCCCATTCCCTGTGTACTTTTTGATTTCATCATACTTTCTTGCCCCTAAATATTGGGCGACGACAACAGAAGTGCCAGTGGCTACAAATTGAAACAAAAAAAACATAAACATAATCAATTGATTTGCCACTCCAACTGATGCAACTGCTTCATCAGAAACCTTACTTAACATAAATACGTCAGCTGTTCTTAACGAAAAATGTAAAAGTGATTCAATAAAAATAGGCCATGTCACTGCAATAAGTGATAACTTCTTTACCTCAGGTGATATCGACATAAAATCCCATCCAAACTTAAGAATTTTGAAAAAAAGAAAGAGAGATCTCTATTTATGATCACTCTTTTCTCTAATAAACAATTCCATATAAATAAAATTTAATTTCACCATCAACCATATCAGAATACAATTGGTTAATATTAGTTAATGTTTTTATTAAATAGTTAATAAATATGAATAATATAATTAATATATTACTAAACTTACTTTAAAAAATAAAGAAAAACTACTGGAAATTAAAAAGAGGCCTTGCTAAAAGGCATCTGACACTTACCCAAGCTCTCAAAATCTTGTTAATGATAACAAAGGTATTAACAATAACCAGATCTCAGATAAGGGTAAGTGACACATTGCTTTTGGCATAGCCTCTTGTCTCTATTTTGCTGTATATTTTTTTATGGCAGGGAGGATTTCTGTTCCGATTAACTCAAGATTCTTCTGTAGTCTTTTAAAAGGAACACCCCCGAAATCAATTTGAGCAATATAACGTTGATGACCATAAACTTCATGCTGATAGAGTATTTTTTCGATAATTTCTTGTGGACTTCCAATATTCATTACATTTTGCGGATCGATACCTTGTTCATAAGCTTCCTTAGGGAAACCACGACCATTCGTTCGTTTCATTCCTTCATTTATATGAGGATATGTGTCTTCAATCGCCTGCTGTGATGTTTCTGCTGCGTAAAAGAATCCAGCGGTTGCTACTGGAAGCTGCTTCGGGTCAAAACCTCCTTGTTTCGCTGCTTCGCGATAAGCATCAATTGACCGTTTAAAGCTTAGTACATGACCACCCAAATGGGCAAGGAACATCGGTACACCTGCAAAACCTGCCTTAATTGCACTATCTGGCGAACCTCCAACAGCCCGCCAAATTGGCATTGAACCGTTTTGGGGACGGGGTAGAATTGTTGCATTTTTTAATGGAGCACGGAACTTACCATTCCAATTAACAACCTCCTGCTCGTTAATTAGACGTAACAGGTCGAATTTTTCTTCAAATAACTCTTCATAATTGTTAACGTCATACCCTAATAATTCAAATAATCCAATTCTCGATGCACGTCCTGCTACTATCTCCGCACGCCCTTTTGAAATTAAATCAATTGTTGCAAAATCCTCGTATACACGTACTGGATCAGATGTACTAATAATTGTTGATGAGCTTGCAATTTTCATTTTGCTCGTAGCCTGAGCGATAGCCGACAACACGACTGTATGTGCCTGTGTCGCAAAATACTCCTGATGGCTTTCCCCTACACTAAAGAAATCAACGCCTGCCTGCTCCGCTAGCCTTGCATAATCTATAATTTCATGTATGCGATCACCCACAGACATTCTCTCGCCTGATAATGGATTAGGTAAATGGTCACCTAATGTATAAATTCCAAACTCTAATCCTTTACTTTGATCAATCCGATACTTTTCCATATCCAACACCTTTCTAGAGACGGTTCTCATCTTTCATAAACCTAATCATAAACGAACAGACAATCTTTTCTCAATAAATTGGATTTATCACTTGAGACACGAGAACCGTCCCTGTATCACACTAGTTTAATATTTTCGCCGTAGGGAATAAGTTAATATACATATTTTAAGAGTGGATATCCACTTTTGTTAACTTAAAAAGGGGGATAACTATGAATGCTGAAATGGTTGGATTAAGCATAATTTTAATTGGAATACTCCTATTAATCGGAAAATTTATTCGGGTTAAATTTTCGATCTTTCAAAAATACTTCCTTCCAAGCTCAATCATTGCTGGCTTTATTGCATTAATATTAGGACCAGAAATTGTAGGTTCATTGTTTACTAGATTTCAAGGTGAAAACTCAATTATCTCAAACGGCGTTATACACCAGGACGTTCTTAACGTTTGGACAACACTACCGGGACTATTAATCAGTGTCATCTTTGCTACTCTATTTTTAGGCAAAAAGATTCCCAATATAAAAGATATTTGGTTAACAGCAGGGCCACAAGTTTCATTTGGTCAATCAGTTGCATGGGGACAATATGTTGTTGGCCTTCTATTAACAATCATTATTTTGACACCACTTTTCGGACTAAATCCCATGGCTGGGGCGCTAATTGAAATAGGCTTTGAAGGAGGCCACGGTACAAGCGCTGGATTAAGTGAGACATTTCATAAATTGGGATTTGCGGACGGAGCAGATTTGGCCATTGGCCTTGCAACTGTAGGTGTCGTTTCTGGGGTTCTACTTGGAATTATTTTAATTAATTGGGGTGTTAAACAAAAGAAGACAACTATACTAAAAGATCCTTCTAACCTACCGAAAAATAAACTACGAGGAATTATTGAACCTGAGGACCGACCGTCAGCAGGAACAATGACAACTGAACCTGAGTCAATAGAACCACTTGCGTTTCACATAGCATTCGTAGGTATAGCTATTCTAATTGGAAAGGGTGTATTAGAAGCATTTACATACTTAGAAAAAATTACTTGGGGGAACTGGACTGATATACATATTATTACCCATGTTCCATTATTCCCCTTAGCTATGGTCGGGGGGGTTTTATTGCAAATTTTCCTTGATAAAATGGATAAATTCAAACTAGTGAATAGAAAAATGATTTTACGTATTCAAGGTCTAGCTCTAGATTTTCTAATCGTAAGTGCTATAGCCACTTTATCTTTAACCGTTATTGCTGAGAACTTCTTACCATTTTTACTTTTAGCATTAACAGGCATCGCTTGGAATCTTGTCGCATTTATATTTTTAGCACCACGAATGATTCCAAAAGATTGGTTTGAACGAGGAATTGGTGACTTTGGACAATCCATGGGGATGACTGCCGCAGGTTTAATGTTAATTCGCATCACAGACTCAAAAGGAGACACTCGAGCACTCGAAGCATTTGGCTATAAACAACTCATGTTTGAACCATTCGTTGGAGGTGGATTGTTCACCGCCGCTTCTGTACCACTAATCTACCAATTTGGACCTCTCCCAATCCTATTACTTTGCCTAATCATCATGCTCAGCTGGATGGGAATTGGCATATTCTACTTTGGAAAAAAATAAGTGGTGCGCGGGGACGGTTCTCGTGTCACACCCACATTCAAAAATAAAGGAACCTTTAACTTTTGTCTGCCTTAACAACGAAAGATAAAGTAAATCAAACCCATCACAGAGATTCGGAATAACTGATAAAATCTTTGAAATGAAAGACATTACCTATATGCAATAAAGATACAGCGGTGAGTGGAAGATTTACCGCTGTGTTTAAGTACGCATCCCTAATAAATATTTGCGAAAGAAGACCAACCATATGGTAAGGTGATCAATATGTGATTTATGTAAAATTTAAGGAGACAGTATAACTTCTCAAATGAGAGATGAGAACCGTCCCCTGTTTCACAAAGGTATGACCACAAGTACTGTGGTTTCTTTTTTGGTCGATCTTATTGTGATTTTACCACCATACTTTTTCGTTACGTCCTTTACAATAAATAATCCCTGTCCCCTAATCTTACCCATTTCTGTCTTTTTCGTTGTGAAACCCCTTTTAAAAACAGTGTCAGTATCTTCGATTTTCGTTCCTGTATTTGATATTTCAAACAGATAATGATCAATATCTTCTTTAATGACAATGCTCATCTTCCGTTGACCCTCAGGCAATTCTATCGCTGCTTCAATCGCATTATCAATTAAATTTGATAATATTTTAATTAAGTCTATAGTCTTCAATTTATTAAAAGAACCATTGGATACATCAAACGATAAATCAATGCTATGGTTCAGAGCAGCAAGCTTCTTGGTCTGTAATAAAACTGATAGCCCTGGATTGTCAATCCTAAGCTTTACATCTGAAACAGTCCGGACTTCGTTAACTAATGAGGATGAATACTCAAGGGCTTTGCCTTGCTCTCCCAACTTCAGAAGGCCATGTATTACTTGGAGATGGTTTGTAAAATCATGTCTTAACGACTGAACAGAACTTATTAGAGATTTAAATTCTGTTTGGTACGTATCCTCTGTATCCTCAAGCTCCCTCTTCCTTTCTTTTACATACCACCTTTGTATTATAATGAAAGAGATCAGAACAAGAAATACAAACAGAATATTAAAAACAAACATAGACACACTATCTTTCAAAATTTTACTCCCAACCTCATTGACCATATCTGTTCCTATGTCGATTCCTATATACCCAATAATTGTACCTTCATTATCAATAATTGGCGCACCCACTGAAATATAACTAGTTTTTAAAAATGTATCATTAAGCACGCCTGTTTTATAGGTCTGTCCCTCATACGCTTTTCTCACTTGCTCTTCAGGAACAGTACAAATCTCCCCTATTGGATAATCCATCTCATCATCCTCTGGCATTCCAATAATCATACCTCTAGATACTTTTGGATTATCAACCTTCAAAGTATATACATATAAAGCACCAATCTTTTCTCGTGCGTCATTTAAGTAATTTCTGATTTCCCAGTAGTCTTCGCTTTTTACAGGATTAGCTAAAAAACTCTTGTATTGTTCCGTGTCAATAGAAGATGCAATGGACATTGCTGACTGTATACTTTGATTTGCAATTGATTCCTCAACTGTCTTTTCAATTTTTATATATGAAGTAAAAACATTTAAACTTGTTAAAAACAACAACAAAAGGATAGATAACACAAATATTAACTTTAATTTACTTCTCTTCATTTTAAATCCTACGTACCTTCCTACTTTAGAATTAAAGAACTAGCTTTCCATATCCCATCCTATCACCCTCTCATTATATAGGATACACTAAGTTTTTTCCTCTAAAACAGGGGGTTATCATAGAATAACTATGATCTTATGTTAGACAAACCTTCTCTTAATTGGCTCATATTCAAATAATTTCCCTTCATATTCTTGGTGAAGTCTAGGATTATTGCGGAAGTCATCCGGGGTTACGAGAGCCGGTAATTTATCCCACAGCCTAATTCCCGAGCGATGGAGGATTTCAGCAACAAACTGTGAACAGAAATAAGAATTGCTAAATTCAACTGGTGCATTTAATGAAACTCCGATAAGTCCAAGTATGTTATATAGGAATTTTCGTTGATTTTTTTGGAAAACGTTTAGCACTCGCTTCATCTTTTCAACATCACGCTCAGAAACTTCCAACCTATAAATAACACATGTTGTATTTGGGTACTTACTATAGGTTCCTTTAAATATATCTTCCTTCACAAAACCACCATTGATAGGGTTATTTGGTTTTTTTCGACCGAAACTATATAATTCTTTTAAATCTTGGTCAAAGGCAATTGAGGCATGGTTATAGGGAGCTTTTGTATATTTTTGTATCGATTTTGTAAATAAGGTTCCTGTGTCGGTTAGCATAATATAGACACTTCTATTCAATTCCATTCGTTTACCCTCTTTTAAAATTGACATTTTTAACCTATATTAATTATACATGACTCTAAAAAAAAATATCGATAAAAAGTTGGTGTAAAGATTGAACAGCGCACTTTGGACACAGTTAGTCATTTTCATCAGCCTTCTAACTGCTAGTTTATTAGTTTTTCTTGTGAAAAGAACTCAGCCAAACAAGGACTTCTCTTCTCTTTCATTTCGTGTAAAAACGTGGTGGGGAATGTTTGTCATTTTTGCATTTGCGACACTATTCAATCCAATTGTATCCCTCCTCTCGTTAATGATTCTATGCTTTTTTGCATTAAAAGAATATTATTCAATGATCAAAACGAGAAAGGTTGATCGAAGGGCTTTTTTGTGGGCCTATCTATCAATTCCTGTCCAATTTTACTGGATTTATATTGAATGGTATGGGATGTTTATTGTCTTTATTCCTATTTATGTATTCCTATTCTTACCCTTACCTCGAATTCTTGGAAAAAAAGGGACAGTTGGATTTTTAAGATCTGTAAGCTCTACACAATGGGGATTAATGCTCATGGTCTTTGGGTTAAGTCATCTTGCATACTTCCAATTTGCCAGCCCAAAATACGGCCCCAATCTCGTATTATTCCTAGTATTGCTAACACAACTTAATGACGTCATCCACTTTTTAATTTCTCTTTATTTCGGAAAAAGAAAAGTGGCTCCTACATCAAACCCGAATATCTCTTGGGAAGGCTTTTTAGGCTCAATCCTTATAACCACACTGGTTGCATACCTAGTTTATCCATATTTAACACCTTTTGATGTAACATTTGGCATAATATCAGGATTACTTATTGCAATTGGAGGTTTTTGTGGAGCCCTTACGATATCAGTCCTCAAACGAGACTTACTAATTGGAGATGATGAAAAATCAACTAATATGAAAGAAAGTTACCTTAGTCGTGTTGATAGCCTAACCTATACCGCACCAATCTTTTTCCATGTCATTCGGTACTTTTATGACTTTATGTAAACTAGGCCACTAAGGCTATTCTTAGTGGCTTGTTCACACCCAAAAATAACCACATAATTTTATCAAACTATCTATCTATTTTTATGCTAGAATAAATACGGATTTCAATTTTTTAATAGTAGTGATAATTTTATCTACAGGGAGCTATCATCATGAAAAAAATAAGGTTTTTAGTAATAGGGTTACTTTTGTTGAGTTTCGCTTTACCATTAAAGGTCAGTTTTGCTAACGAAGTAGAAACAACTGCTACAATTAACACAGAATCCACCGAAGATACTACAACAACTGAGCATAGTGAGAGTACCCCTGAGGCAGCGACTTCCGAAAACCCTATAGATCAATCTATAGATCAAGAGGTCCAGGTAAATGAAGTAAACTCACTTTCACTTACTACGCCTTCTATTAAGTATTCCGTCTATTCTAACGGGATTGGATTGCAAGATAGTGTTTCTAATGGAGCAACAGCTGGAATCATCGGACAACAGAAACCACTAGAAGCGATACAGATTTCCTTAGAAAACGCACCACATACAGGGGGAATTTCATACAAGTCCCTTGTACAAAATAATTGGTTGCCCTTTGTTTCAGATGGTGAACCTAGCGGTAAAATTGGTGAAGGCTTTATTGAAGCCATACAAATCAACCTTTATGGGGAAATGTTAAACCATTATGATGTTTATTATCGTGTACATTCACAACAATATGGTTGGTTAAGCTGGGCAAAAAATGGACAATCTGCTGGGACGGAAGGATTATCTGAACCTTTAGAAGCAGTTGAAATGGTATTAGTCCAAAAAAATGGACAACCTCCTGGTGCTACAGATAAACCACTTCTTAAAAAGCCATCTGTTGCTTATTCAACTCATGTTCAATCCTATGGTTGGATGGGCCTTGTTACTGATGGAGCGGTTAGTGGAACACATGGACAATCAAAACGTTTAGAAGCCATTACAATCAACCTTCCAAACTCAACTTTTAGTGGAGGTATTACTTATACGACCCATGTACAAAGTTATGGCTGGTTAAATAACGTATCAAATGGAGCACAGTCAGGTACATCAGGACAAAGTAAAAGATTGGAAGCTATTAAAATAGCACTAAGTGGAGAGATAGCAAATTACTTTGATGTTTATTATCGAGTTCACTCCGAAACTTTTGGATGGTTAGGATGGGCAAAAAATGGAGAATCTGCTGGAACAGAAGGTCTTTCTAAGAGATTGGAAGCCATAGAAATTGTGTTAGTCAAAAAAGGCGGACAAGCTCCTAATTCAGAAAAATCAGCGTTTCTTACGAAGCCCTCTGTCACTTATTCAACACACGTTGAAACCTATGGCTGGTTAGGTTTTGTTAAAGATGGAGTACAAAGCGGAACACAAGGTGAAGCAAAGAGACTAGAAGCGATTAAAATCCAGTTACCTAATGTAGGTTATAGTGGTGGTATTACCTACTCCACACATGTACAAAGTTACGGCTGGCTAAGTAATGCATCAGATGGCGCCCTATCTGGAACGTATGGTCAAAGTAAAAGGTTAGAAGCGATAAAGATTAGTTTAACTGGTGAAATAGCACTTTATTACGATGTTTATTATCGCGTCCATACGCAATCCTTTGGCTGGTTAGGTTGGGCAAAAAATGGAATGAGGGCTGGATCAGAAGGCCTTTCAAAACGTTTAGAAGCGATAGAAATCAAACTAGTACCTAAAGGACTAGGAGAAGCAGTGAACGAGAAAGCAGCCTATAAAGAACCATTAGTCGTATTTTTAGATCCAGGGCACGGAGGATATGATCCGGGAGCAACGTTTGGTGGCCATAAAGAATCTAACTTAAACTTAACTATTGCAAACAAAGTTAAAACATTACTATTAAAACAAGGCTATAAGGTCCATATGTCTCGTCAAGGTGATTCTTATATTTCGCTGTTGGACCGTTCTAAAATGGCCAACCAATTAAATCCAGATATTTTTATCAGTATACATCACAATTCCTCAGGAACAAATATGAGTTCCGTTCATGGAATTGAATCATACTATTATAAATACAATCCAAATCATCCATCTAAAATTAATAGTGAGATGCACAATAACCCTGATAGAATTCTTAAGAGTGTTAAACTAACAAACTTAATTCACAAAAATATGGTTACTTATACCGGTGCAAAAGACCGTGGTACTGCCGGACAATCCTTCTCAGTTATACGTGAAGTGAAAATGCCTGCAACATTACTGGAGCTTGGCTATATGAACAATTCAAGTGAACTCAAAAAAGTCACAACAGACTCATATCAAAATCGTTTAGCCAAAGCAATTGCAGACGGAATAACTTCCTACTATACTAAATAATCACATAAGAACCGTCCCTGTACACAGGGACGGTTCTTATGTTTCATTCATGCCTACAAATTGAACAATTTAAAGGACCTTGAAAGAGCATTCTCATTCTCTTTTCATTCCCCATCAACAGAAGACCTCTCCACTGTTTTTCTTATAAAAATACACCCCAATAATTTTGGGGTGTATTTGAATTTCACATAAGACAATCCTTTCTTATGCTACTTTATTAATGTTTATTACTTTCCCTTCTTTACGCCATTCTTTAAACTCAGCCGCAGCTGTAAAGATGACATCAGTTGAAGAATTAAGTGCTGTTTCAAACGAGTCTTGTAATACACCAATAATGAAGCCTACACCAACAACCTGCATTGCAACATCAGCTGGGATTCCAAACAAGTTACAAGCTAAAGGAATTAATAATAAAGATCCTCCAGCAACACCAGAAGCACCACAAGCACTAACCGCTGCCAATACACTTAGAATAATAGCTGTTGGGACGTCCACTTGAATACCAAGGGTATGAACTGTTGCAAGTGTCAGAACAGAGATTGTAACGGCTGCACCAGCCATATTTATTGTTGCACCTAACGGAATTGATACTGAATAACTATCCTTATTTAAGCCTAACTTTTCACATAGATTCATATTTACTGGAATATTTGACGCTGAACTACGTGTAAAAAATGCTGTCATCCCACTTTCTTTAATACACTTAATGACAAGTGGATATGGATTTTGCCTAATTGCTCCATACACGATTAACGGGTTTACTACTAAAGCTACAAAGATCATACATCCAAGCAATACTGCAAGTAGCTTCCCATAGCTTAATAAAGACTCAATTCCATTTGTGCTAATAGATTCAAACACTAGTCCCATAATGCCTAATGGAGCAAATTTAATCACCCAACTAACCAGTTTACTAATAGCATCTGAAAAGTTAGAAATCACTGTCTTTGTTACATCACTAGCATTTCTTAAAGCAAGCCCAAGCACAACCGCCCAAGCTAATATCCCAATGTAGTTCGCATTATATATCGCTTTAAATGGGTTATCAACAACATTTAAGAGCAATGACTTAAGAACCTCTACCACACCACCAGGAGCGACCAAATCCTCAGCACCCTTTACAAGTGCTATATTTACCGGGAAAATGAAACTAACAACAACAGCAATCAAACTAGCTAAAAAAGTTCCTATTAAATAGAGAGAGATAACCGATCTCATATTCGTTTGATGACCTTTTTTATGTTGAGCGATAGCCGACATAACCAAGAATAGCACCAACACAGGCGCGATAGCTTTCAAGGCTCCTACAAACAATGATCCAAAAATCACAACAAAAGCTGCTGTTTTTGGAATTGTCAAAGCTAGTATAATACCAAGAACTAAGCCTATTACGATTTGTTTTACTAAACTTAATTGATTCCACTTTTTCAGTATACTTTTCATACAATTTCCCCCACTTATTCAAGATATATTACAAAAACATTCAAGCCTCAATAGTAACGTTCAAACAATAGACACTTTTAATAGAATTAATTCGTTTATGAATAGCATATTTTTAAAAGAATCCTTCTAAATTCCTCTATTTAAGATATAAATCCTACTAAATCATAGATATTTCTGTAAAATTCCACCTCAAATAAACAAATGTCCTCTCGATAAATACCATTATAATGTTTTATTGTTATTTTTCAATATTATTGTTTTTTTCAAATATTAAAACTTTTCAAATTAATAGATTTAGTGACACACAAAAAAGGGAGTACTTTAACATTCAAAGTACTCCCTTCTATATCAATGTTACCAATTGCTAAACACTCATTTTCCAATTTGAATAAGCTAGCCAATTTTCCTTTTCCTTGTAATCAGGCATAATCTTCCCTACAAGGCGCCAGAAAGATCGATCATGATTCAGATGAACCATATGGCACATCTCATGAACGACTACATAGTCTATCACCTGAAGTGGTGCCATTGCTAGCTTCCAGTTAAAGGTTAATTGAAGGTTGGAGTCACAAGTTCCCCAATTGGTGTTGTTATCTGTAATACGAATCGAGCGTGGTTTCACTTTAAAGTAACTTTGATGAGATTTAATACTTTTTTCTACTAAAGCCTTACATTGCTTATAGTAAAATCGCTTTAAAGCTTGCTTGATTTTTTCATCTTCTAGTTGCCTCACATAAATATGTAAGATATCCTTTTCAAAAACAACATGGTCTTGCTCTCTACTTTTGTCTTGGTGGATTTGGATCGGATAGCTGTTCCCTAAGTATAAAAAACTCTCACCATGTTCATATACCTTTTCCTGTGGACCATCTAACCGATCCTTCATTTCTTTAATCTTTTGCTGAATCAAGCCCCAGTTACCCTCTAATAATGACATCACACTTTCATCAGTTGTCCCCTTAGGAACCTGAACTACAAGATTTCCATAGGTATCGATTGCAATTCCATGTGATGATTTTTTTCTATAATGAATTTCATAATTGATTGTTTCACCTGAATAAGTATGTATCATACAATCACCTGTATTATGGGTTCAAAACCTTACCCTCTGTATTTTAATGCTAATCCTTTTAAGAAATTTCTCGCATATCTATCCCCACACACTTTATAATTCTTATGCCCTTTTTTCCTTAGTATCGCACTTATCTCACCTTTTGTTACGCTTACTCCCGCTTCATCTAATAGTACTAGCATATCATCACTTGTTAATGATAAGGCAATCTTTAATTTCTTTAGAACAAGATTATTCACACTTTCATTTGATAGAGCTGGAATTTCTGGTTGCCCAGGTTTTGGTTCTTGTTTTCCTCTTTTAAAAATAATAAAGCCATTCAAAAATTTCTCTAACATCGCATTATTACATTTGATATGGTTTTCATCTTCAACAATATCATCGAAATCATCTTCATCATCATAATCTTCAGTTGGCTTGGAAAGAATTTTTAAAACATCTTCCTTTGTTACCTCAACACCACCAAGCTTAAATATTTCAACCATATCATTGTTTTTTATATCTAAAGCATATCTCAACCGAATTAGTATATCGTTATTCGTCATTTAAAATCTCCTATCTTTTCTGCGAAGAATTTGTAGTTAGTTTTTCTCTACAATATCAATTATTATAAAACATTAAAAAGGTTCACGCCAATAATCCTCAAAAAAGCAGCACAAAAAAGTAATGTCTTCTATATTAAGTAAAATACAGAAAATTTTATTTTATTTCGTTTTTCGAAATGTTAAGATAGACTTTATAGAAATATTATCATGGAGGGGTTATTAAAATGACGAAACGTCCTATTACAGCAGAAGATTTATGTAGGTTTAAGTTTGTAGGTGATCCTACCGTTTCACCTACGAAAGATAAAGCAGCCTATGTCTTAACACACATGGATAAAGAGAAAGATGGCTACTATTCTTCAATTTTTATAACTGATTTAAAAGGAGAGGGGCGACAGTTTACTTCTCATTATTCAAAAGACCTTTTAATAAAAGACACTTCACCAAATTGGTCACCTGATGGAAACACACTCGCATTTCGTTCAAATCGCACCGGAAAAAACCAAGTTTGGCTTTTACATATAGATGGTGGTGAAGCAGTTCAATTAACAGACGTAAAGCAAGGAATTAGTGATTTCGTTTGGTCCCCAGATGGAAAACAGCTTGCTCTTACGATTAGTGGTGAATTCAAGCTTACTTCTGAAAAAGAAACTGAAGAAACAGAAGATAAAAGTGATGTAAAGGTGATTACAAGACTTCGTTATAAAGGTGATGGAGTTGGTATTTATAATGATCATCGTAAGCATGTGTATTTATATGACCTTGAGACAAAGTCATATACGCAAATTACTGAAGGGGAGCATGACTTTTCTCAGCCTCGTTTTACACCAGATGGGAAAACATTATTCTATCTTGGGACAAAGGCAGAAGATAAAGAGTGGGGCTATCTCCCTGCAATTTGGAAATTCGATCTAGCTTCAAAATCAGAAAGCCTGTTTTATCAAGGAAATGGATATATGATGTCACCTTCAATTTCCCCAGATGGGAAATGGTTAGCAGTTGCAGGTCATACACGTGGTGAAAGAAGTCAAGGTAATGCCAATGTTCTCCTGTTTTCTATAGAATCAGGAAAACTAACAAACTTAACCGAAAGCTTTGATTACACAGTTGGAAACCTTGTAGGTGTTGATGCAAAGTATGATCCTGCAGAGCTTCAATTAATATGGAACTCTACTAGTTCTACTATTTATTTCAGCGCAACTATTGGTGGAGATTGTCAGCTCTTTACAGTGAGTATAGAAGGTGAAGTTTCCAAATCCTTATCACCTTCAGACGCTTCTATCACTTCTTATGATCTTGTTAATGATGATCAAGCGGTCCTTGTTCTAGCTACTCCATATTCTACTGGAGATTTACTAACTCAAGATCTTAATAACGTGAAGAACGTTGTTAAGCTAACTGATTGGAACAAAGAGTTATATAGTGAGGTTCATTTAAGCTCTCCGGAAAATTTCCATTATAAAAGCACAGATGGCTTGGATATTGAGGGATGGATTATGAAGCCTTATGGTTATCAAGAAGGTGAAAAATATCCACTAATTCTTCAAATTCATGGTGGTCCGGCTACAGCTTATGGAAATGGTCTACACCATGAAATGCAATTAATGGCCTCTAAAGGGTACGTTGTCCTTTACACAAACCCTAGAGGAAGCCATGGATATGGACATGATTTTGTAAATGCTGTTATTGGTGATTATGGTGGTATGGATTATGAGGATATTATGGCCGGCTTAGATCATGCCCTAGCTAACTATAACTATATTGATCATGATCAACTATTTGTCACTGGTGGAAGCTATGGTGGATATATGACCAATGTGATCGTGACTCGTACTAACCGATTTAAAGCAGCCGTAACTCAACGAAGTATTTGTAACTGGCATAGTTTCTACGGAACTAGTGATATTGGCTTCTTCTTTACTGAATGGCAGCATGGACATGCTGACCTTTGGGACGATGTTGAAAAGCTATTAAAGATTTCTCCATTAACTTATGCACGTAATGTGAAAACACCAACACTTATTCTGCACAGCGAGCAAGATTTACGTTGTCCAATGGAGCAAGCAGAGCAATGGTATATTGCCCTTAAGCGCCTTGGAGTGGAGACCAAGTTTGTTCGTTTTCCGGACGAAAATCATGACCTCTCTCGTTCTGGTAAACCTAAACACCGCTTAGAACGTTTAAAGCATTTGATTGATTGGTTTGAGGATCGACGTAAGTAAGAGGCAAGTAGATAGATTGATGGGAGTAAGAATTCTAATGAATTCTTACTCTTTTTTTAATCATTTGGCTGTTCTTTGAATGATGTTGATATATGTAATTTGATCCAGATGTTTTGTCTAATAGAGACCTCCTATCGAACAAACTCTTTTCCCAATCCGACCGTTTTGTCCA
>NZ_FNJU01000008.1:137607-208323 GCF_900104555.1 Litchfieldia salsa
CTCCTATCGAACAAACTCTTTCCCGATTCCGACCGTTTTGTCTAATAAAGATCTAACACTAAATTGAATATGTTCCTTGTCTAAAGAAAAAGTAGCAATTCACCAATGTGTGAATTACTACTTAATTTTAACTATTTAACTTCGCATTTGAAATCTTTAACATCTTTCTTCTTTCCTTAAACACATGGTTCAAACCTTTAAAAGTATTTCCATTTACAATCATCAAAATTCCATCTAACATTGGCATATTAACAAGTCCACCAGTCAGCCTGGCAATTCCTCTAAACGGCAAATTATAAATCGACATCATGATGATATTTGCCGCATTTCTTTTTCCAATCTTTCTTAGGAACCAATATGAAAATAAGATTAAATGATAGACCATTCTTGCTATTAATCCTTTGGCATACTGACACTGTGCAATCGTATCATTATAGCCAAGCGGCTTTGTTCGATCCCATGTAGAAACAGGAACTTTGCGGCCCATCAAAGTTTCAAATTCTTCTACACTGACATTGTGTGCTAACCCAGAATAGTAGGATGGTAGTAACTTCTTATCATATGGAATTGGTGCTCCTGTCCCTTCCACAAAAATAGTGTCCACCAACCTAATATCAATGCTTGAAGCACCAATCATGATTGTATATTCAGCTTCTTCTATTTCCCATTGATTTGTCTTAACGTTAAAATAACGGAATGCTTTGTCATCAAAAGGGATATAAACCGTTTTCGATTCGCCCGCATTTATGAAAATTTTATCAAAGCCTTTTAATTCCTTTTTAGGTCTGAATATCTCATCAGATTTGCAGCCCACATAAAGCTGTGCAATTTCCATTCCAGCAATTTTACCAGAGTTTGTTATTTTAAACTTTACTCCATCTTTATTAACCTGAAGATCGGAATACTCAAAGGTTGTATAACTTAATCCATAACCAAAAGGAAACAGTACATTAACATTCGCCGTATCATAATACCGATAACCAATATACATTCCTTCTCTATATTCTACGCTAGCTTCCCCACCAGGGAAATTGCGATAGGAAGGTGTGTCCTCATAGTGGAGTGGATAGGTTTCAGCCAATTTCCCTGAAGGATTCACATCCCCTGACAGAACTCTTAGGATTGCTCGTGCTCCAGCCTGTCCACCTAAATATCCATGTAATACTCCTCTTACTTTATCAATCCATGGCATTTCCACTGCTGACCCACATGAAAGAATTAACACAATATCCTTATTCACTTCATATATAGCATCTAATAATTCAATCTGATTCTCCGGAATCTTCATACTATGCCTATCTAACCCTTCAGCTTCAGTCGCTTCATCTAGACCAAGGTATAGCAGAATAACATCTGCCTTCTCCGCAAGAGCACATGCATCATCTATCAATTTTTGACTCTTCTTCCCATATCGTTCAAAGCCTGGTTCGTACCCGATACTTACAATTCCTGATTCCTCAAAGCAATAGAGGGTATGATCTAAAATGGTTGGATTGACGATCGAAGACCCTGCTCCTTGATATCTTGCATCTTGAGCAAAATCTCCAATGACGGCAACCTTTTTGCCAAACCTTAACGGTAAAATATTACCTTCATTTTTAAGAAGAACGATTGATTCTTCAGCAACCTTCTGTGACACTCTATGATGTCGCTCTATATCAAACTCAGATTGAGGTTTTTTATACACTTTCTCTGTTGTAAATATTAGATCTAGTAATCGGTCTACACATTCATCAAGTACTTCTTCTTTGATTTTTCCACTTTTAATAGCCTCTACAATTTCTGCATCTGTCTCTCCAGCCGTTGTTGGCATTTCCAACTCATTACCAGCAATCAACCCTGCTATACGATCATTACTTCCTCCCCAATCCGTAATAACCGTTCCTTTATAATTCCATTCACCACGGAGGATATCTTGCATTAAGTGGAGGTTTTCATTTGTATAAGTACCATTTAGCTTATTGTAAGAAGACATGATCGACTTAGTCTGACCTTCCTTGACTGCAATTTCAAATGCAGTTAAATAAATCTCCCGAAGTGTTCTTTCATCGACAATCGTATCAATAGACATCCGTCTTTCTTCTTGATTATTTGCTGCAAAATGCTTTACACAAGCCGCAATGCCTTGTGATTGAATTCCTCTGATATAACTTGCAGCCATTTTTCCAGCTAGGTATGGATCCTCACTGAAATACTCGAAATTTCTGCCACATAATGGATTTCTTTTCATGTTAACACCAGGACCCAATAGGACATTAACTTTTTGAGCAATCGCCTCTTCGCCAAGATATTCTCCTACTTTTTCTCCTAGTTCAGCATTCCAACTATTTGCAACAGTAGCTGCTGTTGGATAACATGTAGCTGGGTTTCCTTCGTTAAGGCCCAGTTTATCAGCCGCTACAGCCTGTCTTCTAATACCATGAGGTCCATCAGCAAAAAATATACTGCTAATTCCAAGACGTTCTATATCCTGCGATTGCCAAAAATCTTTCCCTGACATTAACGACGCTTTCTCTTCTAACGTCATCTTTGCAATTAGTTCTTTATATTTCATCTCTATTCCTCTTTTGTATTTTGAGGTGGTACTCTAAAAAACTACCACTGATACAGTTATTTTTTAAAATTAGATTTAAACAACAAATTCACTATAAAAAATATTCTACTATACATACAGTGGATTTTCACTAATAAAAGGAAATCAATTTCAGATCCTAGTAATCGATTCCATTATTTTCCTTGATATGGTAAGATTCTATTGAAGCGATTACATCCTATCCTCTCATCATTATCTGGAAATAACATTACGAAAATAAAAATAGAGGACATCCCTTCTGTGCTTAACACACTCATTGGACATCCTCTTTAAATATGATAAATAATTAATTTAAGTTAATTAAATCCTACTAATCTTTGAGAGATTTTATATGCACCTACAGATATACTACGTCCAGCTCGACCTGGTAAATTAATTAATCCACCCATAAGACCATATTTAAGAGAATGATATAGCTCAATATCATTATTTTTTATATAGAGCCATAACTCTTTCTTCTTTTTAAGATTTTCGGCTGTTCCGGAACGTATTAATAAAATCGTAGAAACGACCGTAACGATTTCTAAATGTCTAAGCATATAGTCACGTAACATAGGATGATGAACCTTCTCTAAATCTACTTGTTCGATCATAAGTTTATTAACTTTGATCTGCTGATCAATTCTTCTAATCATAATATTCTCTTGAACTGACTGGTCTTCTCGACCAATGAAATATCGATAAAAATCAACATTGACATAAATAATCGATTTTACATGTTCAAGCGGTGTATATACATACAAATTATCAACATAAAAAGTATGCTTCGGTAGTTCTAGTCCACAATCTCTAAGCAACTGTGTTCTATAGATGACAGAATGCATCAAAATATATTGTCCTTTTCGGAAAGACTTTATGTCATTCCATGTGAAAATCGTCCCTTCCGGAAGAACATTATCATACTTCATCACTTTCTTATATCTTGTGCCTTCTTTTTCATAGACGAAATTACTGATCACCATATCAACTGACTTTTCTTGTTGAACTAAATCTCTTAATGTTTCTAAGATTTTCAGGTAGGCTCTAATATCAACCCAATCATCACTGTCAACAACTTTAAAATATAAGCCAGATGCATGACGAATGCCGGCATTCACAGCCTCCCCATGTCCACCGTTTTCTTGGTGAATTGCTTTGACAATGGTTGGATATCTTTTTGCATATTCATCTGCAATATTTGCAGTCTTATCAACGGAGCCGTCATTCACTATCAGTAACTCTACGTCTTCCCCTCCTGGTAAAAGGGATTCTATGCAATATTTCATATAATCCTGTGAATTATAGCAAGGGATAACTACTGATAATAATTTCATTCTCACACTACCTTTACATCCTGATTTTCAGGTTCTTGTTTGAAAATAAGTTTAAAAATTGGGAAGAACACCCAGAACGAAATCGCACTGTTAATGATCATCGTAATCATGTCAGCAGTTGTTTCTCCAAATGACCCCATACCCCACGTATTCATTAATAAATTATAGATTGGGGCTTTGTAAAATCCTTGAGCTGCAGCAGCACCTATCGTAATTAAAATATAAGCAATAACATACCAAAAGGCAGCTCTCCAAATATTACTGTTTGATTTAAATGTAATACTTCTTTGTGCAAAAAAGTTTATAATTTGAGCAATTGCGATTGTTAATTGAACGGCAAGGAAGTAGGCTAGCCCACCTCCACCACCTGCTGAAAGTGCACCTGCTGCATAGTCGAATATATAATAAGGGCTACCATCAAAGTTTTGACCAAACTGCAAAACTTGAAAACTAGTACTAACTAGAGATGTTTGAGCAAAAATACTTTTAAAAGCAGGCATTAGAACAAGTTGTAACACCGTTATCCCATTACTAAGCATAAAGAATACTAAAAACTGCGCAGTGTTTGGGTGCTTCTCTTTATATCTAGTCCAAAAACCTAGCGGGCCGTTAGCAATTTTGTTTACCTTACTCATTTTACATCTCCTTTGTTGCTTTATCTAGTGTAATTTGTTGGCTTTTTGTAAACTTCATCATTTTACTTCTCTCTTTCAGTAAATGACTCAAGCCTTTAAAGAAGTGACCATTTACCATCATTAATATCCCATCCAACATCGGCATATTAATCACACCGCCAGTCATTCTCGCCACACCTCTGAACGGCATATGATAGATCGACATCATAATAATGTTCGCCGTACTTCTTTTCCCTATTTTTCTTAGGAACCAATAAGCGAAAACTATTACCTTATAAGCAAACCTAGCAAATACTCCCTTTGCATACTCACACTGAGCAATCGTATCGTTATAACCAAGGGGTTGGGAACGATCCCATGTAGCTACAGGCACCTTTCTTTCAAGCAGACGTTCAAATTCATCCTGATCAACAGTGTTTACCTTACCAGAATAATAAGATGAGAGTTGATCCTTTTCGTAAGGAAGTGGAGCTCCTGTACCCTCTACAAACAAAGTATCGTCTAATTTAATGTCCGCGCTTGACGCACCAATCATTAATTTATATTCTGCTTCTTCTATTTCCCAGTTATTTGTTTTTACATTAAAATAACGGAATGTTTTATCATCAAAACTAATGGTCACTCGCTTTGTCTCTCCAGCATTAAGCGCAACCTTCACAAACCCTTTTAATTCCTTACTTGGTCTAAATATATCTGTAGATTCACAACCAACATATAGTTGCGCTACTTCATTTCCTGCCATATCTCCAGTGTTTGTAATTTGGAAACTCACACCATCTTTATCAACTTCCATGTTGGAATATTCGAAAGATGTATAACTTAGTCCATAGCCAAATGGAAAGAGCACATTTACATTTGCTGTATCATAATAGCGATAGCCAATAAAGATTCCTTCTCTATATTCAACACTCACTTCTTTACCTGGGAACTGGTGGTATGCTGGTGTATCTTCATAACGAATTGGGTAAGTTTCAGCTAATTTTCCAGAAGGATTAACCTCTCCTGTTAACACTCTTAGAATTGCTTTAGCCCCTGCCTGGCCACTTAAATATCCATGTATAAGTCCTTTTACTTTATTAATCCACGGCATTTCAACAGCAGCACCAGAAGAAAGAATGACAATAATATTTTGATTTACTTCATATACTGCATTTAATAAATCGATTTGATTCTCAGGAATTTTCATACTTTGTCGATCTAGCCCTTCAGCCTCAGTTGCTTCATCTAGACCAATATATAAAAGAACAACATCTGCTTTTTTTGCAAGCGCACATGCATGATCTATCTTTTTCTGATTCTTCTTTCCATAACGTTCAAATCCAGCTTCAAAGCCTATATTAACAAACCCTGTTTCCTCTAAACAATCCAAGGTATTATCTAACTTAGTAGGATTAACGATTGAAGAACCAGCTCCTTGATAGCGTGCCTCCTTCGCAAATTCTCCGATTGTAGCAACTTTCACACCCGTTTTCAGCGGCAAGATATTTCCTTCGTTTTTAAGAAGAACAATTGATTCTTCTGCAACTTCCTGTGCTACTCTGTGGTGATCTTCTAAATCAAAATCCTTTTTGTAAGGCTTGCTAAAAACTTCCTCTGTTGAAAAAATGAGGTCCAACAGTCGATCAACACATACATCCAATACTTCTTCTGAGATTTCTCCATTTTTAATGGCTTGAATAATTTCTAAGTTGGTCTCCCCTGCAGTAGTTGGCATTTCTAACTCATTTCCTGCAATTAATCCTGCCACACGGTCATTACTACCGCCCCAGTCGGTTACAACTACTCCATCATATTCCCATTCATTACGTAGAATTTCCTGCATTAAATGAATATTTTCATTTGTGTACGTACCATTGAGCATATTATAAGAAGACATAACAGTCTTTGTTTTACCTTCTTTAACTGCAATTTCAAAGCCCGTTAGATATATTTCCCTAAGAGCTCTTTCATCAACAATCGTGTCAATAGACATACGTCTTTCCTCTTGATTATTAACAGCAAAATGCTTTACACATGCTGATATTCCATGTGACTGAATTCCTTTGATATAGCCTGCAGCCATTTTACCTGCATGATATGGATCTTCACTGAAATATTCAAAGTTACGTCCACATAAAGGATCTCTTTTCATATTAATACCAGGCCCTAGCAAGACATTAACTTTCTGTGCAACTGCCTCTTCACCTAAGTATTTACCAATTTTTTCGCCTAGTTCCACGTTCCAACTATTGGCTACAGTTGCAGCAGTTGGAAAACATGTTGCTGGAAGACTTGCATTTAGTCCTAGATGGTCTGCAGCCTCTGCTTGTTTTCTAATACCATGAGGTCCATCAGCAAGAAATATATTATTTATTCCAAGTCTCTCAATATCTTGTGTTTGCCAGAAGTCTTTTCCTGACATTAATGATGCTTTTTCTTCTAGTGTCATCTTATTGATTAAGTCTTTGTACTTCATATCTATGCCTCATTTACAATTTCAGCGGTACCCCTTATGGAAGTACCGCCAAAATATATTTTTGTTAATCTATTTACACTTATTTTCCAGATATGTTGGCAACTTCTTCAACATCTTCTCTTTTTCTGCTATTGCGGAATGTAAAGAAGAAACCAAGAAGAATTCCTAAACCTACAATACTATCAATGATGATTGTGTTAACAACCCATTGTGGTTTATCTGTACTTAAGCCATCATCGATTGCGCTGCTGTTTGCTACATTATATAAGACATTTTTCGCAGCATCTCTCATTGCCCATAATGTATCATTACTGTCTGTGTTAAACTCTGGAACACCATATGGTGCAACACCAGTCAGAAGGATATCATTACCAGCACGTACAGCAAGTTCAGCATTCATGTACGGATATGCGTCTAGGATATAGAAGTCTGTGTTAACAACCCCTTTAAAGCCCCACTCATTACGTAATACTTCTGTAAGTAAGCTCTCATCTGCACCAGCCCATACATCACCAATGCTATTAAATGAAGACATCATACCTTTTGCTCCGCCTTCTTTAACTGAAATCTCAAAAGGTTTCAAGTAAATTTCACGGATTGATTGTTCATTACCCCAAGTTAAGACACCAAGCGTACGATTTTGTTCTTGATCATTTAAAGCAAAGTGTTTTGCATAAACAAATCCACCTTGACTTTGGTAACCCTCAACCTTAGCAGCTGCCATTTTACCTGAAAGGAATGGGTCCTCTGAATAATACTCAAAGTTTCTTCCTGCAAATGCTGTCCGGTGAATATTCATCGCTGGAGCATACCAACCAGTTATGCCGTAAGCCTTAGCTTCAACACCAATTGCTTCACCCATCTCAAGAGCAAGGTCTAGATTCCAAGTAGATGCAAGCATTACTGCTGCAGGGAATGGAATACCATAAACTGGATTAGCAGAAATGAAGTTACTTATACCTGCAGGTCCATCGTAATCTGCTGTAGCTGGTTTTCCAACAGATGCGATTTCAGCTGTCTTATAACCACCGTTTGAAACGATTTTAACTAAGTCTGCAACAGTTAATTGATCTAGTAAAGGCTCCCAGCTTTCATCATCAAAAGCCACACCTGTAAAGTCAGGTAACTCTAATCCATTGTCTGCACCTGTAGTTGGCGCTTCATCATGTGTATCAGCTGGCACGTCATAGCGCTTGCTATTAACCATATCAACAAATGCCGAGTCTACTAATGTACCTACTACCTCTTTAGTTGTTCCATCTTCATTTGTAACTGTAAAAGTTTCATTTTGATCAATTTCATTTAGATTTGCAAAACCATCAGCTCTGGAAAGATATGTGTCAATACTTCCTTCGCCTGTAACTTCTTCATCAAATTGATTTACTGCTACTTGTTGATCTGTAGAACGTCCAGAATCATAAACGACTTCTGAAAGTGTTTGTGTTCCCACATCAGCAATTTTCTCATGAGAGTTTTTCATTAACATAAGTTTATATTCGCCTGCTTCAAGTACATATCCACCATCAGCAGTATATAATTTTTGGTCATCATAAGATGCCATTTCTTCTACTTTGAAAGTTAGTGTAACTACCTCAGACTCACCTGGTTCAAGTACGTCTGTCTTTCCAAATGCTGCTAGATTAATAGATGACTTTTCAAGTTGTCCAGTGTAAGGTGGCGTGAAATAAAGCTGCACAACCTCTTTACCTGCAACTGAACCTGTGTTAGTAACCTCTACATCAACTGTAATGTCAGTATCATTCCAAGTTAAGCTGTCAGCTACCACTTGTTGATCAAAGCTTGTATAGCTTAAACCATGACCAAATGGATAAAGTACCTTTTCGTCATAATTGATTGCGCCCTCTTCAGCAGCTGTCTCATAATAACGGTAACCTACATAGATACCTTCTGTTAAATCCACATACTTTAACGGAACACCTTTAGCGTCGCTTGCTGTTGAATACGTTCCATCAGCATTTTCAACAACATAATCAAAATTACCAAAGTTGGTAGCAGCAGGTGCATCAAGAACATCTTTAGCATAGATATCAACTGTTTTACCTGATGGATTTAACTCACCAGAAAGCACCTTACCTAAAGAACCAAATCCAGTTTGTCCTGGACCAGCAATATTTACTACACCCTTAATTTGTTCGTATTGATTTACCCAATCAAGTTCAAATGTATTTGCACTGTTAACAACTACAATGATGTTACTAAAGTTAGCTGTTACAGCTTCTAGCATTCCTAATTCTCTGTTAGTAAGCTCAAGATAATGTTTGTTCGGATCTTGATCATCTTCAAAACCAAATTTTTGTCCGGTAGGTGAGTGTGGAAGACCATCTATGTCATAAGTATCTGGTCCAAACAAACTTTTTGGAAGATCCGCACCTTCTCCACCTGCACGAGCTATAAAGATAACAGCTGTGTCAGAAAATTCTTTTGCCTGAGTCAAAAGGTCTTCAGTATAAAATTCTTCAGGCTTAGGCTCTGGAACTGTCCAGTCTTGACCTTCTATTCCTAATACCGGTCTTGTAAGATCGGTTGCAGTATAAGCATTATATAATTCCTCATTAATCTCAATTCCTGCTGATTCAAATCCCGCTTTAGGTGTAATGGAAGTTGTTGCATCTGTACCACCTGAACCAGTTCCACCATAAATTGGGGCAGTAAAGCTCCAGCCGAAGACGTTTACCTTTGATCCAGCTGCTAAAGGTAAAGCGTTCTCTTCATTCTGTAAAAGAATGACACCTTCATCCGTTATTTTCTCTACAACTGCAGTTGAACCCTCACGTGCATCAATAGCTTCACTGCTAGTCATATCAATTTCTGTAAAATATGCCGTGATTACTTCAGCATAATAACCTAAGGCAACGTTTACACCAATAGCTAGAACAAGCAGCACACTCAATACTGAGCTCCACACTATACGGAATTTTTTCTTACTCATCTTTTTCCTTGCCATCTTCTTTCTCCCCCTATTTCACAAAAAGTAATTCAGCCCTTACAAATATAAATACAGTTCTTACTCCTCGGTATACATAATTAACCGTTTTCAATCTATCTTTAAGGAGTGAACATGTAACGCTTACAAAAAAATCATAACTTATTCATATATAAACCGCTATCAACCAAAAGTTAGGGGGTAGTAACTTTTAGTTTACCATGCCCCCAAAAGCCTGTTCTAACAGCATTCTCTCCAACCAGTGACTACGCTTCACTCAATAAAAATGTAGTAAATTAATATCTACTTAGCATTTTATGAAATCGATACCAGATGAAAGTGAGAATATTAATACATACAAAAAGTCGTTTTGAATGGTTCATATCTCAAAACGACTTTATTCTTTCTTTTACATAGCTCTGGAACAGTGACACTGACTTTGATTGAATTCCTCTTTTTCTAAAAATAAGATAAATATTTTGTGGGATTTTCTCCTTCAGTTTAATAACTTTTAAATTCTCATTCTTCACCGCTTCTTCAACAAAATCAACTGAGACTGTGACAAAACCATTAGACTCACATAATCGATGAGCAGTCATAAGACTACCATATTCATGAACAACATTCGGTGTATATCCGTATTCAATACATTTCATTAGAAAGCTATGATCTTTCCCTTTTCCTACCGCTTTGACGACCAGAGATTCATGTTCTAAATCGATGACAGAGATCTCGTCCTTCTGAGCTAGAGGATGTTCTTTAGAAACGACAATAACCACTTCTCCGGATGCAATTAACTCGAATTCACAGTTTTCAATTTCTTCATTTTCATCATTCCCCATCACTAAGCCAACATCGACCTCTTCTTGAAAAAGTAGCTCATCTACAGGATACTCATCTGGAAATTCTCTTAACTTTATTTGAATGTCTGGATTGAGTTCAGAAAATCGATATAAAAACTCTACAGGGAGGATTGTTGTTGTTGAGTAAGTAACCACAACACTTAATACACCCTTTTTCCCGCTTATAATACTGATTTCTTTTTTTATGTCATCCATGAGGTAACAGAGATGCTTTGCTCTTGCATGTAAAAGCTCCCCCGCTTCAGTAGCTTCCATCCCTCGTGGGCCTCTGTAAAATAGTTCCGTTTCTAATTCAAGTTCCAGTTGCTTTATGGTCTTACTCATCCCTTGTGGTGTAATATATAAGTCCTTGGCTGCGGAAGTAACACTTTTTTTCTCATAGACTTTTATGAAATATTCCAATGCTTCTGTATTCATATTGCGTCCTTTCGTTTGTCAACAGGCATGATTGTATAGCAAGTATAGCATATTTTTTAGTAGTACGAATGACACTAAAAGCGCGAATGCACTGTGCGTATTGGGTAAACCTATGAATAAGCTTAAGGCTTTAATAATTTACTGCATCGTTAACTCTTATTGCTAAATCACAATTTATGTGGAAAAATAAGTTGTAAAAGTTTCTATATAAATAATATAAAGATATAGCTTATATTCAAGAATGACAACAAATAAATAGAAAAATACACAAATTATCAAATAAATAATTTAACTACAAACAAAAAAGGAGAAAATCATCATGTATGATTATTTAATAGTTGGTGCGGGCTTGTTCGGATCAGTATTTGCATATGAAGCAATAAAAAGAGGGAAAACGTGTCTTATAATCGATAAAAGAAATCACATAGGTGGAAATGTCTATACTGAAAAAGTCAAAGACATTAACGTACATAAATATGGGGCACATATTTTTCACACAAACAATAAAATGATTTGGGATTATGTGAATAGCTTTGCGGAATTTAACCGATATACCAATTCCCCTGTCGCCAACTATAAAGGCGAGTTGTATAATCTTCCCTTTAATATGAACACATTTAACAAATTATGGGGTGTCATCAGCCCAAGTGAGGCAAAACAAAAAATTGAAGAACAAAAAGAAGCATCTGGCATTACAGATCCAAAGAATCTAGAAGAACAAGCCATCTCTTTAGTAGGTACAGACATCTATGAAAAGTTAATTAAGGGCTATACTGAAAAACAATGGGGACGTCCAGCAAAAGAGCTCCCATCCTTTATCATTAAGCGCCTACCTGTACGCTTCACATATGATAATAATTACTTTAATGATCGATATCAAGGAATCCCAATTGGTGGTTATACGAGCATTATTGAAAAAATGCTAGAGGGTATTGAGGTTAGATTAAATGTTGATTTTTTCGAACAACGAGAAGAATTTGAAAGTCTCGCAAAAAAAGTCGTGTATACAGGGATGATCGACCAATACTTTGATTACAAATACGGCATCTTAGATTATAGAAGTTTACAATTCGAAACTAAGGTCCTTGAAGATACAGACAATTTTCAAGGAAATGCGGTTGTAAATTATACAGATAAAGAAACACCATATACACGTATTATTGAACATAAGCATTTTGAGTTCGGTACTCAAGAGGCTACTGTTATTACGGAGGAATATCCGGGAGAATGGAAACCCGGAGATGAACCTTATTATCCAGTAAATGATGACAAAAACAATGAAACATACAGGAAATATAAAGAGTTAGCAGACAATGAAGATAAAGTGATTTTTGGTGGCAGACTCGCAACTTATAAATATTACGATATGCATCAAGTCATTGGTGCGGCATTAGCTACAGTTAATAAGGAATTTGAATAATACAAGTATTCCAAAGGTGCCTGGCACCTTTGGAATATAATATCCAACTCACTCACTAATAGGTTCTTTCATTTCCCATTTCTCTCGCCACGTGACTAGTTCACGCTCTTCAATTTGTCTTTCAAGCGTATGATCCCATTGTCCAAGTAATGTATTCCAAACACGTGAATAGAAAATGTCTTGTTCTTTGTGATAGAGCTGAAATTCTAGACAAGGTACATGTAGCACCGATTGTTTTTCATAGCTTAAGATATCAGCTACTACTAATTGAAGGCCGTTTTCATCCAAGCCATTTTTGCTTTCAGAAAGAACCTCTAAAATACGGTTATGATTGATGTTATCCTCGTTATTCTCATACCGAAACACCGTTAACTCTTCATCTGTTTTTGGAACAGAACCATTCAATTCTAACCAAAATTCATCATGATTAGGACTGTATATTACATCTGTTCCTTCTAGATCCATATCCTCTTCTACAATTCCACTTTTTAATTGCTCTTTCCCTTTCATAGTTAACCTGTAGTTGCCTTTATCAATCTGAATTAAGTCAGTTCTTTGCATTTTTTTTATTAAATCTTCAATAAACAGTTCCTCTACCAGCAACATTTCCGACAAGTTCGCTGCCCGCCGAATATCCGCTTCCTCAAAGGTGAGAAGCATCATTTTCATAAGGATGTCCATTTTAGATTTCCTTACCCGTTTATACTCAACACTTAAGGTCAGTACCGGTAAACTCCAAATATCAGACTTCTTTATTTCTATAGAAGGATTCTCAACCAAGCTTGACCGTAAACGTTTCGTTAATTTCTCCATACTATCTCACCTCTTGTAGCATCCGTAAGCCCTGTTGTTTCTTAGTAGTATTTAACACATGCGTGTACATTCGTTTCGTATCCTCTTGTTTTGTCCGCTCAGTAAACATTTTCGTACTGCCAATTAAAACAAGTAGCTCTTTCGCTCTTGATAGAGCAACATTTAGCCTACGATAGTCTTTGGCAAACCCTATATCATCCTGTTTATGGTCATGATTACGAACCATGCTTAATAGAATGATATCCATCTCCATTCCCTGGAACCTATCCACTGTTCCAGTCCGAATTGTTAAGTTTCTTAGGTTAAGTTCCTGCTGGATTAATCGGTCAACCCTTTTGACTTGTTCACCGTAAAAACTAATCACACCAATACTCTTTTTCTGATTAGCTTCCAGTCTTCCAGCTAGTTTCGCCTGTTCTGTCGACTCATCCAATTCCAAAAGCAAACGACTTATTTCTTTCAGTTCTGCTGGATTATACAGACTTTTACCACCTTTCATTCTTTCTTCAAAAAATGTTGGCTCGTTCGGTATATCTATCCATAAGAGGTGGTTGTCTCGCTTAATCAGCGGAGACTCTAGCAGATGATCTCGCTCCAAGTCAGAATGATTTAAGCCACATTGTAGTCTGTCGCTTTCATGCTCGTAAAATGGAGCAATTGTCTCCATTATCTTTTCATGCATTCTGTACTGAATCGCAAGCATTGTTTTATTGCTATTTGGCAAATTTTTATATAATCGTTCAAAAAGTGATTCTTTCAACAGCCTTTTTAATTCCACTTTCCCTTCAAAATCATCACTCTCATCCGCCATTTCCTGTAATGTCTCTTCTAGCGTATCATTTCCTAAGAGAGGTGGTAGCTGATGATGATCGCCAACTAAAATGATTTTTTTACCTTTCAACATTGGTAATAGCAGTTCAGGTGGAGTCGCTTTTGACACCTCATCAATAATCACCACATCAAACTCAGGGTAGTTGTCGATAAAATCTTTTCGTGCCGAAGCAACACAGGTTGTCCCAATCACATTCGCATGCTTTACATAAATTTTCCGTATCTCATCCAGGTCATGTTCATTTGCTTCTTCTAGTAAAGATAGCCACTTTCCTTGAACCGACTGAAATAATGGGAGCTTTAACTTTTCCTGCTTTAACGACTCTCTTTTAAAAGAAAGACTAGCAAGTGAAGTTAATACTTTTTCATGCTCTTTCTCAGGTTGGGATGAGAGGATTTCCTTTAGGGGAAGAAGTTCTTTTTCTGTTTCAAGACTCAAATGTTCCAACTGAGTTAAACGAGCCTCGACCTGTTCAAGCTCCTTCGACTTTGAGGCAAGTAGTTGAACCTCCTCCTCTCGTTTTTGGAGATTGTCTTCAACCTTTTGTTTAATTCCCTCATATGTCTCTATCTTTTCCTTAAGCTCAATCCCTGTCGCCTCTTTTTCCTGTAGCATCTCTTTTGCGTTAGGAATAACTTCTGCTGACTCTGTCATTTCACGGTATTTACTTTGCAAAGAATCAAGCTCACTGCTTTGGACTTGAAGTGTTTTTGCCCACTTTTGCTGAAATTGTTTGTTTTCATTCTGCTTTTGCTGAAGCTGTTCAACAATTTCACTCTTCAGTTGTCCGAAAGCTTCCTGTGCCTTACGTTTATAATTATCAAACGATAATAATCGCTCTCTTTTTTGCGCCAAAAATCCCCTTCTGTTGTATAACCCTTCAAGAGAACTCATAAGCAAGCCCGGATTGATGTTTGATCTCTGAACCGTTAACTTGTTTCTCAGTTCGGCTAGAAATTGATCAATCTCCACTGCCGAATACGCATAGTGTTGGCGTTGCTCAAATTGCTGAAATTGTACGTTGTACTGATTTAGAAGAGATTCAACATATGTGATAGCCTTAGTTAACTTATCATTATATTGTTTTAATTTTTCAAGCTGATCGATTGATCCGCGAATTTCCTCCAACTGTTCAACGAGCTCCCTAACTTTGAAAGTGCGCTTGATATTTTGTTCAAGGATGATCCATTTCAAACCATCAACTCTTTTTACACCAGCAATTTTTTCAAACAGCACATTCAACTGATTTATGGCCTCAGCCCATTTTTCACATTCACTGCTCGCTTGTTCTGAGGCTTGTTTTACTTCATCCATCTTAATTTCTAACTCTCCACATGTGATACTTTGCCTTAAAGCTTTAATAGCTTGTTCGTTGTCATCCCATCTTTTTTGAATGGTTTCACTGTCATCATGACGAATCAAAAAAAGTTCATCGTCTTCAATTGCTGCATTTAATGAATGGAGAGTTTCCTGACTCTCTCTCACTTGGATTGCAGCAACCTGCTTCTCATGATTAGCCACTTCTAACTTCTGTTTTTGTTCATCAAGAATGGATTGGATTTCACTAAACTTCTTTTCCGCTTCCTGCTTCGCTTTGACCTCAGACTGGGTCTTTAATAGAAGTGGTTCTAACTCCTTTTGCTTCTGTTCAACCTCATCCCATTCACTCTCTATTTCAATTATTCGAGTTCTACCTGCTTCATATTGAGATGAAACCTCTTCTAATGTATGGTCTTTCCAATACTGACCTACATTTTCTTCAATGAACTTTTTGCCTTCTTCTTCAATGCTCTCTGTCCGGCCTACTCGAAGAATCCGGATATCCTTATTTGCCAGTAATCGGCCAAGAGCATTATCGACCGCTAAGTTGGATTGAGAAGCAACTAGCGTACGCAGCCCAGCCCTGGCATTTTGCAAACAAATTTCGGAAATGACCGTTGTCTTTCCGGTTCCAGGCGGGCCTTGAATAACGTATAAATCTTCAGCAGACATCGCACCTATAACAGCTTCCTGCTGGAATTCGTTCAGTCGATTATGAAACTTAAGAGTTGCTCTCTTTTTTGGGATACTTACTGGTGGTTTGTTTTCAAACAGAAGTCTCTCTAACTCTGGATTAGCAGCCAGCCCATTTTCTAAAAGCCTAAAGCCTTGACGAAGTCTCTTAACCTGGCTAAGTGTCGCAAAGTTACTGAAGGTTACTTCTTTTTCTTTCAAATTAAAACGCTGCTGGCGGGCCCTATCCTCCATATAACCATTCAGCTCTATTTCAATTGAAAGACTAGTACGGTTCGCTTTCAGGACTTTCCCGACATCCTGATCGATTCCTTTTAATTTGACACTTAAATCTTTAAGTGATTTCCACTCCTTATCATTCAACTTACAGCCGCTAATGGTCATCCTGCTGAAATCTCGGTTGAATGTAAGCCCTGAATAAGGTGAGATCATATCAGGTATATCTGCAGACCGCTCTTGTATTTTCAAATAGCCTTCCCAGCTTGCAATCCGCTTTTTCACATACTCTGAGCTTTCCTGTGCAACCGGCATTTCATGAATCAAATTTAATAAATCTAACGGAACCGCTCCTCCACGGTGTACGGTTAAATCAAACTTGAGGTGTACTGGACGGCGCCAATTTGTTTCCACAGACAAATGCCCTGATCTCGTCGTAACATTCGTCGTAATGAACCTGTCCTTTTCTACTACACAGTGGAGTACGATTATAAGACCATTGTTTTCAACAGATACCCTCCCACTCGCCTGCTTGTCAAGGAATATTGCGACTGAAAGTGGACGGTCTGTCGTCTCTGGGTACTTTTCTATATAAACGTTAAATGATGTCTCCAACGAAAAAAACGAGCCCTCATTCGTCCCGAGTTCCCGTATCTTATCTTTCGCCTTATTTGTTAATGCTAAGGGACATCGATATACTACACTTTGCGTTTTCATTTATATGTCCACCTGCTTTATTTAACACGGATCCAAAGAGGATCAGTGGTTTTTTACCTACTGAATTATATCATATTGTAATTAATAATAGAGTTATATAAGTAATTTTAATCGTTATATTCTATTAGTATATCTTGTGAATTCTAGTACAATTTGCTAAAGTAAATGATACAAATTCGACAATTTATTACAAGTTTAACCATTTATCGACATTACTGAATGTGTTAGAATAGACAGCAAAGGAATACGCTTCTATTTGGTTATTACCTTCAAAAAATTCACTGGTCAGAAGGAGTAAATGGTATGTTGAATATATTTAATAAGTGGTTGGATCATCCTGTTTACTTTCGCTATGGTTTTTATATCCTTCTGATTATTAGTGTGTTTTTGAATGGAGTTATTCTTCAAAACGACAGTCATTTCTTTATCCTCTACATTTTCACTGTCGTTTTTTTGGGAATCGGTTATTATAACAAACCAGCATGGTTCTTAACTTTACTCACACTCTTAGTAGTTAAGTGTAGATACTTTCTTATCACAGAATTAGACGACAACCTACTTACCTTCATCATCTATTTGTTTACCTATCTTCTTTTTACCTTTATATCCGCTGGATTTATGAGAAATCTCAAGAAAGTGAAAAAGGATAATATAGAATTAACGACAGCACTGGCAAACGCTTTAGATTCCAGAGATACTTATACACTTCACCATTCTGAAAATGTCGCAAAGTACGCTGAAAAAATAGCCAAAGCAATGAACTTACCCAACGATTTATGTAATACCGTCCGCATGGGAAGTCTGTTACACGATATTGGAAAGATTGGAATTCCCGAGAATATTTTAACGAAACCAGGCAAATTAACTAATGACGAATATGAATTTATTAAAGCACATCCAAAAATCGGATATGAAATTATAAAGCATGTCGAAGGTTTTCATAAAAACGGTGTACTAGATATCGTTCTCTATCACCACGAACGATATGATGGTAAAGGTTATCCGTTTGGACTAAAAGGCGATGACATTCCCTTAATATCTCGAATCGTTGCCATTGCAGATACTTTCGACGCCATGACATCTAGACGTATCTATCGCGAAGAACTTGATTTGGAATACACCTTGAATGAAATCAATAGAAACAAAGGAACACAGTTTGACCCTGACATTGTAGACGTATTTCTCAAACTATTTTCAGCAAACCAAACTAGTCTCGTGAATGAAGAAATAAACCTAAAAAACTCCTCTTGAGGTGAACAGATTCAACTAAAATCTGACTACCTTAAGAGGAGTTTTCTACTACCCTATACATTATTTTCCTTTGTTGAAAGTGATCGGAAACGAGGGTGCTCACCAAGAATAGATTCTCTCATTCGTTTAACAACAGCGTGTTTTGAAGAAAAGAAACCATCTTTTTCATCGTAAAACTCTACTAATTCTCCCTTTTCCAGTACACCTAACTTATCTGAGATGGTAAAAGCTGCCTTAATATCATGAGTAATAAAGAGATAAGATAAACCAAAATCTTCTTTTAACTCATTTAATAAATCCAAAATTAAGCTTTGTGTAACCATATCTAAACTACTGACCGATTCGTCTAGAACGATTAATTTCGGTTTTAGAGCGATTGCTCTAGCAATATTAATTCTTTGTAATTGACCACCACTAAATTGATGGGGATATTTTTTTAAATCTTTTTCACTTAAGCCAACTCGTTCTAATAGATAGATAACCTTACTTTTTTGTTCAGCCATCGTTAGCTTTTCATAATTCTCTAACGGTTCACTTATAATTAGTTCAGCAGTCATCCTAGGATTTACCGAAGAATATGAATCCTGGAAGACAACTTGTAGATCTCGACGTATTTTTCGTTGGATAGATTTATCGGCTTGATAGATGTCATGCCCTTGAAATAAAATCTGTCCTTGCTGCGGACGTTGAATACCAAGAATTACTTTCCCTAAGGTGCTTTTACCAGCTCCACTTGTACCAATTAACCCTAAACATGTGCCTTCTTCAATCGCAAACGTAATATTATTAAGAACCTTCTTGGATGGCTCCTTCCATTTAAAAACCTTCTTAGAATTATAGCTATGACATACTTCATTTACCTGCAATAAGCTCACTGGGTTCACCCCTTGAAAAATCATTTCTTCTATTAAAATTGATAGGTATACGGCTGTTTTTGAAGATATAAGGTCGGTCTTGTTTTTAACAACTTCTTTGTGTACTCATGTTGTGGGTGATCAAATAAATCAAACACATTTGCCTTTTCTACAATTCTTCCTTGTTTCATAACAATGACATCATCTGCCATCTCTGATATGACACCAAGATCATGGGAGATAAGTAAAATAGAGGTTCCATAATCAGTACGAATTTTATCTAATAGACGAAGTACTAATAGTTGGTTATGAAGATCAAGTGCTGTCGTGGGTTCATCAGCAATAATAACAGATGGGTGTAAACAAGCAGCCATACTAATCACCACTCGTTGAAGCATTCCCCCACTTAACTGGAACGGATATTTCTTCAACAGTTTATCAGGCTCTGGCAAATTCACACTTTTCATCACATCTATTGCAAGCTCCTTTGCCTGCTTTTTCTTTAAAGGAGTATGAGACTGAATCGTTTCAACAAACTGATGACCAATTGTAAAAACTGGACTAAATGCATTCATCGGATTTTGCATAATAAAGGCTATATCCTTCCCTCGAATATTCCTCATATCATTGTTTCCTATCCCATTTAGTTCCCTACCGTGAAGTTTAATACTTCCCCCAACTTGAGTAGTCTTCCGATCATGCAGCTGTAAAATAGACATACTTGTTACAGTTTTCCCACTACCGCTCTCACCAACAACACCCAAAATCTGCCCTTTTTTCATTTCAAAATTAATATCCTTAACAAGTGTAGTAAAAAAACCCTCTTTGTTTTTTACTGCTACCTGTAAATCGGATACACTTAAAATAAATTGTTCCATTATTAAACCAGTCCTTTTTATTAGCGGCGTTTAACCCCAAACCGTTCTGATAGTGCCTCTCCTAGTAAATTAAAGGTGACAACAACTAGCATAATCATTAAACCTGGATAAATCATTAAAGAAGGATTGGTTCTAATATATGACTTTCCTTCATGAATCATTGCTCCCCACTCTGGAGTAGGTGGTTGCACACCTAAGCCTAAGAAGGACATGGATGATAAATTCATAATCGCCCAACCCATTTCCAATGTTCCCATAACAGCTAGTGATGGAAGAACATTAGGAATAATATGTTTCTTCATTATGGTCCATGTAGAAGAACCACTAATCCTAGCTGCAGTAATATAGTTCTGTTCTTTCAGGCTTAAAACCATTCCACGAATAACCCTTGCGTAATAAACCCATTGTACGAGAATTAGTCCTAAAACAACTTGTTTGAGACCTGCTCCCCAAATACCAACAAAACCAAGTACAAACAAAAGACTTGGGATCGCCATCAGGCCATCACCGATTCTCATTAATAATTGATCAATCCAACCACCTTTATAACCAGAGATGATACCAATGATTAAACCAATACTTAAAGCTGAAATAAAAATTAACATAGCATATCCTAACGAAATTCTAGCCCCATATAGGATACGTGAAAGCGTACATCGACCTAAATGATCTGTTCCTAATGGATATTCCAGAGATGGTGGCTGTAATTTATGAGCGATATTAACAAGGATTGGATCATTAGGTGCAAGCCACGGAGCAAATATCGTGATAAGAAATAACACGCTCAGTATTACAGAACAAATAACGATCACTTTTTGATTTCTTAATTTATCACGAAACATTGCAATCATTGATACTGCCTTCCTTTTCTAGAAATACGTGGGTCGATATACATTTGAATAATGTCTACAATTAAGTTACTTATAAGAAATAGTCCTGCTGATAAAAGTATATAGCATTGAATAACAGGAACATCACGGTTAAAAATCGCCTCGATAAAATATCGACCAAATCCTGGCCATGAAAAGACTGCCTCTACAATGATCGCTCCAGTCATTAAGTTTCCTAAATTCATACCAAGGCCGGTTATCATAGGAGAAATAGCAATTCTTAAGACATGCTTCCCCAGAATGATTTTCTCATGAATCCCTCTCGTCCGTGCAAAAAGCACATATGGCTCTTGTAAATTTTCAATCACACTTGCACGAAGAAGGCGAGTATATAAAGCGATTAAAGGTAATGCCAAAGTGACAGAAGGTAAAACTAAATGAGCAAAAGTTCCAGTTCCTTCTACTGGGAACAGATCAAGCTTAACAGAAAAGAAGAAGATTAATAAATACCCAAGCCAGAATGACGGAATTGATGCCCCCAAAAAAGAAAGGAATCGACTAAAATGGTCAATTCCACCGTTCTTCTTTATACCCGCTAAAAAACCAATAGGGACACTAACAAGGATTGCTATGAGAAGGCTTCCTACCGTTAACTGAATAGTTGCTGGCAATCGCGAGGATACCTCTTCCCATACTGATTTATTCGATACATAAGATGTCCCAAAATCAAGTTGGATGATTTTAACAACGGAGTTCATATATTGTACAAACAGAGGCTGATCTAAGCCAAATTCTTGTCTTTTCTGCTCTAATATCTCATCTGTTGGTTGAATATGTGCAGCACTTAAGTATGCCTCTGCTGGATCTACTGGTGATAGGTGAATCATTCCAAATGTTAGTAGGGTAGCTAAAAGGAAAATTGGAATTATTGTCATTATTCGTTTCACTATATAAGTACCCATAAACAAATCTCCTATCGTTTATTCCGTTTTGTCGATATTATAAAATGGATGCTCATCCCGATTGGCAGGGAATGTGAAATTAGATACATCCTTTTGATATATAGCAATTTTCTTAATATATGAAATCGGTACAATCGCACCTTGCTCTTGTAGTGATCCTAAGATTGTTGTATATAATTCTTGACGCTCAGCTTCATCTGTTGTTTGTTTCACTTGTGCGATCTGGCTTAGAATCTCTTCCTTATTAGGATAAGCAGTAATTGCTTCGTTAAATCCAAATCCCTCTGTAGCAACAATATTCACGAAAGTATGTGGATCATATGGAGCTCCATAGTTACTAAAGAAATTCATATCAAATTCATTTGCTTTGAATCTTTCAACTTGAGTTGTAAGCTCAACACCAACAATATTTAACTTCACACCTAATCCTGCCCACTCTGACTGTAAAGTTTCAGCCATTGTTTTTTGGATTGATTCAGCTGAGTTAAACATTAACTCAAACTCTAGTGGTTGCCCATCCTTTTCACGAACAGTTTTACCTTCTGGCAACTTCCAACCTGCTTCATCCAATAACTCATTTGCTTTCTCAACATTATAATCAATCATCGTTACGTCGATATCAGACGTATATGGTAAGTTTATTGGTAAGATATAGTCAGCTTTCTCTTCGACTTCAGATGTTACTCCATCAACCATCGCTTGTTTATTAAATCCATAATGTAATGCTTGACGAACACGCACATCTGAAAGCTGCTCTTTATTCGTATTCAAAACTAGTTGTCTAGTAGCCACTGGTTCAGAAATACTTGTCCCATATGATCCTGTTGATTCTAATTGTTTAAAAGCATCCAAACTAATAACACCCTCACCATAGATAAGGTCTAAATCTCCCTTTTCAAAAGCAAGTACGCGTGTTTCCGCATCTGGGATTACTTTAACTTTAATTTTCTCTACATTTGGGAGCTCTCCCCAATAATTTTCGTTACGTTTAAATATCGCATATTCATCTACTTTATATTCATCCAATACCCACGGACCTGTTCCGACTGCCTCTTCTATACCTTTTGAAGTGTCACCATCTTCTGGGAAACCTGCTTCTCCTAAGAATCGAACTGGGCGCACAACAGCTAACTCTTGAATCGTGGGATAATAAGGTTCTGTTAATGTTAATTTAAAGGTATATTCATCTACTACCTCTGTTTGAGAAACCATAGGAATAAATCCTAACCAACTATGCAGATCTACATTATTTAGTATAGCATCAAAATTCTTTTTCACAACTTCTGCATTAAAAGTAGTTCCATCAGAAAATTTTACTTCTTGACGTATGTTAAACACATACTCTTTCCCATCTTCTGAAACAGTCCAAGACTCTGCTAAATGTGGTTTTAGCTCTCCTCCATCTCCGTAGCTCACTAAAGGTTCAAAGACCATCGATTGAGCAAATAATTGGGATGGATTGTACAGATGTGGATTCAAATCACCTATATCCCTAGGCCAAGCAAAAGTGACCATATTACTACTTTCACTATCACTAGTAGAATCTGATTTTTCAACTGAACCAGTTGAACAGCCTAGTAAGGTGATAGATAGAATGAGAATCAATAATGACATACATAAAGTTTGTTTTGTTAATGGTAATTTCTTCATAACACATGCTCCTCTTCAGATGATAATGATAACTGTTATCAATGCTATAGGTTGCACACTTAATTGTCAATAAGATTAATAATTTTCTATTTAGTTTATTATGGAATCTATTGAACAAAAAGAAGAAGTCTTTTTTAGGCTCCTTCTTCATTTGAATTATATTGGTAAAGCATACACCTAGACCAAAATTGAACCTAGCATTATAACTGAATCTTAAATAGAGAGTTATCATACAAAAGGTGTGAATGAGTTTTTAATGACTCCATCATGATCTTCTCATCCATAATCTCTCCATTATGAATATAATCAAATGCATCATATAAGCAAAGTCCTGAAACATTAATTCCTATAAGGACTTCTGTTAGCACCTCTTCTAGCTTGAGGAAATCCTCTTTTGACGTTTCTCCAATTGCATACGAAGGTTGTCCAATTACTCTTGCTCCTCTAAATCTATTACTTTCTACTTCTTTTAGTAAAGATGAAATTAACTGTCTTACACCATCAATCCCATTTGTATTATTAGCGATTACCATGTTTTTTACCGGAAAATGTATTACACCAGTTCTATTAATCCCATGAAAGTCCAATAGCTCCATTAGTTAATTAAAAATATCTTTATTTAAAGAAACCGTAACAAGTTCATTATTATCTACCCCATGCTTTATATAAGGTAGTAGATTTATTAAAAGATGCTCACGGCCATAATAATAAAAGGTGGAATGAATACCAAATATATTATCTAGAGTCTCAACTTTGCTCTCCATTCTTCTTTTATCACATTTGACACACTCTAAAATAAATTGGTCTAACACTTGACTTCTTTTAACAACCATATCATCCAGGATATTGCCTTTTTCAGATACTAAATTCATTAATATCTTTCTATTTTCTTCTAGACAAGTTTTAATATTACACCCTTCACAAGTTGGTTTCATCCTAATCCCCCTGAGCACACTTAGAATATTGTTTTATTCTCCATGTTGCTCAGAAAACCCTTTCTTTTCTCCATTATATTGTAAATAATTTTCAGAAACTTCTGGTAACTTTTTCCCAAAATCAAGTTAGAGCGGAATCATCTATTACTCAGTCATATCAATTAGTAAAAATTAAAAAAAGAAGTCCATTTACTGAACCCCTTTAATTATTTTCTTATTTAAACAACTCCACCAATCTCGCCCAAAATCCTTTCACTTCTTCCACCGTTTTTTCACTTTCTTCTGCCTCTTCTTGTTTGATACTCTCGGTTTTCAGAACAAATTGGACAGAATTAATATCTTCATTCTTTGATGAAACAAAGGATACTGGTTCGAAGTCAGACTTGTCGTATTCACTCATCATCTGATCGACTTCTTCTTTTATTTGTTCTGGTAAATCACTTGTGGCTTCATAAAGTTCGGTGGTTCCGTCATGAAGCTGGCTTGCACCGCTTTCTAATTTACCAGTGCCATCTGACAGTGCGACAACTCCATTATGCAACTCGGAATATGAGCTAGATAATTGGCTCACCCCACCTGTATACTTCACCAACCCTGAATGGAACGCACGATAATTCGAAGACAATTGACTTACTCCATCACGCAATTGTGTAATGGATTCTGCGATATTCATCTCTTCAAGAGAAGTTGATAGCCCATTTGCTATTTGCTCTAGTTGGCTCGCCATTTCTAATAATGCTCCACTAACCTGCACTAAAGTTCCATCAACTGCAACAAAAGCTTCCTGTACAGATAAATAAGTCCCTTTTGCTGTTCGGGCAGTGGAATATGTTTCAATTAATTGATCAAGGACTTGCTGATCAGCTCCACTTCCATACAATTGTTGGATTTGCTCTTCCGAAATCTCATATTCCGGAATTGCTGCCATAGCGGTATTTAATGCACTGTATGCAGTAGCATAGTTTTCCTTCAATGTCGTTAATCCCTTTGTTGTTTCTTTTAACCCACCTGAGATTTGAACAAGTCCTTCTTCTAGCTTTTTCACATCACCAAGATTCATATTCTCTGAGTTAGCACTAAGATTAGTTGATAATTTATCAAGTGCACCCTCAATTTGCCCAGATGCATTCACCAGTTCTGAAGAGGAGTGAGCAATTGCATACATACCATCTTTGTATTGCTTAGAACCATTACTTAGACCTTTAACGCCATTGTTTAATTCACTAACACCATTTGCTAATGCCCCAACACCGTCATCGACTTCTTTAATTGCGTCTGTTAAAGTGTGTATTTCACCTGTCATATCATCTATATTAGGTGCGTCAATTGGCAAAGAAGACGGGATCGCAGTGATATCGATGCCATCTAACTCGAAATCAACAACATCAGCTTCAACAACAAGCTCTTCCTCTTTCTCTGGCATCACGGTAAATGTAACTTGTTTACTTTTACCCGCATTGGCTAGCATGCCATTAGGGGCCTGTATATCACTGAAAAGTTCTAGATTAAGAGTTAGAGAGATTTGTAGTAGATAGTTTTCAAAAAACACTTGATCTACTTCCTTATTAGCAGATGTTGCAATTCGGATTTCTACATGCCCTTCTTTTCCAGCAAGTTCCTCTGGTGCTATTTGTTTTCCGTCTAACAGGTATGAAACCGAAATATTCCATGGCAGAGCTTTCTCGTTCATGTTTCCTTGATAATAGAATTTCCCCTCAGTTGCAGTAAATTCTACTGTATTGTCGATTTGCTCTAATGGAGCTAAGTCTGACAAGTTTTTCAGATTTGAATAATGTCCATAATCAACAATTTTTCCCGCTTTATTAATATCTAAAATGTTAACAACATATATTTCTTGTCGTTCCCCATTGGCACTTAGCTTTGCATACACCACTTCATCCTTTGAGGAGATTTCCCCTGGCTTACTTTCATTAGAAGCAGCCGTTACAAGAAATGAAGGAAGTGCAAAAAGGATGGCAGCAAGTACGAGTAGACTCTTTTTTAATCTCTTCATCATCATTTCCCCTTATAAAAATTTGCTTTCCACGTTGTTTTCATAATCAATTTATCAAACACTAACAGACATGCTGGTAGGAAAAACACCACCATAATAAAGGCAAGTAACGCACCTCTTCCAAGCAATAACCCGATTGATGAAACAATTGGGTTAGATGACGTAATCCATAAGATGAAACCTACACTTGATAGGATGGAAGCTGAGATCCCAATTGAGAATATTTTCTCATCAACTGTTTTCTTTACCGCTTCAAGTACAGTCATTTCCGTTCGGTATTCTTTGTACGCATCTGTCAGTAGAATTGCATAATCGACTGTTGCCGCAAGTTGAATAATACTAATCAGTAGATACCCTACATATACCAAAGGAGAATCAGTAAAATAAGGGACCGATAAATTAATCCAAACAGCTGACTGAATCGTTAGCAGAAGAATCAAAGGGATTCCGATCGACTTAAATGTCACGATTAGTACAATGGCAATGGTAATGATGGTTAATAAATTGACTAATTTATTATCTTTTTGAACGGTGTTTTTTATATCGTATAATGTAACACTTTCTCCAACCGAGTAGATATCATCACCGTAGTATTTCTCGGCCGTATGTTGGACCTTTTCAATTAATTGAAAAGCCTCGGTCCCCTCTGTCTTTGTTTCCGTTTGAAGGATAATTCGACTATAATTTTCGGAATAAAATTGTTCTGTAATCGATGCATCCAAATATTCTGGAGGAATCGCAGCACTAACTGTATTTACATACGCAAGAACACTAGAAACATGCTCAATTTTTTCTAAATCTTGAACTAATTCCTCTTCGTTAGCAATTTCCCCTTTGGGAACAAGTAAGACAATCGGAGTACTCTCACCAAAGCTCTCTTTAATTTTAGCAATATCACTTCCAGCTCTTGTGGTTTCCGGTTGGTCTCCGACCCCATAGGTAAAACGCGTCTGACTTTGTGCTAAAAAGGCAGGTACAATTAGAAGGATGATAATTAGTAAGCTTACTAATCTTGATTTAGTTACAGCACCACCAATTCTCTTAAAGCTAGGAAGCAATGGTTTATGCTGTGTTTTATCAATCCATTTATAAAGTAAAAGAGTCAGCGCAGGTAAAAAGACCATGACACTAATAAAGCTTAATACTATCCCTTTTACTAAGTTGATTCCTAAATCTGAACCAATTTCGAACTCCATAAATGATAGTGCCATAAAACCAAAAAAAGTGGTTGAGGCACTTGCCGTAATTGCCGAGAAGGATTTCTTCATCGCAAGCTGCATGGCCTCATGAGGGTCCGCTACCTTCTTTCGATAATCAGAGAAACTATGAAGAAGGAATATCGCATAATCTAATGAAACAGCAAGCTGTAATATAGGTGCTACCGACTGAGTAACAAACGAGACTTCTCCAAGAAAAATATTTGTACCCATGTTAATTAAGACAGAGACACCAATAGCTGTTAAGAAAAATAACGGTTCGACCCAAGAATTGGTCGATAAAACTAAAATCAGGATAATAATAGGGACTAATAAGGCAGCTGCATACATCGATTCTTTACCAGCCATCGTTTGCTGTGTTGCTGTATTAACCGATTCACCTGCCATCGCATTTTCTTCACCGATGAGCTCATAAATCGCACTCGTAACAGCTACTTCATCTCCAGCTAGAATACTGAATAAGAATAACGCTTTACCATCTTTATAATAAGATTCCACAACCTCTTCATCAGCTATTTCAAGTGGAGCTTTTATATCAATTGCATCATCTAACCAAGTGACATCTGATACACCATCAATTGAAGATAGCTTCTCTTTAAAATCAAGTGCTTCCTGTATACTCAAATCATTCATCATCACTCGATTGGTCGGAACACTACCCTCAAATTCCTGTTCCATAATCTCCATCGCAATGGTTGATTGAGCATCTTCTGGCAAGTACTCTTTCATATCGTAATTGACCGATACAGTAATAGATGCTAAGGCACTAAGTACTGTAAGAATCATAAATGTTATCACAATGATCTTTTTATGTTTAATAATTCGTGCCGCAATGTTTATCAGAACTCACCCTCTCTTGCCTTATTTTCATATACACCATATCATTATATTGACACAGTGTTGCCTAATCAACAGTCAGTTCTTTAACATCCGTGAGTTAGGCAACACTTTCATAAATTATGTTGCTTATCAGTAAAAAGAAAGGATTTCTTAAATGACTACTTCTAAATTAGACAGACGCAAAAAATACACTCGCATGGTTCTAAAGGACAGTCTTATACAGCTTTTAAAAGAAAAGGACATGTCTTCAATTACAGTCAAAGAAATATGTGAACGGGCAGATATCAACCGCTCTACATTCTATTCCCATTACGCGGATCACTTTGACCTACTTGATAAAATCGAAGAAGAAATAATCGAGGAGATGGCAGGATATTTAAGTCGTTTCACATTTGAAAATGAAGAGGATGAGCTCCAGATTCTTGAAAGATTACTAGACTACTTCGCATCAAAACAAGAAATATGTAAGACCCTCCTAAGTGAAAATACTGATACAACCTTCCAGAAAAAAGTAATGATTTTCGCACATCAATTCTTCATGCAGAACTGGAAAGCAGGAAACCATCATGATGTGGAAATTTCTGAGTATTTAAGTACATTTATTATCAGCGGAAGTATCCATGTTATGAAAAATTGGTTATCCAATGGAATGGACAAATCACCAAAAGAAATGGCAGAGATCCTAACCAATCTCATCAATAAGGGACTTTTAGGGACAAATGGTGGTTAAAAGTCTAGTCTTTTTAACCGCTATTATCTGTCAGACTTGAAAAACGCATGACATTATATCATGTCATGCGCCTTTGTTAAGAGGGTATTTTATTTTCGCCAAAAGCCCGCACAAGTTTCTTTATCTTGAATATTAAATTCAATCATTTTTGCAAGCAATTCATAATTAACAGGCTGATTCCAAGGAATTCGAAACAACCCTTTGGTAGCACTGTAGCCAGCTTCGGCAATTGGATCAGCAAAGGTCGCCATGCCAGCTTCTTCAGGCGAAACACTCATATGATGTTTGGCGATGGAAATACCTAAAATAAAGGTACCATGATCGGTAAACATCGGCGTATTCTACTTGATTTGTGGTTTTAAATTTGGGAACTCATTAGCAATCCACATCAACACTTTCTCTGTTCGCGCTCACGATGATCTGGGTTATCAATACCCGCTAAAAATTCAGAAAAAACCTCTATATAGCCCCCTTGATATTAAGGTTATAACTAAAAGCTATAACCAGCCATAGGATCTTTGTTCTACCCTATAACACTCACATCATGTTACATTTAACTCACATTAAAAAAGGAAAACTGTTGATTGGAACGGAAATCGACTACTAGTTTATTAAATACGAAATTAACCATAATAGAAAGAAGGAATTCAAATGACAAAGACACTTGTTAAAGCTCCATTTAAAGCAGATCACGTTGGAAGTTTACTTCGCCCTCAATCAATCCATGATGCTAGAAAGAAATTTGCAGAAGGTATCATCTCGGCTGAAGAATTACGTGCTGTGGAAACAAAGGAAATTAAAAGAATTGTAGATAAACAGATTGAAGTTGGTTTAGAAGCGGTAACTGATGGTGAGTTCCGTCGTAGATTTTGGCATACTGATTTCATGGAACACCTAAACGGGGTTGAGGGTTATGTGCCAGAGCATGGTTATAAATTTAAAGGTATTGAAACTGAAGCATATAATGTACGTGTCACAGGAAAAGTTTCTTTTAATCCTGATCACCCACACGTTAAAGATTTTATTGAATTTAAGGAGATTGTCGGAGACCGTGCAGTTGCAAAAATGACGATTCCAAGTCCAAATCAATTTTTCAATGCTGGTATTCGTAATGAAGAAATTTATCCAACTGTTGAGGAATTTGCTAAAGACGTGATCCAAGCTTATCGTGATGCACTTCATGCATTTTATGAGGCAGGCTGCCGTTATTTACAACTAGACGATGTGTATATCGCTGGACTTTGTGCAACAGACCTTCCATTTGCAACAAGTGATTTAGATAGACAGAAATTAATTGACCTTGCCTTAGATGTTGTAAACGGAGTATTAGAAGGAAAGCCGGAAGACCTAATTGTTACAACTCACCTTTGCCGTGGAAACTATCAATCAGCTTGGGCGTTTGAAGGTCCATATGACCGAATTGCACCTAGCTTCTTTGCAAAAGAAAAAGTAGACGGCTTCTTCTTAGAATATGATGATGAGCGTTCTGGAGACTTCAAGCCATTAGAACATGTTCCAGCAGGTGGACCGCAGGTAGTAGTAGGTGTATTCACATCTAAAACTGGGGAATTAGAAGATAAAGAGGCAATCAAAGCTCGTGTTCAAGAAGCATCTAACTACGTACCACTTGAACAAATTTGTATCAGCCCACAATGTGGCTTTGCTTCCACACATCATGGAAATATCTTAACTGAAGAAGAGCAATGGGAAAAGTTAAAGTATATTGCTGATGTTGCGAAAGAAATTTGGGGCTAAAACCATAAGAAACGACCTTTGACAACATCGGTGCATTTAATAAATGCATCGATGTTTTTCAATTTGTCTTCGCTTATAACAAATTGAAAGAGACCATTAATTATGGTCTCTAGAATTAGAATACATTCATCCTTATCTCCGCCTCATAAAGCTACCAATAAGCGACATAATAAACAGAATGATGAAAATGTAAAAGATAAATTTAGCTATTTCAATTGCTGCACCAGCTATACCAATAAAGCCAAAAAATCCTGCTATAAGTGCAATGATAATAAATATAATTGACCATTTTAACATCATGTTCACGCCCTTCTTTGAAGTGTATACATAACAATACCCATCCTTTTGTTAAGTAAACATACAAGAAAAGCGCAAGCGCCTTGTTCAGCCCCAATGGGCTAAGCGCTGGAGCAGACACTTCAACTGAGTTTTATGCTTTCTTATCTTTTTAAAAAAACGTATCAGTCCTTAATTTGACAAGGTGTCGAGGCCACTCAAAATGTGTTTATTTTTGATAAATGATGTTTTTTCCTACTATAAATACCGACTACATGTTGGATATGCACGAGAAATCTGATATATGCACAGAATAACAATTATATGCACAACTTTTTCCGATATATGCACGACCTCTTTAATATATGCACATTTCACTCTCTCAACCGACAAAATCCCCCACTAAAATCACTTCTAAACATGGAAAAAGCACCATAACAATATGTGTTACAGTGCATGTATTCAAAAGGTACTCTTTAAAATCCGAATTCCTACTTCAATAAATCTTGCGGAGAAAACGCGCCAGGTAATAGTTCTTTAACAGTCAGTTCCTCTACGTCTCCCTTTAAGTTCGTTAAAACTACCATCATATCTGGATTACATAGCTCTGAAATCACTTGGCGACATGCACCACAAGGGGGAACAGGGCGATCGGTGTCTGCCACGACAACAAGTAGATCAAATTCCTTATCTCCTTTTGCATACGCACTAAAAAGGGCGGTTCGCTCAGCACAATTACACATCGGATAAGCTGCATTTTCGATATTGCAGCCATGGTATACACTCCCCTCCTTTGTTCGTAATGCAGCCCCCACCTTAAAGTTTGAATATGGAGTATATGCCTTCTCTCTTGCCTTTTTCGCTTCTTCAAACATGAATTGATCGTTCATCCTTCTTCCCCCTGTCTATCATTTTAATTCCATTGAAAAGACCTTTATGAGTTTGTAAAAGTTTTCATAATATAGTCAAAAGCCACTCCACCGATATAAACACCAAAAATACCTAACACACCTGAAAGAACAGGTGGAGCTGGTAATGGAAGACGCATAAACTTAAAGGCAACACCTATCACAATTCCAGCTAATATACTCAATAACAATTCCTTCATTTTCATTCTCCTTAATTGAAAAATAAACAACTTAAACAGGTACTCACTCTCTTAAATGAAAGATAGGCCCACTAATCGGGCCCTCTCTTTATTTCTACTGATAAATAATGTCATAAATCAAAGGGTTTAATTCTACACTTCTTTGAGAAATAGAATAAGCATCATAAATTCGATTGATTACTTCAGTAACTTCTGGCGTATTACTATGAATCGTCACAAGTGACTCCCCTTTTTTTACTAATTCACCAATCTTTTTATTTAATACAAGCCCAACTGCTAAATCAATTTCTGATTCTTTTGTTGTTCTTCCTGCTCCTAAAATACTTGAAGCAATTCCAATTTTATCAGCAATGATTTCTGCAATATAACCATCCTCTTTTGCTTCCACTTCAAAGGTATAAGAAGCTGTTGGTAGCCTTGATGGGTCATCAATAATTGAATCGTCTCCACCTTGAGCAGCAATAAAGGTTTTAAAGGTTTCAATCGCTTTCCCTGTTTCAATAGATTTCTCTAACATTTCACGTGCTTCGTCAACATTTTCCGCTTTACCTGCTAAATAGACCATTTTACTTCCAAGTGTTAAACACAACTCATGTAAGTCGACTGGTCCTTTACCCTTTAAAGTGTCAATCGCTTCTTTTACTTCTAGTGCATTTCCGATTGCAAAGCCTAACGGCTGGTTCATATCAGAAATAACGGCAATCGTTTTACGACTAGCACCATTACCGATTTGTACCATGGCATGTGCAAGTTCCTTTGCAGATTCTAAATCCTTCATAAATGCGCCTGATCCTATTTTGACATCCAAAACGATTGCATCTGCACCTGAAGCAATTTTCTTACTCATAATGGAGCTTGCGATTAGTGGAATTGAATCAACCGTTGCCGTTACATCTCGTAATCCATATAACTTCTTATCAGCAGGTGTTAAATTCCCACTTTGACCAACAACTGCAATTTTATTTTTATTCACTAGGTTATTAAACGTTTCACCATCAATCTCAACCTGAAAGCCACTTATCGACTCTAATTTATCAATGGTTCCTCCTGTGTGTCCAAGTCCACGTCCAGACATTTTCGCAACTGGTACACCTACAGAAGCAACTAATGGAGCAAGAATCAGTGTTGTTGTATCACCAACTCCACCTGTACTGTGTTTATCGACTTTTATTCCTTCAATGGAAGAAAGGTCAATTTGGTCACCTGATTCAACCATTGCCATCGTTAAATCTACTCGTTCTGAAATGGTCATATCTCGAAAGAAAATAGCCATCGCCATTGCAGACATTTGATAATCTGGTATATCTCCATCCGTATAACCCTTAATCATAAAACTAATTTCTTCTCTAGTTAGTTCATGACCCTCACGCTTTTTCTCTATTAAATCGACCATTCTCATAAATTCTCATCCTTACAAATAAGTTTTTTTAAATAAGGGGATTTAAAAGGGGATAGCCCCTTTAACCTAAATAAATATTCCAGCAATTGCTGCACTTAGTAAGGAAGCTAACATCCCAGCCACTACTGCACGAAGACCAAGTCTAGCAATATCAGATCGACGGCTCGGTGCTAGTCCACCTAACCCTCCTAAAAGAATCGCCATTGAACTTAGGTTCGCAAAACCACAAAGTGCAAAACTTACTACAATAACCGTTTTAGGACTTAATTCGTCAATTTGTGGTGCAAAAGCAGAATAGGCAACAAATTCGTTTAAAACTAGTTTTTGACCAATAAAACTACCTGCCGCTACTGCTTCAGACCATGGTACTCCCACAGCAAACGCGATAGGGGAAAACAATATTCCTAAAATTGCTTGAAGTGACAGAGCTTCATAATCAAATAATCCACCTATACCACCTAAAATACCATTTACTAATGCAATCAATGCAATAAACGCGATCAACATTGCTCCTACGTTTAAAGCAAGCTTTAAACCATCTCCAGCTCCACGAGCAGCTGCATCAATTACATTAACTGATTCTGTATCTTTTTCCATTTTTAACTCATGAGCAGTCTCTGATTGTTCAGTTTCAGGCATCATTAATTTAGCCATAATCAAACCAGCTGGAGCTGCCATGAAACTAGCAGCTAGTAAATATTCAAGCGGAACTCCTAAAAGAGAGTAACCTACAAGAACTGAACCCGCTACAGAAGCTAGTCCTCCAGTCATAACTGCAAATAATTCTGATTGTGTCATTTTATCGATAAATGGGCGAACAACAAGTGGTGCTTCTGTTTGCCCTACGAAAATATTAGCAGCTGCTGACATTGATTCAGCTTTACTTGTACCTAATAGCTTTGATAATCCTCCACCAATAATTTTAATAAACCACTGCATGATACCTAGATAATATAAAACCGAAATTAACGATGAAAAGAAAATAATAATTGCTAAGACTTGGAATGCAAAAATAAATCCAATTTTATCAGAACCTGCTAGTGGCCCAAAAACAAACGAAAGTCCTTCATTCGCATAATTAATAACATCTTGGATTCTCATTGTGAACCAATGTAAGGCAGTTCGCCCAGTTTCCCATTTCAATACGACAAACGCAAACGTTACTTGAATCGCTAAACCACCTAGAATCGTTCTATAATTAATCGCTTTCTTTTTATTTGACAAAAGAAATGCTATTCCTAAAACAACAAAAATCCCAAATATTCCCCATAGTACATTCATGATTTCACCTCTATAATGTAGTGTAAAACGTTAAAAAGCATATTCAGAAATACCGAATGCTTTCATTATAAAAACTTTCACCCTTCTTTTTCGTCGGACGTTTGTTATCAGACGTCCAACAACCTAAATCAATAATATACATTTAAATGAAAAAGCACCTGGCTCTCGTCCCTTGTAACCCCTTTCATTCCATTTAACAACTTCTCAATCACATTATAAAGGTAGGAGGTCCAACAACTCAACACTTTTTTTAAAAAAATTATCTGGTACTAAAAAAGTTGACATATTAAATACACAAAACTCCAAAATGAAACCTCACCACTAGAACTATAAACATCCTTGTGGTAGTGTTCCATTTAGAAACTAGTTTGCTAATATAATAGTAAACTAGCGATTCTATTAGTTTTAAAAGATTCTTTTGCGAAAAACATTAAAGCTAATTTGATCTGCTCTAAAAAAGTTGATTGAATATAAAACTGGTTCATCATTCGAGGCGTAATGGACTTGTTTTAAAATCAATAATGGAGTCCCTGATTCACATTTTAAAATATCTGATATCTCTTCATGATAGCCCATTGTCTCGATAAAAGCCTTTGCATGAGTAATTCTCACATTAGCCTCTTCTTCTAAAAAATCAAACAAAGACTCATCATTCAGTTGGTATCCACCAGGAAATAAGTGTGCAGGAATTTTATCTATACAGTAAACTAGTGGCATTCCATTTGCTGTACGTACCCTCTTAACTAGTAGGACCATTTCATTTTTCTGCAACTTTAATTCGTTAATTTCTTCCTCTTGGGGTTCAACATATCCAGAAAACAAAAGCTCTGTTCCAGGAGTCTTCCCCTCACGTTCAATTAAATTCGTAACACTAAACAACTCTTCGATTCCACCAGAAATGACTGGCCTTTTATTCACAAAGGTGCCAATACCATGTTTTCGAGTGATAATATTTTCCTCTTCTAAAATTCGGAGCGCTTCTCTTAAGGTCGTTCTGGAAACGTGAAGCTGTTTCGCAAAATCAGTCTCTGAAGGCAAGCGTTCACCAGGCTCTAATTCACCATTTTTAATTTTATCTTTTATTTGGTCAATCACAACTAGATAACGAGACTTTTGGTAGATATAATCCATTGAACGCATCCCCCATGTTCAGTATACCGTTATTCTACATAAAATTTAGAACGCTTTCAACTCATGTAACATGGGGACGGTTCTCACGTCTCATCATTTCAAAAAAAGACTGCCCTATAACGCATGGTCTATCGGAAATTCCTTCCCAGACCAAGCCCTTTTAGATGTCCATTCCATTGGTGGTCCACTCCAAAACGAATCCGAATTTGATAATCCCAATGGCAAAAATGCTGCCGCACATAAATAGAGACTACCTGTGGAAATATACCCTTCACCTACTCCCGGTTGATGTCCACAAAAGCCAATATTCAGCCATCCGGAATCAGCAAAAGTACCTTGAGCCGAAAGTGTCTTTTTGATCACTTCAGTTAAAGCACTTCTTACCTGCGCAGGAGGAAGTTCAGTTGGCAAATCCCCTCGAAGTGCATGTTGAGCCAAAGCTTGAAACACACCAAAACGATAAGCAAGTGACCTTCCTACTGGTGGAAAAGTTCCCTCAGGTGAAATGGTTCGCTCCTGAATGACAGCATATCTCTGAGATCTCTTTATAATCGACTCTTTAAGTATTGCCCACTCAGGATATTCATCACCGACTATTTCAATTAAATCTACGAGCATCGGATGAATGACAAAGCTATTGTAGTAATCATGGTGATATTCTACCCCATCACTATAAATCCCGTCCCCTAAGTACCATTGATCAAACTGTTTAAGAGCGTAATCGATTCTCATTGGATCCCAACTTTTGTCTCCTACTTTATATAAAAATGCTTCAATTATTGCTGAAAATAGTAACCAATTAGAAAAAAACGGCTTCCTTGAACGTGTTGCTTTTAATGCTGTAATCACGTTTTCCTTCACTCTATCATCAAGCTTTTCCCACAACTCGTTAGGAGCTCTCAGGAATGCATGGGCAAGAAAAGCTGTGTCAACAATTGGTTGAAAATCATCCGAAAAGTTCATATAATCTGGTGATTTCGGGTCTGTTCCCGCATCAACCGCCGATCTAGCTAACTCTGCATACTTCAAGCGAAGATTTTCTTCCTCTTCATCCTCACATTCTCTTTCCAACCAAGGTGCCATACCAACCAACAATCGAGATAAAGCTTCAAGATGTGAAAACTGCTCGCGCCTTGTTCCTTCATGCATCTCAACTGGCATTTCTTGTTTTAACGTTCTATTATTTAAATGAAGAAGAACCGGACTTGCTATTTTCAACATTGACTCAAGCCAGAACTTTCTATCAGTAGTTTGTAATGTTAACATATTATCCCCCTCAAACGATTTAATAGATTTGGTTTATTTATTAAGGACTATGTCCTGAAAAATTGGAACATTATTATGCTTCGCAGGCCCAAGGATTCGAATTATCCCATTAACCCAACTCAATCTCAGCAAGTAATCTTTTAACAGTGTCAATATTGTGCTTTAACGATTCTTTCGTACTTAATACACGGCTAAAATCCTCCATGCCAACATATCCATCGTAACCTACTGCTTTTAAGTCATGGAGTACTTGCTTCCAATCTACTATTCCTTTTTCTACTAAAGCCCATTCAACAGACCAATCCACTGTTCCATCCTCGTGCTCTTGTCTCTTTTGCCAACATGCATTTTTCACATGAACATGTGCAAGGTACTCTCCTAATAATTCTAATCCCATACGATAATTCTCATAGCCTTCATGAACCATATTTCCTGGATCATACAATACACCAATGTGTTTTGGATCAAATTGACTAACTAACCGATGAGCTAAGCTCGCACTAGGTGCAATTGTTACATGATGTGTTTCGACTAGACCTTTAATCTTGTATTGCTTACACATTTGCTCTACCTCTTTTAAATACGCAACTGCCTTTTTAAAGAGGTCATTATAGTTTTGTGAACGGTCATATACTGGAACCCCTATGCGAACTGTGGACGCACCGAATTTTTGAGCAACCTGTAGCACTTGTTCCGTTGAAGCTAAATCACCGGCATTTAAGTATGGCGTAATACTTACCACTTCAATTCCGTTAGTTTCCGCCTTCAATCTTAAATCGTCAATCTCTTGATTTGTGATCTCTGGTAATATCGTACATAAGTTATTACCCCAGAAACTATGTTGTTCTTTTCTTAACTCTTCTGGTATGTCTTTAAATCTCCATTCAACTCCATTATAGCCTGTTTCTTTAAGATAACCTACCAAGCGTTCAGGAGTTGTATCCGGTGTCATTACTGAAAACACTGAAAATTTCATATTACATCCCCCCTTTTATTGATTGACATACCATTGTCTATAGATGTTGTGTAATCTTCTACTCTGAGCGCTTGATCTTGGGCAATCAAGCATAACTCTGCAGCTTTAAACGCGTGTTCTTGTGTCATCGCGTTCTCTGTCCGATTGATGCAATCTAAGATGAGTTCTCCAAAGAACGGATAACCTACCTGACCACTTAAGTGAAAATGTTTTTCACCCTCACCATTAACCAGATATAGGTGGTCACCACTATTTTCTCTAGCCACATCAATATATTTACGAATTTCAATATATCCATCCGTTCCTACAATAAAAGTTCTTCCATCACCCCATGTTCCCAAGCCATCAGGTGTAAACCAATCAACTCTAAAGTAGTGAGTTGCTCCATTCTCGCCAATTAATGTAGCGTCCCCGAAATCTTCTAGCTCAGGGTAATTAGGGTTATTATAGTTTGCTATTTTACTAGACAACACCCTAGCATTATTGTTTTTTGTAAAATATAGAAATTGCTCTATTTGGTGACTTCCGATATCACATAAAATGCCACCATAAGACTCTTTTTCAAAGAACCAGTCTGGTCTTGACGTGGCATTTAAGCGATGTGGACCAAAGCCAGTTACTTGAATCACTTTCCCTATAGCACCTTCATCGATTAACTGACCAGCAAACACAGCGCTTTCAACATGAAGCCGTTCACTGTAATACACCATGTACTTCATTCCAGTTTCCTTTACTTTCTGCTTCGCTTGTTCTAACTGCTCCAATGTTGTAAACGGTGCTTTGTCGGTAAAGTAATCTTTACCATGGTTCATTACCTTCAGACCTAATTCACAACGCTTAGAGGGAATAGCAGCAGCAGCAACTAATTGAACCTCTAAATCCTCAAAGATCTCATCCTCTGACGATGCGACCTTAGCCTGTGGGAACTTTTCTATGAAAGCTTCCACCTTATTAGGATCTGGATCAAACACCCACTTTAGATTGGCACCCGCTTCAATTAACCCATTACACATCCCATAAATATGACCGTGGTCCAGCGCAATTGCAGCAAATATAAATTCATTTTCCGCAACAACTCTATTTATCTTTCCTTTAGGAGCATAGTTCATGCCATCATGTCTATTCATTATGATAACCCTTTCTATTAAAATTTCAATAGGTTCCTTCCACATTCAAAGAGATGTTGTAAGCTTCTTTTTTAACTTTAGAATTAGCTATCTTCTCTTGCAGATACTTGTAGTACAACTCTTCATTAAGTGGAAACTCTACCCAATCATCTAGCCAAGTTGACAGCTGCATGGCGTTGGATAATGATAATCCTTTAATCCCTTCCTCACCAGGAGCCAATAGTGGTGTGTTTTTTAAAATAGCGTCAACAAAATTTTGCGTAATTCCAGCATGTGATGTTTCCTTTCCTATAATAGGTATTTCCACCTTCCAGCATTCTGGCTCTCCGAATCCACCTTTATATTCACGATTAAACTCAGTCTCTGGAACACGGAGTCTCCAAAAATGTAAGTTGCCATCTTCAACAACAACTTTTCCACGGTCACCAGTAATTTCCAATCGGTTCGTCCCCGGTGCTTCACAAGTAGTTGTAATAAAAACAGCCGTTGCACCGTTTTCATACTCCGCATAAGCAGTTACGTCGTTTTCAACTTCAATATCACGGTATTTTCCAAATTGACAAAAGGCTCGCATCCGTGTTGGCATCATTCCAGTTAACCACTGCCATAAATCTAGTTGATGAGGACACTGGTTAATCAATACTCCGCCACCTTCTCCAGCCCATGTTGCACGCCAGCCACCTGAGTCATAGTAACTTTGTGACCTATACCAGTTTGTAATCAACCAATTGATTCTTCGAATTTCACCTAATTCACCTGTCTGGATAAGATCTCTTACTTTTTGATAAAGTGGATTTGTCCGTTGGTTATACATCATTGAAAAGACTTTGCCACTTTTCTCAGCTGCTTCATTCATTTCTCTTACTTGTTTTGTATACACACCAGCAGGCTTTTCACACAGAACATGCAAGCCATGCTCAAATGCTTTTATAGCTAAGTAGGAATGATCATAGTGGGGTGTTGCGATCAAAACGGCATCAACTAAACCGGATTCAAAAAATTCATCTTCGTAATTGAACACTTGAATATCCTTATGTAAAATCGATTGCAATTCCTCGGTACGCTGTTCACTATTATCTAAAACAGCTGTTAAGATCGCACCCTCTATTCCTCCTTTTTGCAAGTACCTTGCATGTTGCGTACCCATGTTACCGACACCAATTATTCCTAATCTAACCTGATTCATGAATAGGACACCCTTTCACAATTTAGTTATGTATCCCGGTTTTCAAAAGTTAAAAAACAACAGACTTTCCTGTTTTAGAAGATTGATAGATTGATAGAATAACTCTAACTGCGTCTCTTCCAGCTTCCAACGAGACAAATGGCTCTCGATTCTCTTTAACAGCTGAAACAAAATCTCTAATGATTAACTTATGTCCATCACCATAGACGCTTTCAGGGAGTTCTTTTTGAACACCTAAAACGCTCTCTTCTTCTGCTTTAAAATCTTGCGTAAACCTCCATTTATCAATCCGGTTGGCTGCATTTCCACCTATACAGACAGTTCCTAACTCGCCAAATAAGTTAATACTAGCACCTAAATCAATAGCAAATGTTGTACTAGTCCCATCAACACCCCCAATGGCTCCGCTCTCAAATTCAAGTAAAGCTGTTCCGACATCTTCCATCTCAATATCTCTTATGCGAGTTACCGTTTTTCCAGTCACAGATTTGACTGGTCCCATCAGCCATATTAGTAGGTCAATCGTGTGAATAGCTTGATTCATTAACACACCATCTTGCATTTCTTCTGTACCTCTCCAGGCATCTTGGTCATAATAATCCTGGTTACGATTCCATCTTACACTTGCAGTACCATATGCAAGCTTGCCAAATTTCCCACCCTCTAAAGCTTCTTTTGTCATTAGAATTGCATCATTGAAACGATTTTGATGAACGACTGTTGCTTTTACTTGATGTCTTTGGGCAGCTTCAATTATTCGTACAGCGTCCTCATCAGTAATAGCCATTGGTTTCTCAATCATGACATGCTTTCCTTTTTCAATTGCCCTAATTGCCATCTCTGCATGCATTCCGTTTGGTGTACAAATGTTAACTACATCAATATTTGGATTTTCTAACATCAATTGATAGTCTGTATAAAGGTGATTCGCTTTGAACTTTGAATGAAAAGGTTCAAGTCGATGTTCACTTATATCACAAGTAGCGTACAATATAGCTCCTTCTGTTTCCATAATTGCTGCAGCATGTACTTCCGCTACTCGGCCACATCCTATAATTGCAAAATTCATCTCTTATCCTCCTATGCTCTGGTTCAGACACATCATTCGAACTTCTACAGTAAAGGCTGTTTTCGAACAGATTGTTGCTTTTAAAGCCGCAGGTTGAATACACTCCGCGTCCGACGGGTGACCAGTGAGCCTCCTCGTCGCTAGTGCTCCTGCGGGTCTCACTTTGGCCACTGATCCCGCAGGAGTCTACGTGTATTCAACCTGCTTGTAACTACCATTTCAATGTTGTTTTATGTCAGAAACAACAAACCCTTGAGAAAACTTCTATAGCAAAAGAACTGACCCAATATCTAATCGAGCCAGCTTTATCTATTTTATTCATATGAAGATACCGTTAGATATAGTCTAGAAACAGCTATTAACTAAAAGCTAGTTTCCTCTTATCCTTTGATTCCACCAATCATGACACCTTTAACAAAATACTTTTGTAAGAAAGGATATAAACACAGAATTGGTAATGTTGCCACAACAATCGTGGCGTACTTTATCGTTTCACCGATAGGCATAGCATCTACTGCACTTACTCCGGTTGCCATACTACTTGTATCATTTGCAATTAAGATTTCACGTAAGATCAGCTGTACCGGGAATAGCTCTCTATTTTGCAAGAAAATCATCGCATGGAACCAAGAATTCCAATGATACACACCATAGAACAGAACCATAACAGCGACAACTGGTAGTGACAACGGAAGAATAATCTTAAAAAGAATGGTAAAATCATTGGCACCATCGATACGCGCAGACTCTTCTAAGCTGGCCGGAATCCCTTGGAATGCTGTACGCATGATAATTAAGTTAAATGCACTAACTGCTGTTGGAAGAATTAATGCCCAACGTGTATCAATCATATTTAATTCACTTACAAGCAAGTAAAGAGGAATTAATCCTCCCTCAAAGAACATTGTGAAAACAATCATAAACATGATGGTGTTTCCCCACATTACATTTTTTCGAGATAGCGCATAGGCTCCTAGTGATGTTAAAAGAATGTTTAAAGTCGTACCAACAATTACATAAAAGAATGTATTCAGGTAAGAAGTAACAATCATTGGATTATTAAATACCATTCGATATGCATCAAAGGTAATCTCCTTTGGGTAGAGCATAAGACCTCTATTTTGCGCAACATAAGTGGGATCACTTAATGACGCAAATAATATATAAATTAATGGGTAGATTGTTACCAATGACAAAAGGCAAAGAAAAATGATATTGCAGTAGTCAAATAATTGCTCCCCCAGTGATTTCCTCATCAAGTAATCCCTCCTACCATAGTTTGGTGTCTCCAACTTTTCTTGCTATACTGTTTGCTATGAGTAATAGCGTAAAGGCTATCATTGCCTTAAACAGTCCGACTGCAGCACTGTAGCTAAAGTTACTTTCTAAAATACCTTTTCTGTACACATAAGTTCCAATTACATCAGCAGTTTCATAGGTTGTTGGATTGTACATTAATAATATCTTTTCCTCACCTACTGTCATGAACTTACCAATTAACAAGATTAGTAAGATGACAACAGTTGGCATAATTCCTGGTAACGTAATATGCCACATTTGTTTCAACCTGCCAGCACCATCCATTTTTGCAGCTTCATATAATGCTGGATCAACATTTGACATCGCAGCAAGGAAGATAATTGAACTCCATCCAACGTTCTGCCAAATATCCGAACCGACGAAAAGTGTTCTAAACCACGCAGATTCTCTCATAAAAGCAACTGGCTCAATGCCAAATAAAAAGACTAACATGTCATTAATTACACCATCTCTTGCCATGAAGTCAAATAAAATACCCACTATAACAACTAGTGATACAAAGTGCGGCATATACGTAATTGTTTGAACAGTTCTTTTGAATACTCTACCTTTTATTTCATTTAATAATAGTGCAAGAATGATTCCCGCTGGAAATGCAAAAACTAAACTATAGAAACTAAGAAGAAGCGTATTCTTCAATAGTCGCCAAAAGAAAAAACTATCAAAAAACTCCTTAAAGTGGGCAAAACCTACCCATGGGCTTCCATGAAAACCAAGTGCAGGTGAATAATCTTTAAACGCTATTTGCAAACCGTACATAGGACCATATTGAAAGATAAGATAATATAGTACAACCGGAGAAACCATCAAGTAGATCACTTTATTTCTTTTAAAGTCCTTGATTACTTTCTCCCTGAAGTTACTCATTTTCGTACCTAAACTACTATTCGGTTTGGAGTTAAGCGAAGTAACTCCCTTTTCCAAATTAGCCATTTCCTCCACCCCTCTCTCCTGTTTTATTAAGTATTAAAAGCTGTTGCGCCAAAGATTTCTCCAGCGCAACAGCATCAAACATTAATTATCTTGCTAAATAACGGTCTAGAGCAGCTTGCTGAAGCTCAATTGCTCTATTAATACCCATTCCTTCTAATGTTGCAACGAACTCATCAAAGTTGTCTAATGGCTCTTCTCCCATAATAAATCTGATAACAGTTTCATCATAGTAAGTGTTCAAATCACTCATAATGGAATTAAACTCATCACTTTCATCAGCATTCAATGTCGTTGGAGGCAAATTGATTTTGTTTTCTGCTGTTTTGCCCCAGATGTCTAGCGCTTCTTTTTGTTCAGGTAGTGGCAAATATTGCTCTAAATAACGAACATCCTGTATTAATGGTCCTCCATAATTTGCTCGAATGTATTTACCTAGAGCATTTGCCATTGGTAAACCATCTGGATTTTTCGTGATTTCCTCTGTGTAAGTAGGAAACCCATCGACCATTTCGTAACTTTCACCTTCAATACCAAAGTTGAAAATCATATGACCTTCCTCTGAGTATGCAAAATCAAGCCATTTAGCAATTGCCTCTGGATTCTCCGCTTTTCCTGTAATCGCTACACTATGATAACCTTCATATGGAAACGCCTTTTGAGCTGTAGCAGAGATTCCACCTTCTTCTAGGGCTGGATGAGAAGTTGCCGTTAGTTTAAACGTAGGATGGTCTTCCATTAACCCCGTATATCTACCGATACTACCACCCGTGTACCCAAATAAACTACCAAGTTGATCATTTGTTACCTTTGCATCCAATAATTTACCATCCATAGCAGCAAAGTCCGCATCTAGTAATCCATCCTCGTACCATCTATTCATTGTTGTTAAGAACTCTTTAAACTGAGGTTGGATAGAACCGTATTTAACAGTACCATTGTCGTTATAGAATTGAGCATGGATTCCGTATGCCCCAACAAATGGACCAATATTTTTAAAGTCATTTGGTTGAACCAATAATGGAACCTCATCTTGCTTGCCATTTCCGTTAGGGTCTTTCGTTTTAAACGCCCTTAAAACTTCTTCCCATTCTGCAATCGTAGTTGGAGATTCTAAACCAAGCGAATCTAACCAATCTTGACGGATGATCATACCCATAAATACCATTAATTTTTCATCGCCTCGTAGGAAAGGAAATGAATAAATATTACCGTCATCAGTTGTTACCATTTTCTTAACTTCTGGATTATCATTTAAATATTTATTAAGATTCGGCGCATAATTTTCGATTAGTTCATTTAAACGAATAATTGTACCGTCTTTAATCGCATTATCTGGACCCTTCGGAACTGTTCTCCAGTTATACTCGATCACATCCGGTAATTTACCAGATGCAAGCAATAAGTTAAATTGTTCCGTAATATCTGTACCTTCACCTGAAGGATGTTTAAATTCAACCTTTGTACCTGTCTTCTCTTCTACTGCTTGATATGCTCGAACATCATTAAGAGTCTGTGCTGTTTGTGCAGCGTTGGGATGTAATTCCCCCCAATAAGTAAGTACTTCTGGATAGTTAACTTCATCCGGGTTTTTCATTTCTGCTTTTTCCCCGTCACCGTTCTCCTTTGCATTAGATGCCTCATTGCCAGAACACCCAACAACTAATAGAAGAAACACTAGTAGTATGGCAAAAGCTGATAACGTTTTCATTTCTCTCTTCATTTTGATTCATTCCTCCCTTTTATTTTGCAATTTGAAACTTGTTCGCCCTAATCATAAGTCTCAATGGACTAAAACGATATAGTACATTCTTTTGATTGATTATCAGATTGTTAGAAATGGCTGATTATCTCATTTTTATAGCGTTATCAAATCTTTATATATAGAAAATCAGCTTGATATACATATAGGCTCTTTTCGCAAACTTTGTTGCTATTTACACTAGGTTAGGTTGATTTGCACTCCAGGTATGTGCTTTCCGCGGGGCAGGTGATGAGCCTCCTCGTCGCTTTGCTCCTGCGGGGTCTCATCCTTCCTGCGCATCCCGCAGGAGTCACATACCTTCCGTTCCAATCAACGAGCTCTCCAAATTAAATAAGTCTTAAAACAACAATCTTTTAGAAAAGAACCTACATATAAAACCCTCTACTCAAATGTTTGTCATAAGACTAAACTGGCAGAGGGTTATCTAAAAACACTCATATACATTTCCTATAATAAAAAATCCTTCTATATACCTTTAACTAATCTCCCGATACTGCCCAGGTGTTACACCCTCAACTTTTTTAAAAACTCTAATTAACCCAACACTGTTTGCATAACCTACTTTAGTTGCAATCTCTGATATGGTAAGTTTTCGATTTGGCAATAAATTTTTCGATTCTTCGATTCTCACTTTGGTAATAAAATCAGTAATTGTGAGACCACCTTGCTTCTTAAAAAAAGTAGACAAATAGGATGAATTCATACCAAAATGGTCAGCGATCATACCAAGGCTAAGCATGTTGTCATGATATTTTTCTTCAATAAAAATAGTAATCTCTTTATATAGGCGTTCTCCTTGACTAGATTGATTAGATTGATTTTCTTGTATTTCATGGCAAAAGTTATGATATAGACATTTAATTTTTTCTTGTAATTCTTCAACTGTGTTACATTCTGAAATCACTTTAAACGGTTGATGCATATCTATGAACCTTTTTTTATCTTCTATACTTAAATGACTAAGAAGCTTTACCCAGGTACTAACTAAGTCATAAGACAAGCATTTACTAATTTCAGGTGTCATTTCTTGTTGCACATTATTAATAAACACCTGATTGAGTAATTTTTCTACATTTTCACGATCTCCGTTTCTTGCAAAATTAAGGATCTGGACTTCTGTTTCCACTGGATAATGATAATCATATCCACTATTATTCTTAATATCATTATAAAAAATAATTGAACTTGGGCCCTTTATCACCCTATAATCTAGAGCCATGATTGCTTCTCCATAACATTCTGATACTTTATTTAAACCTTGATGTATTTGACTAATTGCTACGGAAACCTTTATACCAAATCGCTCCATTAAAATGTCGTTCAATTCTTTTACACGATTTAATTGTTTCGTTTTTTCACTCACAGTATCATTAGGATGGTTATTTAGGATAATAAGCTTGTCTCGCTCTATTTCAATGGTATATCCATTGTCAGCGAAAAGCTCTTCGCTAAGGTTAGAAATAATAAATCTTGTTAATACCCATTGTGTATCCATATTTTCTTTCGTGAATTGACAGTATTTATCGACCTGAATAATCATTACGCTGAAAAAATCTGAGTGAAAGCTTACACCCATAACATCCAGTTCTTTTGTAGGCATTGCTGCAATATCTACTTGTCCCCTAATGACTCGTAAAATAAAATTAGATCGAATTACTGGCTCTTGTTGTGCTACAATCCTATGTAATTGAGATTGTTTATTTATAGAGCTTACAATACTTTCCTTTATCAAATCCATTTCGTTTGAGAAATTCCCTTTTGGACGGTTATGTCCTATAACCGTATTAACCACTTCACGAATTGGCCGATAATTCCGCATTGCTAAATAATAGGAAACCACAATTCCTATAACGATAAAAAGGATCAACAAACCATAAGCCCATGATTTGACATAATTTACTCCTGATAACACAATCTCCCTTGGAACAAGAGATACATAAGTCCAACCATTTTTTTCTGATGTTGTATAAGAAGCAATCATGGCTTGTTCACCGATTTCTTTTTCAAATGAACCTTCTTTTTTATTCAGTAGTGGTTTAATCCCTTCAAACGCACCTTCATAGTCACTAGTTGACATCATAATTTCTTTATTCTCATCTGCTATATATATGACCCCTTGATTTAAGCCCTCCAGTTGCTGAAGCATCTCTCTTATCTGCTTTTCATCAATGTGGACCATGAGTACTCCTTTTACTTCTTTTACCTCTCCATAGGGCAATGATTGAACAAGTGTGATAATATTTTTTTCTCCTGAAAGCATGTTTACTTTTTCTGAAGGAAAATAATCTCTCATATGAAATCGTGATAACTTACTCATAATCTCATCATAAGTAGAGTTTTCGTAATTTTTAATGTGGTTAAAAAACAAAGAGGAATTTGTTTTCATTGTTGATGATAATAACACATCAGACTCCGCAAAATAGATGTAATAATCATCAATATCTGTACTAACAGTTTGATACTTTTTCAGTTCCTTAATAAAATTAATATATTCATAATTACTTACCGTTTGTTGGTTAGTCATTAAATGATTCAACCTCTGATCTAATGAAACTTGCAAGGATAATTGCTCGGCTTCTTCAAACCTGTTATCTAAAACTAGCCTTACTTGCTCTAACATCGTTGTATTTGATTCAGTTGCATTCTTGACCATGATTGATTCAACCCTGTCAAATAATAAAAGGCCAATAATAACAGGTAGAAGTAGAACAACTAAATAGGAAATAAGTAGTTTTACATAAACAGTTTTAGGGGTCTCGTTCATCTTCCCCTTTAAAATAAAGCGCTTACATCCCAACATATTACTCACCTCATATTTGTGTTATTGCACGTTCTATTATTTTAAATGGAAGTCTTTACTAAATATCAATTCATTAAGTAAATTATACGTTGGCTAATCTAATAAAAGTTAACATTTAATTACCAATAATATCGTTCTGTTGCTCTATTTGAATATTCAAAAACATTTAAGCATATATGAGTACAGTTTCACTAAGTCATATTCACCAATAAAAGAAGCTTTCTAAATGTCTAGTTAACTTTTAGAAAGCTTCTGTGAATCTATTTATATATCCATTAAGTGTTAAAAATTTCCCTTATAGAGCAACTTTCACACAATTAAAAAATTCGTCGTTTCCATCCATTAAGCTTAGCTATCGCTTCAACATAATAATAATCACCATAAATGAGCGAAGTATTTATATTCTCATTAACGGGCTTATTTCCTGTTCCTTCTAATAGAATACCCTGTTGCTCTGGTTGGTCCCACGTCCCATAATTTTCAGTTAAGGAAGCTAATATGTTTGTTGCTGCATCTGCATAGATTCTTCTTTCATTACTTGGAACTAAATCGGCAATTTCTAACAAACCAGAAGCGGCAATTGCTGCAGCAGAACTATCTCTTGGTTCATTTTCAATTGAATCTAGACGGAAATCCCAATATGGAACATGATCATCTGGAAGACCAGCAATAAAATGATTTGCAACTCGTTTAGCCGCATTTAAATAACGGGAATCTCCGGTATGTCGGTATGTGTTAGCAAATCCATAAACCGCCCATGCATTTCCCCTGCTCCATGCTGAATCTGATGCATTTCCCTGACCACCAATCGATTCAATAAACTCACCTGTTTCAGGATCAAATGATAGAATATGACAAACTGAACCATCTTCTCGAACACCATGCTCCAAGATCGTGTCCGCATGAAGTGTAGCAATATGCTTGTATCTAGGATCCCCAGTTACACGACTTGCCCAGAATAAAAGCGAAAGATTCATCATACAATCGATAATCGCCCAACCTGTTTTATCACCATTCCAAGCTCGGATAAATTTCCCAACCGGGTTAAAACGTCCTGCTAAATAGTTCGCTGCTTGCATTCCTATTCCAAAGCTACTCTCATTTTCTAGAATTTCATGTTTAATTACAGCTGTTAGTAGGAATTGAAAACCTACATCATGATCCAATCCAACTGGGTGCTTAAATAAACATTTTTGCAGCTCCTCATCCCAATGCATTGCAGCATTCTTAAACTTCTCATTTTCAGTCATATCATATAATACCCACAGTAACCCTGGCCAGAATCCTGATGTCCACCAAACATGAGGCATATCGTCATAAACCCCATCAGCCCTTGCTACATGTGGTGCTTTATCACCTATTTGATCTACCATACGCTCTACTTTTTCTTCAAGCATTTTTAATATTTCTTGTTGATTAAGCTTGTGCATGTTTTCCCTCCTACATCTGTTAATAAATAAAGTATAACCTCTCTCAACAATTAAAAGTTGTAGTATAATAACTAATAATATGGTTCTGTTGTTCTATTAGGAGGGATATCATGAATGGTTTATTTGAATCTATATTGTTCGATATAAAGCCTTTTCATTGGGTTTATCGACGGGTATCAGATGATAATTTTAGAGGATTCTACCACTGGCATCAAGGCTGTGAATTTTTATTCGTTCACCGTGGACAAGGACGTGTTATTGTAAATCAACAGACCTATGATATTAAACCAGGTATGCTATTCTTTTTCCAACCCTTTCAATTACATATGGTACATGTTGAAGTATCAAAGCAGACCCCTTACGAGCGAAGTATCTTACATTTTGACCCAATATCCCAAGGGAGAAATCTACATGAATTCCCAGGGCTAAATTCCTTATTAAATCGACTTCAGAATGGTATAGATGAAAATCAAGCATTTGACTTATCCAATCGTTTTAACTATTTTTCTGAGATGGTTGATGCTTTTAACCAATCCACTATAACGAATAATTGGGAGGAAGATTGTCAGCTCTTTATTATGCAAACCCTCTCTTGCATCCGATTAAACACCCAAGATTTATCAAGTTCGCTTCAGCATAATAAGTTACGTTCTCTTCGATATTCGGAAACGATTATGAAGTGGATTGAAGAGCATTATATGGAAAGCTTTGACTTGGAAAAGCTTGCTACTGAGCTTCATTTATCAAAGCCTTATGTCTCGAGGATCTTCAAACGCGAAACCGGAAGTAACCTTACTGAATACTTAACTGTTCGCAGAATAAAACAAGCCTGTCACTTACTACAAATGACGAATGACCCTGTTGAAATAATTGGTGAACAAGTCGGTATCGGAAATGTGTCATACTTTATCCATTTATTTAAAAAAACAATCGGAACAACACCACACCAGTATAGACTTTCGCATCAAAAAAATATCTAGAAGATATTCAGCTAATAAGTGCGTTGACCCCTTAAGGGATTCAACGCTATTTTTGTGGGATTTATTCCAACTATAGGTTAGTTTTTCAGAATCTTTTAATTATTTTTTAGAAATTCACTTGGGGAAGCATTTTTCAATTTTCTAAAGACACGTCCAAAATAAGTTAAGTTCGTATATCCAACTGTAAAAGCAACCTGTTGCACTGTGTAGTGATGAGTTCGAAGTAAACGTTCAGCTTCATGAATACGTAGCATATTCATGTATTCCGTTAAAGTTTTCCCGGTTGCCCTCTTAAAAAGATAACAAAAGTAATTAGGACTAATACAACATATGCTCGCCGCTTGCTTTACAGAAAGAGGCTCATGGAAATGATTACTCAGATGTACCAGAACCGGATCAATAGAGCCTTTATCCTGATTCCGTTTTCGAAGGGGCATTTCTTCCGCTTTTTGAAAAGCATAGCCAATAGATTCTAGCAGTCTTGCCTTTACTATTAGTTCATAACCGTATGGCTTTTCAGAATAGACATCCCTTAATTTCATTAAGCAATTCTCTATTATTAGTGACTGGGGCTCATTAGCTTTAAAATAGGTCGGTACGCTTACATCGTTTGATAGTAAGGGTAATATGTATTTCTTTTCTGTATTGTCTAACCCGGTATTTCTAATTAGGGACTCATTAAAAACAATTGCATATAGCTCACTATCCTTTGATTCAGGAAAGGCAGAATGTATTTGTTTTGTATTTACAAATATAAGATCGCCTTCATGTAAGTCTTGAAATGTAGAGCCTACTTGAACACGAAACGACCCTTTAGCAATAACAATCCATTCTAGATGCTCATGCCAATGAAGTGGAATAATGTGAGGGTCAGGGTAATGAATATGAAAGATATTAATAGGAAAGGTTTGGTCAGGAATCACAGTATGCTCTTTCTTCGATAACGTAATCTCCAATGTATAACCTCCTCAAAACGTAATATTGTTCGAGCCTTCCGTAATCCTCGACATAGATTATTACTCTATATGATTAGTATACTTCTAATTGTAATATGATTTTCACTTTGAAGTAAACAGATAGAAACCTATCTGCAAGGAGGAGAATAGTACTATGTTTAAAGCAGATCGAAATCGCCTCGTCCGAGAATTTGACTCAGAAAAATTATGGATCGAGCCTTGGGGGGAGAATTCTCTACGTGTGCGTGCATCGTACACGACAATAGAAGATTCCGATTGGGCGCTTTTGCCTATGAATGATATAAAAACCGAAATTAAGATTGATGAGGAAGTCGCAACGATTGTAAATGGCAAAATAAAAGCTGAAATAAAGCGTACTGGCCAAGTTACTTTTTATAACCACAAGGATGAAGTATTAATTAGAGAATCAGAAAACACATACCAATTAAAATACGGTGGTAGGGAGTTAATCCCACATCCAGGAAGCAGTAATTATCGACTAACGCTTCGCCTGGAGTCTGATCCAAACGAAAAACTTTATGGAATGGGTCAATATCAACAGCCTTTTCTAAATCTTAAGGGTTGTATGTTAGAGTTGACACACCGAAATAGCCAAGCAAGCGTACCTTTCGTTTTGTCTAACTTAGGATATGGTATGCTTTGGCATAATCCTGCAGTGGGGCGCGTTAACTTTAATCTAAATGTAACCGAATGGCAGGCTCCTTCCACTAAACAATTAGATTATTGGATTACTGCTGGAGATACTCCACAAGAAATAGAAGAGTCGTATGCTTCTGTGACCGGAACTGTACCTATAATGCCTGATTATGCGATGGGCTTTTGGCAATGTAAATTGAGGTATCAAACACAAGAAGAATTAATGGAAGTTGCAAGAGAGTATAAAAAAAGAGAGCTTCCTATCTCTGTGATTGTCGTTGATTTCTTCCACTGGACAAATCAGGGAGATTGGAAGTTTGACCCTGACTATTGGCCTGATCCAGAGGGAATGGTTAAAGAGCTTCGGGAGATGGGGATTGAACTGATGATATCCGTATGGCCAACAGTGCAAACAGAGAGTGAGAATTATCAAGAAATGATTGAAAAAGGATATCTTGTTAGATCTGATCGAGGTGTTCGCACCCAATTCCAATTCTTAGGTCAAAATGCAATCTTTGATGCGACCAACCCGAAAGCTCGCCAATTTTTATGGAATAAAATAAAGAAAAATTATTATGATAAAGGAATAAAAGTATTCTGGTTGGATGAAGCAGAGCCTGAATTTACCGTTTATGACCATGATATATATCGTTATCATCTTGGTTCTAGCTTACAAGTGGGTAATATTTACCCAAGCAAATATAGCCAGACATTCTATGATGGAATGAAAGCTGAAGGACAAGAAAACATTATAAATCTTGTTCGTTGCGCATGGGCTGGGAGCCAACGGTTTGGTGCTCTAACTTGGTCTGGTGACATTCACTCCAGTTTTAAGGTTCTAAATAATCAGGTTCGTGCTGGTTTAAATATGGCTATTGCGGGCATTCCATGGTGGACAACGGATATTGGAGGCTTCCATGGAGGGAATCCAGATGATCCTTCCTTTCGTGAATGTATGATTCGTTGGTTCCAGTATGGTGTATTTTGTCCTGTCTTTCGATTACATGGTGACAGAATGCCGATGCAGAAACCGATAGGTACGACTGGCGGAGGTCAATGTCATAGTGGTGCGGCGAATGAAGTATGGAGTTATGGAGAAGAAGCTTATGAAATTTTCAAGGAATACTTACACCTACGTGAGCGTCTTCGTCCTTATATTTCAGAGCTTATGCAGCAAGCTCATGAAAAAGGAACACCTCCTATGCGTCCATTATTCTATGACTTTCCAAACGATAAGGAAGCATGGGAAGTTGATGATCAATATATGTTTGGTCCAGATATCATAGTAGCCCCTATCTTGAATGAAGGGCACAGAAATCGTCGTGTATATTTACCTTATGGTGCCGAATGGAAGAATCCTTATTCTGGACAAACGTTTGAAGGTGGACAATATTTGACTGTGGAAGCTCCGTTAGAGCGAATTCCGTTGTTTTTAAAGAATGGCGCCGATCTACCGATTGCATCTAGATAGAAGTATAATTTGAACAAAAAAAACCAGTAACAAGAACGCTTCTTTCAATCAAGGCAACTTTATAAGTCTAAAGTAGGCGCGATCCTTTTCAAGGATTGCGCCTAATAACGTCCCCATTAACTATTCCCACTTAAACACATAACTAGCTAAGGTAAATCCTCCTATTAGCCAGGCTCCTAGAACTAGAGTTTCAGTTCCTAATTGAAGGAATGGTGTTCCTATATTCATCGTCTCTCTTAGGGCTGAGCTAAGGTGAGCAATTGGTAAGACCTTCACAATAGGTTGAATGAAGTCAGGCATATTACTTATCGGAAAAAAGACTCCACCAAGAAACAGCATTGGAAATGTAACAAAACCAGCAATCGGTCCAGAGCTTTCTGGATTTTTTGCAATTCCAGCAATGATAAAACCCAGTGACATAAATGCTAGTGTTCCAAGAATGATAAAAAAGATTAATGCCAGCCATGAACCAACAACCTCTATTTTAAAAATGAGATTTGCGATTAACACGACTAACAAAGCTTGTGATCCATTGAGAAGTAAACGCGCCGTTATTTGTGCCGCTATAAAGGTTGATGCTTTCAATCTCGTGCCCTGCATCCTCCTTAATATACCTCTCTCACGCCAAGCTGAAATTTGGCCTGCGACACCATTCATATTGTTACTCATGATCATCATCGCAACAATGCCAGGTACTAAAAAATCGACATATCGAATATTTAGGGCTTCAATCCCAACCTTTTCAATCGTCACCAAAGGCTTATAGTCAACAAGATCTTTACTAAATTGATCAACTATCCCGTTAACAACCGTCAGCCCAAGCTCTGAAACAGTAAGGTTTTTTTCATTATAATAAACAGGAAGTGAGGAAGGCTGGTCACCGCTCTCTAATTTATCTTCATAGCCTTTTGGTATTTCAATCAGCAGTTGAATATCACCATTTTCAATCGCTTCCTTCCCTATTTCAACTTCTTCGTAATCAATGGTTTCAATTCCCTCATTTTCATAGAATAACTGCCCTAAATCTTTCGATGAATCTGTTTGGTCAGCATCTATAATTCCTATTGTAAGTTCTATCGAATTTGCACCGCCGATAAATGAACCAAGTGCCAGCATTAATATAATTGGGAAGAGTAGCGTGAAAAATAACACTTGTTTATTACGAGCAAAAATTCGTAATTGCGCTAAAGTTAATTGCCAATATGCACTCATGACTCTCTTATACTCCTTCCTGTCATATGTATAAAGACATCTTCTAAAGTTGCTTGACGAGTTTGCAAATCCTCAATCTCTAGGTTATGTTCAGTTGATAGTTGAATAAGAGATGTTAATGCGATCTGAAGATCGTCCGTGTAAAGCTGTATAAAAGTATCCTTCATTGAAACTTTTTTCACTCCGTTCATTTTCGTAAACCAGTCTTGCTCAGGAGGATTGTTCAAGTGGAATTCTATCGTGCTGGTAGATTGTAAGTTTTTCACCAAATTCGTTGGAGTGTCGAGCGCAATAAGTTCCCCTTGATCCATAATTCCGATGCGATCACATAAAACATGAGCTTCATCCATGTAATGAGTTGATAGAATAATTGTTTTTCCTTGTTCCTTTAACCTGAGGACTATATCCCATAATGTTCTTCTTGCTTGGGGGTCAAGTCCTGTTGTTGGCTCATCGAGAAATACAATGTTTGGATCGTGGATAAGAGCTAAAGCAATCGCAAGCCGTTGCTTTTGTCCACCTGATAGGCCCTTAATTCTAGCTTTACTCTTTTCAGTTAGTAGCATATCATTTATTAGTCCGTCAATGTTCACATGACTCGGATAGAAACTTGCATATAATCGTAAAATCTCATCTACCTTTAATAGCTCGAATAATGATGTAGACTGAAGCTGTACACCAATTACCTCTTTGACTTTATTCACTTCTTTCCTGACATCAAATCCCGCCAGTATGGCTGTTCCTTCATCTGGCTTTCTGAGACCAACAAGCATTTCAATTGTTGTCGTTTTCCCCGCGCCATTTGGCCCAAGCAGCCCGAAAACTTCTCCTTTCTTCACTTGGAAATCAACGCCTTTAACGGCAACAAAGGAGCCGTACCTTTTAACAAGTCCTTTTACTTCAACCATTGTTTCATTAATCATGAACTAGCCTCCCTGGTCATTTCCTTAACACTTTTGAGAACAGCATTCCTAGATATATACTAAATGTGAATAGCTTCACTTTTTATTTTTTCAAAAAATAAACAGCCCTTATTGAGCTGTTTATTTTAAATCCTATTATACGCGATGATAGTCTGACTTCCAATTATTAACAGATTTCTTGATTCCATCTGGTGACAGATTCTCTGACAATGCACGTTCAACTAATCCTAGATATTCTTCATCATCAGCAAATCGAAGGGCAATCACCTGCTTCAAAGTAAGCCTAGAATCTAATAATTCCCCTGTTAATCGGTAATACCTAAAATTTTCTTCGTTACGAATAATTCGGTCTTGAAGATAAACTGCATAACCTCTAAGTTTTACTGACAAGAGTAAAATGATAATCGCAATTAATGTAACGATTGTACTTAATAACCAATCACTACTAACATGATTAATAAAGAAGAAAATTGATAAGATAACCACACTAAAAGAAGTTAATACAATACCTAGAAATACAGGATCTGCTTTTCTATGATTCTGATAATTTTGTTGTTCGATGACCTTAACCTCCTATCACAATCAAATATCTGCACAAACACCTAGTCAATATATTCTCTATGATAAATCTTTAGAATAATAAAGCTTTGATTTCCTTAAATCTTTTTGAAAAAACTCGCAATTCTAAACAAGTATAGGATCAACCTGAAAAGCTGGTAGTTTTATATGGAAGGTTGAACCTTCAACAGGCTTACTTTCAGCCCAGATTTCACCTTCGTGTAATAGGATGATTTCTCTACATATGGCTAAACCTAATCCATTGCCATGTCTTGATTTGGTGAAATGACGATCAAATAGATAAGGGATGTCTTCGGCTATTATCCCCTCTCCACTGTCTTTGATTGACATGTATGCATCTCCGAGATTATTGTCAATGCGCAAAGAAATTGAAATTCCTCCCGCATTCGTATGTCTAATTGCATTTGATACAATATTAGAGAAAACTTGACTGAATCTCCTCACATCTACTTGAACCATTGGATAACTCTCCTCCCCAATTTGTTCAAGCTCAAGTGAGAAAAATAAACCTTTTCTTTTTACATCATATTCAAACTGCTCACATAACCGTTTAAGCAATCGATCCACTGGTACGATATCAAAGTTAAAATTGAATTGTCCCGAATCAAGTTGAGCAAGATCAAATAAGTCATTTATCATCTCATTCAACCCATCTACCCGAACCACACACTTTCTTAAATAGTCCTCTCTTTGCTCAGAGGTTTCTACTAACCCATCTAATATTGCTTCAACATAGCCTTTAACAGAAGCGATAGGTGCTCGTAGGTCATGTGAAATATTCGATAATAAGTGGCGGCGCTCTTGTTCAGATTGGGCTAGCTTATCATTCATTTGTTCCAAGTTGTAATTAACTAATTCTAGCTCTTTCGTACGCTCTTTGACCTTTTCTTCAAGCTTTCCATATAACTCCGCATTTTCAATTGATATAGCAGCTTGAGTTGAAAGGAACGACAAAAACTTTATTCGATCTTCAGTAAATGCGTACGTTGTTTGATTATTTTCTAAATATAAAATACTATTTATTTTCCCCTTATATATCGCCGGTAGACATAAAATAGATTTTGTTTTATTCCTTATGACATAAGGATCCTCAACAAACATCCCCTCAGCACTTGCATCATTCAGTACGATTGCTTCACGGCTTTTCACAACATAATTAATAATCATTTCAGGAAACATATTGGTTCCTTCAATCGTCTCCATCGATAGCTCCGTAACTGATCCATCAATGTTCGCTCTTGCAGCAACTACTAGCTGATCATCCTTTTTAAGTAGTAGAAATCCCCGTTCTGCTCCCGCATTTTGCATCGTGATATTCATTAATTTCTGGACGAGGTTTTCCTGAATGATTTCGCTAGATATCGTCTGTGCTGCTTTAAAGGATGCGTCAACATCAAATTGAGAGACAGATGGACGTGCTGCAAATCCAAATCTATTATCATCTGAAACATTCATAATGAAGCCTTCATATTCCTTGTGAAGCTTACTAGCTTTCGCATTCGCTCCCCACTTATTATAGCTACGATATGCTTCTGTTAAATAGGCACTTCCTACGCTTTCAAGTCCTCTAGAAAAATAATACTGTCCCGCAGCTTCATTGACAACTGCTACATCCTGAATATAATTATTCTTCCTTGCTAGTTGGATAGCTGTATCATAGTCATGTATTGCCGATGCATGATCACCATCTATTCTTGCTATTTCTGCTTTTAAAAGCATCCATTTGTGTAAATAATTTTCCGGACAAAGCTTTGCCCACTTTCTAAGCTTAGACGCGTTCTTTTTAAGTCTCTTATAAAGTGACTTTCTCATTGATGAAGGTGACTTATGATATAACCTTGAGGCCCATAATCCATCATAATAATAATAGTCAGAAATAATAACAAGTGTTAATCGATTACTGATCAGTTTTTCTAAATGATTAATTACTAGCTTTGCGTATTCCTCTGCATTATACAAATAAGACATTTGTAGTCTTATTGTATAATGCATGATTTTAGCAGAATCACCTTCTGATATTTCTTCGAATTCCCAACCTGAACACGTGTCATCGTTCTGCAAAACTTTAATCCAATGAACAAGCTCATTTAGAAACCCCTTTGATATCACATAACGGATTTTATCTATAAATGAGAGTTGACTATTCACACCCTCAAGCACTTCATGTAAAGATCCACCCATCATGAAAAGGGTAACTGAGATAAAGGAGCTATTGGCTCCTGCTAGGCTAATATTTCCTGCATCAATACAATATTGTTGAGACTGGTTCAAATAGTGGAAATTTTGTTTAAGTGGATGCTTCCAATGATTAATAAAACTTCCGTAAACAAAATAGACTCTCCCTTTTAACCCAGCATTCCCACTTCTTTCAGCAAGCTCAATAGCCAGTTTTCCAAACTCATAGCTTTTATTAAAATCACTAAAACCTGCACTTAAAATGAGTGCATAATTATTGAATACCAATGAGGTGATATCAGTTACACCATGCTTAAGGGTAAACCGTAATGCTCTAATCATTAAAATAGTCGCAAGATTTTGGTCCACATGAAAAGTTGGTGAATTCAACGTGATCATCGTATTCAATAATTGCCTTTGTACTTGATCCTCTAACTGAGGTAGCCCCATTAAATCATCAGTCTTTTTCCCAATTAACGCCACTTTAGCGAGAAACAACTCTTTTGCAATGATTGCCTTTGATGGGTTTCTATGAATATTCCATCCAAATAATCTTAATCCTGCAATTCCAGAATCTACAGCTTCTTCTACACGATGAACATGCGTATATAGAACCATCTTTAAGTTATAAATTAATAATTTTTCATGATTTGTCCGCATATTCTCTAACACTTGATCAAATGTAAGGTCTGCATCTTCAAACATACTATTTAAATACTGACATTCCCCAAGACCTGTCATTAGTCGTTTCGTTAACTCATAATTTGTGTCCCATTTAGCTCCAAACATCTCATATGCCGTTTGAAAATAGTCCAGTGATTCCTTAAATGCGGCAGATGCCTTAGCCTGTTCACCCGCTATCACATTCCATTCAACTAAAGGGACCCATTCCTCCTCATTTAAATAACTTCTACAAATATTCAAATGATTTACAGTTTCAAACAAATGATTATCAATCATCCCCGATTTCACGAGTAGTCTACCTATCCTAAGGTGTACTTCTTCCTTCTCCTCTTTTGTCATGACAGAATAAACAGCTTGTTGAACTCTATCATGGCAAAACCGATAGGTCGGTGGATGGCTTTCAGTTAATTGTTTGGGTGCATCATGATAAATCCATTTGTAGATTGAGTCCTCTGGTAAAAGTAGGCCCACATCTAGAGCTTCCCATAAATCTTTTGCGGTTAATGTAATTTCCTGTTCACAAATAATGGATAATGTCCGCAAATCAAATTCATTTCCAATACATGAAGCTATCTTTAATATGCTTTGAGTATTATATGGAAGTTTTTGTACCTTTTTAATCATCAAATCAACAATCGTCTCTTGTTCCAAGGTCATTTTAATTTTCTCAAATTCAATTTTCCATGCTCCTACATCCTCCTGAAAGAAGATCGTACCATCATAGTAAAAAGATTGTAACAACTGCTTTATAAAGAAGGGATTTCCTTGGGTAATCCTGTACATCAAAGACGCTAATTGGTTAATTTCACTCCCTTCGTCCATTACTGTTTCTTCAACCCACTGAATAATCGTCTTTTCCTCTAATGGATTTAATGCAATTTCTATAATTGATATATTCTCTTTTTTTAGATTTTTAATGGTTTGAACAAATGGATGCTCCAAAGTTATTTCATTATCACGATAAGCTCCTATTAATAAAAAGTAATGACTATCACTATGTGTGAGTAAATACTCAATCAACTCTAGCGACGCGGTATCTGCCCATTGGAGATCATCAAGAAATAAAACCAATGGATGATCCTTTGTCGAAAATACATTTACAAACATCTGGAAGATCAAATGAAATCGCAAATGAGCATCACCATTTGATAACTCTTCACCCGTTGAACGATTCTCTACTACCCAATTTAACTCTGGTATAATTGATGAAATAACAGATATTTGGTCCGACAGCTCCCTTTCAATAGTCGCTTTCCAGTCTTGAACACGTTCGTCTCCTTCAGTCAATATCTGTCTAATTAATGATTTAAACGCTTGAATAATTGGTGAATACGGCTTTTGCCTTTGAAGCAAATCAAACTTTCCCGATATATAATAACCTTTTTCTTTGACTAACGGGGTTTGAATTTCATTAACAAGTGCTGTTTTCCCAATACCAGAATGCCCTTTGATCAACACTAATTCTGATTTACCAGTACTCACCCGTTCAAATGCCTTAAGTAATTTTTCTTTTTCTACGTCTCTACCATACAACTTACTTCCGGGTTCAAAGGTCGAAATAGGATCATCTTGTCCTAATTGGAAAAGATCAATCTTTCCAAATATCTGAAGTTGGTCCTGACAGTTTTTTAAATCTTCCCTTAACCCAAATGCACTTTTATATCGGTCTTCTGGTATTTTTGATAAAAGCTTCATAATAAGATCGGAAATTACACTAGGGATTTTTGAATTTTCACTTGTTGGATTCGGAGGTGTTTTTGCAAGATGTGCGTGTAATAATTCAATGGGTTCTTGGTTTGTGAATGGCAGTAGACCAGTAACCATTTCATAAAGTACAACACCAAGTGAATATAGATCTGCCCGATAGTCAACAGACCGATTCATTCTACCTGTTTGCTCAGGAGAGATATAAGCTAGTTGCCCTTCAAGTTCATATGGGGTTACACTTTTACGTTGGCTTTCTTTTTTTAATTTCGTAGCATAATAAAATCCTGTAATCTTTAGTTGGCCAGTTCTTCTGTTTATAAGAATATTATCAGGATTTATATTTTTATGAATGACTTCCTGTTTATGTAGATTTATGAGAGCAGTTGATAATTTCAAGGCAATTGAAAGGAATTCCGAAAGATCTAATTTTTTATCTGAAAGCAGTGTCCTTAAGGTTTCACCTGAAAAATACTCCATTACGATAAATGGCTCATTTAAATGAGTTTCTATTTTTATCGGTTTGATGATCTCTTCCATATCCAACATTTTAGTTATATGAAATTCATGGATAGTAGCGGCCATCTCATGAAGAGTAGGATTCGGCTGTTTTACTGCTTTTAGTAAAATGAACCTGTTATCTTTAATGAAATATCCTTTATATAGGATCGATGTACGATTTTCAACTTCTACTTCGACTATTTTATAGTCTGTTAATTCAGGTATTCTCCTCAATATTGTCACCCTTTTAGGAATTTTCAATTTTCTTTAACTAATCTTTAACAACTCTTATACGTACTTTTATCTTCATCACCTACAATATAAGTATGTATCACCCTTGGAGGTTGAAGAATGGAAAAAAGTAGTCTATTACAGAGTATTGATTCTAATCAAACGCTAGATAAAGAATGGGCAAAGTTAATCTTAGAAGCTAAGAACAATGGTTTGTCCATTAAAGAAATCCGAGATTTTTTTAATGATAAGAGATTCACTCTCGAAAACCAATAAACTTATACCCAATACCTCTGACTGTTACGATATACATAGGTTTTTCAGGTACTGGTTCAACTTTTTTGCGCAAATTACTTATATGGACCATAACTGTTCGATTATCACCTAGACTTTCTTCTCCCCAAATCAGTTCGAAGAGATCCTTTACACTAAATACGCGGTCAGGATTCTCAGCTAATAGACAAATAAGTTGATATTCTTTTGCAGATAGTTGTACGGTTGCCCCATTCGCCTTAACAACACAGCTTACTTTATCGATACATAGACCAGGAAATTCAATGATTTCCTTCTCCTTTCCCAGTAAGGCGCTGGATTGGTTTGCAATAGTTCGGTGACGTCGAAGGTGACCTTGGACTTTTACTGTTACAAGTGCTGGACTGAAAGGCTTTGTGATGTAGTCATCCCCACCAATTTTATGACCTAGAATTTTATCAATTTCATCCTCTTTTGAACTTAAAAAAAGAATCGGAACAGTAGTCTGTTGACGTATTAACTGACAAACTTCAAATCCGTCCATTCCCGGAAGCACAACATCTAATATAATTAGGTCAGGTTTTTGTTCTTTCAATAATCGTAATGCGGTTGTACCATCTTCAGCATGAATGATCGTATAACCTTCCCTTTGTAGATATAATTGTAAAATTTCTCTGATATCACAATCATCTTCCACTAACATTACTTTTTCCCTTGACACAAATTCCACCCACTTTTCCCCTTAACACTATAACTCTATATCACTATCATTGTACCACCTTTTTCCTATATTATCCAACGAGTAGCATGGGTTATTTTTCCTAAGGAGTGATATAAGTGGATGTTATTTAAAGGAATATTCGTGGGAGAAATTTATTAATATGTAACTCTGCATAACGCAAAATGACCATCAAAACAGGATACTTTTTGATGGTCACCTTTTAATGATTGCTATAGCGAAACCGTAATTAATCAAGGTCTCTATTTTTTTAGTCTTTTTCGTAAGCTTTGTTGCTCTTAGTCGACTTCTATTGTTCCACCACTCCATCAAAATTCTCAGATTCAAACTGATCGAGCAATGCTCGCACTTCATCTGTTGACTTTGTGTTCATTAATTGGTTTCTCAATTCACCTGCTCCGCGAAACCCTTTAACATAGATCTTAAAAAAGCGATGAAGAGCAGTGAACTTACGTAGCTCTAAATTTGAATATTTATCATGGAGATCCATATGCAACCTTAAGAGATCTAGCAATTCCTTACTAGTATGTTCTTTCGGCTCCTTTTCAAAGGCAAATGGATTATGGAAAATACCACGCCCAATCATCACACCATCAATTCCGTATTGATGAGCAAGCTTTAAGCCAGTTTGGCGGTCAAGAATATCCCCATTGATCGTCAAAAGTGTATCTGGTGCAACCTCATCACGAAGCTTCTTAATTTCCGGGATTAGCTCCCAATGAGCATCTACTTTGCTCATTTCTGCTCTTGTACGCAGATGAATGGAAAGATTCGCAATGTCTTGCTTCAATATGTGTGTCAGCCAGTCGCGCCATTCGTCTAGCTCCTTAAATCCAAGCCTTGTCTTTACACTTACAGGCAATCCTCCTGCTTTTGCGGCTTGTATTAATTCTGCTGCGACTTCTGGACGGAGGATCAGGCCACTTCCCTTTCCGTTTTGCGTCACATTAGGTACAGGACAGCCCATATTGATATCCAATCCTTTAAACCCAAGCTCCGCCATCCCAATACTCATTTGCCTAAAATTATCAGGCTTATCTCCCCATATATGAGCGACAATCGGTTGTTCATCCTCTGTAAAAGTCAAACGCCCGCGCACACTTTTGTTTCCCTCCGGGTGACAATAACTCTCCGAATTCGTAAACTCCGTAAAAAACACATCAGGTCTAGCTGCCTCACTCACTACATGACGAAAAACCACATCCGTCACTTCTTCCATTGGTGCCAGTATAAAGAAAGGTCGTGGTAACTCACGCCAAAAATTCTCTTTCATCTTCAAATTCAAATCCTCTCAATATGGGAAACAAGATCAACCCCTTGTCCCAAAATTAAAAAGCAATATGTTCTTGCTTCTTTTACACTTATACCATGGTTAAGTGCTTTTTATCAAATAGGTTGGAATGTTAATTTCATGAAATTGGGGTTTGTATTGGAAATGTTTAATTTTGCTTTAGATAATCCTTCCCTAAACTTTAAGCAGTATTTATGTCGCCTGTTTATCTATAAATAAATGTAAGTGTAACTTTAACACTATATAAACGTTATAATTAAGGAGGGATCTCATTTTTTTAAAGTCGGAAGCATATTTATTCCAGTTACAGACATTGAAAAATCCACAGAATGGTATGTACAGTTTCTTCGTGCAAAAGTAATTGATAGATGGGAAGATGGTACTGGCTTTTATTTACCAACTGGGTCAACTCAATTAGCCTTAGTAAAAGTTGAGTCCCCACAGCCTAAAGAGTTCACTACCACTGGTGACCAGAAAAATAGCTATTTTAATTTTGTTGTTGATAATATTGAGACAGCCCAGCAACATTTTAAAGACAATGGCATTGTTACTTCCGAAATCGGTGATTTTGATGGCATGAAATTCTTTGACTTCTTTGACTTAGACGGTAATCCATTTAGTGTGGTTAGTGAAGTTACTAGTTCTCCTTACCACTCAGACAATGTTAGAAAGATGCAAGAAAGTGATAAAATCAATAACTAGATATTTAATATAAAAGAATTACTAATCAAATAGGATTGGTAATTCTTTTATATATTTATAACAAGTAGGGTTATTATTAACGTGCACTTTTTAAAGAATTAATATGTCTTGAAATTTAAAATAGGAGGGACATAGGGACAGGTCTATGATGTGCCAGCAATTAATAAATTCAATTATACAATCAAATATGATTTATAGAGTAGCAGGACAAAATTTCCCCTTCGTCCCTCTTACCTTAACCAATTACTCATTATTACTCTTATATTTAGGTAAAGAGATAATAGCCTTAAATAAATCTCCGTCAACGTGAATGTTAAATCTACCCTTTTGGATTTCAACGAGGTCTTTCGCAATTGATAGACCTAATCCACTCCCTTGGCTAGTTCTGGATTCATCTCCTCGTTTGAAACGTTCCATTAATTCATCTGCCGAGATATTTAACTCCGTTGCTGAAATATTTTTGAAGGTGACAAGTATTTCGTTATCTAAATCCTCGATATCTATATATACCCTTGAGCCTTCTGCTGCATATTTAAATATATTGGATAATAAGTTCTCAATGGACCTCCACAATAATTTTCCATCTGCTAAAATATAAACCTTATTCTTTGGATAATTCAACTTAAAATCTAGTTCCAGCTTCTGTATATCATCATTAACTTCTCCAAGCCCCTGGGTTATTAATGATGTAATATCAATTTTCTCATAGGTAACTGGAATATTTCCACTTGAAGCTTTTGTCGCTTCAAATAAATCATCTGTTAATATTTTTAGCCTTTTTGATTTTTGCTCAAGTACTTCAATAAATTCTTCAAACTTTGATGAGTCTTTTTCATTCTTTAATAGATCAACATAAGTGATAATAGAAGTTAAAGGGGTTCTAATATCATGTGATACATTGGTGATCAGTTCTGTTTTTAACCGCTCACTTTTGAGTTCACGATCAACTGATTTTTTCAACCCATCAGTGATGCCGTTAATATTGGATGCAAGTCTTCCAAACTCTCCTTTTCCACTCACTTCGATCCGATGATCAAGATTTCCATCCTTTATTATTTCTACCCCATCCTGTAATGCTTTAAAGGACTTGACCTTTTTAAAAGCAAACCAGGCTGCTATCCCTATAGTTACCGGGAACATAAAGAACGTCAAAGCAATCAACATCGGGTAACCGATTACGATTAGAATCGTTTTTATGCCGACACCACCGCTTCTATATACTTCTCCAACAAATGTAACTAACTTATAGATTAGACTAAAGATCAATGTATGCTTGAAAAATGTTTTACTTTTCAAATGCTTCACGAGTGACAGTAACAGTATGAGTAAGACTGTGGTAATCGGAACCGTTATTGGTATAAGAAATACATCAATTTTTTCAGATGCCTCTTCTATCAATACAGCCCAAATCGGTATAAGAACTAAACATATCGCTATATTTATATCATTGTATAGTTTATTGAATGTGTGATAGTGTAACTCTTGATCATTAAATGATTTTCTTCCTATTACAAGTACTAGATAGCAAAATGAAAGAATAAATCCTCCTAAAAACCATGCTAATTTATAGAGGTTTTTTGTAGCAATTACTTTGTTTTCCTGCCATTCTTTTATTTCAGAGTTTAAATAAGCTGTCTCAAAAGCAACATATATAGCTTTATTTTCTGGATCTATTTGATCTAGATGTTGTGTTAACCGATATAAATTATCATTTTCTTTTATTTCCTTTGGAAAAAACTCTTGCTTATAATCCTCAAATATTAAATAAGAAGGGTAGGTTTCAAACTGCTTCCTTTCTGTTATCGTAGTGTTTGTGAACACATTAATGCCATCACTAGCATAATACAATTGTCCCTCAGACTCTTCTAGATTTTGCAAATGCAAATGATATTCTTTTAAATCATCCTTAATCATCTTATCCTTTAACTGCTTAATTTCGTCAGCATACTCTTGTGTAAACGTTTCATAGTTTTTCTCTTCACTTAACTGTGGATTGTAACTACTAGAACGGTGACGATAATCTGAAAATAAGTTTTCTTTTTCTCTGATCCATTCATCCTCATCAATCGTTACACCACTTAAAATATGATTTTCATTCTTATATTCCTCTATAAGCATTGTGAGGTTCTTGACGAGTTCTCCACTTTCCTTTACATATGACCAGCTTTGAAAATAATGATCCTCCATTGCGTTACTAAATTCAGCATCATTTTCAACCTCCACTTCTACGACTGCTTGCATAACACCTATTACACAGATGATCGCAATTATAAAAACAACGATTTTCGTTATGAATAAATGGCTATATTTTTTCAACTTTATATCCAACTCCCCATACCACTTTCAAATATTTTGGTTCTTTAGGATTAATTTCAATTTTTTCTCTGATTTTCCTTATATGAACGGAAACCGTATTTTCCGGACTATGGGCCGTTTCATTCCATACTTTCTCATAGATTTCCTCGATGGAGAATACTTTTCCAGCGTATTCAGTCAGTAGCTTTAGTATCTTATATTGCACTGGTGTAAGATGAACATCTTCACCATCTACTGTGATTGTTTTACTGTCATCATCGATCATAAGTCCACCTGTTCTATATATATTACTCTTAGTTTCAAGGCTTCCTAATGCAATATATCTTCTCAGTTGTGACTTAACTCTTGCTATTAGTTCTAAGGGGTTAAATGGCTTGGTTATATAATCATCTGCTCCAAAGTTTAATCCCAAGATTTTATCCGAATCCTCAGTTTTTGCAGAAAGGAAGATCAAAGGTATATTATTTTCTTCTCTAATCTTCTTGATAGCTCTGATCCCATCCATCTTAGGCATCATAATATCCATAATAATAAGGTGAATCTCATGATCTCTAATCATTTCTATAGCTTCTATTCCATTAAAAGCTTTAAATATTTCATAGCCCTCATTTTCTAAATAAATACCTATAGCATCTACAATTTCTTTATCATCATCACAAACTAAGATGTTCATGAAAGTTCCTCCTCAATTTGATTTTTGACACTCGATATCACCTCTTTTAAATCCTACTAAGAGAATGATATCAATAAAATCTTAATATCCACTTTATTCAATTCTTAAGATTTTCTTAGTGTCTACAAAACAGCGCTCTAAACCAATAATCATAGTTACGATATGAGTTAATAAAACAATATAAGTAACATCTTCCAATGGGTACACTTATTTTGCTTCCCCTCTACCTTTTTTTACTCTACTTTAATTCCTTCATAAGAAAATGTAAAAAGAGTTCATTAACCAACAACCTTCATTAATGAAAAAAACAAAGTCGGGAACTTAAATACAAGAAATCGTATATTGAACGAAACTGGAGGCAATACCATAATCCAAAAGACCTTGCCACTCTATTTCTATTGAAGCAGCAGAGCTACTAGAAGACTTTCAATGGATCAATAGCGAGGAAGCACTTAAAACAAACAAAAAAAACATCCGTGAAGAAATCGCGGATGTCTTAATCTACTCATTGATGTTATGATCTGACCTTGGATTGGATGTTAAAGAAATTGTAGAAGAGAAGATATTAAAGAATGGAAGGAAGTATCCTAGAATACTTACTCTTTCGATTTAACTATTCTATATTAGATAATAGTACATCTCTTATCAATATCCAAATTTCGGATTATTCCGTGAATAACTGCTCTTTCTGACTCATTCTTCAATTAATAAGTCAAAAAATTTTAGACACTCGTAACATACTTGTATCTAAGTATTAACTACTAGAAAATCTATCAATAAAAAAAAGACATCCAATCAAGGATGTCCTTTTTACTGTAACGCGCCTTAGAGGATTCGAACCTCTGACCGTACGCTTAGAAGGCGTATGCTCTATCCAGCTGAGCTAAAGGCGCATGATTTATGTATGGCTCCGCAGGTAGGACTCGAACCTACGACCGTTCGGTTAACAGCCGAATGCTCTACCACTGAGCTACTGCGGAAAAATTAATGGTGGGCCTAAATGGACTCGAACCATCGACCTCACGCTTATCAGGCGTGCGCTCTAACCAGCTGAGCTATAGGCCCGTTTTTATAAACCTGGAGCGGGTGATGAGAATCGAACTCACGACATCAGCTTGGAAGGCTGAGGTTTTACCATTAAACTACACCCGCAACTAAAATTAAAGAGGAACTTAAACTAATATTTTAAAATTGGCTGGGCTAGCTGGATTTGAACCAACGCATGACGGAGTCAAAGTCCGTTGCCTTACCGCTTGGCTATAGCCCAATGAATTAGCTTCATGGCAATCTCCTTCGAGTACGCTACATGAACCTACATCGCAGAAATAATTGTGGTTAATTTCAGAAGAAAATTAAACGGAATTATTTCGACATTCCTTTATACTAATTGAGGATATGTAATGCCTTATGTATAACGTAGGTCTTACCTTAACTCAAATCAGTACAAATGTATACTTAGTATTATTACCTTCACATAAAAAAATCTGTCCAATCCTATCCTTAGTAGCATAGAATATAACAGTTTTTAAACATGGTGGAGGGGGGCAGATTCGAACTGCCGAACCCGAAGGAGCGGATTTACAGTCCGCCGCGTTTAGCCACTTCGCTACCCCTCCGCAAATTCTCAAAAAGGAGAATATTAAAATCTATGATTAAATGGCGGTCCCGACCGGGATCGAACCGGCGATCTCCTGCGTGACAGGCAGGCATGTTAACCGCTACACCACGGGACCAGCTTTTTTACATTTAGCTGAAAATAACTATACTTAATTGGTTGCGGGGACAGGATTTGAACCTGCGACCTTCGGGTTATGAGCCCGACGAGCTACCAGACTGCTCCACCCCGCGATAATAAAATTGATAAAACTTAATTCTTCACCATAATTTAAGACTGTCCTGATCTCAGGAAGCATATACAAGAAGCAGATCGATCAGTACAACTCGCAGATTTTCATGAAGCAAATGCTCGTTGCTCCACCCCGCGATAGTAAAATAATATATTTAAATTAAATGGAGGAGGAAGAGGGATTCGAACCCCCGCGGGCTTTGACACCCCTGTCGGTTTTCAAGACCGATCCCTTCAGCCAGACTTGGGTATTCCTCCAAAAGTTATAAATAATCAAAGTGGAGCCTAGCGGGATCGAACCGCTGACCTCCTGCGTGCAAGGCAGGCGCTCTCCCAGCTGAGCTAAGGCCCCGTGATTTTTGGAATGGTCGGGAAGACAGGATTCGAACCTGCGACCCCTTGGTCCCAAACCAAGTGCTCTACCAAGCTGAGCTACTTCCCGATATATGGCGCGCCCGAAAGGAGTCGAACCCATAACCTTCTGATCCGTAGTCAGACGCTCTATCCAATTGAGCTACGGGCGCGCTATAATAAGTCAATTTGCTATTGCAAATGGAAAGATATTTTGCTTTGCAAAAATCTTTGGTGCCGAGGACCGGAATCGAACCGGTAC
>NZ_FNJU01000006.1:0-92061 GCF_900104555.1 Litchfieldia salsa
TTAAAGAACAACCTTCAAGTCGGCTCGTCTTATGCCTGTCGCCGATAAACGGGCGCCTTGCGCTTTTCTTAATAGTAATTTTACATAAGGTCTGTTATAATTTTAGAGGAAAAACTTGGGCTAGCTACCTGAGAAAAGCTATGCCATTGGTGTTTAGTCTGTTATCGTAATAAACTAAACAAGAATATGGAAATCTTAGGGGTAATGAATGATGAAAAAGGATTGGACAATTGTCGATGTTCTGAAGCATTCCCGTCATGATTGGTTGAATAAGATTCAATTAATAAAAGGGAATATCGCTCTTAATAAATATGACCGTGTAAAAGAAATTATTGATGAGATTGTCATGGAAACTCAAAATGAGGCTAGATTGACAAATTTACAGCTTACTGAGCTTGCCTCATTTTTTATGACTTATAATTGGGAAGAGCATAAGTTTCCAATTGAGTATGAAGTGATCGGAACTGCACGAGATTTAGCGAAATATGATGATGAGTTAACTGCTTGGTGTGAACAGTTCTTTCAATTAATTGAAAATAATACTGTGCTGAATGGTGAAAATCATTTAATGATTACAGTTGAATTGTTTGATGAAGAAGTTCGTTTTCTTTTTGATTTTAGTGGAATAATAAATGATACAGAGTTGGTAATTGAATCACTAGAAAAAGGAAATGAATCAGATCAAATTCAACTGATTGAATATGAGGTGCATCCTCATGAGCTAATAGCGAGTATTGCTGTTATTTAGTTGTAGGGTGCTTATTAGACCGGAGGGAAATTATGTTTGTCGATCAAGTCAAAGTGTTTGTAAAAGGTGGCGATGGAGGTAACGGTGTTGTTGCTTATCGTCGTGAAAAATATGTACCAATGGGTGGACCTGCTGGTGGTGACGGAGGAAAAGGTGCTGACGTCATTTTCCAAGTGGAAGAAGGTTTACGTACATTAATGGATTTCCGCTATCAGCGTCATTTTAAGGCGAAGCGTGGAGAACATGGAATGAGTAAAAATCAGCATGGAAAGGCCGCTGAGCCAATGGTTGTTAAAGTTCCACCGGGAACCATTGTAACGGATGTCAATACTGGAGAAGTTATCGCTGACTTAACACAGCATGGACAACAAAAAGTTATCGCTAAAGGTGGCCGTGGTGGAAGAGGAAATTCTCGTTTCGCAACACCAGCAAATCCTGCACCAGAGATTTCTGAGAATGGTGAACCAGGACAAGAACGTGATATCATGCTTGAGCTTAAAGTTTTAGCTGATGTTGGTCTTGTAGGGTTTCCTAGTGTAGGAAAATCGACTCTTTTATCAGTTGTTTCTTCGGCAAAGCCGAAAATTGGTGAGTATCATTTTACAACAATTGTTCCTAACTTAGGTGTAGTAGAAACAGAAGATAATCGTAGCTTTGTTATGGCAGATTTACCTGGCTTAATAGAAGGCGCGCATCAAGGAATAGGATTAGGTCATCAATTTTTGCGCCACATAGAAAGAACGCGTGTTATTGTCCATGTAATTGACATGTCTGCATTAGAAGGGCGTGATCCTTACGAGGATTACTTAACAATTAATTCAGAGCTTAAGGAATATAATCTGCGTTTAACAGAAAGACCGCAAATTATTGTTGCAAATAAAATGGATATTCCAGAGGCAGAAGATAATCTTGAAGCGTTTAAAGAAAAATTACAGGACGATGTTCCAATTTTTCCAATCTCAGCGATTACACGTCAAGGGTTAAGAGATTTATTATTCACAATTGCAGACTTAATTGAAACAACTCCTGAATTTCCACTTGATGTGGTTGAAGAGGATGAGGCTTCAAAACGAGTGCTTTATCGTCATGAAAAAGCAGAAAGTGACTTTTTTATTAGTAGAGATAGTGAAGGTGCATTTGTTCTTACAGGTGATAAAATAGAGAAATTATTCAAGATGACGAACATTGAACGTGATGAATCAATTAAGCGTTTTGCAAGACAAATGCGTGGTATGGGAATTGATGATGCTCTTCGTGAACTTGGGGCAAAACACGGGGATATAGTTAAGCTGTTAGAATTTGAATTTGAATTTATAGAATAAATGTCAGGTGGGGAACTGACATTTATTCATATGGAATGGTAAGTGTGTTTTAGACATAGGGTACCTGTTTGAGGGGTGGGGAGAAACATGACAAATAAAAATAGTTTAGATGAGAAGTTCTATCTGGTACGCGAGGATGTTTTACCAGAAGCGATTAGAAAGACATTACAAGCAAAAGAATTGTTAGAGCGTGGTAAGGCTGAATCAATTGCAATTGCAGCTCAACAGGTTGATTTAAGCAGAAGTGCATTCTATAAATATCGTGATACGGTATTCCCTTTTCATGCTATGGTTAAGGAACAAATTATCTCACTATTTTTTCATTTGGAAGATCGCTCTGGAACCCTTTCAGAATTGCTATCGATTGTGGCAAAGGCAGGATGTAATGTTCTTACCATCCATCAAACCATTCCACTAAGAGGAAAAGCAAATGTAACACTGTCATTGAATACTTCGGGAATGTCTATGGAAATTACTGAACTGATTTCCAAACTGAAACGTCTAGAATTTGTGGACAAGGTAGACATCCTTGGTACAGGCGCATAGGGGAGGAAGTAGGAGTGAGAGAATTAGAGTTAATTGGTTACTTAGGACCAAGAGCAACATTTTCTGAACAGGCTGTTAAAACATTTTTTCCAAACAGTACACGAATTTCATATGATACGATTCCAGCATGTATAGATGCTGCAGAACTGAATGAGGTTGACGCAGCAGTTGTGCCTTGGGAGAATACGATTGAGGGTTCAGTTAATTTAACTTTGGATTATTTGATACATGAGCAACCACTTCGAATTGTAGGGGAAGTGGTTGTTCCAATACGTCAACATTTAATGATTCATCCTAATCATGTTCAACATTGGGAAGACATCGAAAATGTGTACTCACATCCACATGCGATTGCCCAATGTCATAAGTTTTTACATAAGACATGTCCTAGTGCTGCGATTGAATTCACAAAGAGTACAGGAGCAGCTGCAGAGTTTGTTAGTAAACATCCAGAACGACCGATTGCGGCTATTGCAAATGAGTTAGCAGCAGCAGAATATGGATTAACGATTGTTCAACGAGATATTCATGATTTTGATAATAACCATACTCGTTTTGTTGTTCTAAAGAAAACACCATTAGCCCTAGAGGTTGAAGGACTTAAGGTAAAAGGACATAAGACAACCTTGATGATTACATTACCATCAGATCAAGCTGGTGCCTTACACCAAGTGTTATCTGCTTTTGCATGGCGAAAACTAAATCTATCAAAAATAGAATCAAGGCCAATGAAAACAGGATTAGGCAATTATTTCTTTATAGTAGATATTGAACAACAAATGGATGAGGTATTGATTCCAAGTGCTATTGCAGAACTAGAAGTATTGGGTTGTTCTGTTAAGGTACTCGGTAGCTATCCCTATTTCTGAAAGAACCAAAAAGAAGCTGTCCCACTATAAGTAGAGTGGAATAGCTTTTTTTTTTTGCTTTTTCGTAAACTATGTTGCTATTTGACTAGGTTAGGTTGATTTGCACTCCAGGTATGTGCTTTCCGCGGGGCAGGTGATGAGCCTCCTCGTCCCTGCGGGGTCTCATCCTTCCTGCGCATCCCGCAGGAGTCACATACCTTCCGTTCCAATCAACGAGCTCTACCAAATTAAATAAGTATTAAAACAACAATCTTATAGAAAAGAGCCTTTATTTTTCACATAAACGTTATTATGATTCAATCAAAAATCCAGCTTTACCCAATGCCTGGCAAGCTGCATCGAGCTTTGCAAGAGAGTCTGCTTCCAATGTATGCAGATGAGTTCCGTCTGTTAGTTGTGATAAATAAGAAGCATTTGTTTGATTAATTCGTTCAATAAATTGTTCAACTTCTTTCCGGTTACTCACCATAATGGAAGCTGTTAAGTCACCATATACAGGGTGCTCAATGATCACATCCTTGATTGTTACGCCATTATCTACAATTAGATTCAACTCTTCGATTGTTTGCTCAGGTGGATGAATACATGCAACCACTCGTTGGTGCTGTTGCTCTGGGCCTTGATTCAGGTAAAGATATCCTTGACTTGTAGCGATAATGGGTTCATTTCTTGCTTTTAAGAGCGAGATATCTTGGACAATGATTTGTCTGCTCACATTTGTTTGTGAAGAGAGTTCTCCACCTGTGATAGGTGCTTTTCTCTCTTTTAGGAGTCTTAAAAGTAAATCTCTACGTTCTTCTCCTAATATTTTTTTATCAGTCAATCTTATGCACCGTCTTTCCTTTTAACGTTCAGTCAATTGCTTACATAGTGAAATAACTTTGTCGATGGTTTCTATTGTTGTTGATTTTCCAAATGATAACCGAATGAATTGTTTAGCTTCTTCAGGTGTTTTTCCGAGTGCCAGAATGGTTTTTGAAGGTGCTTGTTGCCCTATCGCACAAGCACTTCCAGTTGAAACTGCCAGACCATGTCGATTAAATTCAAGCATTGAGTATTGTCCTTCTATTCCATGGAAACGGAGTCCAACGATCTGTTGAAGCTGGGAGTTTGGATGTTCAATGAGCTCGATTTTTTCAAAATATCGATTGATTCCATTTTTAAGATGCTCTCGTAGCATGGTTACTTTCCTCTGATTCTCTTCCATCTCACTTACTATTTGCTGTGCAGCTGCGACAAAAGAAGCAATTCCAGGCACATTTACCGTTCCTGACCGAAAGCCATTCTCATGTGTAGTATTTGGATATAATGGAATCCAATTAGTGTTTGGATTAATATAAGCTGCTCCCACACCTTTTGGACCATAGATTTTATGACTAGAAATCGAAATACTGTCTAAATTCATTTTTACCACATCAATCGGGATTTTACCAAAGGTTTGCACACAATCACTATGAAATAATACTGAATGCCTTGATAGAATCTCACCAATCGCTTCGAGATCCTGGATGACTCCAATTTCTGAATTAGCATGCTGAATTGAAGCAAGAATAGTTGTTGGTTTTATGCTCTGTTTTAAGTCAGATAAGCTAATTTTTCCGGTATGGTCTACAGGAAGATAGGTTACTTCAAAGCCTTCTTGTTCAAGCTTCCTGAAAAGATTAGACAGTGAGGAATGTTCGATTGATGTTGTAATCAAATGATTTCCTTTACCTTTAAATGATTGGATAAGTGTTTGGACGACTAAATGATTAGATTCAGTACCTCCACTTGTAAAATAAATCCCATCGCTTTTGCTATTAACTAAAGACCCTAACTCTATTCTGCAGCTTTCTAATAGTGAGTGAGCTGTACTTCCTACATCATGTAAGCTATTCGTATTTCCATATATATTTTTTGCTACTTCAGTATAAACATGTATGGCTTCATGGCTCATTGGCGTAGTTGCTGCATAATCTAAGTAAATCATACGAACCTCCTGCAAGAACAATAAGTTCTCAGCAAATTTTATCTATAAAAATTGTAGCAGATTTTCATTTTAAAAAAAGTCTTGTCATTTGGAAAGATATATGTAAATATAGGTGACAAGACACTTGGTATTGGAGGCTTTCATCATGCCTTTTTCGGATGTTGTAATTATTGGAAGTGGAATTGCTGCTTTGTCAGCAGCTAAAGAAATTTGTGAACATAAGAATGTGATTATAATCACAAAGAAAAGTGTAAGAGATAGTAACTCAATGCTCGCTCAAGGTGGAATCGCTGCTGTGATTGACAGACAAGATCATTGGAATGAGCATTTTCGCGATACTGTAGTAGCGGGCTGTTTTCATAATAAAGAAGATGCAGTAAAAGAATTAGTTGTAGAAGGAACGAAAAGTATCCAAAAACTAATCGATGAAGATATGTGCTTTGATAAGGGTGAGACTGGAGCGCTTGACCTAGGTAGGGAAGGTGCACACAGTCGAAATCGAATCTTACATGCTGGTGGAGATGCCACAGGTAGGTTACTAGTTGAGTTTATGTTGGACCAACTTCAAGGAAAAGTAACCTTTGTGGAACAAGAAATGGCAGTTGATCTAATCGTAGAGCAAGGACAATGCATTGGAGTCCTAACGGTGGATGATGCAGGGATGACTAAGGTCTATGCATCAGGTAGTGTCATCTTAGCAACTGGAGGCTGTGGTGGGTTGTTTGAAGTATCATCAAATGTAGAAGGTATAAATGGTGATGGATTCAGTATGGCCTATCGAGCGGGAGCTCAACTAGCAGATCTTGAATTTATTCAATTTCACCCAACTATGCTCTGTACTGAACAAGGTGATAAAGGATTAATCTCAGAAGCGGTAAGAGGTGAAGGTGCAGTCCTTGTGAACGATCAAGGAAATAGATTCATGAAAGGGATTCATGAACTAGAGGATCTTGCACCTAGAGACATTGTGTCACGTGCCATTCAAAATGAACGACTTCAAGGTAGGGCTGTGTTTCTAGATATTTCAATGATCTCGCGATTTAAGGAGCGCTTTCCGACCATTACTTCGTTATGTTGTGAAGCAGGGATTAGAGTGGAAGATGGATTTATCCCAGTCTCTCCTGGAGCACATTTTATTATGGGAGGCATTAAAACCAATTTAGTTGGTGAAACCACACTCCCAGGGTTATATGCAGTTGGAGAAGTTGCTTATACAGGTGTACATGGAGCAAACAGACTTGCGAGTAACTCACTACTCGAGGGTATTGTGTTTGGGCAAAAACTAGGAAGCTATATTCTATCACAAGAGAATAGTATTCTCCCATTCAGTCTAAAGTTGACTAAAAAACGATTGAAAATGGAGTTCGCTCTTCCATCCAAACAAGAAGTTCAAAAAGTCATGACCATGTATGCTGGAATTGAACGAAATCATGAGGGATTAACTCAAGCAAGAGATTGGTTACAAGGATTTATTCGTCCTGAATGGTTTTCTGGTCCGTTGCAGGAAGGTACTAAAGACGACATGATCATGATTAATATGTTAACAACGAGTTGGCTCATCATTACTTCGGCATTAATGCGAACAGAAAGCAGAGGGGGGCATTTTCGAAATGACTACCCGATGACATTGGATAAATGGAGAAACAAAGAGATTATTAGGCAAAACAACAGGGTCTCTACTGAGGCATTAATAGGAGTGAAATAAATGAATACATTAAAAATATCAGAAATGCTGCAGCAATTCTTTAACGAAGATATTGGAGAAGGAGATTTAACAAGTGAATCCATTTTTCCTCGCTCTATGATTGGAGAGGGGAATTTTATTGTAAAGGATCAGGGAGTTTTGGCAGGCTTAGAATTAATCTTAATCGGATACTCTTTATTAGATTCTTCAATAGATATTCAATTACTAAAAAGAGATGGCGATTTTGTTGAAAAAGGAGAGAGGATTGCAACTGTTAAAGGACCGATGGGGCAATTACTTACAGGAGAACGAGTCATTTTAAATTTACTTCAACGTATGAGTGGAATTGCTACACTTACAAACCAAGCGGTAACATTGCTTGATAGTGAATACACAAGAATTTGTGATACGCGTAAAACAACACCAGGTTTAAGAATGTTTGAAAAATACGCTGTGAGGTGTGGTGGCGGTTATAATCATCGGTTTGGCTTATATGATGGGGTCATGATAAAAGATAATCATATTGCATTCGCAGGTTCAATTACGGAAGCTGTACAAAGTGTTAGAGCAAAATTGGGGCATATGGTGAAAATTGAGGTTGAAACCGAAAATAAAGAGCAAGTGCTTGAGGCTATTGCAGCAAAAGTGGATGTAATTATGTTTGATAATCGCTCCCCAGAAGAGATAGAAGAGTTCGTAAGGCTTGTTCCAGAGGGGATTCTTACAGAGGCATCAGGTGGGATCACACTTGATGTGTTATCAGATTACAAGAATACAGGTGTTGATTATATTTCACTAGGTGCATTAACACATTCTGTGAGAGCACTCGATATTAGTTTTAATGTAGGAACAAAGGGGGAGATATGATGAATATTTTAGATGTTTTAAAAAAAGAAACTAGTGGGATGATGCCTGAATCTTATAAAAAGCTAACAATAGAAGAAATGCAAATGCGAGTAACCGCGATAAAAGAAAGACTAGGTAATGCTTTATATATTCCAGGACACCATTATCAAAAAGATGAAGTGATACAATTTGCGGATTCGACCGGGGATTCGTTGCAGCTTGCACAAGTGTCTGCAAAGAACCAAGAAGCAAAATATATTGTTTTTTGTGGTGTGCATTTTATGGCAGAAACAGCGGACATCTTAACAAATGATGAACAAATTGTCATCCTTCCAGATATGCGCGCAGGCTGTTCGATGGCTGATATGGCAAATATGAATCAAACCGAAAAGTGTTGGGAAGTGTTAATGGATACTTTTGGTGATACAATCATTCCTTTGACCTATGTTAACTCTACAGCTGAAATTAAAGCGTTTGTTGGGAAAAATGGTGGGGCAACAGTCACATCTTCAAATGCAACCGATATGGTGAAATGGGCTTTTACCCAAAAAGAAAGAATTCTCTTTTTACCTGATCAACATTTAGGTAGAAATACAGCATATAGCCTAGGTGTGCCTTTAGAGCATATGGCTGTTTGGAATCCGATTCAAGGTTGTTTTGAACATGACGGAGATTTAGAGGATGTGAAAGTGATTCTATGGAAGGGTCATTGCTCAGTTCATGAAAACTTCACTGTTCATAATATTAAAGAAGTTCGTGAAACAAGGCCAAACATGAGGATTATCGTTCACCCGGAATGCTCACGAGAGGTGGTTGCACTTTCTGATGATGCTGGTTCAACTAAATATATTATAGATACGATTAATTCTGCTCCACCTGGTAGTAAGTGGGCAATTGGTACAGAAATGAACCTGGTGAAACGAATTATCAATCAACACCCTGATAAGGAAATCATCTCCCTTAATCAAAGTATGTGCCCATGCCTAACAATGAATCGAATCGATCTTCCTCATTTACTATGGACATTAGAAAATATAGAAAACGGGAAAATCGTAAATCAAATAAAAGTCGATAATGGAATTGCAGTGGATGCTTTGCTGGCTCTAGAAAGAATGCTACATCATTAATTTCTAAATGCAGGAAGGATTAATCAAAGAATAATAAATTTTAAGTAAAAAATCATTTGCTTCTTATAAACAAAAGAATAAATACTGTACAAGGCTAAATCGTTGGTACTTCAAACATTTAGCCTTTTTTAATATCACGATACTCTAGTTATATTAAGAAGTTTGCATGTGAAGTTAATCATATTCTCCTCTTTTTAAGCATAAGTTTTGTTGAAGAATAGTGGCATAATGCCTAACGTCACATACAATGTATAGACTTATGTACAGGAGGGGAAGACACGTGAAAATCCATATAGTTCAAAAAGGGGACACTCTTTGGAAAATATCTCAAAAATATGGCGTTGATTTCGAAGAATTAAAAAAACTGAATTCCCAACTGAGCAATCCTGATATGATTATGCCAGGGATGAAAATCAAAATCCCTAGTGGGAATGTTCATGTGAAGAAAGAAGCTGTTGTGAATAACAGTCCGGTGAAAGAAAATATCCAAAAAGAAGCACAAGTAAAAAAAGAAACTCAGGTAAAAAAGGAAAATATTAAAGCTGAGCATCCATACAAAGATCTATCACCAGAACCTAAACCAGTGATGGATGTTGAAAAAATGCAACCGAAAAAAGAAGTTGCAAATAATGCTCCACCAAAAACTCCATACGTACCAAAGATGCCAACTCAAATTGATGTGGATATTAATAATAGTTGGAACGTCAATGCTCCTGAGATTAATATGCCACAGGCTCCAGCTAATATTTTGCCTGGAATGATGAAGCCAGAATTTGATGAAGTGGAATCTGTTCAAGAAGTAGCTCCACCAAAAATGCCTGAAATGCCAAAGTTGCCTGAGGTACCAGCAGGATACACGCCTCAAATGCCAGTGGCACCTGCTCAAGATACAGATCCATATTGTGAACCGATAACACCTGTAATGCCAGGAGATGGGTTCAATTGTTACCCAGAGGCACCATTTCATGGTGCACCAGCAGGAGTTGGTTTTCCAGAAGGTTATGCACCAGTTCCGCCAGCTCAAGGTTTTCAACCAGCGGTACCTTCAGAATATGATGATGACGATATAGAATTACCACCTGCACCACCTTGGAATTTAGGAGCACCAACGACAGGTGCACCATTCACACCAGCACCATATGGAGGATTTGCGGGTCCACAAGTTCCAGGTGTAGGAGCACCAGGTTACCCAGGTCCAGAGGCTCCAGGTGGATATTCAGGTTACCCAGGTCCACAACAAGTTCCAGGAATGGACTATCAAGGATACCCAGGACCTGTTGATACTGATGAAACAGATCTTGATGAAGTAGGGTATCAGGTTCCTCAAGGGATGCCAATGGGATATCAACCAGCACCGTTTCCACAAGGTGGCCAAATGGGATATCAACCAGCACCGTTTCCACAAGGTGGTCAAATGGGTTATCAACCAGCACCGTTTCCACAAGGTGGTCAAATGGGATATCAACCAGCACCGTTTCCACAAGGTGGTCAAATGGGTTATCAACCAGCACCATACCCACTAGGCGGACCTATGCAGGTACCAGGGCAAGGATTATCACCAGCACCTGGAATGCAAGCTCCACCAGCTACAATGCGTGATTGTGGATGTGGTGGACCACAAGGTTATCCTGGTTACGGTCCTTTGCAAGGAGGATATCCAGAAGCAATGCCAGGATATGGAGCACCAATGCAAGGAGGATATCCAGAAGCAATGCCAGGATATGGAGCACCAATGCAAGGAGGATATCCGGAAGGAGTGCCAGGATATGGACCACCAATGCAGGGTGGTTATCAAGGTGCAACGCCAGGATATCCAACACCAGTGCAAGGTTATCCAGGAGCAGTACCAGGATATGGGGCACCAGTACAAGGAGGTTACCCAGAGGTAGCGCCGGGATATGGAGCACCAACCCAAGGATACGGAGCACCAGTTCAAGGTGGATATCCGGGAATGGCTCCAGGATTTGCAGGTCCGACCCAGGGTTATCCGGGTTTAACACCACAAGGTATGTTTGGAACTAGTCCTTATGATCCAACACGTCATCCTATGTTTGAATTCCCAGACTTTGATGATGAATCTGATGACTAAGATAAGGCAATATATAAGCTAAGCTGAGGAGTAAAATCAGCTTAGCTTTTTTGTTTTTGAAATTGTTTAGGTAATTCGATGTTCTTTGTCCGATAAGTGTCTGTCTCTTTTACATTAAGTTGAAAGACTTGTTCAGTTTGAGGAGCTCTTTTGGAAGGATCCAAATAAGTAAATGCGATGCCTAAAAGATAACCAAATAGCATGATGTATTTTTTTGAATCACGAGAATAGCGCTTTTTTCGTTTAAACAAAGTAAACATCCTTTTCATTAACTTATGTTAACATTTTAAACTAAAAACAATTTTTTATGCCTTAATTAAATCTCCTTTAGCTGGTTTCAAATAACTAACAACTATAAAATTGACCACAATCAGACATGCTAAATATGAGCGTCAAAAGAGACTTTTTGATGTGAAGTCAAAAGGGGGTAATTGCGTTGAGGAAAACACTTTTTACATTGTCTGCAACGGCAATCATGATGGGTGGTCTTGTTGGATGTGCTGGTAACAACGATGGTGCAATGGATGCTAGATATAACGATACTGCAAGTCCATTTGGTTATTACTCAAACGAAAACACGAACCGTAACGGCAATTCACGCACAATGACAGACAATGACGGCCCGATTCCTGAAATGATGGATCGTACAGTTGGCGATAATGAAAATAGTAACAAGGATAACAAGGGGTCAAAAACAAACAGAAATACAAACAGAAACAATTTCGGCACATTAGGTGAAAATCGTGATTCACAAGCACGAATTAATACGACAGAACCGCATTTAAGTAACAATTTCTTTAGTGGGATTAGAAATAATCCTAACAATAGATTTGGAACTGCAGGTGCCGGAAGAGCTGGAGATTATGGGGCAATACCATTTAGTCGAGGATATAACAATTATGCAACACCAGGAAACCCATATGTTAATCATGGTAACCGAACATTAACTCATAATGGCCATGGTTATGCTGACACAAATTATCATGGTCATATCAATGATACAACAGATCAAGCAAGATCTTCAGCATATTATAGCAACTATAATGGTGAATTAACGGATCGAATTGTTGAGAAAGTTGAAGATATTAAAAACGTTGAAGACGCTCATGCTGTCATGATGGGAGACAACGTGTTGGTTGCTATTGACACAAATGATGACAATGATAAAAATGTGATCAACCAAGTTGAGAAAAAGGTTAAATCTTTAGCAAAAGGGAAAGACGTTAGAGTAGTAACAGATGAGGCTACCTATACTCGTGTTCGTGATATCAACAATGACATGAGAAACGGTGAAACAACAAGAGATACAATTAATGAGGACCTTGGTGATTTATTTGAGAATATTGGGCAAACACTTCGCCGTCCTTTTGAAACAAATAACGGATAACGTTGAAAAGTAGTCAACCAAATTGGTTGGCTATTTTTTTACATAATTTTGGATAAAACTATAATTAATGGTCAAACTATCTTTATCAAAGGGTAATTGTAAATAAATATAGCAAATGAACGGGTTAAAGGTTAATGTCTTGTCGTAAAGTACTAATTGTATGAGGTGATAATATGTTACGAACGATTACATATTCAATGATGGTAGGAATCCTTTTGATTTTATCAGGATTTATTTCAGATACAGAGCAACAAAGCTTAAATCAAGATAAAAATCAGAAACAAGTAGAATATGAAGATGGTAACGGATTGAATAATCCTCAAGTCTTAACCGTCATTTTAGAACGAGTGTATTTGGATGGAGAAGTTAGTGAAGAGATTATGGAGGAAACCATTTGGGCTATGGAGGATTTCCTAGCACAATATGAAAACTGGCAGCTCATCTACCAAGATGAAGAACAAGTTGTGTTTCAGCAGCATGTAGATGATATATCTCCACTTTTAAAATCAAATGGATATTTCGGAATTAGCGATGAAGGTGTACTTACGATTTTTGATGGTCGACCAAATTCATCGAACAAAGTAATTCAATCTTTTTTTCAAATTGATATCGAAAGGCTTGAAAGTAGACAGCATGACTTGTTGAAAAAAGGAATTAAGGTCGGAAATAAGGCTGAATATATTAATGTGCTCGAAACCTATCGAACATTTACATCATCCCCATGAAATTCTATTGTGAAGAGAGACTAGCATGTCTAGTCTTTTTTCTATTTCGCTTTCTTTATAGATTGCTACTTTGAAAGCCGCAGGCTGAATACACTTCGCGTCTGGCGGGTGACCAGTGAGCCTCCTCGTCGCTAAAGCTCCTGTGGGGTCTTACTTTGGCCACTAGTCCCGCAGGAGTCTACGTGTATTCAGCCTGCTAGAAGTCAACTTTTCATCGTTTATGTCAATAAAAAGAAATTGTGAGAAAACAGCCTTCTATTTAATCATAACAATTCTTCTCTTATCGTTTTCTATGTCTTTTCTGAATGAATATGATAAAATGGGGTACAGCAAAGAAGAGGAGAGATCATTGTAAGTGATAGAGTTTATTAGAGGTTATATTGACTATGTGAATCCAGAATATATAGTAGTAGAAAATAATGGAATAGGTTATTTGATTTATACGCCTAATCCTTTTGTATTTAGCAAAAATGATAAAGACATAATAACGATTTATACATATCAACATGTACGTGAAGATGTTCTAGCACTCTATGGTTTTAAGACAAGGGAAGAAAGAGCATTATTTATGAAGCTTCTAAATGTGTCTGGTATTGGTCCTAAAGGTGGACTAGCTATTTTAGCTTCAGGCCAACCACAGCAAGTTGTTGCTGCAATCGAAAATGAGGATGAAACATTTCTTGTGAAGTTTCCTGGTGTAGGAAAGAAAACAGCGCGACAGATTATATTAGATTTAAAAGGAAAGCTTACAGACTTACTTTCATATACGGATATTGATTTGTTTTCAGATGATTATGAAGTAGAAACAAAGACACCAGCCTCTTCAACTGCTCTTGAAGAAGCAGTCGAAGCGTTAAAGGTATTAGGATTTGCAGAGCGAGAGCTAAACAAAGTTGTCCCAAAATTAATTGGTGAGGTAATGACAACTGATCAGTATATTAAGAAAGCCTTACAAATGCTTTTAAAATAGGGGGTGAAGAACGTGGAGGATCGCCTAGTATCTGGTGAAACAGACTTTGAGGAATCATCGTTTGAACAAAGTTTAAGACCCCAGACTCTTGACCAATATATCGGGCAAACAAAGGTGAAAGAAAATCTGGCAATCTTTATTAAAGCCGCGAAAATGAGAGAAGAAACTCTTGATCATGTATTGTTATATGGTCCACCAGGCCTTGGTAAGACAACGCTTGCGACTATCATTGCCAATGAAATGGGTGTAAATATACGAACCACTTCAGGTCCAGCGATTGAGCGGCCTGGAGATCTTGCTGCGATTTTAACGGCATTAGAGCCTGGAGATGTATTATTTATAGATGAAATTCATCGCCTGCATCGAACAATTGAAGAGGTGCTATATCCTGCAATGGAAGACTTCTGTTTGGATATAGTCATTGGAAAAGGACCAGGTGCTCGGTCAGTTCGGCTCGATTTACCGCCATTTACGTTAGTTGGAGCGACGACTAGAGCAGGATCTTTGTCAGCGCCTTTACGAGACCGGTTCGGAGTATTAAGTAGATTAGAGTATTATAATGAGCATCAATTATCAGATATTGTTGAGCGAACTGGTGTCATTCTTGATGTGGAAATTGATGAGAATGCTGCAAGTGAAATTGCTAGACGATCTAGAGGAACCCCCCGTATCGCAAATCGCTTATTAAGGCGTGTTCGTGATTATGCGCAAGTAAGTGGCGAGGGGATTATTACGGAAGAAATTGCACAATCCTCCTTAGAATTACTGCAGGTTGACCGTTTAGGATTAGATCATATTGACCATAAATTACTTAAAGGGATCATTGAGAAATTTCGAGGTGGTCCAGTCGGTCTTGATACAATTGCTGCTACCATTGGGGAAGAATCACATACAATTGAAGATGTATATGAACCTTATTTATTACAAATTGGTTTTTTACAGCGCACACCAAGAGGACGAATTGTAACGGAAGAAGTCTATCGACATTTTCAGTTGGACTTGCCAAAGGAGTGAGATAATGGGAAAAATGTTTATCGTCATTGGCATTGTTTTCGTTTTGATCGGATTGATTTGGCAACTAATTGGGAAACTACCAGGAGACATTGTCTTTAAAAAAGGAAATACAACCGTGTACTTCCCGATTGTTACCTCAATTGTCGTTAGCATTGTCTTATCATTAGTCTTTTATGTAATTGGTCGTTTTCGTTAAAATAATAAAGCGGGACTAAATAGGTCCCACAAGTGGTGCCTGGCACCGTTAGTGGGACGGATGTTGTCCCGTCATTAAGGTTATAGGAATAGGTGAACATGATGAAGGTTGAATTATTTGATTTTGATTTACCAGAGGAGTTAATTGCACAGACACCACTTGAAGATCGTGAGGCTTCTCGTCTAATGGTTTTGGATAAGAACTCAGGGCAAATAAGACATTCGCACTTTAGGTCCGTTCTAGACTATTTACAAGAGGGAGATTGTCTTGTTTTGAATGATACAAGAGTCCTTCCTGCAAGATTATTTGGGACGAAAGATGATACTGGTGCGAAGGTAGAAGTGTTATTATTAAAACAAACTGAAGGAGATAATTGGGAGACTCTTGTGAAGCCTGCCAAACGTATTAAGGTTGGCTCGGTTATTTCATTTGGTGACGGATTATTAAAGGCGGTTTGTACGGCTGAAAGTGAACATGGTGGTAGATATCTAACATTTCAGTACGATGGCATCTTCTATGAAGTGTTAGAGCAACTGGGTGAGATGCCATTACCACCATATATTAAAGAGCAGCTTGATGACCGTGAGCGTTATCAAACGGTATTTGCCAAGGAACGTGGGTCAGCTGCGGCACCAACGGCAGGGTTGCATTTTACAGAACAGCTACTCCAAGATATAAGGGATAAGGGTGTTCATGTGGCTTTTATTACCTTACATGTGGGTTTAGGAACTTTTAGACCAATGAGTGTGGAAAATATCGATGAGCACGAAATGCATGCTGAATTTTATCAGATGACTGAAGGCACTGCACGTCTTTTAAATAAGGTGAAACAAGATGGTGGGAAAATAATATCGGTAGGTACGACATCAACAAGAACGCTTGAAACCATAGCTAGAGACAATGAAGGTCAGTTTGTAGAAAGCAGTGGTTGGACCGATATCTTTATTTTTCCTGGATATACATATAAGGCGATTGATGGGTTAATCACCAATTTTCATTTACCAAAATCAACACTTATCATGTTAGTTAGTGCACTTGCAGGAAGAGAAAATGTACTACAAGCATATGAGGAAGCTGTTAAAGAAAGATACCGATTCTTCAGCTTTGGCGATGCGATGTTAATCATTTAGATTAAATGGCTATTAATGCAGGAATCTAAATAAATTATTTTATATGAACGAGCTTTGAAGGGAGAAAAAATAAATTGACAGCAGCAGTTACATACGAGCTTATCAAGACATGTAAGCAAACAGGAGCAAGACTTGGTAAGGTTCATACACCACATGGTTCTTTTGATACCCCAGCATTTATGCCTGTAGGAACAATGGCAACCGTAAAAACAATGGCACCTGAAGAATTAAAAGAAATGGGCTCTAATATTATTTTAAGCAATACTTACCACTTATGGCTAAGACCAGGACACGAAATCATTAAAGGTGCTGGTGGATTACACAAGTTTATGAACTGGGATCGAGCAATCTTAACCGATTCAGGTGGATTCCAGGTATTCTCTCTAAGTCAATTTAGAAAAATTGAGGAAGAAGGCGTACATTTCCGCAACCATCTAAATGGAGACAAGCTATTTCTATCACCAGAAAAAGCAATGGAAATTCAAAACGCTCTTGGTTCAGATATTATGATGGCGTTTGACGAATGTCCACCATATCCGGCTGAGTTTGATTATATGAAGAAATCTGTTGAGCGTACAAGCAGGTGGGCAGAACGTTGTTTACAGGCGCATGCAAGACCACAGGACCAAGGGTTATTCGGTATCATTCAGGGTGGAGAATATGAGGAGCTTCGTAAACAAAGTGCAAAGGACTTAGTTTCAATGGATTTCCCTGGTTATGCAGTCGGTGGTTTATCAGTTGGAGAACCGAAAGATGTAATGAATCGAGTTCTTGAATTTACGACACCACTTATGCCATCAAATAAACCAAGATACTTAATGGGAGTAGGTTCACCTGACTCATTAATTGACGGAGCGATTCGTGGAATTGATATGTTTGATTGTGTATTACCTACTCGTATTGCTAGAAATGGAACACTCATGACAAGTGAAGGTCGACTTGTTGTGAAAAATGCAAAATATGCAGAGGATTATGGTCCAATTGATCCGAATTGTAGCTGTTATACATGTAAAAATTACAGCAGAGCCTATATTCGTCATTTAATAAGATGTGAAGAAACATTTGGAATAAGACTTACTACTTATCATAATCTTCATTTTCTGTTAAAATTGATGGAGCAGGTTAGGCAGGCCATTATGGAAGACCGTCTTGGTGATTTCCGTGAAGAGTTTTTTGAGCAATACGGTTTCAATAAACCGAATGCAAAGAACTTCTAACTTGTTACGGTAGTGGAGCTAACGTTAGTCAATTTCAGTTATACGTAAATTCCGTTATCATCCGATTTTGACTATTCATTTTATAGGTGAAAGTTCAAAGTGAAAAGTATCTTTTGAAAGGGGTGAAAAAGAATGGAAGGAATTTTAGGTACAGTTGGTCCTTTAATCTTAATGTTTGCGATTTTTTATTTTCTATTAATTCGTCCACAACAAAAACGTCAAAAGGCTGTTGCGAAAATGCAATCAGATCTTAAAAAGGGCGATAAAGTTGTGACAATTGGTGGTATGCATGGAATCGTTGATGGTATTGATGAAGAAAAGGTCATCGTTAAAGCAGGCGATGGAGCTCGTCTTACATATGATCGACAAGCAATCCGTGATGTGAAGAACGACTAACATATTAATAAAAAAGAAGCTGATCCATAGGAACAGCTTCTTTTTTATTAAGCATTATTTCTAGTTGGTGGTGTGGTCATATTCACCCCGAAGATTCCACCAATCATTGCTGTAGCCAGGAATCCAAGGTGATAAATGCTTTGCTCTGTTGAAAAGAGGGTATCATGTCCTAAATACTGAAATAAGAAGACGATTAAGCTGTATAGAATTCCTGTGGCACCACCCATTAACCATCCTTTTTCTTTTCCTTTTCCGCCAGACACAAATCCTCCAACAAATAAGGTTAAAAAAGAGATCGCTAGAATAATCCATGTGAGTGATTCTTCTTCTATTGATGTGAATTTTAATAATAATGAGAAGATTAAGCTTGTTAAGATAATAATGATAAAAATCGTCGCAACCCCATAACCTGTAGCCAATCCAATTTTCTTCATTTTTTTTCCTCCTCCCCAACCGTCATTTCTATTTAGACAAACAGAACTGTCCTAGTACGAGCATATTCATGTGCAAAAAAAAATAGAATACAAATATTTTTTGGGACTACCATCATATGATGTAGAAGGGAATAGTTTTGAATGATCATGAGACTGTCCCAAAAGCAAAGTGTCGGGCACTTATGGGACGGCCTCATTTATTTTTGAAGTGATGTGGACATGGAAGGGGATCGAAGAATGGTTACAACGTTGGCGCTAGTGATATTTGTCCTAAGTTACATAATTATTATGTCTGAGAAATTTGATCGAGTCTTAATTGCATGTACTGGTGGCGTGTTAATGCTGATTGTTGGAATTTTCACAGTGGAAACAGCATTTGTAGAATATATAGATTGGGGTACAATCGCATTATTATTTTCAATGATGGTTATTGTAACCATTACGAGTAAAACAGGGGTGTTTGAATTTATTGCGATTAATTTAGCTAAATTGGTGAATGGAAGAGGTGTACCTCTTTTATTTGTGGTTTCGATTCTTACAGCAGTAGGCTCTGCTTTTTTAGCTAATGTAACGACCGTTTTATTACTGGTTCCAATTGTTTTAACATTAGTGAAAATTCTTCAGGTGCCAGCTGTGCCTTACTTAATTGCAATTATTATTTCTTCTAATATTGGTGGTGCAGCAACATTAATTGGTGATCCTCCAAACATTATGATTGGTCAGGCTGTCGAGCACCTCACATTTAACGCGTTCTTAATCCATCTTTCGCCAATTGTTACCCTGATTTTTTTTCTCACTTTAGCAGGGCTATCTCTTCTTTATTGGAAGAGACTAAAGGTATCAAGAGAAAATCAGTTAAAGTTACAAAAAATTAATGCGCTGGAATATGTCACTTTTGACTCAGTATTGGTTAAATCTTTAAGTGTGCTTGTACTTACGATTTCTGGATTTATCTTTCATCCTTTCATACACGTCGAATTAACGAGTGTCGCTATGGCTGGTGCGCTACTTCTATTGCTTTTAACACATCAAGAGCACCGTACTGACGAGGTTTTTAAACAGGTTGATTGGGGAACCTTATTCTTCTTTATAGGCCTATTTCTACTTGTTGGTGGATTGGAAGAGGTAGGAGTAATTGATGAAACAGCAAGAGGAATTATTTATTATACTGAAGGAGATTTGCCAAAAACGGCTATGCTTGTGCTTTGGTTAACTGGAATCTTATCTGGTGTTGTTGATAATATCCCGTTTGTAGCTGCAATGATTCCTGTCATACTGGAATTTAAGGAATATGGGATGACCAACCTTGATCCTTTATGGTGGTCGCTAGCATTAGGAGCATGTTTAGGTGGGAACGGCACCCTTTTAGGAGCTTCTTCAAATTTGGTAGTAGCCGGTTTAGCTGCAAAGGCAAAAGAAGAGGTAAATTTTTTAGAATTCATTAAAGTAGGTTTTCCAGTTGTCATCGTTTCGCTTATTATCTGTTCGGTATATGTCTATTTCCGCTACTTAGTTCCGTTTCTTTAGGGAAGGTGAAATAATTGGTAAATCCTGAGGCTTATTTTTTATGTATAGATGCTTAAACTATGATAGGAATATTCGTATTCTGTAGCTTATTATGTGTTAAGGAGTGCAAACTTTTGGAATTGTATATCGCGATTGTGGCTAGGACGCTTTTTCTGTATGTATTAATTGTCATTATTTTTCGTTTAATGGGTAAGCGGGAGATAGGTGAGCTTAGTATATTAGACTTGGTTGTTTTTATAATGATTGCAGAAATGGCCGTACAAGCGATAGAATCCCCTGAGGATCCATTACTTCACACCATTTTTCCGATGATAATCTTAATGAGTATTCAAATCCTCTTAGCCTATATTTCCCTAAAGAGTCAAAAATTTAGAGAAATCATGGATGGAAAGCCTGCCGTTATTATTAACCAAGGAAAAATTGATGAAGAAGAGATGAAGAAACAGAGGTATAACTTTGATGATTTGCTCATTCAACTTCGTGATAAAAATGTGAAGAATGTATCTGATGTGGAATTTGCAATACTAGAACCATCTGGAAAGCTATCAGTGTTAGAGAAGAATAAAAAGACATTAGAATGGCCTCTTATTTTGGATGGAAAGGTACAAGAAGAGAACTTAGGCAAAATCAATAAAACAAACTTGTGGCTAAGGCAGCAACTGCGAGAGCTTGGGCATAGAGACTTAAAACAGATCTCGTACTGTACGTATACCAATGGAACATTGTTTATCGATTTAAAAGATGAAAAATAAAACAAGTAACCAGATTATGTGGTTACTTGTTTTTATTGTGCGGAAGAAAAACGGATAAGGGACGCCCTATATAAGGAATTTTGAGCATTTCTTCCTTTTTAATTAAATTAAAGACGAATAATAAGACGCAATAAACAACTGAACAAACAGTAAGGGAGATTAATGTCTTGGACGAAAGCGCAAGTTCACTAGAGAGAGAAACATAGGTGTAATGTCCAGCAATTCCTGAGCCTACCATTGTGAAGAAGCTCTTAATATAATCTCTTACATAGAAACTATAAGATATGACTTTAACGATTGTTGTGAAATGTAATAAAGTAACCAAAATCATGCCAACCATGATTCCTAAGGCAGCACCCATAATACCAAGTGAAGGTTGAGATGCTAGGATAAAGATCAGTGCTGTTTTAACAACAGCTCCAATAATACTATTAATCATTGCTGCTCTTGCTAAGTCTAAAGCCTGAAGGGTGGCTTGCAAGGGTCCTTGAAAATAATAAAAGATACAAAACGGCGCCATTACCTTAATAAAAATTGCCGCGTTACTAGTTCCGTACATTAACTCCATAACTGGATCAGCAAAGACATATAAAACAACAACCGCCAACCCACCAGTTACAAGTGATAAGCGAAGGGCCTGCTTCAGACGATGTTCAATTAACAACGTTTGTTTTTGTGCTACGGCCTCACTAATAGCTGGAACAAGAGAGGTTGATAAAGCAGCAGTAATGAAAGATGGCAAAAACAGTAATGGTAGTGCAAAACCAGTAAGCTCACCATATTGCCTTGTAGCAAGATGGGTGACGACACCAGCAATTGCCAAACTTTGTGCCACTACTATAGGTTCAAAGAACCAAGATAATGATCCGACAAGTCGGCTACCAGTTGTAGGAATGGCAATTCTCATTAAATCATGGAAGGTTGATTTTCCTGCTTTGACCGCTTGAAAAAAGTTTGTCCGTACTTTAATCCTCTTTTTGGTTTTAAACATCCAGAACATATACAAGAGGGATACTAGTTCCCCAATCACAGCTGAAATCATTGCACCTGCTGCAGCATATTCAATTCCATAAGGTAAAAAGGCCTTCGTACAAATAGCAACTAATGTGATTCTCACAACCTGCTCGATCACCTGAGAATAAGCGGCAGGTCTCATGTTCTGACGCCCTTGGAAATAGCCACGTAAGACAGACGAGAGTGCGATAATTGGAACAATAGGTGAGATTGCTAAAAGCGGATAATACACACGAGAATCTGTAAATAAGGTTTCCGATAGGACAGGTGCTAGGAAAATCATTCCTGGTGTAAAGATTAGGCTTAATGCACCAGTAATCGATAAGGAGACAACAAGAATTTTCTTTATTTTCCCACGATCACCCTTGGCCTCAGCTTCTGCAATTAATTTTGAGATGGCAACAGGAAGCCCAATTTGGGTTAAAGTAATGGTTAGGACGAATGTTGGGACAGCCATCATATAAAGACCAACACCCTCTTCACCTATTAACCTTGCAACCACGATTCGATTAATGAACCCTAAAACCCTGGTAATGAGACCAGCTATTATTAAAATTAGCGTTCCTTGTAAAAATGATTGTTTCGACATTCAATTCCCTACCTTCTCAAAAAAGGTGTTATCATTTACAATTAACTATATGCATTATAGGGGGCCAAGCATGACAAGTATTATTTGAAACGATAATGAATACGAATAAAAAGAGTAATCTTTTTATGAGGTGATATAATGAAGGAAGCGTTGAGAGATTTTCTAGTCAAACATTTAGATTTTTTACCCCCAGAGTTAATTGTAATTGTCATATCAGCAATGCCTATTCTTGAGCTTAGAGGAGGTCTACCGTTAGCATACATATATTATGAGTTTGATATAATTTACTCTGCAGTTATAAGTATAGTAGGGAATATTTTACCAATAGCTCCATTATTATTGCTCTTCAAGCCAATAAGTTCACAACTAATGCGATTTAATTGGTACAAAAAATTGTATGATTGGTTATATCATAGAACGATGAATAAGAGTGGGAACGTCGAAAAATATGGTGCCATTGGCTTAATCTTATTTACAGCCTTACCATTACCAACAACAGGTGCTTGGTCTGCTTGTGTAGCCGCATCGCTATTCGCTATTCCATTTCGATATGCATTCATTTCAATTTCAATTGGTGTACTGATAGCTACAATCTTAGTAAGCCTAGGTCTACTATCATTTTCGATTTTTTAAAAAGAAAAGGAGGATCGAGTATATGGAGAATTTTTTCGATCAATATAGGGATGAAGTACAACCTGCATTAAAAAGTAAATTGGAGGAGTTTATTCTATTTGGCTATGATTCTGTGACAGAAGAAGAACTATGGCAATATCTTTGTAAGAAAAAGTGGAAGAGAGAACGTGAGGCTAAGCTTTTATATCAAATAGTGAATGATATTTTATCTGTAAAAATAGGGGAATATATGAATTTTGCAACAGTTGAAGCGTTTAAATCGCCAGATTGGTTTGGCAATCAAGGGAAAGATGAATTAAGTAAGCTTTTATAAATATATACAGTGGCCTTTCCCTGTTTGATTGACAGGGAAAAACCGTTGTTTCATAATGGGATTATTGACGCAAGTTGGAAATCATTCGTTTTCTTACATATTAAAGGAGGCACTAAATCGTAATGGTTAAAAGAGGACGCATTGTTGCGTTTTTCCTTATTGTATTGTTACTTGCTGGGACAATGGGATTGACGACGAACAACATTTTAAAGAACATTAAGCTTGGACTAGACTTACAAGGTGGCTTTGAAATCTTATATGAAGTCTCCGAAGCGAATGAAGGAGATGTAATTGACAGAACTGCCCTTGTTAGTACTGTTAATGCACTTGAAAAGCGTGTGAATGTTCTTGGCGTTAGTGAGCCGAATATTCAAATCGAAGGCGAAGACCGTATTCGCGTTCAATTAGCTGGTGTAACTGATCAAAATAAAGCAAGAGAAATTCTTTCAACTGAAGCTACACTAACCTTTCGTGATATTAATGATCAGGTTTTACTAGATGGGACTGATTTAGTAGAGGGTGGAGCGAAACAGGAATTTGATCAAGAAAACCGTCCAGCCGTAAGTATTACCTTAAAGAGTGCAGACAAATTTAGACAGGTGTCTGAACAAGTATACAACATGGGAGAAGGTAGTAACCTTCTTGTTGTCTGGTTGGATTTTGAAGAGGGTGTTGATTCCTTTGCAGCTGAAGCAGCAAAACCACAGCCTAAATATCTATCAGCACCAAGGGTTGGTGAAATCTTTAACCAAACCAGCGTACAAATTCAAGGTAATTTCACCATTAAAGAGGCACAAGAACTTGCTGCATTATTGAACGCAGGTTCACTACCAGTTAAACTCGATGAAATGTACTCTACTTCTGTTGGAGCAAAGTTTGGTGAACAAGCCTTAGATAAGACGGTATTTGCAGGTATTATTGGTATTCTTATTGTTTTCTTATTTATGTTATTGGCATATCGATTACCAGGTGCAATTGCAATCGTTACTCTTAGTGTGTATATATACTTGATTTTACTTGTATTTGACTGGATGAATGGGGTCTTAACTCTTCCAGGAATTGCAGCATTAATACTGGGTGTGGGGATGGCAGTAGATGCCAATATCATTACCTATGAACGAATTAGAGAAGAGTTAAAGCTTGGGAAAACAGTCATGTCAGCTTTTCGAGCTGGTAATAGAAGGTCTTTAGCTACGATACTTGATGCTAATATTACAACTCTATTAGCTGCAACAGTATTGTTTATGTTTGGAACAAGTTCGGTAAAAGGCTTTGCAACAATGTTAATCATTAGTATTTTGGTTAGCTTCATTACAGCGGTTTATGGTACCCGCCTATTACTAGGCTTAATCGTTAATAGCCGTTTTATGGACAAGCGTTTAGGACTATTCGGTGTTAAGAAGTCAGAGGTAGCCAATATAGCTGATATTGATGATGATACGGAAGTGCCTACTAGATTTGATAAGGTAGACTTTGTTAAGCATCGTAAAAAGTTTTTCGTATTTTCTGCTCTCTTAGGGGTTGTGGGGATAGGATTATTATTAACGTTGAAACTTAACTTAGGGATTGATTTTGATAGTGGTACAAGAATTGAAATCCTTTCTGATCAATCACTGACAACTACTGAGGTTAAGGCTGAGTTAGCAAAACTAGACTTAGAACCTAGAGATGTGATCCTATCAGGTAATAACAATGAAATAGGAGTGGCTCGTTTTCTAGGGGTACTTACAAAAGAAGAGATTGCAGAGGTTAAAGAACATTTTAATGAAGTGTATGGTGCCGAGCCAAGTGTAAGCACAGTTTCACCTACAGTAGGTAAGGAACTTGCACGTAATGCGTTCATTGCTGTAATGATTGCTGCTATTGGGATCATCATTTATGTAACCATTCGCTTCGAAATGGTGATGGCCATTGCTGCAATTGTAGCGTTATTTCATGATGCCTTCTTCATCATTATTATGTTTAGTATTTTTAGGTTCGAGGTTGACATTACCTTTATTGCGGCAGTGCTTACGATTGTTGGTTATTCGATTAACGATACAATTGTTACATTTGACCGAATTCGAGAATTATATAAGAAGAAAAAGAAAGTTAAAACATTTGATGATCTTGCTGAGATTGTTAATAAAGGGTTACGTCAAACCTTTACACGTTCCCTTTATACAGTGTTAACAGTCGTCATTACGGTTGTGGCATTGCTTATCTTTGGTAGTGAATCAATTCGTAATTTCTCACTCGCTCTTCTGATTGGTCTAATATCTGGAACGTATTCTTCACTTTTCATTGCTTCACAGCTATGGCTTGTGTGGAAAAGTAAACAATTAGGAAAAAGCCAACAAAAGAAATCTGATGAAACTGAATTAGAGCCTGAAGTCTAAAAATAATCACTAAAAGTCGTGGAAGATTCCACGACTTTTTGCATGATAAATGCTAAAAGTATACTTAATGTAGTGATGAACCTCTTTTTTGGATACAATAATCAGATGAGCTAAGCATACAAACCAAGGGGTCAAACACATTAGGATTTTCATGAGGGAAGGAAGGTTGGATGTTGGAAAAAGATCGTTTTAAACAAGCCGAATTTGCTGCCATCCTCGGTGTAATAGGAAATATTGTACTAGCTGTTATCAAATACATCGTGGGTGTTATGTCAGGAAGTAAGGCATTAGTAGCAGATGCGGTTAACTCTGCTTCAGATGTAGCTGGTTCCATTGCGGTATATATAGGTGTACGTGCTGCCAAACAGCCACCTGATGAGGACCATCCTTATGGTCATGGTAAAGCTGAGTCAATTGCTGCGATCGTTGTTGCAGTTTTGATGTTCCTCGTTGGAATTGAAATTGGAAAATCCTCTATCGAATCCTTTTTCATACCGATTGAAGCGCCGAAATCATATGCAATCTATGCACTCGTATTTTCGATCATAATTAAAGAAGCGATGTTTAGATATAATTATAAATTGGGTAAGAGAATTAAGAGTGATGCGATAATCGTAAACGCTTATGACCATCGTTCAGATGTTTATTCATCTCTTGCTGCTCTAATAGGGATTATTGGTGCCATTATTGGAGAAAGAATCGGGATATCTTGGCTCGTTTATAGTGATCCCGTGGCTGGTGTATTTGTATCACTTCTAATCTTAAGGACAGCCTATAAATTAGGGAAAGAGTCCATACATACTTCATTAGATCATGTATTACATGATGAAGATACAAAGGAATTAAGAGATGCCATTCTGACAATTCCAGAAGTGAAGACAATAAATGCATTACAAGCAAGAGAACATGGACATTATGTGATTGTTGATTTGAAAATCTCAGTCGATCCTTATATGACAGTGGAAGATGGACATAAAGTAGGGAAAAAGGTAAAAGGAAAATTATTACAAGTTGATCATGTTCACGATGTTTTTGTTCATATTAATCCATACTCAGAGGATGATAATCAGGTTAGTCAGGGAGTTGATTCAAATTAAAGGACAATGGAGTTTAATTCTAGCTTTTTTATTCGCTTTAATCGTGGCAATCTTTGCTGTGATTAACGTTGATTCAGTAGAGGTTAACTATTTATTTGGCACAGCGTACTCGCCATTAATTCTAGTTATTCTAACCTCGGTATTTATGGGAGGAATTATTGTTGCGTCAGTAGGAGTATTTCGCTATTTCCGATTAGCAAGAAAAGTTAAGCAACTTGAAAAAGAAAACCTGTTACTCAAAGAACAAGCACAACAGAACACAATCGAGGAACATGAAGAACCACTTTCATTGGAAAAACCTGATAACGAATAACTGGAAATAATCCGATTCAATTGAAACCCCTCAGTCCCTCTAGTATAATAAGAGGGTTGAGGGGTGAACTTATGTTAAAGTCAAAAACACGTTGGGAAGTTAATCCTGTTGAGCAAGAAGTAGTAAATTTATTAGTCACTGAATTAAATATTGCACCTCTTGTTGCATCGTTGCTCGTTAACCGTGGAATAAGTACGGTTGAAGATGCACGAGATTTTTTATTTATAGAGAACTCTGAATTTCATGACCCATTCCTATTAGATGAAATGGACATAACAATAGAGAGAATACGAGCTGCCATAGAAAACAATGAAAAGATTCTAATCTTTGGGGATTATGATGCTGATGGAGTAAGCAGTACAACGGTACTCTTAACGGCTTTAAGAGAACGTTCAGCACAAGTAGACTTCTATATACCTAATCGATTTACAGAAGGATATGGGCCTAATGAGGCAGCATTTAGGTGGGCAAAGGAAAGTGGCTACACATTAATCATTACAGTTGATACCGGAATCTCAGCACTACATGAAGCACAGGTAGCAAAAGACCTAGGTATAGATCTGATTATTACGGATCACCATGAGCCAGGCCCCGAATTGCCTAATGCTTTTTCCATTATCCATCCGAAAAAAGAAACATGCTCATATCCATTTAAGGAACTTGCTGGAGTGGGTGTTGCGTTTAAGGTGGCACATGCCCTACTTGGTAGAGTACCAGAAGAGTTACTAGAAATAGCTGCGATTGGAACGATTGCAGATCTTGTTCCATTGCATGGAGAAAACAGGCTTTTAGCGAAAAAGGGAATTTCTGCATTAAGAAAAACTACACGCCCTGGGATAAGAGCGCTACTTAAGGTATGTGGAACAGAGCAAAGTGATGTAAGTGAAGAAACCATTGGATTTGCTATTGGTCCAAGAATAAATGCTGTAGGTCGATTAGACTCTGCCGATCCTGCAGTACATCTCTTGATGACAACTGATCCTGAAGAAGCTAGAGAATTAGCAGAAGAAGTAGATTCCTATAACAAGCAGCGTCAACAATTAGTGAATGAAATGACGAAAGCTGCTATTGAAGAAGTGGAAAGCAACTTTCCACCTGACCAAAATAGTGTTTTAGTAATAGCTAAAGAAGGTTGGAATGCAGGTGTCGTTGGAATAGTTGCATCACGCCTCGTGGATCGTTTCTATCGTCCGACAATTGTTCTGAGCATTGATCATGAAAAGGGGACAGCTAAAGGTTCTGCTAGAAGCATAGAGGGATTCAATCTGTATGAAAATCTATCATTATGCCGAGAAATCCTTCCACATTTTGGGGGACACCCAATGGCTGCAGGAATGACCCTTGGGCTAGAACATGTTGACGAACTTCGGAATAGACTAAATGGACTTGCAAAAGAACAACTAACGGAAGAACACTTTATTCCTGTCACAAAGGTAGATGTTGATTGTGAACTGTCAGAAGTTTCTCTTGAAACAATTAGTGAAATGGAGCTCTTAGCGCCATTTGGTATGAATAATCCTAAGCCGAAAGTTAGGTTAAAGAACGTTTCAATTGGAACAATAAGAAAAATTGGTTCTGACCAAAATCATTTAAAAATTACATTTGAAGATAATGGTTTATCTCTTGATAGCATTGGTTTCGGTCTTGGAGAAGCATATAATGATGTTTCACCAAGTGCAAAAATGTCAGTCATTGGTGAGCTCTCAATTAATGAATGGAACAATTTCCGAAAACCACAAATTATGCTACAAGACATAGCGATTAATGAATGGCAATTATTTGATTTTCGTGGAAATAAGAAGTTAAACGAGTCTATGTTACAAATCTCAAAAGAAAAACGAAAATTAATAGCATTTAGTGAACACATATTAACGAATCCAGTCTATCGTGAGCACAAAGATGAAATAATAGTTATAAAAGAGACCGAGCAGGCTCGTCATTTTTCTTGTGAGGATATGTATCTATGCTTGTTAGACCTTCCAAATGATGAAGAATTGATCAGATTGCTCCTAGAACCTGTTTTACCTAATCGGATCTATACCTTTTTTAATAGTAATAGTAACGAAAGCCATTTCTTTAGTACAATTCCAACGAGAGAGCATTTTAAATGGTTTTATGGATTCTTGGCTAAAAGAGGAACTTTTGATATGAATAGACATGCTTTTGACCTTGCGAAGCATAAAGGTTGGTCTAAAGAAACAATTGATTTCATCTCAGAGGTGTTTTTTGAATTAGAATTTGTTAAGATAGACAAGGGAATCATCTCATTATCAAATCATGGCCAAAAACGAGATTTGACTGAATCGAAAACTTACCAATTAAAACAACAACAAATTGAATTAGAAAATAAATTTTTGTATTCATCTTATCAGCAACTTAAGCATTGGTTTGATTCTATTAACAATGGTTCGCTTAAATTTGAGGAGGCAATGAAGTAATGGATCTAAGGAATTATGTCACAATTGTACCAGATTACCCGAAGGAAGGGATTTTGTTTAAGGATATCACTCCGTTAATGAACGATGGAGCTGCATATAAATATGCGACAGACCAAATTGTTAAATATGCACAAGAACGAGAAATTGATCTTGTGGTAGGCCCTGAAGCAAGAGGGTTTATCATTGGTTGTCCTGTTGCTTATTCTCACGGAGTAGGTTTTGCTCCTGTTCGTAAAGAAGGGAAACTTCCACGTGAGGTAATTAGACAAGAATATGGTCTTGAATATGGTAAAGATGTTCTAACTCTTCATAAAGATGCGATTCAGCCTGGCCAACGTGTATTAATTACAGATGATTTATTGGCAACAGGTGGTACAATTGAAGCGACAATCAATTTAGTAGAAGAGCTTGGTGGAATTGTTGCTGGTATTGCGTTTATCATAGAGCTTACCTATTTAGATGGTAGAGATAAATTAGATGGATATGATGTACTAACTTTAATGCAATTTTAAAAAGGTAAAGAAATGAGCGCTCAATCAAGAGTGCTCTTTTTCTAATTATCTTTTTGTGAGGCATGGTTTGTAGGAATGGGCTCAATAAGTAAAGTAAATATAATATATATAAAGAGATTCATCAATTATGAAAAATTGTTTTTTTACACAATAATATTATCTAAATATCGTATTTACCCTAGTAAATGTTTGGAATAATAGGGGTAGGAAGAATTTTTCCTTCTATTTCCCTTTACATATTCCGAAATATTCATGATAATAAGTACAATAATTATTTTTACTTTATACTAAGTTTTATAAAAAAAGGTGATTCCATGGCAAATGAACAGGTACTAACCGCTGAACAAGTCATAGACAAGGCAAAGCGTTATTTACCAGAAAAAGATATAGAGTTTGTTGAAAAAGCGTATAAATTTGCAGAATACTCTCACAGAGAGCAATATCGAAAATCAGGAGAGCCTTATATCATCCATCCTATTCAGGTAGCAGGAATACTTGTTGATTTGGAGATGGATCCTTCTACGATTGCTGCGGGGTTCTTACATGATGTTGTAGAGGATACAGATGTAACCCTTGTTCAAATGAAGGAAGCGTTCAATGAGGAAGTGGCAATGCTTGTTGATGGTGTTACAAAGCTGGGGAAGATTAAATATAAATCCCATGAAGAACAACAAGCAGAGAACCACCGAAAAATGTTTGTTGCCATGGCCCAGGATATTCGAGTGATTTTAATTAAGCTAGCAGACCGCTTGCATAATATGAGAACACTCAAGCATCTGCCTCAAGAAAAGCAACGCCGTATCTCTAATGAGACCCTTGAAATATTTGCGCCACTTGCACATCGTCTAGGTATTTCTAAGATAAAATGGGAACTTGAGGATACAGCACTTCGTTACTTAAATCCACAGCAATATTATCGTATTGTTAATTTAATGAAAAAGAAGCGTGCAGAACGTGAGCAATACTTATCAGATGTGATTAATGAGGTAAAAGATAGGGTAGGGGAGGTTTCCATTAAAGCAGAAATTAATGGAAGACCTAAACATATCTATAGTATTTACCGAAAAATGGTCTTACAAAATAAACAATTTAATGAAATCTATGATTTACTTGCAGTCCGTATTATTGTTAGTAGTATTAAGGATTGTTACGCAGTGCTAGGTATAATTCATACCTGTTGGAAGCCAATGCCTGGACGTTTTAAGGATTATATTGCGATGCCAAAACCGAATATGTACCAATCGTTGCATACGACTGTAATTGGACCTATGGGTGATCCTCTTGAAGTACAGATTCGTACAACTGATATGCACCAAATTGCAGAATTTGGGATTGCAGCGCATTGGGCATATAAGGAAGGTAAGACAGTTGACGAGTCTTCATCGTTTGAGGATAAACTCACTTGGTTCCGTGAGATTCTTGAATGGCAAAATGATACTAGTGACGCTGAAGAGTTCATGGAATCCTTAAAGATTGATTTATTTTCTGATATGGTATTTGTGTTTACACCAAAGGGAGATGTTATTGAGTTACCTGCGGGATCTGTACCAATCGACTTTGCATATCGGATACATTCAGAAATTGGCAATAAAACGATTGGTGCTAAAATCAATGGGAAAATGGTGACATTAGACTATCATTTGAAAACTGGAGATATCATTGAAATTTTAACTTCAAAGCATTCTTATGGTCCAAGTCAAGATTGGTTAAAGCTTGCGCAAACTTCTCAAGCGAAAAATAAAATTCGTCAATTTTTCAAGAAGCAACGCCGAGATGAGAATCTTGAAAAAGGAAGAGAACTTGTTGAAAAAGAGATTAAAAATCTCGATTTTGACTTGAAAGAGGTTTTAACTTCAGAAAATATTAAACGTGTAGCTGAGAAATTCAACTTCTCAAATGAGGAAGATATGTATGCAGCAGTTGGGTATCACGGAATTACTGCAGCTCAAATTGCTACTCGTTTAACCGAAAAGTGGCGGAAAAAGCGTGATCAAGAACAGGACAAGCATGTAACAGAAGCTGTCTCAGATCTTAAACAGTTTGGCACTGGTAAGAAACGGGATTCCGGTGTGCAGGTTCAAGGAATCGATAACTTACTAATTAGATTATCTAAATGCTGTAATCCAGTTCCGGGTGATGATATCGTTGGATTCATTACGAAGGGTAGAGGTGTTTCAGTGCATCGAAATGACTGTCCGAATGTCCACTCTACTGATGCACAGCAACGACTTATACCTGTAGAGTGGGAAAGTAGTATAAATGACCGCCGTGAGTATAATGTCGAGATAGAGATTAGTGGGTATGACCGTAGAGGGCTGCTCAATGAAGTCTTACAGGCTGTAAATGAGGCAAGAACAAATATATCCTCAGTCTCTGGTAAGTCAGATCGAAATAAAATGGCAACAATTAATATGGCGATTAGTATCCAAAACATTAGTCATTTACAAAAGGTAGTTGAAAGAATTAAGCAAATACCAGATATTTATTCCGTTCGTCGGGTTATGAGTTAAAGGGGAATGTTTAATGAGGGTTGTTGTACAACGTGCGAAGAATGCAAGTGTAGTTGTTAGTGAAGAAACAATTGGACAGATATCAAATGGATTCATGTTATTGGTAGGTATCACACACAATGATACATTTGAGGATGTAAAATATTTGGCCGACAAAATTGTAAACCTTCGTATCTTTGAAGATGAAAATGGCAAAATGAATTTATCCCTTCTTGATATAGGAGGGGAAATTCTTTCAGTATCACAATTTACTCTTTATGGTGATTGTCGCAAAGGTAGACGACCAAACTTTATGGAAGCCGCGGCTCCTGATTATGCTAATGAACTTTATGAGGCCTTTAATCAAGAGTTGAAACTAAGAGGGGTTCATGTTGAAACTGGAAAGTTTGGAAGTATGATGGATGTGCAATTCACAAATGTAGGTCCTGTGACATTAATTCTTGAAAGTTAATAAGAAAAGAGCAAGGCGCCCGCTTATCGGCGACAGGAGCTAGACACAAAAAATATGTAACAACATTAATCCGTCTTAAACTAGTTAAAAAAAGGAGGCTGAAATTTCAGCCTCTTTTTATTTTGCCTTGAAATATTGCGCAAGTCCGTAAAAAATACCACTAGATACTTTTTCTTGATAACTGCTAGTATTAATCGTTAATTCCTCTGAGAGATTACTTAGATAACCTAGTTCTAGCAGTACACTAGGTTGTCGATTGGACCGGAGAACTTGATAGTTCCCACTTCTATGTCCACGATCCTTTAGACCAGTATATTTAATGATTTCAGTCTGCAGTGCTGAAGCAACAGGAACATCAATGTTCTTATAATAATAAGAAGTGACTCCGCGAACACTACTATTGTTAATACTATCATAATGTACACTTACAAATGCATCTGCATTTCGATAATGAGAAATACTAACTCTTGATGCTAAACTTACATATGTGTCACTACTTCTAGATAAATAAACATTCGCACCAGCAGCTGAAAGTTTGTCATATACAAGCTTTGCTGTTCGTAAGGTTAACGTTTTTTCATACGTCCCTCTTACTCCGACAGCACCACCGTCCCTTCCACCATGACCTGGATCTATGATAATTGTTTTGTTTTTCAAATACTGGTTAACTCCTGGTTTTTGAACAGCAGGCGTATCTCCAATCACTTGGACAATCCAACCAGCAATATAACCTACTTTGCCAGTTGAGATTTCAATTTTGTACCAGTCACCTTCCGTACCAAGGATTTTAAATGTATCGCCCTCATTTGCTCGTGCAATTACACTAGTAGAGGTAGACGCTGATGAACGGATATTTGTTCCATTATGAAGAATTTTGATCGTACTTACATTACTATCCTCTGAATGATCTGAAGAAGGAGGCACCGGGCTTTCTTTTCGTTCTATGAACCAACCAGCTACCCAACCTTTTGTGCCGTTATTAAGCTTAATTTCATACCATTTATTAGATTCTGAAAGAATAGTTACTGACTCACCTTTTTTTAAGGTGGAGACGAGCTTTCCACTTAATGTATTTTGATCTCTTACATTTAAAGTAGACGCTGTGACAATTCCAGTGCCAAGACCATTTCCGGTATTTGAATCCGTATTATTGTTAGAAGGTGCTGCTGCAATATTAATATAATCTTTATGAACAAACGCTTTCTGATTTTTGTAGCTAATTTCAATCCAATCACCTGTCGCATTTGTCACTGGAACAGTTTCACCGTTATTTAACTTTCCAATGATGCTAGCGGTTTGGCTAGGTTGACTTCGCACATTAAGGTTATTCGTTGTAATTTTGCCAGTTTTACCTGTGTTACTACTCGTCTCAGTAGGAGTGGGAGAAGTAGCCTGAGACGCTGACAAATACTGTGATGACACCCAACCAACGGTATTATTAAGTTTGATTTTTGTCCAGTTTTCATTTTTTTCAATGAATGTAGCTGATTGTCCTTTATTAATAAAGCCTGTTATTTGAAAGCTAGTGCCTGGTCCTGTACGGATTCGTAAATCATCCACAGTCGAAGTTACCGATGATGAGCTTGTAGGCTGTGGAGTAGCAGCTTCACTTGTCTTGACTAACCATGAAGCAACCCAGCCATTTAAGTTATTAGATAATTTCAATTTGTACCAGTCATTTTTCGTTTCAGTGATTGAGAATTTTTCACCCATTTTTACCTTTTTGATGACCTTATATGATAAACCAGGACCTTCCCGTACATTTAAAATTGTAGTGTTAATAGTAGCCGTTGAAGATGACGCACTAGCCCAATGATTAAAATGATTGAGCGGTGATATGGAAATAAGTATGAAGCAGAGTGCGACTTTTACTAGATGTCTTAGCAATGATAATATCCTCCTTCGTTCAAAAAACAATGTTCATTTACATTACTTCGGTAGATGTGTAAAAAAATCCTTGTAAAAATTGAAAATAAATTCAAGAAAAAGGGCAAGATACAAGTAGAGCTTTTCAATTTAAAAAAGGAGCGGATCGGTTCTATGAGATTTAGTGAAAAGGGACAGCATTCACATCAAGCAAATAACGGATTATTTGGAGTCGATCTCCATCATTTTGTGAAATCTGAACAAGATGCAACATATGTGGAATTAGCATCTGAATTTGGTATCTCAATTAAAGATGTTCGAAAACTAAAAAAGCAATTAAATCGATCTTAATAGATAGCTTTGATTAAATAAAGAGTTGCTCTTGACAAGACGATAGTTCATACGTATGATAATATAAAATTATACATATGAAAAGCTAAATATTAATAATAGAACCAGTGATGAGGAATAGTAGGTAAGATAACACATGAAAAGAGAAGAAATGCCCAAGGCTGAAAGCATTTCTGCATGATGACTTAGTGAAAGAACACCTCTTAGGTTTCACTCTGAAAAAGAGAAAACTCTTTAGTAGGAGATGGACGTATCAGGCGTTAACTGATTGAGTGGAGATTTTTCTAAAAAATCTCAACTAGGGTGGTACCACGGGAATTTAAACTCTCGTCCCTACATGAATATGTAGGGATGGGAGTTTTTTTATTTTATTTAAGAAATGCCTTTAAAAAGTAAGAAAGCAATTAGGAGGATGGCAATGTCAATGAATATACCAAGAGGCACCCAGGATATTCTTCCAGGTGAAGTTGAGAAATGGCAATATATTGAAAGAGTAGCGAGAGACGTTTGTCGACGTTTTAATTATAAAGAAATTAGAACCCCGATCTTTGAACACACAGATTTGTTTTTACGAAGCGTTGGAGACACGACAGATATCGTTCAAAAGGAAATGTATACATTTAAGGACCGTGGTGACCGAAGTTTAACATTACGTCCAGAAGGGACAGCAGCGGTCGTTCGTTCTTTTGTTGAGCAGAAAATGTTTGGACATCCATCACAACCAACGAAACTCTATTATATTGGTCCTATGTTTCGCTATGAGCGTCCACAGGCTGGTCGATATCGTCAATTTGTTCAGTTTGGTATAGAGGCACTAGGGAGTAACGATCCTGCGATTGATGCAGAAGTAATTGCTCTTGCAATGGAAGTATATCAATCACTAGGTTTGAAGAAATTAAAACTTGTAATCAATAGTCTAGGTGATAAAGATAGTAGAACAGCTCACCGTGAGGCATTAATCAAGCACTTTGAACCCCAAATAGAAGAATTCTGTGGAGATTGTAAATCACGTTTAGAAAAGAATCCAATGAGAATTCTAGATTGTAAAAAAGATCGAGAACATGAGTTGATGAAGTCCGCTCCTTCGATTTTAGAATATTTAAATGTAGAATCTAAAATCTACTTTGAGAAGGTACAGGCGTTTTTAGCTGATTTTGGTATTGAATATGAAGTTGATCCCGGATTGGTAAGAGGTTTAGATTATTACAATCATACAGCGTTTGAAATTATGAGTGATGCTGAAGGTTTCGGGGCAATTACAACACTTTGTGGTGGTGGAAGATATAACGGCCTAGCAGAGGAGATTGGTGGCCCAGATACTCCAGGTATTGGTTTTGCATTAAGTATTGAGAGATTACTTTCTGCACTTGATGCTGAAGGTGTGATACTACCATTGGAAGATTCAATTGATTGTTATGTTGTTGCTTTAGGTGATCAAGCTTCTGCAAAAGCCGTTTCACTAGTCCAGCAACTAAGAGTAAATGGAGTAAGTGCAGAAAAAGATTATTTAGATCGAAAAGTAAAAGCACAATTTAAAGCAGCTGATCGCCTTCAAGCGAAACTGGTTGGTGTCCTTGGTGATGATGAATTAGAACGTAATGTCATTAATATAAAGAATATGGATTCTGGTCTGCAGGAAGAAGTATTACTTACAGATTTTATAAACGTTGTTAAAGAAAAACTAAAATAGAGGTGGATGTATAATGTACGGTCGATCGTATTACTGTGGAGAAGTTCCTATAGAAGCAATTGGTGAAAAAGTGAAATTAAAAGGGTGGGTTCAAAAGCGTCGTGATTTAGGTGGACTTATTTTCATAGACCTTCGTGACCGCTCAGGTGTTGTGCAGGTTGTATTTAGTCCAGAGGTATCAAATGAAGCATTAACAATTGCTGAGGGAATTCGAAATGAATTTGTTGTTGATATTGAAGGTACTGTTATAGCGCGTGAAGAGGGTACGATCAATGAAAATATTAAGACTGGTCAAATTGAGGTAAAAGCAGAGAAGATTGTCATATTGAATGCTGCTAAAACGCCGCCATTTAGTATTAGTGATAAAACAGAAGTATCTGAGGATGTCCGTTTAAAATATCGTTATTTAGATTTAAGACGTACAGCAATGTATGAAACGTTCAAAATGCGTCATGATGTAACAAAAACAATTCGAAATTATCTTGATGGTGAAGGGTTTTTGGATGTCGAAACTCCTATTCTTACGAAAAGTACACCAGAAGGTGCGAGAGATTATCTAGTACCAAGTCGTGTACATCCAGGTGAATTTTATGCTTTACCACAATCACCACAGATTTTCAAACAATTACTTATGGTTGGTGGTTTTGAACGATACTACCAAATTGCCCGTTGTTTCAGAGATGAAGACCTACGTGCAGACCGCCAGCCAGAGTTCACTCAAATAGATATTGAGACTTCCTTTATGAGTCAAGAAGACATTATCGCGATGATGGAAGAAATGATGGCAACGGTTATGACTGAGGTTAAAGGACTTAAGGTTGAGACTCCGTTTCCACGCATCAGCTATGATGATGCGATGAATCGATATGGCTCAGATAAGCCAGATACACGTTTCGAAATGGAGATTGTTGATCTTTCTGAACTAGTTAAAGATAGTGGTTTTAAAGTTTTCAGTGGTGCTGTTCAAAGTGGAGGACAAGTAAAGGCTATTAATGTAAAAGGTGGAGCAGAGCAATATTCTCGTAAAGATATTGATGCATTAACAGAATTCGTTAAGGTGTATGGAGCGAAAGGATTAGCTTGGTTAAAGGTAGAAGAAGGAGAATTAAAAGGTCCGATTGCTAAGTTCTTTGACGAAAATGAACAACAGTCACTTACACAGCTGTTAGACGGTGCTGCTGGAGACCTTTTCTTATTTGTGGCAGATAAGAAATCAGTTGTTGCTGACTCATTAGGAGCACTTAGATTAAAATTAGCAAAAGAGTTAAAGTTAATCGATGAAACGAAATTCAATTTCCTTTGGGTAACAGACTGGCCATTGTTGGAGTATGATGAAGGAGAAGGACGTTACTTTGCAGCACACCATCCATTCACGATGCCAGTAAGAGAAGATTTGGACTTACTAGATTCTGATCCAGGAAAAGTAAGAGCGCAAGCCTATGACCTTGTGTTGAATGGCTATGAGCTTGGTGGTGGATCATTACGTATTTTTGAACGTGAGGTTCAAGAAAAGATGTTTAAAGTTCTTGGGTTTAGTGAAGAAGAAGCTAGAGAGCAATTTGGATTCCTCCTTGAGGCATTTGAATATGGTACACCTCCACATGGAGGAATTGCACTTGGTTTGGACAGAATGGTTATGTTGTTTGCAGGCAGAACTAATCTACGTGATACAATTGCTTTTCCGAAAACAGCGAGTGCAAGTGACTTACTAACAGATGCACCAGGAGAGGTAAGTCAATCCCAATTAAATGACTTAAGTTTGTCATTAAATGTTGAAAAATAGAGGAAGATTGTAGGTTTAGTAACCTTGAAAATCAGGTGTTTATATGTTATTATTTTGACATAAGTTAATGGCGTAAAAGTCCTGATTTGTTCGTCGTATAACCTATTGTTTTGACCGAACAATAAGTTATACGGGAGCCCGGAGTTTTTATACTGAGTACATGCCTTATCACTCTGATTAGAGGACGTATGATGATGAAACAGGGCACCCACCTGCGCGATGCGGGTTCAAAACTAAGGCAGCGACGGCAGGATTGGGACTTTTATGAAACTCTATTTTAAAATAGTTATGCCTGTGTGGAATTAACATTCTCACAGGTTTTTTATTTTTTTGGAAACAACCCTCTTATGAAATGGACTAAAAGTATGATATAGTCATAATCGGGCAAAATACATCAAACTAATAAATTACATATTGGTGCCAGGCACCTGCACCGGGATGGTTTACGTCCCGCGGGAGATCTCTGGTTCTAGTCTAAGTTATCGGTAATGGAGTGATAGAATGTTACATCAATTTTCGAGAAATGAGTTAGCGATTGGTAAGCAAGGTTTAGAAACAATGAAAAATAGCACAGTTGCGGTGCTTGGAATAGGTGGAGTTGGTTCCTTTTCAGCAGAGGCGTTAGCTCGCTCTGGAGTGGGAAGACTGATTCTTGTTGATAAAGATGATGTAGATATTACAAATGTAAATCGACAAATCATTGCTCTTTTGTCAACGGTAGGTAAACAAAAGGTGGACGTAATGAAGGATCGTATTGCGGATATTAATCCGGAGTGTGAGGTTATTGCGTTAAAGATGTTTTATACGGAAGAAACGTATGAGCAATTTTTCGAATATGGGATTGATTATGTAGTGGACGCTTCAGATACAATCTCTTATAAAATTCACTTAATGAAAGAATGTTTACAAAGGAAGATCCCTATCATTTCAAGCATGGGCGCGGCTAATAAAATGGATCCTACAAGATTTCAAATTGCAGATATCTCAAAAACTCATACAGATCCAATAGCCAAAGTTATCCGTACTAGACTTCGAAAAGAAGGGATTCGAAAGGGCATAAATGTTGTATTCTCTGATGAAAGTCCTATTGTGATTAGAGAAGAAATTCGTCAGGAAATAGCCAATGATCAGGCAAAAATTCGAAAAGCAAAGATGCCACCATCTTCGAATGCATTTGTTCCCTCTGTAGCTGGATTAATAATGGCAAGTAGAGTAATAAGTGACTTGTTAGGTGATGTTAAAATTACACGAGTAAGCGATGAAAAGAAATAGTGACTTTTTTGAACTCGGTGATTTACCGGGTTCTTTTTTTAAAAAAAAGCGATGTTATTAAGTTGAATAAAGATGTTCTACTAGACAAAAAGATTCTCATTCCCCCGGTTTTGCTTACCAACATAGTTAAAGAGGCTATCAAATCGATTGGTGCCTGACACCTATCTTGTTTGAATAGCCTCTAGATATGTTATTTTGCAAGTTGTTCAAGATTCCCGTTCTTATCCATCCTAAATGTTGGATTATTTCTGTCTTCATTATCTTCGAACATGACCATGCGACGAGCGCGGTCCATGATTTGTACAAGTGCTTGATAATCCTCTTGAATGGTAGTTTGCTCTTGAGTTAGTTTTTCAATTCTCTTTTCTAGTTGCTTATTTTTAGTGTGTAATTGTTCGTTTTCTCTTTTTAATTGGTCATTTTCCATTTTGAAGATATAGGATTGTCGATCTTCATTCCTTAAATTTGATAGAAAGGAAATGCAATCTTCGAGCGTAATAGATTCATTCGAAACCCTTGCTCCATTCGAAACCATTGATTGATCCACTGGTAATAGTTCAGTAGAAAACTCCTCAATGTGTTGTGTAGGTTCTTCTTGAGTCACCTCGTGAATCGGTTGACTACTACTCATAAAGATTGGAGTAGATATTGGTGTTGGATTGTGCTCTTTTTTGACACGATCAAGTGCTCTTTTTCTTTCTTTGCGTTGTCTCTTAGCAATGCTAATAGCTTGATCATAATTTTTTCTTACTTCAGCATTCCAGCGAAATCCACATGCTGCTGATGTCCGATTAAGTCGATCTCCAACTTCTTCAAATGCACCTAACTGTGTTCCACCCTCACGAATATATCGTAAAACTGTTTCAGCTAATAATAAATCATCTTCATGTGACCATGCATCTTGTCTAACTTTCATTCCTCTTACAACTCCCAACATTTAACTTTTCTCGTTATGTATCTATCTCTATCATGACCAGTGTTAAAGCGTTTTATACATTTTAGTAGTTTTATAAATGTATAAAGAAATAAAAATACATATAGTATTGTAAATTTTTGGTTAAAGTTGGGAACTTTTAACCGAATGACTCGTAAAAGACATATAATCTATTTAAGTTTGTTCATATGAATGAGGAGGATGACAATGGAACCGGTCATGCAATTAAAAGATGTAACAAAGAAGATTGGAAAGAAATCAATTATTAAGGGGATTTCATTTGATTTATATCCAGGTGAGGTATTTGGTTTCTTGGGTCCAAATGGTGCAGGTAAAACGACGACGATTAGAATGCTCGTAGGATTAATGAAAATTACTACAGGTGATGTTTTAGTAAAGGGATATGATATTACAAGGAACTTCGAAGAAGCTATTAGACATATTGGAGGGATCGTTGAAAATCCAGAGATGTATAAATTTCTGACTGGATATCAAAACCTTGTTCATTACGCAAGAATGGTTAGTAGTGTAAAGGAAGACAGAATTCAAGAGGTTATAGAGTTAGTAGGATTACAAAATGTAATTAAAGATAAGGTGAAAACCTATTCTCTAGGAATGAGACAGAGGTTGGGTATTGCGCAAGCACTTCTCCATCGTCCATCTGTCCTTATTCTTGACGAACCTACAAATGGGCTTGATCCTGCTGGAATAAGAGAAATACGAGATTATTTACGAAAGCTTGCTAGAGAAGAAGGGTTGTCCGTGATTGTGTCAAGTCATTTACTTTCTGAGATGGAAATGATGTGTGACAGAATTGGTATTATTCAACATGGTGAGTTAATAGGAGTAGAAACCGTGACAAACTTTGTTAATGATAGCTTAACCATGAGAGTAGAATTCTCTGTAGATGCTATTGAAAATGCTCAAGAGGAGCTTCGTTACAGCTTTCCTGAACTCTCCTTTGAAGTGAACAAAGGATTGCTTCTCATAACACTAGAGTTAGACAAGATCCCAGTCATAAATGAATTCTTAGTACATAAAGGGATCAAAGTATATGGAATTAAGCAAATTTCTAAGACGTTAGAAGATCGATTCTTGGAAGTGACTGGAGGTAATCAAATTGTTTAATTTAATATTAAATGAGAATATGAAGATCTATCGCAAAGTTTCGACTTGGATTATGATCGCATTAATTATCGTTGCTGTCATTTTGTTTGGTGTAATCTTGAAAATAGAAGACAAGCAAAATATTGAAGAACCAGATTGGAAGGTAAGTTTACAACAGCAAAATGCCCAGCTTGAAAAAGACATTGCAGAAGGATATATGCCAGAACAATTTGTTCAAATGCAAGAGAGAACCATCTTAATCAATGAATATCGACTAGAGAATGAGACTCCTCCAATGACCAAATCAGTTTGGAGTTTTACGCTTGAAGCTACTCCAGTCATTGCGCTAATCACACTATTCACAATTATTGTTGGAGCTAGTAGTGTGGCTTCTGAATTTTCTTGGGGTACGATAAAGTTATTATTGATCCGTCCTGTTAGTAGAACAAAAATCTTATTATCAAAATATCTATCAACTATTCTTTTTGCTCTATTTTGTCTACTTATTTTATTTGTGATTTCATTAGCGGTAGGAGCGATTCTATTTGGATTCGATGGTTTTGCACAGCCATATTTGACCGTTATTGATGGGGTTGTTGTAGAGAAGACGATGCTTGCGCATGTACTTGGACAATATGGGTTAAGCTCGATTAACTTAATTATGATGTCAACGTTTGCTTTTATGATATCTAGTATTTTTAGAAGTAGTGCTTTATCGATAGGGTTAGCGATCTTTTTAATGTTCACTGGAGTAAATGTTACCAGTTTTATAGCGATGAAGTTTGATTGGGCTAAATATATCTTGTTTGCTAATACAGATCTTTCACTATATTTAGAGGGAATGCCGGTTGTGGAGGGGATGACGATGTCATTTTCAATTACAATGCTTATCATTTATTTTGTTGTGTTTAATGCACTTTCTTGGTGGATGTTTAATAAAAGAGATGTTGCGGCTTAAATAAATGAGAAGAGGCTTCCAAAAAAGGGAGGCCTTTTCTCATATTAAAATCGTCTAACGATAAAACTGTGCCTTATGCTATTTACCTAATTTCGTGAGTTTTTCATAAACCTGAGCTAAGGCTTGTTCAAATTTACCTGTTAATTTCGGAATATAATACTTTTTATTTTTTATACGATCTGGTAGATATTGTTGTTTGACCCAACTATTTTCATAATCATGAGGATATAAGTATTCTATACCACGACCGAGTGCTGCAGCACCTTTATAATGTGCATCTTTGAGATGATCTGGTATATCACCTGTTGAACCTGAACGAACGTCAGAGAGGGCTGCATCAAGTGCTTTATATGCCGAATTTGACTTTGGTGATAAACATAATTCAACTACAATATTAGCAAGTGGTATACGTGCCTCAGGAAATCCAACCCTTTCGGCGACAGTAATGGCATCTAGGGCCCGCCCACCTGCTTGTGGATTAGCAAGTCCAATGTCTTCATAAGCAATTACTAATAACCGTCTACTTATACTAACTAAATCTCCAGCTTCAATTAAACGTGCTAAATAGTGTAGAGCGGCGTTAACATCACTACCTCGTATTGATTTTTGAAAAGCAGATAAGACGTCATAGTGAGCATCACCGTTCTTGTCATGAACAAAGCTTTTTTTCTGGATACATTCCTCTACAGCTTCTACATCAATTTTGATAATTCCTTCTTCATTTTGGTCTGTTGAAAGAACAGCTAGCTCAATTGCACTTAATGCGGAACGAACATCTCCTCCGCATGAATGAGCAATAAAAGTTAACGCTTCTTCACTAGTCTCAATCTTCATCCCACCTAGACCATTTTCTTTATCAGTAATCGCTCTTTTTAATGCCAACACAATCTCATCGGGAGAAAGTGGTTTAAGTTCAAAGATTTGGCATCTACTTCTAATCGCAGGGTTGATGGCATGATACGGATTACTTGTTGTTGCACCAATTAATGTAACAAGTCCACTTTCTAAGTGTGGTAATAGGAAATCTTGCTTAGCCTTATCTAATCGATGAACCTCATCTAAGATAAGGATGATTTTCCCTGACATTTTTCCCTCTTGAACAACAATTTCCATGTCTTTTTTATTGTTTACAACAGCATTAAGGGTACGAAAGCTGACCTTTGTACTTCCCGCAATAGCAGTAGCAATCGATGTTTTACCAATTCCAGGGGGACCATATAGGATCATGGAGGTAAGGTGCTTTGCTTTAACCATTCGAGATAGAATTTTCCCTTGACCAACTAAATGTTGTTGCCCAATAATTTCATTTATTTCTTTAGGGCGCATGCGAAATGCTAACGGCTTTTGGTTCATTGTTTTAACTCCTATATAAAACTTTAATAAAGGCTTTTTTAAAAAGTAAGTTTGTTAATTGAAAGGAACGGACAAGATTTTAGAAAATAAGACAAACTCTAAATTTTACTTTATCATAGATAGACTCGTTGTTAAAATGTATAGTTTTGTGAATTTATGCTATAATGGCAGATGCTTACTAATTAAATGACTGTAAAATTAATTTATATCTTAAGGCTTAAAGAAGTAATTCACCAAAAGGTGATTAACGACGGAGAGAGTGAAACAACTTTGAAAAAGCAGCGAAGCGTTAATGAAATAACACTTAAATGGGGTATCTATTTTATTGGATTGCTTATTATGTCACTGGGAATTGTACTAACTATTAAAGCAGATCTCGGAGCTTCTCCTTGGGATGTACTTCACATTGGATTATTTAAACAATTAGGTTTAACAATCGGATCTTGGTCAATCATTGTAGGTTTTCTCGTTTTGTTTATTAGTGCGCTTGTGTCGAAAAGAGTTCCACAAATTGGCGCATTTGTTAATATGCTAACGGTTGGGATTTTTATCGATATGTATATGGCTCTTCCATTTCTAACGATACCAGATTCTATTATTGGAAAAATGATGATGCTTACGGCTGGGATTATTATAAATGGATATGGGATGGGGTTATATATTTCAGCTAGGTTAGGTGCAGGTCCAAGAGATAGTTTAATGATCGCATTAACAGAGAAGATTGGGTGGAAAATTCAATACATTAGATCAAGCATGGAATTGATTGTGCTAATAGTTGGATGGCTACTAGGTGGTCCTGTTTTCATTGGAACGATTATATATAGCTTAGTGATAGGAAATGTTGTAGGTTATGCTTTACCACAATGTACAAGATTGGCAGACCGCTTGATAGTAAAAATGGGGAAGACTAAACATCAAACAATTCAAGCGAATCATTTTAATTGAAATAGGGGTGTGAGGATGAAAATTTCTACAAAAGGTAGATATGGATTAACAATCATGATAGAACTAGCGAAAAAGCATGGGGAGGGACCAACCTCATTAAAATCAATTGCACAAACTCATAATTTATCAGAGCATTATTTAGAGCAATTAATTGCACCACTTCGAAATGCAAGGCTTGTTAAAAGTATTCGTGGTGCGTATGGTGGCTATATATTAGGTGAAGAACCAATGAATATTACAGCTGGGGATATCATTCGTGTATTAGAAGGGCCAATTAGTCCAGTTGAAGTAATGGATGATGAAGAGCCTGCTAAGCGTCATCTATGGATTCGAATCCGTGACGCAGTAAAGGACGTAATTGATAATACGACGTTAGAGGATCTTGCGAACTATACAGACAAAGATGGTGAACAGGAAAACTATATGTTTTATATATAATTAATGATAGGAGGGTGCGTTATGGAGAGAATTTACATGGATCATGCGGCAACATCACCGATGCATCCGGAAGTCATTGAAAAAACGGTTCCATATATGTCAGGAATATTTGGTAACCCTTCAAGTATTCATTCATTTGGTCGTGAAAGTCGACAGACGTTAGATGAAGCTCGCAACCAGGTTGCTCAAAGCATTGCTGCAAAAGAGCATGAAATCCTGTTTACGAGTGGTGGTACTGAAGCTGACAACACAGCAATTATTGGGTATGCATTAGCAAACAGAGAAAAAGGAAATCATATTATTACAACAGTGGTTGAACACCATGCAGTACTACATACATGTGAATACTTAGAAACACAAGGTTTCAATGTTACGTACTTACCAGTTGATGACAAAGGACAAGTTAGCGTCTCCCAAGTTGCAAATGCTTTGACAGATGAGACAATTCTTGTCACAATCATGTTTGGTAATAATGAAGTAGGGACCATTCAGCCTATCGAGGAAATCGCCAATTTATTAAAAGATCATCAAGCTGTTTTTCATACAGACGCTGTACAAGCCTATGGGATCATCCCGATTAATGTTGATGAGTTAGGAATTGATATGATGTCTGTATCAGCACATAAAATAAATGGACCAAAAGGGACAGGCTTTTTATTTATTCGCCAAGGGCTTAAATTAAAGCCTCAACTTCATGGTGGAGAACAAGAGCGAAAGCGTAGAGCAGGAACTGAAAATGTTGCTGGTGCTGTGGGATTAAGTAAAGCTGTATGGATTGCACAATCAACGATTGAAGAGCGTAGGAATAAATACATTGGGTTTCGCGAAGCCTTCGTCTCAATGCTTGAGGATAGTGGTATTTCATATCATATTAATGGTAAACCCGAAGAATCGTTACCGCATATTTTAAATCTAAGTTTTCCTGGGACCAATGTTGAGTCTATGTTAGTAAACTTAGATCTCGCAGGAATAGCCGTATCAAGTGGTTCTGCTTGTACGGCAGGTTCAATTGAACCGTCCCATGTGTTGGTAGCGATGTTTGGAAAAGAATCTGAGAAAACTCAGAACTCAATTAGATACAGTTTTGGTTTGGGTAATACATTAGAACAAGTAGTTAAAGCGGCAGAGGAAACAATTCGAATTGTTAAACGCCTGACAAAACAGTAAGTAACGTAAGGAGGTGTTCGTTCATGAACACGAAAGCACCAAAAGACACACGTGTTGTTGTAGGTATGTCTGGTGGAGTAGATTCTTCTGTAGCAGCACTTTTATTAAAGCAGCAAGGCTATGATGTGATTGGAATCTTTATGAAGAACTGGGACGACACAGATGAAAATGGATTTTGTACAGCAACTGAAGATTATGAAGATGTAATAAAGGTATGTAATCAAATTGGAATCCCTTATTATGCGGTTAATTTTGAAAAACAATATTGGGACAAGGTGTTTACATATTTCTTGGAGGAATATAAAGCAGGACGGACACCGAATCCAGATGTAATGTGTAATAAGGAAATTAAATTCAAAGCCTTTTTAGAACATGCATTAACATTGGGAGCAGATTACCTTGCAACAGGTCATTATGCTAGAGTTGAGTACCGCGATGGTGAATACAAAATGCTACGTGGAATCGATGAGAACAAAGATCAAACATACTTTTTGAATCAACTAGGTCAAGAGCAGCTTTCAAAGGTTATGTTTCCAATTGGGAATATCGAAAAGTCAAAGGTTCGTGAGCTTGCTAAAGAAGCAAATCTTGCAACTGCTACAAAGAAAGATAGCACAGGAATTTGTTTTATCGGGGAACGCAATTTCAAGGAGTTTCTAAGTGGTTATCTTCCTGCTCAACCTGGCAATATGCAAACACTCTCAGGTGAAGTTAAAGGGAAACATGATGGACTTATGTACTATACGATTGGCCAGCGCCACGGTCTTGGTATCGGTGGAAGCGGGGATCCTTGGTTTGTTGTTGGAAAAGACCTTGAGAAAAATATTCTCTACGTTGATCAAGGATTCCATAATGATTTATTATATTCAGAATCAATTGTAGCCACGAATATCGCTTGGGTATCTGATAAAAAACCAAACGAACCATTTAAATGTACGGCCAAATTTAGATACCGTCAACAGGATAATGTGGTAACTGTTCATATCATTGACGATCATAATGTCCGTATCATTTTTGATGAGCCAATCCGAGCAATTACTCCTGGTCAAGCGGTTGTATTTTACCATGATGAAGAATGCTTAGGCGGCGGAACCATTGACCAAGTATTTAAAGGAAATGAAGAAATTTGGTATGTTTGATGATAAAAAGGGCAACTTCGAATTAAGAAGAGTGCCCTTTTTACGTTCGTTAGTAAGTTTTGGTGTCTAACTCAAGCACGAAAAGTAGCGGTTACTCATTTCTGAATTGGTTAAAAAGCAGTAGTGAGGCACCATAATCAATATGCTATAATGAAAAAATAGATTGAAAAGTGGAGTGTAAAAATATGGATAAGAACAAATTAGGTATTCAATATATGCAAGAAGCGAAATATGAGGAAGCCGCTAAAGCATTTTCAGAGGCTATAGAAGAAAATCCGAATGAACCACTATATTATGTAAACTTTGGAAACTTATTATCTGCGGTTGATGAATTAGACAAAGCTATTGCGTTCTATCAAAAAGCAATTGGAATTGATGAAACTATGGCAACGGCTTACTATGGACTAGGAAATGCTTATTATAATCAAAGCGATTTTAAGAGAGCTCAAAAAAGCTTTGAAGAGGCAACGAAAAAAGGGTTAGGAAATAGTGACACCTATTTCATGTTAGGGATGACTTTTCTACAAATGGAACAGGAAAATAAAGCACTAGCTCATTTTCAACGATCGGTTGAATTAAATGAAGAGGATGCAGAAGCAAGGTTTCAATTCGGTTTATGTTTAGCAGGACAATCAATGATTGATGAAGCAATTGACCAATTTCAAACTGTCATTAAGCTAGATCCAACACATGCTGACGCTTATTATAACCTTGGGGTAGCATATGCTGGGTTTAAAGAGGATGGGGTAAAGGCGTTAGAAATGTTTGATAAAGCTTTAAATATTCAGCCTGATCATCTATTAGCAGGTAATGGGAAGAAAATTGTAGAAGAAGCCCTTAACCAATAAATCTAACTACGCTAAAGGGGGGGAATTAACTTGTCGCAACAAAACTTAGATTTATTTGATGAACAACAAAAGTTTATGAAAGGCACACATTTAGTAACCGTCTTTCATAATGAAAGTAATTTATATTCAGTTGTTCGTATTCGACTCGAAGAAACAAATGAAAATTATGATGAAAAAGAAGCGGTTGTGACAGGGTACTTCCCCCGAATTCACGAAAACGAGACATACACGTTCTTTGGTACTTTAAAAGATCATCCGAAATTCGGACTTCAATTTCATGTTGAGCATTTTAGAAAAGAAATTCCTCAGTCTAAGCAAGGAATTATCCAATATCTATCAGGTGATTTATTTAAAGGAATCGGAAAGAAAACAGCCGAGAAAATCGTCGATGTTCTAGGAGAAAATGCGATTTCTAAGATTTTAGCAGACCCTTCTGCATTACAAAAAATACCAAAGCTTCCTAGTGATAAAGCAAAAGAAATTTATGAGACCTTGATTGAACATCAAGGGCTTGAACAGGTCATGATTGGTTTATCACAATATGGATTTGGTCCCCAAACGTCAATGAAAATTTACCAAATTTATAAAGAAGAGACGCTAGAAGTCATCCAATCCAATCCTTATCGTTTAGTTGAAAATATAGAAGGGATTGGCTTTGGTAGAGCGGATGAACTAGGACATGCACTCGGTTTGTCTGGAAATCACCCCGACCGAATTCGTGCAGGTATCTTATACATATTAGAACAAGATTCACTTCAAGAAGGACATGTCTTTTTGACAGCCGAGCAATTAATAATTAAGGTAAGGTCTTTGTTAGAAAATAATCAAAGGGATACGATCTCTGAATTAGATATCTCCCAAGAGATTATTCATTTAACAGAAGAGGGTAAAATTGTTACAGAGGAAAGTAGAATCTACGTACCGTCTCTCTACTTCTCCGAAAAAGGTGTAGTGTCAAATATAAAAAGAATTCTGGGACAAACAGAGTATGATGAACAATTTCCGGAATCTGAATTTTTACTTTCATTAGGTAATCTTGAGGAAAGATTAAAGGTTCAATACGCTCCATCACAAAAGGAAGCCATCCAAACGGCTCTAATGTCTCCAATGCTCTTGTTAACAGGTGGACCGGGTACAGGTAAAACAACGGTGATCAAAGGGATTGTTGAGCTTTATGGGGAATTACACGGCTGTTCGCTTGACCCAAAGGATTATAATGATGAAAATCCTTATCCTATTCGTTTAGTTGCACCGACAGGTAGAGCGGCGAAAAGAATGAGTGAAGCAACAGGGCTACCTGCCGTGACCATTCATCGTTTATTAGGTTGGAATGGGGTAGAAGGTTTTCAACATGACGAAGACAATCCAATCAGTGGAAAGATTTTAATTGTAGATGAGGTTTCCATGGTTGATACTTGGTTGGCTAATCAGCTTTTTAAATCTCTACCTGATAATATTCAAGTCATTTGTGTGGGTGATGAAGATCAGCTGCCTTCTGTTGGCCCTGGGCAGGTCTTAAAGGATTTACTAAAGTCTACGATTATTCCTACCGTTAAATTGACGGATATTTATCGTCAATCGGAAGGATCATCCATTATTGAGCTAGCACATGATATTAAAAGAGGAACACTGCCGAGGGATATATCCTCTCCAAAAGCAGATCGTTCATTTATAAAATGTGGACCAGGCCAAGTGCTAGAGGTGGTCAAAAAGGTAGCAGCAAACGCAAAAAATAAAGGGTACAATGCCAGGGATATACAAGTTCTTGCTCCTATGTATAAAGGACCAGCTGGTATTGACAATCTAAATGTGGCCTTACAAGAGTTATTTAATCCACCTTCTCAAACAAGAAGAGAAATTCCTTATGGTAATATTGTCTACCGGACAGGAGATAAAGTATTACAGCTAGTGAACCAACCAGAAAGTAACGTCTTTAATGGGGATATTGGTGAAGTAGTGTCCATTTTTTTTGCAAAGGAAAATACTGAAAAACAAGATTTAGTTGTTGTATCTTATGATGGGAATGAAGTGACATATACTAAACAGGATCTTAATCAAATCACTCATGCCTACTGCTGTTCTATTCACAAATCACAAGGTAGTGAATTCCCAATTGTAATCTTGCCACTCGTAAAAAGCTATTATAGGATGTTAAGAAAAAATTTAATTTATACTGCAATCACGAGAAGTAAGGATTTCTTAATTTTGTGTGGTGAAGAGGAAGCTTTTATACAAGGCATTAACAGAGCGGACGATGGGTTTAGACAAACTAGTTTATGTTCTAAGCTTCAAGAAGAACTTGAGGGATCAGTAAAGATGACTTCTGGAGATGGTGCTGAATCGTTACCTAATGAAAATGATAGGTTGGACATTTTCTTAACAGATCCAAATGTTGGAATGGAAAACGTTACACCGTATGACTTTATGGAAGAAGACAAATGATAAGTATTGTTCGGAAAGGCGGGAGTCACCTTGCGAACATTCTCTTTATTAAAAGGACAACCCATTTATCAGTCTGATAAAGGAAAAATTATCGGGCATGTTTCTGATATTTGTTTAAATGAATATGGAAGTATTGTTGGAATCTTAATGGATAGTAAAGGTCTTTTTCAGCGGGATCGCTTAATTCCAGTTGAATCGATCTCTTCATTTGGAAACGATGGGATTATGATAGACAGTCATGTTGAATTAAAGCCAATTCCAAAAGATGCTTCAACGCACTTTTTATACTCACATCACGGTTTATTTAGAAAACCTGTTATCACTTCTGAAGGTGAAAAACTAGGTTTATTAGAAGATGTATATTTTATGGAAGAAGTGGGCACTATTATAGGGTATGAATTAACGGATGGATTTTTTGCTGATATTACTGAGGGGAAGAAAGTAATAAAAACGACCGAACCTCTTACGATCGGTGAAGAAGTCCTCGTCGTACAAGTAAAACCGTGATGTGAGGTGTGCCCTTTGTTAAAGTGCCCGAATTGTAAATCAAAGGATATTGGGAAAATTGGTGTGAATCAATATTATTGTTGGGGATGTTTTATTGAGCTTTCAATCTCAAAAGGACAAATTAATACCCATCAGGTAGAAGAGGACGGGACATTAAGTTCACTGGATGATCTCTTTGCTGAAGAAGACAGAAGCATTAGTATGTAATCTACAGCTAGGGGTGAAAAGTATGAATAAAATGTTTACTTCGCTAGTTACTATAGGATTAGGTGCTGCAGCTTATAATATGGCACAACGTAACAACCTAATGAATGGTCGTAAAATGAAAAAAATGCGTAAGAGAATTTCAAAAGCAATTTCTTAATTGAACGAAAGGGACTGCCTAAAAAGGTAGTTCCTTTTTTGCTGTCCTGGTTCTGTTATCTAGCTCCGTACGCCTTGCGCAACTTAAGAATGTATAAATTTAGCTAATTTCCTTACACTAGAAAAAGTGGAGGAGTGATCTGTTTGAATAATGTTCAATTAAGGTGGATTTTTCGAATTACGCTATTTTTATTAGTCTCATTGTTAGTCCTAATTTTGGTTAAACTCTCTCCAATATGGGTTCCCATTTTAATGCTATTAAAAGTTATTTTTGTTCCGTTCTTTATCTCCATTTTTATTACGTATTTATTACATCCACTAATAGAAAAAATTCATGGACGGGGATTGCCAAGGGCATTAGCCATTTTATTTATATATCTGTTATTTTTCGGTGGCCTTTCTTATGGAGTATATTTGGTCATTCCAATATTACTTAATCAACTTCGCGATTTAGTTGAGAGTGTTCCTGAATTAATGAATTCATACAGAGTATGGTTACAACAAATTGAATACTCTACATCTCGCCTTCCAACAGGACTTCATGCACGTATTGATGAAGCGTTTGTGAGTTTTGAAAATAGTATGGATCAGCTGATTACAAGGGTTGTTACAATGGCTAAGGGATTATTGAATTCTATTGTGATTATCGCTATCATCCCGTTCATCGTCTTTTACATGTTAAAAGACTATGACCAGATGAAAAAAGCATTATGGTATTTAACACCAAGAAAATGGCGACAACCTATTCAATTCTTTCTTAAGGATGTTGATGAGTCACTTGGAAATTATATTAGAGGCCAACTCTTGGTTTGCTTGCTCATGGCGGTAATCGCATCTCTCGCGTTATGGTTAAGTGGAATGAAATATCCCGTTTTATTAGGTTTTATTATTGGAATAACGGATATTATTCCTTACTTTGGACCTGTTATTGGTGCAATACCTGCCGTTATTATTGCAGCAACGATTTCAAACCAGATGATCATCATTGTCATTATTATCGTCTTTGGTCTCCAATTCATTGAAGGAAATTTATTATCGCCCTTAATTGTTGGGAAAAGTCTTCATATGCATCCAATCATGATCATGGTGGCTCTATTACTTGGTGGTGAAGTAGGGGGAGTCGTGGGTCTTTTAGTTGCAGTTCCAATACTCGCGATCGTAAGGGTAATCTTACTACATGTAAAATCTCATTTGTCTGTATATAGAAAAAATAAAAACTTCGAGGATAAGCGTTCTAACGCTTAATTCATAGCTAACCTTCCGCAAAGATTGACAAACATTTTTAGCTTGTCTATAATTGGCTTGAAGTTGATATAATAAACAATATATTTTGAAATCAATGAAGGAATCAGTACGCTACAGCCCATTTAACAGTGTGAACAACACATTTCAGAGAGAGGTCTTCTAGGGTGGAAGAGACCTCAAATGAAGAGTAGCAGAAAGCTAATCCAGAGTGTAGGAAAAAATCCTACCGGGTCATCCCGTTATCATGTTCATGAGGTGATGAACTAGAGGTAGGTTCATAATCAGGGTGGTACCGCGAGAATACTCTCGTCCCTGCTATAGGGATTAGAGTATTCTTTTTTATTTCCTTATAAATAATATTCGCAGTAAAACATAGGAGGAAAGTTGAATGACGACGAAATTAACATCTGCAGAAGTAAGGCAAATGTTTCTTGATTTCTTTAAAGAAAAAGGACATGCTATTGAACCTAGCGCATCCCTAGTTCCACATGAAGATCCAACATTATTGTGGATAAATAGTGGGGTAGCTACGTTAAAAAAATATTTTGATGGACGTGTTGTTCCAGAAAACCCACGTATTTGTAACGCGCAAAAATCAATCCGTACAAATGACATTGAAAATGTAGGGAAAACAGCGCGTCATCACACATTTTTTGAAATGCTAGGTAACTTTTCAATTGGTGAATATTTTAAAGAAGAAGCGATTCATTGGGCATGGGAATTCCTAACAAGTAAAGATTGGATTGGATTTAACCCTGACAACTTATCTGTAACGATTCATCCTGAGGATGAGGAAGCATTCCAAATCTGGAGAGAAAAAATTGGGATTCCAGAGGAACGCATTATAAGACTTGAAGGTAACTTCTGGGATATTGGTGAAGGCCCAAGTGGACCTAATACGGAGATTTTCTATGACCGCGGAGAAAAGTATGGAAATGATCCATCAGACCCTGAGTTATATCCAGGTGGAGAAAATGAACGTTATCTGGAAGTATGGAACTTAGTATTTTCTCAATTTAATCATAATCCTGATCATACATATACACCGCTCCCGAAGAAGAATATTGATACGGGAATGGGTCTTGAAAGAATGGTCTCTGTCATTCAAGATACCCCGACTAATTTTGAAACAGATTTATTTATGCCAATTATTAAAGCAACAGAAGTAATTGCAGAAGTTAAGTACGGAACAAGTAAAGAACAGGACACTGCCTTTAAGGTTGTAGCAGATCATATCCGAACAGTTGCTTTTGCTGTAGGAGATGGAGCACTCCCATCAAATGAAGGGCGCGGATATGTGCTAAGACGATTACTAAGAAGAGCTGTTCGTTTTGCAAAGGTAATCAATATTAATCGACCATTCATGTTTGAACTGGTACCGGTTGTAGCAGATATTATGGTTGATTTTTACCCTGAAGTGAAAGCAAAAACAGATTTTATCCAAAAGGTTATCAAAAATGAAGAAGAAAGATTCCACGAAACTCTGCATGAGGGTCTTGTTATTCTATCCAATGTAATTGAGAAACAAAAAGCTGAAGGTAGTAGCATTGTTCCTGGTTCAGATGTTTTTCGTTTGTACGATACATATGGATTCCCAGTAGAATTGACAGAAGAATATGCGGAAGAAGAAAACATGACAATCGATCATCAAGGCTTCGAAGAAGAAATGGACAACCAACGTTCACGAGCTCGTGCAGCTAGACAGGATGTTGGATCTATGCAAGTACAAAGTGGTGTGCTTGGAGAGGTCAAAGCTGAAAGTACATTTGTTGGTTATGATCAACTTCAAGCACAATCAACTGTTTTAATTATTGTAAAAGATGGAGAGATTGTTGATACGGCAAATGAAGGTGAGGATGTACAAATAATCCTTGATCAAACTCCTTTCTATGCAGAGAGCGGAGGGCAAATCGCGGACGAAGGTATACTTGAAAGTGATAATAGTGTACTGACTGTTAAGGATGTACAAAAAGCTCCAAATGGTCAAAATCTTCACAGAGTAGTCGTTGAAAAAGGTTCACTAAAAGCAGGTGATCAGTTTTCTTCAACAGTAAATCACGAGAATCGTAACGGAATCATTAAAAACCATACGGCCACACATCTTCTTCATCAAGCATTAAAGGACGTACTTGGAAGTCATGTTAATCAAGCAGGTTCACAAGTTACAGCACAGCGTCTTCGTTTTGACTTCTCCCACTTTGGACAAGTGAAGCAAGAAGAGTTAGAACAAATTGAAACGATTGTAAATGATCAAATTTGGAAAAGCTTAGAAGTAGAGATTGAAAACAAATCATTAGATGAGGCAAAAGCAATGGGAGCAATGGCTTTATTCGGTGAAAAGTACGGTAAAGTCGTACGTGTTGTCCAGGTAGGTGATTATAGTCTTGAATTATGTGGTGGCTGTCATGTACCAAATACAGCAACAATTGGCTTATTCAAAATTGTATCTGAGGCTGGAATCGGTGCAGGTACGCGAAGAATTGAAGCAGTCACAGGTCGTTCTGCCTATAAGTTAATGAATGATCAAGTGAAGTTGCTTCATGAAGCTTCTAACGTGTTGAAGACAAGCCCTAAAGAAGTTCCTGTTAAGATTGAATCATTATCAAATGAGCTTCGCCAATTACAACGTGAAAATGAATCACTGTCAACTAAATTAGGAAATATAGAAGCTGGAAGTCTTGTCGAACAAGCGAAAACAATTGGTGATGTAACAGTGTTATATCACATTGTTAATCCAACTGATATGAATAATTTAAGGACGATGGTAGATGATTTAAAGCAGAAGCTTGGATCTGCAGTCATTGTTTTAGGGTCTGTAAATGAGGGGAAAGTTAATATAACTGCAGGAGTGACTAAAGATTTAATCGAGCGCGGTTTTCACGCAGGAAAGCTAATTAAAGAAGTAGCAACCCGTTGTGGTGGTGGTGGCGGTGGACGCCCAGATATGGCCCAAGCAGGTGGGAAAAATCCAGAGCAATTACAAGACGCCCTTAACTTTGTACAAGATTGGGTGAAATCCATTTTATAATCCTCTCAGTTAGTGTAAAATGGTAATATGAATCAACATGACAGGTTCAGCTTAAAAGAATCTGAGAATGAGGTGTTAGCAAATGAGTTCATTTGATAAAACAATGAAGTTTAATTTTCCAGAGGAACCGTTTGAGACGAATGTGAATGAAGTGTTGAACACAGTATATGATGCACTTCAAGAAAAAGGTTATAATCCAATTAACCAGATTGTTGGGTATTTATTATCTGGTGACCCAGCGTACATTCCTAGGCACAATGACGCTAGAAATATTATCAGAAAGCTAGAGCGCGATGAATTAATTGAGGAGTTAGTGAAATCCTACTTAAATTCTCATCGTGAGGGGTAAACTAACATGCGTGTTCTTGGTTTAGATGTAGGCTCAAAAACAATTGGTGTTGCAATCAGTGATGAGATGGGTTGGACAGCCCAAGGACTCGAAACGATTAAAATCAATGAAGAACGACAGCAATTTGGCCTACAGCGATTAGGTGAAATCATAACGGAATATCAGGTGGAATCGGTTGTTATAGGACTCCCTAAAAACATGAATGGAACGATTGGCCCTAGAGGTGAGGCAAGTGAAACTTTTGCAAAGCTGATAGAGAGTACATTTAACATTCCCACTATTTTATGGGACGAGCGTCTTACAACAATGGCGGCTGAGCGTGTCCTCTTGGAAGCGGATGTTAGTCGAAAGAAAAGAAAAAAAGTCATAGACAAAATGGCAGCAATGATGATATTACAAGGCTATTTGAATAGCAAAAACTAATGAGGTGAACATAATGGAAAACGGCGAAAAGCAAATTACAGTTATAGATGAACAAGGAAATGAACAACTTTGTGAGGTATTATTTACATTTGAATCAGAGGAATTTAAAAAGTCTTATGTACTTTATTACCCAGTAGGTGCTGAAAATGATGATGAAGAGGATATTGAAATCCATGCTTCTAGCTTCAACAGCAATGAAAATGGTGAAGACGGCGAATTACAACCGATCGAAACAGATGAAGAATGGGATATGATTGAGGAAATGTTAAATACATTCCTTGATGAGGAAGAAGAAGGCGAATAATTTTTAAGGCAGAAGGGCTATCACCAGTCAATGGTGATAGCCCTTTTATTATGTCGTTTTCAACTTTCTTAAAGGCTGTTTTCTCAGAGTTTGTTGTTTTAACCATATGACATTGAAATAATAGTTACAAGCAGGCTGAATACACGTAGACTCCTGCGGGATCAGTGGCCAAAGTGAGACCCCTCAGGAGCAATTGCGACGAGGAGGCTCACTGGTCACCCGCCGGACGCGGAGTGTATTCAGCCTGCGGCGCATGAAAGAAACAATCGGATACGAAAACAGCCTTTTTAAAAAAGTAAAGGAATTTGCCAATTATTGACGAAATCAAGAAAAAAATGTAGTATAATATTTCGAGTAGAGGAGGAAGTCATGTGTCTGAATCACCAAACAAAGATAAAGAGAAAAATAAAATAAATCATCGTGAGAAGTTATTAGAGCTTCAAGGCGAAGCGAAAGTTGTAAGGAAAATCGTACTCATCATATTCATTGTTATTTTATTAACGATCTCTGGTATCGTAGGTGGAGGCTATTTATATATTAAATCAGCGTTAGAGCCTGTTGATCCGAATAGCAACAAGGAAGTCGAGGTAGAGATTCCAATAGGCTCATCACCAAGAGCCATCGCCAATATTTTAGAGGAACAAGGAATCGTAAAAGATGCCAAAGTATTTCGCTATTATACTAAGTTTAGAAATGAATCTGGCTTCCAAGCAGGGGAATATACATTAACACCATCTATGACATTTACGGAGATTATCTCGAACTTGAAAACTGGTAAAATCATGGAGGATATCGTATTCCAAATTACTATACCTGAAGGAAAACAAATCACTCAAATCGCAAAAATTATTGCAGAAAAAACAGAGTTCACTGAAGAAGAAATAATGACAAAGTTAACAGACCAAGAATATATTGCACAGTTAATGGCACTATATCCGTCGTTACTTACAAATGAGATTCTTCATGAAAATGTCATGTATCCACTTGAAGGATATTTATTTCCTGCAACTTATCCATTTTATAAAACGAATCCGACGCTTGAAGAAATTATCGAGCCAATGATTGCACAAACGGATAAGGTGATTGGGGATGTACAAGGGGAAATGGCGTTCCGTGAATTCACACCACATACGTTACTGACAATGGCATCACTAATTGAAGAAGAAGCTACAGCACAGGTTGACCGAGATAAAATCTCAGCAGTATTTTATAATCGGATGAAGATTGATATGCCACTTCAGACTGATCCAACAGTCTTATATGCATTAGGTGAGCATAAGGATCGTGTCTTATATAAGGATTTAGAAGTGGACCATCCGTATAACACTTATCGCAATAAAGGGTTAACACCAGGGCCAATTGCAAATGCTGGTGCAACTTCAATAAAAGCTGCTCTAAATCCTGCTGATATCACGTCACTCTATTTCTTAGCGGCAAAGGACGGAACTGTTCATTACTCTGATACCTTAGATGAACATAATCAAAAGGTTAATCAATATCTGAGAACAGAAGAATAATAAGAAAGGGGAACGATATTATTAGCGTTCCCCTTTACAATGTGTTAAAATATATCGAGTTATTATAACAAAATAAGACAACTACTAAAAATTGGCATTATAGCCAATTTTCTTTTTGTTGGATATTTTTTGTATTTGTATACTAAAACAAACAATAGTAAGGTCACAGTCGTCTTAATATATTTTTTCTAATGGAGGTCTCTTAATGGTTTCCGATCAAGTATTAGCATATCTAGATGCCCTAGTACAGCCTAGAACCGAATTCATTCAGCAACTTGAAGACTATGCAAAAGAGAATCATGTACCAATCATGGATGTTATTAGTGCTGAAGCTATTCTTCAACTTTTAAGAATTTCTAATCCCAAACGCATTCTAGAAATAGGGACAGCCATTGGTTATTCTGCTATTCGCATGGCGATTACATTGCCTAGTGCTGAAATTACAACAGTGGAACGTAATCGTGGTCGCTATGAACAAGCCATAAAAAATATCAACGAATCACACACAACTGAGCAAATCAATGTATTCTATGGTGATGCATTAGAACTGGCTCCTGAAATTCATAAGACTGGGAGTTACGATGTAATTTTTATCGATGCAGCAAAGGGACAATATAAAAGATTTTTTGAGAGTTATGAGCCGTTATTAAATGATAATGGAATGATTATAACCGACAATGTCCTTTTTAAGGGTCTTGTAGTTGAAGAAATAGAAGATAAACGCAAAAGACAATTAGTTGACAAAATAAAAATGTATAACGAATGGTTATCGACTCATCCAAACTATTACACCACGATTCTTCCGGTTGGTGATGGTATAGCCATTAGTAAAAAAAGAGGTGTTTAGAATGAAAAAGCCAGAGCTTTTAGTTACTCCTACTAATGTAGCAGATATAGAAAAACTTGCTTCTGCAGGGGCAGATGCTTTTGTAATTGGTGAACAACAATTTGGATTACGTTTAGCTGGTGAGTTTTCGAGGGATGACGTAAAAAAAGCTGTTGAAATTTCTCATCAGCTAAATAAGAAGGTATATGTAGCAGTTAACGCACTATTCCATAATGAAAAAGTAGATAGTCTATATGATTATCTCCCATTCTTAAATTCAGTTAAAGTAGATGGAGTGATTTTCGGTGATCCTGCTGTTTTAATGGCTGCTCGTGATGTAGCACCAGAACTTAAATTACACTGGAATACTGAAATGACTGCGACAAACTGGTATACATGTAATTACTGGGGAACAAAAGGCGCAAAGCGAGCAGTCCTAGCACGTGAATTAAATATGGATGCCATTGTGGAAATAAAAGAAAATGCTAAGGTTGAGGTTGAAGTACAGGTTCATGGTATGACTAACATGTTCCAATCAAAACGCTCACTGATTGGAAATTACTTTGAGTACCAAGACAAAGTTATGGAAATTGAAAACCGTAAGCTTGAGAAAAATATGATTTTATTTGATAAAGAACGTGACAATAAATATCCCATTTTTGAAGATGAGAATGGCACACATATTATGAGTCCAAATGACATTTGTATCATCGACGAACTTGAAGACATGATTGATGCAGGAATAGATAGTTTTAAAATTGATGGTGTATTAAAAACATCTGAATATATCATTGAAGTGACGAAAAGATACCGTAAAGCCATTGATTTATGTGTCGATAACCGTGATGAATACGAAGATGTAAAAGATCAATTACTAGAGGAACTAGAGCAATTACAACCAGTAAATAGACCGTTAGATACAGGGTTTTTCTTTAAAGAAACTGTTTATTAAAGGTTAATACCTAGATAACAATTTATAAGAAGCCTAATAAAAGGAGGAACCTTTCATGGCAACAGTAATAAATGATAAAATATCACAAATCATAGATGGAAAGCGTGTCATTGTGAAAAAACCTGAATTACTAGCACCAGCAGGTAGCTTGGAAAAACTGAAAATTGCTGTACATTATGGTGCAGATGCAGTTTTTATCGGTGGAAAGGAATTTGGATTACGCTCAAATGCTGACAACTTTTCACATGAAGAAATGGCTGAAGGCGTAGAATTCGCAAATAAGTATGGAGCGAAAATTTATGTAACAACTAATATTTTTGCTCATAATGAAAATATGGAAGGTTTAGAAGACTATTTAATAGGGCTTCAAAAGGCTGGGGTTACTGGAATTATTGTTGCGGACCCTCTAATTATTGAAACCTGTCGAAAAGTTGCTCCAAAGCTTGAAGTTCACTTAAGTACACAGCAGTCTCTATCTAACTGGAAGGCTGTCCAGTTTTGGAAAGAAGAAGGACTTGAGAGAGTTGTGCTGGCTCGTGAAACAAGTGCAGAAGAAGTACGCCTAATGAAAGAAAAAGTAGATATAGAAATTGAAGCTTTCATTCATGGAGCAATGTGTATTGCTTATTCTGGTCGCTGTACTTTAAGTAATCATATGACTGCTCGTGATTCAAACCGTGGGGGCTGTTGTCAATCATGTAGATGGGACTATGATTTATATCAGGTAGGAGAATCAGATGAAGTTGCATTATTTGAAGAGGGTGATGAAGCTTTTGCGATGAGTCCTAAGGATTTAAAATTAGTTGAATCCATTCCCAAAATGATTGAACTAGGTGTGGATAGCTTAAAGATTGAAGGACGAATGAAATCAATTCACTATATTGCAACAGTTGTTAGTGTTTATCGTAAGGTAATTGATGCTTATTGCGCTGACCCTGAGAATTTCGAAATAAAGAGAGAGTGGCTTGAAGAACTTGATAAATGTGCAAATAGAGATACAGCGACTGCATTCTTTGAAGGGGTACCAGGGTTTAAAGAGCAAATGTTTGGAAATCATAGCAAAAAGACGACTTATGAATTTGTCGGTCTCGTGCTAGACTATAATGAAGAAACAGGTATGGTTACTCTACAACAGAGAAATCACTTTAAGCCAGGGGATGAAGTCGAATTTTTTGGCCCGGAAATAGAAAACTTTAGAGTTGTGATTGATAAGGTTTGGGATGAAGATGGAAATGAACTTGATGCAGCACGCCATCCTCTACAAATTGTCAAATTTATTGTAGACAAGCCAGTATTCCCGAATAACATGATGCGAAAGGGGAACTGAGTAAACATGGGGAAAAAGCCCATTGTGATAGGAATCGCAGGTGGATCTGGGTCTGGTAAGACAAGTGTGACAAAAGCGATCTATGAACATTTTAGAGGACAATCCATTTTAATGATTGAACAAGATTTTTACTACAAAGATCAAAGTCACCTTGCTTTTGAGGATCGTCTAAATACGAATTACGATCACCCATTAGCTTTTGATAATGATTTATTAATTGACCATATCAATCAACTATTAAATTATAACCCAATAGAAAAACCAGTGTACGATTACAAGTATCATACTAGATCAAATGATGTGATCATAGTTGAACCAAAGGATGTTATCATTTTAGAGGGGATTTTAGTACTTGAAGATGAGCGCCTCCGTCAATTGATGGATATTAAGCTGTTCGTTGATACTGACGCAGATTTGCGTATACTACGAAGAATGTTAAGGGATATTAATGACCGAGGAAGAACGATCGAATCAGTGATTGAACAATATGTATCAGTCGTTCGACCAATGCATAACCAATTCATTGAACCAACAAAAAGATATGCTGACCTTATTATTCCAGAAGGTGGGCAAAATCATATTGCAATCGACTTAATGGTCACAAAAATTCAAACAATTCTTGAACAAAATTCCATTTTGTAATAACATATCATAGATAGTTACATTTTTGACAATCAAATGGAGGCTGTCCCAAATACAAATGGATCAGTATTATGGGACATCCTCTTCTTATAAAAGAGACAATCGTTAACATTGTTAGACGCTTGTTCTCTTTCTTTTATAATAGATGTCAAAAAAAGTGTAATAATAAATGGATACATAGATAAAACAATCTTACAGGGGTTGTAATACACAAAAGGAGTGACGGGATCATGGCAATCGAAAAAGTATTCCCAATGACTGAGGCCGGTAAACAGAAACTTGAAAATGAACTAGAACAACTAAAATCAGTGAAACGTAAAGAGGTTGTTGAACGTATTAAAATAGCAAGAAGTTTTGGGGATCTATCAGAGAACTCTGAGTATGATTCAGCAAAAGAAGAACAGGCATTTGTAGAAGGACGTATCACAACTCTTGAAAATATGATTCGTAATGCAAAGATTATTGAAGAAACAAATGATAACTCTAATGTTGTAGCCCTAGGGAAAACGGTAACATTTGTTGAATTACCAGGTGGCGAAGAAGAAACATATACAATCGTTGGTAGTGCAGAAGCAGATCCATTTGAAGGAAAAATCTCAAACGACTCACCAATCGCAAAAAGTCTTATCGGTAAGCAAGTAGATGATAAAGTAACTGTTCAAACACCAGGCGGAGAAATGTTCGTCAAAATTGTTTCAATTAGTTAATTTAGACATATAAAGTATTCAGCCTGCGGCTTTAAAAGCAACAATTTATATGAAAACACCTATAATAAAAATAAATATTAGTGTTTTAAATTAGACCACCTCGTCGAAAATGAAAATGAGGTGGTTTTTTTATGAATAACAAAATCAAGAAAAGAGGATTCAGTGTTCTCATTCTCTTTATGTTGATGATTGCAGGATTGGTAATCAGATTAATTGATATCCAACTAATCAACACAGAATCCTTTTCATCAAATGATGTAAATTTAATCAAATCGAGTGTATCGCAACGAACACAAGAAATTGTGATTGATCAAGGTAGAGGACGTTTCATTGATCGTCATTCAAATGCATTAACACATGAATATTACCCAAGTCTCGTTTTATTCCCTTTTCTAAAAAATATTGATTGGCCAGTTGAACAAGTTGCTGAAATTATAGATATTCCTTCTTATCAGATTACATCCAGTTTGAAAGAAGCAAAAGAACCAGTAGTCTTTGGGGATGAAAAGCCACTATCACTGACTGAAACCCAAATGAATAAAATTAATGAACTAGAAATTCCAGGGGTATTTGCGGTTTATCGCCAATATGCTTTAGATGGTGAAATTGCGCAACACTTACTTGGGATTATTAGAGAAAATGAGAAGCTTCTTTCAAAGCGCTATCCTGAGAAGACGTATTTATCTTCAAGAACAAAAGTAGGGATTACCGGTTTGCAAGCTGCGTTTGATGAATTTCTCCTACCAGAGGGTGAAGCAAAGCTTTTATACCACGTGGCAGGAGATGGAAACCCATTATTCGGTATTGATGTAAAATATACTGCACCAGCTAATCCATTTTACCCTGTAGCTATTAAAACAACCATTGATAGGGAAATGCAAGAGCTTGCTGAGGATCTAGTGATTAAACATGGAATAAAAAAAGGTGGAGTGGTCCTTTTGGATATAAAATCGTCAGATATATTAGCGATGGTAAGTGCGCCAACTATTAATCCATCCGATCCTTTTGGTGATGGTAGTGCAGATAATCAAATGTTATTACCTCATTTTCCAGGTTCTGTGTTCAAAACTGTTACAGCTGCAGCAGTTATTGAGAATAATATTGATGTTTCTGAAAGGACGTTTAATTGTGATCTTGATTTATATGGTGAGCCTAACCCCGTTTATGAATTAGGAGAGTTAAACTTCACTGAGAGTTTTGCAAAAAGTTGTAATTACACTTTTACGAAGCTAGCAGAGGAAATGATAGAGAAAAATCCAGATGTGATTGAGGAGTTTTCAAACAAACTAGGTATTATTAATCCTGTTGGATGGCATGGCGATGTTTTTCGGTTGAATGATTTTAAGCAAATGTCTGGAGAATATGAAGGTACTATCTGGGGGGATGAAAAAGACAAATCATCTTCTAAGGCGATTGCCCAGATTTCGGTCGGTCAAAAGGATGTTCGAATCACACCACTAGCTATTGCTAATATGATGGCAACTATTGCAAGAGGCGGAGAAAAGAAGCAAACACGTGCAGTTTCAGATGTCTTATATAAAAATGGGTCCACACTTTTCTCTTTCCCAGAACAAAAGGTGAAAGATGAAGACACTATTTCTCCTTATACTGCGATGAAGCTTCAAGAGCTATTAGCAGAAGTAGTAGAGTCTGGAACAGGTATGAAATTTAAGTCGTTACCATACAAAGTAGCGGGAAAATCTGGAACAGCCGAATTAGGCAAAAAGAATAATGAAGAAGCACTTGTTAATAAATGGTTTGCAGGCTATTTTCCAATGGAAGATCCAAAATATGCAATGGTTGTGGTAGAGCTTGGGCAGGTGAGCAGTAAGTCACCTACAAATGAAGTCTACTTTGATATGGTAAATGGTATATATAAGATTGATCTTTCAAGAAATGAAGCTCTGAAAGAAAGTTAAAATAAAAAATATTCATCAAATGCGAAACTGATGATAAAATAGAGTATAGTAAATAGCACAAGGGGGACTATACTTTGGGGTATGACTTAGAAAAACTAGTTGAAGGACCGCGGTCTGAAAAATTATCAAAAAGAAGAAGGATCAATCGAATCCTTAACATATTAATTGGAATCGTTTTTGTTTTAATTCTTTTCTTTGGTTGGAAGTTCCTATTATCGAGTAATAACCAAGAAAGTGTTTCTGGGCAAGTTGAAGAAACCCAAGATAGCACAAACACAACTGAACCGCCTGTAGAGGAAGATACAGCTTTAGGATCTGATGATAGCGAGACTGAAGAAGAGCCAGTAGAAGAAGTGGTGGAAGCGCCTGAGGGTGAGTCGACAGAGCATGAAGAAGTGACTGATGGAGATCCTGAATCCAATATCATTAGATCTATCAAGAATAAAGCATGGAAACCAGTTGGTACAAATCAAACTGGACCACATACGATTGTATATGATAAAGGCACACCTGATCGGCTTGAAATGGAACAGGCAATAAGCTATGCATTAGGTTATGAGAACTCTTCCGATTTAACTGTTTGGGAGCTAGCTCGTGATGCTGAAAATCGTGTTGCTGCTACTATCTCAACAAAGGATAACTCGCGTGTTTATCGTGTATATATCGAATGGGTAAACGAAAAAGGTTGGATGCCTCTAAAAATTGATGAATTAAGGAAAAATGACAGTAAATATTATACTGGGTCTTCAACAAATGAATCTAGTACAGAAGAAGATTCAGAGGAATAAAGAAAAAGCGCAAGTATTTTGCGCTTTCAGAATGTAGACAAAGTATAATTTGTAAAACCCAGGCTGATTGAAAACGCTTGAAGTCGAGGCGCGAACCCTTGGGAGGAGCGGAGTTACCATGAGGGTAATGAGCACCGATCGAGGGTTCGCAACGAAGAATGCGAGCGTTTGTCAACAGCCTGAAAGCGCATGTATTTTGCGCTTTTCCAACTATTTCGCTTTAAAATGAACGACAGCACTATAAAACCTTCTACCATCTTCATCAACATTCATTTGATGTGCAACATGATGTACCGTTAACATAATTGCCTTGTTATGTTCGATTTGCTCGTTTATTTTCTTTTCGAGTGTTTTAATATCAAGTGCTTCAAAAAATTCTATTTTGTCCTGGATAAAATCAAGTTTAAATTCCACTTATATTCACTTCCTCTTGTTAGATCATGAACATAGTATAAAATAACAAGATTGGGACGTCTATAGCTAGCAATCAGGAATTAGGAACTCAAGGGATAGAAGGACAGGATTTAATGTTTAAAGATTAATTAAATAAGGTAAATAATAATAAGAGGATTTATATTTACTAATTTAGAATTCACGTTTTCAGTCGTAAAGTGAAAATAAAGGATAAAATTCATTATAGTTAAAGGGTGATTAGCATGAAAATAGGAATCATAGGAGCAATGGAAGAAGAAGTAGAAATTTTAAGAGAACTGCTTGAAAATAGAGAATCAATTAAGATAGCAGGCTGTGAATTTTCTACAGGTATTATTAATGGACAAGAAATCGTCTTATTAAAATCAGGGATAGGAAAAGTAAATGCTGCATTATCTACAAGTATTTTATTACAACAGTTTAAACCAGCATATATAATTAATACAGGTTCAGCAGGTGGTTATCTGGAATCATTAAATGTTGGTGATGTAGTCATTTCATCTGAGGTTCGTCACCATGATGTTGATGTGACAGCTTTCGGTTATGAGTATGGACAAGTTCCAGGATCACCCCCAGCATTTGAAGCAGATGCAAACCTTGTGAAAATCGCCGAGAAAGCTGCTGAACAAATAAACGACATACAAATAACAACAGGTCTAATCGCGACAGGTGATTCCTTTATGAATGATCCAGTACGTGTTGAATATGTACGTAACCAATTTAAGGACTTATATGCTGTAGAGATGGAGGCAGCTGCCATTGCACAAGTGTGTCACGCATTTCGAATACCGTTTGTTGTGATTCGCTCGCTTTCTGATATAGCAGGTAAAGAATCAGACGTTTCGTTTGAACAATTCTTGAAAACTGCGGCACGTCATTCTTCTGAATTAGTCTTAAAAATGATCTCACAAGTTAAAAATACGCTCCAATAATGAAGTCAAAAAAAAGCTGCCTATACACACTTAAGGCAGCTTTTTTTGGTTTTATTTACATTCATCAATAAGAAATCCCATGTGATATGATAGAAAGAGAGATTTTGATATTGTATGTAAGGTGAGTGATAACGTTGGATCTAGAGAAGGTTAAAGTTATACAACATAAAATTACTGACTATAAAAGGTATTCCTTTATTTTAATCGCTGTTAGTGTGTTTTTATATATTGGTGTTTTAATACCAAATGAGGGTAAAACGAATCTCCAGATGATTGCATTAATGGGGACTACTGTTCTATTTTTAATTACCTCTTTCTGCTTATTCAGAACAGTTATAAAGTATAAGAGAGAATTAAGCGAGATTGATCAATAAATGATATCTCTTCCCAACTATCGGGAAGAGATTTTTTTATAAGCAAATTTTAACAATTGGGGTTTACAAGTGATAAGTTGTTGGATATAATTACCTTTGTAGGAAATAATATCATTAAAGGAGGTCGAAGAAAATGATGACAATTGGATTAAACCCATCTTTAACAACAGCTTCAACAATTTCATATGAGCATAGCTATTCGACCGAATTGGTGATGAATGACGTAATTTAATGCACAATTAAAATACACATACAGCCACAGGTAGAGTAGACTCTCTGTGGCTTTTTTATGCCTAAATTAGCATTAAGCTTTAAAAGCTGCAGGGAGAGAACGATATCCTGTGGCTTTTTTGTGTGCTTTTTTAAGGAGGTGAGAAGTAATGGTCTTAAATCTATTCTTTTTTCAAATCTCAATTAAAAAAAGAGATATATCTATTGAAGAATATGAGCACGAGGAACAAGTCATAAAGATGTATGAACAAATGAAAGAACGTCAGTATTCAATGTGGAATAACTACTAAGATGTTCCTATCCACAATTTAAAAGGAAGGAAGAATTCTACATGACATTTAACTTATTTTTTTTAACGATATCAGTGTCTAAACGTAATGAATCAATTGAAGAAATCGAACATTATGAACGGGTTAATAAAATGATTGATTCAATGAAAGATCGTCAGTTTTTAACATACCGTTCATAAATAAAATAGTATTAGGATATTAAAAAAAGAAAGGTGGAATGGAAAATGATTATAAGAAAAAGAATCTTAACGAATTGGTTGCTGGTGGAGAAAGATTCCACCTAATAGAGATTTTAAGGAGGAATGCTGATGTTAACATTGCATGTTTTATTAATTACTGTTTTATTTAGAAGAAAGTGAATAACTTCTTTCACAAAGTCGACAAACTACTGTAACAGTAAGTTCATTTATAGTTTCATTTTACAACGTGATTAGATGGTAAAGTTAAGTAAAGACATCTAATACATTGTAGAGGAGTGTTATTCAATGTTTTCAGTAGCTATGGGACTTATTATCACAACGACAATCGTTTTAATAATTGGCACTGAGGTAAGTGTTGAAAACTAAATCTTGCACATAAAAAAATAACTGCACATGAATCTTTGGATTTCATGTTGCAGTTATTTTTTAGTTTAATAACAAGTAACCAATTGAAAAGAATCCAATACTTCCGAAGATTGTTATTGAAATGTAACTAAGCATCTTTCTGTATTGTTTTTTCTGGAAAAGTTCAATCGCCTCCATACTAAAGGTAGAGAATGTTGTAAATGCACCTAAGAAGCCAATAACAAGTAACTGATGAACAGGAGGTATTATTTTCGAGTCGAATGATAGGGCAAGCACAGCTCCTAAAGTAAAAGATCCAATCAGATTAACAATAACCATTGCTACTGGAATGGGAGGATTAGTAAAGCGTTTCATCAAAATGAAACCAAGTAGATACCGAAGAACGGCCCCAATTGCACCTCCTATTGCAACATAGATCATCATTCTTCACCACTTTCTAGTTGTTTATTGTTTTTAATAACGAGCTGTTGACCGAGGGAAAAACCAAGGAAGGCAAAGAATAGTCCTCCAAATAATGTAATGAACAGATATGAAATCACTGCTAGGAAAGAGATGGAGAAAAGCTGAAAGATGTCAGCAGAAAAAGTTGACATTGTCGTAAATCCACCACAAAATCCCACCCCAAGAGTAAGCTTGACCCAATCCTTGGTATGAATCTTTTGGAAGATGCCTGTTAACATCCCAAGGAATAAACTACCGAGAATATTTACAATCATTGTTGAAACAGGAAATTGTGCAAGTGGGAGCAGGTTTATTTGCATGAGGTATCTAGCTACACTTCCAGCTGCACCTCCTATAGCAATTCCTAAAATATGATATATCTTCAAAAAAACACACCTTCAATCTTTAGCTAATAATTGAAATATATCATAATAATGGATTAAAAAAACATAAAAAAGGTTAATCACTACAATGGCTGAAACCAGAAATGTAGTGATTAACCTTTTACATTAATTTACTAATAAACATTGTTGCTATTCCGAAATAGATAAGAAGTGATAAAATATCATTAAGTGTGGTGATTAGTGGCCCTGATGCAACAGCAGGATCGATATCAAACTTGTAAAGAGTTAATGGAATGATCGTTCCAGCCATTGTCCCTATAATTAAGGTGATGAATAAAGAACTCCCAACTACAATTCCCAATGTAGGATCCTGACGCCAAATGAGTGCAATAAAGAAGATTAGGATGGCACAGGTTATACCAATAATCAAACTAACCTTAAATTCTCGCCAAATAAGTTTTATAACTACTTGTTTATCCATGTCTCTACTTATTAGTCCTCTTACAACTACAGCAAGTGACTGTGTCCCTGTATTTCCGGTCATTCCTGCGATCATGGGCATGAAAAAGGCAAGTGCAACAACTTGTGATAAAGTGTCTTCAAAGCTACTTATAATTGTTCCGGAAATTACCCCAATAAATAGGAGCAAAATTAGCCAAGGTAGCCTTCTATAAGCTGCTATGAATGCTGGTGTATCAAAGTCAATCGATTTACCGGAAGCAGATAGCTTTTCAATATCTTCATTTGCTTCACGAATAACAACATCAATGATATCATCGACTGTTACAATTCCAACAAGTACATTATTTTCTTCAACTACCGGGATCGCTAGGAAATCATATCTTTCAATAAAGCGAGCAACATCTTCTTGATCAGTATCAGCCGTGACAGAAACAACACGATTAAACATAATATCTTCAATTTTTTCAGTTTCTTCGGCTAAGATAATCTCGCGATATGAGACAACACCTACAAGTTTTTTTTCATCATCAATGACATACAAATAGTTGATTGTTTCTGAAAACTCCGCAAAACTCTTTAGTTTGTTTACAGTCTCTCGAACTGTGAAATAGTGAGGAATCCATACAAAACGGTTGGTCATTAATCGACCAGCAGTTTCCGGCTCGTAATTCATGATATTTTGAACAATGGTAGATTCCTCTTTTTTCATACCTGATAAAAGCTCTTCAATTTTATCGGGTGAAAGATCTTGTAGAAGAGAAGCTAGGTCATCATTATCCATTAAGTCCATAACTTGGCCCGATTTTTCGATTCCGAGTTTTGTTAAGACTTTTAGTTGTTGTTCATTTTCAAGTTCTTGGATTAATTCAGCAATTTGCTCGGATGATAAAAATAATAAAAAACGAGTATGATGTTTTTCTGGCAGTCCTTCAAAGATACGAGCAATATCATAAGGCTGTAGTTCTGTTAAGAGTTCTTGAAATTCTCTTTTTTTAGATTCTTTTAATAGTTTTATGATGTGGAGAGGTATTTGATCCTCTGGTATTTGTTGGATCATCAATAAAACCTCCTGTCTTTGGTAATTGACCTTAAAAAAAGATATACTGTTATACCCTGGTTATTAAAAATCTAAACTTAGTTTATTTAAGGGTGTTTTCTTTAACAGGTGTGTCAGGCTTTTCTGTTTTAGTTTTAACCATTTGCAAGAGTTTTTCTTTACTTTCACGTGACGTAAGTATATAGAGGATATCTCCATTTCTAATCGTCGTGTCACCTCTAGGGGTAATGAGATTTTCCCCACGTATTATAGCATTTATCAAAACTCGTTTTGGTAGTTTTAAATGAACAATTTTTTTATTTGTAATGAAGTCATCCCCGTTCACTTCATATTCGATTATTTCAGCATTTGCTTTTCCAATTGAGACTAATTCTAAAGTATGTGCCGGAGTCGTCTTTTGAATGCCTGATAATTTTAACCATTTTGCCATGTAGGGAATGGTAGATCCTTGAATTAAGGATGAAGTTAGAACAACGAAAAATACTACATTGAAGAATAATTGGTTATCTTCTAACCCTGCAATCATCGGATATGTTGCTAATACAATTGGAACTGCACCACGCAAACCAGCCCAAGAAAGAAATAGTTTTTCCCTTGTATTAAATCCTAATTTGATAGTAGATATAAAAACAGCTACTGGGCGTGCAACAACAATTAAACTTCCAGCGATAATAAGTCCTTTGATCATGATATCCATTGCAAATAATTGAGCAGGGAAAACTAATAGACCTAGGATCACAAACATTAAAATTTGCATCATCCAAGCAAAGCCCTCATTAAATCTAAAGATTGAATGACGATAAGTAATGTCAGAACTTCCTATTACTAACGCTGCAATATATACAGCAAGTAAGCCGCTAGCGTGTATAAGTGCGGTTGCACTATAGGTTAATAATGCAAATGCCATAGCAAATACAGGATAAAGCCCACTTGAATCCAAGTTTATTTTATTGATTGCAAAAACGGCTAATTTACCAAAAATGATACCAACTGCTAATCCAATCCCCATTTGCCAGAAGAAAGCTAAAATTAGACCTAAGATATTATTATCTTCAACAGAGAGTAATTGAATGAATGTAATGGTTAAGAATACCGCCATTGGGTCGTTTGTTCCTGATTCAACTTCTAGGGTAGATTCTAATCGATTATCAATATTCTGTCCTTTTAATACAGCAAATACAGCCGCAGCATCTGTTGAGCCAACAATTGACCCAAAAAGGAATGCTTCAAACCATGAAATATCAAAGACTAAATAGGCAGCAACAGCAACTAAAGAAGTTGTAATTAAGACGCCAATTGTCGCAAGGGATAGAGAAGGGACCAAAACAGGCTTTACAGCTGTCCATTTTGTTTGCAAACCACCTTCGAACAATATAACAATAAGAGCTATAACCCCTATCAACTGAGCAAGCTTAGGATTATCAAAATGAATCAACCCAAGTCCATCACTGCCAAATAACATTCCGACAGCAATAAATAATACAAGTGCAGGTACACCAACTCTGGTTGAAAATTTGGTGGAAATGACTCCAATAATTAATAGTAATGCGACTAATAAAATAAATGAATCAATATTAAACAAGATACTCCCTCCTTTTTAAAGGTCTACATCAATTTCTGTTTTCATTTTGTTATTTTTGTCTATACCTAAGTATTTTAGTGTTTCAGTTGATGATGAATGGTTAAACATTTTTTGAAGGATTGAGATTGCTACTCCTTTTTTATATGCATGGTAACCAAACGTTTTTCTAAGAGAGTGTGTGCCTATCTTACCTGGTATGTCACAATTTTTTGCAGCTTTATTAATAATTCTGTAGGCTTGCTGTCTGGAGATCGGTTGAGTAGATTTTGGGGTTTTAAATAGATAGTCATCGTACCCAATATTAGAAATGGGTAAATATGAATTTAGCGCTTTTTCTACTTGCTTATTAATATAGGATGGTAAAGGATGTTGTTTTGTGGGCAATTCTAGGAATGGTTTAATGTGACCGTTCTCATCCATTAGGTCCCTTACTTTAAGTGAAAGAAGTTCACTAATTTTAAGACCTGTGTTAATTCCGATGACAAATAATAAATAATCTCGCTTGGATTGTTTCCAAAGCATATTCTTAATTTTTCTTATTTGCTTTAAATCCTTAAGCGCTTCAACATATTCCATAACTGCTCTCCTTTGAATGATGTTACATAACAATATCATAACATATAGTTAAGTAACTAGTTAGAAATATGCTTAATGAAAGTTTCTTTTTATATAGATACTAAAGATACAAGGTTAAGATTTGACGGAAAAAGGTGAGCTTGAATAATGAAGGATCCATCAATAATTGAAGGCAGTAATCACATAGAAAAACAAACTAATGAACTCCTAGAAAGAAATAAGCTTCTATTAGCAACGATTGATCATTCGCGAGTGGGGGTATTAATTACAGATCCTAATAAAGAAGACAATCCGATTATTTATGTGAACAAAGGATTTGAAAATATGACGGGCTATACAGTAGAGGAGACGTTAGGAAGGAATTGTCGTTTTCTACAAGGTGAAAACACAAATCCTGATACAGTAAAAGAGCTAAGAGTAGCAATTCAAAACAATCAAGAAGTGCACACAATTCTGTTGAATTATAGGAAAGATAAAACCAAATTCTGGAACGAACTCACGATTAATCCTGTTAAAACAGAAAGTGGAAAAGTAAGCTATATGATCGGTGTTCAGAATGATGTGACAACAAGAGTGGAACTTGAAATGGAATTAGAGTATGACCTAAAGTTATCGCAACTCTTACAACAGATGCAGCTAAGTGACCCATATTCTGATGAATATTTGGAGATTTCAGGTTTCCATCTTCCTTCTGGCAAAGTAGGTGGGGATTTTTACAAATGGCAAAAATTAAACAATGGGCTATACTCTGTATTCGTAATGGATGTTATGGGGCATGGTATCACTTCTGCACTCTTAACAATGTCAATCAATGCTATACTTCTTTCTTTGACTCAAAGAGAGGTTTATAACCCTTCAGAGGTACTCCATAAATTAAACCAGCATATGTTTGATCTATTTCCTGGGGACTCAATCATGACTAAATATTATTTTACATGTATTTATCTTTTAGTTGATACAAAGGAAAAAAAGATTGAATATGTGAATGCAGGTCATCCAAGTTTTGTTGTAAAATCTATTAATGGAGTGGAAAAGTATTCTTCCACGACTGTTCCAGTTGGATTCTTAAAAGATCATGAATTTAAACCAGCAACGTTTTATTATCAAGATGAAATTGAACTTACAATGTTCACTGATGGATTATACGAACATCTAAAGCTAGAGTTGGAAAAGCTATGTGATACATTTCAGAATCGAAATCGGTTTGAACAACTTATTGAAAGCTTAAAGGAATCAAAACCGGAGGATGATATTTGCCTAGTAAGAATACACTTTAGGAATGAAAAAAAGAAAAATACTGCAACATAAGGACGTTTTTACCTTATGTTGCAGTATTTAACATTCTCATAGATTAAACTTTTTTTCTTTTTTCTTTTTCAGCACGATAAAACTCATGGAACATTTTCATCAGTGCGCGTTTTTCAATCCTTGACACATAACTTCTGGAAATGCCAAGCTCTTTCGCTATTTCTCTTTGTGTTTTTTCCTTTTTTAGATCTAAGCCGAATCTACCAACAATGACTTCCTTTTCTCGGCCATCTAATATGTCGATATACTCTTTGATTTTTTCAAGCTCCATGTTTAATTGAATGGTTTCAATCACATCTTCTGATTCGGATTTTAATACATCAATTAAACTAATTTCATTCCCTTCTTTATCTTGACCGATTGGATCATGTAGAGACACATCTTTTTTTGTTTTCTTAAGTGCTCGTAAATGCATGAGAATTTCGTTTTCAATACATCTAGCTGCATAGGTAGCAAGCTTTGTACCTTTCCCTTGAGAATAGCTCTCAATCGCCTTTATTAGACCAATGGTTCCTATAGAAATCAAGTCTTCTGAGTCTTCACCGGTGTTATCAAATTTCTTAACGATATGAGCAACTAACCGGAGATTATGTTCGATTAACATATTTCTTGCATGTTCATCACCAGTTGCCATGAGCTCTAAGTATTTTTTTTCTTCAGAAGACGATAAGGGTTGTGGAAAGGCATTATTTTTGACATACGAAACTAAAAAAATTAATTCTTTAACAAAGTATCCTAACGCTGCTAAGATTCCTGTCATATTATCACCTCACACAAAGATTATCTTGAAAATAGGCTTTTTTATGAATGAGATTCATCACATTCAATGACTGTGACGCAAAAGAAAATCACAGTACAAGTAAATACTAATCAGTTTTGTTCAAAAATTAGGCTAAAGCCTATTAATTTATACATATGTCCGAAGTTGCTTGTTTGTGTCTGTCCATCTAAATTAGGACAGAAAGTTCTAAAAATTATATTTAAAAAATTCCACGAATGCCCTTCCTAAACGTCTAGATTTGAATAGGCTATATTATAGAGAATTTAATATAGGATAAATAATTTAATCAAAGTGATAATTAGTTACAAGATAAGTATTAATTAATTTAGGAGGGATGTTTATGCCATACGGATATGGTTACCCTTATTATGGCGGATATGGCTATCCAGTTTATCCGGCACCGGTTGGCTATGGCTATGGGGCAAATCGTAGCGGGTTTTCATTAGTGGTGGTTCTCCTAATCTTGCTATTGGTACTTGGAGGAGGTTACTACTACTACAATTACTATGGTAAATAATGAATTTAGGAATGCTTAGGTGCTGAAGATAAGCCTAAGCATTCCTTTTAATCATAAATAATAGAAATTTGATAAAAATACGATTATAATAAAAGTATCAAAGTATTTAGGGAATCTAAATATTAATTGATAATGTTTATTTATTTAATATGGAAGAGGGGATTATTTTGGCGACAACTACTTATGCTCAAACATGGGATTTAGATGTGTTTTTTGAAGGTGGGAGTGACTCTAAGGAATTTCATACATATTTAGTGAATATTGACAGAGAGTTGGAGAGCTTTCGTACTCTAGTTACAGATTTAAAGGTCCCACAATCAACAAAGGACAAAGAGGGTTTATCGGCAGCAATTGATGCTTTTCAAGCTGTTTCAAGAAAAATTCGTCAGTCAGGAGCTTTTGTAAGCTGCCTTCAAGCCCAGGATATGCATGATAAGAAAGCAACAATGCTCTATGGAAAAATTATGCAGTTAAGTGCAGCCCTTCAAACGGTATTAACTGAACTTGATCAAAAATTAGTTTCAGTTAATACAGATGTATGGGAAGGATTGTTATCTGAAGAGCCATTTCAGGAACTTGCATTTATATTAGAAGAAAGAAGAACACGAGCAGGAGAAAAATTATCACCAGAGCAGGAAACATTGATTAACTCTTTAGGGATTGATGGTTATCATGCATGGGGGCAATTGTACAATACGGTAGTGGGAAATATCAAAATACCGTTTGAAGAAAATGGAGAAGTCAAAGAACTTTCTGCTGGCCAAGCTTTTAATAAGTTTTCTAGTTCTAATAGAGAAACTAGAAAGAAAATGTTCGAAAGTTGGACGACTGCTTGGGAAGAGCAGGCGGACTATATTAGTTCAAGCTTAAATCACCTTGGTGGATTTCGCTTAAATGTCTATAAACAACGCGGATGGGAAGATATTCATAAAGAACCCCTAGATATTAATAGGATGTCAAAAAAAACGTTGGAAACAATGTGGACCGTAATCACTGAGTACAAGGCTCCGTTTGTAGAGTATCTTAACAGAAAAGCAAAAGTATTAGGTTTAGAGAAATTAAGTTGGTATGATCTTGATGCACCAATCGGAAAAACAGAAAGTAAAGTTTCATACCAAGAAGGCTGCGAATTTATACTTGACCAGTTCAGCAAATTTGGTAAGGAGCTTACGGATTTCACAAGAACATCTTTTGAAAATCGTTGGATTGAAGCTGAAGACAGAGCTGGCAAAAGACCAGGTGGCTTTTGTACAAGTTTCCCAGAGAGTGACCAATCAAGAATCTTTATGACTTATTCAGGAACACCTTCAAATGTCTCAACGCTTGCACATGAGTTAGGGCATGCGTTTCATCAACATGCAATGAGCGGGGTACATACACTGAATCGTAATTATGCGATGAATGTGGCTGAAACGGCTTCAACTTTTGCTGAAATGATTGTTGCAGATGCTGCTGTTAAGCATGCCAAGTCTGAGGATGAGCGTTTGGCATTACTAGAAGATAAGATTCAGCGAAGTGTTGCATTTTATATGAACATTCATGCACGCTTCATTTTTGAAACAGCATTCTATGAGGAACGTAAGAGTGGTATGGTGAGTGCAGAGCGTTTAAATGAGTTGATGGAGCAATCTCAAAAAGAAGCATATTGTGATTCTTTGGAAGAGTATCATCCACAGTTCTGGGCATCAAAAATGCATTTTTACTTAACGCAAGTACCATTCTATAATTTTCCGTACACTTTTGGATATTTATTCTCTCTTGGGATCTATGCACAAGCAATCGAAGAAGGAACAGACTACGAGGAAAAATATATTGCATTATTAAAGGATACTGCAAGTATGACAGTTGAGGAATTAGCAGCAAAACATTTAGGCGTTGATTTAACACAAAGAGATTTCTGGGAGAAAGCTGTGAAACTTTCGATAAAAGATGTAGAGGAATTCTTAGAATTAACTAAATAAATAAGTAAAGGGGATTTGACTATGTCAGTCCCTTTTGCTATTGGATTAGAGGAAAGTATAAAATTTGAACCCAGTTTTGGTGTCTAGCTCCAGCGCCTAGCCCCTCGGGGTCATAAGTCGAATCACTACGGAAAACAAGATTTCCTACGTGCTTCGACTTATGCCTGTCGGGGCTGAGCAAGGCGCTTCCGCTTTTCTTGGTGTCTAGCTCCAGCGCCTAGCCCCTCGGGGTCATAAGTCGAATCACTACGGAAACAAGATTTCCTACGTGCTTCGACTTATGCCTGTCGGGGCTGAGCAAGGCGCTTGCGCTTTTCTTATTAATTTCCAATAATAATAGTTAAACTTCATATAATAATAATATGGCAAGTGTTATAATATCTGTCATGGATATGGGTCCAATATTCTTTGTTTTTAGGAGGAAGTCATTTGATACAATGGTTTTACCGTTTTTTCATAGAATTAACAAACCACAGGTTGTCTTCATTTGTACTAAGAAAATTCTCACACTCAAAAATGAGCAAGAGGCTGATTCCAAGTTATCTTAAAGTATATGACATCTCATTGGATGATGTGAAGGAAGAGGTTCATAGCTTTCAAAGCTTACATGAATTTTTTATTCGGGAGCTGAAGGCTGAATCAAGAAAAATCGATGATCTTGCAAGTGTTGTTAGCCCAGTAGATGCAGTAATTGAGGAAATAGGGACGATTCTATCATCAAAAGAAATTATTGTGAAAGGAAAAAGTTATTCCATAGAGGAAATGCTTGGTTCAGAGGTAGCACTTGCTAAATACTTAAATGGGAGCTTTATGATTTTGTACCTTAGTCCAAGTCACTATCATCGAATTCATAGTCCTGTATCCGGTCAGATTACCAAACAATGGACGTTAGGGAAGAAATCCTATCCTGTTAATCGATTAGGATTAAAATACGGGAAAGAGACACTCTCTAAAAACTTTCGTAGAATAACTGAAATTAATTCTTCAGGGAAGCATATAGCGATGGTAAAGGTTGGTGCAATGTTTGTAAATAGTATAGAAATGACCCATAAGGGAGATAAGGTGGAAAAAGGTAAAGAAATTGCCTATTTTACCTTCGGTTCCACAGTGATCTTGCTATTCGAAAACGAAACATTTGAGATTGATAAGAGAATTACTACTCCTTACCATATTAAAGTAGGAGAGAAGCTAGGAGAGATTAAGTAAGAAAAAAAGAGCCTAGAAGGCTCACATGATTTAATTTAAGAAGTCGCTTTTATTCTATGTACTAAAGATCTGCGCTTGATCTCACTTTCGATTAGGAAGATGAAATCTGGACTTAACCTAAGTTCAGTTGCTTTAAAGTAAGATTCAATGAGTAGTTCATCAGATAGTTTTCTCATAATTGAATGCCAGTTTGGCAATTCACCTCCTAGAAATTTAAGGGGTAACAGTTCTATTCTCGTAATAACGTCATATATTATTAAGTTATCTCTTGTTGGTAGTATTACTCTAACATGAATTTATAAGCAGAACAACCGTTCTCTTATCCACAGAATTTGGTGGATAACCTGTGGGTAGGCTGTTTATAAAAGCGGAAAATATAGGTAATTCACTATGTATAATGTGTATAAACTTATCCACAACTGTAGAAAATAACTGACTTTTGTCGAAAAGTTTTTTATTTCTGAATTATAAAATAGCGAATTTTGCTGAAAAATACTAATTTAGCTTTGACACTGATAGAAATTTCGTTATGATGAAATATGGTATTTTAAAAATCATGTGTTCGAGATAACATCAAATTTAAACTCGAGGTGTACATAAGTGTTAAAAACTTTCTTACCAAATCAACATGTTAAAAGTGTATTCGATATTTCTCCAAAGGATTTAGTAGAGCGTGGAGTAAAAGGGATTATAACTGACTTGGATAATACGTTAGTTGAATGGGATCGTCCAAGTGCAACGCCGAAACTTATCGAATGGTTTAAACAAATGCAAGATCATGGGATTATGATTACAATTGTGTCGAATAATAATGAACAAAGAGTAAAAGACTTTTCAGAACCCCTTCAAACTCCATTCATTTTTAAAGCAAGAAAACCTATGGGAATGGCATTTCGTCGGGCTATTAAAGAAATGAAGTTGAAAAGTGAAGAAGTGGTCGTTATTGGTGATCAACTTCTTACTGACGTATTAGGTGGAAATAGAAGTGGACTTCATACAATTTTAGTTGTTCCTGTTGCACAAACTGATGGGTTCTTTACTAGGATTAATAGAAGAATTGAAAGACAAATTCTAACATGGTTGAAGAATAAAGGTATGATTTACTGGGAGGAATAATGTAGTGGAAGAAAGCATTGCTTGTATAGGCTGTGGAGTAACAATTCAAACAGAAGATAAAGAAGGATTAGGGTATGCTCCTCTATCATCACTCGAAAAAGAGTCAGTAATATGTCAACGTTGCTTTAGATTAAAGCATTATAATGAAGTTCAGGATGTTTCACTTACTGATGATGACTTTCTAAAAATTCTTAATGGTATTGGACAAACGAATGGATTGATTGTGAAAATCGTTGATATATTTGATTTCAATGGAAGCTGGTTACCTGGATTACATCGATTTGTAGGCAAAAAGAATATACTTCTAGTAGGTAATAAGGTTGACCTCCTACCGAAATCGGTTAAACATAAAAAACTTATTACTTGGATGAAACAATCTGCTAAAGATCTAGGATTAAACCCTGTAGATGTGTTTCTAATAAGCGCGCATAAAGGAATAGGAATACCAGAGGTTGCAGAAGCCATTGACCATTACCGTGAAGGCAAGGACGTTTATGTTGTTGGTTGTACGAATGTAGGGAAATCCACTTTTATTAATCGTTTAATTAAAGACTTCAGTGGAGAAGATGATGTTATTACCACTTCTCATTTCCCTGGGACAACTCTTGATATGATTGATATCCCCTTAGATGACGATGCCTCATTATTTGATACACCAGGAATTATTAATCATCACCAAATGGCGCATTATGTGGATAAAAAAGAGTTGAAAGTTATTACTCCTAAAAAGGAAATTAAACCGAAAGTCTTTCAACTTAATGAAGGACAGACTTTATTCTTTGGAGGTCTAGCGAGATTTGATTTCGTAACAGGGGGAAGACAATCTTTCGTTTGCCATCTCTCAAATGAACTTAATATCCATCGGACAAAACTAGAAAATGCTGATGAACTTTATCAAAAACAAAAAGGGGACCTATTACAACCTCCAGGGCCAAAAGATGCTGAAAGCTTTCCTGAACTGGTCTCACATGAATTTTCAATCAAAGAAGCTAAAACGGATATCGTCTTTTCAGGTCTTGGTTGGGTAACGGTCAATGAGCCAAATGTGAAAATCGTTGCACATGTTCCAAAGGGTGTTGGAGTCTTAATAAGACCTTCATTAATATAGAAGAGTAAGCAAATGTTTATTTAAATGGGGAAAATTTTTTCTAGAGATTATAGATATGTGGGTGAGGATATTGGAAAAGATTTATGGGGTAATAGGTAGTCCAATTGCACATTCGATGTCACCAGAGATGCACAATGATTTATTTCAGTATTATAAATTAAATGCAAGATACCATGCTTTCCATGTAGAGCAGGAAAACTTAAAAGACGCGATTAAAGGATTTAAGGCCATTGGGATATCTGGCTTTAATGTTACCATTCCACATAAGGTAGCAATCCTTGAATTACTAGATGAGGTAGAGGAAGTTGCCGCAAATATCGGTGCGGTTAACACAGTGGTAAATGACAAAGGCAAACTTGTCGGATATAATACAGATGGTCAAGGATTTATCACTTCGATTAAAACGAAAGTAAAAAAAGAACTTGCTGATTGTCGGGTACTTCTTATAGGTGCCGGAGGGGCGGCGAGAGCAATCTTTATTTCACTAGCCTCTGTTGGAGTAAGCAATATTGATATTGTAAATAGAACTGCAAAGAAAGCTGAAGAAATAATAACATCTTGCAATTATACGACGGTTTCTTCTTTCTATACATTAAGTGAAGCTAAATATGATTTAGAGAAATATGATATCATCATAAATACAACTTCTATAGGAATGCATCCCAATATAGATGAAACACCTATTTCTATTACCCAATTATCAAAGGAATCAGTTGTTAGTGATATCATTTATAATCCTTTAAAAACATCGTTTTTAAAGGAAGCAGAAAAAAAAGGTGCCATCATTGATAATGGAATCGGAATGTTTGTTTTCCAAGGTGCATTAGCATTTGAAAAATGGACAGGCATTTTTCCTGACCCATTAAGAATGGAAAAAGTAGTAAGAACAAGACTAGGAGGAACAACATAATATGTTAACTGGGAAGCAAAAACGATATTTGCGTAGTAAAGCACATCATTTAGATCCGATTTTTCAAGTGGGAAAAGGCGGGGTTAATGAAAATATGATTAAACAAATTGATGATGTTCTAGAAGCTCGTGAATTAATTAAAGTGAGTGTGCTACAAAACTGTGAAGAAGATCGTGATACTGTAGCAGAAAGTCTAACTAAGGGTGCAAAAGCAGAGCTCGTTCAAGTAATTGGAAACACAATTGTCTTATATAAGGAATCAAAAGAAAACAAGCAATTAGAACTTCCAAAAGCAAGAGATTAAAGAAGACGAATAATATAGGGGGATTATCATTGAAGCATATTGGGATTATAGGAGGTACCTTTGACCCGATCCATAATGGCCATTTGTTAATCGCAAATGAAGTATTATGTGAATTAAGCTTAGATGAAGTTTGGTTTATGCCTAATCACATTCCCCCTCATAAGGTTGGCAAGCATTTAACTGATAGTATACATAGAGCCAAAATGATCTCTTTAGCAATTGAAGATCATCCAGCCTTCTTTTTACAGAACATTGAATTAGAAAGAGATGGACGGTCATTTACATATGATACAATTAGTTTACTAAAAGAGGAAAATACAGATACAACCTTCTATTTTATCATTGGTGGTGATATGGTTGAGTATTTACCAAATTGGTATAAGATTGAGGAATTATCGAAGCTTGTTACCTTTGTTGGGGTAAAACGTCCTGGTTTTTCACTTTACAGTCCTTACAATGTGCATGAGGTAGAGATTCCACAATTTGATGTTTCTTCATCAATGCTTAGAGATAGACTCTTAAAAAATAGATCTACAAAGTATTTACTTCCTGATCTTGTTAGAGACTATATAGAGGAGAACCAATTATATGGACAGAAGTGATGCGTTAGCGATTGTTAAGAAGCAACTGACAGATCATAGATATCAACATACGATTGGTGTGATGAATACAGCAATCGAACTAGCGGAAAAATATCAAGGTGATGTAAAAAAGTCAGAACTTGCGGCAATCTTTCATGATTATGCAAAATTCAGGCCTAAGGAAGAAATGAAGCAAATTATCATAGAACAAAAGATGCCATCTGAACTTTTAACATTTAATAGTGAATTATGGCATGCGCCTGTAGGGGCATATCTAGTTGAAACAGAAGTAGGCATAAAAGATGAAGAGGTTTTAAATGCCATTAAATATCATACTTCTGGTAGAATAAAGATGACCAAGTTAGAACGAATTATTTATCTAGCCGATTATATTGAGCCAAACCGTCATTTTCCTGGTGTGGAAGAGGTAAGAGAAATAGCACAAACAGACCTGAATGCGGCTCTTATACAGTCTATCCGAAATACAATTCTTTTCTTAGTAAAAAAGAACCAACCGATCTTTCCAGAAACATTTTTGACTTATAACTCGTTACTTATTGAACAAGGAGGAATTAATTGAATGGATGAAAAAACGATATTAACAACAGCGGTGAAAGCAGCGGATGACAAGCGAGCAGAAAATATTATAGCACTTAATATGAAGGGGATCTCTCTTGTTGCAGATTACTTCTTAATATGTCACGGAAGTAATGAAAAGCAGGTTCAAGCGATTGCAAGGGAAATTAAGGACAAGGCTGAAGAGCTTGGCATTAATGTGAAACGCCTTGAGGGCTTTGATGAAGCTCGTTGGATCTTAATTGATATGGGATATGTTGTCGCTCACGTCTTCCATAAGGATGAAAGATTATATTATAACTTAGAACGTCTATGGGGAGATGCACCAAGCGAGGATATCTTGAGTGAATTGAACCAATGAGTTATGAGAGGTTTGCCTATCTCTATGACAGATTAATGGAAGATGTACCATATGAGAAATGGCTTGATTTTCTACAAAAGAAAATAGAACAATATAGCCATCGTAAAATGGACATAATTCTAGATCTTGCCTGTGGGACAGGGGAAATCTCTGTTCCTTTATCACAACTAGGGTTTCAAGTCGTAGCCATTGACCTTTCAGATGATATGCTTTCAGTTGCAAATGAAAAAGCTGCTGAGGCAAATCAACAAATTATGTTTTATCAACAAAATATGACTGAGCTTGAAGGGTTACCACAGTTTGATGTTATTGTTATTTTTTGCGATTCATTGAATTACTTATCAACGAGTGAGGAAGTCATTAAAACATTTCAACATGTTAAAAAGTATTTAAAGGAAGATGGACTATTTTTATTTGACGTTCATTCTATATATAAAATGAATCATCTTTTTTTGAACCAAACGTATGTTGGAACTGAAGATGATGTGAGTTTTATTTGGAACTGTTTCCCGGGTTCAGCAGAACATAGTGTTGAACACGAGCTCTCATTTTTTGTACTTGATGAAGAAACATCGATGTATGAACGGTTTGATGAAGTCCATTATCAACGAACTTTTCCAATTGAAGAGTATGAGAAATGGTTAACTGATCTAGGGTTTGAAGTACTTGAGATAAATGGTGACTTTGATCAACATGTTACGAATGAATCTGAACGGATTTTCTATACTGCAAAAAAAGGGAGTTAAATAACTCCCTTTTTTTATTTATTTTTATTTTAAATTAGCAGGAAATTAAAGATTGATGGAGAAAATAGATAGTATCCTATTTCTTAAATTGCTCCCCAATCAATTCAATGTCTTCGTAATACTTCTCGTGTGTACTATGATACAAGTGTTCAAAGACCTCACCTAACTCTGCCTCTAATACTTTTATACCCTCACCAGTAACTCCGCCTTTTACGCAGACTTTCTCTTGTAGGCTTTGTAGTGTGAAGATTTCCTTTTCAAGTAATTTACCCATTCCCATAATCATCCCACTTGCAAGTGTAACTGCCTGTTCTTCAGTTATCTGTGTTTCTTTAACTGCGGCATTAATGAATCTTCTAAGTAAATAACTAAAGAAAGCAGGACCACAACTGACAATATCTGAGGCAACTCTTGTAACATTATCTTCTATATGGACAGGTGTAGAAATTTGATTGAAAAGAGTATCTAAGAACTGGCTAGTTCTCTCGCTACAGCTTTCTCCCAAAGTTACTAAGGACACACCTGCTAATGCTCTGTTTGTTATACTTGGAATAATTCTAGCTACCTGAGCATCTACTTCAGATTCTAATTGCTGGACTGATATAGGACTTGTGATCGAAACAATACACTTATCACTTGAAAGCACAGGTTTTAATTCTTGTAATAATGGATAAATTTCTAAAGGCTTTACACATATGAATATAAGATCAGCCACTTGTGCAACCTCTGTTGCAGTGGTAGCAACTTGAATATCCGGATAGCGGTCCTTCACTCTTACTGCTTTTGAGATGGTACGATTTGTAATAGTAAGCCTAGAAGGTGGAACAGCCATTGAATCGATAAAAGCCTCAATAAGAATACTTCCCATATTTCCAGTACCAATCATTCCAATGTTCATTTACGTCCCCCCTTTTTCAAACATTATCTCACCATTACCATATGACTAATTTTCCCATAATATGAATGCCTAAGTTATTTCTTTCCATTTTTTAATAAGAAACTCGAGAGGAGGTGTAAATAATGTTTACAAAATGGACCTCTAAAAAGTGGATGCTTACTGTATTCAGTGTTCTTTTCATTGCAGCCCTCTTTTGCTATACAACACTTCAACGTCAGCAAGATCAATCAATGGTAGAGGAAGAGTTTAACTTAGAGCAAACGCTACAATCAGAGGAGGATTTTCCTACAGAAGATACAGCTACGAAAATTGTTATTGATGTTAAAGGGGAAGTAATGCATCCTGGTGTTTATGAGCTTGAACAAGGGGAAAGACTTCAGGATGCCATTAGGATAGCGGGAGGATCTACGAAAAACGCAGATTTGATTGCTGTAAACCTAGCAGCAATGCTACATGATGAGATGGTTGTTTATGTGCCTAAACTAGGAGAGGTTGTAGAACAACCAGTAGTTGAAATGTTTAATAATGATGGGCAAGGTGAAAAGGTTTCTATTAATTCTAGTACAATTGAAGAACTACAACAATTAACAGGAATAGGACCATCAAAAGCTGAGGCAATTAAAAACTTCATTGAGGAAAATGGTCCTATAAAGTCCATTGATGAACTATTAAATGTTTCAGGGATTGGTGAAAAAACGCTTGAAAAGATAAAAGACGAGGTAACAGTTCAATGATAATATTTAAATTGACGTTCCGTTATGGACAGGCTACACTGTTTTTAAAATGAAGAATTTAAGGAGAATTAAGATGAATAGAATTTCTTGGGATCAGTATTTCATGGCACAAAGTCATTTACTCGCATTAAGGAGCACTTGTACAAGGTTAACCGTAGGAGCTACAGTTGTCCGAGATAAGCGAATTATCGCTGGTGGTTATAACGGATCAATTGCGGGAGATACGCATTGTAGTGAGGATGGCTGCTATGTCGTAGATAATCATTGTATTCGCACGATTCATGCTGAAATGAATGCCTTATTACAATGCGCAAAATTCGGTGTTCCGACTAGTGGAGCGGAGATCTATGTTACTCATTTCCCATGTTTACAGTGCTGTAAATCAATCATTCAAAGTGGTATTAAGGCAGTATATTATGCTCAAGACTATAAAAATCATCCATATGCGATTGAGTTATTTGCAAAGGCTAGTGTTAAGGTTGAAAAGGTTGAACTTAATGAAATGGTTCTTGATTTAAATCAAAGAGAAAAGAACGATTTTGTTGGGAGTCTTCTTGAAGAATTGAAAGCAAACGGTGTAAACGATGATAAATTGAGGTCATTACATGATCAAGCAGCAAAAATATTTACTACTTTTGAATAAGAAACTCTTATTTTGTTGGATCGAGTTAAAAGGACAGCATATATACCTAGCGCTTTCAGCTATACTAGGAGTTTTGATTCCATACTTTAATCTAAATGGGTTTTTATTAATTGCAGCAGGATTGTACATTTGTTACATCCTTCTGCAAAAAAACATCACCGTTGTGATCGTTTCCTTTCTGACTATAATAGGATTTTGGTGTTTGTTTGTTGTTACAGAACAAGCCAATTATTCGAGACTCCAACCCACAGATACAAACTTCACTTTTGAGATCATTTCCCCTGTTCACTCTGATGGTAATAAACTATCTACCACAATTAAAACCAGTTCTGATGAAAAGCTTCAACTTAATTATTATGTAGAATCCTTGAAACAAAGAAAAAGCCTTGCTTCACTTTCTGTTGGTGATGTTTGTAGGGTGTCGGGAGAACTTTCTCTTCCAAACTTAGCGAGAAATCCAAATGGCTTTGACTATCAATCGTACCTATACAAAAAAGGAATTCATTGGGTCTTTCAACCATCAGCATGGAATGTCAATCAGTGTAAAGAGGGGGAATTTGATTTAATCACCTGGATTCTGAAACAAAGGGAAAGCGGGATAAGGCAAGTTGCTGATTCATTTCCTGATGATGTTGAAGGTATTATTCAGGCACTTATCTTTGGAGAAAGAAAGCAAATTGAAGAAGATGTAACAAAATCTTATCAAGCATTAGGAATTGTACATCTACTTGCGATTTCAGGATTACATGTAGGTTTTATTACGACTATGTTATTTTATTTACTTGTCCGATTCGGAATAACAAGGGAAAAGGCAGTGGTTGCTTTGCTATCTTTTCTGCCTTTTTATATTGTGATTGCCGGAGGTGCCCCGTCTGTTTCGAGAGCCTGTATGATGACAGCTTTGCTATTAACGAGTGCTAAATGGAAAAACCGACTATCACCTGTTGATGCCATTAGTATTGCATGTGGCTTACTTCTATTATACAATCCATATTTATTATTTGAGGTTGGCTTTCAATTATCCTTCATCGTAAGTTTTTCATTAATTATGTCTTCAACTTTAATTCTAAAGCAGGGAACTGTGATAACTACCTTAGCTAAGGTTACGATCATTGCACAACTAAGTGGACTTCCAGTGATCTTGTTTAATTTTTATGAAATTTCTCTCATAAGTTTGCCACTAAATATGGTTTTTGTTCCATTTTACTCAATTTTAATTCTTCCTCTAACAATAACGGCCTTTCTTACAGTTGGCTTATTTGAACCCCTAGGTAACTTCCTTATCCTTATTCTTTCAAATCTCCTCCGTTATACGAATCACATAGTCCTATGGATTTATGAGCACTTCACCCTTACAATCACCTTTGGAAAACCAAATGTTTTTTTACTTATCCTGTATATCATCTCTATATTTCTTCTATTTGTTGCATGGGAAACCAAAAATAAATTAAAACATTCAGTTCTACTATTTCTTTTCACCTGTACCATTCATTATTTTTCCCCATATTTGAATCCATTTGGAGAAGTAACGATGTTAGATATAGGACAAGGTGATACCATTTACATTAAGCTTCCTTTCAGAAAAGCTGTTTACCTTATTGATGTAACTGAGAGGATTTCCTTTGAAGATGAGGATTGGAAGAAAAAAAACCATGCTTTTTCTGTTAGTCAAGATGTTGTTGTACCTTTCTTAAAATCAAAAGGGGTTAGAAGTATTGATCAATTGATTCTTACACATGGAGATTACGATCATATGGGGGGTGCGATAGATTTAATGGAACAAATAAGTACGAGTATGATCATTTTAGGTCAAGGTAGCAGTGAAAACCAATTGGAAAAAGATTTGATTAAGTTTGCGCAAAATAAAAAAATCAGAATCTCGACGGTTAAAGAAGGAGACCGTTGGAAGGTGGGACACCATCTGTTTTACGTTTTAGCACCTAATGAAACGAGAAATAAGACTGAAAATAACCAATCTGTCGTGATATATACAATGTTAGGAGGGCAGAAGTGGTTGTTTACTGGTGATTTAGAAAGAGAAGGAGAGCAAGAACTGGTCAATCGGTATCCCAAGTTGGAAGTAGATGTCTTAAAAGTTGGTCACCATGGTAGTAACACATCCACAACGCAAGTATTTCTTGAGCATTTCAATCCCAAAACAGGGATCATTTCGGTTGGACAAAATAATCGATATGGCCATCCACACCCAGAATTAATTGATCGTTTGCAAGCAGCAAGTTTGAACATTTATAGAACTGACTTAAATGGGGCAATTTCTTTTAAATTTAGCAAAAAGAAAGGAACGTTTTCAGTCGTTATTCCATAGTAATAAAGTATACTTAATTGGAGCTGCACCTAACTAATTACCGACATAAATAAAGAGACTGCTTTAGGCAGTCTCGGAGTAATATGTACAGAATTTACTATCACCAATGGAATAGTACTACTTTATATTAGGAAGCAATTAGTTTAATTACTGTCGCGATAATAAACAAAGTAGCGAAAAAGCCAAAAGAGACGACAAATCCCACACCAGAATCTACGGCATCATTACGCTTTGTTTGTACATTTTTTTCGAATTGATTCAATTTAACCCCTCCTACTCATCAGAAAGTAATCCCTTCTAAGACCTAAGTGCGAATGCACTTACTTAACGTTAATAACCTATAAATAGTATAAGGTAATTTTGAAAAAAAATCTACAGTTACTGTTTCCTATACTGTCAACTGTTGTCACAAATACTTCATCTCACAGCGGGCAAAATATAACTAACAAACAACAATCGTTAATAAGGGTGTTTCCTAGGGCAACCTTATTAACGTTCATTATAGATAGGGGGATTGATCCTTAGATCAATTCCCCTAAGTTATTATTAATTGAAATATATCGGTTTCTCCATTACGATAAACAAAGCACACAAAAATGATCTAATTGGAGATAATTATTATGAATCATGACATTTGGAAAAAAATAAAAAAGAATCAATTCGATCCAATATACCTATTATACGGAACAGAACCATTTTTAATCAATGAAACAAAAGAACTTTTGGTTAATAAGGCTATTAACGAGGAAGAAAAAGATTTTAATTATTCCGTATTCGACCTTGAGGAAGTGCCAGTAGAGGTAGCATTAGAAGATGCTGAGACTCTTCCGTTTATTGGTGAGCGTAGAATTGTTTTGCTTAAAAACCCATTATTTCTTACATCAGATAAAGGAAAAGTAGAACACAATATTGAAAAGCTTGAGGCATACATAAACGAGCCAGCACCGTACACTATTATTGTTTTTATTGCTAATTATCCAAAACTTGATGAACGGAAAAAAATCACAAAATTATTGAAGCGTGAGGCAGAGGTTCTAGAATCCAACAGATTAACTGAAAAAGAAATCGTTGCCTGGATGTCAGATAGAGTTGCTAGTAATGGTGTGGTGATCAATGAAAAGGCGAAATCATTAATTCTTCAATTAACAGGGACTCACTTGTTAATGCTTACTCAAGAAATTGATAAAATGATGTTGTTTGTTGGGCAAGGTGGAGAGATTACTGAGGATGTTGTAATGTCACTTGTACCAAGAACGCTTGAACAGAATATCTTTACGTTGATTGAAAAAACGGTTCAACGGAATCTAACAGAGGCATTGAGAATTTTCTATGACTTATTAAGAAATAATGAGGAACCAATTAAAATATTATCACTGTTAGCTACTCAATTTAGAATCATTCTACATGTTAAGGAGTTTTCAAAAAAAGGATATGGACAACAACAAATCGCAGGCCATTTAAAGGTTCATCCATTTAGAGTGAAACTGGCAGCGGGACAGGCTCAACTATTTACCGAGAAAGAATTAGAAAGTATCATGTTGCAATTGGCTGAGATGGATTATGAGATGAAGAGTGGGAAGATGGATAAACAACTTTTATTAGAATTATTTATTATGAGGTTAGCTAAGTAGAATAATACTTCTTAAAAAATACAAAAACGACTCAATTAATGAGTCGTCTTTTTGTGTATTATGCGTTTTGGCTGTTTAACTTTTTAGCTAAACGAGCTTTTTGGCGGCTTGCTGCATTCTTATGGATAAGACCTTTGCGAGCTGCTTTATCAAGCTTACTTGAAGCTTCTAAATAAGCTGCCTTTGCATTATCGTCATTAGTAGTAGCTAGAGCTTCGAAGTTTTTTACTGCAGAACGTGTTGCAGATTTGATTGAAGCGTTTTGCGCACGGCTTTCTTGGCTAGTTCTTACGCGTTTGATAGCTGATTTAATATTCGGCATACTGTCACCTCCTAGACTTATCGAGGTTATATTAACTCGATCATTCAATACCAATTTTATAAATTTTCACGTGAAAATTCAGATGTTGGAACAAATGATATTCTACCAAACCATTGCTAATAATGCAATACAATTATCTATTCATCCGATTTTTAAATTTGAATTGTGTTTTTACAATTCTATTAGTTATTGGGAAAGTCAGATTGATATACCCGCGAAAAGGCGAGGGAATCCCACGAAACTGGGTATTAATTTCGCGAAAAATCTAGTGAATCCCGCGAATGATGGGCTCTATGGATAGAGCAGATCGATAATCCCGCGAAAGACTTAAGGAATCCCACGAAACGGAGTACTAATTC
>NZ_FNJU01000006.1:92316-193717 GCF_900104555.1 Litchfieldia salsa
GCGAAAGACTTAAGGAATCCCACGAAACGGAGTACTAATTCCGCGAAAAATCAAATGAATCCCGCGAATAATGGCTCTACGGATAGAGCAGATCGATAATCCCGCGAAAAGTCGAGTGAATTCCGCATATGGTGTGCTTCATGGAGTGAAAATAATTAGTATAAATACTTTTGGTGAATGAATAAAACAAAAAAAGGCAAAAATAGAAAATATATTTTAATTGGGGGTAATTGTATGGCTGATGAGCTTGATTTAAGTAAATTCTCAGTGCGAACCGATTTAGCGGTTGAAGCACGAGAAATGGTCGTTGAAGAACGGAATAAAAGCTTAGGGGAAAATGAAGAACCTATTTCAGATATACGTGGAGTAATCGTAAAGGACCGAGAAGTTGATGGTATTTTAATCTCTTCTGTTGAGATTACAGAAGAAGGTGCTAATGAAATCGGTAAGAAAAAAGGAAATTATTTGACACTTGAAGTACAAGGTATTCGCCAAAAGAATACGGAATTACAAGAGAAAGTACAAACTGTTTTTGCGAATGAATTTAGTCAATTTTTAAAGAAAATAGGGATTGAAAAAGAGGCGAGTTGTCTCGTGGTGGGGCTTGGAAACTGGAATGTTACCCCAGATGCACTTGGTCCAATCGCAATCGAGAACCTTGTCATCACTAGACACCTATTTAATCTACAACCTGAAAGTGTCCAAGAAGGATTCCGTTCTGTCAGTGCAATTGCTCCAGGAGTAATGGGGATTACCGGAATTGAAACTAGTGACATTATACATGGAGTCATTGAAAAAGCGAAGCCTGATTTTGTTATAGCAATTGATGCGCTTGCTTCAAGATCGATTGATAGAGTTAACTCTACTATTCAAATATCAGATACTGGGATTCACCCTGGGTCTGGAGTTGGAAATAAAAGAAAAGAACTGAGTAAGGATTCATTAGGAATACCAGTTATTGCAATTGGTATACCGACAGTTGTTGATGCAGTTTCAATCACGAGTGACACAATTGATTATATCTTGAAACACTTTGGCCGTGAAATGAAAGAAGGAAATAAGCCATCACGTTCACTTGTTCCTGCAGGTATGTCATTTGGAAAGAAAACCAAGTTAACAGAAGAAGATCTTCCTGGAGAAAACGAGAGAAATACGTTTTTAGGGATTGTAGGTAATCTTCCAGATGATGAAAAAAGAAGACTTATTTATGAAGTTCTTTCACCACTTGGACATAACCTAATGGTGACACCGAAAGAAGTAGATGTGTTTATTGAGGATATGGCAAATGTCATTGCTGGCGGTCTAAATGAAGCTCTGCACAAGGAAATAAACGATGGTAATGCAGGCGCTTATACACACTAAATAATTCAAACCTATTAGTTCTACTCTTTCAAGCTTGTTCATATTGATAGTATAGACAAGCTTTGAAGGAGGAAGAAAATGAAAAGCCGAACTCAAGGAATGATGGTTACTGTTGATGGGACGAGCATTAGTAAGGGAGTAATTCTATTAATTTTCGGAATTATGATGACCTTTATGCTAACTGCAATTATGACTTCTTTAAAACCTGAATACCGTATTTCATCATCTTCTATAAATAATATTGCAACAACTCTAAATGGCGAATCACTAGTTTATTTACTAGGTTACGAAAATCATTATTTTACTCAAAGTTTACCTGAATCTAGTAAAGAGCCTAATTATTCAGCACTCGTTTTTCATGCTGCAACCAATATTAATCCAGATGATCCAAGAAGTTTACTTGGTAGAGAATTACCTGGTTTTTCTATTTTTGATTCTAAATTAGTTGTTGCGGGTCAAGGGACAAACTATTCTAATCTTCCGATAGAGTCTTCTCCACCATTGGAAGTACTACTAGAGGAACGTGAGGCATCAATTGAAAATATAGAAGGAGATTCTGAGGAGGACAATCAGCCTGTTACTCCACCAGAAATGACTACAGGTGATAAAAAAGTCGTCTATATTTATCATACACATTCACGTGAATCTTATTTTCCTCATCTTAAAGCAGATTCATCTAATGCGAATAATGCTTTCCATCCAGAGGTTAACGTAACAATGGTTGGGAAGAAGCTTGGTGAAGAGCTAGAGGCAAAAGGTTTAGGAACCTTAGTGGATACATCAGATGTGACAGATATATTATTGAAGAATAAATGGCAGTATGGTCAATCTTATAATGCATCAAGATCAGTTGTAGCATCGGCAGTAAATAATAACCGTGATTTACGTTATTTAATAGACATACACCGAGATGCAGCAAGAAAAGATGTAACTACAGCAACAATTAATGGAAAAACATATGCGCGTACATGGTTTATTGTAGGTGGTAACAATCCTAATGCTGCCAAGAACTTGAAGGTGGCTGAGGATCTACATCACCTCCTTGAAAAGAAATACCCTGGTCTAAGCAGAGGTGTTAGTGAAAAGTCTGGTGCAGGAACAAATGGGAAATTTAATCAAGATCTCTCAGGCAATGCGATGTTAATAGAATTTGGTGGAGTAGATAATACAATGGACGAATTAAACAGAACTGCCAAAGCTGTTGCAGACGTGTTAGCAGAATATTACTGGGAGGCAGAGAGAGTAAATTCTTCTACTACTGAAAAAGAATAAAAGGGGTCATTAAAATGGCGAAATTCACGATGAAATGCTTTTTTATAGCATCAGTACTATTAATTGGTGTCTTAATTGGAATGCAGCAGGCCAATGAAGGTATGAAGAAGATGAAGGGGTATGAAGACCCTTCTCTTCAAAGTGCCTTTCAGATATCAAGTGAGACGTCTGGTGAAGTAGAAGCTTCAGTATTAGGCAATAAAGTGACTAGTCATGACCTTGATGAAAAACAAAAGCAACTTGAAGAAGTGGAAGCCTTCAACTTCTTCTCAATGATGGGAAGAAAACTAGGTGAAGGTGTTAGTGCAGTATTTGAAGTCATACTGACAGAAGTATCTAAGGGTATTGGGAAGGCGATTGATCAAATTGGATAGATCTCCATTGAGGTCGATTGAAAATGAAAAGGCATAATTGCATACTTGATATTGAACTCGCTGCGAACCACTCAACTCCTGCAGGATATGCAGTACACGGGAGATCCCGCAGGAGCGAAAGTGACGAGGAGGCTCCCGGACTGCCCTGCGGAAAGGGAGTGGTTCGTAGCGAATGAAATTTTAAAACTAAGTTCAGAGTAAACTATTTGGGCAACCTAACAACCTAGGTTGCTTTTTTATTTCTCGTATAATTTTCTGAGTACAATTTAAGATAAGTATAAATACAATTGTAACTTTTCACGATTCTTTGATATAATGAAGGGCAATGTATGTTTTCGGCGAAATTGGTAGGAGTGAAGATGATGAATAATGATGAAAGATTAAAAAGACAATCAAAAATCCGAAATTTTTCGATTATAGCTCATATAGATCATGGTAAATCTACATTAGCGGATCGTATTTTAGAAAAAACAAGTGCTCTAACACAACGTGAAATGAAGGATCAATTACTAGATTCAATGGACCTTGAACGTGAGCGTGGAATAACAATTAAGTTAAACGCTGTTCAGCTTCAGTATAAAGCAAGAGATGGCGAAACGTATATATTTCATTTAATTGATACCCCAGGGCATGTGGATTTTACGTATGAAGTATCACGAAGTCTAGCAGCATGTGAAGGTGCGGTACTAGTAGTAGATGCTGCACAAGGTATCGAAGCGCAAACACTTGCTAATGTTTATTTGGCATTAGACAATAATTTAGAGATTATGCCAGTGATTAATAAAATTGACCTACCGAGCGCGGATCCTGAACGTGTTCGAGGTGAAATTGAGGATGTTATTGGGTTAGATGCATCTGAAGCGGTTCTTGCTTCTGCAAAGGCAGGGATAGGAATTGAAGAGATCCTTGAACAAGTAGTCGAAAAGGTACCAGCTCCACAAGGGAATCCTGATGCGCCTTTGAAGGCATTGATCTTTGATTCGATCTATGATGCTTATCGTGGTGTTGTTGCCTATATTCGTGTCGTTGACGGTACTGTCAAAGTTGGAGACAAAGTTCGAATGATGGCAACAGGTAAAGAATTTGAGGTATCCGAAGTGGGTGTTTTTACACCGAAACCTGCAATGCTAAGTGAATTAACAGTTGGTGATGTTGGATTTTTAACAGCAGCCATTAAAAATGTTGGTGATACTCGTGTTGGTGATACAATCACACTTGCAAAAAATCGAGCAACTGAGGCACTACCAGGATACCGACGTTTAAATCCAATGGTATTCTGTGGACTATATCCAATTGATAATGCCAAATATAATGATTTAAGAGATGCGCTAGAGAAGCTAGAGTTGAATGATGCTGCATTACAGTTTGAGCCTGAAACATCTCAAGCTTTAGGATTCGGTTTCCGATGTGGGTTCCTTGGACTTCTTCATATGGAAATTATCCAAGAGCGTATTGAGAGAGAATTTAAGATAGACTTGATTACAACTGCACCAAGTGTTATCTATCATGTTCATCTTACAGATGGGACAGAAATAAAGGTAGATAACCCATCAAATATGCCTGACCCTCAAAAAATTGATCGTGTAGAGGAACCATATGTGAAAGCAACGATGATGGTTCCGAACGATTATGTCGGTGCTGTAATGGAACTGTGTCAGGGTAAACGAGGAATTTTTATCGACATGCAATATCTTGATGCAAACCGTGTGAGCATTGTCTATGAAATTCCGTTAGCAGAAATCGTTTTTGACTTCTTTGATCAACTAAAATCAAGTACAAAGGGCTATGCTTCCTTTGATTATGAATTAATTGGTTATAAACCATCTAACTTGGTGAAGATGGATATTTTATTGAATGCGGAAAACGTTGATGCACTATCCTTCATCGTTCACCGTGACTCAGCATATGAACGTGGAAAAGTGATTGTAGAGAAATTAAAAGAATTAATTCCAAGACAACATTTTGAAGTGCCGATTCAAGCCGCGATTGGACAGAAGATTGTTGCTCGATCAACGATTAAAGCTATGCGTAAGAACGTATTAGCGAAATGTTATGGTGGCGACATTTCTCGTAAACGTAAATTACTTGATAAGCAAAAAGAAGGTAAAAAGCGTATGAAATCTGTAGGTTCTGTTGAAGTGCCGCAAGAAGCATTCATGGCTGTTCTACGAATGGATGATAAGTAAGAAAAGCGTAAGCGCCTTGTTCAGACCCGACTGGCATAAGTCGAATCACGCAGGAAACCTTGGTTTCTGAAGTGATTTGACTTATGAGGGGCTAGGCGCTGGAGCTAGACACCAGAACTAAGTAAAAAAATATTCACCATGAAAAAGAGGCTGTCCCAAAAAGTACCTGGTTCCATTAACTCTCACATCAGAATGGGAAGTGGTTCATGGCACTTTATTATGGGGACATCCTCTTCTCTATTATATACGTATGGAAGAAGTGATTAACATCGTAAAAGCCGCATATCTTCATATCCCATTTTGTGCTCAAATTTGTCACTATTGTGATTTTAATAAGGTATTCTTGCAAGGTCAACCTGTAGAAGAATACCTTGAAAGTATGGATATAGAAATGAAAAACACAGTGGAAGCTTATCCTTTTTCTCAAATGAATACGATTTTTGTAGGTGGAGGAACTCCCACTGTCCTAACTGAACAACAGCTTGAGTTATTCTTAGCGAGCATTCATAAACATTTAATACCTAAAACTCTCGAGAACCTCGAATTCACTTTTGAAGCAAATCCAGGTGACCTTACTTTACAGAAGTTAAAGCTACTTAAAGAAGGAGGAGTGAATCGCCTAAGTTTCGGTGTCCAAACGTTTAATGATAAATTGTTAGAAAGTATTGGTCGAACACATCGGAGAGAAGATGTATTTAGAACGATAGAATTGGCTCGTGTTGCTGGGTTCACGAATGTAAGCTTAGATTTAATTTATGCACTTCCAAATCAAACGGTAGATGATTTCAAAGAAACACTTGATATCGCTCTTTCACTAGAAGTTGAACACTTTTCCGCGTATTCCTTAATCATAGAACCTAAAACTGTCTTCTATAACAGAATGAGAAAAGGAACCTTGAACTTACCAAGCGAAGAAAATGAAGCAAATATGTACGAACTTTTAATGGATACAATGGAACGAAACAATTATCACCAATATGAAATTAGTAATTTTGCTAAAAATGGGTTTGAGAGTAAGCACAATCTTACTTATTGGAACAACGAGGAATATTATGGAATTGGTGCAGGTGCGCATAGTTATTTACAAGGAAAAAGAATTGCGAACGCTGGTCCAATCAAGCAGTATATGACGAAGATTGCTGAAACTGGTTTCCCACACGTCGACATTAACCCTGTTCCTGAACATGAGAGAATGGAAGAAGAATTATTTTTAGGCTTAAGGAAAACGTCCGGAGTTTCGAAGCTACACTTCAAAAAAAAATTCGGTAAAGACATCATGGATGTGTTTGGTGAACAGATCATTGAACAAAAAAATAAAGGTCTATTGGAAGATACTGAGGAAACCATTCGGCTGACTCATAGAGGGAAATTCCTAGGAAATGAAGTTTTTCAAGCTTTTATCGGTTTAATCTAAATCGTTGACATTATCATTTGAATTTGGTAATTTATTTATAGAATTAGCACTCGAACAATAAGAGTGCTAACAGAGGTGATGTTCATGCTTACAGATCGTCAGCTTTTAGTTCTTCAAGTAATTATTGATGACTTTATAAGAAGTGCTCAACCAGTAGGATCTAGAACATTGTCGAAAAGGGACGAAATAACATTTAGTTCTGCAACGATTCGAAATGAAATGGCAGATCTAGAGGAACTTGGTTTTATAGAAAAAACTCACAGCTCCTCTGGAAGAGTACCTTCAGAAAAAGGTTATCGATATTATGTTGACCATTTATTATCACCATCACGCCTTTCAAAAAAAGATCGATTTGAAATAAGATCTATTTTTGCCGAGCGTATATACGAGTTAGAAAAGGTTGTCCAAAAATCTGCGCAGATTTTATCTGAGTTAACAAACTATACTGCTATTGTCCTAGGACCTGCTATGGCAGTTAATAAAGTGAAAAGACTTCAGATTATTCCAATCAACAATGAAACAGCTGTAGCGATCATTGTAACTGATACTGGTCATGTAGAGAATCGAACCATCAATTTCCCCGGATCTATTGACCCTTCGGATATTGAGAAAATGGTTAATATTCTTAATGAACGCTTGGTTGGTGTTCCGTTAAATGAACTCAACGATAAGATCTATAAAGAAGTGGCTTCTTTACTAAGTGCGCATATTCGAAATTATGATAGCCTACTACAAGCTTTCTCAGGTACATTTAATATTAATGCAATTGACCGAATGTATTTTGGTGGAAAAACGAATATGCTAAGTCAGCCTGAATTTCATGATGTGCAAAAGATTCGTTCACTTCTTACAATGATTGAAGAAAAGCAAGATTTCTATCAGTTATTGAGGAAATCACAGACTGGTATCAATATTAAGATTGGTCGAGAAAATCAATTTTCTGCAATGGAAAACTGTAGTTTAATTACTGCAACATACTCGATAGGTAGTGAACAACTTGGTTCAATTGCGATCCTTGGTCCAACTAGAATGGAGTATGCAAGAGTAATTAGCTTACTTGATTTGGCTACAAATGATTTATCAAAAGTACTAACTAAATTGTATCAAAATGAATAGTGGTGGCAATATTTAGTATAGAGTGATGAGTATGACTCCTAACCTCTATACTAAGTATCATTCATACTAGATACGTCCATACCTTAAGGGAGGTGAAAGAATTGGCTAATGAAGAGCAAATTGTAAAAGAAGAAACCATTAACGAAGAAGTAAATCAGCAAGAAGATGTGATAGTAGAATCTGAACAAGAAGCAAGTATCGAAAAAGATGACTTGACCATTGCCAATGAAAAAATCGCAGATCTTGAGGCTAAATTAGCGGAGTCTGAAAATCGAACGTTTCGGTTACAAGCCGACTTTGAAAATTATAAACGCCGCATCCGTTTAGACCAAGAAGCTGCTACAAAATATAGAGCTCAAAGCCTGGTAACAGACATTCTGCCGGCACTTGATAATTTTGAAAGAGCGTTAAAAATAGAAGCAATTGATGATAGTGCAAAATCATTAATGCAAGGCATGGAAATGGTATACCGCAGCTTAACTGAAGCTCTCGCAAATGAAGGTGTTGAGGCAATTGAGTCTGTTGGCAAACCATTTGATCCACACCTACACCAAGCAGTTATGCAGGTAGAGGAAGCAGATGCAGAGCCGAATGTTGTACTTGAGGAATTCCAAAAAGGCTACAAATTAAAAGACAGAGTAATCAGACCTACAATGGTTAAAGTAAATCAATCGTAGTCTACATAAAGCATGAACTTAATAATTGAGTGATATATAATATTTTTTAGAGTGAATGAGGAGGTAATTTACGATGAGTAAAATCATTGGTATCGATTTAGGAACAACTAACTCTTGTGTGGCAGTTATGGAAGGCGGAGAAGCGAAAGTAATCCCGAATCCAGAAGGAAATCGCACAACTCCATCTGTAGTTGCATTTAAAAATGGTGAGCGTCAAGTTGGTGAAGTAGCAAAGAGACAAGCAATCACTAACCCAAATACAATCATTTCAATCAAGCGTCATATGGGAACAGACTACAAAGTAGAAGCTGAAGGGAAAGATTATACTCCACAAGAGCTTTCTGCAGCAATCCTACAATATCTAAAATCTTATGCTGAAGAATATTTAGGTGAAAAGGTAGAAAAAGCAGTTATCACAGTTCCTGCTTACTTCAACGATGCTGAGCGTCAAGCAACAAAGGATGCTGGTAAAATTGCAGGTTTAGAAGTTGAACGTATTATCAATGAGCCAACTGCTGCGGCATTAGCTTATGGATTAGATAAGACTGAGGAAGACCAAACAATCCTTGTATATGACTTAGGTGGTGGTACGTTTGACGTATCAATCCTTGAACTTGGTGATGGTGTATTCGAAGTTAAATCAACAGCTGGTGACAACCGTCTTGGTGGGGATGATTTTGACCAAGTAATCATTGATTATTTGGTAGAACAGTTCAAGAAAGATAACGGAATTGATCTTTCAAAAGATAAAATGGCGCTACAACGTCTAAAAGATGCAGCTGAGAAAGCGAAAAAAGACTTATCAGGTGTAACTAGTACACAAGTTTCATTACCATTTATCACTGCTGGAGAAGCTGGACCACTCCACTTAGAAGTAACACTTTCTCGTGCTAAATTTGATGAATTATCTTCACACCTTGTTGAAAGAACAATGGGACCTACTCGTCAAGCATTAAAAGATGCTGGTCTTTCTGCAAGTGAACTTGATAAAGTCATTTTAGTTGGTGGATCTACTCGTATTCCTGCAGTAGTGGAAGCAATTAAAAAGGTGACTGGAAAAGACCCACATAAGGGAGTTAACCCAGATGAAGTTGTTGCACTAGGTGCTGCAATCCAAGGTGGAGTATTAACAGGTGATGTTAAAGATGTAGTATTACTTGACGTAACACCACTTTCACTAGGAATTGAGACAATGGGTGGAGTATTCACTCGTCTAATTGACCGTAACACAACAATTCCAACTAGTAAGTCACAGGTATTCTCAACAGCTGCTGACAACCAAACAGCAGTAGATATCCATGTACTTCAAGGTGAGCGCCAAATGGCTGCAGATAATAAGACATTAGGTCGTTTCCAATTATCAGACATTCCACCAGCACCACGTGGAATACCACAAATTGAAGTATCATTTGATATTGATAAGAATGGTATTGTTAATGTACGTGCCAAAGATCTTGGTACAAACAAAGAACAAAACATCACAATCAAATCATCTTCAGGTCTTTCTGATGAAGAAGTTGAAAGAATGGTACGTGAAGCAGAAGAAAATGCTGATGCTGACAAAGCACGTAAAGAAGAGGTTGAACTTCGTAATGAAGCAGACCAATTAGTGTTCCAAACTGAAAAGACGCTTAAAGATCTTGAAGGTAAGGTTGATGAGGCTGAGGTTGCGAAAGCAAACGAAGCGAAAGATGCTCTGAAAGAAGCGATTGAGAAAAATGAGCTTGAAGAAATTCGTACAAAGAAAGATGCTCTTTCTGAAATCGTTCAACAATTATCTGTTAAGCTATATGAAGAAGCTGCAAAAGCAGCTCAAGCAGCACAAGGTGATGCAGGAGCTCAAGGTGGAAAAGCTGGAGACGATGTAGTCGATGCAGAATTTGAAGAAGTTAAAGACGATAAGTAATTAGTAAAAGTAGCAGGCGATCAATTTAAGTGCCTGTAACTAAATAATAGACAAAGAATTATGGTATAAAAGTCAAAGTCAGGCATGTCTTGGCTTTGACTTTTTTTAACGAAAAGCATTTAACTTATACGATTTGTATATACAATAGGTTCGTTTAAAGATTATTCGTATCACTATGGTTTGTTATCAGATAAGAAAGTATATAATTTTGCATTCAGTTTTGGTGTCTAGCTCCAGCGCCTAGCCCCTCGGGGTCATAAGTCGAATCGCTACGGAAAACAAGATTTCCTACGTGATTCGCCTTATGCCTGCCTGAAGCTGAACAAGGCGCTTGCGCTTTTCTTATTGCCTTTTGATTTCAAGAAGTGATAGAATAATCTTTATGTGAAAGGAAGCGGGAGTGGGTATCAATGAGTAAAAGAGATTACTATGAAGTACTCGGGCTTAGTAAAGGGGCGTCAAAGGACGAGGTAAAAAAGGCGTATCGTAAGCTTTCTAAGAAGTATCATCCTGATATTAATAAAGCGGATGATGCAGCCGATAAATTTAAAGAAGTAAAAGAAGCATATGAGACTTTAAGCGACGATAATAAGAAAGCACATTATGATCAATTTGGTCACACTGATCCAAATCAAGGGTTTGGCGGATTCGGCGGCGGACAGGACTTTGGTGGCGGCTTTGGTTTTGAAGATATCTTCAGTTCAATTTTTGGTGGTGGAACTCGAAGAAGAGATCCTAACGCTCCAAGACAAGGTGCAGACCTTCAGTATACGATGACTTTGGATTTTGAAGAAGCTGTTTTCGGAAAAGAAGTAGATATTGAAATTCCTAGAGAAGAGACATGTGAGACTTGTGATGGATCTGGGGCAAAGCCTGGTACTAAGCCATCAACATGTTCACATTGTAATGGAAGTGGTCAGCTAAATGTAGAGCAAAATACTCCATTCGGCCGTATTGTGAACAGAAGAGTGTGTAACTACTGTAGTGGTACAGGTAAGAAAATCGAACATAAATGTTCGACTTGTGGTGGTTCAGGAAAAGTAAATAAACGCAAGAAAATCCATGTCAAAATACCAGCGGGTGTTGATGATGGACAACAATTACGTGTTTCTGCACAAGGTGAACCTGGCGTAAATGGTGGACCTTCAGGAGATTTATATGTTGTTTTCCAAGTGAGAGGGCATGAGTTCTTTGAACGTGATGGTGATGATATCTATTGTGAAATGCCATTAACATTTGCTCAAGCTTCACTCGGTGACGAAGTAGAAGTACCAACTCTTCACGGAAAAGTGAAACTAAAAATTCCTTCTGGCACACAAACAGGAACTAAATTCCGTCTTCGTGGAAAAGGGGTTCCTAATGTAAGAGGATATGGTCAAGGAGATCAACACATCCATGTGAGAGTTATTACCCCTACACAACTAACAGAAAAACAGAAACAGCTTATTCGTGAGTTCTCTGACCTTAGTGGACACGGAACCCCAGATGAACAGCATGATAGCTTTTTTGCGAAGGTAAAAAGAGCCTTTAAAGGCGATTGATAAGAGCATAATCTGAAAAATAAATATCAGTATTGGAGTTGGTAGTATGAAGTGGTCTGAACTTAGCATTCACACGACACAAGAAGCGGTGGAACCGATCTCAAATATTTTACATGAAGCAGGTGCTAGTGGTGTCGTCATCGAAGATCCGTTTGATTTAACAAAAGAACGTGAACAGGTTTTCGGTGAAATCTACCAACTCAATCCTGATGATTATCCAATTGAAGGAGTTATTGTAAAGGCCTATTTACCTGTAAATAGTTTCTTAGGTGAGACGGTTGATGCAATTAAAGAGGCAATAAATAATTTACTTCTATTTGATATTGATTTAGGACACAACGAGATTAATATAAGTGAAGTAAATGAAGAAGAATGGGCAACTGCTTGGAAAAAATACTATAATCCCGTGAAAATTTCCGAGAAATTCACCATTGTTCCAACATGGGAAACATATGAGCCGGTTAGTAGTGACGAACTAATTATCGAGTTAGACCCAGGAATGGCCTTTGGCACTGGAACTCATCCAACAACTGTCATGTGTATTCAAGCACTTGAAAGAACAGTATCTAAGGGTGATAAAGTAATTGATGTAGGGACAGGTTCAGGAATCTTAAGTATTGCTGCAGCGCAATTAGAAGCTGAAACTGTAAAAGCATTTGACCTTGATCCAGTGGCTGTCGATAGTGCTCGTTTAAACGTGAAATTAAATAAAGTACAAGAGCGGGTAACTGTTACTCAAAATAACTTGCTAGATCATGTTGAAGGACCTGTTGATTTAGTTGTAGCTAATATATTAGCAGAAATCATTGTTCGCTTTACTGATCAAGCTGCAAGCATCTTAAAGCCTAATGGGTATTTCATTACATCAGGAATCATCAATACAAAGAAAAATGAAGTGAAAGAACGTTTATCTGCTTCTGGCTTTGAAATTGAAGAAACGTTAGTAATGGAAGATTGGGTTGCATTTATTGCAAAGAAGGTATAATTCTCTTTCTAAAATCAATCTTCAGGTGGTGAATCACTTTTGCAAAGGTATTTTATAAATGAAATAACTGAAGAGCAAAAAGCGATGATTATGGGCGATGATTTTCATCATATCGTTCGAGTTATGCGAATGGAAGTGGGAGATCACTTTATTTGCTGTGACAGTAAAGGTAAGCAGGCGCAATGTGAGATAACTGAAATTACCAATGATATGATTTTAGCTAGTGTTGTAGAATGGATAGAGACACAAACTGAATTGCCAATTACTGTTTCAATAGCAAGTGGGTTGCCTAAAGGGGATAAACTCGAATATGTTATACAAAAAGGGACAGAGCTAGGTGCCAACGAGTTTGTCCCTTTTATTGCTGCCCGCTCCATTGTGAAATGGGATGAGAAAAAGGGAGCAAAAAAGGTAGAGCGTTGGAATAAAATTGCAAAAGAAGCGGCAGAGCAATCACATCGTTCTGTCGTTCCGGTGATCCCTTCGCCAAAAAGGTTTAATGAATTGATTTCTTATAGTGATGGTTTTGATTATAAAGTTATCGCCTATGAAGAGGAAGCAAAACGAGGAGAAAAATCTGCGCTAGCTTCTATTTTTAACAAGCTTACAGTAGGGGATTCACTTTTGGTTGTAATAGGGCCTGAAGGTGGATTGACTGAAAAAGAGGTGTCAGAGCTTCAAGATCACGGTTTCGTTTCTTGTAGTTTTGGGCCGAGAATATTAAGGACAGAAACAGCACCTCTATATGTCCTTTCCGCTGTGTCCTATCATTTTGAATTAGCGAGGTGAAAGTTATGCCTATCGTTGCGTTTCATACATTAGGTTGTAAAGTGAATCATTATGAAACAGAAGCTATCTGGCAGCTTTTTAAAGAGCAAGGTTATGAGCGTTCAGAGTTTGAAAGTACTGCTGACGTTTATGTAATAAATACATGTACTGTAACAAATACAGGAGATAAAAAGAGTCGTCAGGTGATTCGTAGAGCTATTCGTAAAAATCCTGATGCGGTAATTTGTGTGACTGGTTGTTATGCACAAACTTCTCCTGCTGAAATTATGGCAATTCCTGGTGTTGATGTTGTCGTTGGAACTCAGGATCGAGTTAAAATGCTCGATTATATTGAGCAATTTAAAGAAGAGCGTCAGCCTATTAATGCAGTTGGTAATATTATGAAAGCACGACTATATGAAGAACTTGATGTTCCTTCATTTACAGATCGTACCCGTGCATCACTAAAGATACAAGAAGGGTGTAATAATTTCTGTACGTTCTGTATTATTCCATGGGCACGTGGATTAATGCGTTCAAGAGATCCGAAGGAAGTGATTAACCAAGCTCAATCTTTGGTTAATGCTGGATATAAAGAAATCGTTCTAACTGGTATTCATACAGGTGGATATGGTGAAGACATGAAGGACTACAATTTAGCAGCCCTTCTGCGAGATCTTGAGCTGCAAGTGCATGGACTCAAACGAATCCGTATTTCTTCGATTGAGGCTAGTCAAATTACCGATGAAGTTATTGAAGTGTTAAACAACTCTAAGAAGGTAGTTAGACACTTACACATCCCTCTTCAATCAGGCTCGGACACTGTTTTAAAACGCATGCGTCGTAAATATACAATGGAGCACTTTGGAGAGCGTTTGGACCGGTTGAAAGAAGCATTACCAGGGCTAGCGGTAACATCAGACGTTATTGTAGGGTTCCCAGGGGAAACTGACGAAGAGTTCATGGAGACTTATAACTTTATTAAGAAGCATCAATTCTCTGAATTACACGTATTTCCTTATTCCAAGCGTACGGGAACACCTGCTGCACGGATGGAAGATCAAGTTGATGAGGAAGTTAAAAATGAACGAGTGCATCGACTAATTGCATTATCTGATCAATTGGCGAAAGAATATGCATCACAATTTGAATCCGAAGTTCTTGAAGTTATCCCGGAAGAAGAGTACAAACAAGACGGAGTTGCAGTGCCAGGGATGTATATTGGTTACTCTGATAACTATTTAAAGGTTATATTCCCGGCTTCTGAAGAATTAATTGGTAAGATTGTTAAGGTAAAACTAACTAAAGTAGGTTATCCATACAATGAAGGTCAATTTGTTCGTGTGTTAGAAGATCAGGCTGGCATAGTACTTGATGACAATAAAGTGAAATTAAGTTCATAATCTTTACGGAAGGATGGCTGTAAATCAGTCATCCTTTTATAATGGTTGAAAATAATTGTTGCTTTTTGCATACACTATATGTGGAATAGAGATATAAACAGTGTTATGATATAGAGGTACGTACAACTAAAAAAGGAGTTATACATATGAATTCAACTGAAATTGCAAAAACCATTGACCACACGGCATTAAAAGCGGATACAACAAAGGAACAAATTATTGAGTTATGTAAGGAAGCAAAGGAATATCAGTTTGCCTCTGTTTGTGTGAATCCAACATGGGTTGAAACAGCTGCGGATTTATTAAAAGGAACTGAAGTGAAAGTATGTACAGTTATTGGTTTTCCATTGGGTGCAAATACACCAGAAACGAAAGCGTTTGAAACAAAGGATGCGATTGCAAAAGGTGCAACAGAAGTAGATATGGTAATCAATATTGGTGCTTTGAAGGATAAAAATGATGAGCTTGTAGAACGAGATATTCGTGCAGTTGTTGAGGCTGCAAAAGGGCAAGCGTTAACAAAAGTGATTATAGAGACTAGCCTATTATCTGAAGAAGAAAAGGTTAGAGCTTGTGAACTTGCGGTAAAAGCAGGAACTGACTTTGTGAAAACTTCAACTGGTTTTTCAACAGGGGGAGCAACGATTGAAGATATTAAATTAATGCGAAAAACAGTTGGTCCTACAATTGGTGTTAAAGCATCTGGTGGAGTGCGTGATACAAAAGGTGCTGAAGACATGATTGAAGCAGGCGCTACAAGAATTGGTGCAAGTGCGGGTGTGGCAATCCTTAATGGTTTAACTGCATCAACTGATTATTAAAACTATTTTATTGTTCAAAAAGAAACTCCACAAATGTAGTGGAGTTTTTTCTTTATTGTTTAAGCTTTTCTCGTGTGGAGCCTTATAATAAATGTAGCCAATAAGCCAGTAAATGGAAGTGCGATTAGAGAAGTTAACACATTAAAAATCAAACTAACATGTGCTAATTGAATGTCTGGTACAGAGGTCATCATAACAGCGACAGCACCTAAACTTTTAATAAAAGGGTAAAATAATGCTACACCTAAAATATTGATCCAAATGTGAGCATATGCTGCGAGCTTTGCTTCTTGTGTTGAACCAAGGCTTGCAAGAAATGCAGTAATACAAGTTCCTATATTTGCTCCTAATATAATCGCGATTCCTGCATGCAAAGATAGTAGATGCTCATTCATGAATCCCATTATGATTCCTGTTGTTGCACTACTAGATTGTATTATTGCTGTTAAAAGAGTACCCAATCCAATTCCTATTAAACCATGATTGTTAGTGTATTCAAAAAAGGAATGAATGGATGGATACAAAGATAAAGGGTGGGCAAGTTGTTCAAAGCCATTCATGGAGACGAATAAACATCCTAAACCGAATAAAAGAGCACCGAGACTAAAAACTTGTTGGTGTCTAACAAATAAACATAAAAAGCCGATAAAAAGAAATGGTATAATGGCTTCGTAAATATCTATAGTTATCAATTCAGTTGTAAAAGTCGTGCCAATGTTTGTCCCTAGAATAATTCCAATCGATTGCTTGAACGTTAAGTAGCCTGTGGCTATAAGGCCGACAATAATAACCATCACAGCTGAACTGCTTTGAATAATGGCAGTAATGACTGTTCCGGTAATGAGGCCCTTAATTGGGTGATTAGTAAATGTAATAAGCCATACCTTTACTTTATCTTGAGATAAATTATATAGTCCTGTCCTCATTACTGTCATTCCGAAAATAAATATCGCAATATACACTGCGAATAAAGAGATAATCTCTATCATCATATCACCTCGTCCATCTATTCCTAATTTACTCTTAAGACAATTGTATGGACAAGATTAAAAATACATGACTGAATATTTTAGAGCCGGAAAATAATTTTGAAAAAATTTATCGGATTATGAATTGTTTCATATAAATACGGTTGACCAGACTTTCTTGTTATATTATAATTGCAAAGTACATGTTTATTTTTATATCAAAAGTTGGAAAATGATTAAAAATAGGACTTAAAACATGTTTATTAAGACGTTTAGTGGTTGTTTTGGAGGGAGGGAAATAGAATGTCAAAAACGGTCGTTCGTAAAAACGAATCGCTTGAAGACGCTCTTCGCCGCTTCAAACGTACGGTATCAAAGTCTGGTACTATACAAGAAGCAAGAAAGCGCGAATTCTATGAAAAGCCTAGCGTAAAGCGCAAGAAGAAGTCTGAGGCAGCAAGAAAGCGCAAATTCTAATAAGAGGGTGTAGTTTATGAGTCTTCTTGAGCGTTTGAACCATGATATGAAACAAGCGATGAAGAATAAAGAAAAAGACAAACTTTCTGTGATTCGGATGGTTAAAGCATCTATTCAAAATGAACAGATTAAGCTTAGCCAAGATTTATCTGAAGAACAAGAATTAACTGTCCTAACTCGTGAATTAAAGCAACGTAAGGATTCCCTCCAAGAATTTAATAGCGCCGGTCGTCAAGACCTTGTTAATAAAATTCAGTCTGAAATTGAAATTCTAGAAGTGTACATGCCCGTTCAACTGAGTGAAGAAGAACTATTGAAAATTGTTAATGAAACAATCTCAGAAGTGAATGCTTCGTCTAAGGCTGAAATGGGAAAGGTAATGGGAGCCATCATGCCGAAGATTAAAGGAAAAGCAGATGGTACACTTGTTAATAAACTTGTACTTCAGCAACTTTCATAAAAAAACACCTTACTCTGTAGGGTGTTTTTTTATTTAATTCTATTTTAAAGGTTGTTTTTCCACCTAAAACGAAAAAATAAGTGAATAAAAATATTTATTTTTAAATTTTGAAACTAAACTCATTCTATTTCGTATTACTTTACATAAACGGAAAATAATATAATCAAATAGATGTAGAAGGGGGGAAGGAATGATGGCAAACAAAAACAAGTTTAGAAAAAATCAACTAAGAATGGGCAGGCTGTCTTTTTATTTGTTTTTACTGTTTTTAGCATTAATTTTAGCTTTTGTACCTGACAAAGGGCAGACTAACACAAATGGAGAACTTGTATACGTTATTCCTGTTAAAGATGCAGTGGAAAAAGGATTGTTTGCTTTTTTAGATCGATCCATTTCTGAAGCAGAAGAGAATCATGCGAGCTTAATCGTATTAGAAATTCATACTCCTGGTGGTGCTGTTGATGCAGCAACAAATATCGGAAAGCGTATCCGTGATTCAGATACACCGATCATTGCCTTTATTCATACAGATGCTCTATCCGCAGGGGCATACATTGCATTAAATACTGATGAAATCTATATGACTAGAAATGGTCGGATGGGTGCTGCCGCTGTGATAACTGGTGATGGCAATGCTGCTGATGATAAAGCAACCTCAGCATGGCTAGCTGCAATGAGAACAGCAGCTGAACACAATGGTAGAGATGTGAATTACGCATTAGCGATGGCTGATAAGGAAATAAATCTTCCAGATGTTGATGCACCAAAGGGAAAGTTATTAACCTTAACAGCAGAGCAGGCACTTAGGGTTGGCTATGCAGAAGGAATTGCAGATGACCGTACTGAATTATTAACTCAACTAGGTTATCAAGATGCAGCAGTAGAAGTAATGGAAGTTAGTTTTGCCGAAAAGTTGGCAAGATTTATCACACATCCTATTGTGGTTCCAATCTTACTTTCGATTGGTAGCTTAGGACTTGTGTTAGAATTGTACTCACCAGGCTTTGGTATCCCAGGTATTATGGGGGCTTCCTCACTGGTCCTGTTTTTCTTTGGTCACATGGTTGCAGGACTTGCAGGGATGGAGACACTTATTCTATTCATTGTTGGGATAGTTCTAATCTTACTGGAATTTGTCGTACCAGGTGGTGTACTTGGTTTTCTAGGCTTAGGTGCGATTATTACTAGTATGTTTTTAGCTACAGATGATGTAGGGCATATGGCGCTTTCGTTATTAATTTCTTTTAGTATTACAATTGTTGTGTCCATCATTCTATTTAAAGTGTTTGGTAAAAAAATGAGAATCCTAAGAAAAATTGTTTTAAGTGACTCAACAAACACTGAAAGTGGATATATATCAAATGTAAATCGAGTAGAGTTAATTGGTAAGGAAGGTTTTGCTCTAACAACATTAAGACCTTCTGGTACAGCCTTAATTAACAACGAACGAGTTGATGTTGTCACTGAAGGTGGTTATATTGAACAAAATAAAAAGGTTGTTGTAATTAAGACAGAAGGTACACGAATTATTGTAAGAGAAGTAGTTGAATCGTAAAAAGAGTCCTTTATGGATGTTGTCCATAATTGAACTTAAGGAGGAAAAAAATAAATGATCGCACCAGAAGCAATTTTCACATTATTATTAGTAGGTCTATCCATCATTATCATAGCTGTGTTCTTTACATTTGTACCAGTTATGCTTTGGATTTCAGCGCTAGCAGCAGGAGTCAAAGTAAGTATCTTAACATTAATTGGGATGAGATTACGTCGTGTTATTCCGAGTAGAGTAGTAAACCCTCTAATTAAAGCTGTTAAAGCAGGACTCAATGTTAATACGAACCAATTAGAGAGTCATTATTTAGCTGGAGGTAATGTAGACAGAGTTGTTAATGCGTTGATTGCAGCGCATCGTGCAAATATCGAGTTATCTTTTGAAAGAGCAGCAGCAATTGACCTTGCAGGTCGTGATGTTCTGGAAGCAGTTCAAATGAGTGTTAATCCAAAAGTAATTGAAACACCATTTATTGCCGGTGTAGCAATGGATGGAATTGAAGTTAAAGCGAAGGCTCGTATTACAGTACGTGCAAATATTGAACGTTTAGTCGGGGGTGCTGGAGAAGATACAGTTATTGCCCGTGTTGGTGAGGGGATTGTTAGTACAATTGGTTCTCAAATTGACCATAAAAAAGTTTTGGAAAATCCTGATATGATTTCACGTACTGTTCTTGCGAAAGGCTTAGATGCTGGAACTGCTTTTGAAATTCTCTCGATTGATATTGCTGATATTGATATCGGTAAGAACATTGGTGCAGGACTTCAAACAGATCAAGCTGAAGCAGATAAGAAAATTGCTCAAGCTAAAGCTGAAGAACGCCGTGCAATGGCTGTTGCTCAAGAACAAGAAATGATTGCCAGAGTACAGGAAATGAGAGCTAAGGTTGTAGAAGCTGAGGCTGAAGTTCCTTTAGCGATGGCTCAAGCACTTAAATCAGGTAATATTGGTGTAATGGATTATATGAACCTAAAGAACATTGAAGCTGATACAGATATGAGAGGTTCTATAGGGAAAATAACTGACGATACAGATGATAAACAAAAATAACATGTGAAGGTTTCCTTCATGTTAAACCTCAACCTTGAAAGGAGGTTTACTATTTTATGGAAGTTATCGGAGACTTCTTCGACATAATTATAAGTAACCTCTTCTTCGTCGTTCTAATTATCGGAGCCATTTTTAACTTTCTAAAGCGTAAAGCTGGGACAGAAAATGACGAAGGTATACCTAACCAGCACCCAGGAAGTGATGGAGAGAAGAGAACGCCGCTTAAGGACATTTTTCAGCAATTTGAAGATGTATTTAAGGAAGAAGAGAAACAACAGCCACAAGCGAAACCAGTACAACATAGAGCACCTATGGCTGAATCTAATCAGAGTCAAGAATTATTTAATCGTTATGAACAATTAAAGGAATCAAAAGGTAAACCTGATATGAGGGTTGATTATCAACCAAAGGTTCAATTGACTGAAAGGTCAAAGAGAACTGTGTCAACCAATTTGACTGTAACTAAAAAGAAAGCAGTTCAAGGTGTTTTGTGGGCAGAGGTTCTAGGTCCACCAAGAGCAAAACGGTCATTTTATAGCCAAAGACATTCGAATATTAAATAGATCTTTTGGTCTTTGATAAAAACTCCTACAAATGAATAAACTTTGTTCTACGAACCCCCTTTTTCTCATAAATATGAGTTGAAAGGGGGTTCTTTTTTATGGCTAAAAAATGGAGACAACAAATGAGAAATTGGATAATGACCAAGATGGAACTACCCGCTGATGTGATGATGGATCTTCCTAGAATCACAATGATTGGTCAATTACATATTTATATCGAAAACCACAGAGGTCTATTAACTTTTACCGATAAAGAGGTGCGCCTGTTATTAAAACAAGGACAACTTCTGATTAAAGGAGAAGCTTTCGTGATTAAGACGATTCTGCCTGAAGAAATCATGTTAGAAGGTAAGATCAATAGCGTTTTATATATCGATAATTAGCCCGTAGGAGGATTCACATGAAAAACGAATGGATAAACTATTTTTCAGGTAGTGTTCAAGTGAAGGTAACAGGAAAAGGGATGGAACGCTTTTTAAACGAATGTGTTCGTCAGCAGATTGATATTTGGAATGTAAGAAAGTTAGGGACAGAATCAATTACATTCTTTTTACATTTAAAAGATACGAAAAAAATAAGACCGATTATTAGAAAAAGTGAATGTAAGCTTATCTTTTTAAACAGAAAGGGCTTGCCTTTCTTAATTAGAAAATCAATCTTAAATAGTGGATTTTTAATTGGAACCATTTTATTCTTTGCTTTAATCATCATTCTCTCAAACATGGTTTGGGGGATTGAAATTAAAGGGGCCAAGCCTGATACTGAACATTTGGTATTGAAAGAATTGAAAGAAATGGGAATTGAAAAAGGAAAAATGCAGTTTACGTTAGATAAAGTTGAGGATATTCAAAGGACATTAACAGACAATATTGATCAAATTACATGGGTTGGTGTTGAGTTAAAAGGGACGACCTTTCATTTCCAAGTAGTAGAAAAAAACCAACCAGAACCTCCAGAGTATTTTAGTCCTCGTCATATTGTTTCGAAGAAAAAAGCCGTTATTACTGATATATTTGTTGAAGAGGGAAAACCGCTTGTCGCTATTAATGATTTTGTGAATAAGGGGGACTTGCTCGTCTCTGGAGAAATTGGTCAAGACGGGGAAAAGCCAGAATATGTACCGGCAAGAGCCCAAATTTTTGGAGAGACTTGGTACAAGTCAACAGTACAGGTAGAACTTTCAACGAAATTTAATGTGTTTACTGGTAACCATAAAAGTAAACACTATTTAAATATAGGGTCCTTATCATTTCCAATTTGGGGCTTTGGAAAAATCGAGTATAAAGAGTATCGGGAAGAAAACAATCAACATAGTGTCCGATTTTTTAAATGGAAACTACCAATTAGCTATGAACAGGTAACGATTCGTGAAGAAGAAGCGGTTGTAAGAGAATATACAGAAAAAGAAGCTGTTCAAGTAGGGAAGGAGATTGGGAAAAGCCATTTGGAGGACAAGTTAGAAGAAGATGCTACTATTATTGGTGAAAAAGTTTTGCGCCAAACTACTAACAATGGTAAAGTGAAATTGGAAATATATTATAATGTTATCGAAAACATCGTAACAACGATACCATTAGTTCAAGGAGACTAAAGGATGTCAGAAGAGTTAGTAATGATGAAACAACAAATTGATAACCCGAATGAAGCAATTGCTTTATTTGGAAATAATGATGTGCATTTAAAAAGAATCGAAGATGAAATGAAGGTCTCTATCGTCACACGAGGTGAAAACCTTAATGTCTCAGGAGATCAAAAAGATGTTAAAATCGTAGATGACGTACTTAATCACTTGCTTATCGTCATTCGAAAAGGTGTTATCATTAGTGAACGTGATGTTATTTATGCCATTGAAATGGCAAGGGTCGGAAAGCTAGAAACATTTGAAGAATTATATGATGAGGAAATTGCAAAAACGGCAAAAGGGAAGAGTATTCGAGCTAAAACATTAGGTCAAAGACAATATGTATCATCTATAAAGTCTAAAGATTTAGTGTTTGGGATTGGCCCAGCAGGAACAGGTAAAACGTATATAGCCGTAGTTATGGCTGTAACTGCTTTGAAAAATGGTCAAGTCAAAAAAATCATCTTAACAAGACCTGCTGTTGAAGCTGGCGAGAGTCTAGGTTTTCTACCTGGAGACCTTAAAGAGAAAGTAGATCCGTATCTACGTCCTTTATATGACGCTTTACATGATGTTTTAGGAACAGAGCATACAGAACGTCTAATTGAGAGAGGGACCATTGAAATTGCACCTCTTGCTTATATGAGAGGAAGAACTTTAGATGATGCGTTTGTCATTTTAGATGAAGCACAAAATACAACGCCAGCGCAAATGAAGATGTTTCTAACAAGATTAGGATTTGGTTCGAAAATGGTCATTACTGGTGATATCTCTCAAGTTGATTTACCAAAAGGGATTAAATCAGGACTAGCAGCTGCTGCTGAAATTCTCAAGGAAATCAAAGGGATCTCCTTTAATTATTTAGACCAATCAGATGTGGTAAGACATCCGTTAGTTGGCAGCATTATTCAAGCATATGAAAAGGGAATGAATCAGTAAAGAGACCCATCTCCATATGGGTCTTTTTTACCATTTTATATATAATTTTCGAAAGAATGATTCTTATTATAAAATCTTTCACTTAAAAAGGATAACAATCTGCCAAAGATAGCCTATAATGAAAAAGGGAGTCAAGAAAAGTAGATTTGTGTAAAGGATGGTGAAGAAAGTTGTCGTTTAAAAAAACGGTTACGAATTTCATAACTAATGCAAAAGGGTTTAAATTTCTTCCCTTAATTGTATACATTCTTCTTGGAGCAATCATGTTTAGCTCGATGTATAGTAATGTAAAGCCTGAAAAATTAAATCTTGAGCTTTTGGAAATCTCTGAACAAACGATACGCTCACCATATACCATTGAAGATAAAGCAAGTACAGAAAAGAAGCAAAAGGATGCGGAAAATGAAGTTGAAGATGTATATACACTAAACACTGATTATGCCGCTAATCGAGTAGACTTAGTCACCTCTATATTTGAATCAGTTACAGAAGTTAATGAAGAAATAGAAGATGACTATACAAAAAGATTTCAGGCATGGGAGAAAGAGCCTGAAGAGGAACGAGGAGAAGCGCCAAAAAAGGAAACTTTGGAAGGTAAGCTTAAATTACTAAATTCAAAACTACCTAAAGATATAACCTCAGCATTATCAGGATCTGTTTTTACTGCTTTGTTAGAGGTTTCTTCAGACCAGTTATCTCGGGCAAAGGATTCGACTGTAACTGCAGTTAATAACATTATGAATACGCGGATTCCTGCCAGTGATATTGAAAATGCCAAAAGTAAGATTGACCAGGAATTAAAATATGCAAATGTTGATTCGAATGTGAAACAAGCCATTACTGAATTAGCGAAATATGCTGTTATTCAAAATGTCTTTTTTGATACAGAGGCAACAGAAGAGAAGAAACAACAAGCACGAGATGCGGTCGAGTCAATCAGAATTTTACAAGGCCAAATAATTGTTGAAGAGGGCGACCTTATTACTAAAGAAATTTATCGACAATTACAATTGCTAGGCTTTTTAAATAGTGGAAACGCACTGCAACCTTTCATAGGTTTGTTGTTATTAATCTTATTGATTATTTCTGCTGTTATTTATTACTTTCAGGAGGGTATTCCTAAAAGTCGTAATCGTAATACGTATGTACTCATTTTCGGGATTATCTTTTCAGTTACACTTGTATTGATGAAAACAATAAGTTTATTTCAGCAAATTGACTACTCTGAAATTGGTTATATTGTTCCTGTTGCAATGGGGCCTTTGCTTGTTCGACTTTTGATTAATGAAAGAGTCGCAATTGTTTCTAGTATGATATTTGCAGTCTGTGGCAGTATTATTTTTAATGAAGGAATTACAGGGACATTGAACTTTTCTATAGGGCTCTACTATTTATTTTCAAGTTTAGCCGGTGTATTATTCTTGAGTAAATACAATCGAAGAGGGAAAATCCTTCAAGCAGGACTTTTTGTTTCCTTTGTAAATATTATTATTAATGCGTCAATACTATTGTTGAAAAATGGAAGTTATACGCAATTAGAAGTAGGCTCTTATCTCATTATGGCTGTTGTTTCTGGGATTATTGCAGCTGTTTTAACAATTGGTTTATTGCCTTTCTTCGAAGCTGGTTTTGGGATATTATCGACAATGAGATTAATTGAATTATCAAATCCAAACCATCCGCTACTTAGAAAAATATTAACTGAAACACCAGGTACTTATCATCACAGTGTAATGGTTGCAAATCTTTCTGATTCTGCCTGTGAAGCAATTGGTGCGAATGGATTATTAGCAAGAGTCGCATCCTATTATCATGATATTGGTAAAACAAAACGCCCACAATTCTTTATAGAAAATCAACTTAACATTGACAATCCGCATGATAAGATTGCACCACAGTTAAGTAAGAATATCATTATTTCTCATGCGACTGATGGTGCAGAATATTTACGAAAACATAAGATGCCAAAAGAGTTTATCGATATCGCTGAACAGCATCACGGAACTACTTTACTCAAGTTTTTCTACTTTAAGGCTAAAGAAAATAGTGAACACGAAATCGCTGAATCTGAATATAGATATCCTGGGCCAAAAGCGCAAACAAAGGAATCAGCCATTATCGGAATTGCAGATAGTGTGGAGGCTGCTGTTAGATCATTACCTAATCCTACACCTGCAAAAATCAAATCTTTAGTAACTAGTATTATTTCGGATCGACTTCAGGATGGACAGTTTAATGAATGTGATATCACCTTAAAGGAGTTGGATATCGTAGCGAAATCTCTGTGTGAGACTTTACATGGTTTTTTCCATTCTAGAATTGAATATCCTGATTCGACAGGACAGAAGGTGAAAGAAGCATGAAGTTAGAAATTGACTTTATTGATGAAATAGGGAATATGAAAGAAGAGCATTATAAACTATTGGAAGAATTATTAGCAACTGCTGCTGATTATGAAAGTGTTAATGAAGGGTCTGAATTATCTATTACATTTGTTGATAATGAACGAATAAGAGAAATTAACCGGGAGTATCGCGGGAAAGATCAGCCGACAGATGTGATTTCTTTTGCAATGGAAGAAATGGGCGAGGGGGAAATTGAGATACAAGGAGCGGACTTACCAAGAATGCTCGGAGATCTTATTATTTCTGTTCCAAAAACAATTGAACAGGCTGAAGAATATGGACACTCATTTTCTAGGGAATTAGGCTTTTTAACTGTACATGGGTTTTTACACTTACTTGGATATGATCATGAAACGACTGAGGATGAAACAATAATGTTCTCAAAACAAAAGGAAATTCTTGATGCTTATGGACTCACAAGATAAAAACAAAAATGAATGGTCTAGACTAATTAACAGTTTTGGGTTTGCGTTGAATGGATTAAAAAATGCGATTATGAAAGAGAGAAATCTACAAATTCATATTAGTGTTGCAGTGTTGGTTGTTATTCTAGGGGCCTTCTTCCAACTCTCTTATTCTGATTGGGCTCTCCTAGTCATCGTGATAGGTGGAATGTTTACTCTTGAATTAGTAAATACATCCATAGAGCGATTAGTGGATTTGGTGACAATGGAGTTTCATCCATTGGCAAAGCTTGCAAAAGATATTTCAGCAGCTGCCGTTTTTGTTTTTTCACTGACTGCAGTTGTTGTAGGATTTCTTATTTTCTATCCATACATGTTAGAATGGTTTATGGGTAACTTTTAATGACATCACTTTTTTGTGATGATACATACCAATTGATAGAAAATTCTTACATTTATATTACAAATGTCAATTAAGCAAGATTTCTCATTTGTTTTTAGGTAAAATAGATAATACCTTTTAGATTAAATGAGATCTAAGAAAGGGAGACAAATTAGTGAATACAAACGATTTAATCAAAGAAGCAAAAAAAGCAAGAGAACGAGCGTATGTACCGTACTCAAAGTTCCAAGTAGGAGCAGCGCTCTTAACGAGTGATGGGAAGGTATACCATGGTTGCAATATTGAAAATGCAGCATATAGTATGACTAACTGTGCTGAAAGAACTGCCTTTTTTAAGGCCATTTCTGAAGGAGATAAAACGTTTTCATCTCTTGCGGTAGTAGCTGACACAGAAGGGCCGGTTTCACCTTGTGGAGCATGCCGACAAGTAATTGCAGAGTTTTGCCCAGAAGATATGACTGTGTTTTTGACAAACCTTAAGGGTGATATTCAAGAAATTACTGTTCGAGATTTATTGCCAGGGGCTTTTTCTGCGAGGGATTTAAATGAGTAAAGAAGTATACAAATCAGGTTTTGTTTCCATCATTGGTAGACCGAATGTAGGGAAATCTACTTTCTTAAATAAAGTGGTTGGCCAAAAAATCGCGATTATGAGTGATAAACCACAAACGACGCGTAATAAAGTTCAAGGTGTGTATTCAGAGAATCAGGCGCAAATTGTTTTTATTGATACTCCTGGTATACACAAGCCAAAGCATAAGCTTGGTGACTTTATGATGAAGGTTGCACAAAACACGTTAAAAGAAGTCGATATTATCTTATTTATGATAAATGCAGAAGAAGGATATGGTCGTGGGGATGAATTTATTATCGAGAAATTGCAAGGAACTTCTACACCTGTATTTCTCGTCATTAATAAGATTGATCAGATTCACCCGGATCAATTGCTTCCTTTAATTGAAAAATACAATAACTTATATTCGTTTAAAGAAATTATCCCTATTTCTGCACTTGAGGGGAATAATGTTCCAACACTTGTTGACCAAATAAAAGCCTACTTACCTGAAGGGCCACAATACTATCCGATTGATCAGGTGACAGATCATCCAGAACGTTTTATTGTGACTGAATTAATTAGAGAAAAAGCGTTGCATTTAACAAGAGAGGAAATTCCTCATTCAATTGCAGTGGTGATGGATTCCATGGAAAAAAGAGAAGGCAATACTGTATATGTTGGTGCAACGATTATTGTTGAACGTGACTCTCAAAAGGGAATCATCATTGGTAAGCAAGGGAGTATGTTGAAGGAAATTGGTAAACGTGCAAGAACTGATATTGAAGCACTACTAGGATCAAAAGTGTATTTAGAATTATGGGTAAAAGTTCAAAAAGACTGGCGTAATAAGATGTCACAGCTACGCGATTTTGGTTTTAGAGATGATGAGTATTAAAAAGACTAAGACTTGTCTTGCACGGATTTACAAAAATTGTGTAACATGATTTTAGGATAGTTGGTCAAAATAATGGTAAGGAATTGGCTAAGAATTGCTCAGCTTAAAATACAGAAAGGTGGGGTTTCATATGTTAGATTTTACCTGGAAAGTGTTCAGTCATACAGGTAACATTGATACGTATCTTCTTTTTAAAGAATTAGAAATGAACAAGGAAGAAAGACCCGATTCACATGAAGAAGAGCTAGCAGAGGTTGATTTTCCAATTTCTTGACCATACCAATCTATCGTGTAATCAATTGGATGGTGACGAGAATTGTTACAAAAATGCGAAGGCATTGTGATCCGTACCAATAATTATGGAGAAAGTAATAAAATAATTACCTTGTTCACTAGAGAATGGGGGAAGGTTGGTGTAATGGCAAGAGGAGCTAAAAAGCCGAGTAGTCGGTTAGCTTCCATTACACAACCATTTACATACGGTCACTTTTTGGTTCAAAGAACTTCTGGCTTGGGCGGCTTACAACAAGGCGAGACTATCAAGACATATAGAGGAATAAGAGAAGATATCTTTTTAACGGCTTATGCTTCCTATATTGTTGAACTAACTGATAAATGTACAGATGAAAAAAAGCCAAATCCGTTTATTTTTGAATTATTATTACAAACCTTACAATATATTGATGAGGGCATCGATTTAGATATTTTAATGTACATCTATGAGATGAAAATGTTGCAGGTGTTAGGATTATCACCAAAGTTAGATGGATGTTCGATTTGTGAAAGCACTGAAGGAGAGTTCGCCTTCTCTATAGGAGAAGGCGGTTTCTTGTGTCATCGTTGTTATCATCACGATAAATATCTTATGAAGCTTTCACAAACAACAATTAAACTTCTTCGTCTATTTTACTATTTTGATTTAAACCGACTTGGGAAAATAGATGTTAAGCAAGAAACAAAGAATGAACTAAAAACGGTTATCACAGCTTATTATGATCAATATTCAGGTTTAACCATTAAATCAAAAAGGTTCTTAAATCAAATTGATCAACTGAGAGACATGTTACCCCCTCCAACCGAATGAAAATTAAAGGATCCCAGCGATACGGGGTTGACAATACTTACTATTTCGATTAATATGCTAATCATAATATGATGCGTTGACGGAAAATAGTACTAAATCCTCTCTATATAAAAGCGAACCTAGGATAGTGAAAGCTAGGGTATAGAAGATATAGGAAGGCGTTCCTGAGTATGAACTGTAAAAGAGGCTATGTAAGGCATTTGTCTTACTAGCAAATAGGGTGGAACCGCGGGTTAACTCTCGTCCCTATGTCATTTAACTGACATAGGGATGAGAGTTTTTTGTTTTGACATAAAACCCGTCGCTATATGTCAGTGAATATCAATTTACAACGGAGGTGTGTTTATGAACATACAAAATATGATTTTAACACTACAAAAACATTGGTCAGAACAAGGCTGTATTCTAATGCAAGCTTATGATGTCGAAAAAGGTGCTGGCACAATGAGTCCATATACCTTTTTAAGAAGTATAGGGCCAGAGCCGTGGAATGTGGCATATGTAGAACCCTCTAGGAGACCTGCAGACGGCCGGTATGGAGAAAATCCTAATAGACTTTATCAACATCATCAATTCCAGGTCATTATGAAGCCTTCTCCAGATAACATTCAAGAGCTTTATCTGGATTCTCTCAAAGCATTGGGGATTGACCCACTAAAGCACGATATTCGTTTTGTTGAGGATAACTGGGAAGCACCTACACTCGGAGCAGCTGGTCTCGGTTGGGAAGTTTGGTTAGATGGTATGGAAGTTACTCAGTTTACCTATTTCCAACAAGTTGGTGGGCTTGAGTGCAAACCAGTCTCTGTAGAAATAACCTACGGTGTAGAAAGACTCGCGTCTTATATACAAGACAAGGAAAATGTATTTGATTTAGAATGGACTAATGGATTTACAGTACGAGACATCTTTGGTCAACCAGAATATGAACATTCAAAATATACGTTTGAAACATCTAATACAGAAATGCTATTTAACTTATTTTCGATTTATGAAAAAGAAGCTCACCGTCAAATGGAAGAAGGGCTAGTTCATCCAGCCTATGATTATGTCCTTAAATGTTCACATACATTTAATCAGTTAGATGCAAAAGGAGCCATATCTGTTACTGAAAGAACAGGCTATATAGGTAGGGTTAGAAATCTTGCGCGGAAAGTTGCAAAAACATTCTATGATGAAAGAGAAAAATTGGGGTTCCCAATCTTAGAACAAAAAGGAGGTGCTGAAAATGAATAAGCGGGATTTACTTATTGAAATTGGTCTTGAAGAAATGCCTGCAAGGTTTATCACTGATGCTAGTAATCAGTTAACTGATAAAGTGACGAATTGGTTGCTTGAGAAAAATATTTCATATGAAACGATTCAAGGTTTTTCTAGTCCAAGAAGATTAGCGGTTTTGGTAACAGCCGTATCAGAAAAACAAGAAGATGTGGAACTTGAAGCAAAAGGGCCAGCAAAAAAAATTGCCCTTGATCAAGAAGGAAACTGGACAAAAGCAGCAATTGGTTTTACAAAAGGGCAAACAGCAAATGTTGAGGATATCTATTTCAAAGAAATTAATGGAATTGAATATGTACATGTAACCAAATTTATAAAAGGCCAAGAAACAAAAGATACATTGTTTGAGTTAGAACAAATTATTACAAACCTTAGTTTCCCAAAGAATATGAGATGGGGAAATGAAGATTTACGATTTGTACGTCCAATTAAATGGTTACTTGCCATATTTGGTGAAGAAATCATACCGATCAGTATTACGGGAGTTGCCTCAAGTAATACAACTCTTGGTCATCGCTTCTTGGGTGCTAAAGTAACAATCAATAGACCAAGTTCATATGAGACTGAGCTACTTTCACAATATGTCATAGCTAATGCATTAGAAAGAAAAGAAGCGATACAAAGTCAAATTAAATCTCTGGCAGATGAACACAACTGGGTAGTTCCGATTGATGAAGACTTACTAGAGGAAGTTACAAACCTAGTTGAGTATCCTACTGCTTTGTATGGTAAGTATGAAGAAGAATTCTTAGATCTTCCAGAGGAAGTTCTGATCACTTCAATGAAAGAGCATCAGCGTTATTTTCCAGTGAAAAGTAAGGAAGGTCAATTACTTCCATATTTCATTACGATTAGAAACGGTGATCATAAGCATATTGATAATGTAGCTAAAGGGAATGAAAAAGTATTAAGAGCAAGGCTTTCTGATGCTGATTTCTTCTATAAGGAAGATCAAAAGAAGCAAATTTCAGACCTTGTTAATAAATTAGATGCCATCGTTTACCATGAGGAAATTGGAACACTTGGAGAGAAAGTGAGAAGAATTCAAAAAATCTCAATAGAACTAGCCAAACTTTTAGGTGTCGATGATTCTGTCTTACAACAAGTAAACCGAACTGCAGAGATATGCAAATTCGATTTAGTCACACATATGGTCTACGAATTCCCAGAGTTACAAGGATTAATGGGAGAAAAATATGCGTTAATAAATGGTGAGGATGAGGCAGTTGCCAAAGCAATCAATGAACACTATATGCCAAGACACGCAGAAGATGATGTTCCTGCTTCAATAGTGGGAGCGATCGTTAGTATTGCTGATAAGCTTGATACGATTATAAGCTGTTTTTCAATTGGAATTATACCGACAGGTTCACAAGATCCGTACGCACTTAGAAGACAATCAGCAGGGATTGTCCAAATTCTACTCGAAAAAGAATGGGACTTCGCTTTGGAAGACTTGCTTTCAATTGCAATTAATAATTCACGAGTAGAAAACAACAAGGAACAAGCGTCTTCTAACTTATTGGATGAGCTTATTAACTTCTTTAAATTACGTATCAAAAATGAATTATCAAATCGCAAGATTAGGTATGATATTACTGAAGCAGTTCTTGGTTCAAAAATAGATCGGATTGGTACACTAATCAAAAAAGCAGTTATACTAGATCAACACAAAGAAGATCGAGAGTTTAAAGATATTATTGAGGCACTAAGCAGAATCCTGAATATTGCTAAAAAGGGAGAGGATAAAGAGATTAATCCGTCTTTATTCCAATCACAAGAAGAAAAGAATCTATATACTGCCTATTCTAGTTTGAGCAAGAATATAGAATTAAGTTTGGCTAATGGAGATGTAGAGGAAGCTTATAATCTACTGGCTGATATGAAAGAGGTTATTAATCAATACTTTGATCATACAATGGTTATGGCTGAGGACGAGAACATTCGTGTGAATCGACTTGCACAGATGGTACAATTATCTGCTGTTATCAGTCATTTCGCTAATGTGAATTCAATTGTGGTAAAGTAATTGTAAAAAAGGGTATCTAACCTGTAATAAGTGTTGCAATTAAGGTTAGAGCCCTGTTCTTCATTTTAAAGGCTGGGTGGTGAGTACAATCGAACTTAATAAACGACAAGAGCAAATCGTTCAAATTGTTAAAGATAATGGCCCTATAACTGGTGAATCGATTGCAGATCAATTAAATCTTACAAGGGCCACGCTTAGACCGGATTTAGCGATTCTAACAATGTCTGGGTATTTAGATGCCAGGCCCCGGGTAGGCTATTACTTTACGGGAAAAACGGGCTCTCAAGTATTAACGGATAAAATTAAGAAGCTGCAGGTTAAGGATTTTCAGTCAATTCCAGTAGTTGTTGCAGAGAATGTATCTGTTTATGACGCAATAGTAACGATGTTTTTAGAGGATGTAGGAACATTATTTGTCGTTGATCAAGGCTCGATTCTCGTCGGAGTTTTATCAAGAAAAGACCTGCTTAGAACCAGTATTGGCAAACAGGAGCTATCAACTATTCCTGTAAACATTATTATGACAAGAATGCCAAATATAACGATGTGTGAGAGAGAAGATTCATTAATAGATGTAGCCCAAAAGTTGATTGAAAAACAAATAGATGCACTACCGGTTGTTAAGCTTACTGAAAAAGGGATAGAGGTTATCGGAAGAATAACAAAAACCAATATGACAAAAGCATTGGTTTCTTTAGCAATAGATGGATTAGTCTAGACTCTTAAGCTTATGGGGGGAAACAAATGAGTAATCGAATGATTTTTGTGGTATCTGACTCAGTTGGTGAAACGGCTGAATTAGTTGTGAAAGCAGCAATAAGTCAATTTAAGGATTGTAATACTGAGGTGAAACGAATACCTTATGTAGAAGATATTGCAACGATAAATGAAATTATTTCAATGGCAAAAGGTAAGTTTTCGATCATCGTGTTTACATTGGTTGTTCCTGAGCTAAGAGAACATTTACATAAAGAAGCGGCACGTGAAAAAGTTGAAGTTTATGATATATTAGGACCTTTGATTGATCAAATGGGTTCTCTATATGAAACTAAACCAAGTCACGAACCTGGTTTAGTACGTAAATTGGATGAGGATTATTTTAAAAAAATTGAAGCGATCGAATTTGCTGTTAAATATGATGATGGAAGAGATCCTCGTGGTATTTTAAGAGCTGATATTGTTTTAGTTGGTGTTTCAAGAACCTCTAAAACCCCTCTGTCGCAATATTTAGCACATAAAGGAATTAGAGTAGCAAATGTTCCTTTAGTACCTGAAGTAGATCCGCCAGAAGAGTTGTTTAAAGTTTCATCTGACAAATGTTTTGGTTTGAAAATTAGTGCAGAAAAGTTGAACAATATTAGGCGAGAACGACTCAAGTCATTAGGTTTAAATGATCAGGCTATCTATGCAAACATCGATCGAATTAATAATGAACTAAAACACTTTGATACAGTGGTTGAAAAAATAGGCTGTGATATTATCGATGTAACAAATAAAGCAGTTGAAGAAACAGCAAATATTATTCTTTCTACGAAAAATAAACGAAAGAGCTTATAAGATAGAAACATGACTCTAAATTTACTTTAGCGATTGATCAAGGAATTGTTCAGAGCTGAGAATGTTAAGAGTCATTTTTTTGTGTATGTTTATGTAGAAAAAGTACGATAATTGTTTAAAAAACGTAGAAATATGTAGAATTTATATTGTTAATGTATTATAATAAAAAAATTGTGATAAAAATGTATAAAATAGGTTTAGAGTTAGGGAAGATAGAATAAACTATGTATTGTGAGTTGTCAAGAGACAAAGTGGAATTACCAAGAAAAATTTTCGACATTTTCCATGGGAATTAGTCAGTTTATTTATTTTCTTTAAAAAGAAAGAAGGATTCTATGGAGTGATGTAGAATTAAAAAATATGACGAAAAAAAGAAGAAGATTGTAGTCGATGCTGATGTATGTCTGTTAAACAATTGTCAGCTAGGCAAATACATAACCTAGAGGAATCTTTCCTTAATAATGACATGGATGCTGTATTACATGTAATGTTTCTTTCGGCAAAGGAAAGACGTACTGGAACTCTTACACAATGGTCCAAAACCCTATTTAGAAAGTGACCAAAGAATTTTTTAATGCCATTAGAAGAAATTTGTCGAAACTTGCAGGAATTAAAGTGAACGACAGCGAATATTAAGTAGACGGAGTTGTTACGAATAATGGGAAATCGTATTCCCGAAGAAACAATTGAAAAAATTCGTCAATCTGTTGACATTGTTGATGTAATTAGTGAATATGTTCAATTGAAGAAACAAGGTCGAAACTATTTTGGGTTATGTCCTTTTCATGGTGAAAACACACCTTCTTTTTCGGTCTCTGCGGAAAAACAACTCTTTCAATGCTTTGGTTGCGGGGCAGGGGGAAATGTATTTTCATTTTTAATGGATCTTAAGGGGTATTCTTTTATAGAAGCTGCAACAACATTAGCTGAAGGAAAGGATATTGAACTCCCGGCGGACCGGACACCGAGTTCACAATCAAATAATAAACATCAAAACGAGATGTCTATTATGATCGAGGCACATGACCTTTTAAAGAAATTTTACCATCATTTATTAGTAAATACAAAAGAAGGTCAAGAAGCCTTAGATTATCTGTTAAATCGTGGCTTTACGAAAGAGATTATTGAGCAGTTTGAAATTGGTTACTCATTAGATTCATGGGATTATATTTCTAAATTCCTACATAAAAGAGGGTATAGTCTTGAATTAATGGAAAAAGCCGGTTTACTTGTAAAAAAAGAAGATACTGGTTCTTTCCTTGATCGGTTTCGCAATCGTATCATGTTTCCAATTTGGGATTATCAAGGTAAGACCATTGCATTTTCTGGGAGGATATTAACCTCCAATCAAGAACCAAAATACTTAAATAGTCCCGAAACTCCTATATTTAACAAAAGTAAGACACTATACAATTTTCATCAAGCAAGAATGCATATTCGTAAGAAAGAACAAGTTATTCTTTTTGAAGGATTTGCAGATGTTATTTCCGCAACAAAAGCTGGTTTTCCGTATTCCATTGCTTCAATGGGAACATCATTGACTGAAGAACAAGCAAAGTTGATTAGACGTAATGTTGAGTCTGTAATTCTTTGTTATGATTCTGACCAGGCAGGGATTGATGCTGCACTAAGGGCATCTAAAATTTTGTCAGACGTTGGGTGTTACGTGAGGATTTCATTAATGCCAGAAGGACTTGACCCTGATGACTACATTAAGAAATACGGTAGTGAAAAGTTTAAGAATGATGTAATAGGGGCAAGTATTACTCAGATGGCTTTTAAGATGCAATATTTACGCCGTGGAAAAAACCTTCAAGATGAAGGAGAACGGATGCGCTATATCGAAGAAGTACTTAAGGAAATAGGTGCTTTAGATAAAGCTGTAGAGCGTGAACACTATTTGCAACAAATTTCTTCAGAGTTCTCAGTATCGTTAGAAGCCCTTAAAGAACAACAAGCACAATTTAACAAAAGTGAGTTCAAGAAAAAGGATAATAGCGATAGGAATAGAAATAATATACCTAGAAGAACGAATGTACAAAAAAGTTTGAAACCTGCTTTTCATAATGCAGAAAGATATTTAATCGCTCATATGCTAAGAGATAAAGATATTGCTTATAAAGTTCAAAGCGAACTTCAAAGTGAATTCAATATTGAAGAACATCAAGCTATTGTTACTTATCTGTATGCTTACTACGAAGAAGGAAACGAACCAGACCCAAGCGCATTTCTGCAACGTTTAAATGATGAGCGACTTTCACGTGCAGTGACTGATATCGCTATGCTACTCATTAATGAAGAAACAACAGACACCGAAATTAGAGACTATATAAAACAGGTGTTGAAACATCAAAAATTGTCAATGCTAAAAGAAAAGGATTTAGAAAAGCAGCAAGCAGAGCGAGAGAAGGATTTTCTTAAAGCAGCAACGATCGCTAATGAAATCATCCAAATAAAAAAAGTACTTAATAACTAAGTGTAATTTACCTCTATGGCTCACTAGTTTGAAAGGAGGGGAACTTATGGCTGAAAAGTCAGCACGTTCTAAAGAAGTGGAAACAGAAATTACAATTGATCAGGTGAAAGATCAATTAACAGAGTTAGGTAAAAAACGAGGAGTTCTGACATACGAGGAAATCGCAGAGAAGATGTCTGGATTTGAAGTTGAGTCAGATCAACTTGATGAGTATTATGAGTTCCTTGGAGAACAGGGTGTTGAATTGTTAGGTGAGGGTGATGAAGATGCGGACCCAAATATCCAACAATTAGCTAAGGAAGAAGAGTTTGATTTAAATGATTTAAGCGTTCCTCCGGGTGTTAAAATTAATGACCCTGTTAGAATGTATTTAAAAGAAATAGGTCGTGTTGATCTTCTGTCTGCTGAAGAAGAAATCTCTTTAGCAAAGCGTATTGAAGACGGTGATGAAGAAGCCAAGCGACGCTTAGCTGAAGCAAACCTTCGACTAGTTGTTAGTATTGCGAAACGTTATGTTGGTCGTGGGATGCTATTTCTTGATTTAATTCAAGAAGGTAACATGGGTCTTATTAAAGCAGTTGAAAAGTTTGACTATCGTAAAGGTTATAAATTCAGTACGTATGCAACGTGGTGGATTCGTCAAGCAATAACACGTGCAATTGCCGATCAAGCACGAACAATCCGTATTCCGGTTCATATGGTTGAGACGATTAACAAGCTAATTCGTGTACAGCGTCAGTTACTGCAAGATCTTGGTCGTGAGCCTTCTCCTGAAGAGATTGGTGAAGATATGGACTTAACTCCAGAAAAAGTTCGTGAAATCTTAAAAATCGCTCAAGAGCCTGTTTCATTAGAAACTCCAATTGGTGAGGAAGATGATTCACATCTTGGAGACTTTATTGAAGATCAAGATGCCACTTCTCCTTCTGAGCATGCTGCATACGAGCTGTTAAAGGAACAACTTGAAGATGTTTTAGATACATTAACAGATCGTGAAGAAAACGTATTGCGCCTTCGTTTTGGACTTGATGACGGTAGAACTCGCACATTAGAAGAAGTTGGTAAGGTCTTCGGTGTTACACGAGAGCGTATCCGACAAATTGAAGCAAAAGCACTACGTAAGCTACGACATCCAAGCCGTAGCAAACGTCTTAAGGATTTCTTAGAATAAAATATCAAATAATAGGGATGACCCTTAGGACCCCAATCTCCTAGGTCATCTTTTTTATTATTGTGTATCTATAGTAACTGTTAAATAAGCCTTACATTTTAGAGGTGAACACATGGATGAAAGTAATAGAAAAAAGATTATCATTAAAGAAATAAGGGATTGGAAGCAATCTAGACTTTTACCAGAAGAGTATTGTAATTTTCTCCTTACCCTATATACAGAAGGAGATTTTAACCTTCTGAATGAGGAACTTAAGGAAACGAAGAAAGTGAAGAAAACATTTACTCCTGTCTTTTTCATTTTTTGTTTGCTACCAATTTCATTTCTTGTCACTTATTTTACTGAAATAAATTTGGTTTTGCAAATCGCTATTTTTAGTGTTTTTATAATAATCTGTGTATTATCATCGATTTTTCTTAAGAAAAATCAATTATTACAACATTTTTCCTCTATTATTGGTGCCTTAATTTTTCTAAATGCTACTGTACAATTAAATAGTCATTTTAATGGTGATAATCAATTTGCACTATTAGTTATCGTATTATTGAATTGTTTAATATGGCTTGTTTTAGGGATTTTCTTGAAGAGGAACTATTTTCTATTTGCAAGTGGTTTAGGTATAGTACTTACAATTATAGCATTTTTTAGATAATATTTCATTATTTTAAATAATTAGATAATTAAGTAATCTTAGATATTGATATTCATTCAATTAATTAAAATTAATATGGATATAGTAAAAAACTGCGAATTAGCCATTCTTTAAATTAGAATTATGAAAGATATTTGAACAACTTGTACATTTAGGACTTTCACTTCTTTATAAATTAAAGTAAAATAGGAATTGTTTGTATATTATCTTCGTATAAGAAACATTAGTATTTACATAAGGGAGGTTAAAGGAATGAATCGTAATCCATTGATTCCATTTGGCTTAATTTTTGTTTTTGGAATTGGACTTATGTTCCTACTTTCATTTATTGGATTAGGAAACATGGATGAGCTTGCAAATGAGGGTGAAGAAACTCCTGAGGCAACTGTTGCAGCTTCTCCTGAAGAAATTTATCAAGGGAAATGTGCAGCATGTCATGGTGTAGATATGTCTGGTGGAGTTGGTCCAGATCTACATGGTGTAGGTGAGCGTTACGAAGCTGATGAGATTAAAACCATTTTAGAAGAAGGTAAAGGAATCATGCAAGGTGGTCTTGTACCTGCTGAGCATCTTGACGACATGGTTACTTGGCTAAGCGAACTTTAAAACATTTGCAATTGTTTTAAAGGGTTCTCCAAAGAGTCTGGCAATACTGGTTACACGTAACTGTGTAAATAGTGCCAGGCTTTTTGTTTATATATTGGACATAAGTTTTTATTTCATGGATAGTTTTTGTATAATAAATTTGTAGAAAATAAAATAAATGTGGTGTAAAAATGAATGAATTACAATTATCGAAACGACTTGAGGCTGTTGCTTCAAATATCCTTCCTAATAGCATTCTTGCTGATATAGGATCTGATCATGCATATTTACCTTGTTATGCTTTTCTTAAAGGGAAAATATCATCAGCAATTGCTGGGGAGATCAATGACGGTCCCTTCCGTTCAGCACAAGAACAGGTACGTAAGTCTAACCTAGCAGAAGTGATCGAAGTAAGAAAGGGTAACGGACTAGAGGTTATCCAGCCTAACGAAGTTGATTGTATTACAATTGCAGGCATGGGTGGCACATTGATAACATCAATATTAGAAGAAGGTTCAAATAAATTAGAGGGTGTGTCTAGGTTAGTATTACAACCTAATATTGGAGCGATCAATATTAGAAAATGGTTGATCCAAAATAATTGGGGAATCACTTCTGAAACCATTCTTGAGGAAGATGGTAAAATCTATGAAATTATTGTTGCTGACCGTGGTAATACGGAAAAATCATACGAAGATTTAAAGGCAGGTTTATTGCTAGGACCATTTTTACTAAAGGAAAAAAATAAAGTATTTATTAAAAAGTGGACGAATGAACTACAGCATTGGAATCAAATTATGATGAAACTTCAAAGTGCTGAGTCTACTCCTGAAAACAATGAGAAGAGAAAAGAAATTGAAGAAAAAATAAAGATTGTAAAGGAGGTACTAGATGATTAAAGTACCAAATGGACATGAGGTTATTCAAGTTTTTGAGGCTTTTTCACCAAAAAAGTTTGCTGTTGAAGGAGATAAAATCGGATTGCAAATTGGGTCACTCAATAAGCCGATTAATCGAATCATGACTGCATTAGATGTGAATGAGGACGTGATAGAAGAAGCCATCATTAAAAACGTCGATTTAATCATCGCTCACCACCCTGTCATTTTCCGACCACTCAAACACATACAAACAGATTCAACAACCGGAAGAATGATTGAGAAATGCATAAAAAATGATATCACTATTTATGCAGCCCATACGAATTTAGATGTAGCTGAAGGCGGAGTGAATGATTTATTAGCAGACGCACTAAATTTACAACAACAAGAAGTCTTGTCTCCTTCATATACTGATAGTAATAAAAAGATTGTTGTTTTTGTTCCAGGTTCTTCGGCTAACAAAGTGAGAGAAGCCATGAGTGCTGCTGGAGCTGGAAACATAGGAAACTATAGTCATTGTACATATAATACTGAGGGTGTTGGTACATTTCTTCCTGAAGCGAGTTCCCACCCTGTCATAGGAGAGCGTGGAAAGCTCGTAGAAGTTGAGGAAATTAAAATTGAGACAATTGTACCCACTTCACGTCAAAAAGCGGTTATAAGGGCGATGCTTGCCGCTCATCCTTATGAAGAAGTAGCCTACGATATTTATAGTCTTGAAAATGAAGGAAAAGAATATGGTTTGGGTCGGGTTGGGTATTTACCAAATGAAATGACCTTAGAAGACTTTGCTTTGTATGTAAAAAAACAATTACATGTGGATGGGGTTAGAGTAGTTGGCCCTCTAAATGGTAAAGTGAAAAAAGTAGCTGTTCTTGGAGGAGATGGAAATAAGTATATTTCTCAAGCCAAGTTCAAAGGTGCTGATGTGTTTGTTACTGGTGACCTCTATTATCATGTAGCACATGATGCACTAATGATGGGACTTTCTGTTGTAGACCCAGGTCATCATATTGAGCAAATTATGAAAAAAGGCGTGGCAGACAAGTTATTCTTAGAGTTTAAGGATAGGAAGTGGGACATCGAAGTTTTCCCTTCTGAACCCTCGACAGATCCTTTTGTGTTTATATAAATAGTAATTCGAAAGTTCGGTAAAGTGGAGATAGATGCTCGAGATTCTGTCGGAGAGCCCAAAAAAGCTTGAGTCCAAGAGGACTCAAGCTTTTTTAACCTACTTATTTTGTTTTAACTTTAGGTAAAATTTTATGAAGTGGTACACTACGTTCTCTTTTCCAAGTTGATTCGTCGTTCGAATCGAATTGTTCAAGGAAGTTGATCACTTCTTTTGTAATTGGGGTTGGTGTAGAGGCACCTGCAGTTACAGCTACATTTTTGGCATCTAATAGCCACTCTACTTTGATCTCACTTACATCTGCCACACGATAAGCTTTTGTACCCGCAATTTCTAGGGATACTTGTGCTAATCGGTTTGAATTATTACTTTTAGGATCACCCACAACAATTGTTACGTCAGCTGCTGTTGCTTGTTCAGCGACAGCTTCCTGGCGCACTTGTGTAGCCATACATATTTCACGATGAACCTCTGTTTGAGGAAATCTTTCCTGTACACGTTCCATAATGTGCTGTACATCCCATTGACTCATTGTTGTTTGATTTGTAACAATGATTTTCTCGTTTGATAGCTTTAAGTTTTCTACATCTTCTAGGGTTTCAACAAGATGAACAATATCTGGTGCAACACCAACGGCCCCTTCAGGTTCAGGGTGACCTTTTTTCCCGATATAAATGATTTGGTATCCTTCTGCCTTTTTTTGTTCAATTAAGTTATGGGTGTTAGTCACATCTGGGCATGTTGCATCAATAGTCACTAGCCCTTTTTCTTTTGCAAGGCGTTTAACCTCTGGTGAAACACCATGTGCGGTAAAAATGACTGTACCTTCGTTCACATTTTTAAGTATTTCAAGACGATTTTCTCCATCTAGCGTGATAATACCTTCTTCTTCAAATGCATCTGTTACATGTTTATTATGAACAATCATACCTAGGATGAAAATCGGTCTAGGTAATGATTTATCTAATGCCGCATTTTTTGCAATAACCATTGCATCAACAACACCATAGCAATAGCCACGCGGTGCAATTTTGATGACTTCCATTTGTTTGACCTCCTCAGGTTAAGACGAAAGAGTTTATCGGTAATTACTCTCTTAATCTCTTATATTATATCTGAGTAGGCGTGATAATTCAAAGAGGACGATGAGCTAAATCAAATATACATACGTGGAACGGATTGACCTGATTTTGTTGTTGTGGTCTTTTTACTAGGTGTAGCTGCTTTTGGTACATCTCGTTCTTCGTCTAATTCTTCCGCACTTTCTGTGGACGGTTGTGCTTTCTTTGTTTTGCGTTTTTTAGTCGTTACTACTTCTTCTTCATCACTTGTTTTCTCACTATCATCATCACTATCGCTACTATTTAATTCTCGATAGAGCTTTAGCATTGATGGTATATTTTTTACTAAGGGCCCGTATTGCTGAACCATTGGCATGACTGATTCGGCTGTGTGAAGGGCTTTTTGAACATTTCCTAACATAGTACCTAGATTTGCTGGGTTCGTTAAGCCAGACAAAACAGACGTCGTTTTTGCAGCCCCAGTGGCGGCATTAGCAGCATTAGCCGCATTAACACCAGCTCCCATAAAGTTTCCAGGCCCTTGCATGAAATTTGCAGGATTCATTCCTTGCATCATTCCGGTTGGGGCAGCAGATCCGCCACCTTTGAAACCTGACATAAGCTTGCTTAAGAATCCTCCTCCACCAGCTCTACTCATAGCTTGAGCAGGCATTTGTGTTCCCATAAACTGACCTGGACCCATTCCAGGCATTCCTCTTCCGGGAAAAAACATGATAGTTCCTCCTTCCGATAGTCTGTTGATTTATATGAAGGTTACAGATTTACTTTTTAGTAGGTATGACTTCTATGATTCCTTTTGATTAATGAGCCTTCACAATAAGCTATGCGAGGAAGAGGGGAAGTGTTTATTTTATTCTTAATAATAGGCACCGAGTAAAAAATATTGGTTGTATTGGTTTTTTTTCTCAAAATCATATATAATGGTTTGTTGAGTTAAATATGTTCGATTAAGGAAGAATAAGCATACTATATGCTATAGAATGAGGGATTTAAAAATGGAAAAGAATCAATTTGAAAGATTTCAACTCCAACCATTTATACTTGAAGCAGTAAGTGAGCTTGGATTTACAAAACCGACAGAAATTCAAGAAAGATTAATACCTACAATACTTCGTGGTGAAAATGCAATTGGACAGTCACAAACAGGGACAGGTAAAACACATGCCTACCTTTTACCAATCATTCAAAAAATTGATGCATTAACTCCTGAAGTACAAGTGGTTATTACTGCACCAACAAGAGAATTAGCTACTCAAATTCACCAAGAAGTTGTGAAAATTATAAAGCACTCTGATGCTAAACACCCAATTACTTCTAAATTATTCGTGGGTGGTACAGATAAACAGCGAGCAATTGATAAGTTGAAAACTCAACCACAAATTGTCGTAGGTACACCTGGTCGAATAAACGATCTTGTTAAAGAACAAGCATTATATGTTCATAAGGCGAAAACGTTAGTAGTGGATGAAGCTGATTTAATGTTAGATATGGGTTTCATTAAGGACGTTGATCAAATCGCTGCAAAAATGGTAGAGAAGTTACAAATTTTAGTCTTTTCTGCAACAATTCCTGAAAAGTTAAAGCCTTTTTTGAAGAAATACATGGAAAATCCAAAATATACGCATGTAGCACCACAACAAGTAACAGCAGCAAAAGTTGAGCATGTACTAGTTCCACTAAGACACCGAAAGAAAATTGATTTATTGCATACGATGTTAAAATTATATAATCCATATTTAGCGATCGTTTTTACAAATACCAAAAAAATGGCTGATAAAGTTGCTGATGGATTAATTGAAAGAGGACTTCGTGTTGGTCGAGTTCATGGGGATCTTAGTCCAAGAGAACGAAAGAAAACGATGAAACAAGTTACTGAATTGGAATATCAGTTTGTGGTTGCAACAGATTTAGCAGCTAGAGGAATTGATATTGAAGGAGTAAGTCATGTCATAAATTTCGAATTACCATCTGATTTAGATTTTTATGTTCACCGCGTTGGGAGAACGGCTCGTGCAGGTTATTCAGGAATTGCGGCTACTATGTATGAACCATCAGATGAAGATGCATTAAATAAATTAGAGAAAATGGGAATTACCTTCACGAACTATGATATCGAAAAAGAGGAATTCGTTAAAATTGGTGAGCGAAATCGAAGAAAGACACGCCAGAGACAGACTGATGAAATCGATGAAAAAGCAAAAAGTCATGTTCGTAAGCCAAGTAAGGTAAAGCCAGGTTACAAAAAGAAGATGACAAGAGAAATGGATAGCATTAAACAACGTCAAAGACGTTTAAAGAAAAGAAGTAAGTAATAGTCAGGGAGAAAGAATGAGGAGTGAAGGAAAATGTTGAAAATAGGTTCTCACGTTTCGATGAGTGGGAAGAATATGCTTTTAGCAGCAAGTGAAGAAGCGGTTGGCTACGGTTCAAATACATTTATGATTTATACGGGTGCACCTCAGAACACGAGACGTAAAAAGATTGAGGATTTAAACATTGAAGCGGGACAAGCTCATATGTCTGCAAATGGTATTGTTGATATTGTTGTACATGCTCCTTATATCATTAATATAGGAAATACAACAAATCCATCTACATTTGAATTAGGAGTGCGTTTTTTACAATCTGAAATTGAACGTACAGATGCACTAGGTGCTAGGCAAATTGTTCTTCATCCTGGAGCACATGTTGGAGCAGGTGCAGAATGTGGAATTAATAAGATTATCGAAGGTTTAAATGAAGTGATTACAAAGGATCAAAATGTTCAAATTGCGCTTGAGACTATGGCTGGTAAAGGTTCTGAATGTGGTAGTTCTTTTGAGGAACTAGCAAGGATAATCGATGGTGTTACTCACAACGAGAAGATGTCTATTTGTTTTGATACTTGTCATACTCATGATGCTGGCTATAACATTGTCGAAGATTTTGATGGAGTCCTTGAACAGTTTGACAAAATTATCGGAATTGATCGATTGAAGGTACTTCATATTAACGATAGTAAGAATGAACGTGGTGCGAAAAAGGATCGACATGAAAACATTGGTTTTGGCCATATAGGGTTTGATGCCTTAAGCTATATCGTCCACCATGACTCGCTTAAGGATGTTCCAAAGATCCTTGAAACGCCATATGTTGGTGATGATAAAAATAGCAAAATGCCACCGTATAAGTTTGAAATTGAGATGTTAACAAAAAAACAATTCGACCCTGATCTTTTACAAAAGATTATGAATGGGTGATAAGGCTAAGAAGTAACTAAACAATCTAGTTACTTCTTTTTTTTGTAGCTGTTTTCGTATAGATTGTCGCTTTTAAAGCCGCAGGCTGAATACACTCCGCGTCCGGCGGGTGACCAGTGAGCCTCCTCGTCGCTTAGCTCCTGCGGGGTCTCACTTTGGCCACTTATTTTGTAAATTCATTAAATAGGATATTTAGTTGTCTTGCTACTTCTGGACTTGTTACTTTTGCAATTTCCTTTAGAAGTTTCTTTCGTTCTTCACTGTCAAAAATATCGATTTTGGTGTCAGCTTTAGATTTTAAGTATTTAATTGCTTTTTGTGCTTGAGGTCTTGTTAATGAAATATCATATTTACTGCTATAAGAAAGCAGTTCATCTACAGTAATAGTCTTAATCTTTTGATTAACGATTTTATGGTAAATATTCATTCATCTCACCTTCCTTATTAAACTCTATGAGTGATATGTTCCAAATGTGCATACTAGATCATAAAACAACAAAAATTGTGCTTAAAGAATACGAATGCTTTACAAAATAGGGGATACTCATGTATACTTCACTAGGATAAATCGTAACGATTCTACTTTATTTTATAAAAAGGTGATTTAATGAAGGATAACAAAGAACCAATATTAGAGATTTCAAATGTTACTTTTAGATATGAAGAAAGAAATGTTCTTGAAGATATAAATATTGTTGTCCCTAGAGGGGCTTTTTTAGGATTAGTAGGCCCTAATGGATCAGGGAAATCAACATTACTTAAATGTATATTAGGTTTGGTAAAGCCGCAGCAGGGCAAGATTAAATTGTTTGGAATTGATCGTTCAAAATTTAAAGAGAAATATAAAATAGGATTTGTCTCACAAAAGGCGAATAGTTTTAATACTGGATTTCCTGCGACTGTTTTTGAGGTTGTAGCAAGCGGTCTGACATCAAAGATCGGTTTGTTTCGCTTTTTATCAACTGAAGATAAAAAGAAAGTGAGAGAATCAATCGAGGCAGTAGGAATGTCTGAATTTATCGATCAAAATATTGGAGAACTCTCTGGTGGCCAACAGCAGCGAGTATTCATTGCACGAGCACTAGTTAGTGACCCTGAGTTACTTATTTTGGATGAGCCAACTGTTGGTGTGGATGCACAAACCGTCCAAGGCTTTTATCAATTATTAGAAGAGCTTAATAAAAATTTAGAGCTTACACTTATATTGGTTACACATGATGTAGGGACGGTAAGCGAAAAAGTAACGCATGTCGCGTGTCTTAATAAGCATTTACACTTTCATGGGAATGCGAGTGAATTTGATGAGTTTAAAGCACAGGACTTGTCAGAGCTTTATGGTCATCATGTAAAAGTCATCACACATGACCATAGTCATGGAGGACAATAAGATGATTACTGGATTATTTCAATACGAATTTCTTCAGAATGCGTTTTTAACAGGGATCCTAATTGGATTGATTGCACCTTTATTAGGTGTCTTTATTGTTGTTAGAAGACTATCGTTAATAGCAGATGCATTAAGTCATGTCACGCTAGCGGGAATCGCCGCTAGTTTATTTCTTGAAAAAAAACTCGGATTATTTCAAGGGGTAAATCCACTATATATGGGAATGACGTTCTCAGTAGTCGGATCACTCTTTATTGAGCGTCTTAGGATTGTTTACAAACATTACCAGGAATTAGCTATTCCAATTATTCTTTCAGGAGGTATTGGGATAGGTGTAATATTTATCTCATTAGCTGAAGGTTTTAATACGGATTTATTTACTTATTTGTTTGGAAGTGTAAGTGCTGTTAGTCGAAATGATCTTTGGACCGTTTTAGGGATTACTATTCTTGTTCTTTCCGTTGTATTTTTACTTTATAAGGAGTTATTCTTACTTTCATTTGATGAGGAGCATGCTGTAGTAACTGGTATTCGTGCAAAGTGGCTTCATTTTATCTTTATTATTACTGTGGCACTTGTTATTGCTGCATCAATGAGAATTGTGGGAATTATGTTAGTATCTTCACTTATGACCTTACCAGTAGCAGCGGCAATGAGAGTTGCAAAGGGATTCAAGCAAACGATATTTTTATCCGTGATTTTTGGTGAAATTTCAGTTATCATAGGATTAATAGTATCTTATTATTTAGATTTGGCACCAGGTGGAACCATCGTTGTTTTAGCCGTTGTGATTTTAATCGGTGCAATCATGTGGAAAAAGTTGTGGAGAGGACGATCACAATGAATGTTACGCAAGCTTTAGAATTAATGAAAGAAAAGGGCTTTAAGCATACGGGTAAAAGGGAAGAAATGCTTGAAATCTTTTCGAACTTTGATAAGTATTTAACTGCCAAGGATGTTCTTGATTCAATGAAGGACGATTATCCTGGTTTAAGCTTTGATACGATTTACAGAAACTTATCTATGTTTGTTGAGCTAGGAATTTTGGAAACTACAGAGCTTTCAGGTGAAAAGCATTTTCGATTCACTTGTGGTACCAATCATCATCATCATCATTTCATTTGTATGGATTGTGGCAAAACCAAGGAAATCGAACTATGTCCTATGGATGGACTTTCTGAAAACTTAAAAGGATACAATATTTCAGGTCACAAGTTCGAAATTTATGGTACATGTCCTCAATGTCATTAGTTTTAAAAAGAGCGATCCTTAATTGGACCGCTTTTTTTGTGTTGTTAAACTTTAATTTTTGTCCAGTTTGATACCCATTGTTTCGCTTCTAACCAGTTATTAACTCTTATCACGTTTTTTGGAATAGGATCTTGATTATAAGGTGTATTAAATAAAATAACTGGGATTTTACATTCTTCACTTATATCACAGGCATTATCATGTTTGTCCTCAAAAAATAAATCAATTCCATGCTTTTGAACTGCAGAAATTTTATCATGTGAACCAATAAGTTCAATGTGTTGATAGGAAATTGAATTTTCTTTAAACCAGCTTTCGGTAATATCAAATAGATGATTTCTTCGGGCACTTATATAAATTAAATCATGCAGTTCTTTCCATTCGTCAATAACCATTTTTGCGTGTGATGCAAGGGGGGAGTCCTTGTAAATAATTGGCTCCTTTTTGTCCATCCACTCCCAGAACTGCTTTTCATTAATTCCAAGTAATGGGAGTAGATTATATTCCTTCATATCATCAATCGTAATATTCATATTGAAGGATTCATTGATATAAGGGACGAAGGTGCTTGGAGATGTTAGTGTTCCATCAATGTCAATTCCGAATTTTTTAGCCATTATGTAATCCTCCTTAAAACAGATAACTACAAGTTTACCATGGAATTGATGGGTTGCCTATTGAAGAAAACATTAACAATTATAATTTTCTTCATGAAGTCCATAATAATAAATGCTTCCAACCAATAAGGGAAAGCGAGGGATTCTTTCATGGCAGAAGACAACAAACGTGTAGGAACTGACTATGACGAAAATCATGCTGTTGACCCGAATCTAGGAGCTAATACCTTTTCGGACTATACCGAAGAGACAGCTGCAGAGGTCGCACCACCATTCACACCCGTACGAGAGGCACGAGAAACTAACACTGGAGATAATTCAGGTGTTATGGGTGGAACAGGATTAGGTTGGCTAGCTTTAGCGCTGTCAATAATATCACTTTTTGTAATGCCAGTGTTAATGGGAGCTGCAGGTATTATTATCGGCTTCATTGCACGTAGAAGAGGTGCAACTGGTACTGGAGCATGGGCAATAGGTTTAGGTGTCGTTTCAATCGTCTTAGGCATCTTTATTCTCCCATTTTTCTAGAAAATAGGAAAGAATTTATGATAAAAGGGGAGCAGAGTTACTCTGCTCTCTTTTGCGATAGGAGAGATAAAAGTGGAAAACTACTCTGACACAGCAACGAATGAAGCTAATATAAAGCTAAATAAAGAATTGGAAGATACTACCGTTCATACGCTTTCAAATGACGTTGAACAAACAAATCGAAAGTTGAATGAAGAATTTTATGATGGAAGTGAAAAAGCAGCAGAAAACATGGCACCTACTTATTTGTATAATAATACTCCAGCTATAAAAATAAATGAGAAAAGTAAATAAGAACTGTCCAGTGGACAGTTCTTATAAATTAAGTATTAGGAGTAGAAGTTGCTGCAGCTTCTTTTTCTTCTAATGCTTTTTTTGCGAAATATTCTTCAGCAATTTTGTCAATTTCTTTTTTTAACTCTTCCACCATTGTCTTTTCAGGTACTTTACGAACAATTTCACCATGTCGGAAGAGTAAACCCTCTCCACGTGCTCCTGCAATACCAATATCAGCTTCCCTAGCTTCACCAGGTCCGTTTACAGCACAACCAAGAACAGCTACCTTTATTGGCGCTTTAATCTTTGATATGTACTCTTCAACGTCATTAGCGATACTTATAAGGTCAATTTCTATGCGTCCACAAGTTGGGCATGAAATGAGTGTTGCAGCATTAGAGGATAACCCAAAGGATTTCAGTAATTCTCTAGCCACTTTTACTTCTTCAACTGGATCAGCACTTAATGAAATTCGTAATGTATTGCCGATTCCTTTATGAAGAATAGCGCCAAGCCCAGCTGCACTTTTAACCGTTCCTGCAAAAAGGGTTCCAGATTCAGTAATTCCAAGATGTAATGGATAATCGAATGCTTTAGCTGCTTTTTCGTAGGCTTCGATTGCTAAATTAACGTCAGATGCCTTCATTGATACGATAATATCGTGAAAATCTAAATCCTCAAGAATCTTAATATGATGTAAGGCACTTTCAACCATACCATCAGCTGTTGGATAACCATATTTTTCAATAATTCGTTTTTCTAATGATCCAGCATTAACACCGATTCGTATCGGAATCCCTTTTGCTTTAGCCGCATTAACGACGGCTTCCACTTTTTCTCTTCTACCAATATTACCGGGATTAATTCTAATCTTGTCAGCGCCACCTTCAATTGCTTTTAAGGCTAATTTATAATCGAAATGAATATCCACTACTAACGGGATGTTAATTTGTTTTTTGATTTCCGGGATGGCATTTGCTGCTCTTTCATCAGGGCAAGCGACACGCACAACCTGGCATCCTGCTTCCTCAAGACGTTTTATCTCAGCAACAGTTGCTTCTACATCATGGGTCTTAGTTGTAGTCATACTCTGTATAACTACCTCATTATTACCGCCAATTGTGAGATTGCCCACTTTAATTGGACGGGTCTTCGTACGATGAATGATTTCACTCACGAATATCGCTCCTTCTATAATAACTAGGGGCAAGAAATACCCATTATTACAAAAATTGTGTAAGATGAACTAAAAACTATAGGTTCTCCTGACATATTGTAACAGTGAAGCTATCATATTGACAAGAACGAAAGCTTTTTATTCATACAAAGGTATTTTATAAACCTGACCTATCTTTAAAGAATTCGCTTGAACGTCTGGGTTCAATTTCTCAAAATCTTTAATTATGGTCATGATTGATATTTTCTTATGATTTTGATTTAAGTCTTCACTAATTGAGAGTAAAGTATCTCCTGGTTTTATTTCTACAGCTTGAAAAGGGGCTGATGATTTATCTTCCTGGGTAGTTACTTCAACAGCATTGACAGGCTTCACTTCTCCTTTAACTATGGAGAGTGTTCCAATATTCATGTCATAGTAAATTACATATAGGATAAAAAAAAGGATTGCAAAACCAGCCATTCTCTTCATATTATCGCCTCCAAAACCACTATCTTTATATTACAAGATATGCTTGTCCTATAGAAGTATGACTTGAAACAAAAAAAGGCTGTCTCTTATATTGATATACGAGGACAGCCTTGTTGTTATTTGTTTTTTCTTGGAATTTCTTTCATTGCCAAATACATAATAAGCGTGACTACAAGCCAATTTAAAGTGCCAGAGTAGGGGACGAATATATGTAATGCATCCATAATCATAAAGAACACCGTTGGGATGGTCAAACTATATGCCGCGATAATCCAAGTATGCTGATACTTTAAATTTAATCGTAGAATATTTCTTAAAGCTAATCCGATTAATCCAGCAACAGAAACCTCTATGAATTTTATCGCACTAGTGAAGATGTACATAATTATAATCATAATCGTCACAATAATAGGCATTGAAGATTGTAAAGTGTTTATATAAGAAGAAATATCTTCACTAGTTAGTGAAATCCCTTCAAGCAATGAGTACTCAATGCTTTCAGCTTGGTACTGTGATGACAATATAACTTCATTTGCTAAAAATGCTAGGGCATTGCCGTATTGACTCACATCCATTGGGGAAATTGTGTTTGTATTATCTATGATAATCACAAAATTTCCTTGATCAGAAATATAGGGTTCTGAACTAGACATAGTAAGGTTACCATCACTTATTTCAAAAGACGGCACTTGTTCATCATTCATAGCATTTTCTAATGATCGAACTCCAGCTGTGAAATCAGTACTTAATGAGATAGCTGAGGGGAGCAATGATAACAATGATAATAAAAAGACAAATAATATTGTTTTTCCGATACCTTGAAATCGGTACATGACGATATCTTTTGGTGAGTAAAGACTTTTTATAAGCTGTTTAAAAATTGACATTCATATACACATCCTTAGAATAGTTCATTTTTATTTTATCGATATAGCAACAAATAAACAAGATATCTAACTGGTAAAAAAACGTAAAAAATATTTATTCTAAAAACCTTTACAATAAATTTACACTAGGTTATATTTTAAAGGGTTTGTAGGATATTGTCGAAACGAAATACATATTTTAGGGGTTGAAAAGATCGTGGAACTTGATGTTCAGAAGATGATATTTGAGTTTGTTGGTGGACTCGGTATTTTCCTATTCGGGATAAAATACATGGGTGATGGTTTGCAAAAGTCGGCTGGTGATAAGCTTAGAGACATTCTTGACCGCTTTACAACAAACCCGTTAATGGGTGTATTAGCAGGTATTTTTGTTACCATATTGCTTCAAACAAGTAGTGGAACAACTGTTATCACTGTTGGGTTAGTCAGTGCAGGGTTTATGAATTTAAAACAAGCCATTGGTGTCATTATGGGTGCAAATATTGGTACAACTGTTACTGCATTTATTATTGGTATTAAAATAAGCGACTATGCATTACCTATTATTGCTGTTGGTGCTGTTTTACTGTTTTTCTTTAAGAATAAAAGAGTTCACAACCTTGGACAAATGGTCTTTGGATTTGGTGCATTATTCTTAGGTTTAGAAATGATGGGAGATGGAATGAAACCTCTCCGTGGTTTAGAAGCATTTCATGATTTAACGGTTAGTATGAGTACAAACCCAATACTTGGAGTAGTCATTGGTACGGTATTTACAGTTATTGTACAAAGTTCTAGTGCAACAATTGGAATTTTACAGGAATTATTTGGACAAGGACTAGTTACTTTAGATGCTGCACTTCCTGTTTTATTCGGTGATAATATCGGAACAACTATTACTGCTGTATTAGCATCAATTGGAGCTACTGTGGCTGCTAGAAGAGCTGCATTAACACATGTTATTTTCAACTTAATAGGTACAGCCATTTTCTTATTATTACTACAACCATTTACTGGACTAGTTGAATCAATTAAAAGTGGCCTAAGTTTGAACGAAGAAATGACAATCGCTTTTGCACACGGGATTTTTAATACAACGAATACAATTGTTCAATTGCCGTTTATCGGAGTTTTAGCATATATTGTGACGAAGTTAATCCCTGGTGACGATTCGGCTATAGAATATAAAGCAAAGCATTTAGACCCTAATTTTATTGAACAGTCTCCTTCTATTGCATTAGGACAAGCAAAAGAAGAAGTGATTAGAATGGGACAATTTGCTTCAATTGGTTTAGAAGAGTCAAATAATTATTTGAAAACTCGATCACAAAAACATGCAGATATGGGTTTACAGTTAGAGGATGCAATTAATAATCTTGATCGCAAAATTACAGATTACCTTGTACTTTTATCGTCAGCTCCATTATCTGTCGCTGAATCAGAAGAACATTCAATTTTGATGGACACAGTTCGTGATATTGAGCGAATTGGTGATCATTTTGAAAATGTAATTGAATTGGTTGACCATCAGATTAACAATAAATTAAAGTTAACAGATGGTGCAATGTCTGACTTAGAATCAATGTTTGAATTGACGATTTCGACAGTTAAACAGGCAATTCTAGCCCTAGAGAATAATGATAAAGATGCAGCACGTGAGGTAGTTACTAAGGAAGACCAAATTGATACAATGGAACGCACATTACGTAAAAAACACATTTTGCGTATTAACGAAGGTGAATGCACTGGTGCATCTGGTATCGTGTTTGTAGATATCATTAGTAATCTTGAACGTGTTGGCGACCATGCAGTGAATATTGCAGAGGCTGTTTTGGGCGAGAGTAATTGATAAGTACTTCATCATAACGATATAATAAATACAAGGGGATTCTAGCCCTTGTATTTTTTTATCCTTATAATAGGAGGAATAGAATAGATGGACATCTTATATTGGAGTATTATTATCGTTCTTTTCATTATTTCTTTTGTTGGACTAATATTTCCTATCATTCCTGGTGTTCTTTTCTTGGTAGGAGGATTTATCGTTTATGGGTTTATTTATGGGTTTGAACATTATTCATGGATATTTTGGGTTATTCAAGGCTTATTCTTTGTTTTATTAATGCTTGCAGATTACCTGGCAAACCTATTTGGTGTTAAGAAGTTTGGTGGAAGTAGTGCAGCTATATGGGGAAGCACAATTGGGTTGTTAGTAGGACCCTTTTTAATTCCTGGAATAGGTATATTGATTGGTCCTTTCCTTGGTGCGATTATTGCTGAACTTATTGTACATAAAAAAACACTTCGCACAGCTGTGAAGATAGGGGTTGGTTCTCTAATTGGTTTTCTTAGTGGAACACTGGCAAAGGGGATTATCCAAACAATCATGATTGTTTATTTTTTTATTGTCGTTCTTTAATACCTTATAAAGAATAGTGAACTGTGTCATTGGTTATTTTAAAGATGTTGATGCTTAATAATTGAAACTTATTGGCAAATTTGGTAATCTATTTTTGACGGACTTATTAAACATTTATGTTTAGAATGTTTTTGATTAGTTCTAATCGGGTACATAATTAAGAGGAGGAGATTTAACATGGCTTACGAATTACCACAATTACCTTATGCATACGATGCATTAGAACCACACATTGACAAAGAGACAATGAACATTCACCACACTAAGCATCACAATACGTATATCTCAAACGTAAATGCGGCTTTAGAAGGAAGCGAGCTTCTTAACAAATCTGTAGAAGAACTAATTTCAGATCTTGATGCTGTTCCTGCAGAAAAACGTACTGCTGTACGTAACAATGCTGGTGGACACGCTAACCACAGCTTGTTCTGGACAATTCTTTCGCCAAACGGTGGAGGAGAACCTACTGGTGAGCTTGCTGATGCAATCAACAGTAAATTTGGAAGCTTCGCAGCATTCAAAGAAGAATTTGCAAAAGCTGCGGCTACACGCTTCGGTTCTGGTTGGGCATGGCTTGCTGTGAACAACGGCGAACTAGAAGTAACTAGCACACCTAACCAAGATTCACCATTAATGGAAGGTAAAACTCCAATTCTTGGTGTAGACGTTTGGGAGCATGCTTACTACTTAAACTACCAAAATCGTCGTCCTGATTATGTTGCTGCATTCTTCAATGTAGTTAACTGGGATGAAGTTTCAAAGCGTTTCGCTGCTGCGAAATAATAACCAATAGATCAAAACCAGAGGAGCAATCCTCTGGTTTTTTTGTTTCAAACTAAGTTATATGGAATGAGTGTGGTCCGAGCGAATGCAAATTACACAAAATAAAAAAGTTTTTACTGTAAAAAACATGTAAATGATAATTCCCTTAACCTGAATATCTACAATCCCTTTTTGACAGACTAGTTAGTAGATAAAAAAGGGGAGTCTGCTCATGTTTTCGTTTAAAAAGGTAATTGGGAATATCGATACAAGCAAGGATTTGGTATTACTCCTTGTAATTGGAGGACTATATTCACTTAGTATTGCATTATCTAATACCTTCGTGAATGTTTACTTATGGAAACAGTCTGGAGAATTTCTTGATTTAGGGATTTATAATTTATCTGTTGTGATTATGCAGCCCATTACATTTATTCTCGCAGGTCGTTTGGCCAAGAAGATCGATCGAGTTTTAGTCTTAAGACTAGGTGTTTCATCCCTTGCTATTTTCTTCATTACGGTTTTGGTAATTGGTGAAAATGCTTCCCAATTTTTAATTTTATTGGGAGGGATTTTAGGAGTTGGCTATGGATTTTATTGGTTAGCGTTTAATGTATTAACCTTTGAAATAACAGAGCCAGATACACGAGACTTCTTTAATGGGTTTTTAGGGATATTATCTTCCTTTGCTGGTATGGTTGGTCCAATATTAGCGGGATTTATTATTCATTCAATGAAGGAGTTTACAGGTTATACTGTCATATTTGGTATCTCATTAGCATTATTCGCAGGTGCTGTCATTTTAAGTTTCTTCTTAAAAAGAAGAAAGGCGACAGGTAACTTTCTGTTTAGGAGAATTATCAAAGAGCGTCAGAATAATTATAATTGGAAAATGGTTACAAATGCTCACTTTTTCCAAGGATTACGTGAAGGAACGTTTGTATTTGTCATTACTGTTTTTGTTTTTATTGAAACAGGTAGTGAGTTAGCACTTGGGAAATTTGGACTTGTTAATTCTGGAGTTTCTTTTTTAATGTACTATATCGCAACTAGAGTAATAAAGAAGCACTTTCGAAAGAAGTCAATTCTACTTGGTGGCTTGTTAGTATATGCAGCAATCTTTTTAATTTTATTCGATGTTACGTATACACGTCTAATTATCTATGCTGTTGTAATAGCCATTGGATATCCATTTTTACTTGTGCCTTATGTATCACTAACATATGATGTCATCGGTAAGGGATGGAAGGCAGCTGAAATGAGAATCGAGTATATTGTTGTAAGAGAGTTGTTTTTAAATCTCGGGAGAATTGTATCCATTCTTGCTTTTATAGGTGCAATAACATTTTTTGATCAAGAGAAAAGCATTCCGATTTTATTAGGAGTTGTAGGTGCAGGACATGCAGTCATTTACTTTTTCATTCGTAAGATTAAATTTGATAAAGATCATACTGAGGCCGTTCATCCAAAGTCTATTTCAAAAACAAAATTGGTTGAAGGTGACGGTGGATCGACTGCATAATGGGTCTTTTTACTGCTGGAAAGAATATATATTTTCCTTTACAATAAGAAAGAGATGGGCACCTATTTCATCTAGGTGTCTTTTTGTATGAAAAATAGGTATGATAAAAGTATAAATTATGATTGAAGGTAGTTGGTGAGATGCGAAATACAAATTTTAATAATCCTAATGCAAAGAAGGAAAATGTAAAGAAAACCAAAAAAACGCAGGTACCCTTGCGTTTGAATATTCTATTTTTCCTAGTGTTTGTTTTATTCTCGGCACTGATTCTTCGCCTTGGTGTTGTGCAAATTGTAAATGGTGAAAGCTACCAAGAGGAAGTTGATCGGACAGAAAATAAAACCGTTAGTACACCTGTTCCTCGTGGGAAAATTTATGATCGATATGACCGTACAATTGTCGATAATGAGCCATTAAATGCAATTACCTATACACGTGCTCAAGGTGTTTCACAACAGGAATTATTAAAGGTTGCACGTGATCTTGCGAATCTGATTGATATGAAACCCGAAAAATTTACTGAAAAGTTAACAGACCGAGATCTTAAGGATTTCTGGTTAGTATCAAATCCAGAGGAAGCTAAGGAGAAGCTGACAGATAAAGATATAAAAGATCTTACAAATAGTGAGCAATACCAACTTCAGCTTGAGAGAATAACCGAAGAAGAAATTAAGTCAATTATAGACAATATTGATGAATTAGAAGTAGCTGCGATTTTTAGGGAAATGAATAAAGGGTATACCTTAACACCACAAATCGTTAAAAATGTCGATGTAACTCCGAAGGAATATGCGATAGTTAGTGAAAACTTGGAAGAACTTCCTGGAGTTGGCACAATGGTTGATTGGGAACGCAAATACACATATGATTCAACATTGCGATCCATTCTAGGGAAAACAACTACATCTGACGAAGGGTTGCCAGCTGAAAAGCTTGATTATTACCTTGCAAGAGGGTACAACAGAAATGACCGTGTGGGCAAAAGCTATTTAGAAGAGCAGTATGAAGAGGTACTAAGTGGGCAAAAGGCGATTGTTGAGAATATTACTCAGGGCCATACACTTTTAGATACAAATGTAATTTCAGATGGCCAACGCGGTGGTGATCTAGTTCTGACAATTGATATGGACCTTCAACAAGCAGTTGAGGAGATCATTGAGAAACATTTAGCTGCAGCTAAGAGATTACCTGATCATCCTTATTTGGATCGTGCGTTTGTCGTAATGATGGACCCAAACACTGGTGAAGTATTAACAATGGCAGGGAAAAAATATGTGGTGAAGAATGGCAAAGTTGAATTTCAAGATTTTGCATTAGGGGCAATGAATACTGCCTATGAAATGGGATCAGCAGTTAAAGGCGCGACTGTCTTAACTGGTTACCAAACAGGTGTGATTCAACCTTATACTCATTTATATGATGAGCCAATCAAAATTAAAGATACGCCTATTAAAAAGTCCTACACTAATATGGGATCTGTAAATGATCTTACTGCCCTTAGGAGATCATCAAATGTGTATATGTTTAGAGTTGCTATGGGGATAGCAGGAGCAACTTATCGATACAATCAGCCACTTCGGATCGGTGAAGATGCTTTTACAACGATTCGTAGACATTTTAATCAATTTGGCTTGGGAGTTAAAACAGGAATTGATTTACCTGGAGAAACAGCAGGTTTAACGGGGGGAGAAGTAAAGCCTGGACAATTATTGGACTTATCGATTGGGCAATATGATACCTATACTCCTTTACAAATGGCACAATATGTTTCCACTATTGCTAATGGGGGATATAGAATGCAGCCGAAGATTGTAAAAGAAGTCAGACAACCAACATTAGAACAAGATGAAATTGGTCCGATATTGAAACCTTTCGAACCAACTATTCTTAATAGAATTGACATGAATGATCGATATATCTCTCAAGTTCAGGAAGGCTTTAGACAAGTCATGCAAGAATCCGGAGGGACAGCTGTTGGGAAATTTGGTAATAAATCATATAACCCAGCAGGTAAAACAGGTACAGCACAATCAGTTTATTTTAATAGTGAAACAGGATTTTCAACTAAATCATGGAATTTGACTCTTGTTGGTTATGCTCCACATGATAATCCAGAGGTCGCATTCTCAGTTGTTGTACCATGGGTTTATCAAAATAAGAGTAACTATGATATTAACAATTTGATTGGAGCAGAAATCTTGGATAAATATTTCGAATTAAAAACAAAAAATAGATCCGTAACACCTGTATCTGAGACTCCAGAACAAAATCAAACAAATGAATAATATAGAAACTCAGTGAAGACAAAGTTCACTGAGTTTTTTTGCTAGTTCTCGACATGTTTTGTGAAAATATATACATATTTTTACAAAAGTTTACAAAACCTTTACGTTTAATTCAAACCTCGTTAACGTTCCGCCCTTATTCTATTACCTGTAGGACAAAACAAGAAACGAAAAAATAGGGGGAACTAAACAGTATGAAAAACGTAAGAAATCTATTATTATTCTTAGCAATGCTATCTATGGTTTTATTCGCAGCCGCTTGCTCAAATGGAGAAGAGACAACAACTACAGATAAAGAAGAAACTGGTACAGAGACAACTGAAAATACAGAAACTACAGAAGATGCGAAGGCTGAATTAGAAGGAAGTGTAGTAGTTGACGGATCAGGTACTGTATATCCTTTAATGGCGAAACTAGCTGAAAATTATATGACAAACGAACAAGAAAATGTGTCAGTAGAAGTAAGTCGTGCTGGAACAAGTGCAGGATTTAAGAAATTTCTAGTAGAAGAAAACGGAACTGATTTTAATGATGCTTCTAGACAAATTAAAGATGAAGAAAAAGCGTTAGCTGAAGAACTTGGATTAACTGTTAAAGAATTAAAGGTAGCTTTAGACGGTCTGACAATTGTTATCAATCCTGAAAATGATTGGGCTGCAGAGTTAACACAACAAGAAGTAATTGATATATTCTTAGCAAGTGCTGGTAAGAAGAAATGGTCAGATGTTCGCTCAGATTTCCCTGATGAAGAAATTAAAACTTATGGCCCTAACGAAAACCATGGAACATATGAATTCTTCTTTGAAAATATTCTTGATGAGCAAGATTTAGTAGAAAGTATTAATCTTCAACAGGACTATTCAACACTTGTTGATTTAGTATCAAAAGATAAGAATGGAATTGCATTCTTCGGATTTGGTTACTATGTTAATAATAAAGATAAATTACAAGCTGTAAAGGTTGACTTTGGTAAAGGTGCTATTGAGCCTTCACTTGATACAATCAAAGAAGATGGAGATTATGCACCATTTACTCGCCCAGTATTCACTTACTTAAATGAAGAAAATGCAAAAGCAAAACCAGAAGTTTTAGATTTCGCAATCTATGCAATGAAAAACGCAGCTGAAATAGCATCTGAAACTGGATTTGCACCACTAACTGATGCAGAGTTACAAGAATCTGTATCATACTTAGAAGGATTAAAGTAAATTAAAAAATAGGGTGCCTAGCACCAAAAATATTAATTAAAAGTCTAACACTTGTTAAGAATATATAGTGTTAGGCTTTTTATTATGTAAAAATAACCATATTTCAACAAACTAATACAAATTACTTCACAAATTTACAAAACCTTTACAAATGGTTAATTGTTAATTAATAAATTAAGTTTATATTTAGTTCTGTAGGACAAATTAAGAAAAACACCTTTAGGGGGAATCTCAGAAATGAAGAAAGCAAAAAACCTGTTATTACTAGTAGTGATGTCTGCAGTTGTTGTATTTACAGCAGCATGTGGATCAGATGGAGATGCAACAGGTTCTGAATTAGAAGGAAGTGTTGTTGTTGATGGATCAGGTACTGTATATCCATTGATGGCAAGATTAGCTGAAGACTATATGGTAAATGAACAAGAAAACGTATCTGTTGAAGTAAGCCGTGCAGGAACAAGTGCTGGATTCAAGAAATTCCTAGCAGAAGGTGGAACAGATTTTAATAACGCTTCTCGTCATATTAAAGAAGAAGAAATTGCTACAGCTGAAGAGCTAGGTTTATCAGTAAAGGAACTTAAAGTAGCTTTAGATGGTATTACTATGGTTATTAATAAAGAAAATGATTGGGCTACTGAATTAACACAACAAGAAGTAATTGATATTTTCCTTGCGAGTGCTGGCAAGAAGAACTGGTCAGATATTCGTCCGGATTTTCCAAATAAACCTATTACAACATATGGACCAAATGAAAACCATGGAACATACGAATTCTTTTTCGAGAGTATTCTTGATGAACAAGATCTAGTAGGTGGAATTAATTTACAACAAGATTATTCAACACTAGTTGACCTAGTATCAAAGGACAAGAATGCAATTGGGTTCTTCGGTTTTGGATATTATGTTAATAACCAAGATAAGTTAACAGCTGTTAATATTGATTTCGGGAATGGTCCAGTAGAACCATCATTAGAAACAATTAAAGAAGATGGAGCATATGCCCCATTTACTCGTCCTGTTTTTACTTATCTAAACGAAGACAATGCAAAAGCACAACCGCAAGTATTGGATTTTGCAATCTATGCCCTTAACAATGCTGCAACAGCTGCTGAGGAAACAGGATTTGCTCCATTAACAGAAGCTGAATTAGCAGAACAAGCAGAGTATTTAGAGAGCTTAAAATAAAGAATCAGTAGGGAGGTGAGAACTCTTAAGAATCTCATCTTCTTACTATTTATTTAGATTTTCCTCAGTCACTATACATAGAGGATGAAAGGGGTATTCCATTAATGGAAAAGACCGTTAATGTAAGAGAGATCATTAAAAAGAATAAGAATACAATGAACTTCACAAGAGTATCAGAAAAAATGATGCCGAAAATTCTTCTTGGAATAGCAATAATCTCAATACTGACAACAATTGGAATCATTATTACTCTTTTAGCAGAGACAATCGAATTTTTTAACGATGTTTCGTTTATTGAATTTTTTACAGGAACAGTATTAAAGCCATTAGGTGATAATGCTCAATTTGGTGTGTTACCACTTTTAACAGGTACTATTATATCTTCAACGATTGCGATGTTTGTTGCTATTCCTATTGGATTAATGACAGCAATTTTTTTAAGTGAATATGCTTCTGAAAAATTAAGACGTACATTAAAGCCTATTTTAGAAGTACTTGCTGGAATACCTACGATTGTTTATGGTTTCTTTGCTTTCACTTTTGTAACACCATTATTACAAAAAATAGTTCCAGGTTTAGAGTCTACAAATATTTTAAGCCCAGGAATTGTGATGGGAATCATGATTATTCCTATGATTGCATCACTATCTGAGGATGCAATGAGCTCTGTACCAAATGCAATGAGAGAAGGCGCATTAGGTCTTGGATCCACAAAGCTAGAGGTGACATGGAAGGTTGTTATCCCTGCTGCTATGTCTGGAATTGTTGCTTCGTTCGTACTTGGTATCTCACGTGCAATAGGTGAAACGATGATTGTTACAATCGCTAGTGGAAGTTCAAAGAATTTCACCTTTGATGTTACCCAGTCAATGCAAACGATGACTGCTTATATCGTAGAAGTTACTGGTGGGGAGGCTCCAGCAGGTTCAACACTTTACTACAGCTTATATGCTGTAGCGATGACACTATTTGTATTTACACTCATTATGAATTTAATTGCCCAGTATATCTCTCGAAAGTTCAGGGAGGAATATTAAAATGAAATATATCGATTCAACTCAAGTTCAAAAGAAAATGACTTCACGTTTATCAACAAATCAACTTGCAAAATTCTTATTTCTATTAGCAACGTTATTTGGATTAGTTGTCCTTATCGTATTAATTTATAGAATCATAAGCCAAAGTATGGGCTGGATTGATTTTGATTTTATCACTAATAAATTATCGACAGATGCAGAGCGGGCAGGGATTATGGGAGCCATTCTTGGAACCTTTTGGCTGATGATTGTTGTCGCGCCAGTAACTATGCTATTAGGTATCGGAACAGCGCTATATCTTGAAGAGTATGCAAAAAAGGGTCGGTTAAGAGACTTTATCCAAACAAACATTGCCAATTTAGCTGGCGTACCATCGATTGTTTTTGGAATTCTTGGCTTAACTGTGTTCGTAAGAGCAATGGACCTAGGGAATATCATTTTAGCTGGTGGATTAACGATGTCATTACTTGTTTTACCAGTTGTTGTCGTAGCTAGTCAGGAAGCGATACGTTCTGTCCCTAACTATTTAAGAGAAGCCTCATTCGGAATGGGTGCAACTAAGTGGCAAACAATTAAGAAAGTCGTACTTCCTGCATCCATACCAGGAATACTAACGGGTGTGATTTTAGCTCTTTCGCGAGCAATTGGTGAGACAGCTCCACTTGTCGTAATTGGAATACCAGCTTTATTAATTCCGTTACCAGACAATGTTTTTGATAAATTTACAGTATTACCAATGCAAATTTATTATTGGACAATAGATGCTGCGTTAGTTGCAGAGTATGCAAACTTAGCAGCGGCTACAATCGTGATTTTATTATTTGTTTTATTCGTGATGAATTCAATCGCAATTATTATCAGGAATAAATTCCAAAGAAGGTTCTAGAAAATAGGGGGTTATAGGAGTTGACAATCACAATGGAAAATACAAAAAAGAGTGTAAAGGTGTCAATTAATAATAAAAACTCGGCACCTACACCAGAAAATAAAAACATTGTTTATCATACAAAAGACTTAAATCTATGGTATGGAGAAGACATCGCGTTAAAAGGCATTAACCTTCCTATTTATGAAAATGAAGTAACGGCGATTATTGGTCCATCAGGTTGCGGTAAATCAACATATATTAAAACATTGAATCGTATGGTTGAATTAATTCCAATCGTAAAAATTTCTGGAGAAATCTTATACCGTGGTCGAAATATTTTTGATAAAACGTACCAAGTTGAAGACTTAAGAACCAGTGTTGGAATGGTCTTCCAAAAACCAAACCCATTTCCAAAATCGATCTATGATAATATAGCTTATGGACCAAGAATTCATGGAATTCGTGATAAAAAAATCTTGGATGAAATTGTAGAAAGAAGCTTGCGCGGAGCTGCTATTTGGGATGAAGTTAAAGATCGTTTGAAAGAAAATGCTTATGGACTATCTGGAGGTCAACAACAACGTTTATGTATTGCTCGTTGTTTAGCGATAGAGCCTGATGTTATACTAATGGATGAACCTACATCAGCACTTGATCCGATTTCTACTCTTAAGGTAGAGGAATTAATTCAAGAACTGAAGAAGGAATATAGTATTATTATTGTTACACATAATATGCAACAAGCAGCTAGAATTTCTGACCGTACTGCATTCTTTTTAAGTGGTGAGGTAATCGAATACGCGGATACAAATAAAATGTTCTCAAATCCAAAGGATAAGAGAACAGAGGATTACATTACAGGTAGATTCGGTTAAAATAATAATTAAAATCCACTAAGAGGTGACAAAAGGTATGTCCATTAGAGCAAGCTTTGATAATGAGCTGAAGCAATTAAAATCTAACTTAATGGAAATGGTATTGCTGTCTCAAAAAGCGATTGAAGACTCCATTCAAGCATTAATCGACCAAGATGAAAACAAGGCCAATGAAATCATTGCAAATGATCTTAAAATTAATGAATTTGATGAAAAAATCAATCACACAATTATTCAATTAATTGCACAACAACAGCCAGTAGCATCAGATCTAAGAAAAATTATCGCTGCATTAAAAATATCAAGTGATGTTGAACGAATCGGGGATTTGGCGGTTAATATTGCAAAATCGATTCTTCATATTGGAAATGGACCGTTAGTAAAGCCAATTGTTGAAATACCAAAGATGGCTAATATTTCACTTGGAATGCTAACCGATGTAATCGAAGCTTTTAATAAAGAAGACGTTAATCTTGCGAAAGAAACAGCAATGATTGACGATCAAGTTGATGAATTATACGGGAAATTGCTCAAAGAGCTTTTAGAATTAATGACCGTTCATCCAGAATCTCTGCAGCAAATTACGCAACTAGCGTTCATTTGTCGCAATATCGAACGTTTAGGTGACCACACCACAAATATTGCTGAGCATATTATTTTCATGGTTAAAGGGAAAAAATATGATTTAAATGCTTAAAGAAAAGAAAAAGGAGCTGTCTATTGACAGCTCCTTATTTGGTAATAATATCTGCTATTTGTTGAGGAGTCATATCACTCGTAAGTTGATAGGATCCTATTTGGATTTTCCCTGCTAGATTTTGCTCAAGGATATAATTATTTAACTGAGTTGCGTCAGTAATAATACCAACACTTTCTAATAAGCGGGCAATCTCCAAACTATTCATTCCAGATTGGATCTCTAAGGTGTATTTGGTGATGACTTTTTCTTCCACACTCTCCTGAACCTGTTCCTCTTCAACAGGTTTTTCATTTGCTTTTTCTTTGAATTGGACTAGTTCTTCGTACTCTTCTTTTTCAATTAGGACGATGTCATCACGAGTGCTTAAGTATTCTTTAACATCTTCATCTGTTACGACAGGTGGAATTTCCTCTTTGTCTTGAAAGAAATAGAGTCCAGCAAGTATTGATGTTGCTAGTAGGATTCCAGCTGCAAATGTTCTTAAACTATTTCTACTCATTTTGTTCCCCTCGTTTTCTGATTTGTTCCAGAAAATACGCTTCGTCACTCATCTTGAGAGGAGGGTTACTATCCATAAGGTCTGAGGATTCCTGACTCTGGAATAGAGAGGAGATTTTTTCCCGCTCTAATGATGAATGGGAAGAACCAGATGAAGACTGTTGAAAATTGTGTTTAAATGGGGAAGGTTCATCCATCAATAATTCTTCTTCAAGTACACTTATTTTCTTTTTTAACTGATATGTTTCTTGTATAAGTGACATTGACAATTCCTCTACCTGTTCTTCTAAATCTTTTATTGAATCTCTCTTGAAAAAAGAGAAAACTAACAATACGATAGCCAATCCTAATAACGTTATAATGGCTAGTTCCATGAAATCACCTCTTTTAGTGTAAACGACTCTACATATTTATAGCATAAACAAAAGACGCTTACTATACTCAAATAAATAATTAGTCGACAAAAATCACTCATTGTCGTAAATCAGACATGGTGATAAGATAGAGAAGACAAGGACTGAGGTGAAAAGCTTGATAGATGAATCAACACAAATCCCAATAAAAGAGAAATCCGATGATGCTGTCAAACTACAGAATTTTTCAGACAAGTTAGGTCAAATAGTTAAACAAATGAACAGCTACTCTAAATCGGTCCATAAGGAACGCTTCAGATTAATGCTTAAGAATCAATCTTGCATTTATGCATACTGGGATTTGCAAGAATCAACGAAACAACTTGTTGAACATCATTATGGACTTAAATGGCACCAGCTACCTAAGTCAATCAAACTGTATGATATCACTAATCAAACAAACATTCATATGCAAAGTTTTCTAAAGATTGAAATACCAAATGATAACGATTATATGTTTATTACAGACTTATCAACTAACTGTAAGTATGTTGCTGAATATGGTATTAGTTTAAATGATGAATCGTTCTTTTCTATGATTCGTTCAAATGTTGTCGCTACACCTCATGTCTATAGCAAGCATGTAAATCAAGATGCTACTCAGAAGGACTGGATGAATCAAGAACTAGAAGAACATCCATGGCATGACTCATTTAGTACTTATTCATGGTACACAAAAAAATAACTCTTTGCATGTTAGATTTGGAGGAATCATATATTGAATTATATGTACACATCAGTTGTTCTTCATGCGCATTTACCATATGTCAGGCACCATAGTGGAAATGAACTTGAAGAAAGATGGTTATATGAAGCGATTGCTGAATCATATATCCCACTTATTTGGAAATTAGAAAACGACACACATCAAAGAAAATGGACCTTATCCCTTTCTCCAACCCTAATGGAAATGCTTTCAGATCCTCTATTACAAAAACGCTTCTTAGACTATATCCATAATAATCAATTTCTCCTTCAGATCGAACAATTAAACACATCAGAGTCAGAAGAGCTTAATGTAATTACTTTCTATATGGAGCGGTATCAAGCAATCATGGATACCTTTGTTAGCTATAATCATCAACTACTCAATGCATTTATTAAATTTGAAGCACTAGGTAAAATAGAATGTATCACCACTTCGGCAACCCATGCAATATTACCTTATTTAATGACTCAACAAGGGATAAATGCCCAAATTAGAGAAGGAATGAACACGTTTGAGAAGTATTTTGGAAAACAACCAAAAGGTTTTTGGTTACCTGAATGTGCATATAGTCAAGAAGTCGATAAGGTACTAAGTGAGGCAGGAATAAGGTATACATTTGTTGATCATCATGCATTATTAGAAGCAGAGCCCTTGCCTCAGATGGGGAGTGGGGCACCTGTAATTTCTCCGAGTGGTGTTGTGTTATTCGGAAGAAACCAAGAACTATCAAATCAAGTATGGAGTGCAACAGAAGGTTATCCAGGAGATGAAAATTATCGAGAATTTTATCGGGATGTAGGCTTTGATCGAGATGAGTCATATATTAAACCATTTCTTCCTGAAGGAATTAGGGTAGATACAGGGTTGAAATATTTTAAAATTTCAGGCAAAGAAGAGAAGGAATATTATCGAAGAGATTGGGCAGAAGCAAAAGTCAGTGAACATGGTGATGACTTTTTAAAGAGACTAGAAAAAACAATGATTCTACATGGAAAACAATCGTATCCTCCTTATACAGTTGTATTACCGTTTGATGCTGAATTATTTGGGCACTGGTGGTTTGAAGGTCCTGAATGGCTTCATCAGGTTGCTAGTACACATCAAAGCAATATTGAATTTATTACAGGTTCTGATTTTCTCGATCGTCATTTGAAAGACTTGGAAACCTGTCATGTTTCGTTTTCTACCTGGGGTAGAGATGGATATGGGGATGTTTGGTTAAACGAAAAGAATCAATGGTTCTATCGTCATGCCCACCGAATGGAAATGGAGATTATTCATTGGGTAGAAAGCTTAGAAACCTGTACTAAGATAGAGAAGTTGGCACTCGAACAAATGTATCGGGAATGGCTTTTATATTCAAGTAGTGACTGGGCTTTTATGATTGATCAAGGAAATTGTAGAGAATACGCGATGAACAGAATAGAGATTCATCTAAATAGATTCACTTCCATTCTCCAACATCTGAATGAAAAAACGCTAACCTTAGAGATGCTTAATGAATATCGAGTTGAATATCCATTTTTATCATCTGCTAACCTAACATACCTCCAATCTTCTAATGGGGAAAAGTTTGGAGGTATAGCTTCACAGCAGTTAAAATCTAATGGGCTTAAGATTCTCATGCTATCATGGGAGTTTCCTCCCTTAATAGTCGGTGGCTTATCGAGACATGTGTTTGATTTATCCAGAGCACTGGTAAAGGCGGGACATCATGTTACTGTCGTTACCACCTTTGTAGAAGACCATCCAATATATGAAATAATTGAAGGTGTAGAGGTTTATCGTGTAGAGGGAATGAACGCTCATGCTACTGACTTTTTAGAGTGGATTGGCGGGTTAAATATCAGCTTTGCGAAATTAGCGATTGAATTAGAGGCCTTAGTTGATTTCGATATCATTCATGCTCATGACTGGTTAGTCGCCATGTCAGCAACTATGTTAAAGGATATGCTTAATAAACCATTAATTTCGACGATTCATGCTACTGAATATGGAAGAAATAATGGGATTTATACAGATCTTCAAAATAAAATTCATACAAAGGAGGAAGAGTTAACAAAAGCCTCAGATGCTGTGATTGTTTGCAGTGATTATATGGCTGAAGAGGTTACTGAATTATTTAAGCTAGAGGAACATCTCGTCCACGTGTTGCCAAATGGTGTTGACCCTGAGATGCTAGTTGTCAAGAATCAAGGTAAATCAATGGTGGATGAGTATAAGGTTCAATATAGTCACATCATCTTTTCAGTTGGTAGAATTGTTCAGGAAAAGGGATTTGAAACAATTATCGATGCTGCACCGATTATACTTGAGGAATATCCAGATGTGTTATTCCTAATTGCTGGAAAAGGTCCGATGTTACAAGAATATCGGGACAAAGTAGAAAGTCTAAAACTGAATCGAAGTATCGTTTTTGTTGGGTATATTAGTGACGAAGATCGAAATAGATATTTTAATGTGTGTGATATTACATTATTTCCAAGTCTATATGAGCCATTTGGTATCGTAGCCCTTGAAGGAATGGTAGCAGGTAAACCAACAATTGTATCTGATACCGGTGGTTTGAAGGAAATCATTATTCATGGTAGTACAGGTCTGAAAATGGAGCCTGGGGCAAAGGAGAGTATGGCTAAGGAAGTGTTACTGTTATTAAGAAATCCCTCACTGGCTGGTGAGATTGGACTAAGGGGTAAAAATGCAGCCATAGGAACCTACAGCTGGGATAAAATTGCAAATGATACATGTGAATTATTTAAGAAAAAGGTATATAATACAATTCATGTAAGGGGCTGATAACATGAAAGGTGTTATCATGGCTGGAGGAAAAGGTACTAGGCTGCGTCCATTAACTTATCATATGCCAAAGCCGATGGTGCCACTACTTCATACGCCTGTGATGGAATATAGTATTGAGCTTTTAAAAAAACACGGAATTACTGAAATTGCAGTTACAACGGGATACTTAGCTGAAGACATTAAACAATATTTTGGTGATGGAAGTAGTTGGGGAGTTAATTTAAGCTATTTTGATGAAATTTCGCCGCTTGGTACAGCAGGAAGTGTAAAAAATGCAGAAGCTTTTCTAGATGAAACGTTTGTAGTAATCAGTGGAGATATCCTAACTGATTTTAACTTAAGTGATGGGATTAACTTTCATGATATGAAAAAATCTACATTAACTATTCTGATGAAGGAAGTAGAAAACCCATCTGAGTATGGGATTCTTACAACAAATAGTGATGGTAGAGTCAATCGTTTTCTTGAAAAACCTAAATGTCATGAAATTTTTAGTGATTTAATTAATACGGGAATTTACATTGTAAATCCGTCCATTTTTTCACTTATTCCACAAGGTGAGTGTTTTGATTTTAGCAAGGATTTATTTCCACTATTAATTGAGCAAGAGGACAGAGTGTATGGATATTTAACAAATGGTTATTGGTCTGATATAGGCACATTACCTCAATATAAACAAACTAGATATGATTTGTTGAATGATCGGGTGAATTTCAATGTAAGTACAAAAATTGCAAAATAAACAAAATCCGGTGTCATTTAAAAAATTAATAGAAATTTGTTGATAAATAAAAAATATACTGGAATTCCTAAAAAGAAAATGATATGATTGTAAAGTCTGATTTATGCTTTTATGTTTGGAGGGAAATAAAGATGCGTGTTAATGTAACATTAGCTTGTACTGAAACTGGTGACCGTAATTATATTACAACTAAAAATAAACGTAACAACCCAGATCGTATTGAGTTAAAAAAATATAGCCCAAGATTAAAAAAAGTAACTGTACATCGCGAAACAAAGTAAGCAGTAGGGAGAAATTCCTGCTGTTTTTTTTTGTGTAAAAATATTTATAAACGATAGTTGCTGGCAGGAATGCTAGATTAAAATAGAGAATTAGTATGTATACGGATACAGATACAGGGGTGTAGAGTGATGGGTTGGACAATTATCATAGTCGGTTTTATGTTATATGTATGTTTCTGTCTATCAACGATTAAATATCAACTTAAACGAATCATTAATCATCTTAATATAGATGATGAACATAAAGAAACGAAGATTTTAACGAATGAAGAGATAGAGAAGGAGTTAAATGAAAAAGTCTGAAAAGTCACTACATAGATTAAGCTTACCATTTGATAGTGGTTGTTTAGGCTGCGGTTGTTTACCAGGTTCAGCATTGTTACTTCGCCTTTTAGTGGTAGTTTTTTATAAGGCTGGTTTCTAAAAGATAATTGCTTTTAAAGTAAGATAACCTTTAATTTGGTGAAGTTCGTTGATTGGAACGGAAGGTGTGTGACTCCTGCGGGATTTGCAGGAAGGATGAGACCCCGCAGGCACGAGGAGGCTCATCACCTGCCCCGCGGAAAGCACACACCTGGAGTGTAAATCAACACCCTTGGTAAATATCAACAAAGTTTACGAAAACAGCCTTTTATAATAAAGAGATTGTGGAAGGGGGACTTGAAATCGTTACAAAACAAGAGTTACGAAAAAAGATGAGAGAACAACTTAAAAGTATTAATCGCGAAACATATGAAAAATGGTCATCAGAGATTGCAAGAAATGTTACCCTTACAAATGATTGGAAAATAGCGAATACGATTGGCATTACCATTTCAGGGGATCTGGAGGTAGACACTCTAGGATTGATTGAAAAGGCTTGGTCAGAAGGAAAAACGGTTTGTACGCCAAAATGCGAGCATACTACAAAAGAGATGAATTTTAGAAAAATTACCGATTATAATCAACTAGAAATCGTATATTTTTCCTTGAGAGAACCTATTATTGAACGAACAACTCCCATACCACACGATGAGATAGACCTGTTATTTGTTCCAGGATTAGCTTTTACAAAGAGCGGGTATCGTTTAGGACAAGGTGGGGGATATTATGACCGTTATTTAATGAATTATAAAGGAAAGACAACCTCTCTTGCCTTTGAACTATCATTAATAGAGGAACTTCCTATTGAACACTTTGATATACCTGTTCAAAAGCTTATTACTAATAAACAGGTACTATCATGCAAAGGCTAGACTTATGGTTATTCAGATAATTGTTATCTTTATTGTCGCGTACGGAGGTTACCGTGTAAAATCCCTCACTTTTACTGGTGCAGTAGCAACGGTTGGAATAGGGAGTGCAGTTGCCCTTGGTTTCGGATATAAGGGTCTTGGGTTACTCGGTGTATTCTTTCTTACATCAAGTCTTTGGAGTAAATATAAACGTGAACAAAAAAGTTCTCTCCAACAAATGGTTCAAAAAGGCGATCAACGGGATTATGTTCAGGTGCTCGCTAATGGAAGCGTACCAGCAATTGCAAGTATCCTCTATGCTTGGTCCGGTGGAGATGTATATCTTATCGTATTTATCTCTGCTATATGTGCTGCCAATGCCGACACTTGGGCCTCAGAAATTGGTTCCCTTAGCAAGAAACAACCAATATTGGTATCTAGTTTACGAAGAGTTAAGGCAGGGACTTCTGGAGCTGTGTCCTTATTAGGTACGATTGCAGCATTATTGGGCTCGATGGTTATTTCTCTTGTTTCACTTATTCTATGGGAAGAGTTGTCACTGTCGCTTATCTTTATTTTAATCGGTATAGGTTTTTTAGGTAACCTATTTGATACCTTGTTAGGAGCGCTGTTTCAAGTTAACTACATATGTAGTATTTGTGGAATGCAAACAGAAAAAACGTATCATTGTCAGATTAAAACGGATTATCATAAAGGGATAAGATTCTGTAACAATGATTTCATCAATTTTCTCTCAATTTTATTAGCTTCGATAATTGGAGGAATCCTATTCTATATTGGATAATTTGAAAGGTGTGTGTTATTTGTGGCAAATGATGTAAATAGAGTAGTCTTAGTAGGAACTGGTTTCGTTGGGTCAAGTTATGCCTTTGCATTAATTAATCAAGGTGTAACAGAAGAATTAGTTTTAATTGATTTGAATAAGGAAAAATCTGAAGGAGATGCCATGGATCTAAATCATGGTTTACCCTTTGCACCACAGGCTACTAGAATCTGGTTTGGGGATTATAGTGATTGTAAGGATGCAGACATAGTTGTTCTGACAGCTGGAGCTAATCAAAAACCTGGTGAAACAAGACTAGATCTTGTTGAAAAGAATGCAAAGATCTTTAAAGGAATCGTTGATCAAGTAATGGCGAGTGGATTTGATGGGATTTTCATTGTTGCAACAAACCCAGTAGATATTTTAGCTTATGCAACTTGGAAGTTTTCTGGCTTGCCAAAAGAAAGAGTCATTGGATCTGGAACGATACTGGATACGGCAAGGTTCCGTTTTCTATTAGGTGACTATTTCAAGGTTGATGCAAGAAATGTGCATGCTTATATTATTGGTGAACATGGTGATACAGAATTGCCAGTATGGAGTCATGCAGATATAGGTGGAAGACCGATTTTGGATATTGTTAAGAATAGTGAACAATATCATATTGAGGACCTTGAATCAATTTTTGTTAATGTTCGTGATGCAGCATATCATATCATTGAACGTAAAGGTGCGACATACTATGGAATTGCAATGGGACTTGTCCGTTTGACTAAAGCTATTCTTCAAAATGAGAATTCAGTATTAACCGTTTCAGCTTATCTTGGAGGAGAATATGGAACCAAAGATGTTTATATCGGAGTTCCTGCCATTGTGAATAGATCGGGTATTAGAGAGGTTATTCAACAGGATTTAAATGAGTCAGAACGAGTCAAGTTTGCTCATTCAGTCAAAGTTTTAAAAGAGACATTAAATCCTATTTTTAAAAAGGAAGAATAAAGAGCGAAAGGGAGAAGTTTGCAGGTTACTATGCTGAAACTTCTTCTTATTAATTTAGGACTCTTTCTAATTGTGAACAAATACTTTCAATTGTGCTCTTGAAGGATAAAATGAGGCAATTTATCAAAGTATAATCACTAGGAGGGATGTTTAAATGATGAATGGATTGAGTAGACTTGTCTTGTTTGTAGCTGGCTTATATGGGATTTATCGTTATCGTTATCGCATCATGAATCGTGTACTTGGAAATCCTGCTGTGCGAAAAACATTTATAAGAATGTCAATGAGTATTCCCTTTGTTAGAAACAAAATGATGAGTCAAGCTTTTCGATAATGCTATTTAATAGAATGAGGCTGACCTTATAAACGACTCGTTTTTGAGAGAGTGTAGGGTTTAGTCTCATTTTTAGTCACGGGTATGTTTTTAAGGATGTTTTCGTATAGATTGTTGCTTTTAAAGCCGCAGGCTGAATACACTCCGCGTCCGGCGGGTGACCAGTGAGCCTCCTCGTCGCTATTGCTCCTGTGGGGTCTCACTTTGGCCACTGATCCCGCAGGAGTCTACGTGTATTCAGCCTGCTTGTAATTGTCTAAATTTTAGAAAACAGCCTAACTTAAAAAGGGTTGCTTTTTTACAACTAAAGTTTTCCATAGTAAAATGGGGAAAAGACGAGAATCGAATAGGAGAGAAGAGATGGTTTTTCAACAAGATTATCTTTATTGGAATACGATACATCAGCTAGTTGTAGAACATCAATACCGATTGATCCAGCTATCTCAAAGTCAGAATGAAGTTTGGTTAGAATCAAACAATAAAAATGCACCAACACTTGTCCGGATTGTGCGGTATGATCTTGATTGGGCAAACTGGATGCAAAGAGATATGGAACAGGCGGGTAGAAGAATAGAAGAAGTTCGAAAACGAATGAATAAGCGAAAAATGAATGCATTAAATCTTTATATCTCTACTTTTCCACCGGTTGATGAATGGAGAGAGAAAACAGATAAACCACTTCTCATAGGAGCAAAAGAACAGACCTCTCTAATGACAAAGGTCATTCATTCAGAAAATATTCAAGAAGGATTAAAGGACCTTTCAGATATCCTGGGAGAGAAAATCACTCTAGAAATAGAAGGGGTTTTATATGACTATATTCAGGTTGAGGAATTAAAGTCGAAGGTGCTTACAGTTTCAAATGAACGTACCAAACAAGAAAAAAAGATATTTTCATATGGAAAACCTTATTTTACATACCTTTTTATCTTTATACAAATTTTCATGTTTTTAGTATTAGAAGTTAAAGGTGGAAGCACGAATACAGAAACTTTAATTACCTTTGGAGCCAAAGATAATTATCTTCTATTACAAGGAGAATGGTGGCGTTTTTTTACGCCGATTATTTTACATATTGGATTTTTCCATTTAGTGATGAATACATTGGCTTTGTATTTTCTCGGAAGTGCAGTGGAAAAAATCTATGGAAGAACAAAATTTTTAGTTCTTTATTTGGTTGCAGGTTTTGCTGGAACATTAGCTAGCTTTGTGTTTAGTCCTGCAATTTCTGCTGGTGCTTCTGGAGCTATCTTTGGTTGCTTTGGTGCCCTCCTGTTTTTTGGTGTTATTCATCCTTCTCTTTTCTTTCGGACGATGGGTTCGAATGTCATTGTTGTCATTGGTATAAATTTATTAATTGGTTTTATATTCCCGGTTGTCGACAATGCAGGTCATATTGGCGGATTAATTGGTGGTTTTATAGCATCGAGCTTTTTACATTTACCAGGGCAAAAAAAGTATCTGCAAAGAACGATCTCTTTTCTGCTGGCTGCTGCTTTACTGATTGCAATGCTGTATGTTGGCTATCAAGTCCAACCTACCTCCAATGATCCCGCATACGCAGTTCGGTTAGCAAAGACATATATTGAAGAAGACAAAGTTAATGAGGCATATGAACTCTTAATCGAAGCAGAGAAAAAGAATGAGAATATCCCAGCTGAACTTTATTTCTATCTTTCCTTCACCGAAGTACAACTGGGGAAGCTAACAGATGCAAAGGAACATCTTGAAATTGTAACAAAGGAACTACCTACACTACATGAAGCACAGTATAATTTAGCACTTGTTTATTCTAGATTAGAAGAGTATGAAAAAGCAAAATCTTCGATTGAAAAAGCTTTGAATGAGGACCCAGAGAATAAAGACTATCAATCAGTATTGTCAGAAATCAATGACTACCTGGAACATACTGAATAAGCTGAATTGGGTCACCTTCACTTGTTTCAAATAGAATTAAGATATGGCTAGAATCTTTATGAAAAAACAATTGTGGTTCTGAACTTCCAATTGGGTCAATAACTGTTCCGTCCTTCAATTTTATCCCTAGAAAATAGTTTCTATAAATACCTTCCCACAGCTTACCAATGGTTTGCTGTGTTTTTTCATTATCCAATTCAAATAAAGGCTGTTCATTATATTCTACTAATTCGCTAAGTGGGAGCTGATTATAATCGGTTGTGTTGATATCGAAGTGATCGATTAAATTAGCTAAAGCATAAGCTCTGTTTTGTTCGGTTGCATGATCTAATATATCTTTCCACTCTTTTTGAGTGGTTTTTTTAGGTTCGCGAAATGATTCTAATGAACTAAATGACGAGTCAATGACATATAAGTGATCACCACTCATTTTTTGAGTGCTTTTTATATGGTTATCGTCATAATGGATTTCTCCATGATGATAAGAAATCGCTACATAATGACTGCTATCTTCACCGGTGATTTTCGAGTATTGAGCAATTTTTTTGCTTTGATCTTCCCATTCAGACGTTTTTGCTTTTAATCTCCCATCGGAAAATAGCAGGGATACATCCTGTCTTAAAAAAACTTCTCGATCTAATATTGATGTGCTATCCCACTCAAGTATATGCTCGTCTTCATCTTTCGCGTCTATTAAGGTTAGATTGGTTGTAGCAACAGTAAACATGACAGATCGATCTAAAGGGAAAAAAATGATGCTTTCTTGAGTTTCTTCTTTGGTTATGTAGAGAAAACCAGCAAACAAAACTGAACACAGAATTGTACTTATGTAAATGATACGCTTCATCATATTCATCCTCCGAAATGGGACATCCTTTTTTAACAACCTATGAGAACAGGAGAAGAAATATGTGAGAGGACTTATCAAAAATAAAGATAAAAAATAAAAGGTTTTGAATCAGGAGTATATTTCCATTATTTTAAGTGTATAAAGATGAGGTGGATGTATGAATTTGTCTTTTTACGTCCATGATGGATTACTAGGAATAAATGGAACAACGTAAAAGTGTAGATTATGCTGCCTTTTACAATAGATTGGAGTTGTGTTTATGGAAGACCAGCAAAAGGTCATTAAGCTCGTATCCACGAATATTGATGAAAATGTTGCATACCTGAAGGAAAGTCTTGGTGTTGATAAGAGTTTTGATATCATGCATATAGAATTAGAGGAGTATGCAGGTAGAAAAATGGCCATGTTCGTCGTGGATGGATTAATTAAGGATGACATTCTTCATCTTCTCCAAAAGTTTTTACTTACGCAGGATGCTGAAAGCTTAGAAGGCGACACCCTAAATAAGCTCATTAAAAAATATATTCCATATGTAGAAGTAGAAAAACAAAATGATTTAGATAAAGTAGTAGACGGAGTTTTAGCGGGCCCAACTGCACTTGTAGTGGATGGTATTGATCATGTAATCATGATTGATGCAAGAACCTACCCTGTAAGAGGTTTAGAAGAGCCAGATATTGAGCGTGTTGTTCGTGGAGCACGTGATGGTTATGTTGAAACGGTTGTATTCAATACTGCATTGACACGTAGAAGAGTAAGAGATCGGTCACTTAGAATGGAATATATGCAGGTTGGTCGGAGATCAAAAACAGATGTTGTTGTTGGGTACATCGAAGATATCGCAGATCCAGAGCATATTGAATCCGTAAAAAAGGCAATAGAAAAGATTGATACAGATGGTTTACCGATGGGTGAAAAAACGATTGAAGAATTTATCTCAGGTCGACATTTTAATCCATATCCTGTTGTTCGTTACACAGAAAGACCTGACACAGCAGCAGCTCATTTATTTGAGGGACATATTATTATTATTGTAGATGGGTCGCCAAGCGTTCTTATAACTCCAACAACTTTTTGGCATCATTTGCAGCATGCAGAAGAATATCGAAATAAACCAGTAGTTGGAGCTTATTTAAGGTTGGTTCGCTATTTAGCTGTTTGGGCTTCACTGTTTTTATTACCACTGTGGTATTTATTTGCAACAAACCAAGAACTATTACCAGAAGCATTAAAATTTGTTGGTCCTAATGATACAGGACAAGTTCCGATTTTCCTACAATTTATGTTAATAGAGGTTGGAATTGATATGCTAAGGATGGCAGCCATACATACCCCGACCTCGCTTGCTACAGCGCTCGGGTTGGTTGCCGCTATTATGATTGGACAAGTAGCAGTAGAAGTTGGTTTATTTTCAAACGAAGTGGTTCTTTATTTAGCGATTGCTGCAATTGGAACCTTTGCAACACCAAGTTATGAGCTTAGCTTAGCAAACCGGTTAGTAAGAATTGCTTTACTAGTGTTAACAGCAGTTCTAGGTGTAATTGGTTATGTTGGAGGAGTATTCTTATTTATCATCATGCTTGCGAGAATGAAATCATTTAATGTCCCTTATTTATGGCCATTTTTACCGTTCTCGTTCCGCGATTTTATTACTGTTCTATTACGAAAGCCAATTCCTCTTAAGAGAAATAGGCCTCGTATTATACATCCTCAGGACCCGGATAAGTAAAATAATACTAAACAGGTGATTTCCTTAATTGGAGAGCACCTGTTTTTTTGTATAATAAGGTAAAATTAAATATCGTTATGGAAAGGATTCCATTTTCTCAAAGAAAAGACAAACTTTTCACCGAAGAAGTCTTGCTAAAGCGCTTTATTTCAACTAATCTAGTAATGTACGAATTTTAATGGACAGCTATAAGAAGGTGATCACATGAAATCAATGTTAGATATAAGAGCATTACTGAAAAAATACGGATTGTTCATTTATACTGGTGACAAAAAGGCTGATTTAGAGATGATGGAATCAGAAATACGTGAATTATATGAAGCAAAGTTACTTGAAGTAAAGGACTATCAAATGGCGATGTTACTTCTAAAACAAGAAGCTAGAAAACTAATGTAAGTGAGAGACAATACATAGTAAAGGATGTTGATTTGAAATGAATGAAAAATGGTTAGTAGGAATTGATCTAGGTGGAACCACTATAAAAATGGCCTTTATTACTCAATATGGTGAATTTATTACAAAGTGGGAAATTGATACACACAAAGAAACGATCGTGACTGATATAGCAAAGGCAATTGATACAAAACTTTCTGAGTTAGATATGCCAAAGAGCAAGTTAGTAGGAATTGGTATGGGAGCACCTGGACCTGTTAATATGGCAACAGGTTTAATATATGAGGCAGTTAACCTAGGATGGAAGGACTATCCACTGAAATCGCATTTAGAATTAGAAACAGGTTTACCGGCTGTGATTGATAATGATGCAAATATCGCGGCTCTTGGTGAGATGTGGAAGGGTGCTGGTGATGGTTCAAAGGATTTGATCTGTGTCACATTAGGTACAGGAGTTGGTGGAGGAATTATCTCAAACGGTGAAGTTATTCATGGGATAAATGGAGCTGGTGGAGAAATAGGCCATATCACTTCTGTTCCTGAAGATGGAGCAGCATGTAATTGTGGTAAAACAGGTTGTCTAGAAACGGTTGCCTCTGCAACTGGAATCTCAAGATTAGCAGTTGAGGCACTTCAACATTCATCAAAAGCATCAATCTTGCGTGATCAATACGAACAAACAGGAATAATGACATCAAAAATGGTCTTTGATGCATTAGCAGAAAATGATCCTCTTGCAGAAGAGGTTGTGGAAAAAGTAGCTTTTTACCTTGGTTTTGCTCTTGCAAATTTAGCTAACGGCTTAAACCCAGAAAAAATTGTCATTGGTGGAGGTGTTTCGAAAGCAGGAAACATACTCCTTAACCCAGTGCGAGAACAGTTCCAACGTTTTGTGTTCCCAAGAGTGGGTGAAGGTGTATCATTTACAATTGCTCAATTAGGTAATGATGCTGGTGTAATTGGTGGAGCGTGGATTGCAAAAACAAAATTATAAGTAACAGTGAAAGAGAATTCGGTTGAATTCTCTTTTTTTTTTAGAATAAAAGCCACAAACCTGAAAGCGGTACCAACGCTACCAAATATGAGGCAGATGTTTTTGTTGAATATTCAAACTATTACAACATTAATTTTACATGAAACTTTCTTAGAACTTGTACGTCTAATATATGTAATAAATGTGAAAGAATAGTAACTTAAGTGTAAATTAAAACAATTTAGTTAAGATTGATTTTATGTAAAGAAAGTATTAAGATAATGTATAGTCTTCTCCAAAACCCTAAATATGGAAATATATATTTACTTTGGAAAAGTCAAGGAGGTAAAAAGGTAAATGAACAAATCAACTTTTCCTAAAGTACAGTTCTTATTGTTAGCTACTGTATTTATGTGGATAAAAACGTATATTGTATATAAAACTAGCTTTGATATAAAAATAGAATCTTGGATGCAAGAATTTATTTTGTTTATCAATCCATTGAGCTTTTTATTGTTTGTCTTCGGATTATCCCTATTTATGAAAGAAAAACGACGCAATGTATATATCATTATTGTCACTTTATTAGCGTCTGGGATATTATTTGCAAATGTAGTGTTTTACCGTTTCTTTAATGATTTCATCACGATTCCTGTATTACTACAAACTAAAAATATGGCAGACTTGGGTAGTAGCTTCTCAGAGTTATTCAAGTTCAGTGATTTATTGTTATTTCTCGACGTTATAATCTTGATTGCATTGTACTATTTAAAGCCTAACTTTACGAAAATACAATTAATTTCAAAAAAAGAGAGAAGATTCTACTATCTTATTACAGCAGCAGTATTCTTTTTTAATTTGGGCCTATCTGAAGCAGAGCGTCCTGAATTATTAACACGTACATTTGATCGTGAAATTCTTATTAAAAATATTGGGACATATAACTATCATGTATATGACATTGTTTTACAATCAAAATCTTCAGCACAGCGAGCGTTAGCAGATGGAAGTTCTTTTGTTGATATTGAAAACTATTTAAACGCAAATTATAAGAAACCGAGTGAAGAGACATTTAATATGGCTAACGGTAAAAATATAATCCTAGTTTCAATGGAATCAACTCAGAGTTTCGTGATTAATGAGACCGTTGAAGGAGAAGAAATTACACCTTTTTTAAATGATCTAATTGAAGATAGTTACTACTTCGAAAATTTTTATCACCAAACAGCACAGGGGAAAACATCAGATTCAGAGTTTATTCTAGATAACTCGTTATATCCATTAGGAAGAGGTGCAGTATTCTTTACACATGGCAGTAACGAATATACAGCAACACCTAAAATAATTAAAGAGCATGGATACTATTCTTCTGTATTGCATGCAAATAACAAAAGCTTCTGGAACCGCGACATCATGTATGATTCACTAGGATATGATCATTTCTTTGATATTGAAAGCTATGAAGTGAATGATGAAAACTCTGTAGGGTGGGGGTTAAAAGATAAGGAGTTTTTAGAGCAATCTGTTGACCTAATGAAAACTCAACCACAGCCGTTTTATTCTAAGTTAATTACATTAACAAATCATTTCCCATTTGAACTTGATGAAGAAGATAAGATGATTGATGAGTTAACAACTAGAAGTCGTACATTAAACCGATATATTCCTACAGTAAGATATCAAGATGAAGCTTTAAAACACTTTGTTCAAAAATTGAAGGATGAAGGGTTATATGAGAATTCAATTTTAGTATTTTATGGTGATCATTATGGAATTTCGGAAAATCATAATGTAGCAATGGGAGAATTCTTAGGTAGAGAAGTAACTTCATTTGAGTCAGTTCAATTACAGAGAGTCCCATTAATCATTCATATTCCTGGTGTAACAGATGGAGACAAATCAAAAGTGATTTCGGATGTTTCAGGTCAAATTGATTTGAAGCCAACCATTCTCCATTTACTTGGAATTGAAACAAAAAATGATGTTCATTTTGGTGCGGATTTATTTTCTGATAAAAAAGTGGAGTTCACTGTTCTACGAGATGGTAGTTTCATAACAGATAAATATGTATATACAAAGTCTACTTGCTATGATAAGGAAACTGGACTCGAAATAGAAGCAACAAATTGTGAACCATATATGGAAAAAGCTACCCAAGAATTGGATTATTCTGATCAAATTGTGTATGGAGATTTGCTTCGTTTCTATAATGGAACTGATTATAAAGAAGAATTAGAAGAAGCAGAAGTAACTGAATAATAAAGCGAAAAGAGGTATCCTGTTTTGAGGATATCTCTTTTTCGTCTACGGCCTGCGTCTTTTAAAAGCAATAATCTATACGAAAACAGCCAAAATAATTAAGAAATACAAAGACCTTGTATCTGCTTGTTATAATTACGCGATGTTTCTCATATTGTAGGAAGAAGGAGTTTATGAGGAGGATGGTTATGAAGGTAATTGTAAGATTAGGAGATTCATTATGGTATTATAGTCAAATTTTCGGTGTACCATTACAATTAATGATTGATTCTAATCGTAAGGTAAATGCACAGGAACTTGAGATTGGCTCTAAAATAAACATCCCTGGCTTTATAATAAAAAACTACAATATTAAACAAGGCGATACACTTTGGAAGTTAGCAAGAAAACGAAATCTATTACCTGATGCATTATTTATCCTTAATCAAGGAATAGATCCAGAGAATTTACAGGTTGGACAAGAAATTTATCTACCGTCAAGGGTTACAATGCCTATTATAAATGCAAAGCAAAATTATGATTATCAAACATTAATATCAGATTTAAAACAATTACAAGAGATTTACCCATTTTTAAGAGAAACTAGTATCGGAAATAGTGTTTTAGGAGCTAAAATCCCAGAGATTCGTATAGGACGTGGAAAGAAAAAAGTTCATTTGAATGGATCCTTTCATGCAAATGAATGGATCACAACTGCAGTGATTATGAAGTTCATGAATGAGTATTTATTATCACTAACAAATATGGGGTCAATCCGAGGGTTTTATATGGATCCTTTTTATTATGAGTGTACTTTATCTATCGTCCCAATGCTAAATCCTGATGGAGTAGACCTTGTATTGAATGGACCACCTAATGAGGAACCTTATAGATCATCTGTCGTTGAAATAAATAAAGGTAGCCTAGATTTTAAGGATTGGAAAGCAAATATAAGAGGTATTGATTTAAATAACCAATTCCCTGCAAACTGGGAAATTGAGAAAGAACGTAAAGAACCAAAGTCACCTGCACCAAGGGATTATCCTGGTGACGCACCATTAACTGAACCAGAAGCGATTGCAATAACCCAATTAACCAAAAAGCGAGACTTCAATCGAGTGCTGGCATTTCATACTCAAGGAAAAGAAATTTACTGGGGCTATGAAGGTGCCGAACCAAGAGAAGCAGAACCCATTGTTCGAGAATTTGCAAGGGTAAGTGGTTATAGAGCTGTGAGATATATAGATAGCCATGCAGGCTATAAGGATTGGTTTATACAAGAATATAAACGACCAGGTTATACAATTGAACTAGGAGAAGGGGTCAATCCTTTGCCTCTTAGTCAATTTGATGAGATTTATCAGCAAAGCCTTGGAATATTCCTTGCATCCATGTACATGTAAAAAAATAAGATTAAAAACTGCCAGGCACCACAAGTGGGACAAATTTCGTCCTACCTGTGGTGCCTGGCACCGTTAGTGGGACGAAATTTGTCCCAGGGGTAAAGAAAAAATATTTATTTTAAAATCGGTTTTTTGCACTTGAAATGAAACATTCTAGCCTTCATAATCGTATTATCTAATAAAGAGGTGAATAAAAGTTGATGAGATTTAAAATGATGTTCGTCTTTGTAATGACACTTCTCATTGTAGGATGTAATCCATCTCATCAGCTGTATGAAAATAGTGATGTTCCATATGGGAAAAAACTAGGGTTAGAGAAGCAACCAATACCTGAAGAATTTTTTGGAGAGTCAAAGGAAATTAAGTCTCTTGACATGAATGGGGAAGCTTTCAATACAGTTGGTGGATGGCTTGACAATGAAAGCATATTATATATTACTGATAATGCTGAGAAATCTAATATTTATCGGTATCATATTTTTAATGGGAAAAAGGAGCTATTCTTTTCTTCCGATTCACGGATTTTGTCATTGAAGCCAAATGAGGATCACTCATTATTCTTATTACATACGTCAAATTCAAGAGATAAAGCAGAATTGATTGTCATTGATGAGACTGGTAAGCAAGTCTTTGCATGGGAAACAGAAGCTTATGATCTTGAATATGTTTGGAGTCCTTACAAGAAGGAACAATTATTTATAACAACCTTTTTGCAGGACTGGAGCTTTAAGACATTTGTGATGGACTCGAAAAAAGAGCAGGTAGAACAAACAAATGTAAAAGAGCCATTTGTTCAGTGGTTGGATGCGACAACAGTCGCTTATATGAGTTGGGGAGTTGACGAACCTTCAATTGAAGCGCCTTTATTTAGCTTCGACTTAACAACAGGAAAAGAAACATTATTATTTGATAGTGTGATTTCTTTTTCTACTTTCCGTGATTTACTTTTAACCGTTCAAATGCAAGATGATTCTGAATCATACAGCTTCTACAAATTCACCAAGCCTGATACAAAAGAGAAGCTTGCCCAGCATCCGTATCCATTATTAACGAACTATTCCAGTTGGTATATTCCATATCAATATTACAATGAAGATACTAAAAGCTTCATCACGTTTAAACCTTATAATACTGGTGATTTTGATACGTATACTGAATTATTTGAATTAACCTCTTACTCGTTAGAAGATGGTAAGGAAACAACCCTACTAGAAAATGTGAACAGTTATCCAATCCTATTTTCTGAAAACGGTGAATTCGGGTTATATGGGTACCAATATGAAATGATCATCGATACGCGTAATAACAAAGTGGAACATTTAATTAATGATTAAAGGAGAAGATGAAAATGGCAATTGTAGATGTTACAGTAATTCCAATAGGAACGGAGACACCGAGTGTCAGTGATTATGTAGCGAATATCCAAGGGATCTTAGCTGGATATAAAGAAGAAGGGAAAATAAACTATAAGTTAACTCCAATGAATACAATTATAGAAGGTGAATTATCTACACTGTTTGAAGTTATCCAAGCGATCCATGAAGCTCCCTTCTCTCAAGGGATTCAGAGAGTAGCTACCAACATAAGAATTGATGACCGCCGTGATAAGAAAGTAAAAATGGATGACAAGCTTGCAAGTGTGGAGGCAAAATTATAAATAATAGAATTAAGTCATTTTATATGATGTCTTCAAATAAAAAATGAGGGTTACCTAAAAGTTCCAGCTACTTTTAGGTAACTCTCATTTTTACTTTTGGTGGATTGGGATTTAGAGATGGTCAAATCGTATGGCAAGAGAAGGAGAGTTTAGTCGGATAACATAAGGAAAGCCGTCTAAAGGGTTAAACACCCTCTTGACGGCTCGTCTTATGTAGGGCCTGAAAAAGAATTGGCCCTCTAGTGTTCATTTTTAGTGTGCAACCGGAAGTCCGTGATGTATAAACGTCATGACTGAGAACCAGCCAAATACAACCACTGAACCAAAAGAAAATCCAATTGCTAAAAGGTTCATTTCGCGTACAGAGCGGATTAAACCAAATACGGAAAGAATTGCCACTAATGCAAAGATAATAACAGTACCCATTATGAAGCCCCCTTTGTTACAAAAGTAAAATCCTATTTATATTTTTCCCATAAATGAGAAAATACAACATATGTAGAGTGTAAAGAGTATTATTTCAATTTTTATTTTAATCGTTTTCAGTCCATTTGTCGAGGTCAAAAAAAGAAACTTCTATTTCATAGGCTTTTGCAAATCGTTCGATTAACTCTTTTTGTTGGATATCAATGAAGAAAAAACGTTGTTTATCTTCTTGATGTATTGCAAGTAAACACTCTTCCATTTGTAATAAGGCCATGTCAATCTGTTCCTTTTGACCTTGGATAATGTTAAAGCTACAAATCAATTCTGTTATAAGGTAAGAGGAATCACCTATTATAAAGCCAAAATCATAAAATAAATCGGTTCTTTCTGCTTGTTTTAATTCTATGAGCTGATAAGATTCTTCATACTTTCCAATATCCATTATATAGTTCTTTATTCTTTCTAGCTTTTGTTTTGTAGGTATAAGCAAGATAGAACTTTCAACAAAGATCTGAACATCCACCTGCTCTAATAATTCAATTTCATCTTCTAGAAGCTCTTCGTTTAGTTCAATTGCATAAACTGTCTTCATCACCTTACCCCCATTTAGTGGTTTCTCCTTTTTAAGCATCTATTATTAGTGTAAAATATAAGGATACTATCTGCAATGGAGGAAACAAAATGAAATGGCAAAGAATCCCTTTGGGGCCTTTACAAACAAATGCATATCTATTATCAAATGATCAAAAAGAATGTGTGATCTTTGATCCTGGTGGTGATGGTGAAAGATTAATATCGATCATCCAAAAGCAACAGCTAAAGCCTCTTGCTGTTTTATTAACTCATGCCCACTTCGATCATATTGGTGCTGTAGACGATGTAAGAAAGACATGGAATATTCCAGTTTATGTTCATGAAAAAGAGAAGAATTGGTTACAAGATGCAAGTTTAAATGGTTCGCAGTTTTTTATTCCTGATGGGGGATTGGCTGTTCAAGCTCCAGATGAATTAATTAAAAGTGAAGGACAGTTCAGCATAGGTTCATTTTCATTTACTCTCTTACATACACCAGGACATTCACCAGGGAGTATTTCATTTTATGTGGAAGAGTTAGAGGTAGTATTTTCAGGAGATGCCCTTTTTGAAGGAAGTATTGGTAGAACTGATTTGCCAGGTGGAAATCACAACCAGCTAATCAAAAGTATTCATGATAAACTATTAACTTTGCCTGAAGAAACAATCGTTTTATCTGGTCATGGAGGCGAAACGACTATTGGTGCTGAAATGGACAACAATCCTTTTTTAAATGGTTTCTAATCATGAATGAAGAATTGAGGTCCAAACTTCAACAACAGATCCATCAGGCTAAGAATAACATGATTACTTATGAAGAATATATGAATACCGTTCTTTATGATTCTACATGTGGGTATTATATGAAACATACTCAAAAGATTGGGAGAGAAGGGGATTTTATTACAAGTAGTAACATTTCGAATGTTTTCGGAATGTTATTTGCTCATGTGCTTATGAACACTTGTAAAAAGAATGAGCTTCCTTTCATCATTTGTGAAATAGGTGGGGGAAATGGGCGTTTTGCTAAAGCTATTCTTGATGAATGGGAAAAATTAGACCAACAGTCGTTTTCAGCTCTAACCTATATCATTATTGAAACAAGTCCATATCATAGACAACTACAACAAGAAATTTTACCTATAGGAAAACAAGTTGTACAGTATGAAAGTATTGAAGAGGTTATTGAAAGATTTCCAAACTTTGAAGGAATAATGATTTCAAACGAACTTTTTGATGCCTTTCCAGTCAGAGTAGTTGAAAAAAGAGATGGGCAATTATATGAGGTTATGGTTTCGATGGACGAAGATCATAACCTTTGTGAAAGATTATGTGTTACAGAGGATCAAGAGCTGAGTATATATCTCCAAGAACAGAAATTAGTTCTAGCAGATAATCAAAGATTTGAAGTTCCGCTTAGTATGATTAACTATTTGAATGATATGTCTACTTTAATCCGTAGAGGTGTTGTGTTTACTGTCGATTATGGTTATACGAATGATGAGTGGATGTTACCTCAGTATAGAAGGGGAAGTCTACGTGGCTATTCAAACCATAAGCTGATTGATAATCCATTGTTACACCCAGGGGAAATGGATTTAACAACACATATCAGTTTTGACGCGGTACAATTTTATGGAGATAAGTATGGCCTTAAATTCGATAAAAAGTTGCGTCAGGATGAATTTCTTCTAGCTGCGGGTATATTGGACTTCTTACAGGAGCATCATGATACAAATCCATTTTCTGAAAAGAGTAAACAAAACCGAGCCATTCGATCATTGATTATGGGTGGAGGGATTAGCGAAGCATTTCATGTGTTAATTCAGAAAAAAGGTAACACGAATATGATTGATTTTTCGGCCAAATAAAAAAAGCGATGAAAACATCGCTTTTTTTAGTGAGTACCACCTGGAGTCATCATAAATGTTGTCCAATATGTAAAGGCAACAAAGAAAATTGTTAAATATGCGCCAAAGATATAAATATACATACGCTCAGACAATTTTAGATAACTTAACAATATGAAGAATCCTGTTTGACCAAAGAATAATAATGCAGTTTGCTCCATATGGCCAAGGTAAAACATTACAGCGAAGATTCCTGTCCAGAATCCTAATACTCGGAACATACGATCCATATGTACCCCTCCTTTGACCTTCGAATCCATCCTACACTATTATAATGTACAATTTAGTCAATTGTAAATATTACTTTGTAATAAATGCTTGATAACTACAAGAATCGCATCCAACCATCATGTTTTCAGCTTGTTGCAACTCAACATTATCAAATAAAATTTCAAACATACCTTGAATAAACGCATAATGCATCCCACAAACAGATTCTGTGTGCTCTTTAGCCATTTCTTTAAATGGACAATTATTAACATGGAAAAAGATTTTTGTTTTCTCAAAGTTATGACTTACCTCTGGATAGAAGCCAGCTAATGTGGCGGCTTGCTTCAATAAATTTAACTTTTCGTCGAATGAAGACTCTTGCATAAACTGCTGATTTGAAGGAATCTCATTTTTCATCAATTCTCTTCCGAATTTCATGCCTGTTTGGTAGAGTGCGTCTTTACCGATAGGGCCTAAACTAACCATAGTCTCAATCGCTATTTTTGCAAGTAGTTGATAATCGCGATAAGGGAAATGAAGTTGGATCGTATCATCAGAAAGACGGTATAATCGACTTGGTCTTCCTCCTTTTCCGGTTTTCTTCGTTTCTGAAACGAGCATATTAACATCTTCTAGTTTTGAAAGATGTAGCCGTGCAACGTTTGGGTGTATATTAAAGGAATCTGCAATCTCTTGAACAGTTACTTCGCAATGTCGTTTTGTTACATATTGATAGATATAATATCGTGTTGGATCAGACAATACATTTGTAATTTTTAATGTTTGTTCCATCCAAGCTCACCCCTGCCTTTATGAATTAATTCCATTATAATACAGCAAAAATTGCATTGGAATTGTATTTAAGCTGTAAAAGGTAACTGTTGTTTTTTGTTCACAAGTACTATAGTGGTAAACTAACGTTGTCATAGAACAATTGGGTTTGAGAAGTTGTGAAGAATATTGATATAACAGGGGTTTTACAAGCTTTTTATTATAGAATATATGAATATGATGAGAAACTAATTATGTCAATTTTTTGACCATCAATAAAGAGTAGAGGTTAAAAGCTAGTTCCAATACGAGGGATTGTTGGTCGATTTTGTAGAATAATCGATCTATCATCATTTTCGAAGATAAATTTAAAAATTCGAAGATATAATTGAGATTTCGAAGATAAAAAATTTTTTTCGTAGATAAAATAGAAAAATCGTAGACAAAAAATAAATTAACTATGAAAGGCCTAATGGGACAAGGATGATCCTCAAAATTAGTCAATTAAGTAAAAGAAATTCAGAGAAAAATGGTTTTTTTGTATAATTTCTTTAAATCGGTCTATAATAGTATTACAGTCGCCTGAACAACTGTTATTTACTTCGTTAAGAAGTGGGATTTCATTTGTATCAGTAATGTCGACGATATTTCAAGTAGCTTTCAAATTAAGATTGAAAAAGTTACCTAAGTAATGTCGAAATAATTCCGTGTAATTTCCTTCTGAAATTACCCACAATTATTTCTGCGATGTGAGCTCATGTAGCATATTCAAGGAAGTGTTTCATGAAGCTGCTTCAATGGGCTATAGCCAAGCGGTAAGGCAACGGACTTTGACTCCGTCATGCGTTGGTTCAAATCCAGCTAGCCCAGCTAATTAGAAAAGAGGTTGTCTTGCAAGTGTTTAATTACTTGAGACAACCTCTTTTTCATTTATTTTAAGAATAGAATTGACGTGATGATAAAGACTAACCATATATTATGAAAAAAGGAGTAATAGATGATGGACTTTGATTTATTGTGGAAAGCAGCGGTTGTTGTATTTGGTGGGACATTGCTACTAAGGGTTGCAGGTAGAAAATCAATTTCTCAAATGACCTTGGCTCAAGTTGTAATTATGATTGGACTTGGTTCGTTACTAGTACAACCCATAGTTGGTAGAAATGTTTGGACTACCTTGATTGTAGGCCTTACCTTAGTAGCAGCATTATTAGTAATCGAATTTGGTCAATTAAAGTTTGATTTCTTTGAGAAGTTCATCACAGGGAAATCGAAGGTATTGATTGAAAATGGAAAGCTAAATGAAAAGAACTTTCGAAAGCTTCGTTTTACAGTAGATCAATTAGAAATGCACCTAAGACAAAATAGCATTACCAATATCAGTGATGTACAAGTGGGAACACTTGAACCTAATGGGCAATTAGGGTTTATTTTAAAAGAAAAAAAACAACCAGCAACGAAAGAAGATATCCAAAATATTATGGATGAAATTCAGCAATTACGTAGTTTATTACCAAGGAGAATGGTTGGAAGTAAACAACAGGTGAAAACAATCACGAGTCAAGCATCCAAAAATCCACAGCAAAATGATACTGTTTTTGATGAAGTAATAAATAAAGGACATCAAACTCCACCACCAAAATACTTACAATAAAATAGTTTTGTGGAATAGAATGGACTGGAGGTTCATACATATATATAGATTCCTCCTTGATTTAACATATATGATCTGAAAAATACAACCAGAGAGATTTCTCTGGTTGTATTTTTATGAACAAATTTCAGGGTATTTAAATGTAATTGGAGTATCTTTTAAGGGGGGTGATTCAATGGGGATTATCTATATCGGAAGCTTGCTTTTATTTGCTATTGGCTGCGGAATTATGGTAACTGGTGTTATTTTCTTACTAACTAGACAAGAGCGCAAGAAGGCAACTTTAAGCGTGATCATTGGAATTCTCCTTGTTATATCAACAATGATCATCCCGAAGCTTTTACCATCTGTTGAAGATGAAAGAATCGTTCAAGTAGATAAAAAAAGTTTAATTGAAATTGAAATAGGGTATCGTTGTTCTATTATTGATAAATATGCGCAAATGACTTTTATTTATGAAGGGAATAAGAGGATTGAAGTAGAAGAAGTATGTAATCAATATAGCCTTGGTAATGAATATAAAATAGCTTACCGTTATGAAAAAGGGAAATTTATGATTAGAAATGAGGACTAGGAAGCTTATATGAAAAATGAAATAGTCAAATTGAATCTAATACTGGCGCCCCTCCATATCATCTTAGGGGTATCTATTACGTTAGGTTTAATCCTAACCACCTCAAATGTAATAGAGTGGGCACTCTCATCAATGGTGGTTATTATCCAATGCTTATTAATTTTAGCAGTACCCAACTTTATTTATTTTCTTGTGAAAAGGAAAAAAGGATGGACAGTGAGAAATATGCTTAAAAGTATCTTTTACCCAAGTCTTTTTTATATAGGTATGGCTATAATAGGCCTACTATTTGTTAGCATATAACAAGATTCACAAAATGTGAATCTTACTACCTTAAGAGCGAATCGATTTAACTCTTCCGACTTGTCCATCTGTTAGTCTTACTTTAATACCATGGGGGTGGAAACTTGATTTTGTAAGAATATCCTTCACAATACCGTCTGTTAATTTTCCACTTCGTTGATCTGCTTTTAGGACAATGCTTACTGCACTACCTGGTTTGATATCTGATCGATTTTGTCCATTCATAGTAACTAATCCTTTCTCTTGGTTGTTTTTACTATCTTATATGATAAAAGGGAAATACACAATTTAGGAAAAAACTTATTTATAGATAAGTGAAACTTTTATAATAATAGAACGTATATAATAGTGTAATCTGAGATTTTTAATGATGGAGGCTAGTTTTATGAAAAAAAGTTGGGCTGTTCTTTTAATAACAGCATTAATGCTACTGAGCGGTTGTTCATTAATGGAGGATGTTAATAACACACTCACATATGGAAAAGAAGCTACTGAATATGTATCAAAAGCGGGTACATTTGCGGAGGAAGTCCCGGCACTTGCTAAACAAGCTGTCAATGATCAACAAGCTGCAGAGGACCTTGAAGTAAAGTTACTAGATATGAAACAAGAGATGGAGGCATTTAATGCTCTAGAGGCACCAGAGGTAGCGCTTGAGATTCATGAGCAAATTGTCAATCAAAATGCAAAGGTAGAAGAAGGAATTGATCTCTACTTAAACAATATGGAAAATGGGAAGCTCGATCCAACGGTTCTTGAAAATACAGAAATCTATCAATCGATTCAGAAGATAACAAATACAATTGACCAAATCAAACAATTGGGTCAATAAATGGAGGGGAGTTTGAGTCTATATTGACTCACTCTTTTTTTCGTTCACCTAAATGTAACAATTTATAAAAAGGATTTTCAGCCAAGACCTCGAATTCTCTTCTAGTATCAAAAAAATGAGAAAGGGGTGTAATCATATTGAATACAATTGAACGGTTAGGTGATCGTTTGATTGAAGAAGCGTTGCTAATGAATGCTTCTGATATTCATTTTGTACCAAGGCCTGACGACGCAATGGTTCATTTTCGGCTAGACAGTGATCTATATGAAAAACATAGGATCTCTAAGGATACGTGTGAACGATTAATTTCACATTTTAAGTTTCTAGCAGGTATGGATATTGGAGAACGGAGAAGGCCACAAAATGGAGCACTAACGGTCATAAACCGAAATATCACCATCAATCTACGACTATCCACCTTACCCACCGCATTTCAGGAAAGCCTAGTGATTCGTATTCTTCTGGATCATGCTCATCATCCATTATCACAAATCTCTCTATTTCCACAAACATCAAAAAAGCTTCTCTCATTATTAAAACACTCTCATGGCTTAATTATTTTCACGGGTCCGACCGGATCAGGTAAAACGACCACCCTTTATTCACTTCTTCATGAATCAAAAAAACTATTTAACCGAAATATCATTACGTTGGAAGACCCGATTGAAAAGCGGACAGACGATGCTCTTCAGGTTCAAGTAAACGAAAAAGCAGGAATTACTTATGCAACAGGTTTAAAAGCGATTCTAAGGCATGATCCTGACATAATAATGGTTGGTGAGATACGTGATAGTGAAACAGCCCAAATCGCAATTAGAGCATCCTTAACTGGCCATCTCGTACTATCAACAATGCATACGCGTGATTCAAAGGGAGCTATTTATCGTTTATTAGAGTTTGGAGTCAGTCTTCAAGAAATCGAACAAACTTTAATTGCAATTGCCGCACAACGATTAATTGACCTGGTTTGTCCATATTGTGAAGGTAAATGTACTCCTTTATGTAAAAGGTTAAGACATACGAGAAGAGCAGGTGTATATGAAATTCTATATGGTTCCGCGCTAACAAGTGTGCTTAAGGAAGCGAAAGGAGAAAGTAGTGAATATCATCATTATGAAAAACTTAGAGATGTCATTAAAAAGGGAATTGCACTAGGATACCTTTATCCAGATTCACTAGAAAGGTGGTCTTATGAGGAACCTAAGAAGTGATTGGCCTTTAAAAGAACAAACGATATTTATGAAGAGGTTAAGTGAGTTGTTAGACCAAGGGTATGCTTTATCTCAAGCAATTGAATTTTTACAGATCCAACTAAGTAATCGATGTCGAGAACACTTAGAGAATTCAATCCGACTGTTAAAAGAGGGGGATTCAGTGTATGAGCTTTTTCGTGATATGAATTTCCACCATGATGTGTTGGGATATCTTTATTTTGCTGAAAAGCATGGGGAGATTTCGTTTGCTCTTAGAGAAGGGAGTTCAATCTTACAACGGAAAATAGAGTATCAAGAGAAACTACAGAAGTTAATACGTTATCCAGTATTCTTATTTTTGTTTGTCATCATCATGTTTGTTGTCATTGAACAGATGTTACTACCACAGTTTGAAGGTATGTATTCCTCAATGAATTCTGGTAAATCCTCGTTATATCTAACGGTTATTTTTAATTTTTTTACCTATAGTAAAGTCTTTGGATTGTTTCTACTCTTCTTGGCAATCCTACTGTTTCTTTATTACAAATTCTACTATCAACACCTTACAGCCAGTTCCCAAGCAGTGATCAAACTTAAAATACCATTCTTTAATACCTTTTGGATGTTATGGAATTCACATTTCTTCTCAGTCCAACTCAGTAACTTATTAAAAGGAGGGTTATCGATCCTTGAGGCACTAGCGTTATTTGAACAACAGAATCATTCGCGTTTTTTTCAAGAAGAAGCGGTCGTTATTAAGGAAAGGTTAGTATCAGGTGACCGGCTACATGACGTGATTAATGAACGACCATTTTATGAAAAAGAGCTTTCTTTCATCATTTTACATGGTCAAAATCATGGGGCATTAGAAGTAGAGTTATTCCATTATAGTCAGTATGTTGTTCAAAGGATTGAAGAGAAAACAACAAAAGGATTAACCGTGATGCAGCCATTGTTATTGACTGTTGTTGGAGTGATGATTGTATTTATGTATATGGCCATGCTGTTACCAATGTTTAATCTAATAGAATCAATCTAGGAGGGACCAAAGTGAATCAAAAAGGATTTACGCTTATTGAAATGTTAATCGTGTTACTCGTTATTTCGGTGTTACTATTAATCGCAATTCCTAATGTAACGAAACATAATTCATTTATTAATGAAAAAGGGTGCAAAGCATTTTTAAAAACGGTTGAAGCGCAGGTTCAAGCTTTTGAAATGGAAACAGGAGGTAAACCAACTTCTGTAGATGACTTAATAACTGGTGGTTACTTAAAAGAGAAAAAATGTCCAAATGGATATGATATCGTCATCACTAATGGAGTCGTTTCGACGAGTGAATAATAAGGATCAGAAAGGTTTTACATTAATAGAAATTTTAATTGTCATTAGTATCTTAGTGATGATTACTACAATACCTACACTTAGGCTGTCCCCCTCATACCAACAGAAGGTAATCGACCAATTCTTCGATCAATTAACAGATGATCTTTTACTTTCTCAACAATATGCGCTAAGTCATAGTGATACTGTGAAAGTATACTTCTACAGTTCTTCATCTTCATACCGAGCCATTCTAGTAGAAAGTAACACCGAGATTATCTCAAGGAATTATGATGAAAATATAACCATTAATCCTAATACTTTAGGATCTATATTAGTTATCAGAAGTAATGGGAACGTAAATAAAGCTGGAACGATGCAGGTTATATATGGTCAGGAAAAATACAATGTAGTATTCCAGCTTGGAAGAGGTAGATTTTATGTTATTAAAGTGTAAGAAAGGATACATTTTAGTCGATATGTTAGTTTCGTTAAATATCTTATTACTCATATGCTTATTTTTAATTCCCAATTACCTTTTAGTAAAAAACGAACGAACTAATTTAATGATGATAAATGAAGCAAATACTCTGTTACACGAGGAATTAAAGTTAGTAGTTCTTGAAGGAAAAGAAAGACAGATAAAAACGGTAACTCGAAATAGAGTGAACTATAGAATGAACTGGGAAGATGATCAGAACAAGCTATGTATTACTTGGGTCAATCGGTTAAATCGGAATAGTACAAGGTGTTCGTATGCGTCATTTGAATAATGAAATGGCCTTTACCCTGTTAGAAATGCTGATTGCTCTAGCCTGTTCATTAGTGGTATTCGTATTAATAGTCCCAGTCTTACATGTAATGGATAGTAAAAGAGAGGTTAAATTGAACCCGTTAGAATGGGAAGTATTTTATCAGCAAACAAAATTAGAAGTAAAGGAAGCAAAAGAAATACAAGTAACCGATTCCGTATTAACGATGAAAACGTTAAATGACCAATTAGTTAGCTTTGAGATTTATCAAGATAAATTGAGAAGACGTGTAAATGGGACCGGTCATGAAATTCTATTGCAAAACATTAAGTCATTAATCTTTACACCTAAAGAAAATGGATTTCAACTATCTGTTGTAGATTTAAGTGGGAAATCATATTCAAAGACGTTTTTCACTTACAGCGAGATACCGGTAAATGGATTATGAGAAACCAAAAAGGTCATATCCTCCCAATGACGATTAGCATTTCCCTTCTTTTCACCTTTATTTTCATACATCAACTAAATCTTTACCTGTTAGAAACGAAGTTTTATAAGGAGACTGAAAACCTCTATAAGCTTGATCAGATTATGATGTTAACTGTGAAAGAAGTAACTACCCACACTAAAGCAAAGGTAAGTAAAACAGTACTGAGAACATATGATGATGGAGCAGCTTCCTACACCATTACTCCACAAACGGAAACAACTTCTCTTGTGATTATCACTGCTTCTTCAGTAGGGGGTGGAATTTATTCAGCGCAATTTATTTATGATTTCACGACAAACACGATTTCAAAATGGATTGAATCGCGTTAGTTCTATTTTTAGATTTATCAGTATTCTTTTGTTCTAATATATAGTATGATTTACAAAACAAAGGGATATCGGGGGAAAAAGAAATGAAAGCCATTTATTTAACAGGATTTATGGGAGCGGGTAAAACAACAATAGGGAAAGCACTTTCTGAGACACTTCAATTACCTGTCATCGACACAGATGAATATATTATCCAACAAGTCGGGAAAACGATACCAGCCATTTTTGAAGAAGAAGGAGAAGCTACCTTTAGACAATACGAGAGAACCTTCTTAAGAGAATTCCCGGTTAACGATGTAATCATTACAACTGGTGGTGGGATTGTGATCCAAGAGGAAAATAGAAAATGGATGAAAGAACATGGAATTGTATTTAATTTGTATTGTGAAATCGATGAGGTGTTCTCTCGGGTTTCAATTGATGGATCAAGACCATTACTAAAAACAGACGACAAAAGTAAAGTAAGGAATTTATTTGAATCACGATCTGCTTTTTATCAAGAAGCTCATTTCACAATTGATACTACGTATAAAAATATTGAAGAAATTGTGAAAGAAATACAGAATAAGCTTAAAAACTTAGAAAGTGGAGATAATGTATAGAAAAGGCCAAAGGTGGTTATTTCTATGTCCACAAATGATTATGTGAAATACATGACACAGCAGTTTGTTAGTTACTTAGATCAACCAAGACAATTGCGAAAAGAAACAAAACTCAAGAAGAAAACAGAGCGTGCACCCTTTACTTCACATTGGTTTGGAGTGCTGCCTATTGCGTTTTCACTTATGTTTAAAAGGAAAAAAAGATAAAAAAAGAGCTGTCTCTAGTGGTGTTAGATTAACACCCTTGAGATAGCTCTTCTTTTATTTCATTTTAGGAAAGCTTAAGAATAAAATTATTCTTACCAGTAGAACCCTCCACCATAAACCGGTGGATAGAACGGTGTTGCATAAGGGTAACCAGTGTAAAAATAAGGATTTAATATGGTGCTACCAACAAGTCCTCCTAATAGTCCACCTACAAAAGGTGATCCATAAAAGGGTCTTCTTCCATATATCCCAAAAGGTCTTGGGCGGAAGCCAATTGGTCTAGGACCAAAGGCAAAACCAAATCGTTGATCAGGGTGCATGAAATTACCTCCTCAAAGTTTTTATTTACATTACTATGAATATGATAAACGCGGAAAAAGTCGTGGGCAGTTGTCTAGAGCACGAAGAAAAAGATCTCACAGATCAGTTCTTGATATATTTGCATAGTGGTATTGCTAAATAAATACAATGAAATAGATACATGAATTGAAGGGTGGGTAATCAGATGTCTGTTGATTGGAGTAATAAGCCACACCATGCCCATTATTTTTATGCACTTTCAAGTGAAGATGTTGATCACCGACATGTAGTTGAGGGTTTTACTTTTAACGTGAATGGAAGCAGTGATGACGAGCATGTTCATCATTATACAGGACTTACAAGGTTTACAAATAGACATTATCACAGATTCTATGGAATCACTGGACCTGCTATCCCTAAAGATGATGGTGGTCATTATCATGAAATTTCAGGAAGGGTTTATAAGAATTATAATGACCCATTGAATATAAAATATGGGGGAGTCGTATATAGTACTAGTAAAAAAGAGGTTCATGATCACAAGTATGAAGGGAAAACAGGGGAAGGAATAGGTTATTTTCCTGAAGGTTGGTAGGGATATGGAGGATGGTGTTAAAAAGACGATAGGTTTGGTTGCTCGTCTAAAGGTAGCTGTAGGGTATTTAATTGATAAGATGACATACTATAAGACAAAGTCATTCTTGGGGTCTCCTATTGGACAAAATAAGTGCTAGGACGATGAGTTATGTCTAATAGAAGGCTCCTATTGAACAAAATTACTGCTGGGACGAAGAGAGATATGTTCAATAGAAGGCTCCTATTGAACAAAATCTATGCTAAGACCATGAGTTATGTCTAATAGAGGTTTCAAATTAATCAGATAGCCCCTCAAGACGCTCACACTTAAGGTCATCCAACTCTTTAATGGCTGATCATTACGTTTTCGCTTTCCTTAAGAAGGTGTCTCCACAAATAAAATATCCTTCAGTTCTTCTGTCTTAGTATCGAATGTGAAGGTAACGTATAATCCGAATTCTTTGTTGTCTTGTTTGAGCCAAAGCTTAAATCGCTCGATTGTTGTCCCATTCTTTTTGTCTTCACGCCATATATGCTGGTAATCTTTTATGTCAGCCATTGGGTATCTTTTTTGTGTTTCCTTCATTGCGAGGACACCCCATTTTGCATAATTAGGTACAGGCTTTTTTTCAGCAAAAGCGGTTTGAATAGGATTTGTTAAAGACAAGCTAGAGAAAACAGCCAAAATAATTAAGATGTAAATTTTTTTCTTCAAATGTATCACCTCTTAATTATCATTTACCACAAATTCCCTTTATATACAGAAACCGAATAAGTAAAAAGAGAAGGTGAAGGAAACACTTATTTCTTCTGAAATAGAATGAAATATTTACTCAACGTACATATTAAAAACAGCTACAATTAATAGGAGGATACTATGAATAAGAACAGAATAATTATTGCTATTTTATGTATGACATTAATGGTTTTAAGTGCTTGTGGTGGTAAAGATAAGGCAAAGGATGAAGAGAAAAAGGAAGAGCCAACCCCGAAGGTGCAACAAACAGAAGAGAAAGTGGTGAAACTAGGCTCCTTAGGATTTACAACAGACGAGCTTCAATCAAATTGGAACGAGGCACAAGCTGAAATGGAGGAGTCTGGAGAATATCGTCTTGATGGTCTACCTGTTGAAAATGGTGAGTTCAAAGCAAATGTGAGTGAGGGGCTCATTCTTGAGGGAATCGTAAATGAAGGTACAAATGAAGTCGCAAGAGTTTCATTAGTTAAAAAGTACGAAGAAGTGAATGAAATAGAGGATTCACTGAATCAGTTTGAAGATACAATTGCAGCTTTCTTTTTATTAGTTGCATCCACAAATAAGAATGAAAAAGTTCAGGAAACGGAAATAAGTAAGTTAATGAGTGAGCTTGGCCTTGTTAATGACAAGGATGAGATCATCGATGGGAAAGCGAACTTAAATAATGTCGCCTATACTGCAAAAGAAACTGAGCGAGGGCTCGTTATTACAGCTACTGAAAAGGCGAGTAAATAAAGAAAAGAGATTTGTCCTAAGTAAACAATGGGACAATCTCTTTTTTGTATTTGTGTAATGGATTGAGTCGTTGTTTAAAAGATGCGAAATGATATGTAAATAGAAGGATTCATTAGGAAATTAATGCAAGATGTTCTTTTTAAAGAATAAACAGCCCAATTTGGCGTTTTTTAAACATTAGGAGAATGCAGTATACTTGAAAATGAATATGTTCTTTAAAAAGAACGACAGGTATATTTGTTATGAAATGTGTATAGAATTTCTGAGGAGGGAAGTGTACATGCTTTCTATCAACCTGCGGGCAGTGCGGTGATTAACTTATATGAAAATAATTTTACATTATTTAGCGTTATTAAATTTACTCGACGGCTTCTTTACTTTTTATGGGTTGCAAAATGGGCATATAACTGAAGCGAATCCGCTAATGAATATGCTCTATGAAAGTAACCCTCTTTATTTCCTTCTCTTTAAGATTATATTATCTAGTTTACTTTATGTCATTTTATTTCACCTAACAATGATTACTTCCATATGGATCAAGCGATTGTCATTGTTTGCTTCAGTTAGCTATACATTCATTTTTTTGTTACACAGCTATTGGATTCTTCAGATTATATAAAGTAAAGGAGAAGTGCATGATGTACAAGAAATTATGTAATCAATGTTACCGAGCTTCATTTGGAAGCTCGGAAACAGGTGAATGGTTCTGCCCTACATGCAATCAAGATCTTAGTCAAGCGAAGCTATATGAACCACAAGAGAAGGTCGTTCGGCCATTTAATCTAGTAGAAGCATATTCGAAAGTAGAGTTGTATAAACCTAGTGCAATAGATCTAACAGTATAGTAGCTTCCTATATAGTTGAATTTTATATAGGATTTTTAAAACATTTCTTATCTAGTAACATATTTCTTTTAAAATATAGACTAATCTTATATACTTATATTGCGTCGTTCTTTATAAAGAATTATTTATTTTAATATAGAAAGATAAATAATCTTAACTGGAGGAGATGATTCATGCTGTCTGAAAGGAGAAACTCTGAATGAATGGAACTGTTATAAGAGAAATAAGGGAAGATAAAGGAATCTCTCTCAATAAGCTTTCGAGATTATCAGGTGTATCCAAATCATACATAAGCTTTATTGAGCGAGGGAAACAAACAAATCCCAGTATCTCTGTATTAGAAAGAATTGCTGAGGCTTTGGAAATTAAAGTAGATGTATTGTTAGTTCATGCTAAAGAGAAAAACAAAGATAATGACAACCAACTAGATCAAGAGATCCTATCCTTGGCAAAGGAAATATCTTCTTCAGAGTTAAGTAATAATAATATAAAAATAGTTAGAGAGTTTTTAGAGTTATTAAAAAAGCATTAAATAAAAAGATAAGTGCATTTTACTGAAAAGGTAAAATGCCTTTTTTATTTTTTTAGGATATTTGGAGAAATTTAATCCCGAAAAGAGTGAGGGGATTTCCACGATAAGCAGCATAATTCCACGAAGACATTAAAAAGCTTGAATTAGTATTTTATAAAGAACAAAAAACGTAATCATATGAAATAACTAGTAAATTAGAGAATAATTAAGCATTAGTGTTCTTTATTAAGAATAAATGGCGTTTTTGGTATTTTTCAAATAAATAATGTCAGATTATACTAAAACAAATTGTTCTTTAATAAGAACAACCTGTTCTTTTTATAAGGCGATTAATAATAAAGAAGGGGGAAACGGGGTTGGGTAGAAAACTCATTTATATTTTAAAATCTTTATTGTTACTTATCGGAGTCATTCTTATGCATACAAATTTACCAGTATATGCAGAAAAAGGTTCTGGTAAATCTGATGCTTGGGGGAAAAGTTCTCTTGTATCGATAGGTCAAGGTGGAACCTGTGTAGAATTATTTGCCTACATAAAGAACGGTGGAAGCGGAGATATGCGGGGGACTGTAAACTATGAAGTCTACTTTAGTACTTCTGGTAATCCGAAAAATGGGAGCATTATCGGAAGTGGCCAAGTTGGTCCGTTAGTGTCAGGTGTAACAGCTACAATTAATCATGTTCCTAAAATTGGTGGGATATTTATGTTCAAAGTCTACCAAGAGGAGGGACACCCAGGAATAGGAGAACTTTGGAGTGAACAAATTGTTATTGAAGAGTGTTCAGATCCAGTAGACCCAGTAGATCCAACAGATCCAACAGATCCGGTAGACCCAGTGGATCCAACAGATCCGGTAGA
>NZ_FNJU01000006.1:193862-243082 GCF_900104555.1 Litchfieldia salsa
GATCCAACAGATCCGGTAGACCCAGTAGATCCAACAGACCCAGTAGACCCAGTGGATCCGACAGATCCGGTAGACCCAGTGGATCCAACAGATCCAGTAGACCCAGTAGATCCAACAGATCCTGTAGATCCAGTGGATCCAACAGATCCGGTAGACCCAGTGGATCCCACAGATCCGGTAGACCCAGTAGACCCAGTGGATCCAGTAGATCCAGTAGACCCAGCTGATCCAGTAGACCCAGCTGATCCAGTAGACCCAGTAGATCCAGTAGACCCAGTAGACCCAGTAGACCCAGTAGACCCAGTAGATCCAGTAGATCCAACAAATCCGGTTGATCCAACAAATCCGGTTGATCCAGTAGATCCAAAGAATAAGAGGGATATTTCAGCTACACCTGTAAGTGGCACTGGTACATTACCAAATACAGCATCACAGTGGATGAATTTGTTGTTTGTAAGTGCATTAATAGGCGCGGGTTCGTTGCTGACAATGTATAAATTAAGAAAGAATTAATTCAAGGTGGGAGGAAGGACATGAGTAAACGTTTGATTCTATGGGGCGTTCGAATTGTGTTCAGCCTCTCTCTTTTTTTCGCGGTTTATGCAATAAGTCAGATGATGTTAGAAAAGAAGGAAGTAGATTTAGCTTTGAATAAGTGGGAGAATAGAGAATCTTTTGAATCTCCAGTGTCTAGTCTCCAAATAGATCTCACTAATGCTGGTGCGTCAGAGACAAATAACAAAAATATAACATATCCTATAAAAGGTGATGTTTTCGGTAAACTCTCTATTCCTAAATTACACAGAGAACTCCCAATTATATATGGCACTGATAATGAAGAGCTTGCAAAGGGAGTTGGTCATTACATTGGAAGTGCATTTCCAGGAGAAAGGAATAACGTAGTGCTAGCAGGTCATCGTGATACTGTATTTCGCGGGTTAGATTCAGTGAAAGTTGGTGACCGGGTTTTAATCGAAACAGATTCGGGAGAGTATACATATGAGGTATTTGATCAATCGATCGTAAGTGAAGATGATTTATCAGTACTTTTATCTAATGAAGAAGCGATTCTTACATTAATAACTTGTTATCCTTTTAATTATATAGGGCCAGCCCCTAAGAGATATATTTTGAAGGCTCAGCTAGTAAAGCAAGAATAGTTTAAGTTAAAAAACTTATCTTATACTTGAGGCGAAAAGGAGGTTATCTTTTTTAAACAAAAAGAAAAACACCCCCATAAAAAGGTGCAAATGTGTGAATTGTTTGTATGTATTGGGGTAATTCTATTTTTTAGCCTGTTCTGATAAAAAAGATTGAACGTCTTTAATGCTTAGTCCCATCTTCTTTGCCTCCAGTATAAGGACAACCCAGTCAATGTCTAGCCCATTCTCTACTCCAACTGCAACATTGTTCAACACATATTCCTCCCATTTCCAGGAAATCCAGCCATCATAGTTTTTCAACCTTAGACCTGTGACTTTGCGTCCTGTCCTTTCAAACAGTTTGCCCTTCATATACTGGCTGTTCACTATATAAAACATTTGTAAAAGTTAATAGCTATAATATAGTACAAATTTTCAGAAAAATTTGTAGAACGATGCAAAACATTCCGACAGAATTTCCTATCTCTTTTTGTAAATAATCACCCTGTATAAGTTTTTGAACAGTAAATGAATACCAATGTACTTAAATTATCATAAGTAATGTGTAAATTTTACAGGATTTTTGTAAAAATATGATGAAAAGATGAGGTAGAATATATTGAACACTTCAGGTTTCATCATGCCAATTTTTACATTCTTAGTACAATTTGTTAAAATAGACCATTACAAGTGAAGAATTTATTATGTTGCTTTATAATGGAAAAATAAACAAGCAGTTTTATATCGTTTTATTAGGAGTGAGTTTGCAATGAGTGGATTACAAAATGAAATTATTCGTGCCTTAATGGTAAAACCAACGATTGATCCAGCAGAGGAAATACGTCGTAGTATAAACTTCTTAAAAGAATATATGAAAAAGCATACATTCTTAGAAACCTTTGTGTTAGGACTTTCGCTTGGCCAGGACTCTACATTAACAGGAAGGCTGGCACAATTAGCTGTAAACGAATTGAATGAAGAAGCTGGCGAGAAGAAATACAGATTTATAGGTGTTCGTTTACCTTATGGAAAACAAAAGGACGAGCATGATGCTGAAGCTGTGATTTCTTTTATTGAACCAGATGAGGTTCTAACGGTGAATGTCAAACAATCAGTGGACGCTAGCATTCAGTCATTAAAAGAAGCTGGGATTGAATTAACAGACTTCTTAAAAGGAAATGAGAAGGCAAGAGAACGAATGAAGGTGCAATTTAGTATTGCTGGTGCTACCAAAGGAGTTGTCCTTGGTACAGATCACTCTGCAGAGGCAGTAACTGGGTTCTTTACGAAATATGGTGACGGTGCAGCTGATTTAGTTCCTATTTTCCGATTAAATAAACGACAAGGAAAAATGCTGCTGAAGGAATTAGGTTCTCCAGAACAGCTTTACATGAAGGCGCCGACAGCTGACCTCGAGGATGATCGTCCAGGATTGCCTGATGAAGTTGCTCTTGGAATTACATATGATGAAATTGATGATTATCTAGAAGGAAAACAAATTAAATCAGAGAGTCAGAAGAAACTCGAAGAGACATACTTAAAAACTGAACATAAGCGTCAAGGTCCGATAACGGTTTTTGATGATTGGTGGAAATAAGAAGGAATGAGTAGTCGTAAAGGACTGCTCTTTTTTTGGTTCTAAATAAAGAGCGATATTCGTTATAACAGTTGAAAAATTCAAAAAATAAGGGTATTATTATAAAAACATGTTATAAATTGTTCTTTTTATAGAAAAATTGACTAAATGTGAAGTTGTATAACCTTAGTTCTAATGACAGTTGGATTTGAATATATCTTTATCTATGTCGAAGAGTTGGTAAATAACCGAGCATTAGGAAGGAACGGAGGTTATATGGAGGTGATGACAGTTGACTAAACAGCTAGGTGAGAGAATAAAGGAGTTAAGAATTGATCATGGCATGACATTAAAGGAATTAGGACATGCGATTAACTTCAATTATAGTAACCTTTCAAAAATTGAAAGAGGACATAGAAAACCAACGATTGAATTTCTTGAATGTTTATCTTTCTTCTTTAATATACATATTTCATACTTCTTTGACGAAGGTATAGGCAAAAGAAACCTTTGTAAAGAAGAACATGAGTGGATCTCTTTATCGAATGAAATGAAGCATCAAAATATTACAATTGAAGAAGTTCGTGAACTGGTTAATGTGTTAAATAACAGTAGAAAAATTAGTTACTGAATTTTCTATCATATTTTAATATTTTGTTGACACGTTCTCTAAAAAGAACTAATATGATGATAGATTAATTTTCCATATTGAACAATCGATTTAGTCAAAACCGCCCATCAGGGTTCTATTTTTGGTTAAGGTGTTCTTTTTATAGAACAACGAGGAGATTTAGTCGAATACTCGTAAAGCGGTGAAAAAAGTGGAAAAAGAAATTAATTTAAAGAAAATAGTAAGTGTTATTAAACACAGAATTTGGATGATCATTGTATTATCGTTTTTAGCGGCACTGGCAGGCGGCATTTATAATCAGTATACTTATGTTCCAATCTATGAAGCATCAACGCGAACATTAGTTAAGGCAGATGATAACTTATTTGCTCAATTAACAGCATTAATAAAGGAACCGAACATATTAGAAAAAGTAGTCAGTGAATTAGACCTTCCGGGTTCAGCAGCTAGTCTTGGAAGTAAAATTACGATTAATCAAAGTTCTCAAGTATTAGTTATAAGTGTAGTTGACATTGATCCAGCGAGAGCAGCAAATATTGCGAACACAGTTACTGAAGTATTTATTAAAGATGCAGCCGTTCATTATGATTTCACTGATTTTGAAATTTTTACATCTGCAGAAGAAAACCCATGGCCTATCAATCCTAAAAGCAATAAATTATTAATAGTTGGTTTTATTTTAGGTGCAGGAATAGGAATTGGATTAATTTTTCTATTAGATTCTTTAGACGATACAACAAGGAATTCTCGTGATACGGAAGAAATTTTAGGAATCCCAGTTTTAGGAAAAATATCAAAAATGACAAAAAAGAATACGAATATGAAAATGAAAAAACAAAAAAGCTTAAGTATAAGAGGTGAGTCGATTGGATCTTAAGGGACTTAAAAAGAAACTATTTAAACGAAAAGATATTGTCATCGACAATCCATTAGTAACGTTTAATCAACCAGCTTCAAAAATTTCTGAACAATATCGTACGATTAGAACGAATTTGAAATTCTCATCGTTTGATCAATATCATAAAACATTACTTATAACATCACCAGTAGGTGGAGAAGGAAAATCGATTACGATTGCTAATTTAGGGATTTCAATGACACAGCAAGGACAAAGAGTCCTGATCGTGGATGCTAACCTCAGAAATCCTAATCTCCACCATATATTTAAAATGGATAACTCGTTAGGCTTGTCTTCCATTCTTACTGGTAGATCAGTATTAGAGGGTACTGTTTCACAAACAGATATTAGTAAATTAGAAGTGTTAACAAGTGGGCCTATTCCACATAATCCTACAGAGTTACTAGGATCCCATTCAATGAGGAAACTTATAAACAAAATGATAGAGAACTATGATGTGATCCTGTTTGATTCAGCGCCTGTCCTAGAAGTGGCTGATACGACCGTTATTGCGAACCAATGTGAAGCAGTGGTATTAGTTTTAGATTACGGACACACAGAAAATCAAGATGCGATTGAAGCGAAAAGAGTTTTAGAATTTGCCAATGCAAAGGTTGTAGGTGCAGTTATTAATAAGGCAGGCTAAATCACGGATTTTTGTTCGTTATTAGGAACGCGTTGACTATATTTTGGTGATGCCTCCTCTCCTTTATCAGCGGAGGCACTCGGTCATGCTGTGGGTTGAAAGACCTTAGACGCGATTTGTCGTCAAGAGTGTGGTGTGAGGGTGGGTTAGATGCCCATTTATACTTATTAAAGATTTTATCAATACGCTTTTACTAAAGAACGTATTGATAAGTCCTTTAATAATATCCACAAGCAATATATACCTGAGAGGAGTGAATATATGACATACCGACAGAGAGTTTCTTTTTTAATTTTTATCGATTCCTTTATTATTTTAACAGCCATCCTAATTAGTCGCTTTTTAGTCGAAGGGGACATATATGTTATTACAATACCAGTTGTTGTTAGTGCGATTACCCTATTTTTAAGTCATCATTTCTTTTCATTCTTTTATAAGCTCTATAAGAAAGCTTGGGAATACGCAAGCATAGGTGAATTATTTATTATTTTTAAAGCTATTACATTCTCAGCTATTACAACCGCACTTGTTCAACAGCTTTTCTTAGGTGACATGATGGTAAGATTGCTTGTTGTTACGTGGATGATTCATATACTGCTTATTAGTGGGTCTCGGTTAGTATGGAGAATATATAGAGATGCATTTATTAAGAACCAGGATCATAAAAAAAGAACACTTATAATCGGAGCGGGATCTGCGGGGACGATGGTTGCTAGACAACTGTTGAATAATCATGATTCAGAACTTCGACCTGTTGCTTTTATTGATGATAATGTCAGAAAACAAAAGTTGGATATCTTAGGAGTTCCAGTGGTTGGAGCGGTTCAAGATCTAGAAGGCACGGTAAGCAAATATAAGATTGCCAATATTATTATCGCAATCCCCTCATTAAGTAAGAGAGAACTGAATCGAATTTTTCAAGAATGTGCAAAAACGACAGCTAAAACGAAAATTCTTCCTATGCTTGAAGATTTAGTCACCGGGAAGGTTTCAGTTAATCAGTTCCGAGATGTACAGGTAGAGGATCTTCTTGGTCGTGAACCGATTGAGTTGGATATTACTAGTATTTCAGAATATGTGACAAACAAAGTTGTGTTAGTGACAGGTGCTGGCGGTTCTATTGGTTCAGAGATTTGTAGGCAAATATCAAACTTCAAACCAAAGACGTTAGTATTACTCGGACATGGAGAAAATAGTATTTATTCGATTGAAATGGAACTTAAGGAAACTTTCAAGAGTACACCGATTGAATTCATAACCGAAATTGCAGATCTTCAGGATGCAAAGAAGATGATGAGTGTTATGAGTACCTATCTTCCTGATGTTGTTTATCATGCTGCAGCACATAAACACGTACCTTTAATGGAGCGAAATCCAGAAGAAGCAGTTAAAAACAATATTATTGGAACTGTCAATGTGGCGAAGGCTGCAAGTTGGAATGGTGTAGGTACATTTGTCATGATTTCTACAGATAAAGCGGTAAATCCGACAAGTGTAATGGGAGCGACTAAACGACTTTCCGAAATGATGATTCAGCATCTTGATAAAATAAGTAAAACAAAATTTGTAGCAGTTCGCTTTGGAAATGTATTAGGAAGTCGTGGTAGTGTAATCCCTCTATTTAAAAAACAAATTCAAAAAGGCGGACCAGTTACAGTTACCCACCCAGATATGGTTCGTTATTTTATGACAATACCAGAAGCATCAAAACTGGTCATCCAAGCAGGTGCACTTGCAAGGGGCGGTGAAATTTTCGTATTAGATATGGGGGATCCAGTGAAAATTGTTGATCTTGCCCGTAATTTAATTAAGCTATCAGGGAATTCCATTGATGAAATCGGGATTGAATACACTGGGGTGAGACCTGGTGAGAAATTGTTTGAAGAACTACTAAATCATGATGAGGTCCATGGCAAACAAGTATATCCTAAGATTTACATAGGAAAAACATCGGATTTATATATTGAGGAGATTGAGGAAATCATCGCATCCTTTGGGACCTATGATAAGACAAAGCTTAGAGATCGATTACTTGAACTTGCTAATAAGAAAGTAAGAGTGCAAGAGAAACTTGTGTCGATTTCTGGATAAGAGGAGTGAGATTTGTGAAGGTGAAAAAAGCAATTATCCCTGCTGCTGGACTTGGAACACGGTTCCTTCCAGCTACTAAAGCAATGCCAAAAGAAATGCTTCCAATTGTAGATAAGCCAACCATTCAATATATTGTTGAAGAAGCCATTGAATCAGGTATCGAAGATATCATTATTGTGACTGGAAAAGGGAAGCGAGCTATCGAAGATCACTTTGATCACTCGTTCGAGCTTGAGCAAAACCTATTTGAAAAAGGAAAGTTTGAATTACTAGATGAGGTACAGAAATCTTCAAAACTGGTTGATATTCATTACATTCGTCAAAAAGAACCAAAAGGATTAGGGCATGCCATTTGGTGTGCAAGAAAGTTCATTGGGAATGAGCCGTTTGCCGTTTTACTAGGAGACGACATTGTTCAAGCAGAGAAACCATGCTTACAGCAATTGATAGAGCAATATAATCGCTATAATGCGAGTGTTCTAGGTGTTCAAACAGTACCAGAAGATGAGGTATCCAGATATGGAATCGTTGATGGAAGTCAAATTGCAGACCGATTTCTTACCGTTAATAGTTTAGTAGAGAAACCTAAGCAAGAAGAGGCTCCTTCAAACTTAGCGATCATGGGCCGTTACATTTTAAGTCCTAGAATTTTTGATATCTTAAGTAAACAAGAACCTGGTTCAGGTGGAGAAATTCAATTGACAGATGCAATTGCAGCGCTAAACCAACATGAAGCAGTTTATGCTTATGATTTTGAAGGGACTCGACATGATGTGGGAGAGAAATTTGGATTCATTAAAACAACTGTAGAATTTGCGCTTCAACGTGAGGATTTAAAATATCAATTGTTAGACTATCTTTCGTCAGTTGTTGACAAAGAATTAACGAAATGAGCTAACTTATATGAAAAAAATCCTATTTTGTGCAACCGTAGATTACCATTTCAAAGCCTTTCATTTACCTTATCTAAAATGGTTCAAGGAACAAGGTTGGGAAGTTCATGTTGCGGCAGCTGGGGAAATCGAACTTCCGTATGTAGATCAGAAGTTTAACATCTCGATTCAAAGATCACCTCATAATCGAAAAAATGTTGGTGCTTATAAAGAATTAAAACAAATCATCGAAAACAATCAGTACCAACTCATTCATTGTCATACCCCAATGGGAGGAGTTCTTGCAAGACTAGCAGCAAGAACAGCTAGAAAAAAAGGAACAAAGGTTATCTATACTGCCCATGGGTTTCATTTCTGCAAAGGTGCACCATTACTGAATTGGTTGATTTATTATCCAATTGAGAAAATGTTGGCGAAAAACACTGATTGTTTAATTACCATTAATCAAGAAGATTACGAGCTTGCTAATAAAAGATTAAAAGCTGATCGAATTGAACATGTTCACGGAGTTGGCGTGGATATTGAAAGATTTAAGCCCATTAGTATTATTCAAAAGAATAATTTAAGAATCTCCTATGGGTTTAAACTAGGAGATTTTTTATTATTTTACGCGGCGGAATTTAATAAAAATAAGAATCAACAGTTATTAATAAAAGCTCTAGCCCAAATAAAGGATGAAGTCCCGAATGCGAAACTACTGTTATGTGGTGAAGGAGATTTACTAGAACAGTGTAGAGAGTTAGCGGGTACTCTTGAACTAAAAGATAGGGTTCATTTTCTGGGATTTCGAACCGATCTTGATCAATTGATTCCAATGTGTGATGTTGCTGTCGCTTCAAGCTTACGCGAAGGATTACCTGTTAATATCATGGAATCAATGGCATGTGGGTTGCCGGTGGTTGCTGTTGGGAATAGGGGGCATAGTGAACTAATTAATCACAGGGAAACCGGATATCTGGTTTTGCCAGAACAAGTTGAAAAGTTTGGTGAATATATATTGGATATTTATATGAAAAAGGATTTAAGAAAAAAAATGAGCTTAAACAGTATTGATAGAATGAAATTATTCACCGTTTATCGCGTGAGTCTAGAGCTTACCTCAATTTATGAATCATATATGGTGGAGGATATGGATGAGGCCCAAAATAAGCATAATCGTGCCTATATATAATGTCGAACAGTATTTAAATAGATGTTTTAATAGCCTATTATCACAAACACTAAAAGATATAGAAATAATTGCAGTAAATGATGGGTCCACAGATAGCAGTTTAAAGACTGTTGAACAGCTTGCTGCGAATGATAATCGAATTGTTGTTATAGACAAGGTTAATGGTGGAGTCTCATCTGCTCGAAATGAAGGACTAAGTAAAGCAAACGGTGAGTATATCGGCTTTGTAGACCCTGATGATTGGGTAGATTCTACAATGTATGAGACGCTTTATTCTATTGCTGAAAGAGAAAAATCAGATATTGTTATGTGTTCGTATATGCGTGAATTTGGAAGTCATTCTAAGGAAAAGAAGTTCAATCTTCCTGAGAAAACTACTTTTCATAATGAAGAAGTTAGAGACAAAGTACTAAGACGACTCGTAGGTCCTATTAATGAGGAAATTGCAAATCCAGAACTTCTTGATGCATGGGGAACCGTTTGGTCTAAATTATATAAAACTGAAATTATAAAAAACAACAAGATTCAATTTAAAGATCTTCAAGAGATAGGTAGTAATGAAGATTCTTTATTTAATATTGAAGCGGTATATCACGCTAAAACATTTACTTTTTTCAACCGACCTTTTTATCATTATTGGAGGGCTAATATTGCTTCAGAAACTTCTGGATATAAACCAGATTTAATGAAAAAGTGGTTTAAACTCTACAAACATATTGAATTATTTTTAGATAAACATGAAATGAAAGAGGAGTATTATCAAGCCCTAAATAACAGAATTTGTCTAAATACTCTAGGACTCGGCTTAAACACGATTAGTCATCAGAATAATTCATCTATGTTACATAAAATGAGAAAAATAAGAGAGTTTTTAAACAATCAAAGGATTAAAGGATCATTTAAGCAATTTGATTTATCTGTATTTCCATTTGTATGGAGAATTTTTTATTCTTTAGCTAAAGTTCGGTCGGTAATAGGGTTTTATTTCGCACTAATCGGAATTGAGCAGTTAAGAAAAATTGTTAGGTAGGAGGTGTTGAAATATGGAACCAATTCGAATTCTTCAAGTTGTAACCATTATGAACCGTGGTGGACTAGAGACGATGTTAATGAATTATTATCGTCAAATTGATCGAGCAAGGATACAGTTTGATTTTATGGTTCATCGATCAGAAGAAGGTCATTATGACCAAGAAATAAAGGAACTTGGCGGGAAAATTTATAAGATGCCTCAGATAAGACCAGGGAACTACCGAAGATATTTTAAAGAGTTAGATGTTTTTTTTAAGAAGCATGATGAATATAAAGTAGTACATTCACATATTAACGAAAATAGTAGCTTTGTACTTAGGGCAGCAAAGAAAGTTGGAATTCCAGGAAGAATTGCTCACAGTCATTTAAGCGATTTAGGGTTGGATAAGAAACTACCTTTTCGATTATATGCCCGTTATCATATGAAAGATAATCCTACTTCTTATTTCGCATGCTCAAAAAATGCAGGTCAATGGCTATTCGGTAGGCAAATAATGAATTCTAATTTGTCAGTTGTTAACAATGCAGTAAATGTAGAAGAATTTAAACATAGCAAGGAAATACGAGCGAAAGTCAGAAGAGAGCTTGGATTAAAAAATCAATTAGTGATTGGCCATGTTGGAAGGTTTAATAAACAGAAAAACCACGAGTTTATTATAGATATTTTCAAAGAACTAAAAAATAAGAAACCGGATGCCGTTTTAGTTTTGATTGGCGAGGGAAATTTAATGGACGATATTAGAGTTAAAGTAAAAAAGCACAATCTAACTGAGAATGTTAAATTCTTAGGAGTTCGGAATGATATTCCTGATTTAATGCAAGCAATGGATCTATTTCTATTCCCATCTTTATTTGAGGGATTACCTGTAGTTTTAGTAGAGGCGCAAGCGGCAGGGCTAAGATGTGTTGTTTCTAATTCAATTACAAACGAATCAGATGTTACGGGTAGAGTGCATTTTATGAGTCTGCAAGATTCTTCAGCAAAATGGGCAGATCAGATTCTTTTAACCCCTTTGGACCGTATTGATTCAACAGAGGATCTTATAAGAAACGGGTATGATTCTAGAACAATGGTGAAGTGGTTGAGTAAATATTACTCTAAGTATTATTTACTAGCAAACTAATGGGGGTGAAGAGTTTGAAACCTACACTAACGGTATTTACTCCAACATTCAATCGTGCTTATACACTCCATCTAGGCTATGAAAGTTTGAAGAGACAAACATTTAAGGATTTTGTTTGGTTAATAATTGACGATGGTTCAACTGATGATACAAGGGAATTAGTTGAAAACTGGATTAAAGAAAAGATTGTTCCTATTCGTTATCATTACCAAGATAACCTAGGGATGCATGGAGCTCATAATGCAGCCTATGAATTAATAGATACTGAGCTAAATGTTTGCATTGATTCTGATGATTATATGCCGGATCAAGCAGTTGAGAAAATAGTTAATTTTTGGAGCAAATATGGAGATGCAAATGTAGCTGGTATTGTTGGACTAGATGCGAATCAAGCAGGACAGATTATTGGAACTGAAATTCCAGAAAGTCTCGAAAAATCTACTCTATCAGATTTATACGGAAAGTATAAGGTAAAAGGAGATAAAAAACTTGTGTATCGGACGGATTTGATAAAGAACACTCCACCATACCCAATCTTCCCTGGTGAAAAATACTGTCCTCTTAGCTATAAGTACATTTTAATTGATCAAGGATATCCTTTGTTAGTAATGAATGAAGTCTTATGTCATGTTGAGTACTTAGAAGATGGTTCCAGTTTGAACATGATTAATCAATATAAGAGAAATCCTAGAGGATTTTTGTTCTTTAGAAAGGTAGCAATGGAATATTCACCGACTCTAAAAGATTTACTTCGTGAATCCATCCACTATGTATCTAGTAACATGATGGTAAAGAATTATAGATTTCTAATTGAAACACCAAGATTTTTTCCGACATTATTAGCTACTCCGTTTGGAATCGCACTGTTCTTATATATTAAGAACACAAAAGTGAAAGCTCTTAAATAATAGTTCTACAACATCAACAAAGGAAGGGAAGTAATTATGACTGTTTTATGGATTAACTTAGCGGTAGTTTATTTACTTTCTTTCTTAGGAAGATACTTTTCAAGCTATGATCTAAGGTGGATTAGCAATCTAAAGCCAAATCGATTTTTTGTATTTTTAGTCATTACAAGCCTTGCTTTAGTTTCCGGATTGAGGAATAACATTGGGGACACATACTTCTATATGCATTCTTACGGAATACGTGAATTAACATGGAAAGATATTGATTTTACCGGAGATTTTGGTTTTGATATTTTACAAATGTATCTTCAAAGAATTTCTCCTGATCCACAGATAATGATATTCGTTACAGCCATTCTTACAAATACACTAATTGTTATTGCTCTTTATAGATATACTAGAGTATTTGAAATAGCTATCTATGTTTATATCACTTCAGGAATGTATATTGTTTCTATGAACGGTATTCGTCAATATTTAGCAGCTTCGATTGCATTTATAGCTACTAAATACTTACTAAATGGGAATTTTAAAATGTACACCTTAATTATTCTACTGGCATCTACCATGCATAAAACGGCACTTGTACTTTTGCCAATATATTTTATTGTTCGAAGAGAAGCCTGGACTAAAATCACCTTTCTATTATTAGGTTTTTCAATAATTATTGTACTTGGATTTAACCAGTTTTCCACCATGCTGTTTGCTGCATTAGGAAATACTCAGTATGGACATTATAGTGAGTTTTCTGAGGGAGGAGCAAGTATCTTAAGAGTGGTGGTTACTGCTGTGCCAGTTCTGCTAGCATTCTTAGGAAAAGAAAAACTTAAAGAACTCTGGCCAAAAAGCGATTATATTGTGAATATGTCAATTATAAGTATGGTGTTTATTGTCATATCATTACAAAGTTGGATTTTCGCGAGGTTCAATATTTACTTTGGCCTGTATAATTTGATATTAATTTCTTGGGTATTGAAAGTATTCAAGGATAAAGACCAGAAATTTATATACTTTGGAATATTGTTTTGTTATTTCCTTTATTTTTACTATGAGCAAATACTAGGACTTAGACTTGAATATAAGAGCGATTATATACCCTTTTAAATAATCATTCTTAATATTTTATAGTTATTATAAATTTAAATATTTTAAAACGAAAGGTAAAAAAAAATGAGTATATCAGATAGTTTAACTGAAGAGAAATTACAGAAAATCTTAGTAAATGTGTATCAAAAGGATCAAGAATTAGTAGATGTGAAAGTTTCTGATGTAATCGAGGATATAAAACTTCAGTTAATGTCGATTATTGAAATGAAAGAATAAGGCTGCTTTGAACTTATTATTTTCATAGGAATTAATATATTGAAATATATTTGATTTCGGAGAAGGAGTTGAGTTATGAAGCGATTATTCGATTTATATGTTTCTATATTTTTATTAGTGATTCTCTCCCCGTTAATAGGAATCTTGGCTATCATGATACATTATAAGTTAGGGTCACCTGTAATATTTAAACAACAAAGACCTGGTTTAAATGGAAAGCCTTTTTACCTTTATAAATTCAGAACGATGACAGACGAAGTGAATCATAATAATGAGTTATTACCTGATCATCAAAGATTAACATCGTTTGGAAAGTTACTTAGAAAATATAGTTTAGATGAATTAACACAGCTAATAAATGTGATAAAGGGAGATCTCAGCTTAGTGGGACCAAGACCTTTGTTAATGGAATATCTTCCACTATATACAGAAGAACAAGCAAAGCGACACCTAGTAAAACCTGGAATCACTGGTTGGGCTCAAATTAATGGTAGAAATACAGTTAGCTGGGAAGAAAAATTTAAATTAGATGTCTGGTATGTTCAGAACCAAACATTCTTGTTAGATACTAGAATATTATTTCTAACTGTTATGAAGGTGATTAAGTCTGAAGGAATTACACAACCTGGGAATGTGACGGTTGATAGATTTGAAGGATCTCATTCCAAAGTAAAAGAGGGACATGGATGAAGATAGCGATTGTTGGAGAAGGTGGCCATAGTAAAGTTATTCAAGATTTGATTTCTTTGCTCAATGGATACGAAATTGTTGGTATATTTGATGATAAATACAATGAATTAGAACTTAAAGAGAAGCATTATATCGGTCCAATAAAAGCTATAAATCAGTTTTGTTCCTTCTTTATCGATACAAAGGTCATAGTGGCAATTGGTGATAATCGGATAAGGAAATCAATTGTCTCTAGACTGAGCCTTTCAGGTTCCACTTACATTACCTTGATTCACCCTTCAGCGATTGTTAGTCAAAAAGCGACTCTGGGAATTGGGACGGTTGTCATGGCGAATGCTGTTATTAACTCAGATACTTACGTAGGTGATCATTCCATTATAAATACAGGTGCTATTGTGGAGCATGACAATAATATTGGAGATTTTGCTCATATCTCCCCAAATGCAACATTAACGGGTTCAGTTCAAGTGGGTGACGGAACTCATATTGGAGCAGGTGCAACCGTAATTCCTAATTTAACTATTGGCGCTTGGGCAAAGGTCGGAGCGGGTGCAACTGTCATTCATGATATACCAGACTTTTCTACAGCTGTGGGTGTTCCAGGGAAAATTGTAACTAAAAAGATGGAGGTGTAATCTTGATCAAAACATCATTAAAGAATAGGATCTATCTCTCACCACCACATTTAAGTGGAAATGAGAAAAAGTATATTCAGGAAGCATTAGATTCGAATTGGGTTGCACCACTTGGACCAAACGTAGACGCTTTTGAAAAAGAACTAGCAAATTATGTAGGAGTCAATGATGCTGTTGCAGTAAGTTCCGGAACTGCGGCGATACATTTGGCTCTTTCTTTATTAGGTGTACAAACAGGCGATATCGTTTTTTGTTCTAGTCTAACTTTTATTGCTAGTGCTAACCCGATTCTTTATCAAGGAGCTAATCCCGTTTTTATAGATTCTGAGCCTGAAACATGGAATATGTCACCTCAAGCACTTGAAGAGGCATTTAATTCCCACGCAAAAGAAGGTAAGCTCCCTAAAGCTGTTATACTAGTCAATTTATATGGCCAGTCTGCCAAAATGGATGAATTATTGACTATTTGCAATTATTTTGATGTACCAGTCATTGAGGATGCTGCTGAGTCTTTAGGTTCAACTTATAAAGGAGTGTCAAGCGGAACCTTTGGGAATTTTGGTATCTACTCTTTTAATGGTAATAAAATAATTACAACTTCTGGGGGCGGTATGCTTGTTTCGAATAATACGAGTCTCCTAGAGAAGGCCCGTTATTTAGCTACACAGGCAAGGGATCCTGCTAAGCATTATCAACATAGTTCAATTGGCTACAACTATAGATTAAGCAATATTTTAGCTGGTGTAGGAAGGGGACAATTAGAGGTAGTAGAGGAAAGAGTAAATGCAAGAAGAAGGATATTCACTAATTATTCAAATGAATTGTCTAAGATACCAGGTATTAAATTTATGCCTGAACTAAATAATTCAATCTCTAATCGTTGGTTAACTACATTAACCATTGACCAAGGGATAACAGGGGTGTCGGTGAATGAATTAATTGATTCTCTTGAAGAAGAAAATATTGAGGCAAGGCCTGTCTGGAAACCATTACATTTACAGCCCTTATTTAAGGGTGTAACTTACGCTCAACACTCAAAAAACATAGATGTTTCAAGAGAACTTTTTGAAACAGGATTATGTCTTCCATCCGGTTCTAATATGACGGAAGAAGATCAAGAAAGAGTAATAGAGTGTATTAAGAATGTATTAGTTAAGAAATCAATACTTTGAAATTAAAGGTGTGTTACTTATATGTTGATAGAACAAAAAATCCCTAAAATCATCCATTATTGTTGGTTTGGCGGAAATGATAAGCCCGCTATTGTAAAGAAGTGCATTGAAAGCTGGAAACAACATTTATCTGACTATGAAATCATAGAGTGGAATGAACAAACCTTTGATATTTTAAGCATTCTCTATGTTAAACAAGCGTATGAATCAAGGAAATTTGCTTTTGTCAGTGATTATGTAAGAGTTTATGCTCTTTACCATATAGGAGGTATCTACCTTGATACAGACGTAGAAGTATTTAAAACATTCGATGAACTACTCCATCACGAATCATTCTGGGGATTTGAGCAAGAAAATTTTATTGCTACCAGTACAATTGGATCAGCTAAAAGTAATACATTAATTGGACACTTTCTAGAATTCTATAAGGATAAGAAGTTCAAAAAAGAAGATGGTTCATTTGACGAATTGACCAATGTAGCTATTGTAACAGATATGTTAGAAAAAAAAGGACTTAATACAAATGGTACATATCAAGTTATAGAAGGAATAGGAACGTTTTACCCTCAAACGTATTTTTCTCCATATGATTATATTAATTGTAGAAAGTTTATTACTGATAACACTTTTGCTATGCACCACTTCTATAAGAGCTGGCTACCACCTACTGCAAGGTTAAAGAGTAATATAAAAGTTTCATTAGCGAAGATTGTGGGTGGGGAAAATATAGCTAGAATAAGACAATTAAGACAGAAGAACAAATCCTCAAGGAGTGATTTGAATGAATATTCTAACAAAAATTATTAAAAATACTACCGCAGAGTCCCGAAAAAGAGGGGTATATTATACACTTCTAATGAACCTGTCGTATTTGATTGGTATTTCAAGAGGTTATATTTTTAAGTTGATTTATTTTAAGAACATTTCCTCTACCGTCTTTTCTATGCAGGCTAACAGTAGAATAGAAATTTTTAATAAGAATGCAAAAGTCTCTATTGGAAAGTTCGTTTTTGTAAGAAAAAATGCTAGTTTTAGAATTGATTTTGAGGGTGAGCTCAATATTGGAGAAAAAGTATTCATTAATGATAACTGTAATATTAATTGTGTAAGTAAAATTACAATAGGTAGAAATACTAAGATAGCACCGAATGTTTGTATAAATGATCATGATCATAATTATAAAGAACCAGGTAATAATCATTTGAAAATTGGTGAAGTGACGATAGGAGAGAATGTTTGGATTGGGTCCAATGTGGTAATTTTACGAAATACAACTATTGGAGATAACTGTGTAATTGCTGCCGGAAGTATTGTAAATGGTAATGTTCCCACTAACACTTTATTTATTAATAAGCGGGAGAATCAAATGCAGAACTTTAAGAGTGCTAGTGCTAAAACTATAAAGACAGCCAATTGAAGCTTTTCATAGATTGAGAGGATTACGAATGAAGAAAAGTATTTTAATATCAGTTTATAACATGGAAATTGGTGGTATTGAAAGAAGCTTAATTAACATGCTCGAAAGTATAGATTATAGTAGTTATACTGTAGATTTACTAATTTTCAACCATACTGGTGACTTTATGAATTTAATACCCTGTCAAGTAAATATCTTACCACAAAATAATAAATATACAGTTTTTAGAAAATCGATTATTCAATGTTTGAAAGAGGGACACTTTCTTTCAGCTTTAATAAGAGTATTAAGTAAATATATTGCAATTTTTAAGGGCATATCTAGGAAACTGGAAGAAGGTTCTGGTTATATTCAAATGCAGCTAACAATGAAGTATTTAACTTATATTCTACCTAAGCAATCAAAAAAGTATGACCTTTCAGTAAGTTATGCTTGGCCGCACAATATATTGGCAGAAAAGGTAGAAGCCAAAAAGAAGGTAGCGTGGATTCATACTGATTATAGTAAATTAGAAATTGATAATAAACTAGACTTCCTGATATGGGATAAATTTGATTATATTGCTTCTATTTCAGATGAATGTACAAAGTCATTTGTAGAGAAGTATCCAACACTCAAATCCAAGGTGGTATTGATAGAAAATATTACCTCACCTAATTTTATAAGAAAAATGGCAAATGATACTGTTTCACTTCCGAAGGAAAATGAGAATTTTTTCAATATTTTATCAGTAGGAAGATTATCTTATGTTAAGGGCTATGATCTTGCAATCCATGCACTTCGGAGGCTACATGATAAGGGATTAACAAATATAAAATGGTATGTCATTGGCTATGGAGGATATGAAAAAGAACTTCAAGAACTCATAGAACATAACGATTTGAATGAGAGTTTTATTCTACTTGGTAAAAAAACAAACCCATATCCTTATATGAAAGCATGTGATTTATATGTGCAACCATCAAGGTACGAGGGAAAAGCAGTTACAGTTACAGAAGCTAAAATTTTAGGCAAACCCATTATCATTACTAATTATCCTACTGCAAAAAGCCAATTGAAAGATGGAAATGAAGGAATAATATGTGATCTTAGTGTAGAGGGTATTGCGGCGGCCATCGAAAGAATAATGAAAAATCAAGAATTGTCTTTAAGGTTGGTAAATAATATAAAAGAATTTGATTACAGTAATGTGGATGAATTAAAAAAACTTTATAAAATCATTGGTTAAAGCTGATAAAAAAGGGGTGTATAAAGCTTGAATATTAAAGTTAGTGTAATTGTTCCGGTTTTTAATGCGGAAGAATATCTAACAGAATGTATTAACTCATTATTAAATCAAACACTCCAGGATTGTGAATTTATCTTTATTAATGACGGTTCTACTGATAAGAGTAAGTTTATTATCGAAAATTATAGAGCATTAGATTCAAGAATTAAGCTTATTAACCAGGAGAATCAGGGTGTCAGTACAGCTAGAAACAATGGGTTACGGTATGCTTATGGAGAGTATATTGGTTTTGTAGATGCAGATGATTTTATTGAGAAGGAAATGTATGAGGTATTATATTATTCTGCAAAACTAAGTAATTGTGATATGGTTTTTTCAAATTTCAAAGGGGAAACTGAAGGTCGAAAAGTAGTAACGAGATATCAATTTCCAAGTAATATAATCCTCAATAAGACCTTTATACAACAGGATTTATTACCTTATTTTTTGAAAGAGGATAATTTAAACACTGTCTGTACAAAAATTTATAAAAGTAAAATTGTTCAACTAAATAATGTTACTTTTCCCAACAACATTGAATTAGGGGAAGACGGTATGTTTAATATGCACTTTTTAAGTGGTGCTAAAACTGTTAAATATATAGATTATATTGGATATCATTACCGAGAAGTAAAAGGAAGTGCCACTAGAAATATATCTGAAAAAGACTATTTTAAAAGGGCTATAGACGTATATAACATAAAGTATCCGGAAGACTATTATTTTCATATAGATAAAGAAATAATTAATAAGCTAAAATCAATAAAGTTAATCAAGAGTGTTATATCTTACATTCATTTATATTTTAATTCATTTAAAGAATTAAGTTTTAATCAAAGATATTCCTACATAAAAAAAATGATTAGACATGAAAATGTTCGAAATGCATTACCGATATTTTACGGTGAATTTCACGCAAGTTTAGGAAGATATGAGAAGTTTATCCTTGAAATGATTAACAAGAAATTTGTCTTAGGATTATATTTTGCAACAACATACAGCAGGCTTAGAAGTAAGTAGATTAAAAGGAGGCATGGATAATGAAAATACTAATGTTTTTTCATGGCGGAAGCCAGAATAGAGGCTGTGAAGCAATTGTACGATCTTCTACTAATATTATTAAAGAAAAGATAAACGAAGCGAAAGTGTACTTAGTTTCTGGGAGACCTGATACCGATCGTATTATTACTAATTTAGATGGAATATATGATGGGGCAGATTTGAGTATTCAGAAGTACTCTTATGAGTGGTTAGTTTCAGCATTAAAAGTGAAGGTGTATAATGATGAATCTTATGCTTTGGGAAAAATACACCAAAATATTATTAAACATATTGAATACGTAGATGTGTGTTTATCGATAGGTGGAGATAATTACTGTTATGGAGAGCAGCCTGGATGGTATGAGATACATCGACGTGTAAAAGCCAAAGGGAAGAAATTAATATTATGGGGTTGTTCAATCGGAGAAGAAGATATGTCAGAAGCAAAACTTGAAGATTTAAAATCATTCGATTTAATTTTGGCCCGAGAGACATTAACATATGAACTTTTAAAAAATAAAGGCCTAAAAACTGTAGAACTATGTGCAGATTCGGCTTTTACGATGGAAAAACATGAACTTCCACTACCTGAAGGATGGCAAATTGGTAATACTTTAGGTTTAAACTTTAGCCCGCTTGTCCAGAAAAAAAACACATCTTCTGAAGTAGCTGTGAGGGATCTAATTAATCATATATTAGATAATACCAATATGACCATTGCACTTACACCTCATGTTATAGACGAAGGGAATAATGATTATGAAGTTCTTTATAAATACTATGAAGAATTTAAGAGTACTAGTAGAGTGATAATCTTACCAGATAATTTAAATGCTACACAATATAAGGGGTATATTTCAAGGATGAGATTTTTTATTGGTGCTAGAACTCATGCTACAATTGCTGCATATTCAAGCTGTGTTCCAACAATGGTCCTTGGATACAGTGTTAAATCAAAGGGAATCTCGAAAGATATCTTTGGTGATGAAAAACTAGTACTTGGAATTGAAGATATTTCAGATAACAAAAAACTAAAAATGAAATTTGATGAAATGGTCCTTAATGAAGAAGAATTGAAAAATAAATTGCAAAAATCTATCCCGCAAATTAAGAAAATGTCATACAAAGCAGTAGAATATTTAAAACAGCAATTTGCACTGATGTGAGAAAAGATATGAAGAGAAACTTATTATTTGTAATCCCAAGTTTGTCTGCTGGCGGTGGCGAAAAAAGTTTAGTTAATTTATTGTCCCAGATAAATTTTGAGTATTACAATGTTGATCTGTTTTTATTTACTCATGACGGAATTTTTATGGGATATTTACCCAAAGAGGTTAATGTTATTAATTTACCAGAGGATTATAAGCTATTCAGCTTACCACTTCTTTATTCTATTAAAGAACTATTTATAAAAGGAAAATTTAATTTAATTTATAACAGAATGAAATTTGCACTAAATAACAAGAGTAATAAAATTGTTTCTATCAAGGAGCAAGAAAGTTGGAAATATATATCCAAATCCCTAGATAAGTTAGAACGGAATTATGACGTAGCAATTGGTTTTCTAGAAAAAACATCAACTTATTTCTGTGTGGATAAGGTAAATGCAAGTAAGAAGATTGGATGGGTTCATATTGACTACGATCAATTAGGTATGAATCCAAATTATGACATAAAGTATTTTAATAAATTATCAAATATTGTTACTGTTTCTGAAGAATGTGCAAATATTTTAAGAAAGAAGTTTCCTAGCCAAAGTAAAAAGATAGAAGTTATCTATAATATTGTTTCACCTAGTGTAATTAATAAAATGGCAAATATAGAAGAGAGCTTATATGATAAACACCATAAAGAAATTAATATTATTTCTATTGGTAGATTACATTATCAAAAGGGATTTGAAGTTGCTATAGAAGCTTGTAAAAAATTAAGAGATAAGGGATTTAAAATAAAATGGAATATTATAGGAGATGGAGAAGAAAGGGAAAAGTTAATTAAGCTAATCAAAGAAAACGACTTACAAAATCATTTTAAATTATTAGGACTTAAAGCTAATCCTTACCCTTATATTAAACAAGCGGATATATATGTGCAAACATCAAGATTTGAAGGAAAATCCATCGCAATAGATGAAGCAAAAATATTGAATAAGCCAATCGTTGTTACAAATTTTAGTACTGCAAAAGATCAAATAAACGATGGAGTAGACGGTCTGATTGTTGACATGAACTCAAATTCAGTTGCTATTGGGATTGAGAAGTTAATAAAAGATAACTATCTAAGAAACAATCTAGTACATAACTTATCAAATCTAAAACTTGGAACCGAAGAGGAAATAGAGAAGCTCTATAAACTGTGTGACTAGTAATAGGGAATTTGAAAAGAACTATTTTGTATAAATTACTATAATTGTGAGAGCAGAAACATTCAAGAAACCATTTCACTTCAATAATAGTTAATTTATATAGATGGTAGGAAATTAGCATTAGATAATGTAATCATTAATACATTTTATATTTATAACTAAAATAATCCAAGGGAGAAACTTATGTTCAGTAAATTGATGAGATTTTTAAAGGTAAAAGCAGGAATAACATCACTTGAACAACTTACTGTAGAAGCATGTTTACAAAGGGGGATGAAAGTTGGAAAAAGCTGTCATGGTCTTGGCAGTAGTACAATCGATTATGCACATTGTTGGTTAATAGAAATAGGAGATAATGTAACCTTCGCACCCCAAGTATATCTTCTTGCACATGATGCTAGTACAAAGCGATATTTAAACTACACAAAAATAGCTAAAATTATAATAAAAGACAATGTATTTATTGGAGCAAGAGCTCTAATAATGCCTGGTGTAACTATTGGTACTAATGCAATTATTGCAGCTGGAAGTATTGTTACAAAGTCAGTCCGAGAGCTTGGATCAAAATATTACAATAGAAATGTGTAATGAGATGTCAGAACAATTAGATAATAAAGTTGGATATGTGAAGTGAATCAGTTAAAATTTACAGAACCAATTGAAAGGGATTTTTACTAAATGATATTATTTGAACTCTTACTATATTTAATACTGTTTATGGTTTTATTAGTAGGTTATATTGATATTTTTCCATTAGTAAATGATTGGGTTCAGAGAATAAAAATTGGGAGATTTAAGGACAAAATTTTATGGAATCATAAAATAAGTAACATGGGTATACGTTGGCTGTTAAAAACACCAAAAATTAGAATAACAGATAATACGAGATTAATTGCTATAGATATACTAAAAAGAAATTATAGTAGTAGGGCTATTCAAGATTGGCAAGAAGCAGCACTTTTACTAGGACTAACAGAGACATTTAGACTAAAAAATGATGGGGAAATAAAAAAAGAAATTTTGGAGTATATAAACTTAAAGTTTGATCGAAATGGCCATTGGTTAAATAAACCAAAACATGTAGATGCGGCTATTCTTGCTTATGCAGTTATGAAAATTGATTTTATAGATACTGAAAAATACAAATGTGCTTTTGATGCAACTTGGAAAATGATAAAAGACCATATAGGTGAGGATGGTACGGTAGAATATAGGAAATTTATGAAAAGTTATAGGTATGTAGATACTATTGGATTTGTTTGTCCTTTCTTAATAACATATGGTGTTAGGTTTAACAAAGAAGAATGTATTGAATTAGGTATTAGGCAAATTAAAGAATATGTAAAGTATGGTATGTTAAAAGAGCATTTTATTCCTAGTCATGTTTACAAAATAGATAATAATGTCCCTCTTGGTCTATATGGTTGGGGGCGAGGTCTAGGGTGGTTTGCTATAGGACTTATAGATTCTTGGTCTGAATTACCTCTTGGTCATAAATATAAAGATGATCTAGAAGAAATTATAATAAAGTTCGCAAAAGCATCCGTGTCTTTCCAACAACAGAATGGTAGTTGGAATTGGACTGTTACAAGAGAAGAAACTCGATCTGATTCATCTACAACAGCAACATTATGTTGGTTCTTACTAAATGCAGCAAGGATAAATGTGATTACTGATGATTGTTTAGAAAGTACTGATAAAGCTTTAAATTACTTAATGAGTGTCACAAGAAAAAGTGGAGCAGTTGATTTCTCACAAGGGGATACTAAAGATATAGGGGTATATTCAAGTTTGTTTAATATATTACCATTTACACAAGGCTTTAGTATTAGAACTATAAATTATTACATTATAAACATTTTGAAAAAAGAAGAAAACCAGAAAAGAGTATCCTAGTGTATGCAAAAGTGAGGTGCAAATTCCATGAAAATTACAGTTTTTACTCCTACCTTCAATAGAGGTTATATAATAGAACAACTATATAAATCTTTAAAAGAACAGACATACAAAAATTTTGAGTGGTTAGTAATCGATGATGGATCTACAGATAATACAGAAGATTTATTTAATTTATGGAAGGCAGAAAAAAATGAATTTACGATTAGATATTATAAAGTTGAAAATGGGGGCAAGCATAGAGCTATAAATAAGGCTACTGATTTAGCAAAAGGTGAATTATTTTTTATAGTTGACTCGGATGATCAACTTGTTAATGTAGCATTAGAAGACGTAGTTAGTTGGGAGAAAACTATAGAGAATAAAAGGTATTTTTGTGGAATTGCCGGTAATAGAGGAAGAAATGATAATGAAATACATGGTACTTCATTTATTGGAGAATACAAGGACGCAACATCACTTGAAAGAAACAAATTCAATATAACAGGTGATAAAGCAGAAGTTTTTTATACGGAAATCCTTAGAAAATATAAGTTTGATGAAATAGAAGGAGAAAAATTTATTACAGAGGCAACAGTCTGGGATAGAATGGCTTATGACGGGTATAAGATAAGATGGTTTAATAAAACCATATATATTTGTGAGTACCTTGAAGACGGATTAACAAAAAATATGACTCAGGTTTTTGCACGAAATCCTAAAGGGACAGCTATATATATTAAGCAACAAATAAAATTTTATAACTATAATTTAAAGGGTAAACTGGCAAACTATAATTTGTACTATAATTTTGTCAAATCAAACATAAATTTACTAAAGGCTGCGAAATTACTAGATATTCATCCTATAGTTTTATATTTTGCAATCTTTTTATTTAAAAGTAAATCTCTTATTCATGAAAGATAATATTTGTGGTGAAGTATTAAGTATGAAATATTAAAAAGTTAATATTCTGTATGTTTATTTATGAGCTTAATTAGATGAAAAAGTTTGTTTTAAGAAATTCATTTTATAGGGTGGATAATTTTGAGGATTCGAATAGAGATGACAGTATGAAAAAAAAAGTTGCTTTTTACATTGAGTCAATGGTAGTTGGAGGAGCAGAGAGAGTTCTAATTGACCTAGTAAATAATTTAAATCCTGAAAAATATGAAGTTACAGTAATTGCACTTTTTAAGAACAGTGTATATTCAGATTACTGCTTCCAATTTGAAGACGGATTCAAATCGCATGTACAGTACAAGTATCTAATTGACAACACTAGTGGAATACGGTATCGAATATTTAATTATATGAATGCACATCTATCAAAAAAAAAAATTTATCAATATTTAATTAATGACGAATTTGATGTTGAAGTGGCATTTTATGAAGGTTGGCCAACGGAATTTGTTAGTTTTTCGAATCAAGACAGTTACAAAATAGCGTGGTTACATACAGATCAACATAGGTTATATGAGAAGTTAACTATTAACCAAATTAAAGAAAAGAAAAAAGTGTATGAATCCTTTAGTCAGATTGTCGGTGTATCTGAGGCAGTCTGTAAATCATATAAATTCATTTTTCCAGAATCTGAACCTCGTTGTGTTTATAATCCGGTTCAAGATGATTTGATTCGCACGAAGGCGCAGAAAGAAGAAATAAAACCTAAACAGTTTGTGCAATTTGTTACTGTGGGACGTTTAATTACAATAAAGGGATATGAACGATTGATTTCGGTTTTGGCAAGATGCAAAAGAGAGGGCTATAAATTTAGTTTATGGATTATTGGTGATGGTGAAGAACGTGAGCATTTAAGATTAATTATAGAACGTGACCAATTAGAACAGGAAATCCTTCTATTAGGACAAAAAAGTAATCCATATCCATTTATTAAAACTGCTGATTGCTTAATTTGTTCTTCCTATGCAGAAGGCCTAAGTACTGTTGTAATTGAAGCAATTGTTCTGGGAAAACCAGTAATTACTACTGATTGTTCTGGTATGGATGAAATATTTGGAAACCTAGAATGTGGTTGTATTTGTGAGAATAGTGAGGAAGGTTTGTTTCTAGCAATAATTCAAGTGCTAGAAACGCCAAATAGATTGGATTATTACCATAGTCAAGCTAAGCAGCGAAGTTCTTTTTTTGCATTAAAGAATAGAATGGCTGATGTGGAAGCCTTATTGGAAGGGTTAACAAAATAAGATAACAACTATATTACTGAGAAATGATAGTGGTAAAAAAATGAGAACTAAGAATTCTATAATTAACATTTCTGCAGGTTTAGGAAATCAACTAATAATAACTTTGCTAAGTTTTGTATCAAGAACGGTTTTTATAAATAGCCTAGGTATCGAATATCTAGGAATAAATGGATTGTTAACTAATATTTTTGCAATGTTAGCATTAGCAGAAGCTGGTATAGGCTCCAGTATCATGTATAGTCTTTACAAACCTGTTGCTGAAAATGACCAACAAAAAATAAATGTACTAATGAAGCTTTATCGAAATGCGTATTTAGCAATTGCTATTGTAATATTAGTTTTAGGTCTAACATTGTTACCGTTTCTAGATCTATTTATTAGGGATACTTCTGCAGATAATATTAATGTTATATATATAATATTTTTAATAAATACAGTTATCCCCTACTTATATTTACATAAGAACTCTTTTCTAAATGTTAGTCAAAAGGGCTATATTGTTACGGCTGTATATTCCGTGTCCTCAATAGTTTCTACCGTTTTAAAGATTGCAATATTATATTACACACAGAACTATATCTTATTTCTTTTAATTGAGAGTGTTATAACTATTACAACTACTATTATATTAGCTTCTATTGTAAATAGGATGTACCCTTTTTTAAAAAACAAAGTTGTTGAGAAACTAGATATTGAAACTAAACAGAATATTATGAGAAACGTCAAAGCTATTGTAATGCAGAATATAGGTGTATTTTTAGTATTTGGTACAGATAATATCATCATTTCATCTTTTATTAGTGTCGCTGCAGTAGGTTTATATTCAAACTATGTAATGCTAATAGACATTTGTAGAACTTTTATTAATCAAATTTTTAACAATATCTATCACAGTGTAGCTAACCTAGTTGCAAAGGAAAATAAAGAGAAAATTTATAATATATATAAAGTATATTATTTTTTAAACTTCTGGTTATATTCTTTCTTCACAATAGCATTAGCTGTATTAATAGAACCTTTTATACTTTTATGGTTGGGGAAAGAATATTTAATGGGGCAGGCAGTTCTTATTGTCTTAATGATAATTTTTTATGAAAGAGGAATGCGAAATGCGATTACAACTGTCAAAACAACCGCAGGTATTTTTCATGAAGATCGATATGCGCCACTTTGCCAAGCAGCTGTTAATTTAATAATTTCTATTATTTTAGTTAAACAAATTGGCATTGTTGGAGTGTTCATAGGAACAATGGTTAGTTCGTTAGTAGTGCCGTTTTGGACTACACCATATTTAGTATATAAAAAAGTTTTTAACAAACCTTTGATAGAATATTTTAGTAAGTATTTTTATTTCTTATGCATTGGAGTATGTACATATTATGTTACCAGCTTTATAAGTGGGTTTATCTTATTAGAAAATCTTTTAGGATTATTTTTAAAAGGCGTAATCTGTCTCATCATTCCAAACGTTGTATATACTGTTATTTTTTATAAGACAAGTGAATGTAGGTATTTATATGCAATATTGAGAAATATAATGAATTCAGTAGTTATAAAAATGAAATCTGGAAAAGTAAAATTACCTGTGAATTAATATCGCTTATGAATCATTGAGATGTTCGATTTATTAAGTCATCATGTACCGTATTCTGTATTCACTATAACTTAAATAATAGTTCATTTAAAAAACATAATTCTGCCTAAACCAGAGAGATAACTTAAATAGGAAAAGGTTAAGAATATTTACCATCCCTCCAGTATGGAGATTAGTTATAATGAAGGGCTCACTTTTGAAAGGATTACATCCGGCTCTATGATATATATTTATTTAACGCAAAATAATTTCGAAGAATATAAGTTATCAACAATGAGTTGTCATAATAAACACAAATATAAATTGACACCACCCAAGGGACATGATATATTTCGGTTATATCGTTCTTAATAAAGAACTAACCGACTGAATATCTACACATAGAACCAGCGACATATTGTATTTAAAACGAGAACTAAGGAGAGAGTTTATGAGTGCAATAGTTGGCATCCATAACATAAGAAAAGAGAAAGTATCTTTTGAAGATACTGATACTCTAATGAGTGAGTTAAAAAAGTTTCCAGCTAATGATGTCAAAACATTGCACCTAGATAATATATTCCTAGGTTGTCTTGCCCAATGGATTACACCTGAATCAGTTGGTGAACCACTTCCTTTTTATGATCGTAATAGAGAATTAGCTATTACAGCAGATGCAATTATAGATAACCGCTTAGAATTATTTGAAAGATTGCAGGTTGAGAAGCACTTAAGAAAATCAATGCCTGATAGTCAATTAATTTTACTCGCTTATTCTAAATGGGGAATTGAATCTCCGAAATATCTAGTTGGTGATTTTGCTTTTATGATTTGGGATCAAAGAAAAAATCGGATTTTTGGAGCAAGGGATTTTTCAGGCACTAGAACCTTATATTACTACTTTGATCATCTGAGATTTGCTTTTTGTACTACAATCAAACCTCTGTTGCTTTTACCGTACATTAAAACAAGATTAAATCAACAATGGCTAGCAGAATTCTTGGCTGTATCAGGAATGGTGGATACAGTAGATGCTTCGGTAACACCTTATTTAAGCGTTGAGCAAGTCCCACCATCTCATAGCCTATTAATTGAAGGTAATAAAATAAAGCTTATTAGGTATTGTTCATTAACTTCAGTTGAGAAAATAAAATACAAAAAAAATGAAGATTATGTAGAAGCATTTCAAGAAATTTTTCAAGAGGCTGTGAATTGTCGTGTTCGTACCTATCATGAAGTGGGGGCCCAATTAAGTGGTGGGTTAGACTCGGGTTCAATCGTGAGTTTCGCAGCAAGAAAATTAAGAGAAGAAAAGAAACTATTACATACATTTAGTTATATCCCTCCAGCTGATTTTGTAGATTTTACCCCAAGAAACATCATGCCTAATGAAACACCTTTTATTAAGGAGACTGTTAGGTATGTAGGGAATATATCTGATAATTACCACGACTTTGCTGGAAGAGATCCTTATACTGAAATTGACAGCTTCTTAGATTTAATGGAGATGCCGTATAAGTTTTTTGAGAACTCCTTTTGGTTAAAAGGTATGTTTGAAAAAGCAAAAGAGAAGGGAGTGGGCGTATTACTTAATGGAGGAAGAGGAAACTTATCAATTTCTTGGGGATCTGCGATTGAGTATTATGGTTTTCTTTTAAAACGACTAAGGTTTGTACGTCTTAGTCAAGAGTTAAATCAGTATAGTCAAGTTGTGGGAGGTAGTAGATATAGACGTCTTCCATTAATAGCAAAGGTTGCATTTCCTAGGATAAATAAATTCTTAAAAGCTGGCCAATCACCTTATGAAATGCCAGCGTTAATAAATAGTGAATTTGCAAGAAAAACAGATGTATATAATAAGCTAAGTGAATTTGGAATGGATGAAACAGGATGGTTTAGTTCAAACGATGTATTCGAACACAGAAAAAGTCATTTTTCAGAGGTTTTTCATTGGAATGCTAGTAATACATTAGCTTCTAAATTATCCTTACCATTTTCTTTGTTAAAGCGTGACCCGACTAATGATATTAGGGTAATTCGTTTTTGTTTATCCATTCCAGAGGAACAGTATGTACAAAATGGCATGGATCGAGCACTTATTAGAAGGTCAACTGAGAATTTATTACCAGATGAAGTTAGATTAAACCAGCGAATTCGTGGGGTTCAAGGGGCAGATTGGGTACACCGTATGTTGCCACACTGGGATAAACTTAGTAATGAGTTAAGAAGCCTGAATATTAATTCAAGAATCTTTGAATTCGTAAGTGTTGAGATGTTTGAGGATGCAGTAAGTAAGACTCAAAAGAAAGTAACACCAGAGTGTGCAATTGACCCATACTATAAGGCTCTAATGAGAGTTATGATTGTTAACCGTTTTATACAAAAATTCGCTTGAAAGGAGGTGAGAAAATGAAAAAGAATTGGGAACAACCTGTCTTAGATGTACTTAACGTCAATATGACAATGGCTTCAACTGTTTCTGGACCATATACTGATGAAGCATATGTACCAGGTGTAGAAGTAGATAAAAATGATCCAGGAACTTGGAACCGTTTTGATAGTTAAAGTTATTTTCGTAAGTGGTATGTTATTAAATGTAAAATGAAATAATTGTTCATTAATGACCCTTAAACAGAGTAATGTTTAGGGGTTTAGCTTTTCAGGATAAAGAATCATCTTAACTTTCAACTATTAGTCACATAACCTTCAGTATTTTTCCTCTCAAAAAAACATACGATTAAATTTCCGTTTCGATGTATGTTTATGATTCTATTTCATCTAGTAATAAAGGAGTTACGATTATTTAGGATAGTTGGATGTTGAACATGTTTAATACAGAGTAATATTGTTATTGACTCCTAATTATATAAATGGTAAATTCATTCTAAGTAGTTCTTTATAGTGAACAGTATACATTTGAAATAATGTGTGTATATAGTAATTACAATATTATTGTTCTTTAATAAGAATAAAAGTGTATATGATTGTATTTTTATAAATATACAACACAATAGGAGGCAATTATGTTATGAGTGCTATAGCAGGTATGTTTCATTTAAATGAAACTCCAATATCAATTGAACATAGTAGTACGTTAATGAAATCATATGAAAAATATCCTGCTGATGATACTCAAACCTGGCAAAATCAGAATTTGTTTTTTTATTGTCTGAACCAATGGATCACACCAGAGTCGATAGGAGAACGATTACCTAGATATGATTATGAACATAAATTAGCCATAACTTCAGATGCGATTATTGATAATCGTGAAGAATTGTTTGAGAGATTACAAATTCGTAAGCAAGATAGAAATAAGATTACTGATAGTGAGTTGATACTGCTCTCCTATAAAAAGTGGGGAGAAGAATCACCAAAGTATTTAGTTGGAGATTTTGTGTTCCTAATTTGGGATGAGAACATGAGAAAACTATTTGGTGCTCGTGATTTCTCTGGTTCCCGCACCTTCTATTACTATAGCGATTTTAATAGATTTGCGTTCTCAACAACAATAGAACCATTACTACAATTGCCTTTTATAAAAAAAGGCTTGAATGATATGTGGATGGCTGAATTTCTAGCAATACCAAATATGGTTGAAGCGGTCGACATGAACTTAACTCCATATAGTGGTATTTTCCAATTACCACCATGTCATAGTATCTCCATTATAATGGATGGAACTATTTCAATAAAAAAGTATCAACAGGTGGTACCTACGGAAGAATTAAGATTAAAATCGAATGAAGAATATGAGGAAGCGTTTAGTTCTGTATTTCATAATGCAGTTTCCCAAAGATTGAGAACGCGTGGCAATAGTGGTTCTCACTTAAGTGGTGGTTTAGACTCTGGGGCCGTAGCAAGTTTTGCAGCGACAGCTCTTAAAAAGGCAAATAAAAAGCTGCATACATATAGTTATATTCCTAGTAATGATTTTGTAGATTGGACTTCTAATTTTTATGCGGCAGACGAAACCCCTTATATTAAAGAAACTGTAAGTTTTGTAGGTAATATAGAAGATCATTATATGTCCTTTGATGGGAAGAGTCCTTTAACTGAACTTGATGAAATGTTAGAAATCATGGAAATGCCCTATAAATTTTTTGAAAATTCTTTTTGGTTAAAAGGTATTTTTCAGGAAGCAAGTAATGAAGGAATTAAGGTTATGTTAAATGGAGCTAGAGGAAATCATTCAATTTCATGGGGTTCTTGGAATTTAACGATGAATTATTATGCCAACTTGTTGAAGAAACTTAGGTGGATACGCCTTAACCAAGAATTAGGGAAATATTGTATCAACTATCAAACTGGTAAATCAGTAATGCTCCCTCTGATCGCAAAAAAGGCATTTCCAATGTTGGTTCAAGATAATCAAATCAATAATCTTGATCAATATGACGCTCCATTACTTATCAACACAAACTTGTCTAGAAGAACAAATGTATTTGAGAAGATACAACAGTATGGTATGGATTTAAGCGGAAAAGTTGTATCAGGTAATAAATTAAATGATTTTAGAAGAAATCATTTCGAATTACCATATTCTTGGAACAAAACAGGAGTAGTCACTACAAAAATTTCATTGCGTTATGGAGTATGGGATCGTGATCCTACAAATGACTTAAATGTAGTACGATTTTGCTTATCTTTACCAGAGGACCAATTTGTAAAGGGAGGAATGGATAGAGCTTTTATCAGAAGAACAACTAAAAAATCACTTCCGGATAAGATAAGACTTAATATGAAAATTCGAGGTCTACAGGGGGCTGATACCATCCACCGGATGATGCCTCATTGGAATTCATTCATCAGTGAATTAAAAGAATTAACTAATGATTCAAGAGTAACAGAGCTACTAAATATTGACACAGTAAAGCAAGCATTAACGAGAATGGGGGAGAAACCTCGTTTAGAACATGTATTTAATGATGACTTTAAACTATTAAGCCGGAGTTTAATAGTTTATCGATTCATTAAAAAGTTTTAATAGAAAGGAGGGAGGAAGTCATGAAAGAGTGGAAAGTACCAGTTTTAGAAGTGTTAGATATTAGTATGACAATGCTTGGACCAGGAAAAGAGGTACCAGATTGTTATGAGGTGGGAGAAGCAAACGGTAATCAACATGGTCAAGGTCAAGATCCAGGATTGTCGAACACAGCTTGTAAAGCACTTAGTGATGTAGATAGTTAATGACGTAAAGAAGGATTTAATAAAGCTCTTGCCTTTCTCATTAGGCAAGGGCTGAATATGATATTTGGAGGACTTATGTTAATAACTAGACCTAGAGTAAAGTATAAAACCTTTGGACTTAATCTGTTAAGCGAGATACAATTTCCAGAATTACAATTATCAAAGGATCGTAACGTAATTGAATCTGACATACGATTAGAAATTACAGATCTTGCAGAGCGTTGGGATGAGGTGGCAGAATATAGTGATATTTTTTATATTACTCATAGTGTTATTATGTTTAAGATACCGAGAATTGCCATTTTCTCGATCGAGAATGGCTCAATAATTAAAGTATCTCCATTAGAAGACTGTACAGAAGATCATTTGAGGTTATATGTTTTGGGAACATGTATGGGCGGATTATTACTACAAAGAAAAACACTGCCTTTACATGGAAGTGCAGTTTCAATAAATGGGAAAGCTTATGCGATTGTAGGAGATTCAGGAGCTGGCAAATCAACGTTAGCTTCAGCTTTTTTAAAGAAAGGATATAAGCTTATCAGTGATGATGTAATCCCGGTTACTTTTTCTGAGAAAGGTACCCCTGAAGTAACACCTGCATATCCACAACAAAAACTATGGCAAAACAGTCTAACTGAATTTGGGATAGAATCAACAAACTTACGCCCTATAATTGAAAGAGAAACTAAGTATGCTATAGCTGTAGAAAACCAGTTCGTTACTCAAACGCTGCCTCTAGCCGGAATTTTTGAACTAGTTAAAACAGAAAATAATAATGTTATCTTCCAAGAAATAAATAATCTAGAGCGATTGCATAAGTTATTCTATCATACATATCGGAATTTCATTCTCGAACCAGCTGGATTATTAAAATGGCATTTTTCTTTTACTGCCCAATTATTAAATCATGTAAAAGTCTATCAAATACAGCGACCAATTACTCGCTTTACTGCAGCTGAATTAACAACTCTTATTTTAGAAAATATTAATAAGGAGGAGTAAACCAAATGATTTCTAGTCAACTAATTACAGTAAAAACAACAGTTAACCAAGGAAAAGGAAACATTGTCAGTGACATGGGTGGAGAAAAAGTAATGCTTAGTGTCTCAAAAGGCAAGTATTATAACTTAGGGGATATTGGTGGGGAAATCTGGGACTTAATAGCTGACCCTATACCCGTATCAGATGTTATTGAAAAGTTAATGACTGTTTACCAAGTGGAAGTGCATGTTTGCGAGGAGCAGGTGCTATCTTTCTTGGACCATCTTAGTCATGAGGGGTTAATAGAGATTCATAACTAGTTTTGGGGTGGAATGAAGTGAATAGTATTTTTAGAAAGATTAATAGTTTCTTAGGAATGAATTCTTCCTCAAAAAGATTACTTGTTGAAGCTTATTTTTTCTTAGCATGGGGCCGTGTATTTAAGCTTTTGCCCTTTTCCAAGGTTGCTCCATCATTAGGGGAACAAATGGTCGAAACCTCAGCCAATGACATGCAGGATCGTAAGGAGCTTTTGATGATTTCAAATGCGATACACTTGATGAGTCGTTATACTTTTTGGGAAAGTGAATGTCTAGTTAAAGCAATTGCTGGGATGAAAATGCTGGAGAGACGTCAAATGGAGAGTACCTTGTATCTAGGTACAGCAAGAGATGAAGAAGGTAAAATGATCGCTCATGCGTGGTTACGAAGTGGCTCATTTTATATTTCTGGTTCAGAAGGAATGGAACGGTTTACGGTAGTTGGGATGTTTGCAAAGAGGATTAAGAACCGAGTTGTAAAGGGTGAAAGTATTGGATAGAAACCTACAATTAGAAATATCAAACCTCCCAAAAGAACTTGTAACGATTCTTGAATTGATTAGGGGAGAAAAAAGTCTCTCAACAGGAATAGATATGACAAAATGGGATGAATTCCTGGAATTATCTCTACATCACCGTGTCTATCCAATCTTGTTCACGAAACTTAAAAACCTTGAAAATTATCCTGAATTAAATACAACCATACAGTCACTTACACAAAATTATAGAAGAAACACATTTATAATGCTGCATTTATGTGGAGAAATGGAAGCTGTAGCCAAGCTTTTTTCAGAAGAAAAGATATGTCCTCTATTCTTAAAAGGACCTGTATTAGCAGCCGACCTATATGGTGATATCTCTTTACGAACAAGTGGCGATTTAGATATATTGGTACCGTTTGAACAGTTAAATCAGGCGGAATCGTTACTTTTGAGTCAAGGGTATGAAAAGGATGAGTACATCGAATCGGTTTTAGATGACTGGAAGTGGAGACATCATCATTTTACTTATTTCCATCCAACGAAGGGGGTTAAACTTGAAATCCATTGGCGACTTAATCCAGCACCTGGAAAAGAACCAAGTTTTGAAGAGTTATGGCAACGAAAGCGTCAAAGCTCCATCACTAGTTTTCCAGTCTACTTTTTAGGAAAAGAGGACCTATTTTTCTTTTTGGCCACTCATGGTGCTCGTCATGGATGGTCAAGATTACGGTGGTTATTAGATATTCACCAGCTAGTCGAGAAAGAATTAAATTGGAAGTTTCTCTATCACTTGTTGGAAAAATATCAATGTGTTCAAATTGGTGGTCAGTCATTAATCCTAGCTAGTAATTTATTTCATACGAAGTTAGCCAAGGAAATGGAACAACTACTAAAGGGGAGACGACCGAAAAGGCTCGCTCAGGAAGCTATATTCTATCTAGAACAAATGATAAATTTACATACTGAACCTGTACCAAGAGAAACTGCTTCTTATCATTCACGACATTTATATTCACTCATGTCGTTCCAACAAAAGTGTTGGTATTGGCTAAGTGTTTGTCATCCTTATTACACAGATGTTGAAACCTTACCATTACCGAAAAAGCTACATTTTTTATATTATCCGTTACGTCCTTTTCTTTGGTTATGGAGACGAAGTAGAGGTCATGCAATGCCATAGGAGGATTAACAATGAATCATGTTTTCTATTTCTTTAAACAGTTACAATCATATGCAGGGAAAAAGTTATATGGAAATTTAGTAGGAATGATCATCATTAGCTTACTAGATGGTATTGGAATACTCATGTTAATACCTCTTATTAGTGTGAGTGGTATATTAAATATCAATACAGAAGCGCTACCGATCACATTTATTTTTGATTTTTTTAATCAGTTTACTACTTCGGTTAGCTTGTTGATCATATTAGGGATATTCTTAACTGTAAACATCCTTCAGAACTTAGTTCAGCGCTTTTTAACGATTGAAAATGCTAAGATCCAACATGGTTTTTTTCGAGAGCTAAGACTCGATACTTATCAGTCTCTACTACAATCAAATTGGAACTTTTATTTAAAGAAACGTAAAACAGACCTGATTAACTCGTTGACAGCCGAATTAGCCCAAGCTAGTGCGGGGACCAATACATTTTTACAATTGGTTACTGGTGTAATTTTCACATTGATACAGGTGGGAATTGCGTTTTTCTTGTCCCCACAAATCACGATATTTGTGTTAGTAAGTGGACTTATTCTTTCGTTCTTTTCAAGACAATTTATTAAAAAATCCCAGGCTTTGGGGAGCCGAAATTGGGAGTTTGGTAAAGAATTCTTAGCTGGAATTACGGATACCTTTAATGGAATAAAGGAAGTGAAAAGTAATAGTCTAGAAGACTCTCGAATGAAATGGTACGGAAAGTTAACCCAGCGCATGCATGACGAACAGGTTGAATTTACGAAATTAAAGTCAGCATCTCAATTTTATTATAAGATTGCACAAGCTGTGCTAATTGCCTTATTTGTATTCTTTTCAATTCATTTGTTCCATGCTCAAGCAGCACAATTAACATTTATCATGATTATTTTCTCAAGGTTGTGGCCAAGAATTACTGGTATACAATCAAGTCTTGAGCAGATTGCTACTTTTGCTACACCATTAAGATCCGTTATCAATCTCCAACATGAATGTAAGATTTCAAGAGAAATTACAGATGACATGACTTCTAATGTAAACCCTATTTATATTGAGCGTTGCATAGAACTTGTAAATGTAAATTTTCGTTATAACGAAAATCAATCAAACTATGCCCTAAAAAACATTAATGTATTAATCCCTTCCAACCAAATGACAGCCATTGTCGGTCCATCTGGTGCAGGTAAAAGTACGTTTATTGATTTATTAATGGGTTTAAACCAACCTGAAACAGGGGAGGTTTTCTTAGATGGTGCACCATTATCAAAAGGTAATTTGCTTTCGTTAAGAAAGTCTATTAGTTATGTACCACAAGATCCATTTTTATTTAATACAAGTATAAGAGAAAATCTATTACTCATATCACCAGATTCTGAGGAAAAAGATTTGTGGGAAGCACTGGAGTTTTCTTCTGCAGCAGAGTTTGTAAGGAAACTTCCGCAAGGATTAGACACAATTATTGGTGATCGGGGCATTCGATTATCAGGAGGAGAGCGCCAACGACTTGTTCTAGCTCGAGCAATCTTACGCAAGCCTTCAATATTAGTATTAGATGAAGCAACTAGTGCACTTGATTCAGAGAATGAAGCTAAAATACAAGAAGCGTTAGGTCGATTAAGAGGTAAGTTAACGCTTGTAGTCATTGCTCACCGCTTATCAACAATTAAAAATGCAGACCAGGTTGTTGTTTTAAGTGAGGGGGAAATTGTCCAAAAGGGTGGATTTAACCAACTAGCTATAGAAAAGAAGAGTGTATTCGGTAATCTATTAAGTAAACAAATGGCATCAAATGTGTTGGACACTTCTGGTTAATGGGAGTGTCTTTTGTTTATATGAGACGGTTTATTGTGCACGGAGATACCTAATTGGATCATTATAAAAAAAACTCCGATTCATTCGGAGTAGGTTAATGAGTAAGTTATTTTCAAGTATGATGTAGTCCTCATTGAGGTGATTGGCTATTCAGCGTCCGGATTTAATATAGATTGTATTTTGCTGTTTTGTGTTTTCTCTTATATTACTGTTTTTATCAAATATGGGCGAATTATAATCATCCTGGTTATAATTTCCTAAAGGCTCATATTTACTAGCTATAACTGTATCGAGTAGAGAATATTGGGTGTAATGAATAACTAGTAAACCTTGTGAATTAAGTAAGTGATCTAACCCAATAATTTGCTTTTCAAACTTTTCAAAAGGATAAATCTTTTTTAGGCTAGTTATTCCTTTTTCTGCAATATAATGAGGTTGTCTTTGTAGTACTGCCATGCAGAAAATAACATCAAATGGTCCATGCTTTTCTAGTTCGTTAGGATTCGAATAGACAAATGAAATGTTGTTATCTACTGAAAGCTTCTTGCAAATTGCGAGAGAACTTTTATTGACGTCGGCACCCACTATTTTTGCATGAGGAAAATAATGACGCAGAGTTAGCACTTCTTCTCCTGTTGAACATCCATAGGATAGAATTTTTATATCTTGTTTTCCTTCAAAAAAATCCCGACAAGCAGAAAAAATGGTTGGATATCGATTCATATAGGTGAGAGAAGTTGTCTGATGGACATTTTTTGAGTTAAGTAATCGCATAAGTATAATTGATCTAAAATTTTTATCAATCAGGAATCGTTTGACTTCAGTAATAGGTTTACTAAGAGTGTACAAAATTGAAATTCCTAATCTAATAAAAGGATTTTTAGACGTACGGTGCATTTTAAGCGTTTGTTTTGCAGTCCCTATTAATCTAATTCCTATTTTATCATCCATACTTGTAGTTCCCTTCGTTTTCTGTTTTGGTGTTTCCTGTCGCTTGTCTTAATCTTAATTTTATATTATCACTGTTCTTTATAAGGAACAATGTGTTTTGCATGAACAACATATTTCTTTTATCTATTTAATCTGATAATCATGTTTTTACATGAATATTCTCTTTATATTGTTAGATAAGTTCAGTGTTTCAGTCATACGAGAACCAGTAACATCGTTCTTATAGTAAGGTTAGTTCAGTTAGGAGTTTTAATCAATGAATATATATATACGATTTTTGCTCAGAATCCTCCCAATCACATACATAATCTGGATCTGGCTCCAATCCGCACATTTCAACCCATCCTCAATCGAACACGTTTTTTACGGCATGGATTACAGAGTATATCTATTAATAGGTGGCACATTGGAGATGGCTCATCTCATCATGTTCGGTATACTGTATCTCTTCATAGTATTGGCACTGCTGACTTTCGGAAAGTTGACACGTAAGAAAGAGATATATGCTTTAATAATTGCAATCACCTATTCCATCACCGACGAAATCCACCAATACTACGTCCCATACCGATCTTTCTCAATCATAGACATAGTCAAAAACCTAATCGGAATATGGTTCTTCTGGTGGCTCATCAACAGAAGTTACTATAATAGAGATTCGAAGATAGGGAAGGTTTTTCGTAGGGTCACATCGAAAAAAGAAGTTCCTTTATAACTAGTAATAAAATGGCTGTGTTAAAGCTAATTGTTAATTATCACCTGGAGAATGAAAAAGGTTTTGCTAACTAAGTATGGAATGAGCGGAGAACCACTCAACTCCTGCGGAATATGCGGTACACGGGAGACCCGACGGGAGCTTGCGACGAGGAGGCTCCCGGAGCGCCCCGCGGAAAGGGAGTGGTTCGTAGCGAATGGAAGTTTACTAAATCAGGTATTTTATGTAGACAACAAAAAAGCGCCTCTTGATCACTCCATCAATAGTCGCTTTTTAACGTTATTTATTGTTTGTTCGCCATTTGTTGAATTCAAGAAATTCTTTGAATTGTTCTTTAGACACTCCAGAGTTCATTGCTTCTTTAACTAGGATTGCCCACTCACCGTCAAGCTCCGCAGGTTCACTGTTATATTCTCCATCAAGTAAGGTATTGACAGAAACTCCGAGGACAGTTGAGATTTTTTCTAAGAATTGAATAGAAGGATTTGATTGGAGATTGCGTTCAATCGAGCTAAGATAGGATTTAGCAACTCCAGCTCTATCAGCTAATTCGGAGAGAGATATTTTTTTTTGTAGTCTATAATTTTTGATTCGTTGACCAATCATGCTTAATGTCACCTTCCTTGCTCTCAATTATATCATATTAGAAGGATATTCATCATTATTTTCATATAAATATTCATAATCATACAAAAGTATTAGTCCAAATGAAAAAACCTGCTTCCTATGTAGCAGGTGGGTTAGGATTATGTATTGTTTTATGCCTTTTCTGTTGTTAATTCAATTTCTTCCTCTGACTTTCTAAAAAATGTTTGAATTTCCTGAACAGACATCCCGATTTCCATGGCGTATAGAATGAGATCAACCCATTCCTCATCCAGTCCATCTTTGTTTAAAACAGCATCATTAACCATTGTATCTCCCCCAAAATACTTTAGTATTTCAGGCAGCCCAGCCGTCGTTGTTCTTTTTATAGAACATTAGACCCGTGACTTTGCGTCCTCTTTTTTCAAAGAGTTTGCCTTTTGCTGAATTTTACTTCTTATATCTATGTCTTAACAGATAAGTATATGTCGTTTAATTATGTATAATTGAAGTATATACTTATATTTTACATATTTGTGTAGAATGATGTCGACTGTTTTAGATTTTTTCAAAATCTTTACAAATAAGGTAGAAGTACTATATATCCAGCGCTGTGGTAAGTTTTGTCGTGTTTTCTGGTAGAATCGATCTATAAAACCAATCCGAATAGTACTTTATTTGGAGGCAATATGTATCTTTGTACAGTAAAATAGGATAAATTGTCGATAAATTTTACATAATAAAAAGCTCAATTTAATACAGCTTGATAGGCTACATCTAATTGAGCTAAACGACCTAGTTCATTAAGGCTTGTGGTGTCAAATAAAATAATCCGCCGTTAATGATTTCGATTTTAACCTTTGGTTCGTATTGCTCTCGTAGGGCTTCTTTCTCAGTTTCATAGCTTTCAGGCTTTTCTTCGAGTCCCTCGTAAAAGTGATCGAGTAATGCAAGGTCTTCGTTCCAACGTTCCCTAGCTGCATCTGCCCATGAGTGATCATCACTTTCAATAAAGCCACGGATGTATTGTTGAAGGCGATTCAATCCACTTTTATGTTTGATGAGTGGGGACATAGTAAAGCAGTAGTCAGGGATCTTTGGTGTAAGTTCGAGACGCTCTAGTTTTTCTTGGAATCCTTCAATAATACTACCACTAACTAAATGAAGTCCTAATGACATAAGAATGTCTCGTTTTCGATCACATTGATAAGATACCTTCGCATTAATTCCTAACCAGGGGTGGAGAGGAATGTTGCTTGGTACTGTTTGCTTCACATTTTGATAGAGTCGCATATAACCTGCAAGTTTTTTTGATGATTGAAAAATTTGGTGTAGTCGAGGTGCACCAAAATGAATCAACTCACCCTTAAGGTCCTTAGGTGCTTTTTCTTGATCAGTGATAAAGGTGAGTGCCATTGGGTTGGGGGTACCACCTGTTTTTTCAAGGTAATGCCAGTAAAAAGGACGATTCATTAATTGCTTATCAAGCTCAACAGTGAGTTGAACGGTCATGTATCCATGTTGGTTTTCGGTAATTTCACAGTGGTTGGAGGTAAAATAGCGTTCAAGAAAGCTATGAATTTCCGCCTGCTGCATGTTGTTCATCTCCTTCTGATTCCTCGGCATAGTTTATGATACTTGTTAGGTTATCCATTTTAATTTTCATTTCTCCTTCACTTTTTGAATGAAGAAGAATGTCTTGAACATGTTCTTCAAGGTTGCCGATATCTAGTCTTGTTAAAATATCATCTAATTGACCAACAACTCGTTCAAACAGATTTATTTTTTCATATAGAAGTTTTAAGATATGTTCTTCAACTGTATTTGCAGTTGAGAAGTTATAGATTTTCACATCATGTTCTTGTCCAAGCCGGTGGATACGACCGATTCGTTGCTCTAAGCGCATCGGATTCCATGGTAAATCATAATTAATAAGGTGATTACAAAATTGAAGGTTAATTCCTTCACCACCAGCTTCTGTTGCAATTAAGACTTGGGCATTGTTTTGGAATAGCTGCTTCATCCAGTCTTTCTTACCGCGCTTAAATCCACCTCGAAAGGGAACAGATGATATTCCATTTTGTTGTAGGAACCATTGCAAATACATTTGGGTGGCGCGGTATTCAGTAAAAATAATAACCTTGCCGTCAATCTGTTTAATAAGCTCCAATGCTTTTTCTGCCTTAGAATTGGATTGAACTTGTTCGACTTTCTTCATTAAATGCATAACCATGTCTTCTGGGACATTTACTTCTTCGTCTGTATTCTTCTCAAGCATTTTCTTCAAGGTGAAAAATACAGCTTCACGACTACTGCAGGCTTCACGCTGTAATGTCATGATCGCGAAGCTACTTGTGATCCCTGTCCCATTTTTGTAGCTAGAAATGGCATCGTAAAGCTCTCGTTCTTGCTCGGTAAATACGATTGGAACTGTTTCAACTTTGCGTTTTGTCCACTCAATCCCAGTGTCACTTCTTCGATTTCGGATCATTACTTTATTTACAAGTTCTTTTAGATGTTCATCTTCCTGAAGTGAACGTGCTTTTTTCTTTCCATACTGTTCATTAAAGTAATCGAGATTCCCGAGATGGCCGGGTTTCAGTAGAGATACAAGGTTAAAGATTTCCTCGATTCGATTTTGAATGGGTGTTGCTGTTAAAAGTAGACAAAACTTTTTCTTTAAGGTTTGAGCAAATTCATAGTTTTTTGTTTTATTATTTTTCAACTTATGAGCTTCATCAATGATAATCATGTCATAATCCTGCTCTAATACGATCTCTCGATGCGGACTTCGCTTTGCTGTATCAATCGAAGAAACAACAACATCACATTGCTCCCATACATAGCTTTTCTTTTGTTCAACAGCAGGTATATAGAACTTTTGCTGTAATTCTAATGCCCATTGTGAAACCAGGGAAGCTGGTACTAGAATTAACACTTTTTTGACGAGACCGCGAATCATATATTCTTTTAAAATTAAACCTGCTTCAATTGTTTTCCCAAGTCCTACTTCATCAGCGAGTATTGCTTTTCCGTTCATTTTTTCAACAACCTGCTTTGCAACCTCTAGTTGATGAGGAAGGGGAGTAAGGTGTGCAAGATGACTAGGTGCTTGTAATCCTTCAAAAGCTGGAACATTAATATGTGTTTCTACCTCGTAGGCAAGCTTGTATAACTCCCAGCTAGCCCAAGGACCATCATCTTCAATCCGTTGTAAGAAGTCATCTTCCCATGTGTGATCAAACTCGGTGGTGACTTTCAATTTATTCAGTCCTTTCAGTTAACTTTACTATTATTCAGTAATCGCAAATGTTTTTTTAGTGATTTGTTTAATCGTATGTGTTTGTTTGGTAAAACACGAACATTAACAATGAGAAAATATTTTATCGTTCATGTAAATTCTTATTGCAGAGCTAAGTATTTTAATGGTAGGATGTTTATAGAAAAAGTTGTCACAAATTAGACTATATTAGGATAGTATTACCAAGTTTCCCAAAAATTATATATGGGCGGATGATGATAAGGGGAGAGACTACCGAAATTAGGTGGCGCCGAAGGAGCAAACAAAGAAATTTGTGAATCTCTCAGGCAAAAAGACTCTTGTTTGACGCAACTCTGGAGAGTGTCGTTTTAAAACTCAAGGCTAAATAAGGCTCTTGCTTTTAAATTTGACCACCAAAGGGGAAAGCCGGATAAAACGGTAAACTTTCAGGTATCAGGACAGAGAACTTCATGTTTGTTTATGGGGTTCATCTGTCCTTTTTGTGTCTGAAAATTTGCTATTTTATAAGGGGGAATGCACTTTGACTGAGTTACTACGTACTCCGCTTTTTGACGTATATGAAAAATACGGTGCAAAAACAATTGATTTTGGTGGATGGGATTTGCCTGTTCAATTTTCGAGTATAAAGGAAGAGCATGAAGCAGTAAGAACAAAGGCTGGCTTATTTGATGTTTCTCATATGGGAGAAATTGAAGTGAAAGGTCCAGGTAGCCTTGCGTATCTTCAAAAAATGATGACAAACGATGTGTCAATATTAAAGGACGGGGCAGCTCAATATACCGCGATGTGTTATCAAGATGGTGGGACTGTTGATGACCTCCTTATTTATAAAAGAGCAGATTATGACTATTTACTTGTTGTAAATGCTGCAAACATTGAAAAGGATTTTAACTGGTTAAAAGACCATGTGTTTGGAGAAGTAGAAGTTGTGAATATTTCAAATGATGTTTCTCAGCTTGCCTTACAAGGGCCACTTGCCGAAAAGGTTCTGCAAACATTAACATCAACTGATTTAAGTGAAATACGCCCATTCAAGTTTAAAGATAAAGTCGAGGTCGCTGGAAAGATCGCGCTTGTATCAAGAACAGGTTACACAGGTGAAGATGGATTTGAAATCTACTGTAAGCCTGAGGATGCTAGTACACTTTGGGATGAAATTTTAGCCTCAGGAAAGGAAGAAGGAGTTCTTCCAATTGGTCTTGGTGCTCGTGATACATTACGTTTTGAAGCAAACCTTGCACTATATGGTCAAGAATTAGCAAAGGATATCACTCCGATTGAGGCAGGGATTGGTTTTGCTGTTAAAACCAACAAAGAAGAGGATTTCTTCGGTAAGGCTGTGTTAAAGCAACAAAAAGAAGAAGGCGCTCCTCGTAAACTAGTAGGAATTGAAATGATTGATAAAGGGATTCCGCGTCATGGTTATGAAGTATTTGTTGGGGATGCTCAGGTGGGTGAAGTGACTACAGGGACACAATCACCAACTCTTAAGAAAAACATTGGTCTCGCACTAATTAGCGCTAATCTTGCAGTTTTAGGGACTGAGGTTGAGGTTCAAGTTCGTAAAAAGAGATTAAAAGCAGTTATTGTTTCTACACCATTTTACAAGCGTCCTAAAAACTAACTAATCCATCCAGTGTGATGAAAGGGGTATATATATGAGTACGAAACATCGTTATTTGCCTATGACAGAACAAGACCAAACTGAAATGCTTCAAGTAATTGGAGTAGATTCAGTTGATGAACTTTTTAGTGATATTCCTGAAAGTGTTCGTTTCCAGGGAGAGTATAATATTAAGCCTGCTAAAAACGAAGCGCAATTAATGAAGGAACTCGCGGGGCTTGCTGGAAGAAATGCTGATTTAAGAACAAATGCTTCATTTCTAGGTGCTGGAGTGTATGACCATTACATGCCGGTTATTGTAGACCATGTGATTTCACGTTCTGAGTTTTACACTGCTTACACGCCATACCAACCTGAAATCTCTCAAGGTGAGCTTCAAGCGATCTTTGAATTCCAAACAATGATTTGCGAATTAACTGGAATGGATGTTGCAAACTCTTCGATGTATGATGGTGGAACAGCATTAGCAGAAGCAGCGATGTTAGCTGCAGGGCAAACAAAATTGAAGAAAGTACTTGTCTCAAGTGCTGTACATCCAGAATCACGAGACGTATTAAAAACATATGCGGCAGGTCAGTATATCGAAGTTGTTGAGGTTCCTGCAACAAATGGAGTAACAGATCTTAAAGCGCTTGAAGAAGCAATGGATGAAAATGTTGCATGTGTAGTCGTTCAATATCCAAACTTCTTTGGACAGATTGAGCCACTAAAGGAAATCGAGAAGATTGCTCATACAGGTAAAAGTATGTTTGTCGTGTCAAGTAACCCACTTTCACTTGGGGCACTTACTCCTCCTGGGCAATTAGGTGCGGACATTGTTGCCGGAGATGCTCAACCATTTGGTATCGCTACTGCATTTGGTGGACCACATTGTGGATATTTTGCAGTCACTTCTAAATTAATGAGAAAAGTACCAGGTCGATTAGTTGGTCAAACAGTCGATGAAGATGGCAAACGTGGTTTTGTTCTAACATTACAAGCGCGTGAACAGCATATACGTCGTGACAAAGCGACATCTAATATTTGTTCTAACCAAGCGTTAAATGCATTAGCGGCCTCTGTTGCGATGACTGCTCTTGGGAAAAAAGGTGTGAAAGAAATAGCCACTCATAACATTCAAAAGGCTCATTATGCAAAAAGACAATTTGAAGCAAGAGGCTTTGAAGTGGTATTTACAGGTCCTTTCTTTAACGAATTTGTTGTGAAGTTAGATCGACCCGTTAAAGAAGTAAACCAAAAGTTAATTCAAAATGAGATTATTGGTGGTTATGACTTAGGTCGTGATTATCCAGAGCTTTCAAACCATATGTTAGTGGCTGTTACTGAGCTACGTACGAAGGAAGAAATTGATACACTTGTGGGAGAAATGGAGGGCGCGCGCAATGAATAATCAAGATCAAGCATTAATTTTTGAAGTATCAAAACCAGGTAGAATTGGGTATAGCTTACCAGAATTAGATGTGCCTGAATTTAATCTTGAAGATTTAATCCCATCTGATTATATACGTGCTGAAGAGCCTGAGCTTCCTGAGGTATCAGAGCTGGATATTATGCGCCATTATACAGCACTATCTCGTCGTAATCATGGTGTGGATTCAGGATTCTATCCTTTAGGATCTTGTACAATGAAATATAATCCGAAAATTAATGAAAATGTCGCTCGCTTCAATGGTTTTGCTCATATTCATCCATTACAAGATGAATCAACAGTTCAAGGTGCACTTGAATTAATGTATGATCTTCAAGAGCATTTAAAGGAAATCACAGGAATGGATGAAGTGACATTACAGCCAGCTGCAGGGGCGCATGGTGAATGGACGGGATTAATGATGATTCGTGCATTCCATGAAGCAAACAATGATACTGCTCGTACAAAAGTAATCGTACCTGATTCAGCACATGGAACAAACCCAGCATCTGCAACAGTAGCAGGTTTTGAAACAATCACCGTTAAGTCAGATGAAAATGGATTGGTTGACTTAGAGGACTTGCGTCGTGTAGTTGGTCCTGATACAGCTGCATTAATGCTTACAAACCCTAATACTCTCGGGTTGTTTGAAGAGAATATCTTAGAAATGGCAAGCATTATTCATGAAGCTGGTGGTAAGTTGTACTATGATGGAGCAAACTTGAATGCAGTACTAAGTAAAGCTCGCCCTGGTGATATGGGCTTTGATGTTGTTCACTTAAACTTACACAAAACATTTACAGGTCCTCATGGAGGCGGTGGTCCAGGTTCAGGTCCTGTTGGGGTAAAAGCAGACCTAATTCCGTACTTACCAAAGCCTGTTCTTGTTAAAGGTGAAGATGGTTATAAGTTTGAGTATGATCGTCCACAATCAATTGGTCGTGTGAAGCCTTATTATGGTAACTTCGGAATTAATGTTCGTGCATATACCTATATTCGTTCAATGGGGCCAGATGGTTTGAAAGCAGTGACTGAGTATGCAGTATTGAATGCGAATTATATGATGCGTCGATTAGCAGAATACTTTGATCTACCATTTGATCGCCATTGTAAGCATGAATTCGTTTTATCTGGTCGTCGACAGAAGAAGTTAGGTGTTCGTACACTTGATATCGCAAAACGACTGTTAGACTTTGGATACCATCCACCAACGATTTACTTCCCATTAAATGTTGAGGAATGTATTATGATTGAGCCGACTGAAACTGAATCAAAGGAAACACTCGATTCATTTATTGATGCGATGATTCAGATTGCTCGTGAAGCAGAAGAAAGTCCAGAAATCGTACAAGAAGCACCACATACGACTGTGATAAAGCGTCTTGATGAAACATTGGCGGCTAGGAAGCCTATCCTACGTTTTCAAAAATAATAGATTTAAGTTGATAAAGAGGGTTCATCATCGTGATGAACCCCTTTATATTATATAAACATCATAGATATATTTTTTCATAAAGTGTTGAACTTCTTTTACTTTTTTCAATTATATGTGTATTGTTGACTCTTAAGTCGATAGTGGTAGTTATGATTAAGAAGAGGGTTTCATTAGCGCATGATTTGATACCTATATCCTTTTGACGTTGCTCTATCAGGTGTATAAAGTGAAATTCATAGTTGACTTCTACGAAGTTTATGGTGTATTATATTCATATTAACGAAATGAGCATTTGCAATTTCTTCGTGGACCTTTAGCTCAGTTGGTTAGAGCAGACGGCTCATAACCGTCCGGTCGTAGGTTCGAGTCCTACAAGGTCCATATATTCAGCTTTAATCCATAATGATTGAAGTGAAAACATTTGACTTCTATGAAGTTAGTGTGATATAGTTCTCTTTACAGAAAAACAATTTTTTATTAAAAAAGAGGATAAAATGAATTAAGGTTGTTAATACTTTATTTTGTCGGCTTAAAATGAATTAGTATTCTTATTCCTTATTATCGCGGGGTGGAGCAACGAGCATTTGCTTCATGTAAGATCTGCGAGTTGTACTGATCGAGCCTCTTCTAGCATTAGCTTCCTGAGATCAGGACAGTCCTTAATCTACGGTGAAGATTAAAATCTTATAATTTTTATTATCGCGGGGTGGAGCAGTCTGGTAGCTCGTCGGGCTCATAACCCGAAGGTCGCAGGTTCAAATCCTGTCCCCGCAACCAATTACCTGCGGGTGTAGTTTAATGGTAAAACCTCAGCCTTCCAAGCTGATGTCGTGAGTTCGATTCTCATCACCCGCTCCATATTAATATTATTATTCCGCAGTAGCTCAGTGGTAGAGCTATCGGCTGTTAACCGATCGGTCGTAGGTTCGAGTCCTACCTGCGGAGCCATGGAGAAGTACTCAAGTGGCTGAAGAGGCGCCCCTGCTAAGGGTGTAGGTCGTGTAAGCGGCGCGAGGGTTCAAATCCCTCTTTCTCCGCCAGTAATAATTACCATATTTTTCAAACTTCGTAGAAGTTGACATTTTAAAAGGTATGTAGTAAAATGATTATTGTGTCGATTTAGAAACAAGTAATCTTAAGTGGTTGCTTTTTATTTCTCTAATCACTTCGCGGAAGTTGACTAAAGAGAAATGTTGTGGTATGATATCAGTTCTTAACATAGTAAATGATATTCATATTTATTTGTTAAAAAACATGTTGACACCGTAAATGTTAATGTGATAAATTAATTAAGCTGTTTTGAAAGCTCTTTGAAAACTGAACACAATAAACAAACGTCAACGTTTTAAATTAAGTAACAAACTATTGAGCAATCAATACTCTTTTTGGAGAGTTTGATCCTGGCTCAGGATGAACGCTGGCGGCGTGCCTAATACATGCAAGTCGAGCGGATCTGAGGGAGCTTGCTCCCAAAGATTAGCGGCGGACGGGTGAGTAACACGTGGGCAATCTGCCTGTAAGACTGGGATAACTTCGGGAAACCGGAGCTAATACCGGATAATA
>NZ_FNJU01000015.1:0-11080 GCF_900104555.1 Litchfieldia salsa
ACTACGGAAAACAAGATTTCCTACGTGCTTTGCCTTATGCCTGTCGGGGCTAAACAAGGCGCTTGCGCTTTTCCTTATGAAACTTGCTTTTCTTTTTCATAAACATCCATATCCGTAAAGAATGAATTAGAAAATGGATCAGTAAAAAAATACAGTAGATAGAGAGTAATAAGAATCCTAAAGTGTCGAGGTTAAATAGTTTGAGAATTAAACTTAAACCAGTTGCAATATATAAGCCTGCGAGAAAGTGTTGGATTTGTTTGTTGGGATATCCTTTAGTAGAGAGTGCTCCTAATTGTCCTCCTATAATGGCCCCGATGGTTAGGATCCCACTTATCTCATAGTTTAAGGGTGTTGTAAATGCATAAGAAGTGAACCCTGCTAACACGATCATAAAAACACTAAATAAACTAGTTCCAACAGCCTCTTTCGGAGAGAAAGAAAGGATGCTTAGTGTTAAAGGTACGATAATAAACCCACCACCAACTCCTAATGTAGTTGAAATAAATCCTGCGAATAATCCGATCATAATTGCTTTGAATATTAGGTGGGGTTTACTCTTGCTATCGTTTCTCACCAAATTTTTCCCTTTTTTAGGGTTCCATAATAAGGTGAAAGAAAAATAACTGATCAAAACAATATACATTAAAGGAACAACAGTATCCTCAACATGTAAGTCTTCTAGTAAGATCACAAAGGGATGCGCAATTTGAGTTGCTACCACACCGCTCATACCAATCATTAAGGCTGGTTTCCATTTTATCTGTTTGAGTCTATAATGAGCAAAAGCACCGGAAAGGGAAGTAGCAATTGTATATAGAAGACTTGTAGCAATTGCGATGACTGGATTGAAAGAAAGTAACAATAGGACCGGAGTAAGAATAAATCCTCCACCGATTCCGAAGAAACCAGATAATATCCCTATCCCTAAACCTAGAGTAAGATATAAAAATATGTCCTGCAAAATTGGAACTCCTCTCCTACGACTATTTTAAAAAAGTCAACAGGATATTCAAACGATAATATTTAACTTCAAGTCATTTATATCATAACGAATTATAGTAAGTTATAGAAGGGGTATTCACTCAATAGTATGTCAATCTATGATTAATAATACAGTTGTATGACAAAATTCAATTTTTAAAGCGGAGAAGTACTGGCTATGTTAAAATAATCATTATTCTTTACATAAGGGAGAGGTTAAATGTTACATCTAAAAAGAAAAGCTACTCTATTGGTTTTGGTCTTAATCTTGGTTCTAACTGGCTGCGGGAATAATGGGGAAGAGGCTACAGATAAGTCTACGAATAAAGAGTCCAATGACCAGAAAGAAGTAGTTGCAAGTGTGAATGGAAAAAACATATCCCAAACTGAGTTTAATACAGCCTTAGAACAATTCAAATTAACATATACTCAGCAGGGAATTGATCTTGAAAGTTTAGGTGAAGAACAAAATAAATTGATTGAAGAACAGGCATTAGAGCAATTAATCAATAATGAGTTACTTCAACAGGCTGCAGATAAAGAAGAATTGGTTGCTAAACCTGAAGAGGTAGAGGCAAGCTTATCGGAATTAAAAGGCCAATTTGAAACTGAGGATCAATTTACAGAAGCGCTGGCAACGAATAATTTAACGCTAGAAGAGCTAGAAGAACAAATTGCGAAAGAAATGAAAATTAATCAATATATTGCGTCAAATATTAATGAGCAAACTGTTACTGATGAAGAGATTCAAGAAATGTATGATATGTATGGGGAGCAAAGTGAAGAAGAATTACCAGCTCTGGAAGAAGTCAAGGAGCAAATTAAACAAACAATCGAACAGCAAAAACAGCAACAGGAAATTCAAGTGTTGATTGAGAAACTAAAAGAAGATAGTAAAATAATAAAGAATATATAATGATAATAGAGGATGTCCAAGAGATTAGTGCAAGGCACTATAGGGGACATCCTCTTTTTTGTGTTAAATGCCAGTTTATGGCGCTATGAAGTCTGGATATGAACAAGATTTTCGATATATGCACACGATTCAACGATATTACACAACTTTTTCGATATATGCACAAGATTCAATCATATTTGCACAAGGTTTTTGATATATGCACAAGATTCAACTATATTTGCACAACTTTTTCTATATATGCACCAAATTCTCCGTATTTGCACATTCACGAAAATTCTAGTTTAAAGTCTCTTCATCAATCCTATGAATTATCAGGGAAAATGGCTGGTATGTCTAAATAAGGTGCTTCTATTTGTAGTAATTCTTCAGTTATCGGATGTACAAGGCGCAGCCTCTTTGCATGCAGTGCCTGTCTGTAGAAAATAGGCTTACCTCCGTATAGTACATCTCCAACTAATGGATAACCCAAATGGCTCATATGAACACGAATTTGATGAGTTCTTCCAGTATCAAGCTCAAGTTCAATTAATGTCATTTGTTCATCTATTAGCTTGGTAACAACCTTATATTTAGTTCTTGCTTGTTGCCCAGTTTGTGAGACACGTCTTCTCGTTGGATGATGTCGATCACGCCCGATTGGTTCATCGATTTTTCCGGTCTTTTGTTTAATGATTCCATGTACTAATGCATAATATGTTCGTTTTATTTCCCTTTTCTCAAGTAGATGATCTAATAGAGCTGAAGAAAGTCGCTCTTTCGCGAATAGGATTGCTCCAGTAGTATCCCGATCAAGGCGGTGAACATGTCTTACTTTTGTTTGTACTCCTTGTACTTGATAATGAAAAGCTACAGCATTTGCAAGGGTACCAACTTGCCCTACTGTTGTTGGGTGTGTATCCATACCAGCAGGTTTATTCACAATTAGAATATGGTCGTCCTCATAAAGGATAGAAATGTCCTTGTACTCTGGAACTACTCCATACTCTTCATCAATAAATAGTTGAATTTGGATGGTGTCCCCTTTGGCAAGGGCAGTTACCCATGATTGTATATCATTATTTACTTTCACACCTTTACTCATACGAAGTTCATGTAGAAGTGGTTTAGGAATGTGTAAAATATGTCTTAAAATGTGTTCAACTTGAAGTCCTATCCAATCACTTGGAATAGCAATATGTAGCCATTGCCCTTTTCTCTCTGTTTTCAACGGCGAACCCCTTTCAAATTCATAGTGAACTAATTATACCGAAAGAATGTGCTAGAAGGAAATGATTATAGAGGAAAGACTTACCTTATCAATTGAGTTTGTCAATATGTTATTCTATAACTAGAAAAAATGGTTGAAAAGACAGTAAGGTGGTTATAGGGTGAAAATAGTATGCGCTTCTACTCCAGAACAAGAAAATTATATCGAGGAATTAATCCAATACATTTATTCTGAGATATTCCCTTTGCATTTCTCTGATGAGTACATTATCCAAATGGAAGCAATTCATGTCTTAGTTCCAAGAGAAGACGAACTTCATTACAATGGAACAATGAAAGAGGCGTTCCAGCTCATATCAAGTTTACAAGCCTTGATTGCGGTCATGGAAACCGTACAGTATGAAATGATTGAAAGTACCCATGAAGATATTTTTAGCAAAAATGTATCTATATTAAATGAGTATGGCTATTCTTTTCCATTTACATTAAATCAATTTTCAAACTTAAGAAATGACGTTATTAGTAAATATTCGAAACCTACTAATTTATACTTAGCATAAGCGATAGCAAAAAAGAGGCTCCCAAAGGGATAGCCTCTTTTTGCTTATTCTTTCGATTCGATATCACTAAACCATTCTCTAAACGTTTCTTCAGTTTGTAACCCTTCAATTCTTTTAACCTCTTTTCCATTTTCATAATGGATTAAAGTAGGTGTCGAATTAATTGCAAAGTCCTGCCAGCCATCTTCAAATTCAAGTAGGTTGAGCTTTTTCACATCAACACCTAAATCATCTACTAATGGAACTAGGATAGGTGTTGTTTGTTGGCAATAGGCGCATGTTGGACTATAGAAATAAACAGTTAGAGTTTCATTATTCTTTAAGCTCTCTTCTAATTCTTCAGGTAAGATTTGATTTTGATAATTTGGATCATCTAGCTGTTTTGTTGTAGCGGGATTTAATTTAGCTTTACCATATGGATTACCTTCAGCTGCCTTCTTGTTTGCATAGCTAGTAGCAAAAGCTAATCCTCCAAATAATACGACGATAATGGAGACAAAAATAATAATTTTCTTCAAAATTAGTTACCTTCTTTCAGTTTTTTCATGATTAAATAGCTACAAATGATCATTGTTAAAAATGCAATCAATGCTAGAAAAGGAATTGTTATGAAACCAAACCAGTTTATATACTCACCAGTGCAAGGAACAATTCCACATGAAATTGAATTGTCTCCCAAAAAAGAGACCTTTTGAATCAAATAGTGATAGAAAGAGATAAGAGCACCTATCAGAGAGAGTACGAACGTATATGAGCTGATTTCATAATTCTTTTTCACAATGCTAATGCCCAAAATAATCACTTGAGGATACATAAAGATTCTCTGGTACCAGCAAAGCTCACATGGAATATATAACAAAATCTCGGAAAAATAAAGACTTCCTAAAGTAGCGATTAATGCTGCTCCAAATGCAACAAATTGATATGTTTCTAGCTTATTTTCAGCTTTCTTGGGCATTCAACATCTGACTCCTCTTAACACTAATGAACAACCCTTTTACTAGTGTATTTGTTAGATATAATAAAGCATACATTCATATAGTACAACAAATTGAACGGTTCTTTTAATAAGTTTTTATAAAAAGTTTAATTTAATTATCATAATTAGTGTTTATAGGGTTATTATTAAGGGTAGAACCAACTTTAATAGAGCGAAATAGTAGGGGGAAGAATTCTTGTCTGAAAAAATTGACTTATCTAAATTTGAAAAGAAAATGATCATTCGTAATATAGAGCATAGAGATATTGATGAAATTATTAACTTACAAGAGAATTGCTTTAAGGGAATGGAACCATGGAAAAAGGAACAATTAGTCAGTCATTTAGATCATTTCCCTGATGGCCAAATATGTGCAGAGTTTGATGGGGAAATTATAGGATCATGTTCAAGCCTAATTGTGAATTTTGATGAATATGATGATAAGCATACTTGGGATGACATTACAGACGAAGGTTACATTACAAATCATAATCCGGACGGATATAATCTTTATGGAATTGAAGTCATGGTGCATCCAGAATACCGTGGAATGAAAATTGGTAATCGATTATATGAAGCACGTAAAGATTTAGCTCGAAGATATAATCTGAAAAGCATTATTATTGGTGGACGGATTCCTAACTTTCATAAGCATTCAGAGGAATTATCACCTAGAGAATATGTTCAGCAGGTAATGCTTCATAAAATATATGATCCGGTCTTATCTTTCCAGCTAATGAATGGGTTTACGCTAATGAGGATTAACCCTAATTATCTGCCAGATGATTTTCAATCCAATCAATATGCGACGCTAATGGAATGGAATAATATCGATTATATTGGGAAAACAAAACAGCAGTATAAGACGGCATTTCCAGTTAGAATCTGTGTCGTTCAATATGAAATGAGGAAGATTGACTCATTTGAAGAGTTCGCAAAGCAAGTGGAATATTACACAGATGTTGCATCAGACGCAGGAAGTGATTTTGCAGTTTTCCCAGAAATCTTCACAACTCAGTTAATGTCTTTCCTTGATGAGAAATCACCAAGCAAGGCAATCCAACGAGTCACAGAGTTCACTGAAGATTATATTCAGTTATTTACAGACCTAGCTGTAAGATACAATGTGAATATTATCGGTGGTTCTCATTTTGTTGAGGAAGAAGATAAGATTTATAATATTGCTTATTTATTCAGAAGAGATGGGACGATTGAGAAACAATATAAACTACATATTACACCAAATGAACGAAAATGGTGGGGCATAAGTCGTGGTGATAAGGTACGTGTCTTTGATACCGACTGTGGTAGAATTGCCATCCAAATTTGCTATGATATTGAATTCCCAGAACTTGCTAGAATCGCAAGTGATCAAGGTGCTAAAATTATTTTCACTCCATTTTGTACAGAAGATCGACAAGGTTATCTACGAGTTAGATATTGCGCCCAGGCAAGAGCTGTAGAAAATCAAATATATACTGTTATTGCAGGGACTGTCGGAAATCTTCCTCAAACAGAAAATATGGATATCCAATATGCACAATCAGCGATTTTTGCACCTTCAGACTTTGAATTTGCACGTGATGGAATTGTAGGAGAATGTAGTCCTAATTTGGAAATGGTTGTGATTGGGGATGTTGATTTAGAAGTATTAAGGAGACAACGTCAATCTGGTACTGTTCGTCAACTTAAAGATCGCAGACATGATATTTACAAAATAAATTATAAACAATAAAATCATTTCATATTAAAGTCAGAGAAGGTGATAATCATCACTTTTTCTGGCTTTTCTTGCTGAAGTGTAAAGTTTACAAACATTCAATCGACTAATATGTTTAATTAACAACAATGTTCACGAGAAATAGGGATTTAAAAAATAGAACTTGTCATAAAGTTACGGAATTTAGTTGCAGGATTCGTACAAAATATGGAGAATAAGGAAGGATAGTAATATTACTACATAACTAGGAGGAACAAGATGAGCTGGTTAGAAAAATATGATTTATGGCAAAATACATCAAACTTAGATGATGAAATAAAAAAATTATTACAAGAAAAGAAAGATAATCCAAAAGAGCTTGAGGATTGTTTCTATAAAAACCTTGAATTTGGTACTGGTGGAATGAGAGGGGAAATCGGACCTGGAACAAACCGTATGAACCTGTATACTGTTCGCAAAGCTTCAGAAGGGTTGGCTAGGTATATTGGGGCTGCTGGAGAAGAAGCAAAGAAGCAAGGTGTAGTTATTGCCTATGATTCGCGTCATAAGTCTCCAGAGTTTGCAATGGAAGCTGCTAAAACATTAGCGACACACGGAATACAAACTTACGTATTTAATGAACTACGTCCAACACCTGAGTTATCATTTGCAGTCAGACACTTACATGCATTCTCCGGAATTGTAGTAACAGCTAGCCACAATCCACCAGAGTATAATGGCTATAAAGTGTATGGATCTGACGGTGGGCAATTACCACCACTTGAAGCAGATGCTGTAATTGCTAAAGTAAATGAAATTGAGAACGAACTTTTAATCCAAGTGGATGACGAACAATCGTTAAAAACTGCAGGACTAATTAAAATGATTGGTGAAGAAATTGACAGTGCTTATACTGAGAAATTAAAGACAATCTCAATCAATCCTTCACTTTCAAGTGAAGTGGATTTAAATATTGTATTTACTCCATTACACGGAACAGCGAATAAACCAGTTAGAAAAGGATTAGAAGCATTAGGATATAAGAATATTACGGTTGTAAAGGAGCAGGAACTACCAGATCCTAATTTCTCAACAGTGAAATCACCAAACCCAGAAGAACATGCTGCATTTGAATTAGCGATTCGTGATGGGCTAAAAGTTGGCGGAGATCTTCTAATTGCAACTGATCCAGATGCTGACAGATTAGGCGTTGCTGTGAAAAATGACCAAGATGAATATGTTGTGTTAACAGGAAATCAAACAGGAGCAATCCTTTTACATTATTTATTATCCCAAAAGAAGGAAAAAGGCATTCTTCCAGCTAATGGTGTTGTGCTTAAAACAATCGTTACTTCAGAGATCGGAAGAGAAATTGCAAAGTCATTCGGCTTAGATACAATCGATACATTAACCGGGTTCAAATTTATTGGTGAAAAGATTAAGGAATATGAACAAACAGGACAATACGAATTCCAATTTGGATATGAAGAGAGTTACGGATATTTAATTGCAGACTTTGCACGTGATAAGGATGCAGTTCAAGCTGTCTTATTCGCAGTTGAAGTAGCAGCATATTATAAGAAAAAGGGAATGTCATTATATGATGCATTGCTTTCCATTTTTGATGAATATGGCTATTATAAGGAAGGCCTAGAGTCCTTGACTTTAAAAGGAAAAGAAGGTGCTGAGCAAATCAATAACATTCTTGCAAGCTTTAGAAGTACCCCTCCTACAGAAGTTGCAGGTCGTAAAATAGTAACAATTGAAGATTATCAAGCAAGTGAAAGAGTGAATGTTTTACAAGATGAGAAAGTTGTTATTGATTTACCAAAATCAAACGTATTAAAGTATTTCCTTGAAGATGGTTCATGGTTCTGTCTTCGTCCGTCAGGAACTGAACCAAAAGTTAAATTCTACTTCGGAGTTAAGGGCAACTCTCTACAAAATAGTGAAGACGTGTTAACTTCGATTTCAAAAGATGTTATGGATCAAATACAAGAATTATTAAAGGCACAAGTGTAATAATAAAGGAAGGGATGAGAATCCCTTCTTCAGGCTGATTGAAAACGCTCGCATTCTTCGTTGCGAACCCTCGCTCGGTGCTCATTACCCTCAGGGTAACTCCGCTCCTCCCAAGGGTTCGCGCCTCGACTTCAAGCGTTTTCAATCAGCCTGGGTTTTACAAAATATACTTTGTCTACACTCTGAAGGAAGGGATGAGAATCCCTTCCTTTTATTGTGTATGTAAAGAAATGGTTGATATTGAACCCCAAATTGAAAGGGGAAGCTGGGCTCAGGTTATTAGACCCTCAACTTACAATAATAACCGGATATTTTCCGGTTAAACTTCAGAAAAGAGTTAGTTAGGTGAATATAAACGGAGGTCTTCCTGTTATTTAAAGCAAATTTAGGCATTTAAGCTTGGTTGGGGATTAATAGTAGGAATTTCTCCGTCTATTCGTTCTATTTTCCGTGCTATTTCATACTTAAGAGGATTCTTTCCGTTTAATTTAAAACCGTTTATCTTTATAAACAGCATGAAAGGAAGGGATGAAAATCCCTTCCTTTTATTTAAAGTAATGCCGTTAATTCTTCATCATCAAAATCATGTGAGGCATGATCGATATATCTTAACAAAGAGTATAGTTCTCGTTCGATAACGGAATAGTCTTTTTCGAAATTATATGCATGTAGGAAATGCTCGATTTTCTTCGAAAGGAAGTCATCCTTAGTTCGTACCATTAGTATCAATAAGTTATCCCACTGTGATCGATGTGTATAGTACAGTGCCTTATCATAATCTGCTGTATTCATCACTACCTGCCTCCTTTTTTAGGAGTTGATTATAGTGTGTGAAGTTAGCTTAGATTTTCTCACTGTAAATATTGGTCACGTCTACATTATAGGCATTCCCTAAATTACCATTGTAATTTTAAAAATATCGTAAACAATAACACAAAAGTTACTATGGAGTGTTAGAAATGCTTAGAAAAATGTTAATGATGTTTCTTGTTTTTATTCTTTTTATGACAAGCCAAGTGGGAGCGGCAAAAAGAGGTATTGTTGAGCCAGAGGTTGTATATACATATGAAGAAATGATGAAGGATCTTTCATTATTATCAGTTAAAAATAAAGATTTAATTGAGGTCATCAGTATTGGCAAATCGACCTTTGGAAAAGAGATTCCTGCCTTACATCTTGGAAAAGGAAAAAAGCAGGTTTTATTTGTAGGTTCACATCATGGACGTGAGTGGTTAACAACTAGTTTGATTATGAAAATGATTGAAACTTATGCTGACGCCTACAATAAAGAGGCTAATGTAGGGCATTACAATCCAAAAATTTTGGATGAGGTTTCAATTTGGTTTGTCCCCATGCTCAATCCTGATGGTGTTGAGATTCAACAAAAGGGGTTAGATTCAGTCCCTCTAGGACATCAGCAACTTTTAATGGAAATGAATGAGAATGATCTGAATTTTAAGAGATGGAAGGCAAATGGGATTGGAATTGATTTAAATCGTCAATATCCTGCAGGCTGGAAAGCAATAAATGGAGATACGCCATATGCATCATTTCATTATTACAAAGGGACAGCACCTTTAGAGGCTGTTGAGGTTAAAGCATTGACGAGATTTATATTAAAAGAAAATCCTTTAATATCAGTTGCATATCATTCCTCTGGGAGAGTCATTTATTGGTCATATAAAAATGATAAGAGAGTCGTAAAGCGTGATCGAGCTATTGCAAAAAAGCTAACAAATCTTACGAGATATAAGTTAGCAAAGCCACCTAAAACCGCAGTAGGTGGGGGGTTAACAGACTGGTTTATCACCTATTATAAACGACCAGCCTTTACGATTGAAATAGGGTATGATGTAAACGAAACAAGCTTACCTTTGAAGGTTTTTCCTGAAGAATGGAAGAGAAACAAAGCGGTAGGGTTACTCATTGCTGACCAAGCCAATAAGCTAAAAAATATTGAATTAAATTGAAGTAATATTTCACATAGGTGGGCATGATAGCAATAGCCCATTTTTACCGAAGGAGGAATTTATTTTGGGAGTGAAATTTATTCTGAAATCATGCTTGATTACAGCTTTTTGCAGCCTATTGGCTTTCACATTGATGAGTACGTTTGCTAGTGCTGAACCAGAAAAAGAAGCTAAAGCTAATGAAAAGTGGAGTGAAATGGCAGGCAATATTGTTAAATTAAATTATCCTGAACATAATGTAAGTAATATTGATTACAAAGGTAGAGAAGATATTTCAGAGACACAAACAAAAGATACGTTTGAATTAAAGGTTCAAAACGATGACGGGAGCTTCGTTGTTAGGGTGATTTTATTATTTAATCCAAAAAGTGAATCATTAATATCCTTGAGTTTAGAGGAACGAAGATAGAATGGGATTTCATTCTGTCTTTTTTTTATGGCTTTTTCTTTTAATTCTTGTACAGGGAGTCTGAACCTCACCTGTCTTCGGACAAGAATCATGGCTGTGAATCTATGCGAGTCTGAACCTGGTGTGAGTTCGGACAGGAATCGTGATTGTGAATGCAAGCGAGTCTGAACCTTGCGTGAGTTCGGACAGGAAGCGTGAATATGAATGTAACCGAGTCTGAACCTGACCAGGCTTCAGACAGGATTTATACTAGTGAATGCAATCTGAGTCTGAACCTGACCAGGCTTCGGACAGGAACCGTGCTAGTGAATGCAATCTGAGTCTGAACCTGA
>NZ_FNJU01000015.1:11230-81404 GCF_900104555.1 Litchfieldia salsa
TCAAGCTTCGGACAGGAATCTTGCTAGTGAATGCAACCGAGTCTGAACCTGGTCAAGCTTCGGACAGGAACCGTGCTAGTGAATGCAATCTGAGTCAGAACCTTGTCAAGCTTCGGACAGGAACCGTGCTAGTGAATGCAACCTGAGTCTGAACCTGGCCTGACTTCAGACGTAATTGTGAATATAAATGCAAGCGAGTCCGATCTGTTCTGTCATCGGATGGGAATAGTTAATTCAAAGTTATTCAGTTTTTGTATGTCATTAAGGCTATCCACAAGGCTACTTGAGAGTAATCACTTTTGTCCGGATTTATATAACTACCTATGATCACAATTCTTGTTAAACGAATATAATCATATTCATTTAACCATTTAAGAATATTTAAATCAAAATCTGTTTGGGTGTCTACTCTAGGAGTCTTAATTAAAAGAAAATGTCATGATCATACAATCCTCTCACATCATTTTGATGGTTTGTTCATAAAGTGTTATAAGGATAAGAAGGAGGAGATTCAAAAGTGAGAGAGGAAGAGCGTAAGGCACTTGAGTATGCGATCGATGAAATTACTGAAATTGCAGATGGCTTTGGTCTTGATTACTATCCAATGAGATATGAGATTTGCCCAGCAGATATTATCTATACTTTTGGTGCTTATGGGATGCCCACCCGTTTTTCACATTGGAGTTTTGGGAAACAATTTCACCGAATGAAACTTCAGTATGATCTTGGATTGAGTAAAATTTATGAACTCGTTATTAACTCTGACCCGTGCTATGCGTTTTTATTAGACTCAAATTCTCTAATTCAAAATAAGCTAATCGTAGCTCATGTACTAGCCCATTGTGATTTCTTTAAGAATAATTACCGTTTTAGTAATACGAAACGAGATATGGTTGAAAGTATGGCAGCAACTGCAGAACGAGTAAAGCATTATGAACATCTATATGGTACAGCTGAAGTTGAGTCATTTCTAGATGCAGTCCTTGCCATCCAAGAACATATTGATCCCTCTTTAATGCGACCAAAGCTAGCATGGAGTCTGGATGATCTTGAAGAAGAGGAAGATAATGAACAATCGAAATCAGATTCTCCATATGATGACCTATGGTCTTTAGATTCAAGAAACCAGCCTAAGCCAAAAAAAACAAAGAAGAAGAAAAAGCTACCTCCACAACCTGAAAAAGATATCCTGTTATTTATTGAAGAATATAGTCGTGAACTTGAAGATTGGCAGCGTGACGTTCTAACTATGATGCGAGAAGAAATGCTCTATTTCTGGCCACAGTTGGAAACAAAAATCATGAACGAAGGCTGGGCATCGTTCTGGCACCAACGAATCATACGTGAAATGGACTTAACGTCAGATGAAGCGATTGAATTTGCAAAGTTAAATGCAGGTGTTGTTCAGCCATCACGTACACAGATTAACCCTTACTATTTAGGTTTGAAAATCTTCGAAGACATTGAGGAACGTTATGATAATCCAACAGCTGATATGATTGAGCGGGGTGTGAAACCAGGATCTGGTCGAGAGAAGATGTTTGAGGTACGTGAAGTTGAATCAGATATCTCGTTTATTCGTAACTACTTAACAAAAGATTTAGTGATGCGTGAGGATATGTACTTATTCCAAAAGCAAGGTCGTGACTATAAAATTGTAGATAAGGGCTGGGAGCAAGTACGTGATCAGCTAGTGAGCATGCGTGTTAATGGAGGGTTTCCATATATCACAGTCAATGACGGAGACTATATGAAAACAGGAGAGCTTTACTTAAAGCATTGGTATGAGGGCATCGAGCTTGATTTAAAATACCTTGAGAAGGTCATGCCATACCTTCACCAACTTTGGGGTAGACCTGTTCATATGGAGTCGATGATTGAGAATAAAAGTGTTGTGTTTACGTATGATGGGAAGAGTGTTACTAGGAAGTATGTATAAGGATTGGGGAGCTGCTGAGGGATCAGTGGCTTTTTTTTAATGAATCTGATTATTTGAAAGGTTACACTTAAACTAATGGTCAGTAATGTGAAATAAGCAAGTTGAAGATGCTTAGTAGACTAAATACTGCGTAGCTAGGAACATCTAGTTTAATTGACTTTATGAAATGCACTTTTACCATAGAAGCGCGGTAGATTAACATCACACAAACAAGTATAATCGTATTAATAAAATGCTTTTAAAAAGGAAGATTAAATTGAAGAATCAATTTTCAATTGGAGAAATGGCTAAACTACATAATACCACGATTAAAGCCCTTCGATATTATGATGAAATTGATTTATTAAAACCTATACATACGGATGTAAATAACGGTTATAGATATTATTCAACAGAACAATTCGAACATTTGAACACAATCCATTATTTAAAGGAATTAGGTTTTTCTTTAAAGGAAATTAAAGGACATCTGGATCACAGGGATATCGACAGTTTTTTAAATCTATTAGAGGAGCAAAAACGTTTAACGGAAGAAAAAATTAAAGAACTAACACGAATTAACCACAGGTTTCAAAATCGAATCAAGGACATTAAATTGGCGCGAGAATCAAAGGAATTGGGCATTCCATTTATAAAGGAAAAGGAAGAGAGAAAAATAGTAAGATTAATGGAGAGAATTAGTTCAGAACCAGAGCTGGAAGTTTCATTGAGGCGACTAGAGAGCCAGTCCAAAAGAAGTTCTTCTATTTTCATTGGAGGAGTAGGTCTTACTGTAAGTATGAATGATTTACTAATCAACAACTTTACTCAATATAACTCGATATTTATCTTAGCCGAAGAAGATGATATTCAGGGTCCTTTAGTAGCAACTCTTCCAGAAGGAATGTATGCCTGCATTTTTTATAACGGCAATCATAGCGAATCCCCAGAACATTATAGATCCTTATTAAAGTTCATTCGAGATAACGGTTTTGAAGTGAGCGGTGATTCCATTGAAAGAACAATCATTGACCATTATATCTCTCGCAGTAAAGAAGACTATCTGACAGAAATACAAATACCAATAAACTGTTGACCCTCCTCTTACAGGAGGGTCTATATTTTTAGATAGGAAAAATATTAATAGGAGAGATGACTATGTTTGGAACGATATTCAATGTAATAATGATACTACTCGGTAGCATTGTGGGCAGTATTCTCAAAAAAGGGATAAAAGATGAGTATCATAACATTTTAATGCAGGCCATGGGGTTAGTTGCGTTAGGGTTAGGTATTAATGCACTAGTACAACACTTACCTTCCAGCCAATATCCTGTACTATTTATTGTCAGTTTAGCTGTAGGGGGAGTACTTGGTCAAAGGTTGGATTTAGAAGCAAAATTTAATGCCTTAGTTAATAAATATTCAAAGGGTAACTTAGCCGAAGGGTTAGCGACTGCGATTCTGTTATTTTGTGTTGGAACTCTATCTATTTTAGGTCCTATAGAGGCAGCGTTAAACAGGGATTATACGTATTTGCTTGCTAATGGGATGTTGGATGGAATTACTTCAATTGTTTTAGCATCCACATTTGGCATTGGTATTGCTATTTCAGCAATTGTTTTATTTTTTTGGCAAGGTTCTATTTATTTAATTGCTACTTTAATAGGAAATTATATTAATCAAGATCTTTTGAACGAAGTATCGATTATAGGCGGAATATTGATAATAGCATCAGGTTTAAGTATTTTAGGGATTAAGAAATGTAATACCTTAAATCTTCTACCATCCATCATGATTCCTCCTTTGGTATTTTGGGTCATGCATTTATTCGAATTATAATGTTATAAAAGATTTACATTTAATTAGAGAGATGAAATAAGTCATTACTGCGTAGTACAAATCTACGGTTCAATATTTTTTAAGGGCGATCACTTTTGAAGTGATCGTTTTTCGTCAGGCAATCGTGCTGGACTTGCTAGTGAATGGTTACAAGAACGTGGGTTTAAAATTAAAAATATGACAGGCGGTATGAGTGAATGGATGAATAGTTAAGTCAGGAAGCGGAAGAGAAAGTTTTTAACAGATTGACAAAAACAATGGTGAAAAGTTATTATATATGCTATTTTATGAACATAAAAAGATATAATCATAAATATTTTAAAGAAAAAGGGAGAGAATCAGTTGGTTTATAAAATAGTACGTAGTTTGGTTCGTTGGTTTTTGCATTTTCGTTTTAACGTAACAATAAAAGGAAACGAAAATATTCCAGAGGGTGCGGTTATTTTGGCGATGAATCACCAGACAAACTGGGACTCACTCTTGGCTGGGACACACACCCCGAGGAAAATGTATATTATGGCAAAGGAAAGCCTATTTCGAAATAAATTCGCTGCGTGGCTCATTACCGAAATGGGGGCATTCCCTGTGAATAGAGAAAAAGCGGATATTAAATCGTTAAAGCATACATTAAAACTATTAAAAGATAAAAAAATTTTTTCCTTGTTTATCGAAGGGTCCAGAAGCCAAACCGAGGATATGCAAGACCCGAAAAAAGGAATCGGCTTTATTGTCTCAAAAAGCAAAGCACCAGTAGTTCCTACTTACATATATGGGGTGCGAAATAGATGGGGAGGGAACGCAGGAGTTATATTTGGGAGACCGATGTATTTTGAAGGGGAGACAGACTATGAGGAAATATCGAAACAAGTAGCCGCAGGGATACAAAAGTTAAAAGAAAATCTTCCAACATAAATTCTTACAAAGAAAGGAAGCGCCGTATTCATAGACCGCGCTTTCTTTTATTTACCTTTGCCAGTTGTTTTTACTTTCCTCGAACGTAAATAGATGCTTCTGAAAATAACATTTACTGCGTAGTACAATTGACCAAGATTTAAATATACTCAACCATGACTATAGGAAAGTAGTTATATTTTTTGGTGAATGTCTGGAAGAAGAGGGTATGGAAGTATACATAGATGAGGGTTTAATGGATTGATGATTTTGGATAATGAGATCTTAATTTGTATAACAATCTTCAGCAATTAAAGCGCTAATAATTAAGATTGTTAGTTTCATTAATATGTGTTTGAACCTTTACTGTGCAGTAAGTATCTTCGGTTTTCTGTGCCTTTGCGCAAGAATTAATTTAGATACGAGGGAGTATAGTTTAAGTAGGGAAAAAAAATTAAAAGGAATTTGGAAATAAGGACATTTCCAAATTCCTTTTGTCTACAATGGAAATCAGATAAATAACTGTATTTTTCATTTCTTAATCAATTGTTTTTTTTTATTTCATCTAAATAACTGTATACGGTAACTTTTGAAATACCAAGCTTTTCTGCCACTTTATCTACAGATCCCTTGATTAAAAAAATCCCTTTTTCATCCATAAACTTTATTAATTTAATTTTTTCTTTTCTTTTTAACTCTTCGGTTCCGTAATTGGCAATAATGCGATCTATTAAATCGTCTGCGATTTCTACTACATTTTCCATAAGTTCTGCATTTTCTTCTTCAGTTTCTTTTTCTTCTTGTCCAATACCAATAAAATCATCTAAAAATTCCTTAAAATGAATCATGCTTTCCAAATTATAATTAACACAAAGTGCCCCAATAACTTTTTCGTTCGAATCTCTAATTAAAGCAGTAGATGATTTAATTTCCTTGCCATCGTCGGTACGTATTTTATAACCTGCTAAATAATCGTTCTCAAATTTACTAGATAGCAGCACTTGCTTCACCAGGTGATCGAAAGCCTGTCCAACTTTTCTTCCTGTTACATGATTATTAACAGCGTAAATCACTGAGTTTTGAGGAACGGTTAAGTCATGAATGACGACCTCACAATTCCGTCCAAAGGTCTTAGCGATTAAGTTAGCGATTGGGATGTACTTTTTTAACTCTTTATTATTGATGTTCATAGGATGGTCCCTTCTTTATAAATGATATCTATTAATTCGAATCATTTATAACACGAAATTTATATAATTTTTTATACAAACATCTATATTATGTTGACTTTTATATAATTTTTTATATAATTTTAGATAAATACTAATGATTTAATTCAATTTTATATATTTTTTTATATGTTTTCAATTTAAAAATATATATAAGTTTTTTTTTTTGAGTTGAATAGTCATATCATCCTTTGTGATATTTACAATTAACTTAAACGGATTACTACTTCGCTCATCGATTAGTTGCTAAAAAAGTTTATTAAATCTTACTTAGCCAATTGCAGCCATGATTAAACTCACTATCACAAGCTTATCAAAAAATAAAAAGGAGCCGATAAAATGAAATATGTTGAGTTAGATACACCTGCACTTTTAATTGATAGAGAAATAATGATGGATAATCTTCGCTTCATGCAAAATTACGCTAATGAACATAAAGTACATTTACGTCCACATACCAAAACTCATAAAATGCCTAGGCTTGCTAGATTACAAGAAGAATTAGGAGCAGTTGGAATTACAGTAGCAAAAGTCGGTGAGGCTGAAGTTATGGCTAAAAACGGCTTGAAAAACATCTTTATTGCCAATGAGATTGTTGGAAAATCAAAAATTCAACGAATTAGAAAATTAGCTGAGACCATTGATATTTCGTTTGGTATAGATAATATTTACCAAGTCACTGAAATTGAAGAAGTATTCAAAGGAGCAGAGAAAAAAGCCAAGGTTCTTATTGAAATTGAAGTAGGGGAACAACGCTCAGGGATTATTGAAGAAAGTGATTTCAGAACATTATTAGAATACGTAAAGGCTTGTAAACATGTTGAACTTATAGGGATTTTTTCACATGATGGGCATTCCTATAAAGCTGAAAACATTAATGAATGTAAAGAACTTTATCTTGAAAGTGTAAACCGAACCTTGCACTTTGCAAGAATAGCAGAAGAGATGGGAGTTATACCAGAAGTAGTAAGTATTGGTTCGACTCCTCCTTTCATGCTTAATTTCGAGATACCAAACGGGGTTACTGAAATTAGGCCTGGTACCTATATTTTAATGGATTCCTCACAGGCAAACGTTATTGGCACATATGAGCGATGTGCAGCATCGGTCCTTACAACAATCATCAGTAAACCTACTAATGAACGGGTGATTACAGATGTTGGGGCAAAAGGGATTACAGCCCAAACAAGAAATGAGGGTCATACAACAACAAATGGTTTGGGCCGTGTAAAGGAATTTGAAGATGTCTATATTCACGGTGTTTTCGATGAACATGCGATCATTTATAATGAAGATTTCCGTAATCAAGTAAATATTGGAGATAAAGTACAAATTATCCCAAACCATATTTGTCCGGTTTGTAATTTATATGAAAAAGCTTACTTGCTCTCCAAAGGCGAAGTTGTTGAAGAAATCCCTATCGACTGCCGGGCAAAACTGCAGTAAATAAATTGTATACTGTTTCGATAATTAGATTTCTTATAGTTTTGGAATGATGAATCAATTTATTCACAAAAATTAATAATGCAAAGGATGAGTACCAATGATCGATTTAAATGCAATGGGAAACACTGAGCTTCTACTTCTTAACAGGTCTGAAATTGCCTCCATGATATCATCTAATGATTACTTAACGGCAATGGAGAGTGCTTTTAGAAAAAGGTCTGAAGGTAAAGCTCTAGCTCCAGGATTAATGCACGCGGATGTAGAAGACGGAGAATTTCATATTAAGAGTGGCGGACTTAAACTTGACAAGACGTATTTTGCGCTGAAAGCAAATGGCGGATTTTTCGGAAATCGTACCAAATTTGGCTTACCAAACATTATCGGATTGATTATTCTGTTTGATGGTTCAAATGGAAGACCCTTATCCATTATGGACTCAACTGAAATCACCTCAAAGCGTACTGCTGCAACAACAGCAGTGGCAGCAAAATATCTTGCCCGTTCAAACTCATCGACAGTCACTATTTGTGGCAGTGGAAACCAAGCGAGAGTTCAGCTGAGGGCTCTTATGAATGTCATTTCTTCTATCTCTCAAGTATACGTATGGGGAACTAATCAGAACAAGATAGAAACATTTTCGAAAGAAATGTCAGAGGAGCTTAAAATGAACATTGAGGCTACTGATAATTTAGCCGATGTTGCACCTAAAAGCGATATTATTATTACTTGTACTTCTGCAAAAAAATTCTTTCTGAATAAAGAGTATGTTCGCCCTGGGACCTTCATTTCAGCAGTTGGTGCAGACAGCCCAGATAAACAAGAACTTGACCCACAACTTTTGGCAAGTGGAAAACTAGTTGTGGACATTCTAGAACAATGTGCACATGTAGGAGAGCTTCATCATGCTATTGAGGCAAATCTAATGTCTGCTGGGGATGTTTATGGAGAATTTGGGGATATTGTTTCTGGTAAAATTGAAGGACGAACAAATTCTGAGGAAATTATCATTTTTGATACTACAGGTAGTGCGATTCAAGATACAGCCGCTGCAGTCGCTGTATATGAAAAGGCTATATCACTTGAAAAAGGAAAACTTTTAAATATTTACGAATAATATTTAATAGAAAATTAGAGCTTTAATAGTTCCAATATTAAGAGAACTGTTTATAGAATATTTTCCAGTGAACAAAAAACAGCACGTATCGTTGTACGAACTAATGAATAACATTTTGGCTTCAAATTGTTATTGATGCAATTGTATATATTTAATTATTTTTTCCTATCTTGTAAAAAATAGTTAATGTCATTTAAAGGGGGATTAACGATGAAACAATTTATTTGTAACAATTGTGGGAATAAGCATGATATTACACCAACTATATGGAAATGTGAATGTGGGGGAGTATTAAATATTGTAAAAGATACCCCAAAAATTGATGTTGCAGATTGGAGAAACTATCCAAACTCGTTATGGCGCTATTATGAAACCATGCCATTCGCAAAGGATTCAAAGATATGGGAATCCGTGACAATGGGAGAAGGCCAATCTCCTTTAATCGTTCTTGACCCTTTAGAGCCTAATACGTATGTAAAAGTTGACTATATGATGCCCACACTATCCTTTAAAGATCGAGGAGCAGCTGTACTGATGACGAAGGCTAAAGAATTAGGGGTATCAAAGGTCATTGCTGATAGTAGTGGTAATGCAGGAACTGCGATTGCAGCTTATGCAGCACGTTGTAATATTGCCTGTGATATTTATCTAAGCGACGAAACATCCCCGAAAAAAATTGCTCAAGTCAAAGCTCATGGTGCAACGATTAAAGAAATTCGTGGTACACGAGAAGACATTGCTGCTGCTGCCCAAAGAGCAGTAGAAGAAGAAAATGTATTTTACGCAAGTCATGTGTATAATCCATACTTTTATGAAGGAACGAAAACATATGCCTATGAAGTTTTTGAGCAATTAAAAGGTGCTCCTGATACATTAATTATTCCAGTTGGTAACGGTACACTTCTACTTGGTGCATACTATGGTTTTAAAGAGTTATTGGAAAATGGATTAATAGAAAGAATGCCGAAAGTTATTGCTATCCAAGCAGCAAATTGTGCGCCTCTTGTAAATGCCTACAAACATGGTGAGGTAACAGCGAAACCTATTACGAACGAAGGTACTTTAGCGGAAGGGATCGCCATTGCAGCTCCAGCACGTTCAAAACAAATTTTAGAAGCTGTACAGGAAACAAATGGTACATTTATTGATATTCAAGAAGATGAGATTCTAAGTGCACGGGAGAAACTTAGTGATAAAGGCTTTTATGTTGAAGTGACATCTGCGGTCAACTATGCGGGGTACTTGAAATATGAAAAGGGACAAGATGAAAAAATTATTATACCTCTTTGTGGTGCAGGTATAAAATCAAAATAAACTAAGAGGGCTATCTAGATGTTATAAAGGATTAGAAGAGATAGTATTAAAAGCATGTAAAAAGAACATCTTTACGAAACGAAGGCTGGGCATCGTTCTGGCATCAACGAATCATACGTGAAATGGACTTAACGTCTGGTGAAGCGATTGAATTTGCGAAGCTGAATGCAGGAGTTGTTCAGCCTTCACGTACTCAGATTAATCCTTACTACTTAGGCTTAAAGATTTTCGAGGACATTGAGGAACGTTATGATAACCCAACACCTGAAATGATCGAGCGGGGTGTAAAGCCAGGTTCAGGTCGAGAGAAAATGTTTGAAGTACGTGAAGTGGAATATCCGGAACTATTTAACAAAAGATCTAGTCATGCGCGAGGATATGTACTTATTCCAGAAGCAAGGTCGTGACTATAAGATTGTTGATAAAGGCTGTGAACAAGTACGTGATCAGCTAGTGAGCATGCGTGTTAATGGGGGATTCCCATACATCACCGTAAATGATTGAGACTATATGAAGACAGGGGAGCTTTACTTAAAGCATTGGTATGAGGGAAGAGCTTGATTTGAAATACCTTGAGAAGGTTATGCCATACCTTCACCAGCTTTGGGGAACCTGTTCATATGGAATCGATGATTGAGAACAAGGGTGTTGTGTTTACGTATGATGGGAAGAGTGTGACTAGGAAATATGTTTAACGATTGGGAAGCTGCTGCAGCATAATGTTCGATTAACTAAGAATATAAACGAGAATGAAAAAGCAATCGTTGTTAAACTCAGACCATTCTTTCACAAGGAAAATTTAGTGGAGATAATATTGAAAAAACAACAATCCAAACATCAAAGAAAAGAATAAATAACTAAAATAACGATTGACACCAATAATCGTGACGGAATATTAACAAAACTTAAGAAATAGCCCTACTCATTTATCGATCGAGTAGGGCTATTTTTTTTAGCACTATCCTGCCATCTTTCGGCATTCATCTGCACATTGTCTACAAATCTGAGCACATTCTTGACAATGCGTATCTTGAAATTTTTCACATTCAGTTGCACAAGCTTCACAAATTGCAGCACACATATTGCAATGTTGTTTGGCAAAATTACTATTACGGGACATAAACGCAACTGCTTGAAGACATGATTCTGCACAATCGTTTAGTGTTTTAATACAATTTACACGTGCTTGAACATCTGGTTCTTGTAAACAAGCTGTAAAACATTCTTCACATGCCTGAACACATTTAATACAAGCCTGGATACAAGCTTCAAATATGTTTGGTGATGTTGATAATACTGACATTTCTACTCCTCCAATAACCTAATTATAATTCTCACTGACTAGTTTTACTCAAATCATTAATAATATCCTTATTAAAAACTTTTAGAAATCCATTTGACTCTGTATTAAGGTACAGGGTTTATACTCTTGGTAAGGAGGGAATTTGAAATGGAAGGATTAACAATAAGTAAGGTAGCAAAACAGTCAAATATAAATCTAGAAACAGTCAGATACTATGAGAAGCGAGGTCTAATTCCTGAACCACCAAGAAGTGAATCGGGTTATCGAATCTATTCAACTGACATAGTTGACCGGATTAAATTTATTAAGAGAGCGCAAGAATTAGGTTTTACGTTGAACGAAATTGAGGAATTATTGCTTATATCAGAAGGGGGACATAATGCGCTTACGGTTAAAAATTTTACAACTGAAAAAATTAAAGAAGTAAATGAAAAAATAAATGACCTGATTCAAATAAAAAATACATTGGAAGATTTATTGAGAGATTGTCCGGCGGATGGGACGCCTACGAGCAAGTGTCCTATTATTCAAGCACTAAAAAAGGAAGGAGAGGAGATAAATGAGTGATATTAATAAGAATATTTCTCTCCAAGTAACGGGAATGACGTGTGCTTCTTGTGTAAATAGGATCGAAAAAAACATATCGAAATTACACGGAATTTTAGAAGTAAATGTGAATCTTGCAAACGAAAAAGTAAATATACAATATAATTCAAATGAAACCTCTCTTGATGAGATTAGTAATGCTATTGAAAAATCAGGTTATGGTATCCAAACAGAAACAGTCACGATGCCAATTACCGGTATGACATGCGCAGCTTGTGTAAATCGTGTGGAAAAGGGGCTGAACAAGGTTGAAGGCGTAATCAAAGCTAATGTGAATTTAGCAAATGAGAAAGCAAAGATTGAATATTTACCAGATGTGACTAAAACAGATCAGTTAATAAAGGCTGTAGAAAAAGCTGGATATGAAGCCAAACTGGAAGAAGAGTCAAAAACCGAAAACGTGGAAGCAAAAGAACGTGAATATAAGACGCAGCGACGTAAATTTATTATAGGAGCTGTATTATCATCTTTCTTCTTAATTATGATGCTCTCCGACTTTGCACACTCATTTGGTTTACATTTACCTTTTTCATTTCACATTCATCCTTGGCTACAGTTTTTACTTGCTACTCCTGTTCAATTTTATGTAGGTGGACACTTTTACAGAGATGCATATAAAGCCATTCGGGGTGGAAGTGCAAATATGGCTGTTCTTGTAGCGTTAGGGACGTCCGCTGCTTACTTTTATAGTCTGGTCTTAACCGTGATGGGAAGTAATGGACCATTATACTTTGAGGCTTCGGCGATTATTATAACCTTGATTGTTCTTGGTAAGTTAATGGAGGTAAGAGCGAAGGGGCAAACATCGGAAGCAATTAAGAAGTTAATGGGACTACAAGCAAAAACAGCACGAGTCATACGGAATAACGAAGAAATGGATGTTCCTTTGGAGGATGTTTTACAAGGAGATATTATATTCGTCCGGGCGGGAGAAAAGATTCCTGTTGATGGAGAAGTCATAGAAGGAAGTAGTTCGGTTGATGAGTCGATGTTAACTGGTGAAAGTATGCCAGTTTCAAAAGATATAGGTGATACAGTTATAGGAGCAACCATTAATAAACATGGTTCGTTTAAATTTAAAGCAACAAAAGTAGGAAAAGAAACGGCGCTCGCACAAATCATTAAATTGGTTGAAGAAGCGCAAGGATCGAAGGCACCGATTCAACGATTAGCTGATCAAATATCAGGGGTATTTGTTCCAATCGTCATTGTAATTGCTACCCTTACATTTGCAATTACAGCCTTCTTTGTAGGCTTTACGCCAGCTTTAATCAGTGCAGTAGCAGTATTAGTTATTGCTTGTCCTTGTGCATTAGGTTTAGCTACTCCCACAGCAGTAATGGTTGGTACCGGTAAAGGTGCAGAAAATGGAGTTTTAATAAAGAGTGCGGAGCATCTAGAAAGTGCTCACCGATTAACAACGATTGTATTAGATAAAACTGGAACGATTACAAAAGGTGAGCCTGAAGTAACTGATATCATTTCCATTGGTGATATGAAGGAAGATGAATTACTTCAATTGGCAGCAAGCGCTGAAAAGGGATCTGAACATCCATTAGGTGAAGCGATTGTGAATGGAGCTAGAGTAAGAGGTATAGAGCTCGAAGAAGTTAAACAATTTACTGCAATTCCTGGACATGGGATTGAAGTTAATATTGGAGACCGAAAGATATTAATTGGAAATAAGAAATTAATGACCGAAAATGATATTAAAGTTAACAGCATATTAGAGCAAATGGAAAACTTGGAGAACCAGGGTAAAACAGCGATGTTAGTTGCCATCAATGATGAATTAAAAGGATTGATTGCTGTTGCTGACACCGTAAAGGAAACGTCTGCTAAAGCAGTTGAAAAGTTAATGGAACTAGGATTAGAAGTAATCATGATTACAGGAGACAACAAAAGAACAGCACAAGCAATAGCAAATCAGGTTGGTATTACCCATGTTCTGGCTGAAGTCCTTCCTGAGGATAAATCAAGAGAAGTAGAAAAGTTAAAAAATGAAGGTAAAATTGTTGCGATGGTTGGAGACGGAATCAATGACGCTCCAGCACTAGTTGCAGCAAATATCGGAATTGCGATTGGTACTGGAACAGATATAGCAATGGAAGCCGCCGATGTTACCTTAATGAAAGGTGATTTAATGGGAATTGTAGATACGATTAAGCTCTCAAAGGCAACGATGAGAAAGATTCGCCAAAACTTGTTCTGGGCATTTGCTTATAATGTTTTATTAATTCCGGTTGCAGCCTTTGGATTATTAAATCCAATTTTAGCTGGTGCAGCAATGGCGTTCAGTTCTGTTTCGGTTGTAACAAACACTTTGTTTTTACGTCGATGGAAGCCAAATCATGTGTAACAATATAAAGGTCTGCTAATAAGTAGACCTTTTTTTAACGGTTAAGAAAGTATAAGATTTCGAACTCAGTTTTAGTGTCTAGCTCCAGGCGCCATCGGCTCGGGGTCATAAGCCAATCCATCCAGAAGGTTAAAAAGCAACCTTCAAGCTGGCTCGTCTTATGCCTGTTGCCGATAGGAGGGCGCCTTGCGCTTTTCCTATTTCTCCATATTTTCTCCAAACTTTTTCTATAAAATAAACCTATGAAACAAAAAGAAATGGTGACCTGGAAATGTATGAATTTTTTAATCAAATTAGTAATTTGTTAACCCAACCTTTTTTAAACCTTGCCCGTAGTTTTGAAAGTATTCCAATTTTGTTTGCTTTCTTATTAGGGATTGTTGGTGCTATGGCGCCTTGCCAGTTTACAGGGAATATTGGGGCTATCACCCTTTACGGGAATAAATCACTACAAAAGGGGCTCGCCTTGAATGACGTTATCCTTTTTACTTTAGGCAAAGTCGTTGTATTTTCCGGATTAGGGTTATTAGTGTGGTTTTTTGGGAGAGAGTTTCAAGCTGAAATGACATTATTTTTTCCTTGGTTTAGAAAAATAATTGGTCCTATGTTTATTTTGGTAGGGGTAGTTGTGTTAGGGATAATAAAAATGAAGTGGACATTTTCTATCCTAGAACTTCCAAAGAAATTCTTTGAAAAAGGAAAACTAGGTTCTTTTTTAATGGGTGTAAGTTTTTCATTAGGATTTTGTCCGACGATGTTCGTCTTATTTTTTATAACATTAATGCCAATTGTACTTTCTACTTCATATGGAGTTGTTTTACCTAGTCTTTTTGCTGTTGGGACATCTTTACCGTTGTTTCTTGCGCTGTTTTTAATTTGGTATTATGGGGCAAGCGGTGCAATTTTGAAAAAGGGTAGAAAAGTTGGTTTGGTGATTCAAAGGATAGCGGGTGTTATTATGGTTATTTTAGGGACTTTGGATACAATTACCTATTGGACAATATAACTTCTTCATACTTTCTTCAAATTTAAGTGGTAAAAATAAGATTGTAAGAAAGCAGGATTGTTATGAAAAAGATTATATTTATAGTTATAATGGCATTTATTTCAATATTTAGTTTTATCAATCATACTTTTGCTCACAATGGTGTGGAGGAACATTCAGAAAATATTGCTTTATCTAGTGAGTGGAATTATCTTTTAGCAGGGTTGTTAGTCATCATTTATGGATTATTTCATTTTCGGTTTTATAAAGAACAAGGTTTGAAGAAATTATACTTTTTCTTTTTATCACTTCTTGTGTTTTATCTAGCTTTAGGAAGCCCTTTACACGTACTGGGTGATCATTATTTATTTAGTGCTCACATGTTAGAACAATCATTGGTGTATTTAGTTTTACCGCCATTACTTTTATTAAGTTTACCAGATAGACTAGCAGAACCCATTTTCTCTTTTGGGTTAAAGTACAAACTACTAAGCTTTGTAAAAAAGCCGTTGATACCATTGTTACTGTTTAATGTTTTATTTTCGTTTTATCATATTCCACTCATGTTTAATGCGGTAGTTTCAAATAACCTTTTACACAATCTAACACATTTTCTATTAACCGTTACAGCCATATTTATGTGGATACCACTACTTCCAATCGTTAAAGAATTAGATCGTTTATCGGATTTACAAAAACTTGGCTATATATTTGCTGCAGGAATCTTACTGACCCCTGCCTGTGCTCTTATTATTTTTTCAGATACGGCATTCTACTCTGTTTATAGCAGTGCGCCACAATTATTTTCATATCTTCCTCCAATAGAGGATCAGAAAACGGGAGGAATCATTATGAAGGTTGTTCAAGAATTGGTATATGGAACAATGATTGGTTATATTTTCTTTAAGTGGGCAAAAAAAGAACGATTAAAAGATGAATTGTCTACTACATCCGTAACAGGAGTTGTAAATCAGTGAAAAAAGAAAAAGTTCTTATCGTTGATGATGAATGGAATATGAGGCAATTACTAACTATTCAACTTTCTTCTCACTTTGAAATAGTTACGGCTGGAAGTGGTAGGGAAGCCTTGGAGTATTTAAAAAATGAAGTGGTTGATTTAATTATTTTGGATTTAATGATGCCAGACTTGGATGGTTGGGAAGTTTGTAAAAAAATAAGAGAAACAAGTCAGCTCCCAATCCTTATGTTAACAGCAAGGGGCGATATCAAGGATAAAGTTAGCGGGTTTAATGTTGGGGCAGATGATTATCTCGTAAAACCATTTATTCCGGATGAATTATTGGTCAGATCAAAAGCCTTAATAAGAAGATCCTCTGTTCCAAATGGTTCAACACTACAGTCAGAGGGAATGATTGAGGTCGCTGATTTAAAAATGGATCAACATCAAAGACAAGTTTTTATTGGAGATCAACTATTAGAGTTGACACCAAAGGAGTATGATTTGATTCAACTTTTTTTATTAAATCCAAAAACAATTTTTAGCCGTGATATGCTCCTTGATCACATTTGGGGAATTCATGATGTGCTGGATATTCGTACAGTCGATTCACATGTGAAAAATGTAAGAGAAAAGTTTAGAAAAAACGACCTTTCCTTTAACCCGATTAAAACGGTTTGGGGAAAGGGATATAAATTCCAGGCTCCTGAGGAAATAAAATGAAATGGAATCGTATTGTCATAAAGTTAGGTGCAAGTATCTTAACGATTATCCTAATAATATTACTTCCGCTTGGTTTTATTATGAACCAACTATTTTCTGGCTTTTATTACAATAAAGTTCAAGATCAATTAAATGATTTATCGAATCGATATGCCAATACAATCACGTCAGTTGAAGACCAAGATATCCTTCAAATGTTTGAGGTTCTTGCAGATATGACCGATCAAGAAATTATCATTGTAAATGAACAAGGAACTGTTGTTGCAAACTCAGGACTTCCGAGCTTACCTAAAGGGTTAGAAATTCAAGAGGATGAGCTTTCTAGATTTATTAATAACTCTGTGGTTCAGAACGAACTGTACGATGAACAAACAGATAAACGTTATCTTAGTGTTGGAAAACCAATCATTTTAGATGATCAATTTATTGGTGGAATCTTTGTATTAGCTTCTGTTGAAGAAATGTACCAGTCAATCGATATGATAACAAATTCAATCATATTAGCTGGTACAGGCGCAATATTCTTAGCGATTGGATTTACATTTATTGTGTCAAGAAAGCTATCCAATCCATTACTTGAAATGGAGAAAGCGACTCGTAAGATTGCCAAAGGTGATTTAAATACAAGAGTCTCAGTTGCTTCAAAAGATGAGATTGGTTCACTTTCAAATGCGATTAATGACCTAGCATTTGAATTACAACGTTACCGTTCAAGCCGTAGGGAGTTTTTCGCAAACATTTCACATGAGTTACGAACACCTATTACGTACTTAGAAGGCTATGCCAATGTAATAGAAAATAAGCTTTATAAAACAGAAGAAGAAAAAAATAAATATTTACAGATTATCCAGCAAGAGGCTAAGCGAATGTCTAGTTTAGTCAACGATTTATTTGAACTGTCTAAATTAGAGGAAGGTAGACTGAGTTTACAGTTTGAAGAAATTGATTTAATTGAAGTGGTTGAAAATGCCGTTTCAAAAACCAAAATAAAAGCTGAACAAAAAGGGTTAACAATCGGATTTAGTCCAACTTATCAAATTCCGAGTATCTATGCCGATGGGTTAAGAATGGAGCAGATTCTTATTAATTTAATTGAAAACGCCATTCGCTATACGAAACAAGGGTCTATCATGATCTCTTTATCAAGTGATAATGACAAAGTCATTGTCAGTATTGAAGATACTGGAATTGGAATTCCTAGCGACGATATTCCGTATTTATTTGAAAGATTTTATCGTGTGGAAAAATCACGCTCAAGAGAGCATGGTGGGACAGGACTTGGTTTAGCAATCGTCAAACAACTTGTTGCACGTCAACATGGAAGCATACAAGTGAAAAGTGAAGTTGGGAAAGGAACGTGCTTTGAATTAACATTCCCAATTTATAAGGGGGAATAACGTAAAGATGAGAAAAATTGAAATTCTTTTGTCAGTTGTTTTGATTGCTGTAGGTATTGGATGTCTGACTATGTCTGGGTCGATGCTTTTCCAAGAGGATCTAAGTTTCTACTTTGAAACATTTATTAAAATTTGCTTATGGATGGGACTTCCAATTCTAATTGCTGGGGTCATCTATCTATTAATGAAAAGGAAAAGGAGATAAAAAAATATGAATTTTAGGGGAATATTTTCAATTTTACTAATTTCTATTCTTTCACTCCCAATGGGCGTTTTTGCTCACGGGACGGAAGAAGAACATCAACAAGAGGTTGCAACAAGTACATTTCTAACGTATGGAACAGTTACTTTCGCTATATTATTGCTTATTGGACTTGTTAGTTTATTTGTGATTCACAAGCAATTAAAAGGAATCAATGTAAAAAAACAAGAAGGGCGTCAAAAGAAAGATAAACTTTCCAAGTTATTAAAAGTAGGGCAATGGACTTCTGTTTTATCACTGATTGCTTTACTTATAACAGGTGGTTTTTTAATTACTTCAGGTGAAAATCCCAATGATGAATCAGTTGAGTTTATGCATATTCACGGTTTAGGCATTACAAATGATGGATCCGAAATTTATATACCAGCACATGATGGTTTAAAGGTTTACAAAGAAGGAAAGTGGGGACAAGGAGAAGGAGAACAACACGATTACATGGGATTTTCAATGGTTGATGATGGTTTTTACAGTAGTGGACACCCAGGTCCTGGATCTTCCTTGAAAAATCCATTTGGTGTGGTAAAAACGACAGATATGGGTAAGAACCTTGAGATATTAGATTTATATCAAGAAATTGATTTCCATGGTATGGCTGTTGGATACAATTCTCATGCAATCTATGTCATCAATCCAGAACCGAATTCAAGAATGGATGAAACAGGATTACATTACTCAACAGATAATACAAAAACTTGGACAAAAGCTGAGATGGAAGGGATAACTGGGCAAATTTCATCAATAGCAGTACACCCAACAGAAGAAAATATCGTGGCTTTAGGAACAAGTGAAGCAATTTTTGTTTCGAAAAATTATGGTCAAACATTTGAAAAAATGGCGGATACGCCAACAACAGCTGTATCTTTTTCACCAAACGGTGATTTATTAGCTGGAGGTTATACAAATGAGATTTCTTTATCAGTATTTAATATAGATACAAAGGAAGAAACAGTTATTTCAATCCCAGCTCTAAGTGGAGAAAATGCAGTTGGATATATCGCAGTTAATCCTCATCACGAAAGCCAAATTGTATTTACAACTTTTGAAAAAGATATCTATCTTTCAGAGGATTTAGGAGAAAACTGGGTCCAATTAGCTGATAAAGGGATAGGTATTAATCAGCAACAAACTAATCATGAATAGGGAGTGGTAGTAATGATGCGTATGGGTATGATGTTAAACATGTTATTTTATATTGTCGTGATTGGATTTGCGATTTACGGGTTTCTATTACTTGTTATGAAGCCCTTTGAAAATAAAGCAAATAATGCTCTATCAATATTAAAAGAACGATTTGCTCGTGGAGAGATTGATGCTGAAGAGTATAAAGAAAAAATGAAGGTTTTAAAAAATTAAAAAATAAAAAAGTGGGATCGTATTTTTCGTTCCCACTTTTTTCATGTTTGACAATTGTGGACGTGATTTCCTGACGACATTCCATACTTTCTCCATAATTTTAGTTTATGATTACTTTAGAAAAAGAGAGAGGGATGAAAAAATGGAAACAATTCAACCGCTTAATCGGATAGCATTTGAAATAGGACCCTTTACTGTATATTGGTATGGAATCATTATCGGTTTAGGGCTTGCTTTAGGATATATTTTAGCTACAAAAGAGGCAAAGCGTTTAAGATTAGATAAAGATATAATTGCAGATTTGTTGTTGTGGGCAATACCTATTGCTTTAATATGCGCTAGAATTTATTATGTCATGTTTAAATGGGACTACTTCTCTAATAATCCAAGTGAGATCATTGCTATTTGGCAAGGCGGAATTGCCATTCATGGAGCATTAATTGGTGCGACAATTACTGCTATTGTATTTGCGAAAAAAAGAGGAATCTCATTTTGGATACTGGCTGATATAGTAGCTCCTAGTATAATTTTAGGGCAAGCAATCGGCAGGTGGGGAAATTTCATGAATCAAGAAGCCTATGGTGGACCTGTAACACGAGAATTTCTTGAGAACTTAAACATGCCAACTTTCATGATCAATCAGATGTTGATTGAGGGACAATATTATCACCCCACATTTTTGTATGAATCGATTTGGAATTTCACCGGATTTATCATATTACTTCTACTAAGAAGAATAAATCTTCGTCAAGGTGAACTATTTTTATCTTATATTATTTGGTACTCAGTCGGACGTTTCTTTGTAGAGGGGATGAGAACCGACAGTCTCATGCTAACGGAGACTTTAAGAATGGCACAGTTAATTTCAATTTTATTAATAGTAGGTAGTGTGATTGTCTGGTATTTAAGAAGAAAGAATTTAAAATTAATCAAGTAAAGTTAAAAAAAGTAGGGCATCTCCATATTTTCTTCAAATTTAATCCCTATAATAACAGTATTAAGTTGAAAGGAGTGTTACTAAAATGAAAAAGAAAATTGCATTTGTTTCATCTTTTGCATTAGCAGCATTACTTGTAATAGGTGAATTTACTTATGCAGAGCAATCTGATGGAATGATGAACATGATGAATGGGAATGGAATGTCAAAAATGATGGAAGCTATGAATTCTCCAGAAGGACAGGAAATGATGAAAGTTTGTGGAGAATTTATGGAATCAACGAATGATGGAGAAGTGAAAGACACTTCCTTATAAACATGTTAACAAAGGACCTTCTGTATAATAAATGAAGGTCTTTTCTCAAAAAAGAGGAGGAAATTCCCTTGGAATGGTTACTGTACCTATTATGCCCTTTAATGATGTTGTTTTGTATGAAAGGAATGTTTTCAAGTGGTAAAAAGGATGGTCATACAAAACAATCTTTAACACCTTCTGATGAAATGAAAACATTACAAATACAGATACAAAATCTTCAGGAGCAAAATAGTAAATTAATGGAAGAAATGAAGTCTATTAAACAAACTCCTTCATCAATGTAATCCCTATTTCAAACAAAAGTGAAAAAGAACAAAAGGTATCATCATAATCAGACGACCTAAGATGGTTGTCTTTTTTTGTTTACTCGTCCATATTTTCTTCAAACTTTTCATTTATAGTTTTACAGGTAAGTCATGTGGTTGTGGGTTATAATAGTGAACAATATGTTTACATAGTTTTTTAGAATTTATGTTAGGTTCCTTTATAAGTTTTCACAAAATCATTGAACACTAGAAGGAAGGTTTTTTTGTTGTTGAAAAAGAGTTTAAATATAGTAATGTTTCTTTTTATCCTTCATTTCATTATTCCTACCACCACTGGGTATACCCATTCAACTTTGGAAAAAACGCACCCAGTAGATAGAGAAAAGGTAACTGAGAGTCCTTCGACGATTGAGCTTTGGTTTGAAGACCCTGTTGTCTTACATGCTGATTCTATAACATTACTAGCTAATAACGGAAGTAAAATAGAACTAAATCAAACTAATGTAGATGCAGGTGATAAAACACATATCATCACAAGTATTCCTGAGGAACTTCCTTCTGGAAAATATAAAGTAAATATTAACGTAATTGCATTAGATGGGTTTGTCATCCAAGAAAAAATAGGCTTTGAAGTGATAAAAGAAAAAGCGACACAAAAAAAGGAAGAAAAATTAAAGATTGTGAAGTATTCACCCGATGATGGTGAGATTGTAACCGGATCTCCACAAAAACTTAATCTTTGGTTTAATCAACCAGCTGAAATAACAGCTATTGGACTTTTTGATAACCTCCAACAACCCATTTTTTTATCAGAGCCCATGGTTAATACAGAAGATCCAAATCACATCATTGTTGAGATTGGTGAGGAATTATCCAAAGGAACTTACCAAGTAACTTGGTATGCCCATCCTGTAGGAGCTGATATTAACGAACCGGATATCCTTGATGTGTTTTATTTTGCTGTTGATGAATTTACCCCAATCCAACAATTAAACAAGGGTGAACCAACTAACCCATTTTGGTTTAAAAGTGCGGGGCTAAAGCAACTAGGATATTGGGTGGTGTTTATAGGCATTTCACTATTGTTTGGTGGAACTTTTCTGGTATCAATAATCGCTAGACAAAGTGATTCTAAAAAATGGTTTAGGATTACCTCTATCTTACTTTTAGTTGTAATCATTGGAGAGGCAATTATTCTTATCTTGCAAAAACAAGAATTAGAAAACCTATCATTGAGACAATTTTTATCAGTCAAGTTTGTATGGATTCCTATCCTACAAATTGTATTAATCACTTTTGGGTTAATTTATAGTAAAATAAGACTTTTCTTCTTTGGAGTAACATTATTATTAATTCCATTTATAACAGGACATGCATCGTATCCGCGTTATGGTGGTTACTTAACGATCCTAGTTAGCGCACTTCATCTATTTGCAGCATCTATTTGGATTGGTGGGTTATTTGGATTAATCACTCTTCCAAAAAAAGAAGAGATGAAAGAATGGTTGAATGATGTAATACCTAAATACTCAAGATGGGCACTTATTAGCACAACGGTATTAATTGCAACCGGTATTTTTATGACTTATAGTTACATTCCTTCTTTCTCAACTGGTAGCTTTGTCAAAAGCGAATGGGGAAAAGCCATTTTGATTAAAAGTGTTTTAACGCTAATGGTAATTATTCTCGGATATTTACAAAGAAAAACAATTAAACGTTTAACAAGCAAAGCTTTCTCTACGATTATAAGAAGGTCAAGAGTTGAAATGATTTACGGTTTACTTATATTGTTATTTGCTTCATTACTAGTGGTTTCTACACCAAGTGCTGCAGAACAAGGGGTTTACCCAATATCTAAACAAGATCAGGATAGAGAATTGAATGTGAACTTCTCACCGCTGTATCCTGGATTGAATGTTTTAACAATGGAATTTGGTACAAAGGATATTGAAAAGGTAGAAGTAACTCTATCAATGCCACCTAACTATAATGTGACTTATAATGCATTTAAAGTTAAAGATAACGTCTTTAAAATTACCGGAAATCTCCTTCATGCTGCAGGGACAATGGCGATGCAGGTTAAAGTTATAGAAACAAATGGGGAAGCAGAAGTCTTTGATTATAGGATAGTTATACCTGGGGAAATGAGGCTTAACGAATAACTATTTAACGAAAGATTTAGTCATGCGTGAGGATATGTAATTCCAAAAGCAAGGTCGTGACTATAAAATTGTAGATAAGGGCTGGGAGAGAGTACGTGATCAGCTAGTGAGCATGCGTGTTAATGGGGGATTCCCATACATCACCGTAAATGATGGAGACTATATGAAGACCGGGGAGCTTTACTTAAAGCATTGGTATGAGGGAATTGAGCTTGATTTGAAATACCTTGAGAAGGTTATGCCATACCTTCACCAGCTTTGGGGAAGACCTGTTCATATGGAATCGATGATTGAGAATAAAAGTGTTGTGTTTACGTATGATGGGAAGAGTGTGACTAGGAAATATGTATAAGGATTGGGAAGCTGCTGAGGGATCAGTGGCTTTTTTAATGAATCATAATTGAGGTTATAGAAATTGACAATAAAACGAGTAGGTGTTAAGTTTACCTTACGACCGTTCGGGAGGTAAGTGTAATGACGACATTAATTCAAATCAAAGAAGTATCTTTAAAGCACTTTGCAAAAGGTGGATATGAAGGTGCATCATTGGCGAATATTGCAGATGATGTAGGGATTAAAAAACAGTCTATCTATACTCACTTTAAAGGGAAAGACGAGCTTTTTCTACAGTTATGTAGCGATGCAAGCGAAAAGGAAATTGTATTTGTTTATAATTTTATAGAGAGTAATAAGAACCGACCAATAAAGGATTTCTTATATGACTTTCTATTGTTAAGCATAGATCGATACGAACAAAGTGATTCTAATAAATTTTGGATTCGGACAGCATTTTTTCCACCTAGCCATCTTAATGAAAAGGTGACGAAAGTTTCTTATGATTTTCTTGATAAGTTAGAAGAACTTTTAATTCCGATTATAAAAAAAGCTATGGTTGAAGGAGAAATTTGTACAGTCATTAGTGAAATAGAGGTTACAGCGGCTTTTTTAGGAATATTCGATGGAATAGTGGTTGAAATGTTATACGGAGGCCCTGAACGCCTAAAGAAGAGATTCAATGCTTCTTGGGATGTTTATTGGCGAGGGATTTCGATGTAATTAAAAGTGATGGGGTGTTATAGAATGAATAGAAATTGGATACTAGTTATAATTGCTGGTTTTATTGAAATAGTGTGGGCAATCGGATTGAAACATGCGAGTAACTGGCTTTCCTGGGTTGGTATCGCTCTACTCATCTATGTATCTTTTGTTTTACTGATAAAGGCACAAAGGAGTTTGCCTGTTGCTACGGTATATGCTACTTTCACTGGTATCGGGACAGCTGGGACAGTTGTTGTGGAGATGGTGGCTTTCGGAGTGGCCTTTAGTTGGATGAAAGTATTTTTTATACTAATCCTGCTGACTGGGGTAATAGGCTTAAAACTTGTCACAACTGAACCAGATATGAAAGAAGGTGCAGCGTAAAATGGCTTGGATGTATCTTATGCTGGCGGGAGCTTTTGAAGTAGTCGGAGTTATAGGTATGAATAAAGTAATCAAAGACAAAGACTTGAAATCATACTTGATTGTGTTCCTTGGTTTTATATGTAGCTTTAGCCTTTTGAGCCTAGCTATGAAATCTCTTCCTGCTGGAACATCTTATGCCGTGTGGACAGGGATTGGTACTGTGGGTGGAACACTAGTTGGAATGTTGTTTTATGGGGAATCAAAGGATTGGAGAAGGATTTTTTTTATAGGATTGATTATAGTAGCAGTAATTGGACTGAAAACGTCTACTTAGCCTCTGCAACTATTGACTCAACTAAAGAGACTATGTTTTGACGTTTTTAATCTCAAAAGCAAGAAGTTTGTGGACATACAAGTGCAGACTACTTATGTAGTCTGCACAGCCTCAGCCAATTAGTAACCACCATATCCACCGCCGACATATGAAGTTCCAACGATGATTAAAAGGATAAATAGGACAACAATTAGCGCAAAACCTGCACCATAACCATATCCACCTGCACTCATATCTAACACCTCCTTTATATGAGGTTAAGTTATAATATGAATAGTTTATTAAAATGGATTGGACAGTTGAATCAATAACCTTGTTATTTTTTATGTGAGGGAAGGAAGCCCAACATTAGATAGTAAAGAACATTATAAAAATCAAAATTCGGAAATATAAGCAATCTGAACATTAAATCCTAAATTAGATGTATCCAGTTTATCCCTTCCTGAAGATGATGCTTTACAAAAATTATTAAAAAACTATCTATTTTTAAAGACATTTCCACAGGAAATCATCGCTAAGACTCAATTTGGCTTAGAAGGAGTGTTATACAGTCAGTTATATTGGTTTTCGTTTTACAAACACCAATATACAGACCGTGTGGGCTATTCCGCACAGCAGGGCTTGAGCAGCAAGTCTTTCAGCTCATGGATACAAAAAAAGGATTCGAGACTGATTCTCTTATATGTATGTTGGTGCTTTTACTTATTATTTCATTCTAGTTAACAGAGAGGTTATCGCAACCTGAAATTTTGAATTAATGGTTTGATAAGATTAAAATTCTTCATAAGTTGAAGGGTCTTGATTATTGATCCTTCCATTAGGCTTTGTTAACTCTGCGATTGAGTTCATATCTGATTGAGCAAGAGCAAAATCTAAAAAATAGACATTAACAAATGTGATTTCAATACAATCACAATGTTTATGTCTATTTTTTTTATTAATTTTAGAGTACAAAGAGGGTATGATAGTGTTATAAAAAAGAGGATAGAGAGAGGATTTTTTAATGAAAAATCTGTTTACAATAGGAGAAATGGCAAAACTGCATAATATGACCATGAAAACACTGAGATATTATGATGAGATTGGATTGCTAGAGCCCATCCAAATTGATGAAAGTAATGGGTATAGATACTATTCAACCGAACAGTTTGAACAACTAAATACAATTCAGTATTTAAAGAAATTAGGGTTTTCTTTGAAGGAAATCAAGGGCCACCTAGACCATAGGGATATTGATGGTTTCTTGGATTTATTAGAGAAACAAAAGAGATTAACAGAGCAAAAAATAAAGGAACTAGAACAAGTTAACCGGAGATTTCAAAATCGTATCAACGATATTAAATTAGCGAGAGAGAAAGTGGAATTAGGTGTAGTGAGAATAGTAGAAATGAGAGAAAGGACAGTAGTAAGATTAATGGGGAAAATAGGATCAGAACCAGAATTAGAGGTTTCATTAAGGCAACTGGAGAATTTGGCAAACATGAATTCTTCCATTTTCATTGGTGGTGTCGGCCATACAGCAGAATTGAATGATATTATAAATAATAAGTTTGATAAATATAACTCTATTTTCATCATAACTGAGGAAGAAGATATCCAAAGCACTTTAGTAACAACCTTCCGTAAAGGGACCTATGCTAGTATTTATTACAGGGGCTTACATAGTGACTCAGTTCAGTATTATAAAATTCTACTTGATTATATCAAGGAAAACGATCTTCGAATAATAGGGGACTTCATCGAAAGGACCATCATTGACCATTACATATCAAAAAATAAAGAAGATTATCTTACAGAAATACAAATTCAAGTTTCCTATTGACCTTCCCCTTAGGGGAAGGTTTATTATTTGTATTGCTATTTGAAAACGACTTCCTATATGTAATTTTTCGAATAAATCATTTTACTAAAAGGAGAGAAAAAAATGACTACTATAAATAATAAGATTTGGTCACTTTCATTTATTTTCGTATTGATCTCGAATGCGTTAGTTTTTATGATTTTTGAAATGCTATTACCGACCCTTCCCTTATTTGTCACAGCTCTAGGAGGAGGAGCAAGCCAAGTCGGTTTAGTAACAGGGATTTTTATGTTATCAGCCATTTTAATCCGGCCATTTGCGGGGATTCTTGCAACTAAGTTTGATAAGAAAATACTTTTAATATTAGGAATTATCATTATTGCTCTATCTACAGGTGCCTATTATCTCTCTAGTAGCATATCAACGTTATTACTTGTTCGTTTGATTCATGGAGCTGGATTCGGTTTAGCAACAACGTACTTTGCCACACTTGCTGCTGAAATCATTCCTAAAGATCGTAGGGGGGAGGGGATTGGCTATTTTGGTGTTGGAGAAACAGTAGCTATCTCTGTAGGTCCAATGATTGGAATTATGACACTAGAATTATATGACTTTCAACGATTATTCTTTGGAGGAATGGCTGTTCTTTTCTTAGCTGATATCATGGCCATTTTTATCAAAAGAGCACCTAAAGGAAAAGAGATAGATAAACAAGTAAGTGGGAAATTTAAACTATTGGAGAAACGAGTTTTGTTTCCTGCTTTGCTTATCTTCTTAATTGGAATTTCGGCAGGAGGAATTATGTCTTTCTTTGCTTTGTATGCGATAGAGAGGGAATTTACACAAGTAGGACTTTTTTTCTTAGTAATTGCAGCAGCAAGCTTTCTCATTCGTTTACTATCGGGAAAGTTGTTTGATGTATACGGGCCATCAATTATTCTAATTCCAGGCTCCATTTTGTCGATTATCGGATTTATTATCTTGTATGTAGCAGCCAGTGATATCATGTTTTTAATCGCAGCTCTTTTTTATGGATTTGGATTTGGTGCGATTTTCCCAGCCATTCAGACATGGTGCATGAATTTAGTAGGGGAACATGAACATGAGGATGCAATGGCAACATTCTTCAACTTTTTTGACTTAGGTATTGGAGGAGGCTCCTTTATCCTTGGTCTATTTGCCACAGTGGCATCATATCAAGCAGTATACCTAGTCGCATCAATTGTGTATGGTGTGGTTCTAGTTATCTATGTTGTTTACTTTGTTGGGAAAGGGAAGTTTAATAAACATTACGGCAAAAGTATCCAAGGGGATAATCAAGCAATCTAGAACAAAAGTTAGTTTTGGTATGGAACCACTAAAGTAAAAAATAGGTTAGCAATGCTTTGCTAGCCTATCCTCCTTTATGCGTATGTATAGCCACCGTACCTTATAGTAGATCTTCTAATTTTGTATCTGAATAAATGGCGATCAGAATGACAGATTTTGTATCTCCAATATTTTTTATGATATGTGGAACACTTGCATTCCAGCTAAAAGAATCACCTTCTTCTGCGATGATAGAGTCTTCACCTTGTTCAGCTAAAACTTTTCCTTCTAGTACTAGATGACATTCTTCTCCTTCGTGTGCATGAGGTTCATCTTCTCCGATCGCAAATCCAGGAGGCGATTCAACAATCATCATTCGTAATGGACCTTTTGAGGTTATATGCTCAATTTTTAAATTTTTTAACGATGAGGTTCTTCTAGCATCTTTTCGAACGACTTGCATGTGCTGTTTTTTGTCTAATAGTAGGTAGGGTAGTGGCACCTTCAGAAATTCTGCTATGGTATTTAATGTGTTAATGGAAGGTGACGTATTATTATTTTCAACATTACTTATAAAGCCTTTTGATAGCCCTGTACCTTCACACATTTGTGCAATCGTAATTTTTCTTTTATTTCTAATTGAACGAATTTTGGTTCCTATATCCAACCTATTCACCTCTATATGTTTTCTATTTACGAGACATATGATAATAGTAGCAAAATCATTGACAGTCTACAAGTCTCTTGTTACCATATAGGAAACCAATATTCTTATGAGGAAACACATTTTTTCTTGTTTGTCTTTATGTATTTTAATATGAATATTTTTTTCTTATTAGGTTATGATTTGCTTTCTGTCTAGATAAACCTGTCCGTATAAAACATGATAAGAAATAGGTAAGGGGAAAAAGTAGTTGTTATGAAGAAGGTATTGGTTTATAAAAAATATATTTTTAGGAGGAACTATAATGAAAGATAAAAAAAATATTGGTGCACTATTACTACGAGTGGTATTAGGAGTTATCTTTATAGGACATGGTGCTGAGAAATTTCAAGGTGGAATTGGAAATATTGCTGGATGGTTCGATAGCATTGGATTGCCTGGCTTTTTGGCTTATATTGTTGCAAGTATTGAATTGGTTGGTGGGATTGCGATTCTTTTAGGTTTTGCCACTCGTATTATAGGAGGTCTGTTTGTCTTAGTGCTATTAGGGGCAATTGTGACAGTTCAATTAGCTGCAGGTTTTATTGGAGGTTACGCGTATGATCTTGCATTACTGGCAATATCTGCGTACTTCTTATTAAACGGAAGTCAGCTTTATTCTATAGATTATTATATTTCAAAAGCAAGAAGCAAATAATAATTTCTATTAAAGGGGGGAGACCTATCGGGTTGTAAAAGATGAAAAATATGATGATCATATCGGTAATTATCATTTTTACTATTGTAGTAACACTATTTTTATTTCTAAAAAAGGAAGGGAGAGACGATGATATGAGTATGGAAACTTATACAGGAGTCATGGAACCTAGAATTGGATATTTGGAACTGCAAGTCTCTAACCTTGATCAATCATTAACTTTTTATGAGGAATTAATAGGGTTTCAAGTATTAGAGCGAGATGAAAAAACGGCAAAGCTTACAACAGATGGTCTGGTTCCACAACTATTACTGATAGAAGAAGAAACATATGTTGAAAGACCGCTTAGATCCACGGGTCTATATCACTTTGCGATCCTCGTTCCTACAAGAGAGGATTTAGCTTTATCCACGAAACATTTAATAGAAAGTGGTTATCCTGTACAAGGAGCTGCGGATCATCAGTATAGTGAAGCGTTATACCTAGCAGATCCAGATAATAACGGAATTGAAATATATGTGGACAGAGATCCGAAACAGTGGATAAGAGATGACAATGGTGGGTATGTCGGAGCCACTGACCCATTAAATTTTGAGAGCTTATTCGCTGAAATAAATGAAAATACTTGGACTGGTCTACCTAGCGCAACAAGAATAGGTCATATGCATTTACAGGTATCAGATATAGAGGAGTCCGAAATATTTTATGTAGAAATTCTTGGATTGAATATTGTGGCCAAGGAAAATCATATGCTTTTTGTATCAAAAGATGCCTATCACCATCACATTGGGATGAACATTTGGGCAGGAAAAGGGTTATCTGCACCTCCGAAGCATGCATTAGGATTAAAATACTTTACCCTTCATTTTACGGAAGAAGAGTATAAAAGTGCAAAGGCGAATCTTGATCATTTAAACTACAACTATTTGGAGAACAGTCAAGAAATTACTGTTGAAGATCCAGCTGGTAATACTATTAAATTATTAATTAAAAGAGATTAGAACGGTTTTTGATACTTTCTTCATAAAGTAGTTTAAAAAAATAATAAGAAATAATGAAAGAGTCTAAATTATGCGTGCTGTATATTTTAGGCTCTTTTGTCACATTAGTGAAGAAAGAGAAACATTCTTCCTGTCGTTTTAAAAAAGCAAAAGTGTTGACAAAATGTCAATTTAGAGATAAATTTCAATATGTGGTGTTTGTCGCAGATATGTTTAAATGAAAAAAGTTGTCACTTTTTAGTTAGGGTAGACAAAATATTTTAAAAGGATAAAACAATGTTGGAAAGAGAAGAAATACGGATTGATTATACATTGCTATTTATTTTGCTTTGTCTTTTTATGGTTAGCTTATTTGCCGTATATAGTGGTTCTGGTCAATATCAAACTGAAGATCCGTTCTATTTTGTAAAAAGACAAGCTATTTGGTACATAATTGGAATTGCTGTAATGGTAGCTGTAGCGAGCTTTGATTTCGAGTTGTTGGAAAAGTGGGCAACCCCACTTTATGCAATCGGACTCGGTTTATTAATTCTTGTTCACTTTTTTGGAACTTTTAAAAATGGTTCTAAAAGATGGATTAATCTTGGAATGTTTGAGATTCAGCCATCCGAATTTATGAAAGTCTTTTTAATCCTTTTTGTCGCAGTTCTCTTGAATAAAATAGGAAAAAGACAGCTTTCAATGATGGAGAGTATTCCAATTACGATAAAGATTTGTGGTGTAACAGCCATCCCGTTTTATTTAATTCTAGTGCAACCAGATTTAGGCTCTGCCCTAGTGATTGCCTCGATAGCATTCACTTTAATAATAGTCTCAGGCATATCCTATAAAATAATAGCTTTGTTTTGTTCAGGTTTTTTAGGTCTCATTGCGTTTTTAATTTATTTTCATAATAACTATTTTGATCTTTTTATAAAATTGATCAAACCACACCAATTGGAAAGGGTTTATGGCTGGCTAAACCCTTATGATTATGCTTCAAGTTACGGTTATCAATTGATACAAGCAATGATGGGAATCGGATCTGGTCAGTTAAATGGGGCAGGGTTTAATAATGGAAGACAAGTACAAAGTGGTAGAATACCAGAGGCGCATACTGACTTTATTTTCGCTGTGATTGGGGAAGAATTTGGATTCATTGGTTCTAGTATTTTAATAAGTTTATATTTTATATTAATATATCGAATGATTGTTATTGCTTTAAACACGCATAACTTATTCGGAATCTATATTTGTTCAGGTGTCATTGGATTATTTGCCTTCCAAGTTTTTCAGAATATAGCGATGACAATCGGTTTAATGCCTGTGACTGGTTTAGCGCTACCGCTCGTGAGTTATGGTGGCAGTGCTCTACTTACAAATATGATTGCTATTGGTTTACTGTTAAGTGTGAATATAAGATCAAAACGCTTTATGTTTAGTAACGAATGAAGCAGGGGTCGGGATTGAAAGGAATCATTCCAAAAGTTGGATACAAATAGGGTCATTTGTTTTTCAACCTTCAGAAGCAGTAAAGCTAATCATGATCATGTACTTTGCCCATATTTATGCAAAAAAACAAACGTATATACACCAATTTAAAACAGGAGTTCTACCACCTCTACTTATTTTAGCGGTCGTCTTTTTATTAATTTTAAAACAACCAGATTTAGGTACAGCAATTTCGATCTTGTTACCTTGTGCATTTATCTTGGTATTTTCCGGTGCACGAGCCATTCATTTATGTTTATTAGGTAGTATCGCTGTCACGGGAATAAGTTATTTTGCCATAACCACACCATATCGATTCAAAAGGATAAGCTCCTTTATAAATCCATTTGCCGACCCTCTTGGTGATGGTTATCAACTCGTGAACTCATTCATCGCAATATCTTCTGGAGGGGTATGGGGTAAGGGGATAGGTAACAGTACACAAAAATTAGGCTATCTTCCTGAAGCCCATACCGATTTTATTATGGCTATTATTTCAGAAGAACTAGGGATTTTAGGAATAATCCTCGTGTTCTTTACATATTTGTTTATCTTATTTCGTGGAATAAGAATTTCCTTAACTGGAAAAGACGATTTTGCCAGATTGCTAGTCATTGGTTTAACATTGCAAATCACTATGCAAGCGATTTTAAATTTAGGCGCTGTATCAGGGTTACTTCCTATTACTGGAATTACTCTTCCGTTTATTAGCTATGGAGGATCTTCCTTTGTTATAATGATGATTTCCGCAGGGATCATTGTAAATGTCTCATCATCTACCAGTAAGTAACCCATTGAAAGATTGGGGACATCGAGCTACTAACAACAAGAGTAACCTTATAGAATCAGAACAGTTAACACCCCCAATACGAGATGCATAAGATAGTTTAATTTTGTAGAAGGGATTGATTAAAATGTATTATTGCCCCCATATGTACCAACACCAATATCAGAATTATAGTAATGCACCAATGTATAACTATGTAAGACAAACAGGTTATTCAAGTAATATTAATAATAATTATGCTTATCAAACTAGTTTCCTACATCCATCAAGACAAAATAACTTAAAGGATTTTGGACCAAATCCATTTGTGGTAAATATTAATGAAGTGACGAAGAAGAATGATACGTTTCGTACGGCTTTGTGGACGGGCAACAACTTACAAGTCACATTGATGAGTATTAATGTTGGTGAAGACATAGGTTTAGAAAAACATCCTAACCTTGACCAGTTTTTACGAATTGAACAAGGGAAAGGAATTGTACAAATGGGCAAGAATAAAGAAATTTTAAATTATGTGAGAGATGTTTATGATGACTTTTCCATACTAATACCTGCTGGAACATGGCACAACCTTACCAACACGGGTAATGTACCGTTAAAGCTTTACTCAATTTATGCTCCTCCACAACATCCCCGTGGCACTGTACATGTAACAAAAAGTGACGCGCGTTAGCAGCAGAAAGACCATTATAGATTAATCAAATTGAGATGCTACTGAGGAATCAGTGGCTTTTTTTCGGTTTTATTATTTATGATTATCTAGTTTTAAATAGGCAAATTATTTAATTTCATCAATATGAATAATTTGTGTCATCTATATAAGAAACTGAGAAATACAAAGAAAATAAAAGAAATTTACATATGTTATGCGCTTACATTCAGTTTTAATAATGCTGTATTTTGTGGTATGATGCACTTGTTTACAACGGTCCGACTTTCATGAGAGTTGAAAGTCATTTTTTAAAAAATAGGAAGAGGTGTTGTTTTGAACTTACAGACAATTAAATCGGAATGGTTTGGCAATATTAGAGGAGATGTCCTTGCGGGTATTGTGGTTGCGTTAGCCCTTATCCCTGAGGCAATTGCCTTTTCAATTATTGCTGGAGTAGATCCAATGGTAGGACTTTATGCGTCTTTTTGTATCGCTGTGGTTATCGCATTTGTAGGTGGAAGACCTGCAATGATCTCAGGAGCAACAGGAGCAATGGCCCTATTAATGATCACATTGGTGGCTGATCATGGTTTACAGTATCTATTCGCAGCAACCATTCTAACAGGGATTATTCAAGTTGTATTTGGTGTGCTTAAATTAGCGCGATACATGAAGTTTATTCCACGTTCGGTAATGGTAGGATTTGTCAATGCCCTTGCCATTCTTATCTTTACCTCGCAGCTTCAACATTTTGTTGGAGAATCATGGCAGATGTATGCAATGGTTGCAGGAGCTTTATCAATTATTTATATTCTTCCACGATTTACAAAAGCGATCCCATCGCCGCTAGTTGCCATTATTGTGATTTCGCTTATCGCAATTTTCACAGGTAGTGGTGTGCGTACTGTAGGAGATATGGGGGAATTAACTCAAGCATTGCCATTATTCGCTATTCCAATGATTCCAGTAAACTTTGAAACTTTAGCGATCATTTTTCCTTATTCACTAGCTTTAGCGATTGTTGGTTTATTAGAATCGCTTCTCACTGCACAAATTGTGGATGACATGACTGATACAGATAGTGATAAGAATAAGGAAAGTCGTGGGCAAGGAATTGCCAACATCGTGACAGGTTTCTTTGGCGGAATGGCTGGTTGTGCTATGATCGGGCAGGCAGTTATTAATGTAAAATCAGGTGCAAGAGGAAGACTCTCATCCCTTGTCGCTGGTGTATTCTTAATGTTTCTAATTCTAGTATTAGGTGGACTTGTCGTACAAATTCCAATGGCTGCCTTGGTCGGTGTGATGATTATGGTATCAATCGGAACATTTGACTGGTCGTCTTTAAAAGCTTTTACGAAGGTTCCTCTTACAGATTCTGTCGTTATGGTTGTAACCGTGGTGACCGTTGTTGTAACACATGACTTATCAAAAGGTGTTTTTGCAGGAGTTATCTTAAGTGCCATTTTCTTTGTGGCTAAGATATCAAAAGTACATGTAAGTAGTGTACTGGATCAACAAAGTTCGAAACGTGTGTACCAAATTCGAGGGCAAGTATTCTTTGCATCTGTAACTGATTTACTGAATAGCTTTGACCTTAAAGAAGAGATTGAAAAAGTGGAAATTGATTTTACTCAGGCACATGTATGGGATGACTCAGCAGTTGCTGCAATTGATAAGATTGTTATTAAATTTAGAGAAAATGACACAGATGTAAAAATTATAGGGCTTAATGAACCAAGTTCGTCTCTAGTAAAGAAACTTGCAATTCATGATAAGCCAGGAGCAAAACTTTCTGGCCACTAAAACTTGAGTCGGAGAAATCCGGCTCTTATTATATATATGAGGAGGAAAATAAATGTTCAAGAAGATTTTATTAGCTTCAGATGGTTCGGAACATGCAATTAGAGCAGCGGAAAAAGCGGTATATTTGATTTCTGCAACAACAGACTCAACCATTGAAATTATTTATGTGATAGATGCAAGTACATCTAAAGCAGATGTATTACACAGCACGAATCCAGAACTAAGTAGGAAGCAACGTTTGATAAAAACAGAAGAGATTATAAATCAGTCAAAAATTGAATATAAAGTGACAGTTCTCCATGGAGAAGCAGGACCAACGATTGTTGATTATGCAAATAAAAATGAGTTCGATCTTGTTGTAATAGGAAGTAGAGGACTAAATACTCTACAAGAAATGGTACTTGGAAGTGTAAGTCATAAAGTAGCAAAAAGAGTAGAATGTCCGGTATTGATTGTTAAATAAATCTTAAAGATGGAGAAAAACTATGAACAATGAAATTATTAAATCTATACGTAAAAAATATAATATGACACAACGAGAGTTTGCGAAAGTATTAAATTGTAGCTTTGCACTCATTGCTTTAGTAGAAGTGGGGAAACGTAGAGTAACTGAAAACCTAGAAAATAAGGTGAAAAGTACCTTTCAAATCGATGATAAACAGCTGGAAGCTATTACATTATCTATTAAAGAGTCAAGTAAGGGCATTCAGAATTATCTTTAACAAAGGCTGTTTTCTTATAGATTGTTGCTTTTAAAAGCCGCAGGCTGAATACACTCCGCGTCCGGCGGGTGACCAGTGAGCCTCCTCGTCGCTTATGCTCCTGTGGGGTCTCACTTTGGCCACTGGTCCCGCAGGAGTCTACGTGTATTCAGCCTGCTTGTAACTACCATTCCAAAGTTTTTTATGTCTAAAACAACAAACATTGAGAAAACAGCCTTAACAAATAATACTCTCATGGTTAAATGATCGTGAGAGTATTATTTGTTAGAGTATTATTTTCCAAGATATCTATAAAGAGTAGACTTACTTATCCCAGTTTCACCTTTAATCTGTGAGAGGCTAAATTCTTTGCTTCGATACATGAAAATGGCACGTTTTACATTTTCGTCCGGTAGTCTTGGTCTACCGGTAATGATCCCTTTTTGTTTTGCCTCATTTATCCCAATCTTCGTTTTTACACTTATTAAATCAGATTGGAATTCAACCAAATGTTTAACGATCATTTTGTAGCTGCCTTCCAATTTCTTGCTTGTATCAATACCTTCTTTTAAAGATTGTAAGTATCCTCCTTTAATTTCTATAGCATCTAAGAGTTCGACTAGATGCTGAGGTGAATCAGCAAATGTAGAGAGCCTTTGAACGATGATGGTATCACCTTGACTGAGTGTTCTTAACATGTCATTAAGGGCCATTCTATTTTTTGACAAAGAGTGTTTCTCAGTGATGATTTTTTCACAGCTTGATTGTTTAAGAAGAATAATTTGTTTTTCACAATTTAAATCGACAAAGTCAGGTCTGATATATCCAATTAGCATAGATTAAATTCTCCCGATTCTCTATTTTTCTATGTTTATAATACCATATTTAGAGAGAGTGGTATTAAAAAGGTTCATTTTTGGGACGATTTATGATAGAATCTTTTTATTGTCTTTAAAATTAATAGAAATTTAATGGTTTTCAGCCGACAATATAAATAACAAAAAAGAAGGAAGGTACAATGAAAAAACTAAGCCTAACTAAAATGAACATAACAAATAACTATTCATTCTTTTTCATTAGTGCGATTATCCTACTGTGGTTTAAGACATATTTTATTCAACTAACACAATTTAACCTAGGTATAGATAACTCAACACAACAGTTTCTATTATTTTTAAACCCACTAGGATCAGCTGTTTTGTTTTTAAGTGTTGCATTTCTCTTTAATGGGAAGATGAGATTTATTGCATTAATAATAATCGATTTTCTCATGTCGTTCTTATTGTATGCAAATGCCCTATATTATCGTTTTTTTAATGATTTTATAACATTACCAACATTAACCCAGACTCAAAATTTTGGAGATGTAAGTGGGAGTTTAACCACTTTATTAAAACCTTTTGATGTTTTATTTTTTGCTGACATCATTCTACTACTAGGTTTGCTTATCTTTAGCTTTAATAGATTAGAAGTTAAGAAGACTTCCCCTAAGAAGATAATAGCTGTGGTGATATTTGCCTTATCAGTATCTGGTATTAATTTAGCAATAGCTGAAGATGATCGTCCCCAATTATTAACAAGAGGATTCGACCGAAACTATATCGTGAAATATTTAGGGATGTATAATTATACCATTTATGATGCTGTTCAAAGTTCAAAGGCTTCTGCACAGAGGGCCTTAGCTGATAGTGATGATATGACCGAGGTTATTAATTATACTAGGTCTAACCATGCAAACCCTAATCCAGAATACTTCGGAATTGGAAAAGGAATGAACGTCATTTATGTTCACATGGAATCGATACAGAATTTCCTGATTAATTATGAATTACATGGTGAAGAAGTTACACCATTTTTAAATTCCTTAACAAAAGAAGCGAATACACTTTACTTTGATAATTTTTTTCACCAAACAGCTCAAGGTAAAACAGCTGATGCTGAATTCATGGTTGCAAATTCTTTATATGGATTACCACAAGGTGCTGCTTTTACAACGAAAGGCTTAAACACATACCAATCTGCGCCTGCTATCTTAGGACAACAAGGTTATACTTCTGCTGTACTTCATGGAAATAAGGGAAGCTTTTGGAACCGAGATGAGATCTATAAATCTTTGGGTTATGATCATTTTTATGATGCGAGTTTCTTTGATATGAAAGTAGAAGATCTAGCTGATTATGGTTTAATGGACAAACCATTCTTTGAGCAATCAATGCCATATTTGAACGCTTTGCCACAGCCTTTTTACGCTAATTTCATAACTGTTACTCATCATTTCCCGTTCACTATTGATGAGGAAGAGGCAACGATTGCAAAGCATACAACAGGTAATAAGACAGTCGACAATTATTTCCAAACAGCAAGGTATGCAGATGAAGCTTTAGAGCAATTTTTTGCTTATTTAAAGGATGCAAATCTTTATGATAATTCAATTATCATTATGTATGGTGACCATTATGGAATCTCAAATAATCATAATAAAGCAATGAAAGAAGTTATTGGAAAAGAAGTTATACCTTTTGAAAGTGCTGGCTTGCAGAGAACGCCTTTATTTATTCGAGTACCTGGAATGGAAGGGGCAGTAAATCACGAATATGCAGGACAAATTGATTTATTACCAACCTTGCTACACTTGCTCGGGATTGAGACAAAAGAATATATTCATTTTGGAACAGATTTACTTTCAGATGAGCATGATGACATTATCCCATTTAGAAACGGTGATTTTGTAAGTTCACAAGTCTCAATGGTTGATATGACATTCTATGATTCAAAAACTGGGGAACCTCTAGAGGATGATCGGATGGAGGAAGCTAAAAAATATCAGTTAGCAGCAGAACAAAAGCTGAAGTTATCTGATAATGTGGTTAATGGTGATTTACTACGATTCTATACTCCAGAGACATTTATCCCTGTGGATCGTTCGAAGTATAACTATAAAGTAAGAAATGAAGAAACAATTGAAGTAAGAACTGAACAATAAGATTTAATATCAATCAAAGCCTGTTTGAATATATACAGTCTTTGATTGATTTCAACTATCGTGGGAAGCTACTGGGAATCAGTGGCTTTTTCATTTGTCCAGTAGTTCATGTGGTTATGTATATTCTAGTACGGAAAATTACTCCTTAGTGTCTTTTCCTTATTCGAGTAACTAGGAAGAGTAAAATAAGCGGAGATAATTCGGTTAAATTTAGAATAGAGTTCGTTTCGGGCTAAATAAGGGAAGGTTTTCCGGTTATTCTAAAACAAAATCCTTCATTTTCGATTTGTTCGCTTAAATAGCCGGATTTTCTCCGTCTGTTTAAGCTCTTTTTAATTATAATTACTAATTAAGCGAAGTTTTTCCGTCTATTTATCAGCCTGCATATTAATAAAATTGACATTAAAACGACACCGTAAATGAAGAAGTTCCCCCGTATACCTTTTGCTACTCAGAAAAGAATTGAATCTTTACAATACCTTTACAATGAATCTATTGATATTAGCAAATAAGTAAACTATTATATAAGTAGATGTTTATATGTGGTTTATTTGTTTAGCGAATAAAATACAAAATAGGTAAAACACTAGTTCATATAATCTTTTTTATCGTTTAAATAAGTATATTATTATGTGTTTATTTTAAGATGGAATTAGGAGGTGTCTTTGTGGAAGTATCAACGATTGAATTGGAGAAAGCTGCAACAGTCTTGAAACTATTAGGTGATAAAACACGTTTAACAATGGTAAAGATATTAGACTCTAATGATTGTTGTGTATGTGAGTTTGTAGAAATTTTCAAAACAAGTCAGCCAGCTATTAGTCAACATGTCAGGAAGTTGAAAGATGCTGGAATTGTTCGAGAAACGAGAAAAGGGCAGTGGATCATATACTCACTTAACAGAGATAGTGATTATTATCCATTTACCCAAGACTTATTGAAACATCTACCTAACCAAGATTATAAGTTATTTGAATTAGCGGAGCAGGGATTACGTATCTCATGTGATTAATAGGGGGAAAAGTTGTGACATCTGTATTATTAGCATCAGGTATTTTTTTAGTAACACTTATCCTGGTTATATGGCAGCCTAAGGGATTATCAATCGGCTATTCTGCTTGTGGTGGGGCGATTCTCGCATTACTAGTCGGAGTCGTAGATTTTAATGATGTTATTGACGTAACATCCATTGTTTGGAACGCAACTTTAGCATTTATTGCGATTATTATCATTTCTTTAATTCTTGATGAAATAGGATTCTTTGAATGGTCTGCTCTCCATATGGCAAGAGCAGCAAAGGGAAATGGTGTACGAATGTTTATATACGTAGCCATTCTTGGAGCACTTGTCGCGGCATTTTTCGCTAACGATGGAGCTGCACTTATCTTGACACCGATTGTTTTAGCGATGGTAAGAAATTTAAAGTTTGATGAGAAAATGGTTTTTCCGTTTATCATAGCGAGTGGATTTATTGCGGATACTACGTCTTTACCGTTAGTCGTTAGTAATCTTGTAAATATTGTTTCAGCTGACTTTTTTGGAATTGGGTTTGTAGAATTTGCTTCAAGAATGATTATTCCTAACTTCTTTTCTTTAGGAGCTAGTATTTTGGTTTTATATTTATATTTTAGAAAAAGCCTGCCTAAACAGTATGATTTATCACACTTAAAGAAACCAGTTGAAGCGATCCGTGATGAAAAGATGTTTCGACTGTCATGGTATGTTTTAGGAATCTTATTAATTGGATATTTTGCAAGTGAATTTATCGGGGTTCCAGTTTCAATTATTGCTGGAATTGTAGCGATTTTCTTTTTATTGATGGCAAGAAGAAGTCCGGCTGTTAATACTAAGACCGTTATAAAAGGTGCTCCTTGGGCGATTGTCTTCTTTTCAATAGGAATGTATGTAGTTGTTTATGGGTTAAGAAATGTTGGGTTAACGAATGTGTTATCAGACCTTATTCAACTTACAGCTGATCAAGGGTTGTTTGCAGCCACTATTGGAATGGGTTTTATAGCAGCGATTCTTTCTTCTGTTATGAATAACATGCCAACAGTTATGATTGATGCTTTAGCAATTGCAGACACTGATACAAGTGGTGTTATACGAGAAGCGCTAATCTATGCTAACGTTATTGGATCTGACTTAGGACCAAAAATTACACCTATTGGCTCTCTTGCAACATTGCTTTGGTTACATGTTTTATCTCTTAAAGGGGTAAAAATTTCATGGGGAACTTATTTTAAAGTAGGTATTATTCTAACCATTCCAACATTGTTCATTACACTTGTTGGTCTATATATTTGGTTACTTATTATTCATTAAGGATTTTTTACTCACTAAACAATGACGAAGGAGAAATTGATTATGTCTAAAAAAACAATCTACTTTTTATGTACAGGAAATTCTTGTAGAAGCCAAATGGCAGAAGGGTGGGCAAAGCAACACTTGGGTAACGAGTGGGAAGTAAAAAGTGCGGGTCTTGAAGCACATGGATTAAACCCTAATGCTGTTAAAGCAATGAAAGAAGCTGGGATAGATATTTCAAATCAAACATCTGACACGATTGATCCAGAAATCTTAAACAACGCTGACTTAGTCGTTACACTATGTGGGCATGCAGCAGATCACTGTCCAGTTACTCCACCACATGTAAAACGTGTCCACTGGGGATTTGATGATCCAGCAAAAGCTGAAGGTTCGGAAGAAGAAAAGTGGGCATTTTTCCAACGTGTTCGTGATGAAATCGGGGAGAGAATCCATCACTTTAAAGAAACAGGTAAATAATAAAAAAAGGCTCTTTTCGCAAAGTTTGTTGGTATAGAAACAGAGTATTGAAATGGTAGAAACAAGCAGGATGAATACACGTAGACTCCTGTGGGACCAGTGGCCAAAGTGAGACCCCGCAGGAGCATAAGCGACGAGGAGGCTCACTGGACACCCACCGGACGCGGAGTGTATTCATCCTGCGGCTTTAAAAGCAACAATTTATACGAAAACAGACTGAAAATAAAATAGCCAAGAGAGAAATCTCTTGGCTTTCCTTATTTAAAAGATATAAGTATATGCCTATTTACTAAAACGGAGGTATTTATAATGAGCAAAGTTGAAATTTTCGATCCGGCAATGTGTTGTCCAACAGGTGTGTGTGGACCAAGTGTTGACCCTGAATTAACAAGAGTTGCTTCTGCGGTATTCACACTAGAGAAAAAAGGTTTTAATATCAAACGATATCAACTAACAACAGACCCCGCAAAATTTGTAGAGAATAGTGAAGTAAATAAAGTATTACATGAAAAAGGTCCTGAAGGATTACCTGTCATTCTACTAAACAATCAGCTAGTTAAAGTAGCTGGTTATCCATCAAACGAAGAGCTGGCACAATGGTTTGATCTTACACCTGAAGAGTTAAATGAAAAGCCTAAAGCACGCCTTCCTATTAATTTAAAAAAACAGTAATTAGAAAGAAGGAAAATATATGTTTCAATCTTTCAATCCTATAGATTCAATAAAGACTCCATTCATATTTTTAACAGGGAAGGGTGGAGTAGGAAAAACATCAACTGCTTGTGCAACGGCCGTAGCATTAGCTGACAGTGGAAAAAAAGTACTATTAATTAGTACTGATCCTGCTTCAAACCTCCAGGATGTGTTTGGAATTGAATTAACGAATGAACCAACATCAGTGCAAAGTGTAGAGAATTTATTTGCGAGTAATTTAGACCCTGAAACCTCTGCTAGAGTCTACCGTGAGAGTGTTGTCGGGCCTTATCGGGGGATCCTTCCTGATTCAGTTGTAGCTACAATGGAAGAACAATTATCTGGAGCCTGTACTGTTGAAATTGCTGCATTCGATGAATTTTCAGGTTTGTTAACTCATACTGAAATTCTCAACCAATATGACCACGTTATATTTGATACCGCACCAACCGGTCATACCTTAAGATTACTTCAACTTCCAACAGCATGGAATGGCTTCTTAGAAGAAAGCACCCATGGAGCATCATGTTTAGGTCCATTGTCAGGGTTAGCTGATAAAAAGGATCTTTACTCAAAGACGGTAGATGTACTTTCTAATGCGTCTAAAACGACATTAATACTTGTTACTAGACCTGATGTTTCATCACTCATAGAAGCAGACCGAGCATCAGGAGAGCTAAAAGAGATTGGTATAAAAAATCAATTACTCATTGTTAATGGTCTTCTACAGTCATATCTGGAGGAAGATGAAATATCAGGAGCATTTTATCACCGTCAGAGGAATGCATTGAAGGAAATCCCAGAAAATTTAAAACAGACAGTTATTTACTCCTTACCATTTGTTTCTTATTCATTAACAGGGGTAGAAAATTTGCGTTATTTATTTAAGCAATATTCCGTACCATCTTCTGACATGGTACATGAAAATGATATGATTTACCTCCCAAGATTAAGTGACTTAATCAACGACTTTTCTGCTACAGGTACGAAGCTTATTTTTACGATGGGAAAAGGCGGTGTTGGGAAAACAAGCGTCGCGTCTGCCATCGCAGTTGGATTGGTTGAAAAGGGGCACCGTGTTCATTTAACAACAACGGACCCTGCAGCACACTTAGATTATCAATTTCAAAGTGATCAGTTAAATAAGAATTTAACCATTAGTAGTATTAGTCCAAAGGAGGAAGTAGAAAATTATAAAGCAGATGTTATAGCTAACGCAGGAAAAGAGTTAGACGAAGAGGGGCTAGCTTATTTAGAGGAAGATTTAAACTCACCTTGTACCGAAGAAATTGCCGTTTTCAGAGCATTTGCAGATGTTGTGGCTAAGTCAGAGGATGAAATTGTGGTCATCGATACAGCACCAACAGGACATACGTTATTGCTACTAGACGCAGCACAATCTTATAGTAAAGAAATAGCTAGATCAACAGGGGAAGTGCCTGAAAGCGTAAAAAAACTACTTCCTCAAATTAAAAATCAGGAAGAAACCTCGGTTGTTATTGTGACACTAGCAGAAGCAACCCCGGTTCTTGAAGCTTCCCGATTACAAGAAGATTTAAGACGCGCAGACATCTTTCCGAAATGGTGGGTCATTAACCAAAGTTTGTATGCAACCAATACGAAAGATCCGGTCCTAAGTGGCAAAGCAAGATCTGAGCAACAATGGATTCAAGAAGTACATGAAAAATTAGCTGGGAATTGTGCTCTAATTCCATGGTTTGATGAGGAAAAGATAGGATATAGCAAGATAAAAGACTATATTAATTAATCGTTACTTGTTAAAAAGAATGACTCATTTGGAGGTATTTAAATGACAGAAAAGAATTACCATGAACTTATAAAAGATCGAATTTTTATCGGTGGAGCAAATGATGTTAAGGAAATGATGCAAAATGAAAAAGTAGATATTATCTATGACCTAAGGGCTGAATCATCAAACGAAGCCTTGGATTATAATCGAGTACATAGCCCAATCGTTGATGACGCAGATCAGCAGGATGAGTCAGTACAAGAATCAATTAATCATGTTGTAAATGCTTATAATGAAGGGAAGAATGTATACTTTCATTGTCAAGGGGGGAGTAACCGTACAGGGACAGTTGCCATTGGAACATTGATATCACTAGGAAAAGCAAAAAACATTGAACAAGCTGAAGAAATGGCTAAAGCGGCTCGACCTAAGATCAATATAAAACCAGAGATGAAGGAAACGTTAAAAAAAATTTTTCCCAATGCTTAAAAAAACTTAATAATAGATGTAAAAGTAAATACCTCATTCAATTTTTTGGATGAGGTATTTTAAGATAATAATCCTTAGAGAATTGATCAATGATAATTTCTTATGAGAGGAAGAGTAGAGTATAGATGGATGTTATAATTCGTGAAGCAGTACAAGACGATATTGCTTCCATTCAAAAGATTTATAATCAAGGAATTGAAGATCGGATTGCGACCTTGGAAACCGAATTGAAGGATTCTGCATTTATGCAAGACTGGTTTGACAAACATCAGGGAAGATATCAAGTAATCATTATAGAGTACAACAATAGAATCCTCGGGTGGGCCTCCTTGAATGTCTATAATCCACGTGAAGCGTACAAAGGTGTGGCTGATTTATCAATATATATCGATCGTGATTATAGGGGGAAAGGACTTGGTGGAAAACTAATTGATGTGATTGAAGGGATTGCTGTCAAAAACCTATTTCATAAAATTGTTTTATCAACCTTTAATTTTAATAAAGTCGGCCAAGCACTCTATCGGAAAAAAGGGTATAGAGAAGTAGGGGTTTTTAAGAATCAAGGTATATTAGATGATAAATTCGTTGATGTGATGGTTATGGAAAAACTACTATAGCTTCAAAAGAGTTAATTAAGCAACAAAGAGGCTGTCCTTCGCAAGTGCCAGGCACTTAGGGGACAGCCTCTTTGGTAAATCGGGTAAAGAATTTATTATTTTGTAGAAAACTGCTCACTGATTTGTTGGAGTTGTTCACTCAATATATTTAAGCTCTCAGCAGAAGTTGCAATGGTACCGATAACTCCTCTTTGTTCTTCGACAGAAGCAAGCACTTCCTCAGAAGAGGCTGCTGTTTCCTCTGAAATGGCAGAGATATTTTGTACAGAATCTATGATTTCTTTACTATATTCTGTCACTTGGTCTGTTTCGGTTGTTAGTAGCTCAATTGCTTTTATAATCCTAGTGATTGAATCTGAAATTTGATTAAACTGATCTTCAGTTTCAAGTACAGCTTTGTTAAGATTTGAGGATATTTCTGTTGTATTATACATGGCTAGTACGGTATTTTCCGTCTCAACTTCAACTCTCTGTATCGTTGATTGAATCTCTCTTGTTGAACGGTTTGTTTCCTCTGCTAATTTACGCACTTCGTCTGCAACTACTGCAAAACCTCTGCCATATTCCCCGGCTCTTGCTGCCTCAATGCTTGCATTAAGGGCTAATAGATTGGTTTGTTTCGCTATGTTATCAATGGTTGTTATAACAGTAGCGATATCCTTGATACTATTATATAAGTTAGTAATACCAACACTAATTTGGTCATTCGCTTTAATAGATTCTTTATTTGACTCTTGTAAAAAAGTTACCTTCTCCTTGCCTAGGTGGATCGCGCTAGAAGAATGAGTAGTTAATGTAACCATTTCTTTATTTTGTTCGTTCATTTTATCAATTGCAACCACTAATTCTTCGGTTTTATGACTTGTTTGCTCTATATCAGATGCCTGTGAAACTGAACCTTTTGTAATTTCGCTCATCGCACGACCAACCTCTTCACTGGTTGCACTTGTTTGCTCAGATAATGCTGAAAGCTCTAATGCAGATTGAGAAACTTTTGAACTCATATCCTGCATATTTTCAATAATGTGTTTTAACTTATAAATCATTTGATTAAACGTTCTAGCTAATTGACCAACTTCATCTTTTGATTCTGGCAAATTGCGATTTAATAATTTCCCTTCAGAAATTTCAAGAGCAGCTTCTGTAACTGCCTCTAATACCTTGAATTTCTTTTTTGTGCCAAAATAAAAGACAACTAAGCCAAGAAGTGTGATCGTGAGTGAAGTAATAATAATCATAAGCTGTAATTTATTTAAGGATTCGTAAAATTCCTCTTCATAAGCGCCAACCCCTACATTCCAGTCCCATGGTTCAAAATATGACATATATACAATCTTATTTCTTTCATTGGTTTCACCAGTATTTGCCCATCCATACTCATAGTATCTGTCTTCTGGTTGAGCCGCTTTTGCAGCTTTAACAAGTTCCTGAATGACAAATTCTCCGCTAGAATTTTGGGTATCGGTCTTATTTTCACCAATGGGCATGAAAGGGTGAAGTTGTGCCCCATGATTCGAATCAAAAGCCATTGTGTACCCATCTTCTTTATATAAAAATGAGGATTTACTGAAATCTCGAGTAGTGATTCCTTCGGATGTCACAGGAGGACCTACTAGAATATTTCGTGCTTCTTCCTGAGCATCTTCAAGTGAGAGCAATCCATTCTCCACATTAGAATTTAATAACTCTAATGTGGATATCGAGTTATGAACGATATGTTGTAAATCAAGTTTTCCGCTCTCTACTAGTTCTGCTTTTGCAAAAGCATAGCTTATGAAACCGAGTGTACTTGTAGAAAATAAAATTAAGACAGTGATGAAAATTAACATTTTAGTTGAGATTTTATTTAGTGACAAAGCAAATCCTCCTCAGGGTTATGAATGCTATCAATTTATATATCGGTCTATTCAATAAAAAGTTAAGCGTTTTCTTTTTTATTTATTTGAATAAACTATAAATTGAAATTTTTTAGGAATATATGCCAGAAAATAATAAAAAATAGAGTACATACTATTACTCATTCTAGGTTTAAGAAGTTTGTCTTACTATTTTTTGAAATTATTTTTTTCAAGAAAGGTATATTATTTTAATGCTAACAAAAACTATACTGTCCAAAAAAGAAAGTTGAGAGAGGAAGGGATTTACTTGACAAAGGTACTATATATTACTGCTCATCCACATGATGATACTCAATCTTATAGCATGGCAGTAGGAAAAGCGTTTAAAGACACATATGAGGAAGTTAACCCTAATGATGAAATCGTACACCTTGATTTATATCGTGAAGATATTCCTCAAATTGATGTTGATGTCTTTAGTGGATGGGGAAAACTTCAAACTGGGAAGGGCTTTGATGAACTATCTACCGAAGAAAAAGCGAAAGTTGGTCGTTTATCAGAGCTTTGTGAACAATTTATTAGCGCAGATAAGTATGTATTCGTTACTCCACTGTGGAACTTCTCATTTCCACCTGTAATGAAAGCCTATGTGGATGCTGTATCAGTTGCAGGAAAAACATTCAAATACACTGAAAATGGTCCAGTTGGTTTATTGAATGATAAAAAAGCTCTACATATCCAAGCGCGCGGGGGAATTTATTCCGAAGGACCTGCTGCTGAAATGGAAATGGGGCATCGTTATTTAAGTATTATGATGCAATTTTATGGTGTTCCTTCATTTGAAGGTCTTTTTGTAGAAGGACATGCTGCAATGCCTGACAAAGCAAAAGAAATCAAAGAAAATGCAATTGCTCGAGCTAAGGATTTCGCGCATAACTTTTAAAATAGACAAAAGACGTTGAGCTGATTCTCAACGTCTTTTTATGTACCCTTGATGATTATTTAATAATGTTTTCAATAATTTCGTTAGCAGCTCGGATACCGCTTTCAACTGCTCCGTTCATGTAACTCGCGTATTTTATTGAGGTATGTTCACCAGCGAAGTGGCAATGGCCTTCCTTTTCCTGTGGTACACTCATGAATTTTGTGAATTGACCCACTTTACGATAAGAATAAGATCCTCTAGTCCACTCATTATCCTTCCATTTATCAATTGTAAACCTCCCATTAAATGAGTCACTACTACCTGGAAAAGTACTTTCTAATTTATGAATCAAGGTTTGGTAATGGTTAATCACCCCATCCTTATTTAAAAACTGGTCTACTGAATTCCCACCTAATAGCTGAAATAAAATACCGCTTGTTCCTACCTGTTCTCTTGAACTCTCATAGGTACATTGAAAGCTATTCTGATTGGAAAATATTGTCCCATTACAATTGTATAATTTCCAGAATCTGTTTTTAAATTGATAATGTAACTTTGCGTTATTTCCCATTCCAAGTTCTTGAATAGCCTTATCCTTTAATGGTCTAAATCCAGCCTTGCTATAATCAACATGGCGAAGAATGGAAAAAGGAATGGCAATGATGACTATGTCAGTGTTTATCTCTTTTACAGACGAACCTATATTAAAAGTCAATGTGTAGCTATGATTGTCATTCTGTTTAATTTCGGTAAGTTGATGATTAAGGTGTAATTGATTGCTTAAGGTATGAGACAGTTTAGTAACAATAAGGTCATTTCCTCCATGAACTCGATATCTCTGGTCTGCTAATCCGTGAAGATTAAATTCGTTCCCGTTAAGAGAGCCTAAAAGAGTTGCTAAGTTTAAAGCACTTTGTTCAGAGCATTCAGCTCCATTTTCAATTGTATAAGCAACATTGAGAAGTTGTCCTAGCTTAGATTCTAATCCTCCTGGGATGTTAGTAGAAATCCAATCAGAAATTGACATATTATCAATAATCCTATTTTGTTTTGAGAAATCAAAAGGAGAATTTGCAAAGTCTCTTCTAATGCTTTGACTAATTTTGAAGAAATCTTGGCTTGCTTCTTCTTGGCTATACAAGGAGTGGTTAATAAGAAATAATGGAGTACTAGCTTCTTGATCTTCAATTAAATCAACTAATGACAGATTCAGTTCTTCTATAAGCTTAATGATGGAAGTGTGACTTGAACTTATAAATTCACCACCACGTTCTATATGTTGATTCTCATCAAATTGATTACGCTCTGTCAAACATCTTCCACCCGTACGCTCACTTGCTTCATATATTTCTGCATGTATTCCCCTTTTGTATAGATGGTAAGCACTTGTTAATCCTGCTAATCCTCCTCCAATGATACTAATCCGTGGAATGTTTTTGTTATTAACAAGAGAGGGAGTCTGTTCAGTTACTTTTATTTGATGAGGGGATGATTTGACGTTATAAACTAACTTATTTTCTAAAATATCCTTTTTGCCAAGGAAGTGATTAAGCTCTTCCAACATATGAGAATGTACCAATAGTCAATACCTGCCTTTATCTCTAACAATGTAAACATCCTCCATTATTATGATGTAATTCACCCTGATTTAAACAAGCTTATTTTCTCTACTAAAAAGAAGTGTGATGTGTCTCACAACACCTTCCCTTTAGAATGTTAAGATAAGGAATGTAAACAGGTTATCTTAAACATAAGTCTTAATAAAAGGGCAGGAGATAGATCATGAAAAAAGTATTAATTGATGAGTTTATAGAATTTAATGAAGAAAGATTTACAAAACGAGTGATTTTTAAAGAAGATGAAAGTACGGTCTTTGTGTTGAATTTCAAGCAGGGTCAAACTTTACCTACTCATAAACATCTTGGAACAAATGTATATCTATTGGTACTTGATGGAGAGGGTTCATTAATAATCAATGGAGAAAAACATACGATTAAGAAAAATGAATCAATACTATGTAATGGAGAAGATGAATTTGCTTTTGAAAATGATGGACCTTCTAATGTGAGTCTATATGTTATGCTAAATAAAATACCTGATAAGAGATACTCAGAAGACATATAAAAAATGTACCTATGGAATATTCCAGTTCTTCAAAATGGAAAATCCATAGGTTTTTTTATTTCTGCTACCTTCTAGTTAAAAAGTAACGTATCTTTGCCGATATATCTTATATAAACCTTTTGAAGTTTAATAATAGGAAGTTTGGTGTGCTTTTGAGACCTAATACAAATACAAATTCTCTATTTAATATATATAAATCTCTTTTTGATAATAATACTGATCCATGTTATGCGATGGATTTAGAAGGTACCTTCTTATTGTTTAATCAATCCGCAGTGGACATGAGCGGGTATACGAGTGAAGAAGCAACTAAGATGTCCTTTGTGTCGATTATAGATGATGAATATGTAGATACAAGTATGAACTATTTCAATAAAGTATTAGCGGGTAATCGGGTTAAATTTGAAATGGCCATGAGGCATAAAAATGGTAAAAAGATTGAGTTGTCTGTAACATCTGTGCCTTTATTTGATCATGAAGGACAAATATGTGGAATTGTTGGGATGGCAAAAGAGATCACCGAACAGAAAAAACTAGAAACACTTTTAGCGGGTCAAAACCAAGTTCTTGAAATGATCGCAAAAGGTTCTAAGTTCACTGATGTATTAGCTAGTATTATTTTTCTAATCGAGAGTGTGTCTGAAGAATCATTATGTTCAATACTTCTTGTCGATAAAACTGGTGAAAGGCTAGTTCACGGATCATCACCAAATTTACCCGATAAATATAGTACCTATATAAACGGTATTTATATAGGTCCAAATGCTGGGTCATGTGGAGTAGCTGCACATTCCAAGAGGACGGTTATCGTTTCTGACATTGCTACTGATCCACTTTGGAGTGACTATAAGGAGATCGCTCTTCAATATGGACTAAGAGCTTCATGGTCTTCTCCAGTTTTTGATAATCAACAGGAAGTACTAGGTGTTTTTGCCATGTATTATAAGTATCCAAGTGTTCCTACTGAAAGAGATAAAGAACTAATCAATGAAGCCACACATCTAACTAGTTTAGCTATTCAACACTACAAAGCAGAAGAAACAATTAACTATATGGCATTCCATGATGACCTAACAAACTTACCAAATAGAAGACTATTTAGTGAGAAAGTAAAAGAGGCCATTAGTCGTCATAAAGACGGTAACGGACGTATGTTAGCCTTAATGTATCTAGATTTAGATCGGTTTAAGTTAATTAATGATTCACTTGGACATAATGTCGGTGATGCGTTATTAAAAGAAGTGGCTTATAGAGTAAGAAAATGTTTACGTGATACTGATATTGTATCAAGGCAAGCTGGGGATGAATTTACAATTTTATTACAAGATATATTAAAAATAGAAGTAAGTTCTATCGCTCAACATATTATTGAATCATTAGCCAAACCCTTTATGGTAAAAGGTCATGAGATTTTTATTACCCCGAGCATTGGAATTAGCTTTTATCCTGTGGATGGGGGAGATGTGGATGATCTTATTACGAAAGCTGATATTGCCATGTATCAAGCAAAAAAAGAGGGTAGAAATACTTATCAGTTTTATGATGTGAAACTCGATAAGAAAACTTTTGAAAGGCTAGAAATAGAAAATGAGCTTAGAAAGGCTATAGATAGAGACGAATTTTCACTTCACTATCAACCTATCTTAAATCTTTGTAAGAATCAGGTAACTGGTGTAGAAGCATTGATACGCTGGAATAACGAAAAATTGGGAACAGTTTCTCCTGCGCAGTTTATTCCAATTGCTGAAGAAACTGGGATGATTATTACAATTGGAGAGTGGATTTTCTCTACCGCGTGTAAACAATTAAAAAAGTGGGAAAACGAAGGATTTGCACTATCAATATCAGTTAATATTTCTATTCGCCAATTCTATCAGCCTAATCTCATTCCAATGATTGAGAGTATTCTAAAAGAGACCAATGTTAGCCCAGAGTACTTAACAATAGAAATCACTGAAAGTATGACAATGGACGTTGAGACTGCAACGAACATCTTACAAGATCTGAAGGAACTTGGTGTAAATATTTCGATTGATGACTTTGGGACAGGATATAGTTCTTTAAGTTATTTAAAATCTTTCCCTATCGATTATTTAAAAATTGATCAATCCTTTATTCGTGATATAACAAAAAGTAAGGGTGATGAAAGCATCGCAACAACGATTCTCCTTATGGCACATAATTTAGGGTTAAAAGTCATTGCAGAAGGTGTAGAAACAAAAGGTCAGCTTGAAATGTTGAAGAAACATCGATGTGATGAGGCACAAGGATATCTATTTAGCAAACCATTGCCAGTGGAGGAGTTAGAACAATTTGATAAATTTAAAGAAACTAAAACCACCACATAATAAATTAACTTGTGGTGGTTTTTACGTTTATGTAAAGAAAGATTGCGTATATAAGGGTTTATGTGTTAATTAACTATGACAATTGCTTTATTTAGTACCGACTAAAGGATAATTGTGGTAAAATTTTCTTATTGATGTACCGTCAAGAATGATAAGTGGATTGTTGAATACGGTAAGGAATTAAAGTGTATGATAGAAAAACTAACTTTTAATCCTATAAAAAGAATCTTTATAGGTTTTTTTATTTTTAGGAAAAACTACTATAATAAAATTTAAAACTAGGAAATGAGGAGGGCTGAGATATGGAGCTTCAAAATCTCACTTTACATACTGACAAGTATCAAATAAATATGATATATGCACATTGGAAGATGAATCGTCACAATAATATACGTGTTTTTGATGCTTATTTTCGAAAGAATCCTTTTCATAATGGATATTCTGTGTTTGCTGGTCTTGAGAGAATCATCCATTATATTAATTCACTACGGTTTTCAGAGGATGATATTGAGTATCTAAAGACTCAACCAGAAAATTATGATGAAGGGTTTCTTGATGAATTAAGAAATTTAAAATTTACAGGTACACTTTATTCAGTTATGGAAGGTGCAATCATTTTTCCAAATGAACCAATCATTAGGGTGGAGGCAAGAATTTTTGAAGCTCAATTAATTGAAACGGCTTTACTAAACTTCATGAATTACCAGACGCTAATTGCCACAAAAGCATCAAGAATAAAGCAAGTTGCCCCTGATGATCTTTTCTTTGAATTTGGAACAAGAAGAGCACAGGAAGCTGATGCTGCAATATGGGGTTCAAGAGCTGCTTATATTGCTGGATTTGACGGAACTAGTAACATGGAATCAGGAAAACGTTTTGGGATACCATCAATAGGAACACATGCTCATTCCTGGGTGATGGATTTTGAAAGTGAGATTGAAGCGTTTAGAGCATATGCCGATGTGTTTCCCGATAAGACCGTACTTCTAGTGGATACATACGATACACTAAAGTCAGGGATTCCTAATGCCATTAAAGTAGGGCAGGAATTAGAAGCAAAAGGTTATAAGTTAAAGGGAATCCGCTTAGATAGCGGTGATCTCTCCTATTTTTCAAAGAAAGCTAGGAAGATGTTAGATCAAGCTGGTCTAGATTATGTGTCAATCATTGCAAGTAATGACCTAGATGAAAATGTTATTTTAGATTTGAAATTCCAGGGGGCTAAAATTGACTCTTGGGGAGTTGGAACTCAATTAATTACTGCAGCTGATAATCCTTCACTTGGAGGGGTTTATAAGCTAGTCGCTAGGAAAGAAAAAGAACGCTATGAACCAGTAATTAAGATTTCAGGAAACCCTGAAAAGGTTACAACACCCGGACTTAAAACAGTCTATCGAATCATTAATAAACAAACTAATAAGGCGATAGGGGACTATATAGCTTTCGTAGATGAGGATGTAAAAAATGCGAAGCAACTAAATATGTTTAATCCGATTCATACTTATATACAAAAGACGGTTAAGGAGTTTGACGCTGTAGAAATATTAAAGCCCATTTTCCAAGATGGGAAGCAAGTATACGATTTACCAACTTTAAAGGAAATACGTACATATCATAATGAGCAGCTTAGTTTATTTTGGGAAGAATATTTAAGAAAACTAAACCCAGAGCATTATTCTGTGGTATTAAGTGAAAGTGTATGGAAAGTTAAGACAGATTTAATGGCTTCTAAAAGTTAACATTTGAGAGGAAGGGAGACGTAATGGGAAAAACTATAAAGTTTGATCTACATACTCATAACGAACTATGTGGTCATGCAACTGGTACAATTGAAGACTATGTTCTACAAGCGATTGAATATGGGTTAGATTATATTGGAATATCAGATCATTCACCCTATTTTTTTAGTGAGGAAGACCAGCCATATCCTGGCATCACCATGGCTAAAAGTGAATTCGTTCCCTATATTAATGAAGTCCTTCGATTAAAGAATAAATATAAAGATAAGATTCATGTTCTATTAGGGATTGAAAGTGATTTCTACCCTCACTATATTGATATCTATAGAGAACAATTAATCCGCTATCCTTTTGATTACATTATAGGGTCTGTCCATTATGTAATGGAAGTTAGCATCTTTAAAAAAGGGCGCTGGGAGGGTCTCTCTTCAAGTGAACAGGTCCAAGTGAAGGAAACATACTATGATTTAATTCAACAATCAGCCCAAAGTGGTGTCTTCCAAATACTAGGTCATATCGACGCGATGAAGGGGTTTTATCCTGAATTCTCTCAGATCCAGACAGATGTTGTAGATAAAACCTTGAAAATTATAGCAGATGCAGACATTGCGATTGAAATCAATACATCTGGTAAAACGAAGGATTGTGGTGGTTGGTATCCTTCAGATGATATTCTAGAACGAGCACTATTCCACGATGTTAAAGTAACATTTGGATCTGATGCCCACACAACTGAACGTATTGCTGATGAATTTGATTTAGTAAAAAAGAGATTAAAAGAAATTGGCTTTAGAGAATGGGCCTATTTTGTTGAGAAAAAAAGAAAGATGACAGCCCTTTAAGTAGAAGAGAAGTAACGACTACACTATTTTCGATGTGGTTGTTATTTCTTTTTTGTGTTTGGCAATCTTATTGTTTTCGCTAACTTGGGGATATTAATCATAATGATTAATCGTGTTAGGAGAGATACAATGGATTGGAAACAAGCTTGGTTTGGAAATGTAAGAGGTGATTTATTAGCAGGGTTAGTAGTTGCTTTAGCACTAATCCCCGAAGCAATAGCCTTTTCGATTATTGCTGGAGTTGATCCAATGGTTGGCTTATATGCATCATTTGTAATTGCGGTTGTCATTGCATTTGTTGGTGGAAGACCAGGGATGATTTCTGCTGCTACAGGAGCGATGGCATTGTTAATGATTGATTTAGTCTCTCAATATGGTCTTGAATATTTATTAGCTGCGACCATTCTAACAGGCATTTTGCAAATCATTTTCGGTATCGTAAAATTAGCAAAATATATGAAGTTTATTCCTCGGTCAGTAATGGTTGGATTTGTAAATGCGTTAGCTATTTTAATATTCACCTCACAATTTCAACACTTTATAGGAGAAGGAATTGAGATGTATGCAATGGTAATAGGAGCATTGCTTATTATTTATCTTCTGCCTTATATTACAAAGGTCGTTCCTTCACCTCTAATAGCAATTGTTGTCATTACTCTATTCGCAATAATGACAGAAAGTAATGTGAGAACAGTTGGAGATATGGGGGCCTTAACAAGTGAATTCCCTTCATTTATCATTCCATCTGTACCAGTGAATTTTGAAACACTCTCAATCATATTTCCTTATTCAATAGGTTTAGCAATAGTAGGTTTAGTGGAATCCTTATTAACAGCAACCATTGTAGATGATTTAACAGATACTCCAAGTGACAAAAATGTGGAATCAAGAGGCCAGGGAATAGCGAATATTGCTGCAGGTTTTTTTGGTGGTATGGCAGGGTGTGCTATGATTGGACAATCTGTGATCAATGTAAAGTCAGGTGGTCGTGGCCGACTGTCGGCTTTTGTAGCAGGAGTGGTTCTTATTTTATTAATCGTTTTCTTAGGAGATCTCGTTGCTCAAGTACCTATGGCTGCTTTAGTAGGAGTTATGTTCATGGTGGCGATTGGGACCTTTGATTGGAATTCTGTTCGTACATTAAGAATTATACCCGTCACGGATACTATAGTAATGGTTGTAACTGTTGTAACCGTTATACTTACACATGACTTAGCGATTGGTGTTTTAACTGGGGTCCTACTAAGCGCAGTTTTCTTCGTTTCAAAAATTTCAAAAGTGAATGTGAAAAAAGTAAACAAAGGGAATCAGGTTATTTATGAATTTAAAGGTGAACTCTTTTTTGCCTCGGTATCAGAGGTTATTCAAACATTTGATTATGAAGTTGGAAATGTTCAACACGTCATTTTGGATTTAAGCGATTCCCATCTTTGGGATGATTCAGCTGTAGCAGCAATCGATAAAATCGTTTATAAATTCGAAGAAAGAGGAAAAAATGTTAAAATACTCGGTTTGAATAAATCAAGTTCAGAACTGATTGAGAAGTTGAGTAGAAAATTAAGTACCCATTAAAGGGGAGGTAAACAATGTTTAAAAAAATCTTGTTAGCTTGGGATGGCTCTGAGCATTCGGTTAGAGCTGCAAAAAAAGCAATTGAGATTGCTACGTGTACAGAAGGGTCTCATGTTGTTGTTGTCTATGTAAAAGATACTGATAAATCAAAATCAGAAGTACTCCAGAACTGGAATAGTATCGATATCTCAAGTCCAAAAGAAGAGAAAATAAAGCAGATTGATAAAATGGCAAAAGAATCAAATATCCGATATGAGGTTGAAACACTAACTGGTGATCCCGGTATAGCGATTGTTGAGTATGCGAATAAGCATCAATTTGATGTGGTCGTAGTGGGGAGCAGAGGACTAAATACACTCCAGGAAATGGTATTAGGAAGTGTCAGTCATAAAGTGGCAAAACGTGCTAATTGCCCAGTCATGATTATAAAATGAAAAAAGGAAGGGATTAGATCCGCTTCCTTTTTTCAAGTCAGTCTATTTCAAGTCGATAATTCTTGTAATAATGAGTGGGTTTCTTTTTATTTGTTCGTAAATAAACCCTGAAAGTGCTTCTCTGATCTTCTTCTCAAGCTCGAATTTGCCTAGTGGTGCTTGTACTAAAGAAGTAACTAATGTTTGAATGTCATCCATTAATTGTTCAGACTGTCTTACATAAACAAATCCTCTAGAAATAATTTGTGGCTTACCGAAAGCTACTTTATCTTTTCGTAATAGAAAGACGGATATCATTCCATGTTCAGCCAGTATTTTTCGTTCGTTTAGCACACTTCTACCGATATCTCCAACACCATGACCATCAATATATACTGGGTTTGCTGGAACTTTTCCAGTCACTGCAGCCACATCGTTTCCTTCAGTAATGCTTAAGACATCCCCATTATCAATGATATAAGTATTCTGTTCAGGTACCCCACATTGAATTGCCAGTGTTCGATGCATTTTTTGCATTCTAAATTCACCATGAATAGGAACAAAAAACTTTGGCTTCATTAGCGTAATCATTAGCTTTAACTCTTCTTGTGCACCATGACCTGATGTATGAATATCATTTAATTTATGATGAATCACATCTGCTCCGGCTCTTGCTAAAAGATTAATAACTCGATTTACACTCAATCCATTACCAGGAATTGGGGATGAAGAAAATACCACTGTATCTCCAGGAATAATATGAATGTGACGATGTCTTCCAGAGGCAATTCTTGATAATGCAGCAAAAGGCTCTCCTTGGCTTCCTGTACAAAGAATTGTGACTTCGTGTGAAGGTAGGCTACGAAGCTCGAATTCAGATATAAATGTAGAATCAGGTGCATCAATATATCCGAGTTCTCTACCGAGTGTAATAGCTCTTTCCATACTTCTTCCAGCAATAAATACTTTACGATTTGTAAGAACAGAAGCATTTATAACTTGCTGCAGTCTGTAAACATTTGAAGCAAACGTTGCAAAAATAATTCGACCTTCTTGTTTTTTAACTACATCAATAATTGTATTGCCAATATGCTTTTCAGATAAAGAGATTCCGGGAACTTCACTGTTCGTGCTATCAGATAATAAGCAGAGAACACCATTACGACCAATCTCTCCCATTCGAATTAAGTCTGGAGCAGGCCCTATAGGTGTGAAATCAAATTTGAAATCTCCTGTATGAACAACATTTCCCATGGAGGTATTCACGACAATTCCAAAGGAATCTGGAATACTATGGGTTGTCCGGAAAAATGATACTTCCATGCTTGAAAATGTAATTGTATCTTCTTCAGTGATTTCATAAAGGGTTGCTTCTCTTAGAAGACGATGTTCCTCTAGTTTACTTCGGATAAAACCAAGTGCTAATTTCCCAGCATAGATTGGGATTTGTAGTTCCTTAAGAAGAAATGGAATACCACCAATATGATCTTCATGACCATGTGTGATAAATAACCCTTTAATCTTGTGTGCGTTTTCTACTAAGTAGCTGTAATTTGGAATGATATAATCAATTCCAAATAACTCACTGTCAGGGAATTTAATCCCAGAATCAATGATAACGATTTCTTTATCATCCTCAATTACGTACATATTCTTTCCGATCTCACCTAAACCACCTAAAGGAATAATCTTGATTTCTTGTTTTTTGTCTGTATTAACCATAAAGCCTCCTGGTGCTAATTATTTTCTATATTATATTTTTAAATCTATAATAGACGTTTTTAACATGAACTTTTCCGTTTCCGTTACATGAAGGACAAGTATTTCTGAAAAGCAGAAATTTCGTCTTTATTGTACCACTCCTATTGTGATTCTGACAAATAACTATCTATAAGAAGAGCGTCATTTGCAAAAATTGCCCTCAACTCTATTTATCTCATTGCCTTGGGAGAATATTAAAACGAACTTAGGCTAGTAGGTAGTCCTTTTTCTGTACTTATTAATGCACCGACAGTCGCTACTTGTGTTTTATATGCATCATCATAAGTTGAAAGGATACCCGATTTGTCTCCTGTTAAAATAGCGTTAATAAATGCACGATTTTCTGCTATATAAGGATTACTATGATCAATATACTCAACTGTCTTAGCGGTTGTTTTAATTGATAATTTATCTGGTGTCCAATCAATTATTCCTTTGTCAGTATAAAAAGTTAGGCCAGTTTTTGATATTCGATCTGGTAGAATACATGTGTTGGAAATATTGGCTACCACTCCGTTTACAAGTTTCAAATTAACTGTACCGACATCCGCCACACTGACTGCTTCAACCTTTTGATGCATTACCTTATTTCCATAGTAACCAAATACTTCTTCTATTTCCCCGCATAAATAACGGACTAAATCGACGATGTGAGTAGATTGTTCAATGAACTGACCACCTGATCCGTCTTGTTGCCTCCACCACGATACCATAGGCATACTTCCAGACCATTGCCCCAATACCATACCGAGCTGTTGCTCTGCTAAAATAGACTTTAACATTTGAATAGATTCCTTATATCTGAAATGGTAGCCAACAGAAGTAATCAGTGATTTTTTCTTTACATCTTTTAAAATAGAAGAAGGTGTATCGAGATTTGTTCCTAAAGGCTTCTCTACAAAGAAAGGAATATTTCTTTTCACTAACTCAAGCTCAATTTTCCCATGGGCCATTGGAGGTACACATACATAGACTGCATCCAACTTTTCAACGTCTAACATCTCGACAATGTTTCCATAGCCTTTTACATCATTGAATTCGCTTCCAAATGCAACGGCCTTTTCCTTACTTGTTCCACAAATAGCCTTAATCTTAACCTCACTAAAATTAGCTAAAATGCTACTATGAAGTTTGCTGAAATGTCCAGTACCTACAATGCCGATGTTTAATGTCATAATAATTCCACCTTTTATTATAATTATTGAACGACCAACCCTATCTTATTAACTAGTTTATCGTATTTCGATTAAAATTAGTTATTAAGCTATAAAAATATTATTTTTTCCTTCTTCCAAAATGGACTTATATTGATTATGATAGTCGTAATCATTTTTGAAAAAGATTTAAAAATGAAACGGACATATAGGAGTGAGAATCTTTTGAGTTTATGGGAGTTTTTTGTTGCGCTTGTGCTAGGGATTGTTGAGGGACTTACTGAGTTTGCTCCAGTTTCCTCTACTGGACATATGATTATCGTGGATGATGCATTTTTGAAATCTAAGGATTTGTATTCTCCAGAGGTTGCAAACACGTTTAAGGTTGTCATTCAACTAGGATCGATTCTAGCTGTCGTTATTTTATTTAAAGATAGAATTATAAATTTACTTGGCTTTACTAAAAAGAAGAGTACTGGTCCACGATTGTCATTATCCCAAGTGCTTGTAGGCCTAATACCAGCAGGAATACTTGGTTTGTTGTTTGAAGATTATATTGATGAATATTTATTTTCAACAGAGACTGTACTTATCGGGTTAGTCGCAGGTGCGATATTAATGATAATTGCAGATAAATTTGGATCGCTTTCGAAAAAAACTCCAATAGAAAGTGTGGATTTAATCACTTATAGACAAGCGCTTCTTATTGGGTTATTTCAATGTATTGCATTATGGCCGGGCTTTTCCCGTTCAGGCTCCACGATATCTGGTGGTGTTTTATTAGGGTTGAGTCACCGTGCTGCAGCTGATTTTACGTTTATTATGGCTGTACCGATTATGCTGGGGGCTAGTGCTCTTTCACTAGTGAAGAACTTAGCTTATTTCACACCAGAAGTCATTCCGTTTTTTATTGTCGGTTTTGTTAGTGCCTTTATATTTGCTTTACTTTCCATCCAATTCTTCTTATCTCTAATTAATAAAATTAAGCTAGTTCCTTTTGCTATTTACAGAATTGTTCTAGCAATCGTTATCTTTTTTGTATTTGTGATTTAAATTAAGCTACTAGGAAAGATTGTCCTTCTTTATACATATACATATTAAATCCCACATGTTTTCAAGGGAAGTTTATATGTATGGAGCGGGTAAGCATGGTTATAAGTTTAATACTCATCTTTATGCTTGTTCTAATACTGCCATTAGTGGTGAAGAAAATTGAACAAAATTTAGAGATCTTTTTATTCCTTACAGGGATCGTTACAGCTTTGATAAGTGGTGTATTGGAGGGTTCATTATTTATCAAAGCTGCGGTAGATCCTATCAACATATCATTAGCTGTCTTAGGTGCAGGATTATTATTTAAATGGTTTCATGCACCGCTAACAAAAGGAATAGTCGGTCTCAGTCAATTAATACCGTATAGGTTATTTATTGCTAGTACTGTCATTGTGTTAGGTATTATTTCTAGTCTCATAACAGCTATTATTGCAGCACTTGTTTTAGTGTTGATTGTGACATCACTTCAACTTCACCGTAAATCTATGGTACGTCTTGTTGTCATATCGTGCTTTTCAATTGGTATGGGTGCAGCTCTTACGCCACTAGGTGAACCTCTATCCACCATTGCAATCAGTAAATTAGATGAGGATTTCTTCTTTCTGTTAGATCTTCTCGGAAGCGAAATTATATTTGGTATAGTAATGTTAGGCGGACTAGCTTCTGTACTGATTAAAAAGTCTAAACCAATAGAAAATCTTGAAAACAAAAAGAAGAATTCCGAAAACTATGAAGAAATTCTCCTTCGAGCTTTAAAGATTTATTTTTTTGTAATGGGATTAACATTTTTAGGTTCAGGATTCGAGCCACTGATTAATAAGTATTTTATTGGATTAAATCCTATGTCTCTTTATTGGTTAAATATGATATCAGCCGTATTAGACAATGCGACATTAACAGCGGCGGAAATTAGTTCTGTGATGAATCAGATGACTATAAAAGCAATTTTATTAGGTTTACTTGTAAGTGGTGGAATGCTTATACCAGGAAACATTCCAAATATCATTGCAGCTGGTAAACTACAAATTACTAGTAAGGAATGGGCAGTCTTTGCATTTCCACTTGGCTTATTTACAATGATTATATATTTTATCATCCTCTTTTTTGTCTGAAAAAGAGTAAAGTTTCTCATGAAAAATTAAGAAGCTGTCCCCAAATAAAGAGGGGACAGCAACTTTCAAACTATTTATCTTCTTCTTCTTCGTTTTTCTCGTCCATATTAAACCAAAGAGGATCATCAATATCAACTTCACCATTATAATTAATTAGGATTTCTTCGCCAGCTTTAATATCCTTATAAGCAAAGAAATCAAAAGTATGATTATCAAAATTAATATCATAAGTAGCATTTGGTTCATAAGAATGGTTAAATAACATACCATATCCTAGAAGCATAGCCGTATGGTTAATGCCATATTCAAACGCATAATCAGCAAGTAAAGTTTGCTCGATATGTACATGCTGCTCATTTGGGTAGGCAATCACTGGTGCTTCATGAATCAATTGTCCTTTTTGTATATCTTGTGTTGCGAAAACACCTCTGTTGAATTCCCCGTCACTAAGTGTAGACGTTTTTACTTCGATCATATTTGTCACCCTTTTAATTAAATAATAAATACATGCTTCTTAGCTTGACAGTTTATCATCATGAAAGCAACTATTTAATCAAAATGATACATAATTACCAGTGAAATTTATTTGTGAACAGTTTGTGAAAGCGTTATCACGTTTTAAGGGAAATATTGTATAATAGTATGAAGTGGAGGAAGGGGGAAACAAGGTGTTCAATAATATACTTGTGCCAGTAGATGGATCATTACATTCCCTAAGAGCAGCGGAAAAGGCCATTGAACTTGCTAGAATTGATAATCATTCATCATTTATTAATCTTCTTTATGTCGTGGATGGAAGCACCTCTAAATACGATGTTTTACGTAATTGGGATTTATTAGAGGTAACAAATAAAAGATTAGCGAAATTTCAAGATATTGTAGATAAAGCCAATGAAGCTGGAATAGAATACGAGTTAAAAATTCTTAGAGGAGACCCTGTTTCTCAAATATTAAAGCATGCGAAGCTAGTTAAATCTGATGTAATTGTTCTCGGTAGTAGAGGATTAAATAGCTTGCAAGAAATGGTTCTAGGGAGTGTCAGTCATAAAATTGCTAAAAAAGCAAAGTGTCCTGTCATGATTATTAAATAAGTAAATAAATAGAAAACGACGGAGGAAAATAATGCCTACCGTCGTTTTAAGGATTTACGTCTAAGTTTTTATTTGGATTTTGCGTTGCAGCTATCATTACTTGTTTTTACACTACATTCTTCGTTGACTCCGACAATATCACTAGTGCACTCTTCTTTTACTTCCTCAAAGATTAAATTACAGCATTCCGACTTTTTAGCTTCTTTTTTAAACAATTTAAACATATCCAGTTTCTCTCCATTCTATAGGTTGATTTTCGTATTAATGTCACAAAAGGTAAAAGATAAAGCCTGAGATCGTTGACATTGTGATGACTGAAAGAACAAAAGTGATGACCAACTCTTTTTTGAAAATGGACTTTAATAGAATGACTTCAGGTAGACTTGCACCAGCAGAACTAATCATCATCGCCATGACAGGTCCTAAAGCCATGCCTTTCATAATTAGAATTTGTGAAATAGGGATCATGCTAGATAATCTGATGTAAAGAGGAATCCCAACAATAGCAGCGATTGGAATTAACCACCAATGTTCTCTACCAAATACACTGGAAATCCATTCAGTTGGCACTAATCCATGGATTACAGCTCCAATGGCAGCACCTATCAATAGATAAGGGTATACGCTTTTCATTAAATCAAGTGTTTCTCTTAGTGCTGACTTAACATTAAACTTTTGATTTTGTTCCTCATATCCTTTCATGACAACCTTTTTTACTGACTTTTCAAAACCCAGTCTCTCTAAAGTAAAGCCTATTATAATGGATAAGATGGTCGTTACGACTGTATAAATGATTGTAACTTTCCATCCAAGAACAACGCCCATAATTGTAATGATTGTCGGATCAAGGACTGGTGAGGCGAATAAGAAGATCATTACGATACCAAAAGGCAATTTTTTCTTTAGCATGTTAACAACGACTGGAATGGTAGAACAAGAGCAGAACGGTGTGATAAAAGCAAAAAGGATTGCTGCAGCTGCGGCTATTGCTTTGTTCTTACCAGCTAATTTCTTCTCAATTTTCTCGTATGGAATATATCCTTGCAAAAGGCTAATGACAAATGAAATGACGATGAATAGTATTGTTAATTCAACAGCAATAAATAGAAAACTTTTAAGGACATCTATCCACATTTTCTGGTCACCTCTTTTAATTAGTACAACACTGAGTTTTAATTTGTTGATTTTTTGTTGATTTTTGAATGAACATTCTTATCGATTTTATTAATCGATTCTCATATCTTAAAGCTTTTGATAGGTAGAAATTTTGAGCTTCTAATTCAAATTCTTCTCTCTTACGTTTTGCAACCTTTTCTAAATCTTGATTAAAATACATGCAGAATCACTCCTATTAAATTTTTATAAATCAAAAAAAATTGATTTATTAGTTGAAAAAAGATTGGTTGATTGTATGTTTATTTGTTATGTTAAATCAAATATTCTTGATGTATTAATCATATATCCAAAATTTACATATGTCAATCAATTAATCAAAAAAAATTGATTAATAATATAAACATCAGAAGCTCGTATCTGTTGAAACTAATTGTGATTCTAAGTGGATATCGATATAATTAATGAAAATTGTGGTTTTATTGTAAGTAGGGATTCATAGTTGTCCTTGTCACAGAAGGTAGGAGGTAATGAACATTTGATTACTTTAGGTCCGAGAGCATTAAAGACTGGAATCGCAGTCGCAATTTCTTTATACATTTGTGCATATTTTGGGTTAGAACCAGCTATTTTTGCTGGAGTAGCAGCGATTTTTACAATTCAGCCATCCATATATAGAACATGGCGACAAATGCTTGATCAATTTATAACAAATTCACTCGGTGCAATTATAGCTATGTTTGCGTTAATTTTCATTGGAAACAATCCAGTCATTATAGGCTTAATTTTAATTATTGTTATCTTAGTTTGCGTTAAATTTAAGATGGAGACAAATGTAATTTCACTTACAATGGTAACAGTACTAGCTATTATGAGTGCTCCAGGAAATGAAGATTGGTTATTTGCCTTAAATCGCTTTTTAATTATTTTAATTGGGATGGTAACAGGATTTACAATTAATTTATTAATTTTACCGCCAAAATTCAATACGAATTATTATCAAAAATCTAAAGATGCTTTTAACAAGCTCTCCTTGCTATTAAGAACTGCGATATCAAATGAATTAACTGAGAAGACATTTAGAGAAAATTGGGACAGCTTGCAAAAAGATCTTCAGAAATTAGAGGAATTGTATAAAATGTTTGATGAAGAACGCTCTAAAATGTCAAAGGTCAATCGTTTGAATGTGCGTGAAATTGTAGTTTTTAAGCAAATGCTCAAAACCTTACAGCAAGGTGAAAAAGTACTAGAGTTAATAGAAGAGCACTATTTTCAAAGTAAATCAAATGAAGATGAAGATAAGCTATTCGACCATTATCTTGAACAATTAATAAAATGTCATGAATATTATCTTTTGAAGTACGAGGGTAAAATTAAGGAAGGCGACATTCACACTGTTACGATTCATGAAGAAGAATTAAAATTATTTTTAGATTCATTAGTCGATAGTTATAAGAATGATAGTGAACAAAAGGTGCGAATATTAGCTGTTGGGTTTTCGATTTTCGAATATGCATTTCAACTTCAAAGGCTAAATCATTTGTTAGAAAATTACCTGAGAAAAGAAACAGTAAGTTCCTAGTTTTGAAACAAGGGACTTATTTTTTTATTATAAAAATATGACTAACTTTTTTGAAGGAGTGGACAGATGACGGTTGTACAAATAGGATCTTATGCCATTTTGCTTAAATGGATTATTTTAGCTATTTCAATACTACTAAGCCTAGGCTTGTTAAAGGTACTACTTCATACATATCAATTAAATAAGAAGAAGGAGATCTTCGACTTATTTACAGGGACTTTATTTTTTGGTTTTTTATGTTGGAAAGGTAGTTTATTCTTGTTAGATCCTCAGCTTGTGATTAAAAGTCCTCTATCATTGTTGTTTTTTACAGGTGGGACTAAGGGCTTAGTTATTGCTGTTATGCTTTCTATTATTTTTATAATTTACAAATCGAAGAGTATTGGCATAGATGATTCAATTACAATCGGCCTTATTTTAGGCTTTGGATTTACGACATTTGGAAGCTTTCATGTGTTCCTGTCTTTACTTGTGGATGAAAATGCTCTTTTGAATTTTTTTGTAGGTATTGTTGCATTAGTATGCATAGGTTGGATATTACTAATGTTGCGGGGAAATAAACTTAAACTTAAGCATGTTTTTACAATTACAATCTTGTATTGTTTTTATTACTTAATATTGTCTATTTTTATCGTTGGCTCCTTCTCGATCGAACAATGGTTCTTTATTGGGGTAATTGTTGTTTCGCTTTATATGTGGGACAGGAAACTTAACTAAGACTAATCAGTGACCAGAAAAGGAGTGGAAATTGTGCTAAAGAAATTAATAGTTGTCATTGGACTTATTGGATTAACCATATGGGGCATTTATAACCATAATGAATCATCTGATACTGTTCAAAGTCATTCGCAAGATGTTCCAGTAAGTAAAACTATAAAAATTGGACTTCAAGAAGGGGATTTAGCTCCTGATTTTGAATTAGAAACATTAGATGGACAACTAGTAAAACTTTCTGAACTAAAGGGTAAGAAAATCATTCTTAACTTTTGGGCAACATGGTGTCCGCCATGTAAAGCAGAGATGCCACACATGCAATCTTTTTATGAAGACCAGGATCATGGAAGTGTTGAAATACTTGCAGTCAACCTCACAAATTCTGAGCAGAGAAAAGATGCTGTTAATAAATTCGTTGAGCAATACCAATTAACCTTTCCTATTCTACTAGATCAATCAGGTGAAATAGGTGATACATACAGAGCCTATACCATCCCAACTAGCTATTACATTGACTCCAGTGGAATAATTGTAAAAAAAATAATAGGTCCAATGGATAAAGAAATGATGAATGAAATGATAAAAAGTATCAACTAAAACAAGGTGCCAGGCACCGGTTCTCAGTAAATAGTGAGAATTCGGTGGTGCCAGGCACCTTAAATCTTATCGTCATTTAGTGTTCTTTTTTCTTTCCGAACGAGTTTAATTAAATACATTGAGCCCACCGTGGCAATTAGAGTACTAAAGATTACTAGTATATTATATAAATTATGTTGGGTGAACAAATTGATTAATGAATATGAGACAACCAATGATGCTAATGGTGAAATGACCCACACCATGGCAATGCGTTTAATTACATTTTTTTGTAACACTTTCAAGCCATCTTTTGCAGTTCCGACCCCTAGAATTCCACACGTTGTTACTTGAGTAAGTGGGATTGGTAATCCAAATAAAGAGGCAATTACAACTAATCCTCCCCCGGTAAAGGAAACAGCGCTCCCTTGTAGTAGAGAGAGTTTTGTGATCTTTTTTCCATTTGTTTCTAACACTTTGCCTCCTAATAAAATAGCTCCAATAGAAGTAAATATTGCACCTAATAAAATCCCTTTTTCTGTTGATAGTATACCAGCCCCAACTAGTGGACCAATTGAATTTGCAACATTATTCATTCCTGCTGAGAATGCTTCAAAACAACCTCCTATAATAAGAAGTGTTGATAACCATTTAGCCCACTTTCCTTGTCCTTGTAGCTGTGGCCAGCGTTTCTCAACATAGTTGATCATTTTTCCAAGTAAAAGTGTAAGAAAGAATGAGACTACCGGAATGATTATCCAGAATGAGATAATAACTAATAGTTTACTTGTATAAACTGCATGGTAGGCTGCCCCAACACCCACAATGGAACCGACAGTAACCTCGCTTGTTGAAAGTGGAATACCAATCAAGTTTGAAAGAAATAATGTGAAGGTTGCTCCAGCTAGAATGATTACAACGACACTTACTGTTAGCGTATCGGAAGGGATAATCCCATTTCCAATCGTCTTAACAACTTCTCCTCCACCAATTACTGCTCCTAAAAATGCAGAAATTGCAACTAGTAATAAAGCGAGTTTTTTATTTTTTATTGCACCTGATCCGTACGGAGCCCCCATTGAAGCAGCAGTGCCACTAGCACCGATGTTCATTGCAAAGAATAGAGCAACGGCAATGGCCACATATGTCAATATCATAGGACTAACCCTTTCTACTCTTAAAGATTTTCATTGTTAATGCAGGTAAAGATAAAATTTATATAAGTATATGTTTAAAGTTAGGTTACAGTGAACTTTATTTTGAGTATAGAAATTTGGGGAGGAATTTAATTTGCAGAAAAAAAAAGTCGCCCAACTGGACGACTTTTTGAAGTGTAATGGTTCACTTATTTAAAAATAATTTTAAACTTGTCCCAAAAATTCTTAGAATTACCTTCTACCTTTATCTCCTTTATATAGAGAGGGACAGTTCCTATTTTGTTGTCTTCTATAGATATATCGATTTCTCCAACATTTAATAAACTCTTTTGTTTATTAGGTTTCTTTGTATTCGGTTCTGAAACCTTTAAAACAATTTTGTTTAATTCATCCTTTTTCAAAGGATAAAGAAAGTTCTGTTTGATTAACAATTTATCTGTATAAAAATCATCCAAAAGATTAGGTAGGTGTTTTTTATTAAGGATATCAACAATTTGATACTCATTAAAAGCTTGGTTATATAAACTCATATGGTCTTTCCAGTCATTACGATCATTTATTGTTACCGCAATTAATTCAAGATTGTCCTTTTCAGCAGTTGTGACAAGAGTTCTTTTTGCTCTTTGTGTATATCCTGTTTTGCCACCTGTACAATGAGGGTATAGTTGTGTTAACAATCTGTTTTTGTTTTGCCATGTTACCTTTCCATGTTTACTAAGGGAAGTGGAGGTATGTGATTTAGTTCCTGAGATTTTTGCATATGTGTTGTTTTGCATTGCATAGCGTGTTAATAATGCCATGTCATACGCAGAAGAGTAATGATTTTCATGATCATCTAAACCATGTGGGTTAGAAAATACGGTTTGAGTCATTCCTAATTCCTTCGCTTTTTTATTCATTAATGAAACAAAATCTTCTAAACTTCCCCCTACATGTTCGGCTATTGCTACAGCAGAATCGTTACCAGAACGTAACATCAGACCGTATATTAAATCCTCTAGTTTAGCTTTCTCCCCTGGCATAAGGTAAAGGGAAGAACCTTCAGTTCCTGCTGCATTATTACTTATCGTAACTGTTTCTTCCAGTTTACCGGATTCAATCGCAAGTATAGCAGTCATAATTTTCGTTATGCTTGCAATTCTCATTTGAGCATGCGCATTTTTTTGATAAAGAACCCTACCTGAATGCTGTTCAATAAGAATTGCGCCTTTTGCTGAAATAGCGTGACTCGTTAGTGGTGAAGAAGTTATTACGAATAAAGTAATAAGGATGGCTAGGGATGTTTTTAGTAGTTTCATTCGTATCTCCTCTCCAATATTATTTTTAACATTTATAGGTTTTCTTTTATTTCTATTAGTATGCATTAGCTAAGAAGGAAAAAGTGCATAATTTTACCATGTTGTATATGTTGACTTCTGTGAAGTTTTAATGGTAAGATAACTAAGTCGCTAAGAGAGACAAGTGATTGATTTAATTCACTTTAGTTACTTTTAAAAAACTATTTGACAATAACTTTCACAAGTGATATATTATTAATCTGCTTCAAGAAAGCTCTTTGAAAACTGAACACAATAAACAAACGTCAACGTTTTAATTTAAGTAACAAAACTATTGAGCAATCAATACTCTTTTTGGAGAGTTTGATCCTGGCTCAGGATGAACGCTGGCGGCGTGCCTAATACATGCAAGTCGAGCGGATCTAAGGGAGCTTGCTCCCAAAGATTAGCGGCGGACG
>NZ_FNJU01000010.1:0-43780 GCF_900104555.1 Litchfieldia salsa
ATCTTGATTTCTGAAGTGATTTGACTTATGACCCCGAGGGGCTAGGCGCTGGAGCTAGACACCAAGAAAAGCGGAAGCGCCTTGATCAGCCCCGAAAAGTGGCTGGAGGACCCTGACTAGCTGCTTTTAAATCCGCAGTCTGAATACACTCCGCGTCCGGCGGGTGACCAGTGAGCCTCCTCGTCGCTTGCTCCTGTGGGGTCTCACTTTGGCCACTGGTCCCGCAGGAGTCTACGTGTATTCAGCCTGCTTATAACTATCATTTCAATGTTGTATAACTAACACTAATTAAACTTTGAGAAAACAGCATTTTATTATTATAGGGGGCGGTTGTTTAGAAAGTTTTGATATGCAAATCCTTTTACTTGATCTTCAGAGTAATATTTCAGAAGTTCGTTCACTAGGTTTTGACTTTTAGAGGCATCTTCTAAGTCAGTAACAAATGTGCTGATTCCATCAAAGTCAGACCCTAACCCAATTTGGTTCATACCACCTAAGCTACAAAAATGGTCAATATGCTTGATTAAATCTACGATCGTGGCTTCTCCTTCTTGTTTAATAAATGGTGGGTTATAAACTACATGAATTAAACCACCTTTTAAAAACATCTCTCTTGCCTGCTGATCTGTTAAATTTCGAGGATGATCACATAGTTCTCTAGCATTAGAGTGACTCGCAATTGGATAATCTGCCATTTCCATTACATCCCAAAATGCTCTTTCACTCAAATGAGACACATCTGTTAAGACCTTATGTTTATTATTAAACTGGACAATTTCACGACCTAGGATTGTGAGTCCTCCTCCTCTAGGTTCACCCGCACCATCTGCTGCTAGGTTTGCGTTGTTCCAAGTTAGTCCAACAGAACGAACACCTAATTGGAATAAAAGACTGAGCTTTTGAAGATCATTTCCTATCGCATCAACACCCTCAAGTGTGAGCATTGCTCCAATTTCATGATCTTCTAATGTATCAAAATCCTCCCAATTTTTGATATGCTTCATCTCTGGGTTCTTCCCTAATACTTCAGAATAAAAATATTCGATTTGATCGAGAGCGGCTTGGAACTTTTCGTCTGATTTCATATCAGGCTCGATAAAAATAGCAAAACACTGAACCTTTACTTTTCCTACTTTTAATCTTTGTTTATTTGTTTCTAATCGAGTAGAGTCAACAAAAGATACCATGCCTCTCCCTTCGTATAACTTAAGAAGTGCATCACAGTGTAAATCGATAATATTCATCTAGTCACCTCATTTTTGGATGTATTATCCATATTATATCGTATACAGGTTTGATATATTAAAATAAGCCCCTAATAGATAACTCTGCATCATCTTTTAGAGGCTTGTTCTTTAGTGTAACGGTTTCTGTACTGGCTCGTTTTCTACATAGTCTGGAGCAACGGTTCTTTTTATAAAGAAAGATAAGATTAATCCAATGATTGCAAAAACCAGTCCAACAGTAAAGGCCATCTGTACTCCTGATATCATTGAGTTGGCAATTTCATTAGCTGATGTTGGATCATCCACGCCACTTAAATATCTAGATTGACCAGTCGACATGATGCTAATAAAAAATGCAACCCCGATTGCTGCAGCAACCTGTTGTAGTGTATTAAGTATGGCCGTACCATGTGAATAGTGATTTCTAGTTAGCTCATTTAATCCATTCGTTTGAGTTGGCATCATAATCATCGCAATTCCGATTGATAATAAAGTGTGTAAAACGATGAATGTAATAATTGATGTCTCTTTTGTCACATTCGAGAATAAATACATGATCACCACTAAAATAATGGTTCCTGGGATCACTAATTTACGAGGACCAAACTTATCAAAAAGTTTACCTGTAATCGGAGATATCAATCCATTGATTAATCCTCCTGGTAATAAGGCAATTCCTGTCATAAATGCAGTAAACGCCAATCCTCCTCTTAAAAGCATAGGAAGTAGTATAATCGTCGAGAATAGAGTCATCATTGTAATGATGAGTAAAACCGCAGTTAAAGCAAACATCGGATATTTAAAAACCCTGACATCTAGCATTGGTTCTTCTAAGCGTAATTGTCTAATTACAAAAAGAATGAGTGAAACGATACCTACGATGACAGAAATATAAACTTCTGGATGAGTCCAGCCTCCACTCCCTTCACCAGCACTACTAAAACCAAACACAATTCCACCAAAGCCTAAAGTAGATAGAATAACTGAAATGAAATCAACTTTAGGTTTAGTGACTTCTGAAACATTTTTCAAGTAAATCGATGCAAATACAATTGAAAACACGGCAAACGGTAGAACAATAAAGAAGAGCCAGCGCCAATTTAGAGCTTCAAGAATGATTCCTGAAAGCGTTGGTCCTATGGCTGGGGCAAACATGATGACTAACCCTATTGTTCCCATAGCCCCACCACGCTTATGAGGTGGATAGATTAGCAGAATTGTATTCATCATAACTGGCATCAATAATCCAGTTCCACCTGCTTGAATGAGACGACCTAGTAATAAGAATGAAAAATTAGGTGCAAAGCCACAAATAATTGTTCCTATTGTGAATAGGATCATTGCACCGATAAACATCTGTCTTGTTGTAAACCAGCCTGTTAATAGTGCTGTGATTGGGACAAGTATCCCGACAACTAACATGAAGCCAGTTGCAAGCCATTGAATGGTCGGAGCCGAAACATTAAATTCAACAATTAAATCAGTAAACGCTACATTTAACAACGTTTCGTTTAATATCGCAAAAAAAGCTCCCATAATTAACGAAATCATAATGGGTGCTCTTTTTATTTCAGTGATTTCATTATGTATACTAGTACTATTTGATCCACTCACAAATACCCCTCCTTGTTTTTGAAACATATTACATTATACCCTTTTTATATAAAGCATAAGTTTTAATATATTTCATTTTCGTAAAAGTTTAAAGTATTTTGCTTACCAGTAAGTGGAAGAAGATAAACTATTAACCAGTATGTTAGAGTCTATGAACAGTTGCTGAAAGATCTTATAATAGAGTTAGTCGAGTTAAACTAGGAGGGCAAATTAATGGAAAAACGATTTAAATTAAATACGAAAATGAGAGATCAAATGATAGAGATTACATCAACCATTAACGAATGGATTAGGGAACAGGGGCTTAAAGAAGGAATTCTTGTGGTTACATCGTTACATACTACTGCAGGGATCACTGTTAATGAAAATGCTGATCCTGATGTGAAAACAGATATGTTAATGAGGTTAGATGAAGTGTATCCTTGGAATCATCCTAAGGATCTTCATATGGAGGGAAATACAGCTTCCCATCTTAAAACAAGTACTGTAGGACATTCTCAAACTCTTATTATTTCTGGGGGTAGACTTTTACTCGGAACTTGGCAGGGTGTATATTTTTGCGAATTTGATGGTCCACGAAGAGATCGAACATTCGTCGTAAAGGCTTTATCATAAAAAAAGTGTCCGATAGATACTAGATCTAGTATCTATCGGACACTTTCTTATGGGAAGAAATACTAAGGAAAAATTAGTTTACACGAACAACTCTTCCATTAAACTTTTGCTTCCAATAACCTGACGTCATATCTGCCACAGCTACACCTGTACTATTTTGTGAACCAATAAATTTCCCACCGCCAACATAAATACCAACATGACCATCTTTCTTATATGTATCAAAGAAAACTAGATCTCCATATTGCATTTGATTTGTAGGAATTTGTTGTCCTGCATATCTTAATGAGCTTGTACTTGCACCAACTCTAATACCAGCTTGCGAAAATACATATGATACAAATCCTGAACAATCAAATCTACCATTGGTTATGTCATATGAATTTCGTCCTCCACCAAATACATACACTGAATTACCTATGTACCTATAAGAACTAGAAATTGCTTCATTTAAACTTTTATTTCCACTAGAACTACTCTCAGAAATCACACCACTCACTTCTTGAGTTGTCTCAATATTAGTAACTTGTGATGTGGATGAGCTATTTTCCGATTTACTCTTACTTTGTTGCATGCTTGCTGCTTTTGCTGCTAGGTCACGATCCTTCTTCTGTAAGTCTGCTAAAAAACTTTGACTTTCTCTTCTTTTTCCTTCAAGTTCATTTTTAAGCAGATCATTTTGTTTTTTCTGTTCAAGAATTTGAGCCTGCATTCCTTCAAGTTCAACTTTCTTGCTCGTTAAATCTTCTAATTTTTTTTCAACAGATCCTTGTTTCTCTTCAAGTTCCTTTTGATCTGCTTTTTGTTGCTTTAATAGATCTGTATCAGCTTGTGCAATCGTTAATACTGCAAAAACGCGGTCAACAAAATCATTAAAACTTGTTGAACCAACGATCACCTCTAAATAACTAGCACTTCCACCTGATTGTTGTAATGTAATGGCACGCTCTTTCAAAATGTTAAATCGTTGGTCAATTGTTTCTTGTAGAACTGCCATTTCTTCTTCTAATGCTTTGATTTCAAGTTCTACCGTTTCAATTTCTTTTTTTGTATCCGCTATCATCTTTTCATTATCTGCCACTGCTTTATCGACTCTATTAAACTGTTCACTCATTGCATCCAGCTCTACCTGGATTGTCATTAGATGTTCAACCGCTTCATTCAGTTCTGATTGAATCGCACTTCTTTCTTCATTGATTTGAGTTGGTGTTTCGGCAAATACTGTTGGCATTGCAAAAGAACTTAATCCTATAACGATTGCTGTGTTTATTACTACGAGTTTCTTCCTGAACACACTTTCCCCTACTTTCTAAAATGAATAAATTTATTAAAGGAATTTCATTAATGGATATAGTAAAAATTAGAAATCTATTAATCTATGAACGAAGACTAAAAAAAGGAAATCTAGTAAAAATAATCTTTCCAAAATCTATTATTGCATATTTTTCAACAATAAGCTAAGAATATCCACAATTAGTAGTATATCATCATAAAAAGACAAAATTGTTATCAAAATATTACAGTTATAATACAGTTGTAAAAAAAGTGATTCTGTTCAAATATTATTCAAAATATATGATAAAAAACTAGCTAATTCTCTGTTATTACTCTTTATGAACAGTATTGATATTTTAAAAAAATGTTTCATTTAAAAGTAACGATGCAGTATTTGTAATTATTTGTAATAATTAGCATACAAAAAGAGTACACCACTGTCGGCGTACTCCTTACATTACAAACTTTGGTTTAATAGTGTTAAGGTCTGTCTTAATTTCGCTATCTCTACCTGTCCAGGTGCAGATGCTTTCTTTACTGCACCAAAAGTTACGCTTGAGCCAAAAACTTCTCCTGCTAAGCGACTAATAACGCCCTTTCCTGCCATCGACATGGTAATGATTGGACGATCTGCAAATTGCTCACTCATCGTTAATGTAGCATCTAATAATGTAAGTACATCTGACGTAGTTTGTGGCATCACAGCAATTTTAGGTATATCTGCACCCAATTTCTGAGCCCTCTTTAATCTAGATACAATTTCTTCTTTAGCTGGTGTTTTTTCAAAATCATGATTAGATAGAATCACATACATCTTTTTCTCTTGTGCAAGTTCTATGATTTCTCTTATCTCTTGTTCCTCGTTAAATAATTCAACATCAATGAGATCAACTAATCCTGATTCTGCAACCATCTTTTTCAACTCAAAATAAAAAGCAGAGCTAACCTCTTTTTCTCCGCCCTCTTTTGCACTTCTGAATGTAAAAACAAGTGGTTTGTTATGTAGGATTTTTCGAATTTCCTGAAGTGCTTCATTGACACAGTCCAAATTCTCAACATTTGCAAAGAAATCTACCCTCCATTCCACAATATCTACATCTAGGTTTTGGAGTTCAGTTGCTTCGTCTCTTAATTCTTGAAGTGTCCTGCCAATCATTGAAACACAGATCTTAGGTGCTCCTTCTCCAATCATAACCCCTTTTATCTCGATTGTTTTATTCATTTTAGATACCGCCTTCCACCAGTTATAAAAACATTTCTGCTAGCAACTCATAAGACCGCACTTTCGCTTGAAAGTCATAGATATTGGTAATCACCATAAATTCATCATTTTGGTAATGATCACTAAGTCTAAGTAACTCTTCTCTTACCTTTGTAGGGGAGCCTATGATCATTCGTTTTCTATTTTCTTTGATTATAGCTTGTTCTTCCCTCGATAAGAACCTTTTTTTCGCTTCTTCAATCGAAGGAATACGAATATCTTTCCTACTTCCCCCAACTGCAAGAAGCCATAGGTGTTGACTCAAAGCCAATTCTTCTGCTTGTTCATCTGTAGGAGCACAAACCACAAAAACGCAGACATTGGTCGTTGGTTTTTTTAACGTAGAGGATGGTTGAAAATGAGTATGATAATAATCCAGTGATCTTTTCCCATTCTCAGGATTGATAAACTGACCATATGTAAAGGCAGTCCCATGCTCTGCAGCCACTCTTGCACCTCGATGTGTTATTCCTAAAATCCAAACCTCAGCTGCTGTATCAATAAATGGGGTGGCCAATACTTCGTCTGCATCCTTTATGTTATGGTCGAGATAAGTTTGGAGCTGTTTAATTTGTCTGGGGAACTCATTTAAACTTTTCGTTACACCATCTGTTAATGCTAACCTAGTATTGGGTGATCCACCTGGTGACCGCCCTATACCAAGGTCAATTCGACCAGGAAAAAGTGCTTCAAGCACCTTAAAGTTTTCCGCTACCTTATATGGACTATACTGTGGTAGTAGGACTCCTCCAGACCCTACTCGAATACGATTAGTCTGTGATGCGATATGAGAAATGAGCACTTCAGGTGATGAGCCTGCAATCCCATTTGTATTATGATGCTCTGCCACCCAAAACCGAGTATATCCTAACTGTTCTGCTCTTTTTGCTAATTGAACGGTTTCTTTGAAGGTCTCAGTTGCATTCGATCCTTTACGAATAACTGATTGGTCCAGTACACTCAAGTTCATGCTTTTCCCCTCCGATAATAAAATTGCCTAGTGCCACTTTTTTTCGAAACAAACAAAGTTCGAAACAAGAGTGAAACTAGGCATGATTTAGGGTGATTAAAAGACGAACAGTCTAAAATTTAGAAAAACTGTATCCTTTGTCTTTTACTTCCTTAATTAATTGTGGGAGAATTTCTAGTGTTTGACTTAGTTCATGGATAAGTATGATGGCTCCATCTTCTAAATGGTTGATAACATGTGAAATGATTTGTTGTGGATCTTTCTTATGCTCCCAATCCATTGATGCAATTCTCCACATTACAGTAGTGAGTTGTAGCTTATTTGCTACATCAATTGTATCTTGATTATACTGTCCATATGGTGGACGGAAATACTTCACTTTTGTCCCTATTACTTGCTCAAGTTTTTTTACACTTTGATCAATATCATGGTATTGTTCAGCATAAGAAAGTTTGACTAAATTCTTATGCTTTGTTGAGTGAGTTCCGATCAAATGCCCTTCATCAAGTACTCTTTTCCAGGGACGCTCATCATAAATCAAGCGAGATTGCCAAAAGAAGATGGCAGGTACATTTTCATCCTTTAATATATCCAATATTTGTGGCAGTACCTTGCTTGGTCCATCATCTATGGTTAAGTAAACCTTCTTTTGACCATCATGTTTCATTTTAATTAAAACATTCTTATCTTCAGAGTCGTACACGACCTGTGTTTGGTCACATACTCATGGTGTTTTGATCATACAATCACACCTCTTTTCACAAAAGTCTTAGATTATGTGATATAGGACAAGCTTTTCTCTACCTCTGATTCGTATACTTCGTGATAGATTCGATCTGTAAATTCGTCCGGTGTCCCATCAAATAGCAGTTCACCATTTTTTAAGGCGATAATTCTTGTCGCATAACGTTTGGCTAATGTAACATCATGGACATTAATGACTGTTAACAGTTGGAGACGAAGATGCATCTCTTTCAAAAGTTTGAAGACATGATTTGAAGTACCAGGGTCAAGACTTGCAACCGGTTCATCTCCAAGAAGTACCTTAGGCTGTTGTAGAATTGCACGTGCAATACCCACTCGTTGCTTTTGCCCTCCACTCAAGTGTTCTACTCTACGATCGAGAAATTCACTTAGTCCAACGTCAGAAATCACTTGTTTTGCTTCTTTTAGCTCTTCAGAATTATACCAACCAATCAAGTTTTTAAAGGAATTTCGATAGCCAAAAAGACCTGTTAACACATTTTGAAAAACCGAGAGACGTGGGATCAGATTGAAATGTTGAAAAATCATTCCCATTTCTCTTCTAACCACCCTTATTTGTTCCTCATTTTTCGTAGACATTGGTTCACCATTCCAGTAAACTTCACCGTTTGTTGGTTTTTGTAAGCCATTCAAGCAACGTATCAAGGTTGATTTTCCAGCCCCACTCTTACCAAGTACACAGATAAAGTCCCCTTTTTCAACAGTCAGATTGATGTTCTTTAAAGCATCATTTGTACTATTGTGATAGCGAACAGATAAATTCTTAATCTCAATCATGAGGTCACCTTCTCTCGATTTCTCTATTTAAAATAAGTCATTATATCACTTTGTTCCTCACATAGCTTCCTAATAAGTCAACTAGGATGACAATAATCATGATCACTAGTACATCAAGGGAAACGGATGAGTATTGGAAGGTTTTGAAATCATTAAACAATCGTTGTCCAATCCCTCCACCCCCAATAAATCCAAGAATGAGAGAGGTTCTGATTGCTACTTCAAACCGGTAAAAATAACTAGAAAGGACATTTGGCCAAATTTGTGGCAGGATGCTAAACAACGCACCAAACCAATTTTTTGCTCCAACTGCTTTCATCGCCTCTTGAGGACCTGGTTCTGCTGCTTCAATTAGCTCTGAAATCAATTTCCCTAATACACCGACATTATGAAACATAATGGCTAGGACAGCCGGGAAAGGGCCAAGTCCGAGAGCAGTTAATAAAATAAGCCCAAACACAATTTCCGGTATTGATCGTACAAAGCTTAGGACCGTTCTTGAAATATGATATAAAATTCCTGAAGGTGCTGTATTTTTAGCAGCGATAAAACTAATCGGTATTGCTATAAGTAACCCAAAAAAACTACCTAGAAACGCCATTGCCAACGTTTCTAAACTAACTGCGATTACTCTTGGTAGATTTTCTAGATTCATCGGAAACCAATGTGACAGAAAATCAATCATGTTATGAAAATCCCTGAATTTTGATAAATCAAATTCTGTCAGCTTCATACTATAGCTAATAAAAACGACTAAAAGAATAATCGTGAAAATTTGACGCTTTTTAAACCACACTATCATCAGCTCTATTCGTTGATAATTCCTTCTTTAATTGCAGCTTGTCGGATACTCTCATAATCCTCATCCTTTGCTTCTGTGAAGCCTGTTGCACCAAAAGCATCTAATACGACTGGATCTTCAATTGCTAAGAATGCAGCTTGTAGTTTGCCGATTGTTTCTTCATCTGTATCTGCGTGCACTGCCCATGGATATTGGAACAATGGATCTGACTCCCAAATCGTCTTAATTTGTTCGCCATCGACCTTACCTGCTTCAACCAACTGATTGTAAATCGCACTATCAATAGCTCCAGCAGTCACTTGCTTGTTTTGAATCGCTAATGCTGTTGCATCATGTGAACCTGTGTAACGTACCGTTTTAAATTGATGCTCATCCTCAGACACAAACACACCACGATCTTGAAGTTCAATCCCTGGTATTAATGAACCTGATGTAGAGTTGATATCACCAAACGCAAAGTCAACCTCTTCCTTTTGAGCTAATAAATCCTCTAATGAATTCCATGGGTTATCTACATGTGTAATGATATAAGAATGGTAAAATGGTTCTCCATCGATTAATTGAGTAATGATTGCTTTAGCTCCACTGTTGGCATGTGCGACAACATATGTTAACGGGCCGAAATAGGCCATATCAATTTTGTCGTAATTCATCGCCTCAACCACACCGTTATAATCTGGATAAATATCTACTTTGACTGGACGATCCAGTTCTTCTGTTAAAATCGCTTGTAACTTTTCCATTCCTTCTTCCATTGAGCCTTCTGTTTGAGAAGGAATGACCCCAATTGTAAAATCTTCAACTTGTTCAGTTTGCTTAGCATCTTCACCAGTCGACTCTGTTCCTTCGCCTGTTGCTCCACATGCAGCTAACACAAAAATAAAACAACTAGTTATTAGTAGCATTAAATATTTTTTCATCACCTTATATCCCCCTATTGTAAAAAAGGACTCAAACTCGAGCCCTTAAATGACTTTAATTTTACCTGGTGAATCTTCAGTTGCAACACCAATAATTGCGGACTGAACATTTCTCTCTAAAAGAGATTTTTGGAGTGCTTCTGCACTTTCTTCTGATACGGAAATCAACAAACCACCAGATGTGACGGCATCACAAAGTATAAGTTGGTCAATTTCACTCACACTTGCCGCATAATGAACTCGATCTGCAATCCATTTATGATTCTTTCTGGTTCCACCAGGGATAATATTCTGTTCAGCTAGCTCTCTTGTTCCAGATAAAACAGGTACATCCTTACTATGAATGGTAATTCCAACATTACTACCTTCAGCCATCTCTAACGTGTGACCTAGTAAACCAAAGCCAGTTATATCTGTACAAGCACTAACATCATAAGCTTCCATTGCTTCGGCTGCATCTTTATTTAAAGTTGCCATTACGTTCATTACTTCTTCTAAGCTTTCTTTTGATAAAAGATCTCTCTTAATTGCAGTCGTCAAAATGCCTACACCGATTGGTTTAGTTAAAATGAGACGGTCACCAGGCTTTACCCCTGCATTTGCTCGAATTCGATCTGGATGGACAATACCTGTAACAGACAAACCAAATTTCGGTTCGTTATCATCAATCGAATGACCACCTACTAACACAGCACCAGATTCTCTAACTTTATCTGCTGCTCCACATAAAATATCAGCTAGTATGCTTTTATCTAATGTATTGATTGGAAATCCAACAATGTTCATTACGGTAATTGGCTTTCCACCCATTGCGTAAACATCACTTAACGAATTTGCTGCAGCAATTTGGCCAAACATATATGGATCATCAACGATTGGTGTAAAGAAATCCAATGTTTGAACTAGTGCAGTTTCTTCATTAATCTTGTAGACTCCAGCATCATCTGATGTATCTAGACCTACTAATAAATTTGGATCAGGAACGGATTTTGGTAAATGACGCAGAACCTGCGCCAGGTCCTCAGGACCAATTTTGCATCCTCAACCACCTTTTGACGATAAAGAAGTTAATTTAACGATTTCTTCTTTTGACATTATGTTCACTCCTCTAAATATAATAAGTTCATCCATAAGGCTCTATAGATTCACTTTGATTACAAGTTAAGCTAAGTTAAGAACGTTTTTGTAAATCTTGAGAAATGCTTCTACCTCATATTTACCAGAATGGTTTCTAGAAATATACGCTTTAGCACGTTCACCAAGCTTCGCCCTCAATTCGTTATTATTCACTAGTCTCTCCGCAAAATCAAGAAATTGACTTTGGTCATTATAAACTAGCCCATTCTCTTCATGCGAAACCAAATTTATATTTCCTTGATTATTTGATACTAAAACAGGAAGACCATTCTCCATCGCCTCAAGGATCGCGGCAGACTGACCTTCAGAATGAGATGTATTTAATACAGCATCACACTCTCTATAAATCGATCCCATACTAGAGTGTGGATATTGCCCTAAATAGCTAATCCACTCTTTGTTCTGCTTTACTAATTCATTAACTAAATCCCCCTCATCTTCTTCAATTATTGGACCAATAATCCAAAGTCGGATATTAGGGATTTTATCGTGTAATTTCTTCAACATGTTAATGGCAAAAGGGATGTTTTTTACCTTGCGAATTCCAGCTGGAAGTAAAAATAAGAAAGTGTCCTTATCTTTTCTTAGATGAAGGTCCATTACAGGAAAATCGCTAGTACCTTGAGCGATGGTGATGATTTTATCTTGAATTCCATTTACTTCATTAACTAAAACCTGCTTTGCTTCATCATCAAAAACATGAATTGCCTTTGCCTCTGTTAAAGATTTTATCATGTCCGATCGCTTATTTTGATCAAACAAATCATGATTTAAATCTGTTCCTGTAATTGACAAGATATACGGATCAATCTTATGTACAAGCTTCTCCTTGAACTTGTAGAACTTATACGCGTTGAAACCATGCACAATATCTGCTCTAGGAAGTGAAGTGATTGAAGAGTCTTCAGTCATTGACACAATCTCTGTTTCCACACCCTTTTTCTGAAGGCTATCTGAGATTCTTTTCACAGTTACTGTATTTCCACGTGGTTGGTGAAAATTTGGGGTGGCTAATACAACTTTCATTGGTTCCATCCTTTATTAACTTAATATATAACTAAAGATAATTTCTACCTTATAAGTCTGCATCAATTATCACTAAACTATTTCTATTTGTCACACTTTTTGCTCTAGTAATACGACCGAACTTCATTCATAAGGACTTTTTTAATAACTCAATTGCCATATCAATTTCTTCTTTTGTAGTAAAACGTCCTAAACTAAAACGGATTGTCCCCTTACCAACGTTTTCGCTAACCTGCATCTCCTTAAGAACAGGAGAAAGTTGCACATTACCAGAATGACAAGCAGCTCCTGTTGATGCTGCGATTTCAGGTACAGATGCTAAAAGCTCTTGTCCTATTTTCCCAATAAAGCTTATGTTTAAGGTGTTAGGTAGAATTTCCTCGATCTGTCCATTAAGGACTATTTGGTCACCAAAATGCTGCTGAAGTTCCTCCCAAAAATAATCTCGAAGTTGAGATACTTCACTAGTAGTGTCCATCGCCAATTCACAGGCCTTACCTAGTGCAACGATTTGCAAAATGTTTTCAGTTCCCGCTCTTCTTCCGTCTTCATGTCCTGCTCCATGGATAAACGAGTCTACTTTCGTCCCTTTTCTAATATAGAGTGCCCCAATTCCCTTTGGTGCATAGAGCTTATGTCCAGCAATTGTTAACAAGTCAACGCCTAATTGGTCGACCTTCGTTGGAATCTTTCCAATAGATTGTGCAGCATCTGTGTGAAAGGTGATACCTTGATTCCTTGCAATTGTTGATATCTCTTCAATCGGTTGGATTGTCCCTACCTCATTGTTAGCATGCATGACACTAATCAAGATTGTTTGATCTGTAATAGCTCTCTCGATGTCTGTTGGATTGACCTTGCCATTACAATCGACATCAATATACGTTATTTCAGCACCTAATCCTTCTAGAAATTTACATGGATTCATAATAGCTGGGTGTTCAACTTTTGTTGTGATAATATGGTTTCCTTTGTTTTTCTGTGCGAAGAACACACCCTTCAGAGCTTGATTGTTCGACTCACTTCCACCACTCGTAAAAATGATTTCTTCTGATTCACACCCTAATAGCCGAGCAACTTGTTTTCGAGCATTTAAAATGGCTTCCTTTGCCTCTTGACCTGCCCAGTGACTCGAAGATGGGTTTCCATACCCACTTTTTAAATATGGAACCATTGCATCTATAACCGCTTGATCAATCGGTGTGCTTGCATTGTAGTCTAAATATATTCGATTCATCCAAGATCCCCTCTAATCTGAGTATTTTTAATTATATTGGATATTTTACTATAATCACTTCTACTTTTCTTAAATTAATACTTGGATTTATGATTATTTTTCAATATACCCACTTCCAAAGATTGTAAGCATAAACAAGCCATGATGAGTCAAAATAAGATTGTTAAAATCTATTTCCCAAAGGAAGTGCCTAAATTGAATTATGTCCAATTAATTACTTCGATTTTAAATAATGTTAACTTCAGCAACTTCGGTCGAAAAAAGAAGAGCAACAGTGGTGTGATCTGGGCTTCAATCCTGGGTTTAATTATTAGCCTTGTGGCAGTTGGAATGAAAAGAAAGCCAGAAATGATGCAACCCATTCAAGACATGGTCGGTGACTTGAAAGAAAAAAGATCGAATCAATCAGGAAATGTATTCCAAAGTAGCCCTGCATTCGCAGAGTTTGCTAAAGAAATACAACCTAATCTTGATCGTGACAAGACTGTCGAATAATAGATGAAATGTCCTCTGATGGACATTTCTTTCTTTGATTATATAAGAAAAAAGGAGTGAATTTATGCCTGCCTGGTTAGAGGTAGTGGTTAGGTCACTAATCTTCATTGTTATATTATTTGCTATTACAAAGATAATAGGTAAAAAGTCAGTCTCAGACTTATCATTTTTTGAATTCATATTCGGAATTTCTATTGGGACGATGACAGCGATTGTCGTACTAGGACTTGAAGAAACGCTATTTCATGGAATTATAGGAATATTACTTTTTGGAATTACTTTAGCATTCCTTACTTTTCTTTCACTAAAAAGTAAAAGAGTTAGAGATGTCGTTGAAGGAAAAGCTACCGTTTTTATTAAGAATGGAAAAATCATGGAAGATAACTTAAAAAAGGAAAAGTATACTTCAGACCAATTATTGGCACAACTAAGAAACAAAAATGTCTTCCAAGTTGCCGATGTTGAATTTGCTTTATTAGAACCGACCGGTGATTTAAGCATTTTACTAAAAAAGGAAAATCAGCCCTTAACACCTAAGGATTTGGATCTTGTTTTACCACAAACGAAAGAACCTCAAACAGTCATTATGGACGGCGTTATGTTAAATGAGCCTTTATCTACCATTGGATTAAGTCGCGGCTGGTTGAAGGAAGAGCTTGATAAACAAGGGGTTGCGATAGAAAATGTCTTTCTTGCTCAAGTAGACTCTGATGGTCAATTAACGTTAGATTTATTTGATGATAAGATTGAAATCCCTGCTCCACAAGAAAAACCATTATTACTCGCAACCATGAAAAAATGTCAAGCTGATTTAGAGATTTTTGCTTTAGGTACAACCAATCAACAGGCAAAGGCTATGTATGTAAGAAATAGTGAAAAGTTACAACAGGCGATTGATAAAATGACACCTGTTCTCAAAAATTAAACAGATGTTAATGATTACCAATTTTTACATTGTTTTAAATTGAACGAATTGGTGATATTAAAATTTGATTCACACTATGAGGAGGAAACAAAAATGACAGTTATAGCCCAAGTACAACAAACTTTAGCAGGATTAAAAAGTGCACAAGCAAGCTTTGAGACATTTGCTCTTCAAACTCAAAACCAGGAAGCGAAGCAAATGTATCAGCAAGCTGCACAACAAACTCAATCACTAGTTGATATGGTGAATAATCGTGTTCAAGATATGCAAAATGAAGAACCTCAATACAATCAATCATAAAATAACTATCCTGTTATAAGTACTAAACGAAAAGGTTGGATGTATGCCAACCTTTTCTATAATTTATAAAAAGTGAGCTGAGAGATTTTATGGCAAATAAAAAGCGCAAAAACTTAACTCCGACAAAACAAGAGTATTACCAATTTGAAAAAGAACGTGAAACAAAACGCCCTGTTTTTGCAAACTGTATTAAAGCATTCATAATTGGTGGAATCATATGTAGCATCGGGCAAGCCATTCAACTATTTTATATTTATAATTTCAACTTTACACAACAAACAGCAGGTAACCCAACAGTTGCTACAATTATATTCATAACAATGCTCTTAACGGGATTTGGTGTGTATGACCGCATTGCGCAGTTTGCTGGTGCTGGTAGTGCAGTTCCCGTTTCAGGCTTTGGAAATGCGGTTATTTCTGCATGCATTGAACACCGAACTGAAGGTTTTGTCCTTGGTGTTGGTGGGAATATGTTTAAATTAGCAGGTTCAGTTGTTCTATTCGGAACTTTTTCCGCATTTGTTGTGGCCCTCATTAAGACGATACTAGTTCAATGGGGTGGTATTTAAATGCTACAAGGACATCAAACATGGATTTATAAAAATAAACCTGTCATTCTTTCAACTGGTACTGTCGGTGGTCCTTTTGAAGCAAATGGGTTATTAGCAAATGATTTTGACCTATTACACGAAGACTTGTGGCTAGGTGAGGATTCATATGAAAAAGCCCATAAAGTACTGTTTGAAGAGGCTTTCTACAAGGCGTTAGAAAAAGCTGATGTGTCAAAGGATCAACTACAGTTTATTCTTGCAGGTGACCTTATTAATCAAATTACACCATCCAGCTTTGCTGCTAGGACCATGGATAAACCATATCTTGGACTATTTGGGGCTTGCTCTACTTCTATGGAAGGCTTAGCACTTGGTGCCCATCTAGTGAATTATGGAAGTGCTGAGTATTTGTTAACTGGAGCGGCTAGTCATAATGCTGCTGTAGAGAAGCAATTTAGATATCCTACAGAATATGGTGGACAAAAACCACCAACGGCTCAATGGACGGTAACTGGTGCAGGTGTCGCTCTATTAAGTAACAAAGGGAATGGTCCTCGTGTTACCTCTGCAACAATCGGACGAGTAGTCGATTTGGGTATGTCTGACCCATTTAATATGGGCGGTGCCATGGCTCCTGCGGCTGTTGATACCATTATGGCACATCTTCGTGACCGTCAAATAGACGAATCATACTATGATTTAATTGTTACAGGAGACTTGGGTCATATTGGTCGAGAGGTTTCCTATGACTTAATGAAAAAGCATGGACTAAATATAAATGAAGAAAAATATCAGGATTGTGGTTTACTAATCTACAGAGAAGACCAACCCGTGTTAGCTGGCGGCAGTGGCGCTGGATGCTCGGCAACCGTTACTTATGGACATTTACTAAACCGCATGAAAAAAGGCGAATTCAAACGAATCCTGGTTGTAGCTACTGGTGCATTATTATCCCCAATTTCATATCAACAAAAAGAAACAATTCCGTGTATTGCCCATGCAGTTTCTATCGAAAGTGATGAATAATTAATTTAATGGAGGAATCGGCATGACTGTAGGATCACAGGTTAAACAAAACTTGGCTAGTTTAAAGAGTATACAGGCTTCATTACAAGGTCTAGCTTTAAAATCAGTAAATGAACAATCACAACAAATGTATCATGAAACCATGATTGTTACCGAAGAAATTATCGATGACATCAAAAAAAGAGTGGGAGAACTAGAACGAGAAGAACCGCAATATAAAGGCTTCTAACTCAAGGCTATTTTCAATCCTTGTTTTTCTATATATACCTTGTCTACACTCTGTAAAGAGCTTACTTTAAGTAATGCTCTTTTTCTTTTGTCCATGTCATAGAAATGACGCTTGAACTACTTCATCCTGTATGTTAAATTTTTACTGTGACCAAAATATTTAGAAAAATTAAACAACTTTTTTTTACTAGAGAGGGGAAACAAAATGACAGAAAGAAAGTATGGCTTTGAAACAGTTGCATTACACGGTGGTCAAGAGCCCGATTCAGCGACCAACGCTCGAGCAGTACCTATTTATCAAACGTCGTCCTTTGTGTTTAATGATTCAGATCATGCAGCAAATCTTTTCTCGTTAGCAGAACCTGGAAATATCTATACACGAATTATGAATCCAACCCAAGATGCCTTTGAACAAAGAATTGCTCAGTTAGAAGGCGGAGTTGCTGCTCTTGCTACTTCTTCAGGTCAAGCTGCGATTACATATTCCATTTTAAATATTGCTGAAGCTGGTGACGAAATTATTGCTTCTAGTAGTTTATATGGAGGAACTTATGCACTATTTGCACATACCCTTCCTAAAATGGGAATTCAAGTTACGTTTTTTGATGTAGATAACCTTGAAGATTGTAAAGCAAAGATTACTGATAAAACGAAAGCTGTTTTCATTGAAACAATTGGGAATCCAAGTATTAATGTTGCTGACATTAATAGCTTAAGTGGAATTGCACATGGAAATGGAATTCCATTAATTGTTGATAATACGTTTGCTTCACCTTACTTATGTCGTCCAATTGAACATGGTGCGGATATCGTTGTTCATTCAGCAACAAAGTTTATTGGTGGGCACGGGACCTCTATTGGTGGCGTCATTGTTGATTCTGGAAAGTTTGATTGGAGTAGTGGCAAGTTTCCTGGATTTACGAACCCTGATCCAAGTTATCATGGATTAGTTTATTCAGATGCATTGGGCCCAGTTGCTTATATTGTAAAAGCTCGTGTTACTTTACTTCGTGATACTGGGGCTTGTTTATCACCTTTCAACTCATTCTTATTTTTACAAGGGTTGGAAACGCTTCATCTACGCATGGAACGTCATGTTGAAAATGCCAAAGCAGTTGCCCAATACCTTGAAGAGCACGAACTTGTTTCTTGGGTTAACTATCCCGGGCTAGAGACAAACTCTTATTTTTCTTTAGCAAAGAAGTATCTTCCAAAAGGCGCTGGCTCCATCTTTACTTTTGGCATCAAAGGCGGAGTGGAAGAAGGGAAAAAATTCATTAATAGTTTGAAGCTATTCTCTCACCTTGCCAATGTCGGTGACGCAAAATCTCTTGTCATTCATCCGGCAAGCACCACACATCAACAACTAGATGAAGAAAGTCAAACGAAAGCTGGAGTCACAGCAGATATGATCCGCTTATCAATTGGTCTGGAGTCAATTGATGATATAGTATGGGATTTGGATCAGGCATTGAAGGCTAGTCAGGAGTAATGATAGATTGTGAGGACCCGTGGGGATTGCTGCGGGTTTTTTAGTTTGGGAAAACTAAGTGATAGAGTCTAGATTTGTTTTGACCGCTATATGGGAGATTTAGAGATTTTAGTAATTTATTTGCTACATTGGTAGAATTAATTAAGACAAAGTTCCTAAACTGGCTATTTGTAATCATTGGTGATATGAGCAAGGAGTAATCAATAAGTGTTTGTATATGTGCATCATGATTTTTAATTCTGCATTTAGGACAATACCAATTTCCATAGGTTCTAACTAAAGGGAGATGATTGCACTTTGGACATATCACTCCTTTATTTAGGTCTGTGTAGTTTAGCCGATATTGGGCTAAGATTGATTGATCTAAAGGAACATGTTGTCTAATTAGTAGACGAGATAATTTTCTTATCTCCTATTCTGTTAAAATATCTAAGTTATGGAAGCTGGTTAGTTCTTTGATCTTTTCAGGAAGATTTTCATTATGTATTACTTTCTGAGCAATTTTTCTATTTTCAGAGGTTGTTCGGATGACCGTTTGTGGGCTACTAATTACGATTATGGGGTAGATTGGGACTTCAGGGAAATTAGATCTTTTAAGCCATGCACTTAATTGTGAGGATTGTTTTTCAATTTGGGAGAGTGGATAGCGAAAACCACTTTCTATACCATCTTTTGTACGAATAAGCTGCTTAAAGATTGGATCGAAATATAGTGTACCTGCTATGTTCTTTATTTCAATGGGTATAAGTATTGTTTTTGTAACAATTAATGTATCAATTTGAAAAAAACGGTTTTGTTGGTCAGACAGACGAATATCATGTAATATCCAATAATTATCCTTATCCAGGAAGCCTAAGTGATAATCTATTGAAGTCTCACCTTTAAAACCAGCTTCGCGTTTTTTGAGATCTTCCATTATAATTGGATACATTTTATGCTGAGGAGATAGTCTACGGAGTAAAGCCTGTTGTTTCTTTAAAATTAAGGGGAAATCTCTTTCTTTTAGGATCATTTTATCACTCCTTTCAATTAAATTTTATTATAGTATGACATATTTGATTTGCAAGTTGCTAAAATTATGATTTTGATAGAAATATAGACTGAAAAACATAAATATATAGGCAACTAGATTGATTCATTCGTATTCTTGAGGTAATTCCTTTAGTTTAAGCTTGTTGGGAAAAGTTTATCTGCTACTTTTTGTCGAATATCCGTCACTTTGCTTATTTTATCTGTCACTTCCTTGCATTTATCTGCCACATTTAACAGAATATCGATTTTCCGACAAAACTTCGTAGAAAAATCCAAAATAGCCACTCCCAAATAGAGTGGCCCCACAATACTAGATCTTCGCCAAAGCTTGCAACACGTCCGCCTTCAAGTCTTCAATGTGCTCCAGCCCAACAGAATAACGCACATAGTTTGGTGGAATGCCAGCTACCTTCATTTGCTCTTCATTCAGATGACCTTCCCACATGGCAGCAGAATGAATAACCAATGATTCCACACCGCCCAAACTAACCGCATTTAATGATAGATTTAATGCTGACACAAATCGTTGGGTAGCTGCATAATCCCCTTTAATCGCAAACGCGATGACAGCACCGAATCCTTTCATTTGTTGCTTTGCCAAATCATGCTGTGGATGGCTAACAAGTCCTGGGTAAGACACACTTTCAATTTCTGGCTGATTTTCCAGGAATTCCGCTAGAGCTAATGCGTTATAATTAATACGCTCCATACGAACAGGTAATGTCCTCAAACCACGTAATAGTAACCATGCATCCATCGGTGATAACACAGAACCAATCGATGTATGTGTATCCCAAATTACTTCTGCCAATTCATGACTCGTACAAATCACACCAGCTGTAATATCACTATGCCCCCCCAAATATTTAGTCGCGCTATGTACGATAACATCAACTCCTAAATCATGAGGACGCTGATTAATTGGAGATGCAAATGTATTATCAGCTACTACGAGGATTCCTCGTTCCTTTGCGAGTGTTGTAACAGCAGCCAAATCTGTTAATAGCAACGTAGGATTTACTGGTGTTTCAAGTAAGATTAGCTTTGTATTTGGTTTGATTGCATCTCCAAAAGCCGATAGGTCAGTTTGATCAACAATCGTCACTTCCACACCAAATCTCGGCAGCATTTCATCCATGATTTTTGCGGTACTCATATAATGACTCTTTTGGGCAATCACATGATCACCTGTCGCAACCATTGAAAGAAGGACGGTTGTAATCGCCCCCATACCTGATCCAGTGACAAGGGCAGTTTCAGTTCCCTCAAGATCAGCCATGATCATTTTAACTCTCTCATGTACAGGATTTCCGTATCGAGTGTAATATTGTGGATGTTGAGGGGTGCTTGCCATTTCAGCAAATTCAGCTGAATCTTTTGCGGGAAAAGTGGAGGTATAATAAATAGCAGGTGCTACAGTTCCCTCTTTTTCTCCCCATTCATGATCTGCGTGTAAGACTAATGTTTCTCTATTGTATTTTTCATTATTTTTCATTTTTTAACCCTTTCTATTTTCTGAAAATTTTAATCGTTTTGAATAAATATTCGATATAATTTCAAAAATACCTGCTAAATAAGATATATCTCTAAAACTTCTATAAGATACACCCTATTTAACAGTAGACTTTGGGAGACTTTACACCAGAGTTAAGAGACATTATATGTTGAACGACTCCCTTTTCAATATAGACAATTCGATCAGCAAGAGCTTTTGCATCAGCTTGATCGTGTGTTACAAAAATCGAGGTAATTCCTGTCTGCTTAAGAATGGCTCGTAAGTCATCTCTAATTTTCACCTGCAGACTTGCGTCAAGATTACTAAAAGGCTCATCAAATATTAGTAGAGAAGGAGCTGGTGCTAACGCTCTTGCAAGTGCAACACGTTGTTGCTGACCTCCACTTAATTCATAGGGATACCGCTTTTTATAATCAGCTAAGTTAACCAGTGTCAGCATTTCTTCGATTCTTTCCTGTTTTTTCCTCCTAGTCATGCTTCGGAGACCAAATTTAATATTTTTTTCTACAGTCATGTGAGGAAAAAGAGCGTAATCTTGAAACACCATTCCAATCCCTCTTTTTTCCGGAGCAACAAAAGTTCGATCGTCTACAAATTTAATTCCATTGATTGAAATAAGACCAGACTGTGGGATTTCCAATCCGGCAATTAAACGTAATAGCGTACTCTTACCACTACCACTTTCACCTAGAATAGCAATCGTCTCTCCTTTTTCAATGTTTAATGAAAAATCTTTTATTGTTAGTTCGCTTGTATTCTTGTATTGGTATTGTAGATTTTCAATTTGCACAAACACTTAACGTTGCTCCCCTCTATCTAGAATTCTATGAAAGAAAAATATACAAACAGCGCTTACTAAAATAATTAACAAAGATGCGCTTGCTGCCTCACTTATCATCTCATCATTTGCATATCGAAAGGCTCTAGTAGCTAATGTTTGAAAGTTAAATGGTTGGAGGAGCATAGTTAATGGTAGTTCTTTTAAAATATCAACAAAGACGAGAATGAAACCACCAAATATGGCTCCCTTTACCATCGGAATATCTACTTTAAAAAATGTTTTTATTGTTGAAGACCCAAGAGTTCTCGATGCCTCTGTAAATCTTATGCCTACCTTTTCAAAACCTGCTTCAATCGAATTATATCCAACTGCTAAAAATCGAATGATATAAGCTGAAATTAACATAACTAAGCTCGTTCTTAATACAAAGGTTGTATCTATAGAAAACATCGTGAAAAGTGAAGATAGATATCTATCTAAAGCTAAAAATATCGTGATGACACCAATTGCAATAACTGCCCCAGGCACTGAATACCCTAATACAGTAACCCTTGAGAGGAATTTAGGAAATAAGCCACGATGTATACGTGAGTAATTTGCGATAATTAGTCCAATAACAACAATAAACATTGAAGCTATTGCAGCAGTAAAAAAAGAATTTCCTACTAAAATATAAAACTCTTTTGATAAGATTCTTTCATAAGTCATCAACATCCAAGAAATTAATTGAATAAAAGGAATCATGAATCCAAAACTAAAGATAAAAAAGCAGTAACTAAACGCGATCCAAGCCTTTAAACCTTTTAATTGTGTCGGCTGGATTGGTCTTATTTTTGTTGAAGAGAAACTAAACTGTTTTCTTCCACGTACTATCTTTTCCAATAATAAAATCATAATAACGACAACCATTAAAGTACCAGCTAATTTAAATGCAGAATCCTTGTCTCCCATTGCAAACCAGGTTTGAAAAATAGATGTGATAAATGTCTGGATTCCATAATATTTAACAACACCATAATCATTTATTACTTCTAACATGACAATTGTTATACTACCGATAATAGCTGCTCTAGAGATAGGTAGAACAATTCTAAAGAAAATCCCAAAAGAACTACTTCCTAATAAACGAGCATTTTCAATAATAGAAGAGGATTGGTTTTCAAAAAAGCTTTTGGTTATAACGAAAACATATGGAAAGAGAAACATCGTAAAGATAAATATAGTGCCCTCCAAAGACATTATACTAAAGAACTTTTGGTCCATTTGAATTCCAAAAGAGTTTCGAAGGGTCGATTGGATAAACCCTGTATAATTTACAATCCCATGATAAGTGTATGCACCAATAAATGGGGGGATTGCTAAAGGCAAGATTAGCCCCCACTTAAAGAAACTACGAAAAGGAAACTTATAGACTGTCACAATCCAGGCTAAACTAGTACCAATAATTGTTGTAGTTAGTGCAGTAAACACTAATAAAATAACCGTGTTACTAATAATATCAATTAATAAGTACTCTCTTATGTGGTACCAATTCTCATTTGCCTCTCCAAAAAACTGAATGGCTATTAAGGTAGTTGGTAATAAAATAATGGTAATAAAAATAAAGCTTAGTAACGCCCATATATTAAATTGAGTTTTTATTTGTTGAATTAACCTCATACAACCACATCCTTAAATTAGAGCGATATCATAAGTTCTACTTTCTATCTTTAGTATACAGAAAACCTAACCGCAAGTGAATATCATTCTCAAACAAAAAGCTGCAACCGAAGAACCGTTCGGTGCAGCTTAATTTTTATCATATTATTTCCAACCAACTTCGTTAAAGATTTGAATGGCACGAGTATTGTTATCTCCAAGAATGGTTAAGTTAATATCTTGCTCTTTAAATTCTCCCCAAGATGTTAACGTTTCTGTTACAGCCGCTTCAGGATTAACAGGATATTCATTGTTTCCTTCAGCAAATAACTCTTGCGCCTCTACACTTGTTAAAAACTCGATAAATTTAACAGCATTATCTACATTTTTCGCATGTTTTACGACAGTAGCCCCACTAATGTTAATATGTGTACCATTTGTATCTTGGTTAGGGAAGAAAACTCCCACTTGTTCTGCTACTTTTACTTCTTCTGAATCAGTTGAATTTAACAATCTACCAACATAGTACGTATTAGAAATAGCTATATCACCTTCACCAGCTACAACAGCTTTTATTTGATCTGTATCTCCTCCTTCTGGAGTTCTCGCCATATTAGCAACAATTCCAGCAGCCCATTCCTTTGCAGCCTCTTCACCATTTAGCTCAATAAATGAAGCTAATAACGATTGGTTATAGATATTTTCAGAAGAACGAATCAATACACGACCTTTCCATGTATCTTCAGTTAAAGCTTCATATGTTGAAAGTTCAGATGGATCTACACGATCCTTTGCATAAACAATAACACGTGCTCTTTTCGTTAATCCGAACCAATGGTTTTCAGTATCTCGTAGTTTCTCTGGAATATTAGATGATAACACATCACTTTCAATAGCTTGTGTTAAGCCATCAGCTTTCAAGCGAGCTAAATTCCCTGCATCAGCAGTTATAAATAAATCAGCCTCTGTTGCTTCACCTTCATCTTTAAGACGTTGTACTAGCTCGTCTTTCCCTGAGATCACATTTACTTCAATACCTGTTTCTTCAGTGAACTTTTTGTAAAGCTCCTCATCTGTATCATAGTGCCTTGTTGTATAAAGATTTACTACTCCTGCTTCTTCTTTTTGATCAGCTACTTGTTCTTGTGTTTTTTCTGCTTGTTTCTCTGTTGTTTCTTCTGTTGAAGTCTCGCTGCACCCCACTAACGCTAGAACTAAGATAGAAAATAATACGGCATATAACGCTCCCTTTAATTTCTTCATGTTTTCCCCCTATGTACATTTTAATAAGAGAATGAATTTCATTCTCAACTAAATGAATTATATTGCAAGTGATAATCATTGTCAATCACAATATTTTTCACTTGTTCATATATTTAGAATTATTTATCTCTTTTTTTCGAAGTTACTGGACAGCATGGTTCCTTGAAAGTAGTAAGAGGTGCATACTACTCATCTATAATCAAGGCTATGTTAAACAATAGTGTTGATTTTTAAAGGAACAAAGACGGGAAGTACACTGTAAAAAAACAGCCCTAATTTTTCAGGGCTGTTCTGAATATTTAACTTCTTTACTTGTGCAACTAAAGCCATCCATTAGTTATACATAAAGACCTATACATTAGTTGGATATTAAATAAATGATGTGGTAATAAGTCATTATTTCTTGCGTTTTCGCTCTAAAAATATGGGTGCTATATTTAGTCAGATAGAAACAATTGTCAAAAACCAAAATGCCCTTGCCATACCAGGTATTACATCCGATAACATTGAATGAAATCCAGCCACTTGTGTGGCTTATGCGTGCGATAGATAGGAGTGTTGGAGGTGTCCGTAAAGGTTTTTTGGCAATCTTTACAGCGGTAACGCTGGCGCTCCATTAACTTTAAGCCAACCTTCACTTTATATTTGCCGAAGCGGACAGCGTTGGCTAATTTGCAATAGGTGCAGGTATATCCCTTTTTGTGTTTCTGGTCGGAAATTTCCTTGAAAACAGGTTCACTGGCAGAAAAAGAAGCAAGCGATTGGTTAAAGAATTCTTTTAACCGATATTGTTCCGTTTCATCTAAGTTTTGAATGTCTTTAATGATTTCTCTAAGCTTCATTTCCTGCCAACCTGCTTCCTTTTTCTTACATCATAGAACGGGTGTTCCGTAGTAGTCAAATATCAACAGAGTTATTTAACAGAGCCATAATCAAAAAAGGCTTTCTTCTCAAAGTTTGTTGTTTTAGACATAAAAACATTGAAATGATAGTTACAAGGAAGCTGAATACACGTAGACTCCTGCGGGACCAGGAGCCAAAGTGAGACCCCACAGGAGCATCAGCGACGAGGAGGCTCACTGGTCACCCGCCGGACGGAGTGTATTCAGCCTGCGGCTTTAAATGCAACAATCTATACTAAAACAGCCTAAAAAAAAAGACGACTTTTACCCATTAAATGGGATAATGTCGTCATCTTTTTTAGTATGGAATCAACGCTTATTTAATTTCTCCATAATCAACGAAACCAACGGATGACATTCTTCTAGTCCACAAACATCATAAATTGTTTTCTCAAACCCTAATTCGGTTATTTTAGCTTGTAATGCAACTGCCTCATCATCTTGTGGGAAATCATATTTAAGCGCAGCGGCAATCACTTTTGCTAGATTGACAGGTTGACCTTCAACAAACTCATAATACTGTGACGCAGGGCTTATCAATCGATCCTTTTGACCTAATTTACGAAGTGGACCTCTAGCAACTCTAGGGATTTCATCATTAATAAAAGGATTGGTAAAACGTCCTATGATTTTATTAACATATTTCATATGCTCATCATAATCAAAGCTATATTTACGCACTAATACTGTTCCAGTTTCCCTAAGTGTATCCTTGACAGCTTGTAATACTTCCTCATGCTCCATTGCATCTTTAATTGTTTCTAGACCAGCTTGGTAGCCTAAATAAGCAGCAGCAGCATGCCCAGTATTTACTGTGAATAACTTTCTTTCAATAAATGGTGCTAAATCTTCTACGAACGTTACACCATTAATCGTTGGAACTTCGCCTATTAGCTTTGAACGATCCACCACCCACTCATAGAAGGGTTCAACAGATACCATCAATTTATCTTCATTTGTTTGATTTGGTACAATACGATCCACCGCTGCATTTGGGAATGCAAACTGATCATCAAATTGCTTTTTTTCAGCTTCAGAAAGCTTTTCATAAACCTTTTCCTTTAAAAATGCACTTCCACCAATCATATTTTCACAAGCAATAATATTTAATGGCTGATCTGTTTGTTCGACTCTTCTTCTTAATCCTTTTGCAATTGAATCAGCAATAATAGGTAGAATGTTTGGTCCGACCGCAGTTGTGACTAGGTCAGCAGAGGCAATTGCATCTAAAACCTCTTCTGGTTGTTGGATACTATTGATCGCTCTTACATTTTTAACTGTTTCTTCCTGACTGTTTTCATCTGCCAAAACTACCCGATACTCTTTCTTCTCATTTAATAAGTTGACGACTTCCGCATTTACGTCAACAAAGCACACTTCATAGCCTGCTTTTGATAATAAGCTACCAATAAACCCTCTTCCAATATTTCCAGCCCCAAAATGAACAGCTAACATTTAATTCACCTCTTCAAACAGACTTAAAATCTCTTCAGCTGTTTTAGCTTGAACGATCTTTTCGATATTTTCTTCTTCTGAACAAACAATTGCAATTTGTGATAGAATATCCAAATGTTCTCCATCCTTACCCGCAATACCAATTAGTACTTTTGCAACGTTTCCCCCACCAAAGTCAACACCACCTGGTACTTGAATAACAGATAAACCTGATGAAAGAACTTCTTTTTTTGCATCCTCTGTTCCATGAGGAATCGCGACAAAATTACCCATGAATGTTGATGTTAATTCTTCACGCTCTAGCATTTTCTCAATGTACGCTGGCTCTACATAACCATTGTCTACCAATATTTGACCCGTACTTCTGATTGCTTCCTCTTTCGTGTTAAAACTTGCATTTAATACAATATTTTTTGTTGATAAAATTTCTTTTGACATTTTAGAACACTCCTTAATTTGTTGTTGAATTTTCATAAATGGACTTCAGTTCTTTTGTGATTATATTTAAAATAGATTGCTCATCACCTGACTGGAATTGTTCAGTACAGTTTTCATCTCTAATGATAAGAGAACTAATTCCACTTAAAATCTCTAATGTTTCCTCATTCGTATTCATCGGTGAAAGCATCAGAAGAATCGTACTAATCTCTACGTTTGATCCATCCATCCCCTTTAATTCAAGTGGATTTTTCATTCTAGTCACTGTGAAGCTTGGTGCTTGAACACTTTCGCTTCTAGTATGGTATAAAGCAAGTGAAGTACCGGGGATACCTAACCCACCAACTTCTTCCCTCTTTAGTAGGTCTGCCAACACTTTTTTTGCGTCATAAATTACATTTTGAGATAGTAAAGATTCGCAAGCTTTTTCTAAGATTCCCTGGATTTGAGAACGTTCTTGCTCGATTGAGAAAGTGAAACCACTTAAGATTTGATAGATAGCTGATGAATAGTTTTTCACTATGGACATCTTTTGAATGAATTCTCCACTCTCAATTTGCCCCTTATGGCTTTTAACTTTTGTGGTGGATTTGTCCACCTTATGCTGTTTATCTAACAAAAAGCGCTTAACTTTATCAACTTCCGTCCCCGATAACAATGGACTCACAACTAGATGTTCTTTTCTAAAATTTCTAAGTGGAATCGTAGAAATAATTGCGTCAAATTTATCTACATCAATACTATCTAGATCAAATAATGAAGCGTTAACAGTCTTGATTCCAGAGATTTCTTGTTCGAGTTTTGTTGAAAGCATTTTAGAAGAACCAATTCCACTTGAACATACAACCAAGGTTTTTAGTTCTTTTACCTCTTCTCTATTTAATAGGCTTGAGGCAAAGTGCATTACTAAGTAGCCAATTTCTTCTTTCGGCACAGAAAACTCAGGAAATATTTCTACTACGCCTTTTTCGATCACAGAAAACATTTCTTGATAATCTTGTTCAATTCTAGAAAGAAGTGGATTTGAAATCCCCATATTTTGCTTTAATCGATATAAAGCTGGTCTTAAATGTGCAACTAGTCCCTGGAAGAGAGAGAGGTTTCCTGTTAAGTCTATATCAATCTCACTGCTGACAAATCGGATTAACTTTTGTGCCACCAACCCTATTTGAAGACTTGTATCCTCCAATAGATCATCATGATCGTTCCGGTGTTTAGCACCCAGTAAATGCATCGTAATATAACCAATTTCACCATGTGAAATCTTAATTCTAAAGATTTCTTCCAAGCCAGCCACAATTTTTTCGGCTACTTTAAATTCCTTACTTTCTTTTAAGGTTTCTAAGTAATCAGAATCAAAATTGATATCCTCGCCTTGTTGAATCCGTTCAATTGCTAGTGCTAAATGAACGACAAGACCAATATAGGCACTATCAGCTATTGAATATGGGAGATCATTTTTTATGTGATCAATCTGCCTCTCAATAATAAGAAGCTTCTTTTTGTCAACCAATCCTAGTAGCCGATCTGTAATCGTATCGATTGCTTGTGTTGACTTTTTTTGAATGGTTTCTTTTATCATCGAGATTAATTCAAATTCGTCAATATTTTCAATAATATGTTTGCTCATTGCTTTTCTTTTCGCTGATTCAGAACCAGTTATTTCAACCCCGTAACCTCGTTTTCTTAAGAGGTGAAGATCGAACATAGCTAAACGTTCTTCAACTTTATTTAAGTCATTACTAATGGTAGCTATTGTGACATTTAAATCGTTAGCTAACGACATTAACTTTACCGGTTCAGTCGAATCTAGTAGTTCTGATAAGATGATCGTTTGTCTTTCTTCTGGTGTGTATTCATTATGAGACAGGTTAAATAAGAAAAGTTTTAAGGTTTCTTTAACCTCTTTATTTCCTACGATTTGAATACCAATTCCGGACTTTTTATTTAGTCCAAGATCGTATTCCTTTAGTATTTCTTCTACCCCTTTTAAATCACGGTGAACTGTCCGGGAACTAACCTGTAACTCGTCAGCTAAATCCTTTACTGTTGACTCTTCATCTCTTGCCAGTAAAAGCTCTAATATCTTTCGTTCCCTAGCAGAAATATACATAATATCCACTCCACTTTTAATGGCTCCATCATCTAGTCATATTATGAGCAAAGTTGATGACAAATATGAAAATGTCTTTCTACACTATTTATGATAAACCCTTACAAAGTCTATCTCAATAAAAGAAAGTTACAATTTCGTCATGATGGTTGTTGCCATTATTTAATTACTTCGTGTTTCATACTTTCCTTAAAAGACAATCATGGGAAGCCATTTTCCGTAAAACTATCTTGCTCACTAAGTACTGAAATGAGCCGAGAACTACTCAACTCCTGCGGGATATGCGGTATACGGGAGACCCCGCAGGAGCTAAAAGCGACGAGGAGGCTTCCGGACCGCCCCGCGGCATCCCGGGAGTAGTTCGTAGAGAATGGAAGTTTAAAAACTACGCATTTTCAAGCAGATACTCAAAATGGGCTGACCCATCTAGAGTCAGCCCACCATGAAGTATTATTGTAAGCTATCGATTAGCTCATCATATTTTGGACTGTTTAAGAAATTATCAACAGAAATATGATGTGCAGTTGGAAGCTTTTCTTTTGCACGTGATGTTAAATCTTTGTGTGTAATTACAATGTCAGCATCACTAGGAATATTGTTAATCGATGTGTTTGTAATATCGATTTCTAAGCCTGCCTTTTTCGCTTTATTCTTAAGAATTGAAGCACCCATTGCACTGGAACCCATACCAGCGTCACAAGCAAAGATAATTTTGTTTACATATTTAGGATCAAATCCTGCTGCTCTTGCTTCAAATGAACCAGCAACAGAGCTTTTCTTCCCTTTCATTGCTTCCATTTTTGCTGCTGCACCAGCGATATCTGTTTCTTCTTCTTGTTTACCTGTTTTTAAAATAAGCGCTGCAACTGCAAATGATACTGCTGCTGCCACAAGAACACCTAATAATACTCCGATATGACCTCCACCTTTAGGTGTCATTGCCATAAGAGCAAAGATACTTCCTGGTGATGGTGGTGCAACTAGACCAACATTAAAGATTGTGAATGTGAATACTCCACTTACTCCACCTGCGATTGCTGCTAAAATTAATAGTGGTTTCATTAAGATATACGGGAAGTAGATTTCATGAATTCCACCAAAGAAGTGAATTACAGCTGCCCCTGGTGAAGTTTGTCTTGCTGTCCCTTTTCCAAAAACCATGAATGCTAACAAGATTCCTAAACCTGGTCCAGGATTTGATTCTAATAAGAATAGAATTGACTTCCCAGCGTCTGCTGCTTCTTTTGCACCAAGTGGGCTTAAAATCCCATGGTTAATTGCGTTATTCAAGAATAGTACTTTGGCTGGTTCGATGAAAATATTTGCTAAAGGAAGTAAACCAGCATTTACGATCGCTTCTACCCCAGCTGCTAAAACATTGTTCAACCCTTCAACTACAGGTCCAATCGTCCAAAAAGCTATAAGCGTTAAGATACCCGCTAAAATACCTGCTGAGAAGTTATTTACTAACATCTCAAATCCTTGACGTACTCTAGGTTGAATTACTGCATCAACCTTCTTGATCAAGTAACCAGATAATGGTCCCATAATCATCGCTCCGAGGAACATAGGAATATCTGTTCCAACGATAACCCCCATTGTAGCAGTCGCACCAACGACTCCTCCACGGCCACCATAGATCATATTACCACCGGTATAACCGATTAATAATGGAAGAAGATACGTAATCATTGGGCCAACAAGTTTTGCTAACTCCTCATTTGGCCACCAACCTGTTGGAATGAATAACGCTGTAATAAGTCCCCATGCAATGAAGGCTCCGATATTTGGCATGATCATACCACTTAAATAACTACCAAATCTTTGAATCTTTACACGGAAGTCCGGCTTAGATCCCTCTGTTGTGTTTGACATATATATTCCCCTTTCAGTATGAAAAAATAATTTGTATGAATGTCTCTTTCTTACAACTTAATCATAAGCTCCAGTAAAAGCGTTTTCAATTTAAAGAAAAGGGTATTTTGTCATTCACTATGTTGTCATAATTGAATTGAAGATTATACATACTTACAATGGTGTTCTATAACCAAACACAAATAGCTTGTAGACATGAGTAGTCTACAAGCTATTTATGAATTAGAATACTATATTCTTTTCTTTTTTCTATTAATTATTTGCAAACTCACTCCACCTATAGCCAATAAAATCGTTCCTAATATTAGATAGTTATATAGATTGGTTGCTGTATTTGGCAATTCTCTATCCTTATTTTGTTTCGAACCTGGAGTTTTCTTACCTTCACCTGGTTTGTCTTTGTCGTTTCCTGGAGCGCCATTACCTTTTCCTGGATTACCGTTGCTATCTCCTGGTGTACCGTTATCGTTTCCTGGATTTCCATTTCCATCTCCTGGAGCACCATTATCGTTTCCTGGATTTCCATTTCCATCTCCTGGAGCGCCATTATCGTTTCCTGGATTTCCATTGCCATCTCCTGGAGTGCCACTACCGTCTCCTGGATTTCCATTGTCATCTCCTGGAACTTCACCTTGAACAAATACACCATATGTTGAGAAGTGCGGAACATTTAATGTGATTGTTTGATCTTGTTCATTAACCACTCCACCACGGTGCTCCCATTTGTTAGTTTTTTCATTAAGGTAATAGATTGCTACCTTATCTTTGCTAAATTCATTTCCAGCAAACCCCATGATTAGCTGGTAATTGCCTGTATAATTCTCACTACCAGCAGGGAATGTGAATGTAAATGAATATAAATCACCTGCAACCTTAAGCCCCTGATTTGATGCATGACCTGGTTCTGCTTTTTCAACAGATAACTTTGTTCCAACAGGTAAGTCTGAAGGTAACTTGATTTTTGTTCCTGTATTTTTAATTATTACAGTTGAAAGTGGAGAAACTTCTACTTTCTCTCCTAGTGTAACTTCAATGTCTTTAATTGGAGTCTCGCTGTCAGTAGCCTTTTTAACCACAACTTCACTAAATGCCATATACCCACCATCAACTGTACTAACACTAATTGTTGCACGGCCTTCTTTAATTGCTGTTAATTTCCCTGTCCTATCTACTTTTACTACTTCTTCATTACTAGTAGACCAGATAGTTTCTTTATTAACTGCATCTTCAGGTGTTACTGTCGCATTTAGTTGACCTTCTTTTCCTTCAATTAACTCCATTGTTTCTTTGTCTAGAGTGACACTTGTTACCTTTTGTTCTGTTACTGGCACTTTGACAGCTGGTACGTTTGTAAGCAATGCCTCATGCTCAGACTTTGTAACCGGTATAACGGTTCCATGACGAGGGTGTGCTGGTAAATCGTAGTTTTCAGACATTACCCACTCACCTGAATCTAAATCAGTTGTTTCAAATGGTACATAACCTCTACCACCAAATTCATCAATAAACATATACCATTTTTCTTCCGTATTCGATTTAAAAATCGTTGGTCCTTCTCCTGCACTTATAGAACCTTTTCCAATTCCTTCTTTAATTAATTGGAAGTTAGGATCTAGAACTGAATCCCCGACTTCTTGGAAAATAAATTTGCCATTTGGTGAAGAAGTTGTATTATTTCTTTCATCCTTTGATAATCGATATACTTTTCCATCATTTTGAATCATGGTTGTATCAATGACTGAGTATCCAGCATCTATATATACTTTAGGTTCTGTAAATGTATAAAAATCTCGTGTTTTACTATACATCATTTTGTTATAGGTTGAGCCTGTATGTTCCTCGTTGTCATATAGCTTAGAAGCCCAGAAAACAATATATTCGCCTGTTGTGTCATCATAGAAAATTTCAGGTGCCCATGTATTTCCTGCTTCCGGCGGTGCAACTTCTGCCATTCTTTGCTCAGACCAATTAACTAAGTCATTTGATTCCCAGACCATAATGGATCTGCTACCACTTCTTTGCGCCCGGTCCCAATTCCAACTTCCGTTAATTTTTAAATCTGTTGCGATCATGTAGAACTTATCCCCTTCAGGAGAACGAATAATAAATGGATCTCTTAACCCTTTCTCCCCTAAAGTAGAAGTAATTGCTGGGTTACCATTGTTTAATTCTTGCCATTTTAATGGATCGTTTCCTTCACTTAATGAGAAGTAGATTTGTTCTCCATTTGAAGTTCCTTCACCAGTAAAATAGCTAAATACATAGCCTTCATACTTTTCTTGCTTCGGCATTTCTTTAACATTTGCTTGGAATGGTTTGGTAACCGTTTCATCACCTAAAGACACTATGGCCGTTAAAGTAATCTTTTGATTACCCTCACCATGGGCAGGACGGTTAACTTCTCCTGTTATAGAAATGATGGAAGAGTCACTCGATTTCCATGTAATCTTAGAGCCATTTAGTCCTTTATCTGGTAATGTTAGATGTCCACGAACATCATTTATGTTATATACCTTTAAATCTTGTGCATCTAATTTTACTGCTTCTAAATGATGTGGCTTTTTTAGAACGATAACCTTAAACTCCTTTGTTGCATTGTTTCTACCGTCAGAAACAGTAGCGGTGAGTGTTACTTCCTTGTCACCATCTTCATATGAAGGTCTAATTACTTTCCCTTCGTTTGTAATGATATCTTGATTATCTGATTCCCAAGAAATTGTTGTACCAGAAGCTCCTGTCTTAGGCAATGATAAATCTGTCAGTATATTGTCTTTGTTCTCATTCTGCTTAATAATTGTTTCGTAGTTTAATTGTTTCATTGCATTTTGAAGAAGTAAATCCTCCATATTTGCGATTTTCTCGTCAGCTTTTTCTTTCAATTTAGTTATTTCCGAGCTTGTTAATGCTCCATCATAAACCTCAAAATCAGCAATCATTCCACCGAAATATGGGTCTTCAGTATAGAAAGATTTACCGATAAATCCACTTCTGCCATTAACATTGTTTATTTGTTCTAATGTATATCCATTTGTAGATACACTAGAAACCTCAACACCATCAATAAACAATCTTAAAGTTTGATCCTTTGCAGATACAACTGATGTAACTAATTTCCATTCATTAGCCTTTAATGCACCAGTTGTTGCATTTGCTCCCGCTTCATCTCTCCAACTTGTTACTCCCAAGCCTAGTCGAGCAGAGCGATCACCTGAATTACGTTTTGGAGTGGCATATAAATATTTATTATTGTCCTGACCTAGACCAAAAATCCATTCAGCTTCATTTTTGCCATTCCAATTAACTAAGGATGAAACGGTCACACTTTCTAAACCATTTAAAACACCTTGAGGCATTTCAATATAAGAGCTTGAAGAACCCCCCTTAAAGTTTATAACACCCACCTCTTCTCCATTAATAACCTGAGCATTTTGGGGGTTTACAAGCTTTCCTTCAAAATTGCCAGTATTATCGACTACTTTCGTACCGTCTATGTTATTCATTTCATAGTCCAGTATTAATTTAATACCTTCTGGCTGATCAACTGGAGGGACTGTTGTATCCTCATCAGCTAAGCTTGCAACCTCTTCTGCATCCAGTGCACGGTTATAAATTCTAAAATCATCAAATTTCCCTTTAAAAAGGCTATGGTTCTCATTACTAGACTTACCTAAATAGTTCATCGATGTTTCTAACAGCATTCTTGGCTCAACATTATAAGTTGAACTTCTTGACACTTCTTTTCCATCTACATAAAGAACAGCATCAAAACCTTCGATTGTCATTGCAACGTGGTGCCATTTAGCAGTAGAAATGACTGGAGCCCTCAGTGCATATTTGTAAGAACTTGCTAATAATGTACTTTGATTTCCGAACTTTTCAGTGAAAGGTGTAACGATTGCAAATTCTAGGTTTCCTGAATCACCTTGTGTACTCAAGTACATCGTATTTCGGTTAGTAATTCTTCCTGTGTTAGAAGAAAAGTCAAATATTCTTTGATTAGCCTGGTTTTGCTGAACATTTACCCATGTAGACATTGTCATGCTTTCTAGGTTAAGATCTTTAATCAGATTTTCAGGCAGCTCTACATATCCAGTTCCATCTAATTCTACAGCTCCTGTAGATTTGCCAACTGTATCTTCAGTATTAATTTGAGATCCACCAATTAATTTTGCATCAAATCCATTATCTGAAAGATCCTTTACCGTTGTCCCATCAATATTCTCTGGGTCAAATGAGTAATGAACGACCGGTTCCTCAGAAGTTTCTGATGCAGTCATGCCATACTTTGTTTGAAGGGCATCATACTCTGCACGAGTAATTGGAATAACAGTACCATGACGTGGTCCAGGTGGTAATGCATATTCAGTTGATGGCAATAAGTTATTTACAAATTGTGTTCCATCTTCTAAATCACTTGACCATCTCACATGATACGGCCATGAATCTAAGAACATATACCACTTTTCCTCATGGATATCTTTAAAGATTGTCTGTCCTTCATTATTTCCTTGATGACCAATCAAACCTCTGTTTCCATCTTTTGTTCCAGAGATGACATCAAATTGGAAACCATTCTCCTTAATACCATCTTTATCAAATAAAATATCTGTTGCTTTTTCGTAATACACTCGATAATTCACTTCAGACTTTGTAAATCTATAAAATGTACCGTTATCCTCAACAAAGCTTGTATCAATTGTAGGGAAGCCCTCATCAATAAACACTTTAGGTTCTGAAAATGTAATGAAATCTCTAGTTGTAGCATAATACATAACATTGTACTGTCCTGCAGGTCTTCCATTAGGATAATTACCGTATGTTTCAGAATTCTTCATTGAAGAAGCCCAAAAAACAACGTATTGACCTGTATTTTTATCATAAATTGCTTCTGGTGCCCAAGTATTTCCACCAGTCTTAGGAGCTACTTCCACCATTCGTTGTTCACTCCAGTTAACAAGATCTTCAGACTCCCATATCATCATGTAATGACTTCCAGTAATTTGAGCTTGGTCAAAATTCGTGCTAGCACCCATTTTTAAATCTGTAGCCAGCATATAAAATTTATCACCTTCAGGAGCACGAATGATAAATGGATCTCTTAGTCCTTTTTCACCCATTTTTGATTGAATAACTGATTGACCATTATTCAAAGCACGCCAGTTTAATGGATCTTCAGCTGTAGCGAAAGATATTTCCTCTCCACCTTCGTATTCACCCGTGAAATAAGAAAAGAAATAGGCCTCATAATCTAATTTACCTGGGTCTTTTTTGACAGTTAAGTTAAATTCTTTTGTTGTTTTAGCACTTCCATTAGATAAAGTTGCTGTTAATTTTACATTTGTATCAACTTTTGGTCTCGTCACCCATCCAAGCTTGTTAACATCTTCTGTTGCTTGGCTAGATCCTTTAATAATGTCAGTGTTTGATGATTCCCAAGTGATTGAGCTACCATGCTCACCTATTACAGGTAAAGTTATATTACCTTTCACATTATTAATATTACTTAAGCTTAATTTTGATTTATCAAACTCTACCTTATTCTGATCTGAAAACTCCATTAAAACAGTTACATTAAATTTTTTCTCCACTGTATATCCCTTATACGATAAGGTTGCTGTTAACTCCACTTCAGCATCAGATTCTGATAAGTTAGGACGTGTTACTTTTCCGTCATTTGAGATAACAACCGGATTGCTTGATGTCCATGAAATATCTACTCCATGCTTACCTTTCATTGGTAGTGCAATATTTTTGGTTACATGATCCAAATCCTTATCAGCTTTATCTAAATACTGAATAAGGTCTAATGAATCTACAGAATCATTTATAACAAGTTGATTGATTTTAGTAATTTTACCAGAGGTTTCAGTAAATAAATCGCCAACCTGTGAATCTGACATTGCTCCATTATACACACGGTAATCACTTACTAGCCCTTTAAAGAAAGGATCATTTTTAAAAATAGATTTACCGATAAAACCAGAAAAACTTGCTGATGGGTCAATAATTTGCTCTAATTTCTTTCCACCAGCAGAACCTGATGCCACCTTTTTTCCATTCACATAGAGCGTAATCGTATCTGATGTTTCTGAAAATACAACGGTTGCGACTTCCCATTCATTGGCTCTCATTGCAGCTGTACTTTTTACAAGTGATTCATTCCTCCAACCTTCTTGCGAAATCCCTGATGCTGCAACATCTCCTGATCCATGGCGGGGTGTAATAAAGAAGTATTTATTTCCATACTCTGCATCATCAGTCACCGTTCCAAGTCCAAAGATCCAGCGATTTTGCCCATCATTAGTCCAATTAACAAGAGCTGATATAGTAACATCTTTAACTCCACTTAATAAATCGTCACCACTATTGCTCTTAGGAATTTCTATATAGCCACTTTTTGATGTTGAACTTCCTCCGTTAAAAGAAACATACCCAACTTCATCATTATGAATTAATTGGCCATTTTCTGGATTTTTAAATTCCCCATCAAAAGTCACATTACTCCCAGATACGTCCTTCATCATGATTTTGTCTCCATTTTCCACATTTGATTTCATGTCATAATGAAGAATCAATTCAGGAGTTGAAGACTGTTGTTCTTCCGCCAATAGAGATTGTGGAAAGAATCCTGAAAGAGTGTTAAAGAATAATAGAGTTAATAAGAAAACCGACATTTTTTTCTTCCTTTTCACTTTCAACTCTCCTCCTACCTTTTCATTCACTGAAATTCTATCTTCTAATTTTTGTAACCGCTTAAATAACATTGAACCCCCTTTACTAAATTTAACAGATTTAACATATTTTTCTTCAACTTAAATTATAAAGCGCTACCATTCTTTATTAAATGGATATTGTTTCGAATATATTGCACATTGTTTTGATAGAGTGATTGAGTAAAATAGTAACTCTGAAACATAGCAATTAAAGAATCCAAAAAAAAGATGTCACAATGAGACTGACGAAAAAACACAACAACTTAGCACTAGGGTGTTGTTCTTAGTTAGTCAGATCACTCGATTGAGACACCTTATTTTCTAGTAGGATCATTTTTAATGTGATACCGTCTCTTGATTTGTTTTACTCCTAGTTACAATTACTCTTTGTAACACGATAAACAATAGTAATAAAGCTCCTATAGCGATTTTTGTCCACCATGAACTTAATGTCCCTTCAAAGACAATAACCGTTTGGATTACTCCTAAAATTAGTACACCAACTACACTACCAGCAACATACCCAGATCCTCCAGTAAGTAGAGTACCTCCAATTACAACTGCTGCGATCGTATCAAGCTCTAAACCATTCGCATGTAAACCATAGCCTGATAGCATATAAAAAGTGAAAATTAACCCAGCAAGAGATGCACAAAAACCACTAATTGTATAAATCATGATTTTGGTTCTTCCAACTGGTAATCCCATGAGAATAGCTGATTGTTCATTTCCACCAATTGCATACACATTACGGCCAAATTTGCTATAATGAGCAATGAATATAGCTGCTAACACTACGACTAATGCAACAATAACACTTATTGAAATGAAACTTCCTCCCCCAATTGGAATTCGTGTACTAGCCATAAAGTTAAAGAAATCACTGTTAATTGAGATGGTCTCAACACTGATTACATAACTTAAGCCTCTAGCAAGAAACATTCCAGCAAGCGTCACAATAAATGGCTGTAAGTTAAAGAAATGTATAAGACAACCCATACCAAATCCAAGTACTGTTCCCACAAGTAAACTGATTGGAATGACAAGCCATGGTGAAAGTTCAGCGTTCATTGTTAAACTAGCAGCTACCATACTTGTTAATGCAATAACAGAGCCAACAGAGAGATCGATTCCTCCTGATAAAATAACAAACGTCATCCCCACCGCAACTACAATTAAAAATGCATTATCAACAAACAGGTTTAAAAATACTTGAGGGGAGAAAAATCCTGTATACCTTAATGACCCAAAAACAAACATTGTTATAAATAATGCGATTGTTGCAATAAGAGGGAGTCGTTTAGAGTCTATCTGTAAGATTTTCATGATATCGTCACACCCTCACTTTTCTTTTCAGACTTTTTCACTGATAATCCACCAAATAATCTCTTCCTGAATTCTGGAGACTGTAAGAGACAAACAATTAATACAACGATTGCTTTAACGACAAGGTTAATTTCTGGTGCAATACCAATTGAATAGATTGTAGTTGTTAAACTTTGAATAATTAACGCCCCTATTACTGTTCCCATCAAGTAAAACCTTCCACCATTCAATGATGTTCCCCCGATAACAACTGCTAAGATTGCATCGAGTTCATACCATAAACCAGCATTATTACCATCTGCACTCGCCACATTGGAACTTAAAATTAAACCAGCAATTCCAGCACATAGCCCGGAAAACATATAAACCATTAAAATAATATTTTTTGAGTTTAAACCAGATAATCGACTTGCCTCTGGATTTGTTCCGACAGATTCTATAAATAAACCAAGGGCTGTTTTTCTAGTTAAAAATCCTGCGATAGCCAATACTGCTGCTACGATAAAAATCGAAAATGGTAGCATTAATAGATATCCACCACCGATAAATTTAAAAGGATCATAGTATACGGTCATGATCTGCCCGTCAGTAATTAACTGTGCAATCCCACGTCCTGCAACCATAAGGATTAATGTTGCAACAATCGGTTGGACACCAATCCTTGAAACAAGAACACCGTTCCAAACACCCGTTAAGACTGAAACGCCTAATACAAGAGCAATTGCCAGAAATAGTGGTGTTAAACCGTCTCCACTAGCACCGCTTACAGCCATAGCTCCAACTGCTCCAGCCATTGCAATGACAGAACCTACACCAAGATCGACTCCTTTTGTTGCAATAACAAGTGTCATCCCTATTGAAACTAATAACAATGGAGCTCCTCTATTAAGAATATCTACAAGGCTTCCAGTAAAACGCCCATTCCTAACCTCTATGTTGAAGAAGCTGCTATCAAAGATTAGGTTGATGAGTAATATGATTAATAAAACGATTAACGGCCAAAACAATTTTGATTTCATCATCCTACATTTCCCCCAGCCATAACTTTCATGATGTCTTGTTGTGAAATTTGGTAATCGTTATCAAATTCTGAGACCTTTTTGTGGTCTCTTAATACAGCAATTTTTCGACATGTCCGCAGTACTTCTTCTAATTCGGAAGATACGAATAAGATTGACATTCCTTCTTCACTCAATTTGATCATTAATTTCTGTATTTCAGTTTTTGCACCTATATCAATTCCTCTTGTTGGTTCATCTAAAATGAGGAAATCAGGATTTGTGATTAACCACCTTGCTAACATTACTTTTTGTTGGTTACCACCACTTAGATTTTTTATTAACTGTTCTGGGTTTGGAGGATTAATATTTAGTAGTTTAATATACTCATCTGCTAATTCGACTTGTCTTTTCTTGGGGATATACTTAAACCACCCTTGTACCCCTTGCATAGCTAGAATCATATTTTCGCGAATAGTAAGGTCAGCAATAATCCCTTCTGTTTTTCTATTCTCAGAGCAGAATGCAATCTTATTAGCTATCGCTTGTCGTGGTGAATGGAGTTGTTTCTTACTCCCATTTATCATCATTTCACCTGTATCAGCCTTATCTGCACCGAATAACAATCTCGCTAACTCTGTTCTTCCTGAGCCGAGTAGCCCTGCTAGACCAACAATTTCACCCTTATTTATTTGAATATCAAAGGGTTCAATTTTCCCTTTTTTAGATACATTTTTCCCTTGTAAAAAAACTTCCTTTTCCTCTTTTACTTTGACTCCTTCTTTATTAGCGTTACTTTTTAGCTCATTTAATTCCTTCCCCATCATCTTAGAAACTAGATCAAGTCGTTCAATGTTCTTCGTCATGTATTCACCAATCCACTTTCCATTACGTAGAACAGTTAAACGATCCGTTATTTCATAGATTTGATCAAGAAAGTGACTAACAAATACAATCGCCAATCCCTCTTGCTTTAAATTACGCATGACATTAAATAATTGCTGAACTTCATTTTGATCAAGACTTGACGTAGGTTCATCTAGTATTAATACTTTCGCCGAGACATTTAATGCACGTGCAATAGCAATCATTTGTTGTACTGCAACAGAATAAGAGGACAATTGTTTTGTCACATCAATGTCCAAATTCAATCTCGTTTTAAGTAGTTCCTTTGCTTGTCTATTCATTTCCTTCCAATCGATACGTCCACGTTTCATGATTTCTCGACCAATAAATATATTTTCAACCACTGATAAATTCGTACAAAGATTGACTTCTTGGTACACTGTACTAATACCTAAGTCTTGAGCATCCTGGGGGCTTGTCACTCGAATTGTTTTACCTTCAAATGTCACATTTCCCTCGTCAATAGAGTAAACTCCTGTTAACACTTTAATTAATGTCGACTTTCCTGCTCCATTCTCACCCATTAACGCATGAACCTCACCTGGGTATAATTTCAAATGAACGTCTGATAATGCCTTTACTCCCGGGAACTCCTTTGTTATTCCATCCATGGCTAATATTGGAGTATTACTATGCACATCGATTCCTCCTAGCGAGCTTTTTTCACCCTATACTTAGAGAAAAATCACTAGTATATAGCTTGATTACTAGTGATTTTTATTAATATTTCTATAATTAATACTCACGAGTTGGAAGAAGCTCTTCAGCTTGATCCATTGTATACATGCTTTCCTCTACAGCTACACGCTTAGGAATTTCTTCTCCAGCTAGATATGCTTCAATTAGATCGACCATTTGTGGACCGAACATTGGATTACATTCAACTGTTACATTCATCTTCCCTGCTGCCATTGCTTCAAATGCACCTTTTACAGCGTCTACCCCAATAATAGTAATGTCTTCAGCTGGTTTTAAACCATACTCTTCAATTGCTTGGATGGCACCGATTGCCATGTCATCGTTATGTGCATAGAGTACATCAATGTTTTCTCCATCTGACTTTAGGAATGCTTCCATGACTTCTTTTCCTTTTGCACGAGTAAAGTCACCTGTTTGCGATTTAACAATCTTCATGTTTGGATGATCTGCAATGATTTCTTCGAATCCTTCTTTACGGTCTATCGCTGGAGCTGATCCTACTGTACCTTGTAGCTCAACAATATTAATGTCGCCTTCAACATCCGCCGTTTCCTCTACTAACCACTTTGCTGCTTTTCTACCTTCTTCAACGAAGTCTGATCCTAGGAATGTTACCCAAAGTGAATCATCTTCAATATCAACTGCTCTGTCTGATAGGAATACTGGAATCCCTGCATCTTTCGCTTCTTTCAAAACGGTTTCAAAACCAGTTTCAACAACTGGAGAGAATACGATTGCATCTACCTTTTGTGCAATAAATGAACGAATCGCTTTAATTTGATTTTCTTGTTTTTGTTGTGCGTCAGAAAATTTTAATTCATGTCCTGCTGCCTTAATTGCTTCTTGCATAGACTTTGTATTTGCTGTTCTCCATTCACTTTCTGCACCAACTTGAGAGAAACCGATGACTAACTTATCACCTGATTTAGAATCTCCTGAAGAGTCCTTAGGCTCGCTTGTTTCCCCTCCAGTGCCTGACGAACTACATGCAGCTAATAAGAGCATAAGTGACATTACCAGAAATAAGATTGTTTTTCCTTTAAATAGTTTTCGCATAAAATGAACCTCCCTATTTTCCAATTCTATTTTTACTATAAATTGGTATATCTTTATTTTAAAGCGTTTTCAGTTTTGAGTGAATGGAATAACTTTCGAAAAAAATGTAATATATTTTGCAATTATATAACAATTTCCAAAAACTAGACTTTTTTCTAAAAAAAAGTGGAAATCTTTTTCGCTTCTAAACTCTTTACATTAATTAAAAATCTAGCTCCCAATTTTAAAATTGGGAGCTAGATCCTCTTAAAGGTTGTTATTTCAAGTTAAACTTCCTCATCCTTCCGACCGTTAAAGAAACTCCACCTATTACTAATAACATCAGACCGACCATTAAATAGTTAAATAGATTTGTAGCTGTTTCTGGTAGTTCATTCCCTTTGCCGGGGGATTTATTGTCTCCTCCCGGTGTTCCATTGTCTCCTCC
>NZ_FNJU01000010.1:43965-176288 GCF_900104555.1 Litchfieldia salsa
CCCGGTGTTCCATTGTCTCCACCCGGTGTTTCGTCTGTAACAAATACAGCATATGTTGAGAAATGAGGGACATTTAATGTAATTGTTTCATTTTCAGTATTTACTTGTCCTCCACGGTGTTCCCAGTTTTCAGTCGTTTCATTAAAATAGTAGATTGCTATTTTATCTGCATCTGCTTCTTCGTCATAGCCCATACTTAATGTGAATTCGCCAGTAGGTTCAGAAGATTCCTCTGGGAATTCAAAAGTAAATGTGAAGCTGTCACCAGCAGATGTTAGACCCTCATGAGTCGTTTCTTCAACATCCTTAGGTATCACTTTTAATTTCGTACCTACGGGTAAATCTGATGGCATCGTTACTCTTACCTTTGTTCCTTTTACTGTGTAACTCTTTTCAGCCTCAACTTCAACCGAACTATTTGAAGATGGATCAATAGTAAGATCAGTATCTCCTCCTGGTGGTGGCGTTTCTCCACCATCTGAGGGATTTAAAACATGATTATAATATTCTTTAATTTCAGCTCCTGAAAGAACGATATTATTATGGATTTGTAATTCGTCCAGTAGTCCTTTGTATGGTGTATCCCAATAGTTTACGCCTAATCCGAAAACTGAATTTGAATTACTGAAAACATTCGGGAAATTTTTGCCTGAGAACATTTCATTTCCATTAATAAATACCTTAATATCCCCTTTATCAACGGTAAAAGCAACATGTGACCATTCATTTTGGGGAATTGATACTTTTGTATCAGCATCATACCAAGTCGCATTACCTGACCATACAAGGGTACGATCTGTATCTCCTCTTGGAACAACACTTACCCAGCTAGAAGAGCTTTTTGCACCAAAAAATGTCGTCGTATATTTAGTGAGATCACTTGGGTTAAGCCACAAGGAAACAGTATATCTATTACTGTTAATTAGACCATTTGGTAAAAGAACACCAGATTGTCCATCAAAAGAAGCCGCTTTTCCAACTATTCCATCACTATAACTAATTGTACCACCTACATTATTAATTCGATCGCCAGTGATTGTACCAGAATCAAAAGTACCTGTGGAATCATTAAGATTCTCATTGAAAGAATAGTGGGCAGTGGATGCAACACTATAACTTGCTTGATATGGTTTAATTAAATCTGTAGCATAAATTTCAACTAAATACTCTCCTGTAAGATCACTCATCGTAGTAATATAGTTAAATTCAAACTTTCCATCTTCACCAGTAGTTGTTTGTTCTATTAAATAATTGCTCCCAGCTGGATCAACTACTTTGACTGTTACAAGCTTATTTACTTGATTGAATAATATACCTTTTATATTTACCTTTCTTGTTGTTGAATCAAAGGAAACATCTACATCCTTCAATTCAGCAGGAGCCTTATCATACTCTTCTACTTTAAGGGTAAGAGTTTTTAATATATCCCCATCTTCTGACACCATCGTGATTTCGGCAGTGCCGGATTCTAGAGCATCCAAGATTACACGCGTTTCTCCTTCTGGTGTCATATATGGTTCCGAAATCGAAATAATATCACGGTTAGAAGAGAAAAACTCCACACCTTTGATTAAAGCTTCATCAGGAAGAACCGTTGCAGTCAAAACGGTTTGTGTATTTTTCTTAAGTACCTCTGACTCTATATTTACTAAAATATCATTAACGCTTACGTCCTTGATTGTAAAGGTTGCCCGCTCTTTCTCCGTTTCAGATGATGGTGTTGTTAATCCTAACGTTTGATCTTCCTTCATAGTCAGATATACTTGATTATCTTTATACGTTTGGAGAGATTTTTCTCCATTCGTTGAAAGACCTGAAACTACTTTAAATGTAGCTTGTTCTTTAAATTGCGTGGTACCATCATGCTTTTTGAGAATAATACTTGAACCTTCACTTGTTATATAATAGCCTGGTTTATTTTCAGCTTGGATTGAAATGTACTCTTCACCATTGTTAGTCAGTCCTGGCACAATAAACCATTGATAATTATTTGCATTCTTTACTTCTAGAGAATCCACCATGATTCCCTGATTCTCGTGATAGACAAATTGATCGTCCCCGTTTGCTTGAATCGCTTGAGCATGACCATTAATTCCTGAAGCAGTAGGTTGCATTTTCTTAATCGTTCCATCAGGGTTATAATAGATTTCCTCAATTGATACTGAACGGCGATAATCTCCTCCAGTTGGCAAGGCTGCTGTATGATAAACGAAATACGACTTATCATTAAACTCAAGCATTGCAGGATGATTTGTGCCAGTACCCTCAGTTGCATCCATGAGCTTGCCTGCATATGTCCATGGTCCACTAGGGCTATCACTCATGGCATAGCCGATATCTTCTGGCCAGTTCATAGCAAATGTCAGATAATATTTGTCTTTATACTTATGCAACCAAGGTGCCTCTGTGAAAGAGCCATCCATATCCTGAATTTCGACTCTTTGAATTTCACCGTCTAATTCAATCATATTATCCTTTAGTTTCGCATAGTAAAGATAGGTATTTCCCCAATACAGATACGCTTGGCCATCATCATCTACATATACAGTTGGATCGATATTATTCCAACGCCATCCTCCCATATTCGGTGGAGTCTCAGTCATACTACTTGTAACCAAAGGTTTTCCAATAGCATCCTGCCAACCTGTTACAGGGTTGTCAGAAACAGCAACTCCAATGTTATAGCTTGTTTCAGCAGGATTAAATGCTGTTGTGTACCAGTAAAACTTTCCGTCTCTTTCTATCGCTTGTGCAGCCCAAGCAGAGTCTGGATCTGCCCATTCAAAAAGAGTTGATGGGTATGAGGCTTCAAGTTCCCAATTTTCTAAGTCTGACGAGGAATAAATGTCCCATTCCGGCATCACATAATAATCATTTCCAACTGAAGCCGAATCATGCCCGGCAAACAGATAGACTTTCCCGTCATGTACTAAAGTAGCAGGATCTGCGCTAAACCTTCCATTAATCAAAGGGTTACCAGTATTTGTAAAGTTGGTCTCCGGTTTATCAGGTTCCTCATTCCCTTTATCAATGATCGTACCCACTTGTTCATCTGTTAATGCCCTATTATATACACGAACATTGTCAAATGATCCTTTGAAAAACGGGTCATTGTAAAATGCTTTTCCTAAATAAGCCTGTAAGTTTGCACCCATTGTAGACAAGTTGGCAATTAACTTCGTGTTTTCACCAACGAGTTTACCGTCTTTGTAAAGCTTCATTGTACTGTGATTGCCATCCTCATTCCTCTCTAAGACAATTCCGACATTCGTCCAAGAATTCTTTATCGGACTACTAAGAGGTTCAATTACTTTTTGCTCTTTTGGATTGGATTTAACTGTTAACGCAGAATACAATTCACTTTCTCTAGTACGCAAGAATAAATACTTCTGTGTATCTTGTCCAATACCAAACGTAAAGAAGAATTCATTAGCCATTTCTGATTTGATATCCATGAAAATAGATACATGATCTTTACCATCAAAATACCCTTGAGGGAATTCCAAATACGGGCTGTTCGTCCCTGCATTTCCACCACTAAGATTTAATACCTTCCCCTTCTCTTCATCGTTTATATAACTTGCTCCATTATGCAAAATACCATTATTCTGAGCACCAGATACTCCAGTATTTACTACAGCATTTCCTTGTAATACCTCATCAAACTTATACTGCAAATCAGGTTTAATATCATCACCTGAATCTGGTGTAACAGGACTCACTAGGCTATGTCCCCACTTATTCATGATGGCATCATACTCTTTTTGAGTAACTGGAATAATACTACCGTGTTTTGCACCTGTTGGCATCCTAAACTCTGTATCTCCTAATCTTCTAAAGGTACCAGAATCTAAATCTTCTGGACTATCAGCAATTAGTGGGAAGAAGCCAGCTCCTGCATTTGTATCAGCGTATCCATCTAACATTAATAGCCATTTTTCTTCTCCATTTAATTTGAAAATTCCAGGCCCTTCTACTCCACCTTGTCCGCCTACTCTTTCTTTTACTAACTCATAATTGCCCAAAACAGAATTACTTTTCTCTAATAATACGGTTATATCTTGTTCTTTTTTTGTAAAACGATAGTATGTTCCATCATGTTCAATCATTGACGTATCAATAAATGTATTTGAAACTGTACGATCTTTAAAAATCTGTGGTTCAGTAAATGTCCTAAAATCACGCGTCTTTGCATAATACATACGATGACCTTCATCATTTACATTAGATGCCCAATATACGACATATTCTCCAGTAGTAGGATCGTAAATAGTCTCAGGAGCCCACAAATTCCCTGCTCCTTCTGGTGCAATCTCAATCATTCTTTGATCTGACCAATTAATTAGATCTTCGGATTCCCAAACCATAATGGATTTACTTCCATTATTAGCATATTCCCACCATTGTCCTGCATTTGCATCTAGGTCAGTTGCAATTAAATAGAATTTGTCTCCTTCTGGAGCCCTAACGATATAAGAATCACGTACACCTTTTGTTCCAAAATTCGTTTCTAAAATAGGTTCATTATTATTCATATCATCCCAGAAAAGTCCATCTTTACTTGAAGCAAGATGAATCTGTTGACTTTCCCCATCTCCATAGATGTTTGCTCGGAAATATGTATAAATATATCCCTTAAACTCATCCAATTGGACTGACTTTTTAACAACTGTATTAAATACCTTTTCACTTACTTCTTCATTCACTTCAAGTGTTGCTGTCAATGTCACATTTTGATTTGTTGCTTGACGGGTAACAACACCTGCTGGAATATCTCCATTCTCTCCTGTAGCATCATCTGTGATGATTTCAGGATTTGAAGAGCTCCATGTGATTGTTACTGTTTGGCCATTCACAACTAATTCAGTTGGAAGGGTTATATTTCCACGGATATCCTTTTCATTAGGAATAGCTAACTTAGACTTTGCTATTTCCATTAATGAATCCTCTGCTAAAAGAGCACCATTACCTACTGTTTCAGCTTGAACGATCAAAGAGAAACCTGCTCCAGAAAACAAGCTACTCCATAGAATAACTACAATCATGATTAACGATCTAACCTTTTTGAAACTAAACATGCACTAACCTCCTCATAATTTTAGCCCTCCCTTTTTTCCCCAGTTCTAGAAATATTTCTTAGTAATTTATTCTGAACTGGTGTAATCTAATTATAAAGCGTTTTCACACAATGGAAGAATGGAGTAAATTTCGGTATTATTGCACATTTTTTTGATTCGTCATCATCTTAAAATCTAGATATGTAAATATATTAAAAATAGGTATACTATTCTATTAAATTTTTATACCAAATTATACTTAGGAGGAGGACATTATAGATGAAAGCTCGTTCTAAATTAGCTGACCTCTCATTACGGAAGCGCCTAATTCTGATTTTCCTAGCAATTCTTTTATCCCTTGCTGCAATAAACTGTGTACAAATCTATCTTTTCTTTGGATATGTTCGACAATATAACGCGATGATTGAGACAATTACCTTAACTAATTCAATTAATGGTGTCTTAAAACAAAAATTGAATGATGAAATTAGAGATATTGCTTATGGGAAAGTCCCATTTGAAGAGGGTACTCAATACGATCATCTTAAAAGTATGTACCAGAATTTAAGAAAGATTGAACTAGATGATAAAAATGGGCAATTTACACGTGAAATTCTCGAGGTGCGAGAAACCTTAACAACGACAACTGAATATATCGATCGATTAGGGGAACAAATTCAAGGGAATGTTTCTGCTGACCAGAAAAATATCACCTACGAATATATTACGATTTTATCAGATCTTATCGATGAGAAAGTACAAGCTCTTTTGCATACAACACTTGTTGTGAAAGAACAATCAAAAAATGATATCTCCACTAGCTTAAATAGAGACATAACGATCTATATCATTTCATTCATAGCCGTCATTCTCACTGCATTATTATTTTCTATTTATATGGCCCGAAGCTTTGTAAAACCTATACATCATCTAGCTCAAAAAACAAATGAAATTGCTGATGGAAATCTCACTGTAGGTAAAATTAGTCTCATTTCTAAAAATGAAATTGGAGATCTCTGTCATTCATATAACCGGATGTTCCAAAATCTTAAAAATATTATTCTAAGTGTCAGAGATACAAACAATCTAGTTGTCTATACTTCAAAAGATATTCACCAAAGTATTCTTGAAAATCGACTTGCAGGAGAAGAAGTTGCTGAAGCAACTCAAACAATCTCAGTTAACCTACATAAACAAGATGAACTAATAAACACATCAGTATCTACTTTTGAAAATCTATTCAATAAATTCAATACAATTTTACTTAAATCAAACAATATCAACCTACAGTCAAATCAAACGCTCCAAATTACAAATCAGATTAATAGTCAAATAGATGATTTCTTTTCAAGTTCGAACGGAAACATTGGAAGGATACAGAGAATTAATGCTGAAACAGAAAAATGGCAAAAAATGAATAAGGAATTGGGAGAACATATCAAACTTCTTAGCCTTATTGCTAGAGAATCTAGCTTATTATCCTTAACATTATTAAATAACAATCCAGATAACCAAAATAACAATGAATTTAAAAATCATTTATCACGTATTTCTGAACTTAATAATGAATTCAAAACACTCTCACAAACTTCTACAGAACAAAACATTGAAATATCTATACATGTTGCAAAGATGAAAGCACACTTAAAACAAGACCTCTTAGAAATGCGCAAAAGCAATCTCACATCCAAACAAATAAAAAGTGACTTCCAAGCTATTCGTTCCATTAGGGATAATCAACAGCTTGATTTAGAAAGTATAAAGCAAGACATTCAAGATGCCTATGCTCAAATGCTCTCTGTGCGTCAAATCATATTAGAAATTGAGGAAAGTTCCAAAATTAATAAAGAAGAGGTTATTGGTATTGCAGCCATGGGAGAAGAGCAATTTACTACTCTTGAAGAAGTGTCAGAAGCCTCCTACAAACTTGTAGAAAGAATACAAGAAATGAATGAAAACATAAAACAATTCAAAATATAACTTATTAGAAATTAAACTAGTAGAATATAGAAGGTTGGGATTAAATGAAATTAATAAAATCTGTGGTTTCCAGCTTTCGGGCAAAGCTCCTTATTACGTTTTTTATATTGTCTGTTTTACCACTGATCCTTATTGGCATGATCTCATATTCTAAAACATATAATATTATCTCAGAAAATTCATATAGTTTATCACAATTACAAACTGAACGAGTAAGCAGAGAATTTGATGATGTCATTCAAGAGATAAATCGTTTTGCTGAAATTGGAAAAATGGACAGTACGTTACAGTTCTTAATTGATAAAGAAAATACAGCTGATGAAGCTAAAATTATTTTAAATATGATTGAGCATTATAGAGAAAGTTTTCAATATAGTGAATATGTCATGAATATTAGAATCATTGGTCTTGATGGAAAAGCTATTAGTGAAGATCACGGGGTACATCAATTAGATAATCAAACATATAAAAACTTATTAACTACTACTTTTAATAACCAACAGAGGAGTCCCGTTATAAAATCTACATATAAAAACAGTACCCCGGCACTATCTCTGACAAGCACAATCAGTAATGGTGAATCCAAAGAAGTAATTGGAATCATGAACATTATTATAAAGGCCTCTGGCTTTAAGGATATCCTTTACGATACATCTACTCAGCTTTCTGGAACTTTTCAAGTTGAATCAGAAAATGGTGATACCCTTTTTATTTCGCCAGAATTCGCAAGCGTCACAGAAATAACTGATAGAAATATGATTGCCGAAAAAAGCTCCGGTTATTTTTCTGAAGGTTCAACATTTGTTGTATTTTACACATCAGAATTAACTGGATGGAAATTCATTAGATATACACCACTGTCAGACATTACGAAAGATACTACTGAAATAAAGAGCCTAATTATACTTACAGTCGGCACTAGTATTATATTTATCATATTTTTATATTTTATCATCACTTCTAAGTTAATACTCCCCCTCCGCGTCTTACAGTACAAAATGAACCAAGCTTCTTCTGGGGACTTTACAGTAAAAATAAATAATCATAGTTCTGATGAGATTGCTCAACTTGGCCAAAATTTCAATAGTATGATATATAAAATTAAAACCCTACTAGACAAAAGTGTAAATGAACAAAAGCAATTAAAAATTGCAGAACTAAAAACAATGCAAGCACAAATAAATCCACACTTTTTATATAATACACTTGAGACGATTATTTGGATGGCAGAAGCAAAGAATACCCCAAAGGTTATTGAAATAACTAAGGCATTGTCACACTTTTTTAGAATATCTTTAAGTAAAGGAAAGGATTTAATTCTATTAAAGGATGAAATTGAACATATTCGTAATTATCTAGTGATTCAAAAGATGCGATACCAAGATATTTTAGATGTAACATTCCATTTAAATGAAGATATCTTAAAATATGAAATAATCAAGCTTACTCTACAGCCTCTTGTCGAAAATGCCATTTATCACGGTATTAAAAATAAACGTGGTAAAGGCTTCGTTCGAATTAAAGGTGACTTTACTCCAGAAGGGTATATTTGTATAGATGTGATAGATAATGGGATTGGAATGTCAGAAGAAAAGTTAGAAGACATTAGACTTCAGCTTTCCCGAGGAATACCGTTTGATAAGGACAAAGGAGGCTTTGGCATGGTGAATGTTCATAATAGAATTCAACTCCATTATGGAACCCCTTTTGGCTTAAAAATAAATAGTTGGTATGGCTCCGGAACACGTGTCAGTTTAATAATCCCAGTAGTGGACGGTGATATAAATGAAGAAGATCTTTTTAGTAGATGATGAAATAGCAATTCGTAATGGCATTGGCAAAAGCATCGATTGGATGAGTGAAGGGTTTGTCTATTGCGGTGACGCTTCAGACGGTGAGATTGCCCTTCCTTTAATAGAGAAACACAAACCAGATATTGTTATAACTGATATAAAGATGCCATTTATGGATGGGTTGGAATTAAGCAGGCTTTTAAGTTTGAAAATGCCTTCAACAAAGATTATTATCCTTAGTGGTCATGACGAGTTTGAATATGCAAGAGAAGCGATGAGAATTGGGGTAAATGAATACTGTCTGAAACCAGTCAGTTCTCAAGATCTACTTAAGATATTAAAAAAAGTTTCTTCTCAAATTGATAAAGCAAATCATACTCAGAAGAGATTGAGTGACTTAGAAAATCAAGTATTACAAAACAAATATGCTTCCCGAGATAAATTTCTATATGATATTTGTGAAGGTTCTTACACTTCCTCTGCTGCAATTAAAGAAGCTGCGAGTTTAAATCTTGACCTTATTTCAAATTACTATTTTATTATTATACTAGAGTATACACATGATTCAAGCTTCATGACATGGATAGAGGATGATTATAATTGCCTACGTTTTAGTAGAAAATTAAAAGAAGATATCTTTATTATGAAGGGGGAATCTCAACTAGAATTAGAAAAAAATGCTGAGATGATTAGAGAGCGTTTACAAGCATATGAAGGAAGTCATCCTGACAGACCTATTATTTTCGGTATTGGAAAGATTGAGAGTCGAATTCAGGGGATTAGTTTATCCTTTAATGATGCTGACGAAGAAAAAAGCTATTCAACCATAATCCATAAATATAGTACAAAATCAACCAATAGAGACCTTGAGTCAAAAATAGAGTTACATCATTTTAAACGAAAAGATTTAATTGATTTCCTTAAATTTGGATCTTCTAGTAATGTATCTAGCTTTGCACGAACGTACTCTTCTTATCTTGAAAATGGTAACTTTCGTTCACCATTTACTACCTATTACTTTTTAATGGACTTTACCATTACCATCACTCACTTTCTAAAAGAAATTGAAATGGATAACATTGATGTCATGCAAGAGATTAATCAATTAGAAACAACTGCAAGCTGGATTAGGTCTTATCATGATGTATTAAACTATATGGAAAAAATGTTAGACCTTGTTACAACATGTAGAGATAGTATGTACAGTAAATTTTCTACTCCTGTAGAAATGGCTGTTGAATATATTCACCAAAATTACAGTAACTCAGTGTTATCACTTCAAATGATGGCAGACACTGTAAATGTTAGTGCTTCTTATTTGAGTCACTTATTCAGTCAAGAAACTGGTCAAACATTTATTGAATATCTAACAAATGTCCGGATGGAAAGAGCAAAAGAACTTTTAATGACCACCCGCAACAAAACATATGAGATTGCCTATGAAGTTGGATATAGTGATTCACATTATTTTTGTAGATCCTTTAAAAAAATCACTGGCATGACAACGAAGCAATTTAAAAATCAAATGCAATCAGTTTGAGAAAATGTATATTTGGATTATTTATAACCTAACCTAAAATCATGAAAAACTTATCTTTTACACTCATCATACTCGTATACATCATTTGGGCTGTGATACTTTTTTTATACATGTATTACGAAGGGGTGTTTAAATTACTTGAGTAATAGTTCATAGTCCTATTACTAAAAGCCACCTTTAACATTAGTTAAGGTGGCTTTTCATCGCCTTAATTTCCGGCTTACTTTATCTTTTCTACTTCTAGTAATCATTTACTCTTTCTACAATAATGTCTTCGTCTATTCTAAACGTTGTGGATTGTAGAATACTTTCAGAGGAAGTTCCTATATTTACTTTGTATCTACCTTTTTCCACTACCCATAATGACTTTTTTTCGTCAAATGATGCAAGATCATTTAAATTGAGAGTAAATTCAACTAATTGATGTTCCAATGGTTTCAATTCTTTTGTTTTCTCGAAAGCTTTAAGTTCTAGTAGTGGTTCTTCTAACTTCCCATTAGGACTCGTTAGGTATACTTGTACTACTTCTCTTCCTTTGACATCTCCTACATTTTTCACATTTAGATTTAGGTGTATGTTATTTTTCTTTTTTTCTACTTCTAGGTTTTCATAATGAAAGCTGGTATAAGATAATCCATACCCAAACTCATATGCAGGCTTTACATCAAAAGTGGTATAGTAGCGATACCCTAAATAAAGATCTTCTTCATAAATAACCACTTTTGGATTATCCTTTGGTGTACCTGGGAAGCTCTTTGCTGATGGGACATCATTGTATTTCATAGGGAATGTGGTAGAAAGTTTTCCTGATGGATTTACCTTCCCTGATAAGATATCGGCTACTGCATGCCCTGCCTCCTGCCCTGGCTGCCATGCTAATAGAATCGAGTCAACTTTTTCTCTCCAGCTTGCTACTTCGATAGGTCCACCAATGTTAAGAACTACAGTTACTTTTTTTCCTGCTTGATGATATGCTTCTGATACCGTTTCAATCATTGATTGTTCTTCATTAGTTAAAAGAAAGTCTCCCTTTTCATTCTCTCTATCTTCAAATTCTCCTGATATTCTACCTATCGTTATGATTCCAGAATCCGTGTCTTTCACTACATCTTGTAGTTCATTAGACGGAATTGGCTTTTCAGGAATTCGTGGAGTAACTAATCCAAACTCAATTCCTAAAGGTCCTGGTTTACTTTTATACTCCGGTAGTTGTCTTAAGCTTAATACATATGCCTTATAGCTGCTTAGAAGTCCTTGATGAAGCTTAAATCCCTGTTTCTCCAAACCTTCAGCTATAGAAACTGTATATTTTGCTTGTACAATCCCACTTCCAGTTCCACCTTTTATTGTTTCAATCTGTGTGTTACCAAACAATCCAATTTTTGCATTTTTATCGAGTGGTAAAGTTTTCTCGTCATTTTTTAATAAGACCATTCCCTCTGAAGCAACCTTTCTTGCAACCTGTGCATGCTCTTCAAGATTCGGTTGATTGGAGTATTCATAGCCTTTGAAACTTGGGGTTTTTACCACTGTTTTAAGAATATGCTTAATGTTTCGATCAAGAATTTCCTCATCAAGCAAGCCACTTTTCACAGCATGTATAAGCCTAGTAATATGTTTCTGTTCACCTGGCATAATCAGATCGTTTCCTGCTCGCATCTGTGCAATGGGATCCTTGCCAGCAAACCAGTCAGTCATCACAAAGCCATTAAAATTCCACTCTTTTCTTAATATGGTTGTTAGCAACTCCTTATTTTCAGAAGCAGGTACGCCATTTATTTGATTATAGGCACTCATCACTGCCAAAGGCTTTGATTCCTTGACAGCTATCTCGAAGCCTCTAAGATACAACTCCCTTAATGCTCTTTGTGACACGACAGTATCAATCTGCATTCTATTTGTTTCCTGATTATTTGCGACAAAATGCTTTAGTGTGGCACCAACCCCCTGAGATTGAACACCCTTTACATATGAAGCACCCATTTTCCCTGTAAGTAAGGGATCTTCGGAAAAATATTCAAAGTTTCTTCCACCTAAGGGATTCCGATGTAGGTTTAATGCTGGAGCGAGTAATATGTCAACTCCATATTCTTTCGCCTCATCGCCTATGGCTGACCCTACAGCTTCCACCATTTCCGTATCCCAAGTAGAGGCTAGTAAAGTCTCAATAGGAAAAGCCGTTGTATAATATGTATTTGGAATACCTTCTCTAATTGGATTGATTCTTAAACCAGCTGGGCCATCCGCGAAAATCAACGCAGGAATACCTAATCGTGGTATTGCATGGGTTACACCTACAGCCCCTTCGATCTCTGCTTTTGGAATTCCAAACATTCCTGGCATACCACTGCCCACAACCATCTTCACCTTTTCTTCTAAAGTCATTGCCTTTATTACTTCATTTATTGAAGCCTTATCTGTTAACTGCGGAGGAAGTGATGCAAGAGCAGCTCTTTCACTGAGGTGTGGTAAAATAATAAAGACAACTATTAGAAAGACCTTTTTGAGCATAATACTATTTCTACCCCCTTCTATGTTTGATGAATCATCTATGTAATAATGTTTACTATTACTCGCATAAATACATATGAAGTTAAAAAATAAAAAAATGCAGACCACTAGGATCTACATTTACACAAAAATTAAAATATAAAAAGTCCACATGATTTAATTGCTTAGGGCTGCTGCATTCCTGCCCTGACCCACTTCGCAATTTCACCATTGGACTTTAATTGGATTAGTTGGATTTGCACCCACACAGAGGATAAATATCTCTGCCTTTCTATAAGTAACCCCATATGAATAAATATACTAAGTTAACACTCAAATCATACAATCCTCATAAGCCGTGTTTTGTTCATCATGTGCTACATTCGGCTAGAAGCCTCGCACAAAATGGAGAATCATCTATCTCATGAATAGATTCATGGTGTCTTTTGGTTCAATTCCCGCCAGACACTTCCCCTACCAAATTTGGGTTTCTCGCTCGTGGGGTTTACCTCGTTCCACCTTCAAAGTTTCCTTTGAAGCTCCGTCACTGTGGCACTTTCAAGGTATTCGCACCATATCAAGAAAAGCTGAAGCGCCTTGCTCAGCCCCGACAAGCATAAGACGAGCCGGCTAGAAAGTTGCTTTTTAACCTTCTTGACGGATTGGCTTATGACCTCGAGGGGCTAGGCGCTGAAGCTAGACAATTTCTAGACTTAGGTTACTTTCCCTGCCGTCAATCCAGCATGAGCCAGATTGCCCTAGCTTACTGTTTCGCTAGGCACGAACACTACAGACATCTCAGCCTGTGCGAGCACGGACTTTCCTCACAGAATTAAATTCTGCGCGATTCTCTCTGGTGTATGATTATTCGGTTGCTGTTAACTACATTTCTTATATTACAACACATTAACTCAGAAGTCAAATTCTACGAAGTTATTATTGGTTGGTAAATTTATATAATTCACTACTTTAAATCAAAAAAGAGAAAACACTATCATTTAACAACCTTAAATTAATGGATATTGGTAATGGAGGATAAAACAAGATAAAAGAATTCATGCTGTCTTGCATAATTGAGATACAACAAGTAGATAATTTAATAGAATTTAATGAAGAGGAGGTTTTAAAATGGGTGTATTATCTACATCTCCATCTAATATGGATTTTTGTATCGAGACTTGTGTAAAGTGTGCAAGAGCTTGTGAGGAATGTTCAACAGCATGCTTACAAGAGCCAGATGTACAAGCAAGAGTGAAATGTCTTCAAATGCTTACTGACTGTGCTGAAATGTGTTTACAATCGGTAGCTTTAATGTCACGTAACAGTTCATTCTCAGCTCAGCATTGTCAGCTTTGTGCAGCAATTTGTGAAGCTTGTGCTGTAGAATGTGAAAAATTTAAAGACGACCATTGTCAAGAATGTGCTAAGATCTGTCGTGAATGTGCAGAGTCTTGCAGAAAAATGGCTTCTTAATTTCAAACGAACTAAAACCCCCAAAACGGGGGTTTTTATTTAGGATTAATACTATTCTTAGTTTTCCTTATTAATATTAATTGTATTTCCTTCTTTTGCAATTTGACTCCAGCTTTTCCCACCATCCTGTGATAAATAAATGAAACGTTCGAAGGTTGTGATAACAATTTCCGAACTATTTTGTGGGTTTACTGAAATATAAGAGATTGCATCCTCATTACTTATATCTGGAAGGCTAATCATAGTCTTGTCTTTGGAGTCTAAGTCAATTTTTGTCAAGATTGACCCGTTATCAAATCCCCCAACAAAAAGAGTATTATCTTTTGTAAAATGAATTGCCGAGGTTGGTACATTAGGAACAATACTTTCAAACGTGTTACCATAATTATTAGATATATAAGCTCCTTGTTCTGTTCCAACTGCCACTATTTTTTCATTCTCTTGGTGAACAGCTATTGATGCTGCCTGTCCTTCTAAGCCTTTCATCTCACTCTTTGTCCATGTTTTAGTATCATCCACTGTGAAATACAGACCCGTATCTTCCATTCTGCTATTTGGTTGTTGATTTAATACATATATTGCATGTGAGTAGTAACCTACAGCCATGCCATGAAAATCGACTTCTTTATATAAATCTAAGATATCAAGATTTTTTCCGAGGTCGTTACTTTTCACAATCCCAAAAGGATTTCCAAGCTTCGATCCTACTGCCGGATGACCGCTACTATAAAATCCTTCATCAACCATCGAAAACCCCATATAATCGTGCTGTTCCCCTTCAGGTTTCCTCCACACTCCATCTGAGAATTCTCTTAATCCATCATGAGCAGGAACAAAAAAAGACATTCCATCATTTGTATGGCCAATCCCATGAATGTGCATCAATTCCATCCCACTCGCTATTTTACTATCCTCTTTATTTAATGAAATAAAGCCCAGAATAATCGTGCTCACTAATGTGATTGTACTTAGCCATTTGAAAATTGTAGAGGTCTTTTGTAATTGAAACTTCGCTTTTCCTTTTACTATTTTTAATCTTTTTGTAGTATATATTAGATATATAACCGACATGAGAAAAACAAGGGAAGAAGCTATCAATCCCCATTGAATAAACTTATCAAAAACTAAAGCCTCTTGTTGATGCTCTTCTGCTGTTCCATGAGCTAATACATTTATCTGTAATCCATATAAAATTGTTGCTAACAATGGAATTGTCTTTAGCTTTTTCATTTTTACCACCTTATCTAGCTTAATTGGGCTAAAATTTCCCCGACATTCAAACACTAACCACTCTATTTAGTATACTTACAACAAAATTTATATTTAAACATAAATAATTATACCTTCTATTTCCTCTCTATATAAGGAAATAAGACTGTCACAGTTGTTCCTTTTTTTAATTCACTAATTATTTGCACTTCCCCATGGTGTGCATCAACTAACGCCTTTACAATGGAAAGCCCAATCCCAATCCCACCTGTTTGTCTATCTCGAGACTTGTCTCCTCTAAAAAATCTCTCATAAAGATATGGGAGGTCTTCATCGCCAATCCCAACTCCTTCATCCTTCACAACAAAACCAACGAACTGATTTTGCTTGACGATTGAAATACTAACACTTTTCCCAGATGATGTATATTGAAAAGCATTGTTGATGATGTTCGTTAATATTTGTATGATTCGATCTTTATCCCCAAAAATCCAGTGTTCGTCTAAGGGTTCTATGACCTTAAGATTAACAGCTTTTTCATAGAATAAAGGATCAAACTGATTTTTTATATGAGTAAGAATTTTCCAAAGTTCTATATCCGTTTTTTGAAGCTTAATTTGTGGATTTTCAGCTGCAAGGAGATTCTCCATTTCATTAACTAGACGTACTAAGCGCATTAATTCATTATGACTTTGTTGCAATCTATTAGGTGTAGGCTCCCAGATTCCATCCTGATACGCTTCAATTTGACTTCTTAAAGTGGCAAGTGGTGTTCGAAGTTCATGTGCGAGATCAGCCGTGAAACGTTTCCTAAGTATCTCTTCTTTAGAAAGAGATTCGGCAAGATCATTAAAAGACTCGGCTAGGGGTACCATTTCCTCGGTTAAAATCTCTATAGGCATACGAATGTCCCTTTTATGATTTTGTAATTCACGAACCACTCTGGTTAATTGGGTAAAGCCGTCTGTTAATCGTTTTGAAAATAGCATACTAAATAGACTTGAAAGAATGAGTATAATCATAGCCGCTCCAAAGATATACTGCTTGATTGTATTAAAAAAGGTGGATTCTGCTCCATAGAGCCCTTTAGGATAATAAACTTTTGTTGTACCAATATTACGGTTATCTAGCTTGATATCATACGTGCCAGTTTGATACTCACTTGCTAGCCCCTCCCCAGCTGGTCCCATTCGCTCCATCATTCCAAGCATATTAGTTGTATCTACAAGTAGTTCTCCTTCACCATTGTAAATTTGATAAAATAAACGATTTGTCATAGCTTGCTGATGCAACAAACTTGTTACTTCAATACTTAAATAATTTCCAGTCTCTTTATATTCCTTGATCACTTCTTCATTAATTAATTTTATATCTCCCTCTCTGTCCTCTTGTAAATACTCAGTAAAATGTTCTTCAAATCCCCACAGGATTGAAAAGCTTGTTAGAAATATTGCGCAAAGTGATAAGACTATGAAATAGAATAGAACTTTAGAACGCAGTGTCCGGAGCATCTGCTTTTCCTCCAAACTTATATCCCATACCAAATACAGTCAGAATGTATATAGGATCGCGAGAATTTTCTTCAATTTTCCTACGTAAGTTCTTAATATGTGTATCGATGCTTCGTTCATAACCTTCAAAATAAGCTCCATCTTCCTGACACTTTTCTAATAGATCCGCCCGACTATACACTCTACCCGGATATGCAGCCATTGAAATTAAAATTTTATATTCAATGGGAGTTAATGAGACTACTTGCCCTCTCAATACTACTTCTTTTTTAACAGTGTCAATTATCAACTTTTTGTCATTAAACAACATCTGATTTGCTGACTCTATTTTCTTTGCCCTTCGTAGTAATGCCTGCGCTCGTATAACTACTTCTCTTGGGCTAAATGGCTTTTTAATATAATCGTCAGCTCCCAGCACAATTCCATTAATTAAATCTTCTTCAGATGATTTTGCTGTAAGCATCATAATAGGAACGTCACTTTCCTTCCTAATTAGTCGGCATACTTCTTCTCCAGTTATATCAGGTAACATTAAGTCTAAAATAACGATGCTGGGTTTATGTTCATTTACCTTTTTAAGTGCATCAATACCATTTAAAGAGGTAACGATTTCCCAACCCTCTTTTTTAAAGTAAGCTTCGAGAACCTCTAAAATCATTTTTTCATCATCAACCAGTAGGATTTTCGGCATTTTCCCCCACCCCTTTAGTAGTTATTTTACCATCTAATAATTTCAAAAGAGAAATCTTCACAACTTCCACATAAGTTCTCCATAAGAACTTCATTATTGAAGAATAAGATAAAATCAAGAAAGGAGATGTTCGAATTGAAAAAATTAGTTGTAGGGATTTTAAGTTTAGGTGTTATTTTAGGAGCAGGAACATTTACGTATGCGCAAGGAAATGGAGAGGGCTTATTAAACTTTGGTCAGATGAAGCCGTATATGGAGGAAATGCATCCTGATTTATCAACAAAAGAACTTAAAGAAATGTTTAACTCTTGCCATGGAAGTGGTGGAATGATGGAAAATACTAACGCAGATAGCATGATGAATAATCTATAGGGTTGAGTTTCCAAGATGATGGCTGGATTTGGGTTTGGCACGATGAGTATTGACTGCAAGGTTGGATTCCACCATCTCTCGTATTAATTATGTAATAATACTGGTCTTAACTTCTTTGGAAATTAATAGAGTCCCTACTGCGATATATAGGTAGGGACTCTATTTTTTGTGCTCTATTTATATCAAAGTTTCTCCTTTTATAATACATATAATTTAATCCACCCATTTATACCCTACACCCCATACCGATAGAAGGTGTTCATCGATTGGAAAATCAACTTGCCTTAGTTTATCACGGATATTTCGAATATGAGAGTCAATTGTTCTTCCCTCTGTATTCGTATCAAACCCCCAAATCTTTTCTATTAACTGCTCACGAGAGTACACTCTGTTTCTATTGTTAAGTAATAATCCAATTAATGTGAATTCTTTAGGCGTCAATGAAATCCTACCTTCATTAAAATATACCTCCCTTATGTCCTCATTCCATATTAATTGCTTAAATTCTATGATTGAAGAATGTTTTATTCTTCTGAAAATAGATTCTATACGAGCAATAAGTTCATTTTCATCAAATGGTTTAGTGATATAGTCATCGGCTCCTAGATTTAAGCCCTTTACAACATCACTTTTTTGGTCCCGTGCAGTTAACATGATGATAGGAACACTTGAAAATTCACGGATTTGTTTACACGTTATCCATCCATCCATATCCGGCATCATGACATCTAGCAAAACAAGGTTAACCGTTTCATTTTCTAAGATTTCAATTGCTGCCTTTCCTGAAGATGCTTTTAGACAATGGTACCCTCTTGGTTTTAAATAGAGAGACAGCAAATCAATCATCCTTATTTCGTCATCCACTAACAAAACTTTTTTCATACCTCTTTAACTCCGTTCTAGTTGAATAGTAATCTTCGTTCCTTTCCCAAGTGTACTGCTTGCAGTAACGACTCCCCCATGAGCCTCAACAATTTCTTTTACGATGGCTAATCCTAATCCAGTGCCTCCGCTTTTTCTAGCTCTAGATTTGTCTACACGATAAAGTCGATCAAAAATATAGGGAAGATCTGTATTAGGGATACCTTCACCAAAGTCTATGACCGAAATAAATACATGTTGGTCATTAAGATTCACTTTAATGTCTACAACTTCTTTTGATTTCGAATATTTTAGGGAGTTATCTAGTAGATTTACAAAAACTTGTTCAAACCTGTCAGTGTCAATCAAAACAAAAATCTCTTCTTCATAGTAAAGGTTGAGTTGGATTCCTTTATTTGCGAATGCTGGTTTCATCTTCTTTACTAAATTGTTTAAGAAAATATTTAGGTTCACTTCCTCCAGTTGAATGGTAAAGGAATGTTGGTCAATTTTTGCTAATTCAAACAGATCTTTGACTAATCTCGAAATATGAGTTGCTTCTTCATGAATAATTGTTAAGTATTTATTTCGTTCTTCTTCAGTCACTCCTTCTCTTTCTGCCAAATCCGCATAACCTTTAATATAAGTAAGTGGTGTTCGTAATTCATGAGAAATACTTGCTAAAAATTCATTTCTTTGTTCTTTTATATAGTGAAGGTCTTCTGCTAGCTTGTGAATGCTCCTTGAAAGTTCTCCAAGCTCATCATTACTCCTTATCTCATTTAGAGTCACTGAGAAATCACCTTTACTAAGTGATTTAGTGACCTGCGTCATTTGGATTAATGGGAGCGTAATTACTCTTGTTAAAAAGAAAATGGAAATAATAGTGACCAATATAGCTAAAGTTCCTACTAAAAAAAAATGTTGCTTCAAGCTAGATATCATGTTTTGAATCGAAGTTGTATCCTTAAACATATAGACATATCCTACTGTTTGATAATCAATAATTATAGGGCTAACCGTTGATATATCTAATTCAGTTTTCCATCTGTTTTCAACCACTAATCCTTCATTGGGAATTGAGTCCCTTTCTTGTTGTAATATTTCTTCCATTTGAGGGGTTAGTCTATCTGATTCTGCTTTAATAGTACCATCATGTGTGGTGATGACAACATCTGTATCAGCCTCTGTTTCCATTAAGGCTACATGAAAAATCGTTGGACGATCAAAATGTTTTTGAAGAATATTGCGATGACTATTCCCTCTCGCACGTAGCTCTGTCAACTCATCTTCAATACGGCTATTCACTAATCCTGTATATAAAAAATAAAACAAAATTAATTCAATCATGATTAAAAAAGCAAAAAATAAAAGTCCTAGCTTTAGCGAAAGTTTGTTCATCTTTTGACTCCTATATTCAACATCTATTGAATAGCTCTCCATTTATTGGAGAATTCCCCCACTTTTTTTAGATAAAATAACCTCTACTTTATTATATTAATAAAAAAACTAAGTACAAAAAAAGGATGATTCTTGCTATATAATTCAGCATCCTCCATCCTTTATGAGTCTTTATTTAAGGCTGTTTTCGTATGGATTGTTGCTTTTTAAACGCCAGGCTGAATACACTCCGCGTCCGGCGGGTGACCAGTGAGCCTCCTCGTCGCTAGTGCTCCTGCGGGGTCTCACTTTGGCCACTGATCCCGCTGGAGTCTCCGTGTATTCAGCCTGCTTGTAACTACTATTTCGATAGTATATGTCAAAACAACAAATTTTGAGAAAACAGCCTTATTTAAATAATAAATTAATTACTATCAACTGGTGCTAATTCACTTTCTATAACCCACATATGGTTAGTCACTTCTTCCCCACCATTAGATGGAGTAAAATTAATCATATACACCGTTGTTTTTTCAGCGTAATCAATTGTTGCGGTCGTACCTTCCATGCCTTCCATGTGGGCTGCATCAGTCGTTACTTCTGCTCCAACTTCAAAAGGTTCTTCACCGGCACTAGGGATTTCTTCATGAATGACCCACTTGTGGTTTGTCACTCTTTCTCCTCCAGTTGTTGGATCATATGAAATGGCATACGCAGTTGTATCGTAAGCTCCTACTATCGTAGCCTCTGCACCTTCCATACCCTCCATATGGGCTTCTTTAATAATCGCCTTACTTCCAACTTCATAGGTTGGATTTACTGCTTCTTGTAGACCTTCAGGAATTTCACCTGAACCTGAATGATGCATATCAGCGTGGTCCATTTCTTTGTCTTCATTTTCTGTTGTTTCTTCATTTTGAGTTGTATCTTCATTTGGTGCTGCTTCCTCATTACCGTTTGCACATCCAACTAAAGAAAATGCAATGACCAATGTTGCTATCCCTACCACAAACTTTTTGTACATTTATCTGTTCCTCCTAAAGTATCATATAAGCTTTAATAGGATAACTTAAATTTGTGCAAAAAATATGCAGAATAAAAGGAATAATAACAGGTTACTTAATTTTTTTGTGTTGAGAAGAACCGAACTTTAAAATCAAAATACTAATACTCCTTTACGGATTTAATTCATGTTAACCATCACTAGTGCAAATATTATGACATAAGATAAAAGAATATATGATTATCCTTTTCTAATAGATAATTATATAATAATTAATGGGGTGATAATTATGTGTTTTCCAAGTAATGCAATCGAGCAATTAGCTTTCACAATAAGTAAACAGATTCATCAAAATACAATATACAAAATAGTTAAATTTGAATATTGTGGAGACAAGAGCGTGAAAACAGAAAACCAGATTGAGGATTTGTTAAATCTTAATCGAGACAAGGAGTTGCCTGTAATAACAAAAATCATTCTAGAAGGAGACAACGGGATTCTTTATTCAATTGAACCGAGTGATATTGGTTTAAAATTTGCAACAGGAGAGCTTTCTTACAATGAGTACAAGGCCCTACAAAAGGATGGGAAAAATAAATTGTTTATGTATGGCTCACTTTCAATTATTTCATTTGTTCTTGTTGGTTGGGGAATGCTCTTTTATTTAATCTAATATAACCTAGCTAATTTGGTATGACGAGTGTTCTCAAAAGAAAAAACATCACAAAAGGATTAGTGATGTAAATTTTTATATCAAACCTAATAAAAATATTATTTATCAAACCAACAGATTCTCGATATTCTCTAAGCCATAGCGGTTAATAAACTTCCAAAATGCCTCTCTCTTTTTACCATTTTCTTTATAAATCTCAAGCAACTTTTCTACAGTCACATACAAATCTTCTGAACTCAGACCTTCTCTTAATTTTATGGCTGTTCTCGCATTTTCCCCTGTCGCTTTTCCACCAACATATAAATCATAAAATTCATTCTTCTTAATAACGCCAATATCATTAACAAGTGGTTCTCCACATGCATTTGGGCATCCTGTATAGGCTGGTCGAAGTGGCCATGGTACTTCTCGTCCGGCAATACGTCTATTTAATTCAATTGCTACAGGCATTCCCTCTTCTTCAGCCCCTTTACAGAAACCACAAGTTCGAAGACTTTTCACATATGCACCTACAGGATATATGGAAAGCCCAACTTTTTCAAATTCCTCTTTAGCTACTTCCAAATCACTCTCTTCAACTTCTATATATAGTTGTTGGAACGTAGTAAGTTCTATTTCACTATCATCTTTTATATATTTTGCTAATACCACCAGTTGTCTTGCATTAAGTTTCGAACCAAAACTGATTCCACCGTTAACAGCAAGTTTGGTCGTTTTCCCACTTGTCTCCACCCTGGTTCACTCTCCTATAGCACTTTCCTTGAAGTGTATTTATAAGTATTCACTATAATTGTATTATACCCCCTAGCAGTATGTAAAGGACTTATTTTTACACCTAAATTACTGTAAGTGGACGGAAAAATTATAGGGTACTTAGTGATTTTATGTGAACTAGATATTGTTTATAATCCAGTAAAAAAAATAAAAGGTTGTTTTCGTATTGATTGTTGCTTTTAAGGACGCATGCTGAATACCACTTCAATGTATATCTGAAACAACAAACCTTGAGAAAACAGCCAAATAAAAAAAACTGTAGAATAACTCTACAGTTTTTTTTATAAAATTTATGATTTCAAATCAAATTAAGTATTAATCCACCAAGGTATGTATGGTGGAGACGGTGGGAGTCGAACCCACGTCCAAAAGCATTGCCACTTAAGCGTCTACGAGTATAGTCGACATATTAGCATTTCGCGAACTCCTCGGCCTATCGACAGGCTTTAGAGCAGCTAGTCTGATTACTCTCTTCCTTTGCCCTCAGACGGTGAGCTCCGGCGTAGTCCACTTAGAGTGAGTCCCTTACCCTACCACATGGACGATGGAGGGAGGAACCGCTATAGTCTGTTATTAAGCAGCTAAAGCGAAGTTGTTGTTTTGTTTGCCAGTTATAGGCTTTGACGTTTTAACGAGGCCGATCCCCTCGACTCGCAACCTAAGCTCAAACTACCCCTGTCGAATCCGTAACGTCCCCATATGACAAATGATAAGCGGCGAATCTTTCGCAAGCTTATTCATTTTTAAGTGATAAGCATGAAATCAATCATGATTATCAGGGAGTCGGAGAATAGCTTCTAAGAGCTAAGTTGTTCCTTACAAAACTTATTATAACAATACATGTACAACTTTGCAATTGTAAATATCTGTTAGTGATTGCTATTCCTTCTGACGATCGCGGAATGCACGTTCAATATCACGCTTCGCTTCCTTTTTCTTCAGGTCTTCACGTTTATCAAACTTCTTCTTACCGCGTCCTAAACCTAGTAAAAGTTTCGCATATCCATTTTTTAAATAGATCTTTAATGGTACTAATGCGTATCCTTCTTCTTTTGTTAATCCAATTAACTTATCGATTTCACGCTTATGTAATAACAGTTTTCTGCTTCTTAGTGGATCATGATTATATCGATTACCTTGTTCATATGGACTAATGTGTAGATTATAAAGATACACTTCGCCTTTTTGAACACGAGCGAATGCATCCTTTAAGTTCGCGCGACCATTTCTAAGTGATTTGATCTCAGTCCCTTGAAGCACCATTCCAGTTTCATATGTTTCTTCAATAAAGTAGTCATGATTTGCTTTCTTATTTTGTGCGATAACCTTACCTGCACCTCTTGGCATTGGACTTCCCCCTTACAACGGTACAGTATATTATAACAAATGAAAGCTTAACACTCAACTTTCAGTCAGGACTAGCTTACTATGACCATTTATTAATTAACTTCATCTCTTGTTTTTCCATTTTTGCTAAAAGAGAGCTTGGTACGTCGTCTGTTATTAGACTGTCTAAATATTCCCTTTTAAGAAACCCTTCTTGGATTGAATGTTCTAGGAATGTTAGCAAGCTGTCATAATATCCATTTACATTATAAATGCCTATTGGCTTTGCATGATAACCAATTTGATACCATGTCATGACCTCTGCTAACTCTTCAAGAGTACCAATTCCACCTGGTAAGGCAATAAAGCCATCTGCTAAGTCATACATTTTCGCCTTACGTTCATGCATGTTATTCACGACGATTAACTCAGTTAACTCAACATGGTCGACCTTCTCATAAATAACTTGTGGAATTACCCCGGTTACTCTGCCCCCATTTTCTAAAACTGCTCTCGATAACTCACCCATAATTCCCACATTTCCGCCACCATAGATCAATTCGATTCCTTTGTAAGCTAATAGTGTCCCTAACTGAATTGCTTTTTCCTTATATTCTCCAGAAGTGCCCAAGCTTGAACCGCAAAACACACACAGTTTTTTAAGTTCCCCCACTAAAATCCCCTCCTTTACGTTTAAATTATACTATGCTTGTTCAAACCATCAAATGCTTTGCATAGAAAAAGTGTGTACCATAATTGATACACACCCTTTGTTATTTATCTTTATTTACCACGCTTTTTCTTTTTCTTTTGCTTCGGAACATTTTCATAATGCTTCTTCTTTTTCTTTACAGTTCCAGAACCAGGCTTCTTGGTAGACCATTCATCGTCTTTTGAAGCTGAAGCTCCTCCAGAATCCTTACGTCTTGATTTCCCTTTATCAGCTTTAATCACTTTCGGTTCATCTTTCGAAAGCTTTCTGCGTGTTCCTTTCATCCCAACCACTTCAAAGTCTACCGAGCGTTCGTCCTTATTCACATTCACAACTCGTACCGTGATTTCATCGCCTATACGATACACGTTTCCAGTTCGTTCACCAATCATCGCGTATTGACGTTCATCAAAACGGTAATAGTCATCTGTTAGGTAGCTTACATGAACAAGTCCTTCGATGGTATTAGGTAGCTCGACAAACATTCCAAAATTCGTGACCGAGCTAATGATTCCATCATACTCTTCGCCTACTTTGTCTTCCATATACTCTGCTTTTTTCATGCTATCTGTTTCACGTTCAGCTTCAACTGCACGTCGTTCCATATTAGAAGAATGATCCGCAATTTCACCAAGCTTTTCTTTCCACTTTTTCTGAACGTCGTTTCCTAGCTGTCCATCAATTAAATAAGTACGAATCAATCGATGGACGATTAAATCAGGATAACGGCGAATTGGTGAAGTAAAGTGTGTATAGAAATCTGTTGATAAACCAAAATGGCCAATACTTTCAGGGTCATACTTTGCTTGTTTCATTGATCGTAGCATGACAGTTGAAACAACCATTTCCTCTGGCTTACCTTGTACAGCTTCAATAATCTCTTGAAGTGCACGCGGATGAATTGAATTGCCACTCCCTTTTACTACATATCCAAAATTCGTAATGAACTCTAGGAAGCGTCGAAGCTTCTCTTCATTTGGATCCTCATGAATACGGTAGATAAACGGTACGTTCATCCAATGGAAGTGCTCTGCTACTGTTTCATTAGCAAGTAACATGAACTCTTCAATCAACTTCTCAGCAACAGATCGCTCACGAAGAACAACTTCCTTTGGTTTGCCATCCTCGTCAACAAGCACCTTTGCTTCTTTAAAATCAAAATCAATGGCTCCACGCTTCATTCTCTTTTCTCGAAGAATCTGAGCAAGGTTCTCCATGTCTTTAAACATTGGTACAAGCGGTTCATAACGCTTCGTGATTTCTTCATCTTGATCAACAAGAATACTGTTAACGTCCGAATAGGTCATTCTCTCTGTTGTTTTGATCACACTTTGAAAGATCTCATGTTTGACTACAACACCTTCAGAGTCTATCTCCATATCACATGAAAGTGTTAGACGATCAACCTTTGGATTTAATGAGCAAATCCCGTTTGATAATCGGTGTGGAATCATTGGTATTACACGGTCCACTAAATAAATGCTTGTTGCACGGTCTGCTGCTTCTTTATCGATTGGTGAGCCCTCTGTTACATAGTTTGTTACATCCGCAATATGTACACCAAGCTTATAGTGGCCGTTATCAAGCTTAGTGACTGTAACAGCATCATCTAAGTCTTTTGCATCAGCACCATCAATCGTGACGATTACTTGATCACGAAGATCTCTTCGATTTTTAATTTCGTCTTCTGAAATTGAATCTGGTACTTTATTTGCTTGATCTAGTGCCTCTTTCGGGAATTCTTGAGGTAATCCATGCTTGTGAATGACTGAAAGAATATCAACACCAGGGTCATTTTTATGACCTAGTATTTGTATAACTTCTCCCTCTGCACTCATTCTCCCTTCAGGATAGGTCACTAATTTAACAACGACCTTGTGTCCTTCTACAGCTCCGTTTGAAGCATTCTTCGGGATAAAAATATCATTGGCAATTTTTTTATCGTCTGGTATAACAAAACCGAAACTTTTACTTTCAGTGTATGTACCCACAATTTCTGTCACACCACGCTCTACAATTCGGACAATTGTTCCTTCTTTTCGTTGTCCCCCTGTTTCAGAGCTTAAACGTACGAGCACTGTATCTCCATGCATCGCATTTTTCATTTCATTTGGTGGAATAAAAACATCATCTAACCCTTTTTCTTCAGGTATAACAAAAGCAAATCCTTTTGAATGCCCTGTTAGCTTACCACGAACCAAATTCATTTTTTCAGGTAATCCATAACGATTACTTCTCGTTCTAACCACAAATCCCTTGTCTTCCATCACAACAAGTGCTTTAACAAATTCCTTGAATGTCTCAGAGTCTTGTATTCCAAATGCCTCTTCTAGTTCTTGAACGGTTAAGGGTTTATAAGCTTCTTCCTTCATAAAGGATAAAAGTTTATCGATATGTTGTTGAATTTCCTCTTCCATGCTAGAAACCTCCTTTAGTTCTTTTACCAATCTAATTTTTCTAAAAATGCAAAAACATCTTCATGTAACTGGTCACGTTCTTTATCCAGCGTAATTACATGCCCTGATTCTTCATACCATTTGATTTCCTTTAAATCTGCTTCTACCTCGTTATAGATAATGTTTGCACTATCCGTATTAATCATATGATCATGTCGGGCTTGAACAACAAAGGTTGGTGAATAAATCATGTCGACATTATTTCTCACATCAGCAATCAAATTCTGTAATGCTTTTAGTGTATTCATCGGTGTTTTTTCGAATTCAATCATTTCGCGCTCTATTTGATCGGATGATTTACCCTCATATTTCTTATATTCCCGCGCATACTCTAGAATGCCTTTATACATGACTTCTTCACTTTTTATATACATAGGAGCACACATAGGTACAATTCCCTTTATAGGTACAGTGTAACCCAATTTTAATGAAAATACCCCGCCAAGTGATAATCCAACTGCAGCAATATTCTCATGTCCACGATTTTTAAGAAAATTATACCCCTCCATCACATCTTCCCACCAATCATCAGGTCCTGTGTGAACCAACTCCTCTGGTGGTACTCCATGTCCTTTATATTGTGGTGCATGACATGTATAACCTTTTTTCTCTAAAAAACGCGCAAGCATTCGATTATCAGCTGAATTACCTGTAAATCCATGTAATAATAGAACCGCACGTTCTCCAGCTTCAAATGTAAAAGGCTTTGGTACTAATTTCTTCATTACGTTGTCTCCCTACTTTCAAGTTTCATATAAATAGTCTGCTCTACCTCTTATGTATAAATTTAAACAAACGTTTGTTTAATTGCAAAGATTGTTGCTTAATAAAGCTTAAAGCAAAAATCAAAAAAGGGGTTAGACAGCAAATGTTGTCTAACCCCTTTCATTTTATGGATTATATTCCAGTATAAGCAATCGCGATCGTTAAGACAAAGAATAAGACTGCCAATACGATTGTAGCTTTTTGTAATACTGCATCCAAACCACGTGCTTTTTGCTTTCCAAACAATGTTTCTGCTCCACCAGAAATGGCACCAGAAAGACCGGCACTCTTTCCTGATTGTAAAAGAACAACCACAATTAAACCGATACAAACGATAACTAATAAAGTAATAAGTAGTGCATGCATGTAAAACACCTCCTGATAAAAACGCAAATTACGTTATCTTAAATGTACCATAAAAGGGATGCTTGGACAATAGGAGAAAGCGTTTTTAAGTGGATGTGATGTTATTCTTTTCCATCGTATTGGGTACCTTCTAAGAACATACTAACAAGGAGAAAATAAAAAGGAGCATTTAAAATGATTAATGAAAATTATGATGCATTATTAAGAGCCTCAAAGGATCATGAAACAACCTATTTAGGTGATCATACATCAAAAAATCAGACTAAATTGGGGAAACAGAATGAAAAAGGAAAGAAACAGAAATAAATGGTCAAGAAGTGTGCCTAGATGGTACACTTTTTTGTATTTCCAACAAGAAGTACATAGATGGATGGAGTTTCAAGCTAGCACTATCTATAATTCAAAAGTTTATCCGCTACTTTTTGTCGAATATCCGTCACTTTCCTAATTTTATCTGCCACATTGGCACTTTTATCCGCTACTTTGAGCCATTTATCGATTTTTCGACAAAACCACCAAATCAAAAAAAAAACAGCAGGACCAAGTCCTGCTGTTTTTCCAATTAAGGTATTAACCTCTTAAGTTATAAAATGCTTTCGCACCAGCGTATTGAGCCATATCAACTAATTGATCTTCGATACGAAGTAATTGGTTGTATTTAGCTACACGGTCTGTACGTGAAGGAGCACCTGTTTTGATTTGTCCAGCGTTTGTTGCAACAGCGATGTCAGCAATTGTGCTGTCTTCTGTTTCACCAGAACGGTGAGAGATAACTGCTGTGTAACCAGCGCGCTTAGCCATTTCGATTGCATCAAAAGTTTCAGTAAGTGTTCCGATTTGGTTAACTTTGATAAGGATTGAGTTAGCAATTCCTCTTTCAATACCTTCAGAAAGCTTCTTCGTGTTAGTAACAAATAAATCATCACCAACAAGTTGCACTTTCTTACCAAGACGCTCAGTAAGAAGTTTGTGACCTTCCCAGTCGTTTTCGTCTAAACCATCTTCAATTGAGATGATTGGGTATTTTGAAACAAGATCTTCATAGTAAGAAACCATTTCTTCAGAAGTGAATACTTTTCCTTCACCTTTTAAGTGGTATTTACCATCTTCTTTGTTGAATAACTCAGAAGAAGCAACATCCATTGCAAGCTGTACTTGCTCACCTGGCTTGTAACCAGCTTTCTCGATAGCTTCGATAATTGTTTGAAGAGCTTCTTCGTTTGATCCAAGGTTTGGAGCAAATCCACCTTCATCACCAACAGCAGTGTTTAAGCCTTTACCTTGTAATACTGAACGTAGGCTATGGAAAATTTCAGCACCCATACGTAGTGCTTCTTTGAAGTTTTCTGCTCCTACAGGCATTACCATGAATTCTTGGATATCAACGTTATTATCAGCATGCTCTCCACCGTTGATGATGTTCATCATTGGAGTTGGAAGAGTTTTTGCGTTGAATCCACCAAGGTATTGGTATAAAGGAAGCTCTAAGAAATCGGCTGCTGCACGAGCTGCTGCCATAGAAACACCAAGAATAGCGTTAGCTCCTAATTTACCTTTGTTTTCAGTTCCATCAAGCTCGATTAATGCTTGGTCAATTGCAACTTGGTCAGTTACGTCAAAACCAATGATTTCTGGAGCAATAAGCTCATTTACGTTGTTTACAGCGTTTAATACACCTTTACCTAAGTAACGGCTCTTGTCACCATCACGTAATTCAACTGCTTCGTATTCACCAGTAGACGCACCACTTGGAACTAATGCACGGCCAAATGCACCTGACTCCGTATAAACTTCTACCTCAACTGTTGGATTTCCACGAGAATCTAATACTTCACGAGCATAAACATCAACAATAATTGACATTATAAATCTCTCCTTTTTTTACCTATATGGTCATATTTTTGAAATTCTTAAGTACTCATCAATTATCAACTAAGATCATTAATGAATCAATCAAATTATTACTTGTTTACATTTCTTTAATAATAACAGTTTCTAATTCTTAAGTAATGTTGCACCTGTCATTTCGACTGGCAATTTTACATTTAATAAATCTAATACAGTTGGTGCTAAATCACCTAAGATTCCATCTTGACGAAGGGTAACATCTTCCTTCGTAACGATAACTGGAACTGGGTTTGTTGTATGTGCTGTCATTGGGGTACCTTCCAATGTAACAACCTCATCAGCATTCCCATGGTCAGCAGTTATGATCGCTGTTCCACCTTTAGCATTAATTGCATCAACAATTTTCCCTAAACATTCATCAACTGTTTCAATCGCTTTAATGGTTGGTTCAAGCATTCCGGAATGTCCAACCATATCTGGATTTGCAAAGTTTAGGATGATTGCATCGTGCTTATCTGCTTCGATTTCTTTCAGTAATGCTTCAGTTACTTCGTATGCACTCATTTCTGGCTGTAAGTCATATGTAGCTACTTTTGGAGAATCAATTAAAATTCGTTCTTCACCAGGAAATGGTGCTTCTCGTCCACCACTCATAAAGAATGTTACATGAGGATATTTCTCAGTTTCTGCAATTCTTAATTGAGTAAGACCATTTTGCGAAAGTACTTCACCAAGTGTATTATCAAGGTTTGTTGGTTTGAACGCAACATAGCCTTTAACTGTTTCACTAAAGTGAGTTAAACATACGAAAAGTAAATTCGTTGGATGCTTTTCTCCGCGTTCAAATGAACGGAAATCTTCATTTGTAAAAACATTTGAGATTTGGATTGCACGGTCTGGACGGAAGTTATAGAAAATAACAGCATCATCACTGCTAATTGTAGCAACCGGTGAACCATCTTCCTTTGTGATCACAGATGGAAGGACGAATTCATCATGAATTCCATTAGAATAAGAGTCTTCGACAGTTTCTAAAGCACTCTTATAAGTAGGGCCTTCACCATAAACCATAGCGCGGTATGCCTTTTCGACACGATCCCAGCGCTTGTCGCGGTCCATGGAGTAATAGCGTCCGGAAATTGTAGCAATTTCTCCAACACCATACTCATCTAGTTTTGCATTAAGTTCTGAAATATATTCTTTGGCAGTTTGTGGACCAACATCTCTTCCATCAAGGAATCCGTGAATATATATTTTTTTCAAGCCTTCAGCAGCTGCTAATTTCACCAATGCATACAAATGTTGGATGTGACTATGTACACCACCATCTGAAAGTAAACCGAAAAGGTGTAATGCCGTGCCTTTATCTTTTGCATGGTTAATTGCTTGCATAAATGTTTCATTTCGCTCAAACTCACCATCACGAATTGCAACGTTCACACGAGTTAAACTTTGATAAACAATACGACCTGCACCAATATTTAAGTGACCTACCTCTGAATTGCCCATTTGTCCATCTGGTAAGCCGACTGCTTCTCCACTTGCTGTAAGAGTTGCATGCGGATATTGGTTCCAGTAACGATCAAAGTTAGGTTTTTTCGCATGAACAACTGCATTTCCTTTTGTTTCATCGCGTAAGGCAAACCCATCTAAAATAATTAATGTTACTGGCTTTTTACTCATTAGAACCTGCCTCCAAAAGTTTTAAGAAAGAGTCAACTTCTAAGCTAGCTCCACCAACTAAAGCTCCATCAATATCAGGCTGTGCCATGTACTCAGCAATATTTGCTGGTTTTACACTTCCACCGTATTGGATACGAACAGCTTCAGCCACGTCTGGCGAGAATTGCTCAGCAACCACTTTACGGATATAAGCACAAACTTCATTTGCATCACTAGCTGATGAAGATTTGCCTGTACCAATTGCCCAAATTGGTTCATAAGCAATGACAGTAGTTTTTACTTGCTCTTCAGTTAAGCCAGCTAATGCCTTTTGAACTTGACCAGCAACTAATTCATTTGTTTGACCAGCTTCACGCTGCTCATCTGTTTCACCACAACAAACAATTGGAGTTAATCCATGCTTGAATGCAGCAAGAGTTTTTTGGTTTACAGTTTCGTCAGTTTCAGCGAACATTTCACGGCGTTCTGAGTGACCAAGAATCACATAATTTACGCCTAAGTCAGCAAGTGCCACTGGACTTACTTCACCTGTAAAAGCACCACTTTCCTCAAAATGCATGTTTTGAGCACCGACTTTAAGGTCAGTACCTTTTACACTAGATACAATGCGTTCTAGAAATAGTGCTGGTGCACATACAACAGAGTCTATCTTATCAGAACCTGGAACAAGACCCTTTACTTCATCAACAAAGCTTGTTGCTTCTGAAAGTACTTTGTGCATTTTCCAGTTTCCTGCAATAATAGGTTTTCTCATCTTTACACCGTCCCAATAGAATTTATTCAAACACATAAGGAGGGTGGTAAAAGCAATTTGCTAGTATTCTACCCACCCTGACCATTATTACTTATCGTTTAAAGCTACAACTCCAGGTAATTCCTTACCTTCCATAAATTCAAGTGAAGCTCCACCGCCAGTAGAGATATGGCTCATTTGATCAGCCATTCCGAACTTTTCAACCGCAGCTGCTGAGTCTCCTCCACCAATAACTGAGTATGTATCTTTTGCATCTGCTAATGCTTGACCAACTGCTTTTGTTCCGTTAGAGAATGCATCAAGTTCGAATACACCCATTGGTCCATTCCAAATAACAAGTTTAGAGCTCTTAATTGCATCTCTATAAATTTCTCTTGTTTTTGGTCCGATATCAAGTCCTTCCCAATCACTTGGAATTTCATTGATTGCCACTTCTTTAATATTAGCATCGTTTGAGAAGTCATCTGCAACAACTATATCAACAGGCATTAAGAAGTTAACTCCATTTTTCTTTGCTTTTTCCATAAATTCTTTAGCAAGATCAATCTTATCTTCTTCTAGTAAAGACTTTCCTACTTCATGGCCTTGAGCTTTTATAAATGTATAAGCAAGACCTCCACCGATGATTAAGTTATCAACTTTATCAAGTAGGTTATCAATAACACCAATCTTATCTTTAACTTTTGCTCCACCAATAATTGCTGTGAAAGGACGTTCAGGGTTAGATAATGCTTTTCCAAGTACTTCTAACTCTTTCTCCATCAAGAATCCAGCAACTGCAGGAATATGTTTTGCAATTCCTTCTGTAGAAGCATGTGCACGGTGAGCAGCACCGAATGCGTCATTTACATACACATCTGCAAGTTCAGCAAAATTCTTCGCTAGTTCTGCATCATTCTTTTCTTCACCAGCATAGAAACGAACGTTTTCAAGAAGTAATACTCCACCTTCAGGAAGACTCGCGATTGCTTGCTTTACTTCTGGACCAAATGCCTCATCTGTTTTTGCAACTTCTTTTCCAAGATGTTCCCCAAGACGCTTAGCAACAGGAGTTAATCTTAACTCTTCTACTACTTGACCTTTTGGACGACCAAGATGACTTGCAAGAACAACCTTTGCACCTTGTTCACTTAAATATTGAATCGTTGGAAGTGCAGCACGGATACGTGTGTCGTCAGTTACGACACCATCCTTCATTGGTACATTGAAATCAACACGACAGAATACTGTTTTGCCTTTAACATCAATATCTCTAACAGACTTTTTATTCATTCGAAAAAAGGCCTCCTTATTTGATCTAAAAGTTAAGAAAAGCGTAAGCGCCTTGCTCAGCCTCAGGCAGGCATAAGGCGAATCACGCAGGAAATCTTGATTTCTGAAGTGATTTGACTTAAGACCCCGAGGGGCTAGGCGCTGGAGCTAGACAGTAAAACTAGGTATAAATATATCACTTCCATACCTACCATAAAAAGGGAAGGGGATTACCCCTTCCCCTTTTTTATCTTATTAAGCTTGTGATTAAAGACCTTTAGAAGCGATATATTCAACTAGGTCAACAACACGGTTTGAGTAACCACTTTCGTTGTCATACCAAGAAATAACTTTAACCATGCTACCTTCCATAACCATTGTAGAAAGAGCATCAATTGTAGAAGAAGCTGGGTCTCCATTATAGTCACCAGATACTAATGGCTCTTCACTGTAGTTAAGGATTCCTTTTAATTCATTTTCAGAAGCAGCTTTGAAAGCAGCATTTACTTCTTCAACTGTTACATCCTTCTCAAGTTCAGCAACTAAGTCAACTAGAGATACGTTTGGAGTTGGAACACGCATAGCTCCACCGTTTAATTTACCTTTTAATTCAGGTAATACTAGAGAAACTGCTTTTGCAGCACCAGTAGATGTTGGAATGATGTTCTCAGCAGCCGCACGAGCACGACGTAAATCTTTGTGTGGCAGGTCAAGAATTTGTTGGTCATTTGTGTATGAGTGAACAGTTGTCATCATTCCACGCTTAATACCAAAGTTGTCATTTAATACTTTAGCAAATGGAGCTAAACAGTTAGTTGTACAAGAAGCGTTAGAGATTACATCATGATTAGCAGCATCATACTTATCATGGTTAACACCCATAACGATTGTGATATCTTCGTCATTAGCAGGTGCAGAGATAATTACTTTCTTAGCTCCAGCTTCTAAGTGTTTTGCAGCGTCTGCACGGTTAGTGAAGAAACCAGTAGATTCAACTACAACTTCTACACCTAATTTACCCCATGATAATTTAGCAGGGTCACGCTCAGCAGATACTTCAATTGTTTTTCCGTCAACAACAAGATTGTTACCATCAACAGAAACTTCAGCATCTAATTTACCATGAACTGAATCATATTTTAAAAGGTGTGCTAGTGTAGCAGCATTTGTTAAGTCATTTACTGCAATTACTTCCACATTAGGATTTTTTAATGCAGCACGGAAAACTACGCGGCCGATACGACCAAAACCATTAATACCAACTTTTACAGTCATTATTTTTCCTCCTTAGATTGAACCTTTAATTTTATATTAGAGGTTAACTCCTATGTCTTTAGTAATTCCCCCATAATTCGACAAGTTAAACCTATCAACTTAAGTGAATGTCCTTTTGACTATTAAAAGTTATCCCCGAATTAACTCTTTTGCGGCACCTTCATCGGTAATTAGCAGTGTATCGTGTGCTTGCTTTAAGTATGCTTGAATGGCCATCGCTTTAGACGCTCCACCCGCTACTGCAATTACATGTTCAACATTTGCTAAATCTTCTAACTGTAGACCAATTGTTTGTACTTTATGAACCACTCTACCATCTTCATTAAAGTAATAACCAAAAGCTTCTGCTACTGCATTTCCATCAATGATTTTCTTCACATCATCTGGAGCAGTTTTTCTACGCTCAGCCATTGTTATAGCGTCTCCAATCCCATGAATGACAATACTTGAAGATTTAATTAATTCAAGAACCTCTCTTATTGATGGCTCATTGATCATCGTTTGGTAGGTTTCATTACTAACAACATCTGGTACATGTAAAAGACGGTAATTTCCCGAAGCTCTTTCAGCCATTTTTGCACAAATGGTATTTGCTTGGTTTTCTACTTGCTCACCAAGCCCACCTCTTCCTGGAACAAATAAAATCTCTTTATTCTTTGGATCAGGTGTCATCATCTCTGCGATGTCTGCTAAAGTAGTTCCACCATTAACAGCGACGATATTATTACCAGTAAGACTCGACTTTATACGTTTAACACAAGCTCTTCCTAATTCTTTTTTTACCCATGGGAATTGATCACTATCACCAGCAACGACTATTACATCTTTAATTTGCAACTTTTCTTTCAATTCGTTTTCTAATACGTTTAAACCTGATATTTCCTTAATGATATCTTCCAGTTGATTCAATACAAATGCGCCGTCTTTTGTTATGGTCATTCCTGCTATTCCTGCATCAATGAGCTTTTGGTCTTTCAAAAATTGAACCTCAGTACGTAAAATACGTTCGCTTTGTCCAAGACTAATTGAAAGATTCCTTCTTCCGATTGGTTGCATGAGTCGTATGTATTTAAGAATTTCATAACGCTTTTGCATAACTGGGAGAATATCGGGTAATAATCTTTTTTGTACATCTACTAATGATCGCATGTATTATTTCCCCTTTTTTACTATACGGGACAGTTTTTGTCCCGGTGTGACATATTATGTCCCGGCTACAGTAAAAAAAAACGCTATTCCCACGTTTTAAAAAGTATTAATCGCTTGCTACATGTTTATTCTAACAGGAGTAATTTTTTTATTCAACATTCTTATGCCTATTTTTTTCAAGTAAACGCTTTCTTATTACATCTTTGTGAATAATCCCATATTCTACTTCTTCCCCATCAATTTCTACTACCGGTATCATTATTTGATACTTCTCTAAGAGCACTTCATCTTTGTATATATCAACTTCCTGAATATCTAATTGAAACTCTTCCTTTAAATCTTCAAGTACTTTTTTCCCTTTTACACACAACGGACAATCCAGCTTTGAATACATAATTACCTTGATTTGACTCATACTGTTTACTCTCACTTTCTAATATCTTTTTCTCTTATTTGATCCTTGTATTCCTAATTGGTCTCGATATTTCGCAATGGTTCTGCGTGATACGACAACTTGATATTCTTGTTCTAATAGTGACACTAGCTGTTGATCTGATAATGGCTTTTGCTTATTTTCTTTTTCTATTATGTCCTTTATTAAACTCTTAAGCTGAATGGATGAAAGATCAACTGATGATTTATCGTTCACCTGATTACTAAAGAAGGATTTAATTTCAAACGTTCCATATGGAGTCTGTACGTATTTTCCTCTTGCAGCTCTACTTACCGTGGATTCATGAATACCTAACTCTACAGCAACATCACTCATCGTCAACGGTTGTATGTGCATAGGTCCCTTTATAAAAAAAGAACGCTGCTTTTTAATAATTTCTGTCATGACTTTTAAGATTGTTTGCTTTCTTTGTTCAATACTCTTTTCAATCCATAGATATTGATTATATTTCTCTTCTAAAAAAGACTTTGCTTCAGGATTTATGTCCCTTAGGTTGCTATATTGTTTATTCAAAGAAAGCTGGGTTGTATTAACAGCTAGAAGGGTAAACAAGACCTCTCCTTTTACGACTTCAATCTTTACTTCTGGTTTTATATAGCTAGTTGTCCAGTGTTGAAATTGACTGCCTGGCCGTGGGTTTAGCTGTTGAACTAAGTCGTAAACTTTCTGAATTTCTTTCACATCTACTCTAAGAGCTGTGGATATTTCCTTCCATGATTTATTGGCAAATGGCTCAAAGTATTGGTCAATCACTTCAGTCGCTAACGGGCTAGTGTCTGGCTTCTGAAAAAGTTGAAGCAGTAAACACTCCTGTAGGTTACGTGCGCCAACTCCTACTGGATCCAATTGTTGGATGACATCTATCGTTTTTGTAACAATCTCAATATTAATACCAAGGGATGTTGCAAGTTCTTTTTCAGATTGTAGCAAGTATCCGTTATCATCTAATGAGGCTATCACATATTTTACAGCAATCTGTTCTTGATGAGATAAATCAAAGTTCACTAACTGCATGCATAGATGATCGGACAATGACAACACATTCTTCCCTATATAATCAATGGGTTTTTTTGAAACTCCACCAACCCTTAGGTTGCTATAAGATCGTTCCTTTAATTCCATAAGTGGATTTTCTAGTGATAATTGCTGAAGAAAATCTTGCAATTCGATAGAAGAATACTGCAATAAAGTAATGGCTTGTGTAAGCTCTTTAGTCATCGATAACTTCAAGGACTGCTTTTGGAATAACCCTGCTTTTATCTCCAAACTTACGCCCCCTATCCAGATTCGCACCTTATATTTGTTCATTCACAATTAATTTTCATGTATGTTCGATCAACATTGTCTAATCCTAAAAGAAATAGATATCTTACCTTTAGAACAAGTATCTATATTTTATCATTGATAAGGGTGAATGTAATGAAAAAAGAGGAGATCGTTTACGCAAATTCATTAACTGGAACAATCGGAGAACAAACTAACACTGAAGAAGCTAAAGAGGCTATGGAATTTGCGCAAGAATACACACCCATCCAACAAATGTGGGAGGTTAACCCTGTTGATACAGATGAATATGATGGGGTTATAGGGTATAAGGAACAATAAAAAAAGCTGTCCCATCAGCTTAATGCTAAATGGGACAGCTTTTTGGTTGTGTTATAGCGCCCTCGACAGGATTTGAACCCACCCTAAGAGAACCGGAATCTCTCGTGCTATCCACTACACTACGAGGGCATAAAAATACCGCTTCATTATTATATGCGATGAATAAGACAAATTGCAAGAGTAAGCATGTTTAAAATGTCGGAAGAAGGGTATCCTTATTAAAGGATTTCTAGACACAAATTTTCTTATACATATAAAGGGTACGACTCTTAAGCATGATTCCATTAATTCATGAATAAGATAGTTTTAACAGGAGCTTTTGTTTGACCTTTATTGACCTTAGTTGTATGATAATATCAAGTAGTACATAACTTTTAAAGGTTGATCATCGACCTTTAATCATTAACCCATAAAGGAGGAAATTAGAATGAATTTAATTCCTACAGTCATTGAACAAACCAATCGCGGGGAACGTGCGTATGACATTTATTCTCGTTTATTAAAAGATCGTATTATTATGTTAGGTAGCGGTATTGACGACAATGTGTCAAACTCCATTGTTTCACAGTTACTTTTCCTAGCTGCAGAAGATCCAGAGAAGGACATTTCTTTATACATCAATAGTCCTGGTGGTTCAATTACCGCTGGAATGGCAATCTATGACACGATGAATTTTATTAAACCACAAGTATCTACTATTTGTATTGGTATGGCAGCTTCTATGGGAGCATTCCTTTTAGCTGCAGGTGAAAAAGGTAAACGTTTCTGCTTACCAAACAGTGAAGTAATGATTCATCAACCATTAGGTGGTGCTCAAGGTCAAGCAACTGAAATTGAGATTGCTGCTAAGAGAATCTTATTCCTTCGTGATAAGTTAAATAATATTTTATCTGAACGTACTGGTCAACCACTTGATGTGATTGAACGCGATACAGAACGTGATAATTTCATGACTGCTGAACGTGCACTTGAATACGGTCTAGTAGATAAAGTAATCTCACGCAATAATGATGATACTGTAAAGAAATAAATTAAAGTAAAGAAGGCTATCATTTTTGATAGCCTTTTTTTAGTGTGTAGAAAAAGTAATCTATTAAAAACTAGGCTGATTGAAAACGCTTGAAGTCGAGGCACGTTCCCTTGTGAGGAGCAGAGTTACCATGAGGGTAATGAGCACCGATCAAGGGAGAGCAACGAAGAATGCGAGCGTTTGTCAACAGCCTGAAGGCTATCATTTTTGATAGCCTTTTTTTAACCTTCTTGCCCTACAAACTTAGTTAATGCCTCTAACGCTTCTTGTTCATCATTTCCTTCAGTAATAATTGTGATGTTTGCACCAGAACTAACCGCTAAACTCATTAATCCCATAATACTTTTAGCGTTTACCTTTTTGCCATCCTTCTCGATAAATACATCTGAACTAAAGCGATTTGCTTCTTGGACAAAAAGGGCTGCGGGTCTTGCCTGTAAACCTGTTTTTAATAAAACCTCTACTTGTTTTTGTGCCATGATTGTTCCTCCTCATTCCTTTTTCTCTTGAATAGTACTTACATATTATAAAAAAGAATTGCTTTCGATAACTTAATTAACCATTGATGCTAGATCTTTCTGATCATACTCTCTGACCCGCACGAATCTTGTCTGCAATTTCATCTATTTTACGAAGGCGGTGATTAATACCAGATTTACTAATTTGTCCTGTTGATACCATTTCCCCTAGTTCCTTTAAGGTGACGTCTTGGTATGTGACCCGTAGTTCAGCAATCTCTCGTAATTTATCTGGTAAGATTCCTAATCCTACAGTTTCATCAATAAAACGTATATTTTCTACCTGACGGATCGCTGCACCGATTGTTTTATTTAAATTTGCAGTTTCACAGTTAACTAGACGATTCACTGAGTTTCTCATATCTCTTACAATTCGAACATCTTCAAATCGTAGCAGGGCCTGATGACCGCCAATGATATTTAAATATTCGGCTATTTTTTCAGCTTCTTTAAGATAGGTGATAAATCCTTTTTTACGTTCTAAGGTTTTACTATTTAATTCAAACGAATTCATCAATTCACATAATGATTCATTATGCTCTGTATATTGTGAAAACACTTCAAGGTGGTATGAAGAGGTTTCAGGGTTGTTGACCGACCCTCCTGCTAAAAAGGAACCTCTCAAATAGGAGCGTTTACAACATTTTTTTTGAATGAGCTCGCTTGAGATATTTTTTATGGTCGCAAATCCTTCTTCAATAATTTTTAAATCTTCCAATATATCTTTGGCTTTTTCAACAAGCCTAACGATGTATACATTGTTTTTCTTTAACTTCATTTTTTTTCGTACTAGAAGCTCTACACTTACCTGATAACGCTTTTTTAATAAAACATAGATTCTTCTTGCAATAGCTGCATTCTCAGTCTGGATATCAAGCACTACTTTTCGATTGGAGAATGATAGCATGCCGTTCATCCGAATCAATGCAGCAAGCTCTGCTCTAATACAACATTCTTTACTCTCTAAATTCGTCAATTCTTTTTTCGTTTCTGATGCAAATGACAAAACATCACCTCATTTTCCGGTAAAACAGTGATTATCACTTCATTTACTCGTTCTAGTTGAATTCCCTGTTCTCGTTGTTTGTTCAATGCTTGACGGATGTTTAGTCTAAGCCTTATGTTGAATCATTTCGTATAAGACTGCCGCTACTTTATTTGTATCATGACGGATGACTCCATCTTCATAACTCACTATTTTATCATGGATAATTTCTAACCCAAGCGATTTTAGTCTCTCAATGTCATAAATAACTGGTTTGGCTAATTCTTTTGCATACCGATGCTTTATTTCTAATGGAATTTCACCATCATTGACAATGATCGTGCTTATAAAATCCATTCCCATATGATCATTTAATGCTTTGACATGATCACTGGCAGTATAGTTTAAGGTTTCCCCAGCTTGAGTCATCACATTGCATATATATACTTTCTTAGCCTTAGAATTTAACACTTCTTCCCCTAGTTTAGGTACAAGTAGGTTAGGGAGAATACTTGTATACAGACTTCCTGGTCCTAATATAATTAGATCAGCTTGTTCTATAGAAGACAAGGTTTCTTGTAATGGTTCAATTTCTTCGGGACTCAGGAAAACTCTTTTAATCCTTTTTCCAGAGTATGGAATTTTTGATTCCCCTGTTACGACTGAACCATCCTCCATTTCAGCATTTAAAACGACACTTTGATTTGCTGCTGGTAGTACTCTTCCTCTTACATTTAAGACCTTGCTCATTTCACTAATCGCATGGACAAAGTCACCTGTGATCGTCGTCATCGCTGCTAGAATCAAATTACCTAGCGAATGGCCTGATAAACCGTTTCCATTCTTAAACCGATGCTGAAATAAATCTTCTACTAGTGGTTCAACATCAGATAATGCAGCTAAGACATTTCGAATATCTCCCGGGGGCGGAATATCCATTTCATCGCGGAGTCGACCAGAGCTTCCACCATCATCAGCAACTGTAACTACTGCCGTTATATCAACAGGTAAATACTTCAATCCTCTTAATAAAACAGATAAACCGGTTCCCCCACCTATGATTACAATTCTGGGTTGATTGGAATCTGTCATCGAGCTTCTTTTCTCCTCTCAATGTCCCGGTGAGTAACATGTGTGTCATAGTCCTTACCAAAATAGGTTGTGAAATATTCAGCAAGTGTAACCGAACGATGTTGTCCACCTGTACAACCGATGGCAATGACAAGCTGACTTTTCCCTTCCCTCTTATACTGAGGAATCATAAAAGCAAGTAAATCTCCTAGCTTTTCGATAAACTTTTGTGTTTCACTCCATTTTAATACATATGACGAAACCTCTTCATCTAATCCTGTCTTAGGCCTCATTGTATCAATATAATGAGGATTCGGTAAGAATCTAACATCAAAGACTAAGTCTGCGTCAATTGGTAATCCATATTTAAACCCAAAGGACTGAATATTGACGGTGAAGGTATGATTTGTGTGTGCTGAAAAATGGTTCAAAATTTTCTCACGAAGTTCTCTTGGTTTTAACTCAGATGTATCATAGATAATCTGTGATCTCCCTTTGATTTCTTCAAGCATTTCACGTTCTTGTTCAATTCCTTTTAATGGAGAATCTGTTGGTGCTAATGGATGAGATCGTCTCGTCTCTTTATATCGGCTCACTAATGTAGAATTCTTTGCATCAAGAAATAAAATTTGAGGAGTAATCCATGATTTTTCACTTAAGTCATCTAGTGCTTCAAAAAGATTGACAAAAAATTCCCCTCCACGCAAGTCCATAACAAGGGCTACCTTATTCATCTTACTGCCTGACTCCTTCATCAGCTCGAGAAATTTTGGTAATAGACTTGGAGGTAGGTTATCCACACAGAAATATCCTAAATCCTCAAAGCTTTGAATCGCAACTGTTTTTCCAGCGCCTGACATTCCAGTAATAATAACCAATCTTAAATCATTTGTGGATTCTTCACTCATGTTTTAGCCCTCCTGACAAAGTAAATTGATTTGTAGACATTTATGTTGATTTAACTTGGGTCTAATCGGTATGAGAGTAATTCAAAATCAGGTGTATATGTAAATGTACCATATATAACTCCTGTGCCTTTCGCAACATAATCAATAATATGATAATCACCAGGGGCCATTGGTAATTGAGAGACATCTTGAAGTGGGTGCCAGCCTAGGATTCCTTCTTCACATTCATCCACATTTTCACCATCAAAATCGGTTGCTAGGAATGTAAACATCATCCATTCGTAAGTGATTTGATTTCCTTCTTTAATTAGAATAGTGAAAATCCCTTTGATCATCGGGTTTTTTATGTAAATTCCTGTTTCCTCTCTATATTCACGTATACATGAGTCTCTGACAGATTCACCTTGCTCCATTTTCCCGCCAGGAGCTACCCACCAGCCTCGTCTGGGCTTTTGAAGTAATAATACATCATTGTCTTTCAATAAGACACAATTTGTAACTCGTTGCAACGTCTTTCACCTCAAATTCACTGTTAACATCAAAGATGCCTTTTGACGTTTTTAAGATTTCTTTAATGGTTTTCACTACTAATAGTTAACCAAGTTTATCTTATTATACTATTTCTCTATATGAGTAACAATGAACATGGATTGTTTATTTTTGTTATTTTCCAAATTCAAACAAGAAAAGCGGCTTATGCCCCGAGTGGCTTGACTCTGAGGATAGACACCAAAACAGGGATCGTATTTATTTACTTCTTGTTTATGTAAAGGCTATTTTGTATGGAGAATGTTGCTATTAATGCCGCAGGCTGAATACACTCCGCGTCCGGCGGGTGACCAGTGAGCCCGCAGGAGTCTACGTGTATTCAGCCTGCTTGTACCTACCAGTTCAATATTTTATATCTAAAAACAACAGCTTGCGAATACACCCATAAAAAAAAGAGCACGAACCTCTAGGCTCGTGCCAAAATGTATCTATTTATAAAAGGGGGTCAATTACTACCCTTATCATACTAGATAATTGTTTCATACATGTTACAGCAGGGTTAAATAGTAATTACGTCTGCTTATTTTTTAACACATTGTCTTTTACTAGGCCTTGAATTTTTCAAGTAACTCTTCTACATAGTGTTGTGCACTTTGAGCAGCAATACTTCCGTCACCTGTAGCCGTCACAATTTGACGTAGAGTTTTTTCACGAATATCTCCTGCAGCAAAAATACCCGGAACTCTTGTTTCCATTCGGTCATTTGTTTCAATGTAACCAGCTGCATTTGTCACACCTAAGCCCTCAAATGGCTTTGAAAGTGGGACCATCCCAATATAGATAAATACGCCATCAGCTGAGAATTCTCTTTCTTCACCTGTTACCGTATCCACTAATGTGACACTACCAACTTTTCCTTCTGAATCATTGATTTCCTTGATTGTAGAATTCCAAATGAAATCAATTTTTTCGTTGTCAAATGCACGTTGTTGAAGAATTTTTTGTGCACGAAGCTCGTCACGGCGATGTACAATTGTTACCTTTGTCGCAAATCGAGTCAGATATACCCCTTCTTCAACGGCAGAATCTCCTCCACCTATAACTACTAGCTCTTTGCCTTTGAAGAATGCTCCATCACAAACTGCACAATATGACACACCACGACCACCAAGCTCTTTTTCACCTGGCACTCCGATTTTCTTATATTCTGCACCAGTCGAAATGATGATTGAACGCGCTTTGTATTGTTTACTTCCGGCAACAACTGTTTTGTATTCTTCACCATCAATAATTTCTTTGATATCACCGTATGCATATTCTGCACCAAATTTCTTTGCGTGCTCAAACATTTTATTAGAAAGGTCAGGTCCTAAGATATGGTCGAAACCAGGATAATTTTCAACATCCTCTGTATTCGCCATCTGGCCACCAGGTATCCCTCGCTCTAACATCAACGTAGACAAGTTTGCTCTAGATGTATAAACAGCTGCAGTTAATCCAGCAGGACCTGCACCAGCGATAATCACATCGTAAATTTTTTCTTCAGTCATGTGTTTGTCACTCCCCTAAATGATTCATATGATATTTATAATTGTTTTACTAATTTACTCTTTCCATACTAACATCCTATAAAACAATCATCATATCGTCCATTTTTTTGCTCATTGAAGGAGTTCTTTCACATATTTTACATATTTCGTAATGGTTGCTTGTGATATGTTATATTTACTAGCCATCTCTTTTTGACTAACATGTGATAGTTGGTGTTTTCTCCACATGTATTCAGTTGCAGCAGCCCATGCAGAGCAATTACTTACATGATAGTTTCGAAGGATTGCTTGGTCATAGATCATAAACCATGTTAAGTAGAGCCCTTCGGTTGACGAGCCATTATTTTTGTTTTGATTAAATAACAACTCGACAACTTGGTATCCTTGTTCTATATAATCTGGTGATTGCTTTTTCTTCCTAGATCTGTTTAATTGACAGATGTATTCAGCAAATTCCAGTTCAAGTGTAGCGTGTAATTCTAACCCATCAATATCGTCTTTTGTGATCGACTTGTTTGTCTTACTTAAAAGATAAAGACCGTATAATCTTTCTTCAATATAGTCTCCTTTAAGCCAACGATCTAATATATCATTAAAGTTCTTGGTTTTACCATCTGCCCATGGCTCTGAACCCTTTTTATCAGGATTTTCTTCAAGCACGCGTTCCCAAGCGCTCTTAGCTACATCCAGTCGATTTGTAAAATAAGCTGAATGACTTAACCAATAATAGAACGTTTCATCTCCTTGGAAGCCTTGCTTGTGCAAGTGGCGTAGCCATTTATATGCAAGATCATATCTTCCAACAAGACCAAAAGTAGCACCAAGCTTATAACGATGTTCGACTAGAATTGGATGAATCGACTCTAAACGTCCGACCAGCTCTTTTACTTTTTTGTTTTTGCGTTGATAGTATAGAAACACAAGCATATTACATAATGCATGAAGGTTCCCAGGATTTTTGTCTAGTACCTCCTCTAACATTTCTGCCGCTTTTGCTACCTCTCCAGAATAAAAATAAGCAAGGGCTAGGTTGTTATAGGCTGACCAGAAATCCGGATACAAACTAATTATTTCCTTCAATAATTGAATTGCCTGCTCTAACTCTCCGTTTTCCAAGTATTCTCTTGCCTTTTCTTGCTTCACGATTAGTTCATCTTGTAATTCAAACTCTTCTTCTTCAACATCGGATTCAATACTCAATAATTCTAATAAATCTTCGGTATCCTCTATAAATTCTCCATCAGGCTCCATCTCTAAATAAAGGTTTGCATATTTATATGCTTCCTGAAATAACCCAAGATGTGCGTAGTTATTTGCCATAAAATAAAAACACTCTGTCATCTCAGAATCTACTTTCTCAATGACTGATAAAAGAATTCTATTGGATTGAGTATACTCGCCAAGTTCCGTTAAAACGACCGCTAATTGACAAAGAAACATGGAGTCCTCTGGCTGTATTTGTATCGCTCGTTGTAGATGTTTTTTTGCTTTATATATATCACGTTTCCGATAGGCTTTTAATCCCTTTTTGAAATAATACTCTCCCGTTTGAAGAAACGGAATGATCTTTGCGATTTGATGTTGTCGGTCGTTCATTGTATTTTCTCCCATCGAAACCTCCAAATTTAATAGCTTACCGAAGAAAGTATACCATATTGTATAAGAAGAAAATAGTGCGTGTTGGCCAGTTGACAAAAAGAGGCAGTCCATAAGTGCCAAGTACTTATGGACTGCCTCTATAAATAGATAGGCTGCACATTGAAATCGTAGTTACAAGCAGGCTGAATACACGTAGACTCCTGCTCAGACCAGTGGCCAAAGTGAGACCCCACAGGAGCATTGCGACGAAGGAGGCTCACTGGTCACCCGCCGGACGCGGAGTGTATTCAGCCTGCGGCTTTAAAAGCAACAATCTATACGAAAACAATCAAAATATAAGTTATCTTCTCTTTTGAAGTGCGTTTAACACTTCATCTAACGGAAGTTTTTGTTCTCTTAATAAAACTAGGAGATGGAATAGTAAATCGGCCGTTTCCCATTTCAATTCTTCTGGATCTCTATTTTTAGCAGCAATAATTACCTCAGAAGCTTCTTCACCAACCTTTTTAAGGATTTTATCTACGCCCTCCTTAAAGAGATAGGTCGTATATGAACCCTCTGGTCGTTCTGCTTCACGCTCGGCAATGATTTGCTCCAATTCATTAATAATAGCAAATCTGTCAGCGTCTGTTTCTTTTGGCTCATCATCCAGGATACTTTCAGGAAAACAGCTATAATTTCCTTTGTGACATGCAGGACCTTCTGGTTGGACTAGCACAAGTAATGCATCCTGATCACAATCGTACTTAATATCAGTGATGTTCTGAGTGTTTCCAGAGGTTGCCCCTTTATGCCACAGTTCCTGTCGTGAACGACTGTAAAACCATGTTTGCCTTGTTTCAAGGGATTTTTGAAGCGATTCTTCATTCATATAAGCTAGCGTAAGTACTTCCTTACTTGTTGCATCTTGAACGATGGCTGGAATCAGCCCATTTTGATCAAATTTTAGTTGTGAAGGAATATTCATCGTACATTAACCCCCTGTTCCCTTAAGGATGCTTTTACTTCTTTGACAGAAGTTTCTTTATAGTGAAATATACTTGCAGCTAAAGCAGCATCGGCTAAACCTGCCTCAAATGCTTCTTGAAAATGACGAGCATTTCCCGCTCCTCCTGAAGCGATTACAGGAACAGAAACAGCTGAACTAACTGCACTCGTAAGGTTTAGGTTAAACCCGTTCTTCTCACCATCACTATCCATGCTAGTTAAAAGGATTTCACCTGCACCACGGCTTACAGCTTCTTTTGCCCATGCAACAACTTCCCAATCTGTCGCATTACGTCCGCCATGCGTGTATACCCGCCATGAACCTAATTGTTCATCATATTTTGCATCAATTGCAACAACAATGCATTGAGCTCCAAAAAAGTTGCTACCCTCAGTAATCAATCCTGGATTGCCTAAAGCCGCAGTGTTTAATGAAACTTTATCAGCGCCTGCTCTCAAGATTTTCTTCATATCCTCAAGAGAGTTAATCCCACCGCCAACTGTGAATGGGATTGCAAGTTGTGATGCCACTTGTTCAACAACCTCAACCATTGTTTTACGACCTTCATGTGATGCAGAAATGTCCAGAAATACAAGCTCATCTGCACCTTCTTCATCGTAGAATTTGGCTAGTTCAATTGGGTCTCCAGCATCTCGAAGTCCCACAAACTGGATTCCTTTTACTACTCGACCATCTTTCACATCAAGGCAAGGTATAATTCGTTTAGTAATCATTTACCCCTCACCTCTTCTATTGCTTCTGTGACCGTAAATTGATTTGTATACAGAGCTTTTCCAACAATAGCTCCACCTACACCTGTTTCCGTGTACTCGTTTAGATTTTGTAAATCTTTAATCGAACTCACTCCACCAGATGCAATCACTTCTTTACCTGTTGCTTTTGCCATTTCAACTACCGCTTCGATATTTGGTCCTGATAGCATGCCATCTGTTGCAATATCAGTAAATATGAAAACTTCTGCTCCTGCATTTGCAAGCTCTTTTCCAAGATCGGTTGCTTTTATTGACGATGTATTCAACCATCCCTCTGTTGCTATATAGCCATCCTTTGCATCAAGTCCAATCGCAATTTTAGAGCCATATTTTTTAAGCATTTCTTTTACAAAGGATGGGTTTGAGATTGCCGCACTTCCAAGGATTACACGAGAGACACCATTGTTTATATAATACTCAATATCTTCTTCAGAACGGATTCCTCCACCAATTTGCACCTTAGCAGAAAGCTCTTTTGCTACTTTTATCACATATTGATCATTTACAGGTTTACCAGCTTTCGCACCGTCCAAGTCAACCATATGAATCCACTCTGCCCCTTCATCAGCAAAGCGTTTTGCCATATCAAAAGGTGAGTCACCATAAACTGTTTCTTGATTATAGTCCCCTTGAATTAAACGAACACATTTCCCACCACGCATATCGATTGCCGGATAAATAATGAAACTCATACAATTACCTCCCTTCTACAATTGCAGCATAATTTTTCAAGATGGTTAATCCAACCTCACTACTTTTTTCAGGATGAAATTGAGTCCCAAAAACAAGACCATTTCCCACAACTGCAGGAACTTCAACATCATATGTACTGCTTGCAAGGACAACATCCTGATCATTCGTGTTTACATAATAAGAATGAACAAAGTATACATGTCCCTCATCTAATGAGGCTAATAACGGTGATTTCGTGTTAATATTCAGGTTATTCCAGCCCATATGTGGAACCTTGTACGTTTCACCAGTTGGTGTTTTACCCGGAAAACGAATGACTTCACCTGTTAATAGGCTCAGTCCTTCTGTTTGACCGTTTTCCTCACTTTTATCAAACAACAACTGCATTCCTAAGCAGATCCCTAAGAGAGGACGACCTGATTTTACACTGTCTTTAATATAGTTTGTTAATCCTGTTTCATTTAGAATTGACATCGCATCCTTGAATGAACCTACACCAGGAAGAATTAGACCTTTTGCTTTGTTTAAGACTTCAGGAGAGTCAGAAATGACATACTCATAATTCATACGTTCTAATGCTTTACTGACACTATGCAAATTGCCCATTCCATAATCAATAATACCGATCATTCTATAACATTCCTTTCGTCGAAGGTACTCCCTTCACTCTCGGGTCTACGATTGTTGCCTCATCAAGTGCTCGTCCTAACGCCTTAAATACTGCTTCAATCATATGGTGTGTATTTGTGCCATAGTGAACGATGACATGAAGATTCATTCTTGCTTCAAGTGCAAGCTTCCATAAAAATTCATGAACTAACTCTGTGTCAAATGTTCCGACTCTTGAACTAGGGAATTCCCCTTTCAATTCGAAATGAGGTCGATTGCTTAAATCAATCACAACTTGAGCCAATGCTTCGTCCATTGGTACAAAAGCGTTTCCGTAGCGCTTGATTCCTTTTTTGTCTCCTAATGCTTCTCTTAAAGCTTGACCAAGACAAATACCAATATCTTCAGTTGTGTGATGATCATCAATCTCAGTGTCACCATTTGCATTGACAGTTAAATTGAACTGGCCATGTTTTGTAAATAAATCAAGCATATGTGTTAAAAAAGGAACACCAGTCTCTAAGTTTGACTGACCCTCTCCGTCTACTTCAAAGCTCAGCTTAATATCTGTTTCATTCGTCTTACGTTCAACCACTGATTGTCTAGACATTTTATTCCCTCCATCTGGTGGTGCCTGGCACCTTATGTGGGACAATATTAGTCCCGCTATTCTTTATTTTAGACGTTCTTCGATTGCTCTTGCATGTGCATCAAGGCCTTCTAATCGAGCAAAGGCCGCAATTTTTGCACCGTTCTCTTTGATTGCTTGTTCACTATATGAAATGATACTAGATTTTTTCACGAAATCATCAACACTTAATGGGCTTGAAAATCTTGCTGTTCCGTTTGTTGGTAGAACATGATTAGGACCTGCAAAATAGTCACCAATAGGTTCTGAACTAAAACGACCTAAAAAGATGGCACCTGCATGGCGAATTTTACTCATTGTTGCCATCGGATCAGCTGTCATGATTTCTAAGTGCTCTGCAGCTAAATCATTTACCGTTTCAATCGCTTCGTCCATTCCATTGGTAACATAGATCGCCCCGAAGTCTCGAATCGATGCTTCAGCAATTTCTTTGCGTGGAAGGTCCGATAATTGCTTTTCAACCTCTATTGAAACTGCCTCTGCCAACTCCATTGAGGTTGTTACTAAAATACTTGACGCTCTTTCATCATGCTCAGCTTGTGACAACAGGTCAGCTGCAATTTCATTTGCTCTTCCTGTTTCATCGGCTAGTACGACGATTTCACTTGGGCCAGCAATCATATCAATATCAACACTACCAAATACTTCTCTCTTTGCTAGCGCTACATAAATATTACCAGGACCGACAATTTTATCGACAGGTTTTATCGTGTCAGTTCCGTATGCGAGAGCACCTATGGCTTGGGCTCCTCCTACTTTGTAAATCTCTTGTACTCCTAATTCGTTTGCAGCAACAAGTACTCCAGGTGGAAGTGAACCATCCTGACTAGGAGGTGATACCATTACAATTCTCTTAACACCTGCTACCTTAGCAGGAATGACGTTCATTAAGACCGAAGATGGATAAGCAGCCTTTCCTCCTGGAACATACACACCAACTGCATCTAGTGGGGTGATCTTTTGACCTAACATCGTTCCATTTTCTTGCATGGTCATCCAAGATTGTCTGACTTGTCGACTATGGTAGTCTTCAATATTAGCAGCTGCTTCTTTAATGATCTCTATTATTTCGTCAGTTAAGGAAGAATAGGCTGTAGCGATTTCTTCTTTTGTTACTTTTAAATCTTCTAATAGAACACGGTCAAATTTTTCTGTATAGCGGATGATTGCCTGGTCACCATCGTTTGCAACATCATTTAAGATTGCTAGAACGTCTTTTCGTTGCTCTTCGGTCCCTTGGTCAAGTGTTCTTTTAAGTGATACAGCACTTGAAACACGTTCGATTTTCATATTTTTCACCTCTAATATCGCTTATAATCAAAAATACGTAGTTTTTAAAACTTCCATTCTCTGCGAACCACTTGCTTTCCGCGGGCATCACAGCGAGCAACAAATATTCTAATAAGGGTAGTTTCGTAAACTTTGTTACTACTTACAAACTCAGTAGTCAATTTCCACTCCAGGTGCGATCTTTCCTTGGTGCAGGGATGACCCACTCGTCGCGAAGCTCCTGCGGGGTCTCATCTGTCCTGCACATCCCGCAGGAGTCTCGCACCTTCCGTTCCAATCGACCATAAAAAAATACATAGTATTTTACAAAAAAGAAATTTCTCTAAAAAAGATCTCTTAAATAATTTCTGACAATCTTTCAACCAGTTCGTCGATCATTTTGTCCTTAAGACGATAGCTAACTGGGTTGACGATTAGTCTTGAGGTTATGTCGACGATATGTTCAAGTTGGACAAGACCATTTTCTTCAAGTGTTCTTCCTGTTGAGACAATATCGACGATGCGATCAGCTAAGCCAATCATTGGAGCTAACTCAATGGAACCATTTAGCTTGATAATTTCAACTTGTTGACCTTGTTCACGGAAATAGCTTGATGCAACATTCGGATATTTTGTGGCAACCTTTGGCGCAATATCGCTCATTTTCGTGCCCGGTAATCCCGCTACTGCCAAATGGCATGCACTTATTTTTAAATCTAGCACTTCATACACATCACGTTCTTCTTCCAGCATGACATCTTTCCCTGCAATACCGATATCAGCAACACCATGTTCTACATAAGTCGTCACATCCATTGGTTTAGCAAGGATAAATCGGAATGATTCTTCTGGTACATCGATTATTAACTTACGTGAATCATCAAACTCCGGAGGAAGCAGATATCCTGCTTTCCGTAATAGCTCTGCCGCTTCTTCAAAGATCCGCCCCTTAGGCATGGCAATTGTTAAAACCTCTCGCATTACTCTGCCCCCTTTTTACCTTTCCCTATAAAATAGGTCACTTCATTAAATGCATTTGCACAAGCATCCACATCATTAATCCCACTAATATCTTGTAGAATAACTCTCTTTCCATTTGCACGCTCACCGGTTGCAAATTCAATAGCTGCACTTCGTTGCTCTGAGCTAAAAATGACGCAATGGATATCATCCTGTTCCTCAGTATAATCAAGTGCTTCTATTAAACGATCAAGACGAATTCCAAATCCTGTTGCAGGAGCTGAACATCCGAATTTCTCCAAAAGCTGATCATAGCGCCCGCCATTACCAATGAGAAACCCAACATTCTCAGCATACACTTCAAATAAAATCCCAGTATAGTAACTCATATGACTTACAAGGTTAAAGTCAATCTTAATGTGTTCAGTAACCCCATAGGCTGCCAACTGAGTCCATAACTGATCTAATTCTTCGACTGTTTCTCTGCCATTCGCACTTTCAATAATATCCTTTGCATCCGCTATTTTCGTTTCGTTTCCTCTTAATTGTAGGAGTGATAGCAGTTTTTGCTTATCAATAGAAGACAAAGGTAAACTCTTTACATGCTCTCTATATCCAACATAGTTTTTCTCATACAAGAATCGTCTAAGAATATTTGCTCTTTCTTCATTTCCTAATATTTCTAAAAATAGTGTATTGACATAACCGATATGCCCAATAGCAACTGTAAACTGACTGAGACCTGCTTTCTTAAGTGAAGAAATCATCAATGCAATAGCCTCTGCGTCACAGCTGATTGTCTTATCCCCGATGCATTCTACCCCAATTTGTTCAAACTCTGCCGGGCGTCCACCTTCTCTTTGCTGTGCACGGAATACATTCGCTGAATAAGCTAATCTTAATGGATGTCCTTCTTGAAATAGCCTTGAAGCAGCTACCCTAGCAATCGGAGCTGTCATATCAGGTCTAAGAACTAATGAATGTCCTTGCTGATCTAATAGTTTAAATAATTGTTGATCAAGAATGGCTGAAGCCTCGCCAATCGTTTCATAATATTCCAATGTTGGTGTTTCAATAAATTGAAATCCCCAACTATTAATTTCATCTGACATTGCAGATCGAACCTTCTTCTTCATTTCATATAAAGAAGGTAATGTATCACGCATACCTAATGGTTTTTCAAACATAAATAACATGAACCAGTCCACCACCATCAATATTAATTTTCTTTATTTATCCAGCAAACACTTTAGTTCGCTAATATGCTAATAAGTTGAAGTTATTAGTAAGTTTACAACTCTCAAAAACATTCGTCAACCTAAAACAGTTAAGTTTTTTGATATTTTTGATTAATAAAGTCTCTACCATTATAAACTATCTTTCTATTTGATGTATTCTCATTTTTCAATCTAATAGTAGGCTTAACAAACAAGAATGAAAATGTTGATAAATGAGCAACTGTTTTCGTATAGATTGTCCTTATAAAGCCGCAGGCTGAATACACTCCGCGTCCGGCGGGTGACCAGTGAGCCTCCTCGTCGCGAAAGCTCTTGTGGGGTCTCACTTTGGCCACTTGTCCCGCAGGAGTCTCCGTGTATTCAGCCTGCTAGAAACTACCTCTTCAATGTTTTATGTGTAAATAACAAATTTTAAGAAACAGCCAAATAAAACCCACAACCTTTATAGATTGTGGGCTTTTCGACTTATTTATGTTCAATATTAAATTTTTGTAGTTCTTCTAATAGTTCTCTTGAGAATCCTTCTAATTCAAATGCTAGTTGGTTCAGTTGTTCCATTGATGCAGTGGTTTCTTCTATTGAAGCTGACACTTCTTGTGTTCCTGCAGCTGTGTCTTGGCTAATAGAAGAAATACCTGTTGCATGTTCAACAATCATATTTCTTTGGTCTACCATTTGATTGATTGCATTCGAGATTTTCATGATCATCTCACTGTTTGCATCTACTTTTGTTTTAATAGAAACAAATGCACTCTCAGTCTCGTTAACTGCGACACCTTGGCCTACCATTACCTCACTAGTTTCATTAATTAATTTAACGGTTTGCTTTGTTTCACTTTGCATTTGTTTCACGATTTCAGCAATCTGTCTAAGTGCAGCCTCTGATTGTTCTGCTAATTTACGTACCTCATCGGCTACAACAGCAAAACCTTTTCCATGCTCACCAGCTCTTGCAGCTTCAATCGCTGCATTTAGCGCAAGTAAGTTTGTTTGACTTGCAATCGCCGTAATCGTGCTCACAATTTCATTGATATTAGTTGAACGCTGATCAAGGCTCTTGATCGCAGCAACCATTTCATCAATCATTTCGTTTGTACGACCAAATTGGTTTTGAAGTAATCGCACCTTTTCCATTCCATCTTCAGAAGTTGTATACATCGAAGTAGATTCTTCTAATATTTGGAGAGTTTGCTCTTCAACATTTTTGATGTTTGTAGCCAATAACTGTACAACTCTATTACTCTCTTCTGTTAAATCAGACTGCCTACTAGCTCCAGAAGCAATTTGTCCCATTGTCGTTGCCACTTCATTCGATGCAGCTGTATTTTCCTCTGCACTTGCAACAAGAGTTTGAGAGGCATCAGTTACCTGTAATGAAACCTTAGATACCTTCTCAATCATACCTCTCATTTGTAAAAGCATATTCTCAAACGCTGTGGAAAGTTGCCCGATTTCATCTTTACGATTGATAGCTACTTTCACCGCAAGATTTCCCTCTTCAACATCCTTCATTGCTACTTGGAGTGCCTTGATAGGATTCACAATTCTTCTCGCAATGAAAAACGAAGCAACAATTGCTAGCCCAATAATGATAATAAGAGTCACTGTGATAGGAAAAATAATATCTTTTGCTTTGTTAGCAAATTCTGCTTTGTAAACAGTACCGATAAGGACCCAACCAGTTGTTTCGTTTTTCACATATCCCATTGCTTTAGGAGCACCTTCAAATTCATAGTGAACCATCCCATGCTCAGGTCCTTTACTAATCTCTACATAATAAGACTCTTTCGAAGCATTAGCTCCAACATAATCCTCATTTGGGTGAACAATGTATGTTCCACTTTGATCGAGTAGTGCTGCATATCCTGTTTCACCAATCTTAACGTTCTCAATCAAACTTACTAATACATCTAGTAAAATATCAACAGACACAACCCCAACAAATTGGCCATTCTTTTCAACTGCTTTTGCTGCACTTACTGTTAACTCATTAGAATTTGCATCCAGATATGGATCTGTCCAAATAATTTCGCCTTTATTCTTAACAGCCTCTTGGTACCAAGGACGTGTTCTGGCATCAAAGTCTTCTGGTAACTGGACTGAAGGATCAATAATCATTTTACCATTGTCTTCCATCCCTATGTAGATCTCTAAAATTTCTGAATTCGAAGCTTTTGTTTCAGTAAAATATTTGACAATACTGTCATTGGCAGCTCGTGGGTCTGACATTTCAGGCATATTTGAGAAGCGATTGAGTGTCTTTTCTGTGTTTCCTAGAAATAAATCAAAAGCCTCATTCACACTCACCATTTGTTCTTCAGTACTCTTCACTAATTCATTAGTAACCATGATTTCACTAAACTTAAAACTAACAAAAGAAATAACCGCTCCCGCAATTATAATAATTGCCAAAAATGGTAGGAGGATTTGTTTTTGTAAAGAAAGTTGCCCAAATTTAAATGACCTTTTTTGCTTTTGCTTTTTTTTCATTGTCGTCTCTCCCCTATACTTAATAAAGTTATTATCGGTCATAATACCTATTTGTTTAGGAGATTTTTCGGCAAAAAACGATTGTTACCGGTTACATTTGACATTTTTTGAAAAAAATACATAATTTTTTAAAATAATCCCTTTATTTAGTGGATGATAATAAAAAAAGCCACAACAAGGTTTGACCCTAATCATGACTTTCTTCAGTCTTAAATCTCTTCTCTAATTCTTCTCTTGTATAAATGATTCTCATTGGATTTCCACCAACAAAGGCTCCATCTGGTACGTCTTTATTTACGAGTGTCCCAGCTGACACGATTGAATGATCACCGATCCTGACTCCTGGTAAGATGGTTGTGTTCGCCCCAATCATCACCTCATCACCGATAAGGACTTCTCCAAGACGATATTCCTTAATGAGATATTCATGCGCGAGAATGGTTGTATTATAACCAATCACGGAATTTCTACCGATACTTATTTTCTCTGGAAACATAATATCAAGCATGACCATTAATCCAAATGACGTTTGATCACCGATTTTCATGTTTAAGAAGGTGCGATATAACCAATTTTTCATCGCTAGAAATGGAGTATATCTTGCTAATTGAATCACGATGAAGTTTTTAACAACCTTCCAAAAAGGGACCGTTTTATAAACATGCCAAAGTGAATTCGCACCTTCCACTGGATATCTTGTCGTGTTTCTCAATGCTATTCAGCTCCGATAATAGTCAATAGGTCATTCATATGCTCTAGCATATAATCTGGGTCGAATGTCGCTAAATAGTCTTTTCCTTTAATCGTCCAAGCAACACCTGCTGTTAACGTACCAGCATTTTTACCCGCTAAAATATCATGATAGTTATCGCCAACCATGATTGACTCATCTGCTTGCGAGTTTAATTGAGAAAGCGCTAGTTGTATAGGCTCCGGGTCTGGCTTTGCATTCTTTACATCATCCAAAGTAACAATCACATCAAAAAACTCATCTAATCCGGTAAGCTTAAGCCCCATTGTTACAGTACTTCTGACTTTCGTTGTTACAATACCTAGTTTATACCCTTTTTCATGCAGTTGCTTAATCGTGTCATAAACACCCTCATACTCTTTTACAAGTAAATCATGGTTTGCATGATTATGTTCTCGATAAGTATTGATCATTTCCTCTACGCGATTTTCATCCATTGTTACAAATGTATCATGCAAGGAAGGACCAATGAATTTCAGCACATCTTCTCGTTTGTATTGATTTGGATAATATTGCTCAAGTGTATGCATAAATGATGAAATAATTAGATCGTTTGTATTTATTAAGGTTCCGTCTAAATCAAATAGTAATGTATTAATTTTCATAAGTTGCTTCCTTCCGTATGTTTTGCTCCGCTCGTTTCCAAATATAAGCTACAAGCATTGTTAGTACCACTGCAGTCACTACTCTTATTAATAATAAAGGTAAGATTGGGATTCCTAGTGGAATGAAAATTAGAGTGTCTTCTATTACAGCATGACAGGATACAAGAAAAATAAAGGCGAGTGTTAAATCCTTTTTCGATACATCATCCTCCTGTGCGGCTTGTATCATGACTCCAGCACCATAAGCTAAACCAATCAATAAACCTGCTGCTAAAGTTGTCGAAGTGTTCTCCTTCATTCCAAGAACTTTTGTAAAGGGAGACATCCATTTTGAAAATGCCGTTAACCAACCTAACTCTTTCATAAATTGAATCATAATCATTAATGGAATAATAATCATTGCTAATTGTAGAATTCCAAATGATGCCTTTTGTATTCCTTCTATTAGTATAGCAAACCAGCCAACCGCTTTTTCATCAGACATTTGAACGAAACCATACTGAGCTAATTCTCCGCCACCATTCCAAAATAAGTTAATTAAAATCGCTGAGAATACTGCTAATCCAATTCTAACCAGCAGAATTACCCATAATTTAATGCCTACCTTGATTGCAACTGTGGATTCAATTAGTAAATTATGTGAGAATGAAAGCATCACTGCCAAAATAAATACTTCCTTCACAGTTAAGTCTAGCGTTAAAATAGCTCCAATCGCAGCATATAGGTTCAAAAAGTTTCCAATCACCAATGGAATAGCAGCATCACCTGAAAGTCCAAATAAGCCCATAATTGGTGAAATCATGCCAATTACCCAATCCAATATCGGTGTATACTTTAATATAGTCACGATTAATGTGATTGGAAAAATGACTTTCCCCAATGTCCATGTTGTCTTTAATCCACTGATTAAACCTCTCTTGCTGATTTCAAACACTTAATTCTCTCCTCTACTAACTTTCTAAATATCTCTCTTTGGCCTGACCTTTTACTCGTCTATAAATAATGAGACCAACTGCAACCATGATTAGCACAATAGATATCACTTGAGCAACACGTAGCATATCAGTAAGCATGAGACTATCAGTACGTAAACTTTCAACATAGTAACGTCCTACCGAATACCAAATAACATAGCTTAAGAATAACTCTCCACGCCTTAAATTAACCCTGCGCAAAAATAGTAATAGTGCAAATCCAGCTAGATTCCACAAAGACTCATAAAGGAATGTTGGGTGATAATACTGACCACCAATATACATTTGATTGATAATCCACTCAGGTAGTTGAAGGTTTTCAAGAAACTCTCTTGTTACAGGTCCACCATGGGCTTCCTGATTCATAAAGTTCCCCCAACGCCCTATCGCTTGACCAAGGATGATACTTGGTGCACCAATATCAGCTAGCTTCCAAAAGCTTACGCCTTTCTTCTTTGCAAAAACAATGGCTGTTATAACGGCTCCAATTAAGCCACCATGGATCGCTAAGCCACCTTCCCAAATCTGGAAAATTTGGCCCGGGTTTTGTGAATAATAGTCCCATTTAAAAATAACATAATACGCTCTGGCCGATAAAATCGCAATCGGAATTGCAAATAAAACTAAATCCACAAAAGTATCTTTATGCAGACCACGTCGTTCTGATTCCCTCACAGCAATAAAAAGCCCAAGCATGGCTCCTAAACCAATAATTAAACCATACCAATGAATCGCTAATGGTCCTAACTCTAAAAATACTGGATTTAACGGTTGAATCTCATTCTCCATATGTCACCTTCCTTATTTACTCCTTTTTTCTCATTCCCTTTTATAACGTGCATTCATTTAATTAAATATCTTCTTGCTCATGGTCCTCTATGACACCAGTAAGTCTAGCTGAAAATTCTTCAGCAGCATTAACTCCCATTCTTTTTAGACGGAAGTTCATCGCAGCAACCTCAATAATGACAGCCAAATTTCGACCAGGTCGAACAGGAACCGTTAATTTTGTAATATCTGTATCAATGATTCTCATTTTTTCTTCTTCAAGTCCAAGACGATCATATTGTTTCGTTTGATCCCAAAGCTCCAGATTCATTACAAGCGTAATTCGCTTGAAGCTTCGAACCGCACCCGCTCCAAAAAGTGTCATAACATTAATAATTCCTAGCCCTCTAATTTCTAATAAATGCTCAATAAGCTCTGGAGAATTACCAATCAGTGTATCTTTATCTTCTTGTCTGATTTCGACACAGTCATCAGCAACAAGTCGATGTCCTCTTTTTACAAGCTCTAGTGCTGTTTCACTTTTACCGACTCCACTTTTACCTGTAATTAATACTCCCACTCCGTAAATATCAACCAATACCCCATGGATCGCTGTAGAAGGAGCTAGTTTACTTTCGAGGAAGTTAGTAATTCGACTTGATAATCTAGTTGTCTTTTCATTAGATCTCAATAATGGAACAGATTCTCGCTCACATGCATCAACCAGGTCCTGTGGAATCTCCATGTCACGTGACACTATAATACAAGGTGTTACATCAGTACATAGTTTTTCCATTCGAGTTTTGATTTCATCAGGCTTAAGCTTTTCGATGAAAGTAAGCTCGGTTTTCCCTAGAAGCTGAATGCGCTCTGCAGGGTAATATGTAAAATAGCCAGCCATCTCAATTCCTGGTCGAGAAATATCACTAGTATTGATTGGTCGATTAATTCCCTCTTCACCACTTATTAACTTCAAACCGAATTTCTCAAGTAGATCTTTAGTACGTACTTTTGGCAATGTGGCTTCCTCCTTTTTGTTCAGTACATGTTGTACTATATTCCATTATCTATTTTAACACTATTTTTTACTATAAAAAAATCTGAAAAAAGACAACTTTTTATTTTGAGTTAGTTTAGCAAATATTGTTGTTATTTATTATAGGCAGGTAATTGTTAACACACCCACAGGTAGAATGAACTAAGGACGGAGCATAATGATTTTTCGGAAGATAAAACCGAGGTTTAAACTATCAAGGATTAAAATTAGTTAACCCCAGATCAACAGCTTAAATCGTTGCTTTGGGGTTACCTTTTTAGGCTTTTTGCAAAGTGAAATCTGGGATTAATTGACCAATTTCTTCTTTTCTCGCATTGCGCAGTTTTGGTTTATAATGGTTCATGAGGTCTTCTATTTGATGTTCTGTTAATAACCCTAGCTGATTCAAGACTTCAACGGCAACAGGATACATTGCTCTACCATTTCCATCCTCTACTTTAATCGCAATTCCGAGCCCGGTTTCTTTATCACCGATACAATAAACAGCTTCTGCTCCCGCTTTGCCGAAAAATCGCCCCTTCCCTGTTTTCATGAAGTCTGTACAAAAGCGGTTTGTTCCCCCTACCATTTCTGGTGCAGCAATCATCGCATTCGTAATTCGTTTAACCGTTTCAGCTCGTTTCTTATTTAGCTTTTCAGGATTGGCCATCACTGCATAACCAAATGCCAGATTAATTAATGGCAGGCCATGAACCGGAACACCACAACCATCAATTCCAATTTCAATATCCTCTTTTGGATAATCACATATTTCACTAACAGCTGTTAAGATCCTCTGTTGAACAGGATGATCTACTCTATAATAGGTCTCAATTGGTTCATTCATATACTTTGCTGTTGCTAGCATTCCTGTGTGCTTTCCAGAACAATTATTATACAGAGGTGTAATCTCTTTTCCTTCGCGAATTAATTTTTTATATGTTTCCTCCCATCTAGGTGGATGTGTGCCACATTGTAATGAGTTATCCTTCAAACCTATCCTCTTTAAAATCTCTAGCACTCGATCTGTATGCATACTTTCGCCATTATGCGAAGCACAACATAATGACAAATCCGCATCCGAAAACTCATAGGTATCCGCCGCTCCGGTTTCGATAAGTGGAATTGTTTGAACCGGCTTCATCGAAGATCTTGCATAAACTTTGCCATATGGATTACCTGCAAAATTCATGAGATTTCCATTTGAATCTACAACAGCAACATGACCACGATGTACGCTTTCTATATGATTCCCACGCCTTACTTTTACAAGATTAATAGATTCCATGATTGACTCAACTCCATATTTTTGTCTGAGTATTTAGAATTAAATTACAACACATTACATCTAATTACAATCTTTATTATAAGGTTGTTTTAAACATAAACATTGAGATGGAAGTACAAGCAGGCTGAAATACACGTAGACTCCTGCTTAGATCAGTGGCCAAGGTGAGACCCCACAGGACTTTAGACTAATACAAAAAAGCTGCCCCACATGTGCCTTGCACACTTTTTGGGGACAGCCTTTTTATTTTCTGTTTCTTTTTTCTGTTAAAGGATCTAAGATTACTTTTTGAATTAATAAATGTAGAATTGAGATAATGATTGCTGCGATCATTGCTGTTCCAAAACCATCAATGACAAATGAGTCTCCCATGATGCTCTGGGTAATCATTAATGTAATTGCATTAATAACAAATAGGAACAATCCCAGACTTAATACAGTCACAGGTAAAGTTAAGATGATTAAAATTGGCCTAACAATAACATTCAATATTGATAATATGATACTTGCAAAGATTGCTGCAGTTAAACTTTCTAGATGAAAAGTGTCAATGTATCCTGCCACAACAATTAGAACAACACTGTTTATAAACAAACTTAATAACCATTTCATTATCTTATTGCATCCCTTTCATTAGGAACAACGAAGATCCAAACTAAGTAGACGAGAAAGAATGTTCCAAAACTAATGAATAATCCTAAGACGAAAAGAATCCGTAACAAGGTACTATCCATTCCTAAATATTCTGCTAATCCTCCAACAACTCCTGCAAATTTTCGATTTGTACGAGAGCGATATAGTTTTTTCATTATTACCTCCTATATTGGTTTTATGTTAATAGAACCGGTCTTTGTTTCTGCAAACATATATAATTTGTTTTCATGGTCTGTTGTTGTTTTGAATCTTAGATACTTTTGTACTACCTCATTCTTTTCCTTCACAATATTCATATGTGGAATTTCACAGTTAAATCCGCCTAATGTAGATTTTAGTTCACCGTCAATGTTTCTAGTGATTGACGTGTCAATATCAATATTTCCTGCTGTTGTTTTTACGCCGATTGTGTGGCAATCTTCTCCAGGGAGATAACAAACAATGTTCCCACTAAAGCTCTGGGCATCTAACTTTTCATAACGACCATCTACTTTAATGGCTCCATTGATTGTTTCAATCTCACACTCTTTACTTGAGCTATCTTTTAGATCGATTTGTCCATTTGCTGTTTCTAATTCCATATAAATTGAATTGATTTTTGCTACTTTAATCGTTCCATTTGCTGTTTTGGCCCTAAAGGTTGATACTTCTAAATCTTCCCCACTTATTGGTCCATTAAACATTCTCACTTTTACATGCTCATATTGAACACGTGGAACATAAATCTTTGCCAATACTTTCATCTGCTTTTTCTGGACAGCAAATATGAGTTTATGATTATCAATTGAAAACACTACTTCATCTAGAAATGATTCACGAGCTTTTTCAATGGATTCTAGGTTGTAAACCTTCACTTTGCATTCAACACGTACGTCATTCTCATTCCAAGGGATAATTTCAACACTACCATTTGAAACATCAACGTCAAGATTTTGGACTAATGCATCTGAATGCTGAAAGATATGATTAACTTCAACGGCATTTCCGAAGTTAAAATCTAAGTCCAGGTCCTTTATCTTCTTAACTGCAGAATCAATAAACTCAGTTAGTTTAGATTTCACAGATGATTGTTTATAATGATGGGTCTTTTGGTCATCTTTTGTGTGTTTATTTTCAGGTTGAACGTTTGTTGATACCTCATTCACAATATGCTTAGTTTGTTCCGCTTTTGTAGTCTTCTCATTCCCCTTATCTTCTAACGCTTCTAATAAGGTAATCGCCTCGTTTGCTGAAAGTTTACCTGCTTCAACTAACTTTAAAATCCGTTTACGTTCTTCATTCATGAACGATTCTCCTCCCATGGATACTGACTTTGATTTATCATTTATTGTGATAACTAACATGACACATAATAAGACTTTTTATATCTATTCATTTAACTCCTCGCCCTTTACTATACGAGGAATGAATTGATTAGTTTCATCCTATTGGAAATTTGCTGAGCAGATATTGAGTGAAGATTTTTTAAACAAACGTTTGTTTAATTTTTTCGAACCCTTGATATGACTGGTCTCATTTTCTAAACAAACGTTTGATTAAATTTTTTAAGGGTATGATCACTAATCTATTCTATGTGCTAATTAAGTTTTTAATGGTTATCTTATTTGTAATTATAGCCGTAGACGATCTTCCTTTAATCGACCAACAGAATGATTTTGTTATACGCCTTAAGTCTTATTTTCATAGGCTGTTTTTGTATAGATTGTTGCTTTCGAAAGCTGACGCTCCTGTGGGGTTTCACTTTGGCCACTGGTCCCGCAGGAGTCTCCGTGTATTCTTCCTGCTTGTTACTACCATGTTCAAAAGTATGTGGCTATAACAACAAACTTTGGGAAAACAGCCTTTTATAAAGTGAAAAAAGACTGTTAAGAAGCGCTAGCATGACCAATATGATCTTGAGCTAATCCTTGAACAGTCCCCGTGTGTTTATATTTAATTGTTGTCTTCTGTTATGACTTCTAAATCCTTAATGATTTCATCAACAGTTTCATAAGAGGCTTCCAGTTGAAGCATTTTTCTTATAATCTTTTTAAGTCTAGGATCAATTGTTAATTCTTCTTCCCAGCTTCTTTCTTTTCTCGTTGTTGTTTCATAGGTCGAGTATAAAAGAAAGAGGAAGAAGTGTCCTAATGCGTAGAAATCACTTTTTACAGATACTTCCCGAAATAGCCTTTTCTCAAGTGAGGAAGAAATACCTTCCCCACTATCCTTCTCATCTACAAAGAGTGCCAGACCAAAGTCAATTACATAGATTGTTTCTTCATTTAGCAGAATATTAGGTAATCGTAAATCTCTGTGTATAATTCTTTTCGCATGTAGATGCCTAATTACTTGCAATACCTTTAATAGAATTTTAATACATTCGGTTTCGTTATACTTTTTCCCTTCATATATGACAAGGTCTTCAAAATTATTGCCTGGTTTGTGTTCCATGATTAGGAAGTACTTATGATCTTCATAAAAATAATCTACCAATCTCGGAGTATTGATTAGATTGAGACTTTCAAGCATTCTTGCCTCTCTTATTAGTAATTTTTCATTACTATTCCTCTTTCGGTTCCGAAGTTGTTTTACCACGACCATTTGTGAGGTTGTTTCATCAATTGCCTGATAAACTAATCCATAGCTTCCTTTTCCAATAAAACGAGTGATTTTGAATTGATTGTTGATGATTGAACCATTTTTAAGAGGTCTTTCCCATAGTTCTACTATTTTTCTCGGTATTAACATTTAGCTGCTGCTATATGATCTACTAAAAAAGCCACTTGATTTATACTTTTTCTTATAGTGCTTATGACCATATTTTGAAGGATGTCCGTAATGACTATGTTTTCTTCCACGGCTACTTGAATAACGGCGGTGCTGCGTTTTACTATTTAGAAGGCTTTTAAGAATCTTTTTTAACATCTTCTTTTCCCCATTTCGTTTTATTAGTCTATCTTCATATAGATTATTGCTTTTAAAGCCGCAGGCTGAATACACTCCGCGTCCGGCGGGTGACCAGTGAGTCTCCTCGTCGCTTATGCTCCTGTGGGGTCTCACTTTGGCCACTGGTCCCGCAGGAGTCTACGTGTATTCAACCTGCTTGTATCACCGTTTTAATGTTTCATGTAAACAACAGACTTTTAGAAACCAGCCTTTTATTATGAAGATTTCAAATCCGTATAAAAAAAACGCTTCTACCACAATGGTAAAGCGTTTTTTAGACGCGAGAGCTTCACCATGTGATGGCAAAGGTCTCGCTAACAACGTTATGTTGCCAATAAAGCCGGGGATGTACCCGTAATGACGACTTTATTTTATAGCTACTCCCCTTTGGAGTGATTATTTAATTTATACTACTTTTATTTTACCAATAACTGTTCTGTTTGACAATTAAATTAGTGAGGAACTAATCATTATTTAACGATTGCCTCTTTTTCCTCGATCCGTTCTTTCATTCGTTTTCGATCTCGTTCTAGGATTGGTTTTAAATAGGTTCCAGTATGGGAAGCTTTCACTTTCACGACTTCTTCTGGTGTACCGGTTGCAACGATTTGTCCACCTTTGTCTCCACCTTCAGGACCAAGGTCTATCAAATAGTCTGCTGCCTTTATCACATCTAAGTTGTGTTCAATTACTAACACTGTATCTCCATTATCTACTAGACGTTGTAACACTTTTAGTAATCTTGAAATGTCGTCCACATGAAGTCCTGTTGTTGGTTCATCAAGAATATACAATGACTTCCCTGTAGATCTGCGATGAAGTTCCGAGGCGAGCTTTACCCGCTGTGCTTCTCCACCTGAAAGAGTGGTAGCAGGTTGCCCCAGTGTAATATAGCCAAGACCTACATCAAAGATTGTTTGGAGCTTTCTACGAATCTTAGGTATGTTTTCGAAAAAGGAAACCGCATGTTCAACCGTCATTTCTAAAATGTCTGAGATATTTTTATCCTTATATTTTACTTCTAGGGTTTCACGATTATATCGCTTCCCATGGCAGACCTCACAAGGAACATAAACATCAGGGAGAAAGTGCATTTCAATTTTGATAATACCATCTCCACGACATGCCTCACAGCGTCCACCTTTGACATTGAAGCTAAATCTTCCCTTTTTATATCCGCGTACCTTTGCTTCATTTGTTGATGCAAATACATCTCGAATGTCATCAAATACCCCAGTATATGTAGCCGGGTTAGAACGCGGAGTTCTCCCAATTGGAGATTGATCAATATCAATGACCTTTTCTAAATGCTCGGTTCCCAACACTTCCTTATGTGAACCTGGCTTGCTCTTCGCATGATGAAGCTTTTGAGCTAAGGATTTATGTAGAATTTCATTAATCAATGTACTTTTCCCTGAACCTGAAACCCCTGTCACTGCACTGAATACACCTAAAGGAATCTTGACGGAAACATTTTTAAGATTGTTTTCATTTGCACCTTTAATCTCAAGTAACCTTCCGTCTGATTGGCGGCGTTCAAGCGGTAACGGAATAAACTTCTTTCCTGATAGATATTGTCCTGTTAATGAATTCTCATCTGCCATTACTTCTGCTGGTGTTCCGGCTGAAACAACCATCCCACCATGTACCCCTGCTCCTGGGCCGATATCAATTAAATAATCTGCTGCGATCATTGTATCTTCATCATGCTCAACCACAATTAACGTATTTCCGATATCTCTCATCTTTTGAAGGGTAGAAATGAGCCGATCATTATCTCGTTGATGAAGACCGATTGATGGCTCATCAAGAATATAAAGCACCCCTGTTAAGCGTGAGCCGATTTGGGTCGCTAAACGGATTCGTTGTGCTTCACCACCAGATAAAGTACCAGCTGCTCGACTCAAGGTTAAGTAATCAAGTCCAACATTCACTAAAAACCCAAGACGCTCTTTAATTTCTCGGAAAATCATATTAGCAATTTTCATTTCCTTTTCAGATAATTCAATTGCTGTAAAGAAATCAAGTGCTTCATTAATCGATAGAGCTGTTAGATGGCCGATATGCTTTCCAGAAATTAAAACTGCCAAGCTTTCCTTCTTTAGACGATTTCCTTTACAAGTAGGGCAATCCTGTTCAGCCATGTATTTTTCCATTTGTTCACGGATGTAATCAGAGCTTGTCTCTTTATATCGTCTTTCCACATTCGATATCACACCTTCGAATGCGATATAGTTTTCACGTACTTGTCCAAAATCATTTTCATATCGGAAATAAATCTGTTCCCCATCACTACCGTATAAGATTTTATCCATTAAGTGCTTTGGGATATCTTTGACTGGTATTTCCATATCTATACCATAATGGTTACACACAGATTCGAGCAGTTGCGGGTAATACTGTGAACTGGTCGGTTCCCATGGTGCTAAAGCATGTTGCTTTAGTGATAGATCCCAATTGGGTACAACAAGCTCTTCATCCACTTCAAGCTTCGCTCCCAATCCATCGCAATCTGGACAAGCTCCAAATGGGCTGTTAAAAGAAAACATTCTTGGTTCAAGCTCTCCGATTGAAAATCCACAATGTGGGCATGCGTGTAGCTCACTGAAAAGAAGCTCTTCCTCACCCATGACATCAATGACAACTTTGCCTTCACCTAACTTCAGCGCCGCTTCCAAAGAATCGGCTAACCGAGCAGCAACTCCATCTTTCACAACAATTCGGTCAATGACAACTTCAATGTTGTGCTTTTTGTTTTTTTCTAATTCGATTTCCTCTGATATTTCACGCATTTCCCCATTTACACGTATTCGAACATATCCCTGCTTTTTTATATCTTCAAGTACCTTTACATGAGTCCCTTTTCTCCCTGAAACCACAGGTGATAACACTTGTAGCTTTGTTCGTTCAGGATATTCTAGAATGCGGTCAACCATTTGTTCAATGGTTTGCGAGGTTATTTCTATTTTATGAATCGGACAAATAGGTCGACCAACCCTCGCAAATAAGAGTCTTAAATAGTCATAAACCTCTGTAACGGTCCCGACTGTTGATCGTGGATTACGGCTAGTTGTTTTTTGATCAATCGAAATGGCTGGTGATAATCCTTCAATTGCATCTACATCTGGCTTATCCATTTGACCTAGAAATTGTCGGGCATATGCAGATAATGATTCGACATATCTGCGTTGTCCTTCTGCATAAATGGTATCGAAAGCTAAGGATGACTTGCCTGAACCTGATAATCCAGTAAGAACAACTAATTTGTCTCTAGGGATTGTAACATCGATATTTTTTAAATTATGTGCACGTGCACCTTTGACGATAATCCGTTCCATTGCCATTCTTTTGTCATCCTTCCGCTTTTAACTCTAAAATTAAATCCCGTAATTCTGCAGCACGTTCAAAATCAAGCGCTTTAGCTGAAGCTTTCATTTCAAGCTCCATTTCAGCAATCACTTTTTCACGCTCTTTCTTCGTCAAGCCTGTAAGCTTTGGTAATGTTTCATAATCTTCAACTTCTTCGGCAGCTTGTGTTGCACGTATGATGTCACGTATGTCCTTGCGAATGGTTTGAGGTGTAATCCCATGCACCCTATTGTATTCCGCTTGTGTCTCACGACGGCGTTTTGTTTCATCTAGTGCGATTTGCATCGATTTTGTTATTTTATCAGCGTACATGATTACTTGACCATTCGCATTCCGAGCTGCCCGGCCGATCGTTTGAATAAGTGATCTTTCAGAGCGAAGGAATCCTTCTTTATCTGCATCTAAAATAGCCACAAGCGATACCTCTGGAATATCAAGTCCCTCTCTAAGGAGGTTAATACCAATAAGAACGTCATATTTACCTATTCGAAGGTCCCGGATAATTTCAATTCGCTCTAATGTTTTAATTTCAGAATGGAGGTAATTCACCTTGATTCCAATATCTTTTAAGTAATTGGTTAAATCCTCTGACATCTTTTTCGTTAATGTCGTAATTAACACACGTTCATTTACCTCTGCTCTTGCACGAATCTCTCCAATCAAATCATCGATTTGCCCTTGAATTGGTCTTATATCAATTGGTGGATCGAGCAATCCTGTTGGACGAATAATTTGCTCCACTACTTCAGGCGTACGTTCCAGTTCATAAGGTCCAGGAGTTGCTGATACATAAACGATTTGATTGATATGCTCCTCGAATTCCTCAAACCGAAGTGGTCTGTTATCCTTTGCTGAAGGTAATCTAAAACCATGATCAACAAGAACCTGTTTACGCGCTTGGTCACCATTAAACATACCCCTAATTTGAGGCAATGTAACATGTGACTCATCAATGACGATTAATAAATCCTTTGGAAAGAAATCCATTAACGTATAAGGTGTAGCCCCTGCTTCACGAAGTGTTAAATGGCGAGAGTAGTTTTCAATTCCTGAACAGAATCCCATCTCCCTCATCATTTCAAGGTCGTAATTCGTCCTTTGCTCTAGCCTTTGTGCTTCAAGCAGCTTGCCATTTTCTCTATATTCTTCAAGTCTCTCCTCAAGTTCTGCCTCAATATTTTTAAGAGCAAGTTGAACCTTCTCCTCACGTGTAACGAAGTGGGATGCTGGATAAATCGCAACATGCTCTCGTTCTCCCATGATTTCACCTGTTAGGGCATCTATTTCACGAATGCGATCAATTTCATCCCCAAAAAACTCAACTCGAATACATTGTTCATCACGAGATGCAGGAAAAATCTCAACAACATCTCCTCTAACTCTAAAGGTACCACGACGAAAATCTATATCATTTCGTTCATACTGAACATCCACTAGTCTATGTAGAAGTTGATTACGTTCAAGCTCCATCCCGACTCTTAATGAAACAACTAATTCCTTGTACTCTTCAGGTGACCCAAGACCATAAATACAAGACACACTCGCTATGATAATCACGTCTCTTCGTTCAAATAGGGAAGAGGTTGCAGAGTGACGTAATTTATCAATTTCATCATTAACACTTGAATCTTTTTCAATGAAAGTATCTGATGAAGGAACATAGGCCTCTGGTTGGTAGTAGTCATAATAGCTGACAAAATACTCAACCGCATTATTTGGGAAAAATTCTTTAAATTCACTATATAATTGTCCTGCTAAAGTTTTGTTATGTGCAATGATTAGGGTTGGTCGGTTCAGTTCCTTAATCACATTTGAGATTGTGAATGTTTTACCTGTCCCAGTTGCACCTAAAAGTGTTTGATGCTTTTTTCCTTCTTTAATGCCTTCTATTATTTGCGCTATCGCTCTTGGCTGATCTCCCTGTGGTGAATATTTTGAGACTAACTCAAACTGTTCGTTCACATATAAGCCTCCATTCAAGAATTGGTGATTTATGTATCAACTAGAAGTTGTAAATTTTTATTGCAGAATACATCTATTTTATCAATAACATCATTAGTAAAAACATTGTACCACAAATATACCTAAAATCACCAAAAATACGAACTGATGTTTTGTTTTTTTTGTGGAACCTCACAGATTACTTATTAAGAAAAAAAAGACTCAATTGATATGAGCCTTTTTCTTGTTTGTGTTAAATATGTTTACTTTCCAGTTCTACAATTACTTTCTCATCTTTATATCCTTCCTCACCATAAGGAGGTAATACAATTGCGTAGAAAACACCGACTGCAAAAATACAGCCCCCTACTAGGAAGAATAATCCCTCAATCGTCAATGATTTCTGAAAGGTGACCATGATTATACCTAGTGTGATCGATTGGGACAACATCATAGTTGGAGTAATCCAGCCTTGAACACGTCCCATCATTTTCGGATCAACAATTCGAGGTAACCAGCCACCTATTGCAATGTTTAATAGTGGTAAGCTTAACCCAATTGTCACGTTTAGCAGTAAAAACATGAATACACTGGTACTAAAGCCTGTAACAGTTATAAATACACCAGAGGTAAGAAGACCGATTATAATCATTTGATATAATTTCAATTTTTTCGCTATGACAGATGCAAGGACACTTCCTACCAAGACCGAGCTCCCGAAAACAATTCCCATATAGATTAATACCTGTTCATACGTATCAGGTGCTAGTTTATATTTTAAAATGTAGGTCGGCATTACGGAAAGACCACCATTGACAATTCCGAAGACAAAGAAACCGATGATTAAGTAAACTAGTAATCTCTTATCCAATATATAAGCTAAACCTTCTTTAAAATCACCAAAGATAGACCGCGCACTTAATTCTCTCCAATGCATTTTACCGTTTGGCAATCTTATATCTTCGTTAATCTTACATGTTAATATCAAAATCGCACTTATTAAATAGGTGATAGCATCAAAAAGGATGGCTCCTTGAATTCCAAAATTCCAATAAATGAAAATTCCTAATGCATTACCAAATAACATAAATAAGCTGCCTGTCATTTGGTTAAGCCCTGCTGCCATTGTATACTCATTTTTTGTTAAAATTCCCTGAATCATTGCACTTTCAGCCGGATGGAAGAACTTTGAAACAGCACTTCTAAGAAATAATAGAAAAAAGGTAAGTGGCATCCAATCGATATAAATGGTTATGATTAATGCAACTGATAAAAGAACACATATAAAATCAGCATAGGCTGCAACCTTCTGTCGATCCATTTTATCTGCGAACACTCCGACGAGAAAGAAAACAAACAATGTCGGCAGCGAATACATGAGCTCGGCCATTGTGGCGTAGAATGGTTGTTCTGAAAATCGATTTAATAAATAGAGCATAAAAGCTGATATACCAATGATACTCCCTAGTTGTGATGTGAAAGCTGCAAAGAACAATAAGGAATAGTTACGGTTTTTAAAAATGGTTATAATATCTTTCATCTCTAATCTCCTACCTCTTTATTAATCTGTTAACACAATCATATCCATTCACTTAACCTTATGTAACAGACCCTAGCTTAGGTTTTACTCCGTCTTAAGACTGAGTTTGTATTTTTTTCCAGTATAATAATGATAATATCACTTTTTTCAGTAATTTCACTCTTTTTTTTATTATAATTTTCTAATAGTAGAATCGGTTATTTAATAATGTTGATATTGATACATTTCCTTAATTTTCCTATAATTTTAAGAAGGGCTACTAAATTGAAGAAACAATGTTCGCTACTTTAAGAAGGAGGAATTGGATGTGGATTATCTCATAGCATTTTTTTGTATTGCTATTACATTGCACAATATTGAGGAAGCGATTCTGTTACCTAAGTGGTCTCAACAATCTTCAAGGTTTCAAAAAACAGTAACTTCTGGTGAATTTCGCTTTGCTGTCATCATTATTACTCTTTTGGCTTATTTATCTGCATGTAGTTATTTATATATACCAGAATCAAATTTTACTAGATGGGGGTTCATTGGTTTTTTAGGTTCAATGATTTTTAATGCTTTTTTTCCACATCTACTTGCAACCGTTCTGATGAAAAAGTATGCACCTGGCCTTGTAACTGGATTATTGCTTAACCTTCCAATAAATTCATTCATTATTTATCAAATGTTTGCAGAGAATTTGATTGTATGGAAAGAGTTAATCCTATCTACCTTAATTGTAGGGATTATTTTATTAGCACTTATTCCGCTATTATTTAAAATTGGTGGCAAGGTGTCTCCCATTCTATGAGATCTTAGAAGTTATTTTACATAGCCAAAAAAAACGCCAACTTTTCAGTTAGACGTTTTTACTGTGATATTCAATTTCTATTCTTTAAATTTCTTTACCATTTTTCGAGAATATAAGAATCCTGCTGTTAATGATAATACATCTAAAATATTGATTAATGAAGTATGTGTGTAACCTTTATAAATCGATGCGATTAATAAGGCAATTGTAAGTGCAGTCCCTACATAGTGATTGTAGGTCACTCTCGTAAATAAAATAACTAATAAACACGGCAGTATTAGTGCTAGGATAATTTTGATCAGCATCTAATATCTCCTCTCACCTTCCATTCGCGGGACATCTTATGTCCCACTGACGGTGCCTGGCACCGCAATGCGGCACCGTCCATGGAAGTTTTATACACTTTTATAATCGTTTGTTTCAAGTAAATCAATTAGTTCGATGTCTTTATTTTTATCTGTGAAGTAGCGTAAGGTGAAGTCATTCTCAAAAAGTACAGCATATCTGTCATATCGATCACGAACAAGTAGGCTACGTGAGTCAAATAGACGGCTGTCTACATCCTTGTTTCCAATCCATCTTGGAATACGACTTCCAATTGAAGTAAACTCAACTGATACATTGTACTCTGCTTGTAATCGATATTCAAACACCTCAAATTGAAGTTGTCCTACTGCTCCAAGTATTACTTCTTCATTAGATTCTTGTCTAAATAATTGAATGGCCCCTTCTTGAACCAATTGCTCGATTCCTTTACGGAAGGATTTAGATTTCATGACATTCTTTACTCGGACTTTACGGAACATTTCAGGTGGGAACACAGGAAGCTCCTGATAAGAAATTGAATCTTTTCCAGCTGTCAACGTGTCACCAATTTGGTAAACGTTAGGATCATATATTCCAATAATGTCCCCTGGGTATGCTTCATCAACCGTTTCACGACTAGCTGCCATGAATTGCTGAGTTTGATTTAATTTGATTGCTTTGTTTGTACGACTAACATTAACACTCATGCCTCGTTCAAACTTCCCAGAACACACACGTAGGAAAGCAATACGGTCACGGTGAGCAGGATTCATGTTTGCTTGAATCTTGAAGATATACCCCGAGAAATCTTCATGTTCTGGAGGAACTAAGCCTACATTTGTTTTACGTGGCTTTGGCTGTGATGCAAATTGTAAAAACGTATCGAAAAATGTACGAATTCCAAAATTCGCAAGTGCACTTCCGAAAAATACAGGTGTTAATTCTCCCTTAAGTACTCTTTCTGGGTCAAATTGATTTCCTGCCTCATCCAACAGCATTAACTCATCTTGAGTGCTCTCATAACTTGCGTGATTCGTAATTTCTGCGTAATTCCCATTCTCCAATTCATCAAGAGGGATGATGTCTTCTGTCTCATCACCTTTAAAGTGCACAAATTGATTTTGATAACGATCAATGATTCCTAGGAATCTTTTGCCCATGCCAACTGGCCAGTTCATTGGGTATGATTCAATTCCTAACACTTCTTCAATTTCAGATAATAACTCTAAAGAGTCTTTTCCTTCTCGATCCAATTTATTAATGAAAGTAAAGATTGGTATGCCTCTCATTCGACAGACTTTGAATAGCTTGATGGTTTGCGGTTCTACACCTTTCGTAGAATCGATAATCATTACTACACTATCAACAGCTGTTAATGTACGGTAAGTATCCTCACTAAAATCTTCATGTCCTGGTGTATCAAGAATATTTACATAAAATTCATGATATGGAAAACTCATAACACTGGAGGTAACGGATATTCCACGTTGCTTTTCAATTTCCATCCAGTCAGAAGCAGCATATTTACCAGACTTCTTCCCTTTTACAGTTCCAGCCTCTCTTATAATATTTCCAAATAACAATAACTTTTCTGTCATTGTTGTTTTACCTGCATCAGGATGGGAAATAATAGCAAACGTACGTCTTTTATGGGCTTCATCTATATAACTCATATTAATTAATCCTTCCTCACTCTCTGTCCATAAAATGAAAGAACACTCTTCTATTTGATGAATAAATTCAGTTTTTAGGCTGGTTTCTTAAAACCGCAGTCTGAATACACTCCGCGTCCGGCGGGTGACCAGTGAGCCTCCTCGTCGCTCTGGCTCCTTTGGGGTCTCACTTTGGCCACAGGTCCCGCAGGAGTCTACGTGTATTCAGACTGCTTGTCACTACCGTTTAAATGTTTTATGTCTAAAACATCAAACTTAAAGAGTAGCCTTTTTAAATGTTACATACCGAAAGAAATATATCATATTCAAGCAAATTCTACAATGTGAAGCTTAGCAGACCTTTGTTTAGCAGGTAACTAGAATTTCACCAAAAAATTATAAAAGTAAACCAAAATCGACAATTTAGGTTGTACATATGATGTTTTTAAAAAAATATGCATATACTATTAAAAATGCTTTTCGTTGCAATTGGGTCAAATACTAATTTTCTAAGGAGGAATTGCTTTTGGCGCTTAAGGTGGTTTGTTCAAGGTGTAATGGGTTTGGTAAAGTTCCACTTTTATGGTTTCAAAGAAACTGCACCCAGTGCGGTGGGTCAGGCAAACTGGACGTGTTTTCAGCAAACAATCTTCTTAATCGTTAGTAGATACGGAGAGGATTGAAACCTCTCCAGGCCAATGTAGACTATTTTACAAACCAAACCTTTGTAATATGCTGATCATTTGTTTCATAAATAGCAATTGCCTCTACGTCATTACCACTACTCCGTCCTGTAACTAACTCATGATCAATGACTACATTCCCCTTTACAATTCGAGCCTTTAACTCCGCATGCTGATTTGGGTTATTCATAAATAATGTATGGTACCTTTGCCTAAAAGCATCCTTACCCTCAAGTGTTATTTCGTTTGACGGAAAATCCATGACAATAATATCATCACTATATTGTGCTACAAATTCATCAATATTTTGTGCATTATATGCTTCAAGCTGCTTAGCTGCCAACTCTTCCGCTCGACTCACTGTTCATCTACCTCCAAATTAAACATATTCAGTCTATAAACAAAGATAGAGAGGACATCCTCTCCATTCTTCGTTTGTTGTTTCACAGATGGGTCTAATCATTATGTATGTACAATATTAGCAGTTTTATATAAAGGTAAGCTAATTTCTACTGTGGTACCTACTCCTACTGCACTTTCTATCTTCATTGTACCCTGATGGCTTTCAATAATACTTTGACATACCATCATACCAAGTCCGGTACCTTTTTCTTTTGTCGTGAAAAATGGTTGTCCGATTTTCTCTAAAACGTCAGCTGGAATACCATCACCTTGATCATGGAATAAAATAGAAATTAGTTTACCTTCTCGTATAATTTGAATGGTTAATTGTCCACCAGTCTGCATTGCCTCGATTGCATTTTTGACAACATTCACAAAAACTTGCTTTATTTTATTTTCAACACCTAAGATGAATTGAGTTAGATCTTCTTGATGTTCAATGGATATGTTAACTCCATGTAAGTTAGCTTCAGCCTTCATAAGAATCACTATCGTATCTAAAAGGTGATTAATATTTACTTCTCTAAATTCTAGATCATTAGGTTTTGATAATAGAAGTAGTTCACCCACAATTGTATTAATTCGATCAATCTCCTCTATCATAATAGGAACATACTCATTATCAGTTCCAGAGGTAATTTGCATAAGCTGAGTAAAGCCACGCAGACTTGTAAGAGGGTTTCGAATCTCGTGAGCAATTCCCGCTGCTAGTTCTCCTACAACCGTTAATTTCTCAGATTCCTTTATAAATTCCCGACTTTGCTTTAGTTCGGTAATATCCCTAACTACGATATGTAAGGATGGAATTCCCATGTACATGAATGGGATGCAATTGATTTGTCCATATATCGTTTCCCCGTCAGCTCTCATAAACCTTGCTTCAAAAAAACGGACCTGCTGATCAGTAATACCTAATTCCAACGATTGACGCACTAATTCATAATCTTCAAAATGAATCCAATGCTCTAAGGAATTTTTAGTAGATGTCACCTCACCAATCCCTAACAGTTTAATTCCAGTTTCGTTAATAAATGTCCATTCAGTACTATGAAGTTGTTGAATAATAATGGCATCTGGTGAACCTTCAACTAAATGACGGTACTTCTCTTCACTTTCATACAACTGCTCCCATAAATCCTGTTGTAAGGATATATCTTTTGCAATTCCATAGACTCCGATTACTTCTCCATCGATAATGATTGGAATAATCGTAGAATGAATACTGATTTCTGTTCCATCTTTATGGAGGATTTTCAATTCTCTATGATTAGGCTCTCCTTTTAGTGCAGCCTCAAACAAATGAATACAAAGCTTACGATGGTTTTCTGCAATAATGTCCATGATAGTCATGTCTAACAACTCATCTTGTTGTCTACCTGAAAGTGTCACACAAGCTTCATTAACCGATACAAATTTCCCCTCTTTATCTACTGAATAAACCGCATCAGGATGATTTTCAAATAATGACTTATATTTTTGTTCACTCTCTTTAATGAGTTGAACCATCTTCCGCTTCTCTTCTATCTTTACCTCTAACTCCTTGTGGCTCTGTCTCAGTTCACTTGTTCGTAGCTCAACTAAATTCTCCAACATATCAAACTGAATTTTCTTTTCCGAAATATCTCTGATTGAACAAACATAAATTAATTCATCTTCAACAGATGATGACCTAATTTGAAAATCAACTGGAAAAAGAATAGAATCTACTCTTGCACCTTTAGATTCAATTAATCTAGCTTCCTCAACATTCACTATGTCTTTATAGTTAAAATATGGAAGTATTTTTGATATGTGCTCTTGCACTAGTTCTCCTTCACAATAACCAAACATTTCTTTCCCTGCTGGGTTCACTGATAAAATTTCACCTTTAGTAGTTAGGGTAATTAAAGTATCAATTGAGGATTCCGTTATTACTCTTGCTAATGCTTCACTTCGTTGTAGTTCATGATGTGCCTTTTCAAGCAAAACTGAATGCTCAGTAATTACACGGTTTTGTTCTTTAATTTGCATTTGGCTTAAATATATTTTAACAAAACCCTCTACCTTACTTTTCAAGACAAGCGGGGGAAAAGGCTTAAATAAATAATCGATAGCCCCAACTGAGTAACCATTCATTACATGCTGTTGTGTTTGACTTAAAGCAGTGATAAAAATAATCGGTATATCCTTTGACTTTTCACGTGCACGGATTAACTTTGCCGTTTCAAAGCCGTCTATACCCGGCATTTGCACATCCAGGAGGATTACAGCAAAATCCTCCTTCAAAACCCATTTAAGTGCTTCTTCTCCTGAAGTAGCCGAAATAAGGTTATAGTGACGATCCTCTAATACAGCCTGCAATGCTAATAGATTTTCTTTTCGGTCATCAACCATTAATATATTTACCGTTTGATTTTGCATATCTACCTCGCCCTTAGTATGTATTATTTTTTTCGGTATAGCTTCTCGGACTTGTTAATTTCTATGTATAATTCATCAAACTGGGTATAAGAAAGTGATTCACGATTACCTAAGCCTAAAAATCCGGATGAAGCTAAACTACCATATATAAGCTGATGTACTCTCTCTTGTAAACCCCGATCAAAGTAAATCATCACATTTCTACAAATAATGACATGGAATTCGTTAAACGAGCTATCTGTTACTAAATTATGCTGTGCAAAAGTAATCATATCTGTAAGCTCTTTATTAAAGTATACTTCCTGTGAATCAGCTGTATAATACTCTGAAAACTCTTTTTTTCCACCAGCCTCCATATAATTACTCGTATACACTTTCATTCTATGGATAGGGATGCGACCACTCTTTGCCTGTAATAGTATACGATCATTCATATCTGTTGCATAAATTCTTGTCCGATCAAGAAGTCCCTCTTCTTTTAAAAGAATCGCCATTGAATATGCTTCTTCTCCACTAGAGCAACCTGCATGCCAAATCCGAATCGTTGGGAGTTCCTTTAACAAAGGAACAACATCTGACCGAAATGCTTTAAAAAAGCTCGGGTCTCGGAACATTTCTGTTACATTTATTGAAAAATCAGCTAATAGCTTCTCCATAAGGGTCTTGTCATGCAGTACTTTATCTAATAACTCTGTCACAGTTGTTAGTTTTTCAAGCTTGATTCGATGCCAAATTCTCCTACGGATTGATGCTAAATTATAATTCCGATAATCAAATCCATAATAACGATAGATTCCAACTAACAATAACTCTATTTCTACTTTTTCTAGATCACTACAAATCTCTTGATCACTATTCTCATAATCAGTTACATAATCCATTATACTCACCTATTTATGAAGCCAAACCTTCAACAATGACATTAACTGTTCAAGATTAACTGGCTTGCTTATATAATCCGATGCCCCTGCATCGATACATTTTTGTCGATCATATTTCATTGCTTTAGCTGTCAATGCAATGATCGGAATGGTTTTAAACATTTCCATATGTCTAATGTTTTGCATCGCCTCATATCCATCCATCTCAGGCATCATAATATCCATAAGTATAATATCAACATCTTGATGTTCAGGTAACATGGATAGCGCTTCTTTTCCATTCTCAGAAAAAATGACATTCATTCCGTTTAATTCAAGAGCACTCGTTAACGCAAAAACATTACGCATATCATCATCGACTACCAATACCTTTTTCCCCATTAGTGAATCCTCAATAATAGGCATTGTTGTCATGTTGTCATCTTTTTGACTTTCTATCAACTCAGTTGCAGTAGCGACTTCTGTTTGTGATTCATCTTCAGAAGGAGATTGAGTGTCTGACGTTTGCTCCTCATTTATTGGTAGGTAGAATGTAAATGTACTGCCTATTCCTTCGGTACTTTCTAGTGTAATATAGCCTCCGAGTAAATCTGCTAATTCCTTGGAGATAGATAGACCTAGCCCAGTTCCGCCATATTTTCGACTAGTTGTTCCATCAGCTTGACGAAATGCTTCAAAAATGAGCCCTTGCTTATCTTTTGGAATACCTAGTCCTGAATCTGTGACTGCAAAGGTAAGGAATTCTTTCTGAATACTTCCCTCATTCATCATTCTTTTTCCTAGTTCTAACATGACCTTTCCTTTTTCAGTAAATTTGAAGGCGTTGGATAATAGGTTTTTCACGATTTGACTAATTCGTTGCTCATCTGAGTAAATGATAGAAGGAATCATTTCCTGTTTGATCAACTCTAATTCAATTCCTTTTTTCTTTGCAATTGGCGCAAATTGTCTTTCCGCAAGAGATAGGACGTCCTCAAGAACGACTTCACCCTGTACCATGTCAGCCATACCTGATTCGATTTTTGACAAATCTAATATATCGTTAATTAGTCTTAGTAAATCATTTCCTGATGAAAAAATGGTTGTGGCATATTCAACTTGTTTCTCAGTTAGATTGCCATCTTTGTTTTCATATAACATCTGGGCTAGAATAATCAAGCTATTTAACGGTGTACGGAGTTCATGGGACATATTCGCAAGAAACTCAGACTTATATTTTGATCCTAATACAACCTCTTTGTTTTTCTCTTCCAAATCCAGCTTATATCGTTCTAGTTCTTTAGTTTTCAATTCTGAATTGCGATAATGTGCTTCTAGCTCATCGTTCATTGTTCTGAGCTCTTCCTGCTGCATTTGCAATTCCTCTGATTGTGTTTGAAGCTCCTCATTTAATGTTTGAGATTCTTCAAGTAATCTCTTTACTTGAAGTAATTTCTCAATTCGATTAATAATCACACCTAACTGATGTGATGCCTCTTTAATTAACTCTTGTTCAACCTCTGTAAATTGTTTAATAGAAGCAAGTTCAATAACTGCAAGTACCTCATCTTCCAATGAGCTTGGAACAATCATTATGGTAGAAGGTTTTGTTTCTCCTAAACCAGAAGATATTTTCACATAGTCTTCAGGAACATTCTCCAATATAATCGTTTCCTGACTTACTGCAGCTTGACCTATAAGTCCTTCACCTAGTTTAATTTCTTCTGTCCTCTGATTTAATGAGTCACTGTAAGCATAGGTTGCTAATCTAGTAAAAAACTCACCTTGTTCTGAACTATTTCTTGTAAAGATTACACCATGAGTAGCACCTACGATTTGAGCTAAAGACTGAATATATTGTTTTCCTAGAACACCTAATTCAGTTATTCCTTGGGTCATTGTTGATAGCTCGGTCGTTTTCGTTTTGAGCCAATGCTGCTCTTCAATGTCTTCAAGATATTCTCGTTCTGCTCGCTCATGCATTTCGAGAGCACTTGCCATCTCGTTATAAGCTGTAGCAATTTCTCCTATTTCATCGTTAGTAATGACATTGACTCTTGGAAACACTTCAGCTTGATAATCAATACTATCCATTACATTTTTGACACGATTTAACCTTGCTGTAATACCACGAACAATAAATACAATGCTGATTAATCCAACAAGGATACCTATTATTGTTGAGATAAGAACATATCTTACTCCGCTATTATATACAATAGTTGATTGCTGTAACGTTTCATCCATTATTTCTTCTTGGATGACGATAAGGTCATCTAAGATCGTTAACAACTCAGTACGCTTGGATTGAGCTTCTACGACTCTAAGTTGAAGATCACTTGTAATATCGATATTTTCATTAAGTAAAAAGTGATCGACTATCTCTTGATAATTGGACAGCTCCTCTTTTAAATCTACAAACACTAAAACAGCTCTTTCAACCTTAAGTAACTGTTCTAACGTATTAATCCTCTGATCAATTTCTCCATTAGCAGCTTCAATTTTTATAATACTTTCTCTGTCAGGTGTAAACTGTTGATTTAACGTAATATCATCCAATTCTCTACCAATGATTCCAACCTGGGTACTAATATTGTTCAGCAACCTGATTTTCTCATATCGATCTTGGACAATCTCGTCCATCTGTTTATTTTGAAGAGATAATAAATTTAGTACAATCGCAAGTACGATCATCATCACGACCATTACAATCCCGAATCCCAGATAAAGTCTTGTCCTAAATTTCATCACCCTCACCTCTGCTTTCACTTTTTTTTATATTTAATGTTTAAAAAAATATCATTGGGGAATAGATTAGTAGAGTTACTACTATCTTTAAGGAGATGGAAAAAATGAATATCTATCAAAAATACGCGAAATACGTTATAGATAAATTAAAAACACAAAAAGAATTGCAAATACAAGATACAGATTTCATTTATTTATGTAATGAGATTAACGAATTAACAATTAAGGTAAGAAAAAGTTCTCCTGGTTGGCTACAAGTTACATTAATAGACTACTAGTCTAAAGATAAAAAGAGTAAGCGCCTTGCTCAGCCCCAGGCAGGCATAAGGCGAATCACGCAGGAAACAGTCCCTTGTATAGTTTAGCATTTTCAGGTTAATGTTTGTAAAATAATAACCTAAAAAACCCAAATTATTAATCAATTTGGGTTTTTCTGATGTATTTTAAATAGCGATTAATTACTTAATACGTCTGTTAACACAGGGACAATCTGTTTTTTACGAGATACAACGCCCTTTAAAATTGCACGATTATCAACCAATTTAACATCATAAGCTTTTTCAACTGCGCCTGTTTGACTTCCAAGTGCGATTGCAACAGAATCATTATTTAAAATATCAGTTACAACAAGTAGGAATAAATCTAATGATTTAGTTGAGATCACATTTGTCAATGCTTCTTCTACTTCAGCTTGGCGTGAAAGCACATCATTAACATCCACTGCATTCACTTGTGCGATTTCAACTTTGTGAGTTCCCATCTGGAATTCTTTTGCGTCAATGGTAATCAGCTGCTCTACCGTTTTATCGCTTAAATCAGCACCTGCCTTCAGCATTTCTAACCCATAGCTTTCAGCGTCAACTCCAGCAATATCTGCAAGCTCACGTGCAGCCTCTATATCCTCTTCTGTACATGTTGGAGACTTAAACAATAAAGAATCAGAGATTATTGCTGATAACATAAGTCCAGCAATCTCTTTTTTAATCACAATTCCCTTTTCTTTATACAATTTGTTTAAGATTGTTGCCGTACATCCTACAGGTTCACAACGGTAGTACAAAGGATCACTTGTTTCAAAGTTAGCAATACGATGATGGTCAATTACTTCTAACACACGAACTTGGTCAATGTCAGTAGCACTTTGTTGACGTTCATTATGGTCTACTAAGATCACACTATTTGCTTCAGTCGCAACAGTCTCAACTAATCGTGGTACTTCAGCACCAAACTGTGTTAATGCAAACTGTGTTTCTCCATTTACTTCACCTAAACGAACCGGTTCAACATTAAGTCCAAGCTCTTTTTTTAACTCAGCATACGCAATAGCTGAACAGATTGTATCTGTATCAGGGTTTTTATGTCCAAAAATAAGTATTTTTTCCATAATTCCGCTCCTTGGTTATCAAAATAATGTAAGACTTTCCATACCAACAATATTCTACCATAAACACCCCATAGCAAAAAAGCCAAAAAGGAGGATTAATCCTTATTGGCTTAACTAATTACTAATATATTAGTTTGATGGTAGTTCTTCATTAATAAAGCTTTGTAGATGTTCCATGTCACCTTTAACATTTTCATTTGTAATAAGCTTTTCAATATCAATCAAAATTAATAATCGCTTTTCTAGTGTAGCAACACCTTTGATGAATGTATCACTTTCTACTGTAAATGAAGGTTTTTGGATATTATCATGTGAGATTTCTAATACTTCATTTGCTTCATCTACCACGATTCCCATTGATTTCCCTTGAAACTCAACTAAAATGATTCTTGTGTCATCATTATTTTCCTTAGGTAGAGCTGAAAGAATAATTCTTAAGTCAAATAAAGGCATAACCTTTCCGCGGATATTCGTTACTCCAATTAATGCAGCACTTGTATTTGGCATTGCTGTTACTGGTTGCATACGTTCTATTGATTGTACCTGATTAATATCAATCGCATATTCTTCATTGGCGATCTTAAAAATAATCATTCTAGAGTTCGTACTCATCTTAATCACCATCCATTTTTATCTTTAAAAACCATTAGGCAAAAGTGTTTCTTTGTTACTCTTCGTAAAATATAGTTAAAATCCTTATTAATATAATTATATCACTTCTTATATCGACAAAAAAAAAGATTCTTTTAGACATTTTTTCAAAAAGATTTCGAGGAGCTAGGCAATCTGCTAGATCTTGGAAAATCAAAAAAAAGAGAAGGTTTCCCTTCCCTTACTAACCTTTTATTCCCTGGAACTTTAATTCCATTCCCTAAGTTAACCTTACACTGCTTCAGTACTCCATTCCTTCTCATCAGGAATGACGATAATGCCAAGCTCATGATGTTCGCCTTCGTATAGAGCGGTCTGCGTAAATCTTATTTCTCCATTTAAACCTCTAACTTCAAGTTTACTAAACGCACTATTTTTTTGAACGTTCTGATAGAGTTCTTTCTCATTTTGTACGGTTAGTCCATTTACCTTTGTAACTACCTCGCCTACTTGCAAATTCATTTTATAAGCAGGAGAGTTTGGAATAATTGCAACGACTAAAAGACCTTGATTTCGTTTTGTATACAGAAATGGTTTTGAATCATCACTTATTTTATATTGAAAAGAAATAAGTTCTTTAGCAATGAATGCAAATGCAACAACCTTAATGGCGATCGGAGTGTACCACAGACTTCCCACAGAACAAGCTGTTAAAATGACCCCAAGAAGAATGGTCCGTTTCCCGATAAAGTGAGCACCTTCCTTTGGCAAAACTCCTTTATAGCCTTGTGAAAATCCTATAACAAACGGAACTAGCAGGATAGAATAGCCTCCATCACCAATTGAAAACACAGGATACCACTCAAAAGGTGCGGCAATTCCTTCTCCTGGAACAAGTAAAAAAAGAGGAACCATCCACAACTTTTCGGAAAAATGGGCACCTACCTTTTGTCCACGCTTACTATTAATTAACCGTGGTGAGGTACCGATATGTCCTTTTTGATAGATAAGAATACCTTCTATCACTAACAATAAACTTAATAGTAGTGACATCATTGTTAAGTTCGTTACTTTCAGATCTGTTAGAAATCTTCCAATCAAACCTGACTGCCCATCAAATTGCGAACTTATCATCATACAGAAAAAAGCTAATCCAATCACTATCGTTGGAGATAACAACCGACTTCTACCGATTGCTCCTAATAAGATAGAGATAACAGCGAACAAGACAAGGCCACTAAAAGGAATAACCATTCCTACTCCAAGCATGATAACTGAAAAAATAAGACTTAGTAATAATCCACTTGTTAAAAAGGTTTTTACCTCATGAAAAATATCGTAGATCCTTATATGAAAATCTTTTCGCTCCCTTTTTATCCTTACATAAGCCATATACAAGGATAAGAAAATGAAGGAATACAACATTGGATGAAGGAAGAAGCGTCCAACTCCTTTTATTAACTCTATTAGCCATTCAATGATCAAGCTGTTCACCACCCTATCTTCATAGAAAGAAATCTATTAAAAAACGACTCTCGTATTTTAATCTTTATTTTACCAAAACTAATTCAAATATACTAATTAGTTTTTTTTGGTAATTCATATTGTTAAGCAGATTTCTCTTCCTGAATGACGGTCTTTAAAATAAAGGTTGTTTTCGTATAGATTTCTGCTATTTAACCAAGTCGTTGATTTCCACTCCAGATGCGATCTTTCCGCGGGGCAGGCGATGAGCCTCCTCGTCGCAAAGCTCCTGTGGGGTCTCATCTGACCTGCACATCCCGCAGGAGTCTCGCATCTTCCGTTCCAATCAACTAAGGTAATATATATTGTTATCTGAAATAACAACAATCTTTTTGAAAGGGCTGTTTTCTCAAAGTTTATTGTTTTAGACACAAAGTATGAAATGGTAGATACAAGCAGGATGAATACACGTAGACTCCTGTGGGACCAGTGGCCAAAGTGAGACCCCACAGGAGCGCTAGCGACGAGGAGGCTCACTGGTCACCCACCGGACGCGGAGTGTATTCAGCCTGCGGCTTTAATAGCACCAATTTATACGAAGATAGCATTTAGAAACGAGCCACAGTAAAAAAGCCTCCTTCCCATATCTTTTGCTTGATATGGAGAAGAAGGCTTTTTATATGACGATCTTACTGGAACAAAATCTTAATGGCTGTCTTTAACTGTAAGTCATTGTTCTCATCACGAACATGCTCTAAAATTTCACTTTCAATTTTATTTGCTGTTTCGGCATTGATTTTTCCGTTAACATTCAAATCATTTGCTTGTTGGAAAGCTTTGACCGCTGTTTCGGTTTCTTTGCTGAAATAGCCATCCTCACGACCTGGTTCAAATCCTAAGCCTTTTAGCATTAATTGTGCGTTCTTTATCTTTTCATTATTCATATCTAATACAAGCTCATCCTCAAGTTGAATTGGATTACTATAGAAATAATCAGGTTGCTTAACCGGAATCGTTGGTTCTACGCCTGTTTCATGAATCCAATTGCCATCAGGAGTTAACCATTTGAACATTGTTAATTTGATATTACTACCATCTTCCATTGGTACAGCTTGTTGAACGGTTCCTTTTCCAAATGATGTATCACCAACAACTTCATATCCTCCAGCTTCTTTTAAAGCACCAGCTAGAATTTCAGAAGCTGAAGCACTACCTTCATTTATTAACACAGTAATAGGATAGTCCTTCTTCTGTTCTAGTGTTGAGAAGAAGCGCTGTTTATTACCATCTCTTTGTTCAATTTGAACATATGGCTTTTCTTTTGTCACAAGTTGCTTTAAGATTTGCTCAACACTATCTAATAATCCACCTGGATTTCCTCTAACATCTAAAATTAATCCCTCAATATCTTCTTTTTCAAGTTCTGCCAACTTCGCTTCAAAATCTGCAGCTGTTTTTTCTGCAAATGATGTAATCTCTATATAACCAACCTTTTTGCCGTTATATTCTTTAACTGATGAGTACACGGTTTCGATTGGAATTTCATCTCTTACCACTTCAATATTCATGACATTATTAACACCTGGTCGCATTACATCAAGTGTAACAGTTGTCCCTTTTTCTCCACGAATTTTAAGAACAGCTTCATATAAATCAAGTCCTTCTATCGATTCACCATCAATCTTAATGATTTGATCATTTGGCTTCAATCCGGACTTTTCTGCTGGAGAGTCTTTAAATGGAGCAACAATCGTCACTTTTCCTTCAACCATGCTTACTTCTGCACCAATTCCTTCAAAGCTTGAATCTAATGACTGAGTAAATTGAGTGGCTGTGTCCTTGTCCATATATACAGAATAAGGATCCTCAAGCGTATCTACCATCCCTTTGATGGCACCCTCTATAAGTTGATCCTGATCAATTTCTTCAACATACCGTCCTGCTATAAGTTCATATGCATTTTGGATCTTTTCAAAATCTTTTGCAGTACTTTCATCTGATGTCGCTGTATCCCCACCATCAGAAATAAAACCTTGATTACTACTCGATTGGTCATTATCCAGGAACTGTAGCCCTAAATATGTTCCAGATGCCCCTAGTAATAATGATAATGCCATGTATAGTGCTACTAACTTTCGACTCAAACTATTCAGCCTCCTCTGCCTATTATCCTGCCATGTCATTCTAAAGTTTTAAAGGGACACTTTGCAGGAAAAGGCACCACACAGCATAGTGCGATGCCTCTGATATAACTATATGAATTGCTTGTACAGTTTATGTAAAAAAGTCTAGATTCTTACATTATAGAATAAATCTTGTGGAAGTAAAACAATAAACATTTGTTATAGCTTACCACAATCTACGACAATTAGTGATATGTACTTTAAAAAAGTTAATGTTCTACCCGTAGAATAACGTACGTCACAATTTAGACTCAAATTCGTATTTTATGGAGAATAAAAAGATTATATTTTGATTTTGCTAAATTTCACTGATAATATAAAATTAATAATCCTTTTACATATTTCGCCATCAATTTTAATACAATTACATTAGAATTGTCTGAAAGAATGATGGTCCACTTCTCAAAGTTTATTCTAAAGAACGCCACTATTCATCGTCAATCTCTAAAAATTCGAAAGTGAGAATCAGGAGGCAAAAAGATGAAATTAGGAACAAAGGTTGTCTATAATGATAAAGAGTTTCATATATTCCATGTATATGAGAGTGGGTATTGCGAGCTAAAAGAAGCAACAAAACATTTAAACATAATATTAGTACACGAAAATGAAATTACAGTGTTGTAAAATTAGCAGTGTATACATTTTAATCAATCTAACTCACCATAAAATTCTTCTTCTACAGTCTCTCAATCTACGATCTCAAAAAAAGTATAAATCAGTAACTTATTGCCTCTAATCATTCAATAAACTGACAATTTCTGTTATGATTGGGTTAGTTTTTGACTTGAGGAGGTTTAGATAATTTGGAGCAAGTATCAGCAGCAAAGAAACAGCCCCTGGTCACATCATTTTATTATGGTTGGGTGATTGTCGCCATCGCCGGTTTAGGCGTTTTCTTTTCAGGACCAGGGCAAACTTATTCGATATCAGTGTTTATTGATCATTATATTAAAGACTTTGCTTGGAGCAGATCATTAGTATCCAGTATTTATTCTGCAGCAACGTTACTTGCAGGTATTTTAATGTTTTTTGTTGGTCGCTTTATTGATAAACATGGTCAAAGAAAAATGACGGTTATCGTTGGCTTCGCTTTGGCTGTTGCCTGTATTTGGAATAGTTTTGTCGCAAATGCAGTCATGCTATTTATAGGTTTTTTCTTTATTCGTTTATTTGGTCAAGGATCCATGACATTAATTCCAACCACATTAGTCCCACAGTGGTTTATTAGTAAGCGTGGTAGAGCGTTGAGTTTTATGGCAATCGGAGGATTCTTAAGTTCCGCTGCCCTCCCTCCACTTAATGCCTGGATGATTAGTATTTGGGGCTGGGAGATCACTTGGAGAGTATGGGGCATTCTCTTATTATTCATATTCGTCCCACTCGCCTACTTATTAATAAGAAATAAGCCAGAAGATATTGGCCTTTTACCAGATGGCCGAAAAGAGCTACAAACAGAAGCTTCAACAAACAGTCCCGTTATTGAGGAAGAAAACTGGACTTTGCAAGAAGCAATGAAAACGCGAACATTTTGGTTATTGCTTTTTTGCATTTCAATTCCTTCACTCGTTAATACAGGTTTAACATTCCATCTTGTTTCAATATTAGGAGAAAACAATATTAGCCCAACATTTGCCGCGATTATCTTAAGCTTAATGGCACTGGTTGGCTTCCCTGTTACTTTAGTCGCTGGATTTGTCCTTGAGAAAGTAAAAGTCCATTATGTGTTAGCCACCATCTTTGTTGGCGAAATCCTTTTTATCTTGATCTTATTGAAAGCATTCTCCCCGACGATCGCCATTCTTTTCGGTGTATTCTGGGGAATAATCGGTGGATTTGAAAGAATAACACTCGGCATTATATGGCCAAATTACTTTGGTAGGAAACATCTTGGTAGCATTAAAGGAACCGCTATGACTATTACCGTTATTGGATCAGCTTTTGGACCTCTTCCATTCGGTATAGCCTTTGATTTATTTGGTGGTTATAACGAGATTTTATTAATAATGATGATTCTTCCGACGCTTGGAGTAATTGCCGCATTATTTGCAATCGTGCCTAAAAAAGAGAATGTAAGACTGGTAGACTAACTACACTAATTAAAAAGGCTGTTTTCTCAAAGTTTATTGTTTTAGACATAAACAATTGTAATAGTAGTTACAAGCAGGCTGAATACACGTAGACTCCTGCGGGACCAGTGGCCAAAGTGAGACCCCACAGGAGCATGTGCGACGAGGAGGCTCACTGGTCACCCGCCGGACGCGGAGTGTATTTAGCCTGCGGCTTTAAAAGTAACAATCTATATGTAACAGCCTTAAAAAAAGAACCAACTTAGGAAATTTTTCCTAAGTTGGTTCTTTTTTTGTAATTTTTACTAGAATGATAAGCTAGTCTTTCCGATATATAGGTATCACGATTTAATCACTTAGAGGGGGAACAATCTTGGCATTTCAAAGATCCATTAGGTCAAAGTTATTTATCACTTTATTATTAGTATCGATTATTCCGTTTGTCAGCATTAGTGTTTTACTTTTGACAAAAACAGATCAGGCATTTACATCTGTTTTAAATGAAAATAGTGCTGATCGAATTACATCGATAACCACTCAATTAAACAATGCTTCTCAGAATCTTTTACTTCTTACAAAAATTTATGCAGAAAATGAAGAGTTGAAAAACCTCTTAAAAAGCGGAAATCAAGAACAATTGGACACTTTTGTAGCTCCTATTTTTGAACGTCTCAATATGGAACATAAAGTAAGTGTGTTTGAATTAGGTGGGATTGACGGCAAAGTTATTTACAGAGGTCATAACCCTGAGAAGTTTGGGGATGATAAAAGTGACACACCCGCAATAGCAATGGCTTTGAAGGGTAACGACTTATCTGGATTTGAATTTGGAAGTAGTGGGTTATCAGTTAGAGCATTTGTCCCTATAAAAGATGATGGTAAACTGATAGCTACTTTGCAAACCGGATTGAATAGTGAATTTATCAACACTATTACAGACTCTCTTCAAGGTGTGCAATTAAACATCCTTGACTCGGAAGGTGCGATTCTTGTTTCCTCAGAAGAAACATCAGTTGGTAAAACGTTCGAAGAACAAAAGATCATTGATAAGGTTTTATCAGGTGAAAAAATATCACTTACCCAAAATGACTTTATAGAGAACTATGTGCCTCTATATGACCCTACAAACACAGTGGTTATAGGTATCATTAATATCCAACAAAATATCTCTAAAATAAATCAAGTGCAACAAGACATGGGGTTTCTTGAAATTGTCGTAGGTCTTAGCACACTGATTATGATTATTATAGTAGCCTGGATATTTAGCAATAGCTTTTCCAAACCGATTAAACAAATGACGTCTGTAATGAAAGAACTGTCAACAGGAAATCTTAATACAGTTTATAGTGGTTCGGCACGGAAGGATGAAATTGGTGTTTTAGGACAATCAGTTATTGAAACTCAGAATACGTTAAAAAGTATGATTCAGAAAATGACTGAACTTTCTAAGATTGTCCAAAATCAAGCCTCCTTATTAAAGCAATCTGCAGACGAAATAAAGCAAGGCAGTCAACAAGTTGCTGTAACTATGCAAGAACTATCTGGTGGAGCAGAGTCTCAAGCTGTTAGCACTTCAGATTTAGCTGATACAATGGGACGCTTTTCACAAAAAATTACACAAGTGAATCAAAATGGTCACGCTGTCTCTACTTCCGCTAATGAAGCTCTAACATTAACATTAACAGGTAAAGAATTGATGAACGCTTCTATTAACCAAATGGAGTCAATCCATAATATGGTGAATCAAGCTGTCACTCAAGTCATTAGCTTGGATAAAAAATCAAGTGAAATAAACAACTTAGTCAAAGTGATAAAAGAGATTGCAGATCAAACGAACCTATTGGCCCTAAACGCTGCAATTGAAGCTGCAAGAGCTGGTGAACATGGTAGAGGATTTGCCGTTGTTGCAGATGAAGTTAGAAAACTAGCAGAGCAAGTCTCACATTCTATCATTGGAATCTATGAAATTGCTGAAGGTATCAAATCCGAGTCTCAACATGTCACTCAAAGCTTAAAAACTGGTTTCAGCCAAGTTGAGAGTGGCACAAAGCATATACAGTCTACTGGAAAAACGTTCGAGGACATTACAGAAGCAGTCACTGTTGTCATCAGCAAAATTAATCACATTTCAACAGAGCTTGAAGATGTAAAAAATGATACGAGAAATATGGAAGAATTCGTCGATAATATTGCATCCATTTCACAACAATCAGCAGCTGGTATCGAAGAAACCGCTGCATCAGCACAACAAACAAGCAGTTCAATTGAACAAATCGCGTATAATGCTGATTCTTTAAATAGCCTTTCAGATGATCTACAGGAGTTAATCCTAAAATTTAAAGTCTAACAAGTAAAGCGGAGGCGCCTCGTTCAGCCCTGACAGGCATAAGGCGAATCACGCAGGAAACCTTGGTTTCTGAAGTGATTTGACTTATGACCCCGAGGGGCTAGGCGCTGGAGCTAGACAACAAAACAGAATACAGATTTATACTTTCCTACAAAGTTAAATCCAAACAAGGAAGAGCATTCGATGCTCTTCCTTGTTCTATATTATTTAATGGTATGCTCATTCAAATATCTTAAAATTGTATAGCGATTTCGCAAATTGTGTGCTTCTGCCACACTGCGATCTATCAATTGTTGACTAACACCTAATGATTCAGGTGTAGCATCTCCGCCGATATCTTCAATCATCTTTTTGATGTGAGCAGGTTCAGGTATTGAATTTATTAACTCTATTAATTCTTCTTTAAAAGGATCCAAATCGCTATACGCTCCATTTTGTAATCCCTCTTTGAATCTTCCTTTATACGTTTCTGAAATCAATTGACATGTTACCCCTACCTTTGCACCGTGAAGAATCTGCGGGACTTCAGCTTTTAAGAATTCCATTTCCCAATAATGGGATAAATGGTGTTCTCCACCTGAGGCTGGGTGTGATTGACCCATTAATAGCATGGCAAGACCTGATTGGACAAGAGCATCAAATAAAATGCGAATCCCTTCTTCATCTCCATCTGCTATCCTGTCAACGTTTTCTGCACAAGATATTAATGCTTCTTCCGTCACTTTTGCCACTAAAGGACAATAAGGCTCATTTGCAGTAAGATGCCCGAATTTCCAATCTGTTAACGACGTATACTTCCCAATCATATCTCCAAAGCCCGCTGCGATCATCTTTTTGGGAGCATCTTGTAAAATTGAAAGATCTCCAAATACTGCGATTGGTGAATGTAATTGAAAGGTCTGCTTCATCCCTTTAATCACGAGTGGTGCTCCCATTGAATTAAAGCCATCTACAGATGGTGCTGTGGCAATTGAGATGAAAGGCTTACCCATTTTATAACTTACGAATCTCACTATATCATGAATCGTTCCTGAGCCAACTGCAAGTATCACGTCCACATCATTTGGGGTTTCAAGTAATACTTGAACAAGAGAAACTTCGTCTGCAACGACATCATTATTTTTATCAGGTGTGATATAGCAAAGTTGATGGTATATGTTTGTGACAGTTAATTGCTCACATAGTTGTTTTCCTGCTGCTTCATAAGTAGTATCATCTACCACAATCATCACGTTTTGATATGATTTTTTTTGAAGATAATTTACGGCATCCTGGAGTGCATGTTTTTTTATTGTAATTTCTTCAATATTGATCTCAAAGTGGTTTAGCCCACATGTACACTCTTCTGCCATTTTCGTAAGGTCTGAAATGCTGTAACCCATCTTTATCCCTCCATCATATTAGGTTATTTATAAACTGATTAAGGTGCCAATTAACTATTAATCTATCTATTAACTATTCTAATGGAAGCATGGAAACCCTTCAATGATTTATGTATTTTTTAATTAATTTGGTCCTAGAATTCCATTCGCTGAGAACCAATCCCACAGTAGTTGATTGGTTCTTAGCGAGTTCCATACCATATTTAATTGATATATATATATACAAGCCAAGTTCATATCAAAAAACGCTCTAAATATAAATTCAGAGCGTCTTTACTTTACATATTTACTTTTTACAAATCATCAAACCCATTAGCATCAGTTGTCTTTGTATATTGTCTTGATTTTTGTTCAAAGAAGTCTGTTTTTCCTAGATCAACTTCCTGGTATGCAACGATCCAACGCATTGGGTTTTTAATTGGTGCCTCAGGGAATACTTGGCGACCGAAGCCAATTTGATTACAGCGTTTATTTGCCATGTATTGAATATATTGCTCAAGTTCTTGCAGCGTAATTCCATCGATTTTTTGACCGATGACTTCACGGCCCCATTCAATTTCAAGGTTTGCAGCTTCTCTAAAGGTCTCAATTGCAAACTCTTCCAACTCTTTTGTGTTGAGTTCTGGGTGTTCATTTAATACTTCTTTGAATATTTTTTCGAACAACCCTACATGAATTTGCTCATCTCGATTGATGTAGTTAATCATCGTTGATGTAGCCACCATCTTTTGGTTTCTAGCAAGATTATAGAAGAACGCAAACCCTGAATAAAAGAATAATCCTTCTAAAATCACATCATAAATGATTGATCTTAAGAAATTTTCAGGAGTTGGATTTTCTGCGAAAGCATGGTATCCATCCGTTACAAAGTCGTTACGTTTACGGAGTGTTTCTTCTGTTCTCCAGAATTCAAACACTTCATCTTGTTGGCTCTTCGGTACAATACTTGATAGCACATAAGAATATGAGTGGTTATGAATAACCTCTTGCTGAGCAAGCATAATCATCAATGCATTTAAAGATGAGTCTGTTAAATAATCTGCCGCTTTAATCGCATAATCAGACTGGATACTATCTAGTAATGCTAATAACCCGATAATTTTTAAGAATGCCTCTTGCTCCACCTCTGAAAGCTGTGGAAATTGCTTAATATCTTTGCTCATATTAATTTCAAAAGGTGTCCAGAAATTTGAAAGCATGGTTTTATATTTTGGATATGCCCATGAATAGCGAACATCATCCCAATTTAAAATATTGGAGCTTTGTCCATTAATAATGCCTGTTGATTTATTTGGTGCTTCTGTATCGATAATCTTTCTTTTTTCTAAAATGTTGTTCGTCACCCTCGTCACTCCATTTCTTCTTATTGACAGCTATCACAATCATCAATAACAGCACTTGATGTTGAGCGAACATAATAGGTTGTTTTCAGTCCACTTTCCCATGCCAGCATGTGTAAGTCTAATAACTCTTTGGCTTTAATATCATTTCTTACATATAAATTAAATGAAATGGATTGATCGATATGTCTTTGACGCTTTGCATTTTGCTTAATGCTCCATGCCTGATCAATATGATAAACCGATTTATAGTACCAATTCGTTTGTGCATTTAAATCTGGTGCTGTAACTGGAATCTTGTAATCCTTCTTTTCTTCGGAATATTCTTTTCTGAAAATCGGGTCAATACCAGAAGTTGAACCAGCAATAATTGCAGTCGATGAGTTAGGTGCCACTGCTAAAAGATAGCCATTACGAATTCCGTGATTCTGTACATTATTTTTCAACTCTAACCATTCGTCTGAACGATAGTCATGTCGGTCAAAATAAGTACCTGTTTGCCAATCAGAGCCTTCATAAACAGGGTAAGCTCCTTTTTCCTTAGCTAGTTCCATACTCGCTTTAATGGTTAAATACGAAATTTCTTCATAAATCTCATCACAATAAGCTACCGCCTCATCCGACTCCCACGCGATTCCTTTTAGTGCTAATAGATGATGCCAACCATATGTGCCAAGACCAATCCCACGGTATTTCTTATTGGTCATATTTGCTTGTAAAACAGGGATATCGTTTAAATCAATCACATTGTCTAACATTCTCACTTGAATTGAAATCAATCGTTCTAGTACATTCTCTTGTACAGCTCTTGCTAGAGAAACTGATGAAAGGTTACATACCACAAAATCCCCAGGTGTTTTCACTGTGATGATTTTACCATCCTCAGTTCTTTCTTCAACAACAGAAGTAATACTCTGGTTTTGTGTGATTTCTGTACAAAGATTACTACAATAAATGATTCCTACATGTTTATTTGCATTTTCACGGTTTACAGCATCACGATAGAACATATAAGGTGTTCCAGTTTCAAGTTGGGATCTCATGATCGACTTAAACACATCGATTGCAGGAACTTTCACTCTAGAAAGAGTTGGGTGGTTTACACATTCGAAGTATCTTCGTCTGAATTCACCTTTCCCTTTTTCTTCATCAAAAAAGTCCTCTAATGAATAACCCATAACTTTGCGCACTTCATGGGGATCAAATAAGTACCAATCATCTCGTTCTTCGACAAGCTCCATAAATACATCTGGAATACAAACACCTGTGAACAGGTCATGTGTACGTAATCGCTCATCTCCATTATTTAATCTCGCTTCAAGGAACGAGAATATATCCTTGTGCCACACATCTAAATACACAGCAATTGCACCTTGGCGTTGGCCTAATTGATCAACACTAACCGCTGTATTGTTTAACTGCTTCATCCATGGAATCGTACCAGATGAAACACCCTTAAATCCTTTGATATCACTTCCACGTGAGCGGATTTTACCTAAGTACACACCGATTCCGCCACCGTTTTTTGATAAGTTAGCAATATCTGTGTTAGAGTCGTATATTCCTCTTAAACTATCATCAACCGTGTCTATAAAACAACTAGACAACTGACCATAACTCTTTCCTGCATTAGAAAGGGTTGGGGTTGCAACAGTCATATAGAGGTTTGATAAAGCCCAATAAGCTTCTTTGATCAATTGAAGTCTCATTGCCTTTGGCTCATTTATCATCAAGGTCATCGCAATAATAAGTAATCTTTCTTGTGGAAGCTCAAAAACTCCTCCATTATGTGATTTGGCAAGATAACGCTCAGCTAACGTCACTAAACCAATGTAGGTAAACAATCGATCTTTAGATGAATCAATTAAGTTCCCTAGCTCAAGAATCTCTTGTTCAGAATATTGGTTAAGTAGCATAGGATGATAAATTCCTATATCAGTAAGCTGTACAAGTAGCCCATTAAAGTTAGCGTACTTTTGCTTTGAGTCATAAGAACGATTTAATGCAGCTTGTCCATAAAGACGATCTAAATAAATAGCAGCAGCCACATAAGTCCAATCTGGTTCAGTCATAGAAATACGTTCAAGTGCTGATAAAATAAGTAAGTTAGCTAATTGATCTCTTGTATAATCTTGTTTATGTTGTAAAGTTCTCGTAATTTTTTCGTTGTACTCACCCACTTGCAAGGTCGGAAAAGTGGCTGTAAGTTGTTCAATATATCCTAAAACATCCTCCACATTTGATGCGTATAATTCGTTAAATGAGATTTTCTCCATTATGGTCATCGCAATTACCCCTCTCAAAAATAAAAAATGCTCACCTTAGAAGGTGAGCTGAGCAGGTCAGAACGAAGACTATGGCAGATGAAATCATCATCTTAAAGGTCCTCGTTCTACCCTCTCAACTCCCGAAGAAGATAGTACTAAGTAAAAAGGCAGGTCTCCTGGCTTATGCTTCACTTTACTTTAAGGCCCTTCCCATGAGTGAATCACAGTGATCACCTTATTTCATCAGCATTTTACAGTTGCGGGAACAGTTCTGGATTCTCACCAGATTCCCTATTACGTCTAATTCGACACCTTTTTTACCGGAATAACACAAAATATTGTATTTTATTAATGCAACTACACTATATATCGTTTTTGGCTTTCTTAAGTATAAATTGACATGACAAATTATGCAATCTATTTATCTATAAAATTTTTATCATTGAACATAAAAATAAAGTTTCTTTCATGGTGCTGGATTGAGCGGCTTTTATTAGACACTTTGATACATCTTTCTGTTTGTTCTATAGACAGGTTCTATAAGACAATCCCACGATTCGTCGATATGTTCTTTTCTTAAGGACATAGAAACAAAACAAAAGCCGCCCATATCTGGACAGCCTCGTTACATTATCTCGCTTTAATAAACATTTGTACCCATGCACTATGATAGAATCCAACACCAATTGAATCATATTCTGGCTTTAGAATATTTGCACGATGGCCTGGTGAATTCATCCATGCATTCATTACTTCTTTTGGGGTTTTCTGACCTTTTGCAATGTTTTCCCCTGCACTTTGATAACTAATCCCAAACGTTTTTAACATTTGAAATGGTGAACCATAATTCGGACTAGTGTGTGAGAAGTAATTAGAATTGATCATATCTTGCGCTTTTTTATGAGCGACATTTTTCAAATCTGCACGATGAGTTAATGGCTTTAACCCAGCCTTCGCTCTTTCTTGATTCACAAGCTGAACAACCTGTTCCTCAAATGAGCTAGAATGACTTGCAGAAGGCTTTAATCTGATCACTTCACCCACATGCATGTTTGTTGGAACCACGTCTGGATTCAATTCCATTAATCGTTTGTAATCCAACCCGTAACGTTGAGCTATGTACCAAAACGAATCCCCTCGTGATACCTTATAAAACTCAAACGGTGGTTCTTTAAATGTTTTTATTTGCGCATGAGGTTGTGAAACTACAGGTAACGCAAACATAATCGCGATCGTTAAAGCAATAATCTTCTTCATTATTTACCTCCTAACGTTAATTAGTACTACATGCATAGTTTGACTTGAACAACAAAATCCATTCATACAAATTAAATCAATTATCAAAATTTCAATGATTATCCTGATTCGGAAATCCAAGAATCAATTACCATGATTTTGGCAAACTAAAATTAGATACTATAACCTGAGGAGTTTTTCGCAATGGATTTCTTACAAAAATATGAACTGAATTTAAATCCTGACAATAGCTACACGTTAGTCATTCACTTAAACCAGCCTTTAACAGAATTTGCACAAGAATTAGGCTATACACCTGGGAAAAAAGACGATTTTCATCTACAGTTAAAGCAATTTGTGAAACAATCGTTCCCAAGGATCAAAGTATCCAGTGTAAAAGTTATGGTTGGCGCTCTGCTTGTCACCTCTTATTATTTTGTTGACTCAACATTAAGTAGTGCACTGGCAAATACAACAACCCAAACTCAACAGTTATTTCAATATGACACCTATACTGTCCAATCTGGAGATACACTGTACTCTCTAAGCAGACGTTTCAACGTAACTGTCTCTGCCCTAAAAGAACTAAATACATTATCCACAGACACGTTAAAAATAGGACAGGTTCTAAAGCTACCTTATTTCACTTACACAGTTACATCAGGAGATACTTTATATACAATTGCTAAAAAACACCAAACCACAGCCATAGAAATTAAGACGTTTAATCAATTATCATCTGATGTTATTCATATTGGACAAAAACTCAGAGTTCCCCAACCGATCACGCAACCAACGATCATAACCGAGACAACAACAACTGAACCGACAACAACGAATGATACCATTTATACGGTTATATCTGGGGATACTTTATCGATTATTGCTAAAAAATTCAACATAACGGTCGAGGCGATTAAATCGCATAACAATCTGACCACAGATCTGATTTACATTGGACAGAAACTAACGATTCCAATGGCCGATGAACAGCCTACGACCGAACAAATTTCAAATGATACCACTTCTGAACCTGAGCAAGCTCCAGATACGATTAGTTACACCGTCATTTCAGGTGATACTTTATCACTAATTGCAAATAAGTTTAATACTACGGTTGAAAATCTTAAAAATCATAATGGGTTGAGTTCTGATCGAATCTTTGTCGGACAAGTATTATTGATTCCAAAAAGCGTTACTCAACCAGTCGCCGAAGAACCAATTATTGAAAGTGGGTTAGACACGAGTTCTATTGAAGGAACAATTTATACTGTTGTACCTGGAGATACCTTATCTTTAATAGCTAAGAAGTTTAATACAACGGTAGACCTTGTCAAAACGACAAATAATCTAACATCAGATCTTATTTTTGTTGGTCAGAAACTGACGGTTCCAAGCACCGAGCAACCAGTTGTCGAGGTCGATCATACTGCTCCTGAACAACCAAGAATAGGAGCTCTCCCCATCATCACCACTCAAAATGTCACTGAATACATTGTAAGTGGGACAGCTGAGGCAAATGCTAGTATTGAGATACTTATTCAAGATGGGGTTCACTCTCCTATCAGACATGTGATTCAAGCAAGTGAGACTGGAGAGTATACACAAACAATCAACCTATCATCACTGCAAGATGGGCAGTTGACGATTCTAGTGCAAGCAACTGATAACGCCGGAAACCAGAGTACACCGCTATCTGAACACATTGTAAAAGATACGGTTTCTGTTGAACCTATTTTGAATGCGAACGTGCCTATAAATTATGAAAATGTACACCAATACGTACTTATCGGAAAAGCAGAACCTGGTTCAACCGTGGTATTTACTATATCTGATGGATTTCATCCTGATATTCATTTCACAACAACCGCTAATGAAAGTGGAGATATTAACGAACTTATAAATCTCACCGGACTAAATGATGGGGCAATTATTTTAAAAGCGCACTCAATTGACCTTGTTGGCAATCAAAGCTCAGTTACTGAAGCAACTGTGATGAAGGAAACGATGCTCTACACACCAACAATTGAAAATTCCACTGTAGTTAATGGGGCAAATGTTAGCAACTATACGATAGCTGGACATGCCCAGCCACGAACTGTCATTGATCTCATTGTTTCAGATGGAGTGAATCCACCAGTACTAGCCTCGGTTCTTACTGATGATAATGGTGAATATGCATCTGTACTAGATCTGTCCATGTTAGTCGATACAGATTTAAAAATTGAAGTGAAAGCAACTTCAGAGGCTGGAATATCAAGTGATTCAGAAACAGTGATGATTAAAAAAGATACAGTTAGTCCTGATGCACCTAGCTTGAATAATACCGGATATATTAATGCGGAATCACAAACCTCCTATTCATTAACAGGACAGGCAGATCCATTAGCTCTGGTGACAATCGTTCTAACTAATCATTTAAATCAATATATTACGATAACAACCCATGCAACTGAATCTGGGGACTATACCCTTCCAGTTGATGTCTCTCAAATGACAGATGGAGATCTTTTTATCAATTTCACACAAACTGATTCTGCTGGTAATGTGAGTTATACGAGTAAATCGACTCTTGTTAAGGATACAGTTGGTCCTAGTTTGTTTACACCTCAACCTATCGTTAATATTTTTAGTGGTAATCAACATGACTATATACTTTCAGGAACAACTGAAGTGAATGGGCTTATTGGACTAACAATAAGTGATGGCACCAATACAATAAGTCGGACGACTGAGACAAATAGTGAAGGAGCTTTTGAGATACCGTTAGACACAAGTGGGTTAAATGATGGTGAATTAATCGTACAGTATTATGTCACCGACCAAGCAGGGAATGTACAACCACAGCAGCCCATCACTATTTTAAAGGATACAACAGCACCTAGTGAGGTCACCCTTGCTACCCCTGAATATGTGAATAAGAGCAATATGGAGAAATTTTTAGTTAAAGGGATTAATGCAGAAGATGCCGTTACCATTCGTGTATTAATTACAGATGGAACGAATACAACAGAGGGAGTTACAACGGCGGCGAGCGGAGTATTTGAAATAGACATGAATTTAGGAACCCTTAAAGATGGCCCACTACGTATTGAAGTGGTTCAAACTGATAAGGCAGGAAATACAAGTATCGTCCAAACTCAAACCGTTGAAAAAGACACAGTTGTAGATCAACCGGTTATTTCAAAAAGTGGATTCAGTATCGTGAACGGTGGTTTGGTATATACGATCATTGGTACAGCTGAGGCTAATTCTGCTGTGACTGTTTTCCTTAGTGATCTGGATAAAACTGACCAACTGTCAAAAAGTACTACCACAAATGAACGAGGTTTTTTTACTATCACAATCCCGTTATACCAACTTAGTACGACAGATAATTTAAGCATACGAGTTCAGCAAAGTGACCAAGCTGAGAATGTTAGTGAAGAGATTCAACTACCTACTCACTCTTATCTTGTGTCAGCTGATGATACACTGTTTACGATCGCTAAGCGTTTTAATACAACAGTTGATGCTCTACGTTCAATGAACCATTTAACATCTACTACCGTCTCGGTTGGACAAACGTTAAGATTACCTGTCACAGCTAGTACGGTTCTGAATCTCGGGTATTTGTATTTTGGAAATACAAAGGAATATGTCAATACGGTTAATGGAACAAATCAAGCGATAAACGTTGTATCACCAAGTTATTTTGATATTAATACAGATGGTAGCCTAAAGCTTACTTATCAGCTTGACCCTGCCTTTATTGAAAGCATGCACCAACAGGGAATTCGTGTGGTACCTTTTTTAAGCAACCACTGGAATCGAGAAATAGGACGAGCAATGCTTCAAAATAAGGAGCAGGCTGCCCAACAAATTGCTGACGCGATTGCTAAATACAATTTAGATGGTGTAAATGTTGATTTGGAGAATATTACTGATGCTGATCGCGCCAATTTTACGGAGTTCGTTCGGTTATTAAGACTAAAAATACCAACAGAAAAAGAAGTATCTGTGGCAGTTGCTGCAAATCCGAATGGATGGAACACTGGTTGGCATGGGGCTTATGATTATAATAGCCTGTCTAAGTATGCTGATTATTTAATGATCATGAGCTATGACGAAAGCTACCATGGAGGAGATCCTGGTCCTGTAGCAAGCCTTCCATGGGTTGAACGTTCCATCCAATATGCAATTAATCAAGGAGTAGCTCGTGATAAAATTGTCATGGGGATGGCTCATTATGGACGATACTGGATTGAAGGTCTTGATTTTGGAGGATTTGGTATCTCAAATTCGAAGATTGAGGAACTGTTAACAAAGTATGAGCATACTCTTGTCTTTGATGAAACCAGCCAGTCTGTAAAAGCGACAGTTATTATAAAAGCTGAAGATCCAGTGACATTTGTTTCTGGTTCAAATCTTACACCTGGAACTTATACGATTTGGTTTGAAAATGCAGAGTCTGTTACACAGAAATTAGCACTAGTCGCAAAATACGAGATCCGTGGAGTTGGAAACTGGAGCTTAGGACAGGAAAACACAAACATCTGGACTAGTTTCACGACATCCATGCCGGCAACGACTCCACTAACATCAGTATCATATACTGAGGAACAGTCTATTTACACAATTGACCATACGGTTGTCTCTGGTGAGAGTCTCTGGGCAATTGCCACTCGGTACAAAACGACAATTACGGCAATTAAGGATGTAAATAACTTAACTTCAGACACATTGTATATTGGCCAAGTCTTAAAGATTCCACAGGTTGAGCCTATAGTGACTGAAGAAGCTGTTACAACGACAGTTACGACTTACACGGTTACATCTGGTGATTCATTGTGGTTAATTGCAAGTCGCTTTAACACCACTGTGACAGCAATTAAAGAAGCGAATAACTTAACAAGTGATACCATTAATGTGGGACAAGTGTTAATTATTCCATAAGAAAAGAGGCAAATTCAACTTGAATTTGCCTCTTACTATCTAGTTAAAAACTTATAAACCTTCGTGGATCAACCGAATTTGATTTTGATGCATTCCATGGTCCAACATGCAGTTCAAAATGAAGATGCTTCCCATATGAATGACCTGTATTCCCCATATATCCTAACATTGCACCTTTACTCACATATTGCCCTTCACCAACTGAGCGACTTTCAAGATGAGCATAAACCGTTGTATATATTTTACCATCTATATTATGTGTAACAAAGACAACATTCCCATAGCTTGATGAATAATACGAACGGAATACAATTCCATCAGCAGCAGCTACAACCGGAACAGATGGAGCAGAATTTGCAATGTCTATACCCGCATGGAGGGTGCCCCAACGAGCCCCATAATTAGAAGACACTCTTCCATTCGCTGGTCTCATAAAATTCCCACTCGTGACTGCAGGCGCTGGTGCTGTAACAACTGGTGGAGGAGTGGTAGTAATACCAGCAGCTTCTTGACGTTTACGTTCTTCTTCTTGGCGTTTCCGCTCTTCTTCTTGGCGCTTCCGTTCTTCCTCTATCTCTTTTTGACGACGATTCCACTCTTCAATCGCACGTTGAATGGCTTTTTCCTGTGCTGCCAAGAGTGCTGCCTCATCTTCAAGGGTTGCAATATGGTCATGCATTTCTTCTTCTTCTTGCTTTAATTCAGACATGATTTCATTCTTTTCACTAATCTGAGTGTTAAGCTTTTTTTTCATACCCTCGAGCTCAACTAATTGTTCTTCTAATTGAACGAGTTGTTCGTTCATTTTTTCTTCAGTATCCTCTAGTAATTGTTTATCCTCTTGGTGAACCTTAATGATGTCACGATCAGCTTGCACAAAAGACGAAACTGCACTTACACGATTTACAAAATCACTAAAGCTTTGTGCACCTAGTACGACATCTACATAGCTGATCATCCCACCATTTTCTTGGATCGAACGCATTCGGTCCTTTAACAGAGCATCTCTTTTTTCAATACGCTCTTTTACGACTTCAATTTCAGCCTTTAATTTTTCAATTTCTTCTTTTGTATCAGTTATCTGAACATCTTTTTCACGTATTTGACCACTTGTTTCAGCAACCGCCAAATCTAATCGTTTAATTTCCTGATTCACGACTACCTGTTCTTGCTTTAATTGGTCCATTTCACTTTTCTTACTATCAAGATCTGTTTCTATGTCAGAACGTTTACTTTCAACCTGATCCTTCTGGTTTTCAAGTGAACGATTTGTATCTTCAGCAAAAACCGTTATTAAACCTGGACTTATTGCATTTCCAGCCAGTAAAACTATACCAATCCCTAGAATGAGAAATCTCCGTTTCAACTCGTTCATGTCTCCCTTCAATTTTTCATTTTTAATAAGAAAAGCGCAAGGCGCCCGTTTATCGGCGACAGGCATAAGACGAGCCGGCTTGAAGGTTGCTTTTTAACCTTCTAGTCGGATTGGCTTATGACCCCGAGACGATGGCGCCTGGAGCTAGACACCAAGAAAAGCGCAAGGCGCCCGTTTATCGGCGACAAACGTTGAGAAGGAAATATAGCTTGTCCTTCTTTTAAAAGTAATAGAGAACATTAGCTCAGCCATCATGTTATCCAAATATAAGAATCTAGCTATCTACTAACTTATAAATAAAATGAACAGGTAACATCAAGAAAGCTGTTGGCTTATCGAGATGCCTACCTGCTTATTACATGTTATACTCTTAAGAATTTACGTACAGACATTAAGCTTCCCCACACACCAATGAATGCTCCAAGCGCTATTAACAATCCTGTAACCTGGAACGCAAACGGCTGAAAAGGTAGAAGGGTAAGAAATGTGCCATCAAGTCTTGGCTGAATTAAGCCGTAAACATAATTATAGGTTCCTAGAATCACACCAATTGGAACGACTGCTCCTAATATCCCTAAAAATAGACCTTCAAGGAAAAACGGCCAACGGATAAACGCGTTTGTTGCACCAACAAGTTTCATGATTTCAATTTCCCGTCTTCTTGCTACAATCGTAATCTTTATCGTATTTGAGATTAAGAACATGGCGGTAAACAAGAGTCCAATAATTAAACCAAGTCCTACATTTCTAGAAACCTTTACAGTTGCAAAGATTTTCTCAATCTCACCTTGACCATACTTCACCTTTGCTGCATATGCATAGGTTTCTATTTCTTTCGCAACCTTCATAATATCGGTTGGTTCATTTGTTTTGATGATAAACACATTATGCAATGGATTATTTTGTTCAAAGAGTTCAAATATCTTACCCTCTTCACCAAAGCTCTTAATCATGTTTGCAAGTTCATCTTCTTTTGAAGAGTATTCAATGGTAGATACTTCCGGAATTTTATCAATTTCGGCTTCCAGCTTTTTTTGATCTTCTGGTGTTGCAGCTAAATCAATATGAACACGAATCCGAACATCTTCCTCAATAGAGGTTGCCATGCTGTTTAAGTTCAACATGATAACGATAAAAACACCAACAAGTAATAGCGTAACAGTTACAGCACTTATTGATGCAAATGTCATCCAGCCATTACGACTAAGGTTTTTTGCACTTTCACGAAAGTGCCTGATGAGTGTACTAGATTTCATAGCCATACTCACCCCTTACTTCATCACGTGCAATTTTTCCACTTTCAATGGCAATTACTCGCTTTTTAATTTTGTTAACAATTTCTCTGTTATGTGTAGCCATAATAATCGTCGTACCACGGTTATTGATTTCCTCAAAGATATTCATAATTTCCCATGAGGTTTCAGGATCTAAATTCCCTGTTGGCTCATCGGCAATCATTAGTCCTGGAGAATTAACGATTGACCTTGCGATTGATACACGCTGTTGCTCTCCACCTGATAATTCATCTGGTAAAAACCTAGCCTTATGCTTTAGTCGGACTAAATCTAGTACTTCCAACACCCGTTTTTTTATATTACGAGGGTTTTCTTCAATAACTTCAAGCGCATATGCTATATTTTCAAATACAGAAAGTCTTGGTAACAGTTTAAAGTCTTGAAAAACTACTCCGATGTTACGGCGTAAATAAGGAACTTTTTTCTCTTTCAACTTTGTTAAGTCTATGCCATTAATTGTAATTGAACCTGAGGAAGGTTTCTCTTCACGATACATCATTTTAATGAAGGTCGATTTTCCTGCTCCACTTGGTCCAACAACATAAACAAATTCACCTTGCTTAATATTGACTGAAATCCCATTTACAGCAAGTACGCCATTGGGATACTTTTTGGTAACATCCTTCATTTCTATCATCTATAATCACCTGAATTAGTTTTTTTTTGTTCTTTTACATTAACTATATCACGAATACATGCAGTTTTTGTCGAGAAATTTACATTTTTATTAAGTGAAGGCCATATATCGCCACTTTTTACATTATAACATCATAATTCGTCAAAATCAGACCCAAAATTATTACATTTTCATTTCACCGTCAAACGTGTTGTTTAACATAGGGTTTGGCGGGTTGTTTATTTTTGGTAACTGGTTTAGTCATTTGGTATTTTGGTAGTTTGATAGGAGAACTGAGTGATTTTTGAGTGGGATTACGGTTTTGGGATCGATGCGGGTTTGATGAAAGACTTTTTTCTGGTGATGTACTCGGTTTTGTCTTTCATAGCGCGGATGAAGGACTTTTTTCTGGTGAGCTCCTCGATTTTGTCTTTCATAGCTCCGATGAAAGACTTTTATCTGAGGATCTCCTCGATTTTGTCTTTCATAGCTCGGATGAAAGACTTTTTTCTGCTGATCTACTCGATTTTGTCTTTCATAGCCTGGATGAAAGACTTTTTTCTGGTGATGTACTCGGTTTTGTCTTTCATAGCCCGGATGAAAGACTTTTTTCTGCTGATCTACTCGATTTTGTCTTTCATAGCTATTTTCATAAAAAAAGCACCAGGTATTTCCCCAATGCTTTTGCTGCTTAAAATTCGCTTATTATAGATTCCTCTTATTTCTTTTCCGCTAGCCACTCAGCGACTGCAACTGCTTCGTCACCTACGATGATTTTCCCACGCATCATCCCTTGACCATTTTCTATGATGGATTCAATTTCTTCTTGAGAATACTCTGAACCTATATTCGCTAATCCTGGCCCAACCCCTCCGCTTAAATCTTGACCATGACATGATCCACAGTTTTGTTGGAATACTCGCTCTGCATTCACTGTCGCTGTATCTCCTGTTGCTTCTGAAGCTTCATCTCCTCCACCACAAGCAGCTAATACAACCAATACGACCAATAATAAACCTAATAATTTCACTTTCAATTATGACTCCCCCTTCCGAGCAAAATAAAGTTATTAAAATTTTATTATAACCGATTTATGCTCGTTTAAAACCTTCACCTAACACCTCAGCAGCATCCATAACAATAACAAATGCAGACGAATCAATGCTTTTCACTAATTGTTTCAATTTTGTGAACTCTGTTTGATCAACCACACACATCAAAATAGGACGTTCATCATCTGTATACCCACCAAACGCAGACAGCTTCGTCACTCCACGGTCAATCTCATGTATGATTCCATTCCTAACCTTTTCTTGTTGATTTGTTATAATCATCGCCATTTTTGAATTGCCAATTCCTATTTGCACAAGGTCAATGGTTTTACTGGTGACAAATAATCCAATTAATGCATAAAGCCCTCTTTCAATATCGAATACAACCGCTGCGGATAATACGATCAGTCCATCTATAATCAGAACACATCGTCCAAGTGTAAAACCAGTATATTTATTAATAATTTGAGCGGCTAAATCAGTCCCGCCAGTCGAGCCCTTTCCTCTAAAAACAATTCCAAGACCTAAACCTACTCCGATTCCACCGAAGATGGCTCCTAGTAAAGGATCCAATGTTGCAGGTTCGACATCTCTTGAAAGATACACAACAAGAGGAAGAAAAATAGTCCCGACTAATGTCTTTGTGCCAAATTGTTTTCCTAGTAAAATAACTCCTGCAATAAACAGCGGTATATTGAATGCCCATTGAACATAGGCGGGTTCCCAGCCTAATAAAGTAAATAAAATGATACTAATACCACTTACCCCACCAGATGCTACTTGATTGGGTAATAAAAACACATTAAAAGCCAAAGCAATAAATGCTGAACCAACTAAAATATGTATATACTCACTTACTAAATTTAAAAGTGGATGTTGTTCTTTTTGGCGTCTTCTCTTGTTCATGTTGTTCCTCCTAATTCCGGTAATTCATTGATAACCTTTGAGAGTATAGCACGGGTTACAGAACAAGTAAACGCCAGTGTAATAACGTATTAAAGCAACAAAATGATGATTCATCTCGAATGTTTCTTCATTTTATTTCTTAAACCAAAAACCCCATCTTCATTTAGTTTGACTGACCTTCATTTTTTTATTCAATGATTGGACTAGTAAGTTCGATAACAGAAAAAAAGAGATTGCCCATCTATACCAAGCGGCACTAGTGGACAATCTCTTTCATCATAATTATTAGCTTTCTTTATATAAATTCATTAGACGTTCTGAAGCTTGATCTGTTTCTTGTATGGATGTAACTAAAAGCTGGTTTTGGTTATTCTGTGTATCAATAGATGCAGCAATTTCTTCAAGGGAAGCTGATGTTTCCTCTATTACTGCAGCAAATTCTGTAATTGTTGTTTCAATACGTGAGGATGAATTGCCTAAATCTGACGTCATTTCCTCAAACTCTTTAACAGTTGCGTTTAATTTAGAAACTGCTTCGGTTATCTGGGTAAACACACTGATCGTGTCCTTCGTCATTTTCACACTATCATCCATCTTAGTTGCATTTTCAGACATTTGTGTTTGGGTTTCAAGCGTATTTTCGTTTACAGCAGCTAAGTTTTGTGAAATTTGATTCGCTGTTAATGAAGTTTGTTCAGCTAGTTTTCTAATTTCAGTTGCTACAACTGCAAAGCCTTTTCCGCTTTCCCCTGCTCTTGCAGCTTCAATCGATGCATTTAAGGCAAGCAAGTTCGTTTGAGATGCAATCGCTTGGATAGAATCTGCAAATTTATTTGTTTCATTAATTTTCCCAACAAGCTGGTTCATTGTTAATGACATAGCTCCAATGGAAGTTTGAAATTCTAGGATGGTTGTTAGTAAACCCTCAACTGTTTGTGATCCACTAGTAGAAGCTGATGACGTTTCATCTGTTTGTGCGTTCAAACTTGTAGCTGAATGGATAAGTTGTTGAGCCACACGATTAAGTGTTTCAACGGATTCAGTAATTGTTGAGGCTGCTTCACTCTGAGTTTGCATCCCCGAGGAAATTTCAGATACAGCAACAGCCATTTCGTTGAAGGACTGCATTTGTTCTTCTCCCTGACCACGAATACTTTTGATATTTTCACTAATAGTGACTGAATTAGATTCAATTTCCTGTACTTGTTTTTGTTGCTGCTGATAACTAACAGCAGCAGCTTCCTGAAGGTCGCGAATGTCTTGATTCATTTTTAAAACAACCGTACTTTGGAAAAACAGTGTTAGGATGATTAATAGTAGTAAGAGAAAATAAGTTGCAATAATCCTTGAGTCTAGTTCTAATACTTCATGTTTCATATAAATATATGTAATACTTTGAACTAATCCAAGACCTGAACCAATAGTTAGCACTGAACGCATATTATAAATTGCGACTGATGTTAAAAGAAAAATAGGCATGATTAACATAAGAATTGATTCAGAACTTTCCATAATGACAAAAAGGACCAACGATAAGCCGACAACCGAAACATATGGAATTTTTGTGACGAACTTATTAATTTTAATTAATACTCCTAATATTCCTAAAAACATCGTGCCACTAATTGCGATAGTTAAAATTAGAGCTAGTGGTTGCTTGATTGCAATATCTACTAAAACTGCTAAAACAACTGAAATTAAAATAACAGTGAAAAGTAGTTTATTTTTTCGTTGAATATCCGTTTTTTTGAGATTATCTAATAGATGTGTATTCATTTTACGCTCTCCCCTTAAAACTAAGATTTCACATGAAGTAAAAAAGCTTCTTTATTTTATTATCGGAAGGAAAGCGATTACGTTTAAGCTTTTTTTTAAAAATAAAAAATCCCACTGACTATGGTCTGTGGGATTTTACGTCGTGTATTAAAGTTTTGATCGCAAGTAAGCATCAATAAATGGATCTAAGTCACCGTCCATCACGCTTTGTGTGTTTCCAACCTCGGTATTTGTACGATGGTCTTTTACCATTGAGTATGGGTGGAATACATATGAACGGATTTGACTTCCCCAACCGATTTCTTTTTGCTCGCCACGAATTTCATCTAGTTGCGATTGTTGTTCTTCAATTTTCAGCTGATACAGCTTTGCTTGAAGCATTTTCATCGCACGTTCACGGTTTTTAATCTGTGAACGCTCAGTTTGACATGTAACAACCGTATTGGTCGGTAGATGAGTAATACGAACCGCTGAATCAGTGGTATTGATATGCTGTCCACCTGCACCACTTGCTCGGTACGTATCGATTTTCAAATCCTCTGTACGGATGTCAATTTCAATTTCATCATTAAATTCTGGCATAATCTCACACGAAACAAATGAGGTATGGCGACGACCTGATGAATCGAAAGGAGAAATACGAACAAGTCTGTGTACACCTTTTTCCGCTTTTAAGTAGCCATAAGCATTATGACCTTTGATTAACAGGGTTACACTTTTAATCCCCGCTTCATCTCCTGGTAAGTAATCAAGAGTTTCAACCTTAAACCCTTTTCTCTCTGCCCAACGTGTATACATACGAAGAAGCATGGAGCCCCAATCCTGTGATTCAGTTCCGCCAGCACCGGGGTGAAGTTCAAGGATGGCATTATTTTTATCATATGGCTCACTTAAAAGAAGCTGTAATTCAAAGTCATTCATGCTCTTCACAAGTGCCTTCATTTCCTTAACAAGGTCTGATAGCATTTCCTCATCAGGCTCTTCCTTTAGTAATTCATGAGTAAGTTCAATGTTCTCATATGATTCATCAAGCTCATTGAATTGGTTGACTGATTCTTTTAAAGCATTGACCTCATTGATCACTTCTTGTGCTGAATTTTGATCATTCCAAAATTCTGGCATTGACATGACTTCGTCTAGTTCATTGATACGAGCTTGCTTTGCCTCTAAGTCAAAGAGACCCCCTAAACGCAGTTAATCTTTTTGCTATTTTATCAAGCTCTTGTTTAATTTCTACTAATTCCAAATTGCTTCACCTCATTATGATTTTAAAAAGGTATTTTCGCCTGAAAAGGTGAGAGTAGCCTCTCACCTTTTCTTCTTAGCTACCTATTATTTCCCACAGCACTGCTTATATTTTTTCCCGCTACCGCAAATACATGGGTCATTACGTCCGATGTCCATTGCTTTAGTGACTGGTTTTTTCTTCGGCTTTTCATCGCCTTCTTTTGGATGTACAGCCTGTTGTCCCTTCGCAACCTCTTGACGCTCAAGATTGTTACGGATTTGTGCTTTCATGATATATCTAGAAACCTCTTCCTCAATCGAAGCAATCATTGTTTCAAACATCGCAAAGCCTTCCATTTGATACTCTCGTAAAGGATCCGTTTGTCCGTATGCCCGTAAATGAATTCCTTGACGAAGATTATCCATTTGGTCAATATGATCCATCCATTTGCTGTCAACTGCACGAAGTACAATTACCTTTTCAAATTCGCGCATTTGCTCTGGTAAAAGCTCTGCTTCTTTTTCATTATAACGCTCTTTTACCTTATTCAGAATAGCCTCTACCATTTCCTCAGGCTCTTTTCCTTTAAGGTCTTTTTCTACGATGTCACCTTCTGATAGAAGATTTCCGTTCACGTAATCAACGATCCCTTTAATATTCCATTCTTCTGGTAATTCAGTTCCTGGTGTATATAGCTCCACATTTCGAGCAATTGATGATGAAATCATCTTCTCTACAACTTCACGTAGATTTTCTGAGTCAATAACCTCATAACGCTGGCTATAAATGATTTCACGTTGCTGACGTAAAACATCATCATATTGAAGGAGCTGCTTACGTGCATCAAAGTTATTTCCTTCAACACGTTTTTGTGCAGATTCAACGGCTCTAGAAACCATTTTACTTTGAATCGGTTGATCATCATCCATTCCGAGACGTTCCATCATTGACTTCATATTGTCAGAACCGAAACGACGCATAAGCTCATCTTCCATTGAAAGATAGAACTGTGTTACCCCAGGATCTCCTTGACGACCAGAACGGCCTCGAAGCTGGTTATCAATACGACGTGACTCATGTCGCTCTGTCCCAATAACAGCAAGTCCACCAACATCAACAACACCCGCGCCTAACTTGATGTCTGTTCCACGTCCAGCCATGTTCGTTGCGATTGTAACAGCACCACGTTGACCTGCATTTTCAATAATTTCAGCTTCGCGTTCGTGATTCTTTGCATTAAGAATATGATGTTTAATGCCTTTTTTAGAAAGAAACTTAGAAATCAATTCAGATGTTTCAATCGCGACAGTTCCAACTAGTACTGGCTGTCCCTTAAAATGACGCTCAGCAATATCCTCAGCTACTGCACGAAACTTTCCTTCAATTGACTTATAAATTAAATCTGGACGATCATCACGGGCAATCGGGCGATTCGTCGGAATAACGACAACATTCATATTATAAATGTTACGGAATTCTTCTTCTTCCGTTTTAGCGGTACCAGTCATACCAGAGAGCTTTTCATACATACGGAAATAGTTCTGGAATGTAATCGTCGCTAGCGTCATGCTTTCGTTTTGAATTTCCAAGCCTTCTTTCGCTTCGATTGCTTGGTGTAGTCCATCACTATAGCGGCGACCTTTCATTAAACGACCAGTAAAACCATCAACAATTACTACTTCGCCTTCATCAACAACATAATCAACATCTTTGTGCATGCTTGAATGTGCTTTTAGGGCCTGATTAATATGGTGAATTAAAGCAACATGATTGATATCAAAAAGGTTCTCAATTCCAAAGGCTTTCTCCGCTCTTGAAATTCCATCCTCTGTTAATTGAACACTTTTTGTCTTCTCATCATAGGTATAATCTTCTTCAATCTTTAATGTACGAACAAATCCATTTGCTTGGATATACAAAGAAGTTGATTTTTGAGCAGTTCCAGAGATAATCAATGGTGTTCTCGCTTCATCAATTAAAATCGAGTCAACCTCATCAATAACGGCAAAATGCAGTGGACGTTGAACCATTTGTTCACGGTATAGCACCATGTTGTCACGTAAATAATCAAACCCAAATTCATTATTTGTACCATATGTAATATCTGCACGATATGCTTCAATTTTTTCTTCACGAGAAAGTCCGTTTAAATTTAGTCCTACTGTTAGTCCTAAAAATTCGTATAACTGACCCATTTCATGTGCATCACGACTAGCAAGGTATTCGTTCACAGTAATAACGTGAACACCCTTCCCTGTAATCGCATTTAAATAAACAGGCATGGTAGACGTTAATGTTTTACCTTCCCCTGTTTTCATTTCTGAAATATTTCCTTCATGTAGTGCAGCACCACCCATTAATTGAACAGCATATGGATGTAAGCCTAATACACGCTTAGCCGCTTCACGAACAACTGCAAATGCTTCAACTAAAAGGGCATCAAGTGTTTCACCTTTTGCATATCTTGCTTTGAATTCTTCCGTTTTTTCTCGTAATTGCTCGTCTGTTAGCCCTTCGGTTTGTGGACGCAATGCCTCAATTTTTTCGGCCAATGTTTCCAATTTTTTAATTTGGCGTTTGTTCGGATCAAATACTTTATTTAAAAGTCCAAGCATCAAAAACGCTCCTCTATCTTATATATTTCAACTATTATAAATAAATTAATCTAATATAAACCATTTTAACACTATTTTTTTGCAGGGTAAACTTTTCATCAAATCAGACTATGTACACGGGACAAAATTAGTCCCACTCCCGGTGCCAGGCACCACAAGTGGGACTGATTCTGTCCCGATTAAATAGATTTTTGAAGTAAACAACGAAAGAGCACAACCTTTAGAGGCTGTGCTCTCTCTTCAAGTCTATTTATTAATTCGGTTCAATGATGCCGTACCTGCCGTCATTTCGACGATAAACGACATTAGTTGTATTAGTATCCGCATTTGTATAGACGAAGAAGCTATGTCCAAGCATATTCATTTGTAGGATTGCTTCCTCACTATCCATTGGCTTTAAGTTAAATCGCTTCATACGAACTAACTCAAACTCATCTGAATCAGCTTCAGGTTCTTTAACAGCGACCTTACTATCCCCATTTGAGAAAAATGAATGGATAGAACCTTGCTCTCGGAATTTACGATTTACTTTTGTCTTATGTTTACGAATTTGACGCTCAAGCTTATCGACAACTAAGTCGATCGCAGCATACATATCATTATGCGATTCCTCAGCTCTTAAGACCAGCTGAGTCATCGGAATCGTCACTTCTATCTTTTGTTCTTTGTCATTGTATACTTTTAAATTCACATGAACATTTGCATCGGGAGTACCGTCAAAATAGCGTTCTAACTTACTTAGTTTCTTCTCAACATACTCTCGTAATGCTGGAGTTACCTCAATGTTTTCACCGCGGACGTTGTATTTCATACATGAACTCCTCCTTTTAAGTCGACCAATCTAACTGAATGGTCTTAACATCTATATCTCTAGGTCATGAAGAGAACCCAAGAGTTATAATCAGTTATAAAGCACCCATGAAAGCACTTTATTTTGATTATATATACTAATTCTACAATACCCGCCTTCATTCCTTCTTAAACCACTAAAATTTTATTACAAAATTGTGAAAACTTTTATAACTTATTTTTTAACTGAAGTACTAAAGGAAAATATTATTATACTCACAGTATATCGCCAATACTTTGAAAATATTGGTATTAATTATGTTTTTTTTTCTACAAAAATGGTCTAAGTCTATTTAACTCCGATTCTTTCATCTTTCTAAATAATAATATTATTTTCCACATTTTTTTACATTTTTCTGCAATTCAGTGTAAAATAGAAGGAACAGTGTAGTTCACCCAAACATCTATGAATATGTAACGGAAATCACACCAATTACATTCCTGTTTATTGGAGAGCATGCTTATGAATAATAACTTCGAAATATCATTTGAACTTGTAGGGAAGAAAATAGGTCAAGACATCTATTCTGATCACGGTATATTACTGTTAAAAAAAGGGACAACCCTGACAGAAACTCATATTGTACTCTTGCAAAACTATAAGTTTGGAACATTGGTTGAAATTGAAGACAAATATCCAAATGATAAATTAAATGCCAAGATGCAAAAGCTGTATGACCAAAACCTTAAAGAAATATCTACATTGTTTCAGAATATTAATCTTAATAATAGTCCTCCAATTAAAGAACTAATCAATGCTTATCAACCATTAATTGAACAAGCCACAGACCATACAGATTCAATTAGATATTTGCATGGAATTAAGGATTATGATGAATATACCTATAGACATAGTATTAATGTTGGTATGATTAGTGCTGTTATCGGAAAGCTGCTAGGCCGTTCTAAGAAGGATATTTTCCTTCTTGGTCAAATGGGCCTTCTTCATGATATCGGCAAAACGATGATCAGCCCTGATATTATTAACAAGCCGGGTCGTCTTGATGCAAATGAATGGCAGGAAATCACACGTCATACAATATATGGCTATCAGATTCTTAAGGAAGTTGAGGACCTGGATATCCATATCCCTGCTGCCGCTCTCCTTCATCATGAACGAATTGATGGCAGTGGTTATCCAAATGGGGTGAAGGAAAAAGATTTACCATTTCTTGTGCAAATCCTTTCAGTCGCAGATACATATGATGCAATCTCTACAGAACGAGTATATCAAGCGAAGAAACCAGATTTTGTGGGTATTAATATATTGGTGGAAGAAGCTTACAACAACAAGCTAAATCCTGCAATTGTATTTCCATTTGTACGATATTTAATGAGACAATATATCCGTAAGGAAGTTGTATTAAATACAGGAGATCATGGTGAGATTATTTTCATACATGATGATGAACCACATCAACCATTGATTATAACGAATGAGGAATATGTGGATTTGCGGAAGAATAGAAAAATCCGATTAAGTGATGTCGTCCGAAAATAGACGATATCGCTTTTTTGTTTGGCTTTTATTAAATAGATTGTTACTTTTAAAGCCGCAGGCTGAATACACTCCGCGTCCGGCGGGTAACCAGTGAGCCTCCTCGTCGCTAATGCTCCTGCAGGGTCTCACTTTGGCCACTAGTCCCGCAGGAGTCTACGTGTATTCAGCCTGCTAGAAAACTACCTTTTTCAATGTTTAATGTCTAAAACAACTAATTTTGAAAGGTCAGCCTTTTCCTTTTAATATAATCCCTATAAAATTTACTGTTGCCAAGAACGAATAAAGGCCCCTATTCAGGAGCCTTCTTTCATACCTATTTCTTTCGATCAAAAAACATACCGTCCCCATTTGATAATGATTGGTAGGGGTTTGTGTATTTATTATTTGATTCTTTTGTTTTGCTTAATTGGTTAAGATCTGTTTGTATTTGAGACTTAATCATTTTAAACTTCTCATCGATGATTTTTTGATCGTCGATAAGTTCTTTTCCTAAACGCATCTCTTCCTCGGTATATGGAGGATTTAGCTTATCCATCAGTTGTTCACGACTTTCTAACATTTGTTCAATATTAGCAATATAGTCATCGCGATCTTCCTTTGGTACAGGGTTCTCTAGCAGTTGAATAAGTTGTTTTGTATCCCTATATAGCTTTTCAACACTCATTATGCTTTGTTACCTTGGACTTGAGGACGTTGTTTACTTAATTGAAGTGCTTCCTTCCAAGTATTACGGAAATCTACTACATATCCTTCTACTTCTTTAAGAATTTCTAAATCATTCTTCAAGTTAGCTTCCATGAGACGACGGTTCATATAATCGTACATGCTCATTAAGTTTTTAGAGATTTCGATATCCATGTTTAAAGTGACCATGAATTCTCTAATGATGTTTTGAGCTTTTTGAATATTTGTATTGCGTTCTTCGATGTTATTATCTTCGACAGCTTTACAAGCTAGATTGATAAATTTTAAACAGCCGTTATAGAGCATTAATGTTAATTCACCTGGCGAAGCTGTTGTTGCTGCGTTTGTTTGGTATTGTTGGTATGGGTTACTGATTGCCATTTTTGCGTTCACTCCTTACTTCTAATAGCTAAACTGCTGCATTAAAAATGCTGATTGATTATTTGATTGTTGAATTGCTTTTTCCATTGCTGTGAATTGTCTCCAGTAACGGTCTTCAACTTGAATTAAACGATCCTCAAACCTTGTTATCTGCGAATTTATTGAGCTAAGGTTACGACCAATTGAATATTGTTGGTTTGTTGAAAGAGTCTTACCTGCCTTAGCTTCGATGTTAGTCATTGTTTCTTTTATTGTACCTCTAAGTCTCCGAATAATTCCTTGTGAAGATTCAGTTGTACTGTCATTCATAAATAATTTATAGATAGCTTCTGGATTTTCCTCGATAGCGGCTTTTAGCTTCTCTTTATCATATTCTAATTTTCCTCTATCTAAATAGTTACGAGATGTTGTAATTCCAAACTCTGCCAGTTGATAGTTTTCTGTAGCAGATACACTTACGCTATTATATATAGAGTTTCTCATCTTATTTAACCCTGTGGATAGAATTGAATCTCTTCTCAATAAACCACTCTTAGCTTTTTCTTCCCAAAGGTCAGCTTGCTTATCGGACATTGCCTCTCTTTCCTCTGAGCTAAGCGGATTATAAGATTTATACCGTTCTTCAGAAGTCTTAGCGTTAATTTTACCTATCACATCATTGTATTTATCTATAAATGATACAATATTATCGATTACTGAGTCTGTATCATTTGTAACAGTAATTGTGGCTGAACCTGCACCTTTTAAACTATATGTTACATTATTTAAATCGAAAGTATTACTAGAACGCTCTGTTAATATTCCATTTATTGCAAACGTAGCATTTTCTCCAAGAGTTTTAACTGTATTTGTATTTGTACCAGCATCATAGCCTAATTCTTGTCCTACCTGAGCAGTAAATCCAAGGGAAGTAAAGAAGTCTGCAGTTGCTTGATCATTTATAACAATACTCGCTTGACTACCAGTATCATTTTTTGTAATTGACACTTTACCATTTTCATGTATAGCAGAGATTCCATACTCTTTTTTTCCATTTAATTTTTTAATGATATCATCGATTGTATCTGTTGATTCAAAAGTTAAAGTCTGCTCTACTGGAGTAGATTGTGACCCATCACCTGCAGTAACAGATAGACTTATTGTGGTTGCTGCTGGAGTTAAGTCACCTGTTGACATTGTTTTGTCTGATAACCATCTAGCAGAAGTAGCAAGCTTTACATCAGTGAAATTTGTTGTTCCACTACTAGCTGATGCATTTGCAGTTGCGGTTACAACACTACTATTAGAACTTGTTGCTGCTTTTTGCATAAGATTTTTCGCCATATACACTCCACTAAATATATGGTTATCTAAGTCTTTCAATAACGTGTTCATTGAACGGTAATCATCCCGCTGCCATTCAAATACCTGTTTTTTTTGTGTCAGTTTGGTCAACGGAATTCTTTGTGCCTTCATTAAATCTAGCACAAGTGTATCAATATCCATCCCACTTGCAAGTCCACCAATTCTCATGATTTAACCACCTTTATATCTTCTTATCAAAAATTAAACCTAAAAACTCTGTCATTGAAGCATATATATCAAGCAATTTCTTTGAGGGTATTTCCCTAATTATTTCGTTTGTTCTACTATCAACAACCGAAACATAATACTCCTTAGATTTTTCATGCAGCTCAAACTTCACATGGGTTTGAGTAGATTTAAGTAAATTATTTAAACCAGTGATAGCATCAGAAATATCATCTTCCTTAAATGTTCTACTGCTCTCTTCTGTTTCTGATGGTGTTGCTTCTGATTGTACTGTTTCACCTCTTCTTTGCTGAGTTTGTGAGGTTTCAGTGAAATTTAATACTGTATTGGTAGGAATTTTATCAATAGACATATATTCACTCTCCCAAGAATGAAAGTTAATAACATTAGATACCTTATATATCGGTTCGTTTAAAAGTTTTTAAAGGTATTTTTAGAATTTGTGCGATAATTGTTTGTCGATTAAAAAAACTCCGACAGTAAAATAGTTCTAGAGCAAAAAACCTCACTCTTTTGAGTTGAGGTTTTTGTCGCTATATTCACTTAAACTAATATGATTCCAGCCCTTTATATGAGCTCCTCCCTCAGTACAGTTATATAAAACTGTATCTTGCCTTTTTAATGCACAATATCTTTCAAACCATTTCAAATAGATAAATAAATTTCTTGAAGTTGTTACCTGTTCTTTCAAATAGTAATCGTCTATTTTTAGAGACCCAGAAATATCGCTTCTAACTGCATCCGCATTCGAAGCATGGCTCATATTATTTGTAAACGCTAAGTCTTGCCCAATTAAGGCAATTGCATTAGGTTCCATTTTCATCATTAGATCAAGTAGACAAGTTGCAACTGAACCTCCAGTATCTACCAATGGTTCACTCCGTTTAAAAGACTGTTCTTCTGACTGGTGGAAGCCCTTTTGCCACACAATGAACGTTGGTCCATTATACCCCTCCACTACTTTATTATTTGCAGTAGCTAAGTAAAAAAAAGGAATAGAAGAATCTTTGTCATTTATATTCTGTATTTGTTTTAGATTTTCATTTGACTCAGAAATCATGAAAAAGTCTGGTTTAATTCCTTCCATTATTAACGGATTTAGTGCTGTTCCAACACACCCAATTATTACATCAGTATTTTTTCGGAGAGCTAACAAAAGTGGAAGCTGTTTAGTAAGTGATGGTCCTGCAGAGACTAAGATCATCGATCTTCCTTTATATTTTCCCAACCAAGGATTAATACCCTTATCCTTCCTAAGGATATTCTTATTGAAGTTTTCAGTCATTATTTGTTCATGTGCTTTGAATGATCGCTTACTCACTTCGATATTTAGAAGCATGTCCTTTAATTCTACATATTTGTTAGGAGTTAGATCTAACAGCGGTTTTATAATAACGATCTCACTTCTATCACAAGTTAATTTAGAATTAAATTCATGATAATTACTGCCATCTTTTGCTAGATAAAGATATTCAACCTTGGATTCACCATTAAGAGATTCAAAAAAAGGTGATTTATTAAACCAATAATAAAAATCTTCATTAAGTTCTAATACACAAATCCGTTTTTCAGGATACTTTTCTCTAAGTGCTTTAGTATGATAACCTAGCCCCATGCCAAATAGTAATATGTTGTCTTTATCCTCGTCGATACTTATACTATTTATCCAACGAGTAATCTCTTTTTCAGGGTCATACTTACTGTAAACGTAACAAGATCCGTTTCCATTTCTATTAATAATGAGCGTCGGCAACTTTCTTGTTTCGGAAACTTCCCATGTAATCATGAATGAATTTGCCCAATTTTCGTTAACCAAGTATTCAGAACAGGGGTTAATTCATATTCGAATAAGTCAGCAGTTAAGACAAAATCTCTTACAGCTAGCGCCTCATTAATTTCCATAAGTATTTTCGAAATTTCCATCGTATCAATATATACCTCACCTTTTAAATCTTGAATTTTGTTTACTGCTTCTATACACCATTCGATCCCTTCAGTAACTGCTACAATAAGGTTTAAAGCCTCCCATTCCTTGTCCGTTTGTAGTAATTTTGCAATATCGTCTGTTGCATTAATTACCTTCGGTAGATATTCTTTTATTGATGATACTGTTTCATTTATTATTAAGTTCATATTTTCACTTCCAAACATTTGTATTTGTTTTCCTGTTTAATTATAGTTTCCTTATTAACTTAGCTGGGTTTCCTCCAACTAATTGATAATCCCCAACATCCTTTGTGACAATGCTCCCTGCTGCTACAACAGAGTTTCTCCCAACAGTGACTCCAGGTAATATTATGGAGTTTGCTCCTATCCAACTTCCAGACTTGATCGTTATTGACTTATCTGGGGAGTGACCTTGGAAGTAGATTGGAATAGTCACATCATCAAATCTATGATTAGAAACATAAATATGAACTCCTGATCCTAATAATACATTATCCTCTATACAGATCTGCCCTTTTGGCGTTGCCATTAAAACACTCATAGGCCTGATAACTACATTGTCACCAATTTTTATATTCGAACAAGTTACTGCATAGGCACCCATTCTAAATTCAGCATTACTACCAAAATGTAAAAACTTCTGCCTACAAATTTTTGTCTGTAGTGTTGGTAGAAAAAAACTAAAATGTGTTCCTAACATATCAGGTCCTAGACGATCAGCATTTTTTGACCAATTCCATCTATCTAGAAATTCCTTTACTTTACCAAGCATTTAGCCCACCGTCCAAGATTATACTCTGACCTGTTACATAACTAGATGCTTCTGAGGCAAGAAATAGTAAGGCTCCTACCATTTCCTCAGGTTGTGACATTCTTCCAAGAGGAATACGTTTACTATAGTTTTCGATAAATATTTTATTTTGGCCACTTTCAACCCCTCCAGGTATGATCGTGTTAACGCGAATATTGTCCTCTGCCCAATAAGTTGCTAAATATTTAGTCAGACCAATCACGCCAGCTTTTGAAGCAGAATAAACAGCAGGAGTATTAATCTGTCTTCCTAAATAATTTGAACCTTCATATATTCTTTGGTCAGGTGCCATTTCTCCGTAAATTGAGGACGTCTGAATAATAGATCCACCTTTTTTTTGCTTTTTCATTTCTTTTCCTACATATTTCGCAACCAGAAACATACCATCAAGGTTTATGGACATAATTTCCTTCCACTGTTCAAGTTGATACTCTTCAAATTCCTGAAAAAAAGCCTCTAAGTTCTTCGACTTACCTGCAGCATTATTATGCAAAATATGAATTTCTTTAAAGACTGAAACTACTTGAGAAACCATTTCCTTCACAGACTCCTCTGAAGAGACATCACATTGAATAGCAATTGCTTTACTTGCATAATTATTGTTGATGATTTCAGCAACTTCTCTAGCTTTATCAATGTCAATATCGACGACCGCAATATTTGCCCCAGCATCTGCTAAGCCACAGCAGAAATGTGTACCTAGAATACCCGCACCTCCTGTTACAATTGCTGTTTTACCATCAAGCCTAAACCGATCAAAATAAGAATTCCTCATAATAATTCACCTCTTTTCATTGCAAGAAAGGAGACCCATTCAAAGTCAAGCTCCGAATCAACATCAATAGACCTTTCCTCTGGCATTTCGTATAGTATTGTCTTTGATTGGAATACTGAACTAGAATTAACTAGCGAATCTCGTTTCCATATATAGATAGAAGCGTTCATATCAAAGCATCTTGGTGAATCCTGTCTCCTTATAATAGCTTGATTAAGCTGTTTTGAAAGACCTACGTAACCGTCTTGACTCATTTCCACCAAGTTGAAATAAGGGTTTCTTCTTGAGGATACACCAGAGATCAGATTGGTTGCTTCTAAGTTACTTTCGAACATTCTTACTGATTGGACAATATCATCGACAGATCTAAGAGGCGAAGTAGCATCTAAATCGACGATTATATCAAATGTTTGATTTATTTCTGCTTCAACAGATTCCAAACAATGTTGAATGACAGGTAATTTCGGAGCTTTATCTGTTGCCAATGCATCTGGCCTTCTTACAAGAAAATCCACACCATAGTTTTTAGCAATAGTAAGAATTTCGTCACTATCACTACTTACAGCTATTGCATCAAATAAACCACTTGCTTTTGCTTGTTTAATACTGTGCGCTATTAATGGTTCCCCGAGTAGCGAACGAATATTTTTTTGGTTGACGCCCTTAGACCCGCCTCTTGCACATATTGAACATATTCTCCTGCTCATTCTTTATCCACACCTTCTCTGATGAAGAACATTCTGCCATTTCAATCATTTTTATAATCTTTATTCCATTATCATATGAACATAAGAATTCTGATTCATTATTAAAAACGGCTAAATGTTGTTTAATATAAGTATCGTCACGTCCTACGTCATATTTAATAGTTTCGTCGTTAATCGTTAATTTATTTTTTATAAAATCAACTTTATATGTTTCGTTTATCGTATTGATTATTAAAAATCTTTGAGTAATAAGGTCAAGGTAATTCATTGTCAATGATATTGTGGGAGCCTTTTCAGTGGAATATAATAGTGAAAAGCTGTCATCTGAATTAATCTCTAGATTACTAAATTTCCCCCCAAGGGCAACAAGCTCTTTCCAATCTCCAAATAAAAATTGAAGATAGTCTAATTCATGACTTAAATCTCTAATCACCCCTCCCCCTTTTGACTGATTCGCTGAGTATGATTTAGAGTAATCCGATTGGGGCCTCCAATTAGGAAGATATTGTCCGACGTAAGCATTAACAGAGAGAACCTTTTTATTTATTAAACGATGGAATAGATGCTGAAGAATTGGATGAAATCTAAGATTGTATCCTATATATAAGGATGAAAAAGAAAATGTCCTTTGAGTACTAAATGAAAATATCGGCTTTTCAACTAATAACTTCCTATCATAACCAGTATCTTCTATGATTTGTAAGGTGTTCTCATGTTCCACAGTTTCATTTGCGATAACAATATATTCAGGATCCTCTTTCTCAATTGCAGTCCTTATATCTTTGTAAGAATGGGAGAGGTTCAATTCTCTCCTAGATACCACAGCAGTTGGGCATCCAAGTGAACTAAGAATTCTTTCATGTCTTTGACCGATAGAACCATAACCAATCACTAAACTCTTATAGCTCATCTATTCACACCTTCTGGGAAGTATTCAATAAATTCGCCATTTGCCTTCTCAAAATCAGCCATTCTTCCTATATCCATCCAGTATTCTCGAACCGGGAATGCAGAGGTTTCATGATTATTTGAAAGTAAGGTTTTAAATAAATCTGGCATATCAAAGAAAGTGTCAGAAGGTACATACTTCAATACTTCATGATTTAAGACATAAATTCCTGCATTAACAAACGTTCGATGAGTAGGTTTTTCTTCAATTGATAATAATTTATGGTTTTCAGTTTCAATGACGCCGTACGGAATTTGGTATTCGAATTCACGAACACACATAGTCCCAAAAGAGTCCATTTCCTTATGAAAATTAAGAAGTTGCTCATAGTTAATTTTTGTTAGCAAATCACCATTCATTACAAAAAAAGGAAGTTCTGGTTTTTTTTCTAGTAGAGAAAGAGCTCCAGCTGTTCCTAATCTTTTACTTTCCTCAACATAAGTTATATTTATTCCCATTGAGCTCCCGTCACCAAAGTACTCTTTAATCACTTCTTTTTTGTAATTTACAGTAATAATAAAGTTATAGAAACCTGCATCCTTAAATCCATCAATGATTGTTTCTAAAATAGGTTTTCCACCTAGTTTTAACATCGGTTTGGGTGTTTCATTTGTCAAAGGTTGTAACCTTGTTCCTAGTCCCCCCGCCATTAAAACTACTGGATTACTCTTTTTATATTCTCCTTTATCCTCAATAAAGATAATGTCGATAATTTGCCTTTCTGTATTTACCACAGGTAACTGTTTTATTTTTTTCGTCCTTAACACCTTACGGTAATAACTGTGTCTTTTCCCTTCAATTTCATACAAGGGAGAAGTATTCATCACTTCGGATATAGAAGTATCTAGATTTAGTCCCTTAAGAATACCTCTTCTTATATCTCCATCGGTTACAGTACCTAATAACTGTTTTTTTTCATTAATAACGACTGCGAATTGCAAGGTAGATTTATCAATAATATCCATTGTGTTAAAAATTGATGTTGATGCTGGTACTAAGATATCCTGCCATTTTTTCAAAACCGCTTAAACCTCCTTAGCTGGTACACCATATACTTTACTATTGTCACAAACATCCTTTAGTATGAGTGAGCCTGCCCCAACTATTACATAGCTTCCAACTTTGATGTTTTCGATAACAACTGTTTTTGCGCCAACATGAGTCACTTCGCCTATAGTCACTCCTCCAGCGAGAGAAGTGCCAGGAGAAATATGACTATGAATACCCACCGAACAGTCATGATCAATACTGCATGAAGTGTTTATAATAGTATTATCGGAAATTTTCGCAAAAGCTTGAATGACACTTCCTGCCATGATTTGTGAGCCTTCACCTATATTTGCATATGGAGAAATGATTGAGTTTGGATGGATAACCGATGCAAATCTGTAACCAATCTCAGTGAAATAATTATATATTTTGGTCCTATCCTTTAATTTACCTACTCCGTTCACAAGTAAAACATCCTCTTTGGAATATCCTTCTATAATCATATCTTCACCTAAATAAGGTAATCCAAATCGGTTCTCTTCTTTCTTAGGTGCTGTAAATCCAAGGATCTTCTTATTATTTAAGAGTAGACAATCTGTAACTACTCTGGCGTGTCCCCCATTTCCTATTATTATTATTGGAGGATTATTTGGAGTCTTCATGTAATAATTCATCCTCTTGATAGTCTTTTTTGGATTTTCTACCTAATAAATCCCAATATTGAAAAGGAGAAATACCCACACCTGGCCTTTTAACTGTTATATTATCTTCAGTTAAAACATCCCCTTTTTTTATAGTGGTTGCCGCGACGAGGCTTTTTCTAGCAACTTTCTTATTTTTTATTTCGGATTCAGTTGGCTCCTTTATCGGGTTACCTAAAGCCTTTTCAACAATTCTAATTCCCTTAACCATCTCAGCTAATTCTAATGGCTCTAATGATGCTTTATGGTCGGGTCCAGGCAAATCACGATTTAACGTAAAATGTTTCTCAATCACTTCTGCTCCAGCAGCAACAGCTGCAATAGGTATACTTATCCCTTCTGAATGATCAGAAAACCCTACTGGTAATTCCAGCTTTGATTTCAAATAATTGATAGCCCTTAAATTCACCTCTGTTGGTGGTGTAGGATACTCAGTTGTACAGTGTAATATAGTTACATAATCTTTTAACAATTTCTTCGCTAATTCAGATTCATAAAAGTGATTTACTTCATCTAAAGAGATAATGTCCTTTTGAGCTAAACCATACGCTATAACAGCTAGTGCATTGTGGACTTCTTTCATCTCTGCCATTCCTGTTGATAATATTAACTTGACCTTAAAATTTGATATATAATGTAGAAGTGGTGCATTATTGAGTTCACCAGAAGAAATCTTAATAACGGGCAATTGCAGCTCTTTAATTAAAAAATCCACACTCTCTTTGTCGAATGGGGAAGATAGAAACGTTATATTTTTCACTTCACAATACTCTTTTAACTCTATGAACTCACTATATGTAAGCTCTAATTTTTTTAACATTTCATATTGGCTAACTTCTTCACCTAGATTTTGTATTTGATATTCTGCTTGCATAGCCGACTTTGTTACTAGTTTTTCTGCTTTGAATGTTTGAAACTTTACCGCATCCACTCCAGCTTCAGTAGCCTTATTAATTAGTTCTTTTGCCATTGCTAGTGAACCGTTATGATTTACTCCTGCCTCTGCAATAATATATGTTTGCACACTATCACTCCTCCCAATCATAGAACTTTTTATATGATGTTAGATCTTGATGGTTTTTTATTATCTTTACAATCTTTTTTGATATATTTCCTGATCCAAAAATTCTTACATCATTTTTAACAAAGTCAAAATCTAAAGCTTTATTAATCGCTTTTAGTATTTCATTATATCTTGGCTTTGAATTAATAACTGAAGGTGGACATTCCCTTCCCTTTTGTCTATCACCTATATTTACAGTAGGTGTAGATAAATAAGGAGCCTCTAATAACCCACTTGAGGAATTGCCTATTACTAGATTAGCCTCTTTTAATAAGCTTAGGTATTTTTTTTGGCCAAGTGATGAATATAAGGAAGAAGATTCTCTATGTTTCTTAACAAAATCCTCAACTTTTTGATTTATTAACCTGCCTTTTTCATCAGCATTTGCTTTAGTAAAAATAAAAGTTGTATCTTTAATTTCTTCTAAGGCCAAGAGCAATTGGTCTACACTTTGCTCTGTTTGATTACTTAATGTTTCTGGATGATAAGTGATTAGAAAGATATGCCTTGCAAATTCCATACCAAGCTCTGTCTCAAGCTGGTTCCTTGTCAAATATGTATTTTTTTCTATCGATTCAATTCCCGGAGCACCAACATTATAAACAGTACTAGGTTGTTCTCCTAATTGAATGACTCTTCTTCTATGTCCTTCAGTTGAAACAAAATGTAGGTTTGACATCTTAGTTATTGCATGTCTAATCGAATCATCTATTGCGCCCATTGTAATTTCTCCGCCGTGAATATGTGCAATCGGAATTCTACTTATCATTGCACTCTGAGCTGCTGCTAGAGCTTCAAAGCGATCCCCTAGTAAAATTAAGAGATTAGGTTTTAATCTGTCAAACATATCAGCAAAGCCAATTAGTCCTAACCCCATTGATTTTGTAATACCAGATGAAGTATCAGAAGATATTAGCATCTCTAGTTTTTCACTTATCATAAACCCATCACGCTCTATTTGTTTATAAGTAAGCCCAAATTCTGGTGACATATGCATTCCTGTTACTACAATTTGTAATTCTATATCCTCATCATGCTGTAGTTCTCTTAGAATCCAATATAAAAGACCATATTCCGCTCTTGTTCCAGTAACAACACATACTCTTCTTTTCATGTTTACTCAACTCCCAAATACGGACTACTCGGAATATTAATTAAGATATTTTTCAACTTATTAGTGATAGGTAGATCAGCTGATGGACAATGTTGATATGGATTCAATTCATGTAAAGGAGTCCATATTGGTCTTGACATGATTCCATTATTGTTAAGAAATAAGAGCAATTCATCTCGTAAATAAACTGATTGATCAATTTTAATGGTTTGTAACCAGTAGTTACTACCTGCATTTTGTGGTTCTAAAAATAAAGAGATTCCATCAATATTAGAAAATAGAAGTTCATATTTCTTTGTTAGAGACTTTTTTTGTTCTAAGAAGATTGGAAGTTGTTCTAATTGAGCACAACCTAATGCTGCATTAATGTTAGGCATGCGATAATTAAAGCCTACCTCATCATGATTATACTCCCATCTATGCGGAATCTTTGCAGTTGTTGTTAGATGCTTCGCTAATCTTGAATACTCTTCATTATTTGTAAGTATGGCGCCACCACCACCTGTAGTAATAGCTTTGTTTCCATTAAAGCTAACTGCAGCAAGGCTTCCGAATGTCCCAGTGTGTTTTCCCTTATAGAATGAGCCTAACGACTCCGCAGCATCTTCTACAACTTTCAAATTAAACTCCTCAGCAACTTTTAATAATTCATCCATGTCTACAGGGTGTCCAAATGTATGCATGGGGACAATCGCTCTAATAATTCTACCAGTTTTTTTATTTATGCTTGTCCCATTTTCTTGAGTGACGATCTCCTGTAAGTGGGACCTTAAAGCAATAGGGTCCAATCCTAATGTTTGTTCCTCCACATCTACAAAGTGTGGTGTTGCATCACAATATCGAACTGCGTTCGCTGTTGCTATAAACGTCAAAGAAGGGATAAGAACCTCTTCATCCCGTTTAACACCTGCTAGTTTTAAGGCAATGTGCAGCGCAGATGTTCCATTAACCACTGCTACTGCATATTTTATGCCTGTATATTCTGCTAATTTGTCTTCTAATAAATCTACATACTTCCCTACAGAAGAGACCCACCCTGATTCAATACAATCCAACACGTATTTTTTCTCATTGCCATAAAAAACAGGCTCATGTAAAGGTATGAACTCCTTACCTTTTCCCCATAATTTTATTTGTTTAACCGCTTCTTCAAGTTGAATATTCATATATTGTACACATCCGCTTTATAACTCTTTAGATTTTCCGGAATAGCAAACCATTTAGCTGTCTCTATTATTCCCTTTTTGAACCCCTCTTTTCCATAATACTGAGGCTCCCAACCAATAATTTCTTTTGCTTTTTTATTATCCGCCCATAATCTTTCTACTTCACTCTTCTCAGGGCGCATTCTGATTTCATCAGTGACTATTTCGATAGGTACACCCATTGCTTCTGCTATTAAATGAGCAGTTTCTCCAATTGATATCTCATAATTGCTTCCAATATTAATTATTTCGCCTATCGAATTCTCGCTTTCCATCATCGCGATAAAACCATTTACTGTATCTTTTACATAATTAAAATCTCTTGTAGGATTAATAGCGCCTAATTTTATTTCTCTCTTCCCGTTTGCTAATTGAGTAATAATAGTTGGGATGACTGCTCTTGCTGACTGACGTGGACCGTAAGTATTGAATGGTCTAATAATTGCGACTGGTGTTTCGAATGAGCGAAAAAATGACATGGCCATCTGATCAGCCCCAATTTTTGATGCTGAATAAGGTGATTGACCCTGTAATGGATGTTCTTCATTTATAGGAACATATTGTGCGGTTCCATACACTTCACTTGTGGATGTATGTACTACTTTCTTTATATTTAATTCACGTGCTGCTTGCAGTATGTTTAAGGTCCCAGTAATATTAGTGTCCACATATGTTGAAGGAGAATGATATGAATATGGAATTGCAATCAATGAAGCTAAATGCAACACTACATCACACCCCTTCATAGCCTCTTTTACACCAAAAGGGTCGCGAATGTCTCCCGCAAAAACCTCTAATTCTTTCTTTATTTCTTTTGGAGATTGATCTAGCCACCCCCATGAATTAAAAGAGTTATAATATACAAAAGTTCGAACTGAATACCCTTGCCTCACTAATTCTTCAGTTAAATGTGAACCTATAAATCCATCTGCTCCTGTTACTAATATTTTCTTCATTGTTCCTCCTGATTTTGTGTCTCGAATAGTTTGGTTAACTCTTGTGATAACTCTTCATAATATGGTAAAACAAATTGGTATGAAATTTCACATTCATATAGGAATTTCTCAAAAGCTGTAACCACAAGGGTTCCCTTTTTAATAAGATCAGTTTCATACCTAATATCTTTGCTATTATCTGACAAGCGCTCGTTATGAACCCTGTTCATTGGCTCAATAAAGCCTTGATAAAATTCATTTTTCTTCATCTTCTGAAACAAGCCATCAAATTTCACAAACTTTGTTTCTAATTTCTTTAATTGTTTCGTCTTAACACTCTTATCAATCTCTTTTAGTTGTTCTACTACTGTCTTAAATAGCTGTTCAAATTTCATCTTGGACGTTTCTATTTTACAGTAACGCTTATATACGAATTGAAGGTCATAACCATTTTTCACTCTGTGCCATTCCGAATCAACAACAGGGTCAGTTAGTTCTTCTTGAATTACATTCGAAAGAGGCATAAATAAAGTCCCTTCAATATGTGCTCCGCCCTTCGTAGTATTAATCACTTTAATATCATTGTTCATATCAATGTATAATTCAAGTTGATTTCTCATAATATTAAATTCTAAATGTGTCATGACTGTATTACCATAGACATCCTTAGTAGGAATAAGTGTCTTTTTTTGTTCTTCAGATAATTCACTATTTAAAAAATCATATGAAATACCCTCTGAATATAACTTATTATTTAAATACGATAGGTTTTGACCTACCAAAATAATCTTACTAAAACCAAGCGTTTGTAATACTTGAAAAGTAATTACTGCAATCGAAGGTGCATCCCAAACAATATCTATGTCACGAGTCTTATCTAAATAAAGTGGGGCCATCGTATCCTGGCTTGTTATCATGTGCAACATGATACCCTGATAATCAGCTAAGGTTTCGAATCCAACCGTACTTCCAAACACTAGGGGGATATTGCCTTTACTAGTTTTCTTCAGCTTGCTAATTACTTTTTGGTTAATTGCGGTAGGATCATAAGTAAACGTACCATCTGGTTCAATGCCATGTTCAAGTAATGCATTTATAGCTGAACCCACAGAAAAAACATAGGCTAATTTATTATCCTTTATATGTTTTATGTATTCTATTTCCTCTGCTAATGAAGGGCCTGCAGCCACCATTAAAGCTGGTTTCCCCTTAAATTTCCCCTTATCAGTATCCATTAATATATTGGGGGTGCGAAGAAGATATGGGAAATTTTTGATAGAGTTTAATGTCCATCTTTCTTGATAGGTTAAATTTGTCATTATGCTGATTTTTTTATTTGTCAATACTTCTTTTACAGTCTCTATAATTAATAATTCTTCTCTACTATACATGTTAACATATGGGGGAAGAGTGAATACAAATGTATTTTTCTTTTCTTTTTGTTGCATTATATGGACCGATGCTTGAAGTTCTTCCTCATCAGTGCCCGTAAAAAGGGATTGTAGTTTCACCAAAGGCCAGTTATGTAAAGAACAAGTTGATAGGAATTCATATAAAACTTCTATATTGGGTTCATAAATAGAGAAATACATATTAGGATATTTATCAATTAGCTCTGTTATGTGGTAGCCAAGTCCTACTCCAATAAAAAGAACATGATTGTATTGATCTAGATTACTTAATTGATTAATTAATCTATCCGCTTCTTTAAGCGGATCATACTTACTATGAATATATCTCGAGTTTCCATCCACCATTATCTTTAATGTCAGACAATTATTTTTTGTTTTCTCAACAACTACTGATTTAACCTCAGTATTTTGCTTTTCCCATTTAATTATTTTTTTGTATAATTGAGGGTGATTACTTAATAAATAGTTCATGTTTTCTGTTTTTATCATGTGCTTCCCCTTATAATTATTAATGTAAAGCTACATTACTATGTTTCCAAGTTCGTATTACTCTTATACAAATCCGTCATTTTCATTTCAACCCTAGTTTAACATCAAAGAGATTAGAACTTTAATATGTAAAAAAACACGACCTAGAAAGGCCGTGTCGTCATTTATTAACGAAGTAATTGAAGCACACCTTGAGGCTGTTGGTTTGCTTGTGCTAACATTGATTGAGCAGCTTGAGAAAGAATTGAATTTTTTGT
>NZ_FNJU01000005.1:0-49458 GCF_900104555.1 Litchfieldia salsa
TAGTGATTTGACTTATGACCCCGAGGGGCTAGGCGCTGGAGCTAGACACCTAAACTAAGTATAGACCTTAATACTTTTTCCCTAACCTTTTTTTCTTTACGCCTTACTTTTATGTCTTAGTGATTCGGGTACATACACACAATATGGTTCACTTTCCATATAGTCCCCTGTCATCGCATAGGCACGGGAGCGTGAACCTCCACACACATAACGATACTCACATACTCCACACTTCCCTTTATATAAATCAGGATTTCTTAACTCCTGGAAGATTGGTGAATTCCGATAGATCTCTGGCAAAGGAGTTTCACGGACATTCCCTGCTTTAATTGGTAAGAGACCACTTGGGAATACATCACCAATATGAGATATAAAAACAAAGCCATTACCATCGTTTACACCTTTTGGTGCTCTGCCAAGTCCATCAAATGATCCTGTTTTGCCTTCCATAAGCGCATCTCTATATTGCACTTTTGTTTTTTCAACTGTTGTCTCTTTCATTTTCGACTGTATTACCACTCTACGGTAATGTTGTGCAGCGGTTGTTTTTATATCAAACTTGACTTTCTTACTTAGCTGATAAAGCCACCTGAAAACTTGTTCATGTTGAACAGGCGAAATCATATCCTGTTTTTTCCCACGTCCAGTTGGTACTAGGAAAAACACACTCCAGAGCACACATTCAAGCTCTTCAACAAGCTTAGCCATCTCTTCAAGCACATCAATATTGTAAGTTGAAATAACCGTATTTATTTGGATTGGAATTTCCAGTTCATGTAAATACTTTATCGCATTCATTGTTAAGTCAAACGAACCACTTGTCCCTCTGAAATGGTCATGGATTTCGGCAGTTGGTCCATCCAAACTAAATGCCCATCTTGAAAGACCAACTTCTTTTGCTTTTTCGATCGCTTCTTTTGTCACATTTGGTGTAGCACTTGGTGTCATTGAGACTCTGACACCTTTCTTTATTGCGTATCCTGCAATCTCATACACATCCGGTCTCATCAATGGATCCCCACCCGTAAATACAAGCATTGGATTATTCATTGAATAAATATCATCTATTAATTGTTTACCTTCTTCAATTGTTAATTCGCGTGGATCGCGGAGATATTGTGCTTCTGCACGACAATGTAAACATTTCAACTCACAAGCTCTGGTGAGCTCCCAAATGACTATAAATGGATCATGATTAAAATCTCTATCAAACACGAGGAACAACCTCCTTTGCCTTAATAGAGATATTGTAGCATTCACATTTCAATCGGTATGTTAAACAAATCACACAGATTCAGCTCAAGAGAGATTTTCTAAGTCAGTGAAGAAATTAATATTTTTAAAATGTTCTTCAGAACATCCTAAAACATCCTCTTTCAAGTATAAAACATTGCATTCTTCTAATAATGCAGTCATCTTTAGTACGTTCTGATCAAGCAATTTCTTGATACTCATTTCAGTATGTGCTGAATAAACGCCAATTAATGGTTGAAGTCGATTCTTTATCACTGGTATCACTGCATCTAAATCGTCATCTCGATGATTAAGTAACGTTTTGATAATACTCTGTTCCATTTTTGGTGTATCACATGGTAATACTACATACCAATCACCACACATTTCTTTCATTCCAGAATAGATGCCAGCAAGTGGCCCCAAACCTCTATATATCGGTATATCCTCAATGACTTTTACATCTACCATGTCTTCAATACGACTTTTCAATCTAGGATGACTGATAATGACTACTTCATCACAACACTCCGTTAAAATTTGAAATGAATGCTGAAATAAGTAATTATTGTTAAAGCGAGCAAACGCTTTTTCCCCTCCATAACGCCTTGATTCTCCACCTACTAACAAGATACCAATGGTCTTTCTATATTTATTCATGCTCACCATCCATCCTCAGGTTTTGTCTAATAAAGTGTCTGCTTTCGAATAATTGTTGCTTTAAATCCGCAGGCTGAATACACTCCGCGTCCTGCGGGTGACCCGTGAGCCTCCTCGTCGCAATTGCTCCTGTGGGGTCTCACTTTGGCCACTGATCCCGCTGGAGTCTACGTGTATTCAGCCTGCTAGAAACTAGCATTCCAAACCAATAAAAAAGAAGGTTATCATCTTGACAACCCTCCTTTAACAAGCTTAGTCTCTTACACCTAATGCAATCTTTGCATATCTAGACATTTTATCCTTTGACCATGGTGGATTCCAAACAATATTGACATCTACCTCTTTAATCTCTGGTAGATCTGCTAACACAGCCTTAACATTTTCAGCAATCGTACCTGCCAATGGACATCCCATAGATGTTAACGTCATTGTTACTGTAAGAATTCCTTCATCATCCAACTCTACACCATAAACTAATCCTAAATTAACAATGTCTACGCCAAGTTCTGGGTCATTAACTGTTTCTAATGCGCCCATAATATTTTCTTCTAATGCCTTATCCAAGTTTAGCCCTCCTTTTTGTTACATTCTATTTTAAGTATAACGAAAATAACTGAATAACCAAAGTAATACGGGTCACAATTATAGGTGTGTCTTGAACCATTCTACCGTTTCAAGCAATGCTTCCCTTGATACTTTATGACCAACTTTTGGATCTTCAATAAATTTGAGTTGATCTTCTTTACCTTCATAGTATGGTAAAATTCTTTTATAAAAATCAAACGTATATTGATATGGAACAACTTCATCTTGTTTCCCGTGCCAAAACAAAATAGGACGACCTTTTAGTAACTCTGGTTGTTTACCTAAATCAAATTCTGCAAGTTCCGCTATTTGCCTTTCTAATTGTTGATCACTAACCGGGAGTGTATGCCCTTGCTGTTTAATCCCAGCAATTAACCCACGACAAAAACCCTCATAATGTGGGCTTCCCATTAAACTAACTGCAGTATTAACCCACTCATACTGAGTCAGTGCCCCAAACATTGTAATAGCACCCATAGATGTCCCCGCTAACCCAATACGATTAACATCTACTAAATCTTGAGCTACAAGCTCTTCTTTCATAAATGACAATTCTTTAATATTTTGAAGTACGATATCCCAAAATTTAAAGGTCAATTCTTTTCCCTGTCCTTCTAATGCACGTTCACCATGATAGAGTGAATCAGGGAGGATTACTCTATACCCCTCTTCTGCCAAAAGATAAGCAAAATGCAGGTTATGCTCCTTCGCGCTTGTAAAACCATGTATAAAAAAAATAAGTGGTAATTTTTGTTGTTGTAAATGTTCCTTTACTATATGTAAAGTGGGTATTTGTGCAATTGTTTTATTTTCAATAATAACCATCTGACTTTGCCCCTTTAGGAAATACTTCTAAGTGTAAAACATATACATAGTTTATCATGGACAAAATAAAGATGGAAAAAATATGCATTAAAACATTTGACGTTTGCCATCGTTATTGCTTAAGTTAGTATTACCAATACATTCTTAAAGGAGCTTCTCCTATGCCTAAAAAACAACATTTAATTGCGTTAGACCTTGATGGAACATTATTAAGTGACAATAAAACCATTTCTGACCGTTCAAAAGCAACGATTAGCAAAGCTCGTGAAGAGGGTCATATTGTCATTATTTCAACCGGTAGACCTTATCGCTCCAGTGCAATGTATTATAAAGAACTTGGCCTGAATACACCGATTGTGAACTTCAATGGAGCTTATATCCATCACCCATTGAATAATAAATGGGGGGTTTATCACGAACCATTAGAACTTCAAACAGTTAAAGAAATCGTTGAAGCGAGTGAGGCCTTTGAAGCACATAATATTTTAGCCGAGGTCATTGATGATGTGTATTTCCACTACCATGATGAGAAGCTTTTAGACATTTTTAGTCTGGGAGATCCAACCACTCAAACTGGTGATTTGCGCCAAATTCTTCATCATGATCCAACAGCATTATTAATTCATCCTAAAGAAGACAATGTTGAACATATTCGCAAGCATTTATCTGATGTCCATGCAGAGGTCATCGACCATCGGAAATGGGGTGCCCCCTGGCATGTGATAGAAATTGTGAAAGCTGGGATGAATAAAGCCGTCGGACTAAAACGAATTGCTGAGGATTTTGGTATTCCTAAAGAGCGAATTATTGCTTTTGGTGATGAAGATAATGATTTTGAGATGATTGAGTTTGCTGGCCACGGGATTGCTATGGGAAATGGGATTGAACAATTGAAAAACATAGCGAACGATACTACTCTAACTAATGAAGAAGACGGTATAGCTATATACTTAGAAGATTTTCTAAATCTTTCATTAACTAAATAGCACCAAGGATTCCCTTTCATAAAAAGCGGAAAAAGACACAAAATAATATCGACGCTTAAACAAAAAGCGTTGCTGTTCTTAGCTTAAAAAGGGGGAATTACGAATGGGTAAGAGTAATAAATCGAAGCGATTTGTTAAAGATGGCGTGGATTCTCTTCAAAAGTATTCAGAGCGTTTCCCTTATCATTCGACACTAGCAGAAGCTGAAGAAAAGAAAAAACAAAACGTAGAAACTTCCTCATATGGAGGGATATAAAAATGGCTAATCCATTATTTCAACAAGCTCGTGAGACGGTTGCAATTGCAGAAAAAGCACAAGCTGGTCAGGTGGACTTATGTCCTATTGAAGCAATGAATGTTGCCAAAAATGCGTTATCTTCAGCGTTTGCGAATTCTACCACTGCTGAGAAAGAACAGCTGCATGACCTTCAAGATCGATTAGATCAATTACAATAATCAAATGTGGGCTGTCCTATTTTTAGGACAGCCTTATCAATTCTTATTGAAACTGCTCTAATTTAGCGTGATAAGTATTAACAATCGAACCATCATTAGCACTTCTTTCAAATAATTGAAGAGTTAAAGTACCATTTGAAGGAAGTTTCTCAAGCGGAATTGTTAGGTTTATTTCAAAAGCGGACCAATTTGGAGCTCCTTCTTTTGTTAAAAATGGAGTTTCTTGTATCACATACTCATGACCATCTTCTACAGAATAGAAAAAGCTGCCTTCGAAGACTCTTGCTTCCCCTGTTACCTTATATTCACCATTACCACCCATTACTTGTATATTACGAAATGCCACATTTTCTTCAGGAACACTTACCTTAGTTTCAGCTTTAAGTGTATGTGCAACAGGTACTTTAACTCCATTTATTTGTGAAGCGATAATTTCAACAGTTGCAGTATATTCACCACTTGGGACTCTTTCGCCTGTTTGTTTATAATCCCATACCTCTTGCCAAGAAACCTCTTCACCAGCTTTAATCTCAAGATCTTGAAGAGCCATGATGAATGACTTATCAATTGAATATCGATAAACCTCCACGCCTTTAGTATCTTTTATATAAATTTCATACTTTTGTCCAGAAGTGAAGGTTAAATTAATATCCTCTTCACTTGTGTTTTTTACAGTAATTGTAAAAACCGCTTCTCCTGCACTAGCTTTTGATTCAATCGTTGCATCAAGATTGCTTAACAATGCATCAACATCTCCAGTCACTTCTTCAGCCGGGACTTCAGAAGGATTATCCTCAACCGTACTACCATTCACCGGGATTTCCTTTTGTGATTCCTCGGTTATGTTTTCACTCGTCCCACAACCAGCAAGAACTGTACCAAGCACCAACAGTAAAAGAAAGATTTTTTTCATTATAATTGCCTCCTTTTTAACTTAGTCGTAACTTATGATAAAAGGTTACGTTTCTTTTCGAAAGAAACCAAAAATGCCTGTAGTCTGAACGATATTAGTAAATGCGTTCGGATCAACCGATTTAATTACTCGTTCTAAATCAAAAAGTTCATATCTTGTTACTACTATTATCATCAGGTTTTTCTCTTCATTTGTAAATGCCCCTTTTGCTGGAATTAGGGTAATTCCTCTTACCAATTTTTCATGTATTGCTTTTTTTAGTTCCTCAGCTTTCTTTGTAACAATCATGGCTGTCAACTTTTCATGACGTGTGTGAATGGCATCAATTACTCTTGTAGACACATAGATAAACACCAAAGTATATAAGGCTTTTTCCCAACCATACAAAAAACCAGCAGTCAGAATAATAAACGAATTCATAGTAAAGAAGTATGTACCAATTGGTTTATCCTTTTTTCTAGATAAAATCATAGCGACTATATCTAGCCCACCGGTTGAAGCTCCCCATTTTAAAGTGAATCCCACTCCAATTCCAATTATTACTCCACCAAAAACAGCATTCAGAATAATATCGTCGGAAAGCTTATATATTGGGACTATTGAAAGAAATAATGTTGTCGCAGCTACGGAAAGAAAACTATAAATTGTGAACGATTTCCCTATTCTTTGCCAACCAATAAGAGCGACGGGAATATTTAACATTAATAGTAAAATACCAGTCGATAGATAAAATGGCGAGTATACCTCAAGCGTTCGCGAAATGAGCTGTGCCACACCGGTAAAACCACTTGAATATACATCTGCCGGGATTAAAAACATATTAAGAGCTATTGCATTAAGTAATGCCCCTAAAATAACGACAATCGCTTTTTTAATCTGTAATGTAACCATTTATATCAGACCTCCCTTAGGATTCTTTATAGTTTGGACATTTCTTTTATTATTTAGCCTTTTTCGTAATATTAATAGAGAAAGATTGTTTTTTTTCTTTAATCTAGCTACACTAAACAAAAGAGCCATTATTTTATAATCATTGTTAAGAAAATCTTGAAAGAAGGCGATGGAATGAACGTTAAAATACTTGCAGATAGTGCTAGCGACTTGCCATTAGATTTTTTTAAAAATTCGAATGTAACCCTTTTCCCACTAGGTGTTCATTTAGATGGTCAAGACTTTCTTGATTTAGTTTCCATTAATCCAGGTGAAGTTTATGCAAAAATGAGAAATGGAGCGGCACCAAAGACGACACAAGTGTCTCCCCATTTCTTTAAAGAGGAATTTCAAAAGTTAGCTAGCAACAAACAATCTGGTATTTATATTGCTTTTTCATCTGAGTTATCAGGAACTTATCAAACAGCTCTGATGATGAAGCAGGAGGTATTGGATGAATATCCAGATTTTGATTTAACCATTATCGATACAAAATGTGCATCTCTTGGATTAGGACTAGTTGTTCAGGCTGCTGCTGAATTAGCAACTAAAGGGGCTTCTAAAGAAGAAATCATAAACGTTGTTAAGGATAAGGCCACACATATGGAGCACATTTTTACTGTTGATGATTTAGAATATTTAGCAAGAGGTGGAAGAGTAACAAAAACCGCTGCCTTTGTTGGTAGTTTATTAAATATCAAACCGATTCTTAATGTTGAGAATGGAAAACTAATACCACTCGAAAAAATTCGTGGGAAAAAGAAAGTCATAAAACGCATTTTAGACATTATTGAGGAACGCGGGACCAATTTGGAAGATCAAACCATTGCGATTAGTCATGGTGATGATTTTGAAACGGCGAACGAATACAAACGTCTTATTGAAGAAAAGTTTGGATGTAAGTCTGTGTTCACAAATATGATCGGTGCATCTGTAGGTTCACATGCCGGTCCTGGTACAATTGCGATCTTCTTTTTAAATCAAAATCGATCCTAGAATACTACATACTTTATACACCAGTGGAAATGCTAACATCGAAGTAGTTAGTAACTTTAAGGGAGTGTAATGTATGTCTAAGACTAGTGATAATGATAAAAAAGCTAAAGATCATAATGCGATGAATCATGAAAAAAATATGTTAGCCGAAAAAAATCGTGAAATGGGAAAGCATCAGTATTCTAAGAAAACAGATCATCTATAAGAAAAGCGCAAGCGCCTGTTCAGCCCCGACAGGCATAAGGCAAATCACGTAGGAAATCTTGTTTTCCGTAGTGATTTGACTTATGACCCCGAGGGGCTAGGCGCTGGAGCTAGACACTAAAACTAAGTATGAAACTTTTATGTTTTCTTGCAAAAAACAAAAGAGCAAACCGCAAAGGTTTGCTCTTTTCTCTATTCTTTTTTAAAGTATGTCCATCCATCTTTTTGGTAGACCTTGCCGTCCTTCATCAATCTGCCTAAAGCACGTTTAAAAGCACCCTTACTCATTTGGAATCTCTCTTGAATATCGTCAGGATCACTCTTATCCCAGTATGGCATTGCCCCGTCCCTGCTTTCCATATATGAGAACAATTGCTCTGAGTCACTATCAAGTAGTTCATGTGTTCTTCCTAATAGTGATAGGTTGACCGAACCATCCTCTTTAACATCAATAATACGACCTTCCACTTTTTGACCAAGACGAGGCTCTTCACGTCTCTCTGTTTCATGGATAAAACCGATGTATCCTTCTTCTGTTAAGACAAATGATCCGACTAATAATAAACGATATACAGTGCCTGATACATTTTTATTAAAATCATTTTTTGATGCAGGTTTAGAGACTGTTCTAATTACATCTTCTGTTGCAAGCTTACCAAATAAACGACCATTCTTATCTGTTTTTAAGCTACAAAACAGCATATCTCCTTTTGCAGGCCATATATGATCAACACCTGGTAAATCATCCTTTGAAACTAATACATCTTTACTAATGCCAATATTGACAAAAACACCGAGGCTTGGCTTCACTTCTACAACTTCAACCCAATCATAAATACCAATCTGCACCTTTGGTATTGTCATTGTGGCTGCAAGTCTCCCTTGATGGTCTTGATATAAGAACACTGTATTGCGGTCATCTTCATTAAAGTCCTCTGTGATATCTTTCTTGTGGAGTAGAACATCCTCGTCCCCATTCGTCAAAAAAAAGCCAAATGGTGCATCTCGATCCACCATTAAACTAACTACAGTTCCAGCTTGTAATTCATCCATATATGTAAGTCCTTCTTTCTCTTAGTTCTCTTATTAAAATCGTAACCCAATTAAGAAGCTATTATAACACTTTTTTGGTATAAGTTGTTCTTCCTGCATTATTTTACTATAATCAAAGATAAGAAAAGTATACGGAGGTAAACTATGTCAAAAGAAAGCTCATTTGATATTGTATCAAAGGTAGACTTACCAGAAGTCTCCAACGCAATAAATATTGCCCTAAAAGAAATTAAAACCCGCTATGATTTTAAAGGAAGTAAAAGTGATATTAGCCTAGAAAAAGAAGAATTAGTTCTCATCTCTGACGATGACTATAAACTTGAACAACTTAAGGACGTGCTTGTTTCAAAATTAATTAAACGTGGTGTGGCAACAAAGAATATTCAATATGGAAAAATTGAGGGTGCTACAGGTGGAACCGTCCGTCAAAAGGCAAGTCTTGTTCAAGGAATAGATAAAGAAAATGCAAAAAAGATAAACACAATTATTAAAAATAGTGGGCTTAAAGTTAAAAGCCAAATACAGGATGACCAAATTCGGGTCAGTGCCAAAAGCAGAGATGACCTCCAACAAATTATTTCTGCAATCAGAGAAGCAGACTTACCGATTGATGTGCAATTTCTTAACTATCGTTAAGAAAAGCGTAAGCGCCTGTTCAGCCCCGACAGGCATAAGGCGAATCACGCAGGAAATCTTGATTTCTGAAGTGATTTGACTTATGACCCCGAGGGGCTAGGCGCTGGAGCTAGACAACAAAACTGCATTGAAAAATTCATACCATCATTAACTTATAAAAAGGGAGCCAGAACGCTAAGTTCTCCTCCCTTTTTCTTTTATTAAAATTCACAAAAATAACACATTAGCAAAATATTCTATTGATTTTATTGTAACTTTCAGATAAATTATACTAATAAGCTTTTACATGCTAAAGCATTTAAGCAATACCAAAATTTAATACACCCATTCTTATCAAGAGAAACAGAGGGACTGGCCCAATGAAGTTTCAGCAACCAGTCAATCGAGGGAAAGTCTTACTAGCAAAATGTGAATTTTGATTTTAGGTATAAATATGAAAGCAACTGAGGAAAACTCGTTTTCCTCATCTGCTTTCATATTTATACCGTATTTCAACGAAGTTGAAATTGATGAGCGACGCTCATCAAAAATCAAAATCCACCTGCACCCGCTACAAAGACCTTAACGAGACCCAAGTTGGAATAAAAGAATGGATTTGCAAAAATCCATTCTTTTATTCACAACCACACACCCAACTAGGTGAAAAATCTCCCCTCCATTGACCAGGTGCTAAATCCAGCGAATTGTAAAAAATTCGAAAGATAAGGAGAAGCGAAACTCCAAATTTCAAGTCTTCTTCTTATAGAAGGCTTTTTTTATGTTAGATTATCTCACAAAATACAAGGAGGAACTAATATGGGATTACTTGAAGAATTAGAAACCAAGATTTTAATAGGTGATGGCGCCATAGGTACATTGTTACATTTACATGGAATTGACAGTTGTTTTGAAGAATTAAATCTCTCAAAACCAGACCAAATTAAGTTCATACATGAAGCTTATATCGAAGCAGGAGCTAACGTGATTCAAACAAATACTTATGGAGCCAACTACCAAAAACTCGCTCGGTATGGTTTAGAGGATTCTGTGGTAGAAATAAACAAAGCTGCCGTTACCATCGCTAAGGAAGCAGCAGGTAACCAAGCATATGTGGTAGGTACAATAGGAGGAATTCGAAGCTTTCAGAAAACAACCATTAGTCTCGAGGAAATTCAACGTAGTTTCGAAGAACAGCTGACAGTCTTACTTGACCAAGGTGTCGATGGAATTTTGCTAGAAACATACTATGATTTTGAAGAATTAAAAACAGTTCTTCAAATTGTAAAAAGAGAAACCAATAAGCCTATTATTGCAAATGTTTCACTTCATGAAGTAGGTGTACTGCAAGATGGTACTCATCTTGCAGACGCATTTTCCGAATTAGAAAATCTTGGTGCAGATGTGATTGGGATTAACTGTCGATTAGGCCCACATCATATGATTCGCTCTTTAGAGGAAGTTCCTCTCCCGAAAAAAGCTTATCTTTCAGTTTATCCAAATGCTAGTCTACCCGAGTATGTGGAAGGCAGACTTGTTTATGAAACACATGAAGATTATTTTAGAGAAAGTGCAAGACTATTCAGATTAGAAGGAGTCAGGTTAATAGGTGGTTGTTGTGGAACATCTCCCAAACACATTAAAGCAATTTCAGAAGCATTGAGAGGTTTGCCACCAGTAACTGATAAATCGGTTAAGAATAGACAGGTAGAAATTACAACTGAAGTTAAAATACCTAACCATACAACACCAATCCATGAAATCGTTAAAAGTCGCCGTTCTGTGATCGTTGAACTTGACCCACCTAAGAAACTAGGTGTTCAAAAATTTATACAAGGAGCAAAAGCTTTACATCAAGCAGGTGTTGATTCGGTTACATTAGCTGACAATTCATTAGCTAGTCCGAGAATCAGTAATTTAGCGTGTGGGAGTATTTTAAAACAACAGTTTAATATCAACCCATTAATTCACATAACATGCCGTGACCGAAATTTAATTGGGTTACAGTCACATTTAATGGGGTTACATACACTTGGTCTGAATGAAGTGTTAGCCGTCACTGGAGATCCTTCTAAAATTGGTGATTTTCCGGGTGCAACCTCTGTTTACGATGTTTCATCATTTGATCTTATAAGCTTGATTAAACAGTTTAACGAAGGTATCTCTTATTCCGGGAAATCCTTAGGTCAAAAAACAAACTTCTCAATCGCTGCAGCTTTTAATCCTAACGTTAGACACCTTGATAAAGCAGTGAAAAGACTTGAAAAGAAAATTGATTGTGGTGCTGATTACTTTATTACACAACCATTATATAATGAAAAACAAATCATTGATGTTTATGAACATACAAAACATTTAAGCGCACCCATATATATAGGGATCATGCCGTTAACTAGTGCAAGAAATGCGAACTTTATTCACCATGAAATTCCTGGGATTACTCTATCTCAGTCAATTCGTGAGCGAATGGAAAATGCTGACCAAGATCCACAGAAGGCTCAAGAAGAAGGAATCGCAATCGCAAAGTCATTAATCGATGTTGCATTCGACTTGTTTAATGGCATTTACTTAATAACCCCCTTCTTGCGTTATGAGATGACAGTAGAATTAACGAACTACATCAAAAATAAAGAGCTTGCAGCAATTGAAAGGAAGGTTCATTAATGAGCAAATCAATCATAGAACAACAACTTTCCAAAAAAATCCTTGTAATCGATGGTGCTATGGGGACAATGATTCAGGACGCAAACCTTACAGCAGAAGACTTCGGTGGTGAAGAATATGACGGTTGTAATGAATACCTCACATTGACCTCTCCTGAAACGATTACTAGGATTCACGAGGAATACCTAGAAGCTGGTGCAGATATTATTGAAACGAATACATTTGGGGCAACAAGTATCGTTCTTGATGAATATGACATCGGACATCTTGCCCTTGAGATTAATATAAAGTCAGCTAAGCTAGCTAGAGAGGCTGTCGAAAAGTTCACAAGCCCAAAGTGGCCACGGTTTGTTGCTGGCTCGATGGGTCCAACTACAAAAACCTTATCAGTGACTGGTGGAACTACGTTTGAGGAACTTATTAAAAATTATGAAGAACAGGCCCGTGGACTAATTATAGGGGATGTAGATTTACTTTTGCTCGAAACAAGTCAAGATATGTTAAATGTAAAAGCAGCGTTCATAGGGATAAATGAAGCCTTTCAGAAAACAGGCATTACTCTTCCTCTCATTGTTTCAGGAACCATTGAACCGATGGGAACAACATTAGCAGGACAAAATATTGAAGCTTTCTACTTATCACTAGAGCACATGAAGCCTCTTGCAGTAGGACTAAATTGTGCAACAGGCCCAGAGTTTATGACTGATCATATCCGTTCATTATCAGACCTAGCAAATACAGCCGTTAGTTGTTATCCTAATGCCGGATTACCTGATGAAGAAGGGCAGTACCATGAATCTCCAGAATCTTTGGCACAAAAATTAAAAGCGTTTGTAGACAAAGGTTGGTTAAATCTTGTTGGTGGATGTTGTGGAACGACTCCTGCTCATACACGTGCAATGGCTGAAATTGTAAAAGATATTCAACCAAGAGAAGTCCCAGCCGCTTCACATCCACATGCGGTTTCAGGAATTGAACCGTTAATCTATGATGACAGTATGAGACCTTTATTTGTAGGTGAAAGAACAAATGTAATTGGATCTAGGAAATTTAAGAGATTGATTGCTGAGGAAAAATACGAAGAAGCTTCTGAAGTTGCACGCGCACAAGTTAAGAATGGTGCACATGTTATTGATATCTGCTTGGCTGACCCTGACCGTGATGAACTTGAAGATATGGAAAACTTTATTCAATATGTAACTAAAAAGGTCAAGGTTCCACTTGTGATAGACTCAACAGACGAAAAAGTAATTGAACGAGCATTAGCCTTTTCACAAGGAAAAGCAATCATTAATTCAATTAACCTTGAAGATGGAGAAGAACGATTTGAGATGGTGGTCCCACTAATCAAGCAATATGGTGGTGCAGTTGTTGTAGGGACGATTGATGAAATTGGAATGGCTGTTACAGCAGATCGAAAACTTGAAATCGCTCAACGCTCACATGACCTGTTAGTTAATAAGTATGGCCTAAATCCTAAAGATATCATTTTCGACCCACTTGTTTTCCCTGTCGGGACAGGTGATGAACAATATATTGGTTCAGCGACTGAAACCGTCAAGGGAATTAAGCTCATTAAGGAACAACTGCCTGACTGTTTAACAATCTTAGGAGTAAGTAACGTTTCATTTGGTCTCCCACCTGTTGGTCGAGAAGTTTTAAATGCTGTATATCTTTACCACTGCACTCAAGCTGGGTTAGATTACGCAATTGTTAATACTGAAAAACTAGAACGATTCGCTTCAATAGCTAAAGATGAGATTAAGCAGGCTGAAGACTTATTATTTAATACAACTGATAAAACATTAGAAGATTTCACTGAATTTTATCGAGGGAAAAAGAAGGAAGCAAAAACAACAACAACTAACTTGAATCTTGAAGAAAGATTAGCTTTTTATATTATTGAAGGAACAAAGGAAGGACTTCTTCCAGATCTAGAATTAGCTCTTAAAAAATACCCTTCTCCGCTCGATGTTATTAATGGACCGTTAATGGAAGGCATGGCCACCGTAGGTAAACTCTTTAATAATAACGAGTTGATTGTAGCAGAGGTTCTGCAGAGTGCTGAAGTCATGAAAACATCTGTTGCTTATCTTGAACAATTCATGGAGAAGAAAGATGATAGTGGCAAGGGTAAAGTCATTTTAGCAACAGTTAAAGGTGATGTTCATGATATCGGGAAAAACCTTGTTGATATTATTTTAAGTAATAATGGCTTTAAAGTTGTAGACCTTGGCATCAAAGTGACACCTCAACAATTAATTGCAACTATACAAGAGGAAAAACCAGATATTGTAGGATTATCTGGGTTACTTGTTAAATCAGCACAACAGATGGTGATCACTGCACAGGACCTTAAACAAGCTGGTATTTCAGTACCTATTTTAGTTGGTGGAGCAGCACTTTCACGTAAATTTACAGATAATAAAATTTCCCCTGAATATACAGGACCTGTACTTTATGCAAAAGATGCTATGGATGGTTTATCCTTAGCTAACCGACTGCAAAATAAAGAGCAATATAAAGAATTATTAATTGAACTTGAAGAAAAAAGAACAAAACAACAGGCACTAGCGAAAGAAACTGTCCAAGTATCAAAATCAACCACCGCTGTGTTAACACGCTCAAACGTTTCAACGTCAGCGCCAGTGTTCGTTCCACAGGATACAAAATTACATGTTCTAAAACAGTTTAGCTTAGCACAAATTGAACCATATATTAATATGCAAATGCTGATTGGTCATCATCTAGGTCTTAAAGGAAAGGTAAACCAATTATTAGAAGCAGGCGATGAAAAAGCAACGAAGCTTAAAGAAATGATTGATGAATTAATCTTAAAAGCAAAAACAGATTCCCTTATTAATCCATCGGCTCTTTATCAATTCTTCCCTGCTCAAAGCGATGGGAATAACGTTATTATATATGACCCTGAAAATCATAAAAAAGTGATTAAAACGTTTACGTTTCCACGACAAGAAAAGGGTGCTTTTCTTTGCTTATCTGACTTCTTAAAGTCAGTAGATAGTGGCGAAATGGATTATGTAGGATTTTTTGCAGTTACTGCAGGAAGTGGAGTTCGTGAAATTGCTCAAAAATATAAAGCTGATGGTGACTTCCTGAAAAGTCATGCTATTCAAGCACTAGCTCTTGAAACAGCTGAAGGTCTTGCTGAACGCGTTCATCAACTAATGCGTGACCGTTGGGGATTCTCAGACAGTCCTGATTTTACCATGCAAGAACGTTTTGCTGCTAAATATCAAGGACAACGCTTTTCATTCGGTTACCCAGCTTGTCCTGACCTTGAGGACCAAGAAAAGCTATTTAACCTGCTTCAACCAGAACAAATCGGAATCCAACTAACAGATGGTTTTATGATGGAACCTGAAGCATCTGTTACAGCAATGGTTTTTGCTCATCCAGAAGCTAGATATTTTAACGTTTTATAAATGATTGAAAAGGCTTGAGTCTCTCGAGAGATAACTCAAGCCTTTTTTTCGATCAATTAACAAACATATACATTTCAATCTCATCCACATATTCTCCATCATCAAATTTTACAAATTTCACTTTCCTCCCCTCTTCTTTAAATCCAAGCTTTTTATAGAAGTGGATTGCCCTTTCATTATGTGAAAATACCTCAAGACATACTTTTTCAATCTTAGGATGTTGTTTTGCATAATGAAGAAGTTCATCCATTAGTAAATGCCCGATCCCTTTGTTACAGTACTCCTCTTGTATACTAATGCTAAGATAGCCAACATGCGAGATTCTTCTTTTTCTACATAACTCAAAATCAAGTACACCTATAATTGAATTTCCAACCTCTGCAACCAACAATAACGTACCGTCCTTGTCAAATTCTTTTAACCACTTTTCTTGCTTTTCAATACTTGCTTGATATTCCTCAGGAGAAGTTAGCATAAAGTTCGATTCATTTAGTACTACCTGTATATGCTTTATTAATTGTCCAGCGTCTTCTATATTTCCTTCACGAATATTGATTTCCATGTATAATCCTCCTTTGATAAATAAAGATTAATAAAGGTATGTAGTACATTCTTTCCATCTTTCCATCTTTTACATATTAGGAGGTATTTTATGAGTAATCAAGCAAAAGGACAACCTGCTCAACATCAAGATCAACAACCTGGTGTTGAATCAAAAATGAATCCGACCCCAATTTCTGAAGATGCTAGTTATAAAGGAAGTGGGAAATTAAAAAACAAGGTAGCCATCATTACTGGTGGTGACAGTGGTATTGGCAAAGCAGTGTCTATCTACTATGCCAAAGAAGGTGCTGACATTGTCATCGTTTATCTAAACGAAGACAGTGATGCACAAGAGACTAAAAAGCAAGTCGAACAAGAAGGACGAAAATGTCTTTTAATTTCCGGCGATATTGGGGATGAAGCGTTTTGTCAAAGTATTGTGAAAGAAACCATTGATACGTTTGGAAAACTAGATATTCTAGTCAACAATGCAGCTGAACAGCATCCACAAAAAAGCATTGCTGACATTACTTCAGAACAGCTAGAAAAAACATTTAGAACGAATATTTTCTCATTCTTTTATCTGACAAAGGCAGCCTTACCTCACTTACAAAAAGGGAGCTCTATTATCAATACCGCTTCGATCACAGCATATAAGGGTAATGAACAGCTAATCGATTATTCTGCTACAAAAGGAGCAATCGTTACCTTTACTCGTTCACTTTCCCAACAATTGGTAGGACAGGGTATTCGGGTTAATGGGGTGGCACCTGGACCTATCTGGACACCACTTATCCCATCAACATTTCCTAGTGACCAAGTAGCGAAATTCGGAACAACCACACCAATGAAACGTGCTGGTCAACCTGAAGAAGTTGCACCAAGCTATGTTTTTCTAGCAAGTGATGACGCATCATATATTACCGGTCAAATGATCCATGTGAACGGCGGAGAAGTTGTGAACGGATAAAAAAGGAAAAGCGCAAGCGCCTTGGTCAGCCCCGACAGGCATAAGGCGAATCACGCAGGAAATCTTGATTTCTGAAGTGATTTGACTTATGACCCCGAGGGGCTAGGCGCTGGAGCTAGAGCTAGATACCAAAACTAAATTCGAATTTTATAATTTCCTATAAAACCAAAATAGACTTAGTTCCTTCACTAAAAACATGCTAAATCGACTAAAATAGAGAAATGTTAACAAAACATTCTTTCTTTTCTTCCGATTAGGCATGTTTTTTTATTATGATTAAATAAAGTTTGTACTAAGAAAGGAAATGGGAAATGATCTATAAAAACAGAACTGAATCAGATGTATTGAAAACTTTTAGAGCATTAAACAATCGGTCTGATTTACTTGAGGATGATCAGAAGTATTATTCAAACCTAGAAAAAGGCTTTAGGGGAGAAGTACAATTTGATGTACTTCTCGAGAAGTTTCTATGTGACTATTATATTTTAATTGATTTACAGTTTGAGATTAACAGGACAACGTTCCAGATTGATTCATTAATGATACATCAAGAAAGCATCTACCTTTTCGAGATAAAAAACTTTGAGGGAGATTATTGTTATGATATTGATATTTTTAACACAACTTCTGGAAAGGAATACAAGAATCCTCTTGATCAACTTAAACGAAGTAAATCCTTACTCAGACAACTGCTGCAGAATATCGGGTGTAAATTTACCATAGAAGCATATGTGATTTTTGTAAACCCCGAATTCACTTTATATCAAGCTCCGCCTGCCCTGCCTTTTATTTATCCAACACAAATCAACCGCTTTTTGAAAAAACTTCAAATCCAACCTTCAAATTTAAAAGATTATCATCAATCTCTTGCCGATAAAATAATTTCTTTGCATATAAGTAAATCGTCTTATTCACTGTTTCCTACCTATGAATATCAACAGTTAAAAAAAGGAATTACCTGTAATGTCTGTTACTCTATTTCAACGTCTATTCTAGGAAAGCAGGCTTTGTGCACAAACTGTGGAAACAAAGAAAAGGTTGATTCAGCAATAATAAGGAGCACCCAGGAATTCAAACTCCTTTTTCCTGATCAAAAGGTTACAAGTTCCAAAATACATGAATGGTGTAAGATCATCGAGTCACAGAAAAAGATAAATAGAACACTAAATAAACACCTAACAAAAATTGGAGATTGTAAATGGACTCGATATAAGTGATTAGTTGATTTCATAGATTAATAAGTTAGGATTTTGGGATGTTAACAGATTCTTATAGACACTTTCATAGCTATACCTATGTGTTTTGTTCGATAGACGGCTTTATTGGACATTCTCACTGTTTTGCCGGAACGTTTTGTTCGATAGACAGCTTCTATCGGACAAATCCTAGGATTTGCCTACCTGTTTTGTTCAATAGACAGCTTCTATTGGACATTCTCACTGCTGCGCCTATCTCGTTTGTTCAATAGGAAGCTTCTATCGGACAAACTCTATGATTCGCCTACCTGTTTTGTTCAATAGACAGCTTCTATCGGACAAACTCTATGATTCGCCTATCCATTTTGTTCAATAGACAGCTTCTATCGGACATACTCTATGATCCCCATATCCATTTTGTTCAATAGACAGCTTCTATTGGACATTCTCACTGCTGCGCCTATCTCGTTTGTTCAATAGGCAGCTTCTATCGGACAAACTCTATGATTCGCCTATCTGTTTTGTTCAATAGACAGCTTCTATCGGACAAACTCTATGATCCCCATATCCATTTTGTTCAATAGACAGCTTCTATTGGACATTCTCACTGCTGCGCCTATCTCGTTTGTTCAATAGGCAGCTTCTATCGGACAAACTCTATGATTCGCCTATCCATTTTGTTCAATAGACAGCTTCTAACAGACAAACCCTATGATTCCCTTATCCATTTTGTCCTATAGCCACTTCTCTTAGAACTCAAAAAAAAATATATTTCAACTTAGAATCACCATAAAGAACAACATAAACATTAATAACACTCATAAAAAAGGTCTATCCATTCTAATAGAATGGATAGACCTTCTCTTAACGCTTCTGATGCTTACGACGGTTCAGAATAAAAAAGACAATCATTAATAGTGGGATAATAACTATTGTAAGAACAAAACCAATGTTGATACCTTGACGGTCTTCCAAATGAAACACTTCTGCTTTTTCACGATCAAGGATGATGGTATATTCTCCAGCTTCTTCAACAAAAACATTTTCTTCAATTAATCCTCTTAATTGTTTATTATCGTCTAATTCCTCAGAATTGATTGTCACCTTTTGTGTCTTAGTTGAATTGTTGATAACGACAATATCAGTTCTTTCTTCATATGTACTTTTAAGTACAAGCATTCCGTCTTCTGTTTGATGAAGCACATCATAATTCCCTTTTGTAATTGATGGAACACCACTTCTAATCTTACTAAGCATTGTCATATATTTCTCAAGTTCATCATCTGTACGGAAGTTCATAAGCGGACTATTTGTTGGAGGCTCTCCCCCATCCTGAACAATTTCAGTTCCATAATAAATAATTGGTACACCAGGTGTAAGATATAAATAGGAAAGTGCTAATTTTAAACGCGTGACAGGATGTTCTTCATTTTCTAATGAACGTCTAGTAAAACGAATTGTATCTTTACTATCTACATACTTTACTGAAAGCTGCTCAGTATCAATAATACTATCACTAAATGATTGATCAGAATCACTCAAGATGCTTGCTGCTTCCTGATAAATTGTAGGATCTGCTAAATAAGTAAATCCTACTGATTTATATGTCTCTAAGTCGGATTTATTTGCCTCGGCTATGAAGAGAAACTCTTTGTTTACATTCGTTATTTCTTGATAAAAATCCACCCAAAAATCGACAGAAACCTGATTCATATTTGTTAAATGATAACCGTCAATCCCCGTTTCGTTTACCCACATTGCTCCTGCATTGAGTAATTCATCCTCATTTATTGAAGCAGACGCTGGAAACTCAATCATCACCTTTAGATTTTTCTCATGTGCGTCACCAATAAGAGACCTCAAATCCTCGATTGATCCAAAATGTTGGTCGACCTCGAAATAATCAATTTGGTCTCCACTTTTATATTTTTGTCCATTTCCAAAAATGGATGAAAGTAATATAGTCGTAAAGCCCATATCCTTTATGTAATCTAACTTTGCAGAAATTCCTTTTAGATCTCCACCGTGATATGCATGTTGGTCATTTGTATTTACATCATAATCATTTGTTGGATCACCATTATTAAATCGATCTACCATGATCGAATAGATAACCTCATTACTTCCATTAACACTTGTCGCATGTACAGGAACAGTAATCAATAGAAGAAATGACAATAAGAATAATACTCGCTTAAAGCCTTTCATTATAAGATCCTCCTAAATTTTTCGAACATCGTGAACTCTCTTACATTACCCAATTAAATCAATACAGTCAAACCAGATCACACTTAACTTTCTCTTTGAGAAAATTGTCTATATTCTGATGGACTAACTCCTTCTACTTTCTTAAATAATTTTGAAAAATACGTATGGTCCTGAATTCCGATGCTTTTAGAAATTGTCATTACCTTGTCATTTGTGTTTGTTAATAGTCTTTTCGCTTGGGCAATACGGTACTTATTTAAATAATGGATAGGACTCATCCCTATCGTTTTTTGCATACATCTCGTAATATAATCAGAGTGAAAATGAAGTTCTCTCGCAATATCATCCATTTTAATATCCTCTTTGTAATTTCGTTGGATATAGTTCAATGTTTTTTCAGTTACATTCTCAGTTGCAGTCGGAATTGTCATAACATCTTTTTGTAGTTGAAGTAATAACTCCTCAAAGTAAATTTGTTGCCTCAAAGGAAAATCAGGAGTATTTGTTACACCAACATTAAGCATGTTTTCAAAGATACTTTCTATATAATTAGACTGATTTACTTTTCCAAACCTAGGAATTTGAAAAACATATTTACTTGGGGTGACAAAGTCTCCTTCTGACACAAGAATATTTCCCCAATTAATTTCTTTACGTTTTTTTATAAGAAACTCTTCTTGGATTCTAAAGTGAATCCAAAAATACTTCGTTTCAACCTCGCACCCCTTATACCCAAAATGTTCTAGACCAGGTAATAAGCAAATATATTCTCCCTTTCCAATCTCAAAATTACTATTATCTTCTGAAAGAAACATTTTTCCTTCAACAACATAAATCAGATCAAACACTGAAAAAGTTCGTTTAAAATGTTTCTTCCCCACTGGGAGTGTTGCTTCTCCCATTTTCACAAATACTGGAAATGGGGGAACATCAATATGTAATACTGTCATTATAGACCACCTTTTATGTCGTTATATTCCAAACTCAGTCGATTCTATCTCTTTTTATTATAACGGATTCACTATAAACTAGGAATTGTTTTTCACATCGGAATCGTCAAAGGGAGTGACACAATGAAAGTAACTACTACCACGAAGAAAATAACCCTGTTTGCTCTAACATGGCCGATATTCATAGAATTATTACTTCATATGCTTATGGGAAATGCAGATACATTAATGCTTAGTCAATACTCGGATAATTCAGTAGCTGCTGTTGGAGTAGCTAATCAAATATTTTATGTATTTATCGTAATGTTTGGTTTTATAGCAGCAGGTACCTCCGTTTTAGTTGCGCAATATTTTGGAGCTAAACAATTTAAGGAGGCTGCTGAAATATCAGTAGTTTCCATTGCAGCTAATTTCGTCTTTAGTTTATTCCTCAGTGGAATTGTAATTCTGTTCAGTGTAAACATGTTAAAATTTATGGATCTACCAACTGAACTTTTAGATGAAGCTAATTCATATCTAAAACTAGTTGGAGGCACAGCCTTTCTTCAAGCTTTAATTATGACAATTGGAGCAATAATCAGAAGCTATGGATATACAAAAGATTCTATGTACGTGACAATTGGTATGAATCTTATTAACGTCATAGGAAATTATTTATTTATATTTGGACCACTAGGAATACCTGTTTTAGGAGTATTTGGTGTTGCATTATCAACAGTTATTAGTAAAGCAATTGGTTTAATCGCCATTACTTACCTATTATTCAAACGGATTGATAAAGAACTTCCTTTTAAACGCTTATTTCAATTACCAATATCACACTTAAAGAACTTACTAAGAATAGGCGTCCCCTCTGCTGGTGAGAATCTTTCCTATAGTGGCTCTCAAATGGTGATAACCATTTTTATTACAATGATAGGAACCGAAGCATTGACAACGAAAGTGTATGCACACAATTTAATGATGTTGATTTCACTGTTTAGCATCAGCATTGCTCAAGGAACACAAATCATAATCGGACAGATGATTGGTGCAAGAGAACTAAGTAAAGCCTATATTACCTGTCTAAAAAGCTTAAATAAAGCTTTAATTATTAGCTTTATCTTTGCGGTCATCTTTTGGCTTAGCTCTGATCCATTATTTTCAATTTTCACTAATAATCTAAGTATCATTGAATTAGGCACTACGCTACTCTTACTTGCGATTATTCTTGAACCTGGTCGAGCTTTTAACTTAATCATTATTAATGCATTAAGAGCCACAGGCGATGTTAAGTTCCCAGTATATATGGGAATCCTCTCAATGTGGGGAATTGCAGTTCCAATCTCGTACTTTCTTGGAATTTATCTAGGTTATGGATTAATAGGCATTTGGATTGCCTTTATCTTAGATGAATGGCTCCGAGGAATCATCATGCTCTGGCGATGGAAAACCAAAGCATGGGAGAAAAAAGCTTTTATACATTCGCAACCCAAGCATGAGGTTGCAGCTTCAACTTAATTATTTTCAAGCTAACTCTTATCGGGTTAGCTTTTTTATGTCAGATTTCCTTACACAAAACTTCAGTTTGTAAGCGTTTGATTGATTTTTTTATGTATTTTTTTAAAATTTTCTCAAAATTCTATTGATTTATTAGCGAATTTAACATATGATAACTTACATAACGTAAGGTGTTAGAAAATATAACATTTAATTTTAGGGGGAATAAGAATGAAAAAGGTTGAGGCTATTATAAGACCAGAAAACTTTCAAGCACTGCGCGACAAGCTTGAAGGTGTAGGGATTAACGGACTAACTGTTTCTGAAGTGGCAGGTTGTGGTCAACAAAAAGGGCAACAGGGGTTATTTAGAGGAAATGCTTTTGAGATTAAGCTCCTTCCAAAAGTAAAAGTTGAAATGGTAGTTGAAGCTGAACATATTGATGAGATCGTACAGATTATTCAATCGACATGCAGCACTAACACAATCGGTGATGGAAAGATTTTTATTTTACCTGTAGAAAATGCCATTCGTATTCGCACTGGTGAAGATGGCGTTCAAGCGATTGTCTAACTCTTAATATGAAAGGATGAGGAACAAATGAAAAAGAAGATATCAGCATTGGTAGCTAGTAGTTTTTTAATTGGAACAGCCGTTTCAGCAGATGGTCCAACAGTAGAATCGGTCAGTGCTTCACTTGACTCCACATGGATCATGGTTGCAGCATTCTTGGTTTTCTTTATGCATGCAGGGTTCGCAATGGTAGAATCCGGTTTTACTAGATCTAAAAACACACTAAATATTCTAATGAAAAATATACTAACAGTCTCAATTGCATCTGTCCTTTATTTCTTAGTAGGTTATGGATTTATGTTTGGCTCAAGCGCTGGTGGATTTATCGGTGTTGATGGATTTGCCTTAGCTGGTGTAGATGACATTGGATTCTTCGTATTCCAGGCAGTATTTGCTGCAACATGTGCCACAATCATATCTGGTGCAGTAGCAGAACGTATGAAGCTTGGAAGCTATATGTTCCTAACTATTCTTATGACAGGTCTTATCTATCCTGTTGTTGGTCACTGGGTATGGCAAGGTGATGGATGGTTGACAGCGTTAGGTTTTGTTGATTTCGCTGGTTCTACAGTCGTTCACTTAACAGGAGCTATTGGTGCTATTGTTACAGTTAAATTCTTAGGAGCTCGTATTGGGAAATACTCAAATGGTAAAGTAAATGTAATCCCTGGAAGTAATATTCCTTTAGGCGCACTAGGCGTATTCATCCTTTGGTTTGGCTGGTTTGGATTTAACGGCGGAAGTACTTTAGCTGCTGATCCTGAATTAGTTCCACACGTTGTTGCTACAACTTTATTATCAGCTTCATGTGGTGTCTTAGGATCTGCTTTCTACTCATTATTCCGTTACAAACGTATTGACGCTTCATTAACTTTGAATGGAGCATTAGCAGGTCTTGTTGGTATTACGGCAGGTACTGCTGCAGTTTCTCTTGTTGGTGCTATCATCATCGGTTTCATCGCTGGTGTGATTCTTATAGAAGCAGTTCAATTCCTTGATAGAGGATTAAAGCTTGATGACCCTGTAGGTGCAATCGCTGTTCACGGTGTTTGTGGTGTATGGGGAACAATCGCAGTAGGTTTCTTCGCAACTGAAGGTGGTCTATTCTACGGTGGTGGAGCTTCCCTTCTAGGTGTTCAGGCTATCGGTGTTCTAGCTGTTATAGCTTGGACAGTAGCTACTGTGGCCTTATCAATCTTCATCATGATGAAGGTAAGCCCAATCAGAGTTTCTCGTGAAGAAGAGATCTCAGGTCTTGACTTTGCTGAACATGGTTCTTCTGCTTATGAATTTCGTGATAGTATCTTAACTGAAAACAATCCAACTCCTTCAGGAACTGATTTCGGAAGTGGATTAGTACAACGGTTAGATAGCTTAGGTACAAAAACTAAAAATGCTTAATTCCGCGTATACCGCGAATTAATAAATGTTTAACTTAACCACACTTAAATTAAGTGTATAGAACTCTTCAATTCCCCTAAGAGTTTTCACTATACAAGTAGTAGTCGTACTGCCTTGGACTCCAGTTAAAAGGTATGTACACCCCCTGTATTCCAGTTACAGGGGCTTTTTTTTTGACCGAAAAGCACAGGCGCCTGTTCAGCCTCAGGCAGGCATTAGGCGAATCACGCAGGAAATCTTGTTTTCCGTAGTGATTCGACTTATGACCCCGAGGGGCTAGGCGCTGGAGCTAGACACCAAAATTGAGTGCGACATTTTTATGTTGTCTCTATAAAAAAGGACTACCATTAAGGTAGTCCTTAGAATAGATTGTGTTAAACATCTACTCTACAATATTAATATTATATTCTTCAAACCATACATGAACTTGAGCAAGGTATGCTAGTAGCTGTGGTCCAGACATTAATTGACCAAACCATGGCACCTTGAACGCTTCTCCATTCGTATCGACGATTTCTCTTAATTTCTTACGATCAAAAAACTCATATAATACAGAATTATTGTTTTGAAGAATCTCATTTAACCACTTCTTTACAGCCATTGTATAATGTGGATTATGTGTTTTTGGATATGGGCTCTTCTTTCTATATAACACTTCATCAGGCAAGATTCCTTCTAACGCACGTCTAAGGATTCCTTTCTCCCGGTTTCCGTGCATCTTCATCTCCCACGGGATATTCCATACATATTCTACTAATCGATGATCAGCAAAAGGAACTCTAACTTCAAGACTTGCTCCCATACTCATTCGATCTTTTCGGTCTAATAAAGTTGTCATAAACCAGATCATATTTAAATAGAATAGCTCTCTACGCTGAGCATCTACTTTACTTTCTCCTTCTAACTTAGGTGTTTCTTTTACTGTTTCTTCAAACTTAGTCATCACATATTCATCTAATTTTAATTTCTTTCTCCATGAAGGTTGTAATAAATCCATTCGTTCATCAGTAGATCTCATCCAAGGAAATGCTGCAGAAGCTAAATCTTCAGGACGATGGAACCAAGGATATCCACCAAATATCTCGTCAGCACACTCCCCTGATAAACCAACCACGAAGTCTTGCTTTATTTCTTTACAAAACCATAGTAATGATGAATCAACATCAGCCATTCCTGGTAAATCTCGTACCAATACAGCCTCATGCAATTCATCAACAAGTTTTTGTTGAGTAATCACTGAGCTATGATGTGTTGTTCCAAAGGTATCTGACATCTTTTTGATCCACGGTCCATCAGAATTGGGTTGAAATTCATTTGCTTCAAAATACTTTTCATTATCCTCGTAATCGATTGAGTAAGTATGAAGAGGTCCTTTCCCTTCCTTCTCAAAAGCATTTGAAGCAATTGCCGTAATCGCACTAGAATCCACTCCACCAGAAAGAAATGTACACACTGGAACATCTGAAACTAGTTGTCTAGTAACTGCATCCGTAAATAAATGCCTTACTTTTTCAGTTGTTTCATCTAATGAATCTGTATGTTGGGCGCTTTTCACGTTCCAATATCGCCAGACTTTTAACCCGTTTTTATCAAACGTTAAGGCATGAGCTGGACGTAATTCTTTGACTCCTTTAAATACACCATGACCTGGTGAACGTGATGGTCCTAAACCAAATACCTCTGCCAAACCATCATGACCGATTTCTGTTTTTACATAGGGATGAGCAAGTATTGCCTTAAGTTCTGATCCGAAAATTAAATGTCCATTCTCTTCCTTATAAAATAAAGGTTTAACTCCTAAGCGGTCTCTTCCGATAAATAATTTTTCCTTCACATCATCCCAGACAGCAAATGCAAAAATTCCATTTAAGTAATCAACACATTTTTCTTCCCATTCGATATAGGCTGTTAATAGAACTTCTGTATCAGAGTGTCCACTGAACGTGTAGCCTCGTTTTAGCAGCTCTACTCTAATATCTTCAGTATTATAAAGCTCACCATTATAACAAATGGTATATGTTCTTTCTTCTTTTGTCCTAATCATCGGCTGTCTTCCACCAACAGGATCAACAACCACAAGTCTCTTATGCCCAAATGCAGCATGTGTTGTTAACCATATATTCGTGTCATCCGGTCCACGTTTAGCTAAAGTCTCTGTCATTTTATCAACAGTTGCCCGTTCATTTCTTAAGTCAGATCGAAAATCAATCCATCCCGTAATTCCACACATTTTTATGTCACCCTTTCCACCGTATCAATAACTACGGCTAGCAAGCTGATTACATTGTATGCAACGATAGCTTATACAATGAATTGTCCAAATAATTGCAAGCCCTTTCATGTTATAAAATCTTTTATTTTTGTCTAAAAAGGAATTATGAGACCCTAATTCAACACAAAAGAGGAAATATTATAGGGAAGAACTGAATGGAGGATTTAAATTGAATTTGCAGCATCGATTACGCACAATGAGTGAACAAAAACGCTCCTATACACTTGGGAGCGTAGAGTATATAAATGATCAATGGATATTCTTTGATGATGAAAATGAAGAGGCCTCATTACTAGAGGAACTTGTTGATCGAGAAATTGAAGTTTATACGATGAATACTTGGCAAAAAGGATTGTTTAATGCAGATGGGTTGGTAAAGCTTCCTGATTATTATTATAAACTGCAGCATGGCGATTGTATTCGAGTGTCAAAAACACTCCCTTACGCTTATAGCGAACTTCTCAACCAATTGCCAGACACATTGTTTTTAGAATACACAAAATTTCTGAATCAACTCTCATATTCTTTGTATGATTGTATCTACTGTCACAATATGATGCTTTATGTTCCAGCTCACAGTGAATACAAAGGAGTAAATTTTATTACATATGATAACAATGAGTCTATTTGTTCAGTACAGCATCATTTCCAGCGCGGATTACAAACGAAAGACCGGTTTGAATTTACAATGACAAGTGGAAAAAGAGCGATCTTTACACATTCATAAGAAAAGCGCAAACGCCTTGTTTAACCTCGGGCAGGCATAAGGTGAATCACTTAGGTAACCTTGGTTTCTGAAGTGATTGTTTATTAGATCAAAGTGTCTTACCTGATCACCTTACCGATAAGAATGAACTCTCACTGTCCCAGATCCGGGAATCAGCATCTTTTTATCGACTAGTTGAGAAAGTACTTTTCTAACCGCCTTGCCACTTTAAAATTTTGTTCTTTCTTATCTTTTAAGAAAAGCTCAAGCGCCTTGTTCAGATTTGACTTATGACCCCGAGGGGCTAGGCGCTGGAGCTAAACACTAAAACTGAGTGCAAATTCTTATACTTTTCTTATCTTTTAAAATAAGAGGCTGTCCCAAAAGGAGACAGCCTCTTACCTTATAATTATTATACTGGTAATGAAAATCCTAAATAAATCGTCGCGATTAATGAAACAAGTAATAATATCCAAAACATCATTGTAGGTTTGCCCTTTTTACTACGGATAAGTACCATTTCAATAAATCCAATCGTTAAGATTCCAAGGATTAATTTAAGTATGTATGCGAATGGAAGTGATGCTGCTCCGAAAAGCAGTTGTGCTCCTGTTAGAATCGTCAATACATAAAATAATCGTAGTACCATATGTACAATTTTTGCACCTTTAGCTTTTCCACCTTTTTGCAGAAACAAAACTACTACAAACAAGATGATTGCTAGTGCCCACGAAGTTATATGTGCGTGCGTCATTCTTTATTCCTCCTAAAAATTTTCACTATATTTTTATAATAACATGTTTTAATCCAATACGTAAAAATTGAAAGATAATAATTTTTTATGTGAACGTAATGAATGATTATACAATACTCCGACATCTCTTCCTCTATTTGTATAGTAATCCACGAGAAGCTTCCATACTTTCTGCATATTCATAAAATTCCTACTAGACTTCTCACTTTCACAAGTATTGATTCAATGAATATAGTAGGCTATTGTTAAAAACATAACAATTACTTATTCTATACGTCTCTTTAAATCAGTACATAATTATCACTAAAAGAAACGGGGGAAACTGGCAATGAGTAAGACTCAAGAGATCATTACATTGACAGACCAATATGGTGCAAAAAACTATCACCCATTACCAATCGTTATCTCAAAAGCAGAAGGAGTTTGGGTAGAAGATCCTGAAGGAAATAAATATATGGACATGTTAAGTGCATACTCTGCGGTGAATCAAGGACATCGTCACCCTCGAATCATTCAAGCATTAAAGGATCAAGCCGATAAAATCACCTTAACATCACGCGCTTTCCACAATGATCAGCTTGGACCATGGTATGAAAAAATGTCTAAGTTAACCGGGAAAGATATGGTACTCCCTATGAATACTGGCGCTGAAGCTGTTGAGACCGCTGTCAAAACGGCTCGTAGATGGGCTTATGACGTAAAAGGCGTACAAGATAATTTAGCAGAAATTATTGTTTGCGAGGATAATTTTCATGGTAGAACAATGACAGCTGTCTCAATGTCATCAAGCAATGAATATAAACGTGGATTTGGTCCTATGCTACCAGGAATCAAGGTGATTCCCTATGGAGATATTGAAGCACTTAAATCAGCCATTACACCCAATACTGCTGCGTTCATATTTGAACCAATTCAAGGAGAAGCTGGAATTAATATTCCACGAGAAGGTTTTTTAACTGAAAGCTTTGAAGTTTGTCAGCAGGAAAACGTCCTGTACATCGCTGATGAGATTCAGGCTGGTCTTGGTCGTTCTGGTAAAATGTTTGCATGTGATTGGGAAAATATTAAACCTGATATGTTCATTCTTGGTAAAGCACTTGGTGGAGGCGTATTTCCAATATCCTGTGTAGCTGCTAACAAAGACATATTGGGAGTATTTAACCCAGGTTCTCATGGTTCAACATTTGGAGGGAACCCTTTGGCATGTGCTGTTTCAATCGCTGCTCTTGACGTATTAATTGATGAAGATTTAGCTCGACGTTCACTAGAGTTAGGAAGTTATATGCAGGAAAAACTCCGTGAAATTAATAATCCGATTATTAAAGAAGTAAGAGGAAGAGGACTTTTTATTGGTGTGGAGTTAACTGAGGATGCTAGACCCTACTGTGAGAAGTTAAAAGAGGTTGGCTTACTTTGTAAAGAAACCCACGAAACAGTTATTCGTTTCGCACCTCCATTGGTGATTTCTAAGGAAGATCTAGATTGGGCCATTGAAAAGATAAAAGAGGTATTATCTACTTAATCTAATGCAATTTAAGAAAATAGAGGCTTGGACATAACGAAAGTGTTTAACTGAATTTCCGAACAAATCATTCACTTAGCGGATGAAATATACGTAGACTCCTGCGGGATGAAAAGCAACGGTTAGACCCCGCAGTGCGAAGCGCGAGGAGGCTCACCAGCTTCCCGCGGAAAGCGAAGTATATTTCAGGAGCGGTGTTTCTTCACCATCTATTATTGTTCGACTTTTCATTTAGTTAAAACACATGTCCCCGCCTCTTTTATTTAAATTATACCCCTACACTATTTATAAGTGTTCCTAACCCTTCTATGCTAATTTCAATACTATCTCCTTGTTTTAAAAATCTCGGTGGTTTAAATCCTTTTCCAACACCTGCTGGAGTTCCAGTCGCAATGATATCACCAGGCTCTAATGTCATACCAGCAGAAATCACAGAAATAATGGTTTGAACATCGAAAATAAATTGCTTCGTGTTACCTTTTTGTCTTAGCTCCCCGTTCACCTTCGTTTCTAGTGATAAGTGATTCGGGTTAGAAATGATGGACTTATGAGCAATAAATGGCCCCATTGGACAAGATGCATCAAGGCTTTTGCCAATAAAGAATTGCTTGTGACGACTTTGCAAATCACGAGCGGTGATATCATTTACAATCGTGTAGCCAAAAACATAATCTAAGGCTTCCTCTTTCGAAATCGATCTTCCTTTTTTCCCAATAACAATGGCTAGTTCACCTTCATAATCCAACTGATTCGTTATATTCTCATGTAATAAAACAGAATCATTAGGTCCAATGACTGTAGTAGGTGCTTTCGTGAACATCATTAAATGTTCTGGAATATCTGCTTCACTTCCCATTTCAATTGCATGTTCAGCATAGTTTTTTCCAACACAGAAAATGTTCTTTAAAGGCCTAGGTATCGGCGCCTTTATTTTCACATCATTTGGTGAGTAAAAATATTGGGCTCCCTTCTGTTCTAATGCAAGTTTTTCAATTACTTTAATTGATTCATCCAAAACTTCATTCATCCTTATAAAATCTATGATTGAATTAGGTATGTTCTTGCTACCTAATAAAGCTTCTTCAGCATATTGCACATCAATTATGTATGATACCCTTTCATCCACTAGTCCAACAAAACTACGTTCATCCTTCACTGCTGTTACAAATCTCATTAGTCTGTTCACCTCATATCATCATCTTACATACTAAATTCGTTATACATCTGCCTTTTCCCTTCAGAACAGAAAGAAAAAACATCCCATTTCCTAAAACCCAATAGCTACATGTAGAAAGTTGTTGTATTTTGTAGTTTTCTAGCTTGTTTTAGCGAAAATGTTTTTTTTATAAAAATGAAGTTATAATAGTAAGACAACCCACCTAAGGTCACTTGAAAAAACTTAAATTGGAGATATGCCCATGTACAACTTGAAAACAATTATAGAAAGCAAACGTAGCGAGATGATTTCATTAGCCAAGCACCAAGGGTATACTGCTCCAAGAACCATTCAATGTAGTCAGGAATTAGATAAACTTATAACACTTCATCAAAAACATTCAAAGAATGAAGGCAATGAATATATAAAACATTAATAAAAAACGGCCCACCAAAAAGTGCCGTTTTTTATTAATTATTTCTTCCTTTCTCAAGAACCCTACGACGAAACACTTGCCTCTTCCCATAAGTTAATGATCTCCATATCCATTCTACTGGACCATATTGATAATGACTCAACCACCATTTACTGATAACAACCTGTACACTATAAATGAAGATCGTCAAAATTAATCCTAAAGAAGGAGTTACTTTTCCATATAACCCTAGGCCATAATTATAAAAAAGAAGCGTGCAAACAATTGACTGAAATAAATAATTGCTTAACGATAATCTCCCTACAAAACTTAATGGTGATAATACCTTTTGCCAGGTCTTATTCCTTGTGAGTAACATAATCGAGGAAGCATAAACCATAGCTGCTGCCGGCCCTCCAATCGAATCCTGTAAAAAATCCGTGGCAATATTTTTTTCTGTATAGTAAGGTAATAGTTTTATAGGAATTGCAATTATAACAGCGATGAAAAGGAGTCTTTGAACAGCTTTTACATGTGATTCTATTTTAGAAAACCACTGCTTTTTAGCGATATATGCTCCTAAAAGAAACATTGGTAATAAAGCAAATACCAAAAATATGGCATTATCTAAGTTATTTACATAATACCAATCTTGAATTCTCTGTAACGTGATTTCTGTAATAGAACCAGAACTGTAAACCTTTGCTGTCTCTTCTGCTATCCTTGCTGAATAGTTCTGTAGTAAGCTTGTCGGATCGACCAAATAAGAAAGCATCAGTAATCCAAAAAACAACAAAGAAGGTACAAAGATAAGTAGCAATGAAAGAACAAGCAACGACAAAGGCTTGGTCTTATAAAACAATAGAAATATTACCCCAATGATTGCATATGATATCAATATATCTCCATGCCATATGAAGAAAGCATGAATACAACCAATAATAAGTAGAACTAGTAAACGCCTAGTAACTAAGAGTGAAAATGAATACCCTTTTATGACGACTCTTTTTTGAAAAAGCACCATCCCAAAACCAAACAAAAATGAGAACAAAGTATAGAAATTGGCTTGAGCAAATAAATCAATGAATTGAAGCGTCATTTGATCTATTTGTGACGGCCACCAGCTTTCAGGTTGTAAATGAAGCATCGGTGAATTAAACGAGGGCATATTAACTAAAAAAATACCAAAAATAGCAAAGCCCCTAATGATATCAACCCCCTGAATCCGTTCGGATTTCGAGATAGGTTGTAATCCATTCATATTCATAACATCACATCCTAATTCAACTTTATTGTTTATTGTTGCTTTCGATTTCACATCTTTTCTTTCTATGCATATTATAGCAAAGATATTATTCTATAAAGGATGTTTATTATGCCAGCGATTGTTGGAGCGGTTAAAGTGAACAGTATTGGGAACAGTAGTATCTTTAATATTGGAGATGTTTTTAACATAGCACCTGCTAGTACGGCTAAAACCTTTGCAGGAGCTGGATCATTTAACACTGGTGACGGATTGCAAGTTTATAATCAGCGAAGTGTCACAAACACATATGATACAGACACAATTGATCAGGTGAATGTTGCAAATGCATAACTGCTAGGGAGGGATGTTTGTGAATTTCTATATCAATCAAAATATCTCTATCCATTACTTTAAAATTGGAAGTGTCACGAATTCATCTGTCTTGCAAATCGGAAGTGCAGGAATGATTAAGTCTCTGTCTAATAATTATAATACAGGAGGATTCCTTGAAGCAGCTCCTGAAACTGGTGACGAATCGGGAATCACAGGACCGGTTGTCCCCTTACAGCCACCAACCACAGCATAATGATAAGAAAAGCGAAAGCGCCTCGTTCAGCCCCGACAGGCATAAGGCGAATCACGCAGGAAATCTTGATTTCTGGAGTGATTTGACTTATGACCCCGAGGGGCTAGGCGCTGGAGCTAGACACCAACACTAAGTTGAATATTTTATACTTTCTATAAAGGACAAAAACCTGAAAAGAATACATTCTTTAGTAATCCATGCATACTTTTAGAATATACACTATTCTTTCTTATCTTGATAGAAAGGTTTGGGAATATGCTGAGGAGTGGTCATCATGTACACAAATTTCCATGAAATATTCACATATTTACGAGAACTACACAAGTATGTTGAACGACAAAATCAAAGAATTACTACCATGGAACGGACCATACAAGAGCTTCAAAGGTCCCTTCATGACTTAAGTCAACGTCCCTCTACTACGATTGAGAGAATTGAATATAAATTTGATCAATTAAAAGTTGAATCACTTGAAGGGACATTAAATATTGGTTTAACTCCAAATGGTGAAAACATTGAGGATTTTAGTGTCGCACAAGGTAAGATGAATGTTCCTGAAATGCGGAATGCTCAACCTGATGAATATCTGCAATCTTACCATGAAAATATCCACAAAGAAGTGATTCAATATCTAGATAATGACTGCCACGAGTTTATTAGAAACCTAGAAGTGCAAGGAAACCACAATCTTGATGATTCATATCGTGAGTTTATTATAGACGATATTCGAAATCAAATACCAGAACGAATTCATTATTATCTTAAACAACAACAAGCTAACTTACATTTACCTGATAAAGCAAAAGAAGTCCATCACCATACAGTTGATACAGTTATAAAAGACATCCAGAATTCAATTGTTACATTTCTAAACAACATTCCAAATGAAATGAAAGGTGGCAATTAAAATTGAACTTTACAGTTGTAAATAAAGAGCTAAATGTCGGTCACATTGATATTGTTGCAGTAGCATCTTCATCTGTTTTCTTAGTAGGAGATACTAGAACAATTACCTTATCTTCTAGTTTTGATACTCCCCCTGAATCACTGATAATCGGACCTTTTGTCCCATTATCACCACAGGGATAAAAGAATGTTTAGGCGATTATCGGTCGTTGAGTCAATTTATGTGAATTCGGTGTCATTTAGTTCCGTGTTGCAAATTGGAGACTCTAGCCACATCACACCTGTTACGCAAGCCTTAGCAGTTAAACGAGAATATCCATTATTCTTCTCAAATGAAGGAAACTTTAATGAGTATTCCGTCTTTACAAGGCCAATTCCTGCTGTTTCCATTGAAGAATCTTTTAATATGGCAACCTTCAATGAAAAACCTAATATTAAAGTAAATACCATTCGGGTAACGGGTGCGTCGGCTTCTTCAGTTATTCATATCGGATCTACTAACAACATAAGGGCTGAAGCTAGAATTAAGCACATTCGTCAACTACTCGATCAACCCGAAGATATGTCTATCTCAAAACAAGATCAAATAAATAGTCAATTAGAAGGACCCTCTTCTAGTGAGGAAGGAGGAGCTTAAATGCCTGCAATTGTTGGACCCTGTAAGATAAACAGTATTGGTGGTGGGGTTGTTAACTTCGGGGACGCTTTTTATCTTTCTCCAAAGGATACATCTAAAACGAATGCCGGTTGTGGCGCTTTTAATACCGGTGACTTTATCATGACAAATAGTGGTGTCAGTGCTACAAACACATTTGACTCTGATCTCAACGATCAACAATTAACTGGGAATGCTTAAATAAATGACCCGAAGCTATAATAGTAGCATCGGGTCATGTTTTGTAAACTCCGAGAGGTAATCACTGAATAGTAAAGATGTCGAACATAAAACATTGACTATACATATGATAGTTAGTAAAAATCGAGAATACAAAGGGTGCTTATATATGCCATCAATCGTAGGACCAATAAAAATAAACAGTGTCGGCGGAGGAGTCGTAAATTTCGGGGACGCTTTTTATTTATCACCTAAGAGTACGTCGAAAACTAACGCAGGTTCAGGGGCATTTAATACCGGTGACTTTATCAATACAAACAACGGTGTTAATGCAACAAATACATTTGACCCTGATGGAAATGACCAACAACTCGCAGCAAATGCTTAAAGTTGGCTAAAATGAAGCCTATTTAGGAATTAGTCGGATTGATTATGGACAGTGGTACAATCATTTCTCCTTTTATTTCATACAATTTAGTGAAGTGTTATAAAAGGAGGAGAAATTTGATGAATTATTATGATATGTGCTGTAGATATAAAGGCCGTACTGTAACGATCACTGATAAAGCTGGAAAACAACATTGTGGACGTATTGTAGATGTGACTAGAACTCATGTATACATTGCCCCACAAGGTGGAAGAAACTTAGGCGGCTTCAGTTATGGTTTTTATGGCGGATGGGGATATAGACCTTACGCAGTACCCCTTGCCTTTATCGGCGGATTGGCTCTAGGAGCAGCATTTTTCTGGTAAGAATGAAAAAGCTAAGAAACTGAGGAAACTGGCGTTTGTCCTCAGTTTTTTAGTTCGTTTGACTTTCTTGTTTTCGGTAGTTTACTTGAAGGCTGTTTACGAACCCATTTAATGAACGATGCAATTTTTTCGTCCTCTTTCAGTAAAGGGATTGTATACAGGCGCACTGCTAGCTCAGAATTATGATAGAGGGCATGGATTTGCTTATGACAAGGGATACAAAGAGTAGATGTGGCTTCAAATGTACCACCCATTTCTTTAGGTATGAGATGATGTACAGTTGTCTCAACTTCCTCTCTCTCGCAAAGTTCACAAGCACCAAGTCGCTTTTTACGTCCCACTACTAAACTCTCCTTTAGTTTGTTCTTTTAATGTTATTTTCCCTAGTACAATTGATTTTAGCATAATAAGGTTTAATGTCTAAAAAGTGAACCTTCACTTTCATTCTTTTGTTTACTTTATAAAAAGATTATAATAAAAAAGATAGCTTAAACCCAGTAGAAGGGGAGTAATTATATGACAAAGAAGATTGCGTGGGTGACTGATTCCACCGCAACATTCACAAAAGACGAACAACAATGGCTAACAGACAACCATGTCTATGTAATTCCGCTAACTGTTATTTTCGGGGAAGAACAATTTAGAGAAGGTATCGAGATCACGACCGAGGAATTCTACAAAAAAATGAGTGAGTCAAACGTATCACCCTCTACCTCACAACCAACGCTAGGAGACTTTATCGAACTTTATACCCATCTAAAAGAACACTATGATGAAGCAGTGGCAATTCATGTATCTGGTGAACTTTCAGGTACGTATTCAACATCTGTTCAGGCAGCTGATATGGTTGGGTTTCCAATACATAGCTTTGACTCGTGGATAGGATCATTTCCATTGAAAATGATTGTGAAAACAGGAATTGAACTTTACAAGCGAGGAATCGACATTCCTGATATACTTATTCACCTTACGAATTTAAGAGATAAATGCAAGCTTATGCTTCTTCCTGCCAGTTTAGAACAGTTACGAAAGAGTGGTAGAGTTTCCAATTTCGGCTCATTTATTGGTAACCTTTTACAGATAAAACCTATTCTCTCTTTTAAAGAAGGTAAGGTTCATATGATCGAAAAAGTAAGATCATATAGCAAAGCGGAAAATACAATTATAGATAAGTTCCATCAAAGTTTTGAAACTGGGATATTAGAAGAAGTCGCGGTGTTATATGCAGGTGAGAAATCAGTGGCAGACAAAGTTGTACAGAGGATGAAGGATAAATACCAGGAACTTAAAATTGAAATCGTTCCACTGATTCCTGTTGCAGGTGTACACACTGGGATTGGAACAGTTGGTTTGGCATGGATTGAAAAATAACCAAGAAAAGCGGAAGCGCCTTGTTCAGCCTCCACTGGTTCCGATTTTCTTATCTTTTAAAAAATGAGGCTTATCCCAATAGTGCTTGGGATAAGCCTCAACTTTTTCCTTACATTTTCAACATAGATCCACCATCAAAGAAATAAAGATATTTCTCAGTTAATGGCTTTCTCCAAATAGCTTCTATTGCTTTTGTATATAGTTCTAATTGAACTTTATAACGTTCTTCAAGAACTGGTTTGGCTTGCTCAAAATTTTTGAAACGATTAGTTATTTGATCTGTTTTATAATCCACCAATACAATTCCCGCTTCATCCTCAAAAATACAATCGATGACCCCTTGAATCAAAACATTTTCATTTTGGTCATGTTCCCAATCTGCATAAGCATCTTTAGCAGGTATGCCCATACTAAATGGTACCTCACGCCTAACTTCTGATGCATGTATCATTCGTAACCCTATTTCCGAGCGGAAAAAAGCAACAACATGATCATAATCAATCACTTCACCCTGCTCCCATGTTAAAAGCTCATTGTTAATCATCTTCGCCACTTGCTCTTGAATGGTATCTTGAGTAATTTCGCGCTTTAAATCCACATGTTGCATGACCATATGCATAGCAGTGCCAACTTCTGCTGGTGTTAGTGAGGTCTTTTGCATAAATCGTGGTCGGTCAACAAGCGGTGTTTTGAATTTCCGTTGGAAAGTTACATCACTATATTCATCTAAACGATCACGCTGGCGCTTAATTTCAGAAACACTCTGCTTTGAGCGGTGATTTGCTGCCGGTAAGTAATCATATGACCACTTAAGTTGATGGTCTATTTTAGCTTTATATTCTGACTCGATTTCAACCTCTTCCCCAGCTTCAATTGCACAGAGAATTGGTTCATTCACCTTTTGCTCTTCATTGGATAATGTATGAAGATCTTCTGCTTGAATTCGTTGGACACTCCATTTAGCAGGATGATTCATTAATTCCTCAGGGATATTACTTACTTCTTGCTCTCCACGAAGTAATGTACCATCACGATGTCTTATAAGAGCAGGACCAATCCAATCGAGATAGTTCTTAGCACTAGCACGTCTTCCATCAGAAAGTAACCAATTTTGATTAGAGAGCTCTTCCTTCCACTTTTCCACTTTCTTATCAAAGTCTTTTACCGTTCCAATAAGGATTAGCTTCTCCTTGGCTCTAGTTAAAGCTACATAGAGAACCCTCATTTCTTCAGCGATTAGTTCAAGCTTCATCTTTTTCTTAATTGCCTGCATTGGTAAGGTTGGATACGTGATTCTTCTAGTTGGATTCACATACTTTGAACCAAGGCCTAGCTCCTTATCAAGCAAATATTTCTTATTTAAGTCCATCATATTAAATTGCTTCGAAAGACCACCAACAAACACAACCGGAAATTCAAGTCCTTTACTACTATGAATCGTCATCATTCGAACAACATCCTCTTGTTCACCAAGTGCTCTAGCTGTTCCCAAATCATCTCCACGTTCTTGCATCCGTTCAATAAAACGCAAGAATCGAAATAACCCTCTAAATGCTGTAGATTCATATTGTCTAGCTCGGTCATAAAGTGCTCTTAAGTTAGCCTGTCGTTGTTTACCACCAGGCATTCCACCAACAAAATCATAAAAGTAGGTTTCTCTGTACAATTGCCAAATTAAATCTGAAAGACCACCTTGTCTTGCATGCTTTCTCCACTCAGTTAACTGCTTTAAGAACAGTTGTACCTTATGGGCTGTTTGATCAGTAACTGGTTGATTCTTCACAAAACTCTTAAGCGCACCGTAAAAGTAGCCAGACTTTTCCTGAATTCGAATCGCGGCAAGCTCATTGGCATCTAAGCCGACAATTGGTGATCTCAAAACCGAGGCCAGTGGAATATCCTGGTACGGATTATCAATTACTTTTAACAGTGACATCATAATCGCCACTTCTGTTGCTTCAAAATAACCTGTTGAGAGATTTGCATAGACAGGAATTCCCTGTTGCTTAAATTCCTCCATCATTTGTGGAGCCCAAGGCATTGATCGAAGTAAAATCACAATGTCACGGTACATTAAGTTTCTCGTCCGCTCAATGCTCCGATCATACACTTGGAAATTAGCGCTAATCATGCTTTTAATTTCTTTTGCAATGGCCCTTGCTTCAAGCTGTGCAGTCTCAAGTTCAGCTTGTTCAAAGATGGCAAGCCCCTCTTCTGACTCTTCATTATAATCACTCTCGACATCACTACCCATTCGATCAATTAAGAATAATTCTGCTGACATGGCATCACTCGCTGGATAATCTGCACCAAGCTTTAATTCCGCATCATCATCATAATCAATCTCACCAACAGTCTCACCCATGATTTGTTTGAATAAAAAATTCGTACTATCTAATACCTCTGCTCGACTTCGGAAGTTTTTAGATAAATCAATCCTTAAGCCACTACTTGATCCATCCTTCGTAAACCTTTTGTATTTACTTAAAAAAAGGAGTGGTTCAGCTAATCGAAACCTATATATTGATTGTTTGACATCTCCAACCATAAATAGATTACCTGATTCCTCCTCCTCTTTGGAAACCAGCTGAAGGATTGATTCTTGAACCATGTTCGTATCTTGATATTCATCTACTAACACTTCTTCAAAATGCGCTCGATATTCTCTTGCAGCCTCTGACGGCTTTAACTCATCATTTAACTCATCATTTATAGATGGCTGACGTAAGATACTTAAGCAATAATGCTCAAGGTCTGAGAAATCCACCAAGCCTTTTTCTTGTTTTGCTAATTGAAATTTATTCTCGAACTCTTTCACAAGAGAAATAAGCATCTCAATTGATGGTTTCATTTCAATCAGGTCATTAAGATACCCTTCAGGCTTTCGATCAAACAATTCTTCCTTCAGCTTCTTGACAAGATTTTTTGCGTCATCTCTTAAAGAACTGACGTTTTTTAATAATAACGCATCATACTCGTCACCTTTACATGGCTTTGCAGTCTTAAAGGTGACTGTTTGCATTTCGTCATAGAGAGCTTGCCATGAGACATTTTTTGCTTTTATTAGTCGATACAATTGCTCAAGATCTGTTTCAATCGTTACAGCCCTCGGTGCAGGCCCACCAGGTTGTTTTGTTAACTCCAATGCCCTTTCAAGACCTTCCTTTGCACTTTCAAAAGAAAGAGATATATCATCCATGATGTAAGAGATAAATGCTGTTTCCTCTAATTCTTTCCCCTCAACATTATACAAGTTAACAATCTCATCTAACCAATGGGATGGTGAAGGATTAGAACGGGAAAATTCATATAATCTACGAATCATGTTTTGAAGCTCGATATCATTGCGATCATTTGAATATCGGTCAACCAAATCAAAAAATGCTTCATTTTCCTGATTGCTGTATTGTTCCTCAAGTAAGCTTTCCATCACTTCATCACGAAGTAATTCACCCTCAGTATCATTTGCAATACGGAACCCCGGGTCAAGATCAATTAAATAATAGTATTTTCGAATGACATTTAGACAAAAGGAATGCAAAGTAGAAATTGATGCTTGGTTTAACAAACTTAGCTGTTTTCTAAGATGACTTGATTCAGGCTGTTCCTTTAACGTCTGTTCAAGTGCCTCTCCAATACGATTACGCATTTCTGCAGCGGATGCGTTAGTAAACGTTACAACTAATAAGCGATCAACATCAACAGGGTGCTCATTTGATGTTACCTTCTTAATAATTCGTTCTACTAATACGGCTGTTTTTCCCGATCCCGCTGCGGCTGCAACAAGGATATCTTGTCCATTTGCAACAATCGCTTTCCACTGATCATCCGTCCATTTACTAGTGGTAGGCTTTGCGATTATTTTATTCATAAATACCAGCCTCCTTTCGAATTTTCTCAAGGATGGTTTCTTTCTTTTCATTCTGAATCACTCTATATTCGTTTTCCTCAATTGATTGGTCAAATTGGCAAACTGTTTTAAATGAGCAAAATGTACAAGGTGTTTTATCCTTCATTTTATATGGTGCAATATCAATGACTCCATCTGTAATATTATTACCTATTTGTTTGAAGACTTTTCGAACATGTTTCTTTAAATAGGTTAATTCCTCTTCACTTGCAATTGATGAGTTAGAATAAAAACTTCCATCCTTTTTTATAGCAGCTGAAACGACTTTTGAATAACCTGATTCTAAGCCTTGATCCATCAAACGAACGGATTCTTCATCACCTAATAATAAACCCTTCATTTTAAAACTTTTGAAAATCTCATCCTCAATTGTATCTTCTGTTATGACTGCTGATTTACTATTAATCATTGGATCATGCACATGAAAATATAATACACCTGCTGGAGTTGCTGATGTACCAATCCATTCCTTAGAATGACTAATAATCACATCAAGATAAGTAATCATCTGTAGTGCAAGGCCGTAATATACTTCAGTCAGATTCAGAGATTTTTGACTTGATTTATAATCGATCACTCTTAATAAGAGTCCTTTTGAGCTTTCAGCCTTATCGACACGGTCAATCCTTCCGACAAGCTCCATTTTAAATCCGTTATTTAACTCAAATGGAATGGAAGGCAATGGACCATTTTTTCCAAAATCGATTTCTAGCCCAACTGGTGAAAACCCACTTGTTTTCGCATGCTCACTTAAAATTCTAGATGCCCGACTAATGACTTTTTGTAGCTTATGCTTAATATAATAAAAGCGATTTGAACTCAATAAAATTTCTCGTTGTAGCTTTGGAGCAAGTAATTCAACTGCCTCAACGGAAAGTTGTTCACATAGTTCAATTGTTAAATCCCGCCAATCTATGTTTCTATGACGCAATGTATCTGAAATATGCTTAAGTGCAGCATGAAATAATTGTCCAATATCAGGTGCTTCTAATTTAAAGATTTGACGTTCCTTTAATTTCAAGCCATAGTTGGCAAAATGGGAAAATGGACAGCCCTGGAAGGTTTCCATCCTTGACACGCTACCTTGAATACTTTCACCAAATAATTCCCTTGTCGTTTCTATAGGAAGTTTTTTCGTTTTATTGCGATAAAAAAGGCTTCCTAGAACTTTCTTACTTCGCTCATTCCAAGCATCATCATTCATTAAATAATTATAAGAATCCCACCATAAATCCTCAATCGGATAAGCCCGTATCCACACTTGTAACTGTGAGGTTAAGTAAGATAAGGTGACAGAAGGATTAACGATATAATCTAACTGCTTGCTTGGTGAAAGCTCAGAGGGTTCATTAACAAGAAACTCTTCATTTATAGATGGCAAGATTTGTTTAAGTCTTTTTATAATAATCGATGCTTGTAATGATTTCCCTTCATCATTTGCCAATGGATAACTCATATATAATTGATCAGAACAGCTCGTTAACGCTCCATAGATTAAGAAGTTTTCATCTAATAAAACTTCTCTATTAAGTGGAGCAACTTTTAAGCCTGAATGAATCAATTTCTCTCGATCATGCTGTGAGAACACTCCCTCTTCATTCGGTCTAGCAGGAAGTACTCCATCATTTGCTCCAATGATAAATGTACATTTAATATTAGAGAATCTTGAACGTTCAAGACTCGCCACAAGTATTTGGTCCATCGCTGGAGGAACTAGTGCAAATTGCATATTTTCCATCCCAGTTTCAAGCATGTTTGTAAAAAGCTTGATAGATACCTTCTCCTCAGACATAACCTCTACAAATTGATCCATCAGTTCTAGGACAGCATTCCATACTTGATCATGTTCTCTCGCTTCACTAAGCTTGCCTTCTTCTTCAGCTCCACTTCTTAGCCTTTCCATCTTCTCTGGAATTTGAAGTTCATTTAAATAGAGATAGAGTGCTTCACATAATTCGCGACCGGTTTTAGCTTTGGCAAATCTCTTTTGTAAGTTCAATAGAGGTGTGACAATCATTGATCTTAAACGATTAATTGAGTCTTCCATTTCTTTTTCACGATCTGTCTGTGGTAAGTCCTCACCCTCAAGCGCCCGTATTTTTCGATAACCCCAACGTTCTTTACTTGTCCATTTATATCCTTGTATTCCATATTCAAGTACATAGTTTTCTAACTGATCCATTTCCTCGCGGAGCGTATCTATGGATTCATCTAAAGGGTAGAGAAGGTCTGTTTTGACACAACGGAAAACAGACTCGTATCTCCAATTACCTCCTAACACTTCTAAGCTTGACCTGATAAATTCGATTAATGGATGATTAAGCATTGAGCGTTTTTGATCAATAAAAAATGGAAGGTTATAATCAGCAAAGATGGTTTGGATTAGCTCATGATAGTCGCTTGCGTTCCTGACAAGAACCGCGATATCTCTATACCTATATTTTTCTTCTCGTACTAGCTTTAAAATTCTCCTAGAGATTCCTTCAATCTCAGCTCTTCTATTTACTGCCTGTCCAATGGTAACAGTTGTATCACCATTGAACGGGACAGTTGGTCGAAAGTCATAAAATTTCTCTAGATGTTTAAGAGCTGGAGCAGAATCAAATCTTTTCGTTTCCGATAATATAATTGGACGTTCTAGATAAACCATATGCTCTTTGGCCAAGTTAACAATACTTTGGTAAGTATTACCTGTCATTCGAAACAAACTTAGGTCATCTGGGGGTTGCTCATCATAACACCTGTCAACTGTAAGCGCGATTGTAACGGTTCTACAATATTTCGTCAACTCTCCGACAACTTCTAACTCAATCGGTGTATAACTATGAAATCCATCAATGAGTACATCTGCATCTCTTAGGTAAGATGAATCACGAATTTTCTCTGCTAATAATCTTAAATAATCCTCTGAATCTACATATTTCTGAAAAAGATGAAGTTCTAATTCTTGATAAATCAACTGTAAATCATGAAGTTTATCTGCAAGTACCACTTGATTTTCAGAATCAAGAAAATAGCTCTTGTCCTCTATAAGCTCAGGAGTGACACAGTATCTCTTAAACTCTGCTACCATTTCTTCTAGTTGAGTAATAAACCCATTTTTATCTGCTGCCTTGGAAAAGACCTTTAATTCTTGCTTTCGTTGTTCAACAATTTTTCTAATAATCATATTCATTCCAACATTGTTAAGATGATATCGACTCATCCCACCTGTTTCCTGTAACACACGCCAAGCTAATCGTGTAAAACTAAATACTTGAGCTCTCATCATTCCACCTAAACCCGGTGTGTTGATTAAGTCATATTCAGATTGAAACGTCATTTGATCTGGTACAAGATACACAATCGGATCCCCGACTGGATTTTGAGTTAATTTTTCTCGTATTTGATTAAGACATGCTGTGGTTTTTCCAGTTCCAGCACGTCCTATAATAAATTGTAATGTCATCTGTATAACCTCCCATATGTAGCCATAACCAATATTCACACTTGGCTGGAGATAACTTTAGTAGATTTAGAGTTTGCTTATCTATTTTACACCGAACATACTTGTTAAATCCATTTAACATGACTGGGAAAGAACACCATCCTTTTAGATTTACTCATGAAACAAGAGACAATAATCATCAATAAAGCATACCTTAATCTTAGGGTGGTGCTGATAATGAAACAACTTCGATATGTGGGTATTTTACTTGTCATAACAGGTATTTTTGTTGCTAGCAATATTTACACATTAATTCCAATCTATGATCAGGTTGCGGCCGGACTTCATAGCTCGCCTAAGCTTATTATTTGGGGAAGCAGTATATTTTCACTATGCTATGCAGTTGGTTTATTATGCTTTGGACCTCTTTCAGAAATCATTGGACGGAAAAAAGTGATTGTCATTGGATTATTATTATCATGTATAACAACCGCTGTAGTTGGATGGTCATTTAATCATTGGAGTTTGATCCTATTTCGTGGGATTCAAGGATTCGCACTCGGAAGCTTTGCACCAGTTGCTTTTGCTTATATATTTGAATTATATCCAGAAAAGAAGCGAACGTTGCTGCTTGCGTTAATAAATAGTGGATTTTTAATGGCTGGAATACTTGGACAATTAATCAGTTCCTTTTTAACACTTCATTACAGTTGGGAAGTTGTCTTCTTTAGCTTTGCTTGTATTTATTTTTCACTATTCTTCTTGAGTTATTTCCTACTACCAAATACACATCAACAGACTAGTTCAACTTCTCGAAGAATTTGGCGGGATTTCTTCCTTTTATTGAAAGATAAAAACCTTCTCAGCTGTTATATGATAACATTCACTTTACTTTTATCTTTTGTCGCATTTTATGACGGTTTAGGCCGTATGCTTACTACCCATTATGAAATTGATAGTCAATCCTTAATGGTTATTCGAGCTATTGGAATCATTGGAACCATTTTCTCAATCTTTACTGGAAGATTGATTAATCGATATGGACTAAACAGAGCATTGGTTGTTGGCCTAACATTAGGGATCAGCAGTACTTTTTTTATGATTGTTTTAAATCATCAAATACTCGCAATTACGATATTATCCATTTTGTTTGTCTCATCCATTTCTATGCTTATACCCATCATGATTACTTATATAGGTAAAATCGGTAACCACGCAAGAGGTTCCGCACTTTCCTTGTATTCTTTTGTTCTATTAGTTGGTGCAAGTGTCGGTCCGATACTGGCTTCTTTCATGCCTTTTCTCTCACTATTGAAAGTCTTGTTATTTCTCTTTTTTACTAATTTAATAATTGCCAGAATTCTTCAATTAAGGAATGAAGACAATACTTCACTTTAGAAAAGTAAAAAGAAGGACTGTAGCCTAAGTCCTTCTTTATCACTCTTGTATGATTGAGAAAAAGTCTTTATAGTCATTTAGATAATAATCGGCTCCTTGTTGTTGGTTCTGAAAAAGACAGGTTTTCAAACCGATTTTCTTTGCAGGAATAATATCTAAAAGACGATCACCTATCGCAAAATCAAGGTGATATCTTTGATGCAGATACTCATACGAAGCCGAATCTGGTTTACGTGGAAAGCCATCATCACCAGCCACAATCTCTACAAAATATTTATCAAAATGATAATAGGCCAAAATGTCTTGAACAGCTTTTCTCGGTTTATGAGTCATTATGACATTGTTTTCAGCAAAAGAAAGTATACGCTCTACATCAGGAAATGGCTTAATTTCGCTTATTGGAACCAGACTTTCCAAAGAATGAAAGTGATTAACCTGTTCCTCTGTTAGCTGAAAAAACTCGGTAGCATGAGAAAATGATACTTTCAATCGTTCTAAAATTTTATCTTCAGGAGTATCATCCTGAAGTACTTTCCTAAAAATCTTTGTAAATACTGGGTATGTATCAAATAAAGTTCCATCAAAATCCCAAAGTATATTCATGTATCCCCTAACTTCTTATCCCACCTAGATCGATAACAGTTTTTTCTCACCCATTACAAAATAAAAACCCGTTTCTTTTATATCTTGGGATATATTTAATAGACCTTCCTCTTCTAGCTTAGGAAATAGAACACTTGGATCTTCAATTTTAAAAGCGAGCATATCTTCCTTAATTAACCCTGTAATTCGAATATCATCTAATTGATGAACTAATTCCTCATCACCAAACACACCAATTGCTACTTCATATGAAATTGCACCAGAATCAGAACCATCTAATTCAATTTCCTCCGACTTTAAATACCAAAAATCAAACAATACTTGTTGTTTCAATGTTCTTCACTCCTATTACAAATAGTTACTATTAACATTCCCGAGACTTGAACCCTCCATACGTTGCCAACATGTACCGAACCGAAACTTCAAAAAGGAAAGTTGCCAATTGGTCTCCATGGAGTCGTTTCTATTTATAGGGTACAGCTTGTTGATAAGCATGTTGTTCACTTAGATTACAGGGGGGTATACTTAAGTATGTAGTATTTTGTTAACGCTAGGTACTCCCTTATATATGATCTAGGAATTGAAATGGCAGGTGTTTTTGCAGGAATACCGACAATCGAAAGGTCATAGTCTTTGGCTATCGATGTACCTCTAAAAACATGATAATCATTTGTCACCAGTAAGCCAACTTTCATTTCATTTGAGATGAATTTTTTCGAGAACATGATATTCTCATCGGTTGAAGTAGACTGATTTTCTATGAAAATTCTAGACTCACTTATTCCTTGATTCATTAATTCCTTTTTAATGGCTTCTGCTTCTGAAATGTCTTCCCCAGGTCCTTGGCCCCCTGAAGCAATGGCAATTGTATTCTCATTTTCATTGAGGTACTCTGCTGCTGCATCAATTCGATACTGTAGTGATAGAGAGGGAGTTGTTCCTTTCACTCTAGCACCCAAGATAATCAGATAATCTGCATTTTCCGGAATTTCTTTATTACTAGAACTAAACATATTTAATTGTAGATAGCCGATATAAGAGAACCCACTAACCAAAATAATCATGATGGAGATGAACCACTTTTTATTCCTTTTTATACGTTGAAGCACTTATTACACCCCTACTATTTTAAATACTCTTCCCCTCAACAGTTTACTAATATCTTCCATGTGAAACAATCTTTTTTATATTAAGTTGTTTTTAAATGCTTTGTACAATTATACAAAATGCAATCCCATTCGTTCTTGTTCTTTTTCAAAGTAGTAATGGATGTGTTATTTAGCGGTTCTGTTATTTTATAATGAGGTGTTAACACTTCCAAAATCTGCTCAATGAATGATCCATGACTAACAACCAATATATTCTTTTTACGATTGATGTCACAAACCTCCTTAATGAACGCAAGACCTCTTGTTAGAACTTTATTGTTACTCTCGATTCCTAAATCTAATTCTCTCCAATTAGTCCCCCATTTCCTTACCCGTTCCTCTTCAGTTGTCCCCTCTATTAAACCACTTCCTACTTCAGAGATCCTAGAATCTAAGTATATTGGTAGACCAGTATACTCTCCAATTATCTCTGCGGTTTGCCTTGCTCTTACTAGGGGACTAGAATAAACCACATCCCATGTTTCGCTCGTTATTCTCTTAGCTAGTTGATGCGCACCCCTTACGCCTACTTCATTCAATGCGATGTCACATTTCCCCTGTTCTCTTCCTTCTTCATTCCAAGATGTGCGCCCATGCCGAATAAACCCAATAATAGTCATCATTACTCATCCTCTATCAAAATTAAAATGCTGAAATCTTTTTGACTTCAGCATTAATGTACTGTTAAACTTTCATATTCTTACTCATTGCATTGGATTACTAAAATCATTAATAAGTATTTTAACCTCTTCATTTACTGTTATATGACCTGGACATTCTACTGCACAAACAATGCCACGCTTTTTATAGCCAGCTTTCACGAATCTTGTAGCTACCTTCTCTTCTGAAGGATAATGCTGTTGAATCATTTCACCTGGATGAATACAAGGTTTATTTTCCCCCATACAAATTAGACCGACACCATTTGGAAAAAGAAGCCGAGAGCCCATTGGAAGAGTTGTCAGGTCCTTAAATCCTGAAATCAATAGATTCGCACCTAACCACTCGGGAAGAACCTCACTTACACCTAGTTCTGTCGCAATGTCCCTAAGCTGTTCTTCAGAGACAATTGTGATTTGACGTCGATTAAGTATCTCTGTTCCTTTTTCATACATAGGTTGACGTGAATCTGCTTTAGCAGTGATTCCAAAATGTCGATCTCCTTTTATCCCTCCAAATTCAAGTGTTACTTCTGGAATACGACGCGTCACAAATGATTCATGTTGATCAGCCGTCATAATCGCTTTTACTTGAGCAATGCTAGTTTTCATACGATATCTCTTCTTCCTATGTGTGTTTTCTTCTATTTTACACTAATTGATTAGTTAAAGAATACTGTTCCACGTCTTTTAAAACCAAGCCCTGTTTAAAAATACTTTTAACATTTTTATGCTAAACCAACGATTCTGAACCAAGTTTGACTTCGGACAGGAATTGTAATTTCAATGGCAACTGAGTCCGAACCTGGATCGACTTCAGACAAGAATAGTGATTTCATATTCAACTGAGTCCGAACTTGGGTCGACTTCAGACAAGAGTAGTGATTTCATATTCAACTGAGTCTGAA
>NZ_FNJU01000005.1:49648-69979 GCF_900104555.1 Litchfieldia salsa
CTTCAGACAAGAGTAGTGATTTCATATTCAACTGAGTCTGAACTTGGCTCGGCTTCAGACAAGAGTAGTGACTTCGTATTCAATAGAGTCCGAACCTGGATCGGCTTCAGACAAGAATAGTGATTTCAAATGAAAGAGAGTCCGAACCTGGATCGATTTCAGACTGGAGTAGTGGTAGGTTCACTTATCTACATAATTGTTTAAAACAGAGCCAAACGCTAAAAAAAGAACCCAATTTACTCGAGTCCCTTTTTATCATAGCTGTTTATCCTTATGTATATTTATTTAATCAAAATCGAAATACCAGTCACCAGCAGGCCAATATCGAATATCGACTTTTCCTACGATCTGATTCTTTTTTATCAAACCAAAGTGACGGCTATCCCAACTACCTAGACGGTTATCACCTAATACAAAATACGATTCTTCTGGAACAATCGTTTCACCAGTCACCTCTTCAAGTGTAAAGTCACCCGTTAAATTCCCACCAACTAGCTTTAATTTATAGCTGTTGAGGAAAGGTTCATTTATATCTTTTCCATTTATATAAAGGGTATCATCTTTATATTCTAGCTCATCTCCTGGCAAGCCAATTATTCTTTTCACATAATCATCTGTATTTCCTTGAAAAACAATAATATCAAAGCGCTCGACATCACCAAAACGGACTCCAAGCTTGTTAACAATTAATAAGTTACCGTCTTGAAGTGTTGGCATCATTGACTCACCTTCAACTTCATATTTAGTGAAAGCACAAGATTGGAGAAAAACCACTGTAAAAATCCCTAAAATTATGATAAGTAATAGACGTTTTTTTGTTCCAGTGGCACTTTGTTTCATACTTTAGTCCCCCAAACTATTATAAAAATATTCTAACAATAAATAAGAATGTTGCCAACTTTTTGTTCTTATTCGCTTGTTTCTTTTGAGGGGTTGTGTGTGAAACGCTTCTCAAGCTGCTTTCCTACAAACCAAAGCAGTGCAATGATTAATGCGGCAATCGCTGTACGTATTGGTTGTTGAAATAATGCTGTAACATCATAACCAATAAAACTAACCATAAATACCATGACAAGTTTTCCGCATAATACTGCTAACACAAACTGACTTGTCTTAATTTTCGAAAGCCCTGCTACTACATTTATCACAGATGATGGTGTGAATGGAAAACAAAGAATTAAAAACAGTGGGCCAAAGCCATGTCGTTCAATCCACTCCAATAATTTCTTAACTTTTTTATGTCGACTTACGAATGAGAAAAAGCGTTTTTGTCCATATTTTCGAACAAGAAAAAAGACAAGTAATGCACCAACGCACGTTCCAATCCAAGAATAGATAAATCCTAACCATAATCCAAAAGCAGCGGCATTTGCCATAACAAATACAACCAAAGGAAGTATAGGTAAAAATGCTTCTAACATCGGTAGCAATATTCCTGGTAAAGGACCAAAGGACCGATATTGTCCCAATAATTCAAGAATGTTTTCAAGTGTAAACCATTCCCTAAATGTTTCAAACTCCATGAATAATCTCCTCAGTATAAAACAACATTTTTTTGATACAAAGAAATAGGCTTTATATATCTTTTACCACTTCTATTCTATTTTACACTTTTTAAGCATCTTTTTAAAATGGACAAACAAAAAAACCTTGCAGAAAAATGCAAGGCTTAAATCTTATCCTAAATATTCAACAAACCAATCCTTAATATGGTTTAAGCGATCAATGCGAAGCTTTGGGTTTCCGCTTCTTGATAGTTCATGGTTAGCACCAGGAAAGCGGACAAACTTTGTTGGTTTCTTTTGCTTCTTAAGAGCAATAAACAATTGTTCAGCTTGCTCAATTGGACAGCGATAATCTTTTTCTCCATGAAGAATGAGTAAGGGCGTTTCTATATTTTCTACATATCGAAGTGGTGAATGCTTCCATAGTTTTTCTGCGTCTGTAACTAAATCGCCCTTGACTTCCCATCCGGAGAAGAAATAACCGATATCACTAACCCCATAAAAGCTCAGCCAATTCGAGATTGACCGCTGGGTGACAGCTGCTTTAAATTTATTTGTATGACCAACAATCCAGTTTGTCATAAACCCACCATAACTACCACCAGTTATACCGAGTCTTGATTTATCAACAAAATTCAAGTGAGTTTCTGCATATTCTGCCGCAGCCATCACATCTAAATAATCCCTTCCGCCATAGTCACCACGAACTGCATCAACGAACTCCTGACCATAACCATGACTTCCCCTTGGATTAGTAAATACAACAGCATATCCTTTTGCCGTTAAGACCTGAAACTCATGAAAATATGTATTTGCATACATCGCATGTGGACCACCATGGACTTCCAGAATAGTTGGATATAGTTTCCCTTCTTCAAAGAAAACTGGTTTCATCACCCATCCATGAATATCCCATCCGTCTGGTGCCTTAAAGGTAATAGGTTCGGCTGAAGAAAGCTCAATGTTTGCAAGGAAATGATCATTACTATATGTTAGTTGTTTCAATTCACCTGTGCTTAAGTCAATAAGATATAAATCGCCAGGATGTGTTGGTGTACTGATCCCAACGACTGCCTTATGATTCTTGGAATCTACCGACAAAGTATATATATGTTGATTTTCTAATAGTGAAGGATACATTTCACCTTCTATTGATCCATAGTAGACTCCTGTATTTCCATGATCGCTCATGACAAAATAAAATCCTTTGCTATCATCTGTCCAGATAATTCCGGGATTGCTGTTCCCTGAATGGAAATCACCAATGGCTACATCCCCAATTTGAACATCCCAATTTGCAGTTAGACATCTTAACTCCTTATTTAGCACATCGTAAATCCAAATTTTTGAAAGAGTTGCACTATCATATTCTTTTTCATGTCCAATCATAGCAATAAAGGTACCATCTGGTGACCAAGTAACTTCTCCAAAGACCCCATTACTATTGGTTAGCTTATTTACACTCTTATCCGCAATAGACAAAATGTATACATCTGATACCAAGTTAAAATCAGGTTCATCTGTCAAGTCAGCTGAAAATGTAATTTGGGTTCCATCTGGTGACCAGCATCCAGGTGTATAATCAAAATCGCCTTCAGTTAGTTGGGTAAGTTGCATAGTCTTTACGTTAATCAATGCTAAATGTTGACGTTTATCATCCAGGAAACCAACCGAGTCTGATTTATAACGAATTCGTTCCACAACCATAGGTTCAAGTGCTTTCTTCTCATCTTTCTTTTGATTATTTATATCTGTAATTTGTTGATTAGGAGCTAATGAAGTCGTAAATAATATAGTCGAACTATCGTGAGACCATATTGGATTTCTTGCTCCATTCTTGCAATTTGTTAATTGCCTTGCTTCTCCACCCTCAGCACTTAACAAATAAATCTGCGATTTTCCAGATCTAGTTGAAACAAAGGAAATATACTTTCCATCAGGAGACCATTTCGGAGAAGTGTCTCTAACATCACCATACGTCCATTGAACTGGTTCTCCACCGATTACATGTCCTACAAAAATATGTGATACGTATTCGTGCTTGTCCTTATCAATTTTCGTTTCAACAAAAGCATATTTACTACCGTCAGGTGACAGGTCTACTTCACCAACTGATTTTAGTTCCATTAGATCCTCTGCTACGATTCCTCTTTTTTGTGTCAAATTGACCCCACCTTTAATAAGAGAATTTAATATAGATGAATAAAGATTTATGTAAGTCTAAAACACTTCGATAGTAGAAATATTTTACTGCTCACATTATAAACTAATTGCATCTTTTTTAAAATTCTTTTATTATATATACAAACACACGTTCTATTTTGGAGGAGCGAAAAATGACTAGAATAACAGAGGAACAACGTTTTATTTTCGAGCAATCTCTCTTTTTACCAATGGTTTTAACAGTTCTGAATCGTGATTTAGAAGTTTTTAATACAGCACCTTTCAAGCTTAAAAAGCCCTATGTATCCTTAATTGACCAAACCATGAAAAAAATCCAAAAAGATCTTTATCAAGTCAAATTACGAATGAAAGAAGGAAAGATGAAAGCCATCGAACTTGAACGTGATGAAGCTTTTACACTGTTTTTATTTGTGATAAATGGATGGGAAGAAAAACACAATTACTTTAATCCTCGGATTCGAAGTGAAGTTTCACAACTACTTGAGAAGTACCTTAGTGGTTCTACACAAACTAATTGATGAAACTAGCATTAATTATCAAAATCGAGCCCATAATTATTAAGATTAAACATATCTTCTGAAACGATTTCTTCGCGTTTCTTTGGAGTACTACTAAAGAAATTCAGACCCCGTCTTTTACTTTCAGTACGACTGGCAATAATGGTTCTTAACTGTGCTGTATGAAAGAACTGATTTTCAAAAGAGCCTTTGGAAATATCTAAAATGATGGATTTGTTATTTTGAAAGATGACCTTCGTTGTACCGTTCCCTGAGCCGGAATGGTTTATAATATGAGAGTGTGATAACCAAGCGCAATCAACACTTGAGGGTGATATAGTTGGAAAGAGGAAAATTTGATGGGAAGGTTCGACAATAATAGGCGGCTTATGGGTAATACCCATTAATTCGCGTGTTCCTTCCTTTCTACCTTTGTAACTACTTCCGAAGTATTTGCAGCTTCGATCTACGATTTCCATTGGCTTCATCTTAACTAAAAATTCATCGTCCATTTCAATGATAATCGAATAAGTTTTTCTTCCATATGGAACAGGTAGGATCGCCATCGTGTATGGGTTCACTTCATACTCGTTAATACATTTTTTTAAATTGTCCAAATCATTTTCTTTTGTCATTAATGCTTCACTCCCTATATAGGTATTTCTACTTACAAACAGTAACATTTTTTTACAAAAATATCTATATTTTCACAAATATTTCAAATTCTTCATATCTAAGAATTAGTTTGCTCAAGCTATAATCATAAAAAAAACATTTTCAAGGATTACACCTTGAAAATGTTTAGTCATACTTATTGATTATCAAACACTTGATGAATTTCTTTTTCTGCTAAGTATGAATTTGCTTCTTCAATTGTTACATGTTCGTCCACAGAGTCACCCGCATAAACAGACTCTGATAAAAATGGATTATTTGTATCTAAATCTGTCGTCATTCCAAACATTGGGTTCAATGGTGTAGAACTTGGAATTTCAGCATTTGTCTTTGGGTCTTTTGACATTAGAAAACACCTCCATTACTAGCATGGATTACATTGTTTTAAATGATACAGTTAATTTCTTAACTCCCCGGAAAATGTGAACAAATACGATCTCTGCTCCATTTAGTCAAATCGGAACGACTTTTGAGATATGTAGTATTTGGCCATTAAAAAGGCTGTTTTCGTAAACTTTGTTATTTAACTTAGATATGTTGATTTGCACTTCAGGTGTGTGCTTTCCGCGGGGCAGGTGATGAGCCTCCTCGTCGCTATGCTCCTGCGGGGTCTCATCCTCCCAGCAAATCCCGCAGGAGTCACACACCTTACGTTCCAATCAACTAACTCCACCTAATAAGTTATCACCTAATAGCAACAATCTCTTAGAAAACAGCCATTAATAAATCAGGTTAATGAATTCCTCTTTTTTTACATTTCCAAAATAATGCTCAATTTCAACATTATTTAGAGCAGCTTCAATATCCTGTTTATTATAGCGAGTACCTGTTAGTATCTGTTCAATTTCCGAGACATCACCTACACCAAAGAAGTCACCATAGATTTTACAATGATCAATGACTCCTTTTTGCACCTGTAGTCTTATATCTATATTCCCAATCGGAAAGCGATGTGAGTGCTGAAAATTAAAAGAAGGTGATTTCCCATAATTCCAATCCCAATTTTGATAATGCTGTTTAGAGATTTCATCAATTCTCTCCCAATCTTCATCTGTGAGTTCATAGGTTTGAATAGGATCCGCTTCATCAAAGATATAGCGTAATAGAAGCTCTCTAAATTCTTCGATCGTCATGTCACGGTCAATAAATTCCTTGATATTAGCTACTCGACTACGAATTGACTTAATTCCTTTAGATTCAATTTTTTCCTTCTTCACATTGAGTGCAGCAACGACATGATCAATTTCTGAAGCAAACATTACGGTTCCATGACTAAACATTCTTCCTTTTGTAGAAAATTGAGCATTTCCTGAAATTTTTCTACCATCTACCAAGATATCATTCCGGCCACTTAATTCAGCTTCCACCCCTATTGCTTTCAACGCTTTAATAACCGGTTCTGTGAACTTGCGAAAATTATGGAAGCTCTCACCATCATCCTTTGTAATGAAACTAAAATTCAAATTACCAAGATCATGGTAAACAGCTCCACCACCAGAAAGTCTTCGAACAACATGGATATTGTTTTCTTCCACATATGATGTATTAATTTCTTCAATCGTATTTTGATTTTTACCGATGATAATTGATGGTTCATTTACGTAAAAAAGCAAATAAGTTTCATTGATGTCTAAGTTTTTAACTGCATATTCTTCAATCGCTAAATTGACTCTAGGATCTGTTATGCCTTGATTATTTATAAATAACACATTCATCATCCTTCTATATAAATTTATGGTGATATCTCTATATTTAATTTTATCTTTTTTTTTTCAATTCTCAAAGCATCAAACTAACATACGTTGCATATTATTTAAGTACTCCCTTAAAGGGTATTTTCTAAAAAGTCAAAAAATTCAGTTGATTAGCAGCCGTATTAATCTTATAATAAAAAATAAGCCATCAGGGGTGATCTTTCTTGAAAAATGAAAAGTCGTACACCGAAATGATGAAGGCGCGCAGTCGAATGAAGAAGACAGAAAAAGAAGTAAGAATCGTAGACATTTATATTCAAATGATTATTGATGAAGCATTATTTAAGAGGAAGAAACATGTTCTAGAAGAGAAAATTAATGAAGCAATTGACTCTGGAAACCAACCTTTATTTTATGAACTTGCAAATGAATATAGCAATTTACTCACATCTGCTTCTTAAGGAAGGCAAATGAGCCAAACATACTGTTTGGCTTTTCTCATCTATATTCTATACAATCCTCGGTTAAACCCATCAATCTTTTACAACTCATGTTTCAAATTTAGGTTTTGCAAAATACTATAATAAGGAGTTTGATTTAATGAATCTTAAAAACCTTCCAACCATCCTATTCTTTTTTGGACTATTAGCCCTCGCAATTGCAACGTTAAACTTTATTCCATTAACACAGGACCTATTTTACTTACTATCCTTCTTAGGAACAGGTTGTTGGATTATTAGCGTCCGACTTTATCATGCAATAAAAAAGTATGAAGCACGAAAACAACAAATCATTGAATAAGTCTTTTTAAAAGGCTCTTTTCAATGATTTGTTGCTATTAGACTAGGTAAGGTTGATCTGCACTCCAGGTATGTGCTTTCCGCGGGGCAGGTGATGAGCCTCCTCGTTCCTGCGGGGTCTCATCCTGCCTGCGCATCCCGCAGGAGTCACATACCTTCCGTTCCAATCAACGAGCTACCAAATTAAATAAGTCTTAAAACAACAATCTTTTAGAAAAGAGCCTTTTAGAAATAGAAAAAGAGATTCCCATTGAAAAGATCATTTTCCATGGAAATATCTTATATTTAGATATAATTACTTGTCAGAGATACTTCTTAACCTCTTCTAATGTTGGTAGTGCTGTCATCGCTCCTTTTGTTGAAGCAGTTAATCCACCTGACACACTAGCAAATGACACCATTTTCTCTACTTCACTAAGGGTTAACTCTTTTATATTTTTATCCGTTTCATTAAGTTGATACAGAATACCTGACACGAAGGCATCACCTGCACCCGTTGTATCCACTGCATTCACTTTCATTGCAGGAATCTGTTTTAGTTCCTTATTTACAAATGCAAAGCTTCCTTCACTTCCAAGAGTAACGAAAACCAAAGGAATTTGATAGGCATCTAGCTTTTGTAACCCTGCCTCTATATCCTCTTCACCCGTTATAAATGTCAATTCTTCTTCTGAAATTTTAATTACATCTGCATATTCTAACATCGAAATAATTGTTTCTCTTGCAACCTCTTCATTTTCCCATAAACCAAGACGTAGATTAGGATCATATGAACAAATGAGACCTTTTTCTTTTGCGAGTTTTACTGCTTTTTTCGTTGCACTTCGAACAGGCTCTGAAATAAGGGAGATTGAACCAAAGTGAAGAATTTTGTTTTCGTCAAAAAGCAACTCATCTATATCATCTTCATTTAAGTATTGATCCGCACTTTTATCAATGAAAAAGCTGAAGCTTCGATCACCTGTTTCGTCATTTGTGACGAACACCAATCCTGTTTTTGACTCATTCGTTTGTTTCATTGCTTCAACATTTACACCATGACCCTTTAACGTTTCAATTAAGAATGTACCCAGTACATCATGTCCAACTTTACCTAGAAAGGTGGATCGTGCTCCAAGCTTAGCTACACCTACTGCTACATTTGCTGGAGCACCACCAGGACTTTTTTGATAATTTATATTTTGTGGATCTAATGGGATAAAGTCAATCAAAGCCTCGCCCAATGAAATAATTCCATTCATGTATAAACCACTCCTAGATTGTAATAAGGATAGTTTAACATAATCAACTTGCCCTTAACTATATTTACTTCTGCTCTTCTTGATCATACGTTTCAAGATAGGTAATTCTCTCTAGCATGGTCGGATGACCATATCTTAATAATTTGACTAGATAAGGAGGATTCACCTGACTTAGCCCCGCTTTAGTCAGCTCTTGGAACGTGCGAATGGCTGCATCTTGTTCATGTGTCAGCTCCATTGCATACGTATCAGCAGCCCTCTCTTGATGACGTGAAACAGCATTTTCTACTGGGGAAGCAGTGAAACTCAAAACCGATACAAGCAATAGAAAAAGTGGAAGCATTGAGAGATCACTTATTTTATCAATTTTAAATAAACGCCCCCAACGATTAACTATATATGTTAACAATTTATGAATGATAAATAATCCGATCAAGGTCATTAATAGATAACCTGCAATTCCGACATAGATGTGCTTCATTACATAATGTCCCATCTCATGTGCCATGATGAATAATATTTCTTCATCATTTAATCGCTCTAATGTTGTATCCCATAAAACAATTCGTGAATTTGATCCGATACCTGTGACATAAGCATTTAAGGCATTCGTTTTCTCAGACATATTTACTTCATATACATGTTCAGCAGGAATCTCCGCCTTTGATGCAAGTGCAAGAATTTTTGTCTCAAGCTCTTTATCTTTTAAAGGATAAAAATCATTATATAGTGGATCTATAACCACTGGCTGGAAAAACATTAAGAACAACGAAAAAGGCACAGAGCAAAGCCATGCATAAAACCACCAACGTTTCCCGGATTTACGAATTAACATAAATAGCACTGAAACAATAAGGAACATGATCGCATAATCAACCCAAAAGCCAATCACAAGGTCCTTCATCCAGCCTGAAAAAGCCTGTGTAGTAATCTGATAATTTTTTGATAAGGTATACGATATCCATTTCAATGGATAGGATAATGCTTCTACTAAAAGACTCAAATAGAATAGGTATATGGCTGTTTGGACAAGTGATAGCTTGCTTATTGCCTTTGACCATGTACTAAACTTCATCGAAAATCCTAATACCAAAATAAAAAAGTAAAGTAGCCAATCATATGGAAGGTTAACAAAGAAAAGTAAATTTCTTATTTTTGAATATTCCTCACTAAGCATTAACTCTTTTGCATTTAAAAATGTAGCTGGATCGGCAGCTGTTCCTTTCAAGGCACTTGGTATACTTGTATCAGCTCCATAAAATAAATACCAGAACATAGCTAGTACATACACTAAATAGATGAGTAATGACCAACCAATTATTTTTTTCATATGATGTGTCCCTCCTATTGTACAATCCCTATCATTATTTTAATAAACAATGTGGACACTTAGAACCTGTCTTTTATTTTATATCATAGTCAATGTTGTATTTAGGGATACCTAATTCTTATGAGGTTGATGAAGGACTTTATTTTGATTATGTAGTTGAAAATGTCTTTCATGAGCTCGGTGAAAGACTTTATTTTGATTATATAGATGAAAATGTCTTTCATGAGCTCGATGAAGGACATTATGTTGATCATATAGTTGAAAATGTCTTTCATGAGCTCGATGAAAGACTTTATTTTGATTATATAGTTGAAAATGTCTTTCATGTGGTCGATGAAGGACTTTATGTTGATCATATAGTTGAAAATGTCTTTCATGAGGTTGATGAAGGACTTTATGCTGATTACATAGTTGAAAATGTCTTTCATGAGGGTGATGAAAGACATTTTCCGCCTAGTTTATTCCATTTTGTCCTTCATGAACATACTTCCGAGAAGTAGGGCCCATCACATCCTCGACGACAAATACAATACAAAGTGGTTTAAAAGAAATAAGAATATACACTTAAGCCAAGAATTGCACTTAAAACAACTAAAATAACGTTCACACCCATGTATGCGACTGCAAAAGCAACTGCAGCACCAATTATTCCAAACCAAATATCTTCATTTATTGTGAATATTCCTGGAATGATTAACGCACCCAATGTGGCATAAGGAACATTCTTTAATACACCTTGCAAAAATGCAGGCAACTTCATCCCACTTAACGCAACAAAAGGCAGCATTCTAGGTATATATGTAACAATACCCATCCCAATAATCATCCACATAATATTACTAGACATGGCGCTTACCTTCTTTTCTTAAGAATTGTGTACAATACTCAACAAGTACAGCAGAAATTAAAGTTGAAATAACGATTGCCCAACCAACAGACATAATCAATACTAAAAGAGAATTTAAGATTGCAGCAAAGGCCGCTAATATGACTACTTTCTTCTGTTTTTTCATTGATGGTACTAATAATCCAACAAACATCGCATATAGTGCTACTGACATTGCTTCTTGAAGAGTAGATGGTAGACTTGCCCCAATTACATGACCAACACCAGAAAAAACAACCCAACTGGAATACGAAATGGAAATCACTCCAAACATATAACCGGTCGTTACTGTTCCTTCTTTTACTGAGGAGACAGAAAACGTTTCATCTGTTACCCCAAAAGCGTATAATGCCTTTTTAAATGGATGATCATTCTCAACTTTCTCGTTTAAGCTGGCACTCATTAAAAAATGCCTGATATTTAAGATAAATGTTGCTAAAATAATCTCAAACACTCCAGTGCCTACAGCTAGTAAACTTAAAGATATATACTGTGATGCTCCAGCAAATACAATAAGACTCATTAACACTGTTTCTGAAACAGTTAAACCCGTCGATTTCGCTAATAATCCAAATGTAAGAGCAATTGGCATATAACCAAGCGCAATTGCAATACCTGCTTGTATCCCTTGACGAAAGTCTGATGTTGTTTTCAATACTAAAGTAGTTGACATTTTCTTTCCCCTTTTACTAATACTTCTTGGCTGTTTTCGTATGATTGTTGCTATCAAAACCGCAGGATGAATACACTCCGCGTCCGGCGGGTGACCAGTGAGCCTCCTCGTCACTAATGCTCCTGTGGGGTCTCACTTTGGCCACTGGTCCCGCAGGAGTCTACGTGTATTCATCCTGCTTATAACTATCATTTCAATGTATACGTCTTAAACAACAAACTTTGAGAAAACAGCCTACTTCTTTAAAGAATTTTAATGACTTTCGAATCCTTTGTAAACTATATTTACTCCGATTATTATGCTTATTAACTTTTTAAAATAGAAAAAAGCCTGAAAGCCATGTCTATCAATCTAACATGGTTACAGGCATCCTATTAAACAATTATCCAAGAATCGCTCGATCGTTATTTAGCTTTTCACCGCGAATTCGTTGGAACTCAGTTAATAACTGTTCAATTGTCAAGTGCTGCTTTTCTTCTTCATTCGCTTCAAAGATAATTTGACCTTTATCCATCATAATAAGACGGTTTCCTAAATCAAGAGCTTGCTGCATATTATGTGTAACCATCAATGTTGTTAGCTGGTGACGTTCAACAATTTCCTTTGTTAAATTTGTGATTAACTCAGCTCTTGACGGATCTAGTGCTGCAGTATGCTCATCTAATAAGAGAATTTTCGGTTCTGTAAAAGTAGCCATTAACAAGGAAAGAGCTTGCCTTTCTCCACCAGATAGTAAACCTACTTTCGCATTCAAACGATTTTCTAAACCTAAATGTAATGTTTCTAACTGCTCTTTAAAGAAGTTTTTCCGTTTCTTTGTAACACCAAGGTTTAAAGTTCTAGGTTTTGTCCGAGAATAGGCGATCGCTAAGTTCTCTTCAATCGTCATCGTTGGTGCAGTACCTGCCATTGGATCTTGAAATACACGGCCAACAAGTCTTGCTCGTTTATGTTCAGGAAGTGTTGTTACATCATTTCCATCAATTAACACATTCCCAATATCAGGAACAATGCGACCAGCAATCGTGTTCATTACCGTTGATTTTCCTGCTCCATTACTACCTATCACAGTCACAAAATCTCCAGGTTTTAGAGCAAGAGTAAGGTGATTTAAGGCAATCTTCTCATCGAGGGTTCCTTCATTAAACACTTTGAATACTTGATTTAGATGTAACACCTAGTTCCCCTCCTTAACCATCGTCATTGCGGCTGCTCTTTCTTTAATCCGAATATTTTTACGCTTCTTCTCTTTTTGTCGATCAATGAATTTAGGGAGTACTAACGCTGCAATAACAATTAATGCCGTAATTAACTTTACATCCCCTGTTTCAAGGAAGTCGACACGTAAGGCAATCGTTACAACGATTCGATATATGATCGCTCCACCAATTACAGCAAGAGTTGTTCTTGCAAGTGTCTTTGTACCAAAGATTGCTTCTCCGATAATGACCGAAGCAAGACCAATGATAATCATCCCCATACCCATTCCAATATCACTGAATCCGTTATATTGGGCAATTAACCCACCTGAAAATGCTACTAATGCATTAGAGATTCCAAGGCCAAGGATTGTTAGATGGTCTGTATTTGCAGAAAAACTACGAATCATATTTTTATTATCGCCTGTAGCTCTTAATGCAAGCCCAACTTCCGTTTTTAAGAAACGATCCATAATCAACTTAATCCCTACTGTCACAATGAGCATAAAGAACAATATTGCCCATGTCTTAGGAATAAAACCAGTAAGACCAAGACTTGATAAAACAGACGTTATTCCTTCATCTAAACCTAGTCCTTTCCAGAAATCTGATAAACTAGTAATGACTGTTGATTCACGTAATAGTGGAATATTAGATCGATCCATAATTCTTAAATTGATTGAGTATAAAGCAATCATCATTAATATTCCTGACAATAGTGCATTGATTTTTCCTTTTGTATGCAAAACCCCTGTTATACATCCAGCTAAAAATCCTGCAACTAGTGATGCAAGTGTTGCGATAAAAGGGTTAACCCCGTTAATAATTAATACAGCTGAAACAGCAGCTCCTGTAACAAAGCTTCCGTCAACCGTTAAATCTGGAAAATCCAAAATACGAAATGACAAATATACACCTAACGCCATGATTGCGTATATAATTCCTGCTTCTACCGATCCAAATATTGCTGTTGGCATATCTTCCGACCCTTTCTTTTATTAAATAATCATCTCTAAAGTTGTAAAATGAATGAAGGGTCAGATCCACACCACGACTATCATAATTTATGATAATGGATGGGATCAGACCCTTTAGAATCATTTTCTAATCTATTATTCGTTTACGTATTCTGCCACTTCATCCCACTCAGGCTTAAGTGTAATTCCCATGTCTTCTGCAGCCTGCTTGTTGATTTGTAGTTTTAACTTCTGTGGATATTGAACAGGAAGTTCTGCAGCAGTCTTCTCACCAAGAAGAATTTGCGCTGCCATTTCACCTGCTTCATAACCAATATCAAAATAGTCAAAGCCGTATGCAGCAAAACCACCACGTACTACAGAATCTAGTTCCCCTACAAACAATGGAATATCCTCATCACTTGCTACTTGAATAACAGATTCAAGTGCAGATACAACTGTGTTATCTGTAATAATATATAGAACATCGGCTTTCCCAATTAATGCTTCAGTCGCTTGTTTTACTTCAGCAGGAGTTGAAACAGAGACTAATTCCGTTGTAATTCCTGTACCCTCAAGCGCCTTTTCAACAAGTTCAACCTGGGCAACAGAATTCTGTTCTCCTGAATTATAGACCATCCCTAATTTCTTTGCTTCTGGAAAATGTTCAGCAATAAACTTAACCGTATTTGGAATCGCATCAGGATGAGTATCTGTTGTTCCAGTAATATTCGGACCCGGCTTATCCATCGCTTCAACTAATTCTGCACCTACAGGATCTGTAACAGAAGTAAAGACGATTGGAATATCAGCTGTTGCATTTAATGCACTTAACGCACTTGGTGTTGAGTTTGCGAAAATTAGATCGACCCCATCGCCAACAAAGTTATTGGCAATCGTTTGGTTATTGTTAGGGTCACCTTGTGCATTTTGAGGATCGTAATCTACTTTTAATCCCTTATCTTCAAGTGCTTTTTGGAAACCGTCTACTGCAGCGTCCAATGATGGATGCTCAGCAATTTGAGTGATTCCTACTTTATATGTTTTTTGAGTATCTTCACTACTTCCAGTTTCTTCTGTTGAGCTATCTGCTCCACATCCTGCTAACAATAGCGTACTAGCTAATGTGCCAACTAATAATGACTTCCAACCTTTTTTTACCATTATTTTTATCCCCCTGTATGCACTCACGCACTTTTTTGCTTTTATGCTTTTATGTAGTAAATTATACAGAAAAATAAGTAAACATCAAGAGTTATTTTAAATTTTTCATATATTAAGATAATTTAAATGTCTAATGTTAGCTGAAGTCATCTGAAAGTAATAGATTTAAAGAAAAGTTTGTAAAACAAATAGACTGTACCATAAGTAACCCACTACTTACGATACAGTCATTAAAAATCTATACACCAATTTGCTTTTTTAATGCTCGACGAAGGATCTTTCCAGTTGTGTTCTTGGGTAACTCCTCAAGGAAGAAAATATTACTTGGAATTTTATATTTAGCTAAATGATCCTGGCAGTATTCAAGTATATCTTCTTCTGTTAACGTTAAATCCTTTTTTACAATATAGCAGTGCACAGCTTCTCCTAAATCTGGATCTGGTACACCTACAACAGCTGCTTCCACAATTCCAGTATGATTGTACAATACCTCTTCAACCTCTCGTGGGTACACATTATATCCACCAACGATAATCATATCCTTTTTTCGGTCAACAATATAAAAATACCCTTCATCATCCATTCTTGCTAGATCACCAGTATATAACCACCCATCTATTAATGTATGTTCTGTATCCTCAGGCATTTTATAATAACCCTTCATTACATTAGGTCCCCGTACAATTAATTCCCCAACCTCACCGACAGAAACCTCGACCCCCAGTGGATTGACAATCTTATTCTCAACATTATTAATACTCGTACCGATTGAACCAGGTTTTCTAGGACGATCTAGTGGATTAAAGCAAGTAACAGGAGATGCTTCAGACAAACCATACCCCTCTGAAATCCGCACATTGAACTTTTGTTCAAAATGATTCAACAATGCTACAGGCATAGATGCCCCACCAGAAATACAAAGTCGAAAGCTATTTAAATCCTCTGGTTCCCCTTCTGGGTATTGCAATAAAAAGTTATACATCGTCGGCACTCCTGCAAATACAGTCGCACGATGTTTCTTTGCAATCTCAAATACCTCGGCTGGGCTAAATTGTGGCATGATTATCATCGTTGCTCCACTCATTAGCGGTGCATTTAAAGCAACCGTTAAGCAAAACACATGAAACATCGGTAAAGTGGTAATGATACGATCATCTTCATTCATCGCTAAATATTCGGCCGTATCCTTCGCATTACTGTATAAATTCTTATGTGTTAACATTGCGCCTTTGGGTTTGCCTGTCGTTCCTGAGGTATATAAAATAACCGCTATATCATCTTCCTGCACATCTGTGTCTTCTTTAAAGGATGGAGAAGGTTGCTCTAGTAATCTTGTAAAGGATTTTAATTTTGGATAAATGGATAGACTTGTAACATCTAAGGCAGCTTGAGCACCTTTTGGTGTTTCACATGCAATAACATGTTCAACCATAGCAATCTGTTGTTCCATCTTTTCGAGTAATGGAATAAGTAAATCAAGTGCGATCACTGCTTTTACATCACCATTGTTAATGATGTAGCCAATTTCATCAGGGGTATAAATCGGATTAATTGGGATAACGGTTGCTCCAAGCCTAAGAGCACCATATAAGCTTATTAAAAAATGTGGTGAATTGCCTAATAATAAAGCAACATGATCCCCTCTTGAAACCCCTAATTGATTTAATCCACTTGCAAATTTAGTAACTGCAGAATCGAATTCAGCATATGACGTTGGTCTATCATTAAAAATATAGGCTGGTTTTTCATGATACCTCTGAGCACTTACCCCTAACTGTTTAGATAGATTCAAATTCTTTTCCCTCCCCTTAATATGAATGACTATTCATTCATAAAACACACAAAAAGTTCCTCCAATAACCTTGTTTCTTCTTTCGGTTTGCAAACGCTTACTTATTTTACTAAAAAAATAGCTACCTATATAGCTATCATTCAAACTAACTTTATTATATCTGATTCAATTATGAACTATCAAGCAATGTTCATAAAATCTACACAAAAATTTCGACTACTAACAGTTAAGGTTCAAATATAAAGCCTTGCCTCGCTAAAAATAGATTTCCATTGAAAATAGATGCTGCTTCGTGTTGAAGAATTTCATGATTCCCATAATGAGGTAAATGAGTTAATAGTAGATTCTTTACCTTAGCTTCTTCTGCAATTTTACCTGCTTCAATACTATTCATGTGACCCATCTCCGCACCTTCTTGATCACCATATAAATTGCATTCACATATTAATAAGTCAGCATTTACTGAAAAAGGGATAAATCCTTCGACATAACTTGAATCACCTGTAAACACAATTGTATGTTCTCCAGCAACAATTCTCATGGCATAACAAATAGCAGGGTGTTTTGTTTTCATGAAGGTAATTGCAAATGGACCGATATGAAGAACTTGTTCTGGTATATACGCTTCAGAGCTTGTTATATTTTTATAGGTTAATTTTGAAAAAGCTACAAGATCTTCTTCATGACCATAGATGGGTAAGTTATTTGAACTCTTATTTAAATAGTTTGAAATGAGTCTTGCATATTGTAATGGTCCAATGTCAGCAATATGGTCATGATGATAATGTGAAATGATGACCGCATCTAATTCAGAAATCTCTATATAGTTTTGCAACTGTGCTAGTACACCACTTCCACAGTCCACTAATAACCGGAATCCTTCATGTTCGAACAGATACCCTGATGTTGCCTCATTTACACCTGGATACCCACCCCAATAACCTACAACCGTTACTTTCATTCCACAAATACCACCTTCAACCAATGAATTTATCTTTAGTATTCTTCCCTCTATAATAGAAAGTTAATCTTATTTATAGGACAGATTAATTATTTTGAAATTGTTACAAAACAGACATTGACACTTTCGCGTCTGTTATAATACAATGAAGCTAAGAAAAGAAATGGAGGGTTTAAAAATGTTAGTAAAAAGTACAGAATTTTTCAAGAATCTTCCGGCTAAAAAATGTATGAAATGCAATACAGAAATTGCAGAACAACATGAATGTTATGGGAACACATGTGATCACTGCTTGAAAATTAAGTAACTAAGAAAATAGTTAAGTCCTTCATCAGTATGAGTCAATTGGTTCATACTGATAAAGGACTTTTTTGTTTTCCGCTTAGCCTTGAGCTTGTAAATCTCCTTCAACTAGCTGTACATTGTTCTGACTAACCGTAGATTCTCTTATAACTAGCTCAACTGTAAGGATATGATCTTGTCTTAAATGAAATTTCTTACTATGTAACCTATCCACTAAGGTCGCTAAAGCAATTGAAGCCATTTGTTGTATAGGTTGGTGAACCGTTGAAATTGTTGGTTGCATTAGCTCTGCAATTGCTTGATTATCAAATCCAATGACAGCTAAATCCTCTGGTATTCTCCATCCATATCTTCTTGCTTCAGATATAATTCCGGCAGCAACCTCGTCACCACTACTAAAGATCGCTGAAGGTTTATCCTTCATTTCTCTTATTCTATGAAATACTTCTTTCCCATCTTGGATACTAGCAGCATCTCTAAAAGCAAAATTTTCATCAAAGGTTAAGTCAGCCTCTTTAAGCGCTTTCAAGAAACCAACTTCTCTCTTCTTTGCGACTTTACTTTGCAGACTCCTACATGAAAATGCAATTCTCTGATGTCCCTGATCTACTAAATGCTTTGCAGCAATGTAACCACCATACTCTTGATTAACATGAATGACTGGCACAGTAGCATTTTCGTCTTCTTCATTACATAAAATAATGGGCCCATACTGCAAATACCCTTCAATTAGCTCCCAATCATTTTGAATAGAAGCCATTATGACCCCATCAACCTGTTTTGTTTTTAATAAGTTAAGATACGTTAATTCCTTCTTTTTAGAATACCTTGTTTGACAAACAATTAATTGATACCCCTTGTCAGATGCTTCAATCTCCATCGATTCAATTAATTGACTAAAAAAAGGATTCGTAATTCTAGGTATTAACACAGCTAACATTCCTGTTTTCTGATTACGTAAGCTTCTGGCAGCAGAGTTCGGAACATATCCTAATTGATTCATAGCACTAATCACTAATTGTTTTTTTTCAATGGATACATATGGGTGATTATTGATCACCCTTGAAACAGTTGTCCTTGACAAACCTGCTAACCTTGCAACATCCTCAATTGTCGACATTTTCTATCTCCTTAATTGTAATCGTTTTCATTAAAGTATATGATGAATAGTTAATTTAATCAATCACATAATTCTATTTTTCACAAGAATAGGGACTTAAGTCTAGTAAACTATTTTGAGAAACACCTCGCATTTCCTATATAATTCATTAAAAATTCTTAAATTTATAGTTGTGGAAAAGGAACTTTTATTATAATAGATATGATCTTTAAAAAAGTGAAAGGTTGGAGAAAATGCCATATAAATCTCGATCTAAATCAACTGAATTACTTATTCTAGAATACTTAAACAGACGAATGCGACTATCTGACCAAGAAAAAACAAACTATTACAGCATTAGCAAAGGATTCGAAGGAGAGTTAAGATTTGATTCAATGACTGATACTCTTCAGTGTGAATGCTTAATCCTAAATGATTTACTATTGAAATTGAATAACACTTTATTCCAAATTGACTCATTGATTATTACACCTGAAGCTATATACTGTTTCGAAGTAAAAAATTATGAAGGTGATTATGTTTACGAAAGCGATCGATTCTATAAAAAGTCTAAATCTGAAATTACTAATCCACTCACCCAATTGAATCGAAGCGAATCTTTGTTTCGTCAGTTACTTCAGGGGTTGGACATAAATTTTCCAATTCATGCCTTCGTCGTCTTTATTAACTCCGAATTCACCTTGTACCAAACACCACTTAACAAGCCTCTTATCTTCTCAACTCAGATTAATAGATTCCTAAAAAATCTAAGTACTAAAACTACAAACTTAACGACTAAACAAAGGAATTTAGCTGATAAACTAATCTCTCTGCACATTACTGACTCCCCATTTAAACAATTGCCTTCTTATAATTATGAGGAACTCCGTAAAGGAATAACTTGTTTTAAATGCTCTTCATTTTCAATTTCCGTCTCTGGCATGAATTGTTATTGTGAAGATTGTGGTCAAATTGAACTCGTTTCATCATCCGTAATGCGAAGTGTGAAAGAATTTAAGCTATTGTTTCCTAATCAAAAGGTTACCACTAGTCTTATACATGAGTGGTGCCAGGTTGTTCAGTCAAAAAAGAGGATAATGAGAATTTTAGAAAAGAATTTTGAAAAAGTTGGTACTCATCAATGGTCTTACTATAAATGAAGCACTTTTTCAGGCTCCCCTGAAGAATCTTTCATAGCCTTCATGAAAGACTTTTTTCAACGATCTCACCAGATTTTGTCTTTCATTAACTCGATGAAAGACTTTCTTCAACGATTTCACCAGATTTTGTCTTTCATAAGCTTCATGAAAGACTTTTTGCAACGACCTCAACAGATTTTGTCTTTCATAAGCTCGATGAAAGACTTTTTTCA
>NZ_FNJU01000005.1:70215-278074 GCF_900104555.1 Litchfieldia salsa
CTCAACAGATTTTGTCTTTCATAGCCTTCATGAAAGACTTTTTTCAACAACCTCAACAGATTTTGTCTTTCATAAGCTCAATGAAAGACTTTTTTCAACAACCTCACCAGTTTTTGTCTTTCATCCCAGAACAAGCTCTTTTCTTCTTCTCCATTCTTACTAACAACCCTATAAAATCAACAAGAAAAAACGGCCATTACCACTTAGCACACAAGTGACAATAACCGTCTTATATAAAAATCTAATTTGTTACGAACTCTTTTTGATTTGTCTTTAAATATTCTAAAACATTTTGAACAGCAGCTTCTCCTTGATCAATACAATCAGGAAGCCCAAGCCCTTCATATGAACCACCTGCTAAAAAGATACCTGGTAGTTGCTCATTCATCGAAGCTTTGATATCCTGCAGTCGATCCTTATGTCCTACTGTATATTGTGGCATTGCGTCCTTCCAGCGTGTAACAATAGCAAATTCAGGACTTGACGTAATATTCATTGTCTTATTTAAATCATCTAATACAACTTTGATAATTTCATCATCTGATTGATCAACAATTGCTTCATCACCAGCTCTTCCAACATAACAACGAAGTAAGACTTTGCCTTCTGGTGTTGAATGTGCCCATTTCTTATGCGTCCACGTACAGGCAGTAATCGTATAATCATTATTTCGTGAAACAACAAAACCTGTACCATCAATATCCTGCTTTATTGCGGAAGCTGGGAATGCCATTGCTACATTGGCAACAGAGGTTGACGGCATTGTTTTAAACGTATCAAAGAAGGAATAGTCCGAGAACATTGATTGTGTAGCTTGATGCGGAGTTGCTACAACAACACTATCAGCTATCAAGTGTTCCCCATTACTTAAACTTAGACTATATTGGTCATAAATCTTTGAAATTTGATCAACCTTTATTCCAAGCTTAACTGAACCAGGATTCAACTTAGACTCAATTTGTTCTACAAAAGATTGAAGACCTGTGGAAATAGTTAGGAACATTCCTTTAGGTTTAGTCTCTTTAGTTCCAGTACTCTTTGTTTTAGATGGAGAAGTCTGTTTCATACCAAGAATCAAACTGCGATGCTTCTGCTCAACTTGATAAAATTGAGGGAATGTTGACATTAAGCTTAAATGATCAATGTCTCCGGCGTATATGCCAGAAAGCAAAGGTTCAATTAAGTTCTCAACCACTTCATTACCTAAGCGCCTTCTGAAAAACTCACCAAGAGATTGGTCACCTGTCACACCAGATCTAGGTAAAACAAAATCAAAGCCTGCTCTCAACTTTCCTATTGGTGAAAATAAACCAGTTGTAACAAAGGGCCCTATTTGAGTAGGGATTCCCATGATTGAACCACCAGGCATTGGGTAAAGTTTCCCTCTCACAAGTACATATGACTTGCCTGTAGAGTTATTTACCAGCTTATCGGCCATTCCTACTTCCTCAGCCAGTCTAGCAGCACTTTTTTTACGTTCTAAAAAGGAATCAGGCCCCTTTTCAATGACAAAGCCATTTTTAACAACCGTTTGAATTTTACCACCAAGCTTATGACTTGCTTCTAGTAATTCAACATCAATAGTAAGACCGTTCATCCTTGCTTCTTTTTGTAAGTAGTAAGCTGCTGTTAAACCAGCAATCCCCCCACCAATGATGACAACCTTTTGGCTTGCATCACTCACTTAGATCGCCTTCTTTTCATTGTTCATTACTGCTTTTAAAAGTGAACTAAACAGTATGCTGAACATTTTTTTCAATTAAATATGCTTTAAGACCACTGTTGCCAAACAATCAATAAATTCTTCTTGTACATTTGGCATTTCTGGTCGATAATACGAAGCTCCTATCTCGTCTGTCACGATTTTACACTCGACATCATTATCAAATAGAACTTCTAAATGATCTGACACAAATCCTGCTGGTACATACACAAAAGAAGTGTATCCTTTAGATTCATGCAATTCTCTTGTTAAATCCTGTACATCAGGTCCAATCCATGGCTCTGGAGTGTTACCAGCACTTTGCCAGCCAATATGATAATTCTTTACACCTGCAGATTCTGCGATTAGATCTGCTGTTTCTTTAAGCTGATCTGGATATGGGTCACCAGCAGCGATGATTTTTTCAGGTAAACTATGTGCAGAAACAATTAATACAGCTTTTTCACGTTCTGCTTCAGACATTCCAGCAAAGGTGTTCTTCACCTTGTTTGTCCAATATTGAATAAACTTAGGCTCATTATACCAGCTTTCAACAGACGCTATCGTTGGTCCACCTATTTTTTCGGCTTCTTCTTTCGCACGACCATTATAAGACTTTATACTAAACGTTGAAAAATGAGGAGCCAATACAATACTAACAGCCTCTTCAATACCATCCTGATGCATTTGTCTTACAGCATCTTCAACAAATGGCTCGATATGCTTTAAGCCTAAATACATTTTAAACTCAATTTCATCTTGAACCTTATTAAGATGCATTTCAAGAGCTTTTGCTTGCTCTTCTGTGATTTTAGCTAATGGAGATATTCCACCTATTGCTTGATAGCGGTCCTTTAAGTCTTGTAACATCTCAGCTGAAGGAGCACGACCACGACGAATATGTGTATAATACCGCTCGACATCTTCTTCTTTATATGGAGTTCCATAGGCCATTACTAATAAGCCCATTTTTTTCTTAGTCATTTATAAAAACACCTCTTATAGTAATTATTAAGTAATACTAATTTTAATCTATTCATTATCATATGTAAATGAAGATGTCTTTATTTCATTGAATATTCATGAACAAAGGTAGCTAATCGCTTTAATGTTTCAGGTTTAACCTCAGGGAAAACACCATGTCCTAAATTAAAAATATAACCTGGTTGTTTCATACCTTGGTCTAAGATTTCTCTCGTTCTATCTTCGATCACTTCCCAAGGAGCTAATAGAATGGCAGGATCCAAGTTCCCTTGAACCGTTTTATTTATACCCATTTCACGTGCTTGACTAATAGGTAATCTCCAATCCAGTCCAACCACATCGATCGGTAGGTCATTCCATTCAAGTGCTAAATGACTTGCGCCAACTCCAAACATGATTAATGGCACTCCTTCTCCGCGCAGTTCAGTGAAGATACGGTGCATAATCGGTTTGATGAAATGCCTATAGTCGGCTACATTTAGTGCCCCTACCCATGAATCAAAAATTTGAATAGCGCTAACACCAGCCTCAATTTGCGCTTTAACATAAGCAATCGTCATTGTACCCAATTTGTCCATTAATGCAAACCAAGCCTTTGGTTCAGCATACATAAAGGCTTTTGTTTTGTTGTAGTTCTTAGATGGACCTCCCTCAATCATATAGCTTGCAAGTGTAAATGGGGCACCAGCAAATCCAATTAAAGGAACAGATAGTTGTTCTGTTGTTAGTAATTTAATGGTATCCAACACATATGGTACATCGTCTTTTGGTTGAATTTGCCCAAGAGCTTCTACATCTCTTAAAGAATGAATAGGGTTACTAATTACTGGACCAATTCCAGTCTTAATCTCAACATCAACACCTATAGCAGGTAGCGGTGTCATAATATCCTTATATAAGATAGCGGCATCGACATTATATTGATCTACCGGAAGTTTGGTAACATAAGCACAAATTTCAGGTTGGTGGGTAATTTCGAATAAACTATATTTTTCTTTTAATGCCCGGTACTCAGGTTGAGAACGACCTGCCTGCCTCATATACCATAATGGGACATGCTTTGTATCTTCACCTTTAGCTGCTTTTAAAAATGTATCGTTTGTAATCTTACTCATTTTATTAATCCCCTTCCATAACTAAAAAACAATTAAGTAACTCATATTTCTACTATGTATAAATTAAAAATCACATAAAGGTATATAGAGAAGAGGTTCTCAAAAACGAAGCGCCAGTTACCACTTGACCGAGACCTAAAAATTAGGTATAAAGTGATTCTTGACATTTCCAGAGATACCTTCTTCTTTCACTATAAATGTTTCTCCTCTATTTTGCATAGATTCATGCTCAAAAGTCAAAATTTCGCCCACTATTTTTTAATGCTTTGAGAAGAAATCAGGGCGAACAATATTGGATGCTGAACCTTCCTCATCTGTTTGTGGATTGTATGGAACAATATAGAATGATGGTAAAGAGAAAATGTTCGTATTCTCAAGTTCATATTCTCCTTGACCCTCAACAGTCGCAATCAGTTCATCAGTCTTGTCAGCTTTTTTATAAATGTGATATTGTACTCTTTCATCCTGAGAGGGTGTCCATTGTAATGAAACCGTAAATAATCCCAGAGGTCGAAATGAGATTCCTGCTGTTAAGTCATCTACATCTGACAGTCGAATAGGAGGTTCTAATTCTGTTACATCTGTTGGTATCGTGAAAGCAACTTCTTTTGGAAGACTGGACTTTTCAAGGATATCCTTCATCAGTTTAGTAGGGTAGCTGCTTCCATGTTCCAAGTAATGATTAACATCGGAACGATCATAGCCCATCCAAACAGCACCTACAACAGAAGGCGTGTATCCTACAAACCAAGCATCCTTAATTGTACCTTCCTTCGCAGGAAAATTCGTTGTGCCTGTTTTTCCAGCTAATGCACCTGAATAGTTTCCGGATCTTGCTGTACCTACATCCACGACACCCTCAAGCATCCTAGTCATATACCAAGCCGTCTGTTTTGAAAAAACATCTTTCTCCTCAAGGCTTGCTTCCCCTACTATTTTCTCATTTCGATCCACAATTCGTGAGATCACATGAGGCTGGATGATATTTCCGTTAGATGCAAATGCTCGGTAAGCCTTAGCCATATCCATAGGTGAAATCCCTTCCTCAAGCCCTCCTAATGCAATAGATAGTCCACTATCTGGTATAGAAATTCCCGACTTTGAAAGGTATTTTTTCCCTGTGTCAATTCCTAATTGATCTAGCATCCAAACAGCAGGTGCATTTGATGACTCTAGCAATGCATCATACATTGTTATCTCGTCTTTATAGACATTGTTATAATTTTTCGGCTCATAATCTCCATAAGTTAGTTTTTTGTCTACTAACATTGAATAAGGCTCAAATTTCCCCTCATCTAGTGCAGGACCGAAGACAGCTAACGGTTTTAGGGTCGAACCAGGCTGACGATTTACCAATACCCTGTTTAAGCCTTTTTGAACATAATTACGTCCACCTATAGCTGCTAACACACCGCCTGTTTTGTTATCTAATAGAACAAAGGAACCCTCAGCATTTTCATCAGTTCCGGGAAAATAGGAAGGATCTTGAAATAGTTGATACGCTATATCTTGCACTTCACGATTTAACGGAACAGTAATCGTGTATCCACCACGAAGTAACTCTTCATTTGATAGACCATACACGGATTTTGCCTCATCAAACACCATATCAATATAGGTCATTAGTGATGGATTTGATGATTGTTGATGTATATCTAACTGCACAGTCTTTCCTTCAAAACGGACTGCTTCCTCAGGCGTTAAATAACCCCTATTCGCCATCAAGTTAATGATTAAATCACGCCGTGCTTTCGCTTTTTCTAGATTTGAAATTGGGGAATAAGTAGATGGTGCTTTCGGTATCCCCGCTAAGAGAGCTCCCTCTTCCACGGTTAATTCGTTAGCATCCTTGTTAAAATATAATTTTGACGCAGATTGAATGCCATATGCCCCATGCCCAAAGTAGATTCGATTTAAATACATTTCTAATAGTTTGCTTTTGCTATATTCTTTTTCAAGATTGATGCTAATAATCACTTCCTTGGTCTTACGTAACCAAGTTTTATCATTCGTAAGGAATACATTCTTCGCAAGTTGTTGAGTAATTGTACTTCCACCTTCAACCTTACTTCCTGCAATAATATCTTTATAAAGAGCCCTCAGTATTGATCTAACATCAATCCCATGATGCTGATAGAACCTTGTGTCCTCTACGGCAATAAATGCATTCTGAACATGTTCAGGGATTTCATCGATTAGAACTAAGTCTCTGTTCTCTAGGTATAGCTTTGAGATTAATTCTCCATCCTCATTTACAAGCTTAGTAGCAGAATTCATCACTAGTTTCTTTTCATCGATTACATAATCACCAGCGTAAAGAATAACTATATAACCGATTAAGCTAAGAATAATTGTAAATGTAATAGCAGAACTAACTAGTAATAGTTTCTTTCTCATATGCATACCACCTCCCCTTTCCATTCGCTTATACAAAATCGTTTCTTATTTTCACGAATCTGTATACAGGGATTTCCTCTACCAATCATATAGCAAATTCGACAAATTTTGTAGTCTTTAGCTCCTACATATGATTTATTATGACTGTTAAACTTTCACAGTATGTATAAATTAAGCATTTAATGTCTAATATTTCCTCAAGTACTGGTATAATCATTTTAAATAAGCTTGGAGGTGGTTAAATGAACTTTTATATAACTCAAGGTACTCCTAATTATCTAAACAAGATTGTTACTCAATATCCTAATGAGGAGTTAATCATTTATCAAAATGAAGATCGCTGCATCCTCATTCATGAGACAAGTGGTGATACCATTTTTAGTGAACCTAGAAAGTATGAAGTTGTGGATTCAGTCGGGGAATTTTTAACTGAAGGGTTTATCGTATGTAATAATATTCCAGTAACTGATGAGGGTCGACCTATTTTTGAATACAGATTTAAAAATAGAGCAGGGTTAATAGAAAAAGAACCAGGATTTATTGCAATCCGAGTTCTTCGTCCACTTAATAGTGACACATACATCATAATGACCATGTGGGAAAGTGAAAAAGACTTTAAAAATTGGCAACAATCGAAAGCATATGAGCAAGCACATAAAAAGAGAGGGACCTCAGAGGGAATTGATCATCAAAAAACCTATTTTCCACGTCCTTCTTATGTGACTACTTACATTGGATATCAGGAAGAAGAAGATACATTATAAGAATAATAGGAGAGGGAAATATCATATCGTATTTCCCTCTCCTTTCTGAATAAACCTTTATCCCAATAACCGCCATTCACCTCTGTCGGAGGAATTTGACAATATCCTTCATATTTCCAAGGAAATTTTCACAAGTTTGACACATCTCCCTAAATTCTTTTTATAAATTTACGTCCTAGACTATATCTTCAGTTAATCTTTTCATGAAAATGAATGTCTAAACACACAGACATGCTTACTTAATTAATCTTTTTCTAATAAATATAAACCCTATACCTATTACTAACACAACGATAGTCGCGTAAATTATGTTTGAATAAATCTCCATTATATTTACAATATCTTCCCAAGAAGATCCAACTGAAGCCCCTAAATAAACAAGTACAACATTCCAAACTAGTGTACCTAATGTAGTTAGAATAATAAAAATACCAAATTTCATCTTTGACATTCCAGCTGGTATTGAAATCAAACTACGGATCAAAGGGATAAACCGACAAAAGAATACTGTAAAAGGTCCGTATTTATCAAACCAAGCGTCCGCCTTATAAATATCCTTTTTTTTCAATCGAAGAACCTTACCCCATTTATCAATGATTTTCTCTAATCTGCCTATAACAAGTTGATTACCTATTAAATAGAGAATAACAGCCCCTATTATAGAGCCTATTGTAGAAGCAATTATAACTCCTGAAATTGACAAACTTGTTTTAGTAGTCATAAATCCACTAAAAGTTAAGATTACTTCCGATGGTATTGGAGGAAATACATTCTCCAATGCTATTAAAAGCATTACACCTAAGTAACCATACTCTTCTATAAACGTAGTCAAAAATTTTTCCATACATACTCCCTTAAAATTTATTTTAAATTAACCTTTAGTAAACCAAGGCGCATTCTAAAACCCAACAAAAGGCTGTTACTTTACTGTTTACATTAATATCTTGTTGAATAAGGCTATGCCCAAAACTACTTTGATTTTATGATGTATTAAAAATTATATATCAAAGCTTATTATATCATTCCCGCCTATTTAACTTTGACATATCTCCCTAAATTCTATTAAAAAATAATTGTAGCACCTTCGCCTAATTTTCATATTCTGTATTACATTCATTAGGGTAGGTTGAAGTATTGTTGAGTTTCATTATTTTATTCCAACTGACACCTATTCCACAAATTGTTTCTTCTTTATTCGAAACTCTCGTTTTCCTTAACTAATGATGCCAAACAGTAAGGAGGACATTTTATGCTCATTGAATTAACTGCTCTGCATTGGATTTATGTTTCTTTCATATTGCTCATTATCGGGTTTATGGTTATGAGAAGAGATACTTCTCTCATCTGTATTATCGGAATTTTCATTTTGGCGATAACTGCTACAGGTTCTTTAAGTAGCTCCATTAGTGGAATTTTTAATAGTTTTATTTTTGCTATCACTGAATTACTTTCTACGATTCTAGTGATCTCGATTATCGTTGCTATGAGTAAAGCTTTAACAATAACAGGGATTAATGACTATATGATTTCTCCATTCACGAAACTGATTCGAACTCCGGCATTAGCTTATTGGACGATTGGAATATTGATGATGGTTATTTCCTGGTTTTTCTGGCCTTCACCTGCAGTTGCACTCCTTGGGGCAGTACTACTTCCTGTCGCGATGAGAGTTGGCCTTCCTGCTTTAGGTGTGGCAATGGCAATGAATTTATTTGGCCACGGGATTGCTCTTTCAGGTGACTTTATTATTCAGGCTGCACCAAAACTAACAGCTGATGCTGCAGGTTTGCCTGTGATGGAAGTCATTACAGCTAGTGTCCCCTTAGTGTTTGTCATGGGTGCAGTAACAACCGTTGTTGCCTACATTTTCTTGAGACGAGATATGAAGAAGGGTAATTTACAAGTGGGAACAATATCTCAATCAAATTTTATAACAGGAGACTTAAACGAGAAAGAAAGAGATGTTTTATCACAATTACTAACACCAAATACAAAAAGAATCTTCGCAATCCTAATTCCTCTTCTTTTTGCATTAGATGTAGTAGCTATGTCTGTTCTCAATCTTCAAGGTGGTGACGCTACTGCATTAATCGGAGGAACTGCCATCTTCATTTTAATTTTAATCACAATTGCAGCCCATAAAAATAAAGGCCTTGAAAAAACAACCTCCTATTTAATAGAAGGTTTTCAGTTCGGATTCAAAGTCTTTGGACCAGTTATCCCGATTGCTGCTTTCTTTTATTTAGGAGATTCTGGTTTTACTCAAATCATCGGAGAGTTTTTACCTAAAGATTCTCAGGGAATTGTAAATGACCTAGGGGTAGCACTAGCTTCTGTCGTTCCATTAAATGCACCGGTTGGAGCTATTACGTTGACAGGAGTAGGAGCTATTACAGGGCTAGACGGATCAGGCTTCTCAGGAATATCCCTTGCTGGATCAATCGCTCAGCTTTTTTCGACGGCAATTGGGGCGGGCGCTGCAACTCTAACTGCATTAGGTCAAATCGCGGCAATCTGGGTTGGTGGTGGGACGCTTGTTCCTTGGGCGTTGATTCCTGCAGCAGCTATTTGTGGGGTCGATCCGTTTGAGCTTGCTAGACGGAACTTGTTGCCGGTTGTGATTGGGTTGGTTGTGACGACGATTGTGGCGATGTTTTTGATATAGTTATAGCAAAGGCCTCTCACATAGTGGGAGGCTAAATTTTTTGGGAGCTCTGTCTAACAGAGATTGCAAGTTGTGCTGAACAGTATTCTTGTACTGCGCAGCACCTCAACTTTATCTGAATGAAAATCTTTCCAACTAAGCAGGTAAAGGTACTACAATGCATACCCCAACTGATATAGCCCGGACTTATTGCCAAATGGCAAGATTATAAAAAATACAAAGTGACACGTAAAGTTTGTGTCTTAGTTTTTTTAACTTAATTCTTTTTTTCAATCAACGCAGCCATGAATGCAAGAACAAGCCCCTGACCCCATCCCTGTATTCTTTTCTTAGGAACCAGCTTGTAATCTTCGGCTGTATACATTACTGCCGTACCAGAAGATACATTTCTAACTGAACCTTCTTCATCAATGTTTGACAAAATTCCCTCATATGCTTTTGCAATATATTTCTGATGCAATGGATGTGCGTTTACTGTCAATGCAGCTGCAATTCCGGCTGTAGCCGACGTTTCAAGGTATGAGGTTTCATCGTCTAAGATGGTATGCCACATATTATCTGGAGACTGTAATCTGACGAGCGCACTCAATTGGTCTCTCAAAGCATCACCAATCTGCATCCACATAGGCATAAAGGGGTTGAGCATTCTGAATGCCTTTGCCATCGTATAAGCCGCCCATGCATTTGCCCTTGCCCAGTAAATTCCAGACAAATTATCCTTTCTAGTATTATCCCATGCGTGATAGAACAAATTTGTCTTATTGTCCTGCAAATACTCCTCATGCCAATAGAACTGTTTCAGTGCGTCATCGATATATTCCTTGTTATCAAGCTTAAATCCAATACGAAGCAGGAAGTAAGCTGCCATGAACAATGTATCTGCCCATGCCTGTTCGGGAAAATCATTCTTCGATGAAACGGTATGTTGGAATACTCCATCCTCGAAACGAATCGCATCATTTCGAAGATACTCAGCTTTCATTACTGCTAGTTCAAGGTATTTCGAATCCCCTGTGGCTTCATGCAGTGTCAGCAATGTATGTCCCATAGCACAAGCATTAACCATCATTTTCGGAAGCCCTATTTCAAGATATTCGTCTACCCATTTGACCAAGAAGTCAATATACTCCTGGTTTCCGGTAACTTCCCAGGCTTTTCCGATACCATAAAAAGCTACGCCACACGACCAGCCCCATGTAAAATCCATATTCATTGTTCTTCGGACTACGCGGTCAATGATTTCCTTAACTTCATTTTCATCATATTCAAACGTTGCCATTTCCTTCTCCCTCTCTTCATAAAGTTTTTTGATCCTCTCCGATTTTGAGCCAAATACAATTCCGGGTCTAACTAGTTATAACCTTGGCCAATCATATCGTGGATTTGCAACTCTTCAACAAGAAACTACGACAGTTAAGAAACACTAGACTGCACCTTTCTACTTATCGTCATCTGACGCCATTTCCCTTGGCGCCATCTCCAAAGCATGAGTCCCCCCCTTAACCATTCATCAACCATGAATGCAATCCATACTCCAACGAGTCCGAGTTCAAAGTGTATTCCAAGAATATAAGCTAACGGTACACTAACTCCCCACATCGAGAGAATCCCTATGAATACAGGAAAGTTCACATCTCCCGCTGCACGTAAAGAGGTGATTACAACCGCATTAAACGAACGGCCTGGTTCAACTAAGGCTGTCAATAACAGCAGAATACTCCCTGTTGCAATGATATTTTCATTGGCAGTAAAAAGAGTTAAGATTGGCTTACTAAATAGATAAATAATTAAGCCGACTATACTTGTTAAGCCTATGGCAATTAAAAGACTATCAATACATCGCTTATATGCAGCATCAAATTGCTTCGCACCTATTTGATGTCCAATGATAATTTGATTGCCTTGACCGATGGCGATTGAAAAAAGCAACACAAACATCCCAATGTTCTGAGCATAAACCTTCGTTGTTATTGCTTCCGTACCAAGCATCACAATAAAAGAGGTGATAACAAGCTGTGATCCATTAAATGAAAGGTGCTCTCCCGCTGAAGGAACTCCAATTTTAAGTAACCTTTTCAGCTCTATATGTGGGAATCTCTTAAGTACATAAGAGAAAGGTAGTGTAGGTTTAATTCTTTTATATAAAATGATTATGATAATGGCTAATCCAATGAATCTACTAAGTATAGTGGAAATCGCTACTCCTGTTACACCTAGCACTGGAAGGCCAAACATCCCAAAGATAAAAAGATAATTACCAATGATATTAATAACATTCATTGCAAGTGTGACATACATAGCATCTCTTGTGAAACGATAACTACGTAAAATGGCTCCCATCGTCATAATACCTGACTGTAGAAATAGACAACCGCCAACGATCTGTAGATAGACTGTCGCTTCTGAATTAAGATTACTAGAAACACCCATCATGGAAATAATGTCTGAAGCAAAAAAGACAAGGGCCACCCCAATAACAAGCCCAACTAGTATATTGGAAACAATGGAAACCACCGCTATTTGACTTGCTTCTTTAAATGAATTTGCACCGAGACTCCTAGAAACAAGTACACTAGTTCCAGTAGCTATGAAGCCAAACAACACACCAATTAACATTAATACTTGATTTGAAACACCAACTGCGGCAACGGCATCATCTGAATACTGACTAAGCATTAGTGTATCAGCGTTACCCATCAGTAAATGTAGCATAGTTTCGATAAAAATTGGCCATGTGATTGCAAAGAGAGTGAGCTTTTGAACTGGATATTCTCTCGTCTTCATGTTGATTTCACCCTTCTTTTGACAATGAATTTTTTATGGAATTCCTCCTCATGACTCGTTTCATCTTTCACCTCTACAGTAAAACGTTTATGACTCTCCTCTTTTCCAGCTTGACGGAATATACATAGAGTGTGAAGCCTGTGGAAAACGCTCATACCATTTCTCTTGAATCCCGACATTAGAAGGGACTTTTAGAAAGTCTCACGGACCGTTCACCTAACTCTGTAGCCCGGATATTATGCTCTTGAAATGTCCTTAACAACTGTATTTCCACTCACAATATAGAGCTTTATAGCCATCTTGGTTCTTATTTGATAGTATAGATAGTAACATATGATCATCTGTTTCTGAATGCAAAAAAACTCAAATAACTTGTAAAAATCGAGCTTTTATATATGAAACACTAAAGGGGAAATGCAGGTTTGGAAATCCGTAAATACAATTTGAGTCACCTTGGGGTACATATTCATTTTGTTCTCGATAAAGTAACATATCCTGGCTGGGAAGACATTCGAAATCTTGTGAATGTTCATAGTTTGTATTGGATTCATGAGGGTGAGGGGACATTCTTGACTAATACTGAACACAAGGTACAGGCTGGTATGATGACTTATTTAAGACCAGGTCTAGAAATGTCAATGCGCTCAGAACCACATGCTCCACTCCGTATAACCATGATACTCTTCGATTGTGCAGAGCTAGTTTACGATGCACTATGGAAAGATATAATTCCCATAGATAAACTGCGGCTTCCTTTCCTGAGTCAGTACACTCTCAAACAGTCAGAGGAACTCGGCATATTATGCAGGGAGATCCATCATGAGTGGGAACCAGGGATTGCAGATGGTGCTTCCGTGTCTCAAGCAAAATTACAGATTCTGCTTCACAAACTTCATCAAATCGAGCAACCTGATTGGAGCATCACTGAATCAGGTGCACTCTCCGCCTTCGAGCAGGTGAAAAAACGGATAGAAAACGGATATAAGGAAAACCCACGAATTGAATTGTTGGCTGAGGAATACAACATATCAGCATCATACCTTCGTAAGCTGTTTATTAAATATACTGGTATGGGACCAAAAGAATATCTTATTCATTTACGTAACGAGCAGGCTTGCCGTTATCTAATATTTACTGATTTCCCTATCAAGGAAATCGCCAAGCTATGTGGATTTTATGAAGAATATCATTTCAGCAAGATGTTCAAGAAGATAAATGGCGTATCACCTAGTATCTATCGAAGCATGGAGAGGAGCGTAGAGTAGCTATTCCAGAAGAACATTTCCCTTTCGTAAGATATTACTTCATCCATAACTTGTTTTTAATGTTTAAGATTACTCCGAGTAATCTCAAACATCTTTTAACCATTAAATCACATAACCTTAACTTGTTAATCTAGTTGTTTGCTGAACAGTATAACGTCTACTTTGCATTAAGGAATGACGAGTTCTGATACAATATTGCCGAACGTAGTATGAATTGCATATTGTGATAACCCCACTATAATTCACATCATTATTGCGACTTTAATTCCCTATCTTCAAAAATACACTAGTCACAAAAAACAAACTCTCAGCTTTTTGCAACAGCGATTGGAGCTGGTGCTGCCACTCTAACTGCATTAGGTCAAATCGCGGCAATTTGGGTTGGTGGTGGGACGCTTGTTCCTTGGGCGTTGATTCCTGCAGCAGCTATTTGTGGGGTCGATCCGTTTGAGCTTGCAAGACGGAACTTGTTACCGGTTGTGATAGGGTTGGTTGTGACGACGATTGTGGCGATGTTTTTGATATAGTTATAGAAAAGGCCTCACCTAACTATGTGGGTGGCTAATTTTTTGATACTCTTTCAACACAGATTGTAAATTTTCTTGACCAAAGATAGATAGTTTTACCGATTTTTAAATTTTGGCTCGTTCACTAAGTAATTAATCTTAAGTGATATTTCCAAATTTCCCGAAAAATGTATGCATTTATTAAACAATTAAAGGGAATTCTCCTATTATAAAGTTTTAGGAGGTATTTAGATGGATATTGCTATAATGGGTGCCGGTCTCTCCGGTTTAGCATGTGCCATCACCCTTGAAAAAAATGGAATTTCTCCTACTATTTATGAGAAGAGAAGTAAAATAGGAGATCGATTTGTTAATGGGGAGACCTTACTGTCGATATTTGCTTTTCCAGTTAAAGATTGCATTGCTTCATTATCAGAGGAGTTTGGTATATACCTTAAGCCTTCTTCAACAATACAGCGAATGGAGCTCTATTCAAAAAATCAGAAAGCAATTATTAATGGACATCTTGGTTTTACTAATATACGTGGTAGAGAAAGGGATTCCTTTGAAGCTCAATTGGGAAGGCAATTAAGTTCACCCATTGTTTTTAATTCTGAGAAAACCTATGAACACCTGTTAAGTAAGTATTCCCATGTTGTCTTGGCGACTGGAGATGGAGCAGATGCAAAAGAGACTAGAAATTTTAGGGAAGATTTAACAGTTTCCATCAAAGGAGCAACAATTGAAGGTAGCTTTGATCGATATTCTGTCATGTCCTGGATTGATTATAACATTTCTCCATTTGGATACTGTTTTCTTATCCCATATTCAAAAAAAGAAGCAAATATATCATTAGCAATTCCTGATTTACAACAAAATAAAGATCTAAATATAGGTCAACTTTGGGATTCATTTTATCAAATGGTACGGTCTCAACTAAATCAGAAGTTACCTATAACAGATGAGTTTCAAATTACTAAGTATCCGATTGGAATTTGTCACACAGCCCGAATAGGAAATACCTTCTATGTGGGAAATTGTTTTGGAACCACGATGCCTTTTATGGGATTTGGACAGTACGCAGCAATTTTAAGCGGCATTTATGCTGCATATGACATATGCGGATTAGGAAATTATGAAGAACTTATGAAGCCGGTTCGCCATAGTTATGAAGATTCACTTGTATTAAGAAGAGCAATGGAACAAATGTCAAATGACGGTCTAGACATAATCGTTCGGTCACTCCAAGGATATTGGGGAGATACGCTGTTCCATACCAAAAGAGTAAACCCTTTAAAAGTAGCTAGTTATTTACTACGTCCATTTATTCATAGAGGAGTGCATTCCGATGACCAATCATAAATCAATCCCTATAACATCATCTGAACTAGGATACCTTTGGACAGGTTTTTCTATTAACGATATGTCTAAATGGTTTTTAACAGCATTTTTGGGACTAACCAAAGATGAGGAAATTAAGGATTTATATGTATTTGCACTACAAATAACAAATGATCTCCTTTCAGAGAGAAATACAATACTTAATAATGAAGGATATCCTGTTCCAATAGGTTTTTCTGAAGAGGATATTGAGTTAAATGCAACCCCTTTATTTTCCAATCGTTTTTTGTTAAAGTACCTTCATACAGGGGCACGTCTAGGCCTTGAATTCCACTCTAAATCTTTAGCATTGTCTACTCGAGCAGATGTGCGTCAATATAATATCAATTGTTTAAAATCCTCTATAAGATTAAATGATAAAATCGTAGATCTTCTTTTAAAAAAGGGGATATATTGGAGGACACCAACACTCCCTGCTCCTCACGCACCAGAATACATACAAAAATCTAGTTATCTAAATAGCTGGTTTGGGGATACAAGACCATTAAATAGCATGGAACTTGCTAACTTGTACCAAATATTAGACCTCTTAATTATTATGGAAGCACTTTGTATTGGTTTTGAGCAGACAGCCAAGTTAGAAGAAACACTTGAATTAGTTCGAGAAGGAATGACATCTATCAAAAATCAATATAATACTTTGACTGACTTATTAAAGAGAAATAACTTGCCAATACCATCCAGTTATTCGGCTGAGGTTATCGATTCAAAGGAAAGAGTTTTTTCAGATCGAATCATGGTTACACATTTAGCTGGTTTATATGGATCGCTCATATCTCAATATGGTTTTTCTCTTGGAGCAGTAATGAGACACGATTTAGTCAAAATGTATACACAGCAAATAGTTAGGGCCGGAGTTTTATCAGAAAGTATTACTCGTTTCCTTATTGAAAAAGAATGGATTGAAAAGATACCTGGAGCTTTGTCCCGTGAAGTATGATAAAGATACATAACGATTAAAAGGTTAGAAGTTTAGTTTGGATCATAAGCTCTTCATAACGGTACCTTCTAAGCTTAGATGAAGTGCTCTATTTAATTTTCACATGGGGGATAAAATAAAAAGAGCTTAACCAGGAATTGGTTTAAAACCTCATAGTTTCTATATATTGTAAACAATATGCTTCAACCTATAGTTAATCGCTTCTCTTTTAATTTCACAGCAAATGCTTCATATGGTTGTAATTCAAGCTTTTGAAAATTAACGGTAGATCTTTCATAATTATTGATAACGATTTTGTTACTCTGACCTAGATGTTCAATTTGTACTGTTTCAATTTCCTCACCAAAATTGGCTACTACAGCCCAAGTCTCATCCTCATAATGTCTTAAATACATAAAAACTTGTTGAGGAGTGTCTGTTACTAATTCATAGTCTCCCCATACAATAATGGGATTATCTTTTCTTAGTTTAATCAATTTTTGATAGCAGTAAAAGATTGAATCAGGATTGTCTAGATTAGTCTCTACATTAATTTCCTGATAATTTGGATTCACGTGTAACCAAGGTGTTCCTTTTGTAAATCCAGCGTTTTCTGTGCGATCCCATTGAATCGGCGTCCGTGCATTGTCACGCCCTTTGAAGTTGATTGAAGCAATGATATCTTCCTTCTGATAACCATTTGCTAATCGTTCGTTGTACATATTTACACTTTCAATATCTTCAACTTCACTGATATCTTTGACAAGATAATTGGTCATTCCAATTTCTTCACCTTGATAGATATAAGGTGTTCCCTTCATTAGGTGAAGTAGTATTGCAAACATTTTTGCACTTTCCACACGGTAGGTTGTATCATTTCCCCAGCGAGAGACGATTCTTGGAAGGTCATGATTGTTCCAAAAAAGACTATTCCACCCTTCATTACCTAAAGCTGTTTGCCACTTACTAAGAACTTGTTTTAGCTCATTTACTTCTAAGGGCTTATAATCCCATTTCTCTTTGCCTGGTTGTTGGTCCAAGCTAATATGTTCAAACTGAAATACCATTGATAGCTCATTCCGTTTTGGGTCAGAATAAAGCTTCGCAATCTCTGGGGTTGCTCCCCATGTTTCTCCAACTGTTAAAACATCGTATTTACCAAAGGTTTCACGGTTCATTTCTTGTATATAATCATGTATTTTCGGTCCATTTCCTGTTATTTCTTCATCAGGAAGCTTACCTATTAAGTCAATTACATCCATTCGGAATCCGCCAACACCTTTTTCTAGCCAGAAATTCATCATATCCCAAACTTCTCTTCTAACTTTTTCATTTTCCCAGTTTAAATCAGGCTGTTTTTTACTGAATAGGTGTAAATAATATTCACCTGTTTCATCATCAAACTCCCAAGCGGAACCACTAAATATTGATTTAAGAGAGTTAGGGACATCACCGTTAACTGGATTTCTCCAAACATAGTAATCACGATATGGATTATCTTTACTTTTACGAGATTCAATAAACCACTTGTGTTCATCAGATGTGTGGTTGACAACCAAATCCATGATAATCTTGATCTTTCTTTTGTCTGCTTGTTTGATTAGCTCATCCATATCATTCATTGTTCCAAATTCCGTCATGATATCTTGATAGTCACTTATATCGTAGCCATTGTCATCATTGGGTGATTTATAAACAGGACTTAGCCAAATTGCGGTAATTCCAAGTTTCTCTAAATAATCTAATCGTTGTATGATCCCCTTTAAATCACCAATCCCATCAGCATCACTATCCTGAAAGCTGCGTGGATATATTTGATAGATAACTGTTGTTTGCCACCATTTCACGTTCATTTATTCCCACTCCTTAATAAATCTACCTTTTTATAATCCCATACTAAGGATGGCTTTTCAAATGGTTGTTTACTATAGAGGACGTAGCGGATAGAGTTGCTTAGAGAATGACAAAAAAGGGGCGCTTGTCCCCTATTAGTCTACATAAGACGTTTAAGTTGGATGGCATTATACATATATCTTGCATCTTTCCCCATCTTCGTCCGACTATTCATGATCGCCTTTAATTGGTTTAAAAACCGTTCATCACAAATTGGATTCGAACCAAATTTTCGGTAACAAGCATCATGTTGCTTGCAAATAGCATCAAGTCTATTTACTGGAGCACCTGGCCCACTGCAATTAGGTCCACAATATCGATAACCTGGAAAACATGGCACTATTAACACCTCCTGTCGTTCATTCTCAGTCTCTAACATCTTATGTTTCTTATAAATATGTGTACTGGGAATTAGCCAATTTTTAATAGGATCGTATCCTATATCGACCGAGTCAGGTACAGAGGTATTGTTTCATATAAATAACAAGGTGTTTCTATTTAGTGTATAATAAAAGGAGAATTTGCATGAGAGGAGAGACAAGTTTGTTTACAAATGAAATAATCACATCATTCAATGAATTGGAGATGTTGATTTACAATTATGTTATGCAAAACAAAGAAAAAGTCATTTATATGCGTATACGAGATCTTGCTGATGAGGCTCATGTTTCCACTTCTACCATCATGCGTTTTTGCCGGAAATTAAACTGCGAAGGATTTTCAGAATTTAAAGTAAAACTAAAGCTTACCATTGATAAGAAAAGCGAAACAACTATTAAAAGCGGTCAACATATTTTAGCAGAATTTTTTGAACGTACTCAAAATGAAAAATTCAATTCTAAGCTTGAAGCCGCTGCAGAAGCTATATCTAAAGCAGATCATATCTACTTCATCGGAATGGGTAGTTCAGGCACTCTTGCTGAATATGGTGCTAGATACTTCTCTAGCTTAGGTAAATTTTCTACCTATTTAAAAGACTGGTTCACGCCCATTCACTCCAACTTAAATAATAGTATTACAATTGCACTGTCTGTTTCTGGGGAAAATGAGTTTACCATTTCTCACATTCACAAACTAAAAGAAAAAAACAGTAGCATTTTAAGTATTACAAACAATGGAAAGTCGACGATTGCCAAGATTTCCGACCAAAATGTTTCTTATTATGTGACAGAGGAATTCTTTGATATTTCAAATATTACTACACAAATTCCAGTTATTTTTATATTAGAGGAAATGGCACGAAAGGTGTATGAAAAGAGTATAAGGAGTGATTAGATTGGTTCAGATTGAATTAAAAAGGTAGCGCTATTTGTTGTTACACTACCTTTTTCCGGTTAATATCTTATCACTAAATATATTTAAATGTTATTTCCATTACCCCTTAATAAATTAATCTTGAAATTTAAATTAAAGCATAGTATGATAATTAAGATGAAATTTTATAACTTTATATACTACCTGTATAACCTCTAGAATATGGCTTGAGGGTCTCTACCAGGAACCATAAAATCCTGATTACAGAAAATGAATTCTTTTCATTTTTTGTAATCAGGATTTTTTCTTTTAAGAAAAGTCTCTTATCCTAATTATCTGCTAAATTACTAAGAAAGGTTGGAAAACAAATTGAATTTGAAAGTATTTATTTTAGCATTATCAACTGTTGCTGTTGGGTTAGTTGAATTGATCGTAGGCGGTATTTTACCGACAATCGCAGACGATTTCAATATTTCATTAAGTTCTGCCGGGCAATTAATCACTGTTTTCGCACTTATTTATGCCGTCGCCGGGCCAGTTCTACTAGTTATGACCAGCAAAATCGAACGTAAGAAGTTGTATCTTATTTCGTTATTCATCTTCTTTCTGGGGAATGTTATGACCTATTTTAGTCCTAATTATACTTTTATGATGATTGCTAGGGTGTTAACAGCAATGAGTACAGCATTGATTGTGGTGCTCTCCTTAACTATTGCCGCAAAAGTTGTTGCTCCTGCTCATCGTGCAAAGGCTTTAGGACTTATTTATATGGGGATTAGTTCATCACTTGTATTAGGTGTCCCTCTAGGCATTCTTGTTGCCAATTCATTTGGTTGGAGAGTCATATTCCTTGGAATTGCTGTATTGTCAATTGGATCTATGGTGCTTATTGCATTATTTCTTGAACGCATCCCTGGTGAAAGATCCATTCCACTTTCTCAACAATTAAGGGCTGTAGCTAGTGCGAAATTGGGAAGTGCTCATTTAGCGACATTGTTTATGTTAGCAGGTCATTATACACTTTATGCTTATTTTACTCCTTTTTTAGATACTGAGCTTCATTTAGACTCTTATGCGATAAGTATCTGTTATTTTGTATTTGGTCTTGCAGCAGTAGGTGGAGGAGCATTCGGTGGCACTCTATCAGATTGGATAGGAGCTCCTAAAAGCATTATCATTGTGATTAGTACATTTGCTGTTGTCCTATTCTTATTACCATTTACGACTTTTTCACTAATCTTATTCATACCAATGATGATGATTTGGGCAGCTTTAAGTTGGAGTCTTGCTCCACCACAACAAAGCTATTTAATCCAAACCGACCCTGCTACCTCAGATATTCAACAGAGCTTTAATAATTCCGCTTTGCAGGTAGGTATTTCACTAGGATCTGGAATTGGTGGTATCGTTTTAAACCAAACTGGTTCAGTATCAAGTACAGCTTGGTTTGGGGGTATTGTTGTCATCATATCCTTAGTATTTGCAGTATACTCTCTGACAAGACCAACAGTTCAAAGAGAAAGTACAAATTCCTCTCTTTTTGCAAGACAGTGATTTTTTGTCAAAAACAGATTTTAGCTTCTAAAAAAGGACTAAATGAGCAGCCATGGTAGCTCATTTAGTCCTTTTTATGTTTAGTTATTAGAAAATATCAGTTAATTGTGATTGAATAGAATTGGGTAATAATTGATAAATTAACCCTTCATATTTAATATCAAGTATACCTGCAATGATGAAGATAATAAGTATGATAAACAAAAATACTTTCTTATTTTTTGCTATTAAGTTCAACATTTCTCCTCCAGTGTTACGTCACTTGTATAAACCCTGGTCTCTCAGCCTTTTGGGTGAGAGACTAATCATCTTACTCTTATTTTATATAACGGTATTCTCTAAGACTGTTTAAGATTGATACTTCCTGTAATAATTCAACTCCAACATTCGTTTCCAACACCTTTTTCCGTTCTAACTCTTCATCTACTAACCTTTTTACAGATAATACATCTGTTCCATTTAGTAAAACTTCTTCTTTTGAATTAAATTGTTTATGGGCAACTATCTGCATTCCATATGAATTATATAACAATGTATATCCTGCAATACCTGTTGTAGATTGATAGGCCTTAGAAAAGCCTCCATCAATGACAATCATCTTTCCATTTGCTTTTATTGGGTCTTCTCCATCAATTTCCTTAACTGGTGTATGACCATTTATGATACGACCTTGTTCAGGATTAAGGTCAAAATCCATTAAAATTTTGCGACAAATTTCCTCTTGCTCACGTAAATAATAGTATGGATTTTTTCTCTCTTTATGAGTGGACTTATCTTTAATGAAATATCTTTCAAAGGTTGTCATTTCTCTCTTTCCAAATAATGAAGAATATTCTCCAGTCCATAAATACCAGATCATATCTGTAGAAAGATCATCCTTTTCTTCGGGATGTGAAAAAGAATGGCGTAAATGCCGTTCAAATATATCAAATAATTCCCGACCTTCATACCTTCTATTTTCAATCATCATTTTTTCCATATTTCCATTTTCATCCAATGGAATACAACCATGTATTAATAAATTTCCATTATATTTTAAATATAAACTTCCCTTTTTCATTAGAAAATTCATATGTCTTGCCAATTTTTCTGAATGTTGGACAGAAAATAGTAATTTTTCAATAACCTGCTCTTCTTCCTCTGTTAATTGTTCAGGAAGTTCTCTATTGACTGTTGTAAAGCATGTATTTTCTAAAGGATATGTTTTCCCATGAATCGTTATTTCGTTTTTATCAAAATCAACATTTTCCAGCAAAAGTCTATGTGACATATTAAAGGAAGGACGCCTTTTGATTATCGGTATTTCAAGTTTAAACTGTATCATTGCGATTGCTTGATGTATTTTTGTAATTTGTAATTTTTCATGTTCGGAAAATTGTTTATCAGAGTGTCTCTTTGGCCTGAAAGCCTTATTGTCACTATAGTACTTTTCCGCGAGATTGAGAAGTGGTCTAAGATTGATCCCGTAAACATCTTCAATAATATCCAAATTGTCATAACGAGCACAAATCCGAATAATATTTGCCAGACAAACCTTTGATCCTGCAAATGCACCAAGCCAAAGTACATCATGATTACCCCATTGAATATCAACTGAATGATAGTTTATAAGGGTATCCATAATTTTATCAGGTTCAGGTCCACGGTCGTAAATATCCCCTACTACATGAAGATGGTCAACAACTAATCTTTGAGTAGTGTAGGCAAGACCAGTTATAAGCTTATCAGCCTGTCCAAGGGAAATAACTTGTTGAATGATTTTAGAATAATACTGTTTCTTATTTGTGAATTCATCCGTTTTATATAGTAATTCTTCTACAATATATACAAACTGATTAGGCAGTGCTTTTCGTAGTTTTGAACGTGTATATTTGGAGGAAGCGTATGAGATAAGTTTGATCATATGATCAATATACTCTTTATACCATTGGTTTAAGTCCTGTACATTACTAAAATTGTTCTTTATTAATTGTAATTTCTCTTCAGGATAATAAACTAGTGTGGCAAACTCATTGATTTCTTTTTCAGATAAAGTATCTTTAAAAATATCTGTTATTTTCTCCTTCACTTTCCCTGAACCATTTCTTAATACATGTTGAAAGGCTTGATATTCGCCATGTAAATCACTGACAAAGTGTTCTGTCCCCTTTGGTAAATTAAGAATTGCTTCAAGGTTAATGATTTCAGTTACAACTTTCTCTTCACAATCATATCTTTGAGCCAATAAATCTAAGAATTTTGAGTTCAAATGAGTGCATCCCCTTTTATAATTAGCCTTATAACATCCAGAATATTGCAATTATAATTCTATTATAAACGAAAACTACCACTGAAGTGACTATAAAATCAATACAAAGGTACCCACAGTAATAACAATACCACCAATAATAGTATGTTTGACTGCTTTCTCTTTTAAAATAAGAAAGCTAAGGATGATCGTAATAACAACACTAAATTTATCAATAGGAGCTACTATAGATACTTTACCTAATGTAATGGCTGCAAAATAACATAACCAGGATAAGCCGGTTGCAATCCCAGATAGAATGAGAAAGAGATAACTTTTCTTAGAAATATTTTTCATTTCTTTATATGTTTTTTGAAAAAGCACAATTCCCCAAGCAAATATTAGAACAACAATGGTCCTTAGTAATGTTCCAACGTTAGAATCAATACCTTCCATACCAACTTTGGCTAGAATTGCAGTAAATGCAGCAAAAACTGCCGCTAGAAAAGCATAAAGGATATATACTTGCGATCCTGTAAATCTTTTATCCTGATTTTTCTTTCCAATCAGTATAAAAGTACCGATGGTGATAATAAATCCTCCTATCAACACTTTAGGTTCAGCAGGTTCTCCTAATATGAGGATAGATAATATAATTGTTAGCACGATACTAGATTTATCAATTGGTACCACCTTAGAAACCTCACCAATTGATAATGCTCTAAAAAAGAAAAGCCAAGATAGACCAGTTGCAAATCCTGAAAGGACAATAAATACTAATGCTCTAGTTGGTATTGTTGAAATTGCATGTAATTGATCAGTAAATAAAACAACAATAAAAGCCATTATTAGAACAACAATCGTTCGAATAGCTGTTGCTAAGTTTGAATTAACCTGATCCATTCCTATCTTGGCTAATATTCCAGTAATGGCTGCAAAAATAGCTGCAAAGAACGCTAAAATAATGCTCATTCTATTCCCTCTTTATTTTCTCTCTAAAGAAATTACGAAAGGTACTTTATTTTTTCTTGAATAGGTGTCCGCTCTTTTGGTTTGTTTATTTCTTCTGGATAACCTACACCAAATACGCCAATGACATCATATCCTTCCGGTACACCTAGAACTTGACGATTTTTTTCAACAATTCCCATCGATGACCAGAATGTACCTACACCTTCTGCCCAAGCAGCAAGATTAAAATTCTGTACAAAACAAGCTGTAGCTTGTGCGTTTTCAGCTGTTTCAATATCTGTAGCACCGTGCTTTGATAACACTGCAAATACAACAGGAGCACCAAAGAAATTAGTTTTGTGGTTTAACTTTGTTCTTGTATTGTCACCAATAAAATAGACTTCCCATGGTTCAGTCATTTTATGGTTAGGGGCCATTGAAGCAACTTCTAGCCATTTGTGGATTTGGTCCATACTAACCGGATTTGATTTGAAACTTTTTATATTACGACGAGAGTAGATGACTTCTAAAATATTCATGAAAAATTCCTCCGATAATTTTGTTTTTTTATTCATCTTGGCATGGGTCTTTTGTTTCGTTTTCATGAATTTCAAATAGTTGAGTGAATTCGTTAATAACCATATCAATGGCTTTTAATTCACCGATAAGAATTTGATTAATCGATTGAAATTCTGGAGCATCTAGTTGTTGCTTTATTGTTGAACGTTTAAGATTCATCATTTCGAGAAAAGCAAGCGCTCTACCTCTCCGAAAGGTTTTGGCACCCCGTTTATGAGAAGAATGTTCTCGTCTTTTGTGACGCTCACCACGGTGATGCACTTCGTCATCAAAACCCTTAAATTCATTTTCCATATTTTCAGGCCTCCTTTACATGTATATATCTGCAATTACATTGTATACAATTGTATACACGAAAATCAATCCATTTTTAAAAGGTTCTTTTATAAAAGATTGTTGTTTTAAGACTTATTTAATGTGGTAGAGCCCGTTGATTGGAACGGAAGGTATGTGACTCCTGCGGGATGCGCAGGATATCCCATGAGACCGTAAGATAAAGGAGGCTCATCACCTGCCCCGCGGAAAGCACATACCTGGAGTGCAAATCAACCTAACCTAGTCAAATACCAACAAAGTTTGCGAAAAGAGCCATTTAAAAACATTTTAATTATATAATTGATACTTAAGTTAAATAGTTACTGTCATATTTTTATAGGTTGGAGGTTTTCTTTTGAAGGATCAAAAAAAGCACAATAAACAGTTTGTTTACTATTTCCTACTAGCATTTTGTTTTTTTACTTCTGTCATATTCGTTCATAACAATCATTCATTCTATGAACATTCAATCGCCAAAGTGATTGAAACAAACCTGATAGAATCAGATGAAACAATCGACCTCTATCAAAATGAAGATCTGCTATACATACAGACTATAATTGCAGAAATACAAAATGGGAGCGAAAAAGGAAAGTTGATTCACCTAACAAATGAATACTCGTCATCTGGAGCTTATGATCAAGAGTATCATGTAGGAAATGAGCTATTTATCTCTCTTAATGAAAAGTCATCAGAAAAAGTCGGTTTAACCGGTAATATAGAAGATGTAAAACGTGATAAATTCATTTTAATTATAGGTTGGGTGTTTATTTTCACCTTACTAGTCGTTGGAAAAAGACAAGGTTTGTTTTCAATAATAAGCTTAGCAGTCAATGCTCTATTGTTATCATATGCATTAGATGTATATCTGAATACATCAGATCAAGGCTTGCTATTAATCTGCAGTTTAGCAGCGATCCTATTTACAGTCATTTCCCTGTTACTCGTTAATGGTTTTAATGAAAAGACATATGCCGCCATTTTTGCAACTCTACTTGGTACGTTTCTTTCTCTACTCATTACCTATCTAGTCATGAAGGTAACGTTTGAAAATGGCCTTCGCTATGAAGGAATGCAATTTCTATCTAGACATCCTCAAATGGTCTTTATGGCAGGTGTCTTAGTCGGATCGTTAGGGGCTGTAATGGATGTAGCTATCACGATGTCATCTTCTATCTTTGGGTTGTATGAAAAGAATCATCGCATCTCAGTAAAAGCACTTAAAACATCAGGAATGGAGATTGGAAAAGATATTATGGGGACCATGACCAATATTCTGTTTTTTGCCTATATAAGTGGTTCCATCCCAATGCTCATTTTATATTTAAAAAATGAGTCACCAATGGGATTCACCTTTTCTATAAATCTTTCATTAGAATTAGCTCGAGCACTAGCTGGTGGCATTGGCATTGTATTAACGATTCCGATTGGTTTATATATTTCTATTTTATTTGTGAATCGAAAGAGGGCACAAGTATGAATGTATTAGTTTTGCTTGCAGCTATTCTATTTATATTAATGATAATGATAGGTGGTAAAAAAGGGGCAAGGTCTTTTCTGACTTTATTCATTAACTTTATTGTACTCTTTTTTACAATCCTTATTATGTTAGATCCGAATGTGAATCCGGTTATTCTAACAATCATTTCAAGTATAATCATTAGTGGTATTACTCTATTTTTTATTAATGAGGTTAATAGTACTACAATTCCAGCATTTATCTCTACGATGATTACAATTATTATTATGATTGTCTTTATTGTTGTAGTAACAGAAATAACGATGATTCAAGGATTTAGTGAAGAAGAGATTGAAGAAATCGGTATATTTTCCCTCTATATAGGGGTTGATTTTATTAAAATAGGCGCTTCCATGATTATCATGAGTACAATAGGTGCCATTACAGATATTGCTATTTCTATTGCATCTCCTATGCGTGAAATATATAATCATCACCCAACAATTAGTAGAAGAGATTTATTTACCTCTGGATTAAATATTGGAAAGGATATACTAGGTACAAATACAAACACTTTATTTTTCGCTTTCTTTGGTGGTTACCTGGCATTACTTATTTGGTTTAAAGACTTATCTTATTCTCTTGGAGAAATTGTAAATTCTAAAATTTTCAGCGCTGAACTGATTACTATATTTTGTGCTGGAATAGGTGTAGCACTTGTCATTCCAATTGCTTCGTCCATTACAGTTTTATTTCTAATGAAAAAAAGTAACTTCTCATAAAAAAACAGCCATTCATTTTTTTGAATGGCTGTTTTTTTAATCAATGATGCCCTTCATGTTCGACACCAGTATTATTTTTTGGTAATGATTGAAGGTCTTCCTCTGTAAGAGAACCAACTATAAATTGTTTAGTTGGCATCACCTTAGATTCTATCGTATTAGCTTCTACTTTAACGAAGTATAGTCCCTCTTCTTCAAAGGTTTTCTCAATCGTATAAATACCTTTTCCTTTATTCTCTGGTATTAACTCTTCACCATTTTCCCCATTTTTCCAGAAAGTGAATTTTATATTTTCTATGTCAGTCACATTTCGGTCTCGTTCTGTGAAGATTGCTTTGAATTCGTATTGCTCATTAATCTTTATTTCAGCTGGTAGTTCAACTTCAATTTTCAATACATTCTCTTGTTTATATAAGGCTTCTGTTCCTTCTTTTAACGAACAGCCTGATACTACTATTGTAAAGATCATTAAGAATAGTAAGTTCTGAAATTTCATAATAGCCCCTTCTATGTTTATGAATTAAAGTACTTTTTTAATCTAGGGATTTTTCTAATGATTAGGAAATCAACTAAGAAAATGGCTACTAATGATAGCCCGACTAAAGGGAAAAGAACTCCCATAATCACCATCAAAAGGATAAAGCCTTTTGACGTTTTCTCTTCTAGTTTAGAAGCCCCTAAATGATTTGATGGCTTTCTTTTCCACCATAACAAAATACCACTTATGATAACCCCTATAACGCCTAGACATAGAAACAATAAAGCAAGTTGATTCGCGAAACCATACTCTAATCCTTTATGGACTGTTATTCCCCATGCCATGATCTTTCCAATTAACTCGTAATCCTTATAACGATAGTCAGCTAGAACCACTCCCGAATATTGATCTATATGAATGGTTGCTTCATCTCTTGCTTTAGGCGGAAATGCCGATAATGTATATACGCCCTCTTTCGTTTTTGGAAAAATGACTTTATAGGTTGGATGAACTTTCAGATCACTTGCAGTTTTGACAATATCATCAATGGACACTGGAATATAACCTTGTATCTGTGATGAAGGAACTGGTAGATTTTGTGCTGCCCATGAGACATCTGCAATTTCTTTCGTTTTAACATTCGTACTCGGAGCACTTCCCACCCATATAGAAGGAGGGTAACCAACACCATTATTAGTCGCTATGTTCTGGACATTTGTTCCCCAAAAGCCTGACCATAATAAACCTGTAATGATTAAAAAAGCTAAACCTGCTGAAATCCAAAATCCAGGAACAACATGTAAATCTCTCAATAATAGCTTCTTTCCTTTTCTAACTCTCGGGACTACCACACCAAATATCTTCGTTTTACTATTGGGAAACCATAAATAGAAACCTGTCACGATTAGAACAAGAGTCCAACATGCGGTTAGTTCAACAACTCTGTCGCCAAAGGTACCGAGCATTAATTCTCCATGAAATTCTTCCACTCGGTCAAATATACGCAAATCATTTGAAAGTTCCCCTATTAGGTTTCCGTTATAAGGATTAACAAATATGGTAAGAGATTCACCATCAACTAGGATGTGAACTTCAGAAGATCGATACGGATTCTCACCAGGTCTGTATTGAGTAATTACTGCCTCTGGGTAAGATTTCAAAACAGAACCTATTTGTTCTGAAGTTAGTATTCTCTCACCATTAGGTTCAACTTTATAGTATTCTTCATACATTAAGCTCTCAATTTGAGGTTTAAATAAATAGATGGAACCTGATATTGTTAATAGTAAGAGTAGAGGCGCAAAAAACAAACCCGCGTAAAAATGCCATCGCCACATCGACAAATATAGCTGTCTATTCTTTTTATTATTCATTTATTTTTAATAACCTCTTTTCGATATAGTAGAATTAGTTTGCTAGAGTTCATTTAATGCAAAATAATAGTATACCATGTATGAAATAAATTCTTATTAAATACATTCTTTTAACAATATTTTTCTGTAGGCATAACCTAATGTATCAAATAAAGGAGGAAAGACAAAATGACTTTACCTGCGGTTGATCTTGGGATTATGTCCGAACATTTAAGTACCCACGAAGGAGTAATCAATAAACTAAAGATGTATTACGTATCGGTTAGCAATCCTGTATTGAAAAAAATGTTAATGTTGCATATCCAAACTTTACGAAATCATGTGACCACGATGCTTGAACTAATGAATCCAAGTAGCCATCATGTTCATTTAAAAGAAATGGCTAATTTTGAGTCCCATTCTGTATTAGTTCAACTAACTGAAGTTGAAAAAGATATCACACTCGAGGTAAGAGCGACAGCAAAGTTGATGGGAAGTGATAACTTTAATTCTGCTTTGATGATGAAGGATCCTAAAGTTAAAAATATTCATCTTAAGATGTCCTATCAAGATATAACTTTACAAATGCTTTATGATAAACTCTTAAAAGACTTAGGTGGAGGAGAGTATATTCCAAAGGTAAGTGATGAAGTTCAAAGAATGACCTTTGAAAAATTTCATCATGTAAAAAATGAGTAGAATTTACAGGTAATCAATACAAAAAGTTCCTTGGATTAACTTCGGAGAGGGCTAATACCCCTCTTCTTTACCAAACTTATTTATCTTTTTTGCATCTATCTGTTCACTATTTCACATAATAAAAAAGAAATATTCGTAAAGGAGATTCAACAATGGATAAAAAAATGAATTTAATTATGTTTAGTGGTGAGTATGATAAAGCAATGGCTGGTTTAATTTTGGCAAATACAGCTCGTGAAATTGATGTTGAAGTGAATATGTTCTTTGCATTTTGGGGATTGTTTCTCTTAAGAAATCCTGACACCATGACAAATAAAGATAAAACGATTTATGAAAAAGTACTTGGAACGATCACACCAAAAGGTCCCGAGGATCTTCCTCTATCGAAAATGAACTTTGCAGGTTTTGGCAAAAAGCTATTAATTGAAATGATGGATGATGAGGAGGCCCCACATTTGATTCACTTCCTAAAAGGAGCAAGAAAGAAGAAGGTGAACTTTTATGCTTGTAAGCTTTCGGTTGAAATCATGGGGTTTAAGAAAGAAGAGTTTCTTCCAGAAGTTGATATTGTCGAAGCAAAGACCTATCTAAAGGATGCACTAGATTCAGACATACAATTATTTATCTAGCGGTAATCAATGAGTTGGCTAGTAATTTCCCAAAAAAGAGACAGCCCCTGAAAATCAAGCTAAAATGAGGGACTAATCTCTTTTTTAATATAAACAAATCTCTCTATTGATAAAGATCGATAAATATACCTTCGTTCTTTTTAAAATCTGCAAAAAAGACATCCTTAATGCTGCTAATCGATTTTTTCTTAAGTTGTCCCTCCAACCAGTTCTCATCTTTATTGATACTGGTCAGATTATCCCACAGGACCTCACCATCAATAATAAGAGTCACTGGAAGCACTGCAGGTTGGATTTGAATTTGCAGGTCCTTTTTGGTAGGTGATGCAAACTCAGGTTTTTTCATTACACTTAATTGACCATCTGTCTCTAAAATGGCAAAGTCAACCTCACGAATCGAAAATGCATTTTGCAAACGTAATAGATGCTGTAACTGATTGATATCAAGCTTGTTTCTTTTTAGAGCATCTCTCTGAATTTTACCCTCTCGAATGACGATAGCAGGATTTCCTTCCAGAAATCTCCTTGTTCTCTTATACCGTTGAGTAATTTGTTCTGTTATGTAGATCAGTAAAAACCATATAAATAAACCATATATAAGGTGCCTTACCTTAACATCTGGGTCAAATACCGCACTCCCCACTAACTCCCCTAACAAAATGGCTGCAATAAAATCAAAGGGAGTAAGCTGGGATATGGTCCCCTTACTCAATACCTTAGTTATCACAAAAAGGCCTATATACCCAACAACTAGCTCAACTGTAATTGTAAAAAAGTTCATTGTATACTCACCTATCATTTATTTATTCTAAATATAGTATAGGTAGATACAGGAAGATTTAAACAATATGAATACCATAATGAAAATTGAGTATAAATAAGGCCGTTTTCTCAAAGTTTGTTGTTTTAGAGATAAGTATTGAAATGTTGGATACGAGCAGGATGAATACACGTAGACTCCTGTGGGACCAGTGGCCAAAGTGAGACCCCGCAGGAGCGTTAGGGACGAGGAGGCTCACTGGTCACCCACCGGACGCGGAGTGTATTCAGCCTGCGGCTTTAAAAACAACAATTAATCGAAAACAGCCATAAATAAAAAAAACTTGTAGATCACTCTACAAGCTAACACTTTATCCTTATTTAAATATACTTTTAATATCTTCAAATAGTTGTTTAAAAAACGCTGCTACTGTATCTAGAAAATTTTGATCGCCAATTGCTTCTGAAATTTTATCTTGAATTGCATTTGATAAGTCCTCCAACTGACTTTTCACATTATCAAAATTAATATTTAAATCCCTCATTTTATCAAAAAGATCAATAAGCAACTGCCTGTCTTCCTCACTTAATTGAATGTTATGGGAGGCAAGTTGTTCATCAATAATTTTAACAATTTCTTCCTTTGTTTTTGGGGACTGTTCTGCCATTTGAGTCTTAATTTCTGCTAGAAGTTCACTAACAACTTCTTGGTTCAAGCCTTCTTGTTTGGCAAGTTCAGTTGCAAGTTCTAACTCTTCATTTGCAACTTCGGTGTGTTCTTTATTTAAACCTGCCCCTTCCTCATCATATGCTTTATAAATTCCAACAAGAGCTGAGTGACCGGTCACTTTAAGTGGTGATGTAACTTCAACAAGTGCGTCTTCAATACCAGCTGTAAGTAAGGCGTTTTTGTAGATATCTGTAGTCACTTCGGTGATGTTTTCTGGTGTATTTATTACAACTGTTAGCCCTTCCCCACTATTCTTCCGAGTGATTTTTGCACTCGAATAGAGATTTGAATGAGGATCTCCATCAATGTAATACACTAAATCCTTTGCTGTCACCACCAGTTCGCGAACTGTGGACGGATCAGTAATGTCTAAGCTTTGCATAACTAATTTTCGTTGTTCAGTTGATAAAGTCTCTCCATATACTACGATTGGCAAACCAAACTTTTCGTTAATGGTTTCAGTCTCATTTGAATCTGCCCAAGCATATGGTGCTTGGAAAAGTAGTATTAAACAGAGAAAGAAGAAAATGGTTTTTTTCATTAAGTTTGCTCCTTTTAAAATTATAAGTGGACAAATCTTCATTCTTTATCTTACTGTTTTTTTGGACATTTAAAAAGAAAATTTTAAAACAAGTTCTACATACTCGTAAATTCAAGTGGGAAGCAATTTAAACACTGTTTTGGAAATAATTATTTTAATACTTTTAAACAACCCTGGTGATATTAAAAAAGATTAAATATGAAAGGTAGGTTTTGTCCATGTTTTATCATGTGAAAGAACTTCAATATAATGCAAAACCTTCAAGTCCTGATCCTGTATATGCAAAAAAGCTACAAGAAATCCTTGGTGGTCAGTACGGGGAAATGTCAGTTATGATGCAATACCTTTTTCAAGGATGGAACTGTAGAGCCGAAAGTAAATATAAGGATATGCTCCTTGATATTGCGACAGAAGAAATAGCACATGTTGAAATGATTGCTACTATGATTGCACAACTTTTAGATGGAGCTCCTGCACATGATCAAGAACAAGGTGCAAAAGATCCTGCTGTAGAGGCTGTACTAGGTGGTATGAATCCACAGCATGCAATAGTTAATGGTCTAGGTGCTCAACCTAATGACAGTGTAGGATTCCCTTGGACTGCTCGGTATACAATTGCGAGTGGTAACCTGTTAGCAGACTTTAGAGCCAATTTAAATGCAGAATCTCAAGGAAGACTTCAAGTTTGTCGTTTGTATGAAATGACAACAGACCCTGGTGTAAGGGATATGCTCTCGTTCCTTATTGCAAGAGATACGATGCATCAAAATCAGTGGATGGCTGCTATTGAAGAACTTGAGAAAACACAAGGTGCTGTTGTTCCTAGTTCATTTAATCAAGAATACGAAAAACAAGAGGTTTCGTATTCCTTCATGAACTATTCCGAAGGTGAGGAAAGTAGTACAGGTCGTTGGGCGAGTGGTCCGACTCTTGATGGTCAAGCGAACTTTGAATATGTTCAAGCACCTAAAGCAATGGGACAGAAGCCACAACTTGCACCTGCTCCTAATTATATTCACGGCACACCACCTCTAGAAATGAGATTAATGCAAGGTGCCAACAAAATGGAACCACAAAGTGGTCAATCATTTCTTCAGTAGATATAAGATATCCCTCCAATTTATTCCTTAAGTAATAAATTGTGGGAATACAAGAAACCCTCTAGGAATCAGTTCCTATGAGGGTTTCTTGCTTTATAAGTGAATAGTAAAAAAATGAGTAAATTATACATTTTAGCAAGAAAGATATAGGACAACGGTGCGATAGTAAGTTACCTGAAAATCTGACAAAATTGCTGTTATGAACAAAAACATAATACATTTCAGTAAGGAGAAGAAGATGAAATCAATTCGTACAAAACTATTATTAGGATTTGCCATTGTTCTATTATTAGTGGTTTTCATGTCAGGATTTACGATTATAAATAGTAATAAAACAAATAATATTGCAGAGGAATTAGTTACAGATAATCTAGAAGAATTAATCATCTACCAAACACTCCGCTTTAACGTAGCAGAAAGAATAGCCGTTACTAGAGGGTATTTACTATATGGTGACCAAGAACTGAAGGATAAGTTCTTTAGCTATACTGAGGAAAGTAAAGAGCTAGAAAAAAAATTAGAAGGTTATTTATCTGAAACAGAAAGGAATGCAGCGGAAGAAGTAATTAAAAAGAGTATAGCTTGGGGTAATTATATTACTGAAGAAGTATATGGTGTATATGATACAAATCAAGAACTTGCAATTGAAAATAATAAGCTCTCTAGAGATCAAGCTGTAGAATTAATGAATTTACTAGGCAATTTAGTAGAAGAAGAGGACAAGGCTGTCCACGATTTGGGCGATCAAATTCTTAGCAATGCAAAGACTACTGAAACTTATAATCTAACACTCTCAATCATTGTTATATTAGCAGGTATCGCAATTGCTCTAGTAGTAGCAAATATCATTGTAAAACCAATTCTTAAAGTAGTCGAGCGTCTACAAGCAGTTGCAGATGGAGATTTCACAGGTGATGCACTTGTAACAAAATCAAAAGACGAAGTAGGAATCTTAACCACAACTATGAATAAAATGGTCACAGATTTAAGAGCGGTTATTGAACAGGTGCGTTTTACATCAGAACAGGTTGCGGCTTCTTCTGAAGAATTAACAGCTAGTGCAGAACAAACAAGTACGGCAACTGAGCAAATCTCAACAGCGATACAAGAGGTTTCAGAAGGTTCAAGTGAGCAACTTTCTACAGTCAATAAATCGAACGATATCGTTGTCGAAATTTCGAAAGGTATGACCCAGGTTGCAGATTCAATTCAGTCAGTTGCACACCTTACAGTTGAAGCTACAGAAAAAGTAACAGAAGGAAATAGAGTAGTAAATAGTACAATAGATCAAATGAATGATGTTCAAAAGCAAGTATTAGAAACATCTACAGTTATTAATGCATTGGATATGAAATCGAAAGAAATTGGCCAAATTGTTGAACTGATAAGCCAAATTGCAAGTCAAACGAATCTTTTGGCACTTAATGCTGCAATTGAAGCTGCAAGAGCTGGTGAGCATGGACTAGGATTTGCAGTAGTAGCTGATGAGGTAAGAAAACTGGCTGAACAATCAGGACAAGCAGCCGGTCAGATTAGTTCATTAATTGGTGATATTCAAAGTGAGACACTTAAAGCAGTTACTTCAATGGAACGTGGAACATCGTCTGTTAATGATGGAATCAATCTAGTCGCTCAAACAGGAAGTTCCTTCAATGAAATTTCAAGTAGAATCGAAGTAATATCTTCTCAATCACAAGAAGTATCAGCAATCGTTGAACAAGTAACAGCTGGATCTTCTGATATGGTTGCTATGATTGAAAATGTTGCTAATTTCAGCGAACAATCGGCTGGAAATGCACAAAACGTAGCAGCATCGGCAGAAGAACAACTTGCATCGATGGAGGAAATCTCTTCATCAGCCCAATCTTTGTCTACTATGGCAGAAGAGTTGCAAAACCTAGTAAGAAAGTTCAAGATATAAATAAAATAATTAAGCCAAAGGATCAGTGTTCATTACACATCCTTTGGCTTTTTTTGTATTGTAGTGAAAACTTTGTTGCTATTTGACTAAGTTAGGTTGATTTGCACTCCAGGTATGTGCTTTCCTTGGTGCAGGGATGAACCTATCGTCGCCAAGCTCCTGTGGGGTCTCATCCTTCCTGCGCATCCCGCAGGAGTCACATACCTTCCGTTCCAATCAACGAGCTCTACCAAATTAAACAAGTCTTAAAACAACAATCTTTTATAGAAGAGTCATTATTAATGAAGTACATCTTCATTCGGACTGGTATTATTAGCACATTTTTCAGTGAACGGACATTCACTACATTCTGAAATTGAATTGGTTTTTATATATTCACTAGGCTCAAGTAGAAGGCTTTTCATGTACTTTAAATACTGAATTCCTTGTTCAACATCATTCACAGTTGGAGAATATCTATATGTTTCACCTTTTACTAGTGTAATAATCTCGATACTTTCTGGAATCTTCCCAAAAGCTTTCTTTGAAAAAACCACAAGTAATTGATTATACAATCGAATCATTTCTTCATCAGCATCTAGTAAGTATTTTTTTACTGTAAATGTTTTTGTTGACCATTCTACTATATCAAAAGTTAGTGATAACTGCGTTTCCAACTCATTTATATATGTATTTATCTTTTCAAATAAAAATAATGGGGGCTGGTTGTTTTTCCTTGTTGTAAGAGATTGAAGCAACTGATCTGTTGTTGTCGCCAAAACATTATAGTAGTGTAATTTCGAACTAAATATTTTAATGTTTACATTTTCCCAGTATCTATCAACTAATTTTAATATATTTAACTTAGTTTGCTCTCTTTCAGGAAGCAAGTAATAGTTTAGTACAATCTTATTTATAAGTTGTTGAACTACCTGTCTCCACTTCATTTGGCTAGTGTGTAAAGATAACACATGTTGGTAATAAAATCTGTATGGACACCTAATAAAAGACTCTAGGTGATAATCGGTCATCGTTTCCATAGATATCTGGTGGTGTCTATTTAACATTTCTTTACCTCTCTTTTCCTCATGTTAAAATTTATATTTCATACATATCTTAAATGATAACGATTATCATTGTCAATCGTTTTTTATCTCAATTACTCGCTTTCATATAAAAAGGATGTTCCTTAGTGATAGACTAAGGAACATCCTTTATTGACCCATATACTATTTTACTGGAATGATAATTTGTGAACCTATGGTTAAATCAAAAACATTTACATTTGGATTTGCATCCATTAGATTTTGTACAGTAACACCATCATATACACTTGCTATTTCGTAAAATGTATTTCCTGGTTGAACCGTATGATAAACAATACTATCTGATTCAGCACTTCCCTCACCACTATGATTAACAACCACTACTTCCGAACCAATAGCCAATTGATAAGGATCAATTCCTTCGTTATATTCATATAAATCGCTTAGTGAAACACCTTCATAAACACTAGCAATCTCATATAAGGTATTTCCTGGTTGTACAGTGTGAGTTACGTGTTCTTCATTATTATTAGTGGTACTAATTTGAATTTCTGTACCAACAGGTATAGCAGTTGGATCTAGGTCACTATTCATTTCCACTAATTCATCTACTGTAACATTTTCATGATTCTGTGCAATGCTCCACAAAGTATCTCCCTTTTCTACTATTTCGGTAGCAGCGCTAGCTGAAAAACTAGTTGCCCCAAAAATCATTCCCGTTATAACTGCTGGTGCTAAAATTTTTGTTGCCTTTTTCATCTTTAACTCCTCCTTTAGTAGTTTGTTGCTTATATTAATGTGTACCTCGATTCCTCTATAACTAAACATAAAATGAGTAATTTCGACATTTTTCAATCAATCATGTAACAAAAAAAGGACCTCTAGTCCTTTTTTTATCCGTTCTCTATGAATTTAGTAGTTCATAATTCTACCCTTAATTACTATTAACATGTTTAATACATAAACTTATAAGATCTTCCGTATCCTCTCTCCACTCTTGGACTTGGTCCTTCAGGCTACAAAATGAATTGTAATTTTGACCACGAAAAAACACTTCAACACAGGTGATAAATTCGGAGTATTCAAAAAATTCAACTGTTAAATCTTCATTTAGCCTTAATGAATCATTCATTTCCGCTCACTCCCTTTTTTACTACTTAAAGCTATTGTATAGCCCCACTATCTATATAATACCAAAATTATAGTAAAACGCTTACATTTTTTTAGAAAACTTTAAAACTTGTACTGGTCACCCGCCGGACGCGGAGTGTATTCAGCCTGCGGCTTTAAAAGGAAGAATGAAATAAACGAATTTCACACTTCCTCATTGATAGTAAAACACTACTTAAAAATATTATCTAAAAACACTCTTATAACATCCGCGCCACCTATAAATGTCCCTAATGAACTTCCTAGGTTTGCTAATACCACAATAAGGAGGATTCTACTTACTTTATTACGCCAAAAACCCTTAACAGTAAAGACATCCTCAGATAAATTTTCAAAGTCATTAACACTTGGTCTTCTGATATATGCTTGAGTTAATCCTGCAAACCATCCAGCCGCTAGCAACGGATTTAACGAAGTAATAGGTGCAGCTACAAAAGCTGTAAGAATGGTTAGTGGATGCCCCATAGCAATTGCAGCTCCAATTGCTGATAACAAGCCATTCCATAAAATCCAACTAATGGTTTGTGCAAGTCCCGCTGATGGGTTTGCATAAAATGTATAAGCAATTATGGCTAAAATTAAAACTGGGATACTCCAACCAATAAGTTTAGGAATCTTAGATTTCGGTGGTATCTCAGTCAAACGAGCCATATTCTGTTCTTTCTTAATCTCCTCTTTAATCCCTGGAACATGTGCGGCACCAAGTACAGCAACTATTTTTTGACCTGGTGCATCTTTGATTTTTTGTGCAAGATACTGGTCTCTCTCGTCAATTAACGGAGTCTTTAACTTTGGAAAACTCTCAGTAAATTCATTTAGGAGTGTATTAATCATATCTTGGCTTTTCATTTTTTCTAAGTCTTCCTCGGAAATACTTTCTTTGCTGAAAATACTAGCAATCACTTGACTCAAAAGAAGTGCTTTTCCCTTAAGGCCAATATTCCCCCAAATTCTCGAAAACGTAATCTGGATATTTCGATCGGCTAAAACGAGCTTGGCACCAATTTCTTTGGCAGACTCAATCCCTTGTATCATTTCCTGTCCTGCTTTAATATCAAATTGCTTTGCCAAGCGGTTTTGAAAGGAAGAAATAGCAAGGTTTATTAATAGTAATGAAGCCTTCTTTTCTTTAACAACCTGAATGATGTCCATTTCCTTCCATTTACTGCCTTCAGTTATCGACTTATATCTTTGCTCATCTAATTCCACACAAACCGAATCTGGTTGTTCTTGTGCGATTACTTCCTTCACGAGCTCTGCACTATGTTTAGAAACATGAGCTGTACCAATAAGTATGTACTCTTTACCATCTAAATGAATTCTCGTTATATTATCCTCAACCATAGATACCTTCCTTTAAAAACAACATATTTCTTATCTGTTTACATTCGTTAATTATAACACGAATCATTAAAACAAGCCCTACAAGATGAAATAATCATGTAGGACTCACACTTAATTTTCCTTCAGTTCTTTACGGTTCTTCTTAAATATTTTTGATAAAACTTCATAAACAATTGGAACAACAATTAATGTTAACAATGTCGAACTTGTTAATCCACCAATTACTGTAATACCAAGGCCTTTGGAAATTAATCCACCACCGCCAGAGCCAACTGCTAAAGGAACTAAAGCACCAATTGTTGCAATTGCTGTCATAAGAATTGGGCGCAATCTTGTTGCTCCAGCTTCTAAGATTGCTTCACGCATACTCATACCGTCACGTTCCATATGAATAATTCGATCTACAAGTACAATCGCATTCGTAACAACGATACCGATTAGCATTAGTAGGCCCATCATAACAGGTACAGAAATAGTCTCACCCGCGATTAATAGCCCAACAAACGAACCAATTACGGCAAATGGTAAAGAGAAGAGAATTGCAAATGGTGCCACTCCTTCACCAAATGTTACCACGAGAATGAAATAAACGATTGCGATTGCTGCAAGCATCGCTAGCCCAAGTTGTGTAAATGTTTCGTTCATATCTGCTGCTACACCTGCAACACCAACGGTCACACCCTCAGGTAAGTCTAGCTTTTCTATAGCTTTATCAACCTCTGTTGTTGCTTTTGTAATATCATCACCTTTAATTGTACCGGAAACAGTGGCATAGTATTCACCTTTACTCCGTGCCAATGTATTCAATGTAGTGCCTTCTTCAACGGTTACAAGATCAGAAAGTGGTAATGTTGTCCCTAATGCAGTCGGTATCTCCGTTGCCAGTATATCATCGATTGACTTTGGCTGTTCCTCCTGCTTTTGCTGAACAATAACCTCTAATGTATTTCCATCTTTTTCAACCGTTGTTAAAACCTCTTGAGTACGATTCGGACTTAGCATCATCACGATTTGTCCAGTTGTTAAACCGTATTGTAGTAATTCATCTTGTGTTACTTTGAAAGTATACTCAACATATTCATCCTCAGCACTTGATGAAACATCTTCTAAACCATCTTCCTCGCGCATAACTTCTTCTACCATTTTCACACCTTGGTTTAGCTTGTCTAAATCCTCACTGTAGAAAGTGTAGCTAACCTCATTGGTAGACATAGACATGGACGTAAAGTTTTGACTTTTCCATTCACCTGTTTGACCTATGTTGAACACATACTCTTCAACTTCTTCACGAGCCTCTTGGAAGTTATCCATTTCGGGATCAAAGATCAGGTACATTAATGCACCATCTCCTCCGCCTCCCATCATTGCAGCTGATGGATCGCCACTTTCTGTTACTGATAATTGGATGATATCTATGTCTTCATGCTTTAATAACTCATTCTCAACAGATTCAATGTTTGCTAATGTCTCTTCCATTAGCTCACCTGTACCTGGTGTGTAGGTTAAATACATAACCTTTTCTTCTTCACTACCAAGAAAACTAAAGCCAATTAGCGGTGTTAGTGCCAAACTTCCTGCTAATAAAACCACTGAAATAATAGAAGTAATCATTTTATGATTAAGTGTCCATTCAAGGATACCCTTGTACCATTCTGATAACTTACCGACCTCTTTATGACTACTTTCCGTTTTTTCACTATACAGTTTTTTCCTAAATAGGTAGTGAGAAAGTGCAGGAACTATTGTAATCGCAACAATCAATGAAGCACCAAGAGCAAATGTCATTGTTAATGCAAATGGGGTGAAAAGTTCCCCGACCATACCACCAACAAAGATTAGTGGTGCAAATACCGCAACTGTAACTAATGTTGAAGACAGAATCGGCTTAAACATTTCAATTGTTGCTTCACGTACAAGTGCACGTCCTGTTAATTTCTCATCTTTTAAATGTAAGCGACGATATATATTTTCAACCACTACAATAGAGTCATCTATAACACGACCGATTGCAACAGTAATCGCTCCTAAGGTCATGATATTAAGCGTTATTTCCATCCAGTTTAATAATAGTAAAGCCATGAAAATGGAAACTGGAATTGACACAATCGATATAATTGTTGATTTGAAATCTCGTAAGAATAACAAGATGATTAGCACAGCGATTAACCCACCAAATAGTGCCTTTTCAATCATCGTATGCACAGATTTTTCAATTGGCTCACCTTGATCAACTGTCACATCAATAATAAGTTCATCACTATTACCCGTTTCTTCTTCAACTAAATCTTTAACACTATTTACAACACTTACTGTGTTAGCTTGTTGTCCTTTAACAATTTGTATAGCAATAGCATCTTTACCATTTGTACGTGAAACTGATTGGACTTTACCAACCATTTCAATTGTTGCTATATCACCAAGTTTTACAAACGGTGATGGGTTGCTTTCTGATGGTGTAACAGGAATAATCATTTCCTTTAATTCGTCAGCTGTCATAAACTTTCCATCAATTGAAACAGCCTGTTCACCTTCTTCGAACTCGTAAAGACCTAATGAAACTGCAAGATCACTAGCTTGAATCATTTGTTTAACTGTATCCTCAGTCAAACCAAACTCTTTCATTTTTACTTCGTCATAAGTAAGCTGAACTTCTTCTATATGCTGACCTGTAAGTGTAGCAGATGCAACACCCTCAATTTTCTCTATCTTTGGAAGTAAGGTTTCTTCAACAGTTGAAGTTAATTCAACAATATCCCCATCCTGACTACTTACACTTAAAGCAACAATTGGCATCATATTCATACTTATAGCCGTTATGACTGGCTCTTGTGCACCCTCAGGTAAACTTACTGAATCTAATGCAGATTCCAATGACCGCTTTGCTTCGTCCATATCTTCGCCATACTCATATTCAACTTGTATACTAGACATGTTTGAATATGAGTTGGAAAAGACTGATTTTACACCTTCAAGACCTTCAACGGCCTTCTCTATAGGAATAGAAACATCCTCCATCACTTGCTCAGGAGTTGCTCCTGGATATACATCCATAACCATTAAGTAAGGAATTGAAATATTTGGTATCGTTTCCATATTCATTCTTGTACCCGAATACATACCGGTTACAGTGATAATAATCGTAAGTAACCAAACTGCAAGTTTATTCTTTAAAACAAAATTAACTATACCCTTCACCTTCACACCCACCCTAAATAATCTTTTACTAGCTCATCCCTTATATTAATGACTGGTCAGTCATTTGTCAACAGAATTACTTTCAGGATACATTTATTAAGGCATACTATTTTCATTATGTAGAAAAAGAACCTTTATTACTGATTATATAAGCTATTTACAAAAAAAATAGACAACACGATCTAACTTAGTTCATGTAATGTCCGTTATATAATGACTACTTAGTCAAAACAAAAAAACTTCTGAGTTTTACTCAGAAGTTTTTCTACTCAGAATCTGAATCAGAATCCGATGTATTAGATATTGGTAGACTTTTATTACTATAATTATATTCAAGACGGTCTACTGGAGTAAATTCTTTAGGTGTATAAAATCGTAAAAGATCACCTTCTACAACTCGATCAGAATAACTAAGTTTCATAAGTGCATTTTCTTGTAATCGCTTTGTCTCTTCTGATTCTTCGATTTCCAAACCTGTAGTAGAATCATAGAATTTTCCACCAGTATAGGTTATTTCTGGACCAACGAAATCACCATTTCTAAATGGAATCAGCTCATCATGTTCTGCTGATAAAAGATCAGATCCAAACTGTACATATTGTTTTGTTTCAATTCCCATTAAGTGCATTAAAGTCGGTAGAAGGTCAATTTGTCCTCCATACTGATTCATTATGCCACCTTCAACACCTGGTACTCTAATAAATAGTGGAACTCTTTGTAATGCTGCACTCTCAAAATCAGTAATTTCCTTACCTAACACCTGGGACATTGCTTTCCTATGATTATCTGAAATACCATAATGATCTCCATACATAATAATCATTGAATTATCATATAACCCAGATTCCTTCAGGTAATCAAAGAACTCTTTTAACGCTTCATCTGCATACCTAGCTGTCTGGAAATAGTTATCAACAGACTTATCTCCAGTCGTATGCGGAGCAATTGTAGTTTCCTCTTGGTCCATTACATATGGATAGTGATGGGATACAGTAATAAATTTTGTATAGAATGGTTGCGGTAATGCTTCTAGTAACGGTATAGACTGTTCAAAGAATGGTTTATCCTTTAAACCATATTCCGCAAGATCCTCTTGTTCCATATCATAATAGCTTGAATCGTAAAACTCATCAAATCCAAACGATTTGTATATTTCATCACGATTCCAAAATGACCCATTGTTACCGTGGAAAACCGCTGAAGTGTATCCTCTTTGTCCTAGTATTGCAGGTGCTGCATGGTACGTATTCAAACCTTTTGTTGAAAATGCAGACCCTTGCGGAAGTCCATATAGTGAATTTTCCAAAATAAATTCGGCATCAGCTGTTTTCCCCTGAGCAGTTTGATGGAAAAAGTTATCAAAATACATCGTATTTGTATCTTCTGTTAATGAATTCAAAAATGGTGTAACTTCTTCGCCATGAAGCTCATAATCAATAAGGAAGCTTTGGATCGACTCAAGATGAATATAAATGACATTCATCCCCTCTGCTGCTCCAAAATATTCTGGATCTGGACTAGCATAATCAGATCTCGTATAATTAATTACTTCAGTAATATCATTACTGTCTGCCATTGCACGTTTTGCAGATGCTTTTGTACTCTGAACAGCATCATAAATCGTGTAGTTATACATTCCTAAATATTTTACAATATAGTTACGATCGAATGTTCTAGTTAACAACTGAGGACGATCAATCTCAGCCAACCCTAAATTAACCAACATAGTAAGAATGGCAGTTACAAATACAGTCCTAACCTTTCTTCTGTTTAGTTGGAATATTGTATCTTTTTTACTTATTACTATTGCAAGAACGATTAAAATCATCGTATCAATAAAGAATAATAGATCATAGGGTTTTAAAAGAGCAGTAATACTGCCACTAACATCACCAAAGTTTTGTGTCTGTGTTAACGTAGGTAATGTAATAAAGTCGCTAAAGAATCGATAGTATACTGCATTTGCAAACAATAAGAAACTTAATACAAAGTTTAATACAACAAGCCATATATATTTTCTTCTTCCTTTTGATAATAGTGCAAATCCAAGAAAGAATAATGACGAACCTAAAGGATTAAGGAAAAGCAGAAAATTCTGCACCCAATTTTCTAAGCCTAAATCAAATTCATTAAGCTGAACGATATAAGTTTTTATCCACAAAAAAACAACAGCTAAAATGAAAAGGTTCATAAAATTACTTTCAAATCTAAATTTGCTTGCTAATTTTTTCATAATTTTACACCTCTCCAACATTCTATTAATAACTTTATCTATTTATAATTTATATATATAAAAGAGCTAATCTTCTTTCCGTTTATTAAAAAGTTAATGACTAAATTGATAATAACTGTTTCTATGAAAAAGTCAATATGGTCCTAAAACTATCGTTTATTCAGAACCTTTGTCCATTAACAGTGAACGCGTTTACAACAATATTTTATTTAGAATGGATTATATCACTTTCCTTCGTTAATTATAGTAAAAAAAGGCCTTTTTTAAAGCCTTCATGGACAAACTAATTATTTCATATTTTTTACAGGTGTCACTACAGCATACAAACTATCAGTTGTGTCACTAATGTTAATTTCAATTATTTTAAAATCATGTTTTGTATCTTCACTTTTCTTATAAGTTAATGTCTTTAGTTGATTTTCATTCATCCGTCTCTCACTCCTTTATACTTTTCACACCGAAGACAATATATGCATGATTCAGGAATTGGTGACAATGTTTTTTCCATATTATCCTAATGTTCCAGTTACCCCCATTAGAACAAAAATGACCTCGGCACATACCGAGATCATTAAGAGTACTATGATTTATGTTTAATTAAAGCAAATTAAACTAAAGTGACAATAATCATCAATGAAAACACGATCATAAGATAGTTAATTGAATATACAAACATGAGTGTCGCCCATTTATGGTCAGACATTTTTCCAAAGCCTTTTATACCTAGAAAGAACCAGATTAATGTAAGAATGACCGTAATTGCTATAAAGAATCCTCCCAAATCTATGAAAAACATGGTAGAAGCTAGCAGCGGAATCAAATAAACTAACGTTTGAATTTTTGTTCTTCTAATTCCTTTCACAACTGGCAGCATCGGTATACCCGCTGCGCGATATTCCTCAACTCTTCTTGTAGCTAGAGCATAAAAGTGAGGGGGTTGCCAAAAGAGCATCATCACAAATAATCCGGTAGCTATGGGATGTGTTAAATCTGAAGAAATGGCTGCCCAACCAATTAATGGTGGAACCGCACCTGAAAAACAACCGACCTCTGTATTCCAAACTGTCTTTCTTTTTGTAAACATTGTATAGGCAAATACATATAAAACAAATCCAAGTAAACCCATTGTTCCAGCCATAATAGAAACGGAAAATAACATAATCGTGCCAATTAGCGTAAACAGAATGCCTATCCAAAGGGCGAACATAGGATGCAAGGTCCCATTTACAGTTGGCCTTTCCAAGGTGCGGATCATTTTAGAATCAATATCTCGATCGTAATAGTTATTGACCGCACATGCCCCACCTATGACTAGTCCTGAACCGACAAGAGTAAGAATAGCAACTGTTAGATAGTCTAGAAAAAGGAGGTTATTTGTATGAAGAGCTAAATAAAGTCCAACAAAAACCATGAATACGTTCGAATTTATAATGCCTATTTTTATTAACTTACTAAACGAAAACCATGTGAGTTTATCGCTTGGTACAATCAATTTACTTATGCTGCTACTATTACTCATATATATTCCCCTTTAGAAGTGGCTCTGTTAAACGATTATGTTAATGTTTGTAATGATTTAATATTCATAGAACTATCATAAGAATTACTAAATTTATTGTAACCCAAACATAGTAAGGCATAATAGTCCCTTCCCTCAAATGACAAATGTCTGTAACAATTTAGTTGTCATTTTTTATTATTCAAATTCTCTGTAAGCTCTATTTTTATATTATTGCGATATCTAGATTTCTCGTACGAAAAAGAGCTAGCATTTCGTAACTGGTTCGGTTAACTACCTCAAACATTAAATACGCAAAGCAAAATGACCTACAAATTGCGGTTAATTTGCAGGTCTATTTTTGTTGATATAAAGGGAGTTTAATAACTATTTTAGAAGAATTTGAAGTGCGATTTGAATATAAGAAGTAGGGTACAACCTAGTAAGAGGACTACATTTTCACTAGTAATTTGATATACAAAACAATTAAGCTTTGATTTTGTTCATATCTGAATATCGAGTTTACTCAGCATATGAAAAATAAACGGAAAAATTCCAGCTAATTTCGGAAATAGCCATCTTTTCTTAGTAATAATGGGAGTTTTTCCGTTTATATAAACATAATCCTTGGATTTGACCTGATTTAGATCCGTTAACCGGAGTATCTCCGCTTATGCTTACGTTTTTAAGCTTCCCCTATACAATAGCGGGAAATTCTCCGCCTATCCTCATACATGCACAAAAATCGATACGAAGGCGGAGATGTTCCCTAACTCGTTCTATAACTTTTTTTATCACTCTTAATCAAGTAGAGGATCTTCATTTTCACTAAAGGTGGGGAATATCTCTGGGTGAAGTATACTTGCAATCTTATTTAAACCAAGTAACAATCTAGGCGAAGGTCTACAAAATAACGGCTCGTCTAATATATATAACTGATTGTTCTTAACAGCATCCATTTGGTCAGCATGAGGACGCTTTAGAATAACTTTTGGATTAACTTTATCTTTCTGAACGCCAACCCAAATAACACAAATAACTTCTGGGCTTCTTTTATATACGTCTTCCCAGTCAGTTTTTACGCTTTTTTGTGGTTGATCATCAAATACGTTTCTTCCACCTGCAAGCTGACTTATTTCAGTTAACCAATTGCTTGCACCAGGTGTGAAGATTGGTTTTGCCCACCATTCCCAGTATAGAGTTTTAGGATGTTTTATTTGGTTAGATAGAAGTTGGTATTCATTTAATATAGCATTGAACTTATCATATAGTTTCTTAGCTTTGCTATAGGTATTTGTAGCTTCTCCAAGAAATAATAGACTTTCTCCTACCTCAGTTAATGACTTTGGATTAGGAATGGTAACATACGGGATGTTTCTTTTCTTTAGCTCTTCGATATTCCTTTCCATACCTGGAACACTTAGGGATGCTAAAACGATGTCAGGTTTTAATCCTTCAACTTTGTCCATGTCAATGTTCAAGTCTGGGCCAAGCCTCGGCAATTCATTGACACTCTCTGGCCAATTGGAAAAGTTATCCACTCCTACCAGAGATGACGTTAATCCAAGGTATGCTACTAATTCTGTATTACTTGGGCAAATTGATATGATTCTCATAATTGACTCCTTTCAATAAATTACTTCATTCTCTTTGATAATCCGTTCCACATATAATAGACTTCAGTTGATAGAGAAGCAGCATCCTGAGCGATCCACCCAGAGAGGTCTCTAAGACTTCTTTCATCCTTTTGAAGGGGAACAATTCCCTTCCCTATTTCTAGCATAATAAGTGTAATTTGACTGTTCCTATTTCTCTCTTCTTCAAGTAACCTCAGAAAAAAAACATTTATTTCATTCCTGATTTCGTTGATCGTATCTCCTTTCTCCAATTCAGAAGAAATCCACTGTTCCCATCCTTCCAGCACTAATGTTGTATTCTTCTCCCACTTCGTTTCCCAATCTTCAATTCGATCTCCATTGTAAGCAGAAATCCAACTACAGTTTCCATATGTCTCTCTTACCCATTTCCTTTTTCCTGAAAAGGCACCACCAATAACGAGTTGCATACCCATTCTCCCTTCTTCTGTTCCATGGTTAATTTCACACCATTACCATGATTGATTGTCACATCCCAAAAGGCTGTTTCAGGAAGAACCTTTGAAACAAAATAACGAATCACCCCTCCATGGGTCATAACTAGTATGTTGCTCTTATTTTTCTGGGTAGAATCATGAAATAATTCTTCCAAAAATAAATCTATTCTTGTTTTAAAAGTAACGAATGACTCTCCATTTGGAATTTGATAATCTTCCCAGCTATTAAGCCAAAGTTTGTACTCCTTATCCATCTTAAGATCCTGGTATGTCTTTCCTTCCCAATCCCCAAAATGTAGTTCTCTCAGTCTTGAGTCAACGGAAGCAAGCGAGGTTAAATTTAAATATGCTAATGTCTCCTTACACCGACATAGATCACTAGTATATACTTGATCAAAGTGAATTTTCTTTAGCTCGAATTTCAAGTCTGATAGTAACTCTAATTCACTTTTAATCACACCTTGGTCTGTATGTCCTAAATATCTTTTCTCCTTGTTCCAATCCGTTATCCCATGCCGAATGAGAAATAAATCCAAGTAATTAGAAGTCCCCATAATTCTCCTCCTTCAATCGATGTCCCTAGTAGATCACCATTCAATCCTTTGAACGTTTTCTTGATCCATAATCCAAACAAGCCGATAAAAAATCCATATGCTGGAATTAAGAAGAGCCATTGTGGGTAAAAGAATATCAGGACTATAATGGGAATACATGAATACAAACCATCTAATTTATGTATGTTTTTCTTCCACTCCCATGCCAGTCCATTAGGCTTTGCAGTTGGTAATTCGACCATTAGAATAACAGCAACCAGTCGTGAAAAAGCCAAAATAAAGACTAAATAGTGGAATGTAATTCCTGACTCGAGTAATGAATAAATGAAGATGAACTTCCAAGCAAGTAAGAATAAAAGGGAGATAATACCGAAGCTTCCTACATGCGGATCTTTCATGATCTCCCATTTCTTTTCAATTGGTGCATTCGAACCAATTGCATCAGCAACATCCATCCAACCATCTAAATGCAACCCACCAGTAATCCATACCCATATAGACAGAATAAGTAAAGTCATAACGAGAACAGGTAAATATGATTGAAGAAGTGCAAGAATCCCAATGATAATAGAACCAAGAAGCAAACCAACTAGAGGATAACTCTTAAGTGCCCACCTACTTGTTTTTGGATTCCAAGGACAGTTAATAGGAATGGGAAGTCTTGTTAGAAATTGAATGGCTAGAATAAATCCATAGAACATTTCTTTCATCTTACATCGTCCCCTTTCCAGAACGTAGGGATTCCTGCCTGAACTTGAACAACGAGATCTGACCTTCCAATAATTCTTTGATGGATCTGCTGCAAAGCAATCATATATGTTAAAACCAATTCACTTGAATGAGGAAGTCCTTCATTTAAGTCATTGGATACCAAGATAAGATATAATTGCTTTTCATCGGCAGTTGTAAGCAGTTGATCGATATGATTCTCAATCTCCTGTAAGCTGTATCCTAATTCGAACATGACATTGCTTAACCAAATCGTTAAACAATCAACTAAAATGACATCACCTTTTTTGAACTGTAATAGGACTGAGTTTAGATCAAAAGGTTCTTCAATCGTTTCCCACTCATTCCCACGTTCTTGCTGATGAATTTGAATTCGTTGACCCATTTCAACATCACTTTTTTTTGCAGTTGCAATGTAATATAATGATTTTTCTTTATTATTCTTCTTATTATAGATTGATAGGGCGGTTTCTTCTGAAAAATGACTTTTTCCAGACCTTGCACCACCTGAAATAAATATAATCATGTTTCATTTCTCCATTTTTGAAGAATCATAAGTAATCTTTCATTCTCTTCCTTAGACCTAATCGCTAATCTCAGGAAATCTCCATTTAGTCCTTTAAAATTATGAGTATGCCTAGTTAATATTCCATTCTGTAAGAGAAAATGAAACAGTTCTTCTGTTCGATGTGGTTGCTTCTTATCACGAAGAAGATAGAAGTTTACCTGTGAAGGCGAATGATAGAAGTCTATCGAAGCTAATTTCTTATAGACATACTGTGATTGCTCACTTAACCAATCCTTTGTTCTCTCTACAAATTGAACATCATCTAGTAATTTAGGAACAATAGCATCTACGATGGAATTTATGCTCCATGGAATTTGATCATCTCTTAATGCATTTATAATTAAAGGATTGGCCATAATGTATCCAATCCTTAGACCTGGGATTGTATACATTTTTGTTAAAGAGCGCAATAATATTAAATTAGGATATGTAGCCAACCATGATGAGAGGGAAGGTACCGAGGCTGGAAGAAAATTAACAAATGCTTCGTCTACCACAACGGATGTCCCTGTTTTTTTCCCTTCCTCTAAGAGTAAAAGTAAATCTCTTTCATTAATAACCGTTCCTGTAGGATTATTAGGGCGACAAAGGAAAATAACATCTGTTTCTTTAAGTTTTTCACACATCGTTTGGATTGGTAGTCCAAACTCATTTTCTTGCTCAAACATGATCTGTTCAACAGAAATATGATAATGCTTACAAGCACGTTCATATTCCATAAAAGTAGGATGAACAACCATTGCCTTGAGATTCTCAAAATACTTAGCGATCAAGAATATTGCTTCTGCCCCTCCATTTGTCAGCAATAGCATATTTGGATCAATCGATTCATGGGCTGCAACTGATATACTGCACTTCAAATAAGAAGGTTCTGGATAACTTGTAATCGTATGATACTGATTACTTATTTCTTCCTCAAGCCAAGCAGGAGGACCTAAAGGATTTAAATTCGCACTAAAATCATGAATATGAACATCCTCTTTTAGTTTAAAAAGTTGTTTGATTGTTTCAGGTTGTCCACCATGATTTGGCCACTTCACTTTTCTTCACCTCAATAAACAATGTATCCTATAAGGAGGAGGAGGCAAACACCTATCATCGTGAATACAATCCACCCACCATGCATATATACAATTGATTTTTTTATATCTGAACTTACTAATACTCTTAATGGATCACCCATGGTTGCCCGTTCTGATTTTCTTCCTTCATAATAGTTAACTCCGCCCAACTGAACTCCTAATAACCCAGCTACCATTGCCTCTGACCAGCCACTATTTGGACTTGGGTGTTTTCTTGCATCTCTCCATGTTATGCTTACCCCATGATTTTTCTTAGATCCTTTTATTACAAAAGAAGCCAGCCACATTGCCAATGCTGTTAATCTTGCAGGAATCCAATTTACTAAATCGTCTAGTTTAGCTGAGGCCCAGCCAAAATCGATAAATTTTTCATTTTTGTAACCTACCATAGAATCTAACGTATTTGTGGCTCGATAAACCATAGCTAATGGTGCACCACCAATCATTGCCCAAAATAAGGGCGCTGTTATACCATCAACTGTATTTTCTGCGACCGTTTCAACTGTTCCTCTAACAATTTCACTTTCAGGTAGCTGTTTAGTATCTCTTCCTACAATCATACTCAGTTGGAATCTAGCTTGTTTAAGATTTCCGATAAGTAATGGTGCCAGCACTTCCTTGGCCGCTGACGATAGACCTTTAATTGCGATCGTTGTCGAAATTAAATAAATTTCAATTACCATTCCCAAAATAGGATGTAGTTGAAAAGCAAAATAAACGATAGACGAGGTGAAAATAAAAACAGTAAATAATATTGTAATTGTTAAGTACAGACCTTTTCTTTTTCGGTTTTTCCCCTTATTCCACCTAGCTTCTAAATATGAAATAAATTTCCCCATTATGATCACCGGATGTGGGAACCAACGAGGATCACCTATTAGTAAATCTACTATTATAGAAGATAAGAGGATAAAACATATACTTACCATTGGATCTTGTATTAGATTTAACATATCTTATTCCTTATTAAAAGTTTGACCTTCTTGAAAGTTAATCATGATTTCATTGATTCTGTCTAACTCAATATTCTCTCTCACTACTTTAGCTAAAAGGTCAAAACCTTCTTCCTTCTTATTAGCAAAAGAGGATCGATTATGAATTGGGCTTAAACCCTTTCTATGCCTCAATTCATTAAGAATGACTTCTCGCAAGTAATCATTATGAAAAATCCCATGAAAATAAGTACCAATTATCATCCTATTAGAAGTCATTGTTCCTTCTACTCTGTCCGATAACTGAATGAAATGCATAAATTCCTTTTCAAGGTGAGCTTCACCCATATGAATCTCGTAACCAGTGACTGGAATTTCATATTCTCCGAAGATCGCTATCCCCTCAGATTGAACGGTTGTCTTTGTTTGTGACATTGTGGTTTTCATTGGAATGAGACCTAAACCCGTCATCTTTTGTTTGGAAGACTCAACACCATATTCATCCCATATGCTATTTCCTAGCATCTGATACCCACCACAAATACCAATAATCATCGTTTCTTTTTCTGATAAATGGAGAATCCGATTTGCTAAGCCTGATTCATGTAAAAACTCCATATCCTCAATCGTATTTTTACTTCCAGGGATAATAAGTAAGTCAGGCTCTCCTAGCTCCTCCGCCATTTTAACAAAACGAACATGGCAGTCTTGTTCTTCAAAGAACGGATCAATATCAGTGAAATTCGAGATCATTGGAAGGCGAATTACCGCAATATCAATGTCTTTAGTGGTATTCTTCTTCGATGTATAATGACTTAAAACAACTGAATCTTCTGCCTCAATTAATAGGTTATTAATGTATGGAACAACACCTAAAACAGGGACACCCGTATAGTCTTCAAACCATGTTAAACCAGGCTCTAACAAGGTCACGTCGCCTCTAAATTTATTAATAATTACACCAATCACTCTTTTTCGATCTTCAGGTTCTAGGAGCTGTAGTGTGCCTACCAGACTTGCAAATACGCCTCCCTTTTCGATATCACCTACTAGGATAACTGGCGCGTCCGCGATTTGTGCAACACGCATATTTACGAGTTCTCGATCATTCAAATTAATCTCGGCAGGACTACCTGCCCCTTCAATTACAATTCTCTCATACGCCACAGATAGGTGATTATACGATTCTCGAATGAGATTTAATCCTTGTTGAAAAAAGTCCTGGCGGTATTCCCCTGCCTTCATATTTTTATATGGTTTCCCATGGACGACAATTTGAGATTGATATTCTCCGCTTGGTTTGATTAGAATGGGATTCATATCGGTTGTTGCAATGATACCTGCTGCTTCAGCTTGTACTCCTTGTGCACGTCCAATTTCTTTCCCATCCACTGTGATATATGAATTTAACGCCATGTTTTGTGATTTAAATGGAGCTGTCTTATAACCATCTTGAGCGAAAATTCTACATAATGCAGTTACTAAAGCACTTTTCCCAGCATCTGAGTGGGTCCCTTGGATCATTAACGGAATCGCTTTTTTCATATGGAAGATTCACTCCTAACTTAAAATTCAATTCCTTTAACTGCTGGAATGCCTTCGTCGTAATAATGCTTTTCAGCTTCTACAACAGAAACGAGGTCAGCAATCTCTTTAATTTCCTGCTTAGCATCTCTTCCAGTAATAACAAGGTGAACATGAGATGGTTTATTTTTAATTAAATCGATAACCTCATCTAGTGGTAAAACATCGTCAACTGGGAATTTATCAATCGCTAATGCATTGTTCAGTTCATCTAAAACAACTAAATCGTATTCACCACTCATTACTGCTTCCTTTGCGATCGGCCATCCTTTTCTTAGGGCTTCTCTGTGTTCTTCAGGTGTCTTTGTCCATGTAAACCCAATTCCTAATTGAACCATTTCAACACCAAGCTTTTTAAGAGCTATTTGTTCACCATATGAACGTTCAGGTGATTTTATAAATTGAAAAATCCTAACTTTAAACCCTCTTCCTACCCCTCTTAGGGTTAACCCTAAAGCAGATGTTGTCTTCCCTTTGCCATCTCCTGTATAGACAAGTGTTAATCCTTTTTGCTTTTCTTTCGTTTTACTCATAATAACCTCCTGGAATGTTCGTAATTAATTCTTATTTGAAACTCCTGCTGATTGGAATGTTGCCATTTCTTTTAACATTAATGTTGCAGACTTCACAATTGGATAAGCAATGGCTGCGCCTGTTCCTTCTCCTAATCTAAGTCCTAGGTCTAGTATAGGTTTCTTTCCTAGTAATGAACTGGCTACTTGATGACCAGGTTCTACGGAGCGATGGGTAACAATCATATAATCAACAACAGTACTAGAGATAGACTTTGCTAGCAATGCGGCAACCGTACAAATAAAACCATCAACAAGGATTGGTTTCCGATAAGTAGCAGCAGCTAGCATTGCCCCTGCCATACCTGCAATTTCAAGCCCACCCATTTTCGCAATCATATCAATAGGATCTAGAGGGTTAGGGTTTCGCTTTTCAATTGACTCCTTTATAATGTTCACCTTATATTGTAATTGTTCATCTGAAATACCTGTGCCTTTTCCTACCAATGTTGAGACATCCTTATTACTAAGAACTGCTAGAATCGCACTACTTGCTGTTGTATTTCCGATTCCCATTTCTCCTAGAATCAGACATTCGGCACCTTTGTTTATTATTTCAACAGCTTGATCGTATCCTATATTGATCGCACTTTCAGCTTCTTCACTTGTCATTGCATCTTCTTTATAGAAATTTGCAGTTCCATAGCGAATCTTTTTATCAATCAGCCTCTCATGCTCAATATCTCCTGCAACTCCAATATCGATAATTTCAAGTAAGGCTCCTATTTCTCTACTAAATACATTGATTGCTGCTCCACCTTGTAAAAAATTTTGCACCATCTGTTTTGTCACTTCTTGAGGATAAGCTGAGACACCTTCTGCAGTAATTCCATGATCAGCAGCAAAAACAAGAACACCTGGCTTTGTCACATTAGGAAATGCTTCACCTTTCATTTCAGCTAGACTAATCGCTAACTCCTCAAGTCTTCCTAGGCTTCCAACTGGCTTTGTTAAAGTATTTATATACTCTGTAACAAGCAAACCCATTTCCTTGTTTAACTTAGGAATTGAATCAAATTGTACCCTCATACTGTTTCCTCCTATAATCAAGGCATGTCTTAATCCAATTATCTAGCATTTCAGGACAAGAAGCAAAATGAAAGTGGGTATAACCAGCTACTAAAGAATGTATGAGATATCCTTCCTTATTTACCCCTCTTAATCCTTTCGTTTCATACGCATATGGTATGTTCTCTTCAACAGGTTGATAGGAAGAGTAATGAAACTCATGTCCTCTCGCATCCAAATCTCTTAATATATAGTTTTCATTTTGTCCACTAATCTCTCTATATCCAAGTGCAGCTAAGTGTGATTGCATCTGAACTCTACCAGGGATAATCCCTACCATTTCATATTTCTCTTTTTCAGTCGTTTCAATTGATTCAGTTAAATACATAAATCCACCGCATTCAGCAAGTGTTGGTAATCCATTTTCAATGGCATCTTTGATCGAATTTTTTGAATGTAGATTAGAAGCTAGTTCTTGCGCGAATTCTTCTGGAAATCCTCCACCTATATATAGACCAGAAACTCCATCTGGCAATTTTTCATCTTCTAGTGGAGAAAAATAGACAACTTCCACACCATTTGCCTCTAATAATTCGATATTTTCAGGATAATAGAAATTAAACGCTGAGTCTTTAGCAACAGCCATTTTAATTGTAGGTTCTTTCTTTTGTTCAAAAATTGAAGGCTTTTGATTAACCTTTAGTGGCTCTGAAACTGCTAACTCAAATAGGCGTTCAACATCCACAGTCTCAAGGATTAAGTCTCCGAGTTTATCAAAAAATGGATCTAATTCTCCTCTTTCCAATGAAGGGATCAGACCAAGATGTCTCTCAGGAATCTCAATATCTAGTTCTCTTTTTAAATAACCTATTACTGGAACATGACATTCCTTCTCTATCGCTTTCTTAACAAGTTGAAAGTGCCCTTCACTTCCCACTTTATTTGCAATAACAGCTACAATATTGGGACCTTCTGAAAATGTTTGAAATCCTTTAGCAATGGCTGCTGCACTTCGAGCCATACTTTCACAATTCACGATAAGCAACACAGGACTCTGCGTTATTTCACTAATTTCAGCAGTACTTCCCTCGTTTGTTTCTGGATTTTTCCCATCAAAGAATCCCATTACTCCCTCAATAATTGATATATCCGAATGTTGACTACCCTTATTATAAATATCTAATAAGATTTCTTTCGAGAACATCCAGCTATCTAAATTCCGAGATGGCCTGCCAGTGACAGCAGTATGATAGGAAGGATCGATATAATCTGGGCCACATTTAAAACCTTGAACAATCAAACCTTTTTTCTTTAATGCAGACATTAATCCAATTGTAACCGTGGTTTTCCCTACCCCGCTTCCAGTTCCAGTAATTACGATTCTACGTTCTGTCACTGCAATTCCCCCTAATTGTCTATTTTATTCGGGTCAGATACTTTGTAATAGCTTCTTTTGTTGCACTATACACGATTTCGCCGATTCCTTTTCCCACAATCGTTCCTGAACCAGCATATGGGGTTTTTACTCCTTCTTGAGTAAGCGCTAATAATAAAGAGTCTGTTGATGTTCCTGAAGCAATTGTATTCGTATGTGGATCATGAATATTCAAATCCTGCAATGCTTTAACTTTCGCTTCAGTTGCTGACATATAACCATTAACTAGAGCACCATCAGTAAAATGCGCATCAATAAACACCATGGTATTTATTGTACCAATTGTACGAGATTCAGAGACTAGATTTTTTGAAATATCTACTGCATTTCCGGTTCCCGCTGTGACAATGACCATCATTTCTATTTGTTCTATTTTTTTAGTTAAAATCACCACATCTTCGATTTTCACGGCTGTCATCATACCGACCGCTTGCTCATGAGGAATAGAAAGCCTTCCCATCCACTCTTCCAAATCTTTCTCTGGAGCATCACAATTATAATTCTTTGGTACATGAAAGTTGCAGAAATGCTTGATCCACTGAATTCCATCACCTATAACTCCATTGGAAATCGTTCTTAAAGATTGGTCAAACGCGACATGTATATAATCTTTCGTTTGATCTATTTTATAAGAACACTCAAATGGTAAACGCTTGACTGATGTAGAATGGTTTGGTGTCATTAACAGCTGAGGTTTCGCTATTGTAGGATGTGGCTGGGTTTTCACTTTGACTTCATATACTTTTTTTAACTGATCTACTTTCCTTAAAGTATCTACATTACCAACTTCCAAAAAAGTCCCATTATGAAGCAAACCAATACGATCACCATAGAGCGAAGCCACATTTAAATCATGCAAAATTGAAAAGACTGTTAAGCCCGTAGTCCGTTGCCTCTCTTTTAAAAGATCTAACATTTCAAATGTATGTTTTATATCTAGATGGTTGGTAGGCTCATCCAATAGTAGTATTTCAGGCTCTTGTGCCAATGCCTTCGCTAATAAAACTCGTTGTTTCTCACCGCCACTAATCATTCTGAACTGAGATTTTCTAAAGTGACTGATTTTTGTAATTTCCATTACATGTTCAATTACGTTCCAATCATTTTTTGAAAGTTGCTTGATAATACCCTTTTGATGAGGGTAACGCCCAAGACTTATAATCTCTTCAACAGTATAATCAAATGAGACATTTGCCTCTTGTGTAAGAACTGCCATTTTTTTGGCTTTTTCAAGTTTTGAATATCTTGATATTTGTTTACCCGATAGGAAAATATCCCCACTCATAGGAGTCAACTGTCCTGTGATTAGTTTAAAAAGAGTTGTTTTCCCACTCCCATTTGGGCCGAGAAGAACGAAGAATTCACCCTCTTGAATGTCTAAGTCCAGGTCCTTTATAATCGGGGAATCAGCATATCCACCCACCAAGTTCTGTATGGTTATCATCTACGTTCTCCCCCTCCCATTTCTTTCTCTAATTAACAACAGTGCAAATACTGGCGCACCAATTAAGGCTGTAATCACACCGATTGGTAATTCCTTCGGTGCAATAATGGTTCTAGCAAGCAAATCAGCTACTATGAGAAAAGATCCACCTAGTAACACTGATAAAGGAAGTACATGTCGATGATTAGGTCCTGTCACCAAACGAACTAGATGTGGAATCACTAATCCAACAAACCCTATTGAGCCAGATACAGCTACTGCAGCACCAGTTAAAAGGGACGCGCCGATTAAAATATACGTCTTCCCTTTTTTCACATCCACTCCAATATGATCTGCTGCATCTTCTCCTAATGCAAGTGCATTTAATTCACGGTAATGATAAAGCAAGATAAATGAACCAACAATCATAAACGGAATGATTAATTGCACATGACTCCATCCCCGCATTCCAACACTTCCATATAACCAATAGATGATTTGTGACATAGAATCCCGATCACCTAGTGATATAAGTAAGGAAACAACCGACCCAATAAATGCACTTACGATAATACCTGCTAATATAATCGTCTCAATAGCTAAACTTCGACTACTTAATCGAACTAGTCCAAAAACTACGAGGAGTGATAAAAAACCACTCACAATCGACACAACCGGAAGTGTAAAGCTTCCAAGACCTACGATTGTTACTTGAAAAAAAAGAACGACAACAGCACCTAACGAAGCACCTGATGACACTCCAATCGTATATGGATCAGCCAATGGATTCCGCAAAAGTCCTTGAAATGCAGCTCCAGCTAATGCGAGTGATGCACCTACACAGAAAGCTAGTACTACTCTAGGGAAACGGATATTCCAAATAATCATCTCTTGGTTTTTCGCAATCTCAGTAAGCCACCCCATATTTACTGTTTTATCTAAGATAATATGTAAGATTGTAGGAACTGGGACAGTGACACTGCTTATAAATAAACCAAGAAGGCCTGTACATAGTACAAAGCCTCCACTTAGAATATATAACCAAACAATTTTATTATTTAAATGTTTCTGGGTAGATAAGTTTCGCAAGTGTTTCCACTCCTTCAATCAAACGAGGACCGGGTCTTGTCACTGTATCGTTATCAACATCAAATACATTTTTGTTTTTGACAGCAGGTACTTCAGCCCATCCTTCACGAGTTAAAACTTGCTCTGCTGGATTTTCTACATAATAACCATAAGTAGTAATAATCACTTCAGGATTTAACTGAACGATTTCCTCTTCCGTTAACTTCACCCAACCTTCATGATCCTGGGCAGCATTGATTGCCTGAATGGACTCAAGCATCTCGTGCATAAATGTATTTGTTCCAGTTGTATAAATATCTGGAGCTGGTGAAACTTCAACCCAAACCTTCTTCTTTTCAGTGATTGACTCTGATGCTTTGTCTTTAATCACTTGAAGTCGTTCTTTCATATCAGTAATGATTTCGCCTGCTTCAGCCTGAGTACCAGTTGCGGAACCAATCAATTCAATATTTCCGTATACATCTTCAAAAGAAGTAGCACTTCCAACTACAACAACTTTAATTCCTGCTTCTTCAAATTGCTTTAAGACATCAGGGTGTGTATTGTAATGGTAGTCTGTAACAAGAGCAACATCAGGAAGAAGAGTAAGAACCATCTCAGTATTGATATCTTGGCCTCCAACTTTCTCGATTGATTGTGCTTCAACTGGATAGTTACAATAATCTGAAACTCCAACCACTTTATCCCCTACACCAAGTGCAAATGCAATTTCTGTGTTACTCGCTTGTATTGAAACAATCGATTCAGGTTCCTCATCAATTGTAACCTCTCGATTAGCATCGTCTGTGATTGTTATAGGAAATTGTTGTTCATCTTTTTGTTCTACTTCAACCTGCTCATTAGAGGTAGTGTCTTTTTGTTCTTGTGTATCCTCTCCCTGTGTACCACAACCTACAATTACAGCCATGCTTAACAGAAAAACGATACTGAAAAGTCCCCACTTTTTAAACATTTCTTTAATCACTTCTTTTCCTCCTTCAGTTTTAAGCACAAAAAAACGCCATTCCGATAGAAAAGCGTTAGTCAAAGGCATCATCATCATTGGTCTAATTGACCAAATAATTAACGGACGTAATCTAAATTGTGAAAATAGAGAACTATTTACATGATTAAATTACCTTGCACTTTAAACATACCTTTCCTCGAGGAAGCTTAAAATAAAATAGGCAGGTCTCCTGACTTGCGAATCAACAGTCGATTATCCCTTCCCATGTTAAAAACACAGTGGGTTTCATTAATCTTCCTACTCGCTTACAGTGGCGGGACCGTGTTGGATTTTCACCAACTTCCCTCTTAGTCTTAAATACATCACCCAATCATGAACATTTAAGAAACCTATTTTTATAATATTCGTTTTTTTGCTCTAAAAGCAATTATAGTAGAGTATTCTAGCTTTGTAAAATACATTTTCATTTATCATAGCTTATTAACCTCAATATCGCTTTTATTTTCTTCAAAAAATTCAACAGGGCTTTTTTCCTCTTTATCTAAAAACTCCTTTAGTTCTTCTTCTAAAAAGCCTGGTGCTTTTTCAGTGGAACCTGTCCCTTTTTCCGAGTTAAAAAACGGTAAGATCCCGTCCATTATAATAGAGGAACTATTTGAAGCGAATTGTTTCCCTTTATCAATAACATCCTCTGGTGTGTAACCTAAGAATACTACTAATACTAAACCAACAATTACGATTGGCATTATCACTTTAACTAGTGAGCGGACGATAGAGAAAATGAAGACACCAGCGATGATAAGGATAACTAAGGTCACCAATTGATTACTTGAGTTTAAAAGTTCTGTTAATGGATCATTCATATAGGCATCCCTTCCAAAGAATAGTACATATTACTCCTTTATGAACGAAAACAGTGCCTTTTAAACATTCAGTAGTGGATTAAATTAGTATAGGAAACCATTAAAATTATATGACATGTTTAAGTGCCTGATAGATTGAACACCATGAACGTTTAGCATAGAAAATGGGAATAGACTGACTTTTTGCTTTTTGTTTAATAACCGTTGATAAATTATGGTTAACAAAATCTGTTAATATAAGAATAAAATGAATATTTTCTGGTATTCCTTTCTTTACCATTTGAACTTTTCTTCCATCAATATGTACAACATCCTCTATTCCCATATCCGCTAATTTATTAGGAATGACTCCCAAATGATCTGCTCCTATTATAAGTAATGAACGCATAACCGTTACTCCTCTCTATTATTAAATTCTATTTTCTGTATTAAATCATTTAACTTTTTCAAGTGATAACAATTATCATTTATACTTACATACTAATTGAAAATGATTATCATTGTCAATATATTATTTGTAAAGTTTTTGAAAATAAAAAAACTTCCCCATTCTAGATCGGAGAAGTCTGAGTGCAAACAAAATATATTGATTAAACGATTTTAACATTATCAATTAGCCATCATTTCTTTAATTAACTGCTTGTTACGCTCTTTAAAAATCACATTATGTGAGGAGACCATTCCAAACTCACCTGCATCGGGTTGAATGTATGATTTCGCCTTATTAACCGCATTTGCAGCATCCTGAAAAGCTCCTGCAATTAAATACAATTTCCCATCATGCTTTAGGATATCACCAGCTCCATAAAGCCCACCAACTGTTGATTCACTTGTACTACTGCCTTTAATAAAATAGTTATCTATTAATTCTATTTCAAGCTCACTATTCTCTAATAAGGAAGCATCTCTTTCAAATCCATGGTTAATAACGATATCATCTACTTCTAAAAGATTGATTTCGTTTTTCTCATGATTTGTTAGTTCAACAGACTGAATGACCTGTTGATCATGACTAGCCAGTAATTTTGTGATTGTTGTATTGAAATAGCATTTAACAGAGCTATTTAACAATTGAGTAATTTGTGCTTCATGCCCTGATAATTGTTCCTTGCGATAAGTTAAATACACCTGTTTCGCAATTGGCTCAAGTTCATTCGCCCAATCAATAGCAGAATTACCACCGCCAGAAACAATGACTGTTTTATCCTTGAAGTACTTAAGTGTTTTTACAGTGTAATGTAAGTTAGACACCTCATACTTCTCCGCTCCTTCAATATCCAACTTCTGTGGCAATAAGATACCGCTACCGACTGCAACAATAACGGTCTTTGATAAATGCTCCTCTCCAGAAGCAGTCTTTAAAACAAAGATTCCATTCTCATCACGGAACATCGAAACAACTTTCTCATTTAAAACGACCTCTGGCTTGAATGTCAAACCCTGTTTTACCAGTTGTTTTATAAGATTTTCTCCACTAATAGGTGTTTGACCACCAATATCCCAGATCATCTTCTCAGGATATATGTGGATTTTTCCACCTAATTGTGGTTGGAATTCTATAATCTTCGTCTTCATTTCTCTTAATCCACTATAAAATGCTGAGTACAGTCCAGCAGGACCTCCACCAATAATTGTTACGTCAAACAATTCTCTATTCTTACTATTCATACGTACTCACTCCTTATAGGGATTATTATAAAATTGTCGATTGACAATCATTCTCAATTTTTCATAGTTACATTGTAGCCTATAATGATAATGATTATCAATACTATTTGAAAGTTTTTATTAGAATTTTCGAATACTTGAGGAAGGTTAATCTTTTTCTAAAATAAAAGGTTGTTTTCTCAAAGTTTGTTGTTTTCGACATAAAACATTGAAATGGTAGTTACAAGCAGGCTGAATACACGTAGACTCCTGCGGGATCAGTGGCCAAAGTGAGACCCCACAGGAGCTTAGCGACGAGGAGGCTCATTGGTCACCCGCCGGACGCGGAGTGTATTCAGCCTGCGGCTTTAGAAGCAACAATCCATATAAAAACCATATAAAAAAAAGCGAATTCCCCATAAGTATCAGCACTTATAGAAAAATCGCGTATAATATCAGTTATTAATAATACTCATAAATATAAGGCTCTTTAGGTTGATCTATTAACTCTAACTCAGTAATTTGTAAGTATGGTAACGGCCAATCGTTATAGGTGATTTGAGAAATAGTACCCTTTGCTCTTACCCATTGATCATTTTCCAAGTCCTTGGTCATTTCTCCTGTTGATAATGTCCCATAAATAGACGCATCTGCTACACAGCAAGAAAGTCCAAATCTTGCTATAACCACTTGATTTTCTGTAAAGTCTTCTTCTCGATAAATAAAACCAACAATTTCTAACTCTTTTCCGACAAACTGATCCACATTAACATCAATAATATTCATGATTGGAATATACTTATCATCTTCTACTACAATCTTATCCTTTTGAAGAAGTTCTTCTTTTAATACATCGTAATATTCAGCAGGGGGTTCCTGTACCTCGAAGCCTTCTGGATGCTCTAACGGGGGCCCTTCAACACCTGCAATCTCTTGATCTAAATTCTCCATATATTCATCTGGGTTTTTTAAATATTCTTCTGCTCGTGATGTATCACTTTGTTCAAGTGCCTTAGCTTCTTCAGGACTAGGGGGCTTCGTATAAAGTCCTGAACCATACTTAATCCCTCTCTTTTCAATCACAGAACTGTCTAATACATTATTAGAGAACATAAAGCCTGTGACTACTGGAATAATAAACAGAGAATAAAGAAGGATAGACTTTATTGATGAACCTTTCACATGGTGGTCTGCACCACAATCACAGTGGACGTCATCTACCTTTTTACTACCACTTCTCCAGATTTGTATAACTCCCATTAACAAGAAGGTTCCAGTTGCAAAATAAATAAATGGCATCATTCTAGGTGCAATGAAATTGATGATATCACCATTTACAATCAACTTAAATAAAAGCATTGTAAATCCAATTAATATAATTCCACGAATGTACATGTGAAAATGTTGATCACGATTTATTTCCATATTACTTACTCCCCCCTAAATAAACGTCATTTGCTGATAAATCAGAATAGCTAAAAAGACAACAACTGTCACAACCACCATAAAGCAAATGACAAATCTAGCTTTAAAATAAGCAAATAGCATAATGGTATTCTTTAAATCTAACATTGGACCATACACTAAGAATGCAAGAATGGAACCTGTTGTAAAGGTATTTCCGAAGGAGGATGCAACAAATGCGTCCGCTTCCGAACATAAAGACAAAACATAGGCAAATCCCATCATTACAAGCGGACCAAGTACTTCATTTGAACCAATCGCCTGTAATATGCTTCGATCAAGAAACGTCTGAAACAAGCTTGCTATAAAAGCCCCCATTATAAGGTACTTTCCCATATCGAAAAATTCATCACTTGCATGATAAAAAGTTGCTTTCAACTTATTTCCGCCTAGCACAGGTTCGGTATTCCTTTTTCCAGCTATTTCTTCCATCGACCATTTTATCTGATCTTTATTCTTAAAGATCAGATAAAGAATCAGTCCTATAATGATTGATAATATAAACGCCAAGCCCATCCTTGCATAAACAATCTCTTTATTCGATTGAAATGCATAATAGGTTGAAGCAAATACAACTGGATTTAAGATTGGAGCTCCGACTAAGAAAACAACTCCCACATGAAGTGGCATACCTTTCTTTATTAGTCGTCTAACAATGGGTACAATCGCACATTCACAAATTGGAAAGATTGCTCCCAAAAGCGCAGCAGGTATTAAAGCTGCAAATGGGTTCTTAGGAATGTATTTTTGTAACCATTGCTCAGATACAAATGTTTGTATCAAAGCTGATACAAACACACCCAACAGGATAAACGGAATAGCCTCTAACACGATACTTAGGAATATCGTATTTACATTAAGCCAATCTCTTGGGATATTAAATTTATTAAATGAAGATATATCTACAAAAAGAAACAAATAGATGAATAGGACAATTAAGGCAAGTCCAATAAAATCTTTTACTATGGTCGAAAATGAACCCTTCATATCTTACTCCTTTGTGTATATGCTGATCTAACGATTCTCTAAACCCTTGAAGTTAATTTTTTACTAATCTAGTAAGTTTAGGAACAAACATCCATAAAAACATGGATCTTGAAAAACTGAAAAGGATAAATGCAATCCATAATCCATGATTCCCAAAATAAGGAGTTAATCCCCAAAGAGAGATAAGAAACACGATTAAAGCAAGTGCAATCGAATTTCTAATTTCCTTTGCTCTTGCTGCTCCTGAAAATATGCCTTCTAATTGAAGTCCCCAAAAACCTACGAAAGGAAATACAATCATCCATATAAAAAATTGGATGCTAGTATCTCGAACCTCTGTTATTGTAGTAAACAATCCTACAATATCTTGATTCATCGATAATAATGTTAATGCTAGTATTGTTGCAGTAATGAATCCCCATTGTGCAGATAGAGTGATCACCCTACTAAAAAGTCTAGTGTTCTTTTCTCCAAACGCTCTACCTATGAGAATACTAGAAGCATTTGCTAAACCACCAAAAAAGTATGCCAAGATATATTGAATTTGAAGTAAGATTGCATTTGCAGCTAACGTGACTTCCCCCATACGTGCACCTTCTCTAGTAAATAAGAAAGTCATAGTTAACAAGCAAACGGTCCGAAGAAATAAATCTCGATTCATTTTTATCATTTTAACAAATGGAACAGGATCAAAGATTGATCGAAGAAGTGCAGGTGAAAAATTTATATATCCCCCTCTACTAATAAGGATAAATGCAAATATAACAGCACTGATTTCAGAAATTAAGGTTGCACTAGCAACTCCTTTTACCCCATAACCTAAACCAATTACAAATAATATATCAAGGATGATATTCAACCCATTCATAAAAAGTTGAATGTACAACGTCTCTCTTACCTTTGACATTCCCATCATCCAGCCAATCAGAACATAACTAGCCAACGTAAATGGTGCACCCCAAATTCGAATATAGAAATAGTCTTTTACCTGGTCTGCTACTGACTCACTTGTTCCCATCATTGAAACTGTTACATGTAATATAGGATATTGTACTAGAATAAAAAAGAAACCCATAACAATGGCGATGGATAAAGGTCGGAAGAATGACAGTGATCGTTCGTTTACATTTTTTGAACCTTCAGCTTGTGCAGTAAAACTAGTCGTACTCACTCGCAGAAAGCCAAATAACCAATACATAATATTGAAAATGAGTGCACCAATCGCAACTCCACCTATCATACTAGGTTCTGCTAATCTACCTACCACTGCTGTATCTACTGCACCTAATATAGGGGTTGAGAGTCCTGAGATAATCAAAGGAAAGGCTAGGAGAAGATAGCTTTTATGAGTGATTTCGGTGTTATTATTTTGAAGGTCTTTGATGGCTGCTTGTTTCATATTAATTCTCCCAATTTCTATGTGTTTGAACTTTCATTCTTTAGTGTCGTTGATGTTCGTAATCATTACGATTTAAAAACCAAACTTTTACAGATAATACTTAGTGTAACTAGGAATGAATACGACCTTTATCATATATAAAATAGGGAATGAAATCAACCTTTATTTTATCTTCATCATATAAGCGACTCCCCCCTTGAGAAGCCGCTCTTTTAACCTATCTATTTATCATAGATAATGAATTCTTCATTTCTTCAACTGTCTCTATCTCAAAACCTAAATCATGGAGCATCTTATAATCTTCCAGTTCCTCTTGTCCGGAGGTTGTTAAGTAATTACCAACAAAGATCGAATTCGCTGCAAATAATCCTAGTGGTTGTAAAGATCTAAGATTTACCTCTCTTCCACCCGAAATTCGAATTTCCTTTGTTGGGTTAATAAATCGGAATAGCGCTAAAACCTTTAGACAATAAAGAGGACTAAGCTCATTTGTTCCTTCTAAAGGTGTACCATCAATAGCGTGTAGAAAATTAACTGGAATAGAATCTGCATCAAGTGCTTTTAAGCTTCGTGCTATATCAATTACATCTTGTTTAGTTTCCTTCATTCCTACAATTACACCTGAGCATGGTGACAATCCTGCATCTTTAGCCAACTCTACTGTAGTAACACGATCATCATACGAATGAGATGTGGTTATGTTGTCGTGGTTACTTTTTGAGGTGTTCAGATTATGATTGTACCGATCAACACCTGCATCTTTTAAACGTTTCGCTTGATTTGGATTCAAAATTCCAAGACAAGCACAAATTTTCAGTCCGTATGTTTTCTTAATATCTAAGACAGCATCTACCACTTGGTCTACTTCTTTATTAGATGGCCCTCTCCCACTTGCCACAATACAATATGTTCCTATATTTAAATCATGTGCTCGCTTTGCTCCTTCAATAAGTTTTTCCTTAGTTAACATCTTATATGATTCAATTGGTGCTTCTGATACTCGGGATTGTGAGCAGTAACCACAGTTTTCAGGACATAATCCAGATTTTGCATTAATAATCATATTAAGCTTTACTTTCCTACCAAAATAATGCTTTCGAATATGAAAAGCTGCATGCATTAGCAACAATATATCATCATCAGAGCATGTTAAAATTGACAGTGCCTCCACATCTGATAGTTCCTCTTCTTGTATAACTCGGTTTGCAAGATTCATCCATTCCATCACAATACCTCCAGTTAATTCCTTGTTTCCCACGTTTTGTATGTAAACCATTTATAATTTTAAGTTAACATATTTAGAGGTGTCAATAGATTTTTATACTAAAAAAGAAGGCTGTTTTCTAAAATTTAGTTGTTTTAGACATAAAACATTGAAGTGGTAGTTTCAAGCAGGCTGAATACACGTAGACTCCTGCTCATACCAGTGGCCAAAGTGAGACCCCACAGGAGCATTCGCGACGAGGAGGCTCACTGGTCACCCGCCGGACGCGGAGTGTATTCAGCCTGCGGATTTCAAAGCAACAATCTATACGAAAACAGCTAAAAAGAAAGAGGAGGTCCTTGGGCTGGATTAACGCCCTAGGACCTCCTCTTTTATCATGTAGTATGACTAAACTTCGATAATAATAGGAAGAATCATTGGTTTTTTTCTTGTTTGTTTGAATATATGTTGTCCTACAGATTTTCTCACATTTTGTTTTATTTCATTCCATTGATATTTGTTCTCACCTTTTATCTCTGATACTGTCTTTTTTATTAGGCGATTCACATCTTTAAGTAGCTCTTCTGATTCTTTTGCATATACAAACCCACGGGTTATCGTATCTGGTTCAGAAATCAATCTACGTTCTCTTTTACTCATTGTTAAAACAATAACAAGCATTCCATCTTCTGAAAGCTGTTTTCGATCACGTAGAACAATTTCTCCTACATCCCCCGCTGCAACTCCATCAACATACGTATTGCCAGTCGGAATATTTCTTGTTTGTGTAGCTACTTTATTCTTTATATCAAGAACATCTCCATTATTTATAAGAAATGTGTTACCTTCCTCTACTCCTACGGATTCAGCTAACTCTCGGTGTAAATGTAGCATTCTGTATTCTCCATGAATCGGTACAAAATAAGTTGGCCTCATTAAGGTAAGCATCAGTTTCAAATCCTCTTGATAACCGTGACCAGAAACATGCATCCCTTTTCCAGAACCGTAAATCACTTTAGCTCCTAATGTAAATAAATTATCAACAATTTTTGTGACATTACGCTCATTCCCAGGAATCGGTCCTGCTGCAAAGATTACGGTATCCTCAGGGAGTATTTCTACACCACGAAAGTTGCCAGTCGATAAACGAGCAAGCGCAGCATTGGGCTCTCCTTGACTCCCTGTACAAAGTACAGCAACTTGTTCAGGAGGTAACTCATTGATTTGATCTTGCTCTATTAACATACCTTCAGGTACATTTAAGTACCCTCTCTCCATTGCAATATCAACGACATTTAACATACTTCTTCCAAGTAATGCTAATTTGCGATTCGTTATATGACATGCATCAACAACCTGTTGCACACGATGAATATTGGAAGCAAATGTTGACAGGATTACTTTTCGTTTTGCTTTTCTAAATGCCTCTAAAACGTGATCTCCTACCATTTGCTCTGTTGGTGTTAAACCTGGCCGCTCAGCATTCGTACTCTCAGAGATAAGAAGTAATACCCCTTCTCTACCGATTTCCGCCATTTTGTGAATATCAGAGTGTTCATTTCCGGCGGGTGTCAAATCAAACTTAAAGTCCCCAGTATGTACAATCTTTCCTTCTGGAGTAGTAAAGACGATACCTAAACAATCAGGAATACTATGACTTACTTTAAAGAAATTCACACTGATCTCGTCAAAATTTAATTCAGAATCTCTATTTATTTCAACTAATTCTGTGTCTCTAAGTAGTTTGTGCTCATCCAACTTTAATTCGATCAAGCCTAAAGTGAACCTGGTTGCATAAACTGGTACATTCATTTTTTTCAAAAAGTATGGGATTCCACCGATATGATCCTCATGGCCATGTGTGACTATCAATGCTTTAATTCTGTCTTTATTTTCTTGTAGATAGGACATATCTGGAATAATTAAGTCAACTCCCAATAAACTTTCATCAGGAAATTTATTGCCACAATCAATCACAATGATTTTATCACCATATTCAATTGCATACATGTTCTTACCAATTTCGTGTAATCCTCCCAATGCAAAGAAGGATAATGAGGCTTCATGTTTACTCAAATTAAATTCCTCCTACTTTAATAAACTACAAATAGTATGCCCATATCCTAGTTGTGTAATTACAATTGGTCGTTTTCGTCTTTTAAAGCCGCAGGCTGAATACACTTCCCGTCCGGCGGGTGACCAGTGAGCCTCCTCGTCGCTACGGCTCCTGCGGGGTCTCACTTTGGCCACTAGTCCCGCAGGAGTCTACGTGTATTCAGCCTGCTTGTAACAAAACCATTTCAATGTTTTATGTCTCAAACAACAAAATTTGAGAAAATATCCTTCCAATTCGAACCATCTTACTTAAACAGATGAATATATTAACAATTCTTTGACATACTGAAAGAAAAAATGTACGTTACCTATGGTTGCCATTTTTTTAGAAAGCTAGGGGGGAAGATTCGTGGAAAATGTATTTGATTATGAAGATATTCAATTAATTCCAGCAAAAAGTATAGTTAATAGCCGAACTGAGTGTGATACATCAGTCACCTTTGGGAGTCATACCTTTAAGTTACCTGTTGTCCCGGCAAACATGCAGACAATCATTGATGAAAAGATTGCAGTTTATTTAGCTGAAAAGGGTTATTTTTATATCATGCATCGCTTTGAGCCTGAAAAGCGGTTAACATTTGTAAAAGAGATGAAAGCAAAAGGGTTATACTCGTCAATAAGTGTAGGAGTAAAAGAAGAAGAATATCAATTTATACAAGAATTAGCAGAGCAAGGCATTACCCCTGAGTACATTACAATAGATATTGCACATGGTCATTCAAATGCGGTCATTAAAATGATCCAACATATTAAGAAATACATACCTGGAAGCTTTGTAATTGCTGGGAATGTCGGAACTCCTGAGGCAGTGAGAGAACTAGAACATGCTGGTGCAGATGCTACAAAGGTAGGAATTGGACCTGGAAAGGTTTGTATAACTAAAATTAAAACAGGATTTGGCACAGGCGGCTGGCAACTAGCTGCTCTACGTTGGTGTGCAAAGGCAGCAAGTAAGCCTATTATCGCTGATGGGGGTATTCGTACACATGGTGACATTGCTAAATCGGTTAGATTTGGTGCATCCATGGTGATGATTGGATCGTTATTCGCAGGTCACGAAGAATCTCCTGGTGTCACAATCGAACAAGATGGAAAACTATACAAGGAATACTTTGGTTCGGCTTCAGAATACCAAAAAGGTGAAAGAAAAAATGTTGAAGGTAAGAAGATGTTAGTCGAGCACAACGGATCATTGGAAGAAACATTGAAAGAAATGGAACAAGACCTTCAATCCTCTATCTCTTACTCCGGAGGAAACAAGCTTGACGCAATACGTCATGTGGATTATGTGGTTGTAAAGAATTCAATCTTTAATGGAGATAAAACCTATTAGTTTTAAAGTGCGTAAGAATTCAAAAATCATATGAAAGAGACTGGGACAAATGTGTTTTAACTAGGTGATAATCCGAATATTCATAAAATGGTATAGAAACACCGCTCCTGAAATATACTTCGCTTCCCGCGGGAAGCTGGTGAGCCTCCTCGCGCTTCGCACTGCGGGGTCTCACCGTTGCTTTTCATCCCGCAGGAGTCTACGTATATTTCATCCGCTAAAGTTACTAATTTATTCGGAATTCTGTTAAACACTTTAGTTTTGTCCTAGTCTCATATTAGTTATTTTTCCAGCTAGCTATATATTCTGTTTCTTCGTTTGGTAAATTAACTTGCGGGTTCTCAATGACCCAACTACCTTCGATGCTAAGTTCTTTACATGCTAAATCAAACTGACACATCGCAATTCCCAGGTCTAATAATTGCATATCATATCCTAGGCTACTGCTATAATTTGGTGTATGTTCAATGAAAAAATGACAAGTATTACGATCCTGGGACAATACAATTCTCCATGGTTGTTTGTTTGATGCAGAAGGACCTAATCTCACCATTTCAATCGGAATTTCCAAATGGCCCGCGTTTTCCTTTAGTAAACTATTTTCAAATGTTGTATCATAAAATAGTTTTTCCCATGACTTTTTATTATCTGCTTTTACAACGATACGAAGTGCTTTGTCAAACATTCGCTGTTTTTCTTTCGCATAACCAAATGGTGTGATACAAGGAATAAATTCATTCTCGTAAAGCACAATCTCCTTTTCAAACGAATTTCGCTGAAAAGTCCCTCCCATCCAGCAACTTCCAATTTCTAATTCTGTTAAATATAAAACAAGCTTTTGAAAAATATAACCGAACTCTACTAGTGAATACTTATTATTTTCTGCTAAACCCACTAAAAATCCTTTTGGATTTTTAATAAAACCGTAGGTGCCTAACTTAATGCCTTTGTCAGTAACATTATTTTTAACTTGAATAAGTTCTATCCTTCCTCGTCTTCCAAAGGGGCCAATCAAATTCTGCTCAATTCTCAAGTATTCATTCAACTTTTCATCATGTGATATTGTTAGATCTTTACTGTCATATGTTCTTATAGATTGCCGTTTGCTCATTGTGTCAATAACTGATTTCTTATAATTCATTTGATCCCTCCGGCTAACTTCTATAAATGCTAGACAAACCTCATTGTAAGCTTAATTCTACTCCTTCTATTAGATAAATTGAAGTAGAAAAGAGATTATTCCATAATCGAAATGAGACGCGAGAACCGTCCCCTCACCTCAAAGGAAAAAGACTGTCTTGGCAAAAGACAGCCTTACTATTTGATTAAATCTTAAAAGTTGACAATTCTTCTTGGAGATTTTGAGCAATCTTCGCTAATTCTTTCGATATACTTGCCACTTCCTCAATAGTTGAGGCCTGTTCCTCTGTTGAAGCAGCAGCTTCTTCTGTAGACGCTGCAGAAATTTCAATAATTTCGTTAATGTTTCTTATCGACTCTAAGACATCATTAGAAGAACTCGTAATAACCTCAATTACTTCTTTAAGAGATGTCACACCTGTTTCTGTTTCTTTTACATTTTCAACGATTTGGTGAAGTGATTTTCCACCTTTCTCGATTAAGAATACCTGTTCTTTCACTGCTTCTAAATTAGTTTCCATCGTATTAACGGTTACTTTTGTTTCAGATTGTATATCTTCTATCAATGATGTAATTTTTTCAGCAGCTTGGTTTGACTGCTCTGCTAGTTTTCTTACTTCTGATGCCACAACTGAAAATCCTTTTCCATGTTCACCAGCTCGTGCTGCTTCGATTGCTGCATTTAATGCTAATAGATTCGTTTGATTTGCAATATCAGAAATTACGGTAATGATTCCACCTATCTCTTCAGAACGACTTCCCAGCTTTTGGATTGATTCGGTTGCAAACTCTACCGTATTCGTAACCTTTCCTAAATGTTTGATCGAATCATTGATTGCTTTATTTCCCAATTCAGCTTCACGAGATGAGTTAGTCGCACTATTCAATGTTTGATTAACAAATTCATTCCCCTTCTCTATTTGAGAAAGTGCTTTTTCCATTCCAGCTAAAATTCGAGTGGCTTCATCTGATTGACGGCTTGTTCCTTCAGCAATAGTAGTCGTTGTCTTAGCAATCTGTGAACCCATTTCTCCTGTTACTTCTGCACTTGCCGAAAGTTCCATAGAGGTTTCTGCTGTTCGATTTGCAGACTCTTTTATCCCTGTAATTAATCGTTTTAAATTTACACTCATCAAGTTAATCGATTGAGCTAATTCACCAATTTCATCTTTTGATTTAATTTCTATTTGATTAACAGTTAAATTGCCACCTGCAATTTCTTTTGCAACATTTGTTACTGATAATAGAGGTTTTACTTGTCTTCGCACCAAGAAATAAATAATGATTCCCATAATAATGATTTCAACTAAACCAAATATAATTAACTTATTCTGAAAGTCAAATGCCATTTTATGATAGGCTTCCATTGGATATCCAACAAAGAACATACCAATTATTTCACCTGAAGAATCTTTAATAGGCTCATAAATCGTAATAAGCTGTTTTCCAACAACTGTTGCTTCACCTGTATAGGTGTCTCCATTAGTTAACGTTTTGTCCGCCACTTCTTTTGAAACTTGAGTGCCAACCGCTCTCGTTCCATCTTCTAGCATTACATTTGTTGATACTCTTGTATCACCCATAAAAATAGTTACCGCATTATTAGTTAATGAGCCAATTTTATCAACCATTTCAAAATTATCATTTAACTTTACATTTCCCTTATATAACTGATCTTCCTTAATCGTCCAATCACCTGGGTATTGTTCATCCAACAGTTCCTCTGCAACACTATATGCAGTCTTTAAATTTTCATTTGCAACATTTATGACATCTCTCTTAACTGTTGTAACAGAAGTAAAAATGAGTATGATTGAACCTATGCTAAAGAACACAATAAATGCAATCGTAAGCTTTTCCTTGATTCCTATTTTCATATATTTCCGTTCTCCTTCTTAACGAGTTTCCCCATAACATTTTCTACTGACGTATCAATCACGAATAATTGATCTAGCTTGGCAATCTCAAATAACTCTTTAATGAATTCATCTTTAATAACTAGGTATATTTTTGATTCTTTATTTTCTATATGATTCATAAAAGTAATAAATAATCCCATACCTGTACTATCAATATTTTCTAAATTTGATAAATCAAATATATAATTAAATTTTCCTTCTTGTATGAAATCAATAAGTTTTCCCTTCACAGATTCTGATTGGTTATATTGTAATTTTCCGGAAATTTCTATAATGATCGTACCTTCTTCTATTCTATGCTCTAAAACAGTCTTCATTGTTTTATCTCCTTTTTTCAATACTGACTTTGAATCCCTTTCCTTCATTTAAGAAGGAAATCTTATCTACCATTTTCTTAACCATCAACAATCCACGACCTCTATCTTGGAGCAGGACTTCTTCCAACTGTTTATGATCAATAGGATTTAAATGATGAGCCATTCCATCCCCTTGATCAGTAATCTCTACTAAAATAACATTTTCTTCCATTTTTATATATAAATTAATAGGGTAGTTTGATGCTTGGTCGTTATATTTCCTCAATGTTGCTTCAAAAGCATTAATGATTAGTTCATGGATAGCAAATACTAATCTTCGATCAACATCTCCAGATAAACACTTGAGAAAGGATTTAACTACATCATCTATTTGTTCTATAACCATTTCCTTGCATGGTATCTGAATATTCATATTCACACTCTAAATTCCTACCTTTCTATTTGTTTCAATTTAAAGGATAGTACACACACGTCATCCTCTAAATCTTCTTTTCCATCTAGTTGTTCCTCTATATAGGCAGTAAATGAAGAGGTTGCCTTTAGAGAATTATCAATAAGTCTGCTAAGTATATCTCTCGCACTAACTTTTCCATTTTTCCTAAAATGATCTGTTAATCCGTCTGTAAATAGAATGAGCGTTGCATCTTGGGAAAAATGAACAACTCCTGTATTACAAGGTAAATCCTTGAGAATTCCAAGTGGCACTGTTCCATCCTTTAGAAAATCTCGTTTCTCATCCTTGTCTGTTATGATAATTCCTGGTGGATGCCCAGCATTCAAATACTGTATTTCTCCTTTATTTAAGTCTAAATAAACATAAATTCCAGTCACATATATATAGAAATCTTCATGTTGGAAGAGTGAGATTAACAACCCGTTTATCTTCTTCATCACTTTATATGGTTCTTTTTCTTGTTGAATCAAGTCCTTTAATTGTGGATAAATCGCCATTCCAATTAAAGCCGACGACACCCCATGACCCATTACATCTAAAACGACTGCACCATAAACTCCCTCTTCGATTTGATTCCATGCATATAAATCACCTGATAACATCGCTGAAGGTTTATATAGATAATCAACTTCTAGATTAGGATCCTTAGGTACGTTATCCAGAGTGGCTAACTGAATTTTACTTGCCAATTGCAGTTCTTTTTTTGCTTGGATTTCATTATTCTTTATTCTAACAACTGTCTCTTCCAACTCAATTGTATTCGCGATTAAACTGGCATAGATTAGCAGTTTAGGAATATCAGCCTCACTTAAAACGTTTGGATCTGGGTCCAATGCACATAATGTACCAAAAACACTTCCATCCTCTAAAACAATAGGCACCCCTAAGTATGATCTGATTGAAACTGTTTGAGTTATTTGTAATTCTCGTACTAAAGAATTTTGTAATGCATCTGTAATCAACAAAGGCTTTTTCTCATTAGTAACATAACCACAATATGAAAGATCTAATGGTTCATCTACTTTATCTGGGATCGTACATCCACCTTCATTATTGATTGTATTAAGGATCTTAAAACGATTTTGTGTTGTACTACTAATAAAAAACGACCTTGCTTCAACTGTTTCATTCATTAAACTAAGAACATTATGAGCAGCTTCCTCAAACTTACGTTGTATGTTTTTCAAGTTGTTTCCCCTTTTAAATAATTCATGATTTTATTGAATAATAAGTACTTTCACTATAAGGTCAGCATACAAAGGGAACTTTAATTAAATATTTTTAGACTTTATACTACATATATCGACAATTTATTGAACTTTTTTAGTTTTATTTATAACTTTAAAATATAGATAATCGAAGTATATAGAGGTAAACAGAACACTTAATGATGTGGCTTCTAGTAGTAAATATCTATTATTGATTTCCCAAACTGTTTAATAGCGGAATTAATAAAAAACGGGTAAAATCATATAGTACTTATTAATGAAAGGGGAAAGAACAATGCATATAACAAATGAAGCATCAGCTTTTATAAAAGAATTGCTCGCTGAACAAAATGCACATAATATCCGAATTCATTTCGCAGGCTATGGCTGAGGATCTCCACAAATTGGACTAGCTCTGGATGAGCCAGCAGAAAATGATACAATTGAAACAATTAACGAAATAGTAGTAGCAATTGACCCTATGATCAAAGAGCATATCGAAACCCTTACTCTTGATATAAGCGAAGATAAAACGGGTTTAACATTCTTAGGAGACAACGGGAACTGTTGTTAATATTTAAAAGAGGAGTGATCTACTCCTCTTTTAAAAGATGAAGAACTCGTATGATCATTCATGCTAAAGTTCCTCCCTCTTCATATTTATATGAATCCCCTTTTATTAAATTCCCTCACATTCTTTAACTTAAATATAAGTTCTGCTACAAGCTAAACATTTTTTATGTTAATATATTATATATGAGCACAAAATAGGCAGTGGAAATTTGCGCTAATTGATAAAATCTTCTATATTTGATATAATACATTGTTTTTAACATTACTAAGGGGGAACTTTTTTTGTCAATCGAAGTAGGCAGCAAGGTACAAGGTAAAGTAACAGGGATAACAAATTTCGGAGCTTTTGTAGAATTACCTGGAGGCTCAACAGGTCTTGTTCATATTAGTGAAGTAGCAGATAGCTATGTAAAAGATGTGAATGACCACTTAAAAGTAGGAGACCAAGTTGAAGTAAAAGTAATTAGTGAGAAAGACGGAAAAACTGCCTTATCCATCAAAAAAGCGATAGACAGACCTGAAGGACAGACACCTTCTTATCCTCAACGTCAACCACGTCAAGGAAGAGATGATAGGCAATCTAAAGACTTCCGTTCAAAGGGTAATTTCAAACCTAAGGAAAGCTTTGAAGATAAAATGGCAAAATTTTTAAAAACAAGTGAAGAAAACTTATCTACTCTTAAACGCAGTACTGAAACTAAACGTGGCGGTAGAGGTGGAAGACGCGGATAACTCGCTTCCTTTTTAATAAAAATTTTTCAACCAATAATGGCAAGCCAAATAGTTGGCTTGCCTATTTCCTATGTAATGACATAGAGAGCATATAGGAATCAGTGCAAATACTCATTTTCAACACTCATAATTCGTTATTGTATACATTGTACTAATGTATCATATCCCTGAACACAGTTCCTCCCACTTCTCTTTGCTTCATATAAAGCTTGATCAGCTTGTCTCATGAGAATATTTAACGATTGATGTTGATCACTCCCACTTTTAATCATCGTTGAAATTCCAAAGCTTGAAGTAACAGAGATCTCCTTATCACCGATCAGAATTGAAGCTTCTGATATTTTCATCTTAAGAGTATTGGCTAAGTCTATTGCTTCACTTAATAATGTATCAGGTAAGAAAATAATGAATTCCTCTCCACCATATCTGCCTAAAATATCTGTTGTTCTAAGTGATTTCTTTACCAAGGACGCTAAGGAAGTCAAAACTTGATCCCCTGCCTCATGCCCATATGTATCATTTACAATTTTGAAATGATCGATATCAAACATAATACAAGCCCCTCTTGTGTGAAGGTTATTAAAAATCCCTTCAGCTTTTTGCATGAAAAATGTTCGATTATATACTTGGGTTAAGCCATCAATGCTTGCCAGGTACTCAAGCCTCTCATGCATATTAACTCTTTCCGTTATATTTATAAAAGTGATAATTTGTCCAATTTGTTGTTGATTATTTTTATTCCAAATCGGAGTGTAACGAATTTGGAAATGTTGGGAGTGTTCTCCAGCTATTCTATGTTCATAATCACATTCTTTTTGCTGCTCAATGAACTCTGCTAATTGCTGGTGATTATTTTCAAGTAAATGACTAATGGTTTTGCCTATTGAATTCCGATTTAGAGTTGGTATGACATTAAGAATCGCGTGGTTATAATCAACAAGTTTCCCCTTCTGGTTTAAAACAATAACACCGCCCTGCATGTTCTCAAACACCTTTTCCCTTGCAATAGGTGCTACATTAAACATTTGAAAGGATAATAGTGCTGAACCATGTAAAAGGAAGGAGACACTCATAAATACCGGCCCCAAGTCAATCCCATAAGGACTAGATCCTTCTAAATAAAAGTGACTAGCAATGATGGGAACGACAAGACCTGTTACCATTAGTAGAATTTGCATCCGGAATCTAAAAAGCGAGTTTTTCATTTGCATGAGAAGTACGATAATACTAATCATAAAGCAAAGAAAAACATAGATTGAGTGGACGTAAAACCAGGGACCATACTCAAATGTTACAATTGGGAATGGAGTATCACTTCTTAGTATTACCGAAGTGTAATATAGATGATGAAGATCATTTGTACTATGCATAAAGATGGTGATTATTGGAATAACAAAGAGACTATAGTAAACCCTTAGAGGAAGCTTTTGTCCTACATATTCATAACACATAAGTAAGAGAAATGTAGGTATGAAAGGTAAGGCAAGATATTCAACTCTGAGCCAAAACTTAATTGATTCTAAAGAAATACTAGCCAACTCAAAACTGTAAGAAAAAGTGAAAATCGCTGACAAGAATGTAACTAAGATATAGTATTTTGCACCAGGTGCATCTTTAAGTTTAACAAGTGCATATATCGATAAAGAACTGCTCAATATACCTGCAATTACAACAATTATTATGTATTTTAATAGTTCATGTTCCATAACATCTTCTCCAAATAGTCATAAAGTACTATAAAATAGTATATAGGATATATTCACTATATTACTAGTATTTATTGTGATTATGTTTATTTAATTTACTTACACGATGAAAGACTTTTAGGTTGGCTCTCCACCGATTTTTGTCTTTCATTGATTTGATGAAAGACTTTTTCCTGAGTCTCCACCAATTTTTGTCTTTCATAACCTTGATGAAAGACTTTTTCTTGAGTCTACACCGATTTTTGTCTTTCATCGCCTTGATGAAGGACTTTTTCTTAAGTCTCCAACGTTTTTTGTCTTTCATTGCCTTGATGAAAGACTTTTTCTTGAGTTTCCACCGACTTTTGTCTTTCATAGGCCTGATGAAAGACTTTTTCTTGAATCTCCACCGATTTTTGTCTTTCATAGGCATGATGAAAGACTTTTTCTTGAGTTTCCACCGACTTTTGTCTTTCATAGGCCTGATGAAAGACTTTTTCTTGAGTCTACACCGATTTTTGTCTTTCATAGGCCTGATGAAAGACTTTTTCTTAGTGCTCAGACGATTTTTGTCTTTCATAGCCTTGATGAAAGACTTTTTCCTGAGTCTCCACCGATTTTTGTCTTTCATCCCCACCAACAAAAAATAACCCAAGCAATTTCACTCTAGAAATCACTTGGGTTATTACTTATAACACTTATTAAGCTGGATAAGAATCTTCCTACATTAATGTGCTGGGAAAAAAGCCATTTGTATAGCGAAAATCACACCAAAGACATAAATAATAGGATGAACCTCTCTCCCTTTACCACTAACAAGTTTTAAAATTGGATACGTAATAAATCCCATCGCAATCCCTGTTGCAATACTTGAAGTTAATGGCATAGTAAGAATAATCACAAACGCTGGGAAGGCTTCATCAAACTCTTTCCAATTGATCTTAGCTAACCCTTCCATCATAAAACACCCAACAATAATCAACACAGGAGCCGTAATTGCAGGGAGCGAGGATATTGCAGCCATCAATGGTGAAAAGAATAAAGATACCATAAATAACAGAGCAACAACCAACGCCGTTAATCCTGAACGACCCCCAGCAGCTACCCCAGAAGTGGATTCAATATAAGCAGTAGATGGACTCGTTCCTAATGTAGCACCAACTGTTGTTGCAACAGCATCTGCTACTAGTGCTGGTTTGGCTCTTGGAAACTCTCCATTTTTCATAAAACCTGCTTGTTCAGACACACCTATCATAGTTCCTGTTGTATCAAAGATTGTTACAAGTAAAAACGCAAACACGACCGTATATAATCCATTCGTAAATACACCTGCAATATCTATATCAAAAAATACAATCGATGGTGGTGCTGACATCAAACCATCAATTTGTAAAAGATTCATAAAATAACCAATCAAAGCTGTAAGTAACATCCCAATAAACAGGGCTCCCTTTACTTTACGAGCCATTAATATCAATGTAACAAATAAGCCAACAATTGATAATATCGTTCCAGGTGCATGTAAATCACCTAAAGTAACAAAGGTTTCTGGATTCGAGGTCACAATACCAGACATTCTTAAGCCAATGAATGCAATAAATAAGCCGATACCCGACGTAATTCCATATTTTAATGAATTAGGAATTGACTTAATTAATGTTTCTCGAAATTTCGTTAGAGATAAAAGAAGAAACAAAACACCTGCTAAAAATACAGCGCCTAAAACAGTTTGATAGCTTACACCTTGTGTTGCAACAACACTTGTAAAATATGCATTAAGACCCATACCAGGTGCAATCGCAATTGGATATTTCGCAAATAATGCCATAATTAATGTTCCGACCACTGCAGATATAATAGTTGCCGTGAATACCTGATCAAACGGGATCCCAGCAGCAGAAAGAATTGCAGGGTTTACGACAAGAATATAAACCATTGTTAAGAAGGTTGTTGCACCTGCTAATACTTCAGTTTTAACATTTGTTCCTAATTGTTTTAAGTTAAATAAGCGTTCCATATGTCCTCCTAAAATATAAAAATTCCCAACAACAAAAATGGGTAGACTTATCCACCCATTCGTAGTCAGGAATTTTCGGTACCCGGTAGAAACTCTCAGACCTTCATACTGAGAATATACGAATGAACTAATTCACTTACAGATAATTTTATGCTCCGAAGGTTATATTAAACGAACACTAATAGGATGTCAATGATAAATGTTCGTTTTTTAGACACCTAGATCAATTATTTTAAATAAAAGAGTGCCATATTACCTCTCTTCATTAGGAGAAGCTTATATGGCACTCTGATTAGTTAATTACTACGTAGTGCTACACGACGAATCTTACCTGAATCTGTTTTAGGAAGAGACTCAATAAATTCTATGATTCTCGGATACTTATAAGGAGCAGTAATATTCTTAACAAATTGCTTAAGATCGTTGCCTAATTGATCTGTTCCTTCAATACCATCTTTTAGTACTACAAAGGCTTTTACTACATTTCCTCTAATTGAATCTGGAGATGCAACAACAGCACATTCCTTGACAGAATTATGTTTCATTAAAGCATCTTCCACTTCAAACGGCCCAATTGTGTACCCAGAACTGATAATAACATCATCATTTCTACCTTGGAACCAATAGTAATTATCTTCATCTTTTGAAGCTCTATCACCTGTTAAAAAGTAATCACCAACATAAGAAGACATCGTACGCTCATGATCCTTATAATATAATTCAAAGAGAGCAGGAAAGTCTCTTCTTACAGCAATTGTTCCTACTTCATTTACAGGTACAGGTTGGCCATTTTCATCTACAATTTCCATAAATTCCTTCAAGAGTGGCTGTCCCATTGAACCTGTCTTTTCAATTCGCTCATTTAAGTTAGCAATGAGAAGAGTGCTTTCAGTCTGTCCATATCCATCACGAATCTGAATATTAAAGTTGGTTGAAAACACATCAATTACTTCACGATTTAATGGTTCACCAGCAGACACCGCTGTATGCAATTGATTTAGGTTGTAGTTAGCAATCTCATCATGCTTAGCCATCATCCGATATTCTGTAGGAGTGCAGCATAAGACATTAATCTTTTTATCCTGTAGTAATTGCAGGTATTTTCCAGGCTGAAATTTTCCATGATATACATATCCTGTAGCTCCAGACCCGAGTATGGACAATAATGGGCTCCAAACCCACTTTTGCCAACCAGGGGCAGCAGTTGCCCAAACCGTATCCTTCTCGCTAATATTTAACCACTTTCCAGCAGCTATTCGTAAATGGGCGTAACCCCACCCATGGCTATGTACGACTCCCTTAGGCATTCCTGTTGTTCCAGATGTATAAGCAAGAAATGCATAATCATCCTTACGAGTTTCCACAGTGTTAAATGATTCAGATTCAGCAGATATAATGCTTTCAAGTGAAAGCCAGTCTGAAACCTCTTTACCAAAGACTATTCTATGTTGTAAAAATGGAGTATCTTCACTTATCTTCTCAAATTCAGTAACATATGGATGGTATGTAATAATGGCTTTTGCTTCTGAATGATTTAATCGATATACAAGATCCTTTGATCTTAATAATTCTGAAGATGGGCTAATGACAACCCCAGCCTTCAAGCATGCCAAATAAATAACATAGGACTCTATTAAACGAGTTGTCATCACAACAACACGATCACCCTTTTCTATACCTAGTGTTCTTAGGCCATTGGCAAGTTGGTTTGACTTTTTAATTAACTCAGCATAGGTCACTGATTTTTGTTCTCCAGACTCATCTTCCCAAATCAATGCCAGTTTTTGATCTGAATAATGCTTGTCAATCTCATTTGCTATATTATACTTTTCTGGTGTTAATAAAGTGCTTAAATCCAAGTTTAACCAACCTCAATTCTTCTTTTTTACTAACTAAATTTTCTTTAACTTTAATTCAGTATATATTCAATGATATGACATATAGTAAAAAAAAGTAAAGTTATAGACACTATGTAAAATGTGTCTTTTTAAAAAGCTCGAAAAGGTGACACATTTTGAATTTTAGATAATCAAAAAAGGAGCACCATTATTATGGAATACTCCTAGTCAATGTTATATTACTCTTTCGTAAATTCCTTTGTACTTCTGACCGTATCAATTGGTCGTACCATTTTTTCTATTTCTTCTCGTTTTGATTCAAGAAATGGAGGAAGTGATAATTTTTCTCCTAGTGTTTCGTATGGTTCATCTCCCATAAATCCTGGGCCGTCTGTAGCAAACTCAAATAATATTTGTGGTGCAACTCTAGCATATAAGGATTTAAAGAAGTAACGGTCAACATACCCTGATGTTTGAAAGCCAAAGCTTTCCAAACGTTTTGTCCATTCATCTAAGACAGCACGATCCTCAATTCTAAATGCCACATGGTGTACTGTTCCAAATCCTTGTCTCGCTGAAGGCAAGGTTTCGTTATGCTCTACAACCACTTGTGCCCCATTGCCACCTTCTCCTACTTCAAATAAATGCAATGGCCCGCTCTTATCAATCTCTTTAAATAATAAAACCTTTTCCATCACTTCTTTAAAATAATCAAAATGAGCAATTCGAATATAAATGGGACCTAAGCCAGTTATAGCGAATTCAATTGGAATTGGACCATTTTTCCATGGAGTCCCTGATGCAACTCCTTCATTGTTTTCATCGGAAACTAATTGATATTGTTGATCATCAAAATCAACGAATGATAGAGTCTTTTTCCCAAATTGTTCTATTATTCCAGTATGCTTTATCTCCAGGCGATTAAAACGCTTCTCCCAATAGTCTAATGCTGCATCACTTGGAACTCGAAAAGATGTTTTAGAAATTTCGTTCGTTCCATGTTCACCTTTTGAAATCCCAGGAAAATCAAAAAATGTCATATCTGTTCCTGGGCTTCCAGTGTCATCTGCAAAGAAAAGATGATAGGTCTGAATATCATCTTGGTTTACCGTTTTTTTAACCAATCGCATACCTAAAACATATGTGAAAAATTCATAGTTCTTTTCAGCACTACTTGTAATAGCTGTAACGTGGTGTACTCCTTTTAAATGGTTCATTTCTCTTCCTCCAATTACAATTTAATATTTACCTATATTCTTCCCTAAAAGTTGGTATTAGTCATCAATAATTACTTTTAATTAAAATATCTTTAATTCGAGATAAATATAGCATAGCAAAAATACAGTTGTCAAATAGTATCATTGTCTCACCCAAACTGTTAATGCTGCATATAGTTAATAGTATATTTTCAGAAGGAGGATATCATTATGTATTATTATCACCCAGGTTCATACCACCCCATCTACCCTAGATATTACCCAGGTATAAGACAGCAGACACCAGTAGATTCAAATATCTTGTATCAGTCTGCAAACGTATCTAAGAAACTTATGAAAGAAGCAAGTATTGTTCTAGATCGCTTGGCACAATCAAAAGAGTTCGATTCCAAATTAATGTACGCTGCACAAATTTCTGATATCAATGAAGTAAAACGATTAATCCATTCTACTGGTGTTACATCTGATGTAGATGTTTACTATAACCCTGATGGATTACGATTAGAATTCAAATCAAACGTAGAAGCATTAGATTGTTGTAAATTAACGATTACTTTACGCTGGAGATAGTTTAATAGAGAATTGTACTTCATGATTACATGTAAACTGGCTAAAATAAAGTAGTGCCCAATAAAAAAAATCTGTTTAGTTACCTATTTTTTTTCAGTTCCTATGATTTAGGGCACCTATCTCTACTTTGGTGACCTTTTTTCATGACCCAACACCATTTCGGGCACCTATCTCTACTTTGGTGACCTTTTTTTCTGACCCAACATCAATTCGGGCACCTATCTCTACTTTGGTGACCTTTTTTCATGACCCAACTTCATTTCGGGCACCTATCTCTACTTTGGTGACCTTTTTTCATGACCCAACTTCATTTCGGGCACTTATCTCTGTCCTAGATTACTTTAGAGTTAACCCCATCCCATTCCATCTCTATCAATATAAAAAATACCAAACTGCTTCTTTAATCACTCACCTTGACCGTTCACCAAAGTTGCTTTATGGTTACCTAGGTAACTATTTTTCCTATAGGAGTAATTAAAATGAATAATCACGATTTATTTCACTCATTACAGCAAATTTCTAGGAAATTAACAAAGAACCTCAATGAGACTTTAGAGCCATTTGGCTTATATAGCTCACAATGGTCTGTTTTATATGTCTTACATACGAAAGGAATTCTGACTCAAAAACAACTCTGTGATTATTTGTCAGTAGAAGCACCCCCGATGACAAGAACGATACAGAGACTTTTAAAGCAAGGCCTTGTGGAACAAGTCCAGGGGGAAGACCGTAGAGCAAAATATATTCAGCTCACAGCTAAATCAATTGAGGAGTATCCCTCCTGGGAACATGCGGTGTTAGAAATGAACAAAAAACTCATTTCTCAGTTCCCTTTAGAATTACAAAAGGAATTACTTCTATTAATTAACAAATGGCTTCACACCTTTTCAGAAAAATAACGATGGGGGATTATCATCATGACTAAACCAAAATTATGGACGAAGGATTTTTTGCTTGTTTCAATAAGTAATTTATTTCTATTTTTAACTTTCTATTATCTACTTGTAACTCTCCCAGTCTATGCTTTACAGGAAATGCAAGCCAAGGCTTCAGAAGCCGGATTATTAATCACTGTGTTTCTTATCGCTGCCATTATAATTAGACCTTTTGCAGGTAAAGCGATGAGTATATTAGGAAAACGCAAAGTTCTATTCATTTCTCTCATTATCTTTTTTGCCTCTTCTGCTCTCTACTTTTTCCCTGCTTCCATTCATACATTACTGATCCTCCGCTTTTTCCATGGGATTGGTTTTGGAATCGCAACAACAGTGTGTGGAACGATTGTAGCTGATTTAATCCCAAGTTCTAGACGAGGTGAAGGAATGGGATATTACATCATGTCATCAAACCTTGCAATGGTTTTAGGTCCATTTCTCGGGTTAACCATTATGAACCAATGGGGAAAGGAGACAATGTTTACTATTAGTGCACTTTTTGCCTTTTGTACGTTAGTTTTTTCTATTTTTATTAAACTGCCAAATATTCAACCCACCAAAGAGAGTGTTACATCTAAGCAGAGTTTTAATTTAAAGGACTATTTCGAAGCATCAGCAATAAGGATATCGATTGTTGCAGCATTATTTGCTATTGTTTATTCATCTATTCTTTCATTCGTTTCAGTTTATGCCAAAGATCTTGGTCTACAAACAGTTGCGAATTTTTTCTTTGTTATTTACGCACTTGTTCTCTTACTAACAAGACCATTTACAGGGAGATGGTATGATCGATATGGTGCAAATATAATCATTTATCCTTGTATCATTTGTTTTGCGATTGGTATGTATATTTTGAGTCAAACCACAACATCAGCTGTATTTTTGATCGCGGCAGCACTTATTGGACTTGGCTGGGGAACACTGTTTCCAAGCTTTCAAACTATAGCAATTCAAGAAGCTTCACCTGAGCGCAGAGGCCTAGCTACCGCAACATTTTTATCTATCTTCGATTTTGGAATTGGACTCGGTTCATTTATCATTGGATTGGCGGCTGCAAATGTTAAATTTAGCTCCCTTTACTTCTATTGTTCATTATTTATCCTTTTAGGAATTGGTTTTTATTATTTATTACATGGGAAACGAGAAACAATCTCCGTTAATAAAGAGCAAGCACGAAACGCATAATTTCATAAAAAGATGGAGTGTTTCTTAGAAACACTCCATCTTTTTTCATGCGGCTCTATTTATCGATATATCTTTTCGTTCCATTCCAATCCATATCAATCCTAGAATAATGATTACTCCCCCAATTATTTGAGTAAGAAGTATTTTTTCATCAAAAAACAGCGCACCAGCAATTGTCGCAGAAGCAGGAACAAAATATCGGAAAAAGTTCGATTTTGAAGCCCCCACTTTCTTCATCGAAACATTCCAAATGACAAAAGCAGCAACAGTACAAAGTAATACGTTATAACCAATCGCGCTCCAAACTGTTACAGAAAACTGGCTCCATTGAATATCCTGCCACCCAGTTAAAGTAATTGGGAATAAAAAGGCGCTCCCAAACAAGATATACCATGATGTCACTCTCATTGGAGAATACTTTTTCATTAGAGGCATACAAGAAAGATTAAATAAAGCACCGATTAAACTAATCGACAGAGCCAGGAGATTTCCAAGCATATATTGAGAACCCATCTCAAAGCCTTCATCTCCTCCTAAGATGATTAAAGAAACACCGATGAATGCAACAAAGCCCCCAGTTGCTACTCTTAAGGTGAAGCGTTCTTTTATAAATAGAGGAGCAAAAAGAGCAGTAAAAATAGGCCATGGGGCCACATTTAATAAGGAAGCATTAGCGAGAGTCGTAAATTTTATCGAATACATGACGAGAATCTCTAACACCGTTACTCCAAAAAAACCAATAATGGCTAACTTAATCATGTCTCTTTTCTCTACTTTAATACTGCCTTCGGTTATTTTTAAAATCAAAAACAAAATAGGTAACGCAAGACCAAAACGTAAAAAAACAAAAACTTCAGGAGTAAAAACGTCCATTGCAAATCGCGAAATCCCAAAGTTCGCTCCCCAAATAATTGAAACAAAAATAAGACCGATAAAATAAAGTAAATTAGTTTTCATATTGTCTCCCTTATACCCTTTTTTCACTATCCAATAATCGTCTGTATAAATAATAAAATCCCTATACTCATTCTACCTAGATGTCCCTGAATTTAATAGATAATTCCCAATTTATACTGGTAATTTTTTTAGAAAAATGAATGTAAACATAATTATCATCCGTCATGGCAAACTAAATTAGGTATAAATACATTAGAAAAGAGAGATTGCAATGAATGATATTATCTTAATTTTTCTATTACAAATCGTATTAGTTCCTGTGTTATCCCTTAGAATCATCTTTGTTGTTAAAGGTATGAACATTCTTGCGTCGCTTTTTGGCTTCCTAGAAGCACTCATCTATGTTTTTGGTTTATCTATTGTTTTTAGCGGGGACCAAACAGTGGCTGCAATGCTTGTTTATGCATTAGGTTTTGGAATAGGTATACTCATTGGAGGCGTGATTGAAGAGAAGTTGGCCATCGGTTATACAACCCTCACTGTTAATTTACTTTCAAGAAATACTGAACTAATTACCCTTTTAAGAGACAGAGGGTATGGAGTAACCGTGTTCGAAGGAATGGGCAAAGATAGTATTAGATATCAATTACAAATTTTGACTAAAAGAAACTTAGAGGATGATGTCATTAACCTAATTGAACAACATGAACCACATGCTTTTTTTATTGCATATGAACCTAGAAGATTCAAAGGTGGTTATCTTCTGAAATCCATGAAAAAGTCAAAAAGTCCAATGCAGAATTAGGAATCCATTTCTTTCTCCATTGGGCTCTTCTTCACTATTTATTTGCAATAACTTCCAATTGTTCTGAAGGATAGATCGTAATTCCCGGACTTTCTCTCTTTGCAATTTTATACATCGCAAGAGCTACTTTTCGCGCTTCAATTCCCCTTATCTTCCTTAGTGGACCATGAAATAAAAATGAGAAGGTTTTATACACTTTCTCTGCCATCTTTTCACCTAACCTAAATTCTTGGCGATTCCCCATTAAGAGAGAAGGTCTTATAATCGATATTGATTGAAATGGAATTTGAGTTATTTTTTGTTCAAGTTCTCCCTTCATTTTTGAATACCAGATTGGAGAATTTGGATTTGCGTTCATTGAGCTAACTAAAATAAAATGGCTAACTCCCTCTTTACGTGATAACTCCGCTAACTCTAAAGGATATTCTACATCAATCTTATACATTACTTCCTTTGAACCCGCTTTTTTAATTGTGGTTCCAAGACAACAGTAAACATGATCAACAGTAGAAAATAATTGTTTCTCTTTCGATAATTCGTCAAAATTAACGATGTGTTCTTTAAGTTTCGGATGCTGATATGAAAGCGGTGTTCTTACAATCGCAATAATTTCCTCATATTCATCACCTTCTACTAAGATTTCAAGTAAATTTCGACCAACTAACCCACTTGCTCCTGCAATAAGTGCCTTTTTTCCCATTAAACTAATCTCTCCTTAAACACCTTACTTTTATTTATTATACTCTTCTAGTTAAGAGTTACACCAATCAAAGATTCACAAATATAGTGCTAATTCGCACAACTAGATAAAGGTCGACAAAAATAGAAATAATCTGATGAAGGAATCGACAAGGTCAATCTTTAATATATAACGTATGACTACACTAAACAAAGGAGTAGGTGATACGATTGTCAAAGTTATTAACGAGAATGATTGTAAAGGAATATGATATCACCCTTTTTCAAGCACCTTCTTTTCATCAACGGAAGGGCTACAGAGCGATTTATAGATTAACGATCAAAGCTGAATCGCATAAGGATTGCTTACAAACTGTGTTTAGTAAATTTAATGTGCCAGATCGAATTCCTTCAGATTTCAAAGGTAGATTTATAGCAACAGGTGATATTATCTATATTGATGAGGGACTAAGAGGTCAAAATTATTATCAACTCCAACCAGGTGGTTGGAACTTAATTAATCGAATCCATATTAGATAATAATAAGAGCATCAATCTACCGTTAGAGGAAGGTTGAAGCCTCTTATTACTTTGTTATTCTTACAATTCAAACTCCCATTCATCCCTTAGATGTAAATAGAGTGCTAGCAATGTGTTTTCAACGTCTGCTTCACTTCGCCCTTTAGCATCCAACCCGATTTTCGGGAACAGGATATTTGCCACCTTTACTGTTAGTTGTTTTCTTTCAAAGGCCGGTAATTGGAGAAGTCGATTGCTATATGTGTTTATTAGCTTCCAGTCTTTTAATACAAACGATTTTAATATCCATTCCTCTAGCATTAGACTCTCTTTAGAAATCCCTCTTAATTCTATTTCTTTTTCAATAGCTGATTTCTTTCCCTTTTTCTTTTCTTTCCTTTCATGTACGACAATTGTACCGGCAACAAGGTCTCCTATTCTTTTATGCTTTGAATGGAAAAAAATCATTAATATTCCAACCAAATAACCGGTTGGTAGTGAATCAATAATTCTTAAAAGATTTCGAATGAAGCTTGAGAGAATCGTAATACTATGGCCATTTTCCTGAATGACTCGGATTCCAGCAAGTTTCTTTCCAATTGTTCTCCCTCCATTAAAATATTCAAAAGCAAAAAAATATCCCCAGTTAAGAACGAAGATTAGAATAATCGCGATTGCAAGAGGTCCTGTAGTCACGTTTTCAAAGAAAAACAAACCAGGTCCGCCCATAAAAACAAAGAAGGTAATGATTAAAATTAGGCTATTAATTAAAATTAATAAAAGTTGATCAATGATAAATGCAGATGCCCTACTGCCCAAGCCTGCTGCTTGAAATTGAATCGAAACATATTCAGGTGTTTTAATATCGATTTGATCTTGATCCATATAACTTAACCTCGTTCCCTTGTTGAATTGTTTCTATTTAATTACTAAGCTATTATAATATTAAGAAAAGCGCAAGCGCCTTGTTCAGCCCCGACAGGCATAAGGCAAAGCACGTAGGAAATCTTGTTTTCCGTAGTGATTTGACTTATGACCCCGAGGGGCTAGGCGCTGGAGCTAGACACTAAAACTAAGTTCGAAATTTTACTTTCTTAATTTTTAAAAAATACTTCTTTTTCCAGTACATAATTAACATGAATGAAGGTGAGTATATGTCAATAAAACAATTTGTCAAACAACACCGTGAAGAATGGAAGCAGCTTGAACAATTTGTAACCAAGTTCACTAAAAGTCGTAGACAGCTTAATGAAACCGATATTGAAGGCTTTCATCATCTCTATCAGAAAGCAGCACAGCATTTATCATATAGTCAAACCTATTTCCCTAAGGAAGATGTAACACCATACTTAAACGGATTGGTCTCAAAGTCTCATAATTTATTATACAAAGATCAAGTTTCTAGTTTTCAGCAACTTCGCCATTTCTTTACAACTACATTCATTCGGTTATTTATTGAGCAATGGAAATTCATTCTAATTGCAATGATTCTTTTCACAATTGGCGCATTAGGAAGTTTTCTAGCTGTGCAGAATGATCCATTACATATCTATTCGATCTTGCCAAGTAATATTGCCCAAAGCGTTGATCCAGAGCAGCTTGGTAAACAAGATGGTGCAGTTGACTCTTCACTTATGTCAGCTAGTATTATGACCAATAATATTCAAGTCGCTATACTCGCTTTCGCTGGTGGTGTTACCTTTGGGTTATTGACTGTCTACATCTTAATTTATAATGGTCTGCTAGTTGGAGCACTTGCTGCACTCTTTTGGCATTATGGAAAAAGTTATGAGTTTTGGGCCTATATTGTTCCTCATGGAATGATTGAGCTTACAGCCATTTTCATTGCCGGTGGAGCAGGACTATTAATGGGCTATAAGCTCTTTGTTCCTGGGAGCTACTCAAGAGGATATCAGCTAAAATTACAAGCCAAAAGATCTGTCCAATTATTACTAGGAACGATTCCCTTATTCGTAATTGCAGGAGTTATAGAAGGTTTTATCACCCCAGCGGCCATTTCATTAGAAGCTAAGTATATAGTCGCAATGCTAACTGTTGTTGGATTGATTCTATATGTCCTTATCGGAAAACTTATTTTTATAAAAGATAATCCGTCAAATTGAACTTGGGACCTCTCAACATTCAATTACAACAGTCCGCGGTTCATGATTTGGATATAGGATGAAACAGCTGCTACAGCAAGGTTTTCCTCTCTTGCTTCAACTAGTTGAAGACCTTGCTGTTCCCATTTAGCTTTTTCACGTTTTTTGTGAATCATTTGTTTCTGTGCCATGCTTTTAATCATCGCTCTTTGAAGTGTTATTGGTTCATCCTTAATTCTATTTAACAATGTTTCATCCTCAAGCCCAATCATTAGAAATAAATGCCTTTGCCTAATTCGTTTTAAATATAGTAAGGCACTTTCTTCATGAAGAAAGGTTCGAACATCACTAAATAACAATAAGAGACTACGTTTCTTTTGAACAGTTTGTAAATATTGAAGAACTTCTCCATAATTCGATTCTGCAGCATCAACTTCAAGATGATAGATGGCTTGTAAGATCCGTTGTAAATGTGCCATCCCTTTTGCAGGAGGAATATATACTTTCACATTTTTTGAGAAGGCTAGAACAGCTACATAATCACCTTTCGCTAGTGCAGCAGCCGTAACAGTTAAGGCTGCTTCCAGCGCTTTCTCTAAGCGATTACCCTTTTTAAGTTCTGCTCCCATCATTCTTCCACAATCAATTAATATTGTAATATACTTTCCATGTTCTGGCTCGTACTCGTTTGTCATAACCTCATGTAATTTGGCAGTTTGGCGCCAGTTAATCTTCCGTGGGTCGTCGCCTACCACATAATTTCTAATTTTGGCAAATTCGCCAACTCCCTGTTGCTGTTTACGAATCTTAATTCCCTCATACATTAAAAAGCGTTGAGCATTCTCTAAATATTGTTTTGTTGAAGTTAAATCTGGTATTACTTTGACCGTGTTTCCAAGCAATTCTGCCTTTTGCTTTTCCCACAAGCCTATTTTACTCTTATACCGATAATATAACTTTTCAATTTCATATTTTCCTCTAGCAGGTGCAACCGTTTCGTAGAATTGAAGATTCTTTGACTTTTCTCCTACATCTCCTTCCATTGGAAAAGGTCTTGTAAAAGTTTGAGGTAATCCATCAATTAAACGATACACCACTGGAAAATTAGACTGATTCCAAACCTCGAGTTCTACCTTATATGTATGACCTCTTTCCATCTCATCTGGAAACGACCGTTTAAAAAAGATCTCGTCCCTCTTAGGTATAAATAGTAAATCAATCATTGTAATAGAGATAAAGGCCAAGTTAGATAATATAATAAATGTCCACGCGATATCCATGAGTGCCAAAAGGACTAATCCAATTGAAAAAAGGATGTAGATGCCAATTAATCGTTCTGTTGGCAAGATCCCTCTATCTCGGAACTGGAATAACCCCAACAAGCTCTTCAATTGTCTGGTCAATCGTTACTCCCTCCAATTCCGCATGTGGCGATAATTGAATTCTGTGTCTTAACGCAGGTTTTGATACCATTTTCACATCATCTGGTGTTACATAATCTCTACCAGCTAAATATGCCCATGCTTGACCTGCTTTTCCTATTGATATCGCAGCTCTTGTACTCGCTCCATGACGAATGGATTCAGAATCACGTGTTTTTCTAACTATTTTCATGATGTAATCTATTATGCTATCACTAATAGTAATCTCTTCAATTTCACGTCTAATTGATATAAAAGTCTCCAGATTAAGTACAGCACGATCAACTTCACTGGCAACCTTGTTACCTTCTAATACATACTTCAATACATTTACTTCTTCATCAAAGGATGGAAAATCAATATTTAATTTAAACATAAAACGGTCTTGTTGGGCTTCTGGTAAAGGATATGTTCCTTCAAACTCAATTGGATTTTGTGTAGCTACAACAAAAAATACGTCAGAAAGCGGATATGTTTCACCTTGGATAGTTACTTGCTTTTCTGCCATCGCTTCAAGGAGGGCTGCTTGTGTTTTTGCAGGTGTACGATTGATTTCATCTGCCAATAGGATATTGGTAAAAATGGGACCTTTAAGAGTTTGAAATGTACTTTCCTTTAAATTGTAAATGGTACTTCCAGTAATATCACTCGGAAGAAGGTCAGGTGTGAATTGTATCCTGCTAAATTGTCCACCTAGCAGGGTAGCGAGTGTTCGTACCATATGTGTTTTCCCTGTTCCTGGTACACCTTCAAGCAAAACATGCCCACCTGACAGAATCGCTGTTAATAGAAGTCTCAGATTTGTATGTTGTCCAATTAATCTTTTTTCATATTTATCAATTAAACTCGTAAGCTCATTATTCATTGTCAACCTCCAGCTCTTTACGTAGTTGATCCATTTTCTTTGACCATGCTAAATATTCTTTTTTACTAATTCGTTCCTTTTTCAATATCTCTGGAAGTCCCATTACAAATAGTTTGATTTCTTGTCGAGGAATTTTCTTCATTTTCTTTACTAAAGAGTTTTCAATATCTTCCCACTCTTTGCTATAAGGAATTCCCCACTTTTCTTGTAAAAGTAGCTTATTATAGTTAGCCTGAATCATTAATGATTCACGATACATTCTCCCTCTTGTGTACCAAGAAGCCAATGCTTTCAGTCCTTCATCACTGAAACGTACAGACTCTTCTCTAGGTACGATGATCGAACCGAATCTTTTACCCACTGCCCAAAGCCAAAGCATTGTTAATAAGACTGTTTGAAGCATTAACAGAAGAAGCCAAGTAGGAAATATAGTCGTAAATGTTGATTTGTTTTGCTGACCATGTAAGTATTCATCAAACAGAATTGTTTCTGGATAGTCTAGGTTATTGATTAAATTAACAATAAGAGTGATATGGTCTTGTTTCTGAATTGTGCCATTTGTCATCCATTCGGGAGTAACAACACTTATAAATTCTCCCTTACCGATTTTACGTTTTAAAGCAATAATTCCTGATTCATCTGACAGCAGGATTGTGTCATCATTATTGGGAACTAATCTAACTAGAGATTCGACCCTGGCACGATATTCCTTATTATTTCGTTGTACTATTTCAATGTTATCATTGTTTTCCTGATCATCAATAGGATAGGATTTCAAGTCAAACATTCCTTTTGGATTATTTTTAAATAATAGGATGCTGTTTCCTTCTTCAATAAAACGTTTATACGAATTCATATCCTCTGTATTTGGAATAAACGTCGGCTCCACCATGATAAGCAATTGATTTTCTTTACCGCCATTTAACAAAAACTCAGGTTGATGTGACCATCTTTGAACATGACTATGTTCTGACTCCAGGTAAGTGAAAATAGCTTTTACTCCAGTAGTCGAAGGTGAATGAGAAACGTAGCTCTGATAGTTCTTTGGTTGTTGAAAAAGAAGCACATAGCTTATAATCATAAAAAGCAAGAGCACAACGATTAGCCCAAGCCATGTTCCTTTTTTTGAAGTTGGTATCAGCAAAACGAACTCACCCCTCCTCTCCTCTGGACTTCAAGATTGTTGTTTCATCCTGTTCCTCAAACAGCTTCATTACACGATCATAATAATCAAGAAAATCCGTACTCTGAACTTCACGTTCTCCATAAGCAACTTCATCAAATAAGAGGGCAAGAAGATAAAATTTCTCTGCCTTCATTTGATTTATTTTCAAAAGCTCCTCATAGTAATCCCAATTGGTTTTCCAAATCTTGGCTATAAGCCACTCTTGCTCATGAAAATAAAGCAGGAGAGCTAAAAACATATGCCTTGTCGCTAGCATATAGTTTTTCAGGCCTTCTTGAACTTGTGCTTCTTTTAAATGCTGTTGATAAGACCAATTCATTTCATTAATCGTTTGAAGTGGTTGATAGCTTTGTAATCCATTTTTTCGTTTTTTGTTCCGCACCCTTAATGCAATAAAGAAGACTAACCCAACAACTAAGGCAAAAATAACGATTGATAGTACCACTGATGCCAAATTACTACTAGATTCAACCGATGGAATCATATTTGATAACAGGTCAGCAATCCAGTCTCTTACCTTATCCCACAGTATTTCTAGTACACTCTTAGATTCTTCTTGATACATTCGATATTCTTTTGCCTCTAATATATTCTCAATGTCATTCTTTGCATCATTAGAATTGAGCATCTAGATCACCTAACTTTCACCCAAGACAAGGTTATTTCTCAATATTGTAGTCTTCAATCAAATCCTTCAAGTCATCTGCTTCATGTCTTGTTTTTAAATCTAGATACATAATTGTATAACCTACTGATAATATCATCATTGTTACTAATGAAACGATATTAACAATTAACATTAATAAGACACTGTTCCCAAGAGCAAGTCCTAATGATGTTTCCACTGCAAAACTAATACTACTGATAATCATATAAAAGATAATATAGAGCCCCATCAATTTCCAGGTTCTACCTGTTGATAATCTCCAACTGCGGGCAAAACCAGGGGACTGTTTGTCAAATACAACTGATCCAAAATAAAAACTCCAGCGAGTAAGTAGTAATCCGATTCCAACCGCAGCTCCAAGAAAGATTAGAATCCCTAACCCGATAGCAAGTAAAGGATTGACTGCTGATACTACAAAACCAATCATGACGATTGCAATAATTGGAACAATAACGAGACCAAAAACAATGAGACCAAACAAGATACTACTTCCGATAATCGGCCAAAATCTTCCAAATGCTTCTTTTATAACTTGGCCAATTGTATAGTCTTCATTTTTTCTAATATGATTTATTGCAAACATAATGGCTGCTTGAGCTATAGGTAATAACAACACACTTAATAATCCTACTATTAATAAGCTGATATCCTGACCTAAATTAGTAGGAGTTTCTGTATATGTAGGATCTTTAAAGCTTGCTAATATCTGTTCAAACCATGCATCTCCTTCGCCAACTTCCCTAAAGAAGTTTATGCCAGATGAAAGTTGAATAATTGCTTGTATGATGTAGATTGGACCTCCAAAGATTAACGCAATCAAAAAAAAGTCCTTAAACTTATTTTTACTCAACCTAAATGTTTGGTCCAAAATTTCTCCAAAGCCCTTTGGACTCGTAAACTGTGTATTCATTTGATTTCCTCCATTCAATATGCTTGTCATCTAATATGTATATGGCTTATTTTAACATTATTTCACTATATTTAAAGAAAAATTTGACAATAATAGACAATTAATCTATTAACTATTAATTATATCTTTTTATAAGAAGGCTGTTTTTGTATAGATATGTGAGTTATGAAAGCCGCAGGCTGAATACACTCCGCGTCCGGCGGGTGACCAGTGATCCCGCAGGAGTCTACGTGTATTCAGCCTGCTTGTAGTACCGTTTTTATTTTGGGTCTAAAACAACAAACTTTGAGAAAACAACCTAAGAAAAGCGCAAGGCGCCCGTTTATCGGCGACAGGCATAAGACGAGCCGGCTTGAAGGTTGTTTTTTAACCTTCTAGACGGATTGGCTTATGACCCCGAGCCGATGGCGCCTGGAGCTAGACACTAAAACTAAGTATGAAAATTCTATACTTTCTTATCTTATAAAAAAAAAGTGTCTGACCTTTTCTATTTCTAGAATTTGTCAGACACTTTGTTATATCTTTATTATTTTAATGACCAGATAGTTTTGCTCCAGGTTTATCATAAACCGCTAAACGCTCTACTAATGTAGAACTCGGTTCGTTTAAACCAAGAATTGTTACATCTGTATTATGTTCACGGAACTTAATGACAATTTTATCAATGGCTGCAACAGCTGAATCATCCCAAACATGTGCTTGTGTAAAATCAATTTCTACTTTTCTAGTATTCTCTGTAAAATCAAAACTGTTAACTAAATCAGTTACAGAAGCAAAAAACACTTGACCTTTTACACTATATAGACGTTTTTCAGAAGCTGAATCTAATACACTTGTTACGGAAACTTTGGATATTTTGGCAACAAAGAATATTGCACTTAAAATAATACCAGCAAAAACCCCTTTTGATAAATCATGAGTCAATACAACTGTTAATACAGTAACAACCATTACAATTGAATCTGTAAGAGGTGCTTTCACCACTAGTTTTAGAGAAGCCCAATCAAAAGTACCAATTGAAACCATAATCATGACTCCAACTAATGCTGCCATTGGAATCTGAACAACTATATTTCCTAATACCAAAATCAAGAACATTAAGAATACACCAGCTACTAATGAAGAAAGTCGACCTCTCGCTCCGGATTTCACGTTAATTACAGCTTGCCCGATCATCGCACAACCTGCCATTCCTCCAAAGAAACCAGTCACAATATTTGCAATTCCTTGTCCACGACTTTCTTTATTTTTATCACTACCTGTATTTGTCATATCATCAACAATCGATGCAGTAAGCAATGACTCTAACAACCCAACTAATGCTAATGAGAGTGCATATGGGAAGATGATTGCCAATGTTTCAAAATTTAAAGGCACTGTTGGGATTGCAAAAAACGGTAATGCTTGAGTTAATTCTCCCATATCTCCAACAGTACGAACATCACTACCAGTATAAATTGCAATGATTGAAATCACGATAATCGCTACTAGTGGAGATGGAATGATTTTAGTGAATCTAGGTAAGATATAAATAATCGCTAAAGCTCCAGCAACCATTGCATACATTTGCCAAGACTCTCCTATAAAGTGTGGAAGCTGTGCACTGAAAATCAAGATGGCTAGCGCATTAACAAAACCAACCATAACTGTTCTAGGAATGAACTTCATATAACGGGCTAATTTAAACACACCAAAGATAATTTGTAGCACTCCTGTCAAAATAGTCGCTGCAAATAAGTATTGTAGTCCATGGTTGGCAACCAAGGTTGTCATGAGCAACGCCATTGCTCCTGTTGCTCCCGAAATCATTGCAGGTCTACCACCTACAAATGCAATCACAACTGCAATACAGAACGCAGCATAAAGACCAACCATTGGATCAACTCCAGCTATGATTGAAAATGCAATTGCCTCAGGAATTAGCGCAAGTGCAACAACAATCCCAGCAAGAATATCCCCCCTGATATTGCCAAACCACTCTTGTTTAATTGTCTGTAGATTCAAAATGTCATCTCTCCTTATGTTTTATGATGACTTTCAACTCTCATGAAAGTCGGGTCCGTTTTTAACATAATGAATCTTATCACAACAATGAGTTTATTAAAACAGCGATGTAAGCGTTGTTAAATTATGATTTCTTAGAAATACTATGTATTTCTTCTGTTTTCATATAAAGTTTAATAAAATGCATGATAATAAAATAAAGATTATTCATATTATATATTCAATTCTACTATTTAAATAAAAAACGCTAAAAACTCCTACTTAAATAGGGTTTTTAGCGCTAATACTCTACTCTATTTTGATAATACCTTAATAAACTCTCTCATATAGTCCGGTAAATCAGGTGGGCGACGACTTGATATAAGGTGACCATCAACCACGACAGCTTCATCCAACCAGATTGCACCAGCATTAGTCATATCATCTTTAATTCCTGGTGTACTTGTTACCTTTTTCCCTTCAAGAATTTTAGCTGAGATGAGTACCCAGCCTGCATGACAGATTTGCCCCACTGGTTTCTGTTGGTCATCCATGGTTTTTACCATATGCAATACTTCTTCATACCTTCTTAATTTGTCAGGGGACCAACCACCCGGAACCAAAATCGCATCATAATCGTTTGGTTCTATCTCTTGGAAAGATAGATCTGAAACAATAGGAACACCATATTTTCCTATGTACTGCTCTCCCTTTTTCTCACCAACAATATGTACTGTTGCGCCTTCTTCTCTCAGACGTAATACTGGATACCAAAGTTCTAAATCTTCAAAGTCATCACTAACAAGTTGAATAATTTTTTTATTTTGTAGTTGCAAGATTCATCCTCCTATCTTTTCTCTTCCTTATATTTTGTATGAAGAATTGCTTAATTGCAAATATCCGAGACTTTGATAAATAGCTTATTTTCCCACTTGTGAAAAAAACATTATCATGGTATATTAATTAAGCGATGAGCTGAATTGTGTAAGTCGCTAGACACGCCTTTGGCAATGCGCTATGTGGAGTGCAGTCTAACGCCTCAATACGCAAGATGTCTCTTTTTAAGAGGCATCTTTTTTATTTTACATATTCTATGGAAATAGGATACTAATTATCTTTCATTATACTCATGATAGAATATCTGTAAGGATGTGAGAATATGAGTATCAAAAGAAAGGTTTCATCGATTCTAGTCATTCTATTATCTCTCCCCATTTTATTAAGTTTGGATTCTCCAGCATATGATTCAACCTATTATGCAAAGTTTAAATCACCTGAAAACATTATGTTCCTCAGCTATACAGAGAATTGGAATGAACAAAAACTTGAGCAACTTTACCATGAACTGATTAAAAATAAACATGGTGAAGAGATATTTCTTTTGCAAGAAGTACGTGTTATAGGTGAACCTAAATTCTCTGATTTACGAACAAGAGGCCAATATCACTCACTTACAAATACCATTACCCTTTACCATGCTGATACATCTCTAGAAGCCTCTGAGTTGGCTGGAACTCTATCACATGAATATGGGCATCATTTTACTTATCATTATCTTAAAGAACATCATCTCCCAAACTCCACATGGGCAAAACTAAGAGGATTACAGGGAGAGCCTGTACGCTGGGACGCTTTCTGGAATTATTCCACTTCCCATCATATGTGGTATCCACAGGAAATCATTGCAGATGATTATGTATTATTATATGGGGCAACTAAACCTGTCAAAATAGAGGACGTTTTTACAAACGAAGCCTTTTACCGGAAGACAATCCATGACAATCAGGAAGTAGCAAATGTATTGGATAATACTGAACTTCATCGCTATTTAGAGGAGCAAACTGGAATTGCTGTGGATGAAGACCGATTGCTTAGTCTCCCGGAATTCATTAAATACAAAGAGAATGTTATTTCTTATAAAATCAGCCAGAAAGCGAATGTGGCATACAGACTTAATGTCACATCTTTTAATAAAAATAATAAACAATATCATGAGTTTTTAATAATAACTGATGAGCACACACAAGATGTAATTAACTTTCCAATACCAGAGATGATCCTCTCTATGTCAAAAGCAGAAATCAATTTAGAAATCGTTGATTTAAATACATCTATAGGTTTCCAAACAAACCTTGAATATATTGTATTAACAGATTAACAAACAAGGATAGTCAGATCTCAGGTTTTTACTCTGTGATCTGACTTTTTTTCTACCTATTCCTCAGGTCTTGGACCAGCATCTAAACCAGAGCTTTCTACTGTCATGATTGGCCGAACTGTTACATCGCCTTCAACCCGAACTTGACATGACAAGCGAAGATTATCTTCAATTCCTTTTTGAGCAAATGCATTTTTTTCAATATTGCTTAGATCTTCGAAATCACCCTCAAGCACTTCTACTCTACAGGAAGTACACTTTGCTTTACCACCACATCGATGAAGGACACTTATACCGTGGTCTTCTAAAGCAAGAACTAACTTCGTCCCCTTTTCTACTTCAAATGATTTCTCCCCTAAAACAGTAACTGTTGGCATCCGTACAAAACCTCCTCTTTACTATGAATCGATTACTTAATTATTGCCATACCCTTTATGTTATAATCACAAACGTTCAAAATTGTTACAGCTCCAAATCCAAGGGGCGGAGTTGTGCTTCAATTTGCTCCCGCTTTGGTTCAAGGAATGGCGGAAGAGCAAGTCTTTCTCCTAAGCTTTCCAATGGTTCATCTGCAGCAAAACCTGGTGTATCTGTCGATAATTCAAACAAAATATGGTTAGGTTCTCTAAAGTATAATGCTTTGAAATAATACCTCTCTACCTCTCCAGAATTCATTAATCCACTTTCTTGAATTCGCTTTGTCCAGTATTTAAATTCTTCTTCGTTTGGAATTCGAAATGCAACATGATGGATACTGCCTCTCCCTGGTCTTTCTTTTGGAAGGTCTGGTCTTGTTTCGAGGTGCACTTCTGCCCCTGCTCCACCTTCACCTGTTGCAAACACTTCAATAGCCGGAAAGTCACCGGCTAGTGATGGATATGATCCAACATGCCTAAAGCCCATCACATCAGTTAATACTTTAATTGTTGGTTCTGCAGCCGTGACAGTTAACATAACTGGCCCTAAACCAATGATTGCATGTTCTACTGGTATATCTGTCTTGTCCCAAGGTACTCCTGCAGCTACACCTTCTTCTCCATTATCGGCAACAAGGATCACATTCGTACCATCGTAATCTCGGAAAGCTAATGTGTCTCGATTCGCTCTTTTCATAATGTCCTCATGAGCAATGTTCAATCGTTCCAAGCGCTCAACCCAATAGTGAAGCGAGTCTGTACTTTTTACTCTCAGAGATGTTGAAGAAATACTTCTAACACCAGGGTAAGTCCTTCCTAGGCTTGGCATATCAAAGAAAGTAATTTCAGAACCCGGGTTTCCTTCTGCATCTCCATAAAATAGGTGATAAGAGCTTGTATTATCCTGATTTACGGTTTTCTTAACTAGCCTCATACCTAGTACTTTTGTATAAAATTCAAAGTTTTTCTCTGCATTTCCAGTTAATATTGAAACATGATGTAAACCCAATAATTTCATATCTACCATCCTTTTTTTCGTATTTTCTTAGTCTACCCTGAAATTATCTAGATTTTCAATTTCAGTCGTCGTAAAGCTGTAAATGATAAAAAATATCTCGAATTCAAGATAATAGTAAAAGATAGGAATTCTTTTGTCAATAAAATGAAATTATGGATTGGTTTAAATAATGAGTGTATGTGATAACTGTATTTTCATTATACTTTAAGGTATAATTTTCAAGTACTTCCACGCATATGAGGAAAATCCAACTACTCAGGTGGTGTTTTTATTGAGGATAAATAAATTTATTAGTGAAACAGGAATCTGTTCCAGACGAGAGGCCGATAAATGGGTCGCTGCGAAAAGGGTCACGATTAACGGCATACTTGCAGAACCTGGAAGTCAAGCCGAACCTGATGATGATGTTAGAGTCGATGGGAAACCAATTAAGTCAAAACCAAATCTAGTCTATATTGCTTTAAACAAACCTGTAGGTATCACTTCCACTACAGAGCGTCATATTCAAGGAAATATTGTTGACTTTGTTAATCATCCACTTCGGATATTTCCGATTGGGCGACTTGACAAAGATTCTGACGGACTAATTTTATTAACAAATGATGGAGACATTGTGAATCCGGTTCTCCGTTCAGAAGGAAAGCACGAAAAGGAATATAAAGTAACAGTGGACAAGCCCATCACACCTCACTTTTTAAAGAGAATGTCAGAAGGTGTTGAAATTCTCGACCAAGTTACTCTTCCTTGTAAGGTTCATAAAGAGTCAAGATATGTGTTTCGAATTATTTTAACTCAAGGTTTGAATAGGCAAATACGACGGATGTGCTCTGAATTAGGTTATAATGTCCGCAAACTACAACGCATTCGAATCATGAATATTCACTTGGATTCTCTTCAAACCGGAAAATGGAGAGACTTAACAGAGGCTGAGTTAAAGCAACTTTTTAGAAGTTTAAATTATGAGCCTAATCGAAATTAGTATTAAAGTTTTTTAGAGGCTGTTTTCGTAAGCTTTGTTGCTTTTAAAGTTTTTTTATCTAGAACAACAAACTTTGAGAAAACAGCCTTAACTTTAAACCAATTACTTACTCCCATTCTTTATATATTCAGCGATGGTTACTGTGCGTTTTGCTTGATGTTTAACAGCAGCTTTAACATCTTCAACCATTTCGCCTTCTTGACTAACAGTTACACTTGTACCGTATGGGTTCCCACCTGCAGAATACGTAACCGGGTCAGTATAACCGGGAGGAGCAATAATTGAACCCCAATGATAAAACGTGTTATAGAGTGACAATAGTGTTGCCTCTTGGCCACCATGAGGGTTACTAGCAGAGCTCATTGCACTTACAACCTTATTAACTAGCTTTCCATTAGACCACAACCCACCTGTCGTATCTAAAAATTGCTTCATTTGCGCTGGCATATTACCAAAACGTGTTGGTACACTAAAAACAATTCCGTCCGCCCACTCTAGGTCTTCGAGACTCACTTCTGGTACGTTTTGTGTTGCTTCAACGTGTGCCTTCCATGCTGGATTAGAATCAATGGCAGCTTGGGGAGCGAGTTCTGGTACCTTCAAGACCTTTACTTCTGCCCCAATCTCTTTGGCACCTTCTTCAGCCCATTTTGATAATTGATAATTGGTTCCTGTAGAACTGTAATAAATAACAGCTAATTTTACATTTGTCATGATTAGCTACTCCTTTCCCTAAATACACTTACAATTTACCCTGCCTATTTATTCTTGAAACAAAAAAAGATTGCTGCGCGCAATCTTTTTTCTCATAATCCTACTTGCTTATCTTACTCATGTTAGTAATTTCGGTTTGTGGAAAGTAAAACTGAAGAATTTCTTTATAGTTCTTTCCTTGGTCCCCCATAATACTCGCCCCCCATTGACTCATCCCAACACCATGTCCATATCCTCTTCCATTCATGGTATAAAGATCCTCATTGTAGGTTAGGGAATCAATCAAATAACTTCTAAATACATCTCCCCCGATTAGTGGACGAATTTTATTAATATTTGTATTCTTCAGCTCAAGCTGTTCGTACATAATAGTACCATCAAATAGTTGGTGAAGAAATGAAACAGTCATTGAACCTTCTTCGGTTCTTCCAGACTCATTTCTTTTTTTAGAGATTTCAAACTCTGGTATAGACAAAATTTTAATTTCTCCTAGATAGCCTTTTTGTCTAAGTGATTTTTTCATATTTGTAGCTATTCTCTCATCCATCTCAGTGAGACTATCCCATGCATCTGATTGATCCCAATCAATGTTTTCAATCGCTAACTGTTCTCGGTGAAAGCTAAATTCCCATGGATGAATGGGATCATATTTATCCTCTTTAATTGGATAGATAGAAATTGAATCCCCACCCCATACATTTGAATTATTTTCCGTCATCCCACCATTGCTGGCAGAATAAAACGCAGTAATAGGAGTTCCATTATGCGTAATGATCTCTCCCTTTGTCTCTTCTACAGCTTTAGTTGTTTCTGGATTCCAGGTGAATCCCCCATATACTTGATATTGAATTGTATCGTTCATCTCTTTTTCTTTTTGTGTAAAAGCATAAGTTCTTGCAGCAAGTGCCTGTGCTTTTAATGTCTCAAGATTCCAAGAAGGGAAAACTTCAAAAGGAACAACACCTTTTAAATAGTCTTCAAGTGGAAGCTGATTAACAGGGCGAATATATTTTTGCTTCTCTTCGGTAAATTCAATTACCCCTAAGTGGGGTTGACCATTTATCTCTATATAATGATTAGTATCATATATTGATGGTATTAGCATAAATGCCCCATCAATCTTTTGCTCATCACTATTACTTATTAAATAGAAGCTGCCACTTCTTTTCACCCTTAATTTATATGTCACTCCTTCTTTTAATTGTATGCTTGGATCAAGAGTTAAATAGTCTCCATGTAGCTTGATTTTGACCTCACTTGTATTTCCTATATCCTTAACTAGTTTTACAGTTACCATTTCTTCGGCTTGGGCTTCATATGGCACTGACAAAATGATTAATAAACTAAATAATGCAATTAAATATCTCATATGCATAGTTTGCTCAACATGAAATGATAATATAATAAAACCAACTGTATTATTAAGTAGTTGGCTTAATGAAAGACTTTTTCCACTTACTCAGCTAAATTTTGTCTTTCATCCACCTTATGAAAGACTTTTTCCACTTACTCAGCTGTATTTTGTCTTTCATCCACCTTATGAAAGACTTTTTCCACTTACTCAGCTGTATTTTGTCTTTCATCCACCTTATGAAAGACTTTTTCCACCTGTTCATCCACATTTTGTCTTTCATCTTCCGTTGAACAGGATCCTTTAAACGGTAATGTAAACAACACCGAGGTACCTTTATTCACTTCACTCTTTATTTTTATACTTCCGCAATGGTTTTCAATTATTTTATAGGAAACCATCAACCCCAACCCTGAACCTTTTTCTTTATTTGAATAAAAAGGTTCACCTAGGCGTTCTATTCGATCATTAGAAATCCCAATTCCTTCATCAATAATTTCAATTGTATAATGAGAATCACTAGTCTTACGAATTTTTATCTCAATGTTTCCCCCCTTTTCCATCGCTTCAATTGAATTATTAAGCACATTAATGAACACTTGTTTTAGTTGACTTCTTTCACACCAAATACAAAGAGTATCATATGGAAAATCAATAACTACCTTCACATTAGAGAACATCATCTTAATTTTCAAAAAAGATAATACCTCATTTAGAATCTCAATAAGATCCTGTGTTTGGAATAAATCTTCTTGGTTAGGTTTTGCAAGAAATAAAAACTCATTTATTATACACTCAATTTGCTTAAATTCTGAATCAATCAGGTTAAAGTATGGCTCAATCGCTTCTTTTTGTATTTGTATAAAGCCTTTAATACTAGTTAATGGATTTCTTATTTCATGAGCAAAGCTAGCTGCTAGTTGACCAACTGCTGTTAATTTATCAAACTTTCTTAATAAATCTTCGTTAATCTTAGCCTCTGTAATTTCTTCGGCAATTCCTGTTAATTTACAAAGTTGTCCTTCACTATTATAGATAGGTACCATTCGGTCCTTAATCCACTTAACCGAACCGTCTGGTTGTTGGATTCTATATTCAACCACAGTATTTCCTTTAATATTTTGCACAAGCTTTGTAATTCCCTTATCCTCTGGATGAATTGATTCATCCCACAACCAAGGGTTCTCATAATAATCCCCAATCGGTCTTCCCCAAATATCTTCCCAGGCTGGACTAATATATAATATTTTTTTTTGCTGAAAGTCATAAATCCAGAGCGCTTCTTGAATGTTTTCCGCCATTTGGCGAAATAATTCTTCACTTTCTATTAAGGCCTGTGTATTCTTTCTATGCTGTTGTTCCATCTGAACCATTATTAATTGATTGCTTATAAGATAAACATAGTCTTCCATTACTATTTTTTCCGAATCCCCATATTGGGTTGAAGCATAATTAATAAGAGAAAGAGTTCCAACACAATGTTCATTTATTATTATAGGAAGTACTGCTAAAAAGAGTGGATGTCCTATTAATCTACCAAGGCGCTGCGGCTCTATCTTAAAATCATTCGATTCATTGATAACGATCATTTCATGATTATTTTTTACAGATAGGCAAAGATTCCTAAGTTCCTGATTAAAGATAGGTGCTCCATCCTTCTCACCCTTTGATTCTAACACCCACTCTTCCTTAAACAAGTAAATAAGTGCTTTCTCTATATTTAATTGCATTTTTGCTAAATTTATTAATTTTGTTAATGTGAGAGTAAGTTGATCGTTAGCTTGGTACGAATCCTTTGAATATTGATAGAATTGATCTGTACCTAATTTTAGAACATCGAAATTTTTCATAAACAAGCTAACCCCCTCCTTTAAATAAGTAGAACAAACAATCATAGTTGACTCAATATATACTTTCTATTATAAATGATAAAGTTTCAAAATCATTCATTTAATAATGATTTCTCATAAATAAGGAAAATTAAAGATAGAACTTTTTATAATTTCATGGTAAAAATATAGTAATCTACTGATGTTATCTACTAAGTAAAATCTAGAATGAATAGGAGCTACTATGAAATATTTGAAGTCCCTGAAAGATGCAGTTTTACGCTTTTGGAAAGAAAAGCACCTATCAAAAATTTTGCTTCTACTTTTTTCTGTAGTTATCTTAATAGCCTTATTATTTTTTGCATACTTAGCAAGCACTGCCAATATCCAATCACTAAAGGATGGCATCAATCAAGCAACAGTTATTTATGATAAGGATGGAGATGTAGCAACATCACTTTCAACAAACCGCACACAAGGAGTTACAATTGAACAATTACCTGACCATGTCACAGATGCAATTATCGCAATTGAGGATCAACGATTTTATGCTCACAATGGTTTTGATGTAAAAGGAATTGCTAGAGCCTTTTTTAAGAACCTATTCACAGGGAGAATTACAGGTGGTGGAAGTACCATTACCCAACAACTTACGAAAAATGCGTTATTATCACCTGAAAAAACATATAAAAGAAAGATAGAAGAATTATTTCTTGCTGTTGAAATTGAGAAGAACTATTCAAAAGATGACATCTTACAAATGTATATGAATCAGGTCTATTTCGGTAGTGGAGCTTGGGGAATTAACCATGCAACTAAAAAATACTTCAATAAAGATGTGTCACAAATCACTATTAGTGAAGCTGCTCTACTAGCTGGATTATTACAAGCTCCTTCTGCGCTAGACCCTTATAAAAACTATGAAGGTGCGATGAAGAGGCGTGATATTGTTCTGTCAAAAATGCTTGAAATTGGGGCAATCAATGAAGAAGAATATAAAATTTCTCTTTCAGAACAAATTGTACTTGAAGATGGTGGTGGCAACTTTATTGAAAGAAACTTTCCGTATTATGTAGATGCTGTACTTGATGAAGCAGTTCAAAAATACGGTTTGACTCAAGATGAAATTCTGACCAGGGGTTATCGGATTTATACGGAAATGGATCAAAATATCCAGCATAGTCTTGAAACAATCTATACAAATGATTCAAATTTCCCAAGAGGAGCAAATGGTGTACTTATACAAAGTGGAGCAGTATTGCTCGACCCTTCTAACGGGGGAGTAAGAGGGCTTATTGGTGGGCGTGGAGAATATGTTTTCCGTGGTTTTAACAGAGCCACACATATGAAAACACAACCGGGTTCTACATTGAAACCTATTACAGTTTATACTCCAGCATTAGAGGCTGGTTATGAAAGTACTTCCATTCTAATGGATGAACCAAAAACTTTTGACGAATATACACCTAAAAATGCAACTAAAACGTACCGTGGTGAAGTACCCATGTATGAAGCAGTTCAAGATTCATTGAACCTTCCTGCAGTAAGATTGCTAGATGAGATTGGATTAAAAAAGGGTTTAAACTCACTAAAGAGGTTTGGAATCAATTACACTCAGGAGGATGAACATTTAGCCATTGCTCTTGGTGGAATGCACAATGGAATTTCACCCTTACAATTAGCTGAAAGCTATTCAACCTTTCCAAATGGAGGAAAGCGACAAGATGGACATTTAATTACGAAAATTGTTGGTCCAACAGGTAATATCATTGTCGAACACGTACCTAAAACAGTTAAGGTAACTTCAAAAAAGGTTGCAAACCAAATGACCTCAATGCTATTAAATGTAGTTGAATCAGGTACTGGATCAGCTGCAAGCATCAAGGGAGTCCAAATCGCAGGAAAAACAGGGTCCACACAAGTACCATTTCCGGAGATTAATGGCACAAAGGATCAATGGTTTGTTGGCTATACACCAACCTTAGTTGGGGCGGTTTGGCTAGGATATGATCACACTGATCGTGAGCATTATTTGAAAGGTAGCAGTTCTGAAACTGTAGTTCCTCTTTTTCGAGATATTTTTGAGAAAGCTACACAATATGTTGACAGTAGGGAGTTCGAAGTGGTTTCTGTTAATTCAAGGTTGGCAGGCAAGGAACAACAAAAGGTTAATACCGAGGAAATCATAGAAAAAGCCGAAAAAATAGAACAAAAGCTTAAAGAAGAAGGATCCAAATGGAAACAAGTACTAGAACAGGCGAAAGAAGATGTAAAGTCTATTAATGAAAAAATCTCAGAAATACTTAAGGAGTTTTAGAGATGACTTCTTTTACCAAATGATACTAACAGAGGATGTCCATTGTTAATTGATGAACATCCTCTGTTTATTTTATTGAATTTTAACTTTTGCAAGTAATTGAATCTTTTCTGATGAAAGATGATGTAGCTGATTTAGAAATTCAATTTGAAAGCTACCTGGTCCCTCTTGCCCTTTTATTTCTGCAGCGATTTCTGCAGCTACACCATAGCAAACCAATGCCGCAGTAGTAGCTTCCATTAAGTTATCTTCAACTGCTGTGAATGCACCAATTACAGAGGTAAGCAAACAACCAGTTCCAGTTACTTTTGTTAAAATAGGATGACCGTTCTCAACGATAAATGTTTCTTTTCCATTCGCAATTATATCCTGTTTCCCTGTGATTACAACAACAGTATTCAACATTTGAGCAGCTTTTTGAGCAAGACTTACAACATCTCCCGCTCCCTCACCTGCATCTACACCTTTTATAGACCATTCTTCACCAATAACATTTGCAATCTCAGCTGCATTTCCTCTTAGAACAGATACATTCACTTCAGCCAAAATCCGTCTTGCCGTCTCTGTTCTATATGGAGTTGCCCCTGCCCCTACAGGATCGAAAATAACTGGTTTATTAAATTGATTAGCAGTTTTACCTGCTACTATCATTGCTTCAACACTATCTGCTGTTAAAGTACCTATATTTAAAACTAATGCACCCGCGATTTTTGCCATATCAGCTACTTCTTCAATCGCATTTGCCATGACAGGAGATGCACCTAATGCTAATAGTCCATTTGCTGTGAAATTTGTAACAACTACATTAGTGATGTTATGTACAAGTGGTGTCTCACTTCTTAGTGTTTCAAATGAATTAATTATAAAATCCTTATTCATATTATCTTACCTCATTTCATTTTTTATCACTCTACCATTATACAACCTTTCTAGCTAGTATGGAATTTACTAATTGACATGGTCATATAAGTGACTATAATAAATCCATAGTATATTGAACAAGTCTCATTTAAGGGGTGATGTTTGAATGAATAGAAAACCAATCATTGGAATTACTGGCGCTTATGTAAATCATAATTTTCACATGGAGGGTGTCTACGTACATCACGACTATCACAATACAGTTGCAGCAAATGGAGGACTTCCGATCATTCTTCCTTATATTGACCCACAACTAGCAATTGAGAGTGTAGCACTATGTGATGGCATTATCTTAAGTGGTGGAGAGGACGTGGATCCCCAATTTTATCAACAAGATCCGCATCCTAATATAGGTCAGACAATTCCAGAACGAGACTTAAGCGAAATAGCACTTGTTCACTACGCCTTAGAGCATAATATTCCATTATTGGCTATTTGTAGAGGTGTGCAAATTCTAAATGTTGCATTAGGTGGAACACTAATACAAGATATCCCTACTCAATGTGAGGCACCAATTAAGCATTCGCAAACAATACAACGAAATAAAGATTCCCATTTCGTTAAAGTATCTTTAGATAGTAAGCTTTATCAAATGCTGGGTCATACAACTGTAAGAGTAAATAGTCTTCATCATCAAGCAATTGATCGTTTAGCACCGACTTTAAAGCAAACTGCTGTATCTTCAGATGGAATTATTGAAGCAGTTGAATATATCCATGATTCTCATTTTACAGTTGGTGTTCAATGGCATCCAGAATCTATGGCAAAATCAAATAGTATGATGAACAGGCTTTTTGAAACTTTTATACAAAGTTGCATAATATCAGATAAAACTAACATAAAATCTTACAAGGTCTTTTAGTTGAATATACGCCCAATAATGGCGTATAATTTCATTAATAGTTCAATGTTTTTTCTAAAAATACCCAATTTATATTTACAAAGTCAGAATTTTTAGATAAAATAAAAATAAAAATTCTTATCGAAGGGAGAAAGGGAAACATTTATGGACCCCAGTGATAAAGAAACATCAAAGATCTACCGTAAGTTGATTACTTCTGATGATTTTAAAGCCTACATCTTATATGAAAAGCTTAATGATCAGATGAGAATGAAAATTATCTCAAAACTTAATCAAAACGGTTCCAACAGAGCAAATCTCTTACTAAAAAAACTAGAAAAGTTCTAGGTTTAGTACCTCTAAGATAAATTAACAAGTTCAAAGGCTAATGAGCACATTGGCCTTTTTTACATGTTCTCTAAACACTTGCTAAGAGACAAAGTCATCACTTTACTAGCCTATTTTGTCTATAAGACGCCTCCTATTGAACTAAATCATTCATCAGACCGTTAGTTTTATCTATTACAAACCTCCAATTGAATTAATCCATTATATGAACCATGAATTTTATCTAAACTAGCCACATAAAAAAGCTGCCTATAAGATTAACTGTAAGGATTACAGTCACTATTATCTTATAGACAGCTTTTATTTTTTAAAAATAGTATTACTTAACTGGTTTTTTCCATAATCCAACCATTAGTGCAGTTACAACAGATCCGATGATGATTGCAAGTAGATAGAGAAGTGGACTTCCTTCTACTAACGGGATAACAAACGCACCACCGTGTGGAGCTGGTAAACCAATACCAAAGATCATTGTTAAAGCCCCTGCAATAGCTGAACCTACTACTAATGAAGGAATAACGCGACCTGGGTCTGCAGCAGCAAATGGAATTGCTCCTTCTGTTATGAACGATGCACCCATAATATAATTTGTTTTTCCAGCTTCTTTTTCAGCTTTTGTAAATTTATTTTTGAATAAAGTTGTTGCCAATGCTAGGCCAAGAGGTGGAACCATACCACCAGCCATAATTGCAGCGTGTGGAGCTAAGTTTCCAGCATCAATCATCGCAATACCAAAAGTGAATGCTGCTTTGTTTATAGGGCCACCCATATCAATAGCCATCATTCCACCTAGCAACAATCCAAGGAATACTAAGTTACCTGTACCTAAACCTTCTAGCCAATTACTTAAACCAGTATTTAACGCACTAACTGGTTCAATGACTAGGAACATCATAATTAATCCAGAAATTAAGATACCAAACACTGGATAAAGTAGTACTGGTTTAATTCCTTCTAATGCTTGTGGTAAACCATTGAATAATTTTTTAAGTCCTACTACAATGTAACCTGCCAAGAAACCTGCGATTAATCCACCAAGAAAACCTGCTCCACCAGTTGCTGCCATAAAACCAGCAACCATACCTGGTGCGAAACCTGGACGATCTGCAATACTCATTGCAATAAAACCGGCTAATACAGGAATCATTAATCCAAATGCATTGCCTCCGCCAATTGTCATTAATGCTTCGGCAATTGGATGGTATGAAGGATCTTCAGGATCGAATGCTTTGATACCGAAGATGAAAGATAGTGCAATTAAGATACCACCACCAACAACAAATGGTAACATGTTTGAAACACCATTCATCAAGTGCTTATAAAATCCTGATTTTTGACCAGCTTCTTTTTCAGTGCTGCCCTGTGCTGTTCCACTTCCTTGGAAAATTGGACCTTGTTTATTAATCGCCTTGTCAATCAATTCTTGTGGTTTACGGATAGCAGCAGCAACCGGAACCTCGATGACAACTTTTCCTTTAAAACGATCCATATCCACTTTGGTATCTGCTGCGACAATAATAGCAGTTGCATCTTCAATTTCTTGAGAAGTTAGTTTGTTTTTCACTCCACCTGAACCATTTGTTTCAACTTTAATCTCTATGCCAAGCTCTTTCGCTTTGTTTTTTAAAGCGTCTGCAGCCATATAAGTATGAGCAATTCCGGTAGGACACGCTGTAACAGCTAATAAACTGCCTTTGGATGCTTTTGTCTCAATATTTTCATTTACTTGCTCTGCTGCCTCTTTGGCATCAATGGCACTCAACACCTCATCAACTGAAGTTGCAGATGAAAGCTTTGCACGGAACTCTGTATCCATAAGAAATGAAGAAAGTCGTGAAAGGGTTTCAAGATGTGTATTGTTCGCACCTTCACTTGCAGCAATCATAAAGAACAAGTGACTTGGTTGACCATCAAGTGCATTGAAATCAACACCTTGGGTTGAGCGACCAAAACAAATAGCAGGTGTACGAACTGCACTCGTTTTTGCATGTGGTATTGCGATCCCCTCGCCTATACCTGTTGTACTTTGTGCTTCTCTAGCCAATATAGCTTCTTTAAATTTATCCTTATCCGACAACCTACCTGCTTGATTTAGCTTATTTACTAATTCATCAATTACAGATTCCTTTGAATTAGCTTCTAGATTTAACAGAATTGTATCTCTCTTTAAAAGATCTGTTATTTTCATTTTTTTCAACTCCATTTCTATTTATCTGTACCCTCTTGATGTAACGGTTATTCAGTATCTACGACCTTAATATTCGTCTTATCTTTAAATTCTATTAATAAGTCTTGCTCGATTTTATTAGTGATAATAATTGCCTTATCTATATCTGATATTTTCGCAAAAGTAATTTCATTGAATTTTGAATCATCAGCTAGGACAAATCGACTTTGTGAAAGTTGAAGTGCTAATCTTTTAACAGCAGCTTCTTCCGGGTCTGGTGTTGTAAAACCATAATCCGGATGAATTCCATTAATTCCGAGAAAACACTTATCAAACCTATATCTTCTCAATCCCTCTAATGCTCCACTACCAATTAAAGCTTTTGTTTTATTTTTAATTAACCCGCCAATTAGATAAGATTCAATATTATGTTCAAGCAATGCATCCAACAACATTACACCATTTGTAACAACAGTCACTTCCATTGAACCAATATACGGGATCATTTTATTTGTTGTTGTTCCTGCATCAAGATAAATACAATCACCGTTACGGATCAAACTAGCTGCATACTTAGCAATTCGTTCTTTCTCTGCATGATTTTTAGTTGATTTTTCTGTGTAACTGGGCTCACTCCGTTTTTGAAGTAATAATGAAGCCCCACCATGTACACGCTTTAATTTACCTTCCTCCTCGAGCTGGCTTAAATCTCTCCTGATTGTGGATTCTGACGAAGATGTTGCATCAACAAAGTCTTGGATTTTAGCTACCTCATTTTGAGCTAACACATCTAAGATAATGCGATGCCTTTCAGGTGTTAGCATATTACCCTCGCCTCCTACTTTAGGATTAGTGCTTCTATGAGTAAATAATATCGAAAGCCCTTACAAAAGTCAATCATTTTCTATTAAAATACTTCAATTACAATCATTTTTTCTACTAATTCCTTTCAAAAACAATCATACAATGAATAATATCCATCTTTTGTATTATAATAAGATTGTATTCTAAATTTTCTGAATAAAACATTGATTTTTAAAGGTAAAGAAGTGTATAATATTCAAAATACCTCAGGTGAAAAATTAAGATTGTACCTCGGCTTCAGCAAACCACTTAACCGTTCAGAACTTAACACTTCTATATAGATCTGTTGATTCATAGTTATTAATTCATACCCTTTTCCAACTGTATTTGTACCTAAGTTATGTAAGGAGGAATATTCTAGATGGGAATACACATTTACTTTAAAAGTCTCTCTAATTTAGAAGGGATTATTCGTTGTCCAGGCAAATTTAAATACCAAGAACATTCTGTTGCAAGTCATTCATTTAAAGTAACTAAAATTGCACAATTCCTAGCAACCGTTGAGGAAATGCATGGAACAACCATTAACTGGAAAGTAGTATATGAGAAAGCGATAAATCATGATTACTCGGAATTATTTACTGGAGATATCATGACCCCAGTAAAGTATGCATTGCCAGAACTGAAGGAACTTTTTTCTCAAGTCGAAGAGTCTATGATTAAAGACTTCCTAGATCGGGAATTCCCAAAAGAATTTCAAAAAGTTTATGAAGAACGATTTAGGGAAGGAAAAGATGACACAATAGAAGGAAAGATTCTGGCAATCGCTGATAAGATTGACCTCTTATACGAATCCTTTGGAGAAATTATTAAAGGAAACCCAGAGCCTCTTTTCATTCAAATTTATCAAGAAGCTTTGGAGACCATCCTGCAATATAAAGAAATGAATTGTGTACAGTACTTTATAGATAATATCCTTAAAGAACTTATTGAAGAAGAAACAGCATTGTGCTCCACAGTTCAAAAGGTAACAAAAGAAACAATTGATAAGGTCAAAAAATCCCCGTTTGAAGGGCAATGAAATAATGTTCTCCTCAAGCTCCTTTTCCACTTGTTTTCAATGGTTCCACTATTAGTTAAAAGCATTATAAGATTCAAAATCATTGACTTTATGACTGTTATAATAAAAAAAAGACAACTTTCAAAAGTTGTCTTTTTTACTTTATTGTCTTCGTTTAAAATACGCATTTAGCTGACCACGTATCATTTGTTCCTTCGATTCAGATTTCTGTTCCCCTAAACGCTTACTCGTAATTTCTTTTCTCAAATCTGATGTTTGTAAGCCATCTTCCATCTTATTAGCAATATCCATTAGAGCTTCTACATCTGAAAAAGAATATTTTCGATTACCTTTATTAGACCTTTTAGGGAATATTAATTCTCTTTCTTCATAATACCTAATCTGCCGTTCGCTTAATCCGGTTAGCTCACAAACCGTACCTATTGATATAACCTTCTTATGAATATAAGAATTATCACTAGAAGACAACATTGCCTAACCCCCTTGTGTATAAGAACCTCTACAGTAAATATACACAAAAAGAAAGGGTTTGTGGGAAACTATGTTAGATTTCCTTACATATTTTTTATATTTTTTTACATTTATGTGTTAGTATTCCTAACAACATTGTGGAAATGATTATAAATAGTGATTACAATAGTTCTTAATCAAATAAAAAAAGGTTTTTTCAAATAGAGGATCCGTACAAGGTTTTACCATTAGTAGTTCTAAGGGGGGGGTAATCTTGAAAAAGGAAAAAGCGATATCGATTGCGAATGAAATCATTCAATTAGATCTTCTAAGAGACGAACTATATGAAGAGTTAGTTGCTTTGCTCGGAAACAAAGCTTCGGAAGTATTAAGAATCATTCAAAATTCATAACATGATTTCAACTCTGTCCTGGTTAACTTTGTTTTAAGTATAGCACATTCTCTATGTTTAACATCCATGCGGAAATTTCACAGAAATAGGGTGATTATTATGACAAAGTACCTTCGTAATGCAGTGGAGAAAATGAAAAACCATTACATTGATAAACTATTAGAATCCGGTGCTTACAATAATTATGAAGATCAACTTCAATCTCTCACTTTAAGTGAATTAATTGAAGAATATAACAAAATTTCACTCGAGACAAATCGTTAGTGTATGATTCTTCAAGGGTCTAAGTAGGACTTTACTTCGAAGCCACCTTTAGACCCTCATTCTTTCTATTATTAATAAAAAGGATTTTAGGACCACATTCACATAGCTTTGAATGCTTTAATTGACGAATTGTCTTTTGACAAACGGGGCATATATTTTTCTTCAAGACGCTCAACTCCTAATATTTTGATTCTCAACTTTATATAACTATTATAACTTTTTTAAAATTAAAATCAATACTTAATTATAATTATTATAATTAAGATTAAACAGACTCTTTTTTCCCTCTATATGCATTTTATCCCACATTTTTCTAATTATTCTGTTAGCTTGCCGTTTCCATTTCATATCCCTACCATAATCCATCTACTTATAAAACCGGCATCTTAGTTATCGTTTATTTATTAATTATGTTATTTTTTCTTTTTTTCTTACACTTTAAGAAATAATTAAGTCATAATTTATTCATAAACTTAGGATAAGCTTCTCTTATCGATCGATATACCAATCTTATCTTAAGGAGAAAAAAATGAACTTTATTAAGAGAGCCGTATTAAGTGTTAAATCACGTATAGGAAAGAGTTTATTACAGGTTTTTATTTTTACAGTCATTTGTGTTTTAGTTTTGTCAGGAATTACTATTCAATCGGCTGCCAATACTTCAAGTGAACTAGCACGACAGAAACTAGGTGGAGAAGTTACTTTACAAATGAATATGGAAAAGATTAGGGAACAGCAACAGACTGCAGGAGAAAGAACAAGATTCCAAGCAGTACCAATTAATGCCGAAGTAGCTGGAGAACTTCTTTCGTATTCTCAAGTAAAAGCCTATAATTTCTTTTCATCAACAAATGTATTAGCTACGGATTTTGATCCAATAGAAAATGAAACCAATGAAGAGGGAACAGAAAATGAAACCAATGAAGGCAACGGTTTAGGTGGTAGAACTGGTTTTAATGTAGATGTAAGCATTCAGGGGGTTGCTTTTACAGATTCTGTCGATAATTTCCTCGATGGGACTTCCATTTTAATTGAAGGTAGACATCTTACAGAGGAAGACGTTGATCAAAATGTTACACTGATTGAGAGTTCACTCGCAAGTGAAAATGAATTAGTCATCGGAGACACAATTACTGTCACATCTCCAAATGAAGAAACTTTATCATTAGAACTTCAAATTGTTGGCATCTATGAAACCACATCAGCAGATACAACAGACCAAGGAATGAATCTTACATTCATGAATCCTTATAACATGCTATATGTTCCTTATACAGCTTCAGCTACACTGAAAGGTGAAGAATATACTGGAATGATTGATAGTGCCATCTATTATATGAATGATCCAGCCACAATCGATCAGTTTGTTAGCCAAGCTATGGGTGAAAGCTCAATAGACTTTGATACTTATAAATTAGATGCAAATGATACGTTATATCAACAAATGGTTGGTCCGATACAAAATGTTGCTTCATTCTCAAAAAATGTCGTATATCTTGTAACGATAGCAGGTGCCATTATTTTAGGCTTAATTGTCATGATGTCAATAAGAGAACGCAAATATGAAATGGGTGTACTACTTGCAATTGGTGAAAATCGTTTTAAATTAATCGGTCAGTTTATTACTGAGATTATTATTGTTGCTGTTTTAGCTCTAGGTATTGCAACTATGAGCGGAAACCTGGTCGCATCAAAAATTGGGGAACAGTTATTAGCACAAGAATTAACACAAACTGAAGAAATATCCGCAGAACCGGCTTCATTTGGTGGTCGTGGTATGGGCTTTGGAATGGGGAGAGGCATACAAGCGACAGAGCAAGTTGATACAATCGATGAGCTTCAAATAGCTGTTACATCAAAAGATTTAGTAATGCTAGCAGGTATAGGCCTATTAATTGCAATAATATCAACACTAGTCCCTTCTTTATCAGTGCTACGATTACAACCTAAAACAATACTAACTAAACAAGATTAAGGAGTGAGAAAATGGTGGCATTACTAGAATTCAACTCAATTAATTATTGGTATAAGCATGAAAACAAAAAACATGATATTTTAAAAGGTGTGAATGTCAGTTTTAAAAAAGGTCAATTTTATACAATCGTAGGTCCATCTGGTTCCGGTAAAACTACCTTTCTTGCACTAGCAAGTGCACTAGATCTCCCCAAGGAAGGAACTATTCTATATGAGGGAAAGGATATAAAGAAAATCGGATTATCGAAATTTAGAAATAAATATGTATCGATTGTCTTTCAATCTTATAATCTTCTTCCATATATGTCTGCTTTACAAAATGTAATTACAGCTATGGATATTACTAAATCTCCTCAAAAGAACAAACGACAATACGCAATAGAAATGCTTCATAAAGTTGGAATTAATGAAAAGCAAGCACGACAAAAGGTCTTGACTTTAAGTGGCGGGCAGCAGCAACGTGTTTCTATTGCTCGAGCTTTAAGCTGTGAATCTGATTTAATTGTTGCAGATGAACCTACGGGGAATTTAGATGAAGATACAGCAAAAGAAGTGATTCGCCTTTTTCAGGATTTGGCACATAATGAAAACAAGTGTATTATCGTTGTAACACATGACCAAAGCATTGCTAGCATTTCTGACGTAAAGGTAAAATTATCTAAAGGCGAAATTTCTATTATAAACAATAAAGAAACATCATCGATGATTTCTAGTTAAAAAAAGCTGCCTTTGCAGCTTTTTTTCATAAATATAAATTAGATGATAGCTATTAGGATTGATAGTTAGAAATGAGAGGGTATTTTGGAATAAAAAGGATACGGCTATCATGCAATATCTAATTTTTTTAAAAAAAGAGATTATAATGTTCTTGTAAATGGATCTTCCTGTTGTTAATTTTTTGCAGGAAATCGAATTTCAAATTTTGTTCCTTCATCTTTCTCACTTTTTACCTGAATTTCACCATTATGAAGCTCTACCAACTTCTTAACAATTGAAAGACCTAATCCTGATTCACCATACGGGTTATTCGTTCTAGAGATATCAGCTTTAAAAAATCGATGCCAAATGGATTCAATCTCATGTGCCTCAATACCAATCCCTGTATCTTCAATTTCAATAATCGTTTCTTTATAACCAACTTTACCCCTTAACCATATTTTCCCTTGAGAAGTAAATTGGATGCTGTTCTTAGTGATGTTAATTAAGATTTGAATTAGTCGGTCATAGTCAGCGTATATTTGTAAACACTTTGGTACTTCAACGATTATTTCGTTATTCTTTTCCTCTGCTTGGAACATAAGTTGTTCTTGAATAATCTCCAAAACTTCGCCTAGCTCAATCATTTCTTTTGTTAATAACACTTGATTTGACCTTATTTTCTCATAATCTAAATTCTCATTCACAAGTCGAATGAGTCTTTTTGTTTCTCGATTTACTAAGTGTATTGCTCTTTGTTTTTCATTTTCAGCGATCATGTTATCTCTAAGCCCTTCAATCATCCCACTAATGGTTGTAAGCGGTGTTCGAAGTTCATGGGAAACATCTGCAAAGAATTGCCTTCTTCTGTTCTCAAGACTTTCAATTTCATTCTGTGATTTATTAAGCTTCTCCACCATATCATTGAAATCATTTGCAAGTTCACCGATTTCATCAAAGCTTGAAGAAGGTACATTCACATTATAATCTCCTAAGGAAATCAATGATGTGGCATCACGTATTTTTTGAATCCTTTTCACATGAATCCTGGAAAGGATCCAGCTTAGTAATAGTGCGATAGTAAGCGCAATGATCACCGTGATAAATAAATATCTATTAATCTGACTAATCATTTCGCGTGAGCCACTTATAGGAGATGTTAATAACACTCCACCAAGAAATTGACCATTATTAATATAAGGTACTGCAACGAATGAAACAGCTTGGTCAAATCGCTCAATATCACTTTTTACAACAATGGTTTCACCTTTACTTAGTTTAGTTAGTTCTTTACTTGTCCATCTTATCATTGGGATTTTTGCTTTATTTGGGTAATTAACAATAAGTTTTTCATCAAAAACTAAATATTGGATATTTCTAGCTCTTAATACCTGACTATATTGATCCGCTGTTCGACTCTGCCGATTTGGCATTAGTTGAAGATCTTCTAATATGCTTTTTCCATACGCATTTAGTTCCTCAGCTTTATTTTCATAAACAAGGGTTTCAACATAATGAGCAAATAAAATGCTTAAAATGGAAAAAGCCACAATTAAGATACTTATATGACTTGCAAGTAATTGATACAAATACCTAATTCGCATTTACTTCCACCGATTCATCAAACTTATAACCAACACCCCAAACAGTATGAAAGAAAGGTTGGTTGTCAGTACCAACTTTTTTTCGTAGCCTCTTAATATGAACATCGACTGTCCGTTCATCACCATAAAATTGATACCCCCAGACTCTTTCTAGTAATTGCTCCCTCGAAAATACCTGACGTGGATGTTGAACAAAATAATAAAGTAAGTCAAACTCTTTTGGTGTTAAGTTTGAAATAAGTACATTGTTCAGGAATACTTCTCTAGTTTCCCTACTTATTTTTAAAAATTGAGTTTCCAGAAAATTGGTTTCATTTAATTCAGTTGTTTGACTGTACCTTCTTGTCACAGCTTTGATTCTAGCCATTAAAGCAAGAGGGCTAAATGGTTTCGTCACATAATCATCAGCTCCCAGTTCCAACCCTAATACTTGATCTGATTCACTGTCCTTAGCAGTAAGCATTATAATAGGTACTGTACTCTTATCTGCCCTTATTTTTCTACAAATTGTGACTCCATCCATCCCTGGTAACATCCAATCAACAATGATTACATCAAAGGTTCCATTCTTATATGTGTTATATCCTTCTATTCCATCATTAATAAATTGTCCGTCAATACCTTCTTTCGAAAAAAACATTTCTAACATTGAACAAACACTTTCATTATCTTCAATAACAAGAATTTTCATGTTCTAACCTCCTAGCTAACTGTCTATCAGGTCTAACTTCTCTTACTCAAAATTAAATCTAAATTGAATGATAAGCAATGATTTTCTATTCATTCTTTAAAAGTTACAGGTTCTGAAATGATTTGTTAATAGTTTGTTCATATAATGACATAAGAAAACCCTTTACAGCGTGTTTCATGTAAAGGGAGGTTTCTTATGTAAGGGAATTAAAGGCAGATTTAGAAAGGTTTAATATCGTCATATCATCCATTGGTGGATTATGCAGTCCTGCTCTTACGTCACGATAATAGCGTTGTAATGGATTAGAACGCTGTAGACTTTTTGCACCTACAATTCTCATTGCCTTATCAACAACTGAGATAGCTGTATTCGTCGCTATGTATTTCACCACACCAAGTTCAGAGGTAAATTCAGCTTTATTAGGTGTTTCATCCCACTGTCTAGCCACTGAATACATGAAATGACGGGCATGGATTAATTCAGCTTCTATTTCACCCACTAATCTTTGAACATTTGGCAGGTCTTTTATTGTTCCTTGAATACTGTTTGGGGAATACTCATTCGCAAATTTAATTGCATAATCTCTAGCAGCAAGGGCTATTCCCAAATAGCAGGCCGGAATATGTAATAACCAACCATTGGGAGCTGCATTCTTCTTATCGATCACATGTACAAGATCCTCCTCTGAAACTGATACTTCTTCAAGAATTAAATCATGACTAGCCGTTCCTCGCATTGAAATCATATCCCATGTTTCATTAATAGTTACTCCCGCTAACTTTCTATGAATAACAAATTCACCTAGTTGATCAGTATCTTCAATTGCAGCAATCACAAGGAAATAATCAAGAGCCGGTGACATTGTAGTAAATGTTTTCCTTCCGTTAACGACCCAATGATCTCCTACTTTTCTTGCAGATGTTTTAGGCTTACCACCTCTTGTAGGACTACCAGTTTGTGGCTCGGTTGCCGCACGATTCATCAAGCTTCCGTTCAGTACATTAGCAGCCATTGTGGCTATTCGGTCATCTTGCCATTCCTTCTTTTCTTCAATATCCATCATTACTCCAAGATGCCATCCGATTGATAACGCAGTTGACCCATCTCCTTGTGCTATACGTTCTTGGTATAATAAAAACTCATACAGAGATATCCCTTCACCCCCGAAACGCTTAGGAACTGTTAGTGACGTGTATCCAATTTTTTTTAGATCTTCTATATTTTCAAAGGGAAAACGTCCCTCTTCATCATTCTTAGCAGCTCTTTCACTAAATCGATCAGCCAAAATAGAGATTTTAGAATAAAGTTCTTTTTGATTTTCATTCTTGATAAACGATATCGTCATGAATGAACTCTCCTCTCTCTTCATTTAATAAGATATTTCATGTTCATTTTCTCACATATTTCCTTTTTAAGCCATTAAAAGGACTGTCTGGAAGACAGCCCTTTGTTCAAGCATATTAACCTTTAAAGTTATTATTTTGATCTTCTTGATGGTATTCTCGTTGGTTTAAAAATGGCCACCAATTTGCTTTCCCAAAGGTTTTAACCATTACTGGAACAAATAATGGGAGCATGACAAAGCCATACAAGAATAATCCTGTTAATAGAATAGTAGCAATCTGGAGCAACGATAATACCCCTGAAGGCATCATTGCCGCAAAAGTGCCACCTAAAATGACTGCTGCCGAAATAATAACTGTCCCCATTTTACGCATGGAAACTAAAATAGCTTCCTGAACAGATAAATGCTTATATTCATTAAATCGATCCATTAAGAAAATACTATAATCAATTCCTAGCGCAACTAAAATGACAAAAGCAAAGAATGGTACTGCCCAACTAATCCCAGAGTATTCTAGGAGATTCACGAAAATCATCTCGGTAATTGCCATAGAAGTATAGTAAGTTAGAATCAATGAACCGATTAGATACATTGGCATGATAAAAGAACGTAATAACACAACTAATATAATACTAATACCTGCTAGCATCAAAATGACGGTACGTGTATAATCCTGCTCTGAAATTGAATCCAGATCAGAATATACACTTGTGACTCCACCAATTGCCACAGTTGCATTTTCTAATTTTGTCCCCTTAACAGCGCGTTCCACTGATGCTTTAATTTCATCAATTTGCTCTAGTGCTTCACTAGAATATGGATTTGCAGTAAAGATAACTTCCATCGTCATAACTTTTCGATCCTGAGACATATAAGCATCAAGAGCATGCTCAAAATCATTACTCACTAACACATCCTCGGGTATATAAAAGCCTGTCATTTGACCATTAGAAGAAAGTCCTTCTAAATAGTCCTGGGCTGAATAAAGCCCCTCCGACACTTGACCCAAACCATCTGCACTCTGAGTCAAGCCATCTGTCAATTGAGTCATTTGACCATTTAAGTCTTTAAATCCATCCAGGAGTTGCTGCTGACCAAGATTAATGCTTTTTAACCCTCCATCAACACTTGAAAGGCGAGATATAATTTCTCCCTGACCATTAGCTGCTGCTTCAAGTCCTGTTTGTTGTTGTGAAATGCCCTTAATTAACTGATCCATTCCACCTATTAAAGCTGTTTGACCATTAATGATTGTTTCAAACGAACTATTTGCTTCACTGATGCCTGAAACCAAACCATAAAGACCTTCATTTACTTGACTTAGTCCCTGTACAATTGTCTTCGTTTGTTCTGCAGAAGCAAGAACAGTTTGTTTTAGAGCATAATATGATTGTTGGTATTCTGGATCAGCTAATAAAGCCTGATGCCCTGGATTAGATTCCATTGTACTGAAATAGCTATTTGTAGACTGTAAGTATTCTGAAATCTGTGAGAGACCAGAATGGACTTCGCCGTATTTTCCAGCAAGCATTTCTACTGTTGAACCTACTTGTTTATAACCATTTAATAGTTCTTTACTACCTGCAGATAATCGCTCAGCATTCTTTTTTATTTCATCCAAACCTGTTTTAATTTGTCCTGAACCCGCAGAACCCTCTCGAAGCCCCTGTTCAATTTGAGATAAACCTGCTTGTAATTGAATGATCCCATTCTTTAATTCGGTAGTTCCTGAGATTAAATCACCAATTCCAGATGTGGCTGTCTCAAGTTCAGGTGCTGATGATGTTAATTGATCACTAGCATCTTGTAGTCCATTACTGATTTGTTCTATTCCATCATTACCTTCACCTAGACCTTCTCCAAGTGTTTCAGCCTGCTTTGCTACGAATAAGTCTTCAATTGGCTCACCTGTTGGTCTCGTTGCAGACCTTACTTTCCCTACTTGATCGACTTTTACAAGCTCTTGGCTGATTTTTTCAGTCAAAGCTAAATACTCTGACGTATTCATTTCTTCATCATTCTTAATGACAATAGTTGTTGGCATGCTTTCCCCTGGACCAAAGCCAGCAGCAATAATATCAAATGCTTTTATTGCCGGAACATCATCACTAAGCTCTTCTAAAGAATTAAAGGAGAGTTTCCCATCATATGTTAGCAATGATGGAACAACAATAGCTGCTACAATCAGTATAGCGATTAAAGGACGCGCAAGTGAAAAACGACCAACTATATCCCATAGTTTACTATCCTTATGTTCAAGTTTTCCTTTTGAAGGCCAAAACAGCTTTGGTCCAAGAACTGCCATAAAGAAAGGAACAATGGTTACTAAAGCTAACAAAAGAATAGCAACACCTATCGCGACCGCTGAAGCCGATTGGTATAGTTTAAATGTAGACAAACCAATAGCTGCAAACCCAATCATAACTGCCAGCCCGCTAAAGAAGACCGTTCTACCGGCATTTTTATATGTTTCAATAATAGCAGTTGAAACATTTTCAGTCTTAGACATTTCTTCTTTAAATCGACTTAGGAGTAAAATACAATAATCTGTTCCAATTCCAAATAAAACAGCTACTAAGAAAATTTGAGTGAAATTTGACAACGGAAAATTCACCTTATCTACTAATAAAGCTACAATCGATTGTGATGCAAGATAAGTAAGCAGAACCGTAACCAAAGGAATAAAGGGTGTGATAATGGATCTAAAAACGATAAGTAATACAGAGAGAATAAAAACAACTGTAATCCATTCGGTTTTCTTTAATCCTTCCTCCGAGTTTTTTACTAAAGCCTCATCAATCATCCAACTACTTGTATAATAATGAGATAAATTTACTTCTTCAATTGCTTCGTATAACTTATCTGATATTTCCTCAGCTGATTGATTACCTTTATCTACACTAAGTGAAATAAGAATGGTTGTACCATCTTCTGATACAAGCTGTTTTTCTAATTCAATCTCATTAAAATGAGTAATGATTCCAGTAATACCTAATTCAGCCTTCTTTTCTTCCAAAATATTTATTGCTGCTTTCGCTTGAATTTCGTCTTCTTCAGTCAAACCTTTTTCATTATGAAAAACTAAAGCAACTTGAGAATCTTTAGATGCATTTTCTTCCTTCTGCACCTTATTTAAAATTTCATCTGCCATTGTGGAAGAATAACCATTAGGTACTGAGATTTGACCTTTTTCACGAACTAGATCTGCCATATTCGGTGCAATTGTAAATAAAACAGCTACAACTGCAATCCATCCAGCTATAATAAACCATCTGGCTTTAATAATTGTGTTCACTTTTTATCCTCCAACCCTTCAATATTTATATTTTCTAATATCATCGAAAGCTTCTCATAGGTCTTAATAAATGCTTCTATTTCTTTTTCATCGAATTGTGTAATGAAATGCTCAACTAGTTTACAGATTTTTTGTTCAGTCTTATAAAATAAATCCTCACCCTTTTCCGTAAGTGTTAAATACACTACACGACGATCATTTTGATCCCTAGTTCTTGTAATTAACTCTTTATCTGTAAGACGATTTATAATGGCGGTAATTGCACTTTTTTTCACACTAAAGACTTCTGATAATTCAGTAGATGTACAATTAGTTGTCTTTTTGATATACCTTAAAGTTGTATGTTGTTCATTGGTTAAATCGTCACTAATCTGATCTCTTATCAAGGATTCACCTTTTTTCATTACTGAAAAAGACACCGATATATATCGATCTACGAGTTCTTGTATTTTCTGATGATCCATAAACTCACCTTCCTTCCTTTTAGTTCAACAATTTAATAGTTCACTTGTTTAACTATATGGCATTTTTTGATCATTATCAATATAAAAATAAATAAAAACCTGAGGAATAACCACAGGTTTAGCAGTAAATTTATACGAATCCCATCGTAAATTATCCTTTAATTCCCTGCAACCACTCAGAGTAACACTCACTGCACAATACTTCCTCCTGGTGCTGGTTATTATTATTAAATGAAACATGATGAACGCTATTTTCTTCTACATCATAATCACAGTAAAAACATTTTGAAGACATATAGATCACACTCCTTTTATCCATAGTCTTTCAAAATGTTCTCTAATATCTCTATGTAATTTTATCCTTTTGCTCTAAAAAAAAAATAAATTTTAGGTACTTGTCTTAAACAAATTAAATGATTTATACGTATTCTATAATAAAGGAGACTTCAGCTCCTTAAGATCATAACTAAAGGAGGGAAATCATGTTTCCACCAAATCGATTTGGACCACCAAGACAAAGACCACCTTTCCCACCACCCAATAATGTAGGGCAGAATCCACAACAAAATCCCCTGAATTATTTTAAAAAGCCTGACGGACACTGGGACATCGATAAAATCTCAGGTTCAATTGGTCAAATGAACAAATTGGTAGGCCAAGTAAGTCCTATGGTTAAACAACTAAATGGATTCATGAAGAAACTTTAGAGATGGAGCTTATCGTTCCATCTTTTTTTTTTGGAAATCAAAAAAAAAAGGGAGCAATCGTTCGATTGCTCCCTTTTTTTAACTATTTAAATTTAGCACCAAGCTGCTCCAACAATAATTAGCAGAATGAATAGAACAACGATTAACGCAAATCCTCTACCTGCTCCGTAGCCAGCACCAGCAACGGGAGCAACGGGAGCACCGTAACCACATCCATAACCTGCTGCACCATAACCATATCCAAAGCCCATGAAAGTCACTCCTTTCTTATTTATGTTATTTCTGGTTTTTTAATTCATTTGTTTAGTATCCGTAACCAACGTAAGAAGCACCAATAATAATAAGGAGAATAAACAATACAACGACTAAAGCAAATCCTCCGCCATAACCTGCAGTTGCACCCATAATTTAACACCTCCATATGTGTTTGTTATACTGTATGTAAGAAGGGTGCTTTTCGATATAGGTAAACCCCCAACTTCTTTATTTTGGGCGATTAACTTATAAAGGAATTATCGGATTCATTCTAGAACTCTTATCATATACTTGATTTAAAGTTATAGAATGGAGGGAAAAGATTGAAGAAGTTTATTCCGTTAGGATATCTTGGATCAATTATCTTAATTTTAACTAGTATCATTTACTTTTTTGCAGGAAATTGGGCTACATTTTCTCGTATAGACAAAATCGGGTTATCGATTAGTGCTATGATGATTTTTTATCTTTTATCCGTTGTTGCCTCTAAATTCATTTCACATCATTCATTTTTAGGAAAGTGGTTTATTGTTACAGGAGCCATTACATTTGGGGTAAGTGTTGCATTAATTGGTCAAATATATAATTCTCATGCGGATAGCTACATACTCTTTGCAGTTTGGCTAATTCCAACATTTGCATTCGCACTTATTACACGTTATCTCCCTTTTTGGTTAATGAGTTATTTCTTATTTCATTTTACGTTCTGGTTTTATATGAATCCTTCATCCTACCGTATTGTACGATCGGATTTTCAGGAATGGAGATTATATTTCATATTAGCTCTTATTAATGTTTGCATATTTGCTTTGACATTTTTTCGGTTCTTCAATTACAAGTATATACGTTACTTAAGTTATATAACGACACATGCCTTTCTTATTGGGATTAGTTTTTTTGAACTGTTTAATCCTTATAGTGGTTGGACGAATCTCCTTTATATAGCCTTTACACTCGTTTCCTACTATTATTTTTCTTCCAAAAAAGTAGACAGAGGGTTAACGATTATCTTATTTATCATGGCGATTCTTTATGTAAACGTAAAACTAATTGAGTTGCCGTTTTTATTCGACCTTGGTTTTTTTGCGTATCAACTAAGTGGAATTTTCCTTTCAATTAGCTTAATTTTTGGTGGAATCTATTTGGCAAGAAAAATTACGGCCCAACATCAATCCACACCTACAAATCATGTTCTTAGAAGAATTTTGATTGTGATTGTGACGCTATTTGGTTCTGGAATGTTTGTTACAAGTTTTGGCGGAATTTTGTATATGATTACTGAAAATGAATATGCTTCAGTATTTCTAAGTCTCCTTTTTATCACACTAGGATTATTGCTTAAAAAGTTGGATCCAGCAGCAAGGCATACCTTATTGTTTATTGGTTTTTTCTCAGGCTTGGCCGAAGCAATATTCCTCTCCTTACCTGTAACTCTTCTATTCCTATTACTAGGAGTGGCTGTTACAGCCTCTATAAAAGATGGAATTGTTCGGTTTATCAGCTATACAACCGCGTTAGGTTGCAGTCTTTCTCTTGTATTAGGAGAATTTAATCTAACTGAATACTTGGATATTGTATTTTTGGGGTTCATCCTTCTAAATTCTGTTGTAGCATATCTGTTTAAAACAAATAAAGCTATTCATCGTATTGGATACTTTTACTTTTTAATTTTCTTATTATCATTAACGTTTTTAGAAAACGGGGTTTTATTAGAAGTTATATATAGTCTGACTTTCTTCTTAGTTACCACCTATCTAATTGTTTATTTTTCTAGAATAGACGAGAAAGCTATTGTTACGATGACAACTATCTTTTGGCTAGGATTCTTAGTTTTCACTTATTATGATTTTGTTTGGTCCCTTGTCCATAAGTCACTCTCGTTTTTCATTATTGGTCTAATCTTATTATTGGTGACAAGATTAATAGACCGTCATACCTATAACCATATATATGTAAAACACGCAATTCCATTTCCAAAGCAAAGCGTCTCAATCTTAATTATTATAATCCTTCAGATCGGACTCTTAGGTTATCAAATAGGCTCTAATGAATGGTTATTAAAGAATGGCAAGGTCATCACACTGAATCTCTCACCTATTGATCCAAGATCACTACTACAAGGTGATTATTTGAGACTTGGCTATGAAATTGCTGAACAAGATTCACTTATGATTGAGTCTGGAGCAAAACTTTATGTTTTATTAGAAAAGAATCAGGATGGAATTTATGAAAAGAAAAAGGTGATAACAGAAAGGATAGACCCAAAAAGCTATCCTCTAAATCAAAACGAGGCTCTTATTACAGGAAAATATAATGGATATGATACGATTATCTATGGAATTGAAAGTTATTTTGTTCAAGAAGGAACAGGCTTGGAAATTGAAAGAAATGCTAAAACCGCAAAAGTAATCGTATCTAAAAAAGGTGATGCTCTACTATTATCGGTTGAGTAGCAAAGAGCAAGACGTATGAGTTAACATAAAACTATTTTTTAAATGTTTGACTGTTTTCTCAAAGTTTGTTGATTAAGACCTAAAACATTCACCAAGCAGGCTGAATACACGTAGACTCCTGCGGGATCAGTGGCCAAAGTGAGACCCCACAGGAGCTGTGCGACGAGGAGGCTCACTGGTCACCCGCCGGACGCGGAGTGTATTCGGCCTGCGGCTTTTATAAGCAACAATTTAAACGAAAACAGCCATATCAAAAGGATAGCCTAATGGATGTTAAAACATAGTCCAATTGGCTATCCTTATGTATTTTACTTCTTTTTATTAATAAGTTTGCCTACTTCCTCATAAACGAGGATGGAGATAATTAGCATGATTAACCCTATTGCAAATCCCCCAAATACGTCAGTAGGGTAATGAGCATTTAAAACAATTCTACTTATCCCGATCAAAAAGATAATAGTTCCCATTGACCATCCAACAACTCTCTTAATCTTCTGATCTTTCATTCGTGCGATCAAATAATAAGCGATAAATCCGAAAAACATAATTCCGACCATTGCATGTCCACTTGGAAAGCTGTACCCTTCAGCATAAATTGATGGATCAATCAACGGTCGTTCTCTTCCAATTGATCCTTTCAAATATTTATTTAACTGATCTCCCCCTGCAGCTACGATGATTAAGATTGACATGCCCAAATAATCTCGATATTTCCACCAAATATAAAGGACAGCTAAAATTAAAACAGTAATAATGCCCCACTTTGAGCCGATATTAGTAAATATCGAAAAAAACGTAACGACAAATTCAGTTGATATACTTGATATTAGTTCTCCAATTACTTTATCAACTGAAATAACTTCCCCACTTTTTAGTTCATTTATGAAGAGCCACGTATAAATGACTACAAATACAGTAAGAGGTATAAGAAATAGAAACAACCTATTCCCCTGCGTATTCTCTGTTTTTTTTATCTCCACTCAATCACTCGCCCCTTTTTTTAAAAAAATTTTATTCATGCTCAGATTTTCATTTTACAATATATGTCCAACTTTTTTAACTATCTCATGCTATAATTAAAAATTATACAAATAGTTTGAATTTAATGAGGAGGTTGTTAAATGCAAGTAGATTTATTTGATTCATTAGAAGGATATTATGATGAAATGGTTAGTATAAGAAGACATTTGCATCAACATCCTGAACTATCATTTCAGGAATATAACACAGCAGCATTTATTGCTGAATATTATAGAAATCTAGGCATTGACGTTCGTACAAATGTTGGTGGTAATGGGGTTGTTGCCAAGGTTGTTGGTCGGAAACCCGGACCTACAGTTGCATTGAGAGCAGATTTTGATGCACTACCTATTCAAGATGAAAAAGAGGTTGAATATAAATCTAAAGTACCTGGAGTCATGCATGCGTGTGGACACGATGGCCATACTGCTGCTTTACTTGTCCTAGGCAAGGTCTTACACGAAATGAAAGATGAACTTGAGGGTTCAATTGTTTTAATTCATCAACATGCAGAAGAATTCGGACCTGGTGGAGCAATTAGTATGATTGAGGATGGTTGCCTTGAGGGTGTAGATGTTATATTTGGCACCCATTTATGGGCAAGCGAACCAACTGGGACCATCCAATACCGTGTAGGACCTATAATGGCAGCCGCAGACCGTTTTGATATTACCATTCAAGGGTCTGGCGGACATGGTGCACAGCCCCATAAAACAAAAGATGCAGTCGTTACTGCATCTCAACTTGTCGTAAATTTACAGCAAATTGTAAGCAGAAAGGTAGACCCTACAAAGTCTGCAGTTCTATCTGTTGCTTCATTTATTGCTCAAAACGCATTTAACGTTATTGCCGATTCTGCCCAATTAGGCGGTACTGTCCGAACATTTGATGAAGAAGTTAGAAGTCAAGTTGAAACTGAAATGGAACGAGTGATTAAGGGAACTTGCATCACTTCAGATTCATCCTACACATATACGTTTACTCGCGGATATCCAGCCGTTGTAAATCATAAGCAAGAAACACAATTTTTAACTGAAATTGCTAATAGTATCCCTGGAGTAAAGGTGGTTGAGGAAGCAGAACCTCAAATGGGTGGTGAGGATTTCGCCTATTATTTACAGCATGTCAAGGGGACATTCTTCTTCACTGGAGCAAAACCACAAGGTGTTGAAAACCCATATCCCCATCATCATCCTAAATTTGATTTCGATGAAAAAGCTTTACTGATTTCCTCAAAAACACTCGGCTCAGCCGCTTTAGGTTTTTTGAAAAATAATAAGACTACGGTTGAAACAGCACAGTAATTTAATTAGAGAAGGTAGTATAAGCAGGCTGAATACACTTAGACTCCTGCGGGACCAGTGGCCAAAGTGAGACCCCGCAGGAGCTTTAGCGACGAGGAGGCTCACTGGTCACCCGCCGGACGCGGAGTGTATTCAGCCTGCGCTTTAAAAAAGCAACACTGTATACAAAAACAACCTTTCATAAAGATGACTTCAGAATTGTTTATGAAGTCATCTTTATTAGCCTTAAATGATAGCAATTTATAGCCGTCTCACCTAAATGATCAAGTAAATTATAGTTAGCATATGCACCAACAATCGCCCCAAATCCAGGTACTAATTGCAGCATTTTAATTAAATCTATATAGTCCCGATATTCCTGCTGGAACACTCGCCAATCAATCTCCACTAATTCTTCCTTAACTATGTCCCATTGCTCAATCTCCTTTAGGGTATCGATTCGATGTTGATCACTTGAAAAGGCTAACTGAAAAATATAGAGGATGAATAACCTTTCCTCGTATTTCTTCGTATCAAACCCATAGATTGAAGCTACCTCAAATAAAAACTTCATTTTAATTGATAATAGTAAAGGGAAATCTGCCATTCCTAAAAATATGCCACCTGCACCAGTTCCTGCTCCCTCAACTGCAGCAGTTCGTTTATAAGTATTTAGTACCTGCCGTACAAGAATGTCTTTCTCTTCAAGGGTTGGTGGGATTTCTTTTGCTTTTGTTGTGTATTCGGATCCAACTAGAGTAGCCTCAACCATTTTTTTTATACTCTCTGTCAGGATATTATGGAATTTTTGGGGGATTTTATCATTCACTTTTGTTTGAACTTTTTTAGAAAACCGATTAATAAAGGACGATTTCGCTGTTAACCTTCTTCTCCAATGAAATAAATCATCTCTTATCTTTTCTTCATAATTCATTCATTCACCCCCCTATACCCGTTCTTAACAATAGACTGAAATAACCAATCATAAAAGGGAAATCCACTTATTCATATTACGAGTAAGTAGGACTTCCCATGAACATTTACTATTAACCAATCTTCTTTAGCCTTGCTTTCACATAAAAGTGAACAAATAAATAGGTAAAAATCGTCCCAAAAATTAACAAGTAAAGAGCAAATATAAATTGTCCGGAGAACAAAATAAATAGACAAAATAATAGTACTTGTATAAACAAAATCGTGCTTAAAAGCTGAAGGAATGACTTGGTTCGCTTAATAATTGTAATGGGATATAAATCCAACCATACCTTAAGGTGATGATGTCTCCAAAGCGTAATAAGTTGATATCCTGTTAAGTATAGGAACAATAACCCAATAAATATCTTCCCATAGTCCATTGGGAGAAAATATAATGCAATCCCTCCAATGATGGTTAAGCGAATATACATTCCAAAATAGTCACTTGAGCGAATGAAAGTACGGAGATATAAATAGTTAAACGTCTTTTCCTGTGAATACGGAGAAAGTGCAATTAACCAATTCAACCATTTACGCTTTTTAACTCGTTCCTTTAATTTCGGTACATCTGTAAATAAATTAGCTAGGCGGTAAAAGGTAAGCATTCGTTTGGACTCGAGTTCAATTAATACATCCCATTTAAGCCCTTTTTGTTTTCTATCTTTATAAAAGTATGTCAGCAGAAATAACATTATCACGATCATAGCAATCGTATAGAAGATTGATGCTGTAGTAAACAGAAAATAACATAATGCTAAATTCACAAAGAAACGAATGATCCTGTCTGTAACCTTCGACAATACATCATGTGAATACTGAAGATTCCACGTCATAAGTAAATTCCACAACTTACTCATGAGGACGATCACAAAGATCATACTTAAATGTGCAAAGCTTTGATTTGTTGCACTTAAATACAAAGGAGCAATAACCGCAAATAATAGTAACAATATGTATCCTTGAAAAATTGCACTCCACACAAAGGATTTTTGAAAGTAGTCATCTAATCTCTTTTCAACGGGTAACAAAAAGACTAAGTCTGGTTCTTTTAATAGTGTTTGTACAGATCCACGCGTTAAAAAAAATGCTAATACGATTGCAATGATAAAAGAATACGGAACATTTTGTGGAAGATCTTCCAACCAGCGGTTATAGTAATATGCTGCCCCACCAGTAAAAAAGATCAGGGCAATTAGAAGGTGATCATTTAGCATATAACGCAAGTATCTTCTAATTTCAGTTGTATATTGACTGTACCTTTTTTTCCAAAGCTCCTTCGTATTAATCATTGCTATCTTCCTTTGTTAATTCTAAGTATAAGTCATCTAATGTGGCTTTAGACATGCTAAATTGGGCCCTTAAATCCTCTAATGTACCTTTTGCCTTCACCTGACCATTATGTAAGATAATAAACGAGTCACAATAACGTTCAGCTGTAGCAAGTATATGGGTAGACATTAGAATGCCTGCTCCGTTTTGTTTCATACGATTCATTAACTCTAAAAGTGATTGAATGCCTAAAGGATCTAACCCAACAAAAGGTTCATCAATTATATAAAGTGATGGTTCAACTAAAAAAGCACACATAATCATAACTTTCTGTTTCATCCCTTTTGAAAAATGTGCTGGGAAAAATTTCAGTTTCTTTTCCATTCGAAATTCTTTCAGCAAGGGAGGTAATCTCTTTTCAAACTCAACTTTACTTAGTCCATAAGCCATAGCTGTAAGCTCCAAATGCTCATGGAGTGTCAATTCATCATATAAAATCGGCGTTTCAGGAATGAAACTAAACTGAGAACGATACAATTCTAGATCTTCTTGTATGCTTTTGCCATTAATTTTTATTGTTCCTTTTTTCGGTTCCATCAAGCCAATAATATGTTTGATGGTTGTACTTTTTCCGGCTCCATTTAACCCAATTAAACCTACTATTTCATTCTTATTAACATGAAAGGATACATCCTTTAGCACAGGATTTCGTGTATATCCTCCGGTTATTTTTTCAATTTCTAATAGTCTCATGACATTATTATCCTTCCTAATCATTTGACATCATTTTTTACTGGGAACGATTTCCCTTCTCACCTCTCTTAATGATAACAAATAATAGAAAAATTACATAGTTAAACTATTGTCGAAAATCCTGAATATCTTACGTAGATATGGGTATTCTAAACTTTGAAGAGGGAAAGGCTTAATCAATACCTTCTTTACAAAAGTTGAAAATGAGGTGTCTGCTAAAGACAATTTCCTTATTAGACAAGGGTAAAAGAATGGTATGGGGGATGATGGTATTGAATAATTTAAATGTGAGTGACTATTAAGAAAATATTTTAAGCAATAACCAATTAACGAAATGAGGTGTCTACGGGCCATAATTTATTTGGAACCCGAATAGATATTTAATATCTCCATCATTTTGTGAATGAGGTGTTTGTTAAAGACTATTTTCTAGCTATATAAGTTGTGAAACTTATGATTCCTTTAAGAGGAGATGGTCCGATTGGACAATTGTTCAAACTCACAAAGTAAGTACTTCCATTTTTAATTCACATTAAAGATGAGGTGTTTATCAAAGATTATTCTTTTGAATTTATCCAGTAACCTTTACCCATCTTCATTGAACAGGGTGCATCCTAGCGATTGCACCCTGTTCTTTTTTACTTATGTTTTTTTGCGATGATCTAATATGATAAAATGAAATAAAAAATTCGGTTAATGGAGGATACTAATATGAGTGATTGTATTTTTTGTAAAATTATTGACGGAGAAATCCCTTGTTCAAAAGTATATGAAGATGAAAATGTCTTAGCTTTTCTAGATATTAGTCAAGTTACAAAAGGACATACTCTCGTAATACCAAAAGTACATAAGAAAGATATCTTTGAACTTTCACCAGATTTATCAAGCCAGATTTTTTCAGTAGTGCCTAAAATTGCAGAAGCAATCAAGAAGGAATTTGAACCTATTGGGCTAAATCTACTTAACAATAATGGTGAGGATGCTGGGCAGTCTGTATTTCATTACCATGTTCACATCATTCCAAGGTATGGAAAAGGTGATGGTTTTGGTGCTGTATGGAAGACACACGCTGATCAATATACATCACAGGAACTGCAAAAGATTGCAGAATCAATCTCCTCTAATTTATAATTAACTGAATTTCAAACCGAGAGGCTATCCCTGAAGAGCTTGATTATCAAAGGATCAGCCTCTTTTTTATATCACTTTATTAAATAATTCGAAAACTTTACTAAATTCACTCTTTTTTCTTTAATATTTCATGTTAAAATAAATCAAACTTTGTTATTTAAAACTATGTTTTAATTTTTCACTTCACCAAATTAGCGTAATACAGGAGGTAGTAAAATGAAGCGTGTTCACAATTTTAATGCAGGTCCAGCTGCGCTTCCATTTGATGTGTTAAAAAGAGCTCAAGAGGAATTTATTAATTTCAAAGACTCTGGAATGGCATTAATGGAATTAAGTCACCGAAGCAAGGAATATGATCAAGTTCACGAAAAAGCAATTGCAGATTTAAAAGAGTTATATCATATTCCAAATGATTATGAGGTTCTGTTTCTTCAAGGTGGTGCAAGTTTACAATTTGCAATGATCCCTATGAATTTTCTTTCTTCAGAAAAAGTAGGTAATTACAGTTTGACTGGATCATGGTCTGAAAAAGCTCTAGCAGAAGCAGAAAAGCTTGGAAAAACCGCGATTATCTCTTCAAGTAAGGAGTCAAAATATAATTATATTCCAAATATCAATGAACTGATTCCAACAGATGATGCAGCATATGTTCATATCACATCAAACAACACAATTTATGGAACACAATGGGCTGAATATCCTGATCTAGGAGATATCCCTTTAATTGCAGATATGTCTAGTGATATTTTAAGTAAAGAAATCGATATTAGTAAATTCAGCATGATTTATGCTGGTGCCCAAAAAAACCTAGGTCCTTCAGGTGTGACTGTTGTGATTGTTAAAAAGGATTTGCTCAAAGATATTCCAAGTAGTATCCCAACTCTTTTAAACTATCAAACACATGTAAAAAATAATTCTCTTTACAATACACCGCCTACATTCTCAATCTATATTTTATCACTTGTACTAGATTGGGTTAGAGCTCAGGGTGGTGTATCTGCGATTGAAAAAATTAATCATGAAAAAGCTAGTCTCATTTACAACTGCTTAGATGAATCAAACGGATTTTATACTCCACACGCACAAGTTGGAAGTCGCTCAAATATGAACGTTACTTTTACACTTCCTTCTGAGGAATTAACGAAGGATTTCCTTGCACAAGCTAAAGAACTGGGATTCGTTGGTCTTGCTGGTCATCGTTCAATAGGTGGATGCAGAGCTTCAATTTATAATGCCGTACCGATTGAATCTTGTGAAGCACTTGTTGCATTTATGAACGATTTTAAAACAAAATATTAACAGAAAATTTCGCTATTCATTTTATACACAGTTTGTTATACTTAAATTGTAATTTTCTCGCTATAGGTCATAGGACACTATGGGAGGAAAAAGCATAGACAAGATGAGGAGAGATGAGAAATGAATACAAAAGTGCTAGTGTTATTATCATTATTAATTGGGATGGGTGCAGTTTTACACTCTGTAATTCCAGGAGTTTTTGGTGGAATGAAGCCAGATTTGATGTTAACAATGATGTTTTTAGGGATTATGTTGTTCCCTAATAAGAAAAATGTTCTATTACTATCAATTGTTGCTGGATTAATTTCTGCATTAACTACACAATTTCCTGGAGGTCAACTTCCAAATATTATTGATAAGCTGATTACTGCCTTTGTGTTTTATGGATTATTTTTGTTAGTAGGTAAGTTTGCTAAGTCAACTATGGGAGCAATTGTGATTGCTACTATCGGGACGATGATTTCTGGTGTTATCTTTTTATCATCAGCTTTATTAATTGCTGGTTTACCTGGTTCTGCAACATTCGTTGGTTTATTTATCGGTGTCGTTCTACCGACGACAGCATTAAGTGCCATTGCAATGTTAATTATTTATCCAATTGCACAACAATTAATTAAGCGAGCGAACCTTCCTATTCAAGCTTAACACTCTTATTTTAAGGGGCTATCCCATTGGTGCTTGGCACTCTGATGTGGGATAGCCCTTTTTCAATGTGAAAATATATATAAAACAATGGCTACGACCAATACACCTGCTCCAATTGCAGCAAACCCCATTGCCTTTTGGATGAGTATTCTTTTGGGCGGATAAGCACCAGCCCTTTTCGAAAGCAACAAATAATTAAATGCTCCCAAAAACAATAATAAACTTATAACAAAAAAACCAAATATCACACCAACCAAATCTCTCACCCCTTTATATATATTTATGCGTAAAAGCTCGCTCCTATGAGAATACGTATGAATATTGATAGCAATCACGTTTAAGATCACTGTCCGAAGGAAAAGTTATTGTAAAAAGAGGAATTTATAAACAATTGGCGAATTCTGGATTCATACAATTAGAAGCTTATATGATTCCTTCAAAATAACGAAAGGAGTGATTAGGATGGCAAATCGAAAAGCATTACTACTTGGAGTTCTTATTGGAGGTACAGTTGGGAGTGTTTCTACGCTTCTTACAACATCAATGTCAGGTAAAGAATTAAGAAAAAAAATAAAAAGGAATAATATTATTATAGGAAATCATTACTCTTCAATTAAAGCTAATGGATTAAATTTAGTAAATGATTTAAAGAAGGCAACTAAATACTCCACTCAGGAATTAGGACTACTGGCTGACGAAATAAAAACATCGATACTAAAATGGGAAGAAAGTACTAAAAATTCTAGAGATCGCATACAAAAAGAACTTTCAGAAATTGAAGATTCTTTAAAAAGCCTAGAAAAAGCGGTCAAACAGAAGTAGTTTTTATTCATTTTTAGGCGTGTTTATATTTTTATTTAAAAATTTAGTAAATTTAGTCTTTATTAATTTTTACTTTATTGGCATAATAGTAATAATAGAATGATATAAGAAGGTGTAATGATGAAACAGGATGAAAAATACTACTCTATTAAAGAAGCCATGCTTTTCAGCCAACGTATGGCACAACTAAGCAAAGCACTTTGGAAATCAATTGAAAAGGATTGGCAGCAATGGATTAAGCCTTTTGACTTGAATATCAATGAGCATCATATTTTATGGATTGCTTATCACCTGCAGGGTGCTTCCATCTCCGAGATTGCCAAATTTGGAGTAATGCATGTTTCAACAGCATTTAATTTTTCAAAAAAATTAGAAGAAAGAAATCTTTTACAGTTTTCGAAAAAAGAAAATGATAAAAGAAATACTTACATCGAATTGACTCCACAAGGAGAAGCCATCTTGTTAGAATTAATGGAAAACTATGATCCTAGTAAGAATGCAATTTTTAATGGCGCACTCCCTCTTCACAATTTATATGGGAAATTTCCTGATATCATTGAGATGATGTGCATTATACGTAACATTTATGGTGATGACTTCATGGATATATTTGAAAGGTCTTTTAATAATATTGAAGAAGAATTTATTGAAATCGATGGTAGACTTTATAAAAGAGTGAATGACCAAGAAGTAAGCAAAGTGGTAACTAAGTAATCAATCATTCTCTTTCAATAAATCATAAAACTCTGTCATTACCGGAACAAACAAACCTTGTTTTAATAGAGCTTCGATTGTATTTTTTATATTCAGTTTAGGATTAAGTAACCCAGCAAATTGTGTAAGAAGCGGAGAGAAGATCACCAGACCTTCCGCTTTTTGCTTTTTATACTCTATGCTCATCAATTCACATAGGTTTAACAGGTCATTTACCTCATTCTCTTGTAAATTAGATTCAACTATCAATTTATAAAAGTTGACTTTTTCTTTATCTAAAAGTTGGAGTAAAAGTTTTTGATAATATTCCAGTCGGTTAACTCTTGCTTCTAAGGATTCCATTTCAGTTTTTTCTCCTTCTATTTTCGTTTCTTCTGCATATAAAATATTTTAACCCACCTGTTTTATAGTCGCAACATTATCAAAGGTTGAATTATATAGGCTGACTTAGAATGTTGACTTTTTTCATCAAAAAAAAGAGAATTCGACACTTAGATAATGTTACCTAATTACTATTGATTTTTAACACAAAAAATCGTAAAGTAGGTAAATGAGTTTGATTAACTATTCTCTTTCTCGGAAGGTGATTTTATGACTTGCTGGAAAACCATTAATCTCTCGAGAGAATATGGGTTTCACCGCATAGTAATTGTTTCGTTTCTTACAATGCTAATGACGTTTATTTTACTTTATCTGCCCTTAAATTTAGTTTACTCCAATATTCCATTAACCGAAGATGGCCTTGTACTATTTGTACTGACTTTGTTAGTCATTTTCCCTATTCATAAGTTATTACATTCATTCCCATTGATTATACTTAGAAAACAAGTCAAAATTACTATAGAACGTACTATTTTTATGTTACCCGTTATCTCTGTACGTCCTAAGTGTTTACTATCTAAGCCTTTGATTATGCTTGTATTAATTACACCATTTGTAAGTGTGACGGGATTCATGCTCTATGGATGTGCACTTTTTCCACAATACATTCATTATTTCACCATTATCATAGCTGTTCACCTTGGAATTTGCGTGTCTGATTTTATCCTTCTAAAACAATTATTCAAAGCTCCTCGAGCCTGTATTGTTGAAGAAATCGATAATGGTTATGATGTTTTAATAAACAACTAGTTATATAGCCTAATATAACTTTTTACAAATTTTTATACACTTTTCATTAAATCTTTGTTAATGTTAATATATATTATGTAAGTTTAGGAGGGGTCTCATGATGATGGTTTTATATATTCCATTTGCTGTTTTTATTCTATTTAAAATTAATGATATGACTAATAAACTCTGCATACAAAAAGAGATTCCCGAAGATCGCCAACATAAAGTTTTTCGAACGATTAACATCTTAATTACAATACTGCTCATATCTTCCTATGTAGAGATCCTATTTGCGTAATAAGAAAAGCGCAAGGCGCCCGTTTATCGGCGACAGGCATAAGACAAGCCAGCTTGACGGTTGCTTTTTAACCTTCTTGACGGCTTGTCTTATGACCCAGAGCTGATGGCGCCTGGAGCTAGACACTAAAACTAAGTAAGAAATTTGGCATACTTTATTACCTTTCAAAAAAAAGTGGCGATAAATTATCGCCACTTTTTGTTTACTCATTTTTCTATATTAAATTACTATGCCCAAGAAGCACCAATGATAATTAGTAAAATAAACAATACTACAACTAATGCAAACCCGCTTCCATGTGTAAATGTTGACATAAAATACAACTCCCCTTTATTTTTATATTCTTATGGTCTTTATTTGTCATTATGCTTTATATTAGGCCAAAGAAGCACCTACAATAATCAATAAAATAAACAACACAACGATTAACGCGAATCCACCATTAAAACCAGTGTGACTCATAATAACACCTCCTCTTTGAGTTGTTACTTTATCCTATGCACTTACCATGAAAATGTCATGGGCATGCGCCCTTACCCTTCAATTTAGGCTTGTTCGGATCTTTTAGTCTGTTTCCTAAGTTAAATAGCAAACAAAGTTTCCAAAAACAGCTAAATAAATAAATCATTAGCTTTCAATCTAAAGGGAAAATATGATATAGTATTTCATGTGGCTTTTTCCAATAAACTTACATAGTAGGAGATGTATCTAAATGAAGAAATTCGTGATTGCGCTAACAACTACAGCTAGCCTACTCGCACTAAGTGCTTGTAATAATTCAGCTGATAATTCTGATGTAATTGCTGAAACGAGTGCTGGTAATATTACAAAGGAAGAGTTCTATACTTCCATGAAAACACAGGTCGGTAGTGAAATCTTGAAAGATATGATCTATGTTAAAGCATTAGATGAAAAGTACGAAGTGACAAAAGAAGAGTTAGACAAGCAATATGAAACAATTAAAACAAGCTATGGTCCACAATTTGATGCAATTGTTGAACAACGTGGAGAAGAAGCAATCCGAGAATTAATTCGTACTGATTTACTAAAGCAAAAAGCTGCTAAAGCATCAATTACCGAAATTGTAAAAGCTAGTCATATTTTAGTTGAAGACGAAGCTACTGCAAAAGAAGTACTAGCTAAGTTAGAAGAAGGAAAAACGTTTGAAGAGCTTGCAGCTGAATACTCTTCAGATGGATCTGCTGCTCAAGGTGGAGAATTAGGATGGTTCCCAAAAGGACAAATGGTACCAGAATTTGAAGAAGCAGCATTTACTTTAGGTAAAGGTGAAGTAAGTGAACCTGTTAAATCACAATTTGGATATCATATTATTAAAGTTACTGAAACAAAAGAAGACTTTGACAAATTAAGTGACGAAGAAAAAGATACAATCATCGGTACGATTCTTCAACAAAATACAGCATTACTACAAACAGCACTTGATGAAGCAATAACTGATGTAGAAATTGAAATAAAAGATAAGGATTTAGAAGGTATCTTTGATACTGCAACTGATACTGCAACAGATACCAAATAAATTCTATATACTAAACGATACTAACTGTACGTTATAAAAAGGCTGTCCCATTCAATGTGCTAAGCACTTATGGGACAGCCTTTATGTTTGTGTAATCTGTGTTACATTGTTTCTACTTTTTTAATTTCAGATTTTCTAAGTTCCTTTTCATTATTTATTCTGTCAATATAGACTTGTCCTTCACGTTCAATAAAAGAATCTTCAACCTGCTTCTCTTCTTTTGAAGTTCTGACGATCATATAAGCACTAAAAACAATTCCTACAAGAGCTAAATAAATCCACCATGGAGTTGTAAATAACATGAACAACTACCTCCTTGTCCCATTCGTTTTTACTACTATATGACCTGAATCTCTCTCTTATAACTACTTTTTCCTTATAATAGATCCAACTTCTTTATCTATCTTAAGCCCTTAACTCGCTTAAGCTGATACATTCTTGTGGATTAAATAAACTTACAACATGTTCATGACATGTGAAGAACATAACTTGCTGGTTATTCGAAATTTCTTTTAATAGCACGACAACATTTTCCAGTCTTTTTCCATCAAAATTGACAAAACTGTCGTCAATTAAAAAAGGAACCTTTTCATTTACACTAATGGTTTTTGCTAATGCAAAGCGAATCGCTACATATATTTGTTCTGCTGTTGCTTGACTTAACTCATCAGGGGTGAACCTTATACCATCCTTTCTTTCAATTATAAAGCCCGCTTTCCCCTCTTTAGGATACACCCTTACATATGTTCCATTTGTAAGTATAGTCAAATATCTTTCAGCAGTCTTTAATAACTGTGGTAACCGCACATCTCGATATTGTTGGATCGTTTTCTCAAGTAGATCTTTGGCTACAGACATGATTGCCCATTCTTTAGCGTGCTCTTGAAAACTAGATTGTGCAAATCGATAATCATGGAAAACTTCAGCATACACCCCACCCTCTTCAAGCTCTTCAATTCTTATCTTCGTTTCAGAAAGCTGATGCTGTATTTCTTTTAGTTTCTCTTTATTATGTCTTAGTTCTATTTCAACTTTTTCAATCTTCCTTTCATCATTCAAAGCATCTAGCCACTCCTCTTCAACTAAAGGATAGCTTGATAGTTGAGCATCTACTAATAATAGGCGTTCTTTAATTCTACTAGCTCTCTCAGCTACTTTAGCTTTTCTTCTAAACTCCTCTTCTGTTTGCACATTTGCTTGTGCTAACAATGTTTCTACATCTTTCAAAACAAAATTAACTTCAGATTGCAACTGGGCAACATCTTCATCTATCTCTTCAACCTTTTTAGTAGTATGGGTTAATTCTTCTAAAACAGATGTTTGTTGTTTGATTGCTTGGTTAATCCTTTCTAAAACAATGAGTGAGTCTGACTGATCGACTTCAACCTTACATGCCTCACCAATAAATTTGATCATGCTATCAAACTCTTCTATTTGTGACTTTATTAAGTTTATCTGCTCTATACACTCATTCTTTTCTCTTATACATTGTTTTAATCTTACAATCACGTTATAAATATCAATGAGCTGCTCACTAGTCTCAGGTATTTTATATTTTTCACATTGTTCTACTAATTTCTTTTTAACCTTAAAATATTCCTGTTCCCATATTTCATACTGATTAACAATACGATCATATGAACGTTCTAGTTGACCAAAATTCGCTCTTTCCACCTCTAAAAGTTGCTGTACTTGTGAATTCTTTGATAACCTTACTTGTACTTCGTTATAGTCAGCATCATTAAACGACTCCACATCTGGTGTGAGTTCTTTTAGCTGCTTTATCAATTCCATTTTATCCGCTTGAAGTTCAGATAACATGCTGCTCGTTGATTGTTTCAATAAACTAAAATAAATGATAGGTGTCACAAACGCAAATAAGAGTGGAAACAGACCAGAAGTCCATGTACCGGCAGTAAATAAATAGATAGAAAATCCTAGTAAAACAAGTGCTATAACTAAAAAGATTCCAAATCCTTTCTTCATTTGTCTGTTTTTACTAGTTTCTATGTTTACTCTCTTTCGATCATTTTGATCAATAGATTTAAGTAAGCTTTCCTTAACATTGTTACGATGTCCTCGAGACTTAAAACGATCATATTCTCTTTCTAATTGTCTTTGCTCTCCCTCAGGAAGTAGCTCATCCTCATACCCTTTTATTTTAAGATCACAATCTTCAAGTGCATCTTTTGCATCATTAAAACTTTGATCTAATATCCTTTTTCTCTGTCGTAATCCTTCGAGTGTTGAAGATGTTTGTTTAATATGTTCTTTTGCCACTAAACTTGTATCAAATTTCATGATCTCTTCTTCAGCTGCTTCGGTATGTATTAGTTCTTTTTGTTGCTCTATCTCTTCTATTCTATTTTTACGGACATTGTTTAATTGCTGCAGTTTAAGCTTATTTTCCTCATAGATATTTCTTAAGCGATTCAGTGACTGTATTTCTTGATCATACTTTAAAATATCTTCATCCAGTAATAGTTCTTTGATTCTCTTCTCCCACTTCGATTTTCTTTCATTGAGGCCGACCAATTGAGTGTTATATGGTTGAAGCTGTGAAAGTAATCCATCTAATCTCTTTAAACCATCAATAGGGAAAGGCTCATAGGATGGGAGTTCTTGAAGACTTTCATTTAAATTGTTTTTCTCTTTTAATAAAGGCTTTATTGATTGAATGAATTCATATGTTTTAAGTTTTTGTTGGTAGTCAATCAAAAGCTGCTCAATTTGCAGTAACTCATTCTGTAATGCTTCTTTATCCTCCATTAATAAATAATAAGTCTCATTTTTTTCTTTCAGCTTTTTTACTTTTTGATTCATGTCCTTTAATTGTTGAAGTTCTAAATTCAAGAACGGTTTCTTGCCATTTGGCTTAAAAAGGGATTCAAGGTTTTTTTCAAGCTTTTGATTGATCAATAATAATGCATCCGTACCTATCGCACCTGAAGAGAATAGAAATCTACCTAAATCATCTGAACTAAGACGATGTATATTTTGTAGTCCATGCACATTAAACGAAAAGATGCTTTGATAATAACTCCGATCTAAATTACTAAGTAATTCATGTAGTAATTCCTCTCCATGTATTGAGCCATCTTGCAATTGTACCCTTACATCACCAACAGCTTTGCCAGGAAGCCTTTCTATCGTTACTAGTCCAAACTTCTCTGTACCTACAATTAGCTTTCCACCATAGCTTTGAGTGGTCTTTGGCTCATAACGTTGTTCATTTTGTTGTTTTGTCGGAAAACCAAATAAAATGCTTAAAATAAATGACATCAGCGTAGATTTCCCAGCTTCATTTTTTCCATAGAATACCTGGATATTAGCTGATAGATTATTAAATTTTACATTTTCGAATTTACCATAGCCGTAAATATGTAAGCCAATAATCTTCATGAATGTCCTCCAATCGACCGTTGGTTATAAATTGAATTTAACAGCAACTCTTCTGCCTGTTTAAGGATTTCTTCCTCTTCTGCTTTAGTTAATTCATCCAAAAACCTGCGGGCTATTGGATGTCCATATAAAGGATTTATAGCGTCTTTTGTATAATCATACGAATCAATGATATTTACTAAATCACCTAGGAAGGATGCTTCACTTTTAATGCTCTCCCGATCTATTTTAATTTGACTATAAACTTTAAGAGAAATAACATATACAAAGTTTTCTAGCTCTTCTTCACCTTCCTGGATCATGTGAAGTACGTCTTCAAGAACAAGCGAATCCATTAAGATAGGATGCAATTCACCATTTCCGGTCAACTCAATAGAAAGGAATACAGCTTCCATACCTTTTCGATAACCATTTATTACTTGAAAAAGATGATCAATTAATTCCGATATTTTCGACATGTTATTAATTGAGATACTCACATGTTCCCAAATGATATCAGCAGTTTTGTGGAAAGTGGGTATCGCATCTTCTGCGGTTAGGTGAACGATATACCCTCCCTTATCACCACTTTCCTTCCTATGCCTTCCCTGTATATTGCCAGGATACATGATGAGTGGTTGATTAGAAAGAACTTGACTCTTATGTATATGTCCTAGTGCCCAATAATCAAATTTCTTCTGAAGCAATTGTTCTACCTTAAAAGGTGCATATTGATTATGCTCTTTAGCTCCTTCAACGCTCCCATGTAAAATACCAATATGAAAATCTGCATCTTCTTTCTTGGTATAGTATTTAGTCATATTTTCAGTTACTGCTCTTTGTGGGTAACTAAATCCGTAGATATGAACCCTACTATTTAAATCTTTTGTAAAGGTCTTTACCTCCACTTCATCACTTTTGAAAACATGGACATGGTCAGGCCACTCAATTTCATACCATTCTGCACCTACGTGATCATGGTTACCATGAACAATATATACTTGAATGCTATGGGTACTTAGCCTTTGAAGTTCTTTTCGAAAACGGGCTTGAGCGCGAATACTTCGATTCTCTTGGTCAAAAATATCACCTGCAATGATCATAAAGTCTACTTTTTCTCTAATAGCAAGAGAGATTAGTCTTGTAAACGACTGAAAAGTACTTTCTCTAATTCTTTTATATATTTGCTCTGGTAGCTTTTTTAATCCGATAAATGGACTATCTAAATGCAAATCTGCAATATGTAAAAACCTAACTGATTTCATAATACTCTCCCTTTTAATTAACACGATCTTAATATTTCTTATTTTATCATTTCAAAAACACGAATGCACGTTCTACAACCATATATCACAAAAAGCTCAGAGTTTATATTTACTCTGAGCTTTAATATTGAATAATCAATAAAGATATTTTCCAAGCTATTTTGATTTAGATAATTGAATGGCTTTTATTATATCCTTGAAGGATGAGCTTTTTCCATACATCAATACCCCACCACGATAGACACTTGCACCGAAAATGGCTAATGCTGTAATCGTTAAAACAAGCAACCCAATACCCAATCCAATTTCCCAGAAAGGAATATTTAACATTCCTACTCGTAAAAACATGATCATAGGAGTGAAGAATGGTATAAACGATGTAACCGTCACAAATGTAGAATCTGGATTACTCAACCCAAACATGGCAATCATAAATGCTCCTACAATTAAGAGAGTCATTGGTGTAATCATTTGCTGTACATCTTCAATTCTACTTACTAGTGAACCAAGAAATGCGGCAAGAGTCGCAAATAGAAAGTAGCCTAAGAGAAAGAAGATAATCGCATACACAAAGGTTGCTACAGGTAATTGTCCAAATCCAAAGAATTCAAACATCCCACCTTCTAGACTATTTAAATTCTGTTTAAGGGACGTATATCCAACTAATAGAATAACTGCGAATTGGGTAATGCTCAGTAAGCCAATACCAAGAATCTTTCCAAACATTTGTTTCACCGGAGACACACTAGAAATTAAAATTTCCATAACCCGTGAGGACTTTTCTGTCGCCACTTCCATTGCAATCATACTAGCATACATGATTACAGCCATATAAATGATAAATAAAAGAATGTAGACAAGTCCTCTTGCCTGATTTAATTCTTCCTCTGTTTTGGCATTCTGCTCTAAAGCAACCTGTTCCATCTTAACAGGTGAGAACAATGTATCTAATTGCTCTGAAGTAATGCCTAAGCTCTCAGTGGCAATTGCAACCTTCAACGATTGCAGACCTTGTTGAAGCTGTGATGAAACTTGAGTATCAGTCACAGTCATAGCCTTATATATCCCCTGAGGCAATTGCTCTTGATCTAAACTAATTTTCAAGTAACCCGTGTAATCTCCATTAATAACCTTGTCCTCTAACTCTTGTTCTTCCATTTTAACTTCCTCAAGAAGTAATTGTGTATTAATCATGGACAATTGCTGTTCAAAGGCTGGATATAATTCACCGGTTTCATCCAAAACGGCTATCTTTTCTTTTTGATCATTTTGATCAAATGTATTAATTATATTTTCAATGTTTGTTAGTCCTACAACAATCAATGAAGTAATAATGGTTGTAATGATAAACGATTTCGTTCTTAATTTTGCCCAATAAGTATGCCATAGAATAATCCAGAACTTATTCATATGATGCACCCACCTTTTCGATGAAGATATCATTTAATGATGGTTCTTCTAGAACAAATTTGCGCACAAATCCTTTATTTGAGATTGCTTTGAACAGATCCTGAGCAATCTCTTCATTTTCAATTTGAAGAATTAACCCTTCTGCTGTTTCCTTCACCTTTGTTACACCTTGAATGTCTTTAATCTCTGATAAATCAAAGTCAGCATGTATGATAACATTCTTCCGTCCAAATGAGCGCTTAATTTCTTTAAGTGATCCGTGAACAATTGGTTTCCCGTGATGCATGATGCATAGCTGGTCACATAACTCTTCAACATGCTCCATTCTGTGGCTCGAAAACACAATTGAGGTTCCATTATTCTTCAGTTGAAGAACGGCATCCTTTAATAATTCAACATTAACAGGATCAAGTCCACTAAATGGCTCATCTAATATTAGAAGCTTTGGTTTGTGAATGACTGACGCGATAAATTGGATTTTCTGTTGATTTCCCTTAGAAAGTTCTTCTACCTTCTTATTTGCGTATTCCGGTACATTAAATCGTTCTAACCAGTAATGCATCTCCTTAATAATGGATTTTTTATCCATCCCTCTTAATCTTGCTAAATAAACAAGTTGATCTACTACCTTAAGTTTTGGATAGAGTCCACGCTCTTCTGGTAGATAACCAACTAGATGACTTGTTTCATAGTTAATTGGCTTCTCTTGCCAAGTAATCTCTCCACCTGATGGATGAAGCAGACCAAGAATCATCCTAAACGTTGTGGTTTTCCCAGCTCCATTTGCCCCTAAAAATCCAAACATCTCTTTTTCTGGTATTTCAATTGATAAGTGATCAACTGCAATAAAAGAGCCAAACTTCTTGGTCACATTCTTTATTCTCAATGTCATATTTTTTACCTCCCATTTATTCCAATAGACACTACGTGTTGGATGTTATAAAAGATTCATATATTTCAAATTAACTTAAACTAAGCACCTATAATAGGAAACTGGAATAAATAAAGACCAAATCTTGGGATTTGGTCGGTTCGTTCATTCAATTTAGTTTATGTAGAAAAAATAAACTTTGTCTGAGTGCGATATTCTTTCCCTTTTTCTACTACACAAGAAGAAAAATGTGGTTGATGAATTGAATCAGGCGGTCCTTGAGTTTCAAGGCATAGACCATAATGTTTTGTAGACGCTACTCCTGGGAGATGGAAATTGCCTTCTAGCTGATTTCCAGTATATAAAACTACACAAGGCTCATCCGTTTCAATGGTAAGTTTTCTTCCGCTCGTTTCATCTACTAAGACAATTTCTTGATCATGATTTTGGGATAATAAGAATGGATGATCATACCCATTACCTGCAAGTATATTTTGCGCATATGTTGCTTCAATTCCATCCTTAATTTGTCTACCTTGACGGAAATCAAATGTTGTATCCTTTACATCAATTAATTCACCTGTTGGCATTAATTCGTCATTTAGTTCAATAAACTGATCACTTTTCATCGTTAATACATGCTCAGCAATACTACGTTTACTATCTCCACTTAAATTAAAATAAGTGTGATTAGTAAGATTAACCAGGGTTGTTTTATCAGTAGTACCTTGATAAGAAATAAGAAGTTCATTTTGGTTATTCAGTGTATAAACGACTTTTAGACTTAATGTTCCAGGATAGCCCTCTTCTTGATCAGGACTTGTATAATAAAATTCAACACCTGCTTCATCTGCACTTTCAAATACAGCAGAATTCCAAAGAACATGGCTATAACCTTGTTCTCCACCATGTAAATGATTATTTCCATCGTTCTTCGCTAATGTGTAGGTTGTAGCTTCTAATTCAAATTCAGCACCGCTTATACGCCCTGCAACTCGGCCACACACAGCACCGAAAAAAGTAGGGTTTTTCTTATATTCTTCAAAAGTATCAAACCCTAATACAACGTTTTCAATATTCCCATCACGGTCTGGTGTCTTAATATTAGTTATTACACATCCAAAGTTAATACAAGACAGCTCCATACCATTGTTATTCTTTAAAGTGTATTCAAACACTGTTTCTCCGTTCAATTCTCCATAGTTTCTTTGTGATACATTCATTTGTTAATCAACCTTCTTTCTGCTTTTTATAAAATTAAACTTAATGACTCTTGAGTAAGCGTTTACTATCAAAAGAGATATAATCCTATTAATTCTTTGAAAGGCTTCTTCCAATGATTACATTTTACCGATTTTTCCACATAAATGAAACATATCTTTTGAAATTTCCTTAACAAAATAATAAATCATTAACATTTATAAAAACAAGTAGGATACGCTAACGTTTCCTACTTGTTTTTAGGATTACAGTTATGTTAGTAATTTGTTAATGTGTAATCTTGGATGAAAATAGTTCATTTAAGATTTTAATTTTCTCATTTGTATAATGGATATAATTTTCATTATATGCCTTAGGTTCTTTAGGATTTGCAAATTGCGTAATCTTTCCACTACTAGGATCAACAAATTTACTTGCCGCACCGCAGCCTAATCCAATAATAGATTGTTGCTCTTCCATGATCATAATATTATAGATGCTTTCTTGACCAGGCAATGAATAACCTACATTTTCAAGATTACCCAAAATATTTTTCATACGATATAAATAGTATGGAACATATCCATGTTCTTCTGTCCAGGATGTCGCATGATTCATCATTTGCGTGATTTCATCTCGATCAGCAACTTTATATTTTTGTTTATTTTTTGTCATTTCAGAGGCCCGTTTGAAAGATAGAGTATGGACTGTTAAAGACTCTGGCATTAACTTTTTCGTTTCTGATAGAGTGTAGTCAAACTCTTCCACACCTTCGCCTGGCAATCCGATAATTAAATCCATATTAATATTGTTCATACCCATACTTCTTGCTAGATGAAATTTCTCAATCGTTTCTTCCACAGTATGATGACGACCTATCGCTTTTAATGTCTCTTGAATATAAGATTGAGGATTTATACTAATTCGATCAATGTTCCATTTATTCAATACATCTAATTTTTCCGGTGTGATTGTATCAGGTCTTCCTGCCTCGACAGTAATTTCTCTTATTTTCTCCACGTTAGGAAATGATTGAACCATTTCCTCATAAAGCATGTCCATTTCCTCAGCAGAGATACTAGTCGGTGTTCCACCACCATAATAAACAGTCGTGATGTTGATTCCATTGTCTTTTAGCCAACTACCAATTTCACGTATTTCATAATGCAACCCACCTAAAAATGAATCTACAGAACCTTGCTTACCATTGATGGCATAAGCAGGAAACGTACAATAGGCACACTTAGTAGGGCAAAATGGAATTCCAATGTAGATACTTACTTCATTCTTCAATTCGTATAAGTCAGGGATCATCGTTAACTGACGATCAACGATTCTTTGCATAAGTTCAATTTTCTCTGAACTGATTAAATATTGTTCTCTAAGCTTTTCATGTGCCGTGTCCTTTGAATCACCATTAAGAAGCATTTTATGCAACAACTTAGTGGGTCTTACACCAGTTAAAAATCCCCATTGTTGAATAACACCTGTTTGTTTCTGTAAAACCGAAACAAACACATGTGAAACAGCTCTTTTTTCCTGTGTGAACAGTTCTTTTAAATTTGAATATGAAAGGACTTCTTTCTCAATGCCTTCCTCAAAAACGTTATCCCCATCTTCGATTTTTGCATAGGCCTTAATTAGTTTATCTTCTACTGAATACCCAATCTCAACTGTTATATCACCATTTATCGACGTATCAAATGTTGTTTCACTATCTTCAAAAAATAAATTCGTTATTGCACCTAGTGGTCTTAAGAAGCGTTCATCACTTAGACCCTTTACAATGATCTTCACATTATCACCTTTTCATAAATAAGCTCTTTATAGTGTACTTAATATCAACTTGTTTATCAATGGAAAGAAAATCACACCAAAACCAACTCACTCTCTTAAGCTTGACGTATACTTTTTAAGTAAATGTCAAACAATTACAAAAGAAGTATAGAAAGGGGTTTATAAATGACTTATCTCTTGTTGTTAGTAGGATTTGCTCTTTTAATTAAAGGAGCTGATTACTTTGTAGAAGGGGCTTCAACAATAGCACAAACTTTGAGGGTTTCACCAATGTTAATAGGCTTGACAATTGTAGCCTTTGGTACGAGTGCACCGGAAGCATCAGTCAGTTTTATTGCAGCTCTCGAAGGAAACAGTGATGTAGCTATTGGAAATGTCGTTGGAAGCAACATTTTTAATACAACCTTCATTTTAGGAGCCACAGCCATCGTTTTCCCACTGGCTGTTCAGAGCGATACAATACGAAAGGAAATCCCATTTGCTTTGTTGGGAGCCATTTCGTTACTAATCCTAATTAGTGATGTACAACTTCAATTCTCAGAGGTGAATTTGATAACGAGAACTGAAGGTATCCTTCTACTACTTTTCTTTGTAATATTTCTATACTATGTATTTGAGATGGCAAGGAATAATCGAAATACGCAAGAAGAGGTTCCCACTGACACGATTAATGTATCATGGATAAAAAACCTTATATTCACTATTGGTGGTCTGGCAGGCATCGTGTTTGGAGGTAGTCTTGTAGTTGAGAATAGTATCGATATAGCTCTTTCACTTGGAATGAGTGAAACACTTGTTGGTTTAACTATAGTCGCTGTAGGCACATCATTGCCTGAGTTGGTAACTTCTATTACGGCAGCCTTAAAGAAACAGACTGAAATTGCTTTAGGTAATATTGTTGGGAGTAATATATTCAATATCTTTTTTATCTTAGGCGCTTCAGCTACTATCCATCCATTAGCTGTTGATCCAAAAATATTCATGGATATTTGGCTTATGATCTTTGTAACATTTTTATTACTAATCCTATCAAGAACCCAACACAAGATATCAAAGATAGAAGGTGTAATTCTAGCCATTATTTATATTATTTACGTCACCTTTATTATTTTACGAAATTAGATGTAACAGAACATAATTAACATTTATCAATCCAATGGAGGACAGTAAAATTATGATCATTTTTTATGGGTTTATAAGAGAATTTAATCATTTTAATAAAGATATGATTGCCCTTCAACATATAAAAAATGATCTAAATACAATTGGATACTGGTTCACTTCTGATATGCATTCGGCAAAACCCTATGCAATCGGAACTGAAACAGTGTTCGAAAAATCAGATACGGAGTTTTGGGAAGACGGAGAACCTAAAGTAGTTCAAATTGATAAAAAAGTTCATGGTTTTGTATATAAGGTTTTTATTAATGAGCCAAATCTCAAGGTTTACCAATCGGATTCAGTGGATTCAGTGGATTCACTTGATTTATTTATGCAGGAACGTGACAAATATTGTGATTATTTAGGAGCAAATAAAAGAAATCTTACCTGGAAGGATAAAGCAATCCTTTTAAATAAAGAAGAAGCAAATATGAAATTTCGCAAATCTCTTTTAACTCAAGGATACGAGGGTTTTATAATCCGAAGCACTAAACAACACAACAATGTTACAGATTTATATTGTATTTTTTCAGAGGATTTCCTCCAAATTGTAGATGTTCTGTCAGCAGATGACATACAGTCCTAATAATCGGCCCATAACTTAATATAATTATTACAAACTATACAAGAAATTAATAAAGATTTTCCAAAAAACGAATATAATCTACTCTTCATCCCTCCCATTTTACCTAGATATTTGGGTTACAGATTCCAATTTGATTACTCGATGTAAGTAATCATGACTATTTCTTACAACTATCCCTCCTTCTTATTTTTATATAAGTCCATCTATATAACTATTTTTAATATTAACACTATTTTAATAGTGTATTCATTTGCAATTAATCTTCATTTTTTATCCTATTCAATAGATTGACTTTAATTCTTTTTACAACAACCTAGTACTAGTAAACTATTTAATTTCAGGAGGCAAATCAATGGAAAAGGAAAAGAACGGTTTAAACAGAAGAGATTTTTTAAAGGTTGGTGGAATGAGTACACTTGCACTGACTTTAGGTACTACAGGTCTTTTATCTGTAGGTGGACAAGCTACTGCTCTAGCAGCTGGTAAAGGAAATAATCCAACTAGCGGTTTTGGCGGTTATGGTCCTCTAGTTCCAGATCCAAATGGAATCCTTGATCTTCCAAGAGGCTTCCATTACAAGATTATTTCCAGAGAAGGCAACCTGATGACAGATGGAAGTCTAATCCCTGGAGCTTTTGATGGAATGGCGGCATTTGAAGGGCCTAACAATACAACGGTTCTTGTTCGTAATCATGAATTATCAGGAGGTCCAGCATTTGGAAAAAACCCTTATGATGCGAATGCTAAAGGTGGTACAACAGCTCTAGTAGTAGGAGCAAATCGCGAAGTAATTAAAGAATATGTTACCTCTTCAGGTACAATTCGAAATTGTGCTGGTGGAGCAACACCTTGGGGTACTTGGCTAACTTGCGAAGAAAACCGTTCAGAGGGTCATGGATATGTTTTTGAAGTAGATCCTCAACAACCGGAAAACGAGTTATCAAAAACTCCAATCAAGGAGATGGGACGTTTCGCTCACGAGGCTTGTGCAATCGATCCTTCAACAGGCTATGTATATCTAACTGAAGATGCAAGTCCAAGTTATTTGTACCGCTTTATCCCTAATGATGTTAGTCAAACAACAGGTTCGTTACAAAAAGGCGGCACGCTTTATGCTGCAGCAATTGAAGCAGTAACAGATCCAGCAGCAAGTACATTTAAGACAGGACAAACATTTAAGATTGTATGGAAGCAAGTAGATCCTCATTGGTGTCGTGAAGAAGCTGATGCTCAAAACTGTATTAAGTTCTCAAGACTTGAGGGAGCATTTTTCCAAGAAGGTGTATTCTGGTTTGATGATACCTCTGCTGGTGACAAGAAACTTGGACGAGTTTATCGTTATGTGCCTCACACTAATACGCTGGAGCTTTTCTATGAAGGAAATGATGCACAACAAATGGAATATCCTGATAATATCTGCTGTACTCCTTGGGGTGATTTGTGGTATGCAGAAGATGGTTCTGGGCAAGATCGCATTATGGGTATAACTCCAGAAGGCAATGTTTATCCTTTTGCTGCCAACCGTTTAAGCAATTCTGAACTGGCAGGTCCAACATTCTCACCAGATGGAAACACACTTTTTGTTAACATTCAAAGTCCTGGTAAGACATTTGCTATTTGGGGACCGTTCGCACGCAGAAACGCAGCACGTGCAAGGGAAATGTCTTTTGCTGCACCAAAAAATCTTGCACCACAAATTTCGGAACAAACAGCTAAGGTCGCAGAAGCGCAGGGGATGTCCGTGTTAGAAGCGGCAGCATTTGAGCGCCACGGTATAAATCTATAATCATCTCACATCATAAGGAGGTTCAAACATGCTTCAAAACATTGGAATTCCTGGTCTAATTCTATTATTAGTCCTAGCTCTTATTATATTTGGTCCTTCAAAACTACCTGAAATAGGACGAGCATTCGGTACAACTTTAAAAGAATTTAAAAAAGCAACACGTGAATTAGTTAGTGGTGATGATAACCCACAGAAAACAGAAGAAAAAAGTACCTTGCACACAATTGATCAAGCTAACAAAAAAACAGGAAGCTAACTAACAGATAGATGTAGGTAGGCCTAATCCTACTTACATCTATCTTTTCTATTGAAAGGAGGGTCTCTAAATGGAAAAAGAAACCATGCAACTTACTGACCATTTAGCAGAATTACGCAAAAGACTTATTATTACATTACTTACTTTTATAGTAGCTTTGATAGGATCTTTAGTTTTTGTTGGAGATCTCTATCATTATTTAGTAAGAGATTTAGATGGAAAACTAGCCTTACTAGGTCCAGGGGATATTCTATGGGTTTATATGGTCATTGCTAGTGTATTTGCAGTTGCCTTTACGATACCTATAGCTGCCTATCAAGTTTGGAGTTTCATAAAACCTGCTTTATCAAATGAAGAACAACGAGCAACCCTAATGTTTATTCCAGGATTATTTATTTTATTTATAATAGGTATTTCATTTGGTTACTTTGTTCTTTTTCCACTAGTGCTCTCTTTTTTACTTGAAATAGCTGGAGATCAATTTCAAACCTTCTTCACAGCAGAAAAGTATTTCCAATTCATGCTTCACCTAACACTCCCATTCGGGTTTTTGTTCGAGATGCCAGCAGTTGTCATGTTCCTTACTAGACTAGGGATTGTAACTCCACAAAAACTTATAAAAGGAAGGAAGATTGCATACTTCTTGCTTGTTGCCATCTCTGTATTAATTACACCACCTGACTTAATTTCGGATGTATTAGTCATCATCCCTTTGTTCATCTTGTATGAAATAAGTATTTCTCTTAGCAAGGTCGTTTATAAAAAACGAGTTTCTTCAGAAGCTGCTGCTGTTGCATAAGAAGGAGAAAATAGAATGAGCCAAATTTGAAATTTGGCTCATTCTCCCTTTCGTTTAGACGGTCCACTCTTCTTCTAAGATTGCATAGAAATACTCATCCCACCAATCGTCTCCTCGTGGAATACACTTCTTAAAAAGTCCTTCTCTTCTCATTCCCACCTTTTCCATAATTCGATATGATGCAATGTTTTCAGGCTGACAGGTTGCAATAATTCTATGTAATTTCAAAGTCTCAAATCCATACTTCAAAACTGAACGTGCAGCTTCAGATGCATATCCTTTATTATAATATTTCGGATTAAACACCCAACCAATTTCATATGTATGATCTCCAAAAACCTTATGGAAGACAATATGACCAATCAAAGTCTGATCTGTCTTTAATAACACAGGGAAGTGCTTCGCCTTTTCACCAATATTTTCAGTTACAAATTCCTGTGCACTTTCCTTAGAAAAAATACCTTCAGGTATATATTTCATAACAGTAGCATCATTAGTATATTCATAGACACTTTCCCAATCATCATGTTGAAAATTACGTACTATTAATCTTTCAGTCGATATGTTCATTTGGTTTCCCCCATAAGCTGATACTCTTAATTGCCTTTATACAGTCGAAGTATAAAAGGATAATAACATCTAGGTGAAAGAATCTCTAAACTAATAATGATTTTATAAATTCTATTGATCGTTACTAATTCCTCCTATTTGAAAGAAATTTTCTTAATACAGGCTATATTCCATATTGTATTAGGCTGTTTTCGTATAGATTGTTGCTTTTAAAGCCGCAGGCGAATACACTCCGCGTCCGGCGGGTGACCAGTGAGCCTCCTCGTCGCTGAATCTCCTTTGGTGTATCACTTTGGCCACTGGTCCCGCAGGAGTCTACGTGTATTCAGCCTGCTTGTAACTACCATTTCAGTTATATGTCTATGTCTATCTGTTTTCACCTCCTAACACAATAAAAATAGCATACCAATCAATATCCAATTGGTATGCGATGGTTGTTTTATTTGGCTAAGTATTAACTAACAAAAGGTGAATGATTATTATTCTATCTTAATCTTTCTAAGAAACTCAATTCGTTGTTGCTTCCTAAAATGCTCTTTAATCATATAAGAAACACCGTGCTGATTATTTGATCTAGTTACCCAATCTGCCGCTTTCTTTAATTCATTTGGAGCATTCCACATCGCAACACCAAGTCCAACTGATTCAATCATTTCCTGATCATCCATTGAATCACCAATTGCTACAGTTTGCTCTAATGGGATTCCAACATGATTACATAAATTCTTTAACCCGTTAATCTTTGAAACACCTTTTGGGACAATCTCAAGCTTGCGGTTATCAATTTTATTTAACTTTAAATCATGAAAATTCTCCTTTAATAATTGAACGGCTTGCTCAAGTTCAGATTCATTTCCAAAGTACACCTCTATCTTTTGAGGATCTAATGGATTATCTCTTAAATAATCACCTAAGGAAGTAACGAATTGCATTGGATAAAATAATGGATCACCTGAACCGAATACAGCTTTGGAAATTAAATTCCTTGGCATTCTAAGACGGTTTCCGACTGAGAATCTCTCATGAACTAAACGAATATTACATTTATAGTTCTCCAGAATTTGAACCAAGTTAAAGGCTCTTTCCTCAGAGAATCTTTTTTCCATCATAGGTTCATCCAAGTTTGAGCTAATAAAGGCCCCACTATGGGTAATTAACAATGAGTCTAACTTTAATGCTTTTGCCACTTTTTTAGCAGATAAAAAGTGCCTATTGGTTACTAAGGTTACATAGACTCCCTTATTTTGAACATATTCAATCGCTTCCTTTGTTCCACTCTGAATACGACCATTAGGACGTAATAACGTACCATCGATATTAATTGCAAGTAATTTGTAACTCAACTGAAGTCCCCCTTGTCTGTGATGTAGCTTGCCCTTAACTATGGATATGAACATATATACATCAATAGAACAGCAGACTGGTTACGAATTAAAAATTTCTATTTTAAGAAAAGCGCAAGCGCCTTGGTCAGCCTCAGGCAGGCATAAGGCGAATCACGCAGGAAATCTTGTTTTCCGTAGTGATTCGACTTATGACCCCGAGGGGTAGGCGCTGGAGCTAGACACCAAAACTAAGTTCGAAATTTTATTCTATCTTACCTTTGGAACAGAAAAGTGCCAGGCACCACAACTTAGTGGTGCCTGGCACTTTGTACAGCCTTATATGTATTACTGTTCCATACTTCCGTATAGTTCCTCTAAAGGCTTCATAATGATTTTATTTAATTCTCCAATTAACATACTCATACGTTGTTCGTTTTCCATCAGCTTTGAAATAGAAGCATGTTGTTGCACTAAACCAACCATTTGCTGTGCTTTCTCTACTTCTTCTTGGGAAATTTCTTCACCCATCATTTGTTTTTGCTGAAGCTGCATTTGAACATCACGGAAATTTTCAAACATTGTTTTCGCAGCAGGATCTGTGTTAACCTCAGAATAACTTTGTTGTAGTGATTTAAACTCATCACTTTCACGAATCGCTTTTTCAAGATCATAGGCTACATCATATAAATTAACTGCCATTGTATCTTCCTCCTAACATTCATTTCCATTATAAATTGGATACTCCCCAACTATAACAGAGTATTTAACAAAATTCAGCTAAAGACCTTTTTTCTTTCTAGATGGGTTACTAAATATCTTTAACTAGACTGTAAACATTGTAAGGGATCTCTCCTAGTACAAGACTTCAGCATATTTGTGCTGATTTTGTCCAATAGGATGTCTCTATCAGACATAACTCATGGACTGAGCATAGATTCTGTCCAATAAAATGCCTCTATTAGACATAACTCATGGATTGAGCATAGATTCTGTCCAATAGGATACCTCTATCGGACATAACTCATGAACTGAGCATAGATTTTGTCCAATAGGATGTCTCTATCGGACATAACTCACTTCCCAAGACTAGATTTTGTCCAATAGGATGCCTCTATCGGACATAACTTACTTCCCAAGATTAGATTTTGTCCAATAGGATGCCTCTATCGGACATAACTTACTTCCCAAGACTAGATTTTGTCCAATAGGATGCCTCTATCGGACATAACTCACTTCCCAAGACTAGATTCTGTCCAATAGGATGCCTCTATCGGACATAACCCACTTCCCAAGACTAGATTCTGTCCAATAGGATGCCTCTATCGAACATAACTCACTTCCCAAGACTAGATTCTGTCCAATAGGATGCCTCTATCGGAAATAACTCATGAACTTAGCATAGATTCTGTCCAATAGGATGCCTCTATCAGACATAACTCACTTCCCAAGACTAGATTCTGTCCGATAAGATCCCCCCATAAACAATAAGCGAGGGTTAAAATTGTCCTTTAGTATCAACCCAACTTTATATCTAGCCAACGGCTCAATTAATAAAAAGCACAATCAATCCTTGAATCACACCAATTAGACCTCCAAGAAAAGCCCCTAAAAAGGTGATCATTTTAAATTCTCTTCGTGAAATTGAAAGGACCATTTCCTCTAAACGCTCAACCGAAAAAGACTCTACCTGCTGTTTCACTATTTCTTCAACACGAAGTACTCTCATCATTTCATCAATTCGATTAGATATTAACGTTAATGAAATATCAACTAGCTTTGGTGCACTACTCATAATCGCTGTATTATATAACCCGAGCAATTCATGTATTGGTTTATTAGCATACTCTTTGATTGGGAATACCTTGAGCACAGACGATTTTATACCAGAAAGAATAACATCTCTTCCTACTCTTTCTTCTAAATCTCCAACTGTCCATTCTTGTATCTTATCCCATTCCTTCTCAATAAGCTGCGTTAAAAGATTGCTTGTACCTGGACTATTAATGAATTTCAATATCTCTGGCTGAATTTTATCAATTAGGCTTTGCTGTCCTAAAAACATTTGAACCATATTACCAAGCATTTTTCTACTTGCAAAGAAATCATCAATCATTATCCCTAGTCTTTGCTTTCCCTCTTCACTAGCAAAGTATTCTTCACCTTTTTCAGTAATATAAGATGCTAGTATTGGAATTTTTGAGGAGACGTTTTCTTGAAAATGTGGCGGTAACACAACCTTAAGTTTATTTTCTTGAAGACTAATCATCCAATCAATATATTTTGATTCAACTAGCCTAATAAGTTTTTCTTCTGTTTTTCCACCTACATCTTCGATTCCAAATTTATTTACAAATTCATTTACCGAGCTCTTTGAGGTAAGAAATTTGTCAAGCTCATCCCGAGCCCATTTTTCCAGGGCATCCTTAAACTGTGGATCTAATAATTTATGTTTAATACTCTCTGGAGTTAGTAAGTGTTCAACAACCATCTTACCAAGTTGGTTAGCAAGTTCATCTCTTCTCTTCGGAATCAATCCTGGTGTAAATGGGAGTTTTTTTCCAAAGACATAGATAGGATTATACGGTCTAAACAACATTTTAATGGCTAATGAATTTGTAAATCCCCCGATAACTGCTCCAATCACTGTCATAAATAATACTACAAGTAAACCTTCCATTTTTATCAACCTTTCAAATCTCTAAATAATTCTCACAAATATGGGTTAATGTTCATACGATACGATATCAGCATTCGCCTATTTATTAATTATAAAGATTGTTTAACTTGTCAGCAAATGAGGGTATCTGAATGACTAAAAAAATCCAAATTGAAATCAGAGCTGAGTCTGACGAACTGTTTCCTACACCACATACGATTAAAATTAGTGGTCCTGTCACCTCGCTATTTAAAATTGAACAAGGTCAACCCATTAATCTTTATTGTGGGAGGAATAGTCAGGAAGTTCAGACCGTAAGTATAAAAGAAAGTGAACCAATTATATATTGTAGCCTATCTTTATTAAAAAAACTTTCATTACCACATGAATCATTCTCCATCACATTCGCTCAAATTGGCAACCATACGTTTTCCCTTGGGCCTATTTTGTGTGTTGTAACTGAAATTCGTGAAAGCAAAGGTGTGATTTCACTTGGCTCAATAGAAGGATACTGTGAGGAGTTGGCCACATATTGCGAACGTTTAGGTATACTTTTTTATTTAACTGGTCTTACACTTTTCCATGAAAATGTAGGATATATTTTTCAACAAGGATCTTGGAAAAAAAGTACCGTACCTAACCCTCATGTTGTCCATAATCGAATTCATTCGAGAAAAAGAGAAAAATCCGAGCTATTTAAGCAGTTTTCAACAAAATTAACTGAACTAGAAATCCCCTATTATAATGATCACTTTCTCAATAAATGGGAAGTTCATGAAGTGTTAGAAAAAGAAGAGCATCTATCACCTTATGTACCTGAAACGAACTTGCTCCTTAATAAACAAGTCTTAGAAGAAATGCTTGCCAAACACTCTTACGTATTCATAAAACCAATTCACGGTAGTCAAGGCAGAAAGATATTTAAAATTAACGTGTTGGATGATGGTTCCTATGAACTTGATTATACAACCTTTGCAAAAGAGATGGAGACAAAATATGATACGATCCATTCCTTGTTCCTTTCATTAAGAACTAGGCTAAATAAGCAAGGTTATATTATACAACAAGGTATACCATTGTTTTCGTATCAGGGAAGACCATTGGATTTTCGCTTTCTATGTCAAAAGGCTGAAAAGAATGACTGGAAAATCACCTCAATCGTAGCACGTGTTTCAGCAAAAGATGATTTTGTTTCAAATCTTTCCAGAGGTGGAGAAGTTAAGAAAATTGAAGAAGTACTAAAAGAGTCCTTTTTAGAAAAGGACATACGACAAATCAAAAAATTGATGAGTGAATTAGCAACAGAGATTGCCTCATTAATAGACTCATCAATACCTGGCTTCTTTGGCGAGTTAGGGATTGATTTAGCTCTTGATAAGGAGGGAAAACCTTGGTTAATTGAAGTTAATACGAAACCTTCAAAGGACCAAGACCCAAAACGCTTTTCTTCCAAAATTAGACCGAGTGCAAAAGCAATTATCAAGCACTGTTTATATTTAGCAAATTACCCCGAGGAGTGATCATCATTGGTATCGTTAGGATTCATTACTGTCCACCCTGCACAAGAAATTACGTATATTACTGAAATAGCAAAACGCGCAAAGCAATATGGAATAATCGTTTACCGTTTTACTCCAACTAATATCGAACCTGGTTCACAGCTCATACATGGTCAAGTCTATGATCAACAGGAAGAACAATGGAAACAAGATACCTTTTCACTACCGGAATTTCTTTATGACCGTTGTTTTTATGGGAACGACCCATTATCAAAAAAAGCCCAGCCCATTATGAACTGGTTAAAGTTAAATCCTAGTACAACATTTATCGGTTATGGTCTCCCAAATAAATTAGAAATATATCAAACACTGAAACAAGATAAAGATCTAACATTTTATCTTCCACACACAAAGAAGGCGACATCAAGCCAAAAGATATTGAGTTACTTGGCAAAGGAAAAAAAAATCATTTTAAAGCCTATTAGTGGATCAATGGGAAAAGGAATCATCGGCTTGTTCTTGGAAAAAGAAGGGATTAGGGTAGTTACTCATCAACGTAAAAATCTGATTAAAAAGTTCTTTTCTACGAAAAAGTCAATAACCGATTACTTGGATAGACTTCTACAAACTCAATCATTTCTTTGCCAGCCATTCCTTCCTATTCAAGATTCTCAGGATTTCCCCTTTGATCTCCGAATATTAGTACAAAAAAATAAGGATGGTCAGTGGCAAGAAATAGGTCGAGGCATTAGAAAAGGTGGAAAAAACTTTTTAATATCCAATATTGGAAGTGGAGGAGAAGTTATTCCTTTTGAAGAGTGGTCAAAGGGTCTCTCCCAAAGTGAGCTTTACTTATTAAACGAAAATATAAATACCATTATTAGCAAGCTCCCTAACGTATTAGAAACCAAGGTTCAACGGTTATTTGAATTAGGTATTGATCTTGGTTTGGCCAGTGATGGGTCGGTTTGGATACTTGATACGAACTCAAAGCCTGGTAGAAAAGTTGTCTTAAGCACCAGTCCAAATAAGACAGAAGAAATTTATCAAGCACCACTTCTCTATTGTTTATACCTTTCAGAACAATCAATTAAGACAAATGGGAGTTGAGGTTTATGGATACATTACAGATAAATATAATTTCAGGTGAAGAGTCGACCATTTATTTACCCAAACAACTTAAACATCTGGGTGAGATTACACATGTAGCATTTGGAACAATCTCATGCAAATGTAGGATGAAACTGACAGACAGTGAAGAGAAAATACTAACTATTTCAGAAGACCTCTACACTACTCTTAAATTACCAAATAATAGTACTACTTATTTAATTGTCCATGAAAATACTCTGTATTTAGGTCCACTAGTTGGGATTTTTACTGCAGGATTTACGGATAGCTTATTGAGACCTATTGGTGAAAGATCGATCTTTTTTTCTAAACTACTTTCTGCGGAGAAAGCTGTAGGTGCGATTCCCTTTGTATTTGGTGCACACCACATTGACTGGGAAAATGGATTAATAACTGGTTTATTTTATCTAAAAGATGGTTGGAAAAAGATTGAAGTCCCTTTCCCAAATGTTATTTATGATCGTTTGCCCAACCGAAGAATTGAAAATCATCAAGCCTTAAAAAAAGTGAAAGAAAAACTAACTCAAGAGTATTTAATTCCATGGTTTAACCCAGGGTTCTTTGATAAATGGGAAATACACCAATTATTAATGAATGTTGATAACGTCTCTTCCTTTTTACCTGAAACACATAAAAATCCAAACTTTGCATTGATTGAGACAATGTTATCTAAATATCAACATGTTTACTTAAAACCAGCAAATGGGAGTCTTGGCCTGGGCGTATTCCAAATTATTTATTCACGTGAAGAAGAAGCTTATTATTGTAGGTTTAAAGATGTTGAGACGCAAAAAAATCGTCTCCAAAAGTATTCATCACTTGAAGCACTGATCAACTTTTTATTTAGAAAAAAACAACTCAAACATTATATTGTTCAACAAGGGATTACCCTTCTAAGAACCGATCATAAGACCATTGATTTCCGTGTTCATACGAATAAAAACAAGGAAGGAAAGTGGCAGTTAAGTGTCATTGCTGGGAAAATTGCCGGTAGAGGAAGTGTTACAACCCATATTAATAGTGGTGGTGTTGTAAAAACGTTAGATGAAATATTCACTGATACAAAAGAATGTCAGGAAATAACACAAAAACTAGCACATACAGCTTTGGCTCTAAGTAAAGCAATTGATAGCAAAATTGTTGGGACGATTGGAGAGATTGGTTTCGATTTAGGTATTGATAAGCAAGGAAATATATGGGTTTTTGAAGCTAATTCTAAGCCAGGTCGATCCATTTTTGCACATCCAAGATTACGTGAAAATGATCTGTTAACAAGGAAATTATTTCTTCAATATGCCATTCATTTAACTGAAACTACGATAAAAAAGCCAGAGGAAGTTCATCAATGATTCAAGTTTACTATGACCCAACAAAAAAAAACTGGTATCATCAATTACAATCACAGAAATTTACGTGGGGAAAGGAAAAGAAAGTCATTTCCTATTTCGGGGGCAATGTGAAAACAATGCTCCCTTTCTCTATATCCGAAAATAGTGGAAGACTAAGCCCAATTGTTGGAATTTTAGCAGGGAATTCTAAGACTAAAACGACATTTAGTGGTAATGCAGCTACCTTCATTCGGATACAGAAAGAACTGGAAAAACAAGGATCTTTATGTGTAGTGTTCACACCATCATCAGTAGGAGCTAGCGAAGTAAATGGATTTTATTATCTTAGAAAAGTTAAAAAATGGGTACGAATTAAAACACCGTTACCTGATATCGTGTACAATCGAATACCTTATCGGAAAATGGAAAAGGACTTTGACTATTCACAATTACTAACACTATTAGAACAAAAGAACATCCCATATTTTAACCCCTCCTTTTTCTCGAAATGGTCTGTTTATCAGTCATTGAGACAAAATCCAAAAATACAGAGCTATCTTCCTGACACAACCCTATATTCATTAGATTCCTTGATTATGATGATTGAGAAATATAAATGTGTCTACCTTAAATCAGACCAAGGTCATAAAGGAAAAGGTCTTTTTAGGATAAGAAAACACAATCACGGCTTTTCGCTTGCTTCCTTAGACCAACAACTGCACTTCAATAGCCTAATTGAACTAGATAACTACTTAGGTCCCTTCTTAGAAAAAGATAAGTACTTAGTGCAAGAATCAATTGTCTCTGATACGTTCGAATCTAAACGGTATGATATTCGTATTCTAGTTCATCTAAGTCATGATAATCACTACCGGATAAGTGGTACTGGGATTAGATTGTCTGGAAAAAACGATCTTACTACACATGTTCCTAACGGGGGAAAAATTATAAGTTTATCTATTGTTGAAGATCGTATTAATGAAAAGCTACTAAGCAACATTGTGGAGGAAATTGGCCATCAACTAAGTAAAGATTTAAAAGCATCAATTGGTGAGTTTTCCGTTGACATTGGGAAAACTCCTAAAAATGACTATTATATATTCGAGGTCAATTCCAAACCAATGGTCTTCGATGAACCTCATATTAGAAATGACGGTTTAGCTAATCTAATAGCCTTCCTAATTACACAAGCGAAGGATTATCAAAACTAGATTTTCTTTACACATAAATTACCATTATTGATTCTCTGGCTTTAATCAAACAATAAATGTTAAAGGGGGATTTCTAATGGCTTCTTATAATAATAAAGAACGTGAAGATTTACCTAATGAAGGTAGGGAAAAAGCATTAATCGATATTGAGCGGTTCATTGATGACGGCCTAGCAGGTGGAACTGTGAACCGATATCATGGATCTACAAACATCGAAGAAGCACGGGATTTACCACACGAAGACCCACCAAACGAAGGATAAAATAATCGTACAAATAAGGATGAGACAAAACCAAGTCTCTCCTTATTTTTTTTGTTATAATAAAAAGAAAAGCGCAAGGTGCCCGCTTATCGGCGACAGGCATAAGACGAGCCGGCTTGAAGGTTGCTTTTTAACCTTCTAGACGGATTGGCTTATGACCCCGAGCCGATGGCACCTGGAGCTAGACAATAAGAAAAGCGCAAGGTGCCTGTTCAGCCCCGACAGGCATAAGACGAATACTATAGAGGAGAAATGGTTTATGTTAGAAAAATTAAAAAATCATTACAAAGATGCGTTTGTCCTTGGGTATACTGTTGACTTGAAAAATCTTTATCAATGGTATGTTTCTGATGAAGGAATTACATTTGGGTTGGATATAAAAAAGATATCTGAGCGTGAACGGTCCCTACTATCAACTTTATTTACACCTATTGAACAGCGAACAATCCAAATGAATGAAGAACAGAAATCGTGGTTTAATTTTCTCTTTGGCTCACAAGATTCTGTAATAATTAACAAGAACTACCAAACCTGCCGATTTATCCATTTTCAAACAAATAAGCCAATTACAGAGCCTACTGATTTTAGCGAAGCTTTACAGGCTATGTTTCCTTATACCATTAATATCTTGTGGGAAAATGATCGTCATGGAATCGTAATTGATACACATTTTGACCAAAAGGAAGATTTTCAAGTCAACTTTGAAGAAATCTCCGATACCATCACAACTGACTTCTACATAACCATTCGTTTTTTTATTGGACAAGTCTATCCTTTTCACAAAGGTCTAAAAGAGGATTTTCTGTGGGAAAAAACTTGTTTTAATAAATCGCTTCAATTTCTGTCTAAACGTACTACCTTTCGTTTACATGAGGTTCTACCCTATATAATTCTTGAGGAACTAAACCCCCTCTTAAAGCAAAAGCTAACAGACTCTGTATTACAAGAATTACATTCAGATAAAGAACTACTTGACACCGTGAAAGTATTTTTGGAAAGCAATTTAAATGTTAGTTTAGCAGCAAAAAAACTGTACATGCATCGCAATAGTCTACAGTATCGCATAGACAAATTCATTGAAAAAACAGGGATTGATATTAAGCACTTTCAAGGTGCAATCACGACATACTTAGCCATTATAAATCAAGAACAATTCTTAGATTCGTAGACATGCACGAAAGCACTTTCATTTCTTTGTGCAACGTTTACATATACGATAATAGGCCGATTACGCTAAACTATGGTTATAAAGAAAACGATTTCAAAACAAAATCATAGGAGGCACTAAAATGGCTGAACTTAAATTACAAAACATTTATAAAATTTATGACAAAGATGTAACTGCAGTAACTGATTTTAACCTTCACATTCAAGATAAAGAATTTATCGTATTCGTAGGACCATCTGGTTGTGGTAAATCAACTACTTTACGTATGATTGCTGGATTAGAAGAAATTTCACAAGGAGATTTCTACATTGATGACAAGCGTGTTAACGATGTAGCTCCAAAAGACCGTGACATCGCGATGGTGTTCCAGAACTATGCATTATATCCACATATGAATGTTTATGATAATATGGCATTTGGTCTTAAACTACGTAAGTTTCCTAAAGCGGAAATCGATCAACGCGTAAAAAATGCTGCTAATATTCTTGGTCTGACAGAATATTTAGATCGTAAGCCAAAAGCGTTATCTGGTGGACAACGTCAGCGTGTTGCACTTGGTCGTGCAATCGTTCGTGATGCAAAGGTTTTCTTAATGGATGAGCCTTTATCAAACCTTGATGCAAAGCTTCGTGTAGCGATGCGTGCTGAAATTTCAAAGCTTCACCAACGTCTTCAAACAACAACTATTTATGTAACGCATGACCAAACTGAAGCGATGACAATGGCTACTCGTCTTGTTGTTATGAAGGATGGTATTATCCAACAAGTTGGAGCTCCAAAAGAAGTTTATGATAACCCAGAAAACGTATTCGTTGCTGGATTCATCGGTTCACCTGCAATGAACTTCTTCACAGGTACTCTAAAAGACAATAACTTCGTTACTGGTAATGTTACAGTTGCTGTACCAGAAGGCAAAATGAAAGTGTTACGTGATCGTGGGTACTCAAACAAAGAAGTAGTTCTTGGTATTAGACCAGAGGACATTCATGATGAGCCAGTATTCATTGATGCTTCTAAAAACACAACAGTTACAGCTAAAATCGAAGTTGCAGAACTGATGGGTGCTGAAACAATGTTATACTCTCAAGTAGCTGGACAAGAATTCGTTGCTCGTGTTGATTCTCGTACAGATATTAAACCAGGTCAAGAATTAGCCTTAGCATTTGATATGAACAAAGTTCATTTCTTCGATGCTGAAACAGAAGAAAGAATCCGTTAATAGGCCCCCTTATTAATTGATATATATATAACAAGGGACTGCACATTTAATATGTGCAGTCCCTTGTTTATTCCTGTATTAATTTAATTTCTGACAACGAACAATTCTCACAGTAAAATAAATGCGCACATTTGTGTTCACTAAGTGTTGTTGCAAATCCATCAATTTGTTTCATTCCATCTATCTCCATATAGGCACTGTAATCATCAAAGTAATCAATTACTCTCCCACCGTCCATTAATTGCTGACCACAAGTAACACAATGGAAATCAGCTGTTTCAAAGCCATTGCAAAGCGGACAAATGTACATAATGGCTACCATCCTTCTTTTATTAAGGCTGTTATCTAAAAGATTGTTGTTTTAAGACTTATTTACTTTGGTAGAGCTCGTTGATTGGAACGGAAGGTATGTGACTCCTGCGGGATGCGCAGGAAGGATGAGACCCCACAGGAGCTTGGCGACGATAGGTTCATCCCTGCACCAAGGAAAGCACATACCTGGAGTGCAAATCAACCTAACCTAGTCAAATAGCAACATTTTACGATAACAGCTTTTATTAATAACTACATTACTATTTTAAGACGTACCGTTCACTCTATGTATGATTATTAAAGGAATCATTTTCCATTATATTTTTTGAATAGATTTCGCCTTCTCCTGCCATAATACTTATTACACGCAGGGGAATTAAATAAATTAAATCAATTAAATCAATGAGCATTTAGCACCCCCAGGAAAGGCGTTTAAAACTTAAAAAAAAAAATAAAAAAAAGTGAATAAAAAATAAAAAATTACACATTCTAATAAACGTAACACACAAAAACATTATTGGGTTCGCCAAGAGGCAATGGATCATTATATCCATAGTTGGTGCAATACCAGCAAACCCAACCAAAAAAAATTTTAGAGGAGCTGAAAGAACATGGCAAACAACAACAGTGGAAACAGCAACCAATTACTAGTTCAAGGAGCTCAGCAAGCGATTGACCAAATGAAGTATGAGATTGCATCAGAATTTGGTGTAAACTTAGGTGGAGAAACTACTTCTCGTGCTAACGGATCAGTTGGTGGAGAAATTACTAAGCGTCTAGTTTCTATGGCTCAACAATCTATGAGCGGTTTTAACGGACAATAATTAAAAATTTCATAATATGGCCTTAGGTCCCAAGTTCTCTTGGGACCTTTTTATTATTAGAAACTGTATCAGACAAACCATAAACCCCATATAGTAGAGTAAATGCTAAATCTTCCTACTATTACAAGAAAGGGGGTCATATGTATGTTTGAAGCAGTGGACTGGAAACTCGTCACATTTGTCTCCTATACCCTCTTCCACGAATATATCGTCCACATTCGATTCCCACAGATTTACTACATGGAACAAATGAAACAACAAGAACTTGATACTCTTCTCAAAAAGGATTAGTTGTTTCCCTAATATTGGCCTCTTTACTTATTTTAAATTAGGCAAAGATATAACTAAGGGACCAAAATGAGTAACAGGGGGAATTCTAAATGAATCAATTATTGCAATCCATCCTTGAAAAAACACGTGAGTCGGTAGAACAGACTACTCACTTGATTGTTGAACGAATTGAAACGCTTTTACATGAGCCTACATTCTCAGTTGAAGAACTTGCTTCATTTGTTGCTTCACATCCCAATACGTCTTTTTCACAAAAGTTTTTACTTGGGATTCACTATTACTTTTATGAACTAAAGCTAAATAACATGGTGTTTTACTTAGAAACGAAAGGCACAAATGGTTCGTATATATTAGAACTGTTAATTACAAATGAAACCAAAACTTTGTTCCAATTTTATTCATATGAAAATAAATTAAAACCCACAAAACCACTTAAGCTTTCTGAAACCATAAATCGTGAAATCAACTAACACAAAAAGGAGCCATAAATGGCTCCTCTCAGGCTGTTGACAAACGCTCGCATTCTTCGTTGCGAATCCTCGCTCAGTGCTCATTACCCTCATGGTAACTCCGCTCCTCCCAAGGGTTCGCGCCTCGACTTCAAGCGTTTTCAATCAGCCTGGGTTTTATAAATTAAACTTTGTCTACACTCTAAAGAGGAGCCATAAATGGCTCCTCTCATTTCTTAATTATTTGGAAGTGGTTCATTAATAATGACGCCAACTTTTCGTATTCTTCGATTTTCTACCTCTTGAATTGTAATTGTTACATGTTCATAGTCAAAATGTTCTCCAACTGTAGGTATTCGTTCAAGCGCCTCTGAAATCCATCCACCTAATGTGTAATAAGATGTATCTGGTTCATTTATATCAACTAATTTTACAAAGTCATCAAGAGGTAATTCTGCATTAAACTCATAATTTTTTTCATCTATTTGATTAATATTCTTTACTTTCTCATCGTGTTCATCCCAAATATCCCCAACGATTTCCTCTAGTATATCCTCTAGAGTGATCAAACCTGATGTCCCACCAAATTCATCAACAACAATGGCCATATGAGTCTTATGTTTCTGAAGTTCTGGAAGAAGGGTTGATATCTTCATGCTTCTAACGACAAAGAATGGATCTCGAAGTAAACCTCTAATACTAATTTCATTATTTTGCACGAGTTGGCTTAAAAATTCTCTCTCAGAAAGAACTCCAATAATATTATCAATATTATCTTCGTACACAGGTACCCTTGAATAACGTTCTTCTAAAAACATATCTCTTATTTCATCAATGGACTGTGATACCTCCACAGCTGCCATGTCGATTCTAGGAGTTAGAATTTCACCGACTAATATATCATTAAAGTCCAAGGAACGATGGACAAGTTCTTTTTCTTGATTATCAATTACACCCTCTTCTTCACTTAAGTCAATCATCACTTTGAGTTCTTCCTCAGTTACAGACGGAGAATCATCTTTACTTTTGATAAGCTTGGATGCGGCTACTTTCAGTAGTACAAACAAGTAAGTAATGGGTGATAAGACCTTCATTAGGAAAAAGAGTATTCCTGAAATGGCTAATGCAAATGCTTCAGCATTTTCTTTAGCGAACGACTTTGGCAGAATCTCGCCAAAAATCAAAATTAAAATGGTCATGACAACAGTACTTATAACAAGACCAGTATTTCCACCGAATAAGTCATCTGCCACTTTAGCAGAAATAGAAGCTGCTGCAATGTTAACAATATTATTCCCAATTAAAATTGTTGATAATGCTTTATCAAAATGTTCTGAGATGTACAGTGCTTTTTTACTGCCTCGTCTGTTCTCATCACTATAATTTTTTAAGCGAATTCGGTTTACACTTGAAAAAGCAGTTTCTGTTGCTGAAAAGAATGCAGATAAAAAGATTAAAAAAACCAATAAAGAAATTATACTCAGTGGCAAATCGCCCAAGAATGTTCACACTCCTAATATTTTTACTACCTAAAACTTATTTTATTGCACTTTGAAGATAAACATACTTTATTCCATCAGATATTTAGAGAAAAATATGCTAATCCTATAATAACAAAAAACAAACAAGAAGAGAATTAATATTAGTCAATATATTCCTAAAAAATATAATGCCTGCCACAACTCTCATACTCCAGGTTAAACACTAGAAATATTTGAGAGCGTGTCAGGCACTTTACATTGGTTCTTCATGATTCTAATAAGTTATAACCAATAAAAAGAGTAATAATAATAACTGAAGCAATGTTCAATGTTACAGAAAGCTCCTCCATTTTACTCCCCCTCATAAAAGATTAGAATAATCCTTTTTAAGGGTAGCATCTATAAAGGTTTAGTTGTGAACTTATCTGTGTCATTTATTTAGATTTATTATTAATCTTTTGTGAACACCAATTTAAGCAATATCAGTTGCCTTTCCTTGCTGTAGTTCATACATCTGATAGTATTTGCCGCGTTGTTCCATTAATTCATAATGGTTTCCTTTTTCAACAATTTCTCCACGATCCAGTACAAGTATTTGATCAGCATTTTTGATGGTCGATAATCTGTGCGCAATGATAAATGTAGTTCTTCCTTTTTTAAGAACCTCTAATGCATTTTGAATGATAGCCTCAGTTTCGGTATCAATGCTTGCTGTTGCTTCATCCAAGATAAGAATGGCTGGATCAAATGCCAATGCACGTGCAAATGATACGAGCTGACGCTGGCCAGAAGATAAAGTGCTACCCTTTTCAATTACTGGCTCATCATAACCATTAGGAAGACTTTTCAATAATTGATCTGCCCCTACATCATTTAATGCCTTTTCCACTCTTTCACGCGAAATAGATGGATCATCCAAACTCACGTTACTCGCAATCGTCCCTGTAAATAAATAAGGATCCTGCAATACAATTCCCATATGCTTCCTTAGTACTTGTTTAGGAATTTCATTTATATTCATACCATCAATCGTGATTTTCCCTTCATTAATATCATAGAAGCGAAATAACAAATTCATGATTGAACTTTTTCCAGACCCAGTATGGCCAACTAGTGCTACTGTTTCTCCTTGCTTAGCTGCAAAGTGAATATCCTTTAACACGTGTTCTCCTTCTTTGTAACCAAAGAAAACATGGTCAAATGCCACATTCCCCTTATACCGAGGAATTTCATCGGAACTTACATCTATTCCTTCTAAATCTAATAGTTCAAATACCCTCTCTGACGCAACCAATGATTGTTCTAATATGGCTAATTGATTAACCATTCCTGTTATCGGTTGGAACAACCTATTTAGATAATCAACAAAAGCGTATAGTACCCCCAAAGAAATCACACTATCCAGGCCGAGTGACCCTCCACCAAAATACCATATTAATGCGACGAACGAAATATTTCTTAGCACACCCACTAAATTATGTGAAGTTAGAGCATTAAGATTCAATAATTTATTTTGATAAGTAAAATGCTCGTCGTTTAAGACATCAAATTCCTTATCTGCCTCTTCTTGTCTACGGAATGCTTGAATAATTGACATTCCTTGGATGGATTCATTAATTGTTCCATTAATGTCACTCAATCTTGAACGAATTTTATGATTGTACTTTGACGCATATTTGCGATATACCTTTATCCATATAATGAGAATCGGGACAATCACCATACAAATCAATGCAAGCTTTGCATCTAATAAAAATAATGCAATAAATATTCCTGTTATATAGATAATTCCAGTAAAGAAGTTAGCTAGAACAGTCACATATAAATCACGAATTGCTTCTGTGTCATTTGTAACTCTAGATACAACTTTCCCAGCAGGAAGATTATCAAAATAATTAACTGGTAATCGTTGGATCTGTGCAAACACATCTTCTCTCATCTTTTGAATAATTCGATTTGCCGAGGTTTGTAATAAATATCTTTGTCCGAACGTAAAGATCGATGCGATAACTAGTAACCCGAAATAAAGAGCAATCAACTTTATTAACATTGGTATTTCTGGCTTATAAAAGTTAAATAGTTCATCTTTGGAGAGCTTCTCGACTTCATAGCTTTCCACTTTATCATTTCTTGAGATGATTAACTCATTATTATTTACGACTCTTTGGCCATCAAATTCAATAGGCTCATCAACAAAATAATAAGAACGACCAACCTGGAGAATTCGAACCTCTGCGATCTTTTCATCATCTGTGTAAATTCGATCTGAACGCTTATACCAGTTTCCTTGAAAGGCTACTGCTTCATCACTTTTATTCGTTTCATACCAAACATTTTCTATCCCAAGAATATGATCATCAATCATTTTCTTTGCAATAAAAGGACCAGTTAATTCTGTCGCTACTGCAATAGCCAACATAATGAGTGCAAAGATGATGGTTCTTTTAAATAAAAGGGCGTAGTTAAAGAGTCTTTTACCTACTTTCATGCAGACACCCCACTTTCTTGCTTTTCCACAACTTGTTGTCGATCAAATTGTTCTTTATACCAACCATTCGCCGCTAAAAGTTGTTCATGTGTACCTTCTTCTATCACATTTCCTTCATCAAGAACGACAATCCAATCTGCATGTTCTACAGCAGACAAGCGATGTGTAGTAATAATTGTTGTTTTGTCTGCTCTTTCTCTCCTGATATTTTCAATGATTGCAGTTTCTGTTTTAGCATCAACTGCTGATAAGGAATCATCTAAGATCAAGATTTCTGGATTCACAGCCAATGCTCTAGCAATTGAAATTCGTTGCTTTTGACCTCCAGATAGTGATACTCCTTTTTCACCAACCATCGTGTTCAATCCATCTGATAACGTCTCTAAATCTTTCGTAAAGGCCGCAAGTTCAATAGCCTTTTGAAGCTCCTCTTCAGTTGCATCCTTTTTACCAAATAGAATATTTTCTTTCACAGATCTTGAAAATAAAACATGATCCTGTGGTACATATCCTATCCACCCTTGGATTTCTTGGATATCAATATTCTCTATAGGAATATTCGAAATGGTTATTTCACCCTGACCTAGTGGATATTCTCTTAGTAATTGTTTAACAAGAGTTGTTTTACCACTTCCAGTCTTCCCTACAATTCCAAGTGTCTGGCCTCTTTTGATGTTAAATGATACATTCTGCAAATTAACAACACTTGATGTTGGATATTGGAATGTTACATCTTTAAATCGAATTCCGTTAGGTACATCAACAGATATAAGCTCATGATGATTTGATACATCTGGTTTGTATGCAAGTGTTTCATTTACTCGATCTAGTGAAGCATTCCCTCGTTGCATGACGTTAATTAATTCACCAATCGCAAACATTGGCCAAATCATCATTCCTAAGTACACATTAAATGAAACTAACTCTCCTAATGTAATGGTATTATGGAACACAAGATATGCACCATATCCAAGTCCGATAAGATAGCTTATACCAACAAGAATTTTCATAGTTGGCTCAAATAAAGAATCGATTTTAGCAACCTTTACATTCTTATTGAAAACATCTTCTGTTAGTTTGTGAAAACGCGATTCATCGGCATGCTCCTGGACATAGGCACGAATGACCCGAACACCTGCAATTGACTCTAATACTTGGTCATTCATATCCCCAAATGCATCTTGGGCTTCCATAAATCTCATGTGAATCTTCTTACCATAAATTTGCATCACAACAGCCATGATTGGCAAAGGAATTAATGCTGCAAACGTTAATGGCCAACTAATAAGAAAACCCATTGTTAATAATATTGTTAACATAAATACACTTGAGTCAATTAAGGTTAAGATCCCGAATCCAGCTGTTTGTGAAATCGCCTTTAAATCATTAGTGGCACGAGCCATTAAGTCACCAGTACGATTTTTTTCATAAAATGGTGGTGTCATTTTTAATAAATGCTTCATAAATCTTCCACGCATGATACGTTCAACCAAAAAGGCCCCACCAAAGAGTTTATACATCCAAGTATAAGTAACCCCATAAATAACAATCGCTAAAACTGTTAAAAACACAATATACTGAATTAATTTGTCCTTTGTTAATGCACCTGTTTGTATTTCATCAATAGCTACTCCGATTAATTTTGGTGGAATAATTTCCAAAATCCCAACAAAAATCAATAAAAGAATGGCTACAGTATACCTTTTCCAATATTGCTTAAAAAACCAACTTAATTTAACTAAAACTGATAACATCTTTTTTGTCCCTCCCTACATTGTCCAAACGTAACTAACCACCTTCTAGATCTCCTGTGTACATCATTCCAATTGCACCTACTACATTCATAAAACTTCCTCCTTCATATTAGTAATATCTATAAACACCCCATTGCAATGAATGGAAAGTTTAACAATGATAAAAGGCATAACGCTTAATTGCGATATGCCTATGATTTAGAGAATCATTCCTGATTAAGAATGAAAAAATTCCCCATAATAAAAGCACACATCACGACAAACGTGACCTGTGCTACATTTAATTTTTGAAAGTGATCATCGTAATAGATGGTTTAGATTTCAATCAAAGGTAGGGTCACGGTAGTATTATTTAATTGATGATGAAGCATATCTCTTAAGTTTTCCATTTCAAAACCCTCCTTTTCCAATTTATAGAAAATATTTCCTTTGTTAGCTTATCATCAATGACTTTATTTTGTCAATTGTTACTTCATTAATAATTTTGTTTATTACATTCTAGATGTAAGCGCTTTGTGTTTTTAATCTTGGTTTTTCTCAATGTGGATTTTTGATGAAAGACATTTTGCTTGTTCATCCAGTTTTTTTGTCCTTCATACCCCCGATGAAAGACTTTTTGATTGCTCAGCCAGCTCTTTTTGTCTTTCATAACCCCGATGAAAGACTTTTTGCTTGTTCAGCCTGCTCTTTTTGTCTTTCATAACCCCGATGAAAGTCTTTTTGCTTGTTCAGCCTGCTCTTTTTGTCTTTCATAACCCCGATGAAAGTCTTTTTCCAAGTCCACCCCACCCTTTTTGTCTTTCAGTCTTTCAACCCCACCCGCTCTAACAACAAGTTACAAAAAAATGCACAAAAGGGCATAACAACCCTCTTGTGCATCTATTTTTATAAGACAAGTAAAAAGAAGTCTCAATCACTACTTCTTATTTCATTCATTAACTCTTCTGCGGCGTCTTTTGCTGAGTTGGCAAGACTTATTGCAGAAACGACAGCAACACCATCAGAGCCGGCATTCATAACATCTCTAACTTTACCAAGTGAGATGCCACCAATTCCAACGATTGGAATTTCAATGCCCTCACTCCGCATGTTTTTAATCATTAATGGCCCCATCACATCACGTGCATCTGACTTTGTCTTTGTTTCATACATTGGACCTACTCCAATGTAATCTGCACCTTTTTCGATTGCAAGTAACGCTTCTTCGATGTTATGTGTTGACACACCTAATAGCATTGATCCAATTTTTGTTTTTACAGCATCAATAGGTTCATCTTCTTGTCCAATATGAACACCGTCTGCTTGGAGCTCAATCGCTAGGTCAACATCATCATTTACAATGAAGGGAACGTTATTTTCCTTACATATCGCCTGTAATTCTTTCGCTAATTGTCTCTTTTCTTCTCCCTGAAGTGCTCCATGTCCTTTTTCTCGGAGCTGAAAAAGCGTTACCCCACCGTCTATTGATTCTTTCAAAACCTGTCGTGGATTACGAGTACAATTTGGGCTTCCCATTACAAAATAAAGCTTTAACATATCTCTTACTGTATTCATTTACTTAGCACCTCGTCTTCGATATGCCCAGTGATTAGTTGGCCCATGCCCTGATCCTATGCCGAGCGTATCTTCTATTGCTGCTTGGATAAAAGCCTTCGCAGTAGTCACAGCATCAACAACCGTCTTTCCTTTTGCTATTTCGGCTGTAATTGCTGCCGCAAACGTGCATCCAGTACCATGGGTATGTTTCGTCTCTGTTCTCATGCTCTTTAATAGATGGAATTCTTTACCATCAAACAGAAGATCGGTAACCTCACTACCTTCACCATGTCCACCTTTAATCACCACATTCTGTGCTCCCAGTTGAAATATTGCCTTGGCTGCATCTTTTCTTTTTTCAAATGTATCAATTGCAAAGCCAACAATAATCTCAGCTTCTGGGATATTAGGTGTAATCACATGAGCTAACGGAATTAAATTCCTTTTTAATGAATCAACAGCTTGTTCTTGTAATAATGGTGCCCCACCTTTAGCAACCATGACGGGATCGACAACTAATTTCAACCAGCTGGAAGTATGAATTTGATTAGCGACCGCCTCTGTTAATTCAGCACTAAACAACATCCCAGTTTTGACGGCATCTGGTGATAAATCTTCAGCTATGACTTTAATTTGCTGAACAACTGCTTCAATTGATAGTGGATATACTCCGTGCACACCCATAGTATTTTGTGCAGTGACTGCAGTAATCGCAGACATCCCAAAGACATCCAGCTCTTGAAATGTTTTTAGGTCTGCCTGAATTCCTGCGCCACCTCCACTATCTGAGCCCGCAATTGTTAAAGCCTTTGCAACTTGCATCTGAAATTCCTCCTAATGGATCTAAAGGAGATCCTACAATAATTACCCAATATAACGATGATACAACGATTTTGCCTCTGAGATATCCTTTGTCCCGTGAACGAGTACACGTCCATCCTTAAAAACCACTAATCTATGCTCTTTTAATGTAAACGAAAGTAAATATGGATTTTGTTCAATGCTTCCACCCTGAGAAGAAAGAATGATTGCTAATTGATCTAAATCACGCTCTAATTTACGAGGTGGCCTAATTTGAACTGTATCTCGTCCACATAAAACAGCTGTCTTTGTTTGATTTTCAAAAGACAAAAAAGGGAATCTTCTTTCAGGCCCACAAGAAAAACAACGGTCTTTCTTTACTTTATCCACATTAATAAAGGTCTGTTGATTTTTCCATAAATCAAATGACACTAACTTTCTTCTTAACGCTTCATAGTCCTCTACTAAGATTTTCAGAGCTTCCACTAGTTGGTAGGAGACAACCATTTGAACGGCTGGACTAATAATTCCCGCAGTATCACAAGTTAATCCTCCCATTGGGACTGTCTCTAATAAACAATGTAGACAGGGCGTGTCTCCAGGAATAATCGTGTAAGTGATTCCATAGCTTCCAACACAAGCACCATATATCCAAGGAATATTATACTTTTGAGATGCATCATTTATAAGCATCCTTGTATCAAAATTATCGGTTGCGTCCATTATTAAGTCAACATCTTTAGTTAGTTTTTCGATTTCTTCAATAGAAACGTCCATCACTAACGATTCAATCTTCACATCTGAGTTGATCTGTTCTAAGCGAGCCTTTGCTGCAACTGCCTTAGGTGTTCGATTGGTTGCATCATTTTCTGTATATAGATTTTGACGTTGAAGATTACTATATTCAACATAGTCACGATCAACAATTGTGACTTTCCCAACACCCGCTCTTACTAGTCCTTCTGCACTTCCTGTTCCAAGAGCCCCTGCACCAATGATTAGTACATGCTTATCTCTAATCTTTAATTGTCCTTCACTTCCAATTGGAGTAAAAAGCTCTTGTCGTGAATATCTGTCACTCAACTAATGCTCATTCCTTCCATTGGACTACTTGCTGTAGCATAACGTTTCTTAGGGATACGTCCAGCCTCAAATCCCAGTCTTCCTGCCTCAATAGAAAGCTTCATTGCCTTTGCCATTTTAACTGGATCATTTGCACCAGAAACCGCTGTATTTAATAATACACCATCAGCACCCATTTCCATTGCGATAGCCGCATCAGATGGTGTTCCAATACCTGCATCAACAATAACAGGAACATTTGATTGTTCAATAATAAAGCTCAGGTTTAATGGATTTACAATGCCTCGGCCTGAACCAATTGGTGACGCTCCCGGCATAATTGCATGACAACCTAATTCTTCTAACCGTTTAGCAAGTAGTACATCATCTGAAGTATATGGTAAAACGATAAATCCTTCTTTTAATAGTTCCTCTGACGCTTTTAGTGTTTCAACCGGGTCAGGAAGTAATGTCTTTTGACAACCAATTACTTCAACCTTTATCATATCACAAAGTCCAGATGCCTTTGCTAATTTTGCAATTCTGACTGCCTCTGAGGCTGTTTTTGCTCCTGCTGTATTTGGTAAAAGAGTATACTTCTCTAAATCTAGCTTCTCCAAGAAATTAGGTTGACTCTCCTCAAATATATTCATTCTTCTAACAGCAAACGTTAAAATCTCTGCTTCTGATACAGCCACTGCTTCTTTTTGAATATCAAAATTTGGATATTTACCAGTTCCTAATAACAATCTTGATGAAAATTCATAATGTCCAATCTTTAACATATCATCCGCCCCCTACAAAATGTACGATTTCAATTCGATCTTTATCAGTTACTCTTGTTTCTTGATGCTCACTTTTCTCTAAGATAGTTTCATTTAGTTCTACAATGACCACTTTTTCTTTTAAACCGTAATACTCCAATAATGAAAAGACAGTTTCAATTGTTTCTGGCAATTCAACCTTTTCTCCATTTATTATTAACTCCATGATTCCTTACTCCTCCTTTAAACTGGTTGCTTGACATGACGTTCAATGCTGAATGATGCTATATCTAGCATCATTTGTCTTTCTTCTATTAAATCAGCAATCAGTTCGCCCGTAATAGGGGCTAGTAAGATTCCATTTCGATAATGACCTGTTGCTACAAATAGGTTTTTATGTTTTGGATGTTCTCCTAAATACGGTAAACCATCACTTGTTTGTGGCCTTATACCTGCCCATGCCATTTCCCATTCAGCTTCTACGATTGCTGGTAGAATTCGTTTTGCTTTCTCCATAAGGCCTGAAATTCCATTAAATGATACAGATTGACTAAATGTGTTTGCCTTTTCAGTTGCTCCAACAATAATTCGTCCACCACTTTTTGGTACAAGATAACAACCATGCGAAAATATAGTACTTGTTAATAGTTGTTGATGGCTTGTTACAGAGAAGCATTCACCCTTAACAGGATATGTATCTAGTCTGATGTTAGTATCTGCTAGCACTTTGCTACTCCAAGCCCCTCCCGCTAAAATTACCTGATTTGAAAAATAAGCTCCTTCTGTTGTCATTACCCCTGTTGCGATCCCATTCTCCATAATTACTGAATAAACCTCAATAAATTCCTTTATATCTACGCCTAACTTTGCAGCAGATTTAAGAAAAGCAAATGCTAAATTAGGGGCTGAAACATGACCATCACTTGGTAAATACATCGCCCCTGTTATTGCTGAAGATAGTCTTGGTTCCTGAACTCTAAGTTGCTTAGCTGAAATCCAGTCCACCTTTTCTCCTTCTTGTTTCTGAAACTCTATTATTCTTTTTAAATCAGCTTCATCATCTTCAGAAAAGGCTATTTTATACATTCCCTTGTTAATTAATTCAATGTCGATTCCACTTAATTCTCTTAATTCCTGTGCAACTTCTGGAAACATGGCTCGGCTTTTTCTTGCTAATTGAAAAAGTGGACCATCCTCAACAAACTCACCACCGGCTGCTAGCATACCAGCTGCAGCCTTAGAAGCCTTACTAACTACACGATCCTTTTCTAATAACAGGACTTTCTTTCCTCTTTTGGCTAGACTATATGCAATTGAGCCTCCATTAACACCGCCACCAATGACAATACAATCGTAACTCACATTTATCAGTCCTTCCTATAATTTGGAAGCATATTCTTTTACCATTTTTACTGGGTTGTTTGCTTCTAATACCCCTGACATAAGCGCTATTCCACTAGCCCCCGCATCTATTATCTCTTTTACATGAGAGGGGTTGATCCCACCAATTGCTATGACAGGTACTTTAGAGACTTCGGTTATTATACGAAGTTCTTTTACCCCTCTACCAGGTAGACCTGGTTTTGATGTTGTAGGATAAATATGCCCGAAAAAGACATAATCTGCTCCTTCATTTTGTGCACTTGTCAATTCTTCTACAGAGTGAACCGAGGAGCCTATCCTTAAATTTGGAAAGCTTTTTTTCACTAAAGAAGCTTTTAAACTATGATAAGCTAACTGAACACCAGATACACCAGTCACACAAGCGACATCAACACGGTCATTTAGAATAATTTTAGATAAGGATATACCTCCTTCTACTAATAGCATGACAGTGTCATAGAATTCTTTAGCAGTAAAAGACTTTTCTCTAATATGAAAATACGAAACGTCGTTTTGAATCAGTCTAGCAATCTCACAAAACGCTTGAGGTGTTTGGTTGCCAGTTGAAATAATATGTAACTCTTTCTGTTTCATATAAGTTTCCTTATCCTTTTAAATAATAAGTCCGTCTTCGAATAGATTGTTACTTTTAAAGCCGCAGGCTGAATACACTCCGCGTCCGGCGGGTGACCAGTGAGCCTCCTCGTGTATTCAGCCTGCTAGAAACTAGCTTTTTAGTGTTTTATGTCTAAAACAACAAACTTTAAGAAGACAGCCAAAAATAAAAACCACCCCATAGAGTGTATAGAGTGGCTAAAAATGTAACTAATGAAACGCCACTTCCCTACGCTGATATTACTCAGATCAGGTTCAAAGGGTCTGAATCAATTATTCATCTCAGTCATCTTTTGACTCCCCTAGTGCTCTTTTATGAAATTGTTAATTAAATCGGATGTCGTGAATAGAAAAGTATGGGTATTGAATCGCTAGGTAGAAACCTATTAATAGTAAAATAGTAAAATAGCCTATAAAGAATACATCATTCCGTGAAAACGATATCGCATAATAATAAGTTCTTTTTTTAACATCAGAGAATCTTTTTGCCTCCATTGCTACTGCAATCCTGTGAGCTCTACGGATACTCTGAGATAATAATGGAATCGAATACGTAATAAACTTACCAAAGAAGGCTCTTATCCCTCTCTTACTTTCTACACCTCTAACCTTCATTGCATTTCGAATCGTTTGGAACTCTTCCATCATAATGGGTATTAAACGCATACCTGCCATAAAACTATATGCGTATTTTGGCTTAAGTTTTAATTGCTGCATTAATGAATAAAATAAGAATACTGGTCGTGTTGTTAATGCAAAAGTGAGTCCCAACGCTGCAAATATAATTGCTCGAAACCCAATATGAATTCCTCTAAAGAAACTCTCTTGAGTAATATGGATGAGTCCCCATTTAAACCAGCTGATTTCACCCTTTCCAAACAAAATCATAGTAGAGGCTGTTGAAATAAACACGAGTAGAAAAGGCAAACTCAGCAATAGTATTCTTCTATGCGGATGTCCAGTAAATCCAATAAATAAAATAAAAGCAACAATTGTGAAATTAATAATAAAATTGATATCATGAATAAGTAAAACACCTATAAATAATAGAATGATTACAATCAATTTTAAACTCGGATTAATATGGTGAAGCCATGTATCTTTATATGAAAAATCATTTTGCACGCGGTGTTCCTCCTCTACACATGCAGTACTGGGCGACTTACTTTTTGCTTACTTCTTTCGATCACTTCATCTCCAATTAGTTTCCCATCATGTATGGTCCAAAGCCTAGTCGCAAAATGATCCATAATATATTCATCATGTGTAACCATAATAATAATCGAACCCTTCAAACGATCAGCCTCAATCATTTCAAGTAGAGCAAAAGTATTTTTCGAATCCTGGCCAAATGTAGGTTCGTCTAATAGCATAATTTTTTGTTCCATTACAATTGAAGCCGCAACACTTAGTCTTCTTTTTTGGCCCATCGATAATTGATAAGGATGCTTAGTTCGGTGCTTAACTAATTGAAATCTTGTTAAAAGTTCTTCAACCTTTAGTTCAATTTCCTTTTCACTCCAATTGTTAAGTCTTAAGGAAAAAGCAATTTCTTCAAACACTGAATTTGTAACAAATTGGAATTCGGGATTTTGGAATACAAAAGTCATTTCATCTGTAAGTTTTTTTACTTTTTTTATAGGAATATCCTTGATTTCATAGTGACCTTTCGTTTTAATGAATTGCATCAACGCATGGAGCAATGTACTTTTACCAGCACCATTTTCTCCCTTAACAACAATCCATTCTCCACTATAGACATCTACATGTTCAACTGCTATTTTTTCCTGCTTACCTCTATAGCCCTTAAATTCCGACAAATTGAGAACTTTTTCTGGAACATTAGATGTTGTTGGATTAATAGGGTCCTTTAGATTAAGATAATCTTCCCAAACGCCAGGATACCAAATCCCATGTTCTTTCATTTCGTCCTTATATTGAGACAGAACTTCTTCTTTCTTTCCATCTGCTATCATTTCTCCATCTGCATTAAAAAGAATAATTCGGTCAATGAATTCCAGCACATGATCAATTTTATGCTCTACGATAATAAGAGTCTTTTCTTCACCAATCTTTTTGATTGTTTCCCATATATCAATTGTTCCCTGAGGGTCAAGCATCGCTGTTGGTTCATCAAGGAACAATACATCAGGGTCTAAGGCTAACACTGAAGCAATTGCCAATCTCTGCTTCATTCCACCCGATAATGTACTGATATTTGTATGAATATCATCAAAGTGAAGACCTACCTGGGTTAGTAAATCAAGAATACGCCTTTTCATTTCAGTCCTTGGAACCTCTAGGTTTTCTAATACAAAGGCAATTTCTTCATCTACAAACGGCATACAAAATTGCGTGTCAGGATCCTGAAATACATATCCCCATGAGCCCGGAGTTGTAATTTTTTCCGCTTTCATTGGAACTTCAATTGAATTTGGAATAATCCCTGATAGGACTTGTAATAAGGTTGATTTGCCACACCCTGAAGGACCAAGTAGGAGCACCTTTTCTCCCTTATAAAAAGAAGAGGATAAATCCTTGAATAACAAGGATTCACCTCCTGTGAATTTTAAGCGAAGCTTTTCTACTTCAGCAATTGTGTTCATTTCTTTCACCCCAGGCTGCTATTTATCTAACGCATCATAATCTTCTTTAGATGCTGGTCGAACAAGATTCGTGACACCTGTTGCCTCTAACACTTTTACTAAATAATATGGTACAATCCCCGCGAATACGATTCCTCCAATGAAACGCATCACAAGATATAAAATAAGGTTCCATGCTGCTAAATCGCCTATTTCACCGTATGCAAAGTCCATAATCACAGACCCTAATGTAGCTGCAAGACCTCCCAAAATAATGACGGCTAAATTATACTTCTTATACTTCACAGACATAATCACCAATTCAAAAAACAATCCTTGGACAACGCCATATAACAATACTGATAATCCCCATGGTGACCCTAAAAGAAATTCTCCTGAAGCTGCTGCAATTTCAGCTATTAATGCGACTCCTGGTTTTCGAATGATTAGATAAGCAACTGGTGCTGCAATAAACCACATTCCATATAAAAATTGATCTAAATGTAACCCCAATGGTTTAACTGCATAATAAAGTGAACCCCAAAGGATATAAACAATACCAAATGCAATTGCAATTACGATTGTAACTAAAATATCTGTGAGCTTTAACCCTTTTGTCATGTTTTGTTCCCCTTTTCTTAAAATGATTTTATTTCTATTTAATTGGCCAGTTTTCTAGACGATATGCCATTTCCCAAAACGAATACTCATATTGACTACTAATAATGAAATGTTCTTTCATACGTTCTCTGTCTTCTTCTGTTACAGTTTCAGCAATCTCATCAAGTCGATTAATTTGTTCTTCAACTTGTGTTTTGAACCAGTCACCACCATATGCTGCAATCCATTCTTGATAGATAGGCTCCTCTGGTGTACACTTCATTAAATTTTCTCCGATTTCATAATATAACCAATAGCAAGGAAGAATAGCTGCAATAATATCCCCAAGGTGCCCGTTATATGCTGCACGATATAAATGGGAAGTGTATGCGTATGCTGTTGGAGCAGGCTTGAAGTTTGCTTTCTCCTGTTCTGTGATTTCAAGACGTTTAGAGAAGTTCTCATGTAACGATAATTCAGCTTCATAAGTTCCTTGAGCATGAGCAGCCATTCGGTTTGTAGTTGCAAGATCTTTTGCTTTTGCAGCACCGAGCGATTGTACCCTTGCAAAGTGACTTAAATAATACGCATCCTGCATTACATAATAACGAAAGCTCTCTAGTGACAACGTTCCATCACCGATTCCCTTAACAAAAGGATGGTTAAAGCTTGCTTCCCAAATTAAATCAGCTTCTTTTCTTAGAATTTGTGAAAATTTCATATTATTCCTCCTCAATTTATGTATCTTTTTCTATTTCAAAAATTAACCTAAGGTTTATCTACGATATTTCAACTTTATCTACGAAAATACAGATATATCTACGAAATTGCAGATTTATCTACGAAAATAAAAATATATCTACGAAATTAGATCTTTTATCTACGAATTTATATAAATGACAATTTTCAAGAAAAACAAGTTCCGCCTCAACTCCACCCCGTGCACTGAGTGAAATTGTGCATAAAAAAACCACCTTCTTTACCTAACATAAGAAAGTGGTTGTATTGGATAATTATTAGTAACTCAAATTATTCCACAACTCCACTTCCCTACGCTGGTATAAACCAGATCAGGTTCTAAGGGTCTTAAAGCATTACTCTAATCTCAGCCTTCAGATAAGGCACCCCTAGTGGACGACATACTATTAATTTAGATTACGTGCTAATATTAACATGTTTTGTCTAATTGTCAAACTATTTTTATTTGTTCTTATGATTCAAACAAACTACTCAACAATAACTGCTGTTCCATAAGCAATAATCTCAGAAGCGTTTGTCATGACACTTGAAGTCTCTAGTCTCATACAAATTACCGCATTGGCTCCTTTTGCCTTCGCATCATCAACCATTCTTCCTATCGCTTGTTTTCTTGCTTCCTCCATCATTTCAGTGTATTCCTTTATTTCTCCGCCTACGATTGTTTTAAAACTAGCCATGATATCACGGCCAATATGCTTAGATTGAACCGTACTTCCTCTAACAAACCCCTTTAGCTCTTTAATCTCCTTATTTGGTACAAATTCAGTAGTCACGATAATCATGATCCTCGTCCTCCTTTTTTTCTTTTAGCCGCTCATTAATAAATAACGAAATTAATAAAATGAGTGCAATCAAATAAATGATATAAAATGTAATGGCTAGCTTCATATTTACAAACAATAAAACTGCCCCGATAATTTGCCCTACAATGACAACGATTAGTAAAAGGTACTTTAAATGTTCTTTCATTTGAATTGACCTTTCCTATTTTTTATCAACCTTAGAAAATATTTTCGTGCAATAAGTAAATAGAAAATCGTTGGAAGTGGTGCTTGTATTAATCCCCACAATCCCCAAAACCAGTAATTATGCCCTCTTTTTCTTGCATCTAAAAATAACCAACTACTTTGGATTACAAGAAGAATGATGACTGGAATGATAATTGCTAAATCATTTGTGACCATATTCATATGTCCATCACTCGTTCTTTTCGATACTGTAAGTAAACAATAACTGGGGCTGATAGACTTACAAGACCTTGAATGATGAAGAAGACTTTAGGAGCTTGTATTAAACTAATAAAGACTCCACTTAATATAAATAATGCACAAAGTGAAAATATCAGAAGATCTTTTTTAAGTTTTTTACGTAATGCTAGTTGTTGACTTTCAGCCATTTGTTGAAACCATTCTAACTCAGGAGTAAAGATTGGATATACTTGATTTACCTTATTTAAGTTAGTATTTATTTGTGTAAGTAATTCTTCATCAATTAAATCATGATGAACATTATTCTCTAATGTGTTATTCTTTTTCATCAGCATTCAACTCCTTTCTTAATGTTAGAATGCCATTATGGATCCGAGATTTAACTGTACCAATTGCTAACTCTAGCATTGAAGCAATTTCTTCATACGAATACCCATAGTAATGCTTGAGTACAATAGGGATTCTAACTTGGTCAGGAAGCCTGCCTAAGGAGGACATTACATCAGTCCATTCTTCATTCTGGCTTTCAAACTGCCACTGCATTTTCCGTAAAGATTGTTCCTCAGAAATCCAATTGGCTTCTCTCTTTTTCTTACGATAGGAATCAATATAGTGGTTAGTGGCAATAGTGATTAACCATGAAGAAAACTTTGATTTTCCATTATACAGCCTGATTTTTTCTATACACTTCATCATCGTTTCTTGAGCAATATCTTCTGCTATATCAGGTTTCATCGTTACTTTTATCAAATAGCTAACTAAACACGGATAGTTCTCTTTAAATAGAATCGCAAAAGCTTGGGAATCACCTTTCTTTGCTCTCTCTATTAACTCTCTCTCCCCCAAAACGTTATCTCCCCTTATAAGCAGCTAACTCTTCTTATATTACTAATACGAACGAAAAGCAGTAAAGTTCACCAGTTAATAATTATTTATCAAAGTTTGTTTTTTAGACTTAAAACTTGAAATGCTAGTTACTAGCAGGCTGAATACACGTAGACTCCTGCGGGACCAGTGGCCAAAGTGAGACCCCGCAGGAGCAGTAGCGACGAGGAGGCTCACTGGTCACCCGCCGGACGCGAAGTGTATTCAGCCTGCGGCTTTAAAAGCAAGAAGTACGAAAACAGTCCTATAAAAAAAAACTCTCCGAAGAGAGCGAACGTTAAGCAAAACGATAATAAATGAGAATAAAGGTTGCAAGGACAAATAGAAAATTCAAGAATACAAAGACCATCTGGTCGATAACTGTTTTATGAATCCTTATTGGAGGATAATAAAACGATACACCCTCAATGATAAAAATGACAAGAACAATATGAATCATAAAATGGCCAATAATTTCTGTTATACCAAATAACATTGTCGTTGATATAAAGATTAGCGTTAAAATAACGGACAAAATACGATTTAAAATACCGACTACTAATAAATACCCTACAATAAATTCAATGAATGCGGCCATGACGATGAATGCTGTAGGATCAAATCCGAACGTTGGTACACCGTGGTTTTGAATAATATCGGCGGCCATTGATGGATATACCCATTTTTCAACAGCAACCCAGCATAATGATAATCCTGTTCCTAAGTAGAGGAAAGGAAATCCCCAATTTTCAAATCTAGTTTTCCCAATTAGAAGGACAAAGATAATCGCTAAATAGAATCCATAATCAAGCATATGAAATAGTCCTACATTAGACAATACGTAGAAAAAGAGGACAGTTAAAATCCCTGCTCCCACTTTTGTAGCGTAGTGACTTGGTACACATAATAAGATAATTGCAATCCAAACTGCTATCGTATCCCATAATCCAACAAGCATAAACTCTGGTGCAAAGATTGTCCCAGAAAAAACCTGAATGATTAGTGCAAGAGCCGTTCCATATTTTAAAATATATCTTGAGTATTTCCGGTATTCATCGAGCTTAAGGTCTATTTTTGTTGCATAAGGTATTTTCATTAATCTTGGTAATAACTGTGGCAAAATTGATAGTACTAAAGCCGCAACTATCGCTAACGACATAAATAGTGGTGAGAGAATGTTTTCAATTGATTCTTTTTGTGGTACCACATCGGTAAACCATTTCACATGAGCCTGTGTTAACACAGGTGTTAACAAGATAGCCGCCATTATAATGTATAGTATGATTTTCTGATTCTTCATAACTGCCTCCTATTAATACTTCCCTTTGATACTTATGTTCTACTTGAACTGCTATCCTATTCAGAAGTTTTATAAACCTTTTCCTTTTAATAAATGTGAAATTTTTATAAAGAATTTCCAAACACTATGTGAAATTATACACAAGTTCAATTATGATTGCTACAATTTAATTGTGGACAATATAAGTAGAATGAGGTGGAGTATGCTTCAAGCAGGAATTGACTATCAAAAGAACCAATATGCTAGAACGTCAACTACAGGACAATTTGTGACACCCTCTATTATTTTCTGGGAGTTAACCGAGGCTTGTAATCTAAAATGTATCCATTGTCGAGCAATTGCTCAGCCTGAGAGATCCATTGATGAACTATCTACAAGTCAAGCTTTTGATGTAATTGACAGTATCTCTGCATTTGCTAAACCACTTCTTATTTTAACTGGTGGTGAACCTTTATATCGACCGGATTTCTTTGAGATTGCTCAGTATGCTGTAAATAAAGGTCTTCGAGTAGCCATTGCTTCCAATGGTACTCTTGTAAATGGAGAAATCGCTAAAAAGATCAAAGAAGTGGGGATAAAAAGAGTTGCGATAAGCTTGGATGGACCAACTGCAGAGATTCATGATCAATTTCGCGGTTTAGATGGAAGTTTTGTCGCTACATTAAATGGAGTAACACAGCTTCATGCTCAAGGAATAGAGGTTCAGTTCAACACAACAGTTACCAAACATAATGTAGATTTCCTTAATGAAACGATGGAGCTTGCTTACAACCAAAACATAAAAGCGCTCCATTTATTTATGCTTGTACCCGTTGGTTGTGGAATTCAAATCACCGAGAGTAATATGCTTGATGCCGAGAGATATGAAGAAGTTCTAGAATGGTTTTATGAGCACTCAAAAGATGCACCATTTGAGTTTCGAGCTACTTGTGCACCCCATTACTATCGCATCTTGAGACAGAAAGCCAAGAAATTTGGAGAGAGAATTGTTTCTAGGCCGCATGGAATGAATGCAATGACAAAGGGATGTCTAGCTGGAACAGGGGTATGTTTTATCTCCTACAAAGGAGATGTTCAACCATGTGGGTACTTACCAGTAAAGGCTGGAAATGTATTTGAACACTCAATTGAATCGATTTGGAATTTCTCTCCACTTTTCTCTGAACTAAGAGATTCCTCCAAACTACATGGTAAATGTGGAGTTTGTGAATATGTAAATGTTTGTTCAGGATGTCGGGCTAGAGCTTATTATGAGCACAAAGATTATATGGCAGAAGAACCTTATTGCATTTATCAACCTACTAAAAAATAAAAAAGCCATCAAGTTGGTCAGATCCTTAAACCATATAGGTAGGATCTTACATTTCTTGATGGCCTAAAACTTTTTAGTTATCAATTGAAGGAGAATCAATCTTTTTAGAATTTGAAATCTCTCTCGTTAAATCCTCAATACTATTTTTGACATTTGCTTTACCTGAGAGATTCTCAATGATTTCTTTTACATCAATCCCTGATGAAGCTTTTAAAGATTCTTGAAGGGTTGACATAAGGTTTGTTGCATACCCAGTCACCTTATTTGCCCCGCCATTCTCTCCGCTACTGCCAGTGTCAACTACTGTAATTTTATCGATATTGGCTAATGGGCTAGCCACTTCTTTTGCGTATTCAGGAAGCATTTTTAAGATCATATCGAGAATTGCAGCTTGCCCGTACTGTTCAAACGCTTCAGCAATTTTCTGCTTCGCTTCTGCTTCTGCAAGACCTTTCAAGCGAATAACTTCTGCGTCTGCTTCCCCTTGTGCTTTTTCAGCATCAGCATGTGCGATACCATCGATACGGACTTTTTCAGCTTCTGCTCTTGCCATTGCTTCAATTCGGTATTTGTTTGCATCTGCTTCAGCAAATTGTTTAGCTTTCTCTGCTGCTGCAGCCTGCTCAACAGAATAGCGGTCCGCATCAGCTTTCTTTTTCACTTCAGAATCATATTGCTTTTCACGACGCATAATTTCTTTTTCTTCAAGCTCAATTTGTTTTTGTCTTTCGATGATCTGAATTTGCATTTGTTGTTCAGTTACTTCCTGTCGTGCTTTCGCTTCTTCCAAATGATAAGCTTGGTCAGCACGTGCTTTGGCTACATCTTGTTCTCTTCGGTATTCAGCTACTTTTAGCTGATTTATTTTTTCAGCTTCTGCAACTTCAGTTGCTCGTTCTAATTCTGATTTTTTTGCTTCTTTATCTGCTTCAGCTCGTTTAATACGTGTCTCTTTGTCAGCCTCAGCTGTTGCAATATCAGCATCACGCTTAACTTGAGCAATTCGCGGTTTACCTAATGATTCAAGATAACCATTTTTGTCGCGAACGTCCTTGATCGTAAAGGAGACTATTACTAATCCCATTTTTGCTAAATCCTGTGAAGCAACTCGTTGAACTTCTTGTGAGAACTTTTCACGATTTTTATAGATTTCTTCTACTGTCATTGATCCTAAAATCGAACGCAAATGACCTTCTAAAACTTCTCTTGCTTCATTTTCTCTATCTTCTTTTGCTTTTCCTAGAAATTGCTCTGCAGCTGTAGCAATCTGATTAATAGAACCTCCGATTTTAATAATCGCCGTTCCATCTGCCATTACTGGTACACCCTGTTCCGTGTATACCTCAGGAGTAGAAACATCCAACTTACTTGATAATAGACTAAGAGGTTCAGCCTGTTGAAAGACTGGAAGGATAAACGCTCCACCGCCTCTAACGATCTTAATTCGGTTTCCAGATTCATCTATATGAACGTTCTTCCCACCTAAATAACTACCAGTTATAATTAAAGCCTCATCTGGACCTGCCGTACGATATTTTGTAACGAAAACTGCGATAAGAGCCAAGACTAAAAATACTACAATACCAATAATAATTCCAATTGAAGTCATACTATTATTCCTCCTTTATATTATGCAAAATCCATCTCTTCATGTGGTAACACATATAAAACACTATCTTTTACATCAATGACTAACACTTTTGTTTCATAAGGAATTGGCTTTTCTTCAAAACTTCTAGCAGACATCGCTATATTACCACCCATCCCTTCAAGAATGACCTCACCGAAGCCCTCTTCAGGAATTGAAATAATAACTTTCCCAATTCTTCCTTTTAAATCGTCATCCCGATAAACTAAGGATTCTTCAGCAGATGAAAGCGGAACTAAGACAAAAACATGCAACATTGTAACTAAAATAAGTGACAGAACAATTGAAATTAAAAAAATGATAAGACTGCTTATTGTTGAAATTTTTTCAAACAAGTAACCTGAAGCACTCGTAAATGTTACAAATGATAATACTAGAGTAGGGTTTAAGATTCCATCTGGAACAAGTTCAAACATGCCGTCTAACAAGTCACCAAATAGGATGTAAAGAAAAGTTAATACTCCACCAATCACTAATCCAGTCAAATAAATGGTCTGTAATGAATACCCTAAAATTTCCATTTAATCGATCCTTTTCTGTCATATTCTTCAACAAACTACTTCTTCATACTAACCTCCTAACATGCAATCTTTATAAAAGCTATTCCAATACCTTATTCCAAATTAATGGTAATACTTTACCATGGGAGGAACAACCTTATTTAGTAAATTTTTCATACTTTATTTACGAGCTAAATTAAGAAAGGTTTCATTTATTAAGATATTTTAAATTCTAATTGATTATTAAAATCGTGTTTGATACCAACTCCTTCGTGGTATTAAATAAATAAGACCATATTTTAAATAAAGGAGTTTTTCTTATGTTAAAACAATTACTAGTTGCATACGACGGTTCAAGTGATAGTGATCAAGCTTTAAAGAAAGCCATCTATTTAGCAAAAAAGACCGAAAGCGAACTTGAAATTGTTTTCGTAGAGGATGAAAAGAAATTTGCAGCTTCAGTTCAGGTAGAGCAAACTAACTCAATCCCTCCTGCAGCACCTGTCTTAGACTCAACCATGTATCCAAAAACACAACATCTTCCTATTAATGTGGAAGGAAAAGCTGAGACAGCACCAGGAGAAGATACATTCAAAGAGGAAGAAGTTATATTTTCAGAGGCAAATATTATTCTAGCTAGCGAAAATATGAAGGCAAAAACCGAAGTATTGGTAGGGCAACCAGATAAAGAAATTTGCGACTACGCCCAAAATCATAATAAAGATATGATTATTATTGGACATAGAGGCTTATCATTGGTAAAGAAATTAGTTATGGGAAGTACAAGTGAAAAAGTTGTTAAAAATGCAAACTGTCCTGTTCTCGTTGTAAAATAAAAAGATGGCACCACCGATACTCTTTTGTATTAGTGGTGCCAACTTTTTGTTTAATTAATCTCTCTTTTCATCTTTCTTTTCTTTCCCTTTTTGATTTCCTCTCCCCTTTCCTTTGTCTTTATTTTTATCTTTATTTTTATCTTTATTTTTATCTCTATTTTCTTCTCCCTTATTATTTCGATTCTCTTCCTTATCTTCTACTTTTGTTGTAGACCTTTGTTTATAGGAAGACAACATAAAGGAGGTTGTGGGTAGTTCCACCAATGCTCCATCCATTATTTCCTTAAAGATGACGGTTACGGTTGTACTGCTAGGTGTTGATAAGTAATGGTTCTCATCAGTTTTGTCATATCCCAGCCATAGTGCTCCTACTATGTCTGGGGTATAGCCTACAAACCATTGGTCTTTTGTTCCTTCTATACCTTCAATTGGTACTTGTGTTGAGCCTGTTTTACCCGCTAAATCATGCTTGATCAATTTTGCATTTCTTCCTGTTCCTTGTTCAACAACTTGTTTTAACATATATGTCATTGTCGAGGCGATTTCAGGTGTGGTCACCTCAGTTAATTCACTAGTCCACTCTGCAATGACTTTACCCTTAGAATCTACAATTTTTGTTATAGCATGGGCATCTTCTCTTTTACCTTCATTAGCAAAAACAGTGTACGCCTCAGCCATATCAATTGGGGCAACCCCTTTATCCAAACCACCTAATGCCACCGACAGGTTTCTGTCTTGTTCAGAAATCTTAATGCCAAAACGTTCTATGCTACTAATCCCCTTGTTGAGTCCAATTTCATTTAATAACCATACAGCTGGTACATTATCTGAGTTTTTAAGTGCATCAACCATTGTCACACTGCCTTTATATCCTCCATTGTAATTTAATGGCTTATATCCATTAAAATTAACAGGTTGGTCAGGTAACACATCATAAATGTTGTACCCAGACTCTAGAGCTGGTGTGTAAACAGCAATAGGTTTCATGGTGGAACCCGGTTGTCTTTGTAACTGTGTTGCTCGATTAAATCCTCTAAAAACAGTTTCTCCTCTCCCACCTACTAAAGCATGAATACCTCCATTTTTAGAGTTTAATAGAATTGATCCACCTTGTACTAGTTGTTCAGATGAGCTCTTTGGAAAAATTGAATCCTTCTTAAATACTTCCTCAATAGCTGTCTGCATCGTCTGGTCTAATTCTGTATAAATATGAAGTCCTCCAGCTAAGATTTCATTTTGGGTTAATCCATATTTAGAAATGGCTTCATCAATAATGTGGTCAACATAGTAAGGATACTTTCCCTCATATGGATCTAATTTCTTTTCATGTAAAGTGACAGTAGAGTTTACTGCCTCTTCAAACTCAGCTTTTGAAAGATACTTATTATTTTGCATTGCATTTAACACAACATTACGTCGCTCTATTGCAAGGTCATAACTTTTTAGTGGAGAAAGTCTAGAGGGTGCTTTAACTAATCCAGCTAATGTTGCAGCTTCACTTACACTAAGATCTTCTACTTCCTTACCAAAATAGGTACCGGCAGCATTTCTAATTCCCCATGCACCTTCACCATAATAAATGGTGTTAAGATACATTTCTATAATTTCATTTTTTGTAAACGTGCGTTCTATTTTTTGAGCGATAAAGAACTCTTCCCATTTACGTTTCAAGCTTTGTTCATGGGTAAGAAAAACATTTTTCGTTAATTGCTGAGTGATTGTGCTTCCACCTTCAACCACTTCCCCAGCCATTATATTTCTCATAAGAGCCCTTGATATACCAATATAGTCAATTCCCTGATGCTTATAAAAGCGATGGTCTTCAATAGAAACAACTGCTTCAATCATATGCTTAGGTATACCTTCAATACTTACTCCATTTATTTTGGATGAGGATAGCTTACTAGCCACTTCACCATTTTGATCATAGATAATCGTTGGTTGTGGATATACATTTGTTAATCCACTAATATCTCTTGAATTGATATATTGATTGATTGCAAAAATTACGATTAAAACACTAATTAAGATTACTAGCAGAAATACCTTTACTAATCCAACCTCTTTCAAAAAGTTGGTTTTACCTATTCGACTCATATTAAACCTCCTGCTGTGAATAATCCTATAAACATACCTATATATATACGTTGCGAATTTCGATTTATGGGGAGTCAAATAAATTTACTTTAAAAAAGACGAGATTTTTCTCGTCTTTTCTTTACATGTTATTTCTTATTGATAAATTCTTTAATTCGTTCTACAAACTCACTTCTCTCATATCCACGATATTGATTTGAAGCAAGTCGAATCGGGTCTCCGAAAAAAAATCGCTCATACAATGTTTGTCTTCCACCAAAAGCACTCATACTTATATCCCAGGCAAGCCGATATAATTTGACACGTTCTTGTGCGTTTGTTGATGACGATTGCAAATACGAGTTTAAATCCTCTTTTATTTCCGACTGAAAATCCATCTCTGTGGGGATTGATACTAAACTACTAGCACCAAGAAGTTGAAGAATTTCTGTATAACGAGGATATAATTTTGGGAATAAATTCACAGCAGCATATAAAGGTTGAAGAGTAGGGATTGTCGTTCCCCATTTATCTGCCTTAGATTGCAACTCAGCAGAAAATAATAGCCCCTTCAATGACTCATATCCAGTTATAATTTCACTTATTTTTTCCTGTACATGTTGATATTCACCGATATTAATCATATCTACCATGGATTGTGCGACACCTAAAATCGACTCTGTTTTTGTCATTTGCCTAGATACTACCTGATGTAATACCAATGGGAAGAAACTCGTACCTGTATATAAGGTTTTAGCAAATTCGGGTTGATCATAAAAAAATACACGTTCCCATGGTACCAATACATGGTCAAAAACAATCAATGTATCCATTTCCTCAAAACGGGAACCTAGTGGATGATCAAAGTGTGATTGACTATATGAAAAAGATTCTCTACAAATAAATTTTAATCCCTTTGTATTACTAGGAATGGAAAATGCATAAGAAAACTCATTACTCAAATTACCTCCAGACGGAAATACTAATAGTTCATCAGTAATTCCACCTTGTGTCGCAAGTAATCTAGCACCATGAACAATGATTCCTTCATCATTTTTATCAATCACTTGTGCTGAAATAATCTCTTCGTCAAAGTCTTCTAAATAATACTGTGCTCTATTCACCTGAGGATTAATAAAAGTATGTGTAAATGAGTAATCCTTCTCCCGAGCTTCCTCATAGAATCTAAGAATATTCTCAGTTGAGCTTATTTGAGAATCACTAAAAATAGATGCCCCAGCTGCAATTGCAGAAAGAGCAGTGTTCATATAATCGGGTGACCTTCCCATCATACCTAAGTTAAACCTAGCCCATTCTTGAGTCATCTTTCTTCTTTTCTCTAAATCTTCCTTTGAAGTTGGAATAAGAAATGATGTCCCAACTCTTGTTCCAGTATCTGGAGAAACAAATGTCATATAATCTGATTTGTCAGGATCATTTTGCAGATCGTATAGAGTTGCTTGGCTTTCCATTACACCTTTAAAGGCTGGATGTTCAGATATCTTCCCTTTTATCCTTTTACCTTCAATCCATACATTTGATCCTAATTTATTAATTCGGTCAATGTAACCCTTGCCAGTTAATATCGGCATAAATACACCTCTTCCATTCTTACTTTATAGCCCTAAATTATGCTTGGAAGATATTAATGGTGCCTTACCCTTTACATGTTTTAAAATAAAGGCTCTTCTCGAGAGGGTTATTGTCTACAATTCATTCGTTCTCCCGAAAAGTAAAAAAAAACAAAGTAGAAAAGCTGTCAATTGACAGCTTTTCTACTTTAACTTCTTTAAAAGAGCTTCAACTTTATCTGCATTTCTTCCACTATCTTTAAAATGTGAATAGCCCCATAGCTTCTCTGAATAGTTATTATATTTAATATCTAAATCATGAAAGATTCGATGCATGTATAAAAGGCCTGTGCTGTTTTTCGATAGTATTGAAGCTTCAATTAGTTCTTTGGCATTGTTAAGATCTCTAATAAGAGCCTCATCTTCTGTTTCTTTAAGCATCACATCAATTGTTGAAAGTATCTGTTTAGCGTTAATTGCTTCAGTTTCCCAACCTGAATAATCTTCATCTTCAAATAACCGCCAATTTCCATAGGTCAAAATCTCATTATAGTGTTCATGTATTTGATGTATTTGACTTCCTAGGTTACCTTTTATCGGTTCAACCTCATCATATGTTAATTGGATATTACTTTCTTTTGTAGTTGCTTTAGCTTCATCTTTTTTCTCAACGTTTTCTATTTGAGTTTGTGATAGAGTTGGTAGAGTTGAATCATTATAGTTAATGTTAATAATTATATAGATAACGATGACACTTATGATTCCTCCAATTACATATAACATCCAATACTTCTTTGCAAAATTCCCCATTATGAAAACCCCTTCTTTTACTCTCTCTTTCATTTTACCAGTAGATTGGGATTTTTAACAGAATTTAACTACTTAATCTAGAATGATTACCTTTTTCCTTTATAGCGGAGGGTGGGGGGCACTTATCTTATTGGGATAAACATGATAAGGTAGAATGTGACAAATAAATTGATTATTTCCAAGGAAATGACATTAATATTCACAAGAAGTAACCATGTTCAATTACAATTATTTCTCAGTAACCATGATTCGACCTGATTTTTCTTTTCGAGAACCTCCCCCCAGTTCCTAGCTAGTACTTACTTTTTTCAAAAACAGTATTATTCTATAATAACAAAAGGCCCGAAAGATATCGTAATCATACCTCACAGACCTTCATCTCTCACATTTCACTCTTACAACACTTTACTTAAAAATGATTGTGTTCTTACATGTTGGGGATTATCAAATAATTCACTTGGTACATTTTCTTCTATAATATACCCACCATCCATAAAAATGACGCGATCACCTACTTCACGAGCAAAGCCCATCTCATGAGTAACCACAATCATAGTCATTCCTTCCTTGGCAAGTTGTTTCATTACTTCTAGAACTTCCCCAACCATTTCAGGATCTAGAGCTGACGTTGGCTCATCAAATAACATAATTCTAGGTTCCATCGCAAGTGCTCTTGCAATTGCCACACGTTGCTTTTGCCCACCTGATAATGAATCAGGGTAAGCATCAGCCTTTTCTGAAAGCCCTACTTTTTTCAATAGTTGAAGACCTTTTTGGCGTGATTCGCTTGCCGACTCATTTTTCACCACCATCGGTGAAAGCATGATATTTTCTATAACTGTCTTATGAGGGAATAAGTTAAATTGCTGAAATACCATCCCAACATCGGTTCTAATCTGATTTATATCTGTCTCTTTCGAAGTAATGTCTTTACCTTCTATATATACCTGGCCATCTGTAATTGTTTCAAGTAAATTCAAACAACGTAAGAATGTTGATTTGCCTGATCCTGATGGACCGATCACAACGACCACTTCTTGTGGCTTAATTGAAACATTTATATCTTTTAATACTTCATTATCACCAAATGACTTCTTCAATTTTTCTACTTTAATCATTCTGTAGCTAACCTTCTTTCAATACGATTTAATATGAAACTCATAGACAGTGTCAGTATTAAATAAATAAAGGCTGCCGTTAAATATGGTTCCCAAGACCTTAAGTGTGCACCTTGCATCGCACGACCATAATACATAATCTCTGGTGCAGCAATTAAAGCCGCTAGAGAAGATTCTTTAATTAATACAATAAATTCATTTCCTAGTGGAGGAATCATTCTCTTAACTGCCTGTGGAAGTATGACATATCTCATTGCTTGAACATGATTCATCCCAAGAGACCGAGCAGCTTCCATTTGTCCCCTTTCTATTGACTGAATCCCCGCTCTGAAAATCTCTGCTATATATGCTGCAGCATTCAAGGACAATGCAAGAATTGCAGCGGCTATTGCATTAGTTGTTCCAATAAAAAAAGGGACTAGTCCAAAGTGAATCAAGAAAATTTGAACAAATAATGGAGTGCCACGGAAAAACGTAATATACCAATCAAAAGGCATTGAAATCAAACGTCTTCTTGATAGCTTCCCTAAACCAATTAATAATCCTAATATAGTGCCTATAAAGATACCTGCTAAAGATAGACCAATCGTCAGAAATGTACCCTTTAAAAAGAAGGGTGCATATTCCCATATCAAATCAAACCTAAAATCCATACTACCTCTCCTAGCCAAAAAATTGCGTAACTCTATTTAAGGTTACGCAATTTTGGTTTAATTTAATTTTCATTAAAACTTAGATTATTGCTGATCTATTAGAATTTGAACATCTGGTTCAGAACCAAACCATTCTTTATAAATTTTAGCGTATGTTCCATTTTCTAGAATTGCTTTTAATGCAGTGTTAAATTCTTCTAAATACTCACTATCTTTAGGAAACATAATTCCGTAATACTCCGCTTCGAAGTTGGTCGGATCCTCAATTACCATTAAGTCTTTATCTGGATTATTTTCTACATAAGCCTCAATAACAGTATTATCAGCTACAACCGCTTCTGCACCACCACTAAGTAGTTCCATGATTGCAAGGTTAGTATTTTCAAACTTCTTAACATCCGGATTATTCTCACCAACGATTTTTTCAATAGCAACTTGACCTGTCGTTGCGTTTTGAACTGCAACCACTCTACCTTCTAAATCTTTAGCGCTTTTAATGTCACTATCTTTGTTTACAAGTATTTTATTAGTAGAAAGAAAATAAGGAACTGTAAAGTCATACGACTTTTTTCTTTCTTCATTAATAGTAATTGCAGATACACCTAAATCAGATGTTCCCTTTTCGGTTTCAATTAGGACTGCATCCCATCCAACATTTTCAACTTTAATATCAATTCCAGCTTCATCTGCTACCGCATTAATAAAATCGATATCAAAACCAACGACCTTATCACCCTCTAAATACTCAAATGGTGCATATGCTGCATCAGTAACAACTCTTAAAGTTTTTGACGCTTCACCTTCATTTTCTCCCTCCGCATCAGACCCTGTACCTTCACCACTTGTGCCACAAGCAGCAATTATTAATAGCATAATACTTGTCAACACTAGTAGAAGACCTTTTTTCATACACAATCGCCCCTTTTATAATTTTAAAATATTTCTGATAATTATAACCTTATAATGATAATATGTGAAGTAATAATCTATTAAATAATTATATTAATCTAGAAAATATCAAAGATTTTTCTCATATAATTATTAAAATCCCTCAAATTATACTAACAAGTTTATTTTGTACAATAATTACAGGTAACCTACCTCGGGTACAATCAAATCACTATAACAACCTTTAATTCTAAATCGTGATACAATTAACTAAATAATAAAGAGAGCGAGGCGAATATCACTTTGGTATCTTTAGAAAATCAAGTTGTTAATCATAAAAAGCTATCAAAATCTACTGTTATTAAAAGAGCGATATTAATTTTTATTGGATCTGTTCTCATGGCAATAGGCTTAGAAATTTTTCTGGTTCCAAACCAAGTAATTGATGGAGGGATAGTTGGAATTTCCATTATTCTCTCACATCTGTCTGGCTGGAAATTAGGATTATTTCTTTTCTTCCTCAATGTTCCTTTCTTCTATATCGGCTATAAACAAATTGGAAAAACCTTTGCTTTTTCTACTCTTTATGGGGTAACAATATTAGCCATCAGTACAACGCTTCTCCATCCAGTTCCAGTATTAACTGAAGACCCCCTATTAGCTTCTGTTTTCGGAGGAATGATTCTAGGTATTGGTGTAGGTATTGTGATTAGATATGGTGGATCACTTGATGGTACTGAAGTCTTAGCCATTCTATTTGAGAAAAAACTGCCATTTTCAGTTGGAGAAATTATCATGTTTTTTAATATTTTCATACTAGGGAGTGCAGGATTTGTATTTGGTTGGGATCGTGCGATGTATTCTTTAATTGCCTATTTTGTTGCATTTAAAACAATTGATATTGTTATTCAAGGAATTGATGAGTCAAAGTCGATTTGGATCATAAGTGAAAACTATGACATCTTAGGTGAAGCAATTATGGCTCGTCTAGGAAGGGGAGTTACCTTTTTAAATGGTGAAGGAGCATTTACTGGTGATACTAAAAAAGTCATCTTTTGTGTGATCACTAGACTCGAAGAAGCAAAATTAAAATCAATCGTTGAAGAAATAGACCCAGGAGCATTTCTGGCGGTATCGAATATAGCAGAAGTGCGTGGAGGCAGATTCAAAAAGCGTGATATTCATTAAAATAATTAAGAAAGTAATCCATTTAACAAGAGAGAGGCTGTCCCATTAGTATAATTCCAACTACTAATGAACAGCCTCTCTCTATTATTATTTAAATTTACTGTTATACCACTTTGATGCAGCCTCAACTTCCGTTTGAGTGAGAGAATGTCCATTATTTTCCCAATGAAGTTCAACTAACGCACCAGCTTGCTCTAATAATAATTGAAGTTCATTCGACTCCTCAGGTAAGCATAGAGGATCATTTTTCCCTGCTCCAATAAATACTTGGATATCAGTAAGATTAGGTAATGATATTCCTCGTCTAGGAACCATAGGGTGATGTAAGATCGCACCCTTCAAGGAATCTTCATAATGAAATAATAAGCTACCAGCAATATTCGCACCATTCGAATACCCAATTGCGTATACATTATCTCGAGCGAATCCATATTTCTCAGACGCTTCATTCAGAAACTCATTCAATTCCTTTGTACGGAATATAAGATCTTCTTCATCAAATACACCTTCGGCTAAGCGACGAAAGAATCTTGGCATACCATTTTCAGATACATTTCCACGAACACTTAATACAGCAGCATCCTTATCAATCATTTGTGCCAGTGGAAGCAAATCAGTCTCAGTGCCACCTGTTCCATGTAATAATAAGAGTACTGGTGAATTTATACTTTTACCTTTTTGAAATATATGCTTCATTTCTTCAATCACCCTTTCCAACTTTATTGTTGAACTAAATCTTATTCTCGATTTGCAAGCCAATCTTTTTTAACATATTAATCATTAATTGTTTTTCATCTGATTCAAGAGAGCTAAATAACCTTGTAATTTCTTCTTCATGCTTAGGAAACACTTCTTCCATAAGGTTGGTACCTTCTTCTGTGATCGAGGCATATGTGACCCTACGATCTTTCGGACAAGAAATCCGTTGAATTAAGTTTTTCTTTTCTAATTTATCGACAACATAAGTGATACTTCCACTAGCCAACAGGACTTTCTTCCCGATATGTTGAATGGGTTGATCTCCCTTATGAAATAGAAGTTCTAATACTGCAAATTCTGTAGGGTTTAAGTTATATCTCCTAATATCTTGTTCCACAAGATCAGCGATTGACCGATTTGCTCGTGACAAGACAATAAACAATTTTAATGCTAAGCTTGTATCATCATAGATTTTTTCTTGCTCCATAATAATCATTCCTTTTAGATTTTATCTCGAAATCGAGATAATTGTATCTAATCGTACAATAGTTGTCAAGCTTCTATCAATTTTGCTTGAGCAGGAATAGTATTATTGTTCCTATAAAAGACATTTTTATTACGTCTCTTAAACTAGAACAGAATAATAATAAGAGGGTGTCTACAATGACGACCCTCTTAAATAATTTAGATTATTAAGCAGGATTTGCTTCAACTTGTAAGGAGATTTTAATTTGGTCTCCAACAAGTACTCCACCTGTCTCAAGTGCTGCATTCCAAGTTAATCCATACTCACTACGTTTGATTTTTCCTTCACCACTAAATCCTACAACATCTACTCCCCAAGGGTTTTTTCCTTGACCTTCATAAGTTACCGCAAATGTCTCTGTATTAGTTACTCCATTAATTGTCAATTCACCAGTTACATCATATTCATTTTCATCAGTTTTTGTAATACTTGTTGATTGAAAAGTCATTTTGGGATGATTTTCTACATCAAAGAAATCAGCTGAACGAAGGTGATTATCACGATCTTCATTACGAGTATCAACACTAGCAACATCTACATCAAAAGAAATATCTGCTGTAGTTAGATCAGTTGGGTCTGCTTCAACAACTGCTTCAAATTTATGGAATGCCCCTTTAACTGTTGCAAACATCATATGTTTTACTGAAAAGTCAATTCCACTGTGTGTTACATCTACGTTCCATTTTGTTTTAGCCATTTTAAAATTTCCCCCATATAAGTAAATTTATTTTCAGTTATCTCGAATTCGAGATAACTTAATTCAAGCTAAATTATATGATATAGAATTCTAACTGTCAACAAAAAAGGTTAGAATATAAATTGACCTTTTAAAATTCTTTCCATTATAAAAATCCAGGACTTCTCCTGGAATCTACGGGGACAAAGTATATTTAATTAGTCAATGCTTTCCGCTTAAAGATCCAAACATAAATTAAGCCTCCAAAAAACACTAGACCTCCATACCCAACAGCTGGGTACAGATATTTAACCATCTTTGAAAACCCAACCTGACTAATGAAAAATGCTGCAATCGTTGTAACCACTATAATCCAAATTCTATATCGTTGATTAATAAAATTCATCCTGGATACAAATCCATATAAATTCCCAACAGCCGTCGTATAGACTTCTGCAAACAAAACAATTGAAAAAATCAATTGAACTACAATGCCAATTCTTGACGCAATGAATATCATTGGTACTTCGACAGATGAAACATATTCTATATTAGATAATATACTGAAATAAATGGCAATAATACCTATGCCTAGTCCAAGTCCACCTAAGAGGGCACCCCAGAATAAAGTCCTTTTCTCTTTCGTACTTGCTCCCATTGGGGCTAAAACCGCAATGGCAATTACAAGATTGTACGATGCATAATTCAGTGCAGAAATAAACCAATTAGGCGCCACCCCTTGAATTGTTTCCGATACTTTTATATCTTCAAGTGTAACTGGATTCCCATAAAGACTATACACAGCCATAAAAATAACTGAAAATAATAGGACTGGAACAACAAAACTTATGGCATTTATTACACCTTTTATCCCCGTGATCACGGTTAACAAAGAAATAACACCCATTAACAAAGTACCCCATAGAGGTGATAGATGAAATTGTTCCTCAAAGATTGCACCAGCACCCGCAATCATTGCCGCTAAAGCACCAAACAAGAATATTGTTATGATTAAATCTATAAGTGTTCCTAATATCTTGCCATTTGTAAATCTGACTACTTCCACATAAGAGTCAACTCTTAATGCTTTACCTATTAAGAGAATTGTATATCCAAAAAAGAAAAATAGAAGAGTCGAAAGAATGACACCCCATAAACCGTTTAAGCCATAGGCACTAAAAAACTGTAAGACCTCTTGTCCAGAAGCAAAACCTGCACCAACGACTGTACCAATATATGTTGCAGCAATTTTAAAAATACTAATATTTGTTGTAGAAACTTTATTCATAATTTCACCACCTACCTCTATTCTTTACGAATTTGGTTATAATTATGAAAAATAGAGGCACTTGTTATTTGTTATTCTGCTGGTTTCGAACAGCTTAACTAGAGACTTAAGATGCATATATCGCTATATATTGTAGTTGAAAGACTTATTTTGGATGATTGGAAATGTCTTTCATAGGGTTGATGAAGGACTTTATTTTGAATGAAGGACTTTATTCTGAATTATTGATTGGAAATGTCTTTCATAAGGCCGATGAAGGACTTTACTTTCGATTATTGATGAAAAATGTCTTTCATAGGGTCGATGAAGGACTTTATTTTGGATTATTGATGAAAAATGTCTTTCATAAGTCCGAGATTAAAACAACTATACATAAAAAAAAAAGATCAGTTCTATTAAAGAACTGATCTTTTTTTGCCTAGCAATGTCCTACTCTTGCAGGGGGAGTCCCCCAACTACCATCGGCGCTGAAGAGCTTAACTTCCGTGTTCGGTATGGGAACGGGTGTGACCTCTTCGCCAAAATCACTAGACTTATAAAGGTTCGCACCTTCAAAACTAGATAACGCTTAGACATTCATTTCTGAATCTAGCTCCAGAAGCCACATCCTACGGCTGCTTCACAACTTCTGTCAAGTGCAAGCACTTTCCGACAGTTGCTC
>NZ_FNJU01000019.1 GCF_900104555.1 Litchfieldia salsa
CAGGTCCAAAAGGAAAAGAAGGCCCACCCGGTCCAGCAGGTCCAAAAGGAAAAGAAGGCCCACCCGGCCCAGCAGGTCCAAAAGGGAAAGAGGGTCCACCTGGTCCAGCAGGTCCAAAAGGCAAAGAGGGTCCACCTGGTCCAGCAGGTCCAAAAGGGGAAGAAGGCCCACCTGGCCCAGCAGGACCTCCGGGACCACCAGGACCAGGGAAAGATCTCTGTTGTAGATTTATTGTCAAGCATTCTACACAGCTTGTCCCACCTGCAATAAAGAATAGCACGATAGTAAATAAGGAAATAACAGCTTGTATAGAAAAAGTCTGTGATGAAGTTGTAATTATTACTGGGATAATTAAAAAGATCATATCTTACACAGCATTAATTGATGAGGAAGATGAGCAAGAGTTTGTGATTTATGATGATATTCCCTTTCATTGTATAATTGATAGGGATGATATTAAGAGTCATGATAAGTACGAAATTTGTGATTTACAAATATTGTGTGAAGTATATAGTAAGGAAGCCGCATTCAGAGAATCATATGGTAGTGAAAAAAAGGTGCTAGCTTTCCGGTTGGATGAAAAAGAAGTAGTGAAGATTTGTATTAAAAAAGTAGTATGAAGAAAGGCTACCCTAAGGATAGCCTTTTTTTTGATTTATATAGGACTAGTTTGTTAGTTTAGAATATGTCCGATACAAAACTCTTGCCTGCAAACATAATTACCACCTATTTTCTTTTTTTGCCCTCAGAGCAATATATAAACAATAATCCTTAATGATATCAAGATTTAGCGTATCGGAAGGAAGGTTATCGTATTTCCCAGCTGCATAGTGGAATTTAGAAAAGACTTTATCAGTGTGCCAGCAATGTATATGTGCATGATTATTTACAGAATTAGATGATGTGCTCTCAAAGTCTAGATTTCCTTTATCAATTGTAACATTTTCTTGTAAATGATTAACTGCAATGTCATTACTATACATATTAACAACCCCACCATACCAACTAGGCCATTTTCCAATATTATTTTTAAATTCTTTGGTGAGTAAATAGTCTGAAATTTTTACTGAAAGGCGTGCAATATTAATAACTTTTCTTGTTTCTCCATAATGAGTGGATCCAATATTATATAAACCTCGATGAGTTAACCCATGTAATTCAGCCACTTCTTTTAATTTATCTTTTACAATTTGGTCATTAACATAGCCCCCTTTACCAACAGTGAAATTCTTGGGATAATACTGGTTCCAAGCTTTCGTTAAAAATGTATCGGCATCTGTTTTTAAGATGTAATCATATTCCATCAGTTTATTTGCTTGATCATCATTAAGAAAGCAGTAGTTAGAATTGATTCTAGGATAATTTTTGAATTCAGGTGGATTACTCGCTTTTTCAACTTCTAGTTTTACACAATCATCAGGTAGCTTCTGCAAAGCATCCTTAGTACCATAAACAACTAAATCAGTGTCTTTTGGGTCAATATATTTGAGTGAAGTATAAAGGCAAGAACATTGTAATAATAGATTTGGTTTGTCTTCAATAAAAACGACTACTGCTCTACGCATAAGACCGGCTCCCTTCTTAAAAAGGTATGTTAAATTTCTTCATATACCAATTGTCGTCGTGCTTCCTCTTACTTAAATAGAGCTTTCTTTGTTCCATCACATCTGTTTCAAGGACCGTTTTAATAATCTGATCCACATTGGAGTACTTAATCAGTTCTTTACACTTCTGGATTCGCTCTTCGTTAAAATGACTATACGCCATCCTCATCAAATTAAAGTTTAGGTCATCCCATGTTATTTTAAATGGAGGTGAATCTGCACGAAATACATGTAGTACTTTAACTGATGGTTGTACGTAACATCTATAACCAAATAGCCACAGCTTTAGGGATAATTCTTCGTCTTCTCTGCCCCATACTTTAAATCCCGTTTCAAAACCATTCACATCGAAAAAGGTCTTTTTTGATATTGCCAGGCAACCTCCTGCTAAATGAGGGGATGGAAATAATTTTGTTTTTCCTGTGTTCCATCTTGGTTCAAGTGTGTTGAGCCAGCTATAACCGTAACCAACATTACCTGGGTGTTTTACATCTCCGATACCAGGATTGGTTGCATCTGCAATACCGCTTTTTATTGGTTCAACTAACTTCTCCATCCAATAATCCTCAAAAAACAGGTGTGCATCGCAGAAGATTAAGTAATCTCCTTCAGCATGATCCGCACCTATATTTCTTGCCATAGCTGCACCAAGTCCTTCTGTCTGCACGAGCTTAACCTGAGGGTCCTGAAGACTCGTTAGGAAGTCACAGCATTTATCAGTTGATGCATCGTTAACGACAATCATTTCAAAGGGATATTCTGACTTAACCGTCTTAGCAGATTCAATTGTATTTTGAATATGTTGTCCCTCGTTTTTGACTGGAAATATGATTGATACAACTGGTTTTTGCACATTCATAAGCTAGCTCCTTTCTAAAAATTAATTCTTCATCTTTATAGAGTATGAAAATAATGAGTTAATGGATGGGGGTTTTGAATAATTTTTAAAATAGATGCCGTAAAGTCCATGCACCATGCTGACATATGAATAATCTATTGTGAGACTTATATATATGGAGGAGAGAATATATGGCATGTGATGCTAATTCAGTAAATGTTCTTGGTTGGGATGTTGAATTTGTACCAACTGATAACCCTTTAGAATTTTGTTATCTTGTAACAGCAGTTAATCCTACAAGTGGATTAAGCCACCTAATCATTGGGTTAGATTGCCCGGAGGAGTTTATCGAGAGTTTGGATTGTGAAGATGTCACACTCACTGTGACACCCGTAAATTCTGATGAAGAAATTGAGTTTACTTGTACAATTGTAGATAATCTTAATATGCAGAATCCAATCTTAGGAATTAAGTTTGACAATATTGAAGGATTCGAGGAAGCAGGTGGAGTTGCAACTTTTTGTATTACATTTGATGCAGAATTTGCAGAATTAATCTTCCAAGGTTGTGTGGAAGTATCAACAGCAGGAGGAGGAGATGCAGCAGCAAGCGGTATCACCATTCCAGGACCATCTTGTAAACCACCAGTCACAACAACACCAGCAGTCACAACAACACCAGCAGTCACAACAACACCAGCAGTCACAACAACACCAGCGGTCACAACAACACCAGCAGTAACAACAACACCACCACCGCCATGTCCTATTGCTAATCCACAAACATGTTGTCAAATAATGCTAGAAGGAAAAACTCAACTAGTAGGTCCCGCTCTTTATGATCCGGAAAATCCAGAACTATATCCAATCACACATACCAAAACGGTTGAAGCAGCGATCGAAGGCGTTTGTCCGGAAAAAGTCGTTATTTGTGGAGTAATTAGAAAAGAGATTAATTATCTAATGCTTAATGATCAAGGAGAAATTGTTCCAGGGGTAACATATGATGACTTCCCGTTCCAATGCTTCATTGATCGAGATGATGCAAACGAAGGTGATGAATTTGATATTGTTGGTGCGGCAATCCTATGCGATGTGTTTGCACACCCAACAAATTTCGGTACACACACTGAATTTGACTCTCCAGTAGCTTGGAGATTTGTAGAAAAAGAGATTGTTAAAATCTGTATCCGCAAGAAACTATTAGGCTAATAAATGGTTTAAAAAATTTTTAAAAAATTAAAACCAAAACCCAAAAACCAACTATTTCTATTATTAGAAGGTTGGTTTTCTTTAATAAACCGATTTCATTAATTCATAAATAGAAGGTGGAGACCAATGGTTAACGTTTCAGTCATTATACCTTTAAGAAATGAAGAAGAAAAAATAGCAGAAATTATCTCAGAAGTAAAAAGAATAAATCCCTTTGAAATTATTACGGTAGTAAATGGTTCAACTGATCGTACCGAAAGCATCACCAAGTCCCTTGGATGTAAAGTAATTCAATATAAGGAATCCTTGGGTCATAATGTAGGCAGGGCGATAGGGGCTTACTATGCAAAGGGTGAGATTCTATTATTTATAGATGGAGATATTGTTATTAAAGGAGAACTGCTTCAAAAAATGATTGATAAGTTAAAAGAAGGATATGATATTACACTAAATAATCTAAATTGGATGCTAAATATTCAAGCATTTCAACTAGACCAAGTGTCTCTCGCAAAAAAAGCTCTAGGAGATCTTTGTAATCATAATGAAAGTGGAATAAACTCTCTCGTTGCAATTCCACATGCTTTGACAAGGAAGGCATTAGAAAGGATTGGCTGGCATCAGTTAGCTAACGCACCAATTTCACAAGCAATCGCATTAAAAGAAAACTTATTAATCGCTGCGCCATTTTATATAGAAGTCATAAAATCTAATAGAATTCGTCCTGAATTACATTTAACAATTGAGAAAAATACTCCTTATACAAGGAGTCAAAGTAGGATTATAGGAGATCATCTAGAAGCCATAAATTATATGATAAAAAAAGATGGAATACGTGGAGGCTATTCAGAAGATTCGCATCGTTCTCTAAGGGATATACTTCCTAAAACAGAAATCCAAAATAAAAGAAGTGTTGTTATTGTTGTCCAGCAAGCACCTTTGAATTGGTCGAATGCAATAGAATACCTTAAATCGTTGGGAGCAGAGGAAATCATATTCGTGTGTGAAGAGAGATTCCCATCTAAAACGGTTGCTCGCCATGAACATGTCAAATTCATCACTGTGCCAAGGAAGTTAGGTCTATTTGAAGGCAGGGTGATTGGAGCCGCAGCGTGTACAGGTGACAATCTTTTATTTTTAGATGAGATGGATGTAATAGAAAAAATTAATGCAGAGCCATTTTATAAAAAAATTGAGAGTGGCAGTGACATAGCTTTAAAAAATGTCTCAACTGTTTTCAGGAAAAGTCATCCATTTGATTCTATAAATACAATTCAGTACTTTTTAAATGTAGCTTTAAAGAAACCAAACCTACTTAATAATTCATTATTTTACACACCATTCTCAGTTTCTAGGAAAGCACTAAATAAGATTGGAATAAACAATTTAATAAATCCTCCTCTAGCGATGGCAATTGCTATTAAACAACAATTAGGGATTCAGTCGCTGAATTCAATAGTTAATTCTAAACGTTATAACAGTTATCAGAAATACGAAGAAATAATCCTAGGTGATTTCTTTACAGCGTTTAATCAATTATTTACAGATACAGATTTTAGAGGAGGGTATGCAGCTAGTGGGAAGAACCTTAGTGTGGTAAATGAGTTATTAAATAATAACTAGAATCTGTGATAAGAGCTTGTTTTGTTCTTTAATGGTTAATAGCCGTTTCTATTGTTACTCGTCAACATAAATTAATAGAGATTAGATAAACTAGCAAAAGCTGAAGTTTGAAATCTATTAATACTAGAGAGGTGGAATATGAAAAATACGAACATAACTAAAAGTAATAAAAAAGTCTCTGTTATTATACCTGCTCAAAATGAGGAAAAAATGATTGGAAAGCTAATAAAGGAATTTAATAAGTTAGATCCTTTTGAAATCATCGTTGTTGTAAACGGATCAACAGATCAAACGAAGAAAATTGCAGAGTCATTGGGTGTGAAGGTTATTGAGTATAACCAAGCTTTAGGAAAGAATGTACCAAGAGCTATAGGAGCGTACCATGCAGAGGGTGATATTTTATTATTCATGGATGGTGATCAATTTATCCCAGCTTATAAATTTATGCCATTTATCAAGTCAATTCACGACGGAGTTGATATTGCTTTAAATGATTTTTCATGGTTATTAAAGCGTAAAGTACGTCCACATCCTACAGCTATCGTAAGAAAGGCATTAAACCTCTTTTTAAAAAAGGAAGAATTGGATATTGATTCATTTGTTTCAATTCCACATGCAGTTAGTAGAAAAGCAGTAGATTTAATTGGCTGGTGGAATTTTGCAGATACCGCGGTCGCCCTTACGCTAGCAGTAGAAAAGAATCTTACGATTAACTCGCCAATAGCCATCGATGTAATTAGAAATAATGCTTATCGTTCTATTAAGTTAATAAAAGCACAAAACTCTCCATTTGCAAAATCCCACGATACCATTATAGGTGATCACGTGTTTGGATTATATACTCTTATTCAACAAAAGGGCAGTCGTGGTGGTTTTCAAGACTCACTGTCTAGAAGGTTTATCTTCAAAAGGGGGAAGGGGCGTTTTAAGAAACAGTGCGTGGAAAACCGTAGTGCTGTAATTATGACACATAGAGGGGCAGGGCAATTACAATCAATTATTTCTACTTTAGCAAAACTAGAGATCAAGGATATTATATTAATTGATCATGAAAATAGTGGTAAACTCCTTTTCCAAAATGTGACTATTCTAGAGACTAATGAGAAGTATGTTCCTAACTTAGACAGATTGAGCGCAGCAAAGAAAGCGAAGGGAGAGGTTGTTTTATTTCTGGATGGCAATCAGAAGATAGATGAAACAAAAATTGAAGCCTTTTATAAGTCAGTTGAAACAACTAAAGGAATTGCAATAAATGATGTATCGTATTGTCTTCAAAACTATCCAATAGGTTCAAAAAATTCGATTTATTTCTTTTTAAATATTTTACTAAAGAAACCTAACCTCTCGAATTGTTCCCTAAACGAGTATCCACATGCTATTCATCACCAAGTTCTACAGGAGATAGGGCTAGAAAGCTTATTAATCCCACCGCTTGCTTATGTAAAGGCAGTTTTGAGTGGTATTCCATTAAAGGTTCCATGTCGAGTTAACTTAGAAGAGGATTTAGAAAATAAAAACGAGTCAACCTTTCTTGGAGACCATCTTGAAGCAGTAAACTTCATAATTAATCACACGAATAAACGAGGTGGTTTTTCGGATGGTACAAAAGATCGAAATGCTATCCAGCAACTTAAGGAAGTGAGATTTTATAATGGAAAATAAACAGTTATCAATCGGAGTCATCGGTTTAGGATATGTAGGAATCCCTCTGGTTTCACTGTTCCTTGAAAAAGGGTGTAGAGTTTATGGTATCGATCATGATGACTCAAAAATCAACCAACTTAACCAACATAAGAGTTATCTTAGCGATTTTACAGATGCCGAGATGTCTCAATTATTCAAACGAGGTTTATTCCACCCTTCTACATCATTTGAGAGTGTAGGAAAGGTAGACGCGATTCTACTATGTGTTCCAACTCCACTAGATAAGGAATATCAACCAGACCTATCTTATGTAAAGGATGCACTTCATTCATGTTTGCCCTTTTTAAGGAAGCAACAATTAATTGTCTTAGAAAGTTCAACTTACCCTGGAACAACTGAAGAAGAAATTGTTCCAATCATTAATTCAAAAGGATTTACAATTGGAAAAGATATCTTTGTTGCATACTCTCCTGAACGAATTAATCCTGGTGAGAAAGTTCATTTATTGGAAGAAATACCTAAAGTAGTTGGGGGAGTCACAAAGAACTGTACATTTATGGCAAAAAGTATATATGATAGAGCTTTTCGCGAAGTGGTCTGTGTTTCATCACCAAGAGTAGCAGAAATGACCAAACTAGTTGAAAATGCGCAAAGATTGATAAACATTTCTTTTATGAATGAGCTTATGATGCTCTGTGATAAAATGGGAATTAGTATTTGGGAAGTCATTGATGCAGCAAGTACGAAACCATTTGGATTTACTCCATACTACCCGGGTCCTGGAATTGGGGGACACTGTATACCCATTGACCCACTCTATTTATCTTGGAAAGCATCTGATTATCAATCTAACTTACAATTTATTCAATACGCGCACCAAATAAATCAGAATATGCCTAAATACGTTGTTGAAAAACTTAAAAAGAATCTTTTAAAATACACGGGGAAAAGCATGAGTGACACCAATATTATCCTTATAGGACTCTCTTATAAAAAGGATATTAACGATGTTCGAGAGTCAGCAGCCTTGAAAGTTATGAAGCTACTTCTGGATCAAGGTGCACAAGTAATGTACCATGATCCATATAACCCTACAATTAAAATTTCAAATCAATCATTCCACTCTATAGATCTTTCCTCTGAACTATTAAAAACATCTGATTGTTCGGTTATTCTTACAGATCATTCAAATATTCCCTATAAATTGATCGTGGAAAATTCTTCATTTGTCTTGGATACAAGAAATGTTACGAAAGAAATGAAAGATATAGGTAATATCATTTATATTTAATTTAAAATTTCGTTTAATTAAGTCAGTCATAAACATAGATATGCCTGGCCTTTTTTGTTTTTAATAAAACAATTGATAAGCAATTAGATTGATACTATAATAGGTTTAGATACTTAATTAATTAAATTAACAAAGTTTTTTAAATATAACTTATGGGGTGAAAATTTTGATACAACAACTTAAAAGCGATTTCATTAAGATTTTTGAAGAAGGAGGCAATGTTAAAGCCTTCTTTGCACCAGGAAGAGTAAATTTAATTGGAGAGCATACTGATTATAATGGTGGTCATGTGTTTCCTTGTGCATTAAGTGTGGGAACATATGTGATTGCAAGAAGAAGAGAGGATACAAACATACGAATGTATTCTAAAAACTTTGAAGACTTAGGAATAATTGAATTAGATTTAGGTGATCTCTCATACGATGAACAACATGATTGGGCGAACTATCCTAAAGGTGTATTAAAGATTTTTAAAGATCAAGATTTAAAGATTGAACAAGGTTTTGATGTTTTATTTTACGGTAATATTCCAAACGGTGCAGGTTTATCATCATCTGCTTCGATTGAGTTAGCGACATCTGTCATGCTGAATACACTCTTTGATTTAAATGTATCAATGATTGATATGGTGAAGCTTAGTCAAAAAGCAGAAAATGAATACATTGGAGTAAGTTGTGGGATTATGGACCAATTTGCCATTGGAATGGGAAAGGAGAACCATGCAATCCTTTTAGATTGTGAAACATTAAAGTATGAATACAGTCCGGTTGAACTTGGTGAGGCATCTCTAGTGATTGCTAACACAAACAAAAGGAGAGGACTTGCCGATTCTAAATATAATGAACGTCGTAGTGAATGTGAACGAGCACTTGCCGACTTAAAGTCATCACTAGAGATATCTTCTTTAGGTGATTTGACGATTGATGAATTTGAGAAACATAAACACCTTATCCAAGGGGAAGTTGATCGGAAGCGTGCAGAACATGCAGTCTATGAAAATGAGCGAACAAAACAGGCTGTCATTTGTCTAAAACAAGGAAACATAAAGGAATTTGGTGAATTAATGAATCAGTCACATATCTCTTTAAGAGATTTATATGAAGTCACAGGAACTGAGTTAGATGCACTCGTAGAATCCGCAAGGAGTGAAGAGGGAGTTATTGGTTCGAGAATGACTGGTGCAGGATTTGGTGGTTGTACGGTAAGTATTGTTGAAAATGGAGCACTTGACAGCTTTATTAAATCAGTTGGTGAGAAATATCGCACTCGTACAGGAATCCAAGCAGATTTCTATATTGTCAATGTAGGAAATGGTGCGTCAGAAATAACACTAGCTTAAATTGGGAGGAAGAGAAATGGCTGTTTTAGTATGTGGTGGTGCTGGTTATATTGGAAGTCATGCAGTAGCTGACCTGTTAGAAAAAGGTGAGGAAGAAGTAGTTGTAGTTGATAATCTTCAAACTGGTCATAAATCTGCAGTATTAGAAGGTGCAGTTCTTCATACTGGTGACTTACGTGATGAGAATTTTCTTGAGACGGTCTTCTTAAACCATAAGATTGAATCAATCATGCACTTTGCTGCAGACTCTCTTGTAGGAGAGAGTGTTGTGGATCCTTTGAAATACTATGATAATAATGTAAATGGTGCACTTTGTTTGTTGAAAATGATGGTGAAACATAAGGTGGAAAGAATCGTATTTTCATCAACTGCCGCAACCTATGGTGAACCAAAGTCGATTCCAATTGTTGAAAGTGATCCTACAATACCAACCAATCCATATGGTGAGACAAAGCTTGCGATTGAAAAAATGCTTAAATGGGCTGAACAGGCTTATGGAATAAAATATACGATTTTAAGATATTTCAATGTAGCTGGGGCACATACTGTCCAGGATATCGGTGAGGATCATCAACCAGAGTCACATTTAATTCCGCTTATTCTTCAAGTAGCATTAGGGCAAAGAGAAGACATTAAAATTTTTGGAGATGACTATGAAACACCAGATGGAACATGTATCCGTGATTATATTCATGTGAGTGATTTAGTTGCAGCACATATATTAGCGATTGAAAAGTTACGCAAAACTGGTAGCAGTGATGTATTTAACTTAGGAAATGGCAATGGTTTCTCTGTTAAAGAAGTTATTGAGATGGCTAGAAAAGTAACCGGGAAAGAAATTAGAGCAACACTAGCCCCTCGGAGAGCGGGAGATCCAGCAATGCTTATTGCATCATCAGAAAAAGCACTCGCAAAACTAGGTTGGAAGCCAAAGCATGACACATTAGAAGAAATCATTGAAACTGCATGGAAATGGCACCAAAATCACCCGAATGGTTATGACGATTAAAAAACCGAGAAGGACTGATTAATTATGAATCATGTTTATGAAAATATACAACGACTTCTCTTGTATGGGATTGAAAAGACTTTAATTGAACAAGAAGATCTAATCTTTACAAGAAATCAAATTTTAGACATTTTAGAGATAGATGAATGGCAGGAAGTGGAGGTAAAGATTGAAGGTGAAATTCATACACCAGCTCTTTACCTTGAACCAATCCTAGATTGGGCTGCAGAGAATGGAAGGCTTGTTGCAAACACGGTTACCTACCGTGATTTATTAGATACAAAGATTATGGGGTGTTTTTTACCAAAACCATCGGCAGTAAATAAAACATTCTCTTCTCTGTATAGTTCGGAAGGTCCAGTAAAAGCTACAGAATATTTATATGAACTGTCTAAGAATAGTCACTATATTCGAATGGATCGAATAAACAAAAACGATCATTGGTTTTCTTCTACGGAGTATGGTGACATTGAAATTACAGTTAACTTATCGAAGCCTGAAAAGGATCCAGTAGCGATTGCGAATGCAAAGAATGTTAGTGAATCTTCATATCCTGACTGCTTATTATGTAAAGAAAATGTCGGATATGCAGGGAGAATTAATCATCCAGCACGACAGAATTTAAGAACGATTCCTATCAACCTTAAAAATGAATCATGGTATCTTCAGTTTTCACCTTATGTATATTACAATGAGCATGCAATTGTCTTCTTAGGTGAGCATCAACCAATGAAAATTTCTAAAAGAACATTTGATACCCTATTGGAATTTGTTGATAAGATGCCACATTATTTCTTAGGATCAAACGCTGACTTACCAATCGTAGGAGGGTCAATCCTAAGTCACGATCATTTTCAAGGTGGCCATCATGAGTTTCCGATGGCAAAGGCGGAAATCGAAACAAATTTTAAGTTCAAAGACTATCCAACTATTAATGCGGGAATCGTAAAATGGCCAATGTCTGTTCTCCGGTTACAAGGAGAAAGTAGGGTTGAAGTTAGTGAGTTAGCCGATAAAATTTTATCAGCATGGAGAAAGTATAGTGATCCATCTGTGGGAATTCATGCTTTTACAACTCAAACACCACATAATACAATAACACCGATTGCCCGTCGAAGAGACTCGTTATTTGAATTAGATCTTGTCCTTAGGAATAATCGTACAAATGATGAGCATCCAATGGGTATTTATCACCCACATTCTGAAGTTCATCATATTAAAAAAGAGAATATTGGTTTGATTGAGGTCATGGGTCTTGCTGTGTTACCAGGCAGACTTCAAGAAGAATTAAGACAGTTAGGAAAGGCAATGCTACTTGATACGTATGAGAATGAAATTAACCAAAATGAAATGATTCAGAAACACTTAGAATGGGCAAAAAAGATTAAAGAGAAATATAGTGATATAAATGAAAAAACAATCGATGAGGTTCTGAAAAAGGAAGTAGGACTCATATTTTCAACTATACTTGAACATAGTGGGGTCTTCAAACGAGATGCAGAAGGCAAGGAAGCATTTTTAAACTTTCTTAAAGGGATTTAATGAAAAACTCCCACAAACGCATTAGATAGCGTTTGTGGGAGTTTTTTTTCTATCTATACTTATTTGTTTTTCACTTTTTGCTTCGTTGCTTTTAAAGCATCTTGACCGCTTTTCTCCCATAGAGGTATTCCTGAGTTGTATGCTGCCCGACTAATTAAATGCCCGGCCACAGGCGCAGTCATAAAGACAAAGATGATACCAAGCAGAAGCCTAGCATTCATATACCCTTCCTCTACCCAAAAGAATAAAAAAACAGAAGAGAGTATAAGTAAAATCCCGAGTGTCGCTCCCTTAGATGCTGCATGATTCCTAGTATAAACATCGGGTAGTCTTATGACACCAATCGCACTGATTAAGTTAATTATAGCTCCAATAACGACAATAGCTGCAAAAATGACCTCAAGATTTTCTTTCATTTTCAATGATAACTCCCTTCTCTAAAAACTTCGAAAAGGCTACAGTACCAATGAAAGCTAATATTCCAAGTAATAAAATGACCTCTAAGAATGCTTCTGTTCTTAGAATGACTGAAGTAATGGCAGTCATGCCAATCAAATTAATACCAATCGCATCTAGTGCAATCACTCGGTCAGGAGTTGTTGGGCCCTTTACTACACGGTAAACAAAGCCAAGAGTAGAGACCGATAACAGGAGTAGCCCGATATTTAATAAGATACTAATCATGATCGGCTCACCTCCTTAATTGCTTTTTCAAAGGTATTCTTTATTGAATCAATTGATTCCTGAACGTTCTTTAAATCCATTGCATGAATATAGAGTGTTTTCCGATCATCCGATATTTCTAGTACAAGTGTACCTGGTGTAAGAGTAATCAGATTAGCGAGAGTAGTAATCTCCCAATCCTTTTCAAGCTCAGTAGGTAGAGCAAAGATTCCAGGTCGTATGTCTAGTTTTGGTTTTAAAATGATTTTTAAAATCTCTATGTTAGATAGGATTAACTCTTTTATAAAGATAAAAAGCAGCTTAATCACAGCAATGACATTAGATAAATAAAATCGCTGAGGGAAAAATCTTCTCATCATAAAAATCATTAATAACCCGATTAAATAACCACCGAACAGTGATCCAACAGTAAATGAATTTCCTAGAAACATCCAAATGAATGCTAGAAAAATATTTAATAGTAATTGTAATGCCATGTTATCTACTCCTTTAAAACTGCATCGATATAGATTGAAGGGTTCATCATTGTTTCAGCAGCCTCATTGAAATATGGGATAAACCATTCAGCTCCTACACCGAGCGCAATTGATAGTGAGAGAAGGAGAGCGATTGGTAAAATAAGCCCTTTGGTGGACCCTTTTTCTTCTGTTACACTGAGTTTTGTTTCTCCCCAAAATCCGTTCATAAAGATTTTCATAACAGAATATAAAACAAGCAAGCTTGACAGCAGAACCACACCAGCAAGTACATAATCTCCATTTTCAAGTCCACCTTGAACAATCAATAGCTTACCAACAAATCCACTTAATGGTGGAATACCGGCTATAGTGACCACTGCAATAAAGAACAACCAGCCGAGTACAGGGTGATTTCTTATTAATCCACCCATCTTCTTTAAATCAAAAGTACCGGAGAGAATGGCCATGGCACCTACTAGAAAGAAGAGTGCACCTTTGACAATCATGTCATGAACAACATAAAAGATTGAGCCTGTAATTGAAGTAGTAGACATTGTAGCTACTCCAATTAAAATAACCCCGACAGCAGTCATAATATTATAGATGATAATCTTCTTAACATCCCAATAAGAAACAGCCCCGATTACGCCAACCACAATGGTTAATCCGGCAAGTATTGAGATTAATCCATGTGTAAACTCGGTATCATGATAAAAAATAAGTGTAAACACCCTCATGATTGAATATACCCCAACCTTTGTTAACAGTGCTCCAAATAAAGCCGTAATGGCAGTTGGTGGTGCTTGGTAGGAACCAGGAAGCCAAAAGAACAGCGGGAATATTGCTCCTTTTAATCCAAAGACAATTAAAAACAAGACAGCTATTACTGTAAGTATTCCTGGTTGACCAACCTCACTGATACGCTGTGATAAATCAGCCATATTTAATGTCCCAACAACTGAATATAAGAGGCCGACAGCTACAACAAATAAGGCAGAAGAGATAATATTGACAAGAATATATTTGATGGACTCACGTAACTGAACTTTGGTACCACCATGGACAATTAGTACGTAAGAAGACATTAACATGACTTCAAAGAAGACGAATAAGTTAAAAAGGTCTCCTGTTAAGAATGCACCAAATACCCCGACCATTAGAAATTGAACAACAGAGTAAAAATAAAACTTTTCACGAGCTTCTCCGATTGTGCGGAACGCATATAATATACATGTAAGACTGACAATACTTGCTGTTAATACTAATAGTGAAGCAAGCATGTCTGCCACTAACACAATCCCATAGGGAGGTCTCCAGTCACCAATTTCAAGTGTTTGAATTCCCCCTGTGAAAACGGTTTGAACTAAAATGGCCGATACCACGATAGTTGCGATAGATGCAATGACACTTATCCACTTTTGCAAGGGAATGTTTTTATTGAAAAATATGAGTAAAATCCCTGTGACAAGCGGGATAAGGATTGGTAGAATGACTAAATTATTCATGACGATCAGTTCCCCTCAAATTATCCATGTTGTCTGTCCCTAGCTCCTTATATGAACGGTACGCAAGAACTAAGAAGAAGGAAGTAACTCCAAAGCTAATAACAATCGCTGTTAAAATCAATGCCTGTGGAAGTGGATCTGTATAAAATTCGGCGTTTTCTCCTAATAAGGGAGCAGCACCTGTTTTTAACCCACCCATCGTTAGTAGCAATAAATGAGCACCATGACTTAGTAGTCCTGTGCCAACAATAATACGTAATAAGCTTTTAGACAGCATTAAATAGGTAGCAGCTGTAAATAAAATTCCAATTAAAATTGACATTAAAATCTCCATTATTCATCCTCCCCAATCGTTTGAATAATGGTCATCGTGACACCAATAACCACAAGATATACACCAATATCAAAAAGTACTGCAGTAGCCAAGCCTGTTTTACCTAAAATCGGTAAATCAAAATAGCCAAAAGTTTGTGTTAGAAAAGGGACATCGAAGAAAAATGACCCAATTCCAGTTAATACGGCAATCAATAATCCAATTGCTGCCACCTGAATAAAATCGATTGGAAAGATTTTATTCACGGTTTTTGCATCAAAGGCTAATAATAATAACACAAGAGCAGCTGCAGTCATCAAGCCTCCAATAAAGCCTCCACCAGGGGTATAATGTCCAGCAAAGAAAAGGTGAAGAGAGAAAGCTAGAATAAGGAATATGATGATTTTGGTGACAGTTTGTAAGATCAAGTCATTAGTCTTCATCCTTCTTTCCCCCTTGTTAGACGTAAACGAATCATCGTAAATATACCTAAAGCAGCAATACAGAGCACGGCAATTTCAAATAAGGTATCAAACCCTCTAAAATCAACGAGTATGACGTTAACCATGTTCTTTCCGCCAGCTTCCTTATAACTTGCTTCAACGAAATAACTTGAAATAGAATCAAATAATTTTGTCCCATTAGCTGATAGCGCAAGCAAGGTAACAACAGTACCTACTCCCAGTGAAATTACAAGGTTCGGCAAACGGAAACTAAGCGGCTTTGGCTTAAGCTTTAACTCTGGTAAGTGATAAAAACAAAGCAAGAACAATGCGACAGAAACAGTCTCAACAATTAACTGTGTTAATGCAAGGTCAGGTGCCCTAAATAATACAAAAAATAATGAAACACTGTACCCAACTACCCCTAAAGATATGATGGAAGTGAGTCTTGATTTGGCAAAAAGAATAGCAACCGTTGCCGCAACCATGACCAGTGCTAAAACAACTTCATAGATGCCAATTGGAGCACTATTTGTTGTCGTAAATGCAAAAGCATCCTTAATGAATAATGAACTTAACAGAACGACAATCATAAATGCGAAAATCATCACAAGATAATCTCGTATAAATCCTGTCATATAAAACTTATTAAGTTTATAAGAAGAACGCTCGAGTGCTACGAGTCCACCATCATAAAGTTTATTCAGAGTCAGACGCTTTGGAAAAACATCATAGATCTTAGACCATTTTAAAAGGGTGATAAACATAATGGTTCCTAACGCAATCACACCCATTGTCATAAATATCTCGATGTTCCAGCCATGCCAATAATAGAGATGAACATGGTAAGTTCCATTTTCTCCTAACAAACTAGGTTGTATAGATGCCATGGCAGGCTCAATGATTGATTGAGATAGGATGTTTGCAAATGGACCAAATATGATCACCAACGAGGCTAAAATAATCGGTGGAATTAGCATCCCAATCGGAGCTTCGTGTGGTTTTACATCCAGTTTCTCTGGTTGATAATTGCCAGTAAAGGTCTTAAATACAAGAATCATGCTGTAAATAAAGGTAAATACACTAGCAATCCAAGCAATGATAGGAAACAATAAGCCCCATGTTTCCATATTGAAAATCCCTAGCTTAGCAGCATTTACGACACCAGTAAAGAACATTTCCTTACTCAAAAATCCGTTAAATGGTGGAATTCCAGCCATAGCGAATGTTCCTATGACAGCTAGTGTAAATGTGATTGGCATTACCCCCATAAGACCCCCGAGCTTTCGTATATCTCGAGTACCTGTTTCATGGTCAACAATCCCAACAACCATGAACAAACTGCCTTTAAAGGTTGCATGGTTAATTAAGTGAAATACAGCGGCAACAGTTGCAGCCATATATATATTCTTATCAAGATGGTCGTAATGGAGAGCTGCGGAACCAAGGCCCAGTAACGACATAATCATTCCAAGTTGACTGATGGTTGAGAAAGCTAAAATCGATTTTAAGTCTGTTTGTTTGACAGCTGTGAAGGATCCCCAGAATAGTGTGATAATCCCAACACTGGATACAATCCAAAACCACTCGAAAGAGCCTGCAAAAATAGGGCTAAATCTAGCTACAAGATAAATCCCAGCTTTAACCATCGTGGCTGAGTGTAAATAAGCACTTACAGGAGTTGGTGCCTCCATTGCATCAGGTAGCCAAATATGGAATGGGAATTGTGCTGACTTTGTAAAAGCACCGAGCAATACTAATAACATGGCAGGGATGAAAAGCGTATGTTCAGGCAATGTTGCAACCTGACTAATCATCTCACGAATACTAAAAGTATTTGTCATAATCGACAGCAAGATAAAACCTGCAAGCATTGCTAAACCACCGAATACAGTTATTAACATTGATTTCTGTGCACCATATCTAGACTTTTCTCTTTGGTACCAGTACCCAATTAACAAAAATGAAGATAAGCTTGTAAGTTCCCAAAATGTATACAGAACCAAGACGTTATCAGATAAAACTACACCAAGCATCGCACCCATAAACATTAATAAATAAATATAAAAATTGTGAAGTGCTTCTTTTTCCTTGGATAAGTAATAGATGGAGTACAAGATAACAAGTGCGCCAATTCCTGTTATAAGAAGTGCAAAGAGTAGACCTAATCCATCTAAATATGCTGAAAAATTAATCCCTATAGATGGAATCCATGGGACAGTTTCGTAAATGTTTCTTCCATTCATCGTTTCACTTATAAATTGAAAGAAATAAGTGAATAAAATAATTGGGAGAATTAGAACGAACCAACCGGTATGTATTTTGCGAAAATACTTATAAAAGAATGGTACAAATAAAGCCATTATAAAAGGTGATAAAATGGCCCAGTGTAACAATGACAAAAGTATAACCCCCTTGTATTTTTCATTTTAAAATGGATGTGATTTCTTATTGTTTTCTTCTACGCTAACCCGAGTAAACCCAATAATAAGTGGCAAAACTTATTATATACCATAGGTTTATTTCTTGCATGTGTGCTACCTTGTAGTATCTGCCATTAAATTAGAAATTATTAAATATGTAGAAAGACGTATAAATTCTACAAAAAATTTTTTTATATCACATGTATATTTTTTCGTTTTTATTAAAAACTATATACCAAGTAGGTGATCAGCATGTTCAAAAAAGCAATTGTTGCCATTTCAATATTTGCATTGTTGTTCATTGGTGCTTGGGTATTAAATGAACAAACAAAACGAGAATATTACATGCACAATGAAGAAAGTGATTATCAAATTCAACAAACGGATGATCAGTACATGATTGATGGTAGAGGTGAAATTCGGATATTCCCGGCATTTATGTCAAGAGAGTATATTCGAGTAGTGGATCGTTAATAGGGGAAATTAATTACCCTGCCTATATCAAAAAAAACACAAGGATTAGCTATCCTTGTGTTTTTTAGTTTATTAGTGGTTTAAAACCATATTGTTTAAATATCTCTACACTACTTTCACTCTGTAGAAAAAGCGAGAACTCTTTTGCAAGCTCCTTATGTTCGCTTTTATGAATGATTCCAACTTCATAAAAGATTGGTGAGTGATGATTTTTATTTGCTTTCGCTATGACTTCTATCTTATTAGAAGTATGTGCGTCAGATGAATAAACAATACCGACATCTACATTATTGGTTTCAATATAAGTTAATACTTGCCTGACATCTTTTGCCAGCACTATCTTTGGTTGGATCGTTTCCCATAGTCCAATCTCTTGTAATAGTTCCTTTGAATAGTGTCCAACAGGGACTGTTTCTGGAATCCCAATCGCAATGGTATTAATGTTTTCGTTTGTCAAATCTGAAAAGTCACTAATGGCAAGTTCTGAAGCTTTATTTTTAACTAATACAAGTTCATTTGTTAGTAGATTCACTACAGAGTTTTGGTCAATCATTTCTTTATCTAGTAGTGTTTTAAAATGCGAGCTTGATGCTGATACAAATAAATCAACAGGTGCTCCTTGTTCGATTTGCTTTTGAAGGGTACCAGATGAACCGAAATTTAGATGAACCTCAACAAATTCATTATGTATTTCAAACTCTTTCTTAATCTCTAATAATACATTAGTAAGACTTGAAGCAGCTGAAATCGTAATTTCTTCTTTCGTTGAATTGGATTCATTCGAGCAAGCCACAACTAGAAATAGTAAGAAAAGAAAAGAAACTTTTTTCATAGATTTAATTTATCCTTTTAAAGTTATTTATATTGCCTGCATTATAAATGAAATGTGAAAAATAAACCATACAAAAAGGATGATTATTTATCATCCTTTTTGTACATCCATTCCTATATCAACTTCTTCAGAGGAGCGGTGGATACTTAGCCACAAAATAACTGCACTTAAGAAAAATAAACAGCTTGTAATTAGAAAGACGGTTGAAATTCCAAAAAAACCACTCAATATTCCACCCATTGTGGGACCAATGACATTTCCTAAATAGCGAAAACTAACATTATAGCCGAGAACCTCTCCTTGGACTGAAAGTGGGGCAACCTGTCTAATATAAGCTGTCATACAGGGGATAAGGCCACCAATGGCAATTCCAAAGATGAAACGGAAGATCACTAGTTGCAACAATGAACTGGCAAATGCTTGAGGAATAAACATAATTCCAGCTAAGATTAATAAAATAAAAATAACCTTCTCATGCCCAATTTTATCTCCTAGCTTACCCCATTGTCTTGTAGCGAGCATATTGCCAAAGCCTGTTGCTGAAAAGGCTAACCCAGCTAAGAATGCCAAATTTACAGCCTCGGTTAGTTCGCTTACATACAATGCTAATAATGGCTGAACACTGAAGTTTGCCGCTTGTATGATAACCGATATCATCATGATGGATAATAATACTGGATGATGAAAAATATGAGCGAGCACTTGTTTTCGAGTGAATTTTTTCGTCTCTTCGGTTTCTTGTTTGCGAATTTCCTTTATTCCGAAGGTGACAAGAAGTGTAGCAAGTGTAATAACAATAGAAGTAAGAAAAAACGTATATTGAAAGCCCACTGAATCAGCAAATGCTCCTCCGATTAATGGACCAAGTAAACCACCAGATACTGTTCCCATTTGTAGTGTGCCAAGTACTTTTCCAGCAGATTCCTTCGGTGTTTGTGCAGAGATTAAAGCTAATGAGGTTGGGATAAAACCAGTAACAACTCCCATAAATAAACGGAGAAAGAATAATTGAGAAACTGATGAAACATACCCCATAAGAAAAATACTTATGGCAATTCCAAAGCCAGTTATCATTAATATTTTCTTATAACCGTACTTATCTCCGAATCTCCCCCATAAGGGTGATACAAAAAATGCAGTTAAGAAAGTAATTCCAAAAACAAATCCTGCCCAGCGTTGAACATAATCAGAAGAAAAGTCACCAAAAGTCTCGATATAGAGAGACAGGAATGGGAGAATCATCGTTGCACTTGCAGCAACAAAAAAATTTGCAAACCACATAATCAGTAGATTTCGATTTCTAATACTTACACCTTCCTGTACTATTATTTCGTCTGTCTAAATAATAGTATAAAATAATATTTCGATTATTGAAAGACCTTATCATGATCAGGAAACCTCGGAGGCAAAAACATACTGATCTGAAGTAAGTGGATTTTTAAATATATTCTGAAAAAGACACAAATAATGGTACTTATCGTGTTATAATGATAGTTACTTATAATGTTCGTAACTCTTAGATATATGGTGTTATTTCTAGGAAGGGGGAAGGCGAATGGTTGAATATAACCAATATCTTTTTATTGATTTTGAATTTTCAATGCCTGAAAATAAGACGACTCCACAAGGGTTTTTCCCTGAAATTATTGAGGTAGGGCTAGTTTCAGTTAGTAACCAATCAATTAATCATACTTTTTCCTCGTATGTAAAACCAAGCTATTATCCAATGTTAACTTCAAGGTGCAAATCCTTCTTAGGTATCACACAATCCCAAGTTGATCAAGGTATGAGTTTTGTAGATTTGGTAGAATATCTAAATGAAGCTGATACCACGAAGGAAAGCACAATTGTTACATGGGGAAACATGGACATGAAAGTATTAAGAGCTAACTGTTTGAAACATAATATCCCCTTCCCATTCAAAGGGAGTAAAGTAGATTTATCAATGGAATACAAACGTTTCTTTGGAGACCAAAACCAAACAGGTCTTTGGAAGGCTGTCCAAGAGTATGGCAAGGAAGGAACAGGGAAACACCACTGTGCACTTGATGACGCATTAACAACATATAATATTTTTAAGCTAGTTGAAAAAGATAAACGCTATCTAGCTAAACCAGAACCTACGACTATAGGGGATCGAATTGATCTTTCTAAAGTCTTAAATAAGTTTGCATTATAAAGCGAATTAAATCACTTTAAGAGTGATTTGATCTCGCTTTATTTTTGTTTGTGAAAAAATCCATTCAAAAAGAATAATGTAAGAAGCTCTCATTATGTATAACTTACTTACATAAGACTCCAGCTTTCATAAAAATAGGATTCGTAGGAAAGTCTAAAACAAAGGAGGGATCTTATGTTTGTAGGCCATGAAATACAAGATGAAAATACAATTGTATTACACTTAGACCCAAAGTTAACTGAATTCTCGACCGAACTTGGTTATCATAATAATAGTAAAAAACAGCACTTAAATGAGAGTATAAAGCAATATATAGTAGAAAAGGTTCCGTATTTTAATCCTTCAATTGTTAAGATTATGATGGGAACATTTGTTGTAGCAACTGTTACCTTTGTAGCTGAACCGGCGAAGAAAGCAGAGGCTTCTACAGAACCATCTATTATAGAAAATAATAAAACCTATCAGGTGCAACAAGGTGACACGTTATGGAGCATTGCCAAAAATCATAGTATGACCACTACACAACTAAAGCAACTTAACAATGTAACAGGTGACATGATTTATATCGGACAGGTACTAAACGTCTCTAACACAATTACGGAACAATCTCCTGCTACATATACAGTTAAAAGTGGAGATACTTTGTCGGCTATTGCAAGGCAATTTAATATGACCGTAACCGAAATAAAAATATTAAATAACTTAACATCGGATCTTATTCGTCCATCACAGATTCTTTTAGTTAAAGGAAACTCAACACCCCCTAGTCCATCACCAGAAATAGGATCATCATATATTGTTCAGGCAGGAGATTCGTTATCAGCAATTGCAAGAAAGTATGAAACAACTGTAACTGAATTAAAAAGGCTGAATGGATTAACGTCAGATACTATTTTTATTGGACAAACACTTAAGGTTGCGAGTTCGTCTAATCAGACAACACAGCCTCAAGCTGAAAATCCTTCCAGTCAACTTTATAATGTACAAGCAGGAGATTCGTTATCTGCTATTGCAAGGAAATTCAATATGACAATATCCGATTTAAAGGCTCTAAATCATTTAAATGGAGATACGATCTATATTGGACAAACCTTGAAGGTAGTTGGGACACAAGGGACGACAACAACTGAACAAACAAAATCAAAGCAGGAAATTAATCAAGAACTTGTTCGGGATTCTTTTAATTATATTGGTGTTCCATATCTCTGGGGTGGGACAACTCCTGCAGGCTTTGATTGTTCTGGTTTTATTTCATTTATGCATTCAAAACACGGAATTGACATTTCGAGAACGACTTCAAGTGGATATTATCAAATGGGAACTGCGGTTTCTCGTGCGAATTTGCAACCAGGAGATTTAGTTTTTTATGCTGTAAATAGACCAGGAGAGATATCACATGTTGGTTTTTATGTTGGAAACAATCAGTTTATATCTGCAACGTCATCAAAGGGTATTGCAGTATATTCACTAGACCACTCATATTGGTCTCAATATTATGTAGGAGCCAAAAGAGTCTATTAAGAAACTCAGGCTGACTGTGTGATGAGTAATCTCCACATAGACAGCCTTTATCTGTTAAATCTTAAAATAATCAGATTCAAGGATCTCTATCGTTTCAAGTGAACGTTTTTCCCATGGGGTAGATGCAGGTTTTAATTCATCTTTTAGAGAGTCAATAGCATGACGAAGGGATTGTTCGTATGGAGTGACTTCACCTTCATACTTTTTCACCATGGCTTTTGGAATGTTTGTTTGTTCATTCAATGCCAATGCTCTTCTTTCATGAAAGAAGGGGACATCTGCATCCTTTGGTTGGTGTAAGTCGCCCTGCATAGGATGCTTTACTACAGATTTAACCTTAACTAAATAATGTTGTGGGCGGACAGCTGTTATTTCACCAATGTATTTTCCAGTTTTATAGATTCCTGTCACAATCTCACCTATGTTTAATTGTTCACTCGACATTTTCTCATACTCCTTTTATAATGTTAGGCTCTTTTTGCAACCTATGTTGCTATTTGACCTGGTTAGGTTGATCTGCACTCCAGGTATGTGCTTTCCTTGGTGCAGGGATGAACCTATCGTCGCCAAGCTCCTGTGGGGTCTCATCCTTCCTGCGCATCCCGCAGGAGTCACATACCTTCCGTTCCAATCAACGAGCTCTATACATTAAATAAGTCTTAAAACAACAATCTTTTAGAAAAGTACCTAATGATAAAATCCCCTATTATAACTAGCTAATTAAAAATCTAAAATGGTATACTAGACCAAGATTATTTAATAAAGGGATGATTGTGTTGAGTTTATTAAATGTATTATCGCTTTTCTTATACTTTCCAGCAGATAAGTCAGAGTACTTACCTGCTGCTATATCAAGTATGGTTTTTTTGATTGGTGCTATTTTAACGATGCGTTTTTTCATTCTACATTCTAGAAAAGAGCAAGAAAAAGCAAAAGAGCTCGAGGAAAAGTTGAAAAATGAAGAGTAATTGAATACCTGATCCAAGAGTGAGGTGTACTCTAGAACTTGGATCAGACAAATTTATTGAAAAGCCCTCTTAAGTCTTATTAAACCTTCCTCTAATGTCTCTCTAGGACATCCTAAATTAATTCTAACAAATCCTTCTCCACCCGGTCCATATTTAGGCCCAGGCTCCAACCCTATTTTTCCCTTTTGCATTAAAGCTTTAGCTAGCTCTTTATCTGACAAACCTAGTTTACGACAATCTAACCACACTAAATATGTAGCATCAGGTTCAATCATGTTAATTGAGGGTAATTCGCTCTCTAAAAATTCCTTCAACCGGCTGATGTTTTCTTTTATATACGCTAAGAAATTTTCAAGCCATTCTTCACCGTGTAAATAAGCAGCTTCCATACCAACCATTCCAAATGTATTGAGGCCAAATAAACCTTGGTTTATCTGATGATGGTCAAATTTAACTTTTAACCGGCGATTTGGAATAATAACGGCAGATGCTTGAAGTCCAGCTAGATTAAATGTTTTAGTAGGAGCAATAAAAGTGATTGTTTGCTGACTAATTTCCTCCGAAATTGATGCAACTGGAGTATAAGGAGTACTCCCTACAAGAATATCGGAATGAATATCATCAGATAATAATAAAGTCCCATTTGTTACACATAATTCCCCAAGTCTTTGCAAATCTTTCTTACTCCAGACTGTCCCCCCTGGATTATGAGGATTACATAGGAGAAACATTTTAATGTCAGGTGTAAGCACCTGTTCCAATTGCTCAAAGTCGATTTCATAGTGGTTGTCTATTAGCTTATTTTCGATTGTTACCAGCTGACGACCGTTTCGTTCAACTACGTGGAAAAATGGTTGATAAACAGGTGTGAGTGTTAGAATTTTATCTCCCGGATTTGTAAATGCACTTATGGCCATGGCCATTGCTGTTACAACCCCAGGGCTATAGGTTACCCATTGATTGTTAATCTCCCATCCATGTCTTTTTTTTAGCCAGCCACAGATGGAATCAGGAAGTGATTGTGGTATGACGTTATAACCAAAAATCCCATGATCTAATCGATCTTTAATAGCAGATAAGACTGGCTCAGGTGCCATGAAGTCCATATCTGCTACCCACATTGGTAATACTTCTGAGTCACCAAATAATTTTTCTGTTAAATCCCATTTAGCTGAGTTTGTTCCTCTTCGTTCAATTACGTTATGAAATGACGGTTGATACAAATTTACCCCTCCTATAAGATATGATATGCTAATATAGCTCGAAAAAACGGTTAATAAGGTGATATCTGTGGAAATGCAAAATATGAATCTAAAACTGATGGATAAATTGCAAAGTTGGGATCCACTAGGCTATGGAGTTGATTCTTATGAAACTGAAATTGTGGATGTTCTTCAAGCAGTTCATGTAGTAAATGATATATCCCAACTTGCAAGAAAAATTCAGGCTATATATGAATTCTCGTTTGAGGAGATAATCCCTTTAAATACGTGTGAGAAAATGGCCAAAGAATTATTAGTGATTAAAAATAGTAGTTCTTGTGATTTATAACGGTTATTTGCTTTATTGTATAACAAGAGGCCATTCCAAATAATCTCCTTTCTAATGAAAGGAAATTAAAATGGAATGCCTCTGTTTTATTAGAAGACTTATTTAATGTGGTAGAGCTCGTTGATTGGAACGGAAGGTATGTGACTCCTGCGGGATGCGCAGGAAGGATGAGACCCCACAGGAGCTTGGCGATGAGGAGGCTCATCACCTGCCCCGCGGAAAGCACATACCTGGACTGCAAATCAACCTAACCTAGTCAAATAGCAACATAGTTTACGGAAGTGAGCCTAATTTAAAAACTGTAAGATCTGTCTATAAACGTCCTCAGGCTTTTCCTCTGGGACGAGATGTCCTGTTTCATCGAATACAACAAATCTTGAATTAGGTAGATCATTGTGTAATCTTTTGCCAATATGGACGGGTACTACTTTGTCGTGTTTACCCCAAATGAGTAGGCATGGAGTAGCTATTCGTTTTAGTTCAGTTGAGCTTAATTCTTCTTCGCGATCACGAATAAATTTGGTTAAGCCTACAAATATTTCATTATTTGTAAAAGGTGAACTATAGCCTTTGATCATTTCTTCATCAATCAGGGACTTGTTGTATACAACATTTAATAGATTATTGATGACTCCTCTTCTAGCTAACCAAAACTTTACATAATGATGAAAAAACGGTAAATATGAAGAATAAATGATAGACTTCTTTACAGGTTTTGAATAAGCGGAGCTGCATAATAAAATGATTTTATCTACAATTGTAGGATGTTGCTTTGCCATTTGTAATGATAATTGGCCTCCCATTGAATGGCCGACTAAAATGACATTTTTAATGTTAAGCTCTTTAAGGAATAGCAGAAACGTTTTTGCGATATTATGATAAGAGTAAGTAAACGTTTTTGATTTTCCACTTTTTCCAAATGGAGGGAAATCAATCGCTATGACTGAGAAATGGTCTGCTAATAATGGGATTAGCCGCCGAAAACTAAAAGTAGATGATAAAAAACCATGTATTAATACTAGAGTGGGTTTATCAGAACTATTTTTATAATACTCATAATGGATGTTGATTCCGGAAATGGTCATTGTTTGTTCGGTTGCCTTGTTGTTAATCATAAAATCGACTCCATCTAAAAAGAATATGCTTTAATTTCTCCGCCTAAATGGGAAATTATTCATGCGTAATAAAAGATGATAAAAACAATGAATAAAACGGACTTGAGGACAGTTTTTTGTTATAATTATGAGAAAATTCCCTGTTTTTTAGAAAAAAGGAGGTAACAGCATGACATTTAATGAAGTTGAAGTAGAGATATTAGGGTTAATTGAGAAGGATAGCCGAATATCTATGGAAACCATAGCAAAAATGGTAAATAAAAGCGAGCAAGAAGTAGAGGCTATTATTCGAAAGTTCGAGGAACTTAATGTAATTGTTGAATATAATTCTATCATCAATTGGAGAAAAGTTGATGGGCATGAAGGTGTTACGGCAATGATTGATGTGAAAGTTGCACCGAAGCGAGGGGTTGGTTTTGATGCAATCGCTGAGAGAATTTACAGATATCCTGAAGTTAAATCAGTATATCTAATGTCTGGAGCATATGATTTATCTGTTGTAATTGAAGGCAAATCAATGTCAGAAGTAGGTAATTTTGTTTCTGATAAGTTATCAACTCTTGATTCTGTGCTATCAACCACCACACATTTTGTATTAAAGAAATATAAGCACGATGGTACGATCTTTGATCATGGTGAAGAAGATAAACGCATTGTGGTGTCTCCATGAGTATTAAGCAAACCCAATATTTATCAAAAACAGTTTCTGATCTCAAGCCTTCTGGGATAAGAAGGTTTTTTGATTTAGCCGCTAATATGGAAGGTGTAATCTCTTTAGGTGTAGGAGAGCCTGACTTTGTCACATCATGGGCTGTTCGAGAAGCTTGTATTTTATCGTTAGAGCAAGGGTATACATCTTACACTGCCAATGCAGGGTTAATTGAATTAAGAAGGGAAATATCAAATTATTTAAAACGTTCATTTTCAGTGGAATATTCCCCTGAATCCGAAATACTTGTGACGGTTGGTGCAAGCCAAGCGTTAGACTTGGCACTACGTGCAATCATTAATCCTGGTGATGAAATTATCATTGTGGAGCCTACGTTTGTTTCGTATGCTCCTATTGTTACATTAGCAGGAGGAGTTCCGGTACCAATCCATACAAATAGTAAAGATGAGTTTAAATTAAGACCTGAGCAAATTGAGCATGTTATCACAGATAAAACGAAAGCGATCCTAATTTGTTCACCTAACAATCCAACAGGAAGTGTATTATCAAAGGAAGAATTGGTTGAGATTAGCCATATTGTAGAAAAATATAATTTACTCGTTATCTCAGATGAAATTTATGCTGAATTATCATATGATCAGCCCTATACTAGTTTTGCAAGCATTGAGAAAATGTTTGATCAAACCATTTTAATTTCTGGTTTTTCAAAAGGTTTTGCAATGACAGGCTGGAGACTTGGGTTCGTATGTGGACCAGGAGAAATCCTTCAAGCGATGTTAAAGATTCATCAGTATACAATGATGTGTGCTCCGACAATGGCCCAGCATGCAGCGATTGAAGCTCTTCGGGGTGGAATGCAAGATGTAGAAGCAATGAAAAAAAGCTATCGTCAAAGAAGAAACTTCTTTGTTAACTCTCTAACTGAAATTGGTTTACCTTGTTATACGCCTGGTGGTGCTTTTTACGCATTTCCCTCAATAGAGAATACTGGCATGACTTCTGAAGAGTTTGCTGAGAATCTACTTCTAGAGGAAAAAGTAGCAGTGGTTCCAGGGAATGTGTTTGGTGAAAGTGGAGAAGGATATGTCAGATGTTCTTACGCATCTTCGATTGAGCAGTTACAAGAAGCAATAAAAAGAATGGGAAGATTTATGGAAAAACGAAAGTAAAAAAAGGGCTGTCCTCTTCATGATGCTGATAAAGCAACACGAGGAGACAGCCTATTAACAAAAAAGGGGGGGGAATACTAGAAAGCCTTTTATTATAGTAGCCATAATTTTTTAGATTTAAACCTTCTGATTTATATTTTTAATGAACCGTTTTATTTTTCTCTAATTCTTGAATCCATTCTAATAACTGAGAAAATTCTTCATCGGATAGATCGACAATCTTGCTTAAAATTAGTTCTGACTTAGTAACACCTACTTTTTGAGTTAAATGTAGAATCTCCAACTCATTCGAACCACCAGGTTGTTCAGTGATTGGTAATAACTCAGTAGCAGGTACGTCTAAAACAGTTGATAATTTTAAAATCATTTGAATATCAGGAACTTTTAAACCAGCTTCATATTTCTCAATGGTTCCAGGTCCTACTCTTACTTTTATAGCAAGCTCCTGCTGATTCATTTGTTTTAATTCTCTTAAAGATTTAACTTTTTCCCCAAAGTTGTTCATTAAACATCAACCCCTTATGGCAAAATAAGATACTCTTCTTTACTATATTTTACCATTTATAAGACTCGTTCACTCCCTTAAATCATGACAATTTCTTGTCATTCAAACGATCTTCTTGGCACATTATTGAATGTGATTAGTAAGATAAGATTATAAAATGATTTAAAATGCAAAGTAGGAGAAAGAGTATTAAATAATTGTAATAAAATAGGCTAATCATAAGAGTGCCAGTAGAAAATTTTGATTATATCAATGAACTATGATATAATTTAAAATTGCGTATAAAAGAATGTATATAAATAAAGATCTAGGAGTGTTTACATGTCAGAAAAATTCGAAGTTGGTAGTATTGTTCAAGGAAAAGTTACAGGAATTCAACCTTATGGAGCATTCGTTGCATTAGATGAATCAACACAAGGATTAGTTCATATCTCAGAAATTACTCATGGTTATGTGAAAGATGTTAATGAGCATCTTACATTAGGTGATGAGGTAAGTGTTAAGATTTTATCGATTGACGAAGCAGCTGGGAAAATCGGTCTTTCTATTCGTGCTACACAAGAAGCTCCAGAAAAGAAAGAAGAGCCTAAGCAATCAAAACCTAAGAAGCGTCCAGCTCCTGCGGCCAAATTTGAAACTGCTGAAACACCACAAGGTTTCAATACTTTAAAAGAAAAGTTAGAAGAGTGGATTGAACAATCAGATCGTAAAGATCTAATAAAAAAATAAATCAGTAAAAAGAGGCCAACATAATATTGGCCTCTTTTTATTTTTTAAACTAGACGTCTATTTTACCTCGTTGGTCTAGGTTCTGTGTTTGTTGCTGCTTCTGGAGATGGTTTAAACAATAAGCCAAGGTTGATTAACCCAGCAATACCAACTATACCATAAATAATTCTAGATAAAGCAGATGTTTGGCCACCAAAGATAGCAGCAACTAAGTCAAATTGGAAGAATCCAATAAGTCCCCAATTGATTGCTCCAATTATAGTAAGAACAAGTGCTATACGTTGAATTGTACTCATAAACATCCTCCTTTAGAAAAAATACCTACATGTATAGAATTAGTAAAAGTATGAAAAATATACATGGTGAAAATTTAAAAGTGAATTACTTTACAAACATTTTTTGAACGCTCATAATCAATTTTATAGGAGGGATATATCATGGAAAATTTTACATTTTATAATCCAACAAAATTAATTTTTGGTAAAGGCCAACTAGAGCAGATTAAAACTGAATTACCTCAATATGGTAACAAGGTATTAATCGTTTATGGTGGCGGTAGTATAAAACGCAATGGTATTTATGATAATGTTTTATCGCTTTTGAACGAAATTGGGGCTGAAGTGTTCGAGATTTCAGGTGTTGAACCTAACCCTCGTTTATCAACAGTTAGAAAAGGTATAGATATTTGTAAGAAAGAACAGATTGATGTTCTCCTTGCTGTTGGTGGTGGAAGTGTTATTGACTGTACGAAAGCAATTGCAGCAGGTGCAAAATATGATGGAGATGTTTGGGATTTTATGACGCGTAAGGCTGTTGCTAAAGAAGCATTACCATTTGGTACAGTATTAACTTTGGCTGCAACTGGTTCTGAGATGAATTCAGGATCTGTTATCACTAACTGGGAAACAAATGAAAAGTATGGATGGGGAAGCCCTGTAACATTCCCTAAATTTTCAATATTAGATCCTGTACATACGTTTAGCGTTCCAAAAGACCAAACGATTTATGGAATTGTAGATATGATGTCCCATGTACTTGAACATTACTTCCATAATGTGGATAATACACCTTTGCAAGATCGATGGTGTGAATCTATTTTACGTACGGTCATGGAAGCGGGTCCTAAATTGGTTGAGGATTTAGAGAACTATGAGCTTCGAGAAACGATTCTTTATTGCGGAACAATGGCATTAAACGGAATGGTCAATATGGGGTATCGTGGTGACTGGGCAACTCATAACATTGAGCATGCGGTTTCTGCTGTTTATGATATTCCACACGGTGGCGGGTTAGCGATTATTTTCCCTCATTGGATGGCATATAATTTGAATGTAAATGTTAAGCGATTTAAGCAATTAGCCGAGCGGGTATTTGATGTTCAATCTTCTGGTAAAACCGATCAGGAAATTGCCCTAGAAGGAATTGTTAAACTCCGTCAATTTTGGAACAGTATTGGTGCTCCAGAACGGTTAGCAGATTACGATATTAGTGATGACCAAGTAGATGTAATGGCAGATAAAACGGTTGTCTTCGGTGAATTTGGTACTTTTAATAAGTTAGGCAAAAATGATGTTATGCAAATATTAACAGCAGCATTATAATCTGTTCCAAAGAAGCTACTTTTTTGTAAAAAACATTAAGGTAGCTTCTTACTTTCAATTGTCTATTTTATAGGTAGGTTAGGCGGAAATAAAAAGGTTCATGAAAAATTTACAACTGATTACGCTTACATGCGTGTGCTGTTCTTGATTTCATGGACATGATTCGATAAAGTGAAACTAGTAGTGAAAATTTTAAAGTTTGGAGGCTATAAACAGATGACACATGTAACGTTTGACTATACAAAAGCACTTACATTCTTTGGTGAACATGAAATTACATATTTACGTGATGCAGTTAAAGTCGCACATCATTCTCTTCATGAAGGCACAGGTGCAGGAAGCGATTTCTTAGGTTGGATTGACTTACCAACACAATATGATAAAGAAGAGTTTAGCCGTATTGTGAAAAGCGCAGAAAAAATTAAATCTGATTCTGATGTCTTACTTGTAGTAGGTATTGGTGGTTCTTATTTAGGTGCAAGAGCTGCGATTGAAATGTTAAATCATTCTTTTTACAATTCATTATCTAAGGAGCAACGCAAAACACCTCAGGTGATTTTTGTAGGTAATAACATTAGCTCTACATATATGAAAGATTTAGTGGATGTTTTAGAGGGAAAAGACTTCTCAATTAATGTCATTTCAAAATCTGGTACAACTACTGAGCCAGCACTTGCTTTCCGTATCTTCCGTAAAATGCTTGAAGAGAAATATGGTAAAGAAGCTGCTAAGGCGCGAATTTACGCAACAACTGACAAAGCGCGTGGTGCATTGAAAACACTTGCAACAGAAGAGGGGTATGAGTCATTTATCATACCAGATGATGTTGGTGGACGCTTTTCTGTATTAACAGCAGTAGGTTTATTACCAATTGCAGCTAGTGGTGTAGACATTGCAGCAATTATGGAAGGTGCTGCTGATGCAAGTAAGGATTTCTCTAAATCAGAATTAGAAGATAATCCAGCATATCAATATGCTGCTGTTCGTAATCTTCTTTACAACAAAGGTAAAACAATTGAGATGTTAATCAATTATGAGCCAGGACTACAATACTTTTCTGAGTGGTGGAAACAGTTATTTGGCGAAAGTGAAGGGAAAGATCAAAAGGGGATCTATCCTTCATCAGCGAACTTCTCTACAGACCTTCACTCACTTGGGCAATACGTTCAAGAGGGACGTCGTGACATATTTGAAACAGTTCTCCATGTTGCAAAATCACGACATGAATTAACGATTGAAGAAGAAGCAAATGATCTAGATGGCTTGAATTACTTAGCAGGTCAATCAGTAGACTTTGTAAATAAGAAGGCGTTTGAAGGAACAATGTTAGCACATACTGATGGCGGAGTACCTAACTTAATTGTTAACTTACCAGAGATGAACGAATACACATTTGGCTATTTGGTATACTTCTTTGAGAAGGCTTGTGCAATGAGTGGTTATCTATTGGGTGTTAATCCATTTGATCAACCAGGAGTTGAAGCATACAAGGTTAACATGTTCGCACTTCTTGGTAAGCCTGGTTTTGAAGAAAAGAAAGCAGAGCTTGAAGCTCGTTTGAAATAAGATGTGCAAAAGGATTCTGTCATGTGACAGGATCCTTTTGCATTTGTACAACTTTTTTATAAATTTATTATTTATAATTGGATAACCTAATAATAGATACTTTTAAAGGGGGTTATCCACATGATTCCACTACCTTCAAAAATTGAAGGATTGACTTCACAGTTATATCAACTAGAACAAGTCCTAAAACCATTAGGGTATAATATCGGTGGTAATTGGGATTATGACCATGGTTATTTTGATTATAAGATTGATGACGAAGTTGGATATCAATTTTTACGAGTACCATTTGAAGCAGTTGATGGACAGCTTGATTCTCACGGTGTAACGGTTAATCTAGGACGACCTTTTCTTTTATCACACAAATACCAAATAGGTTTAGAAGACCATGTTCAAACAGATATGGATGGTTTGTCAGCAACAATTGATCAATTCCAAGAGCCAGAAGATCCTGATGCCTCATTTCCAGAGAAGTATATTGATTTAGGAAAGGCTCTTGTGGGAGAACTTGAAGCAGTTCTAATAGAGTAATCATAAGTTTGTATAAAATAGTTTAAAATAACCCTTCAATTTATAGATGAAGGGTTATTTTGTATTTAAGTTGTGGTCAATCTTTAATCACTAATAATTTATCTTGTTTTTCAATTTCTATATTGAAATCAGGGTTAACCATCGTTTGTCCTCCCCTTTTAATTCCAATTAATAACTTCTTTTCTTGTAATAAAAGACGACTGCATTCACCAAATGTCTTTCCGACTAGGTCAAAGGTAATTTCTAAATAGGTTAATTTACTTCCTCTTAATTGATCGAGCATTTGTGATAATGCATTTGACATGCCATGAGAAACTAAACTATTAATCATGACTGAGCTAGTCAGTTTATTCGTTTGAATGATCTCATCAGCTCCAGCTCGTTCTGCATTTTTTACTTGGTTAAAAGTAAGGATTTCGATGATACTGTATATGTGAGGATTAATACCTTTAACAGCTAATAAGGTAAGGACAGCAGACATATCTGCTTGAACTTCATCCTTGCTTTGATCTGAGGTGATTAAGATCGTTGATGCTTCTTCTGCTTTAGCTTTTATTAAAACTTCGTCATTAAAAGGTTTCCCTCTAATGAAGTGGAAATGATTGGAAGGAAAAGGGTTTGTTTCAAGTGTTTCATCAATTAAAATGATGTCCATTTGAGGATCAATTTCCTTAATTTGACTAATCGTCTCTTTCACTCTTTCGTTCCAACCTATAATAATAATATGTTGATTACCATGATAAGAGATTTTTCCCTCAATATAAGCATTTTGATTTGTCACAGCAGCAGTTGATAAAGTGACAAAATAGATGGTTACAAAACCTGTTCCCACTAAAATTAATAAAATAGCAACAGCACGTCCAGTTATTGATGTAGGCACAAAATCACCAAATCCGACTGTAGATGTTGTCACAATTGCCCACCATATCCCATCAAAAATGGTAGGGAAGTTGTACGGTTCTATTAGGTGAATCATTGAACCAAATAAAAAAGTAACTAAGATGATAATCATTAAAATACGTAAAATAATAGGCCAACGTAAGAAATTTGCGATAAGGCTCGTTGTTTTCATTCTGATTCTTCCGTAGATTTTTCTGTTGTTGGTAAAAAGGAAAATACCTCTTTAATAATCGTATTTATACGACGAGATATTTCCTCTTCTCCAAATGTTTCTTTTGCTTTCTCGATTGATTCCATTACAACTGGTTCAAATTGAATGAATGGTCGATCTTCTTCTGCTTCATTATATAAAGCAATGATTTCATCTAATCCTTCATTTAGTTTATCAATAGCCGAACTTAGTGTTTTCTTTTCTTCTGCTGATAATTTCATATTGTCACTCCTTTTCATCATAACCGTGTTAGTAGTGTGTGCAATTAATAAAAAGATTTGCATAAAATGGCTGACAAAATAAGAAACTAAAGTTTGAGTATATGTTGAAATTAAGGAGGGGAAAAAATGGATATTAAGCGTGCCAAGCAAATACTATCGTCACCAGAGGATATCACTGTGCATTATCATGGACAATCAGTATGGATAGATGGTTGCGATGAGCAAGGTCATACATGTACAGTACATATGAGAGGCAAAGAGGATGAAAAGAGCTCTGTAGCGGTGACAGAATTAGAAGAATTATAAAGAAGAGAACTTAAAAATGCCTGGCACCAAATGGTACCAGGCATTTTTAAGTCTTTAAGTTCAAAAAAACTTCATCATGTCCGGATTTGTTAGTATGAATGTTTTTAAACTTTCACTTAGATTATTCTTTTGTAATTCATCGATTGTAAATGTGATGGTCTTATTTAGAACGAAATCAGTGACCGTGAGCATTAGTTGATCAGCAAGTTGATTTGCATATAAGAATGCATACCTCATTTTTTTCCACCTCTGGTAGGTATTCATAATAATAGACGTAAAAGCAGTAGTAAAAGTTTCGCGAAATTTATTCTATTCATGAAAATGAGGTAATATGTCAGAATATCAGAAAATATGTAAGTGCCTATTTAATACAAAAAACGCCAAGGCTAGACACCTTGGCATTACAGGCTGTTGACAAACGCTCGCATTCTTCGTTGCGAACCCTCGCTCGGTGCTCATTACCCTCATGGTAACTCCGCTCCTCCCAAGGGTTCGCGCCTCGACTTCAAGCGTTTTCAATCAGCCTGGGTTTTACAAATTATACTTTGTCAATACTCTGAAACGCCAAGGCTAGACACCTTGGCATTAATTTCTTCATTTTATTTATCTTTGTTTTGCTTTTCTGCCTTGAACTCGGTGTAAGAAGCGAATTCGACAAGTTCTTCACTCGTACGATTACCCTCTTTTACATTGTTGTTACGTTGTGCATTTGGATTTCCTTTTTTAACTCTTCCCATAGGATCAACTCCATTTTTAAGACTTCTGTTTTAGTATGATTCGAAAGCTAAAAAGTATGTGGACTTAAAGATGGTAAAGTGGGGATGGGAGATTCATTCATATCAGAGATCCAGATGAATAAAGTTAATTATGATGTGAAAGGAGGATCTTAATTGATGAAAGGTCAATATATACCATACAATGCTTATACTTATTATATTGGAGCAAACCCTTATACATCCTTCAACCAAGCAATCATGTTTCCCCGAATATCAAAAACGGCAACACTTAGTCCTTTTTGTTTAGTTATAGGAAACGTAACGGTATATTCGAATGTCTATATCGGACCTTTTGTTAGCATTAGAGCTGATGAGGGAAGCCCTTTTAGAATCGGTAAAAATACTAACCTCCAGGATGGAGTCACTTTGCATGGACTTAAGAATAAACAAATCGAGATCCATCAAAAAAAGTACTCAATCTATATCGGTGAAGAGGTTTCATGTACCCATGGTTCACTAATTCACGGTCCTTGTTTTATAGGTGATAGAGTTTTTGTTGGATTTAACTCCATTATTTTTGACGCAATTGTGGGTGAAGGTTCTTATATTTCAGCTTATTCTAGTGTATCAAATGGAGTTACTATAGAACCGTATTCCTTTGTACCTCCAGGAGCTCACATTGATACACAAGATAAGGCAGATTCGTTAAAAAGAGTTCCTGTGGATAAACATCAGTTCGCAAAAGAAGTACAGAGAGTTAATCAGGAATTTCCTGTAGCCTATTCTATGTTTTTTGGGAACAAACGATGTACATGTGGAGTGACTTATAGTGATAATTGAATTCCTCAATAAGGTAATAAAAGCTTGTCTACCTGAATATAGATAATAAAAATAAAAGGTAGAGGAGAATGATAAATGGCACATGTAGGATCAAAAGGTTGGTATGTACAACAATTGAAGTCAAATGGATACTCCTACCACCCAGTAGGTAGAAGAAAGCTTGAAAGCTATAAAGCAGCGGTATTGCGTAACTTGTATAATGAGCTAGTGATAAATAAAAATAATTAAGAAAAAAGCAGATTCCCGCCCTAAAGGGAATCTGCTTTTTTCTTGTTTATTTCAAGCTAGGTGGTATTTCTTGATCGCGAAGAACAGCTGGTAATGTATCATGTATATATGGTGGTGCAGGTTTTAAGATTGGTTTTTTTCCAAATGGTTGAGGATTCTCAACATATTGGAATACACCTTCTCCATCAATACTTGGTCCATTAGCCCAGCGCCCAGTAGCACTCTCGTTTCCTCTTGAATAATTAAATAGTACATGAGAGACTTCTCTCTTTTCAAGTTCACGAGGGAATGTACTTGGAACAACGACATTTTCTTTGCATTCTAATTCATAAATAGCTGCTAACCATTGATTTTGATGCATGGTATCTCTCGCAATTAGCCATGATAACATGTCTTTCACACCACGGTCAGTTGTTGCTTCATAGAGCCTTACTGCTTGAAGTCTCCCTTGGGATTCTGAATTTAAATTTGCACGGAAATCAGCCAATAGGTTCCCACTTGCAATAATATAATCTGCTGACCATTTATTTCCAACACTGTCGGCTGGCATTGCGCCTAAACCTGACACAATCGCATGCTGAGGATTCATTCCACCTAAGATCGCTCCAATAACAGGATCCTTTGCAGCAACTTCTAAATCTCCAACTGGTGCACCGTCTAATAAGCGTGCAATCATTGTGGCTAGCATTTCAATATGCGCTAATTCCTCAGCACCCGTATCCATTAACAAGTCTTTATATTTTCCATCTCCACGAGTATTCCAACCTTGAAATAAGTATTGTAGTGCAACGGAGATTTCTCCAAATTGCCCTCCTAAAATCTCTTGTAGTTGTCTAGCAAAGATTGGGTCTGGACGTTCAGGCTTTGCTTTGTACTGCAACTCTTTAATGTGATAAAACATAATAGGACCTACCTTTCATCTAATATGAGAATGAATAAATTCTCATCGTATGATATTCAGATGAAAGAGATGGGTGAATGTTTAATTTGACTTTTTTTCCAATACAGAGACTAAAAGCAATATTTCTTGTTTTGATTGTTTTGCTACGTTCAATGAGTGATTCATTTTCTCTATATCTCCGCTTTCAATTGCCGTTAATTGATTGCTTAATCCTTCGATATAATGGGTCATGATTGTTGTATACCTTTCTTTAAGTTCTAGAAGGGTAGGATCATTCGGGTCAAAACGTGTTTGAATATCACGAACGAGTACAACACTTTCTTCATAAGCAATTTCCATCGCTTCCATTGCACCATCTAAAGAATCACTTGTTGCATATTCGTTTAAAAGGAAATCCAACTCGTTCATCACTTGATTTGAAATTTGGATATTGTTTTTCAATGTCTGGAATAATTCGAGATCATCATTTTCTAATTTTTTACTATTAAGAGCTTGAAAGGAAAGGTATTTGTTTTCAGTTTGTTCTTCAATTGATACATCTGGCTTTTCAGTTAAAGGTGAAGGTGAGAGAGATAGTGCGGTTATAACTAAGGTAACAATCACAACCAGTGAAACAGGTAGTAGTAACTTCATAGAATTTCCTCCAATATAGAGATATATAGATTATTTATGAAACTCGTCCTATAGATATGCCTATTGCTTGGTAGGGAGGGTGAGGGGGATAAATAGAAAAACATTCACTTGGTGATAAAGTGAATGTTTTTTCCTGCTATTTTATAAGGAGACAGGTCCTTTATAAGCACTTTGGAATAACTCAAAATAATCTTTCTTCGTAATCTCTCTAGCATTACTTGGTGTCGATCCATTAAGAAAAGAGGATTGAGCTAAATAATCAAAATCAGAAGGATTTACATTAGCTAAAGATGAAAAATTTGGGATAGAGAGCTCGTTAGCAAGATTCTTCATAGCTTCTACGAGATTGATTGTTGCATCTACATCTGATTGTGTTTCAGTTGCAACACCAATTGTCCTCGCGATTGTTGCATGTTTGGTCAGATTTGCTTGTGCGTTAAATTCTAGGACATATGGTAAAAACATGCTATTAGCAACACCGTGTGGAGTATCATATAATCCACCAATCGCTTCAGCCATGCAATGGACAGATGCTACATCAGCATGTGAAAAAGCCATTCCCGCAATGGTTGATCCAATCATTAATTGTTCTCGTGCTTGTTTATTTTTGCCGTCAGTATATGTCTTACGTAAGTTCGGATAGATGAATTTCATGGCTTGTAATGCAAGACCATCTGCAATAGGATTAGAGAGCTTACAAGTAAAAGCTTCAATTGCATGTACCAGTGCATCCATACCGGTTGAAGCAGTTAAGGGCGCAGGGAGGTTGTATGTAAGTTCTGGATCAATGATTGCGAGTGCTGGAGCTATTTTAACGTCTTTAATAGTAAGCTTTGTTTTCTTTTTTGTATCAGTGATGACTGATGAACGAGTCACCTCTGCTCCTGTTCCAGCTGTCGTAGGGATTGCAATAAGTGGTGTTACAGCAGATGGTATGTTATTTCTGCCGGCATAATCTTGAGGGCTACCACCTAACACCTGTAAAACTGCTATTGCCTTCGCGGCATCGATAACAGAGCCTCCTCCTAAAGCAATAATACAATCTGCATTGAAATCACGTGCCTCGAACCCACCTTGAATACAATCATAATCTCTTGGGTTTGGTTGAACCTTATTAAAGGTATAGGTTGATAATCCATCTTCCTTAAGTGAAGAATCAAGCTGATTGACGAGCCCAATTCTCTCAATACCAGGATCTGTAACAATAAAAACTTTTTTACCTTTGATGGACTCTAAGAAATACTGTGAAGTTTTTTGAAAACTCCCAACACCAAGTTTTATGCTTGTGGGTAAATGAAACTCGAAAGGATTCATTATAGACGCCTCCATTCAATTAAATGTTCGAATATTAGCATTATTTTATCACATTTTAAAAGTTAGTCTCGTTATACAGTCTTATTTTTATCAGAACTAATTTGAAATAAGTTCTCTTTGCTTATAAATTTGTTTGTGTGATTAGTAGTAGTTATATAATCATGATTTAATTTTTATAGAAGACTACTTTTGTACTATTCTAAGAAGACTGCTTGTCCAAGCAAACGCTAAATTCCAGACTGAGACGGTATTATCAGCCTTCAGAAGGGTTTATCAAAGAATAGGGATAAATGGTAACGCTTTCACTCACTAATTGATTGATTTCCTTATGACTTCCTTTGAACCTATTGAATTCATTTTCAAACATGTTACGATAAAGTCGTTGTTAAAAAATAAGAACAATAATACGAACAAAACACATGGGAGAGATGACATGCTATATAAAAAGAAAATCGCGTTTTTAGGTGCAGGATCAATGGCAGAGGCAATGATTTCAGGGATCGTTAACTCTGAAAAGGTTCCAGCAAAGCAAGTAATTGCAACAAATAGAAGTAATGTAGGACGTCTAAAAGAACTTGAGAAAAAGTATGGGATATCGGTTTCTCAAAGAGACAAAGTGAATTTAAAGGAAGTCGACATCATTATTCTAGCAATGAAACCAAAGGATATTGATCAAGCCTTACTTTCGATAAAAAATGAAATTAATCCAAATGCTCTTATACTTTCCGTTTTGGCGGGAATTACAACCTCATATATGGAACAACATCTTCAAGAAGGCCAGCCAGTCATACGGGTAATGCCAAACACATCTAGTATGATCGGTGAATCAGCAACAGCTATTTCCTCTGGAACACAAACATCATTTGAACAAGTCAAATTAACAAAAGAACTACTTCAAACAATCGGAGAAGTATTCGTTATAAGTGAAGAAAAAATGGATATCTTTACTGGTATCGCGGGAAGCGGTCCAGCTTACTTTTATTATTTAATGGAGCATATGGAGAAGGCAGGAGCTGAAAACGGCTTAGACCCAGAAACTTCGAGACAAATCATTGCCCAAACGATTGTCGGTGCAGCAAAAATGATTCAAGAGCAAAATGAAACACCTACGGTTTTACGTGAGAATGTAACTTCTCCTAATGGTACAACTGCAGCTGGTTTAAAGGCATTAGAATTGAACGGTGGAGGCAATGCGATTGCAGAAGCAGTGAGAAGTGCAGCAGCTCGGTCAATGGAGATTAGTGCTCAGCTTCAAGGAGAATCCTCTTCAAAGAAGAAACAAGTAATATAAGCATGATGTAAACCTTATTAATTAACAACCAAACTAGACACAGGAGTGATAGAATGTCGGCCCAAGACGTTAACAACCTTAGGGTTGTAATAAAAATAGGAAGCAGCTCACTAACAAGCAGACATGGTGAGATTAGCCGAAAGAAACTTGAAAAACTAGTTGATGAAGTGGTCCAATTAAAAGATGAAGGACATGAAGTTGTATTAGTTTCTTCAGGAGCTGTAGCAGCAGGTTATCGAAAGCTAGGTTGTATTGACAGACCAATCTCATTACCAGAAAAGCAAGCAGCTGCTTCTATTGGGCAAGGGCTTTTAATTGAGGCATATTCAGAATTATTTTTGTCTCATGGTTATGTAGCGTCCCAAATTTTAATTACCAGAGGAGATTTCTCTGATGAAAACCGCTATAACAACGTTAGAAATACAATTAATGTGTTGTTAGAGCGTGGAATTATTCCAATTGTGAATGAAAATGATACAGTGACAGTTGATCGACTTAAGTTTGGTGATAATGATACACTTTCAGCAAAGGTAGCGGGCTTGCTTGAGTCCGATCAATTGATCATCCTTTCAGATATAGATGGCTTATATGACTCAGATCCTAGAAAGAATTCTGAAGCGAAACTTTTAGATAGAGTCCATGATATTACACCAGAAATTGAGGCAGCTGCCGGAGGTTCAGGTAGTGAAGTAGGTACTGGTGGGATGAAATCTAAAATAGACGCAGTAAAAATAGCGATGGCTTTAGGAATTAATATCTTCTTAGGAAAAGCAAGTAATCCTAATATTTTAATTGATGCTGTTCACCAGAAAGCTAAGGGAACATACTTTGAGGTGGAGAATAATACAGTTTGTTTAAATCAGAAAAAACAATGGATTGCGTTCAACTCTGGTCCGAAAGGAAATCTAACTTTAACAGATAAAGCACAAAAACTGCTAGTAGACAAAAAACAAAGTATATATATCCATGAAGTCATTGAACTGGATAGCTATTTCAAAGAAGGATCTGTTATTCGCCTTTGTAAAGAAAATGGAGAAGAAATAGGTCTTGGGATTATTAATTATTCATCAGATCAAATACAAGAATATTTGGATGGAACAGAGAATGCGCAGACACATATTAAGCCAGTTGTGGATATAGAGAATTTTGTATGTCATTTAGATATATCAATACCAGCAGGATTATAAAAAAAGCGGGAGTGATTGGATGGCAGTTATAGAAAAGACGAATGTTGAGATGCAAGCAATCGCTGCAAAAAAAGCAGCAAAAAAGTTAAGTTTACTAACAACAGAAGAAAAAAATGAAGCACTAATGATCTTGGCAAATACATTGGAATCAGAGTATCAAACGATTCTTAAAGCAAATGCACAAGATTTGGAAGCAGGAAAAGAAAAGGGATATGAAGAAGCCTTCATCGATCGACTCACCTTAACAAAGGAACGAATCTACGACTTTGCAGATGGACTACGTCAAGTTGCCAAACTAACAGACCCAACAGATGAGGTATTGTCAAGCTGGACTCTAGATAATGGACTTAAAGTAGAAAAGGTTACCGTACCACTTGGAGTGATTGGGATGATTTATGAAGCACGTCCTAATGTAACGGTTGATGCTACAGGCCTTGCTCTTAAGTCAGGAAATGCCATTGTTTTAAAGGGAGGATCTTCGGCTATTACCTCAAATAAAGCAATTGTAGAAGTCATGCATGGAGCACTTGAGCAAACTAAGATTCCAAAAGAGGCTGTTCAATTTATTGCAAGTACAGACCGTGAGGCAACACAGCAACTATTTACGATGAAAGAACATATTGATGTATTAATTCCACGTGGTGGTGCTTCACTCATTAACGCTGTTGTGAACAATGCAACAGTTCCAGTTCTGGAAACAGGTGTAGGAAATTGCCACTTATATATTGATGAAAGCGCAGATGTTAATAAAGCGTTAAAAATCTTGATAAATGCTAAAACAGATCGCCCAGCGGTGTGTAATGCGGCAGAAACAGCAATTATCCATAAGGTATGGTTTGAACAAAATCTTGAGCAATTCGTCACAGCTTGCAGTGAAAATCACATAACGATTCATGGAGACGAGACCGTTGTGAAAAGAATTCCTGGAGCACTCAAGGCGGATGAAGATGATTGGAGTAATGAATATTTAAGCTTAGATATTGCTGTAAAAGTGGTAAACAATATTGATGAGGCGATTGATCATATTGAAACATATGGAACAAAGCACTCTGAAGCAATTATTACTGAAGACAAATCAGCAGCAACTAAATTTATGAAAATGGTTGATGCATCAGCACTATACCATAATGCTTCTACCAGATTTACAGATGGTGGTGCATTAGGCTTTGGAGCTGAGATTGGAATTTCAACTCAAAAGCTACATGCTAGGGGACCAATGGGATTACCTGCATTAACAACGGTTAAATATTTAATGTCTGGTGACGGACAAACAAGATAAACCTAAGGGTTATTAGCGTATTAAACATTTGTTTGATGCGCTTTTTTCGAACGTTGGCTTACGGTGGGAAGAAAAGGGATGAATATCTAAATCAATATAAAAAGCAAAATATTTTGTTCAGTACAATGGTTTTATGACTAGGGTTGTATTATAATGGTGACAATCAGTAATGAAGCATTAAAAGTATGTAAAGGGGTTTATATATATGACGAACGAACAAAATAACCAAGAACCAGTTGAAGCACCAGAACGTAAAAAGGTTAGCTTGCAGGAATTAATGAAACAGCAGTTAGCTAATAAAAAACAGGCCCAATCAACGGGACAAAAGCATGGTTTAAGTGCAAACCAGAAAGCTAAGAGCCAACAAACGAAAAAACCAAGTAATACTCGTAGGAAAATGGGTGTGTAAACCCGTATAAGAAAGGAGCTGCCCTCCTAAAGTGCTTTGCACGAAATAGGGACAGCTTCTTTTATTTGATTTTGCGAGAGACTTGCTAAAAAGGATAAAAGGTGCTGTTAACACGATGAATTCAGGAACTATAAAGCAGCTTGAAACCAAAACATTATTATTATTTTTCATACCGCTTGGAATTTCAGCTAGTCTTGTTACACTTTCTCACCTGATTATAAATAGTACATTAGCAAGAGCGGAGAACTCAGAACTGATAATTTCTAGTTACGCGATTGCCATGAGCTTATTTGCTATTACTGAGAGACTTGCTGTGATTTTGAGGCAGACATGTTCCACATTGGTAAGAGATAAGAACTCCTTTAAGTTAATGACTCATTTTGCATTCTACCTAATCGGGGGGTTGCTTCTTATTTCATTGGCTATTGCCTATACTTCCCTAGGAGACTTTATTTTCCTTAACGTTTTTGGCGTGAAAGAAAACATGGTTACAGGTATTAAGGAGATCTATCAGGTTCTGATTTATGTTACTATTTTTTCTGGACTAAGATGTCTTTGTCACGGAATTATCATCTTTAATCGACAAACGAAGTGGTTAACGATAGGGATGGTTATAAGGCTAATTGGTATGTATTTATTATCTCTTTATTTTATTAAGTCAGGTAATATAACAGCTGTATCTGGTGCTTATATATTTTTAGTAGGGATGATCATAGAGTGTATAATTAGTATGATTGAGGCATTGAGTTTATTGAAAAAAATGCCTGTAAATAGTGACTTGAAAATTAAGTCCAACCGTCAAATTTTTCGGTTCTATAATCCCTTAATGCTATCTTCATTTATTACAGTATTAATAGGTCCTGCTATTAATGTGTTCCTCGGTAAAACAGGGAATATCGAACTTGCAATAGCAAGTTACGCCATTGCATTAGGAGTTACTCAGTTATTTATAAGTTTCTTTTCGTATATCCATCAAATCGTCATCAATTTTTATGATGAACATGAGAATAAAATCAAACGGTTCTCGCTAATTATAGGCTTTATTCCTTTTGTTATCATTGCTGTTTTTTGTTTTACGGAAGTAGGGGCTTTATTCCTAAGATACGTGATGGGGGTAGATGGCAGATTATTAGAAGAGAGTCTAAAAGTCTTGAAAATCTTTTTAATTATGGCAATTGTGTTCCCGTTTGTTGATTTCTTTAATGGAATTTTAATGCTACATAGACAAACCAAAGTAACCATTGTTTCGCAATCCACAAACCTTATCATCACATTGATCTTTTTAGGATTGGGTGTTACATATGCTAGTGAATGGAACGGAGCGGTTGGTGCGTTTGCGCAATCAATCGGTATACTATCTGAATTGATTGTTGTCAGCTTAATTGTAAATTCAATTGAAAAGTCTAAGGGTAGGAAAAGTATCTTTGTGTTAAAGAGGATAGGCAAGGAGAATTTAGAGACAAATAAATAAGGGAGTAAGGGATCAAGACTTTGTGAGTCTTAACCTCTCCTTTATTGTCGGTCTTGCCAATCAGAATATAAGCCACTTCCATTACAGCCAGAGCATAAGGGTGGTCCATTATATATAGCACGGAAAGTTGGGACAATTCTACTCCCATTGCAATCAGGACATTTTCCACTACTCTTCATTTGTGTTACATGATGGTGATGTCTTTCATTCTTCCATGCAGAAATAGAATCAAATATACTCAAGTAAAACCCCACCTATATGTTGTTTTTATATTTATTATTAGATTAAATGATGAAATATATACACATTCAATTAGAATTAAAAACCAGGCAAGGTGATGATGAATGTTATGAGATAAAAGCAGCAATGGTAGTCAGTCTTACCTGCCCGGTTCTAGATTATGATTGACAAGATTAGTGTGTTTGATAACTAATACTTTCCGAGTAAATTCGACGTTCCTTATCACATGATTTCGACAATTAGTTAATCAATATCTTATTTATCAATCTAGAATAGGGTCTTCAAGGAGATTTATAAAATTTAACTCTAAAAAGAAAAGCTCTTAAAAAATCTAAAAGAGTAATAAAACCTACTTGACTTATAGGAATAATGAATATACGATAAAATTAATTATTTTTTCACTGAAAAGGTGAAACGCAAAAATTGTAGAAACAGGTCATAATAAATAAAATGTAATATGATAGTTTTATATTCCTTTGTGAGGTGGATATTGTTGCAACTTCAGGTAATGAACAGTCCGTTTAATCAAGAGCAGGTAGAGCTTCTTAATCGCTTACTGCCGACTTTAACAGAATCACAAAAAATTTGGCTTAGTGGTTATATTGCCGCAACCCAGCCAGTAGCTCAAACATCCTCAATAACTTCAGAACCTATTTCGGAAATTCCTTCTGTAAATGTAGAACAGCCAATTTCCAAGGAAGTGACCATTCTTTTTGGTTCACAAACTGGCAATGCACAGGGACTTGCTAAGAAAGCAGGAAAGAAACTAGAAGAGAATGGGTTCAAAATAGAAGTTTCTTCTATGAGTGATTTTAAGCCTAATAATTTGAAAAAGGTCAAAAATCTACTTATTGTCGTGAGTACACATGGTGAAGGTGACCCACCAGATAACGCACTTTCATTTCATGAATTTGTCCATGGTAAAAGGGCCCCGAAACTTGAGGATCTTCGTTTCTCCGTTTTGTCCTTAGGAGATAGCTCATATGAGTTTTTCTGTCAGACAGGAAAAGAGTTTGATGAAAAGCTAGAAGAACTAGGAGGAGTACGTCTTCACCCGCGTGTTGATTGTGACCTTGATTATGATGAGCCAGCAGCAGAATGGCTTGATGGAGTCCTTAATGGACTAAGTAAGGCTAATGGTGGAAGTAGCACACCAGTTAGCACAGGTGTTGAATCATTAACAACTGAATCAATCTATTCAAGAACCAATCCTTTTCGAGCAGAAGTTCTTGAGAATCTTAACTTAAATGGTCGTGGATCAAATAAAGAAACCCGACATCTTGAATTATCGCTAGAAGGTTCTGGTCTTACATTCCAACCAGGTGATAGTCTAGGAGTTTATCCGGAAAATGATCCGGCTCTTGTAGACATCCTACTTGAAGAATTGAAATGGAATCCGGAAGAAACAGTAACAATAAATAAGCAAGGAGAAGTGGGCTCATTAAAAGATGCTCTCATCTCACAATTTGAAATAACGGTCTTAACTAAACCGCTTTTAAAGCAGGCTGCTGAAATATCTTCGAATTCGGAGCTAAAGGATTTAGTATCTGCTGGAAATGAGGAAAAGGTAAAAGAATACTTAGAAGGACGCGATTTATTAGATTTAGTTCGCGATTTTGGACCGTGGGAGAATTCTCCGCAAGAATTTATTTCAATCTTGAGAAAAATGCCAGCACGTCTATATTCAATTTCTAGTAGTTTTGCAGCTAACCCAGATGAAGTCCATTTGACAATTGGAGCTGTTCGATATGATGCACATGGACGTGAAAGAAAAGGCGTTTGCTCTATCTTATGTGCAGAGCGTTTGCAACCAGGAGATACACTGCCAGTTTATATTCAACATAATGAAAATTTCAAGTTACCTGAAAATCCTGATACTCCAATTATTATGGTTGGACCTGGGACAGGTGTAGCACCATTCCGTTCTTTTATGCAAGAACGCGAAGAAATAGGTGCAGAAGGAAAGGCATGGATGTTCTTTGGTGACCAACACTTTGTCACAGATTTCCTTTACCAAACAGAATGGCAAAAATGGGTTAAAGACGGTGTCTTAACAAAGATGGATGTTGCTTTTTCACGTGATACAGACCAAAAGGTATATGTACAACACCGTTTGCTTGAAAACAGTAAAGAATTGTTTGATTGGATTCAGGCTGGGGCTGCTTTCTATGTATGTGGTGATGAAAAGCATATGGCACATGATGTCCATAACACACTTATTGAAATTCTTGAAAAAGAAGGAAGAATGACCACGGGTGAAGCGGAAGCTTACCTTGCAGATATGCAAAAGCAAAAAAGATATCAACGTGATGTATATTGATCTTGATTTAGAAAGGAGTCTGACAACATGGTAAATACATTAAAAGCGCCGGAAGGCACACCTAGTGATGTGGAAGATATAAAAGAACGAAGTAATTATCTGCGCGGAACATTAGCAGAATCAATGCTTGAACCAATTAGTGCCGGGATTTCTGATGATGACAACCGACTAATGAAGTTCCACGGAAGTTATTTACAAGATGACCGTGATCTTCGTAATGAGCGTCAAAAACAAAAGCTCGAACCAGCTTATCAGTTCATGTTAAGAGTTCGAACTCCGGGTGGGGTATCAACTCCTGCTCAATGGCTTGTGATGGACGATTTAGCTCAAAAGTATGGGAATGGTACGTTGAAATTGACAACACGTCAGGCGTTTCAAATGCACGGAATTCTCAAATGGAACATGAAGAAAACGATACAAGAAATACATGCATCTCTATTAGATACGATTGCTGCATGTGGGGATGTAAATCGTAACGTAATGTGTAATCCAAACCCGAACCAATCCGAGGTTCACTCTGAGGTATTTAAATGGTCTAAAAAACTAAGTGATGATTTGTTACCAAGAACAAGAGCTTATCATGAGCTTTGGTTGGATGAAGAAAAGGTAGCAAGTACACCTGAATTTGATGAAGAAGTTGAACCAATGTATGGACCTTTGTATTTACCACGGAAGTTCAAGATTGGTGTTGCGGTTCCTCCTTCAAATGATATCGATGTGTTTTCACAAGACCTTGGCTTTATCGCGATTATAGAGGAAGGCCAGTTAGTTGGGTTTAACATTGCAATCGGTGGCGGTATGGGAATGTCACATGGTGACAAGACAACATATCCTCAACTTGCTAAAGTGATAGGGTTCTGTAAGCCAGAACAAATGGTAGATGTTGCAGAAAAAATTATAACGATTCAACGTGACTACGGAAACCGCTCGGTTCGTAAAAATGCACGTTTTAAGTATACGGTTGATCGACTTGGTCTTGATAATGTGAAGGCTGAATTAGAAAACCGACTTGGATGGGCACTTCCTGAAGCTAAAAGCTATCATTTCGACCATAATGGTGATCGTTATGGATGGGTGAAAGGTGTAAAAGGAAAGTGGCATTTTACCTTGTTTGTTGAAGGCGGGCGTATCGCGGACTTTGAAGAGTATAAATTAATGACTGGTTTGCGTGAGATAGCAAAAATTCATACTGGTGATTTCAGATTAACAGGAAATCAAAACCTCGTCATTGCTGATGTATCAAGTCAGAAAAAGAAAAAAATTAGTGAACTGATTGAGCAATATGGTTTAACAGATGGTAAACACTATTCTGCCATTCGACGCAGTTCTCTTGCGTGTGTATCTCTTCCAACCTGTGGATTAGCGATGGCAGAAGCAGAACGCTATTTACCTGTTCTTATGGATAAAATTGAGGCGATTGTAGATAAAAATGGTCTTAGTGATAAAGAGATTACTATTCGTATGACTGGTTGTCCTAATGGTTGTGCTCGCCACGCACTTGGGGAAATCGGCTTTATTGGTAAAGCACCAGGTAAATATAATATGTATTTAGGTGCTGCACATGATGGTAGTCGACTAAGCAAAATGTATCGTGAGAATATTGGTGAAGAAGAAATTTTAAATGTACTAGGAGAATTACTACCTCGTTATGCAAAAGAACGTGAACAAGATGAACATTTCGGTGACTTTGTCGTTCGTTCAGGTGTAATTGAAGCGACTACGGATGGTATGAATTTTCATAATTAATGGAAAAGACAGGAGATACTCCTGTCTTTTTTGCATGCAATAAAGAGCAAAATAAAAATGCATTCCTCTATAGTTAGAAAGAATGCATTGAAGTATAGTATGGAACTGATGGGATTCGAACCCACGACCCCTTGTCTGCCAGACAAGTATTCTCCCACTGAACTACAGTCCCAAGTTATAAGGTGTAACTTTATTTTAATTTTCCCGTACAAGATAGTCAATTCTTTTCTTTCTGACTTATTTTAACTTAAATAGTGTAACGAAATGATTCTCTTTACGTCTATAGAAAAAAGGGGGGTAAGTTATGAAAAAAAAGTTACTTATCATGTGCGGTGTTGTTATTGTATCAATTTTCACCTTAAGCATCTTATTGGGAATGAACCCGAAGGTCATGAATAAATGGGCGGATGAGAAGATAGTCGTTATGCCAAATAAGAAGTGGGAGATAGAATTCTCTAGGAAATTAAATCCTAAGTCAATTACATCTGATTCCATTTTCATCGTTAATCACAAGGGTGATAAACAAAATGTGAAACTAGCTTTAAGTGAAGATGGTAAAACGATTACGATGGAACCACCAGAGGAAGGGTTTGATCCAAATGCCTCCTATTACACTCTTCATATCAAAAAATCGTTGAAGGCGAATAATGGTCATAGCCTAAAATCTGCTAAAAAACAAACCTTCATTGTTCAAGAAACCTTACCCGTTGTCGGCTCAAAGGAAAAGCTTGAGCAGATATTTAAAACAGCAATGGAACGAGCGAAGGAAGAACGTGGATTTAGTTTATTCGATATGGGTGCTTCTGAGGAGAAGTCTACAGAATCTGCTGCTGATTCTACAGGTAGTAATGAAGCCGTGGGGCAGGGTCATTCTGAAACTAATAATCAAGTTTCTGGTGTGGATGAAGCAGATACTGTAAAAATAGACGGTGAATATATTTACCAAGTACAAGATGGGAAAGTCCTTATTACAAAAGCAGTTCCAGTAGGTGAAATGAAGCTTGAAGGATCGATTTTGTATAAACAATCATTTTCACCAACACAAATTTATCTTTATAAAAATCAGTTAGTTGTAATTGGTTATGGATATGAAGAGCAAACTGAAGTCAAAAAAGAGACGACTATTGCTAAAGAAGATTCTAGGATTTGGCCAGGTTATTTTCAATCTACACGTGCACTTGTATATGACTTAAGTGATAAAAAAGATCCGAAGCAGATTCGTGATGTGGAAATTGAGGGATCTTATATTACTTCAAGAAGGATTGGAGAACATATTTATCTTGTATCAAATCATTCTCCAGACATATGGACTTATGAAAAGGAAGCGGAGATGGAACTTAGGCCACGTTATTCGGATTCAGCAGGAAGTGAGGATGGAATTGATAAAGTTGTTAATTATGAAGACATTCAATATTTTCCTAGTTCTCCTGAAACAAACTATACCGTGATAGCAGCTTTTAGTCTTGAGGAACCTATTAAAGAAGCGTCGCTTACTACTTATCTGGGGAGTGGTCATCAACTATACATGTCGAAAGACAATCTATATTTAGCGGTTGCTGATTATAGTGGCTACGTTGGAATTAGGGCAGAGGACAACTTCTCACCAAATACAAATATTTATAAATTTTCAATTGATAAAGATACTGTTACTTTTCAAAGTACGACTGAGGTGGAAGGTACAATTCTAAATCAGTTCTCAATGGATGAGTATAAAGGACATTTTAGAGTAGTAACAACCAAGGGTGACACATGGGATGAGGTTCGTCCATCTTCCAATAATCTCTATATTTATGATGAACAATTAAAACAACTAGGAGAACTCAAGGATTTGGCGCGTGGTGAACGAATCTATTCTGCGAGGTTTATGCAAGAGCGAATATATGTTGTAACATTTAAACAAGTTGACCCGTTATTCGTAATTGACGCAAGCGACCCTAAAAAGCCAAGTGTCCTAGGAGAACTCAAAATTCCAGGTTTTAGTAACTATTTGCATCCTTATGATGAAAATCACATCATCGGGTTTGGGCATGACACAAAAGTCGTTCCAAGTAAACAACCAGGGGAAGAACCATTGGTGTTAACGCAAGGTGTTAAAATTTCATTGTTTGATGTTAGTGATGTTTCAAGCCCGAAAGAAAAGTTCACTGAAATTATTGGAGGTAGAGGAACTTATTCGCCCATTGATTATGATCATAAAGCGCTATTGTTTCATAAAGCAAAAGGGTTATTTTCCCTACCTGTATCTGTTTATTATGACGTCGAGGGTACTGAATTTGAACAACGGTTTGAATTCCAAGGGGCTTATGTGTATCAGCTAGATTTAGACAAAGGCTTTCAGCTTCAGTCAAAAATTACCCACCATATGGAAGGTAACCACCATTATGAGGACTGGGAGAGTAGTATTTCAAGAGTGGTTTATATAGGGGATTATTTGTATGCTCTTTCTCCATCAAAAATAACCGCCCATCAAATGGATACATTTGAACTCAAAGGCGAGATAAGGTTTAAGTAATTTAAGGTAGTCAAATTCCTAGTTTTAGATATAATTACATCACAAACATTTATATCTTACTAAGGAGTTTAAAACGAAATGAAAATAAATCCGTATGTATTAATAGGGATTGGTGTGGTGGCTGTTTCAACATCGGCTATTTTAGTAAAGTTGGCCAGCTCACCAGCACCAGTTACTGCATTTTACCGTTTGTTTTTCTCGACAGTTCTAATGATTCCTATCTTTCTTTTGAAATATAAAGTTGAGCTAAAAAGAATCTCAAAGAAAGATTGGCTATATTCAGTTGCGGCAGGCGTGTTCTTGGCTTTTCATTTTATACTGTGGTTTGAATCGCTTAACTATACCTCTGTAACAAGCTCTACAGTATTAGTTACCTTACAGCCTTTATTCGCGTTTTTAGGAACCTATTTCTTTTTTAAAGAAAAAGTAAGATTTAGTGCAGTCGCAAGTGGTTTTCTTGGGATAAGTGGGAGTGTCGTTATTGCGTGGGGTGATTTCAAAATAAGTGGAATGGCTCTATATGGCGATTTTTTAGCTTTAGTTGCTTGTGCCATGGTTACTGCATACTTATTAGTAGGACAAAACATCCGAAAAAGGCTTTCTCTTATAACGTACACGTTCCTTGTTTACAGTATAAGCACCATAACATTATTCCTGTATGTAATCATTTTGGATTACCCTCTAAGCCCCTATCCATCAAATGACTGGATTGTTTTCGTGCTCTTAGCCATTGTTCCGACTTTATTAGGCCATACATTGTTTAATTGGTCTTTGCAATGGGTGAGTACTTCCACTATTTCAATGGCAATTTTATTTGAACCTGTAGGTGCAGCAATCTTAGCTTATTTTATCTTAGGTGAACATATTTTATGGACACAAGTTATTGGAGGAGTCATCATTATTACAGGAATTGGTTTGTACCTTTTAAATGAACGTAAACGATACTCTCATGTTAAAGGTGGGATGTTATGAAAAAATCTTAATATTAGGGATTTAAAAGAGAAAGCAAGGGTATGAGTAACACCCTTGCTTTTATAATTAATTAAGACTCTCTTCTAGAGAGAGTTTTCCTTAATATAATCCACCAGCCTAGAAGAAATAAAGTAAGCCCAATCATCATATTGTTCCAAAACGGCGATGCGGTATTAGGCAGTTCTGCAGTCATCATAGTACCATTTAATTCATTTGCTAGTGTTGCCATAGTTAAGAACTGTTCCCCACGCAAGATGAGGAAGTCAGATGACAATTCATCTTTTTTCAATTGAAGGTCCATAATGGTTTCATTTTGGTCATTATTAAGTTGAACAACAACAATTTGTTCCTCTTCGATCGCCTCATCTGTAAGTAAATTTTCCAGTGTGGTTGGTTGCTGTGTGCCGTTATTCATCACATAATAACTAGAGGATAAATGAAGAGCACTCAACAGATTTTCGAAATGGGTAATCAACTCATTCTTCTGTTCATCTGATAAAGTCGCATTTGTATCATAAGCATAGTATTGCTCTAGATTAATACTTATCGTTTCTAACTCGTCTTCTAGTGAACCATTTTTATTTAAGGAAATAATATGACCAAATAGTTCGTCAGCTTCTTCACTAGTCATACCGATATCAGATAAGAGACGCTCGGCTTCATGGATCATTTCAGCATGTTTCAAATAAAAATTAACATCAACTTCTAAATCCTCTATAAATAAATAATCGTCGATTGACTCTCCAAATCCTGCTAGTAGAGTGTGGAGTTCTTCCTCTGATAAATCAATTGCAGTAAGTAGGTGATTTAAATTTTCTGTATTAATAGGAGTTCCTAAAAATGAATCTAAATCTGATACAGATTCAAACTCCTCGATTGACAGATGATAGAAGCTTAAATAGTTTGTTAATTCCTCTTGTGTTATTCCAATCCTTTCAATATATTCACTGACTTCTTCATCTGAAACAGCCGCAAACACACTATATGAAGTACTTAAATTAACAAAGAATAGAGTTAAACAAACGACAACAATACGTATCATGAAACTTCCTCCAGACAAATAATTTCTTATAAGTAGTATTTTCAACTTTTACCAAATAATGCATCCCTTTTCGAAGATAAAAAAACAGTTTACACAAGTGTAAACTGTTTTAAATGATATATAGGGAACTTCCAATTATGGCAGTCGAAAGGGATGTTGGCCTTTGATAGTGTATGCGTCTTGTGTGGGCTTCGTATTTAGAAAGAGACCGATAATCAGGTCTAGATACTTGGTCGAGCATATAAGCAGATTCTGAAGCATTCATTTTTCGGTGATCGTTAAGGTGAGTAATTATCTCGTTTGCATCTTTCAATCCGATTCCATGACCATAATACAAATCTTCATCTATAACAATTGCATTTTCCCCTCTCCAATATGGCGTTTCTGGATCAAATTCAGGATTCTTAAAATAAATACAATCACCTGGGATAAACTCGTTTTCTCTTGTTGTTGTTAAACCAAGGTCTTTGTCGTAATGCCAATCATATAGTACTAGTTCAGAAAACAACTGGTTGAAAGAATCTTGACTTATGGAATCATGTATAGCTTTGTAAAATACGATGACCATTGCAGTTGCGCATTCAAAAGCATATTTGTTTCCATGTTTGAAAATATCTAAGATGGCCTCTGACGGTGTTATGTGGTCTGTTATAACGAAAGCACCAGTATTAATTAATTCCCAATAGCTTTCATTACATTTGGAAGTTGCAAATGTCGCAAATTTCACACCACTATTATTAAGTTCTTCAGCAGCCCTAACAGTCTCTAATCTAAGTTTGATTTCAAAGATAAGCTGTTCGAATGAATCATACTCATGAATTGATTGTTGATTTGCCATTATTTTGATTATGTTTGTTTCCTGTTTGGTCAATGAAGGTAAGTTCTCATTAGTAGGGTGTATGGTCATTCCTTTAATCCTAATCATAGTAATCCCCCCAGTCATCGTTTTAATTATCCTATTCAATTACGATGATTATTGATTATTAATTAGGTCAAATAATTGATTAATCCTTCAAAGATTGTTGTAAGTGAGATTTACTAGAGATTGTTAAATTGAAAAATACTCTATTAATAAGGGGAATAGTAGAAAACTCTCTATCATATATATCTATCAAACAGATATATGGAGGTAACGATATGGAATTTATTCAAGCATTTGCTCTCTTCTTATCATTTGTAATGTGTCTTTTTCTTCTATCATTTGCCTATATGGAAGGAATCAGAATCTCTAATAGTGAAGGGAAAGTGCAGGCAGATTCCCTTCTGTTTTCTGCAACGATGGGGTTGGTTTTTGCATTTTTTACAGCTTCTCTCTATTAAACACACGATTCTAAATAACTGAACTAACTCTTCATGAACTAAAGGGTTCTTGCATAAAATGGTTGTACATTGAAGAGGTGGTATATATGAGTTTTATAAATTTATTCAAAACTAAGAATTTCGAAATAGGCCATGGATTGTCTACGCGGAGTTATGGGGGGATTATCAGGCAGCTTAATTTAGAGGAATTTTGGAGATCACTAACTGATAAGGAAAAAAATATGGTTAGGAACGTATGTAAAAGGTCTTACGGATTATCAGGATTTAAGATAGATGAGGTAGATTCCTATGAAAGTAGTTTAACAACAAGAAGAGAGGCTAGTGCATTTTTACTTGGTATTGGAATATGGACATTTGAGATGGAGAGATACGATTTAACAGAAAAGCTCCTTCTGAAAGCAATTGAAATGTCCAAAAACCTGGCCACAGTTCATCGCTGTTACACATGGTTAATTAAAATTCATGATAAGTTACGACTAGATAATCATCGTTCAGTAGATGAATGTATTTCCTATTGTAAACAGGACATTGCGATCCTTCCTTTATTATTTGATGAAAATGAACAGCATAACAGACAGCATTTAAATCTGATTCCTTTTACAGTATTAATGAAGATATACAATGAACTTGGATATGAGCACGAATATAATGAAACAGAAAACCTATATCAATATTATAAATCACTTATCTAAAAGCTACCCTACGAGATTACTCGTAGGGTAGCTTTATTTTTTGTTTTATAAATGAGAGGTTTTCGTATAGATTGTTTTCTTGTGAAGCCGTAGGTTGAATAAAACTACCGATTCAATGTTTTACGTCTAATACAACGAACTTTGAAAAAACAGCCTTTAAAAAATAAAAAACACTTGTAATTATGTTTTGGTCATGTTATATTAATATCCGTCGCTGAAAAACAAAGAGCGATGTTCATAAATGTCTCATTTAATTTTATTAAATAAATGTTGACATTTAATATACGAAATGTTATATTAATAAAGTCGCTTTTGAGCGGCGGATTAAAAGTTCTTTGAAAACTGAACACAATAAACAAACGTCAACGTTTTAAATTAAGTAACAAACTATTGAGCAATCAATACTCTTTTTGGAGAGTTTGATCCTGGCTCAGGATGAACGCTGGCGGCGTGCCTAATACATGCAAGTCGAGCGAATACAAGGGAGCTTGCTCCCAAAGATTAGCGGCGGACGGGTGAGTAACACGTGGGCAATCTGCCTGTAAGACTGGGATAACTTCGGGAAACCGGAGCTAATACCGGATAATATAGAGAACCGCATGGTTC
>NZ_FNJU01000007.1:0-175733 GCF_900104555.1 Litchfieldia salsa
TTAAAACGTTGACGTTTGTTTATTGTGTTCAGTTTTCAAAGAGCTTTTCAAAAAAACAACTTTACTAATATAACATTCCTATCTCTTCAATGTCAACACATTTGAAAACTGACATCATATCGAGTAAAAATGGTAACTTAATTACTATAACACTCAATTTCTTTTATGTCAACTTCTGTGAAGTCTTAGAGAAACAAGATTTCTTATCTAACAACAATAATCATTGTATAACAATCACTCGTTATTGTCAACTTCTGCGAAATGACGTTCTGAGAAAGAAGAATCTGTTACATATACTATCAACATTTAAATGTATAAACAACTATCAAAATATGGAAGTAAGCCAGGCTCACCAACTCTCAAGTTAGCTCCTAACGTCAAAATCAAAAGAACTTTACCTTTCTCTGCATAAGCCATTTTGTATTAGACAAAATACTATTATTGTGAAAAGGTGGTGATATTATATGAAAAAGGACGGCATAACAAACAGTAGCATTGAGCAAATAAAGAATGATCACGAAACTGAAAGTGCTTTTCAACAAGATACTGAAAACAAAAAACAAAATAAGAAAAAGAAATAGCATAAAGAGGCTGTTCCAAGGAAGAGTACCAGGCATCATTCCCCAAGAAAGATTAGATATTGAGGATTTCGGGTGATGCCAGGCACTTATGGGACAGCCTCTTTTAATATGCTCTAATTGATTCAAACGCTTCCGAAAGATGTTTAATATGTTCTTTTTTCCGTTGAATATCATTTCTATCAATCTCTTCTATCTCAACTAGTTGTTCTTCAATTTCTCTTAAATACTTTTTAGATAAAGCCAGGGCATACTCTGCCTTTTGCATACTCTCCGGATTATTTAACGCTTGCGCTTTAAAAATAGCACTTTGAGCACGTTCTAAAGTATCTAAGAACCTTTCATAATCATCAAAACTCATTAGCTTCACCTCTACAACTTAAAATTCACACCTTTACCGGAACCTATTCTATAAATTTTATTTTTGTTATTCCTTGCTTTTGTGTAGTACAAGCAAGGATAGATGAATAGGATGTGTAGACAAGTTCTTTTACTTTGGCTATTTCATAAATTTTGTTGCTATTGTAAAGTCTTTTATAAGCACGATTAAGTAGAGCTGACACTTTTTCCTCTGAGAAACAACCGAGCATGAGGACAATTTAGTGTAATCTACTTTAAAATCGAGCAATTAGCAACATCCTTTCAGAAAAAAGCCTTCACTATTCAAAGGGGTGTAGAGATTGAGTGTATTTTTCAGTTATATCTTATTAGGATTATCATTAGCTGCACCAATAGGTCCAGTCAACGCTGCTCAAATTGATCGAGGAATTAAGAACGGATTTCTACATGCGTGGCTCGTAGGTGTAGGGGCAGTCGTAGCAGATGGCATTTATATGTTAATCGTATATTTTGGGGTTGTACAATTTATAGATACACCTATAATTAAAACTTTTTTATGGTTATTTGGAGCTTTTGTGCTAATTTATACAGGCATTGAGAGTCTTTTTAGCGCAGGTAAGATTCAAACAAAAAGCTACAGAGATCAGAGTGAACCTCTTTACAAAGCATTCCTCTCTGGTTTTTTAATGTCACTGACTAACCCCTTAACCATTCTTTTTTGGTTAGGAATATTTGGTTCAGTTTTAGCAAAAACAGCTTCTACATACGCACAAGCCGAACTCATATTATACAGTGCAGCAATCTTTATCGGTCTCCTTATATGGGATGTAGCTATGGCCGCTATTTCAAGTAGCTTCCGGAAACTCTTAACCACACAACTGCTTATACTGATCTCTTTTCTATCAGGTTTATCTCTTATAGGATTCGGAATTTATTTTGGTATCCAAGGAGTAAAACTACTCATCGGAATTTAGAATAGTAAAGACCTTCGATTCACCTAGAATAGTCGGTAAATCGAAGGTTTCTTTAGGATTTTTCCATTTTTTTAAACAGAGTGTCTGTACTATTCTTATTATCCCCTTGTTTCCACTTAGAGTTCATTTTCAACGCAATACTTCCTATTATTATAATAAAGCCCAAACTAATAAAAAAGCCCGGCCTACTTTCCTTTGTAAGAATGGTCCCTGATACCGCCAAAAAGATGAGCGCTAACCCTATATAATATTTTAAACGATCCATCTTGCTTGGAGGTAAAATACGACACGCCGACAATAAGATGAATGCCCAATTATATAAGAGCATTAATCCCGCTCCCGTTGTAATATATTCATAAATAGAATCAGGCATTAGTAAAGATAATACAATAGAAGTAACTAATCCAGCCGTTGTTAACCCCAATGCAGGGATTGGAATTTTCAGTTTCCCTTTCTTTGAAAAAAAACGCGGTGCATCTCCATCTTCTGAAAGATTTACTAATATACTCGTAACACCGAATAGTGCTGCAGCCATTGTTGAGAAACCTGCAATAATAAGAGCTGAATTAAACAAATGAGGAATAAACGGCAAATCATAATTTTTTAACGCAGTGACAAAAGGACTTTTCTCAGTGTTAAAAGAATCCCAAGGTACCATGATGACCGCTAATCCAATTGATAAAATATAAATAACTGTTAGCAACAAAATCATTATTTTCCCAGATTTTGGAGCCTCATTTGGATTTTTAAGCTGCGTTGCCATCAAGCCCATTATTTCGATTCCACCAAAGGCATAAAAAGCAAAAATTAAAGCAGACCATAATCCGAGAAAAGGTCTAGGAAAGAACTCATTAATTGTAGACGGCATCGCAGCATCTGTAGTTCCTCCAAACATTCCAAACAATCCAGCAGACGCAATGATAATAAACATTAAGATAGCCGCAATCTTTATAACCGCAAGCATACCTTCGATTCGATTTAACCATTTAACACCTATTAATAGTACAATAATTCCTAAAATTGCATACCCTGTAGCAAAAATCCATAGCGGAATATTCGGGAACCAAAATTGAGAAAAGATTGATAATGCCGTTAGCTGACTACCCATGATCAACATTTCTGAAGCCCAATATACCCAACCTATACTAAATCCAGCCCAATGCCCAAATGCCTTTTTGGCATATGTACGAAATGCACCTTTCTGTGGATCAGATGCAGTCATTTTGGCAAGAGCATCAAATACAAAGTAAGTTCCAATTGCTGCCAGAATAAATAAAATTAAGACTGCTGGCCCACTCTTCGTAATTGCGATACTAGAACCTAAAAAGAAACCTGTTCCAATCGTACAACCGACTCCAAACAGCGATAGTTGCCACCACTTCATATTCCCTTTTGATTGGTTTTGACTCTTTTTTTCTTTCATCATATTCCTTCCTTTATGGAGAAGATTCAAAGAAAATGGTGGGGTATGAACCCCACACCATTGTTCAATTATTCCTCTTCGTAACCAACTCTCGGAACTTCGATATCTTTCCCATTTACATCATCAATAACACTTTTAATTTCACCTTCCATGTACGAATCACTTACTTGTTCGTGCGTCATAGCTAGGCCTGAAGCTAACTCATCATTGCTTTTATAATCCTCAACTTGATAGTATCTTCCTGCAATTTCATTCGATTTTTGATTATCTTTAGACATGGACTCTCCTCCTTTTTCATGTTTTTATGATTCCAATATTTACGAAACAAAACACCTAATAAAAATTGGAAATATGTAGGGGTGGCGTCAGAATATGACGCCACCAATTAAGATTTATTATTGATTCGTAAGATTTAAAGCTGTTTGAGAAGCATTAAGATCTACTCTTAGTTGTTCTTGTACATCCTGAGGGTGATAATACCCATTACTGATCATATAATTAGAAACTTGCTCATGTAATTGAACAGCATCGTTAAACTGTTGTTGAAGAGCAGATCTAACTTCAGGAGTTGATGATTCTGTAATAGCTATAGCTATATTTTTTATCCCCGCTTTTGCTGAAATTAATAAATCAGTTGCAATAACTTGGTCAGTCATTGCACCCATACCCGCTATATTCTGCATCATTGTTGCCATTGCCAAACACCTCCATTAATTTTGATTATGATAAAAATCCTTGTAGTTGTTGAATATGTTGTCTAGAAGCAGTAACATCTTGACTTAAGATGTCCTTTAATGCCTGATCTTGAACTAGAGCACTCATTGTTTGTGACTTAGTTAAGCAAATGTTTTTAAAAGTAAGAAGTTCGTGAACCTCTAATGTTTCATGCACACCCATTACTTTTGCCATTTTCAATTTCCTCCTCTCAATTTGGAATTGTGGAACATTGATATAATTACCTTACCGAACTCCTTGTATCCCGCTTATTTTATTGTAATTATTACTATATATCCCTTTATAATTTAGAGCATAAAAAAACCTCACTCTGTTTTTAGAGTAAGGTTTGTGATTCAATATTTCGGATAACCCGTAAATTTATAGTCCTGTCCAATTTTAGTCATATCTATATTAGAAAATTCAATTGCATCGTTCATTTTATCGATTCCTACACCTTCCAAGAAGGTCGGAGCCTCTTTACCTCCTATTAACTTAGGAGCAATATAAAGAACAAGCTTATCAACTAACTTTTCTGCAATAAAGGCTGCATTTACCTCCCCACCACCTTCAATTAACAGTGAAGATACGTCGTTTTGACCTAAAATACTTAAAACATCCCTTAAATCAACCCGTTCTTTACCAGAAGTGACATAAACTTGGACACCACGTTCTTCCAACACTTTTTTCATTTCTACAGAATAGTTTTGACTTGTGAACACCCATGTATCGGCCTGTTGATCTATAACAACCCTAGACTCGAGTGGAATTCTTAAATTGCTATCTAAAATAACGCGAATCGGATTCCGTCCATTCATTATTCTAGTAGTTAACTCAGGATTATCCTTAATTACTGTATTTACACCCACTAAAATAGCCCTGTTTTCATGTCGTAATTGGTGAACATCACGTCTAGCTTCCTCAGATGTAATCCATTTACTATCAGATGTGTGAGCAGCAATTTTCCCATCCAAAGTAGTGGCCGATTTTAAGGTAAGAAATGGGATCTTTTCTACGATAAATTTATTAAATACTTCGTTCATTTTCCTAGATTCTTCTTCCAAGACTCCGATAGTCACTTCTAGACCTGCATTTTCCAGTATTCTAATTCCGTTTCCGGACACCATAGGATTTGGATCCAATGTTGCTACAACAACCTTTTTAATACCAGCTCTTACGATTGCTTCAGCACAAGGTCCTGTTCTACCATGATGGGAGCAAGGTTCAAGCGTTACATAGATTGTCCCCCCCACAGCCTTATCACCAGCCATCCTTAGTGCATGGATTTCAGCGTGTGGTTCTCCAGCTTTAAGATGAGCACCAATCCCAACGATTCGATTCTCATTAACGACAACAGATCCAACTAGTGGGTTAGGTTCAGTTTGCCCTTTCATTGAGATCGCATTTTGTAATGCGATATTCATATAAAATTCGTGATTATTCATTAGAAATTTCACCTCTAAAATGACCCGAACGAACGATCTTTGTTTCTAGATATTTCTCATTGAATTCCGAAAAGTCACCCCATAAAGGAATACGCCCTGTTACATTAGCACCTGAATCCTGTAATGCTTCTAACTTCCTAGGGTTATTTGTGATAAGTGTAACTGGTTTAGAACGTAATGTTTTTAGAACTAATATAGCATCTTCATAATTTCTAGCATCATCAACAAAACCTAAATTTATATTGGCTTCTACAGTATCGAAACCTTCTTCCTGAAGAATATATGCCATCGCCTTACTAAACAACCCTATCCCTCTTCCTTCATGATTCGCTAGATAAAATAAAGCTCCAGATCCTTGTGTTGCGATCATTTTCATTGCAGATTTAAGCTGGAAGCCACAATCACAACGTTTACTTCCAAAAATATCACCAGTGTGACATATACTGTGCATTCGAATAAGGGTTTCTTCAGATTCTTCAAAATCACCATAAACCAACACACTTGATTGCTGCATCTCTGCTAAATTTGATGAAGCTAACTTTTCAATAACCCGCTCCAAATTATAAGACCCATCTCCACAAAAATCCCCTTCAATATCACTGCAACGTAACCAACAATACCATTGGAAAACAGTCGTTTCTCCCTCTAGATTAACTGGTAATCTAATTGGACCTACTAAGTAAATGGATTCGCCATTATTATCTATAATTTTTATCTTTTCTTCTAATATGGACAATACTTTGCTACTAACCACAATCTTTTTCCTCCATTTTCAAATAGCAAGGAAACAATCCCTACTAAAAGTTGATATACAATGTCATTCTTAAGTAAAACAATATCATAACTCCTACTAAAATCGTTAATAATTGACTCAGGTAAAATGTTCTTATCTTCTATTGTCCTTCATTTTTCACTTTTCATCAAAAAGAGAAGTAGATAACTACTCCCATCTAATTTCATTCACTAAATAAACCTAACTGTTCCACTTTCACACCTAAACCACTATACTTGTACCTATAAGAAAAAGGAGGATACCAATAAGATGACATCAAAGATCATTGATAATAATAGCGACCTAGATTTAGCGTTTTCTATAAGAAAAGAGGTTTTTGTAGAAGAACAAGGAGTCCCTTTAGAACTTGAGTTCGATGAATTCGATCAATTAAATAGTCATTCAACACACATCTTAGTCTATTTTCAAGATCTAGCAGTCGGAACAGGGAGAATTAGATATGTAGAAGGCCAGGGTAAATTAGAACGTATATGCATTTTGCCTCATTATCGTCAGTACGGACTGGGAAAGTTGATTATACAGACTCTCGAAGATATTTCTATTAAAGACGATGCTTACAAAGTTAAGTTACATGGTCAAGAACAGGCAGCAGGCTTTTATGAAAGGTTAGGCTACCATAAGGCTTCAGACATATTTATAGAGGATGGTATTCCTCATATTTTAATGAAAAAAGAATTATCAAAGAAGTGAAATAAAGCCATCTATTTTTTATAGTGGCTTTGGTCGTTCATCTTCTATTGGTTGCTAAATGTGTATATACATCCTTCAGATCTGAAAATCCAAGAGTTTGTATAGCCGACACATTATTAGACCACAATTGCGCAGTAGCTATGGCATCATGTAATGCATGGTGTCTTTGTTTATTCTCTATTCCAAAATGAAAACAACACTCATCTAGTGATACTAGATTTTTTTCAGGTTCAACAATTTTCGTTAAAAAGGATGTATCTATAATACGGTGTTGGAAATTTTTTCTTAAAATTGACCATGTAACATGATCCATAAACTTCCTTTCATGATTTGCATGATGAGCAATTAGTGTATCACTTTTGATAAATTGATAAAACTCTTTAAGAACAACCTCAATAGGTGGCGCTTCCTTCAATTCATTTTTTGTAATTCCAGTTAAATCTGCGATTTCCTCTGATACTTCTTCAGCACTTTGTACTAACGAATAAAAGGTTTCTTCCTCACACACTTTGTTACCTTCCACTTTTATAGCGCCAATTGAAAGAATTCGATCCCCTTTATTAGGATCAAATCCTGTTGTTTCCAAATCAAAGACAGTCACCTTAAGCTCAGAGAAGGGAATATCAAGTACATCCTCTCTTTTTAACTCCCTCTGTAATTGTCTCAAATAAGCTATACTAGCAGCATCATTCTGACTTGCTACTGACGAATACATATTAGGTGTTAATCTACCCGACAGTTGCTTTACAAATTGCACCATATTATTTAGCCCCATATTTAACACCCTTTTCAACAATTGCCTTCGTCTCAGCAAAAAGTCTATAACCATTTTTCATAATGCGCTTAAGTTGCTGTTTTTCATCTTTCTTCAGTCGATCAACCTTTAATAAATGAACTTGGTGATATGACTCTGACTCTCTTTGATGATAAAGACGATCATTTAATAACTTAATAAATTCAGTCTCATACTCTTTTATATTAGTATACGTATGTGGTAATTCTCGAAACCGCGCTAAAGTGGATGGAGCTATTATATGTTCTCTCAGTGCCATGATTCGTAATGAGTTAACATAGGGGAAAAATACTTTTTCTTTTAAATTGATACTCCCGGCATCCTCACCATGACTACTAGTTAAAAGTTGACCAAATAATCCTATCCCCTTTTTTATATGACTCACATTTTCAATAAAACGCCCAAAGAGCTGTGGATTTTCCTCAACCTTTTGAAAAGATAACTCTTTAAGCTCGGATAATAAATGACCCTCCCCAATTAGTACGCGTGAATCAAAAAAAGTAGAAAAATGCCGAATAGACTCCCAGCTCTTTTCTTGTAACCAATCATTAATTTGTTGCTTCCATTCAACACTAGACTTGCACCACAATGGGTTCGAAGCCATCACTTTACCTTCACAATAAGCATAGCCAACAGCTTTTAATGAAATCGAAATTTCGATTCCAAGAGTCAAAAAATAAGAGTTATCTTCCTCAGGGCCATCAAAAATGATTCCATGGTCTTGATCACTCCATATAGATTGTTCACCTCTGCCTGAACTACCCATTAAAAAAAAAGCAAAGTGGGCAGGGGGGTCACCCTGCTCACTTTTGACTTTGTCTATTGCAATATTAACAGCCTTTTTCATTAGTTCATCATGAAAATAATTAAGTTGTTCATAATTACCATATACACTTGAAATTGTTTCTTCTCTCCATTTATTAAGAAAATCTAAGTTAGATTTCATTCCTTACCACCATTTTCGACCATTATTAACTTGGTCCTTTTATGCACCTGTATGTTCACCTTTTTGAGGCATGTTTTCAGGATAACCATAACTACCATGTTCACTTAAGTCAAGACCAATAATTTCTTCTTCTTCAGTTACTCTTATCCCCTTCATTACAACACTCATTATCTTCAAGACAATAAATGAAACAACAAATGCATATAAGCCAGCTGATGCAACACCCATAATTTGAACACCTAATTGATGGAATCCACCACCATAGAACAATCCTGCAGCCCCCGTATTCATCTCAGCTAATTCTGGTGTCGCAAAGAATCCTGTTGAAATAGTCCCCCAAATTCCTGCTGCACCATGAACAGATAATGCAAAGATTGGATCATCAATTCTCGCCTTATCAAAGAACTTCATGCTGAAGAATACAAGCAAGCCACCAACCAATCCAATAACGACAGCTGCCCAAGGAGCTACAAATGCACATGATGCTGTAATTGCAACAAGACCTGCTAATGCACCATTTAATGTTGTTGGAATATCGGCCTTACCAGTAATTGCCCACACAATAAACATTGCTGCTACTGCACCAGCTCCAGCCGCTAATTGTGTATTTAGAGCAACATATCCAAAGAATGCACTATCAACACCAAACGTACTACCTGCATTGAACCCGAACCAGCCTACCCAAAGAACCATTACTCCAAGAGCAGTATATACTTGGTTATGTCCAGCAAGTTCATTTGAAGTTCCATTCTTACCGTATTTTCCGATACGTGGTTTCAAAATGATTGTTGCAGCTAACGCAGCCATCGCACCTGTTAAATGCACTACCGTTGATCCCGCAAAATCTTGCTTTCCATGTTCTGATAACCATCCTCCACCCCAAATCCAATGTGCAACCACTGGGTATACTAGGATTGAAAACAGTATTGCGAATATAACATATGCTGATAATTTAGCACGTTCCGCAAACCCACCAAAGGCAATCGTCAATGCGATTAGAGCAAACGCTAGTTGGAAAAAGAAGTCCACCGATCCAGCTAAACCTTCACCCATAGTAGTAAAATCACCATAAAAGAAATTTGATAAACCTATGAAACTATTACCCTCACCATATATAAGACCATACCCAACTGCCCAAAACACTAATGTACCTAAGCCAATTGTAAAAACCGTTTTTCCTGCAACATGGCCAGCATTTTTCATTCTAGTAGAGCCAGCCTCAAGTAAAATAAATCCACCCTGCATTAACAATACCAAAATAGCAGAAACGGTTACCCACAAGTTGTTCATTAAAAATACTGAATCCATATTTTATACTCCCCTTTTTTAATGTTAGTTTTCCTAACATCTGTTGTTATTTATCATTATATAAGATGATATGAAACATTACAACACAAAATATCAGAAAGGTTAGATTTTTATGAACATGTTTAGATAAATAAAAAAAGTGCCTAGTATTCTTCATTCAATTAGAGTGAATGAAAAGATACTAAAGCACTTTAGGTTAGTTTGTTTTAATTTTTAGTTACTGAGTTTTTTGAAGAAGTTGTTTGAGCAGGTTGTGATTCTTCATATACATATTCATTTTCCCAATAATCCGCATCTGTAATTCCTGCCTTCACTGGGTCGAACACTGGATCTTTTCCTGCTTTTCTCTGAGTTTCGTAATCCTTAAGAACCTTCAAGGCAGGTTTGGTTAGCAATACAATCGCAATGATATTAAGCCAAGCCATACTTCCTACACCTATATCACCAAGTCCCCAGGCTAAATCAGCTGTTTTAACACTTCCATAAAACACCATTCCCAAAAGGATAAATTTAAGAAGATATTCTGACCATACCCGCTTAACTTTACGGTTAATGTATGCCAAATTTGTTTCAGCCATATAATAGTACGCCATAATTGTTGTAAATGCGAAGAATAATAAAGCAATGGCTACAAAAGGAGCACCAAAACCAGGTAATGATGATTCAACTGCTGATTGAGTATATCCTGGACCTGGTTTCATTTCACCCATTGTTGTAACAATCGCTTCTTGTCCTTCTGGAGTAACATTGTACATGCCTGTAATAAGAATCATAAATGCAGTAGCTGAACAGATAAACAATGTATCGATATAAACAGAAAATGCTTGAACGATCCCTTGTTTAGCAGGATGAGAAACATTGGCAGCTGCTGCAGCATGTGGTGCAGTTCCTTGACCAGCTTCATTTGAGTAAATTCCACGCTTAACTCCCCAAGCAATCGCCGCTCCTATAATACCACCAAATGCAGCGTCTCCACCAAATGCACTTGAAAAGATCAATGAAATAACATCAGGTAGTTGTGAGATATTCATTGCGATAATCAAAAGAGCAACAGCAATATAACCAATAGCCATAAATGGAACAACAAGTTCAGCTACTCTAGCTATACGTTTTACCCCACCAAGAATAATAATGGCTAAAAATATAACAATTGCACCCCCAGTAACCCATGTCGGGATACCGAATGCATTATCCACACTTGTTGCAATACTATTTGCCTGTACTCCAGGCAGAAGAGCACCAGTTGCAATCACCGTAACAATTGCAAATAGTACAGCATACCACTTTACTTTTAATCCCTTTTCAATATAGTAAGCTGGACCACCACGAAATTGTCCGTCTTGTTTTGTTTTATAAACCTGACCTAAAGCTGCTTCTACGAATGCCGAACCAGCTCCTAAAAAGGCAATCAGCCACATCCAAAAAACAGCACCTGGACCACCATAAGCAATCGCAGTAGCCACACCTGCGATGTTACCAGTTCCAACTCTTCCGGATAACGCCATCGTTAAAGCTTGGAAAGATGAAATCCCTTCTGTCGAACTGTTTTTTTGAAACATTAACTTTCCTATATCCTTCATATGTCTAATCTGAAGAAATCTTGTAGCAATGGTAAAGTATAACCCAACCCCTAAACATAAGAAAATAAGTCCTGGTCCCCATATAATGCCATTAATTTGACCAATAATCTTTTCCAAGATATTGCCCCCAATTCTATTAAGATTTTTTTATTATAAGATAACAAGCCTAAAAATGAAACAATATTTATTATTTTTTAAATATTTATAATATTTATGCTATAAATCCAAATTATTTAACTCTATCCCACAAAAAAATATGCATTTAAAATGAAGCAATTATCTGCTAATATGAGTCAATAACCTTAATGGAAGTTAGGAGGAAGCTATGAAGAAAAATTTACCTTTAGTATATATTGGAATAGGCGCTTCCCTGTGGGGCGTAATCGGTGTTTTTGTAAGCTATTTATATGGATTAGGATTAACTCCTATACAAGTAGTCGCGATCAGAGTGTTAACCTCATCACTATTTCTACTACTCTATGTCAGTTCCCTTAATAGGAAACTATTTAAAATTAAGTTATCTGATAGTAAATTTTTTATTGGAACTGGGATAATTAGTATTGTGTTCTTTAATTTGTGCTTATTTTATGCGATTCAAGAAACTTCAATTTCAATTGCTTCAATCCTTTTATATACAGCACCTGCATTTGTTATTATACTATCCAGGCTATTTCTAAAAGAATCGTTCACACTAAGAAAAATGATTGCTCTATTCATTACTTTAATTGGTTGTTCGTTTGTCATTGGCGTTTTCCCAAATGCAACACCTTCTATCTCTACATATGGATTACTTCTTGGACTAGGTTCAGGATTCTTTTATGCACTTTATAGTATTTTCGGAAAATACGCACTTAAAAAATACGATTCTATAACAGTGACTTTATACACTTTTATATTTGCAGCTGTTGCCATTACACCTTTTAGCGGTTTATGGGAGGGTCTTCACATTTTAAATTCACCAATTGCCTGGTTTAATATTTTAGGGTTAGGATTTCTTTCAACCACCCTTGCCTATATCTTATATACGAAAGGGCTAAGTACTGTCGAATCTGGTAGAGCATCAATCATTGCAACGATTGAACCAGTTGTTGCATCTCTGTTCAGTTTCATGATTTTTGATGAAAAGTTAAGTATATGGCAGTATATGGGGATTAGTTTGGTCATAATTGCAGTCATTGTCGTTCAGGAAACAACTAAAAAGGTTAAAGTAAACCTGTTAAAGAAAACGATCAATACTTAATGAGATGAATTTATTAGATTGTCGAACCATGTTTTGTTTTGACTTTGTTTGTAGAAGGTGTTTAATTTTTTTCATAATTTAGTCATACTATTAAAGAACTATGCATTTTTTAATATCAATTAGTGAGGTAAAGCAATTGGATGCGAAAATTCTTCTCTATCAAATTAATCATAAGCGAATTGAAATGATCACAATTGGAATCGAAAAAGGTTTATTAAGTGAAGAAACGATAAAATCTAGTCAAGAACTTGATTACTTACTGAATGTTTATCATAAACACTCAGTAACACACAGCCACCAGCAAACTTAATTATTTTCCCTCTCCTATTATTAAATTAGTAGGATTGCGCATTTTTTAAAACGCTTTCATTTATATTTAACCCTCTTAAAACAACTCACTTTTCCAACTAAAAAAACTTTAGAAAAGCTTTCCTCTCCTAAAGTAGAAATTTCCCCTTATATTATTTTCTATTTACAACTCTTTCAATATGAATCGTCAGATATAATTTTTCTTCGTTAGTTAATTCATGATTATATTTCTTTTGAATGTATTCATTAATCTTAACAGTACATTCATATGCTTTCTTGTGATTCTCCTTAACCGCTTGAAAAAGAAAATCATCTTTGCTATCCATATAAGCACCGTTGAATAGCCTTTGAGCAAAAAACTTCAGATGGGTAATAAATCGATAATAATTCAATGAATCCTCATCATATTGAATTTTGAAGTGATATTTAACAATATTTAGGATATCTTGCATAACCTTTGTAAGATTCTTTATATTCGGCATCTCTTCATTCAATTCCGCATTGACGATGTGAGTAGCAATGAATCCAGCCTCATCATCTGGAAGAACAACTCCAGTCTTTCTTTCAATCATCTCGAGTGCTTCTTTCCCTACCGCATATTCAACCTTATACAGACGCTTAATTTCCCATAATAATGCATTTTGGATAATAAGCCCCTTCTTGATTCTTTCTATTGCGAAATTGATATGATCAGTAAGAGAAACATAAATGCTATCATTTAGTTCTTTCCCTAACTTTTGTTTAGCATTTTGAATAATTTCTTCAGTAACTTCCATATAATCTGACGGTACTTCATATAGTAGAGATTTAAATTTTTCCGTCATTTCTTTATTTTTTAATGCGAATACTTTTTCTATCTTTTCATCTTCTACTACATCTCCAGGTTTCTTTTGGAACGCAATACCTCTACCCATTACGACTAGTTCTTCATCCGCTTCATTAAGAACACTTATAACATTGTTGTTAAATACTCTGGCTATTTTCATTTTTTATCACCTTCAATAGTTTAAGTAAACAGTCTATTTATAATGGTTTAAGGTTTTGCCTGCCTAAAACAGTAACAATCCTCGCACTTTTGTGTATATCATCTTATCACCTATAGATACCGTTAGCAATGTTAAATCTTTTACAGGTCCTTTATACATTACTCTATTTTATTTTATACTTCGATGGTTATAATAAAAAGATAAATAAAGATGTGAAAAACTTGAACCACAACAAAAAGAGGTTGTGAATGATGATCGAACAACAGCAGCAACAGTTACAAGAAGAATTATTACTCATACAAGCATGGGAAAAGGGTCAGCAGGGATTATGGTTTTGGGAAAAACTAGGACGATTACCATTTAAACTATTAGATAAAATGATTCCTACTATCATCCATCAAAAAATAGGAACTCTTTTAGATGAAATGGGTAACTTTCTTCATTCCGGTGGAAAATATTTAACCAATGAAAAAAGGATGTTCTCTTTCATCGAGAATAAAACTGAACGTTCTATTAACAGCTTTGAAGATATAAACAGTCTATCGATTGATGAGATGAAAGAGTTAAGTAAGATTATCACAGAACAGAGGACTAGCCTTGCAACGATACAAGGTGCAACAACAGGAATAGGTGGAATCTTCACTCTGGCAGTAGACATTCCAGCCATGCTAGGTCTTTCATTAAAGGTACTACAAGATATTGCAATTATTCATGGATTTAATCCCAATGATAAAAAAGAAAGACTTTTCATTATTAAGTGTCTACAATTTTCCTCTTCCGATATTGTAGGAAAACAAGCTATTTTAAAAGAACTTTCCCATTTTGAGGATGAAGGCAGATCTAATGAGATGATTTCCCAACTCCAGGGTTGGCGAGAAGTTGTTACTACCTACCGTGATCAATTTGGCTGGAAAAAACTTTTTCAAATGGTTCCAATTGCAGGAATGATCTTTGGAGCCTATAACAATCGGGCAGCTATAAATGACATCGCTGAAATCGGATCAATGCTTTACCGTAAAAGAGCAATTAAGAATCGATTAAAGAACTCAGAAGACATTGTTCAACATTTATCCGATTGAGTTTATAAAAACGACTATCACTTGGACCGCTATTGGTATGCCTTAAATTTAAATAAGCCTGCACTCAGATACTCTTGGCATCTAAGTACAGGCTTATTATTAGGCGATACTGTCTTGCTTAACGCCTCTGAGTATTTCTAAATATTTGATATGATAACCTTCCATATCTAGAATCTTGAGCTGATAATTATCAATCTTCAGTATATCGCCTTGCTTTGCATCAATTTTTTCGGCTAATACCCAACCACCAATAGTATCAACATCACGATCATCAATATTTAACCCAAACAAATTATTGATTTCACCAAGCAAAACCTTTCCTTCAACAACGGTTTTATACTCATTGATTTTTTTTATTTCTGGGACTTCATCTTCATCATATTCATCACGAATCTCTCCAACGATTTCTTCTAATATATCCTCTACCGTCACAAGACCCGCCGTTCCACCATATTCATCCAATAGAATCGCCATGTGGACACGTTCTCTTTGCATTCTTAAAAGTAAGTTATTTACAGGAGTTGACTCAATCGCTTGAATAATCGGTCGGATATAAACTTCAATGGAATCCTCGACATCGATCCCCTTTACATAATCAGTAAATACATCCTTCATATTAACTAAACCAATGATATTGTCTTTATCACCATCTGTTACAGGATATCTTGTGTAATTTTCAATGGTCGCCAAGTCAATACATTCCCTTATAGAATCAGCTTTATCAATGGCGATAAATTCTGTTCTCGGTACCATGATTTCCTTTGCTATACGATTATCAAACTGAAAGATATTATTAACATATTTGTATTCCGCTAGATTAATTTCACCACTTTTATAGCTCTCTGATAAAATCATTCTTAATTCGTCCTCTGAATGAGCTGTTTCATGTTCAGATACTCTCTTTAATCCAAATAGACTAGTTAATAAACGCGCAGATACGTTAAGCGTTTTTATAAAAGGAAACATGATTTTATAAAAAACAATTAATGGTCGTGCAAATATTAAAGTCACCATTTCTGCTTTTTGTATAGCGAGCGTTTTAGGCGCTAATTCACCAAATACAACATGTAGAAAGGTAACAGCAGTAAATGCAATGATGAAAGAAGCAATCGTTAAAACTGAATCCGACAGATTAACGTACTCCAATAATGGACGTAGTAAAGACTCAATTGCTGGCTTTCCAAGCCAACCTAATCCCAATGCGGTAACAGTAATTCCTAATTGACATGCTGACAGATACTCGTCAAGGTTTGCAATTACTTTTTTGGCTGCAATTGCATTCAAGTTCCCTTCTGCAACTAATTGATCAATTCTTGTACTACGAATCTTTACAATCGCAAACTCAGAAGCAACAAAAAATGCAGTCAACGCTAATAAAATAGCTACCAAAATTAAATTAAAAGTGTCCAAATAGGCTCCTTGTCGTAAAAGTACGACAAAGGAATCCACCTCCTATAATATAAGTAAAAGATAGATTATCGATTACTTTTTTTCCTTCATCTTAACTAAACAATAAGACTAAGGTTTGAGCTAACGTAATACTTTGTGGAGATACTTTGTTCATTAACACTTCTTTTTGTTGATCATTTAACTTATCGAGAATAGGCTTAATTTCTTTTAGTTCTTTTTGGAGATGCTGCATAACCCCTGCGATTTGCTCTACATGTGCCTCAACTTTTTCTCGATCAATTTCATCATTTGAGTTCAAATTATTCGATGTGATCACACTTTTCATTTCGTTTAGGGGTACATTTAGTTTTTTATAATGATCAACAAGTTCAAGTATTCTAACATTTTCTTCTCCATATAACCGATAGTTAGATTCCGTTCTGATTGGGTTTAGTAAGCCTAACTGGGTATAATAATCGATGGTACGTTTAGAAACGCCTTTAATTTCTGCTAATTCGCCAATTCGATACAACTTCCCAACTTACTCACCCCTCTCACTCTATATAATTAGTAATATCTTATCTTACCAATCCTAAACCATACAGTCAACGTTTTGGTTTTAGGATATTCTTTACAAATTTATGCATCTACTTTATAGAAAATAATCAAATCACTTATATTTTTTTTCCAAAAAAAAGTGTCAGATAAAGTTTCCTCATAATATCAATCGATACTATAAAGAAATTACCTAACACCTCTATAAATAGGTATGTTATTCCCCTAAATCCACATTATGGTAGACTTGTTGAACATCATCTAGATCTTCTAATGCATCAATCAATTTTTCAAATTGTGCTTGTGAATCTTGTGTAAGCTCAACATCATTTTGAGCAAGCATTGTTAGTTCAGCTACTGTGAATTCTGTAATACCAGCATCCTTAAGTGCTGCTTGCACTGCATGGAATTGATCAGGTTCTGAATAAACGATTACCGAGTCTTCTTCTTCTAAAATGTCACGTGCATCAACATCCGCTTCCATCAAAATTTCAAGAACTTCATCAGCACTTTTTCCTTCAATTCCGATTACAGCTGTCGCATCAAACATATATGCAACTGAACCACTTACCCCCATATTACCGCCATTTTTACCAAAGGCTGCTCTAACATCTGAGGCTGTACGATTAACGTTATTTGTTAACGCATCAACAATAATCATTGATCCATTAGGACCAAACCCCTCATATCGAAGCTCATCATATGTTTCTTCAGAACCACCCTTTGCCTTCTCTATTGCACGATCGATAATGGCTCTTGGTACATTATATGTTTTTGCACGTTCTAGAACAACCTTCAATGCTTGATTTGCTTCTGGATTAGGTTCTCCTTGCTTTGCAACAACATAAATCTCACGCCCAAACTTTGCATAAATACGACTCGTATTTGCATCCTTTGACGCCTTTTTTTCTTTAATATTATTCCACTTACGGCCCATATTGCCCACTCTCTTTCTCGATTAAATCTACATTTAATGGTATTCAAGTTATAAGTACTATTTATATAGCTCCAAAACTATGTATTGGAGATCATTAAAATCACTATGTTATATTATACCTTATCCAATTGAGATCTTAAAAGTGAAATATAAAGAAGAATCCATTTTCCTTCCTTTGATATGGGACAAAAAAAGTCCCACTTTCGGTGCCTGGCACCCCAAAGAAGAGCTTCCACAAGTGAAAGCTCTTCTTTGTTATTCTTTATCTTTTACTCTCATTAATCTAAGGCTATTTAAAGTGACAAGTAATGTAGCGCCCATGTCAGCAAAAATGGCAATCCATAGTGTTAGCCACCCTGGAATAACCAATAACAACGCCAATAACTTAATACCAATTGAAAAGGTGATGTTTTGCTTTATAATTCTTAACGTGCTTCGACTAAGTTTTACTGTGAATGGAAGTTTTGTTAGATCGTCTGCCATAAGAGCAATATCAGCTGTTTCTAAAGCAGTATCTGTACCTGCACCGCCCATAGCAATCCCAACTGTAGAAGAGGCTAACGCTGGTGCGTCATTTACTCCATCTCCAACCATTCCAACTTTGTCATATTTGTCTCTAAGTTTCTTGATAAAGTCTAACTTATCTTGTGGCAAAAGCTCTGCTTGAATATCAGTGACACCAACATGTGATCCAATTGCATTTGCTGTAGCCTGATTATCTCCAGTAAGCATAATCGTCTTCTTAATCCCTAATTTATGAAGCTTTGTAATCACTTCTTTGCTACTTTCTCGTACTTCATCGGCTACAGCTATAAGAGCAGCAATTTCATGATCAGTGCCTACCACCATAACCGTTTTTCCTTCTTCTTGTAGCCTCAGTATCTCTACACGAAGCGAATCCTTTATTAGGTTGGGATTTAACTCATTAAATAACCCTGGATTACCGATATAGTACAAACTATTATTGAACTTCCCTTTAATCCCTTTACCAGTAAGAGAAGAAAATTCCTCTATTTCGACAGATAAATAGTCTAAGTTTCTCTGTTCAACGTCTCTAACGATTGCACCTGCAAGCGGATGCTGTGAGTTACTTTCCATTGCTGCTATTATTTTTAACATCTCGTCACCCGGCATTTTTCCAATCGCTATAAAATCAGTGACTGCCGGTTTACCTTTTGTTAAGGTTCCTGTCTTATCAAATGCAATCGCTTTTAGAGCACCGGTTTCCTCTAAGTGAATTCCACCCTTGATTAATACTCCGTTTCTAGCTGCATTTCCAATAGCTGTAACAATCGAAACAGGAGTAGAAATAACTAATGCACAAGGACACCCTACAACTAAGACGGCTAACCCTTGATAAATCCATTCACTCCAACTTGCCTGAAAGAGCAATGGCGGAACCACTGCGACACCAAGTGCGACTAACATAATAATAGGTGTATAATATTTAGCAAATCGGTCAACAAATGCTTGTGAAGGTGCTCTTTCTCCTTGAGCTTCTTCTACAAGATGGATAATCTTAGCGATCGTAGTATCGTCAGCATGCTTTGTCACTTCGATTTCGAGTAATCCTTCTTCATTTAAGGTTCCAGCAAAAACCTCATCCCCAACTATTTTATCCGCAGGTACTGATTCCCCTGTAATCGCTGCTTGATTCACCGTGGAATTCCCTTTAACCACGATACCGTCCATCGCTAACTTTTGACCGGGTTTTACGATCATAATATCACCGATTTGTATATCATCGACTGCGACCATTAACTCTTGTGACCCTCTTCTTACTAAAGCTTCCTTAGGAGCAATATCCATTAACGATCTTATTGACTGTCTAGCTTTGTCCATTGAATAGGACTCAAGTACTTCACTTATCGCAAATAGAATGACAACTGCCGCCCCTTCGCCCCACTCTCCAATAAAAGCCGCTCCAATAATAGCGACAGTCATCAATGTTTTCATATCAAATCGAAGATGAAGCAAGTTCTTCAACCCAGTCTGAAATAAACGGTAACCACCAATGATGATCGATAATAAATAAGCAATCATTGAATAACTTACATCTTCTCCATACACCTCTCCAGCATACCAACCCATCGCTAGAAATAAAGCCGATACTACAACATTCCAGTGTTTCTTGAAAAAAGATTCTTTCTTCTCTTCAAACCGTTCATTTTCAGGGATGACTTTTAACTTTTCAAAAGCCCCTGCTTTTTCAAGTTCTTTAATTGTAGTTTCTCCATATACGGTGATTTTCGATGCACCGAAATTAACATCTGCATTAACAACACCATCCAGGTGTTCAACATTCTTTTCGAATGTTTTTGCACAGCCTGCTCAAGACAATCCTTGAACTCGATATACAACACCTTTTGACTCCAATGCTTTATCCACGTTGCTTCACCTCCTTTTGGTGTTCAAACGCGATCTTTATTAATTGTCGTACATGTTCATCATCTAAAGAATAATAAACTAATTTGCCTTCTTTCCGATATTTCGCTAAACCTAGATTACGGAGTAGGCGTAAATGATGTGATGCGGTTGCAGTAGTACTGCCAACAATACTTGCTACATCACAAACACATAATTCACTCTCAATACTTAAGGCGTAAGCAATTTTAACTCTAGTATCATCAGACAAGGCCTTGAATATTTTAGAAACCTCTAATGTGTTTTGATTAAATACTTCCATTTTTAGAGAACTTACCTTTTTTTCATCAATACAGTTGATTTCGCATAAATCATCATGCTTCAAACATATCACACCTTTTCATTCAAACATTCATTTGAATATTAGTATATGTTTCATATCCAAAATGGTCAATCAAATTGTTTGAAAATTTTTCTAAACCAATAAGAGTAGATGAATTACCGATAACTGACAGATTAATATTGCTGACTTAAGCCATTCTATATAGTGAGCGTTTAAGTTTTTTAAACGTTACTTCTTACTTAAGGGGGTCTTTATTTTGAAAAAAACAATGGCTGCTTTATCTTTATCAGCATTAATGGTGAGTGGTTTAGTCGGATGTGCAGGTAACGATACTAACGATAATATCGGTACCCATAATGTCGATAATCCTAGTATCCTAAGACAGGATACTTTTGATGATAACTATCGTAATTTGCAGGATGGTAATCGTATGAATGATTATCGTAATTTACAGGACGGTAATCGCATGAATGGAGACCGTAACGGTAATCGTATGAATGGCGATCGTAACGGAAATGCATATGAGATTGATGATAATGAAGGGCCATTAACTGAAATGATGGACCGTGATGAAGATGACCGTAATAATAACACGTTATTGCGTCGTGAAAATCGAAACAATACACGTAACGGAATGAATGGAAATAATAATCGATAAACGTATGAATCTGACTTAATTCATACAAGAAAAAATCGACAGGCATATATTGCTTGTCGATTTTTCCCCTTATTTACTTACCGCCAGTCCATTATATTCATGCATAATATTATCAATGATTCTCTTCACAGGAAGGATATCATTAATTTCATGGACTCGTGACCCACTAAAGACAAGTCCTTCTTCAGCATCTCCACCGCGCGATTTTAGTAAAGAATCATAAATACAAAATCGGTGCGTACATTTCTTCAAACATGTATAACACTTATCAATTTTCACCTTTTTATCATCGCTAATCTTTTCTGTAAAAGCATTTTTTATTGCTCGCCCTTCAAGTCCAACCACTGATTTGATTAGTGTCGTGTCCCCTTCTTTTGAGTTTAGATATTTCTCCTTAAAAGTAAGTGGAGCATCACATTCTTCACTTGCCACAAACCTTGAACCCATTTGTACACCTGATGCCCCCATGTCTAATGCTCTTTTTAGATCCTTCCCATTCAAAATACCTCCTGCAGCTATGACAGGAATATTAACAGCCTCCACTACTTCAGGTAAAATCTCAAAAAGCGGTCGATCTGTACCTAAATGACCTCCAGCTTCAAATCCTTCAACAACGATTGCCGAGGCTCCTAATCGTTCTGACATTCTTGCTACTTTAGCAGATGAAACAATCGAGATGACTGGAACATTGTATTCCTTCCCCCATGAGTACATGTCTCTTGAGATACCAGCACCTGATATGATGAAATCAACCTTTTCTTCCATTGCCGCCTTCATTGTTTCAGCAAAGTCAGTCATCGCATACAGCACATTAACACCGATGTAGCCAATCCCTTGTGTTAATTCTCTAGCTTTTCTAATATGGCCTTTCATTTCTTCAATAGGAATTCCTGTGCCTGATATAATTCCGATTCCACCTGCATTTGCTACTGCTGAGGCTAATCCACTTAAGGATATACCCACACCCATTCCTCCTTGAATAATAGGAACTTTCGGTTTCATATGCGCAATTTTAAGTTCTGGAAATTTCATTTAAATCATCCTTTTGTTTTGTCATTCAAGAACATTTTAGAAACGTTCTGCTGTCATCGTAGCAAGCGGATGAAAGAAAAACAACCAATTTTAACACCTGGTATTAATATTTGGTTGTAACTATTACAATATTATGAAACTTCCCTAAAACGTGTATAAACATTACATTTATCACTTGTAACTTTCATTCTTAAAAAAGGCTGTTTTCGTATAGATTGTTGTTTTTAAAGCCGCAGGCTGAATACACTCCGCGTCCGGCGGGTGACCAGTGAGCCCGCAGGAGTCTACGTGTATTCAGCCTGCTAGTAACTACCGTTTCAATGTTTATGTCTAAAACTATAAACTTTGAGAAAACAGCCTTTAGAAAAGAGCCTAAAAATAAGATATTAAAGCAAAAAAAAGCCAGCTTATCGCTGGAAAAATAGATATTACTTATAATAAGATTCTTGTTTTTATTATAGCCTATTAAGAAGATTGCTTTCATTTGATAAAAGAGGAATTCGACAATTTCTGTTTTCCTCTGTTCCTCTTGCTTCTAGTTGTGGAGAAAAATGAAGGATATTATTGGCGATAATTTGTGAACTCTCCTCAATTAGCGGATCAGTTAAGTCAATCGCTTTTACTAATATTTCATCTTCGTTAATTTCAATAAGGCGCATCGCCTGTTGATCTAGACACGCGGACTTTTGAATGAATGTCCAATTCCCTTGAGTGACAATGGAATCTACATGTGTGTGTCCGTTGAAATATACTCCAATACCCTTCTTTTGATCAAGAATACTCCACATATCAACATCAGGATGAATAGATCCTTTGTCCTTATCTGATCTTACGGTTGTGTTATGTACAGGATGATGGGCAAATACAAGCATCGGTTTTTCTCCTGATGATTGAACAACCTTTTCGAGCCAGCTAAGTTGCTCATTATCAACCCAGCCTCCCCAATCCATATAATCCATTTCTTTTGCGGTATCTAAAAAGACAAGAATAGCTTCATCTGTTTCAAAAGAATGGTACTGAGCTTGTCCAGTTATATTTAAAACATCTTTTTTCGTCATTGAGTATAGATCGTGGTTTCCTAAAGCATGGTAGAATACGCAATCTTTATTATTAATGATTCGATAGATTTCTTTAAGCTCTTCTGTAGTTCCGAAGTTCGTTAAATCGCCAATTGAAACATGGAAATTAGCTTCAGTTCCTAAAAACAGATTCATAAATCTTTCATAAAATGTTGATCTAGCTTCTTCTAATCCTGGGATTGTTTCATCAATTGTTGGATAATGTAAATCACCAATCATTGCAATTTTCATATTCATTCTCCCCCTCAATAGTAGTCGATTGTAGATATAGTCAATATGGATAGAACCAAAATTGACTTACAGTTATTAGTGTAATTGACTAATATTAAGCTAGTTTATAAGACATGTAAAAATCAGGTGTTAATTGGTTCAAATTATAACCAATTAACCTTGACTTAATGTCCTATTCATATACGGTTAATAAATAAATGTTAGTTTTAAAAGTAGGAGAGATCTAGGAGACATTACTTTGTTAACGGGGATGTGAAGTTTAATTGATTACTAAGGTTATTGTTAACTTTTTATTAGTAACCGTTCACTTTTACATTTTGTAATCACTTAGATTTATCTTACTAAAAAGGAAAGCTGTTCCAAAAGTGTCAGACACTATTTTGGAACAGCTTTTTTACGTTTGATGATGAATACTGACGTTATAATAGTCAAAACAGAAATAAATAATAATGGAAAAAAGAAAGGCGGATAATAAACGAATTCTACTTGGTTTTCTCCATCGATAAGTTCAATTCCGGTAAACGCATAATTCGCTTTAAGAATTTTTCTGGGCTCCCCATTTACCGATAATCTCCATCCCTTCTCATATGGAAGTGGTATGGCCGCATATTGTTTGTTATGATCATTTTGATATGTAAAGGATAGTCGATTGCCAGACCAGGTAACATGGGTGAACGGTTCTTTCTTACTCTTTTCCTTCACACGCTCTAATACTTCATAGGTTTCTTCATATAACTCAAAGTCTCTCAAGTGATACGAACCTTTTGGAAGTCGTATTGATATTCGTTCATTTGCTTTTATTCTGACAACAATCTCATTAACATTCGTTCGATAAATCGATCCGACTTCTTTTCGGACCGTAATATACTCATTCACTTTAAGAAAAAATTCCTCTTTATTAGATAATCCTTCAAAGTAGAACTTTAAATAATAATCTTTTGCAGAAGGATTCAAGTGATTTACAACTAAATCTATTCCACCTTCTTCTTCTTTTATCTTTAAAACTCCCTTTTCATACGATGAGTTAACCTTCTCGATTCTAGTATATTCTATTAAATTTTCACTTTTAGGAATGTCTTCATTCGAATTTTCTTCCTCAAGTACGATCCCCTCTAACATTGCTTGTTCCTTTGCAAGTGGAGAGGTGTTCTTTAAATCATTCTCTTGAAAGATCGTATTTGTTGTTCTTATAAACGGTAGCAAATGATCATTTTCATAGGCAACATAGTCTCCTGAAGAAAGAATTTCTCTATATCCATAAGGGACAGCTTTATCATCTCTTTTGGCAATAAAGTATTTTCCCATAAACAAGCTAGATAAGTTCGCTCGATCTCCAAACGATCCGTAACGGCTCACACTCTCCCGCTTCATATCAATCTCCAAATCTTGTAAATAAAAAAGCAATAACTCTTTATTTAAAATACTAGAATAAACACTCGTCCCCTTAAATTTCTGAACAATCGGCGTATTATTTCGTAACGGAACCATCCAATCGATTCTAGCAAGTGGATCTTTCTCTTGTTCGGTTAACATCCTTACTAATTCCTGTTGATCTGCCCCATTGTATTCATCACTCATCATATATTCTTTCGACACTCTAAATTCTGTTCCAGTATTAGTCAAACGGTTTTCCTGAAAAAAATTAGCATTGATTATACTCGTAAGAATTATAAGAAAAGACATTACTACTTCTATTCTCTGATTTTTAAACATTATTAACACTACTACAAAAAGAATCGTAAAGATTGCAGTAATGGCTAAGTAGCCATCAGAAAACTCTTTAAAATTTAGTTTTGGATCAAATCTATAAAAAAGAAAGTATAAGCTAGTTGTTAGGAAAATTGGAAGCACTAGCTGTTTCTTTTTTAACAATAAAAGTTTTGGGAGAGTGGCTGCGGTTAATCCACCGGCTGTTAATGCTAAGAAATATTCCCACCGATATTGTGGAGCAGAAAAACCATTAAAAACACTTCCTACTAACGGACTGAAATGCATGACTATAAGAATCATCGTTGTGACAGCAAAAAAGCGGAATAACTTGTTTTTATAGAAAGTAAATAAAAAGAGACTTAAGAGAACAAAAACTGGAATATAAACAACTCTGCCGTTTAATAGAATATTATCAACAAACTCAAACACTGGTATATGATCTTCAAAGGAAGGTCGGTAATTATTTAAGAAACCATAGACTGAAGGCACAAAAACAACACCGCCAATCAGAAAGCCAGTGACACCATTGATTAAGTATAATTTTATTTGTTTCGACTTTTTAAGCTCACCTTCTGACAGCGGAATCATCCACCGAAATAAAATATAAATCCCCATCAACAGAAAGTTCACATAAGCAAAATAAAAGTTATCAAAAAAACTAAGAGATACAGCAACTAGAAATACAGCCACTTTCCCTTCCCTCATAATTCTCTCTATACCAATTAATAGAAGAGGAAGGAAAATCATCGCATCAGCAAAAAACTCCCAATATGTTACATGACGAAAATAAATAATACTTGTGCTATAAACAACTGCTCCAACAAATGCTGGTACACTACTGATCCTTAGATAACGAAAATAGTAAGTAGTTATCATTAAAATAGCGGTCATACGAATAACACTGATGACTAAAATAACATCCGCCCAATAAAAAATATCTGGCTCATTTATGACTCCTAGGGTTTCTAATATAAGTGTAACCCCCACTGTAATCAGGAAAACAATGGAGGTTGCAAAGTAATAGCCTAATTGGGTATATGTCCCTCCACCAAGACCAAAATCTGGGGAATAAAAAAACTGCCCCTCTTTATATTGTGTGTATAATAGCTGTTTGAACGGCTGCATTTGGGACAACCCATCATTTATACCGGTCATATATCGACCATCAAGCCATTCTGAAATAAAAAATAAATGACTTAAGAACGCAATGGTTATGCTACAAACGAAAAGATTGAAAATAGGCGGTGATTTTTTTATCTGCTTTAGTAGGATTAAGTGTTTACTTTTTCTCTTGTCCATGACTTTTTCAATACTCTCCCTGTCAGAATAAAAGTTGCAGGCAATGTAAACAAAACAGCAATAATTGGTGCAACGCTACTGTTCATTTGCAAGATTTCAATGAATAGAAATAATAATAGAGAAGTTGCACTCGTATTGAACAACTGTGTTAATGGATAACGGATAAAGGCTGCCCATGTTGGCTTTACCTTATAAGTGAATGTAGTATTCAAAAAGAAGGAACCAATCAAACTACTCAGAAATCCGATACTATGTGCGACAAAATAATGAGATTCTACAACATGAAGGAGAAATAAATAAAGAACATAGTAATGAAAGGTATTAATACCCCCAACAATCACAAACCTAAACAACTCACTCTGATTAAATCGCATGCGTAGCTCTCTTTTCCATCTTTTGTACAGGTTGATCAACATTGGTCTGCTGAATTAAGTAATGCGGTCGTTTTTTTGTTTCACTATAGATCCGTCCAATGTATTCTCCAATAATCCCCATACAAACAAGCTGTACTCCACCTAGAAAAAGAACCGCAGAGATTAACGTAAAATAACCTGGGACTGTAATACCTGTTCGAAGAATCTGAACAAATGTAATCGAAATATAGAGTAGCGCCAATAGTAAAACAAAAGCCCCAGTATAAAAGCATACACGAAGAGGCTTATGATTAAAGGAAACAATTCCATCTATCGCATAATTTAAAAGTTTAGGAAAAGACCACTTTGTTTCACCATGCTCTCTTACTACATTGTCATATGATATGGTTTTCTGTTCATATCCAATCCATGAATACAAACCTTTTGAAAATCTGTTACCCTCACTTAAGGTAAGTAGCGCATTCACAGCTTTTCTACTTAATAAACGAAAATCACCTTCACCATCAGACAATTTTACGTCGACCGTATGATTTACAATTCGATAATAACAGGATGAAATGAAAGAACGTATTGGTGAATCACCTGTTCGATTTCGCTTTGCAATGACTTGATCATAGCCTTCTTCATACCCTCTCAGTAACTGACAAATAAGCGAAGGAGGATGCTGTAGATCGGCATCCATCATAATAACCGCATCACCACTAGCACTTTGCAAACCAGCTAGCATTGCAGACTCTTTTCCAAAATTACGAGTGAAAGAAATATATCTAACTTCTTCAAAGTGAAATGCTAACCGTTTTATCGTCTCCATCGTCTCATCAGTGCTTCCATCATCAATAAAAATCACTTCATAATTATAGAATTGACTGTACATTTCCTTGTTTATCGCTTCAAGAACCTTAGGTATATTTTCCGCTTCATTATATGATGGAATGATAAATGAAATCTTTACTCTTTTCATCATGTCACCCTCCGTATTCATTGATATGATATGGTTTAAATCATTAGTTCCGGAAAATTTGTAGTGATGTTAATTTTACTACTAAGAGCTTTTATTCGTACTAAAGACTCCATATCATTAATCGTCCATGCACCAATTTCAATCCCTTTTTCCAATAGATCATCTACAATCTCTTTCGTTAGAAAACTGTGATGAAAGGAAAGGTGGTTTGCTCTAGTATAAGTAGCCTGTTCAGCGAGTAAGGTTGTCATTCCTAGATAAATAAGCCCTGTTTGCAAGCGAGAATTATACTCTTTTATTTTTCTAAGTGACTCATGATCGAATGAAATGATTAAGACTTCATCCTCTAGTTGAAATTTTGAAACCATGTCTGCAACTTTCTGTTCAAGACCTGTATATAGAGCACCAGCTTGTTTTAATTCTATTAACAGCTTTTTCCTGCCATTTGTCATATGCAGCACTTCTTCTAACAGTGGAATTTTCTCTCCTGAAAACTCTGGTCCAAACCAAGATCCTGAGTCAAGGCTGCCTAGTTCAGCAACTGTCATATCAATGATTCGTCCACTTCCATTTGTTGTCCGATCAACAGTGTGGTCGTGCATGACGATAGGTACACCATCTTTTGATAAATGTACATCAATTTCAATTCCATAGATGGAAGGGTTATTTAATGCAAGTTGAATAGCCGCTACTGTATTTTCTGGAGCTCTTCCTGACCACCCTCGATGAGCAATACAATGATTCATCTTGTCTCCTCTTTTCTATCGATTATTTGACTCCTGTATAAACAAACGCTCTAATAATTTGTCTTTGTGCAAAGAAAAAGACGATTAAGATAGGTATAACTAGGATCATATTACCTGCCATTAAGATATTCCAGGCTATTCCACCTTCTACTTCCCTTAGTTTTGAAATTCCAAGCGGAAGAGTCCTAGCTGCATCACTTGTTGTCATTACAAGCGGCCAAAAGTAGTCATTCCAGTGTGAGATAAAACTAAATAAGGCAAATGTGATGAGAACAGGCTTTGCCATTGGAATCATAAGGCGGAAAATAATCTTCCATTCTGAAGCTTCATCCAATCTTGCAGCCTCTAGCAATTCCTCAGGTACTTGCATAAATGATTGACGTAGCATAAAAATACCGAAGGCACTTGAAGCAAAAGGCAAAATGAGTGCTGCTAATGTATCAAGTAATCCCCATGAACTCATTTGTAGATAAACCGGAAGAAAAATCAACTGCGCTGGTATCATTAACGTCATCATGGTTAAACCAAAAAAAATCTTTTTACCTTTAAAATCATATCGAGCGAAAGCATATGCTGCTGGAATAATTGTACAAAATTGCAAAATCAGGATACTGATTGAAACAATTAAGCTATTCTTAAAATAGTGAAAAAATGGACCTGAATTCCATGCTACTATGAAGTTTTCAACTGAAAATTTTTCTGGAATCCACTGTGGTGGAAATGTTAATGTTTCTCCAAGAGTTTTAAATGATGTTGAAATCATCCAAACAAATGGTAGTGCAAATATAGCAACAACAAGGATAAGTCCAAGCCCATTGAATATTTTTCCTATATGTAAAGATTTCATTTAGATCCCCCTCGTTAACGGTAATGAACTCGGCTAGAAAGCATTCGAAAATAGACAATCGTTAACAAACTGACAATAATCAGTAATAATACTCCCGCTGCTGAAGCAAAGCCGATTTTAAAGAAACGGAAACCATACTCGTATATGTAATACACAAACGTATTTGTCGAATTAATCGGTCCACCACTAGTCATAATAGAAATCGTTTCAAATACTTGGAATGAACCGATTAAACTAATAATGGTTAAGAAAAACAAAGTCGGAGACAGCATGGGTAACGTCAATTTAAAAAACGTGCGTGTTCTGTTTGCTTCATCAAGTTCTGCTGCTTCGTAAATATCTCGTGGAATACTTTGAAGACCTGCAATAAAAATTAATGTATTAAAGCCTATCCCTTTCCAAACGGCAACAATAACAAGTGAAAGTAGTGATGTACTTGGGTCTGTTAGCCAGGGAACACTCGAGATACCAAATAAATTTAAAACCCAATTTAATAAACCATAGTCTGTATCCATTAACCACATCCACAGCATCGAAACTGAGACAAGAGAAATAATATGAGGGCTAAAAATGGCACCTTGCACAAACCCATATAAAACACCCTGTCGATTTAACCATAAAGCTAGCACTAATGAAATCGCGATCGTAAACGACACCGTTAGAGTTGTATATGTAAACGTATTTTGCATGACTTCAATGAATTCAGGCTCAGAGAAAAGAGTCTTAAAATTACTGAGTCCTACAAACGTTTTTTCAATACTTACGAAATTCCAATCATGTGCACTTAAATAAATCATATAGCCTATTGGATAAATAAAAAATAAGCAAAAGATCGTAATGGCTGGAGCAATCATCAGATAGGGCCGAATCCTTTTCATGACCATTTAGATGCCTCCCTTAACCAATAACGGCTCACTTTGTTTCATTTGTATTGTCCGATTACGCTCTCCGTTTTGGTCAAAGAAATAGAGCTTTTCATAAGGTATAATCACATTCACCAGTGTTTGATCATATAAAGGGTCCATTACACTTTTAATATTCATCACACCAGCAGAGTTTTTTACCGTATAAATTGTTTCAGACCCTAATGTCTCCATTGTGATAATTTCACTAGGAAGGATAATGCTATCTTTGATATCGCTACCTTTGAGCGTTATCTGAATATGTTCTGGACGAAAGCCAACAAATTTCACGTGACTATTGACTGGAGGCATAAATGTAGAAAGTTGCTCAATCTCATGAATATTCATTGCAGGCGTACCAATAAAATTCGCTGTAAATGTGTTATTCGGATCATGATACACAGCCATTGGATGATCTGCCTGCTGTATTTCCCCCTTGTTCATGATTACAATTTCATCGCCCATTGACATCGCTTCAACCTGATCATGTGTCACATAAACAAAGGTAGTTCCTAACTGTTTATGTAGCTGAATTAATTCTGTTCTCATCTGTCCACGTAGCTTTGCATCGAGATTAGAAAGAGGTTCATCCAATATAAATACCTTTGGTTTCTTCACCATTGCCCTTGCTAAAGCAACACGCTGTCTTTGTCCGCCAGAAAGATTTTGGGGCTTCTTATCAAGATAGTCTGTCAGTCCGACTATTTGAGAGATTTCACTGATCAGTTTTTCTCTTTCCGCTTTTGGTACTTTTTTATTTTTCAAGCCAAACTCTATGTTTCCTCGAACTGTCATGGTCGGATACAATGCATAATTCTGAAAGACCATCGCAATATTCCGCTTACCAGGTGGAGTATCATTTACACATTTGTCACCAATCCATATTTCACCACCTGTTTCCTTTTCTAGACCGGCGATCATTCGAAGAGTTGTTGATTTCCCACAACCTGATGGGCCAACCAACACGGTAAAAGATCCGTCTCGAATCGTTAAATTTAAGTCACTAATTACTTCTTCTTCGTTATATGTTTTTGAGACATTAACCAATCTAATTTCGGCCATATTTCTTCATCTCCATTTCTACTAAATTAGGAATTTATTGATGGATAACCTCAAATTCATGTAAAAATGCTGCTAGCTCTTCGATCGTTTTAACCGATACATCCCAATCAATCGCATCCTCATGTGGGTATTGAGAAATTAAACACGTTTTTCCCCCGGCTTGTTTCACGGGAACTAAATCGTTAAAGGGGTTATCACCAATCGACAATATCTCAAATGGATGATATCCTTCTGAGAAAAGCCTATTCAAGACAAGTTGAATCCCAAAAGGTTTCTTCGCATCATAAATAAACTCATCAAATAGCTGACCAATCGCTAAATGCTTCACAAATTCTGGACCAGATTGACCAGCTGTATTTGTCATAAAGATTTTTCTCTCAAGCTTCAATGCCCCAATCCTTTCAAATAAAGGATTATGAATAGGAAATTTGTATGGCTCATTGATCATTTCTTTACGAACTCGCTCAAATGCATAAATCCTAGTACCTTCTCCAATGTTATATCTTTCTGTATATAAAGCAGCAATACACCATGGGTCCCCTAAATAGAGATGAGTTTCATCTATTCCACCCATAAGCTGTAATTCTTCTAAAGTGTAGACTCTATTATTCTGACGGTTATAATAATGACCTAATTTAATAGGGTGTTTCCCTGTAAGAATCTCATAACTTTCATTGATCAGACCTTGAATTTCCTGCTCGTCGATTATGCCATCTAGTAAATAATTTATGTAACGTCCTAAAAATGTATAGTCTTGGTACAAGGTCCCATCTAAGTCTGAGATGATGACCTTTATATTCTTCATCCAATCCATCAAATTCCCAACTCCCTTAAATTTTCGTATAGAGTGATGCTTTTAAAAGTCGCAGGCTGAATACACTCCGCGTCCGGCGGGTGACCAGTGTGAGCCTCCTCGTCGCTTATGCTCCTGTGGGGTCTCACTTTGGCCACTGGTCCCGCAGGAGTCACGTGTATTCAGCCTGCTTGGAACTATCATTCAATGTTTTTTAAGTTTGAAATTTATTTAAGCAATTGATTTGCTTTTTCAGCTGCTGCATCTAGTGCATCTTGTGGTGAAAGGTCATCTTCTAATAGAGTTCTAGCTATTGCATCTGTTACAATTGTTGCAATTTCAGGATATGCTTCAGCCATTGGACGTGCATGACCGTATTGCAATTGATCAACCGCTACTTTGAACTGTGGTCTTTCCTCATACAGAGCTTTCATTTCATCTGAATCAACTGCTGAAAGACGACTTGGTAGGTAGCCAGTAAATTTACTTGCATAAATGGTTTGTTCTTTAGCAGTCATCCATTTAATGAATTCCCATGCTGCTTTTTGTTTTTCTTCATCAAGACCAGCTGTCATAACAAGATTAGCTCCACCTGTTGGAACACCGTGAACTTTATTAGAAGGCATGAATGCTGTATTTAATTCAAACCCTTGCTCCTCGGCAACGCTTAAGTTATATGAAAGGTCAGCAGTTGATGAAAAAATCATAGCTGAGCGACTGTTAGCGAAATCCTGTTTAGCAACTTCTCCTGCTTCTTCACCACCAGGAACCTTAATAATTCCTTCTTTCTCTAGCTTCTTCCAGAACTCAAGTGCTTCTACACCAGCCTCTTCATTAAAAGTAGCTTTCGTTTCATCATCAGAAATCATTTGCCCTTCTCCTTGAGCCACAAATGCTTCATACATCCAAATATTAACCGGCATTGTCATCCCAACTGTCTTACCTTCTACAGTTAGTGCACGTAAGTATTCCTCAAACTCTGCCCAATCTTTTGGACCAGCTGGATCTAGACCAGCTTCCTCAAGCATTGTCGTATTCATATAAAGAATCGGTGTGCTGCGCAAATATGGAAGTCCATATAATTTGTCATCAACATATGAATTGCCCATAAGTCCTGGATTAAAATCATCTAAATCCATATCATCTTGTTCAACAAAAGGTGTTAAATCTTGAGTCATTCCAGACTTTGCAAATACACCAATAGAGGCAATCTCATTCATCGTTACTTCTGGAGCATTTTTTGCAGCAAATGCAGCCTGTGTTTTTGCATGTAAATCGTCATATGTACCTTGATATTCAGCTGTCACATGAATCTTATCTTGTGATTCATTAAACATTTTCACAAGATTTTCGTTATTTTCTCCAATCTTATCTCCCCAAGCATACCAATATGTAAGTTCGATCTTTCCAGTATCTGCAGCAACCTCATTTGACCCTGATGATGTTTCTGATCCAGTTGAATCCGAAGAGTTACAAGCCGATAAAACAAGTGCAAAAGTTAGCATTAATAAAAATCCAAATAATTTCTTCATTTAATTCCTCACCCTTCTTTTTTGTTTAGGCTCTTTTCGTATAAATTGTTGCTTTTAATGCCGCAGGCTGAATACACTCCGCGTCCGGCGGGTGACCAGTGAGCCTCCTCGTCGCTTATGCTCCTGCGGGGTCTCACCTTGGCCACTGGTCCCGCAGGAGTCTACGTGTATTCAACCTGCTTTATGACTACTCTGTTTAACAGCCAACAAAGGTTACAAAGTAGCCTTGATTGCAAACAATCTTCATTTATTTACACGTATGATAGACACTCCACCTCCCCACAAAAAAGAGACCTCAAATGGATTGGCTAATAGCCAACCGAATTTGAGGTCTCTCTAATTGAACCCTGTTAGTTATTTACTTTACATTTAGAATATTACTCTTTTTTTATTAAGTACGTTTCATAGAATTGTAAATTAATATAAAGTTACTTTTAAGATAACTTGTCCCTTTTTACAATGTTGAATATTCAACATCCTGTTTGAATAAATCCGCTTTCCATATATCTATATTAGAGGTTGTGACAGCCAACGCACCACTTTCTAGTGCTTCCTTCACATGGGAAACCTCTGACAACAAGCCTCCAGTAATAACCGGCATCTTCACATTTTCTGAAACTAAGCGAATAATATGTGGAAGACGTGAAGGCATGATTTCAAGGATATCTGCCCTACTTTGATCCATTGAATCGAGTAGTTGTTTATAAACCTCTGAATCAATCATGAACACACGCTGCACAACCATCAATTTATGCTTTTTTGCTTTTAAAATTAAACCCGGTTTTGTTGTAACAATTCCAATTGGTTTTACATAATTCGCAATGAAATCGATTCCTTCATTATTAATACTCAACCCACTAATCTTTTCAATATGGATAAATACAGGTAACCCCTCTTTTCTAAAAAGGTCAACATACCCCTTCACTGACATAATCGTACCTGTCATCAGAAACACTGCACTTATTTTATCCTTATGTTCCAGAACCTTTTCAATATGCCTTGGCTCTTTTACAGCAGCAATTTTCTGCAAGTTAGACAATCGATCAAAAAACAGTTTCTTTTCATCTACCTTAACGATGGTACCCACCCCCTGTATCCATAAGTATAGAATTAACTATGAGTACAAGGGTAAGTGATTAAGGTTAATCTCCTTATAATAAAGTATTAATTTTATGTAAAACCTTGGGAATCCTTATGTAATAATTTCTTATTTAATCCACTCAATCATATTCTTACACTAGCTATTTTTTTAAATGCTTCTCCAAATTTATATAAAATTTAACCTCATTAATTCCACTCTTACATATATTCTATAAAACGCGACTTATTGAATATGAAAATAATCATTACATAACCTTTGTTTTCTTGCTAATACTATAAAAAATTCATATTTTTACTCTGGAGGCTATCAATGGAATTTATTTGGAAAACAATTGTTTTAGTAATGGCATCCTTACTTCTCCTTAGAATATCTGGAAGAAAATCAATTTCCCAGCTTACCATTCCAACCACTGTTATCATGATTTCAATAGGAACGATTATTGTGCAACCGATTATAGAAAAAAGTATAACTAAAACAATTGCTATTATTACCTTATTAATTCTTGTTCTTGTTTTAGTTGAACTTCTTCAGCTAAAACTAAATCTATTTGAAAAACTCTTTACCGGAAAATCAATAATTGTTATAAAAAATGGAGCACTACAAACGAAGAACTTAAAGAAACTTAGAATCACAAGCGATAAATTAGAAATGCAGCTAAGAGAAAAGGGAATTTCTAACATAGAAGATATAAAAAATGCAACCATAGAACCAAACGGGCAGCTCGGCTATGAACTAATGCCTGATGCTAAACCGTTGACTGTTGGAGAATTCAAAAAGTTGATGAGTGCCTTTATAAATCAACAAAGTTCAACGCCTTCAGTTGATGGTTCCCTCTTTCATGAAGTTATTAACAAAAAGCATAAAACACCTCATAATGATAAGTTAAAGTAGGAGAGACTACTTTCTAAAAAGAGATGGTGTGTCATATCTAAAAAAGATGATTAAATTAACCGTAAATTCTCTGTTGCTTAAACAAACCATGTTAACTCCTATTTTTATTTTGATTAAATATGGTCTAACTTTCACATAGAAAAACCAGCCATTTCTGCTGGTTATCTCTTTTACACATAATGAAATTTGATTTTTCAAAGCCTCAACTAGATATTTTCATATCTTTGCTTTCATTTTCTGCTAGATGTTTTGCTGCAATGTATGAAAATACCATGGCAGGTCCAAGCGTCGACCCTGGTCCTGGATAAGTCCTTCCCATCACTGATGCTGAACAGTTACCAGTTGCATATAATCCCGATATTGGCTCGCCATCTTTCAGAACTCGCGCATACTCATCTGTTACCATTCCACCTTTAGTGCCTAGATCCCCCGGATATATTTTCACAGCATAGAATGGACCTTTTTCAATTTTACCAAGGTTAGGATTTTTATAGTTAGGGTCTCCATAATAGTTATCATAGGTAGTTCTACCACGTTCAAAATCTTCATCAACGCCTTTATCTGCAAACTCATTAAATCGAAGGATAGTTGATTGTAGATTCTCTGAATTAATCTCACACTTCTCTGCGAGCTCCTCAATTGTATTTGCTTTTAAGAAAAACCCTTCCTCAATATACTCTTTTGGTGTTAATCTAGGCATGGCCATCCCAAAAATGTAACGATTACGATTACGACTCTCTAAAATAAGCCATGAAGGAATAGCTTTTCCTTCCTTATTTTGTTTTAACATGTCATGACCTACATCAACATATGATTGTGATTCATTCATGTAACGTTCTCCACTTTGGTCAACAATTAGTGAATGCGGCATCGACCTTTCCCAAACTAAGAAATGCCTATTTCCTTTGTGGTCTACTGCAACCGCTCCCCACCAAGAATCATCTAATAATGCCATATCCGCACCAATGTCCATGCATTGCTTAATTACATCGCCTGTATTATCAGGATTTGCTACAGTCCAGTCTGAACCAACACCTTGATACTTTTGGCGCATTTCTGCATTGCGCTCAAAGCCTCCGGCCGCTAATATCACCGCATTACTATACAAAGATAATGGTCCTCCATCCTTTGTTACTTCAATCCCAACAACTTTTTCTCCTTCCATTATTAACCGATTACAAGGAGTGTTTAGCCATACAGGAACATCATATTTTTGGGCTACAAACATTAACTGAGCAACTAATGCATTACCCAACCCAAGTGCCTGCTTACCAGAGATCTTTAATTTTGTTCCTCTAGCAAACATATCTACTACTTTGAAGAAGTGCTTAAACTGAGTAAAAGCTTTTGGTAAATGTGCTACTTCCGATGTAGAAAAAGGAATTGGAGGCAGCATATCTGAAACACGTAATGTTTTACTAAGCTCTCCTAATTTACATCGATCAAAAAATTCACAATCTAGCGAACGACCAATTTTGCCACCTGGCTTATCTGGATAATAATCAGGATAAAGGGTACCTGCAATAAATGACATTCCTTCATTTTGTAAAAATCTAATCATTTCTGGACCATTTTGTAGAAAAGTCATCTTTCTTTCTTTTGAACTAGCTGGACCAACGTCCTCTATAACCGTTTCAAGATAAGTTAATGCCTCTTCAAAACTATCTTTTAATCCTGCAGCTACTGAAACTGGGTTATTTGGAATCCAGACTCCTCCCCCTGAAAGTGATGATGAACCACCCCAGGTACTCGCTTTTTCAATGATTACTGTTTTAAGGCCTTGTTTGGCCGCTGTAATTGCTGCTGTAATTGCTCCTGCCCCACTACCTACAACTATTACATCAAAACTTTGATCCTGATTTTGTTCGTTCATGTACAACTCCCCTTTTCCGCTATTTGGTAAAAAGTGCACTAAACGTTGCTGTAGATAAGATGGAATAACTATTTTATCAAAAGGTACATCAACTAAACGAAGTCAATGCACTCTTAATTTAACAATTTTTTAAAATTAAAAAGCTGTCCAACCAGCATCACCAGCAATAACTGTACCATTCACAAAACTTGACTCATCAGAAGCAAGGAACAGAGCAATGTTTGCAATTTCTTCTGGTTTACCTACGCGTGGATTTACAGCAAGTCCTGGTTGAATACGCCCCATACCGAAGTGGTTAACATTCGTCAATGTAGCACTAATGTTTGTTTCAACACCACCTGGCGCAATCGCATTACAGCGAATTCCATTGTTAGCATACATATAACCTGTATTCTTTGTGAATCCAACCACTGCATGTTTAGAAGCTGTATAGGCAGCCCCTGCTCTTGCCCCTTGAATTCCTCCAGCAGACGCTATGTTAATGATGACTCCACTTTCTTTCTCTAAAAAAATTGTTAATGCTTTACGTGTAGATCTCATAACACTTGTTGTATTAATTGCAAATACCTTTTCCCATAGTTCATCTTCCATATCACCAGCAGGCACAAAATTATCCATAATTCCTGCATTATTCACTAAGATGTCTAAGGTTCCATATGTATTTACTGCTGTATCAATTAAATTTTGAATATCTTCTTCTTTCGCTACATTTGCCTTGACAGCAATTGCTTCTCCACCATTAGATGCGATTTCTTCTACCGTAAGATTCGCTGCATCAATATTAATATCAGAGACTACTACCTTTGCCCCTTCTCGTGCATACGTAATCGCAATCTCTTTCCCCATTCCAGAGGCTGCTCCTGTAACTACTGCTACCTTATTTTCAAGTCTCAATGTATTCTCCCCCACCTTTTATTGAATGCGCTACCAATTTTCAGTTCTTTTAAACAGATGTTGATTAAGGTTTTCCCCTATTTATAGTATAATTAACTACATTAAGTTCATTCAATAAGCAAAACTTGTTCCAAATGTTCATTAGTAAACAATAAAACTCACATTTGTTTTGTAAACGAAAATTATTGAACACTGGAGGCTCTCTATGTCTAATAAAAATAGTCATACAGATCGAAGAATCTTCAAATCAAAGAAAGCATTAAAAGAAGCGATTATTCTATTAATGCACGAAAAAGATTTTAAGGATATTACCATAAAAGATATGGTAGAGGCCGCTAATTTAAACCGAGGTACTTTCTACAAACATTATCAATACAAAGAGGATGTTCTTGAAGATATCATTGATGAAGTATTAACAGACTTAATTCATTCATATCGTGAACCCTATATACATATAGACACATTCGATGTTAACAAGTTAACCACTAATTCAATTAAAATCTTTGAACATGTACATAAATACTCTGACTTTTATAAGTTGATTGTAAGTTCAAGTGTATTAACTTTCTTTCAGCACAAAATTACGTATGCTCTAAAGGAACTGACCATTCAAGAACTTCCTGTACGGTTTCCACATTCAAATATTAATAGGGAGCTAATCGCAAGTTATCACACTTATGCGATTTTAGGTCTCATTTTAGAACTTATAAATGGTAATTTTAAATATAGCTCTAGCTATATGGCCGAACAATTACTCGCAATTATAAAAAGTAACGCCAATCTATCAAAGTAAACTTTATAAAAAAAAGACCACATAGTGATCTCTAAAATTTTCTTGACCCAAATCTTAAAACATACTAAAAAAACAAATTGTAAATGAGAGGAAGGATCATAGAGGTGAGAATCGCAGCAGCCCCCATCGCGATACTTGACACAGCTCCTTGTAACGGACCTTCAACAACTGCTTGACTAGTGCCGATACCATGTGACACGGTTCCTATTCCTAACCCTCTTGAAAATGGATCGTCTATTTTGAATAATGATAGGCATAATGGTCCAAATGCAGCGCCAAATATACCTGCAGTAATGACAAGTACCGCGGCCAATGAAGGGTCACCACCGATCATACTCACGATTTCAATGGCAACGGGCGTTGTAACTGCTTTAACAGCAGCAGCAGCTTGAATCTGTTCGGAAAGGTTAAAAAGTTTTGAAAGGATTATAGCTGAAGCAATTGTAGCCAAACTTCCTATTGTTAAACATAGTAATGCTAGTCTAGCTTTTTCTTTTAAGATTTTTTGATTTTGGTACATTGGAACAGCCAGAGCAACTGTAGCAGGACCTAACAAGTAAGTTAGCCATTCTTTCGCTGGTGTGTACTGTACATAACTCATATCTGCGATTTTAAAAACAAAGATGATGATAATTGTTGCTGTCAATACTGGTGTCGTAAAAGGATTGGGGTAGTGTTTAGATAATACCTTTGCACCAATATATGCGAGTAAAGTTAAACTAATATTAAATAGAGTTAGAACGAGAACGCTCATGTTTATGTGCCTCCTTTGCGGATAAATATTGTGTTAGTCCAGAAGTAACAGCTAATCCGATAACCGTGCTGCCTACAATCATCACTAACAATTGAAATCCGCTCATAAGAATCAAATCTCCATAATTCATTAATCCTACAGCAAAGGGAACAAAGAATAATGCAAGATGTTTGATTAGATACAATGCAGCTTTCTCAATATACTCTACTTTTATAATTCTCTTAATTAAGCATACGTACAAGATGATCATACCTAAGACATTCCCTGGAATCGGTAGGTGAGTAAGTTTTACTATATAATTTGATCCTGTATATATGACAGTTAATATAAATAATTGCAACAAAATGAATAACATATTTCTCATGTACTTCACATTCCTTTCAATATATATCTTAGGTATATGAACTTTCCATTCGCTACGAGCCACTCCCTTTCCGCGGGGCAGGAGCCTCCTCGTCGCAAAAGCTCCTGCGGGGTCTCATCTGACCTGCAAATCACGCAGGAGTTTCGTGGCTCTTCACTCATTCCAAGTACCTATGTAACAGTATTAAAATATAATTTTCCAAAACCTTCCTTTCCCCCTTCAAAAAAGGAACAATTTAATACTCTTCCCCTACCAACTTCTTACTTTTTATAATATAATAGAATCACAAATTCCTTAAATACATATTTATTATCCGAATTATGCATTTTGGTTATAACTCACCCCTGAACGACCGTTTGACAATCTTACTAAAAAAGGAGTTTGTTTATGGATATCAGACATTTAGCCTATTTTTCAGAAGTAGCCAAACACTTAAGCTTTACAAAAGCAGCCTCAACCTTACATGTATCTCAACCTTCAATCAGTAAAGCTATCAAGCAAATTGAGTTAGAATTAGGTGTCCCCTTGTTTTACAGGTCAAAACAATTAGAATTAACCGATGCTGGAAAAGCAGTGTTAGTTAATGCTAAACATGTACTAGATGCCTTTCAAAACCTCACCACTGAACTAACGGATATTCTTGAATTAAAAAAAGGTGAGATTAAGATTGGTATTCCACCTATAGTTGGTCCAGCCTTTTTTTCAAAATTGATAGGTAAATACAAAGAAATACACCCCTATGTTGAAATCATATTAACCGAAGTCGGATCAAAAAAAATAAAAGAGGGCATAGAAGACGGGTCTCTAGATATTGGGCTAATTTGCAATCTACCAGTAAAAAATGGCAAGTTTGAAATAATGAAAGTTATTCATGATCCATTAATGCTTGTCGTGCATAAACAAAATCCATTGGCTAACTATACAGAAATAGATTTATCTGATCTTGAAAATGAACATTTCATTTTATATCAACAAGATTTCACTCTTCATGATCGCATAATAGAAGAATGTTCAAGTAAAGGGTATTACCCTAAGATTGTATGTCAAAGTTCCCAAAAAGACTTTATGGTAGAGATGGTGGAAGCTAAACTAGGTGTTGCCCTTTTACCTGGTAGAATTGCTCAATCTATTCATAATACCAACATTACTGCAATTAACTTATTGGATACAAATATAAGCCTAGAGCTTGGCTTAGTATGGCGGAAGGATAAGTATTTACCTTATGCTGTTCGTGAATTAATCTCCATGTCAGAGGAATTTATTAAAGAAAAGTGACAATTATTAATGAAAAGCAAGAACAACATTCATCCTTGCTTTTCACTAAACTATTCTTAAACTTATTTAACACCTTTAATAACCGGATTAACCAGTGAGCCAATTTCCATAATCCTACATTCTATTTTATCTCCTGGCTTTAAAAACTCAGCCCCTACCGGACTTCCTGTTAAAATAACGTCACCCGGTTTTAGTGTCATAATACTGGAAAGGTAACTAATCATTTGAGTAATAGAAATAATCATTAAGTCTGTTGAACTATCTTGTTTTTTTATTCCATTTTGGTAGGCTTCAACCTGAACTTTGGCTAAATCTAACTCTGTCTCGATTACTGGGCCAAGTGGTGTAAACGTATCAAATGACTTTCCAAGTGTCCAATGTCCATCTTTATGAAAATACTGTGGAGCTGTGATATCATTTGCGATTGTATAGCCAAAAATAGAATCTAACACTTTATCCTCATCAACTTGATACGTTTCTTTACCGATTACAACTGCAAGTTCTGACTCGAACTTCACTTCTCCAACTGATTCCGGGATTCTAATTTCTACTCCAGGGCCAATTACAGATGAAGTTGGTTTAAAGAAGAATACTGGTAAATCTTGTGGTTTTTCTGGACGATCTTTTTCAGTCGCAACATAATTTGCACCGATTCCAATCACTTGATTAGGCTCTAGTGGTGAGATTAAAGTTACTTCACTTTCAGCAAGTATTTCGCCAGTTTTTTCCCACTCACCAAAAATATCTCCAGAAATCTCTTCTATCCCATCTTCTGTTACAATTCCCGTTAGTTTATTATTCTCTTTATCCATAAATCTTACAATCCTCATCGCGTCTCTCTCCCTACAAAAATCTATCTTTCAACTACTAATTTTAATTCCTGCTTTAGCTTGCTTTCTTCTTTGATGTAATATTGGTTCTGTATAGCCATTTGGTTGCTGATAACCTTTAAAAACTAGGTCTACTGCCGCCTGAAATGCTATAGACTCTTCGAAATTCGGACTCATCGGGATGTACTGAGGATCCCCAGAGTTTTGCTCATCCACTACTTTTGCCATCCTTTTTAATGTATCCATTACTCTTTCTTTACTACAAATTTGATGGTGTAACCAATTAGCCATATGTTGACTTGAAATCCGCAAAGTAGCACGATCCTCCATTAGTCCAACATTATTTATATCTTTTACTTTTGAGCATCCAATCCCTTTATCAATCCATCTAACAACATAACCTAAGATTCCTTGTGCATTATTATCTAATTCTTGTTGAATTTCTTCTTCAGTCCAGTCAGTATTTATTGCGACAGGTATTGATAGTATTTTATCTAAATAATCATTAGACTCTTTGTGTAATCTATCCTGAACTTTCACTACATTTAGTTGATGATAATGGATTGCATGTAATGTAGCAGCAGTAGGGGAAGGTACCCATGCTGTATTTGCTCCAGCTTCTAAATGACTAATTTTTTGATTGATCATATCATTCATTAAGTCAGGCATCGCCCACATTCCCTTACCAATTTGAGCACGCCCCTGTAACCCACAAGCTAAACCTATTGCTACATTTGACTTTTCATAACTATTTAACCATGAGGATGTTTTCATCTCACTTTTGCGAATCATTGGACCTGCTTCCATAGATGTATGAATTTCATCTCCTGTTCGGTCCAAAAATCCAGTATTTATAAATGCGATTCTATCCTTAACTTCTTTTATACAATTTGTTAAGTTTACGGTGGTTCGACGTTCCTCATCCATAACCCCAATTTTTAACGTATTAGCTTCAAGGTCAAGGATTTTTTCCACATTTGAAAAAAGCTTATTAGCAAAGGCTACCTCCTCGGAACCATGCATCTTAGGCTTTACTATATAAATTGAACCTTTTTTAGAGTTTTGATAGGTACCATTCCGTAAGAGATCGTGTTTTGCAATTAAACTAGTAACAACGCAATCAAGAATACCTTCAGGTATCTCGTTTCTATCTTCGAATAGTATCGCATCAGTAGTCATTAAGTGACCAACATTACGTATAAACATAAGGGATCTTCCAGGCAAAGTAAGTTCTCTTCCATCTATTCCCGTATAAGTACGATCAGGATTAAGTTTACGTGTAACTTCTTTGCCATCCTTTTTAAAGATAGACGTTAGGTTACCTTTTATTAGTCCTAACCAATTCCGATATACGTCTACCTTGTCATCCGCATCAACGGCAGCTACCGAATCTTCACAATCCATTATTGTAGTAATTGCTGATTCCAAAACAACATCTTTTATTCCAGCACTATCTTGCATTCCAATTGGATGTGCTCGATCGATTTGAATCTCTATGTGCAGTCCGTTATTTTTACACAAAACGGCAGATGGCTCTCCCTGTAAACCTTGGTATCCTATCAATTGATTTCTGTCTTTTAACTCTACAACCTTTTCATTATTGAGTAACACTGATAAAAGGCCATTTTCGATGCAATACTTTTTTGCATCCTTATGAGAGGCTTCCTTCAATGGAATAACTTCATCAAGAAAATTTTTCGCAAAATCGATTACTTGATTTCCACGGATTGGATTGTAGTTACTTTTATGTTCAGCACCCTCTTCTTCACTGATAACATCTGTTCCATATAGTGCATCGTATAAGCTACCCCATCGTGCATTTGCAGCGTTAATTGCATAGCGTGAATTATTTAGTGGTACAACTAATTGTGGTCCTGGCTGCTGTGTAATTTCAACATCCACACCATCTGTATTAACTTGGAATTCTTCCACCATAGGCTCTAAGTAACCGATTTCACTTAAAAAAGACTTGTATGATTGAAAGTCAAAGTTCTCTTTATTATCTTTAAACCAACTATTTATTTGCTCTTGAAGATGTATTCTTTTACCAAGAAGTTCCTCATTTTCTACTGTGAGATCATTAATTACGTTTTCAAAGTCGGCCCAGAACTTTTCAACTTTTAGTCCAGTTCCCGGTAAGACTTCAGAATTAATGAAATTATACAAAGTGTTTATTACTTTTAGATTGCCGACCGTAGTATAGTTTTCCATTTTCCCCTCCGTATTTTCATTAATGATTTTAAAACAATTAAATGTTGTACTAGATACTTACTTGCTTTTTCAGACCTTTGACAAAGTCGATATCTTCTAAGACTTGTGGGCGGAAGCGTTCCCAAGAGAATGGCTCATCGTCTAGATGCATCAGTGGCTGCTCCACATAATGAGATGAAGTCACTTCAATAAGATCGTCCCAGTGCTTAATCGCATGAGGTGCTTCTAACCATTGTAATGCTTTTTGACGTTCAGCCTCATCTCCAGTCTTAACGAACATTTCATAACAAACCCCAGCACGTAGTTTATCGGCAAAATATAGACCTAATAATGCCCAAGCCTTAATATCTGCCTTTTCGCAGCAAAGAACGGGAGAATCATTTTTAGTTATCGATGCAATCAACTCAAGACCGTGCAGTGAATCTTTCTCTAATGTATCAGCTAATTGAATTGGAGTGACAAACCCTTCAGTTGATTCCTGATTAATTTTACGTTCTACAAAGTCACGAATTGATAGATATGTTGATTCTATTGGCCTGGTATTTAGTAGATCTTCAAGTGATATAAACGCTTTCCCCGAGTTATATCCTGAAGTATCTGTGGAAAGAAAACCTTCAGCATATAAGGTGAAATCCCATAAAATTAAAAAGGATGAGGCAAGAGCTAATGGCATCTTACTAACAGACGAATATGCATCTAACATCAGTTGTCCATTAGATTGACCATATCGGCGTCCCAGTGCATTTGCAAACACTTCATCTGATGTTGTAGGATCGAATAATAATCTCCCCCATAACATATAGTAAAGCCAATGTTTTTCGAACGCGTATGACCACTCGAAATGATCACTATCCCTTGAGTGAGAATAATCATAGGCCGGAATAAAGCACTCAGATCCTATAAAATATCCTCCTACATAATCATGACCGTTTTCCTTAATATGTTCTCTTATGAAATTCGGCTGAGCCCATCGTAGTGTAAAAAAGTCTTCATTACGAGCCATCCATGTTATTTTGTAATTTTGGGGATCTGGGTTCCAATATCCCTTTAACCCATCACTCAATCCTCCATGAGTTATTCGCAATTTTGGAGTTGAATATGCATGTGACCAATTAAACTTTAGTTCTAGCCAGACTGGGTCTGGGAGGAAATCGTTCTTCTCAATTGCTTCTCTTGTAATAGACGGATCAATTGTGAATGGAGCACGATAAATGTACTTAACAGGCCTATTGGCATCCTTCATTCCTTGATAGTAAACATCCTCAACCCACTTTTGACGCTCTTCGGGAGACATGCCACCCATTCTTTCACCTAAAGAAGTACTCAGCCCAGTTAGATCTGGATACTCATCAATCAATTGTGTTACACATTCACGATTGTATTGTTTGATTTGATCTGTAGAATAAGAATCACCAAGATGATAAAACTTTTCATCGCTAACGGCATTGGGATCGTAGTGTTCTCGGAACGATTCAGAGACGAATATATTCCAAGTAACTAAGTACGTTTCTATACCACGCTCTTTTGCCATTTTAAATAAGGATGTCCAAAATCCCTTCCATTCTGCATGCTCTTCATCTGTAAAAGGAGTGGCTTTCGGGAAATTTTTTGGTTTAATCATATATGGAAATGGATGCATGCTCCATAAAGTCAGTACGTTATAGCGATTTTCTGCCATCATGTCTAAAAATGATTTCCAGAACTCAAGATCACGGACCGTTTCTTTTTGCACTTCAAAACTTTCATTTTGCCTGTAAGACGACCAAGGGAGATTGAACTTCAAAGCACGAAACGAAAATTTAGGGTTAATGATACATTCTTTTACGCTTGAAAGGTCACCTTGATTCTGAAGTTGCTCACAAATCTCTAAAATTCCGTGCTTTGCACCAGACTCATCACTTGCTAATAGATATATATTAGATTTCCCTTGATTGTCTCCCCGCTGGATTTGAAACCCCTCTGAGCTTAGTCCCGAATCTATGTTTAATTCATTGCTCTGGTTTCCGTCATGGTTGTTCGTCAAGATCATAATATTGTGTGTGTTAGGGTCTTCTTTTGAGCTCATGGTCCAACTCTCACCCAATTCAGATATTGCATTTTTTAATCTATCCATTGCAAAATTGATCATTGGTGATTGTTCAGGATATGTAAGTGTTATCATTTATAATGTCCCTCCTTCTATATTTATTTATCTCATAATCTAAGTTTATATTAAGATTTACTATAACTCTAATACATATATAGAATTCCAATTATGCGGTTTGGTTATGAAGGTAAATCAAAAAACCCAGTGTTATTCCTTTAAGAAATTCTAAGGACATGGCATGGGTTTCAGAGACTTATTTTATATTTCGTTAAATCTATATTTCGTTTAGTTTTATCCAAACCTTTTCATACACTTTCTTTAAAGGCACCTTATTAGCTATCGCAATTTCTTTACACTCTTCATATTCGGGGGCGCTTTGGATGACTTGTCCTTCATAAATCCCTTCTTTTACTGTAACGGTTCCCCACTCGATTTCCACCCTCCTAAATCTCCTTTCAACACGATGAACGGTAAGAGGATAATAACGCAATCCAAGGGTAGTTGTTTCGTTGAATAAAATTTCCTTCAGTCTATTCAAGTTACTATTGGAACAGAGCAATTGAAGTAACACTCCAGGTCTATTTTTTTTCATATAAATCGGGGTGTAATAAACATCATTTGCTCCTGCTTCAAAAAGCAAATCCATTACATACCCAAGCCATTCACCTGACATGTCATCTAGATTTACTTCCATTTTAAACATTTGATCATCAATATGTTCATGATTAGGAGGATTCTTTGATACCATGAATGGTCCCCTTTCATTGTCAATTATTTTTTTGCAATTCTCCAATAATGACACGTAGAACGTTCGGACGATCTTTAAAGGTTTTCGTCCCAGCCCCATAACCAACAGATTTAACTTCCATTGATGGAAGGGTGCAAAATTCTTCGGCCAACACTGATACTATGGCAGCTCCAGTTGGGGTTGTAAGCTCAAATCTCACATTGCTTTGTTCAATCGGTACACCTTTTAGCATTTCTAATGTAGCAGGAGCTGGTACTGGATAAATCCCATGATCAATATGAATTTTTCCCGTTCCTACTGGGATAGATGAGGATTTTATACGCTTAATTTCTAATTGATGTATTAATATGGCCGTGCCAATAATATCGATAATAGAATCCACTGCACCCACTTCATGAAAATGGACATTTTCCAATGGAATACCATGAATCTTTCCTTCTGCTTCACCAATCTTTTTAAAGATTTTTAGAGATGTTTCTTTTACTTCATCTGACAATTCCGCTGATTGAATTAATTCAACAATATCTTTATATGCTCGATGATCATGGGAATGATTGTGATCATGTGAATGATTGTGATCATGTGAATGACTGTGATCATGAGCAGCAACATCATTCAATATTACATCAAACTTTGTAGAAGTTATTCCATTTTTCAAGACTTTCTTCCATTCCAATGTATACTCCTCTGAAATATTTAACTTTTTCAGTTCTTCTTCTAACTTAATAGGATCTGCTCCTGCATCAAGCAATGCTCCAATAACCATATCTCCACTAACCCCAGAAAAACAATCAAAGTACAATGTCTTCATCTTGATGAACTCCCTTTTTTGCTATTCGATAAATTAAGGCCGCGTTATATGCAGCACCAAACCCATTATCAATATTTACTACACTGATGCCTGATGCACATGAATTTAACATGGTTAGTAATGCTGATAACCCATTGAAATTCGCACCATATCCAATACTTGTCGGAACCGCCATAATGGGATGAGAAACAAGTCCTCCGACCACGCTTGGAAGAGCTCCTTCCATTCCAGCCACTACGACGGAAACTGTCGCATTTTGAATCTCTTCGATATTATCAAAAAGGCGATGAATTCCTGCCACACCGACATCATAAATTCTGCGAACATTACATCCTAACGCTTCTGCTGTAACGGCAGCTTCTTCTGCTACCTTTAAATCGGATGTACCCGCACAAACAATGGCAATATACCCCTTAAAGGAATCTGCCTTAGGGTCCTCCTTCCAAAACAGGATTTGAGCTAGCTCATGATAAAAAAACTCTGGATACTCTTGAAGAATATACTCCGCTTTTTCTTTGGTAATCCTAGTAACTAATACATCATTGTGATTAGATCTTATTGAATTAATAATTAGAAGGATTTGTTCTGCCGTTTTTCCTTCTCCATAAATGACTTCAGGGAATCCTTGTCTCTTTTTGCGATGATGATCAACTTTCGCAAATCCTAAGTTTTCATATGTGGAAAGCTTACCCTTTGCTTCTGTCACCGTTAATTTTCCACTTTGAACCTGCTGTAAAATCTCTTCCAACATGTCTTTCACTCCTTAGCCACCGTATCTAAATAGATGATTATTTACTAAAAATACTTTTTCAGATCATGTGCAAACATATCATATTTTCTATAGATCTCTAAGTATGTTTCATGATTGTTTTGGTCCGGTATAACTGGAGACCCCATCGGTATATTCTTTTTTATTTCATCAAAGGACGTCACTTTTCCTAACGCGACTAAAGCTGTCCATGCTGCTCCCCAAGCTGCACTATGGTGAGTCTCTGAAACATACACTTCTTTTCCAAAGACATCAGCTACTATTTGTAACCATACTTTCGATTTTGATAGCCCACCATTAATATAGATTTTTTCTGGTTCACCAACTGAATATTCTAATGCTTTGGCAATTTGGTATAAATTAAAGGTAATACCCTCTAAAACCGCACGAACGAAATGTTCTTGTTTATGGGTAACAGTCATCCCAAAAAAATTCCCTCTCGCATGTTGGTTCCATAATGGAGCTCTTTCACCATTTATATAAGGGAAAAATAATATCCCCTCAGCTCCGGGCGTCACTCGCTCGGCTTCATTCGTAAAATCATCAAAGCTCCCTTGATAATGTAAGAGTTCTTTTAACCATTGTAGGGCAATCCCCCCATTATTTGTTGGCCCACCAATAATATAATCATCCTCTGTAAATGCATAACAAAAAGTTTCGTGGTTTTCACTTAGCTTGAAACCCTTAGTAAACTGTCTGATAGCTCCGCTTGTCCCGGCAGTTATCGCCACTTCCCCCTTTGAAATGGCCCCAATTCCTAAGTTAGCTAATTGACCGTCAGCTGCACCTATTACAAACGGAATTTCTGTTGTAAGTCCTAGCTTATCTGCTACCGCTTTCTCTAAGCCAGTTAAAACTTTAGTTGGGGGAACTATGTTCGATAGTTGTTCCTTCTTGATTCCTGCCTTTTCTACAAGCTCATCATCCCACTTAAGAGTTTTACCATTAAATAGCCCTGTGGCTGATGCCATTGAAAAATCAATGACTCGCTGATTAAACCATTTGAAAACAAGGTACTCCTTGATTGAAAGAAAATATTGTGCATTATGATATGGCTCATATTCCGTTTCCTTCATCCATACTAACTTTGATAATGGAGACATCGGGTGTGTAGGCATTCCATTTTTGGCATAAATGTTCATTCCATCCTCTTCCATTAAATGAGCAGCTTGTTCACTACTTCTTCCATCAGCCCATATTAATGCCTTTGATAGAGGATTCCCATCCCCGTCAATACAAATGATAGAATGCATGGCTGCTGATAGACCTATCGTAACTATTTCATTCTTCTCTATGTTCGCTAGACCTAAAGCATCCCTTACCGCTAATACAGCTAATTGAACAATCTCATCAGGATCTTGCTCAACCCATCCTGGTTTAGGATAATAAGAAGTAATTAATTTTTCAGATTCTGAAACAACCTTCCCCTTTAGTGTAAAAACGACCGCTTTTACACTCGTTGTTCCAATATCAAGACCCATGACCAGCTCTCTAGACATCCTTCATCTTCCCTTCAAATTTACTAATCTTCACAGAAAAAGCTTTGGAGAAAATTCCAAAGCCTTTTCTATTATGAAAGAACCTTATTCATACTTCCGCTCTTATAACCTACTAAATCTAATGTTATATATTTGTACCCGTATTCTATAAGCTCTCTCGAAATAGCTTCATGATTTTCTAATACGATTGTCATATCGCCTGGTTCTACCTCGATCCTTGCGATTTCCTGATGCGTTCTTACTCGAACCTGACGAATATTTAATGATTTTAAATAAGCTTCTGCTTTTTCCACCTTTGTTAGCTTTTCAATTGTTATTTGTTCACCATAAGCAATTCTAGACGAAAGACATGCAAATGAAGGTTTATTCCATGTTGGTAAATCATAGTCTCTAGAAAGCTCTCGAATCTCATCCTTAAATAAATTTGCTTCTTGTAATGGACCACGAATTCCCTTTTCCTTTGCAGCTTTCATACCAGGGCGAAATTCATTTAAATCATCTGCTATGACACCGTACACAACATTATTGTATCCCTCTTTTTCCATGACAGGAATCAAATGATCAAAGAGACTGCTTTTACAAAAATAACAGCGATTTCGGTCATTTTCAATATACCCAGGGATGGCTAATTCTGAGGTCTCTAATACAAGATGATTGACTCCTATTCGATCTGCTAATTCCTTTGCCTCTTCTAGCTCACTAGAAGGATATGTTTCTGAATCAGCGGTCACAGCGACTACCCGATCAGGCCCTAGTGTATCAACCGCTACTTTTAATAAGAAGGTACTATCCACTCCACCTGAAAAAGCGACAACTACCGATTCCATCTCACGGAGAATTGACACTAACTTCAGATATTTTTCATTAATCATTGTCCTTCTCCTTTCTTAACAAACTGATATGTTTTAATATATATAGATTCATAGATTAGTAGACCTAATTCGATTAGATAGTCATACTTCCAAAACCGCCGTCAACTCGAATAAGAGTACCGGTTACAAAGCTTGAAGCCTGTTCAGAGGAAAGCCAAACCGCGGCACCTTTTAGTTCATCAGGATTTCCAAATCGCTTCATAGGTGTATGATTCATAATGGATTCAATTCGCTCTTCACTAAGGATTTTCCTATTTTGCTCTGCTGGAAAAAATCCAGGAATAATTGCATTCACACGAATACCGTAAGGAGCAAATTCTCGTGCTAAAAACTGTGTGACACTATTTACTCCTGCTTTTGAGACTGAATACGTAAACACTTTTGATAATGGAGTAGTGGAAGAAACAGAAGAAATATTAATAATGCTTCCCTTTCTTTTCTGTTCGATCATTCTTTTAGCAAAGATCTGACATGCAACGACAAGTCCTTTTAAATTAACATCCATAATGTCGTCCCATTCCTCCATCTCTAACTCAAAAAATGGAGTTGCACTATTTTTCCCTGGTGCATTAAGTATAATATCAAAACCGCCTGACCACTCTTCAATTTCTTTAGCCACACGTTCTAAAGATTCTCTTGAACTAACATCTGCTTGAAACGCTTTACTTTCTCCACCGTTTTGTTCAATCTCTTGAACTACTACATTCGCTTTTTCAAGATTACGACCCACGATTGCAATTTTCGCCCCATGTTCAGCTAAGCCTTTGGCAATGGATGCTCCTAATACACTATTCCCACCAATTGCTACAGCCGTTTTCCCTGTTAAATCAAATAATTGACTCATTTTTAAAATCCCCCTTAGCGCCATCTGCAGGCAGCAATCTTTAAAATGTGGCTACCTGTAAGTGTTTTGTTTTTAAAATAGGTTTCCATTTTCATCAAAGGATAGCTCAAAAAGCTCTGAACTTTGTTCCATTTGAGGATGTTGCTTAATAAGGTCAAGTAAATTTTCGGACACTTCGATTTCACTTATTTCTAGTGTGTTTTTGATTCGCACCATTTTTACTTTTGTAAAATCTAAGATGTTACATGTTTTAATGGCTGCTTGTATCGCCTCTTTATCATTTGATAAAGTTGTCGCAATTTTTGTTGGCGCACATACTGTTGAAGTTAGACCATTGGCATAGGTGAACTCAAGATCCATTTTGTCTACTAGTCGTTGTGTCGTGAAATCTGCAGTTCCGACTCCATTGGCATTTCCTTCCGTTTCATGTGTTAAATCAAGGACCACCATTTTATTTACCTCAGGTCCACCGTGTGCATATGGAGTTGGATAACGACCTGTGATATTTGGATCCATTCCATCTCCACTAATATTTTTCCCAATTTTATCAATGACAAGAACGTCTATCTGTTCAAAGAAAAGCTTTGGTAATAGTTGTTTCGCTTGTTTCTGCAACTCCGGTTCTTTTTCCGCAACTTCTTCCGCCGCTAACACCTCAACACGTTTAACCTTATCAAAAGCATTTTCAATCGACGCTACTCCAAAGAGGACCGGTGTTTTTTCCATGATCATCTTTGCCATCGCAGGAACATTTTCTGCCATATACTTAAATCCCAATTGATGACAAGCCTCTGCCCCTTTTTGTTTTCCTAAACCTATACTAATCATCTTCATAATTCCACTCTCAACAGGTCCACGAAAAGCTGTATGAGGTTTTATCCGATTAATTACCACAATTCCATCTGCTTTTGAAGCAAATTGATCAACATAAACAGGTAGGCCACTTGGTAATTCCCCTAGTTTGACGACGTCCATCGAAGAGCGAATTTCTGCACCTACACTTTCTTCGGTTACACCAAGATGTGCTAAGACTTCACGCTGACCATCTGCAGTAGCACCTCCATGACTCCCCATACTTGGTACAATAAATGGTTTCGCTCCTAGTTCTTTTAAATATTGTACTGTGACGGATGTAATATCAACTAGACGATCCATTCCACGACTTCCCACTGCAATGGCAATTTCCATTCCAGGTTTTACTTTTTCATGGATGATTTCTTGATTTAATTTTTCTTTTAGATCTTGCTCAAGATTTTCTAGTTTCTTGTAATCAAAATGCTGTCTTACCTTGACCATTTTCGGCACTGGAATATCTCGTAACAAATCTTGAATGATGCCCATATCTTACCCTCCGATTACTCGTTTATTTTATAGAAAAGAAGCTTTTCGCATTATGAAAACCTATATTCTCAATCATTTGATGTAGAATCTCTTCATCATTTGGCGCCTGGCCATTTTCAACCCATTCTCCAATTAGATTGCACAGAATTCTTCGAAAATAGTCATGTCTTACATATGAAAGTAGACTACGAGAATCTGTGGTCATGCCGATAAAATGACTGAGAATTCCTAAGCTTGATAAGTCTTTCATCTGTCTTGTCATTCCATCTAGCTGGTCATTGAACCACCATCCAGAGCCAAATTGAACTTTTCCCGGAATACCTTCCTCAAAGAAGTTTCCAATCATTGTTCCAATCACATAATTATCACGAGGATTTAAATTATATAGGACCGTTTTAGGCAGTGATCCCACGCAATCTAATGTATTTAAGAAACGAGATAAGCCTTCAGCCAAGAGTTGGTCTCCAATCGAATCAAAGCCACCATCAGCTCCAATTCGTTTTTGCATTTGGGTATTATTATTTCTCAACGCGCCCATATGAAGCTGCATGACCCACTTTTTCTCCGCATACATTTTACCTAGTTCAACCAGAAGATAAGAACGATACCCAATAATTTCATCTTGGGTAACCACTCCCTGATTTAAACGTTTCTGAAAAATGTTTTTCACTTCGTTTTCTGAAAACGCTTTAAAATCCATTTGTGTAATATCATGATCTGAAGCAAGGCAACCCTTTTCTGCAAAGAAGTCCACTCTTTGTTTTATAGCTTTAATCAAATCTTTTAAACTAGTAATCTTAATGGATGACACATCTTCGAGTTTACTTATCCAATCATGAAATGACGATCTTTCAATAAATAAGGCACCGTCCGGACGAAAAGTAGGAGCAACTTCCACACTAAATGTTTCATCTTCCTTTAATAATTGATGATATTCCAACAGAGAGTTTGGATCATCTGTTGTTCCTACAAATTCAACATTTGATTTCTCTATAAAGCGTCGAGGCTTGTAATCCGGAGAACTTATTTTCTCATTACATTCTAGCCAGATTTCACGAGCAGTTTTTGGTGACAATCTCTTATCTATCCCAAAAAAGGTTTTCAACTCCATATGTGTCCAGTGGTACAACGGGTTCCCCACTAAATAAGGAACTGTCTCAGCCCATGCCTCGAACTTCTCCCAGTCAGTCGACTCCCCTGTGATGAGTCTTTCACTTACCCCGTGCATACGCATAGCTCTCCATTTATAATGATCTCCTGCAAGCCATAGCTGCGTAATATTTTCAAATGAATGATTTTCATATATTTCTTTTGGACTTAAATGACAATGGTAATCAAAAATAGGAAGTTTTTTCATGATATCATGAAAAAGATGTTCTGCTGTAGAATTCGTTAATAAAAAATCTTCGCCTAAAAACGCCTTCATTTTTTAGCCCTCCGTTGTTTTATATATAAACCCTTTTTAATTTGTTTACAAAACAAACTAATTAACTTATCATTAGATTATCATCTCAAGATGATTTCGTCAACGATATAAATTTAGTAAATAAGTGGACATAACTGTATACTGTTTATATTAGAAATTAGATGAATTTATACAATGGACTTATATAGATACAATTTAATTAAAAGGGTGAGTTTATATGGCAATTGGTGATGCTGCATATATTAAGAAGATAAATAGAAGTCAAATTATTAGCAAGATTATAGAACAGGGAATGGTATCTCGAGCTGATTTATCTAAGATCACGAAATTAACCAGAGCAACGATTTCTGTCCAAGTAGCAGATTTATTAGAGGAAGAATTACTTGTTGAATCCCAGCAGGAGCATACTAATGTGGGGAGAAAGCCAATCATGCTCTCTCTTAATCGACGTGCAGGATATGCTCTAGGAATTGATCTGGACTTTCGATCTATTTCTTTTACAGTAACTGATTTATCTGGTAGTCCAGTTAAAACTGATCGTGTTGTGTTAGAAAGCTCTAATTATGATGATGTTCTTGAAATCTTGATCAATCAGATTAGAGGCTACCAAAGTCAATACTCTCATAGTCGTTTTAGAATTGTGGGGATTGTCATTGGCATTCATGGAATAGTGAAGAATGACAAAACAATTAGCTTTGTCACACAACACAAATGGTATGACAAAGATCTTAAGGGTGACCTAGAAAGAAATTTACACACTGAAATCCACGTGGAAAACAATGCAAATTTATGTTCTTTTGCGGAAAAGGTATATACTCGTCACCAAAGTGAAAATTTGGTTAGCGTTAGTATGTATTCAGGTATTGGACTTGGAATTTTAATTAATGGAGAGCAATTAAAGGGATATCATGGTTACGCAGGTGAAATGGGGCACATGATCATTATTCCTGACGGAAAGCCCTGTAATTGTGGGAATTTGGGTTGTTGGGAGCTTTATGCGTCTGAAAATAGCTTCCTAAAACAATTAGCTGAAAGTCTAAATAATCCTCTATTATCCTATGATGAGGTTGAAGATCTAATTCATGCAAACAATCCAGTTGTCATGGCTCAAATTGATGAGTTTTTAAAGTATATAGCCATAGGTCTAAATAATATTATCAATTTATTAAATCCTGAAACATTGGTGTTAAATAGTGAATTACTAAAACTGATTCCTAATGCCGAAAGTAAGATTAAGTCGAACTTTAAATCCTCGATTAGTGATTATAAAGAATTATTAATATCAGAACTTGGTACAAATGCTAGTGTCATGGGGGCGTGTGCTCTATCTATTAAGAACTTCCTGGAAATCCAAGAGTTAAGGTTTACCATAGAAAATGATGATTACGAGTAATTAAGAAAAGCGCAAGCGCCTTGTTCAGCCCCGACAGGCATAAGGCGAATCACGCAGGAAATCTTGATTTCTGGAGTGATTTGACTTATGACCCCGAGGGGCTAGGCGCTGGAGCTAGACACTAAACCTAAGTTCGAAATTTTATACCTTCTTATCTTGATAATTAAAAAGACCTCCTATTAAGCAACCTGTTCATCGGTTGCTTAATAGGAGGTCTTTTCTTTTGGATCTTTTCGCAAGCTTGTTGCTATTTGACCAGGTTAGGTTGATTGGCACTCCAGGTATGTGCTTTCCTTGGTGCAGGGATGAACCTATCGTCGCAAAGCTCCTGTGGGGTCTCATCCTTCCTGCGCATCCCGCAGGAATCACATACCTTCCGTTCCAATCAACGAGCTCTATTAAATTAAATAGGTCTTAACACAACAATCTTTTTGAAAAGAGTCTTTCTTTTTAAAAGGAAATCATTTAATCCAGTTAGTATGGAATATTCCCTCTTTATCAACACGCTGATACGTATGTGCACCAAAGTAATCACGTTGAGCTTGTAATAAATTTGCTGGTAAGGTTTCGGAACGATAGCTATCATAATAAGCAATAGCACTTGAAAATGCCGGAACAGGAATTCCGCTCTCAATTGACGATCCGACAACTTCGCGCAACGCTATTTGATAGTTTTCTGCAATTTCCTTAAAGTATGGATCTAATAATAAGTTCGCTAGATTTGCATCACGATCATATGCATCTTTAATTTTTTGTAAGAATTGAGCCCGAATAATACATCCACCACGGAAAATCATCGCGATGTCTCCATAATTAAGGTTCCATTCATATTCCTCTGATGCTGAGCGCATTTGAGCAAACCCTTGTGCATAAGACACAATTTTACTAAAATATAAAGCCTTACGTACTGATTCAATTAACTCCTCTTTGTTCCCTTTAAAAGTTTCCACTTTTGGACCTTGTAATAAATTGCTTGCTTTCACACGCTCATCTTTCATAGCGGAAATAAAACGAGCAAATACAGACTCTGTAATAATCGGTAAAGGAACCCCTAAGTCTAATGAATTTTGACTTGTCCATTTACCCGTCCCTTTTTGCCCAGCCGTATCCAAAATCAAATCAACAAGCGGTTTCCCAGTTTCTTCATCCACTTTCGTAAATATATCTGCGGTAATCTCAATTAAATAGCTGTCTAGTTCTCCTTTATTCCACTCTGCAAACACTTCATGAAGCTCGGTAGCACTTAAGCCAAGAGAATTCTTAAGGATGAAATAAGCCTCACAAATTAACTGCATATCTCCGTACTCGATTCCATTATGAACCATTTTTACATAATGACCAGCTCCATTGGGACCAATATAAGTGCAGCAAGCATCATCTTCTACTTTTGCTGAAATGGACTTTAAGATAGGCTCTACTAATTCATATGCTTGTCTTTGACCCCCAGGCATAATCGAAGGACCTTTAAGTGCTCCTTCCTCCCCACCCGATACTCCAGTTCCAATAAAATGAATACCCGTTTTCTCTAATTCTAGATTCCGTCTTATGGTGTCTTGAAAAAATGTATTACCACCATCAATGAGAATATCTTCTTTTTCAAGGTGAGGCTTTAAAGAATCTATAGTTGCATCTGTCGCAGTACCAGCTTTAACCATTAACAAAATCTTTCTTGGCTTTTCTAAAGAATCAACAAACTCTTGAATCGTCTTTGCACCAACAAAATTTTTACCTTCTGCTTCATTTTTTAAAAACTCTTCTGTTTTATCATATGAACGATTAAATACAGATACAGAATAACCTCTACTTTCAATGTTTAGTGCAAGGTTTTTCCCCATAACGGCTAAGCCGATGACACCAATTTGCTGTTTTGACATAGTTTCTCAATTCCCTTCTAATCTTTTTATTTAACAGACTTCTAATTAATTTGTTTTGTAAACTAACTAACTAAAGAATATCATTTTACCTATTCTATAGTCAATATTAGATGTATGTCTATTCTTTGAAATTACTTCTATCTTAGCTTTATAAATACAAGGATCCACTAATTTCTCAAGGAGCTCGTATTAACTCTACCATTCTGTGATATGTTGATTGATTTATTAATTCTTGTATTTTATTTTCTAAAAGATTGTTGTTTTAAAACTTATATAATTTTGTAGAGCTCGTTGATTGGAACGGAAGGTATGTGACTCCTTCGGGATGCGCAGGAAGGATGAGACCCCACAGGAGCTTGGAGACGAGGAGGCTCATCACCTGCCCCGCGGAAAGCACATACCTGGAGTGCAAATCAACCTAACCTAGTTAAATAGCAACAAAGTTTGCGAAAAGAGCCTTCAATAAAAATAGAGCCCTTAAAGGCTCTAAAACTTAACATCAAAACGATAGTACTATTAACTTATCTTTGAATCTTTTGCTATTTTCTGCGAGATTGTAGTTCTTCTTGAATTTCCATCATTTTTTTAAAATCTAATTCATAGAACTTCATAGCAACTAATGATGCAATCCAAGCTATCATTAAGAAACCAATATACAAGACCATTGTTACCCAGAAGATTGATTCAGAATATGGTGTATCTATATCAGGAAGAGACGCTTTAAAGCCAATCATGGCTAACATTATACCAACAACCGTTTGTGCTAATGAAGAAACCATCTTATCAACAAATGAATAGGTTGTAGATACGATTCCAGGCGCAAAGCGATCTGATCTATACGTTTCGTAATCGATGATATCTGGTATCATTGGCATAACGAGTCCGGAAGAGAGATAACGAACGCCACCGCCTATTAAGAATAAAGTTACAAAAGCAATAGTCATAAAATTTAAACTACCCGAACCGATTTGGGCTGGATCACCTAACCACAATAGGAAGAACATAGCAGTAAAGGAAATAATACATCCCCAAGTGGCCATAACAAAACCTTTTTTCGTACCAAACTTAGCAGCATAACGGATACCAAACAGGATTACTAAAATATTGGGGATTAATGCAATTGCTGACAGGGTACCAAAAATTCCATAATTTCCGATAATAATGCCAAATAACATAAGATTAACAATTTGGTTACCCGCAATTTGTAGACTAAGCTTATCAGTTGTTGCAGCCAAAATGAACATTTGTAGCGGGCGATTCCCTTTTAAAATTGGCCACATATCTCTAAATGAAATAGTTTCCAATTTACCAGCCCCAAAGTTTTCAATTCGATCCTTCGACCAAATTGCAATCGTTGCCAGAGTATAAGTAACTGCCGCAAAAATCGCTACAGTAATAGCAAAATCTTGAAATAGCCCTGGATTACTAAAGCCACCATATTTAGGTGCTAAGAACTTAGCTAAATAAATGGATCCTAATGCAAAGAAGGTTGTAGAATATATTACTTGAAAACCTCCGATTATCGGGCGCTGCGACGGATCATTTGTCAAGAGGGCAAGACCTGCACTATTTGCCACTCCAACTAAGGTGTAACCAATAATATATATAATATATAAGAAACTAAAGTAAACCATTCTAATACCTTCTGGAACTGTATGAGCTGTGTAGAACATAACAAGAACAGAAAGAGCCAACATTAAATATCCAATGCAAAAGAATGGTCTAACTTTACCAAATTTCCCATTGGTTTTGTCAATAACCACACCAATAATTGGATCAGTAATACTATCAAATATTCGAGTACCTGTAATAATCGTAGAAGCAACTACAGTTCCAAGCCCTACAATACCTGTTGCATAAAAAGATACTAACATCATTAAAAACATAAATGAGTTTTGACCTACGCTTCCAATAGGATAAAGGGCCATTTGCCATATATTAGCACGATTGTATTTTATCTCTCGTTCTGCATTTTCCGATGCTCTTTTCTCTTTAGCTGATAAATTCGGTTCTTTTTGCATTATTTTCCCTCCCCACTTTTATAAAATTCCGAATATGTTATCGATTCCATTAGTCCATTTAATAACTTATATTACTTAGTACTTTTTACTTATACTTTTATTATAATAGGTTTCCGCCTCTTCTAAATAGCGCTTTATTAACTTTTTAAATAAGTTTGCTAACTATGTTACCTATTTAATAAAGTTTTTAAAGAATCCTTACTTCTTCGAGATAGTTTCCGTGATTTTTTATTGGTTGTTCAACCAATGATTTTTCTATAAAAAATAAGAGGCCCGCCCCACACCACTTAGGGGATAGCCTCTCTCTTTTAAATAGCTGTTTTATAATCATACTTGGATCTTTTTCACTTATTTATTTATGAGTATTTTACTTTAGAATCCGTTTCCATTTCTATTTTAGAATTTTTTCGACGCTCTTCCAATTCTACTTGAATTTCCTCCATACGATCTTTATCTAAATCATAGTATCTCATTGCAATTATCGTACTAATCCATGCCATTAACTTTGTACCAACAAACAAGAACATGGTCATCCAAAAAATAGTATCAGAATATGGTGTATCTATATCAGGAAAGGCTGTTTTAAAACCAATTAGCGCAAGTGCTAATCCCACGAAAGTTTGCGCAAGGGAAGAAACAGTTTTATCAATAAATGAGTAAATACCACCTACAAGTCCAGGTAAATAGCGATCAGATTTATACGATTCATAATCAACAATGTCAGCTAACATAGGTGGAACTACAGCGTTCGTTATATAACGTAGTGCCCCGCTTCCAATATATAATACGATAAATGCTATCGTCAAAATTCCCATGTTATTCATACTTATCTGTGTTGGATCTCCTAACCATAAGACCAAGAACAATAGTACATACGTAATGATACATCCCCATGTAGATAAGACAAGACCTTTTTTCAGTCCTATCTTTCTAATGACAGCCGTTCCGAAGATAAGGGCTAAGATATTAGGAATCAGCCCCATACTTTGCATGGCACCTGCCATAGCATAGTCCCCCATCACAATTCCGAACAACATTACAGAAATTACTGCATTACCCGCAATTTGCAAGCCTAACTTATCTGTTGCAGCAGCCACGATAAACATTTGTAAGGGGCGGTTCCCCTTAAGTATTGGCAACAATTCTTTAAACTTTAAACTGGATGAAGTCTGTCCGCTCCCAAAATTCTCAGGACGATCTTTTTTCCAGATTGCAATTAGGAACAGTCCGTATCCGACCCCAGCGAATATAATTGTTGCTATCGTGAATTCTTGGAATAAATCTGGGTTATTAAAACCACCATATTTTGGCGTTAAATACATAGACAGGTAGACCGTAGCAATTGTATAAAAGAACATCGTATAGATCATTTGGAGACCACCAAGAGTTGGTCTTTGCTTAGGATCATTTGAAATAATTGAATAAGAAGTAGCTTGATTAACACCCGAAAACGTATATCCAATTATAAATACGATATATAATAATATAAAGTATATTAACTTCATACTGTCAGGCACAAGATGACCAGTAAAGTATATCAATGAAGTTGAAGCTGCCATTGTTACAAACGCGAGGGTAATAAATGGTCTAACTTTACCAAATTTCCCCTTCGTTTTATCATAAAAGAAAGCAATTATTGGATCTGTAATACCATCAAAAATTCTTGAACCTGTAATGACAACCGAAGCAATAACTGTACCTAGCCCTACAATACCCGCTGCATGATAAGCTACAATGGACATTAAAAACATAAATGAATTGTGTGCCATTGAATACAATGGGAATAAAGCCATTTGCCAGACTTTAGCACGATTGAATCTTTTCTCACGTTCTGCTTTTTCCAATACTCTTTTCTCTTTAGCTGATAAATTCGTTTCTGTTTGCATTATTTTTTCCTCCCTACTTTTTTGCCAAATCTCTTCAAAGTATGTTATCGATTTCTTAATCTCTATTGATCATTAACTGTAATCACTTCTAGTACTTTTTACTTACACCTTATTATAATAGCGTTTTCACCCATTCTAAATAACGCTTTCCCAACTTTTGATAGCGCTTTATTAACTTTTCAAAAGAGTACGCCAACTACTTAACCTATTTAATAGAGTTTTACATGATCTTACATCGAGATAGGTTCGTAGATTTTTATAAATTTTTCAACCAATCATCTTTGCTACCAAAAATAAGAGGCCATCCCCCATGAATTTAGGGGATAGCCTCTTTCTCTTTAAATAGCTTATTTTACAGAATCATACCATTCATTTACTTCTTTGGTCACATCTTCTCCACCATTTGAATACCAGCTTTCTACAAAAGCATCAAAAGCTTCGACGGGCTTTTCACCATAGATGATATCGATAAATGTTTCCCTTTCCATTTTTTTCAGCATTTCCCATCTACGTTCCATCGTGGGTGTGGTAAGACCATGGAAATATTCAGGGACATCAGCATATTCTTGCTCTATTGCTACAAGCATTGCTTGTCTTGAAAGTAATTCTAGCTGCCCCATACCTAAGTCTGCTTTGGCAGCTAAGGCTGACAAATCTCGGGTAGTAAGTTCCTCTCCTCTTGCATGTTTTAAATTAGCTTCTACGTTTCTTGAATTATATATGGGTGCGCTTGCTGTTAACATATATTTCATTGTAAGAGTTCGCCCTCCAGGAATCACTTCATTGCTTGTAATTGCTTGTCCGTCTTGAATGACATAATCATAGCCTTCCTGAAAATCTTTAAAAAGGAATGGATTCTCACTTTCATATATAGAGTAAAGTGTGTTTTGATAGTGAAACAATGCTTTTAGTGCCTCTTCCGAAATATCTTTATTGATGAAAATTCCTCCTAGAGAAGGGTTATCGACTGTCCTCATGTTTTTTCCACCTACCCCTTCTGGAAGAGGATAAGGATTATATATCGCACTGGGATTTGATTTTAGTAGCCATGATGAATAATGATTTAGCCAATATGGAGCACCAACAATGCCCACCTTGTTAGATTTAATATCAACTGACACGCTATTAAAGTCATTGAGAGCAACTTGGTTAAAAATATACCCCTTTTCCTTCCAATCTCTAATTTTTATTAATGCATCCTTCATTTGTGGTTGAACAGAACCATAGGTTAGTTTTCCATCTGTACCAGGATACCATCTTTCTGGTATAACTCCGAACAATCCAAATACCCAAGATGAATTTCCCACGGGGTTTTTCGTAAAATCAGGCTTAGCTGTTAGTGCAAGCGGTATTGTATCGTTCTTATCATTGCCATCTGGATCCTGTGTTGCAAAGGCATCCATAAGTGCTTCAAGTTCTTCTATATTAGTAGGAGCTTCAAGTCCTAATGTATCTAGCCAATCTTGACGAATCCACATAACAGGTTGTGAACCCTGGTATTCGTGGATAATCGGTATAGCATATTTTTTGCCCTCATGATTAAAAGGCCACCAAGCCTTCGGAGATACCTCAGCCATTGCTGCCTTATATGTTTTTGAAGCATATTTCTCGAATGCTTCACCTACATCCATAACTAAACCAGATTCTATCAACATTTCAATCAATTGATCATCTAATGAAACAAAAACATCTGGTAATTCCTGACCTGTTGCTAATATAAGTTTCAGTCTTTCCTCATAGGACTGGTCTATTCTAGAAGAATACCATAGCACTTCAAAATTCACACCCAGCTGTTCCTTTGCCCAACGAGTATGAACATTATCCGTAAGAGATTCTCCATCTCTAAAATAAGTGTTGGGCAGTTCAGAAAGGATTGTTGTAATGGTAACAGGTGGACTAATCTTTCCATTTATAATGTTTATTTTGCCTACTTCTTCATTACTACCATTTGTTTCATTTTCTTTATTTTTTGGGGCATCTTCTCTACCATTTGCCACAATAAGACTTATAAGGAAAATAAGGACTAATGATATCGTGAAGTAGCTCCAATTTATTTTCATGACTTATCCCCTTATTTCTTTTATATACTTATGTTATAAAACTTATATTGTTATTCTAACTTTCATGAGCTTGACTGGTGAAATTTAAGGACTACTTATTTTGATCTCGATATTTTTGAGGAGTGCAGCCATAACGCTTCTTAAAAACCTTGATAAAATGAGATTGTGAAAAGAAACCGAGTTCATTTCCCACATCGGCAATTTTAAGATTAGTATTACGAAGTAGAAAATCTGCACGCTTCATCCGTAATTGATAGATATATTCACCAATTGTTTCATTTGTTATATTTTTGTAAACCTTTGACAAGTAAACTGGATGTAAATTAACTTTTTCAGCAATAGTCTGAAGTGACATATCCTCAGAGAGATTTTCATGTATAAATGCTCTGACTTTTGCAATAATTCGCTCTTGAGAATCGTCAATATAATTTGTATGTTTATTTCTTATAGAATTTATCCATTTTTCTGCCCAATTAAATACACGATTCTTCGTAATTAGGCTTCTTTTTTGTATCAAAAGCTCAAACTCTTCCCCTAGCTGTTCTTCAGTTGTTCTATCATCCCCCTTACAAAAGATAGAGAACGAAGAAGCTAAATAAAGAAGAATCCTAAATAAATAATCATGTGAAGGTTCACTTGTCTCATCAGTTATTGCTAAAACATGTGAAATTCTTGCTATTGCTCCATCCCAATCCCCTGCTTCCAGAAGAGAGTTAATTGTCGGTACTTCATGAAGGTTGATCGTATTTCCATTTTTTAATTCCTTTGAAATACCCTTTGCTATAATAAAATTGCTCTTGTTTTTTCCTACATTATATTTGATTGTTTCAATCGATGTTTGATAGATATTCCTTACATCATATGGAAATACACCAATGTTGCTTAAACATACAGTAATTGAGCCTTGCATAAAGGTTTGGATATACTTTTGTAACTTCTCAGCATAAGAATTGACTAATTTCAAGTCACCACGATGATCACTTTTAACCAAAAATACGATATAACCATGATCAGTTATACAGTTCCATAATTCAAACAATTCCTGAAAAATCTCTTCTGAAATGTTGCTAACGGCAAATTCAATTAAGCTCATGGATTTAAGGTCATAGCTCTCAAAACCCTCATCTAGACGAATAACGATCATCATAAATAAATCATCTAATTTAAAGGAATCGAACACGGCAAGCCTTTTTCTTAAATGGTTAAGATCCACTACATCATTCTTTAGCAAATCATTCAGTAGCTGACTTTTCAACATTGGCATATTTACATGTAATGTATTCTTAATATGTTGATAAGAACTCGTTTCCTTTAACTCGGTTTCAATGTTTTGAACAATATTTTGTACTGTTTTTATTAACAACTTGATATCAACTGGTTTAAGTAAATAATCGACCGTTTGCTGCCTAATTGCTTTTTGTGCATATTTAAAATCATCATATCCTGTTAAAATAATCGTTTTTATGTTTGGAGAAGAAGTTTTAATTTTTTCATTTAGTTGAAAACCATTCATTTCAGGCATTTGAATATCCGTTATCATGATATCGATGGCTTGTTTTTCTGAAATTTGTAATGCTTCTTGTGCTGAATAAGCTTTATGCACCTCTTCTATACCATATTCATTCCATGGAATAGTAAGAGCAAGACTATCAACAACAGAGGTTTCATCATCAACTATTAATAATTGGCACATATGGTAAACCTCCTTCAAGATTGTGGTTTGGCCAAAACAATGTGATGCATAAACCACCTAAGGTACTCTTGGTTATCTCTATACCAGCTGGATTTCCATAATGAATCTCCATACGTTGATTAATATTCCATAATGCACAGCCCATTTTGTCGTCTAGTGGTAGATGAATCCTTTCATAGAGTTTCTGGATGTCCTCTTGAGACATACCTTTTCCGTTATCTTCGACTATAATACGGTACAGCTTGTCCTCTATGATTCCAGTAATTCGAATAAATCCTGCACCCTGTTTATTTTCGATTCCATGCACAACACTATTCTCTACCAAAGGCTGAATGAGTAGCTTAGGAATCACCAGTGATTTCATTGAATCAGGAATGTTAATTTCAAATTTGAGACGCTCCATCCTAAGTTGCTGAATATTGAGATAATTCTCCACCACATCGATTTCTTTCGCAAGTGATGTCATTGGTTTATCCAGCCTGGTTGAATAACGAAAATAAGCTGCTAAATTATGTGTCATTGCCTCAACGGCTTCATCATTCCCTAAACGATTCATATTGTTAATAAAAAATAAGCAGTTGTATAAAAAATGGGGGTTAATTTGGGCCTGTAGCTTTTTAATCATCGCTTCCCTTGATATGACCTTTTCTTTGTAAACCCTCTCAACTAATTCTTCAATCTCTTCAACCATTTCATTAAAGTTTTTATAAAGAATATCAAACTCATTATTACTTTTTTTATTAATCCTGTAAGAGTAGTCTCCACTCCTAATACTCTGTACTCCTTTTAGCATCGTAATGATAGGCACTTGCACTTTTCGATAAAGGTAGATTAAAGTAATAATGCTACCAATTAAGAGAATCGTACATGTGGCATAAAATATATTCCTTGTTTGATTAATTGGTTGAAGTACTACATCTAATGGTAGATAGTCTACTAAGTACCACCCTAAAGTTTTAGAACGAATAAAATTAACCATGTATTCTGTTCTATCTATTGTGATGATTTCTGTTCCTTCTTCACGATTAGTCAAAGATTTCGAAAGCGCTAACACTTTCTCTTGTAAGAAATCTTTATCTGAATTATTATCGATGATGACTGAATGATTACTATTTACAAAAAAAGGATGATTGTTTTGGATTTTAGCATTATTTACAATTTGCTCTAAATTATCCTTTTGAAATGTTATACGAATAGTAAAATCATCATTCCTTCTATATGTTTCGAACCGTTCTTTTGAGGGGTTAAATGTCCATACAAGGGTACTATTTTCCTCTTCAGGAGGTGAAGTTATTTCAGTAGTTCCCACCCATTTATTAATTAAATGTGAATAAACAGAAATTTGATTATTCCAACCTTGCGAAAATCTATGCAAATTGATCATATTCTCAACTTCTGTTCTTAGCTTAATTTGTTCATAGTTATCTAAGATATCGATTGCCGAGAGTAATTTAATGGTTGGATTTACTTCCATTGATATGGCTTGTATACTTAATTGGTCTACGCTATTATCTACATGGTTCACTAGTTGACGTAATCGGTTAAGATTATTTGCTTGAATATTTTCTTGAACTGTCGTTAAACTTGTATTAATGATATGTGTATACATAGTCATGACAATTGTCATTGATAGTAGAATTAGTAGCAGCACTGTATAGAAAGTCCGATAATGTTTAAACATGAAGGCAATCCTCTCCCACTTTCCAGCTTATACATACACAATTTAATGATTATTTTGTCTTAATTATATCACTCTACTAATATTCATTATAGTAAATTGGTATTTTTTTTGTAAGTTAGGTATGATACTTCATATCATTTTCATTATGAATTTCTTATTCACACTAAGTCTTCCAACAACCCATAAAAAAATCGGACTCAAGTTTACTGGAGTCCGATTTTTCTTTATCAATTATTTACTTACTGAATCATACCACTCATTTACTTCTTTCGTGATATCTTCTCCACCACTTGAATACCAATTCTCTACAAATTCGTCAAATGCTTCAATTGGCTTTTTTCCATAAATAATGTCTGTGTAAGTTTCCATTTGGGATCTGTTCAGCATTTCCCATCTTCTGGTCATTGTTTTGGTTGGAGGACCTGAGAAATAGTCAGTTACCCCTACATTCTCTTGTTCCACTGCTTTTACTGTCGCCATATTTAATATTTGATTAAGCGGATTTGATGTATCCATAGCATTAAATAAATCCCCATTTGAATTTAATGCTGATTGTTCTAGATTTGACAATTCTTCACCCTTTGCGGCTTTTACTTTAGCGTCAATTATTTTAGATAAGAATGTTGGAGGGTTTCCTGTTAACATATATTTCTGTGATTGGACCCGATTTTCAATAAGATCTGCTTTTCCATCTTTCAGCACATAATCATAACCGTCTTGGAAGTCTTTAAAGAGATATGGATCTTCACTATCATATATAGAATGCATCGTATTTTGATAATGGAAAAATGCTTGTATTTTTTCTTCTGAAATATCTTTATTAAAGAAAACTGCCCCAATAGTATTATTCCCCATAACATGCATCCCTTTTCCATCTGCTCCTACTGGTAGTTCATATGGCATATATCTTGCTCCTGGATTTGTCTGCATTAACATGGAAATTGGATACCTAATTGACCAGTTTGGACCTGCTAGTATTCCTATATTTCCTGTAGTTACTTCTTTTGCGAATGTATTAAAGTCGGAAAGTGCAACTTCATTTAAATATCCTTTTTCTTTCCAATCCCTTAATTTAGCTAAAGCATCTTTTATTTCTGGTTGAACAGAACCATATTCAAGCTTACCACCTTCTCCTGGAGTCCATATTTCTGGTATTGCTCCGAACATTCCAAAAACCCAAGAAGTCTCAGGAACAGGATTGACAGCAAAGTTTGGAGTACCAGAAATTCCAAGTGGAATCGTATCATTTTTTCCATTTCCATCAGGATCCTGAGTTGCAAAGGCTTCCATCACAACCTCAAGTTCTTGGAGGTTAGTAGGAGCCTCTAGTCCTAATTTATCTAGCCAATCTTGTCTAACCCATAATACTGGTTGAGATGTCTGATTTTCAGCGAGATTCGGAATACCAAATCTTTTACCATCGGCCATATATGGATACCAAGACTCAGGAGCTTCTGCGAGTGCTGCTTTATACGTATCTGATGCATATTTATCGAAAGCTTCTCCTGAATCAAGTACCAAACCAGATTCTATTAACATCGTAATCAACTGCTCATCCATAACCCAAAAGAAGTCCGGTAATTCTTGCTTACTCGCAACTCCAAGCTTCAATTTCTCTGCAAAGCTTCCATCTGCTACAGATGCCTCCCATTGCGATTCTATATTGATACCTAGCTTTTCCTCAACCCATTGTGTATGAGCATTATCAGTAATAGACTCGCCTTCTACATAACTAGTATTATTTAATTCAGCTATAATAGTTGTAAGTGTAATAGCTGGCTCAATTTTCCCTTCGACAATGTTTAATTTCGCTTCTTCACCCCCACTTTGATCACTTGGTTCATCTTCCTTACTAGAGTTTGCCCCCTGATTACTACATGCCACTAACGAGCCAACAAGTAATATAATTGTGATCGTAAGGATGGAGAATCTCCATTTCATCTTCATAACATTTCCCCCTTTTAATTAACTTGCATTTTATTTAAGAGCGCTTACATTAGTTTCAACTAACGAAGCGATATCTTATTCTTTTACACCGCCGATGACTATACCTCGTGTGAAAAACTTCTGCAATACCGGAAATAAAGCTAAGATTGGTAATGCTGCAAACACGACTTGGGCTGAACTAATAGAACGGAAATTTAACTTTTGCAATTCTTCTGAATTAGAAGTTGAAAAATCAGGTAAAGTTATTGCTGATTTTATAAATGTACTCAATGGCACATTATCAGCCTTCATATAAATTTGCCCTGCGAAAAATTCATTCCATTCATAGACGACCATAAATAACCCAATTGTCGCAATAACCGGAACAGATAACGGCAAATAGATTTTATAAAATACCTGAAAATGATTCGCTCCATCCAAAAATGCAGACTCTTCTAATGATTTAGGCAATGTGCTAAAGAAATTCATGACTAGTACTATATAAAAAACATTTGTTAAGCCCGGTAAAATGATAGCCCATATGGAATCGTATAACCCCATTCCAGTAATGAGTTGATAGGTTGGGATTAAACCACCATTAAAAAGAAGGGCGAATATGAAAAAGAAGATAAAAAATTTATGGCCCGCAATTCCATCTCTCCCCCCTCCTTTTGACAATACATAGCCTGCCAAACAGGTCACGAAAAGGCCAATACTTACACCTAATGTGACTCTCTTTATACTAACCCAAAATGACTTTAATAGCTGAGGATCCTCGAATGCTCTCTGGTATGCAGCAGTCGTAAATTCAACTGGCCAAAAAAAGACCTGATTTGACATTACAGCTGGGCTAGAACTAAAGGAGAGTGCAACGATATGCATTAATGGTAGAACACAAATGGCTCCTAAAAAAAGCATAAGAGCTATGTTGAAGTAGTCAAATAGTTCAAATGAACTTAACTTTTTTTTCATAAAAACCCCCCTTATCTTGCTTTACGCCCTGATAGTTTCTTAAAAATTGTAAAAGCTGTGATAATCATGATCGACCCTACTATTGATTTAAAGAAACCAACTGCCGCAGCAAATCCATAGTTCAAATCAATTAAACCAACACGGTATACAAACGTGTCAATAATATCACCTTTTCCATACACTAAAGTGCTGTATAAGTTAAAAATTTGATCAAAGTCCCCACTCATCATAAATGCAAGATTAATCGTGGTCACAAGCATTATCACCGGAATCAATTCAGGAATCGTAACATACCACATTTTTTTCCATCTTCCAGCACCGTCCATTTCAGCCGCTTCATACAGTGCTGGATTGATTCCAGCCATCGATGCAAGATAAATAATTGAGCCGTAACCAAATCCTTTCCAAACATCTGTTGCTACAACAGTAGCGACGAACCAGTTATTTTCCCCCAGAAAAAAGATTGATTCAAAGCCAAGACGCTCAATAAATTGATTGACAATCCCCGTTCCTGGCGCAAGCATTTCTTTAAATATCCCTCCAAGTACAACCCAAGACAAGAAGTGAGGAAGAAAAACCATGGCTTGAACTGGATAGCGAAGGAATTTCACTCTTAATTCATTGATAAGGAGGGCAAATGTAATCGTAACCAAAGCAGTGAAGAAAAGTTTAAGGAATGCAAATCGTAATGTATTCCATATTGCATCTCTACTTTGGGGATACTCAAAAAGATACCTAAAGTTTTCTAGCCCAACCCATTCCGACCCTCTTATTCCTAAATAGGGCTTGTAATCTTGAAATGCCATGACAAGTCCGAACATTGGTCCATAACTAAAAATACCAATTATTATGACAGCAGGTAGAAGCATTAAATATAATTGCCAGCTATCTTTTCTTCGTTTCACTTTCTTATGGATAATCGCAGTTTCCATTTTATTCTTGCCCAAAGCAGTTTCCATTTTTAACCTCCTTTTTGTGAATCAGAAAATTCTTACAATTTAATTATACTTCCTTAGTTTCTATGTACGATATAACGCAATCTTAAGGAATGATAGCGCTTTCTTAACTTTTGTCTATTACTAAATAAAACACATTCACTCATTATTATTTAATCTATAAATCTCCATCCAATTTACTCCCAGTGTTTTTATTTTTGTTCTATCACACCAAAAAGGCATAGAGAATAAAAGTCTCTAATGCCTTTCTATTGGCTTGAGTATAATTCTCATTACTCCCCAACTTCCTAACTTTTTCATTCCTTAAGTTATTCATTCACATTTGAATTGACAGCTGATTGCTCTCTTAAATTGTTACACCTTTAGCTAAGGCGCACCTCGAGAAGAAAGAATGATCGCGTGAAAGCGCAGCTATACGCTGAACTTAAGAAAAAAAAGCAATTCCAAGAGAGAATACTCTCTTTAGAAAAGCTCTTCTTACATGTAACATTATATTGAAAAGTGTCACTAGTTTTTATTTCTCAATCATTTACTTTTTTAACTTTATTTAAAGCTTTGTTAATTTCAATAACCATTGACTCAGGAATAGAACCTCCTGCTTGTTTTATTAGTGCTTCAACAGTCATAGCATTCATTATTCTAGCCATAGATTCAGACTGTTTAACATTTTTGGCCACGTCACCGCGTTTAGACTTTGCATAATTCATCATATTGTCTAGGATTTCGGCTCCCTTAGGACTTTTCCGAATATCCGCCATAACGTCTTTAATAGAATAATAGCCCTCAGGTTGGTTCATTTCTGGATCATCAAACCAATTTATAACATCTCGTCCTTCTAATACATAATCTTTATTCTTTGCTGACACTTTTCTTATCGTGATTTCATCTGAACAATTACCTGCTTTTACTTCAATTCTATGCTCGTCCTGAAGTTTCAATGTAAACATAAATACTTTATTACCACTTTGCTTTTCTACTAGTTCGCCATTATTATATAGTTCAACAGAGTCATAACTTGAGTACACTTTGATTTCTGTTTCTTCTTCGTGACGATCTACATATTTTCTTCCACATAAATGTACAAAAGGTGCATTACTCCAATGCGCCTTGTATAGATAGAACGCATCCTTCTTATACTTTCGATCAAAAGTGACAAGCCCCTTCTGATTTATGCCGTTCTCGCCACCTTCATCACGACCGTCTGCAGCGAAATCAAACATATTCCATACATGTGTTGCCCAGAGATAAGGACGATCTTTAAACATATTTAGCATATGTTCATGGTATACAGTCTGATATTGTTCTGTATAATCCCCTTTCTCTGGAGTTGGGGTTTGTAATCTAGGATTTGCATCAGCACCATATTCAGCTAAACCAATTATTTTATCAGGATATTTTTTATGAAAATCATCAAAGAATTTATCATTATCCGTTAGGTTTCCTAGATACCAACCATAGTATAGGTTATAAGACATAATATCAGGTAAGCTTACCAATGGTTCATCAATTTCAAGCATAAAAACATGAGCCATAGTTGTTGGTCTAGTACTGTCTAGGCTGTGTGCCAAATCATTTAATATCCTATGATTCTCCATTAAATCATCCGTTACACCCGTAACAGTTATTTCGTTTGATAATCCCCAACAAATGATCGATGGATGATTAACATTTTGTACAATTAACTCTGTCAACTGCGTTATTGTATTCTCTCTCCCATTAGGCATATGTTCCGTGATATAAGGAATTTCAGCCCAGACGATCATTCCGTATTCATCACATAAATCATAGAAATATTGATCATGCTGATAATGGGCTAGACGTATAGTATTGGCTCCTATTTCCTTTATAATTTCGATATCCTCTATCATCATTTCTCTAGTGATAGCGTTCCCAACACCTCTTCTGTCTTGGTGACGCGATACACCTCTAAGATGATAAGGTCTACCATTTAAGATAAACCCTTTATCTTTATCAAAAGAAAATGTTTTACAACCGAAACGACTATCTACCTGGTCGATTACGTTCTCATTTTTTATAAGCTCTGCTTTTGCTTCATATAAATATGGATCAACCATTCCATCCCATAAATGAACTTCTGGAATTTCAATACTACCAGAAGCAACTCCATCAACAACAGGAACTTCCTTAGTACCTACGCCATTAATTGTATAACGAACTGTATCTGCTTCACCTGTAACATATGATTTCAAATCTACTTTTGCAGATTTTTCATTTATTTCAGATGTTATAATAAGACCACTACCGCCATAATAATCCATATCAAAATGACTATTAGCAACAATTACCATGTACACATCCCTATATATTCCACCATAAAAGGTAAAGTCGGCCTTTTGAGGATAAACCCGATCATTGGGACTATTATCAACAGAAACGACAAGCTCATTTTCATCTTTTAAAACTTCTGTTATGTTCACTCTAAAAGTTGAATAACCACCATCATGTGTAGATAGTTTAGTATTATTCATCCATACTTCTGCAGAAGAGTTTGCACCTCTAAATTCCAGATATACTTGATCTCCATTATTTATTTCTGGCTTATTAAAAGTCTTGCCATACCAGCATGTTCCTCTGTAATAGTCATTTCCTCCATCTTGTCCATCAATAGCGTTCCAAGTATGGGGAATATTTATTTTCTCACCTTGTGTTGCAAATACTTTCTCTGCACCAACATTTTCTTTTACAAATTTCCAATCTTCGTTGATTAATATTGATTTTCTCATCCTAATCCTCCTCGTAAACTATTATCCTTACTTAATCACTCTAATTTCATAGTTATCAAATGTTTAGTTACTTTTTTATTGAAATAGCTAGATCATAAAATAATGATAACACTTGGAAATGCACCGTTATGGTAGTTTAGTATTATTTTTATAATAAACAAATAAAATTGTTAGACAATTTTATTTAATTGACCATGAATTATCAAATACGCTTTTCCCTTTTATATCTGAATAAAATGAAAAATCTGACTTTAATGATCATTGAAGGATCATTAAAGTCAGTTTCTTTTCAGTACCTAACCTCCGCACTATAGGACAACGCTTTCAAAAACAGTCGCTTGGGTTACTGTATTCGCTTTCATTTTAATTATTAACCACTTACCTTTGTATCTGGACCAGTATTTATAATAGGTTTTTGTTTAGATGGTCTTAGTTTTTGATTATTCAGCTGTATCTCATGCATCATCTCTCTGTCTAGTGGATACCACTTCATCGCAATCAAGGTTAAAATATATCCGATCGCCGGTAAACCCATCCACAAGAACATCGCCATCCAAAAGAGCCCTGCTGTAATTGGATCTCCGGGTTGGGGTTGAGTTGTGGCATATCCGATTGCAACAATTCCCAAGGCTGTGATCGTGCTTCCAAATGATGAAATCGTTTTATCAATAAAGGCAAAAACTGCAGCAACAGTTCCTGGCATATAATTTCCAGATCTATACAGCTCATAGTCTGCAATATCGGGCACCATAGCATTTGTAAAAGCAGCAACTGCTCTTGTACTTGCAGAGTATGCGACGGACAAGATAATGAAAATAGCGGTTGGAACAGCTGCTACACTAATTTGTGTCGGCTCGATGATGGCCATGAAAGCAACTGTAGCAGCAGCCAACGCTAAACTGATAGTCGTCCATGTAATTATGGATTTTTTTGTTCCGACTTTACCTGCCTTATTTGTTGCATAGAACAGTACAAGTAATGTTGGGATCACGTTGTACATATTGAAAGTCCCGAAAAACCCGTAGTTTCCAATAATTATACCAAAAACCATCGTAGCAACAACAGATTGTGTTGCAGCCTGGGATGCTAATTTATCACTGGTTCCAGCTACGATTAACACCTGCAAACCCCGGTTATTCTTAAGGAGCGACCAGGCATCTTTATAATTGATATTTTTTCCATTAGCTTTTTTGGGGAAATTCTCATTTTTGTCTTTTTCTGAGATTGCCAAAAATGAAAGAGTTACCAAAACAATAGATATTCCTACAACCGTGTAACATAATTCCTGTAAGGCCTCAATAGAAATAGATCCATATTTTGCAAACAATACTTTCGAGAGATAAATGCTTGTAAATGAAGCAATTATGGTTGTATACACCATAGCCCATCGGAAAATCAACGGACGTTGGCGAGGATCGTTTGTTAGAACTGTATTACCAGTGTTAGTTGCAATACTACTTAATGTAGACCCAATAAAATATATAAGGAACGTAATCGTATAAAATACAAGCCCTTGGCCGATTCCCCATACGAACAATACTAGTATTGATAGAATTTGGATGGTAAAACCCGTCAGCATAATGATACGGATTTTACCAAATCTCGTTTCCATACGGTCTGTGAATACTGCAAGCAATGGATCCGTAATTCCATCAAAGATTCTTGTATAAGTGGCGATAAATCCCGCGGTTGCCACTGCAATACCATATCCACCTACAGCAACGTAGCTAAGAAACATTGTTAATATCATTAAAAGATTGTTGATAGTCGTGTTACCAGGCCAAAGCATAATCTGCCAAAGTTTTGCACTATTATATTGAACTGTTGTGTTCTCTCCCATGACAATTCCCCCAACATATTTAATTTCCCTTGTTTCATCATATCATTGCTGCAGTATGTCTTTTTAGGTTATTTACTCTCCCAATAAATAAGCCTCGGTTTGGATTATTAGTTCATGACTAATCCTTTTCACCGTTCCTTTTTGAATATTCATTCCACAAATTCACAAAGATTTTTAGCTCTTGACTCTGCCCTTTGTAAAAATACCACTTTGTGTAAGGCGGTTGACGAAACTGCTGCCTTTTCGGTAGGCTACAATATTCTGATAAACGTATTCCAGTGCACGCTCGTCTCTGTCTGGTAAACGCGGGGTAATATGTGGTGTAATAAGAACATTTTCCATATCCCAAAGTGGGCTTTCATTTGGTAGAGGCTCCACTTCAAAGGTATCAAGCCCAGCACCAGCAATCTTTCCGCTTTCTAGAGCCTCAATCATCACCGGTTCATCGATAAGCTCTCCACGGCCCATGTTGATTACAAATGCCGACGGTTTCATCCAGTCAAATTCTTGTTTACCCAGTGTGTGCCATGTATGGTCGTTTAGTTCCGCGCACAAAACTACATAATCAGAGGCTTCTAGAAGTTGCTGAAGGCTATCCTGACGGTCAGCGGAATATACTGCGTCTACATTTTCAGGTACCTCGGTAGATCGCCTCCATCCAAGGACCTTCATATCAAACATTTTTGCTAGCCTTGCAACCTCACATCCTGTTTTTCCAAGACCAAGGATACCGATGGTTTTGCCATACATACCTGTTTTATAGAAGTAATCTCGTGTTGCTGCCCAACGGTGTTCCGATTTTGCTTTCATAAGCAATGGAATATCGTATGTCAATGAAAGCATAAACATCAGTGCATGTTCAGCAAGAGCAGGAGCAGAGCGACCTGATGAACTTGTCAGAATTATCCCTCTCTCAAAAATCTCAGGTCTGGCAGATTTATCTAAACCTGCTCGACAGCAGTGGATCCAACGCAGATTGGGTCCAGTAAGGATTAAATCATCCACATCACTATTTAAAATCGCAACATCCACTTTCTGGATGGCTTCGGCTATTATCTCTGTATCATTCGGTATACAAAATATCACCTCTGCTGGTTCAAGAGCCTTGCGAAGCTGTTCCTGATTTTCAGGGGTTAGATACGTAGTAACAAGAGCAGAATGGATTTCTGGCATAGTATAATATCCTCCTTATTTTTCCACCTATTTTTAATACACTTTAGACATGGTTTTTCATTTTAGATTGTATAATTCTTTGTCGGGTTCGTACATCACTTATTTCTTTCAGCAAACAAGCAATATTTCTAGCTGCATTAGCCAGGAGAGCTTCTGCATTTTTCATACATTCCTCCAAAGCCATTGGTCCAGTAGTGATTGAATGACAGCTAATGAAATGGTTATACAACTCTTCATAGCCTTTCCCAAGACTTCCAGAGAGCAGAATGGTCTTTATCCCTGCTTCATTTGCCAGTTCTGCTACAAAGGATGGCACTTTCCCAAACAATGTCTGGTGGTCACTTTGTCCTTCACCTGTTATAGCAAAATCAGCATCTTTCATTTTACCTTTCAAATCTGTCGCATCTGCCACTATTTTAGAACCTGATTCAATCTTTGCATTTAATAATAGAAAAGCAAATCCTAGTCCACCAGCTGCACCTGCACCAGGAATACTTTGAACATCTCTTCCGACATGACCTTCTATCAAACTTGCATATCGATACATTGCTTGATCGTACTCTTCCAAATGCTCTTCCCTCACACCTTTTTGTGGCCCAAATATATATGTGGCACCATTTTCACCACATAAAGGACTATCAACATCGCTTGCAATTCTAAAATGACAGTCTTTGATAATAGGATTTAATGTTTTAAAATCAACCTTTTTCACATTGTAAATTGATCCACCTACGGGTGGAACCTCTTTATTATTTTCTTCTAAAAATTGAACACCTAATGCTTGAAGCATTCCTAAGCCACCATCATTTGTAGAGCTTCCGCCAAGGCAAACAATAAATTCACGGTATCCATCCTTTGCTGCTTTAAGGATCACATCTCCAATTCCATAGGTTGATGTATTTAAAGGATTTCGTTTGTCAATCGGAACCATCGGTAATCCTGAAATAGCAGCAATTTCTATGACAGCTGTTTTTCCATCTCCCAAGACACCATATTCAGTTGCCACATGTTTCATTAGTGGACCTGGCGAGGTAACCTGAAAACGTTTACCATTCGTAGCAAACAATAATGTCTCAAGAGTCCCTTCACCACCATCAGCCATAGGATTTATCTCAACTTGAACATCTGGAATATTTTTAATAAGTGCTTTTTGAATAATCTTCCCAACCTGTAAAGCGGTCAAACTCCCTTTAAAGGAGTCAGGCGCAACAACTATTTTCATTTTCCCACCTTTTTCTGATGATTTTATATAACCTTATTAAACTAACTATAAAAAGGTACTAGAAACATTGGGTATGTTGACCAAAAAACGGAAAAAAGAATTGGGCATTCGCACAATATATATATCTATTTCCAGATCAACTCTAAACCAATACTAATAATGAGAAGGAAACTATTAATCCATCCCCTTCCCATCCCTTTTATGTAAACGTTTTACTTCAACTTTACTTAATTTCTACTATTATTTAAAATTGAGTACTATGACGAGACGTATTATTTTCTTCTAAATCATTTTCTTCTTCCCTAAACTATCGACCAATGTGGATGCCTGTCAGATTTTCATAATATTTGGCAATGGCAGAATGATCATTATCACCATGGCCATTGTGATGTAAGTATTGTAAAATCTCTTGGACCCCTGCAGTCATAGGTACATGTGCACCTACAGAATGAGCACAATCTAAGGCATTTTTCAAGTCTTTGATATGCAGGTCAATTTTAAAACCTGGTTCGTCATTACCCGAAATCATCATTGGTGCCTTGGCATTCATCACAGTTGAACCTGCCAATCCCCCTTTAATAGCCTCAAAAACCAACTGTGGATCAACATCTGCCTTCTGAGCCAATGTCAATGCTTCAGCTAAAGCCTGGATGTTACATGCCACAATGATCTGATTTGCTAACTTCGTCGTATTCCCTGCACCAATTTCTCCGCAGCGAACTACAGATGCCCCCATTGTTTCTAACAACGCTTTATATTTATCAAATACTTCCTGCTTTCCACCTACCATAAAGCTAAGGGAGCCATCGATGGCTTTCGGCTCTCCCCCTGATACAGGAGCATCCAGCATCTCTACGCCTTTTATAGCCAGTTGAGCTGCAATCTCTTTACTTGCCACAGGATTAATTGAACTCATATCAATAAACACCTGTCCTGCTTTCATGTAATTTGCAACACCATCTTCTCCAAGCATAACAGACTTCACATGAGGTGAATTTGGCAACATAGTCAAGACAACATCACAAGAAGAGCCAATTTCTGAGTTTGTTCCTGCTTTGGCACCTAATTCTACTAGTTCATCAACCGAAGATCTGTTGTGATCATTAACCACTAAATCAGTGTAACCCCCACGAAGAATATTCTTTGCCATAGGTTTACCCATGATTCCTAAACCAATTAATCCTATTCTCATCTTAAATACCTCCAAAGTACGTATCATTATATTTTGGTTTCATTTTAAATTACACGATTACTGTATTTTTTTTCTATATTCACTTGGTGTTTCACCAGTATTTTTCCTAAAAATACTGGTGAAGTAGCTACGTGACCCGAACCCCAGGTCCAAGCTTAGTTCTTCAATATTTTTATTAGTTGTCGTCAACAGATACTTTGCTTTTTCCAGTCGTACATTTTGTATATAATCAATGATGGAGCATCCCATTTCTTGCTTAAATTTTCTAGATAAATGGTATTCGCTGTAACCAACTTCCTTCGCTAGAAAATCCAGTGCAAGTTTTTCATCTAAATGAAGGTTGATATACTCACAACAGGCTCGAATCTGGCTGGAACAGGAAGCTACCTTTTTGGACTCCCTAACACGATGTACATAATCCAATAAAAGTTCATTACTTAAGGCATTCACCTGACTCATCGATGAGCATTTATTAAGAAGCCGCCTATAGTCAGCACATAATGAGAATGCCAACTTTCTTGACATACCGCCTTCCGCAGCCGCGCGTGACACTAATGTAAGTAAGACATGGATCTTTTGTTTATAAAAACTAATATTTTTTTTATCACCGTCAAAAATCCCACTCATGAGAGGTGTAGCTCGGTTTACTACTTTTACAACATCCAAATCACCATTTCTCACTCTATCTAAAAGCTCTTGTTCAATATTCCAGTAGCCACTCTCTCCCTCAAACTGATCAATCATTACTTTGACACTACTTTTCTCCATTTGAATTACAGGACTTAACGATGAAACGTTATCAACGGTAATAGGCTTACCCGTTAAGCAGTAATGGAGCATTAGCGCAAATTGCATGATGCTGGAAGATGTAAGCATCGGTAATTTTTTAAGCGAGCTACGCATAATTTCCTCTGTCTCCGATGTCAGTTCGATCGCATTAGTAATATCGCTGTAACTCTCCGTGTCATTATACCCACTAAAAAATGGTCCTTTCACGTGAATGGCATTAATACCAACAGAGGAAGGTTCAAAGGCAACAATCCATGAGAGCTGGGCTGAACTTGTAACGATAATCGGTAGTGTGCTTTCGCTCATGTATTCTTCAATTGCTTCACGCCGCCCATTTGCAAAGAAAAGGCTATTGAATAAAGACTCATTCGTACAATCACTTTCAATTACATTGAATCGGGAATCATATTTCCAGTTCCATATTTCATAACAGCTACCAGTTAGTTGCCGGAAGGCATCTAATAACTCATTTTTCCCAAGCATATTACCATCCTCCAGTCAATTTCATAAGTCGTTATACAAGGCTACCTTTTTTTCACCCAAAATTAGAATGGAAATAAAGGTATGCTTTCCTGTATCCTACTAGTCTAGTTTATCACCACTAGTGTCGGTAACGAGTAAGAATTGACTAACCCTATTAGTCTTAAATACTTTTAGAATAACAGGTTACTTGCACAGCCCCAGTGGGAAGGATCCCGAGATGAATTATGAAAGCACGATAGCATCATAGTCCTTTAGCACATCCAAATTAATATTTAAATATCCATCTTCAAATCGATATTCAACTTTACCGCCCCGCAAAGTTTCAATTTGTGCACTTTCTTTCACGTCTTTCAGACGGAGAGAGATGTTGTGGATCGGAACGGGACTAAAATAACTATTTGCAAAACATCCAGAGTTGTTAACAAACTGTATCATTTGTTTATCATTATCTTTATCTTTAACCATATTAACTTCTACCATTGGCGTCAGATTCGGAGCAATCTCCTCTATCCCACATAATGAGAAAAGAATATCCTGCATTATGTTCAACGTATTCTGGTAGCCCTGCTCACGATAGAAGCTTCCTATTTTCCAAGGAATGTAGACGCCTCGTCCCTTATGGTACTCCGACATAATGATTCCCGGTTCTTGGATAACCTCATTATAATAGCAAATCTCGGGAGGACCAAACGGGTGTTCCGGAATTAATTGCAGATATTTTTTTGCGTTTTCTTTTGGTTCAACCAATACGAGATTAGGTCCTGGTGCAATCAATGGTGTATTATTGCATCTTGGGAACAGGTCTTTCTCCGCCTCCGAGATTTTAAATATCGAAGACAACAGGTCACTTTTATTTTCTTTGACATGTTCAATCCCCAGACAGTTCAGCGCCATACCGTTGCGAGCTTCAAAATGATTATTAAAGAGTCCTGTTTCTCCTGTTGCGATAACAGTTCCGCCATTTGCTGCAAAATCATCAAACAACTTGACCTGTTGGTCTGATAAAAATTTGATATCCCCAAGAACCACAAACTCTTTACCATCAAGCTGAGATAGGTCATTAAGTTCCGAAATACGTATCTCGTCGAAAGGAATGTGACTTTCTGTAAGTGCTCGAATCCATCCAAATACTTCCGAATCGCTCTGATACAATGATGCATTCCTCACTACAACACCCTTAGCCATCGATACAAGGTTACTATAAAGCTTTTCGTGTTTTTGGTGGAACTGAAACACTTTTTTAGTAGCTTCAAGGCCTGAAGTGTCTAAATGATTATCCAGTCTGCCCATGATATACATACTTAAACTTCCAGCATTCGCCAAGTTCTGCCACTGCCGAAGTTCCATCAAAGCGGGTGATACTGATGTATGACGATATCGGAAACCCATGAAACCAACACTAGCATTATCAGTAGGTCGGTTTCTATCCGGTCCACTGATCACCCTAGAATTTGACGAAGCACTATATTGCCAATTAGCTCTTCCTATATCAGTATTAGACTCACCTCTTATATAATCCAATCCATTTATTGCAATATCTGGACTTATATCCTTCACCAAACGTCTTAGACGCTCAGTATGCTCCTTCTCGCAATCTTTTTTGAAAATCATATATTTTTTGTACACTGAACTGCGTGGATCATCCTTTTCTGGAAGTTCTAATCCGTATTGTTCTTTAAATTTTCGTTGGCAATTTTCACAATGGCAAGGACCATGGTATTTATAACTGTAATCCACTACAAGAAATCCACTCATATTGCAGAATAAACCGTCAAATTCATGCGTTGTGAGCACTTCTTGTAGAATTTCGAACATATATTCCTGCTGATAACCACCGTTGAGGCAAGTGTGAACATATCCGTTGTAGTTGACGATTTTTCCCTCTCTCGTTCGATAAGCCCAATCTGGATTCTTTTCATAAACTGAATACTGAATCTTGGAAAAATCAGTTCTTGCGATTACTTTTATTCCCTGTTTATGGCATTCCTCTATAATCTTATTAAGGCTATCACCATTCAGATATTCACTATTAGGTTGAAATGGTAGGTTCGAATCGTAGCTTGCTGTAATACCTGCCGCATTAAGCAATACCAAAGTTGCGCCAAACTCTTTTAAGTCCTTCGCATAGCTAACAGCATCAATATTTTCCATATCTATCTCTCTGAAATTTGTTTGGATCATCCTCCAAGAATATCCGTCCCACCACTTATTCATCTTTTCTCCTCCTAATTCATTTTTAAAATTTACTATTATTGAGGTATTAATAGATTACTAAGGTATGTACTTTATTATAATTTATCTATGTATTCTCACAATTAAAATGTTGTCAACACGATAAAAATATTGCTCACTTTATAAAAATAAACAAAATTTTTATCATTTCATCAATTTTTGAACAGAAAACGACAAACTACTTTATAAATTTGCGTATATTTTTACTTTATTATCTAATTTCGTAACAATTAAAAATTTTGGGCTGTTCAAACAAGCCATTAAATTGACACTTTTGAACAACCCTTATTAAGTAATTTTTTTAGTTCAAGTACTATTATATAGCTACATCTGAATCATCAATCTCGTCTTTATTTCTACGCTTTTCAAGTTCTACTTGAATTTCTTCCATACGATCTTTATCTAATTCATAGTGTTTCATTGCTATTAACGATGCGATATACGCTACCATCATCACTCCAATACTAAGGAACATCGTCATCCAAAATATCTTGTCAGAATATGGAGTATCTACATCTGGAAACGCAGTTTTAAACCCAATAAATGCAAGCAACAATCCTACAATAGTTTGTTGTAATGATGAAACCACTTTATCAATAAGCCCATAGATAGCAGATATTACACCCGCCCCATAGGTATTCGTTTTATACGTATTATAATCGATAACATCTGTTAACATCGGACTTACAAGACCGGAAGATACATAGCGAAATGCATTTTTAGCTACGAATAAGATTAAGAAAGCGGTTGTCATAAAGTTCATATCATCAGTACGAATTTGTGTTGGGTCACCTAACCATAAGAGTAAGAACATAGCGCTATAAGTAATGATACATGCCCAAGTTGCCACCACATACCCTTTCTTTGACCCAAATCTCATTGCAAAACGGATCCCTAAGATAAGAACTATAATATTAGGAATCATTGAAATTGATGATGTAGCACCCATCGTAGTGTAATCACCTATGACAATACCAAATAGCATTACATTTACAATGGCATTACCAGCAATTTGCATACCCAATTTATCCGTAGCCATAGCAACCGTAAACATTTGTAATGGTTTATTCCCCTTCAGTATAGGCCACAAATCTTTGGCCTTAATCTTGACTGTATTCTCACCAATACCAAAATTTTCAAGACGGTCCTTCGACCAAATCCCTATAATTTGTGCTAAACACCCAATTGCTCCTACTATTAGAGTGAAAATTAGCATTTCTTGAAATAGCGCTACATCACTATACGTGTATTTTCTCGTTAAATAAAATGAAAGAAATACGGTACCGATCGTATAAAAAACCATCGTATAAATCATACTGAGTCCACCAAAGATTGGACGTTGTTGAGGATCATTTGTAAGAATATTATTACCAATGTTACCTGCCACTCCATTTATAGTATAACCAATGATGAATACCACATATAATAAAATAAAGTAAATCATCTTAAAGCCATCAGGTACTAGATGGGTTGTCAAAAACATAACGGAAGTTGACGTGGCCATGGTTAAGTAGCCAATTGCTGCAGTTGCTCTAACCTTTCCAAATTTCCCTTTTGTTTTATCAACAATTAAACCAATAATTGGATCTGTAATACCGTCAAAAACCCGAGTACCAGTAATAATGAATGAAGCAATAACGGTACCAAGACCTACGATACCAGCTGCATAGTATGAAACTATTGCCATCATAAACGAAAATGCGTTATGACCCATCGAATACATGGGGTAAAGAGCTAATTGCCACCATTTTGCACGTCTGAACTTTCCATTTCTTTCCATTCTAGCCATTTTCTTTTTTTCTTTTTTTAACTTTCGCTCTTCTTTCTCACTCATTACATATCCCCCCCATTAATTAATCCTGACTATGAGTACTATCAGAATAAATAACGTATTGTAAACGCTTTAAAAGTAGTCATTTTTTAAAATTTTGACACAACATCGCTTGCGATTCTAAAACGATAATCTTGTAAAATGGGATTTAATGTTGTAAAACGCAGCTGTTTTTCCATCTCCCAAGACACCATATTCAGATGCCACTGTTCCATTTAGCGAACCTGGCGAGGTCACTTGAAAACGCTTACTATTCATGCCAAACAATGATGTCTCAAGAGTCCGCTCAACCCATCAGCTATTTGATTCATCTCAACTTGAACATCTGGAATGTTTTTAATAGGCTTTTTGAATAATCTCCCAACCTCTAAAACACAAACTACCTATAAAAGAGTCAGGCGCAACGACTATTTGCATTTTCCCACCTTTTTCTGATTATTTTGTATAACCTTATTAAACTATAAAAAAGTACCAGAAACATTGGGTATATCAACCAAAAAAACAGACAAAAGATTGGGCATTCGCACAATATAAAACTGTTTCGATCTATTTAACTATTGATCAACTAGATGCTCAATCGTCATTAAAAAATGAATGATTATTAAATCTTGAAAACTCTTTGGATCTAATCCTGTTTTCTTCGCGATTGCCTCAAGTCTGTATATAAGTGTGTTTCGATGAATATGTAATTTATCAGCCGTTATTTTCATATTTAAATTCGAATTAATTAATTGTTCTATTGTTTGCTTTTGCTCGTCTGTAAATTTCTTATCGTTCGTTAGGTATTGTTCATAAATGCTCTTTAAAATATCATTTGAGACATGGTTAATAATTTGTTTTATCCCCCACTCTGAAATATGAGCTATATTTTCCTTCTTTGGAAACTTATTTAATAATTGCAAACTATTATTTGCTTCTAGGTATGATCTGCGATATCCCTCAATACCCCTGTATCCGTTACCAACTCCTATATTTATTTTTGTTTTTAATGTAGGAAATAGATTTATTATCGATTTTGCGACAGTTAAATAACTATTACGTTTCATTGAATAAACTGCAACTAAACAACTGGTACCGTCTATAAATGCAGAAAATGCGATATTTGAAACAGAAGCTCTTATTTTATTATTTCGCTCATCTCTCTCATGTTGAAAGCTCATATTGTCTTTAAGATTAGTACTAATGTAGTTTAGATCCTCAAACTTCACAAGAAAGATCGTAGCCTCTTGTCTAAGCTCAATATTTAAATGCATAGCGCCAGATTTTAATTTTTCTATATTTACGATTGTTGGGTGAACGAAGTCCTTGATCCAATTATCTACCATTTTATTCTGATACTGTAGTTGATTGTTTAATTCCATCTGACCAATCATTACTTCAACTGTCACCTTTAGTATTTGTGCAAATTTCCATACTTCTTCTGGATGACCAGTAATTCCAATGACACCAATTACCTTACCTTGGAACTCCACAGGCAAATTAACACCGGACTTAGACCCTAAATATTTTTCTTCATTTTCAGGGTAAATAACAATCTCATTTTTAGTTTTTATAACCTCTAGTGCTCCCATATGAATTTCATGCAAACGATTACCATCTCTACTTGCAACAATAATTCCATCCTCATTCATAATATTAATATTATAATCTACTGAACTTTTTAGTCTATTTACTATTGGATAGGCTAGTTCTGGAGTGATAATCATCTATAGCTCTCCTCTATTTCGAATTTTTCAGAAGCCAAATGATTAAATATAAATAGATTAAATACATAGATACAACTTAAAATGCAGTCCATCCCCCTTTAATAGAACTTTTAGTTCAATTCTTCTATAATAAGCGCTTTCATATTTCTTGTATGGTGTCTAAGTATTTTTTTTAGTAAAGTTTAAGAATAAATTTCAAAACATTTCAAAAATTTTAGCACAATGACATTAGTGAACTTAATCATTTGAGTGCCGTTTCATATAGTCGTAGGGGGTTTCATTATAAATCTTTTTAAAGACTTTACTAAAATAGGAGTAATTCGTATACCCCAATAATTCAGCAATCTCATTAAACTTGTAAAAATTGCTTTGCATAAGCTGAATCGCAAAATCGATTTTCACCTTATGAATATAATCGGTAATCGTTTCTCCCGTTTCCTCTTTGAACTTGGTTGAGAGGTAGCTTCGGTTTATTTTAATAGCAGTTGCAACATCCTTTGAAAAAATTGGTTTAAGTTTGTTGTTATGGATGTATTCGATGGCCATTCTAATAAGGGGCGTGTACTTTTTCATAGAGTATTGGTTCATCGCCATTAATAAATCTTCAACAATTTGAAAGTGATATTCCTCTAATTCTCTGCTGTTGGAACAATCCGCAATTTTTGCAAAAAACTTCTTTTTAGAAATTTCCGCCACATCCTTCGGCAAGCCATGTTTGATTGCTGTCTCAACGAAAGAATATATAGTTGAAGCTACATATAGCTTTTGTACTTCCAATTTTTCATCCAGAATTTCTACTAAATCTTTCATATGTGCAGCATCTGCTTTTACCTGACGGTATGTATCTATATTCCCGGAAATTATTACGTTTTCAAGCAATAATTTAAGTCGTGTACTCATTTCTGAATAATTTTCTTCATATTCCGCTTGTATTGAAAGACTTTTGTTCAACGAGTTAATATCTTTGTTCATCAAAATCCCCTCCTAAAAAAACAGTACTTCATCTATAACAATTATACCTCATAAACAACAATAGTATATGAACCCATTTATTTCTCTTACTATAATTTATATATAATAATTCAAAATTTTTAACAGTGAAAAGGAGGATGAAAAAATGCGATACAAAGAGTCTACTAAAAGTATCACAGAAAGAGTTGATGATCTTATTCAGGAAATGACACTAAAAGAAAAAATTTCTCAATTATATGGTTTGGTCAATTACGGACAGATGGATCCTATTCAGAATGCAAAGGAAAATTTCTCACATGGGGTTGGTACATTGAGTTATTTGAATAGCTCTCAGACCGGCAACACGCAAAAGGATATGGAAACAATCAATTCTATCCAACGCTTTTTTGTTGAAGAAACAAGATTGGGAATACCTGCTCTCATACACAACGAAGGCATTGCAGGTGCACAAATACCAGGCGCGACAACCTTTCCCCAATCAATGAGTGTCGCCTCAACATGGGAACCTGAATTAGCGGAAAAAATGGGAGAAGTCGTAAAAAAACAATTAATGGCATTTGGAATTAGAGCTGTGCACTCCCCTCTTTTTGATTTAGGAAGAGATCCACGATGGGGAAGAATCGGAGAAACATATGGCGAAGATCCTTATATAGTTGCACAAATGGGGACAGCCTTTGTAAAAGGTGTACAAGGCAATCAAGAAGTAATGGCAACAGCAAAACATTTTGTTGGCTATGGTAACACAGAAGGTGGACGAAATGGAGGAGAACAGCAAATAGGTGAAAGAAAATTGTATGATACCTATTGCCATCCTTTTGAAGCAGCTATACATGAAGGTCAAGTGATGGGAATTATGAATAGCTATGGGATTTTGAATGAACAAGCCGTTTCTACTTCAAAGTGGTTACTAACAGATGTATTACGTGAGAAACTAGGATTCCAAGGATTAGTTGTTGCCGATTATGGTAGTGTTAGCCATGCTAATGCTAGGTATCGTGTAGCGAAAACTCAGAAAGAAACAGCAGTCATCGCACTTAAAGCTGGAATGGATGTAGAACAGCCTAATAACACCTGTTATCGTTTTCTAGAAGAAGCCGTCCAATTAGGTGAATTAGAACTGGACTATATTGACCGCGCTGTAAGAAGAGTACTTGAGACAAAATTCAAGTTAGGGTTATTTGAAAACCCATATAATACAGGTGATTTTTATGAAGAAATTACCAAGAAGGAAAATCAAGAGCTTTCTCAAGAAATTGCAGAAAAGTCCATTGTCATGGTAAAAAATGAAAATAGTATTCTACCATTGAAAAAGAAGCTAAAAATAGCCGTAATAGGCCCTTCCGCTGACAACAAAATTAACTTCTTTGGAGGTTATTCAGCTGTAGCTACTGCTGATACAACTACTAGTGATTTTGATCGATCTGAAGATGAGAATTTTATTAAAATAGCCTATGATGTCGTTATATCTGAACATAAAGAAATGTTGAAATCAAGAGGAATTGTATTTGATCAGCAGCCATCACCTGAACAAAAGCTTCAAATCATTGAAATGCTTAAGAAAAACCGATCAAAATCCAATAAAGATTATCAATCAATCGAGGAGTTTTTAGAAAGATTTTACCCGAACTGCCTAACAGTTAAAGAAGTATTGGAAAATGAATTTGGTAGTGAAAATGTTCTTCATGTGAAAGGCTGTGACATAACCAAACCAATTGAAGGTGGCATTGAAGAGGTAAAGCATGCTGTTGAGCAGGCAGACATAGTCATTGCCGTTTTAGGTGGAAAAGAAAGTATGAGAGCTCCAGACGCTACGGCTGGAGAGAATAAGGATAATCTCAATATCAATCTTGAAAAGCCTCAAATTGATATGATGGAAGAGGTATTCCGTCTAAATAAACCTGTCATTTCTGTAATTGTTGACGGTAGACCTTTAGCAACACCTTTCATCAGCGAACAAAGTAATGCTGTCCTTTATGCATGGCTTCCTGGACAAACTGGTGCACAAGCGATCGTAAACATTTTAACTGGAAAAAGAAACCCAAGTGGTAAATTGCCAGTTACTGTCCTAAAAGACAAAGGACAGATTCCAATGTACAATAGCAGATTACCTTTTTTCGTTGATACAAATGAATGGGCAGAATATATTGATCATGACAAGAACACACCTTTATATCCGTTTGGATATGGATTAAGTTATACAAAATTTGAATATAGTAATCTACGACTAAATAAAAAGGTAAACATTGATGGGGAATTAGAAGTAGCATTCACTGTTAAAAATAGTGGCAACTATCAAGGTGATGAAATCGTTCAACTCTATATACGTGACTGTTTCAGCAGCATTGCTAGACCTACAAAACAGCTTGTGGGATTTGCCAAGGTCTCCTTGGATGTAAATGAAGAAAAAGAAGTAACTTTCACTGTTGATATGGCTCAACTAGCATTCCATAACATCAATATGGAGCAAGTTGTTGAACCAGGTGAGATGGAACTATTTATCGGTGCTTCATCAGAAGATATTCGTTTACGAAGTCCATTTGAAATAATCGGCGAAGAAAGGGCTATTCAACGAAAAGTATTCTCTTCTAAGGTAACTATTAATTAGTAGCAAAAAATCGGCTTCAGGGTTTCCTTGGGAGCCGATTTTGTTATTGTTTTTAAAAAAACAAATGCTTGCTTATAAGTGGATTAACCCTCTCTCTATGGAAACTGCAACAGCTTCTGTTCTAGTGTTAACACCCAGTTTATTATAAATATTTGTCAAGTGTGCCTTTACGGTCCTTTCGGCGATCCCCATGTCAAAGGCTATCTCTTTATTACGGAAACCTTTGGCTGTTGCCTGTAGAATAAACAGTTCTTTTTCAGTTAGCTTAATGGCTTCAAAGGAAAATTGATTCTTAGATCTCTTTTCCTGTGCTCCAAGTAGTATGGACATCATTTCCGGTTGTAATAATGTTTCTCCTCTGATTGCTGAGTCAATCGTCCGAAAAAGGTCTTCTCGGCCCGTATCCTTTAATAAATATCCTTTTGCACCTAATTCTAAAGCCTTTATCATTAGATTATCTTCATTATAGGTTGTTAAAATAATAACGGGGATCGATACTTTTCGGTCTATTAATGCTTTTATTGTATCAAGTCCGTTCAAAACTGGCATATTTAAATCCAGTAAAAGTACATCCGGCTTGTGAGTCTCAATAAACGTAAGTGCTTCCTCGCCGTTTTCTGCCTCTCCAACCACTTCGAACCTTTCGTTTGTTTCTAGTATTAATTTCAGGCCTTCACGAACAACTAAATGGTCATCTACAATTAACACTTTGTTTTTTCTCACCACACTAACCCCTTTCTATTAAACTGGGACATTAATAGAAACTTTCGCTCCCTTTCCAGGGCAACTATTAATTTCTAACTTACCTCCTATTAATCGAACTCGTTCTCTTAACCCAAGTAAGCCATACCTTCCAGAATGTTTACCAATGGATCTTGGATTAAAACCAATTCCATTATCGATTATTTCTATTTTTAAAAAGTCATTTACGTTCTTTACGGTTATCTTGACCATCTTTGCTTGGGAATGCTTAACAATGTTTGCCAAACACTCACTAACGATAAACAAACTGTGTTCCATTGTTAAGGAGGATAATTGTTGAATAGTCTCTATTTCATAGTTCACTTCTATTGCAGCAGTTTCTTTAAACTCTTTTATCCTATTTAATATTTCATGATTAAAATCAGTTTCCTCAACTGACTTTGTTCTCAAGTCATCAATTGCTTTCCTTGCATTTTTCAAGGTTTCTCTCGCCCTGATCATAGATTGTTGAATAATCTCTTCAGATCTGTTTATATTTCCATTTTGAAGATGTGCATCTACTGCCTCTAGTTGCATAATTAAACCGGCGAGACCTTGTGCTAATGTATCATGTAAGTCTCTTGCCATCCGTTGTCGTTCAATTGCTAAGGTTAAGTTTTCAACTTTGTGATGAGCCGTTTCTAAATCTTCTAAGTAATATTCCATTCGTAATCTAGCTTTAACCTGTCTGTTATACAAGACAGAATAGAAATTCACAATCGTAATATTAAAAAAGAAAATAAGGACTAATATAGGTAATTCCTGTAATCCATAATTTAACCAAATAGCCACACAATAGATTGTATACGCTCCTATAAAAACAATGAAAACCTTAATGCTGTTTTCAAATATGGTAATACTCTGAGATACCAAAAGTGGAAGTAGGCCAGCCATTATAACAGGAGAGCCATGGGGAACTAGAAAAGATGAAATGAATAAAAGGCTACCTTGTGAGAATAAATAAACCCACTTTCTTCTATCCGTTAATAAATTTGAAAACCAATAACATAGTATGTAAATTAAAATAGCAATGGTAAAAACGACACTCTGGATAAAGACAGGTTGTTCAATATATTGAAGCACCATTGTTCCTAAATAGATAAAAAAGATCCAAACGATCACACCAATTTTAGATACTAATAATTCAACTGATACATTTTTAATAGAATCAATATTTATATTCCTTATACTCATTAGGTCCCATTCCTTTATTAAAAATCACCAATATATAACCCCCTCCAACTGTGTACTCCCTTTGAACTATTGAAAAGTAACGAAAGAGAAAAACGCCCTGGGAGATAGCCTCTCACAGGGCAATTGTATCATAATTCCTTATATTTTGATTATCAGCATTGGAATGATCTACCTGTACTTTTCCGCCAAACTGGTACTTTAAAAAGAGACAGGAAGAGATTCTAATCCTTGAGCTGCTAACTTGAATTTCCACTTAACGTCCTCACGAGGGATACTAAGTCGAAGATTTGGCATTCGGCTTAGTAGTGTGGTAAACGCAATATCCCCTTCCACACGGGCAAGAGGTGCACCCAAGCACATATGTACTCCCTGACCGAAGGCAAGATGGCGCTTAATGTTCCGAGTAACATCCAGTTCCTCTGAGTTTGCAAAATGCTTCCCATCTCGATTCGCTGATTTCAATAACGGAAAAATCATATCTCCTCTCTTAATCTGTTTCCCTCCAAGTACATGATCCTTTAAAGCGTAACGCGGACCACCGATTGTAGAAGGACCGTTAAAACGCAACATTTCTTCTACAGCCGCCGGGATTAAGCTATGATTGGCCTTAACCATCTCTAATTGGTCTGGATGATCTAGTAACATTAAGGTACCCGTTGAAATCAGGGTTGAAGTGGTTTCATGCCCTGCAAAAATTAATAACTGAAGCATCGAAATTAGTTCTCTTTCATCAAGCCGATCTCCTTCCTCTTCAATTGCGATTAGTTGGCTTATTAAATCATCAGAAGGTTGCTTACGTTTGTGTGCTACAAGCTCCTTTATGTAGTCACCGAATTCTTTGAGACTTTCAGTAGTCTGTGGATTCGACGTTCCCAATCCAAGACCATTAGCGATACCTTCTGACCATTCATGTATCATTGGATGATCCGATTTTGGGACTCCAATCATGTCAGAAATAACATTAACTGGTAGGGGATTGGCAAAATCTTTAACAAGATCCATCTCTCCTTGGTCTTGTACCTTGTCGAGTAATTCAACAGCTAATTTCTGTACACGTGGGCGTAAGCTTTCCATATATCTCGGCGTAAAGGCTTTGGATACTAATGTACGCAGACGTTTATGATCAGGCTCATCAATAGCGTTTAAAGAATTAGATAAAAATAGACTCGAACTCGATGAATCTGTTTTTCCTATTAAAGAGTCTTGAATCTTACTGTTCTTATGAATGGACTTAGGGTCAACGCAAAAATGTTCTTGATCTTTAAGCACCTTCATCGCCTCTTCCAAATGTGTGACGATCCAAGCTTGATTATCGGATTCACCCATAGGGATTGGGATAGGTATAACCGAACCCATATCCCGCAGTTGCGCAAATAGTGGGAATGGATCTTCACTACTTTTACCACTAAGTACTCTCAATATTGCTTGCTCAGGCTTATGTTCTACCGAATGATTCATGAATTACCTTCCTTTCTTTAATAGGACTAGATAAAGGAGTTGTATATTTCACTGAGATAAACCTATTTGCTATATAAAGAATCTACAACCATTAATTTGAACTCCATCCACCATCAACGACTAACTCTTCCCCTGTAATAAACTTTGATTCATCAGAAGCCAAAAATAAGTAAGCATTGGCAATATCGCTTTCTTCACCGGCATGTGGAGGGAGTGGAATTATATTCTGAAATGCTTTGCCCAATTGCTCTTGGGAAGTAACACCATGTTTTCTTACAGCACCTGTTAAGATTGCACCTGGGAATACTGAATTCACACGAATTTTATCTTTAGCAAAATTTATTGCTGCATGCTTTGTAAGTGACCGCACGCCTCCCTTAGCAGCGCTGTATGCTGCAGCTCCACTATCCGCTCCACCAACTAACGCCGCCAATGATACACAGTTTACAACCGAACCTTTACCATTCTGTTGCATATAAGGGATAACCGTTTTCATCCCTAACCATACAGATGTAAGATTTATTGAAATTGCCTTATTCCATCCTTCTAGATCTTCCTCTAATAAGCTCTTATGAACAGACACACCAGCATTATTTATTAAAATATCAATCTTACCAAACTCTTTAATTACCCGTTCTCTTGCAATCCTCCATTGTTCCTCAGAAGTAACGTCTAATTCAAGAGCAAGAATGTCTCCCTTAAAGTTTCTAGTTTCTTCTATTAATTGTGTTACGGCAATATCAGTGGCCGCTACTTTTGCACCCTCTCTTGCAAATAACTTTGCAGCAGCTAATCCCATACCGCTAGCAGCACCTGTAATCATTGCAACTTTGTTCTGTAAGCGTTCCATGATCCACTCCCCCTCCACTTCTAGTAAAGTGCTATGTTAAACACACTTTATTTGCTACATTTATATCTTACTAAACTTGAAAATAGATAGAATCGTACTTTCGGGCATATAGGTGATGTACGATTGGGCAGAATTGACAACTAACGTTATCATCCCAATCAAATGTCGGTTGGAAACGTCTTGTCCTTGCCCTCTCGATCAACACCTGATGCTTTTTTAAAATGAAAAAAGATATACACAGTCTTAAAACTATGTATATCATAAAAATATTAACCGGGTTGGCTTACCGTCTCAAATTGACTATTATATAAGTCAGCATAGAAGCCTCCTTGCATAAGTAATTCCTGATGATTCCCATGTTCAATAATATCTCCATTGTTCATGACCAAAATCAAATCGGCATCCTTAATCGTTGATAGACGATGTGCAATAATAAAGCTTGTGCGATCTTTCATAAGTCGATTCATGGCTTTTTGGATATTCAATTCTGTTCGCGTATCAACACTACTAGTTGCTTCATCTAAAATTAAGATTTTTGGATTTGAGATAATGGCTCTTGCGATCGTCAAGAGTTGCTTTTGTCCATGTGATATATTCGTTGCATCTTGTTTTAGCGCTGTATCATAGCCTTCAGGAAGTTTACGGATAAAATCGTCTGCATAGGCTGCATAAGCGGCTGCCTTTATTTCCTCTTCTGTTGCCCCTTTTTTCCCATAGGCAATATTTTCAGCAATCGTTCCACTAAACAACCATGTGTCTTGAAGGACCATCGCAAACAAACTTCGTGCTTGCTCACGTGACATTTCTTGGAGATCTACTCCATCAATCAAAATACGGCCACTATTCAAACCATAAAAACGCATAAGTAAATTGATTAACGTGGTTTTCCCCGCACCGGTTGGACCAACGATGGCCACTGTTTGCCCTTCTTTAATGTCTAGATTGATATCCTTCATTAAAAGGGAATTTTCATCATAGCCAAAACTCACATGATCAAATGATACTTGTGCTTTTAGTTTTTCAAATTCTACTTCAGCATCTTCTTCTTTTGACTGTTCTTCTTCATCTAAAATGTAAAAAACACGTTCCGCAGAAGCAAGTGCATTTTGAATCATCGTTGCAATCCCTGCTACCTGCATCATCGGTTGCGTGATTTGCTTAGAGTATTGTAGAAAGGCTTGCACATTCCCAATTAACAAATTACCGTTAAGGACAAAAATGCCCCCAACAATACTGACTAACACAAAGCCTAAGTTTCCGATAAAGTTCATCATAGGATTCATAATTCCTGAGATAAATTGAGCTTTTTGGCTAACTTTAGATAATCGATTATTCATTTCATCAAAACGTTCAATTGATTTTCCTTCATAGCCAAATGCCTTCACAACTTGATGACCTGAGTACATTTCTTCCACATGACCGTTTACATCTCCGAGACTGTCTTGCTGTTGTTTGAAAAATCTCTGAGACTTAGAAAAAACAATTCGGATGACCAGGAAGCTTAGCGGTACCGTAATAGCAATGATAACAGTAAGCGTTGGACTTATGACAAGCATCATCACGATAATACCCACAACTGTAATGAGCGATGTAATAATTTGCGTCAATGCCTGCTGAAAAGAGTTATTGATGTTATCAATATCATTGACAGCTCTACTTAGCAGGTCACCATATGAATGCTTATCAAAATATTTGATCGGTAATCTTGTGAATTTTTCAGTTACTTCTTTTCGAAGGGTTGCTACAGCACGTTGAGATACCCCAGCCATTAAGTACATCTGTAGAAATGAAAATAATGAAGAAAGCACATATAAAAAGATTAATAGACTGACGAGCTTACCAAGGAAACCAAAATCTATCGGAATTTTTCTTGTCACACTATCAAATATAGAAGTTGTTGCATCCCCTAAAACTTTAGGGCTATAAACTGTAAATATAGTTGAAATAACACTAAAAATAAACACGAGGAATAAAGTTTTCCTCTCCGGTTTTAAATAACCTGCTAGACGGCGTAGTGTACCTTTTAAATCCTTTGGTTTTTCAACTATTTTCGAGTTTTTGGAGGAAGCCTTCACTTTTTCTTTACTCACGATACTTCTCCCTCCATTTGTTGCGAAATAAGAATTTCCTGATAGACTTGATTTGTTTTTGAGAGATATTCATGTGTACCTTTTCCAACCATTTGCCCTTCATCTAACACGATAATTTCGTCAGCATCCATGATCGAGTTAATTCGCTGGCCAACAATGATGACTGTAGCATTTAATTTTTCCTTCAACATACGTCTTAATTTCGCATCTGTTTTATAATCCAAAGCAGAGAAACTATCATCAAAGATAAAAATTTCAGGATTTCGAACAAGTGCGCGAGCAATTGATAGGCGTTGCTTTTGACCACCTGATAAATTAGAGCCAGCTTGATGAATCATCGTCTGAATCCCATTTTCTTTTTCCTGTACAAAGTCTATGGCCTGTGCAATCTCAAGCGCTTCGTAAATTTCTTCTTCGGTCGCTTCCTTTTTTCCAAAACGTATATTTTCTGCGATTGTACCAGTAAATAAAGAAGCTTTCTGCGGAACATAGCCAATTTTCTCACGTAATTGTTTCTGTGACATGTCTTTAACATCGACACCAGCGATCAGAATTCTCCCCTCTTCAGGGTCATAAAAACGTGGAATAAGCTGAATGAGTGTTGTTTTTCCAGAACCGGTACTTCCTATAATTGCTGTTGTTTGTCCTGATCTTACTTCAAAGGAAATATTTAGGATTGCCGGTTTTTCTGCTCCTGTGTATCGGTATGTGACATTTTCAAATTTAATGAGGCCTTCCTGTTCATTTTTCACATTCGGTTCAGTCGGGTCCTTTATAATTGCTTCCATCTGTAAAATCTCACTAATACGCTTTGCAGATGCCTGTGCCCTAGGAATCATCATAAAGGCAATCGATAACAAAATAAATGCCATAAAAATCATTAAAGCATATTGTAAAAAAGCCATCATATTCCCTACCTGCATAACTCCTTTGTCAATTTGAATAGCTCCAAACCAGATTATTGCGATATTAGAAAAGCTAATGATGATTGACATTAATGGAAATAATAATGCCATCGTTTTGTTTACCTTGATTCCAGTATCTCGAAAATCCTCATTCGCTATGTTAAAACGTTTCTTTTCAAAGTTTACCTGATTAAATGCTCGAATGACTCGTATCCCAGTTAGGCCTTCACGGATAACTAGATTTAATCGATCTGTCTTCTTTTGCAACAAACCAAAAAGTGGGGTTGCTTTTTTGATTAGTAAACCGATTGCCAACACGAGTATTGGAAGGGACACTAGAAAGATTATGCTTAAAGAAGGTTCCATCATGACAGCTAGGATAATCCCCCCCATAAGCATTAATGGAGCCCTCGTTGCCATACCTAGTATTAAGCTTATAGCATCTTGGACTTGTTTGATATCATTCGTTGTTCTCGTAATAAGAGAGGCGGTACCAATCTTATTTAGCTCTTCCATTGAGAAGCCTTCCACCTTAACAAATAATTCACGGCGGATATCTCTTGCAAAACTAACAGCCACATTGGATGTCAAATAGATACTCCCAATCGTTACACAAATAGCCATTAAGCTAAGCACGATCATCCACCCGCCAGTCTTAATGATATAAGAGATATCAGAATTTACGATTCCAATATCTACAACGTTTGCCATTAGCGTAGGAATAAATAATTCAAACAAGATACCAGCTAATGTAAGTCCAACAATACCTAAGACTGACCATTTGTAAGGTTTAATAAATTTCAGTATGAACTTCATCGAAAACCACTCTTTTCTTATGCTTTTACTTAACAAAACTTATTTACAAGTTCTATTTTAACCTTATTCAAATTATAAATATGGTAATTTGGTATAGTTTTTTGTAATATTATAAGGCCAAATAAATTAAAACTGCCTCTTCCTATAGGATAAAAGGAAAAGGCAGCATACTGCTTTATAGAGTAGTATTATTAAATTCTTCCACTTTCATTATTTCGCCTTCTGTTATTCCCTGTTCATTAAAAGAATCCACTCTTACATATACAGGCTGAGCTTTTATTAAGGCACCTATTGTTACTTCATTACTGCCTAAAACCATATAACTATGGTACAGTTTATCTGGTGCAAAGCCCCAAAGGACATTGTAACCAACTGCACCTATATCTTTCCATTCCACTGAAAGATCGAGTTCACTTTGGCGTTCTAATTTAACACCTGTTGCTTGTTTAGGTAGTTCCCCCTCACCTTTACCAAACACTCTTAGGCCAGAAATACAGGCATTCTGATTATAAGGAAGTTCCTTCACCGTACATCTTATATATCGCACTTTAAGCCCACCCTCTTTTACAATTAGGTCATGCGATAAATCTGTCTTGGCATCCTCCTTATTTTCAATAACGAAATATTCTTTCCCGTCCAGTGAACCTTCTACCAACCATCTTGTAAAATGTTGACGTTCATCTATATATCTTATCATCGTTCCTTCACCCTGAAGGGTCGCACCCTCTGGAAGAGTTAGATTCATTAGATCATCTGCAAAATTTAGTTGAATCGCACGAACATCACAGTTTTGCTGAAGATCGACTTCAAGCCATTCTCCAGACTTATTTGAATCTGCTTTCCACCAGGTTTGAACATTCTCATCAGTCACATTCAAAGCATCTTTCCCCTCGATAAATGATGAAGCAGTCACTGGTTTACGATAGGAAAGTAGCATCCACTCTGGGTTACTCCATGGGTCCATCTTTCCCTGTTCAATCTTCATTGGCCAATCACCATATCGTTGATTGCAGAATAACTCTCCATCTTCGTCAAACCCTGCTGTCCAAAGTCCTATGCGTCTTTCAAAATTATGATTGACTGAAATTCTCATCGTTGAAGCATGCCAAAGATTGCCGAATTTATCTTCCATTGTGGACCCATGCCCCGCTCCTGGCATAAACCCACCTGGTTTATAAGAGTATGGATTATTCTTAGCCAGTTTAAATGGACCGAGCGGACGATCAGAAACATACACACCATCTGCATATACATTGTATTGTGTACCGGGACAAGAATACTGCAAATAGTATTTCCCGTTATGTTTATCCACCCAGGCTCCCTCAATGTATGGATTGTCATTACTCAGATACATCCGTAAAGTAGTAATCTGTTCTTCTGTAATATCTGGCATCTTCTTGACATAGGCTTGAACCTTTGACTCTAGTTCTACTTCTGAAACCTTAGGTTTAATATGATTCTCCCCTATTCTTTCAAAGCCAAGTTCCTTTGGGTTCCCAAAAATAAGCTCAATTGGACTGGTTTTTGGTTTCATATCATCAGGATCAAGTTCTACGCCATATAAAGGGGCTACATTTGAACAGCCCCAATAAAAATAGATTTTACCATCGTCATCAACGAATAGATTTGGATCCCAGAATGGAAATGTTCCCTCTATCTCTTCAAATTTACCGTTTATAGGGTCATTAGTTCGATAGAATGAACAGTTGCTGTGATTTTTTGATGCGGAAAAATAGATATACTCACCGATCACTCTTACATCCGGAGCATAATCATAGACTGGTACATTAGTTAACTCATGAAACTCCCAATCAGTTAGATTATCACTACTAAGAAAGCCAGTAGTCATTGACGGAAAAAGAAAATATATCCCCTTATATAAAATTAAGGATGGATCTGCAGCCTCTCTTGCAACGGCGTTTCTTCCCCCTTGAAGAGAGTAAAACTGATATTTATACTCCATATTAATAGGGTTACAAACATAACTCATCCTTAAATCATCCCTTTCATCAATTGATTTAGTTTTTATAATCAAAATCCTGTATATTGCTCTATCTTGTTTTGATGTTCAAAAGCTGTCGTCGCTTCACTTCTTTTCACAGGTATTTCAATAGATGCCGTGCAAAATTCTTCCATACTTACAGTTAAAGTTGCTGTCCCTTCTGCGTAGCCCGCTCTAACAATAGCTAGTAATCTACCTTTATAAGAGGTGAATTCACCTTTTGTATAGTTTTCTGAAGTTTTCGGATTGCTTGAACCAAATGCTGAAAGGGTTGCCGAGCCATCTACTTTACCTTCACATTTAATTTCAGCTGTTGGAACTAATCTACCCGCTTCATCCACAACTTCAATAACTGCGTGAACGAGTGACTGCCCATCAGCAGTTAGTTCCTTCTTATCAGAAACAATTCGAATGCCACTAGGTTTCCCAGCTGTAGTCAAGATGTCAGATGAAACCTTCTTTCCGTCTTTATAACTTATAGCTTCTAAAGTTCCGGGCTCAAACACAAGCTCAAACTTTGCTGTTAAACGATTTGCCTTACCTGATGGCTTTCTTCCAAGGCTTCTGCCGTTCAAAATAAGTTCAACTTCTTCAGCAGCTGAATATACATCAACCATGACAGGCTTACCTTCGTATCCTGGCCAACTCCAAGAGTTTTCACAGTTTGGCCATGCAAAGCGACCGATGACTTCTATTTTTCCATGTTTTTTAGGATGATGTGTTGCGATGAAGGTCTCATCGGAGCCCCATAGGATTTTTCGGTATGCTAACTGAGGACGTGCAAACCCACATAAATCGATGTCAGCCCCGCCTTCAGTACGCCATGGGTACTCTGCAACATGAAGCTTTTTATATGCTTCGGTAGCATCTTCCTCGGTTTCATAAACATCTTGTCTACCAAGTCCCGCTTCCCCTAAGTAGTCAAAACTTGTCCAAACAAAGTCTCCAATCACATGTGAGAAACGTTCTAGATCATTCCAATAATCAAACATTTCTATCGGTTTACTTTCCGTACTACAAATAACTCGATTCGGAAATTTCTTGATTGATTCTTCATATTGATAATTCAAGTAATTATAACCGACAACATCGAGTGGAGCAGCAAAGGCTTCTGTGTAATCTGCCCAAATACTTTTACCAAAGTCCCCATCTAAATTGCTGATTCCGCCGCCACGATTATTCGAGTTTTTCATCAGGTCTTGGAAAAATTTCAGCTGGTCGCCATCCTCAAGTCCATTGAAAAATGATGGGATGGAATTCGTAATCGGGCGTGTAGGATCAACCTCACGTGCAAAGGAAGCCAGCTTAGCAGCCCAATGATATCCGTTTGATAATCCACCACGCTCAGGAACTTCATTCCCGGTTGACCACATGATAACAGAAGGGTGATTCCGATCACGCAACATAAACGCTTCCATATCACCCTTCCAATCCTGCTCAAAGTACAAGCTGTAATCATGGGTGTTTTTCTCCATTGTCCAAACGTCGAATGCCTCATTAATCACAACCAAACCTAAGCGATCACATGCATCCAACATATCCTTTGACATCGGATTATGTGCAAATCGAATCGCATTAAACCCGTTATCCTTGTGAATTTTCATTTTGCGATATTCACTATCCTTAAAAGAGGCTGCACCTAAAATTCCATTATCATGATGAACACAGCCTCCTCTTAGTTTGACAGTTCGACCATTTAGCATAAATCCATTTTTTGTATCGACCGAAATCGTCCTAATTCCAAATGTTATGCTTTCACTATCGATTAAAGTTTCCTTATCAGTTAATTGCGCAGTTATTTTATATAGATTTGGAGAATCGATATCCCAAAGCTCTGCATCTTCTACAGCAATCTTAACTTGGCCAACTGCTTTTTCTCCCGCAGGCACATGAACTTTAACCCTACCAATTCCCGCTGTTTCACCATAGGTTTCCTTTGCTAGTGTAATATCAACCCAAAGATTCGTATCTTCACCTGTATGGTTTTCAACCGTCGTTTCAACCAAAACAAAAGCAGTACCATTCACTACATGGGAGGTATGAGCGTATATCCCCCATGGTGCAATATGCAGCTTTGGTGCAGTAAGTAAATCAACATGACGATATATACCAGATCCAGAATACCAACGACCATTAGGTTGTGCTTCATTGTTAACGATAACAGCCAGTCGGTTTGGTTCACCCGGCTTGAGATAAGGGGTCAAATCTGCATGAAACGGCGAATATCCATAATGATGTCGCTTAATGACATGCCCATTTAACATAACAGTTGGGTTCATATATACTCCATCAAATTCCACTAGCACTCTTTTATTCTTGTAATCTTCCGGGATCTCTAACTTCTTGGTATACGTTCCAATTCCTCCACCATAATAGCCTGTATTTTGTCCTCCTGGTGCTTCTGGAAAGGTATCTGTTTCAATCGTAAAATCATGTGGTAGATTCACCATTTTTCCTGGCTGACCGTAACCAGGTATCATAAAAGGCTTACCATTTATAAATTCCCAAGCTTTATCAATGTTTTTCCTTTTCATGTTATAGCTCCCTTACTCTTGTATTTGCACTAACCCCCTGTTTTTTATACTGCCTAAAAATGATAGACTTTCCTTTGGATAGCGGGTTTGTGTCGAACGATCAACTGCAATTAATCCAAAAGTTTGGGCATAACCTAACTGCCATTCAAAATTATCAAGTAAGGACCAGTGCGTATAGCCGATTACATCAATTCCTTCTTCTATGCATTGGTGTACACCAGTCAGAGCACGGTCAATAAACTCTACCCTTTCCTCATCCTGATCAGTAGAAATACCATTTTCCGTCACAATAATCGGTTTATTCCAGTGCTTGGAAACAAATCGAAGTACATTTCCCAATGCTTCTGGATAATATTCATAACCCATTTTTGTCAATCTCGTATTTTCATTATTTGAAACAATTCCATCCGGGCCATGGATTTTTCGGGAGTAATTTTGAACTCCCAGAAAATCATCATTTTGGAGATATGGTAAATACTCAAGAAAATCCTCATACTGTTCTTGTTCTACAAATTTTTCACCACCTGGTAGCGCTTGATGATCATAAAGTGAAAAGGTAATGCCAACCTGAATATCTGGATTTGTCGTTTTAATTTCTTCTCTTGCTTTTTCATGGCATTTCATAATAATACGTTCACCATTTTGCGTCTTTGGAGAAAGGAATGAATGTACATTTCTTGGATCAATTCCAAATGCCTCACCCAACGCACGGTAATAGGTTTGCATTTTCGCTTTCATGTCATCCATATTAAGTCCAACCTGGACCTCTGTACTATTTGCAGAATCATTTTTTTGTACAGCCTGCATTTTTTTCATGATTTTCGCAATTTGCTTACCCATATTCGCTTCATTAATCGTACAGATATAAGGGATTAGGTCACCCAATTCTTCAGTAACATATTTACAGTAATTACCGAAGTATTCAATCGTTGTTTCACTTTCCCAACCACCCTCGGAGATTAACCATTTCGGTGAAGAAAAATGATGCATTGTCACAATAGGAGTGACATTTTTTTGATGGCAAAATTCAAGTACCTCTCTGTAATGTTCAATTTGGTGCTTGTCAAATTCCCCTTTCGTTGGCTCAATTCGTGCCCACTCGATTGAAAATCGGTAGGTATTACAGCCTGCATCAACAAGTAGTTGTATGTCTTCTTTGTATCTATTGTAGTGATCAACAGCATCTAGAGACGGCTCTTTATACATTGTTCCCGGAATATGCTCCATTGTCCAAAAGTCACTATGTACATTATTGCCTTCAACTTGATGTGCCGCAGTTGCAGCACCGATCATAAACTCACTTTTAAATTTTTTCATTGTCAATCTTCCTTTCAGACTCGGAATGTAAAATAAATAGAAAATGCTTTCAAAATAATCCTATCACTCTATTAAAAATCTTTATGGTATTTATGTATTTTTTTTTGTAAAATAAGTATTATACTTAGAATTTCACCTCATCTTTATGAAGGAAGGTGTAAACCGATGAGCTCTCACATTGAAACAACTAAAAAGATATGTGACCTTGTAGCAGAAACATTTGATTTATCAGTTATATTCATCGACCCAGCTTGGAAAATCGTTCATGAAAGCCTGACAAATCGAGCTTTAAATCCTCTTTATGCGAATCAAAAACAAAGGTTTTTTAATCCATTACAATTTAACGCTACTAACCAATTTGATTATCCCGTCATTACGAAATCGGCATTTTCGGAGAAGTTTATCATATGTAGTGTTTATCATAATAGATCCTTCGAAGGAACTGTTTTAGTCGGACCGTCTCTACCCAATCCAATATCAGATAAAGTTATAAGTGGATTAGTACATGATTCACGATCATTTTTCTCTCGTGAGGAAGTCTTCGAGTATTATAAGTCAATTCCGATTATTGAAACTAAAAAACTAATAAACATTAGTACAATCATCTTTCAGATGTTTAACCATGTATTGCTCTCTCCAAAGACAGTTGAAGAGAAAAATAAAATGCATGTGGATCTGATCGACAAAATAGATAAAAATGAATTAGCCATTTCTGAAAATTTACAATTGAATCGGTTTCATGATCGAATTTTTGAAAAGACGATGTTAGAGGTTGTGAAAGGAGGTAGAGTTGATGAAATAAAAAATCTTCCGAATAAGGAAGAAGAAGAATCAACTATTTTGTCCAAGTCTAGTTATATTCGTTCATTTAAAAATCATATAATAACTCTCATTACCCTAGCATCTAGGGCTTCAATCGAAGGGGGCGTACATGATGAAATTGCATTTGGTTTGCATGACCGATTTATCCTACAGGTAGAAGAATTAGATCGCCTGGATAAGATTAGACTATTGGCAAAGGAGATCCTTTATACTTTCACCGAAAAAGTTCGAGAAGCACAAAATGACCGCTATTCGAAAACAATTACCATATGCAGAGATTACATTTACAGGCATCTATACGAGGACATCTCTCATGATGATATAGCAAATAAGATTATGCTTAGCCCTAAATACCTTTCTGCCCTATTTAAGAAAGAAGTCGGGATAACGGTCAGTGAATATATTCAACTGACAAAAATTAATGAGGCCAAGAAGCTTCTCGCTTATACTAAAACACCAATATCTGAAATATGTACATTATTAAGCTTTAACGACCAAAGCTATTTTACGAAGGTTTTCAAAAAAGTGACTGGTGTTACCCCAAAGATTTATCGAGAAAAACATCATTTATTAGATACGTAAGCTTATTAGTAGGTATAAAAGGCATTCGATACAATGTATCAAATGCCTTTTACTTTATTTAACAACTACACGTACACGTCCAATGTTTTGAACCTGGGTGAAACTATCATTCACATCTCCTTTACGGTTTAATTGGGCACGCAATACTGGGAAAAATGTCCCAGTATGAGTAAAAATATGCTCTGCTTTTACAAAGGCAACACGATTATCAATGGTGGTAAACTCACCTTGACTAAACACTTCGGTTTCTCCCTCAAAATTCCATTCTACCTTAGTTAACTGACCAGCATTTATCGGTACTTCCACTTCTGCTGTAAATTGTACTTGCTCACCGGTATCAACGACTATCCTCTCTTCCCCGTTAACTTTTAAATTAACGGTAGGTTGAATCCCTTTTCGCTCATTTGCACTTACTGGTAAGGAAATTTGTCCATCCTCAACCTCATATTTAGTGCTTTCAAGAGGAGCTACATCACGCTCGACCCAATCATTAAGATCAAGTAGTGCCTGATGAAGAGCCCCAAGGTAACCAACCAGATGCAACTCATCGTCTGTTTTTTCAAAGTCGCCATGTGGGGCATGATCAATGTACCAAAGTCTGAAATTCTCGGTCTCTTCCCCCCCAAAGTTTTCCTTTACCTTTTTACGGTACCAATCAGGCTGCCATGGATATGCATCATGGTCTAGCAGGGTGGCAACCACGATCATTTTTCCATCGAAACGACCGCTTTGTAAGGAACCAGCCCCTCCACGGGTAATCATGGGTCCAAGTAGAAACGGTCGCTGTGGATACAATGGTTCCCCCGCTTCGTTTCGGAACTGATCCCAGACCGCATAATCAGATGATGGAACCTGGTGGCGGTGATAGGTTTGAATCGCAATAAAATTTGAGTTATCCAACATGATTTCGTCGCCTGGTTTTACCTTTTCAAGAATTTCAATCATATTCTCCATTTTAAAGCCAACACCAACAAATGCTTTATCCCCTTCTAATTTGTCTAGAGGTAACTTAGCGCCTGCTGCATCACCACTTAGGATCATGATATTGGCACCTGTTAAGTACACATCTCCCACGGGTACAGTTTCTAATTTCATCCATGGCTGGAACTTTGTGATATCGATTGCTTGTAGTCTTTTCCATGCATCATCAACGCCCGTTTTTTCTTCACTTTTCCCTATTTCATCGTTTATTAAGTGGGCTTCAGTAATGACTGTTTTATGTTGAATTCGATCTCGTACAGCTGAACCATTAGAGTCTGCTCCGAGATAACCAGGCTTCGTCCAAAAGTCTTCGAAGTATTGAGGGTCAATTTGCTCCATCATAGGAACAAAAATCGGCAGTGCACCTAGACCTACATTTTCTCGTAAAAACCATGCTCTTTTCGGAAATCCCATTTTCGTTACTTCTTCAAGTGCCTCTCTCTCTTCCTTATTGAGACCAGCGTAGATATTACCACTACCACCTGGCTCAATTGCATCAGCAATCATCGAAAGTTTGTTTCTAAGAACACGCAATGCATGAGCACGAACCGTGAAAACACTTGGTATCGCCATCTGTGATCCAATTACATATGGCACTGCACCATCCCAAGCTTTTGTGCTTTCAAAGCAGCTCATTGTCTTAAAGCCACCCCCACTCCCCCCATAGATATATCCATATGGACGATGATGATCATATAAGTTTGCAGCGATTACACGTGAATACTCTGCAACAGCTGCACTACTACGATAAAGGGTGTCACCGGTTGCATCAGATCCTCCCATATTAGATTCAACAAAATAAGCGCCATTAGTAATTGCAAAACGAATTTTATCTTCAATTCCTTTTAATTGCTGTGAAGCATCCTCATTCCCTTGAATCGGTGCTACAAAATGAAAAAATCTTCCTTGATAATCTTCTTTTTCAGGAAAGTATAGAGAGAATCTAACCTCAGTACCCTTAAATCCACCATGAATATAATGATAGCGTACTGAACCCGCTCTCCATTCATCTATATCGATGTACGGTTTTTGAAACTCCGGTTCTCGCAAAATGTTAACGGTTACATTGTTTTCTTGTACCATATCTAACCTCCAGTAATTTGATACTTTATTTTCACATAATTCAGATAACATGTATTATAAAATATTTGTTTTTGTTATAAAATATTGATATAAGTTTGGACAAAAGCGACAGCTCTTTGTCTTAAGGATGGTGCAAGTAATGAAACATGCAGTTTTACACAAGATTTATGAAGCTATTAAATTACCATTACAAATTTTCGATGGCCCAAAACATATACATAGTTATGGTTCTGATGGTTTTCAGCCAAATCCCTCCCACAGAATCATGGACAATGCCCTAAACACGTCTCATAGTGTATGCTATGTGGTGTCATCGGAAAATAGTTACTGTGGTCTTGTTCGATTTCACAATTCATCTATGTATGTCATTGTTGGCCCTGCTACTTCTAGAGAATATACACGAAAACAAGCACAGAGTATTCTCGCAAATCTACAGCAGCCAGCAAAAAGAACAGATGAATTATTGCTCTGGCTAAACACTATACCTCGTTGTGAGATTAAACAATTTAAAGGTATATTGTGCTTATTGGATTATCTATTAAATGGGGTAACTGAACATGATGTTGTTCAGATTGAATCTCAAATAAAACCTTCAATTATGAAATCAATTACCGTCGAACCAGGCTTTATTGATCATTTTAACGATTTTATAGAAAAACAGATTCTTTCTAATATTGAATATGGTAATTTAATAGCATTAGAGGATGTTTTGAAGTTTTTTAATTCTGATAGTGGTGAAGTTCCTTTAATTGCATCAGACGCTGTCCGCTCTCTGAAAAACATCTTTATATTTGCTACAGGGCTTGCTTCGAGAGCAGCTGTAAAAGGTGGCCTAGATTATGACACCGCTATGACTGTATCCACTCACTACCTCACACAAATTGAAAAGTTTGATCATACCTCCGAAATCACCAACTTTTTAAAGCAAATGTTTATAGACTATACACAGAGAACCGCTCGAAGTCGCACACTGTTGTCCGACTCACTACTAGTAAATAAAATTTATAAATATGTACAAGCACATCTTTATGAAAAGATTACAGGAAAGAGTATATCTAATCATTTAAACATGAATTATTCTTATATTTGTCGGCATTTTAAACAGGAGACTGGTAAAACTGTTACTGAATTTATTAATGAAATGAAAATAAAGGAGTCTATCCGTTTACTTGAAATTACAGAAATGCCGATTATTCAGATTTCTACACAGCTTGGTTTTTCTTCTCAAAATTATTTTCATACCGTTTTTAAAAAAGTTACGGGGTTGACGCCGATTGAGTATAGAAACAAATTAAAAATTCCAAACCATAATGATTAGAAATGATCTTGCCATTATTTATTCTTGTCTCATTCTAACGTTGAATATGTATGGATTACGGTAGGTTTCTCTCCCGGCATAACCTCTTTTTTAACCTTCTTCTGCCCCATTAGAGTATTGCTCTTTTTCCACTGCTGCGATCCATTTTTTTAGATTCTCTCTCTTAAAAGGGTAATCTTCTTCATATTTAGTATGCGTTTTTATTAGTTCTCTCCCTTTTTCTGTTATACGGGCAGGTCCCAAACGAACTTCATCATCTATGATTAAAACCCTTTCAATATATCCTAGCTCTTCAAGATGCCTAACTAATCTTACAAATTCGTAGGGGTTTAATCCATAATCCTTACCCTGCGGAAGAAAGTTTTTATTGTGAATTTCTCTTATTACACTATAAGCAATTCGCATATTCCCCACCTTTTTTAAACTTCAATTGATCCTCCGATAACCCTAAAAAGCCCCCTTAATTAAGGGATTTTTAAGTTCACTTTTTTGTTTGTTAAGCTCTACTAGATTATTCGTAATTATAACCTGATTATAACCTGAAACCATTTCTTTAAAATTATCTATTATTTATGAATAGATCTAGTTCTTTTTACTACGAACTCTTCAAGAATAAGGGCATTTCTTTCATTAGATTATCTCTTTTTTCCATTTACACAAAAAAACCGAGCATAGGCCCGGTCTTTTTCATAGTTTAAGAACATAAAATTAATCATAAAATCTGAATAGCAAAAGGTCGTATTTTATTATATGGATTATGACATATCTAACACTTCTTGGAAATTTATGAGTCTATACTATTTCTGTTTAAATATGATTTTCAAAATAGGGTAATACACCCAGAAAGAAACTGCACAATAAATGAGCATTGAAATGATATCAGCTAATGTTTCTCCAGTTTTCCCCATCCCCCAAGTGTTAATGAATAGTTCATATATTGGAGCTTTATAAAACCCTTGAAGTACAGCGGCTCCTACTGTAATTAGAATATATGCTATTACATACCAACCTGCTGCACGCCATATATTCCCTGTGGATTTAAAGGTAATATTTCGCTGTGCAAAGAAGTTAATAACCTGAGCAATGGCAAGGGTTATCTGTACCGCAAGAAAATATGCCAGTCCACCTCCGCCCCCGCTTCCCAAACTTCCTGCAGGGTAATTGAAAATATAATAGGGACTTCCATCAAAATTGCTTCCAACCTGACCTAATTGAAACATTATGTTTACAAGATTAGTCTGTTCAAGCAGGGACTTCAGTATCGGCATGAGCATTAATTGAATGACTGTAATACCATTACTCAACATGAGGAATACAAAAAACTCTGCCTTACCAGGATGTTTTTCACGGAACCTATCCCATATACTCAAGATTTTCCCTACACCTTTTGTATCATCTTTATTCATTCTGATTTCCTTTCCTATGAAAGCGTCCAAGGAACCTCTTTTCTTAATCATTTTGAAATAACCATGACACTGGACTGTGCGTTCCCATATTGGCTTTCTGCGAAAATTTCAATCTTTCCAACTCCTTTAGGCTTGACTACCGCAAGTGCTTCCCCATAATAAGTGTCGGTGACATCCATGTTATATCCCCTAGCATTATATGGACATGCATTCCCTAGGGCAAGAAGTTCGCCACCCTTAATACTTACCTTAATATCACCTCTTGCTAAAGGTTTTTTTGTACCAGTATGATCCGTATATTTCAAGCGAATATAGCAAAGATCATCCATCCCTAGCTTTTCATCTTCTGGTAATACAGTAAGCTTTGTTTCTTCACCTGCAGATTCCAATAACGTTCTCGCAATCTCTTTTCCTTGTTCATCATAAGCAATTGCGACAACCTGACCTCTGTAATACTTCGTCTTAAAAATAGCTTTACAATCATTTCTTAATTTCTTTTCCCCGACTTTTTTAGAATTCACATACAATGCAACCCTGTAAGCTCTGGCGTAAACTTCTACCTTCGTCATTTGTCCATCACAGTCATCCCAAGACCAGCTATCCATTGCATTTGTCATTTTCCAGGCTGAAGGTGAATGAGGTTTGAATGCATTATTGACTGGTACAACAGCAATATGAATCTTGTCAATTTCAAAAGCGACCTTAGTATATTTGGCTTCTCCTAATTCATTGCCTATTAAATCAACCCTGCCGCTCCCTGCGCTTACCCAGCCGACTTGATGAGTAAAATCAGGTGCATAATCCCGGTATTCCCATGCTCCTACACCAACTTCTCCTAAGTAATCCATACCAGCCCACACAAAGTCCCCGATTAAGCCCGTGTTTTGTTTTGCAAATTCATAGAATCGATACGCGTCATTACAAAATGTTTCGCTGCCAACAATGATTCTCTCTGGATATTTCTTTAAATCTTTTTTATAACGGTAAATACCATAATTATAGCCAGCTACATCCATATTTGCGAAAGCATCTCTCGTCTTCACATCACAGCCATGCAATGAAGCACCTAGTTTCATCGTCCGGTCTCCTAAAATACCTGCAAGATTATTAAAGAATTCGCTACCGACTGCTTCTTGTTTTCCTTTTGACACTGCTTTTTCTGCTTTTTTGTCAGTATATACGCCAAAACCTAGAGAACTTAAATAGTTAAAGAAAATGTTGACTCCACACGTTACAGGCCTCGTATCATCCAACTGATGGAGGTATTCCGTCATCTGACCTGTAAACTTAATTCCACGTTCTTCCGCGGTTTCAGACACTTCGTTCCCTGTAGAATACATGATCACAGAAGGATGATTAAAATCTTTATCCACCATATCTTTCAAGTCCTGCCTCCACCAATCCATACAATAAAGTGCGTAATCATTTTTCGTTTTATGAATATACCAACAGTCCACATATTCATCCACAACTAACATTCCCAATCGATCACAAGCATCTAACATTGCTTTTGAACAAGGATTATGAGCAGAACGAATTGCATTATAGCCTGCTTCCTTCATAATTCTAACTTTCCGTTCCTCTGCAAAATCATAGGCACGAGCACCTAGAATTCCATTGTCATGATGCACACAACTTCCACGTAAAATAACTCTTTCACCATTAATACAGAAGCTGTTTTCTCTAGTACATTCTATTTGTCGTATACCAAAGACAACTTCTTCAACATGCTCACCAAACTTCACTTTACATGTATACAGATAAGGTGTTTCTGTATTCCATAGTTTGGCATCTGGTAAATCTTGTGTCCAAACCACTTTCCCATCAGTTTGTAAATTAGCTTTGTCAAGAGTTGTTTCTCCATCTAAAATCTCTATATCTATCATACCAAGTGTACTGGTCTCTACTGCCACTTCTATAGTCCTAGTTTGATAATTTAAAGTGCTAATTTTAATACCATTTAGTACGATATGCTCTTCTGGAAGAACATATAGCTGTACGGGGCGGTATATCCCCGATCCAGAATACCAGCGACTGTTCGGCTGATCAGCATTACGTGCAACAACTTTCACTTCATTTTCTTCATTAATTTTGAGTTTTTTACTGATATCTACATAAAAATTTGTATAACCATATGGTCTGAAGGCAATCTTTTCTTCGTTTAGATAGACTTCTGCATTATGGTATACACCCTCAAACTCGATAATAAGTTTCTTTCCTTCGAATTCTGATGGTGCAAAAAACTTCTTGGTATACAGATAATCATAGCCCTCATACCATCCAGTATTTTTACCACCAAGACTATCCAGAGATCGATTCTCTAGAATCATAGCATCATGTGGCAATGTTATTTGTTTTTCATTATTCTCACCAATCCTAGAAAAAAACCAATCATTATTCCATAGTATTTTCATAGTTTCACTACCTTTAAACGGAGATATCTTCTAAGTAAATTTGAACTGTTGAATAGCCTATGGCAGAAAGGTAGAATAAGCTAATTAATCAATCTAATTAGCTTATTCTTACTATAATGCCTGAGATAGGTATTATTTTCAGCTTGGCATATTCTTTTGTTTATATTTGGTATTATTACTCGAATAGTCTTTTCTAATTTTGTCAGAAAATCCAACAATTATCATTGTAATGATAGAAATAAAATAACTCACCAAGCCAACAATCGATATGTTAAGAGCAACCTCTTCTTCCTTCGGATAGTTTACCGGGATAAAGTATACATCTGCAGCCAGACTGGTCCTTCCAAGTACAAATAGTGCAAAGCTTGCGATGATAAGCACCGCGGAAGTAAATACAAACAGGTCGATTAGAAGAGGATTCAACCTATTTGTTGCTACAACAAGCGTACTAGCCAGAAGAATCGCAACAACCGTGAAAATGATTGGTAACGGATCTACCGTAGTACCAGCAAGATAGCCTGTGGTAGAAGTAACGATATACAAAATCATTCCTGCAAGGGCTGTGCTCATTGCAATGCAAATGATCCAGCCAGATTTTGTTAAACTTTTCATCATTTTACCTCCCCCACATTCATCTCTTTTTTTCTCCGATATTGCGAAACTGTATAGCCTGCAATACTGCCCGCTGTTCCTGCAGCAGATACACCAATTAACACAGTGTAAAGCATTCTCCACCAAGTCATGACATCCTCAGTACGCGTAGTAGCATTAACCCCATTCATGGCAGCGCTATTCGCAAGAGAATATAGAAGATAATGGGTGTTCTGCTTAATTGCTTCAAGCATATCCCTGTCACCGCTTAGGCTCTCAGCATTCCAGTAGTTGACCGTAGCTTCGCCAAAGCCGCAGAAAGCAGTCGTTCCAGCCAGAATCGATTCTTTAGGTGCCGCTTTAAGAGTAACTCCAGTAAAGTCCGTTACACTATATCCATTAAAGTCCCATTCGCCTCGCATAATTTGCACCATGACACCTCTGTTTGCGCTTGGGGCGACTGCGCCAATGCGGTTATAGGAGGTCATTACCCCAAGGGCACCGGTAGTGTACGTTTCATCTTTAGACTCATCGACAACAAAGGATGCCGGCTTTCCTTTTGCTACAAAAGCTTGCTTAAGGTTACGAAGCTCAAGCTCTCTGGCCTTCTGCTCTGTCATAAACACTGAAATTCCTGAGCGGTTAATCTCTTGGTCATTGAAAGCCGCATGTTTTATATTCACAAGCGTTCCTTTCGACTGCGCACCCTGTACAACTGCGCTACCGATATAACCGGAGAGAATTGGATCCTCTGAATAATACTCCACGCCTCGGCTGTTATAGGCATGACGTTTAATGTTCATGCCCGGACCAATCATGATCGGCAGGTTGAACATAAGAGTACTTTCACCCAAAATAATCTCACCATTTTCATAGGCAAGCTCTTTATTCCAACTGTACGCTAAATTCGTTGGAGAAGGAGCAACTCTTGTACCGGATTCATAATCTTTCGCATTAGGGTATGGCTCACCCTGATAGGTCCCTTCTGGTAGATAGTGAGAGTCAGAGCCACCAGGGCCATCGTCTGCTGCATACTGTGGCAAACCGACCGATGGGATTGCTGCGATATTATGGAAAGCATCTTGTGCAAAGCCCAAGAATTCATCCACAGATACCTGGTCGACTAGCTCATCCCAGCGAGGATCCTCAAAATCCGCACCTTTCAAATCATTAAGAGTCAAGTCGCTGGTAGTGTCCCCAAAAGTCAAATCAGATACGTCGTCATCAGTGCTAAGAGGAATGAAGTCATTTCCAAGCAACTTTGACAGTTTCTCGTTTGCTTCCAACCCAGAATAGGTTTTCGGGAACGTACCATCCCAATCGCTTCTTGACAGGTAAGTTGCTGTATCAGGAAGGAACGAGTTAATGTCCATCGAATAATCCCCTTCAGAAAGGGCGTTTGTGATTTCTACTCCAGCCTCACTCACAGAGAAGGTCCTGTCATCTACATCACCTTCCCATGTCCATTTATAAGTCTTGCCGGAATTTCCTTCTACCGTCATACCGTCAGCCGTTGTTTTTCCCTGAGCGGCTAAAATATTGTTGAGCGCATTATGAACATTACTACCAATGGAAAAGTAATAATCACCTGGATCAACGATAAAGGTTTTTGCGTTTTCAGAATCATAGCTTGCAAGATTTCCAAGATCTATTTCCATTGTGATGGTCTCTGATTCCCCAGGCTCCAGTGTTTTTGTTTTTTCAAAGTCCATAAGCTGAACGGCTGATTTTTCAATATGATACTGCTTATCATAATCCGTATATGGAACCTGTGCATAAACTTGAACAACAGACTTTCCTGCGACCTCACCTGTATTAGTCGTAGTCACTGTAACTGAAGCTGTTTCCTTGGTACCAAGGATGCTCACTTCGTTAAGGGTCTGTTCGAAAGTGGTATAGGACAGACCATAACCAAACGGGTAGACTACCTCATTTTCATAGTTCCAAGTACCATCCTCAATTGCAACGGTACCATCATCATTGGCATAAGTCCCCGCAGATGCTTTTGTTCCACCATTACCAAGTACAATATCTGCATAACGGGTTTCATAATAGCGATAACCTGTATAAATTCCCTCTGCCTGAATCAAGTACGAGTTTACGTTAGCCTCTGCAGGAAAATCAGATGCATTTTTCCATGGAATATTTCCATAGTTCTTCATGGAAGGTGCCAATGCAGTATTCTTTGCATAAATGTCACCAAGATAAGCAGATGGAGAAACGGTACCATTAAGCACATCGGCAACACCGTAGAAACCATATGCTCCTGGGAAGCCAATCCAGACTATTGCATCGATTTCGGGATCATTCTCCAGGTTTGCGATTTCCATCTGGTTGACAGAGTTAACAAGCACAATGACTTTATCAAAGTTCGCCTTGGCCTCTTCGATAATTTCCATTTCTTCATCACTTATACTGAGAATGTTGCCAGTCACGGTAGTTACCCCATCGGCAAGACCTGCCTCGCCGGGATAGTAACCGTCGCCATTTTCTCCGCCAGGGCGGCCCACCACAACGATTGCTGCATCGTTATATGCGGCGTAGTCCTGGTCAAAGTTAGGATTCAGATCCCGAAGTTCATCCAGAGACAGCTCGCGAGGATCATTGTAAGCAGTTATTTCCGCATATTCCGGGATAATACCACTGCCATAACGCGGTGTGGTCCATTCCTTATCTTTAAAATATGATTCATAGGTAGCAAGCATAGAAGGATTGAGCTCAAATCCTCTTTCTGCAAATGCATCAAATATCTCTACTGTTGCGTATCCGTCAGTAATGCTTCCCCCATTACTTCCGTAAACCGGGGCATAACTACGGACACCAAATAGGGTGACTTTTGAGGAACCAGCTATCGGAAGCGCACTACTCTCGTTTTTCAAAAGAGCAACTGTTTCCTGGGATTCTTTGATCGCAAACTCCTTCAACCCTTCAAAGGCCTCTTCGGCCGTTTTAAACTTCGACTTGTAGGTCCATGTGTCTTCTTCATTTTCAACTTCTTCTGTTACAGTTTTACTGCTGGTAGTTCCAAAAAATGCATCAACTGCCGAACGGTACGTTTCCAACGTCATCCCTGTTACGGCGGATATTGCAAAAATCAGAACAAACACTAAAGCCAAACCACGCCACACTTTGGATCGTTTAAACATCTTCATCCTCCTCAAGTGCTAAGCTTAAAAAGCTAGCTAGAATATTGCTTTTAATATTTTGTTATTCTAATGCAAGTTTGTATAACAAATAAATATACCAAAATCCAAACTCAAGTATGCGTTTCCAATTTCATTCTACTTCTCACTAACACCCCTTATAATGGATTTCCGCGGATTAAACCCAAAAAGGATTAGCCTCCATTCGTGGAGAACTAATCCAATTGTAAGTGGTTACATTTTAGTAAACAATACATCTTTCCTAAACTGTAATTTTCATTACCTAAACTGAAATTTTATTGACTTTGAAAAACAATATTAACATTAAATACATTTTCATCTATCTTTATTGACAGCTCTCCTCCGTACTTTTCTACTAGATATTTCATACTCTTCATACCGAATCCATGATAGTCCTTATCTTTGTTTGTTGTAACAGGAAGTCCATTTTCAAAGAGTAGCTCTCCTTGAAAGTAATTTTCAAAGTGAATCGAAATAAGTCCCATGGTATCCTTAATAATTAAACTAACGACACGTTGATCTTTTTCATTAATTTTCCTTACTGAATTAATCGCATTATCCAATGCATTTCCGAATAGCGAATAGATATCTGTTTCTTTCATAAAACCTAACTTTTCACCATCAACCATACATGTAAATTCAATTTCTTCCCGCTCACATTGCAATTTTTTCTCAGCAATCACTACATCTAGTACCGGATTTCCAGTCATAGGGATATCATAGATGGATATCACTTTATTTAATTCCTCTAATTCAGACTTGTTTATTTTGCTCGATAAATGAGTCAATTGGTGCTTTAAATCATGACATTTTATATTAATCAACTCAATATTTGCCTGTGAAACTTTAAATTGGTCTTTGTCCTTTTTTAAAATTGATTTAATGATGTTTAATTCATCCTGTAATACACTGGTATTGAAAATGTAAAACAATAGGTACATTGTAAAAAGGCAACACATAATATCAAGAAGCACACAAATTAGAAAAATTTCAAATTGAGCGTTCTCCTGAGTAATTCGAAATATAATGGAAAATACTGTAGCATATAAGTTCACAAAAATACACAATACTAATACAATCCTATTTTGAAAGTGCTTTTCTTCAGGCTTTATAAATTTCTTAATATAGAAATAATAAATCAATACATACAAAATACTTACTATTAAAAAATAAGATATAACATATAAGATATAACTGGTATTATTTTGGAGACTATATTGTCTTAGATCAAAGATTGCCATAACAATTTGGTGGAAATCATAGATTAAATGCTGAATAGCGTAAACAGCTGTCACACAAAAAATACTAGTAAGAACTCGTACATTGTAACAAAACATGATACCTGCCATCACTGCAAAAAATAATACGATGTAGCGAGTTATGGTCAATGGTACGCTAAACATCAGATAGTCTTCTCTCATATACAAAAATATAGCCACCATACCCAGACATAAGAATATAAGAAGAAGGTACCTCCAAGCAAAATGTTTCCTTCTTTGAAAAGAAGTAGTAAATAAAAAACTCAGCATAAATAATTCTATGATAAAACGAAATTCATAGAGACTTTCCAGTATTTTCATAGTTTCATGTCTTTCCCTTCTCCAAGTAGATCTGCTAACTGTGCCATAAACTGCTTCTTTCTCGGACGGCTGATTTGTAATTCATCCCCATTCGTCATGGTCACTGTATAACCTTGAACATGCGAAATATATTGAGGATTAATTAGATAACAGGAATTACATCTCAAAAAGTTACATGTTTGTAATTGCTTTTCCAAATCAGATAACGAGCCAAAACCTTCCACTGTATGATCACTTAGATGATAAATGAGTCTATGTCCCACTACTTCAATATAAATCATCTGCCTGGAAGTTAAACAGACGATGCCCCCTTTTCTTGAGACCACAATATTAATATCTTTATTGGATGATATCTTTGCTAGCGCTTTCTTAAACTTCATAGAAAATGTTGAATATCTAACAGGTTTCACAATAAAATCAAGGGCATCTACTTCATAGCCTTTTACCGCATACTTAGCCATATTCGTTACAAAAATCAAAGTCACTACATTATCTAGTTCCCTTAACCTTACAGCGGCCTCCATTCCATTTAAATGAGGCATCTCGATATCCATAAAGATAATGTCATACACAGGGTTATAATGATCCAACAGATGAATTGCATCCTTAATCAATTCTATATGAAATGATACCTTACTTGTTTCTCCATATTGATTTATAAATTTTTCTAGTATACTTGCTTCCTTCTCATCATCTTCTACAATAGCAATTCTGATCAACCTAATTCCCCCTCCGTTCTTCATCCTGTATTTTTCCTATATGAATACAGCAAAAATCCAAATACTTCCCATTGGTGTTTTTGAAGGTTACAGGTTATGTTGAAAGATATTATAACATGACATTTTATTATTAATAATTAAAAAATACAAACAAATTTTTATCAGCAGTATCGTTTCTATAATAAGAAAAATATTTAAAAACACGTTAATTTAAGGTTCTTTCTAAGGAACTGGAAAGCTATGTACAAAATAAAAAAAAATCCTCCGTATGCTACTATTTTGGTTGGAGACCAAAATATATCCAACATAAGGAAGAGTTTTATAACCAAACTGTATAATTCTAGAACCCTAGCCTTAGCTAGGGTAACCTTCTATTATAGTCAAACTAGGCAAAGGCCGGCGTAATTTACGCATACTTCTTATTCTCTTCATCTTTCTTAAAGAAACTTTTCATCGAATGGAACACATCGGCTTTTTGCTTGAGGATATAATAACGGAACTTCTCATCTGAAATGTTTTTATACGCAGACATTAGAGTCGAGTGGCGGTTGTATTGGTTTAACTAACCATCATATACACAGCTACAAACTCATTAATATCGAGTTTTTGCGGAAATGATTGTTGAGTTTATACTTTAAGATTAATTTCAAAACCGAGAATTAAAGCAAGAATTATTAATATATTCTTTTCTAAATCAAGTAATCTTATGTTTTAGTAGGTACTTCCATAACATCTTTTTATCCCCCCTCTTTTTAGTAAAAGTCTCCTTCAACCAAAATTCATTTCATATTCTCAAGGACTCCCATATAGGGGGAGTCCTCTTGCTTTTCGTGTTCTTTTAAGTGTCGACAACAAAGTTTAGAAAGTCTAACCAAGTTATTAATCTAATAGAGTTTTTTAAACAGCACACCAATTTGGAAGTACTACAGATAATGATATTAATTAATTGAACATACAATTATACGAAATGCTGTTTGAATGATTTCAAAGTTCGTATTAGATATTTATTATTTCAAACGCTTCAACTAAAGCTTTATTATCCTCATTTATTTTTGCCAAGATTGGTTTCTCTAAATTGATGAAATTATAATCACAATTTTGGTCCAAGTATTTAAGATTTTCACTTATTATTGAAAAAAAGATCTGGCCATTGATTGACAAGTAGTAATTAGATAAAAAGCTAAACATCTGTTCTTTCAATTCAGTAGCAGTTTCATTTTTTATGAAAGAATCCATTGCAAAAGGTACCCTCACACTTGAATATTCACTTATTAAATTCGCATATATAGTGTATAAAGCTAACATTTTTTTATTTGCATCAATGCCACTACCAGTAACCTCTTTAAAACTATAAAAACCACTATCATCTAACTTGAGACCTTTAAAATGTCTTTCATATTCATTTATCAAATCTTCATATTTCTTCTTGATTTCAGATCTTTTTTGAGTTCCAAGTTTTCTTTCTTTTGATATTTCTTTTTTTACTACTCTGATTGAACTAACTTTTTCTTTCTCTTCATTTAAGAGTTTTTGTTCAATTGTAAAAAAGTTATTAGTTATTCCTTGATTAACTCTATCTTCTATATAAGAATCCAACTCTTGGTATTCTTTATTATTTTCTATTATTTTTTCAATTTCTGAAACCTTTTTTAGAAGTTTTTCCTTTTCAATTTGTATTTCTTTTCTTTCATCTTCATATTCATATTTTAATTGTTTACTTTTATCTATTTGCTCTAATATTTCATAATTATTATTTCTTATTTTGAGTCTCGTAAGGGACTGTTCCTGAGTTAATTTAGAATTGCAGTGAATACATGTATGCTTAATCTCGTTAAATTTTTTATTATAGTTTGTTTTAAGCTTATTTAATTCTGAAATTTCTCTATCCAGCAGATTAATTTTTGTTTCAATCTCAATTATACTATTATCTATTTCAGAAACATTCCTATTTAATGAATTGATCTTCCTTAAATAATTGTTAATATGTAAGTCATCTATTTGTTTAATTTTATCAATATAATTATCAATATTTACTGGCAATGATAATTCTGAATGTTCACCCTCTAAAAGAATAAGTGCTTCTACTTTCTTTATAGTATTGCCTAGTTCCATTTCATAGTTGCTTTTTTCAATCTCAAGATCAATCAATTTTTTGTTAGCAATTTCAAAGTAAAAATCAAATATACTTTTTACAGTATTGGTGTATCTTCCAAAGGAATCCGATGATTTAGAATACACAAATCCATTCCATGATTTATCTTGGTCCACATAAAAAGGAAGAAGAATTTCGCTAGCATAAACATCAGATAAATTTTTGTTTTTTTTATCTTTTAGTTTAATATAAATTGATAATAAACCTTGAAGCCATAAAGCAAACTCTTTTTCAGTAAGTATTTCTTTTCTGTTATCAATGTAAAATAAATTCTTATGACGAGTGATTAGATGCTTTCTATCATCTTGGGATACTTCCATTTGAAAGATCATATTATTAACATTCCAATTACTCGGCCAAATTTTAATATTATAACCTAAACAATGATAAATAGATTTAATCAAACTCGACTTCCCTACCGTGTTTGTTTCACTTACCAATATATTTACATGAAAATCAAAATCAAATTTATTTATCCTTTGATTTATGTAATCATATATAATGATATTATGTATAAGCATTATAATTCATCCCCTAACTCACATATGCTTTCTATGGCGACAGACACTAAAGAACTTATATTTGAGTCATCCTTTTTATACCTATCTATTAGATAGTCTACAATTTTTTTATTTGAGTCGTTTTCAAGATTTACATTTTGTTCTAAATACTCAATTAAAGTTTTCTTCATATCCTCTTTTAAACTTGTTTTATTTAACTCAATTTTTAGTCTTTCACTTTTCACTAGTTTTCTAAATAATGCATTGTATTCTAAAGAGTCTAAGATGTTGTCAAATTCATTTAATGCTTTACTAGAAACAAATAATTTTGAAAGGTAGACTCCATCCATTGATTTTATTTCCTTATGAAGTTCGTCATGAATTATCTCTTGTGCTTTTTGGTCTATTGTTAATGACAACTCAGCAAGAATTGCTCTACCCCTATTGTCGTCAACTGATACACCAATTTCATTTAAGGAACCTATTAGATATTTTTCAGCTTCTTTCAGATTTTCATGTATAGGTGATATAAAAAAGTAAAAATTTTCAATTTTATTTACCAATTCTTCTGGCAAAACATTAATAATCTTTTTTTTCGCTTCAGGATTTAATTCATAAAGTTCGGAACAAATTGAACCTGGTTTTTTTAAATTTAATTCCTTTTTATCAGTCCCACCAATATCCTTTACAAAGATTTTAAAAACATCTTCCTCTGTACCTGATTTTAAGTTTTTTTCTAAAATAGAAGGAAGGGTTTCAGTAAACTTCATACCTTCAGAATCTTTCTTTACTCTTTTTTCTTGCTTAGTAATTGATTTAAATGTATGTTTCTGTTTTTTCACTTGAATAATCGCTCTATAATTTTGATATTTAACAACAATGTCATCTTCAGCTTCAATGTATAGTTTAAATTCGCTTTTTTTATAGTTATTAATAGCTAGTAATATTAAATTTGCTTTCTGAAAATTAAATCCCTTTATAGCTTCTGCTCCACCATTATCGAATGTAATTACATCTTTTCCTTCATCCATCTCATCATACTCCCTGTTTTATGATAATCCCTAGTGTACCTATTTTAGTTGAAGTCCTATAAGAAAAATGTCGAAAAATGTAAATAAAACATATATATTAGTATATAAAATGAAATAAAATAACAATATTGGCAGAAAATATCTAAAAAATTCTTTATCCATATGGCTATATGGTTTTTTTTTGACCAACAAAAAAATCCTACATATAAATATAGGATTTTGACAAAGTTTTTTGGATTATACAATTAATCTATTTTTTCATATATTATCGAACATTACTTCAGAGTCAAAACAACTTTGTATTAATCTACTTTAACTGTTATATATATAGATATGTTTTTACGTAGTATTATCAAAGAACTAATTCTTTAATATCTCCAATTCCACACTTTTTAATACTTTCATCACATCTTCCCAAAAATTAATTATTTCATCTTTACTAAAAATAACACCAGAATCATGGGACATTTCATTTGCTGTATTTATCAACTGTGGTTTGATGTTAAATCCAAGATTGCCCCTCTTTATTTCTTTCTTTAAATCTCCTAAACTAATGTGTCCATACTTATCATCTAGCTTAATTTCAATTCCTTTATACAAGCAAAAAAACTTTAAAGAATATTCTAATATTCGTCTAATAGTATTTCCTTGTGCATATAATTCATCATATTCAAAATCATCAATCCCACTTAATGAATTAAGGACTCTTTTCATTCTGTTTTCTATTTCTTGAATAGTTTCATTAAGTAATATACGACGAGAATAAATTGTATCTAAGTTATATTCTTTCGGTTGAATAAGACAAGTATAGTAAGGTAAATTATTCACTAAGCATAAATGTCTTCGATACTCTTCCTTTGGTCCTTCAATAAAATCAAACTCCTTATATAAATCTTCCTTATTATCATCTTCAAGTATCAATTCATCATTTGGTCCCATTAAGAAATGTTTTACTTTTTTGTTAGGGATTAAATGTAATAAAAACAAAATGCACAAATGATTGTTGTTAACTTTAACAAATTTTAATTTATTTATATGTAATAGCATATATAAATAAGTAACGTTTCCATCAATCAACCATTCTTCAATTTCTTCTTGAGATATAGACTTATCTACAAACTTTTTCCTTAGAACATCATAATCTTTCCAGTAAAGTAAGGTATATTGATTTTGATGTTTTATATATTCTATATAATCAAAATTAATATAAGAAAAATGGTCAAGAATGACTAATCCATCGCTTTCTTTAATTAATTCATTTAAGAAATTGCTTATATCAACGCTATTAGATAATTCTTCTGGGGCATCCCATTTATTCCAAACATCAAGAAATAACTGCTCACTCATCTTATATTCTATATTGTTCACCATAGAAGTTCACCTCTCATTAAAAGATTACTATAAACTATGATGATATCAAGAAATTACTGTTATAAAAATCTAAACTTTATACTTATATCTCAGATTGTTGACAAAAAGTTCTTGGTATCATTTTACCTAAGAATAAAAGTACACTAACTTTTTCTTATAAAATAAAGTATTACTTATTCTTCATATTAATTTAATTCATGATTAATCTCTCCTCATACTTTTATATCGAAACTCCCCCCTTTTGGAAGTTTCTGTCGATATAATCGTTTATATCTCTCTTCATTTCATTTGCTCTTAAATTAGAGCATGTCAAGAGGTTTACAAGGTGTTCATAACAACGAAGGTTAATATTCTTTTTGACATACTCACTTCTAATTACTTTTAGAACCTGATCATTATAGTCCGGGATTGCTCTTAAATCGTCTATCACCTTACCTAAAACAAATAAAGATTTATCATACATGGTTGCGATCTCCTAACTAGCTATTAAGCTGCTACTGTTTTTATTTTCACCGTTAAATCTACCAATAAGGTTAATTCCGGTATCTTAACCCCTGTGTTTACGGTTTGTTCCAGGAGTGATTTTGAATACCAATCCAAAAATGCTTTTAAAGTGTCCACCTGCTCATCATCTAACTCTAATTCATAAGTGATTGATTCTAGTTCTTCTTTCCCTTTATCTATACCAGCTAGCAAGTTAATTACTTTTTCGCTTACTGAGTCATAACGTTCAAATACAACCTTGCCCTCTTTCGAACCGTATGTTTTTTTGAACCCTTTTTTCACTGGGATTCTCATGATGTTTAAGTGATATGTTAACGCTCCTATTTCAATTGCGTTTAGTTCTAAGTGCATAATTTCATTCCCCTTTCTTATATAGCCTTTTCTCTTAATTCATCAACGTAACTACGTAATTTAGCATTTTCGGACTTGGTTAATTCGTTCAGCTTCATCATGAAATACGAATTCCTACCTATTTTCACTTTACGATCTGAACTGAAGTTCTTTTTTCTCTGCCAATTCATGCAATCAAAAGGAACTAGGATAAAGCCAAGTTTATGAGCCATTTCTTCGGCTACTTTTAATTGTTTGAAAAAACAATACTCTTGCATGATTTTTGCGTATTTAACTACGGGCATGGATGGAAAGTGGTAAAGTAAATTTCGTGGATCTCTATCTTTAAAATTATCTGGAACAACTGAAAGTTTCATCATGATACAATCAACTTCTTTCTAGGCGCTCGGTATTCGTTGTGTATTTCTTCTAGTTTATTAAAGAACTCGCTACCTTCTCGCTCTGTTTTAGGTAGTGGGAAACCTTGAACCATTGCGTATGTGTCATATAAGTTCTTTTTAAATACTTGTTGCGCTTTAAACATGGGTAAAAATTGCTTGTGCATGAATTCCCCTGTTTGATAGTCTGTGAAGTGAATTGAAAACCCCTTATTGCCTATTTTCCTCACATTAACTAATACTTCTACTATTTGTCTTATTCTTGTATCGACGTTGTTTATTGATGGAGAACAATAGATTTGAACACTCTTCATTTTCCTTGTAAACATCATGACTTCTGTAGCAATTCCAGCTCCATAAGTTGACCATCTACGATTACTGAAAGCCATTTGTGATTCATCCCAACAACATATACTCCCTTGTGCCTTTGCTACGTCGTACCAATCTGTATAATGTGTCATTGGTGAAGAATCTAATAAACCATAGTTCGAGAATAATTGTATTTCTCCACCCCTTGCCCTTACTTTTTCTCGCCAATGGTGAGCGAATAATGACATCAAGAATGTTTTCCCTGAACCAAGTGGACCTTGTATAAAAAAGTGGTGAGCCATTATCTTCTACCTCTTTCTTTTTCTGCTAATACGACGGGTTTAGGTGGTTTCGGTATAAGTGCCTCAATCGTTTTGATGTAATATTCAGGGTCTGCAACAAGAACTTTCCCTTCTCTTACAAAATCAATTAAAGGTTTGTATGGGTTTGTATCTCCATGTAAGTACTTGTTTTTTCCCAAGGATTCAAGAAGAATCAGCGCTTTAATTTGAGGCTCTTGTAATTCTTGTGCATTGCCTTTCATTTGTTCTAAAACTTGCTTAACGTCCGATATGTGTTGCATTTGAGGAAATAGATCATCACTAATAACATTTTGTAATTTTTCAGCGTTATTCTGTTGCATCTGTTAAATACCACCTTACTATTTAAAGTTAATTTCGTTGTAGAAGCCTCTAGCGACATTAGTTACCGCAACTAGAAATACCTAGAATGATAAAGGCGAAAAATACTAAGCCGAATAACAAAATTTTAGTCATATCTATACTTGATTTATCTTCTGGTTCTCTATAACTTGTTATTTGACTTAAAATGATGCTTTGCTCTAGCTTTGCAAGTCTTTTTGTTTCTGTAATTGATTGTGTAGGTGCTCGATAGAAGAAGTTTCTACCCTCGTCACTGTTTGTGATTACACAATCTTCATATGGTACGTTGTAATGACCTATTACTAGCACTTCACCATCTTTAAATTCACTAATTTGTTTGATATCACTCGTTCTCTTATCTTCATCAAAAACAATCAATAGATCATTCGTTTCAGGGAAAAACTCATCTTTAGATTTTTTTCTTAACATATACTTTTCGCTCCTTTATGCTCCTATTACTCTCTTGCTCTTCTTAGTTAGTTTCATTTCCTTATTTCCTGTCCGGTTGTACAATTTAAGAGATATAAAGAATGTTGTCGCTATTCCTAACGAACAACCAAAACCGACTAGATACATATAAATCATTGCATCTACCACCACTTAACACCCTCTTTCATTGCATAATACAATCTTAATTGTGATCTAAATATCAGTAGTGCACCCAATAAGAATGTAGAGCCTAATATTGAAACAACAACTAGTTGCCATGGTCCGGGCATATCTCCGAATATTGATAAGTATTTCCCTACATCTAAACCTTGCGCCATTGTTAAGCTGACATTCCTTAAATTTTCGATTGCCATATCTAAAAAACTATGGAAAGGACTGAATATAGAATCTATCCAACTTCTTATTAATTCTTTAATATCAATCCCCTCCAACTCGTACTGATGATAGAAGTTTCATTGCTGCCACTGCCGTTCCTATCCAAAGAATGAACATTAATATATAAGCTATAACATTTATTTGAAGTGGTTGAGCTGCTTCAAATATATTTCCTAGTATCTCCGAATAACCAGTATTCGAGGACGTTCTCTGTGTGTAGTTCAAACTCGCTAGTGTTTTAAAGAGTCCAACAATTAGTGAAACCAGTAATTTCGCCATTTCAAAGAATATTAAAAAGATCTTTACTGCAATAAGACCGATATTGTATAGCAAATACAAAAGTCCATCTATTAAGGCATAAATGACTTCAAAGAAACTAATTAGTAAATCTATTAGGTTCTGAAAGAGTTTTGCTAATAGATCACCAATCCATTTGATAACATCCCATAGGACACCACCAATCCATTTGATAGCATCCCATATGACGTCCCCAACCCATTTAATACCATTCCATATGGTTGTCCCTATCCAACTTATTACTGACCATATGACACTAAAAAGCTTTCCAAAAGCATCTGTGATTATCCCCATAAACTCACTACCTACGTTTTACCGACTTGTAAATTAGATCAATCATTTCTTCAGAAAATAAAGTGATCATTAACAAAAAGAGAAAGGGAACAATAAAAACTAGTAATCTAGAGAAAGTTATTTCTAATATCGCTGACGTGATTTCACTATTCATACTTTGTAACTCCTTTTCTTAAAGAATGATGTTGCTTTTTTTACTAAGTTCATTAGAGGTTTTGGATACCATAAAGCAAGGCTAAAAAGTAAAATCGGTGCAACTAAACCAAGAAGTTTCATAGAAATTATTAGTACATCTTTTGCCCCAAAACCTATTTGCACTTTATTTAATTCCTTTACACCTTCTGGTGATTGTTCTTCACTTGCTAAACCATCATCCGAAACGGCTAATATTTTCACGTCTGGAAATCCTAGTGTTGTATACTCCATATCTTCTTTCGGTATGGTAAAACTACCAGTTTCAGCTGGGATATTTGCGTATTCTTTACCTCCGATTGATAAACTGATAGTTCCTGTTGTTGGACTATCCCAACTAATTAAAAAATCCCCTTCTTCATCTTTGGTAATAGAATCACCTTCTAATTTAGGTGTTTCAGGGGTTTTTGTTGTTATCTTACTTTCTTTACCTTTAGATTTATTTCCATTTACATCAACCGAAATGATTTTATATGTGTACTCTCTACTTCCTTCTAGGTTTACATCTTGAAAAGTGTTAGAGGTATAATCTGACTTTAATAATTGGTTATCTCGGTAAATTTCCAAATGACTAAAATCTTCATCGCTTGGTAAAATGTATGATGCCTCCACGCTTGATGTAGTAGAAGTTATAGATAAATCAGTTATTTCAGAAGGTGGAATCGTATCAGGTATCTCCAAGCCGAATAATCCTAATTCATAAGCATTAGCCGTAGTTTGATATGCTCGAAAGTAAAGAATAGCCGACTTAACATTTTCTGTTGGAACATCAAAAACAACTTCATTTCCAGAAACATCTAAATACTGAATGGTTTTTAATTTATTTCCATTCTCATCAAATAACCAAAGTATCTCAGTATTACCGTAAAATTTCGCATCAGCTTTGAAACGATAACTTTTTACTGTTACAGGGCTATCGAATACATACTGGATTTGTTGTGGCTCAGAAACCCAAGTATCAAATTTTGCATAAGTTGATAAGTCATTATCAATTGTATTTTCGGGATTCGGCACATTAGTAACACTACCAAAGGATGAACCAATTAATAAGTTGCCATCATAGTCAGAAATCTGTAATTCTGCACTTGCATTTGTTAATGGTGATACAAAGACAAATAATATAATCGCAATAGTCGAAAGAATGATAATCTTTTTTTGATTCATATAACACCTTCCTAAAATAATCAAACCCTTTATTATCCTGAACCATCTGGGTCATCTGGATGATTCTTGTATCCTCCCCCTCCTGTACTCCAGTCAGCACCACCACTTGGACTTGGTGGTGAATAGGTATCTTGTACAGGTTCTATACTTGGAGTAGTGGTAGTTTCAGTTGTTGGAGTTGGTGGTGATATTGTTTCTGTCGAAGGTGTTGGACTCGGACCAACAACCGGAACTTCTTCGACTTCTTTAGGTAATGGAGTTTCAAGTGTCGGAGGTATTGGTTTGTGTTCTTCCCAAACTCCGGCATCCGTACTATTTGGAACTGGAAAATCATTTGTCGGTAGTTCTGGCAAACTAGTTAAAGGATCATTAATTTCAAATCCTCCTGTAGGATCCTCTCTAAATTCAATAACGGGTGCTTCACTTTCAATTTTCGTTTTATCAAAACCACTTTCTTTTAAATTCGGAACGGTATTCATCGTTGGTTCCTCTGGTGTATCAACAATCACCTCTGGTTGTGATGGTGCTACTGGATTAGAAGGAGTTGTCGGTTTGCTAGGTGTTGAAATTTGAGAAGGAACGTTAGGTGTAGATGGCGCCCTACCTAGCATGCTATCTATATCGTTTACCAACCTCGGAACAATCGCATCACTCATAGTTACTGAAATAGCGTTCCAATCTGGTGGTGGTGGGATAGCTCCTATAATTTGATTAACCTTACTCATGTATTCATCCCAACCCGGACAATTAAACACATCACAACCTATACAACCACTAGTGGATTCGGAAGTGTCTCCACTAGGAAAACAAGCAGAAGCCTCGCTTTTAATCCCCGTAAACGTAGCTGAATCCGTGGAAGTTATCGAACCATCCAAACTATAGAACTCAAAATCTGCTCTACCATTGCATAGGATATACAAAACATCCTGTGTGTTATCATAAGTATTTGTACTAATTAATTGATCACTTGTGTTATATTGAATAATTTTGTACTTGTTATAACCTGAACTAGCTACTTCAAGTCGAATCCTATCGTTCACCGAATCATAAGTAACACTAGTGACAGAAGTTGCTGAAACACTAGTTGTCCAAACAATCATAAAAATGATTAAAAAAAGAGATACTTTTTTCATCAAAACAATCCTTTAATAGTTTTTTATTAAAATATTAAAAAGTCACTCACTTTAATAGATAAAAAAAGGGGTATTAACCCCTTTTCCCTTATTAATTATGCGTTCTTGCCACGAGTTCCGGCAGCTGCACGAATAACTGAAATTAGTTTTGGTACGAAATAGATTGCAAGACCTAGTAATACGAATCCTCCAACTACTCCTAAAAGACCAACTGAACTGTTTAATAAATCTGTTGGTGAAAATGGTAATGATACTCCTGTAAAGTCGATTGCTACACCTAATGCTAAATTTGACATAATTGTGTTCCTCCTGTTTTAAAGTTTTAGTTTTTTATAAATTACTTGCCACGAGTTCCAGCAGCTGAACGAATAACTGAAATTAATTTTGGTACGAAATAGATTGCAAGACCTAGTAATACGAATCCTCCAACTACTCCTAAAAGACCTACTGAACTGTTTAATAAATCTGTTGGTGAAAATGGTAATGATACTCCTGTGAAGTCTACTGTTGATGTTGTTGTTGTCATTTATAAATCCCCCTATTATTTTTTTGTATGTTTCTAGCTTTATGCTAGTAAAAACCTAGTACCGATAAACATCGTAATCGTCATCATCATCTCGTTTTTTCTCACTGGAACCAACGATTTTTCGAATCATCTTAAGAGTCATCCCCACTACATCAGTGGCAATAAAAATCATTATGACCGGTGCGACAAAAAACATTAGCCATTTAACCCATAACCAAAATTGAGCCGTTCGAGCATCATTTAAAAACGTTGTATACTCTGGCATAATTAAGCGTTCCTTTGTCTAATTGCTGAGATAATACCACCAATTAATAAACCAACTGCGATTATTGCGACTATCAACATCACAAAAGGCGAGGCGATTTTTAGCATGAATCCATAAACACCCCAAAAGAACGACCAATCGAATACGTTACTTAATGAATCCACTTATCCGACCCCCTACTCCTTCATGTATTGGTAGATTGCAAGAGTTGTTAATGCAAGTGCTAGTCCTATAGAAAATGAAAGAATAATGAACATCACATCCACGTTACCGAATACAATTTTTAAAGCATCCAGAACTAATCCACCGATCTCCATGTTCTTCACCTTTTAATTCCTTTCACTGCATTTATTACAAGATGTGTAATTGGATAAATAAGTAAACAAGCTGAAATAACAACAATGTAAACGACGGCTATTTCTTTCGGTGTAGCTTCTAGCACCTCATACATTGTTAAAACCTCCTTATAAACCTATCCATCATAAGAAATAACAAAATGCAAACTAGCAATATAGAAGTAATTACATCCCCTAAAGTTATTTCATGGATTACGTGAACCTTCCCCTCACTCGATATAATTATGGTTTCTTGTGTTCTTTGAAGGTCCATAACCACATCAACCGGTGGTGTTTCCTCTGTGGGAATTGGATCAGAACTAGTTGTACTCTCACTTGTAGAGTCTGTTTGTTCTGTCGTACTCTCGGTTGTCGGTTGCTCCTCTTCCAATGAACTCACCTTCCTTAGTTCGAATATACTAGCTTTTCAAAGAGAAAAATATCCCAAAATAGTTTTTGGGATACATAGGGAAAGATGGAGATTACCTGAGTAATTTAAGATAATAGGGATTTTAAATATAATAAAAAGAACAAACCTTATTACAGTTTGCTCTCTCACTTTTATGTTGAGTACTAGGTTCGCATAGTTGTTATATAGATATATTTATATCTTTAAAATACAGCACGCTTTTTTATTGTTACTCCAAATTTTCTCCCATTCGAAGTTTTGCCTGTTTGAATCGTCTCAATCCATACCTTTAGATCGTCCGCATTATAACCTAAGCTTTTTAATTCTTCTGGAAACTCCGAACTAAACTTTCTTCTCCATCTTCTCATTCTTATTAGAGCCATCCTAACCTCTCCAAATGCATACACATGATGTTCTTTCTTAGTTGAATACTTCTGGTTGCCTATATACTCTGTTAAGTAAATATATTGCTTACCATTAGATTTAACTTGTGATAAATACCCCATAGCAACCTCCAATTTATGACTCTTTCAATTTACCAACTGCTTCATTTACTCTTTCTTGCAATCTTTCAACTAGTGAACTAGGAATTGATTCTTCATACTCTTGAATATCACTTATAGAGTCTACAATTCCTTTTATTTCAAATAGTAGCAACGCTATATGATTCATCTAATCACCCTACCCTTCTTCCATTTTTCTTATTTAACCAATCTATAAATCCAGCAGCTTTATTAAATGCTGCATCAAAAGTAGTATTGGAAGAGATCATTGTGACTTTATAAGGCTTGTTTTCGTTCTTAGCATAGTTTGCTATCCATGCGGAGGATTTGCCTTCCAAGTCTCGTTCAATGTAGATAAATGCCCCTAATCCATACCTGTATTCATACAAATCTCCGTGATTATAAATTTGAAAACCTTTTTTTATAGCAATCTCATTTTCTACTAGTCTTTTCATTAAATATTTTTTATTGAACTTAATTTTTTGTTTAAGATCATTTGTTAATACACCATCTTCATAAATCAGACTTATTTTTTCATCTTTTATGTTTAATTGAATATTTAAGTGATACATTTCATTAAGGAGTTGACTAATCATTATATTTCCTCTTCAATTACCTTCGAGTTACTTTTAGTTACCATAGTTACCATAAGTGACCCACTTCTAGTATTAGGCTCAAAGTTTTTCTCTATAGGGGGGTTACTAGAAAAACGGTCACTTTGGGTAACTGAGTAACTATTAGGTAACTCATCCTTAATATCACCAGCAAGACCAATCCCGAAAAAGTATGTTTTATTACCTGTGCTTTTCTTTTTATTAAAGCCTTTCATTTGAAGTCGATTGCTGAAAGCACGCTGTTTCATTGGATAGTCTCCGTTTTCATCTGCCCATTTCAAGTATTCCTTGTGAATCACATTCACTGGAACCTTAGCAGCAGGCATTACAACGCAGCAATCTTCCACAAAGTTTGAAAGTAGATCCATCTCTTCCTTATATTCATCAGTTGCCGCTTTAACATCAGCAGGCTCTCCAAGTCCTTCATCTTGCCACTTTAAACACCCTTCTACAGCCCACTTCAAAATACCAGGAAGCTCTGCTCTTAACTTCTCTGGAAGCTGCTTGTCCACTTCTTCTTTCGGCACTGTATAAGTAAAGGGAATCAGTCTAATTCTTCTCCAGATCCCTTCATCATCACCTTTTACAATAGGTTTATGGTTAGTGGTGAAGAAAATCTTGAATTCTGGATTGAACTCAAAGAACTCTTTTCGTAAAAAGCGCGCTGTAATTGGTTCTCCACCGGTGAGCTGCTTAATTAATGATTCAGATAGCTTCTGACCATCCTCTGATTCAACCGCTGACACAAAACGAGATCCATGTAGCCGAGCAATATCGTTATTAATTCCACCTTCATTAATTTTTGAAGTAAAGGTGTCTGAATTAGTCTGCTTACCATAATCACCTAATATTTCTTTTACAATATTGATAAATGTACTTTTCCCGTTCCTACCTGTTCCAAATAAGAAGAAAGCTACTTGTTCACTTGTATCACCAGTTAATGTATAGCCTATTGCTTTCTGTAAAAATTCAATTAAATCTTGTTTTATAGCTCCCTTTTCATCCTTCATAATGCTCTCTAAAAATGAAATCCATGTTGGACACTTTGCATTAAGTTGATATTCAATATGTGTATTTTTTGTCATCATATAATTACGGTCATGCGAGAGTAGTTCCCCTGTTTTAAGGTCTACAACACCGTTTAAGCAATTTATTTTATAGATGTCTGTATTAAGCTCAGCTTGGGTGACTGGTAGCATTGCTTCTGCACGATTTATACTATTTAGAAAAACTGAACTTTTTTCACTTGATTGGGCCCATTTAGTTAATTTGTTTCGACGATCCACATCATCTTCGTTTGCTGCTTCAATATACATTTCTCTAAACGTTTTGATCGCAACTCTCTCAATTTGTTTCTTCTTATCATCAATCCACGTCTTTCCGTTCCATAATAGCCATTCTTCAAATTCGATACAGTAACGTAAGTTTTCACCATTTTTTACTACAAGTCGCTCTGCATTTCCCATTTCTGTAAGATTAAATCTCTTCTGTCTTTCTTCTGTATGTGTAACAGTTGCATTCCTAGGTGGTGGAGTAGATCCATATTCTTTACCGCTTGGTTTATGTTTTAATGCACTTTGTACTGTAGAGTGATACTCTCTTTGATCTAATGGAGGTAAAAATAGATGGCGATTTAGAAAACTGGTAATCATCCATACTTGGTCATATGAATAGCCAAATTCAACTAATCTGCAACAATGTGCATATAATGTATTATTCCTTCCCCCTTCCGACAAGGGGATAGGAAACGGTCTTTCGTTCTTCCCTACCTTTTTCAACCGTTCAAAATAAATAGGCATTTCCGATAAGTCACCATCAGCTAAATGTACCCATTCCCTTCCACCAGTGTTTTCAGATGGTAATACAATTTGTCCTCTTCCAGATAAACGATAATCACCGACTATTCCTGCAGCCATTAATACAGTGGCATCCTGCCCCTTGATTTGATTGGAGGATTTAAAGAAAAATTGATATCCTCTTACTGTTTTAATAGCATGAAATTGAAAATTTTCTTGTAGGAGTGCTGAGAAAATTCTTTCTCCCTCTTCCATTTCATCTATATCCACCACATCATAGCCCTCTGGAATAACAAGGCCTGTCCAACCCTTTTTATTTATCCAAGAACTTTTTTCTGTCTGATTCATCCCAGGTATTTTAAGATTCTGCCATCCTTTCATGATTGGGCGCTTTGCTTTACTATAAGCTTCGTTAGGATCTTGTTCATTATTCATATAGGAATAACCTATTAGTTTAATAATTTTTAGGTTTTGTGAAGAAGGAAATAGCCTTTGTAGATCTATTTCCTCATTTAGTTTTAATGCTTGTACTGTCATAGGCTCTTTCCTTTCTTGCATTTTTGAATAGGTCTAGGTAAAATAAACGTAAGAAAAATTATTTTTTAGTCTTTCAGTAAGTGTTGGCGCACTTGCTGTTTTTTTGTCTAAACTCACTCATTTCTGAAATCGTCATGTTCTTCCCCTTTCTGATCAAAAGAACCATGAATCTACAACATTTTTCGCATATATGGATAAAGAAGAATCATGAAATTATTCCTTTAGCAAAGTCAATCTTTATCCCTTTTCTTTTCATGGTATATACTAATTCTTCAAACTTCTTTCTCCGAACATTTCTTACTTCAATTTGATCTAACATTTCTATAACGTGAAGAATCTCTTGAACTTCTAATCTCGCTGACTCTAAATCTTTATTTAAAAATGAAGAATATAAATAATTTATTGTTTTTAAACCATTGTTTAATAGTTTTTCTTCTTTAACAATTAGTGAACTATTTCGATTCATATCCACATTTATTCTCCTATTCTGTTGTATAGTATATTTATTAAGAACTTTTTTTAGGATGTAATTGACAGTTATAAGCTGCTTCAACGATGTGTTTTAAGACTGGGTTTCCATTTTCCCATTCTTGTTGAAACCAATTCCGTTGTTCTTCTCTATTCATATGAGCTAACTTGGAATGAACAATAACTGTCGTGTTTCCAAATGTATATTCTTTAGGTTTCAAAATTACATTCCCCCTTTGTGCATGTATATGCACAGGAGAGGATGGGACAACCCCTACAAATACCGACATCTAGAAAACCTCCTTTCTACAAAAATCTCATTTTCATTGCTTTAAATGCTAGATTCATATTTTTTGAATCCAAAGAATCAAGGTCAGATAAATTAAATTTGTAGCGCTCATTAAATAAATGAAGAGCTAGATTAAGCATTACCTTCTCACTTCTTGACCAAGGATCACTTAATCGTTTTAAAGAAGTGACCTTTATATTTCCATTCTTTAAATCGAAATATTTAGTAGTAAAACACTTTTTCAACTTTGGATGCTCATTAAATAGAAATAGAAGTCCTTTCCAGTAACGATCGTTTAACAAATGATTGGGGATAGTTGTTGCCATTAAATATCCTCCTTTGAATTAATTACTACCTTTCATGCCGGTTCCAATATTCTCGTATCGAGAATATTTTCTTCAAAAAAAAGTTCTTCTATTTCTACACCTAAGATTTTTGCAACTAATGGAACTTTATTAGCATCCAAACCTTTTTTACCTGATTCTATCTCACTAAGCATTGAAGGAGATTTATAACCTAATTGTTTTGCTACAAATGATTGTGTTAAACCTTTGTTATTTCTTATTGCTTTAATTTGTTCACCAATTTTCTTCAACTAAGAACACCGCCTTTCTAATTCTCAATATGTGAACTACTTAATCACTAGTATATATTCTCACTTTGTGAAAATCAAGTATTAAATTCTCTTTTTGTGAACTAAATTTCTCAATAAGAGAATAAATGATAAAATATTTATAACACTGGAGGTTGATTACATGGAATTATGGGAAAGATTAAAACTTTGCAGAGATAAAAGTGGTTTTCAACAAAATGATATTGCAAAAAAAATCGGTGTAAAAAATAATACTTTATCTAGTTATGAATCAGGAGCAAGAAGACCTGATTACGAAACACTGGTTAAACTTGCTGAAATATATGAAGTATCTACTGATTATTTATTAAAGGGAAAAGAAACAAAAAAAGAAAAGGATAATCTTTTTTTCTTTGACATGGAAGGATTATCAGAGGAAGAAATTGATGATATTAAACGTCATATTGACTTTGTAAAATGGAAAGCTAAACAGGAAAAAGGAATACAAGATGAATAAAAGAGATAGGGAAAACCTATTAAGTATAATTAATGGCTTAATTATTATAATTGGGTTAGTTATCGTATTTAAATTGGATTTAAGCTTTTATTGGCTTGTTGGTGTCATTATAGGAGGAACTCTTTTTTCTTATCAAATAATCGGTAGAATGATTCCAATAAAAAATACTAAAAAGAAAAAAACTCAAAGTAAAACACTAAAAACTGCATCTAAATCCTCTAAGAATGAAACTAAGAAAATGCTATCAGAAATAGATCTTCTTACTGCTAAAATTGAAAGTTTATCAGGTGAAGAATTTGAAAGATTAGTATATTTGTATTTTAAGGATAAAGGTTTTAAACCTGAAACGACTGCAAAAACTGGAGACCACGGTGTTGATTTAGTAATAAAAGATCCTAAAGACGGACTAAAGATTGCTGTACAATGTAAAAGATATAAGGAGAATATTGGTAACAAAGATTTAATAAAGCTAGAAGGTGGAAAACGATTCTATAAATGTCCTGGTACTATGTTTATTACAACTAGTAATTATACCGCTAAAGCCATGGAGTTTGCTGAAAGTGTAAATATGGAATTATGGAATGGTCTACACATCCAAGATAAAATAGGGAACTGGCGTAATGAAGAAGCAAAGAAGAGCAAACTAATCTTGTAGGAATAAGGAGAGGTGTCTTACTTTTACAAGAATAAGGGTGACTAGAACGAATTTGGGAAAAGTAAGACTTACTACATGGACAGTACAGAAATAGTAAAAAAGATTTTATATCATGGATAATGGACATTCAAGAAGAATGTGATTGGAGCAACAACCAATAATAAGTTCGTTGAAGAAAAAGGACATTACATATAGTCATATACAAATATGTAATGTCCTTTAATTTATCTACCTTTTAATTTCACGTCTTGATATCGTTTCTCTAATATCTTTTTTTAGTTAAATCTGTGACTTCTACTTTCTAGGTAACAATCTCCACACCACTGACCATTCTTTAAATCGTTTGGTCTTTTGGTAAAAAGGTGTCCATTGGAACATACAAATTCAATTTTCCCCTTACTGCCTCTATATTCTGTGGCAATACAACTTCCTCCCCTTTCGTTGGCAATTTCTCTTAATTCTTTCAAAGCTGACATATAGTTTTTATAAAAGTTGGGAGATGATATAGTTGAAATGTCATTTATGATATCAATCCCTTGTTGTTCGAGTTCATTTTTTAGAAATGAAAGGATATCTTTATCAGTATTTATAGAATAGGGAACTTTAATTAAGTGAATTTCTTTTTCAAGACACAGATGTTCTTTATGTTTGTCATCTTTTTTCCTTTTATCCAACTCTTCTTTTGTTTTAATGAAAAATCCATTAGTTTTATAATGCTGGATTCCATTGTATTCAAAGGCAAGTTTTAACTCCTGATTATATCCATCTAATTCAAAACCTTCTATTACCTGTTTGCTACTTTTAAAAACCTTGTTAGTAAAATGTTCAAGAACATACCGACATTTCTCTTCTCCAAGATTGAAAGTTTTACTACATTCCCTGCACCAATGTCCATTCTTTACATCGTTTGCATTCATGTAAAAGGTATGACCATCTACACATTTCCAGGATAATTCAGTATGAGCATTTATATATGAATCAGATATCAATTCACCTGCTTTCAATCTAGCAAGATCTTGTAAATCCTCAATTTTCAACTTTCGCTTATCTGTTCTTCGGATGATATTACATTTTGAACAGAATCCTCCATTTTTAATAGAATTTTGAACTGAAATATATGACCCATCAAATGTATGACCAACTTTACATTTCCATTTAAGATCAGAGTTATTATTAACATATTCGACAGATAAACAGACTCCACCATGTTTATTTGCTATAGAGTGCATATCCCAAATCGTTTTCTTTTTATTACCTACACATACTGGACACCATTGACCAGTATTTAATTTAGCTGGGGTTTTGGGAAAAGTGTGTCCTTCTGAACAACGAAATTGCAAGTGAGTTCGGCTGTTTATATACTCAATGGACAAACATTTACCACCCCTAGATATAGCCACTTTTTGAACATCTTCAATCGTCAATTTTCTAGTCATATTATCACCTTTTAACGTAATATTCACTATATAGTTACATTACCATAGTTTAAGTAAGTGTTTATTAAAAAGAGATGTTCTATATACTTTAAGATTTCCTCTTCAACTAAAGGGCCGTTTTAAAAAAATTATGGTAAAATATACATATTAATGTTTTATGTTGTCAATTTATAAAGGATAAAGTATTTTTTATTTTTATGAGTTTAATTTTGATTCATAACAAATTCAAGAAAATTTCCTCATGTATAAATGAAATAATTTTTTTTATTACTATTAAACTCACTATAGATGAATGATAGTAAAAAAGTAACTTAACTACTTTTCAAGTTTTCCAATTGCCTCAAAGACTTTTTTAATTCTATGAGGGAAAATGCTATTTTAAATATTAGAAGTTTTTTATAGAAGCTCTGTACAATTTGTATAATATAAGTAGTACAATTATCCAAATCGTATGAAGTAGTTAAGGGAGCATATCACAGATTGGTCAAGCTGATTTTTCTAAGAAGTACCTCTTAAACCTATATTTAGAAATGAATACACTAAAAATGTTATATTAGCTAATTGCAGCTAAGACAAATTAGGAGCGATATTATGTTAAACAGAAATACACTTCGTAATATATATAAACAAGACTTTGAAAACTTTTTTAGTTATCATAAAGTGAAATTGCGGTCAAAAAGGATTATTCCCAACCCTGGTGAGGAAAGATATATACCTATTTCTAGGATTTTAGAAGAAGAACTAAAATCAGGTGCCTCCTTTTCTAAAGAAGAGTTAGATGGTTTTTTATATAATGAATTATTTTATTCAGTTAATAACTGGCACTATTTATACCAACTCAATGACTCAAATAATGCCTTTAAAAATAATCCTGAAAGCATCACCGCCTTATTGAAAAGTGAACCAAAATTTAAATTTAACAATCCCCTTGTAAATAAATTAGAAAATGAAAATTTTTCATTATGTACATCTCGCTTAGAAATAATAGATAATAAGGTTAAAGTAATTAATTTTTTGTTTAAAATTGGTGTCGTTGAATCAAATAAAGAGAACTACACTTTTTTTAGTGGAGTAACAATTGATTTAGAAAGAAATTTTGTTTATTTTAGATTTAATCAAAACCTGTTGGATAATTACCCATTCGATCCATTAGATGTAATTTCTAAGCTAAAGGATATATTAAACGGCCTTCGAAGTGAGGGAAGATTTTTTGAAGCTCTCAAATTTAATATTGTCGGTTTTAATGAAACTATCCCTAAAAAAATTATTTCAACTTTGTTTAAAGATTTAAGTTCTGAAGCAGAAGATATACTAAATCAACAAGTTCCTGCCAATACTGATAAAGATATAAGGGATTTCCTAAAAGGAAAAAAACTACCTTCTCACGAAGATTATGTACAACAGATAAAATCTGTGATTTACCAAGATATTTCACAAACATGTGCCGATACTTTGTTTAAAAATGGATGGGTATTTAGATTTGTATTTCGTGAAGGTCAACTTACAAGAGCTGCATCCAGGACAGATGATAAAAGTCCTATTTATGGTTCTAAGGTATATTGGCACTTAAAAGAGCTTATATTTAAGAATGACGAGATGCAAGAAGCTGGTTTTCACTGGTATTTAAATGACCCGACTCAAACTGATGAACCAAAGTTTTTACAAGCAAGACTTGAGGCTAGACATGATAGCCTAATAATTCATTATTATTATAATATGAGGACTGGGGATAGAAAGGAGAAGGAGGACTATGTATTACAAAAGATTAACGGATATTTTCAATAAAAATAACCTCCAAGATCTGTATCCTGAATTATCAATTCGAGGCGTAGACTTGTTTTTAAGGGCCCAGGTATCAAAAGGAAACAGGTTTATAAGTCCCTATCAATTTGCGCTAGATAAAGACATTAGTGTTGTTGAAAGTGTAAAATTTTTCATGTATATAACTGGAGACGAAGGCCTGCTTGATGTTATTTACTATTTCGAATGCTCCAGAACTTCTTGTCACGATAGCAGAATTTATATGACCGAAGAGAATATCAATAATCTACAGTGTGAGGAATGTGGCAGACCATATGACTTACAAACAGTACAAAAGTATATTAAGGTGATTTTTAAACTGAAGGATACTATTAGTATTCCACAAGACATAAAGATTATGGAAAGAATAGATCCTAATTCAGCTTACGATGCTTTAAAGGACTTGCCCCCCCATTTAAAGTTCGAATCCCCTTCACCATCTCATAAAGTAGTAAAAGCAACGGGTGAAGGGGATACACCAAATGACGGCATTGAACTACAAACAGTATTCGAGCAAAATATAGATGCCGGTGGTAATCCTATTTCACCTGTAATACAAAAATTTAAAGATGCATTTCTTAAATGGGGGAACTATGAAACAAAAACTAGTTAATTGGACAGGTATATCTTTTGGTTTTAGTGTTGGATTGTTCAGCACTTTTTTATTTTCTGTTACTTTTTTGTCAGAAAAATTTGATAAACCATGGGATATCTTTTGGAGTGCTTTAAATGCAATTATTGGGGCTGTTATAGGTAGCTTAATTGGGGGAACAATTGCTTATTCAGTTGCAATGTATCAAATTAACGCTCAGCATCGAAGAGAAGAAGAGAAAGAAGAGAAGTCTCAGAAGATGATTGCTAGTCGTATATTGAACGAATTAATAGTCAATCTTCCTGCAGTAAAAAGAATAAACGGTATGTTAGCTGAGTTAAGTGGTGATTTTTTAGGTCTGGCACAAGAAATGGCAAATGATAATAAAGAAATCACCGAAGGCCTTACTGTTTTTAATAATCAAATTGAAGTAGATTTATTACTTCAACTTCGTACTAATCTAGTAGATATGAAATATATAGAACTTTATAAATCAGTAGAACTGCTTGATCAAATTAAGAAAACAACTATTTACATAACCAATCAAAAAATACCAGATTATATTTCATATTCACTTGAAAGAATTTTATTTTTGACAAATGAATATATCTCCTTAATGGATAAATATGATGAGTGAACTATGAATCAATTTTTTTAAAAGATGAATTGTCGAATCTCTTTGCACTGCTTTATCCCTTTGAAATTATAGTAGATCGTTATATTGTCTTAGAATCAAAAGAAAACATTAAAGAAAGTCCACTATTTGGACTTTTTCTTTTTATTGTAAAATAGAACATATGTTTGTATAATTATCTTGAGGTGAGTATTTTGTCTTATATCTATAGACCTTTTGAAGTCGAGAAATGGATTTCCCGTTATTATCTAAAGATTGGAATGAAACAACCTGAGGAAATCAATGAAATAGCTATTGCAAGATCATTTAGAATTTATTTGACTTATACTGAAAAGAGATCCTTTGCTCATAAGGAAGAGAATTTCAAACTAATCAATATTGATAGTCGATTAACGAAGTTTGAACAGCGTGAGCATTTTTTTCATGAATTATGCCATATCCTACGACACTGTGGATATCAAATAATGATGCCGAAATCATTTAGGGAGCTTCAAGAATTTGATTCTAAGAGATTTACTCGTTACGCAGCTATCCCCTTTGATATGCTTAATACAATTGATTTAAGAAGCCCCTATGTTGTCCAAAACATGGCTGATACATTCAAAGTATCAGAGGATTTATGCAGAGAACGATTAGAAGGAATTCACCGAAACAAAAAAACTAAAAAGCCTGTATTTTATACATAATTAGTTAACTATTTTATAAAATATTAAGTACAAGGTAGGTGATTTTTTTGACTAGACTTTATGGATTGGACTTGGACCTATATATTAGAAAAAGCCGAAAAGATATTGAAGAAGAGAAAAAAGCAGAAGGACAAGGTCAAACATACGACACTCTTGAAAGACACAGAAAACGTCTTCTGGAAGTGGCTAAACGAGAGAATCACAATATATTAGAAATACATGAGGAAGTTGTTTCAGGAGAATTTATTACTGAAAGACCAAAAATACAAAAGCTTTTAAGAAGGGTTGAAGCAAGCGAGATTGATGCAGTCCTTGTAATTGATCTTGATCGTCTGGGTCGTGGTGACATGTTAGATCAGGGCTTATTGGATCGAGCATTTAGGTACTCGGGGACAAAAATCATTACACCAAATGAAATCTATGACCCAGAAGATGAAAGTTGGGAGCTGGTCTTCGGGGTAAAATCATTAGTTGCTCGACAGGAACTTAAATCTATAACAAAGCGACTACAAAATGGGCGAAGGGATTCAGTGAAAGAAGGCAAATCTATTTCTCGTAAACCTCCATATGGATATTTAAGAGATGAAAAATTAAAATTATATCCAGATCCTGAAACAAGTTGGATCGTAAAAAAAATCTTCGAAATGATGTCAGGAACCTACGGAAGACGTACTGTTGCTGAAGAACTAAACAAGCTGTCTATTTCCCCTCCTACCGGTGTTACCTGGGAACCTACAACAATTGCAGAAATGATTCAAAATGAAGTATATCTTGGATCAATTATATGGGGAAAATTTAAATCGGTAAAAAGAAACGGGAAATACATCAGAAAGAAACAACCAAAAGAATCATGGCTAATCAAATCAAATGCACATGAACCCATCGTATCAGAAGAGCTATTCAAAGCAGCTAACATGGCTTATAAACAACGTTGGAAACCTCACACTATTAAAGGTAAGAAACTATCAAATCCCCTAGCAGGTATTTTAAAATGTGAAATATGTGGTAAAGCTATGGCAAATTATCCAAGAAAGGATAGACCAAATGACCAAATAAGATGTTCTAATATAGCTTGCAAAGGAATCCAAAGAGGAGCTTCCTTAAACATAATTGAAGAGAAAGTACTTCAAAGTTTAGCAGAGATTGTTGAATCCTTTGAGTTGCCATTAAAAGAACATAATAAAGAAATAGATTCGGATACTCCATTAAAACGGAAGGCATTAGAAAAAAAAGAGAAAGAAATTGAAGAAATTATCGGACAAAAAAACAACCTCCACGATTTATTAGAACGTGGAGTTTATACAGTTGATGTTTTTATAGAAAGACAAAAGATTTTAACAGATCGTATTAAGGAACTGAATGAATCTATAAAACTACTATCCAATGAAATAGAGTTAGAAGCGCAAATTGAAAAGACACAAAATGAATTCGTGCCAAAAATTAAAACCGTTCTAGAGTCCTATCACCTAACTGATGATATTGAAATGAAAAATATGCTCTTAAAATCTGTTATCACTAAGGCAACTTTTTTAAGAAAGAATGATTGGAAAAAAAGAGATCAGTTTATTATTCAACTTTACCCACACATTTAAAAAAATGCTGGAAATTCTTCTAAGTGCTTGAAAAACACCAAATGACATATTATCAATGCCATTGTCAACGTGCTAATTACTAATTAATTATAAAATGTTATTTGATTGATATGTTGATATAGAAGTTTAGTTGAAGAAGATATGAATTTATCATTTTAAAAGTTATAGAAAATTCAAATGTAATGAGGAATGCCTTGTCCTGACTAACACTAGTAAAATTATGTAACTTGTACTAAACTAAAAGTTGGAATAATTGTAATGTTAAATAGGATAGGGTGGGGTTGGTATGAATATAATAATTAATAAATCTCAAAAGGGAAATTATAATACTAATTTGTATAATTTATTAAATAATGTTCCGGAAAATGTCTTATATAATAAAGAACATAGATTAAGACCACCTCTAGGTATATATTCTGTTTCCACAGCTCGTGTATTTAATGCCTTTGAAAACGTTCTAGCTTTACTGAAAAACAAAGATTCTAAAATTGATGAAATTGCTACTGAACACGGAGAATTACTTGATTCATTAATGGCGTATATTGATGATGGCTATTTAATGATAAAGTGTTTTTTCCCTGCTAGTAGTGTTAAAAAGAATATTCCTTTTGCACATAGCTGGTTAAAAGCAGTTGATAATAACATAAAAAAAATAATAGAAGATTACCAAAAAGATTTATTTGTTTATAGAGATATTTTGGCCAAGATTGTAAACAAAATTAAGCATAATCATGCTAGATACTGTCACATTGAAGCTTCAACAATTTCTGGGAAAATAAGGGGCTTTTATATTGAAGGAGTAAATGAAAAAGGTGTTATTATACCTGAATTAGAAATACATCCAAAACATAACAATCTTTATACTTCTATTTCTTATAATAAAGATATTAAAGAGAGAATAGTTGACTTTTATATAATCTCTAAATTATTGGAAAATGTTATATACAGAATCATGAAGACAAAATATAATATTACTTTAACACCTACTATGTGCAGTTATAACCACGACGATAAAGTTCTAAAAATACTTGAAGATTGTGAAAGCCTTCCGAATGTATACTTTCCAGATGAGTATGACAAAGAAATACCACAAATAAAAATTGATTCAAACTCAAATGTAATAGAACTGCGAAGCTCTGCTTATAAAAGTTTTAAGAAGAAATTAGTTAAACCTCCAAGTTACAAAATTAGAACTATGATGACTGCTGATGGTGTTTCAAATTCATGGGCCTTACCTTACTTTGGTAAAGAGTAAATAATTTATATCAATAACAAGTTCATTTACCTCTAATGTCTGCTTAAGTTTGTTCCTGTTTTAAACAACCGTCTTTTTTTAGGCGGTTGTTTTTATCCTTGTTCAACTATAAGGGTGCTTTAATTAAATAAGACAATAAAATATAGAACGCTTGGATTTTTTTAGTATCCAAGCGTTTTTGTTTGCTACTTGTACTGTATTTATGATTCTAATCATACTGTGAACTAGAATGATATTATACATGTTATTTTATATTCTCCCCCATTATCGGACACTTAAAATTCATCATAGCTTCTTAATTTTAAACATTTGCAAAATTTAACTTCACTTTTTTCTCCTTGTTACTAAAAAAGGTTCTTAAACAATTAAACACATCTCCCTTAGTCCGTAACACATAACTTCTAAATTTCTCGTTATCTATATTCTTGTATGCACTTTGGATAGATGACGGGCGGTTGTATTGATTTACTTCTCCATAACCAAACATATTGGATACCTTCATTAATTCTGACACTAATTTAACACAGCGTGCGTTATCTGAAGTTAAGTTATCACCATCTGAAAAATGAAATGGATAGATGTTGAATCTTGATGGCTGATACTTTTCATCGATTAGTTCTAATGCTTTTCGATAGACGGATGAACAAATTGTACCACCACTTTCTCCTTTAGAGAAAAAGTCTTCCTCTGAAACGACTTTGGCTTCAGTATGATGTGCAATAAATTCTATTTCTACCGTTTCATATTTTGTTCGTAAAAATCGAGTCATCCAGAAAAAGAAGCTTCTTGCCATATACTTCTCCCAAATTCCCATCGAACCACTCGTATCCATCATCGCTAACACAACAGCCTTTGAGTCCGGTTTCACTACTTCATTCCATGTTTTGAACTTTAAATCCTCTTGATAAATTGGATGAAACCCTGGTTTACCTGTCATTGCATTTCTTTTATACGCCGACATCATCGTTCGTTTCTTATCAATATTCCCCATTAAACCAGTTTTACGAATATCATTAAATTCGATATCCTCGACTACATTCTGGTCCCGTTCTTTTTGCTGAAGATTTGGTAGCTCAAGCTCCTTAAATAGTGCTTCCTCTAATTCCATCATTGATACTTCAGCTTCATAATAATCTTCTCCAGCTTGATCTCCGGCACCTTGCCCTTTTCCCGGACCTTTTTGTCCTGGACTTGGAGTACCATCTCTTGCGATCACATCTCCAACCTGGCTTTCTCCATCACCTTGGCCTACATGTTTGTTTTTGTCATAGTTATATCTAATTTTATACTCATCTAAAGACCTTATTGGAATTTTGACAACCTCTCTACCGTTAGACATGACAATATTTTCTTCAGTGATTAAGTCAGGTAAATTATTCTTAATCGCTTCTTGGACCTTGTCTTGATGTCTGATTTGGTCATCATGGCCTTTTCGGTGGAGGGACCAATCTTCTTGGGAAATGACAAAGTTCCTCGCATTACCTTTTGACACGTAAATCCCCTCCTTAACATTTTTTTCATTTTTCATGCACACATTTTCATACGATTACATACATTATGTTGACGGGTTTTTAATGGGTCCATCTTTTTCTTAATAAAGTGGATTACTCTATCCTATGCAATAACGAGGGATTATTGACAAATAATTTCGAAAATTAGGCTTGTACAAGCTAAAAATGGACATGTACGTGACCTTTAAGGGCGGCGCGGCTTATGATGTCAGGGTCGATGACACGTGGAGCTAGACACTAAAACTGAGTTCGAATCTTATAGCAAGCGCCATTCTTAGCACAGAAAAAAGGTAGGGGCTAAGAATACGTCGGAGGGGACTGCGTTTTTTATTGTAAGTACTTTTCTAGAATACAAAAGAAACAGCAAATCAAGTAGATGACCTTGACTGCTGCTTCTTTTTTGACGTACTTAATGGTCATTTTGTCTATGCTTTTCTATTGAGTAGTATATTGAACTGCTCATTAAGATTATCTAGATTTACAACACATATAATTTAAATTTTAAGACAACCTATTTTTTAGAGGTGAAATAAATGCGCAAAAAAAGCCATACTCTTGAAAAAACAATAGAAATTTCTTCTTGGGTTGTCACAATAATATTATTAATAAAGTTTGTACCTCGAAACAGGATTAGGGAAGCCCATTTGACCTTCTCATTCAAACAAATAATTACATGGCTGTTTGGACTATTGGTAGTTGAAAAAAAGTTAATATCCTACCCATATAGACTTTTCTTTAAGAAATCGAACAAGTCTAGTTTTACTTTTGAATATTTTGTATATCCTGCTTTATGCTCTTTTTTTAATTTATACTATCCACATAATAAGGCTATTTTCATTAAACTGCTTTATTATTCTTTCTACTCATCAATTATTACTGTATTCGAAGCCTATGCTTTCAAATATACTGATTTAATAAAATACAATAGATGGACCTGGTATTGGAGTTTCCTAACAATTTGGTTAACGAATTATTTGTCTAGAATTTATTACATATGGTTTTTTAAAGATAAATTTGATAATCAAAAACTCTAAGTATCTTCAATTAAAGGAATATCGGCTATCTTTTTTAAGTATCATTTACTGTACCTTACTTGAACTCCGTCTTTCGTATCAAAAGTTAATTTTTAGTAAAAACTAACTCAAACATATTTAAGGAGTGCTGTTATGAAAAATAAGTTAGATTTTCTAATCACCTTACACATAGCCAGTACAATACTTTCATCAATTTTTAGTATTGTAATGCTAGTTTTAACTTTAAAGCATGATAAACAAGTGACTGGTGGTAGTTATAAGTAATAATTATCCTTTCACTACCTTTACACTTCACATTTATTTTGAACATTCCAATGTTCCAACTTTAATTGACCAGTAAGTACCCCATCTTTAAAATAACCATGAAGTCATAAATATTAATCCTAAAAATAAGCACAGAGGAGTGTAAAGTTTTGTATCGTACTTAGAGAAATTAGTATTTTTGATTCTCTTTGAGAACCCCAAATATTTGAAGTCTCCAATTGCTCTAAGTAAAAAAATGACAGTAAGTATGATACTTGACCATTTCGTAAAGGAATTGGGTAAAAAAAAGGGAATTAAATTGTTTTGAGCTAATAATATAAAAGCCGCACCAATTAACCCAACTGCAACAATTAAAGTTTCAATGCCTCTCGGAGTAAATACTGTTCCACCCTCTACTTTTTCAGGTAAAGAAGATTGGAATCCCCATGTACCACCAAATAGCCAATAAAAATGTAACACGCTTACTAAACCTAAGATTATAACCGACAAGTAAATGAATAGTTGTTGCATCTCAATACCTCCACTCTTAATTTAGTTGTTGTTCAACACCTTCCCAAACCACTTCATATTGCCTTTCAAAAATAGAGATAATATCCACACTCTCATCATTACTTATAGACCAAATAATTAGTGTATTAAAATAGATTCCTACAAGAACAGAAGCAATCGTTTTTGAATCAAAACGGGTATTTATTGTTTTATTTGTTTTTGCTTCTTCAATCAACGTTGTCACGGTTTCTTTAAATAAGTATATGTTTCTTGATTCATCATTTAGAGCAGATCGAATGGTTTCTGACAACGTAAGTTTTAAAAGATCTGAATTTTCCAAGTATACGGATAAGAGTTCCTTAAAAATGAGTAGAAGTTGTTGTTTAATTTTTACATCCTTATGTTTTTGTGCAATCTCTTGAAGATAATCATTTTGCGAATTCCCTAGATACAGTAAAACGTGTTCCTTCTTTGGAAAATAATTAAAGAATGTACCCTTTGCAATTCCACAAGATGATGTAATTTTTTCAACAGTAACATTGTCATACCCATACTCCTTAAATAGTTCGATTGACTTAAAAAATATTTGTTTTTTTAATTCTTTTTTTCGTTCTTCTCGTAACATCGAATTTCTACTTCCTCCAATCAAAATGACCATAGTCATATTTTGACTATGGTCATTTTGACATTAAAACCATATTTTAACAATCAGTATTTCGAAATGATTTTTCTAAGCAAAAAAAGAGCATTCCCTAAAAGAAAGTTGCTCTCCTTCTAAGTCTCTGTATAAGTTAAGCTGTATCACTCTTCTTAAGCATACCTACTTATTTGTTTAAGTGGATTACTTCAAAAAGCTGGCTGCTAATACGATCTTTACAGCGCAGTAATAGTCAAAACACACATTAATGAAACTAACAATCTTAATTAAACATTTGCGCTTTGATTGCTGAAGGTTGTTATAAAACTTAAGATCTCATTATCCAAAATCATCAATCCATTAAGCCCTCATCTATATATACTGCCATTCCCTCTTCTTCCAGACATTCACCAAAAAATATAACTACTTTCCTATAGTCATGGTTGAGTATATTCAAATCTTGGTCATTTGCATCATATACAGCCACTACAACATCTTTAGCATAAAGATTAATATAATCATCTAATCCATTTAATTGTGCCTCAATACTGAATTCTTGGCCATTAATTACTTCTTTGTTTGACTTCAATGCCATAGATAATAAGTGTTTAATTTCTTCCATTTATATAGCCTCCTATAGTTACCTCTTTATAGGTTGTAATAGTTTGGAGCTTAAAGATTTTTGGTAGGTAATGAAGAAGCATTTTATAATTAAATAATCAACATATTACTATGATAATTATCCACGTGTGATAAGTTAATAATAGCAACGTAGGATATAGATGTCTATTTCTAAAGATAGTGTAAAAACCACTATAATTCGTGTTTTTTTACAATTACTTTCCCTACTTTTTCAGATATTTTATTTTTGTATAAAAAATACTGTTGGCTCTGCAAATAGTTGTAATTAAATAACTTTCGCTAAAAATACAGTTAAAACAATAAAAGGCTTCAAAAGAAGCCCTATTTTCTTAGGGCTTAAAGTGATTTTGTGTACTTATATTTTCTTATTTAATAAAAATCAAGTTAATACCTTTAATAACTCATCTATAGCCTTGTCACAGTCGTCACCTTCAACCCTGACCAGTATGGAATCTCCATTCTTCAACTGTAAAGTAATTAGTCCTAAAAAGCTCTTCAGATTTATATCATGGATAACTCCGTTCACTGTCTTTGTTAAAAAGATATCTGAATGGAATTTTTGGGTGAGATTGCTTAAATCAACGATCGTCATGTTTTCCGAAATATTAACGATAATGTTCTTACTTATTGAATTTCCCATTGTATGAACTCCCTTTATAATTAGTTACTTCATGTCAACTGCTTTTATATAACTTTGACTTTATGCCCTAATTACTGATCTTTTAATCTTACCTTTTCCTTCACATTCTTATTAACTAAGTAGCTAGGGTAATACCCTTTTAATACATCTAAGACATTTTCAGCAGTTTTTCGTTTTAGTTCCATCTCCGATTCTTCCGAATACCATGCCACATGAGGGTTTAATATAACATTATCCATTGTGAATAGAGGATTACTTTTATCAATCGGTTCGATTTCAACAACATCTAAGCCTGCTCCAGCAATTCTACCTGTTTGTAACGCTTCTATTAAGGCACCTTCTTCAATTACCGGGCCACGAGATGTATTAATAATAAAAGCCTCTTTTTTCATTTTCTTAAATTGTTGGTAACTAATCATACCTTTTGTATGTTCATTTAATGGAGCATGTACAGATAAATAATCTGATTGCTCGCATAGTTCTTCAAGGGTTACTAGCTCTACATTTAATTGTTTTGCAATTTCCTTAGGGATAAAAGGATCGAACGCAATAACTTTCAAACCAAACGCCTGTGCCTTTTTAGCAACAGACTGTGGTATATTTCCTAATCCAACTAAACCTAACGTTCTTCCTCTCAATCGAAAAATAGGTATACTGACTTTATAATCCCAATTGCCACTTTTTACTTCATTATTTAAAAGGACAGTCTTCCTTGCACACGATAACAGAAGGGCCATTGCGTGGTCAGATACCTCATCAAGGCAATAATCGGTTACATTCCCGACAATAATCCCTTTTTCAGTTGCCGCATCCACATCGATTGTATTATATCCAACACCATATCTGGAAATCACTTTACACTGCTTTAGGTTCTCAATAACATTCCTTGTAATTGGCGCATATTGATTAATTAATGCATCCGCATCATGACAAGAATTAATTACCTCTTCCTCAGTTTGACATTGTGTTAGGATAAGCTGTATTCCTAATTGAGCTAGAACCTTTTCCTCCGGTTCAAATGTGTTGTATTCATAGTCCGTTACAACTACTTTATATGTTTTCAATTAATTCACCTCTTTAAGCTAGCCTAAAATGAATAAAAGTAAGGTTATCGTAACTATACTCACTAATGTTGTAATCAAAGTAATACTTGAAACTAAATCAGGTTCACAGTCGTATTGAACAGCATACATAACAGTCGTTGCTGCTGATGGCATAGCAGCTGATAAAATGAGAACATTCCTTAATAATGGCTCCATAGGAAACAATGAAACAATTCCCCAAGCCACTAACGGTGATAAAAACAACCTCGTCAATACCCCGAATGAGATTTTATCCCATTCCATATGACCAAGTTTTATTTCTGCTAGCTGCATTCCTAATATAACCATTACTAATGGGATTGTGGCTGGTGCAAGCAAATCAATAGCAGAAAGGATGTTTGTAGGGACGTTTACCTCGAATATATTTAATATAAGGGCAATGATAACTGCATATGTTGGAGGCATTTCAAACACAGACTTGATAGCATATTTTATCCCCGCCTTGCCTCTGGCAGCATAATAAATCCCAAAAAAGTTCATAATGATTGCCTGTAGCACTAAAAATGTAACAGAATATGCAAAGCCAATCTGTCCATAAGCAAATAAGATGATGGGTGCCCCGTAATTACCTGAATTCATAAATGCCGTTGATAATACTAACCCACTTTCAACTGATGGCTCATAGTTTTTAATTCGACAATAGATTTTGTTAACAAGAATCATAGCAATAAGTAATAATATAGAAAAAATCACCATAATTCCATATTGTTTATTTAATTCTGCTGGATAGAATGTTTGGAAAACCAGCATCGGAGTGAAGATATAAATTGCCACAGTTGAAAGTGCTTTTATATTTAGTTTCTTCCATTTTTGAATCCCATAACCTGAAAGAAAAATTAATAATACGGGTAAAACGACTTGAAAAAAAATAGTCATTCCTTATTACCACTCAGCAACTGTTCCATCTTTATGTCGCCATACGGGATTTTTCCAATTATGGCCTTCTTTTGCTTGTTCATTTACGAACTCTTCATTCATTGAAATTCCTAAACCTGGACCCTTGAGTAAATCTACATAACCATCTTTGTATTCAAAGACTTTTTTATCATTTAAATAATCTAGTAGATCACTACCTTGATTGTAGTGAATACCTAAGCTTTGTTCTTGAATAAATACATTATGTGAGGTTCCATCGACCTGTAAACAAGATGCTAACGCAATAGGACCTAGTGGACAATGTGGGGCAACGGCAACATCATAAGCTTCTGCCATCGCAAATATTTTTTTACACTCCGTTATCCCCCCTGCATGCGATAAGTCTGGTTGAATAATATCAACATAACCATCTTCGAGTAACTTTTTAAAATCCCACTTTGAAAACATTCGCTCTCCAGTTGCAATCGGTATGTTTGTTGCATGAGCGATTTCACGAAGGGCCTCATTATTTTCTGGTAATACAGGCTCTTCAATAAACATGGGCCTAAATTGCTCAAGTTCTTTTGCAAGGATTTTTGCCATAGGTTTATGGACTCGACCATGGAAATCGATTCCAATTCCTATATAGTCTCCAACAGCTTCTCTAACCGCAGCAATTCTTTCTACAGCCTCATCAATTTTTTGATACGAATCAATGTATTGTAATTCTTCTGTGCCATTCATTTTTACTGCTGTAAACCCTGCTTCAACCGCTTCTTTTGCAGCCTTCCCTACATCACTAGGTCGATCTCCGCCAATCCAAGAATACACCCTTACTGAATCACGACAAGCTCCTCCCATTAATTCATAAACAGGTGCATTTAAATACTTCCCTTTTATATCCCAAAGAGCTTGATCAATTCCGGAAATAGCACTCATAAGAATTGGACCACCTCTATAAAAGCCGGCTCTATACATAACCTGCCAATGATCTTCAATTCTTAATGGGTCCTTTCCAATTAGGTATTCACTCAATTCTTCCACTGCTGCCTTAACCGTTGCTGCACGTCCCTCTATGACGGGTTCTCCCCAGCCGACAATCCCCTCATCTGTTTCAATTTTTAGGAATAACCAACGAGGTGGAACAATAAATGTTTCAAATTTGGTAATTTTCACCCTCTTATCCCCCTATACTACAATTTATCCTCTAGCGTTTTTAATTCTCTTAATGAATTCACGAGCAATATCTGTTAATACTTCATAACGTTCTTCATCAATTGCTTTCTTATCTACTAAAGTACCACCAGCTCCAACAGCAACTGCCCCACTTTTAATAAAAGCTTCCACATTGTTTAGACTTACTCCACCAGTAGGCATCATTGGAATATGAGGAAGTGGTCCTCGCAGATTCTTAATATAATCGATTCCAAGGGAGTCACCTGGAAAGACCTTTAACAAATCAGCTCCAGCTGAATATGCTTGCACCACTTCTGTTGGAGTCATTACCCCCGGGATTGAGATCTTTCCATATCGATTGGTTAGTTGAATAGTTTCAACATCCAGAATAGGCGAAAAGATAAAGTCTGCTCCTGCATCAATTGCGGCTTTAGCCGATTCTGCATCTAAAACCGTTCCTGCTCCAACAAGGACTCTATCTTCAAATGTCTCCTTCAGACTAGTAATCATAGGAATTGCCCCAGGAGTATCTACTGTTATTTCAAGGGCTCCGACGCCTCCCTTTACAAGTGCTTCTGCAATTGCATGAATTTGAGAAGCTTTAGGTTTCCTAATAACAGCCACTAGTCCTGATTCTTTTAAACGAATTAAATCTTCCCATTTTTTCACCCGTTTTACCTCCTCTATTCATCGATTAACATCTCTACTGTCTCCACTTGGATTCATGAATCTTTCTACCTTGGGCAGCGTTGGTAAGCCTTCTATATCACCATTAACACCAACAACCATTGCACCTATTGCATTTGCTTTCTTAACAACTAAAGGTAAAGGTTCCTCAAGTAAGATCCCACTTATAATCCCTGCAGCAAATCCATCACCTGCTCCAACTGGATCGACTATTTGCTTTACAGGAAAACCTTCTATATATTGCTTTTCATTCTTTGTATGTAGGTAAGCCCCTTTTGCACCCAATTTAATAATGATCGTTTTATCTTCTTTTCCCATGAGGGCTTCGGCTATCTCTTCCACTTCTGTTTTTCCTGTCATAAACTGACCCTCATCTAAACCTGGTAAAATCATGTCAGCATGTGTGGCTATTTCGTTAAACACTTGTTTTGCTTTCTCCACAGACCATAGCTTTAGTCTCAAATTAGGGTCAAATACTATTTTTATTTTTTCACTTTTCGCAATTTCAATTGCTCTTAGAACCGTTTGATAGCAAGATTCACTCAGAGCCGGGGTAATCCCTGTAATGTGGAGGAGCTTAGCCTGTTTTATGTATTCTTCATTCAAATCGCTTGGCTCCATTAAGCTAGCTGCTGAGTTTTTCCGATAATAGTAAACATTAACTTCCTCTGGGGATAATTTCTCTTTAAAGAAAATTCCAGTAGTTGCTTCATCTGTAAAAAGACAGGAAGATGTGTCAACACCTTCCCCACGAATATATTTGTGAATATATCTTCCAAATGGATCGTTTCCAAGTTTACTAAACCAACTAACAGAATGGCCAAGTCTAGCTAACCCGATCGCAACATTCGATTCAGCGCCACCAATTTGCTTTGGGAAATGATGAATATATTCTAAAGGTAACATTTGTTCCGCTTGGAAAAGAACCATAGTCTCTCCAAACGTAAAAACATCAAATTTATTCATTTAAAACCCTTCTTTATCTATTATTAGCCCCCTAAATTAACCAGGAACATTGAAATCTGTGGGATAAATGTCACAAATAGCAGTGTTATAAGCATTGCAAAGAAAAATGGTATGACTGCCTTCGACAAAGTTTCAATAGATAAGCCAGATATCCCAGAAGCCACAAACAAGTTAACCCCTAGCGGTGGTGTAATAAACCCAATAGCAAGGTTAACGATCATAATAATCCCAAAATGAATCGGATCGTAACCTAATTGCAAACCAATTGGCAATAATATCGGCGTTAATATAATGATCGCAGCTAAGGTATCCATAAAGGTACCAACGATTAGGAGTAAAAGAGTAATCAATAGGATAATAACAAGTGGATTATCCGATATTGAAAGCATTCCATTTGCAACTTTAGTTGGAATTTGTTCAATTGTTAAGAAACGACCAAATGCTGTAGCTGTTCCAACAATAATAAGCACAGTAGCTGTTGTTAGTGCCGAATCTGCTAATATTTTTGGGATATCCTTAATACTTAATTCTCGATACAGAACTAAACCAGCAAATAACCCATAAACGACTGCGATAACTGCTGCTTCTGTTGGTGTAAATATTCCACCATATATCCCACCTAATATAATGATTGGTATTAATAATGCCCATTTAGCATCCCAAACTGCTTGCAAGATTTTTATTATTGACGTAGGTTCGTCTAGTCCCTTGTATCCTTTTTTCTTTGAATAATAGTATGCCCATATAATCATCGACAAACCAACAAGGATCCCAGGAACGATACCAGCTATAAATAAATCACCAATAGATGCGTTACCAACCACACCATAGATAACCATCGGAATACTTGGAGGAATAATAACTCCAATTGAACCTGCAGCTGCAACTGTAACCGTTGCAAACTTTTTATCATATCCATTACGAACCATTGCTGGAATCATTATTCCACCAATCGCTGCTACTGTTGCTGGACCTGATCCAGAAATAGCCGCAAAGAACATACAAGTAATAATCGTTGCAATAGCAAATCCACCTGTTTTGTTACCAACTATAGAATTAGCTACTTTAAAAAGTCTCTCAGATATTCCACCCTTACCCATAATTTCGCCAGCAAGGATAAAAAATGGAACTGCCATTAGAGGGAAAGAATCTACAGATGTAATTAATTCTTTAGCAAGAAACTCGACAGGTAATGAACCTGAATAGAAAATTGTAATTAAAGTAGCAAGACCAATTGAAATTCCAATTGGTACACTTAAAAATAAAAGTATAGCAAAACTACCAAATAAAACGGCAGCAGTCATATGTTTTACCCTCCTAAATTATTCAAGAACATCTTCCTGAATTCTTTCAGCTTCAGTACGTTCTTCTACTTCGCCCTTACCAAGTAAAGCTTTTATATATTTAATTAAATTTTGAATAAGACGAATTAGAGTTAACCCTATCCCAATTGGCGTCGCCATATAAACTAGCCCCATTGGAATTTGTAATGCTGGGGATTTTTGACCAAATCCCAATAATTTATTTGCGATATCAAATCCATAACGAATAATAAATAAGGCAAAAACAATGAAAAGAATGTTCGCTATAATAGTTAAAATAAGTCTTCCCTTTTCTTTTAGTAGTACCAATACAACATCTACCTTTATGTGCCTTTGTTTTTTTACTCCATAGCTAATACCGATATATACCATCCAAATAAAGCAATATCGTGCTAACTCCTCAGACCACGATAATGAATTATCTAAAAGTCTCGCAATAACTTGAATAAAAATGACAGAAACCATGATAGAAGAAAAGATCACTAATAATGTCTCTTCAATATGTCGATCAAGCCATCTTATAATTTTCATTTTGTTCTCCTTTATAAAAGAAAATATACTTATTTAAAAAAGACTTTGAGAGCGTATAATCCCAAAGTCTTTTCTGTTAGGAATTACTTAGATGCTTCTTCAATTGCATCATATACTTCTTGAACGATGTCTTTACCAATTTTATCAGCATACTTATCAATTACTGGTTGAACTAGTTCCTTCATCTTTGCGTGTTCTTCTGGAGAAATTTCAGTATATGTCATGCCCTCTTTTTGAAGATCTTGTAAATATTGAGTATTTGCTTCACGATTTAATTGACGCTCATATTTACCAGCTTCTAATGCAGCTTCTTTAACAATTTCTTTTTGCTCGTCTGTTAGACCATCATAGAATGATTTACTCATTAAGAATACAAATGGGCTATAAATATGATTTGTATTTGAAACATGTTTTTGGACTTCAAAGAACTTCTGTAAATAAATGGTAGCATAAGGATTTTCTTGTCCATCAACTGTACCTTGTTGCAATGCCGTAAATAGCTCTGTAAATGCCATTGGTGTTGGGTTGGCACCTAATGCACGGAATGCTTCAAGGTGTACTTCATTTTCCATCGTACGTAATTTTAATCCTTTAAAATCTGCTGCAGTAGTAATAGCACGTTCGCTATTAGTTACTTGTCGGAAACCATTTTCCCAGTATGCTAAACCAACTAAGTCCTGCGACTCTAATTTTTCTAAAAACTTTTGTCCAACTTCTCCATCTAACACCTTATCAGCTACTTCTTCACTTGGAAATAAGAATGGGAAATCAAACACACTATACTCTGGAATAAAGTTTGCTAATGGAGCTGTGGATGGAACAGTTACCTCTTGAGATCCTAATTGAAGAGCCTCCGTCATTGTACGATCATCACCAAGCTGACCACTATGATATGTCTCAACAAGGATTTCCCCGTTTGTTCTTTCTTCTACAATTTCTTTGAATTTTAATAACCCTTTATATTGTGGATGAGCATCGTTTAATCCAATACCTGCACGGATTGTTTTTGCTTCAACAGATTCCTTATTTTCCTTTTCATCTCCGTTGTCAGCGCCTTCATTTGCTTCATTGTTTCCACCACCACATGCCACTAAAGCAAGTAGCAAAAATACAGTAAGTATAACACTTAAAAACTTTTTCATTTGAAAAGTCCTCCTAAATGATTTTTTTTGACTATATGTTATTTACTTATAACCTCGTGTCCACCAAACTCATTTCGTAACGCTGCAACTACTTTACCTGTAAATGTGTCATCCTCAAGGGATCGATATCTCATTAATAGAGATAGAGTAATGACCGGAGCAGGAACCTGTAGATCTAAAGCTGTTTCAACAGTCCATTTTCCTTCACCCGAAGAATTCATAATTCCGCGAATCCCGTCAAGCTTAGGATCCTTTGAAAAGGCAGTTTCTGTAAGCTCCATTAGCCATGACCGAATTACTGAGCCATTGTTCCACACCCTTGCAACACCTTCATAATCAAAACTAAATTCGCTTTTTTCCAGAATATCGAATCCTTCTGCAATAGATTGCATCATTCCATATTCGATTCCATTATGAATCATTTTTAAATAATGGCCACTACCTAGCTTTCCTGAATAAAAATATCCATTTTCAACGGTAACATCTTTAAATATTGGTTCAATCTTATTAAAGATTTCGTTATCTCCACCAATCATCAAACAGGCACCATTTCTAGCTCCATCTACACCACCGCTTGTCCCACAATCCAAAAAGTGAATCCCTTTCTCTTGTAGTTCATTCCCTCGCCGGATAGAATCTTTATAGTTTGAATTTCCACCATCTATGACAATATCCCCAGTTTCTAACATTTCTCCTAACGAAGAGAGAACGTTTTCAGTTATTTGCCCGGCGGGTACCATCATCCAAACAATCCTTGGAGACTCTAATTGTTTAACCACTTCTTCTAGGGAGTATGCTGCAATTGCTCCTTCTGAACATATATTCTTTACATTATCTTCAGAAATATCATATGCAACTAATTCATGGCCATGATCTAGTAAATTCTGGGATAGGTTATAACCCATTTTACCAAGGCCAATCATTGCTAACTTCATATAAATTGTATCCCCTTTCACTCCTAGTTATGAAAATTTATTCCGCAAAACTGATTATATAATTATTTTTTTTTCTTTTCAACCATAAAAATAAAAATTTTTTTCTTTTATACTTTTTCAAAAAAATATTTTTCATTATTTTTATCGTGTATTATTATACTATTAGTGACTCTTTTATTTTTACGTTTTTAAACGCTTTTATGTATGTATAAATTAAAAAAGGGGGATTATTCTCATGACCAGCCATGCGCTTTATTGCTTTTCTCGAATCCGCTCTCTATATTCGCAATTTAGTGAGAAAGAAAAAATTGTAGCTAATTATATATTAGAAAACCCGAACAAAATTATTCACTCCTCAATTAGCCAAGTTGCTGAGGATCTAGATATTGCTGACTCCACTGTATTTCGTTTTTGTAAAAGGATTGGATTTAAAGGTTATCAAGCAATGAAAATAGCATTAGCATCTGAACTAGTTTCCCCAATCGAAGATATCCATGAAACTATTTTGGAAGAAGACGATGAGAAAACAGTGTTGGAGAAAGTATTTAAATCGAATATAAGGACATTAGAAGAAACCCTTCAGATTATTGAAGGACAACATTTTAGTTCAGCTGTAAAGGCTTTAACAAATGCTAGAAGAATTGAATTTTATGGAAGTGGTGGATCAGGAGCTATAGCACAGGATGCACATCATAAATTCTTAAGAAGTGGCTTATCTTCAATTTGTTATACTGATTCTCATCTTCAGGTAATGAGTGCTTCTCAATTAACAAGGGAAGATGTAGTTGTACTTATTTCTCATTCTGGAACGAGCAAAGACATATTGGAAGCCCTTGAGGTTGCAAAAAAAAATGGAGCCACCACAATTGGAATTACTCATTATGCTAAAACCCCTCTCAGCAAAAGGGTGGATATCCCTCTATACACTGTGTCACAGGAAACAGAGTATCGCTCAGAGGCACTAGCTTCTCGTCTTGCTCAGCTGAGTATCATCGATGCTCTTTTTGTGAATGTTAGTATAAACCTTAAAGATCAAATGAAAACTTCCCTTCAGAAGATGAGAAATGCTATTTCAATTAAACGGATATAAATAACAAGAGTTTATTTAGGAGAAATTATAACTATGGCAAAAGATATTGTAATAGGATTAGATATAGGTACAACAAGTGTTAAAGCAGTAGCTTTTAATAAACATGGAATGGTCCACTACGAGGCAGAAGTAGAATACCCACTTTTGACACCTCAACCCGGGTGGGCAGAGCAAGATCCAATAGTAATTGAACAATCCACTTTACAAGTAATCAAAAATCTTGTTTTGGGAGGTTCAATTAAACCTTCTGACATTCTTTCATTTGGAATATCTAGCGCTATGCATTCTTTAATATGCATTGATAAGAATGGGAATCCCCTCTCTAACTCAATTACATGGGCTGATGGGAGAAGTACAAAACAAGCAAGAGAAATAAAAGATAACTATGGTCATTTGATCTATCAACAGACAGGTACTCCAATACATCCAATGTCACCTTTAACTAAATTGGTCTGGATGAAAGAGAACAATTATAACCCATACAAACAAGCATCCAAATTTATATCTATTAAAGAATTTATTCTATATCGTTGGTTCGGGGCAGAACTAGTTGACTATTCCATAGCTTCCGCTTCTGGTCTCTTTGATTTGCATACACTTGATTGGAATTCAACTGCCTTAACCATTGCAGGGATTACCAAAGAACAACTTTTTAAACCAGTAAAACCAACTGAGGTAATTACAGGTTTAAAGAGTCATATCGCAAAAGAAATTGGTATTCGTAATGATATTCCTTTTGTTATCGGTGCTAGTGATGGGCCACTTGCAAATATAGGTATAGGTGCAATCTCTCCCGGAGAAGTTGCAATAACAATTGGTACAAGTGGGGCAATAAGGCAAATTGTTCCTACTCCAAAGACAGATAAATTACAGCAAACTTTCTGCTATGCCATTACAGATTCTCTATCACTTATTGGTGGACCTACAAATAACGGTGGAATCGTTTTAAGGTGGCTAAGAGACACGATTGGTCATGAAGGTAGTTACGAGGAGTTAATTGCTTTAGCAAAAGACGTTCTACCTGGCTCAGAAAATCTTCTTTTTTTACCATATCTAAATGGTGAAAGAGCTCCACTATGGAATTCTGACATACGCGGAAGTTTCATTGGACTATCTCTCAGACATAAAAAGGAACATATGATAAGGGCAGGATTGGAAGGCGTTATTTTTAGTATATATCATGTTGGACAAGCATTAGAAAGGTTAGCTGGTTCACCACAAAAAATACTAGCAAGTGGTGGATTTGCGCGTTCTTCCCTTTGGCTTCAAATATTAGCTGATGTCTTTAATCAGGAAGTTCAAGTACCAGTAAGCCATCAAAGTTCAGCTTGGGGAGCTGCTTGGTTATCACTTTATGGAATTGGAGAAGTAAATAGTCTAGAACAAATCAAACAACATATTCCAATGCAAGGTAGTTACCTTCCTGATAAAAAAGGTAATGAAAAATATCAGGAAATGTTTAAAATGTATAAAGATTTTTCAATAACTTTAAACAATTTCAAAAGCAAATGACTTTTTTCTCCCCTAACACAATTTAAGTGAAAGTGAAGAACAGTAATAACAGAAACTCATATTGATTAAGTTAAACCTTGGTGCTCCCAGGGTTTTTCTTGTTTAAAACAGAAACTCTAATGATTAATTGTCCATCTTATACTCTAGAAGTGAAAAAATAAAAATAATAACATTATCAAGAACGGACATATTAAAAATGGAGGTGTGTTATGAATAAACTATTTGCTCTTTTTTATATAGTAATAATGGTTTTGGTTGGTTGTAACTCAGATGACAACTTCGTTACTTACAATGATCAGAAGGTTAGCCTACACGGGAGGATATCAACACTTGAAACCAACCGTCGTTCCGGAGAATTCACCAATGTTGTAACAGATGATGGAATCCCAAATTTAGTTAGTATCACTGACTCTAATCATTACAAAAGTGATGTTAGGAAGGCCCATGAAGTAATTTCAATGTTTGATCAATATAAAACAAATAATGTTCGTCTCAATGGTAATCATATAGAGGTAATCGTTTATCAGGAAGAGAAATCAACTCCACGGCAACAAATAGAGGCCGAAGAAAGTTTACGTAGCCAACTATTAGCCGCATTACCACGTTATACAATTGAAGTATCCATAAAAGAATACTGATTAATAGGATATTCTTTTAAGAATATGTATTTAAAGTAGGATTTTATTAAATAAATTAAATTTTACCTAATGCCTAAAGGAATTGAGATTATTTTGGGGTTGTCACTCCTTTTTAACTGAACAAGATTATCGGTTACGGGATGATACATAATACAAGAAAAGTGCTTCGGCGCCCACCTATCGACGACAGGCATAAGACAGGCAGCTGACTAAGATGAATTCTTTGAATTCATCTTAGAAGGCGCTTTTTGCCTTCCGAAGCGATCGGCTTATGCCCCCAAGCCGATCGTGCTTGGAGCTAGACTAAAACTAGATTAAATTTTTATACATTCTTATCTTGATATAAAAGCCACTGATTCCTCAGTGGCCCCATGAGTCAAACATATTTCCTTGTCACACTCTTCCCATCATACGTAAACACAACACTCTTATTCTCAATCATCGATTCCATATGAACTGGTCTACCCCAAAGTTGGTGAAGGTATGGCATGACTTTCTCAAGATATTTCAAATCAAGTTCAATGCCCTCATACCAATGCTTTAAGTATAGCTCCCCTGCCTTCATATAGTCTCCATCATTGACTGTGATATATGGGAATCCCCCATTGACCCGCATGCTCACTAGCTGATCACGTACTTGCTCCCATCCTTTATCAACAATCTTATAGTCACGTCCTTGCTTCTGGAATAAGTACATATCCTCACGCATTACTAAATCTTTTGTAAGGTACTTAAAGATGTTCTTTTCACATGCTTATTAATACACCACATAATTAGGCATACTCTTTGCTCGTTATTTTTTTTGCATTATATGAATAGTTTTCCGAGATTCCACCAAGCAACTAGTGCCCCGATGGAACATAGTTTTGCGGCTTTTCCCCCAATGGCAAGAGTACCTCAACCGTGGTTCCTTTGTTCAATCTACTTGTGATATTTAACGATCCTTGATGATCTTCAATGATTTTACGACAAACCATAAGCCCTAACCCTGTTCCCCTTTCTTTTGTTGTATAAAATGGTTCCCCAATTCTCTCAAGTTTGTCTTCATGAATGCCTTCACCCTGGTCAATAATGCGTAAGAGAACACTATCCTCATCGATGTTGTTAGCCATTATTATTATTTGACCACCATATGGCATCGCTTCTATCGCGTTTTTAAGAAAATTGATAAATATTTGCTTCATTTGATTTTCATTGCATTGAATGAAAGTCGGGACATTTTGTTCGCACTTCACTTCTACTTCGATATTATGTAAATGCATCTGTGATTCCATAAGTATGCAAACCTGTTCAAGCAAGGCTCTTAAATCCACTTGCTTTAATTGCTTAGCTTGCGGTTTTGCAAGGAGCAATAACTCGTTTAAAATGAGTTCAATTCGATTCATTTCATCTGTCAAAATTTCAAAATAGTAAGGATTTCCGTTACCCTCTGATTCCATCAATTGATGAAATCCCTTGATAGACGTTAAAGGATTGCGAATTTCATGGGCGATGCTCGCAGCAAGCTGACCCGCTAAGCTCAGTTTTTCCGAATTCAAAAGAAGCTCCTGGGTCTTTTTCCTTTCTGTGATATCGCGTATGATCGCGCTCCAGTAATATTCGCCATTCGTTTGCCAACAGTTAAGAGAAATTTCAGCAGGGAACTCCGTGCCGTCTTTTCGAAGTCCACTCAATTCAACCATTCGTCCGATCGCCATTGTTTTTCCTGTGGCACAGAGACGCTCCACACCTCGACGGTACGTTTCTATGAGATGCTCAGGAACAATAATCTCCATATCTTGCCCGATAGCTTCTTGTTCGTAATAGCCGAAGAGCTCCTCTGCCGCTTTGTTCCACGCTATAATTTCCATTCTTTGATTTGCCAAAACAATGGCGTCAATTGCAGATTCAACGATCGATTGCTTGGCCTGTTGCGCCGCTTTCTTCGCAAGAAGGAGTTCATGTTCTAGTTTGTGTCTTTTCACTGTTCTGATAAGGATACAATCAAAGATAATCACTCCGTCCCGTTCGCAGCATATTCCATTTAAAAGGACTGGCACTTCAGACCCGTCGCCGGATTTCAAAGAGAAGTACATCTCCTCTACTTTGCCATGCATCATCATCATAGGATAAATATAAACTTGGTAAAAAATCTTGCTTGACTCCGTTAGAATTGCATCTACTTGCCGACCCACAGTATTGCAGCGCTCTGCAATGATCCACTCCAAGAGTTTATCATTAATCGACTGAATGATTCCGTCTGTGGAAAGTGATAAATAACCACATGGCATCTGATTTATATCTACGTTCATATAATTTGCAACTTTGAAAGGTAGTCTTTAATCAGTTCTGCTGTTTCCTCAGGATGACTCAAATGAGGACAGTGCCCCGTTGCTTTCATAAATTGAATTTCGCTGCCTGGCATATGGCGATGTATATATTCGCCTACTTTTGTGGGGGCGATCGCATCATCAGCGCATTGCAAAACAAGCGACGGAACAGTCGCTTTCGAAAGATCCTTACGGTTATCGGAGAAGAAGGTCGCCCTTGCAAAGTTGACGGCGATATTCGGATCAGTCGAACAGAAACTTTCCTCCAATTCTTCGGACAAATTGGGGCGATCCGCATTTTTCATGATCATAGGTGCGAATTGGTTTGCCCACTGGATATAATTTTTCTCCATCAAATCAACGAGACCTTCGAGGGCGCTTATTTCAAAACCGCCAGCGTAGTCAGGAGGATCATTAATATAACACGGGGAAGGTCCGATCATAATTAGACGTTCAAAATACTTGGGGTCCTGTATAGAAGCAATCAGTCCGATCATACTGCTGACGGAGTGTCCTACAAAAATAGCTTCTTGTAATTGGAGAGTATCTAAAACATCTATTACGTCTTGGGCATAACCCGAGAGTTGACTGTATCTTGTAGGGTCATAGAACCGTAGATCGGTATTTCCTGCACCTACGTAATCGAAGGTAATAATGCGGTAATCTTTTTTGAAAGCCGGAGTAACATACCTCCACATCCTCTGGTCACAACCGAAGCCTGGAGCAAAGATAATGGGCTTATCACCAGTTCCTGTTATCTTCACGTCGTTTCGCTTTATAATATCGATGTTACGTCTCACATAGAGAGCCTCCTTCATAAATAGAATGGGTAACACAACGAAAAAAATATTAACCTGAATTTGAAGTAGTATTTTAAAGGTATATTTATATATTATCAGAGTAATTCGAATCCAAGTCAATTAGTTTAGTAGTAATATCCACTCATCATTCTGCGGCGAATTTCCGCGCTTCGTTACGAGGTTAAAATGTGAAGGTTTAGCTTTTTCAAATAAAGTGATAACCTCTTCCTCACCTAATAATTTGCTAGACAGGTAGTCTTTCACTTCATCACTTATTTTGTATAACTCGGTAATGAGTTGTATAAGCTCTTTAAGAAAAAGCAGCACCAGCGGGGAATGAGTAGGTGAAAGCTATGGATATAACATGCGGTCGGGACTAAAGCTATCAAGGTGTTAAGCGCTTGAGTTAAAAACCAAAATTGAATTCGTCTATTTTCTTATAAATTAAAAAACATGGTGAATGCCACCTATTTGATAGCACTCACCATGTTTTTCTATGACTTTTCATTCTTCGGCTTTTTCTCTTGTTTTGGATCAGGAATTTCTCCGTCCTTTCTGACTTCTTTATTTGTAGGAAGATGTTCCATCACCTTACCATGCTCTTTCATTTCCTCTTCATTTCTCGTCATTGAACTATTTTTTGCTTTGTCTTTAACAGACATATAATCACCTCAGGTTTTATTTACCCCTTAATCCAGAATATTAAACAAATAAAAAAACAGACCCCATAAAGGAATCTGATTGATAGCTAGCTTAAATTATTATCTATTTAACAAACTTCCTACATAGCGTAATAAATCATTTGCAGATGTTGAATTATAGCCATGTTCATCTATCAGTCTAGCAACAACCTCGTTCACCTTTTTGAGTTGCTGTTCATCAGGTGTTTTTGATGAAGTCGTAATTTTAACTACATCTTTTAAATCAGCAAACAGCTTCTTTTGAATCGCTTCTCTTAATCTCTCATGAGAATTATAGTCAAATCGCTTCCCTTTACGTGCATAAGCAGAAATTCGAATTAAAATTTCTTCACGGAATGCCTTTTTCGCATTTTCAGAAATTCCAATTTGCTCTTCAATTGATCTCATTAATTTTTCATCTGGATTCATTTCCTCTCCAGTTAATGGATCACGCATTTTATTTTTATTGCAGTATGCTTCAACATTGTCTAGGTAGTTCTCCATTAATGTTTTAGCAGACTCTTCATATGAATACACAAATGCTTTTTGAACTTCCTTCTTCGCAATATCATCATACTCTTTTCTCGCTAAAGAAATGAAATTCAAATATCTTTCTCTATCTTCATTAGAGATGGATGAATGATGATCCAATCCATCTTTCAATGCTCGTAGAACATCTAAAGCATTTAAAGAAGGATTCTCCTTTCGAATAATCGTTGAAGAAATACGATTGATCACATAACGTGGATCAATTCCACTCATACCTTCATCTGTATATTCCTTCTTCAGTTCCTCAACATCGACAGAATTGAAGCCTTCTACACTTTCACCATCATATAGACGCATTTTCTTGATTAAATCAATATCACCTTTTTTAGGTGCTTTTAAGCGAGTCAAGATTGTAAACATCGCTGCCACTTTTAATGTATGTGGGGCAATATGAACATCATTTACATCGCTTTCTTTAATCATTTTTTCATAAATATGCTCTTCTTCTGAAACCCTTAGGTTATAAGGCACAGGCATAACAATAATTCGAGAATGTAGCGCCTCGTTCTTCTTATTTGCAATAAATGAGCGGTATTCCGTTTCATTTGTATGAGCAACAATTAGTTCATCTGCGGAAATCAAAGCAAATCTTCCTGCTTTAAAATTCCCTTCCTGTGTTAGCGATAATAGATGCCACAAGAACTTTTCATCACACTTCAGCATTTCCTGGAATTCCATCATTCCACGATTTGCTTTATTTAATTCCCCATCAAATCGATATGCACGAGGGTCAGATTCTGAACCATACTCTGCAATCGTCGAAAAGTCGATACTACCAGTTAAGTCAGCAATATCCTGTGACTTTGGATCAGATGGACTGAATGTACCAATCCCCACACGCTTATCTTCGGATAAAAAGATCCGTTCAACAACCACATCTTCAATTCTGCCACCATACTCTTTTTGAAGTCTCATCATATTTAACGGTGAAAGATTCCCTTCAATTCGAATCCCATATTCTTCATAAAAATCATCACGCAGGTGGTGTGGGATTAAATGTAAAGGATCTTCATGCATTGGGCAGCCTTTAATCGCAAATACGGCACCACGATCTGTAAGGGTGTATGCTTCCATACCTCTTTTCAACATTGTTACCAACGTTGATTTCCCTCCACTGACTGGCCCCATCAATAACAAAATTCTTTTTCTAACATCTAAACGTTTCGCGGCTGGGTGAAAATATTCTTCAACTAGTCTTTCTAGTGCACCTTCTAAGCCGAATAGCTGATGATCAAAGAATTTATATTTTCTTTTCCCATTGACCTCTTCAATACCGGCATCCTTAATCATATTGTAAACTCTTGAATGAGCCGATTGTGCAACCCACGGTTTCTCCTTAACAATTTCCAGATAATCGGCGAAGGTACCTTCCCACTTCAGGCGATGCTCTTCTTCACGATACTTCTCGATCTTTTTTAATATATCCATATGGGCCTCCTCAGGTGGTAAATGGTGATGGTTATACTCTGCGTGTTAATACAATTTATGCCAGGATGTCCTCCAACATTCGTGAAAATTTCAAAGAAAAAGATAGCACCTCTAAACTTTTTTGCTATACAAGCCACTAAAAATCTTAAAACTTAGAATTTACCAGTAAAGTTTTAAGAATTTTTTCCGATAGAAATAGAGATTAAAGAGATCTAGGAGTGAAACCTTTGAAGCGATTCTTACCTCGAAAGCTAAGCTGGAGCTAGTGACAGCAATAGAAAAATAAGAGTAGATTTTCCCGTTATATTCAGATTGGAGCTCTTTTTTGGTTAAATAAGGGGAGTTTTTCCGCTTATCCAAAGCAAAATTAGCTACTTTAAAGTTTTCCGAGCAAATAAGAGGAATTTCTCCTTCTATTTATATTACTTTCAGAGATATTTTCTAATTAAGGGGCATTTTTCCTTCTATCTATTAGATCAAAGTGTTTGACCTAAGCCCCTTACCGATAAGAATAAACTCGCACTGTCCCAGATGCGCCAATCAGAACTTTTTATCGTATGGGATCGGCTTATGCCCCCGAGCCTGATGGCTCCTGGGGCTAGATAGCAAATCTAAAATACAATCTCTTATACTTTCTTACCTTATAAAAAAAGTCAGTTCCATTGTCTAAAACGGAACTGACTTTTTCTTGTACTTCCCTAAACCGACTCAACAATTGAAAGCTTGCTACGGAAAGCTTTAGCTGCTTCAACCATCACTTTTAACGCCTCAACGGTTTCTGTTTCACCTCTTGTTTTTAAACCACAATCAGGATTTACCCAAAATGCATGATAATCCAATACTTCAAGTGCTCGTTCGATATTCTGTGTTAGCTCCTCTAATGTTGGTACTCGAGGACTATGGATATCATATACCCCTAACCCGATTCCTTTATTATAATGATGCTTTTCAAAAGAAGAAATGAGTTCCCCGTGACTTCTTGATGTTTCAATAGAGATGACATCTGCATCAAGTGCATCAATTGCATGGATGATATCATCAAAATTCGAATAACACATATGTGTATGAATTTGTGTCTCTTCTTTCACAGAAGATGTGGCTAATTTGAATGCATGAACAGCTGCGTTTAAGTATCCTTCTGTTTTTTCTTCTTTCAAAGGTAACCCCTCACGTAATGCAGCCTCATCTACTTGAATCATGTTAATCTCATGTTCTTCAAGCAGTTCTACTTCTTTCCGAATGGCTAAAGCAATTTGGTTTAGTACTTCTGTACGGCTAATATCGTCACGTACAAAAGACCAATTTACAATTGTGACTGGGCCAGTTAGCATCCCCTTCACTGGTTTATCCGTAAGAGTTTGGGCAAACACAGTTTCCTTAACTGTCATTTCTCCAAGGCAGTGTACATCCCCGAAAATAACGGGAGGCTTCACACAACGAGAACCATATGATTGAACCCAACCAAATTTCGTCATGATTACTCCCTCTAGCTTCTCTCCAAAGAATTCAACCATATCTGTACGTTCAAATTCCCCGTGGACAAGAACATCTAACCCAAGCTCCTCTTGGATATCAATCCATCTCTTTATTTCATTTTGAATATAGATCTCATATTCTTGATCAGAAAGCTCACCTTTTCTCCATTTTAGACGTTGTTTCCTCACTTCCTTCGATTGAGGAAAACTACCAATGGTTGTCGTTGGCAATACCGGTAAGTGAAAACGCTCAGCTTGTACCTTTTTTCTATTTAGAGTATTACTTCTTTCTGTAGAATATCCCTTAATATTCTCCATTGCTTCTTTCACTTCTTGTACATTTCTATACTCAGAATGTTGCAGCAGATTCCTTGCATGACCATATTGTTCGAGCTCTGCAATACTCAAATTGTTATTATAAAATTCAGTGAGCATTGTTACTTCCGTTAGTTTCTCATCTGCAAAGGCTAGTGCATCCTTAATTTGAGTAGGTAACTCTTTCTCCTTCTCAACTGAAACCGGAACATGTAACAAGCTACAAGAAGGCTGAATAATAAGTCGGTCTAGTTGAACAACATTTAATACTTCTTTCAGTAGAAATGATTGATTCACTAAGTCTGACTTCCATATATTGCGGCCGTCTACAACACCTGCAAAAAGAAACTTTTCAGACGGAAATCCATGATTCTTAAGATGTTCAAGGTTTACTCCTTCATCATGAACAAAATCAAGCCCGATTCCTTGGATCGGCAATTGAATAATCGTTTCGTATAATTCGATACTCTCATAATAAGTTTGTAAGACGAAGTTCACATCTGGAACTTCACGATTAAACTCGGTGTAGACTTGCTTTAACTCATTGATGGTCTCGCCTTTTACATCTTTGACTAAGATTGGCTCATCAATTTGAATCCATTCGGCCCCTGCATCCTTCAGCTCCTTAAAAACATGAATATATAAAGGAATCAAAGATGTTAGTAGTTCCGCTCTCTTTTGGTCATCAATTCCTTTACTTAAGGACAACAAAGTGATTGGACCAAGTATAACTGGTTTCCCATTAATTCCAAGCTGTTCTTTCGCTTCAAGATATAGCTTTAGTAAACGGTTTTCACTTAGTTTAGGATTCGCATTTTTAAGTTCAGGAACAATATAATGATAATTCGTATTAAACCACTTTGTCATTTCTGACGCTACTTTCCCTTTACTCCCTCTAGCTATCTCAAAATAGGTCCGAAGGGAAACCTGATTCTCTTCTTTTTTAAAACGTTCAGGAATAAGTCCAAACATAACTGCTGTATCTAGTACATGATCATAGTAACTAAAATCCCCTATAGGGATAAGATCTATCTTTTGCTCCTTCTGTTTACGAAGATGTGACAGTCGTAGTTCTCTCATTTCAGTCTCAAATTGTTCTTCACTTAGTTGGTCTGACCAGAATAATTCCAACACCTTTTTCCATTCACGGTTTTCGCCAATTCTTGGATAACCAATATTTGCACTTTTTACACTCATTTCATTTCTCCCCTATTCTCATTTAAATTTGTTAACAAATGCTACCCAATAAAAAAGCCCCTCTTAGACAAAAGAGAGACGATTGATAGGCATAGTTAACTAGAGTTGAAATGAATCCATTTTTCCAACATATGACCACCACTCCTCCCTATTTCGCGTAGGTAATAAGTGCGTACAATAGGCAGGTCTCCTGACTCAGGTTCTTCACTTCATATCCCTTCCCATTTCTTGATGAAACAGTGGACTTTGATAAGAAGCTCCCCATAACAGTGGCGCGACCGTGTCGGATTTTCACCGAACTTCCCTTTTAAGTTAAAAGTTAGTTTTCTTTAGACATTACTTTTAACACCTATTGATTGACAATTATTAAATTTATGTGTTTAACGATAAAGCATTTACCTTATTTAAGCAAGAATTTTCTGATTAATGCGAAAAGCGCAAGGCGCCCTCTTATCGGCGACAGGCATAAGGCAAGCCAGCTTGAAGGTTGGTTTTTTTCCTTCTAGATGGATTGACTTATGACCTCAGGGGCGATGGCGCCTGGAGCTAGACACAAAGAAAAGCGCAAGCGCCTTGTTCAGCCCCGACAGGCATAAGACGAATTACGCAGGAAATCTTGATTTCTGGAGCGATTTGACTTATGCTCCCGAGGGGCTAGGCGCTGGAGCTAGATACCAAAACTTTTTCCTTTAAATAAATTCATTTCCTTAATTGAGTAACAGCGATAGAAAAAATAAGAGGAGATTGTTCCGTTAAATTCAAATTGGAGCTCGTTTGGGGTTATATAAGGGGAGTTTTTCCCCCTATCCAAAGCAAAATTACCTACTTTCAAGTTTTCGAGTTAAATAAGAGGAATTTCTCCTTCTATTTAGGCTATTTTCAGAGATATATTCTAATTAAGGGAAAATTCTCCTTCTATTTTTTAAATCAAAGTCTCTGACCTGATCCCTTACCGATAAGATTGAACTCTCACTGTCCCAGAAGCAGGAATCAGCATCTTTTTCGACTAAAATTGACTTATGATCATAGGGGGTATGTGCTGGAGCTAGACACAAAAACTTAGTTCAGCTAGATCTATAATCTCCACCGTTAATATGAATAATTTGACCAGTTACATAGCTTGAATCTTCAGAAGCTAAGTATACATATGCAGGAGCAAGCTCATAAGGTTGCCCAGCACGATTTAATTCTGTATCTGCACCAAATGTCATCACATCCTCTGCAGAGAAGCTTGAAGGAATAAGTGGAGTCCATATTGGACCTGGTGCAATTCCATTCACTCGAATTCCTTTTTCCGCAAGTTGAAGTGATAATGAACGTGTAAATGTTACAACCGCTCCTTTAGTCGCCGAATAGTCTAATAGCTGTTTATGTCCTTGGTAAGCAACAATTGAAGCCGTATTAATAATTGTATCTCCCTTTTCTAATTGTGGGAGTGCTGCTTTTGTCAGGTAAAAATAAGAAAAGATGTTAGTTTGAAATGTATGAACCATTTGCTCATTACTAATATCTAAGATACTTTCTTGAACATATTGAACTGCACAATTATTCACTAGGATGTTGATTTTACCAAAAGCATCAAGCGTTTTTTGAACGACTACTTCACTTGAATCCGGGTGTCTCATGTCCGCTGAAATAGCTAAGCACTTGCCCCCAAGGCTTTCAATGCGATTTTTTGTATCTGTTGCATCTTTTTCTTCATTTAAATAAACAATAACGACAGATGCTCCTTCTTTTGCAAAGGCAATAGCGGTCGCTTTCCCAATCCCACTATCACCACCTGTAATAATTGCGACTTTATCTTGTAATTTTCCTGAACCTTTGTATTCAGGATCCTCGGAAATAGGTTGTGGCTTCATCATCCATTCAAAGCCAGGCTGGAACGGTTGATGCTGTGGTGGAAATTGAATTTCTTTGTGATTCATATCCATACTCCCCTCAAAGTTAGCATTCTTTTTTACTCTATGTATTAGGCAATACATTTGTTTCAAGAAAAAAAGAAAAACTTTGTCCTTATTCCATTCACATGAAGAATGGGTTAAGATATAATTATCTTACCGGACTACGATTTCGTGACTAAGGAGGAGTTAAGATGAAACTATTACTTATATTAGGTGTAAGCTTTGCCTTTTTATCAGCAATCTTTACAGCTGGATATGATGATAAGCCAGGCGTGAAGAATAAATAAAAAAACGACCAATCTTGGTCGTTTTTTTTATTATGAAAGTTCTGGATAGTTTTGTTGGCGCAAAGCTTCATAAATTAGTATGGCAGCAGTATTTGAAACGTTAAGCGAACGAACATTTTCTGTCATTGGAAGTCTTAAGCAACGATCCATATTCTGTTGGATTAAGTCTTTTGGTAACCCATTAGTTTCTCTACCAAAAACGAAGAAATGTTCCTTCTCTACATTACTATAATCAAATGAGCTATGTGTTTTCTGTCCGAATTTTGTAATATAGTAAAACTCACCTTGTGAATTTTTCTCAAATAACTCATCCAACGAATCATAGTACTGTACGTTAACAAACTGCCAATAATCTAAGCCTGCACGCTTTAGCATTTTATCATCTGTTGAGAACCCTAAAGGCCTAATTAGATGAAGTGTTGCATTTGTTGCTGCACAAGTTCTTGCAATATTTCCAGTATTAGCTGGAATCTCTGGTTGATATAAAACGACATTTAGTCCCACGATTTTCACCTCTGTGCTATTATAACACTCTCTTCTTGCTATTTTGTAGTAGATGTTTCTAACTTTTTTCGATCAACTAAATTACCCCTTATCTATTATTAACCATTAACAATTGAAAAAAACTTATACTTAATATCTGGTGTGTATGCGGTTGAGTCTTCATAGGCCCAATATCTCATTCGACTATTTTGTGTATGAGCATTGACAAGTGGCATTCCTTGATCATCCTTTGCAACCACAATCGTTGTATGATCAAATCTACCATCTCCCTGAAAATCGTAACAAATAACGTCTCCAAGCAGTAACTCTTCAGGACTATTTACCTCTTTAGCGATCACACCTGATTTTGAATCACTTAAATGCCATCGTAATGCATGTGCCACAGACCAACTATAACTCCAATTGTTATTCTTCATCCACCAACCCTTGCCACGATTAGGATAGCCACTCATCGGGATTCCCCCAGCATGCAAGCATTGAGAGATATAATTTGTACAATCTACATCAAACTTTTTAAATTCTGGATTATAATCATCCCACCATCGTTCTGCATACTTTACAGCAGCTAAACGATCATAATTGTATTGTACACGTTCAACATCATCATTCTCTCTATTTAAAGGACCAGTCTCTATCTCTTCATTAGGTGGGTTCCTCTCATGATCTTCGACGATTTCATCATTACGAAAAATCGCTAGCCGATCTTGATACTCTTCCTCCATGTAAAGCTTATCATTCTGCTTCACTAAATATTGATAATGAACAAAGTAGTTTAGATGAGTTTCTTCTCCTATGTTTCTCTTCTGTTCAATTTTACATTCTGCATGACATTTAATAATTTCAGCAGACCGTTTATGGAATGATTCCTTTTTGTTAGTTAGCCTTTCCATTTCATTTGAATGAATGTCTGACGCACTTCTAGAATTACCTACAAAATGGTGTACTTTGCTGTTAATTAGATTCCTAAGCTGTTCTTTCATTCTTCCACCAACCTTTTTACCGTCGTATAATTATATGTATGTTTTTGGCTGTGTCGTAGAATACAAAAACGGTAAGACACCTTGGTCACCCCACCGAAAATACATTGCGGTGGGATGCACTTGTTTGTTTTTCCAACGAACTTCGTTTAGAATTCATGGGAATCTGCTCTAATCCCACGAACTTTGCTTGGAATCCCGCGAACTTCTCCTTTATTCCCGCGAGGCTCCAATAGTGATGGCTTCCTTATTCCGTTTTTCCGCGAACTTTGCTTGGAATCCC
>NZ_FNJU01000007.1:176317-242289 GCF_900104555.1 Litchfieldia salsa
CCGCGAAAACTAGCTCTAATCCCGCGAACTTCTCCTATATTCCCGCGAGGCTCCAATAGTGGAGGCTTCCTTATTCCGTTTTCCCGCGAACTTTGCTTGGAATCCCGCGAAAACTAGCTCTAATCCCGCGAACTTCTCCTGTATTCCCGCGAGGCTCCAATAGTGGTGGCTTCCTTATTCCGTTTTTCCGCGAACTTTGCTTGGAATCCCGCGAAAACTAACTCTATTCCCGCGAACTTCTCCTATATTCCCGCGAAACCATAGAATGTATAACAAATAATTGCTACAAAAGCAGTCGTAAAAAAAAGAACCATTCACAATTGTGAACTGGTTCTTCACTATTTTTTAATTCCAAGGAGCATGGCCATTCCTTTATTTATTTCTTCCTGGACTTCCTCGTCCTTTTCTCTACTTGCCGCTTTTTCAAGAATTGGGATTGCTTCCTTATTACCGATTTTCCCCAAAGCCCAAGCCGCTGTCCCTCTAATCACGGGACGAGGGTCATTCTCCAGCACAGTTTGTAAATCTGGAATTGCGGTTTCGTCTTTAAAATGAGCAAGTGCGATGATTGCATTTCGTTGTATTGGTTTCTTTCCTCTCCAAGATCCAGAAATTACACCATACTTTTCCTTAAACTCTTTATTACTTATTTGCAATAAGCCCTTCAGTACTGGTTTTACGATTTCAGGATCAGGTTCCATTTCTTCATGTAAATGAAAGTCCTTCCCTTTATTCTCCGGACATACTGTCTGACAGGTATCACATCCATATAGACGGTTCCCAATTTTCGTTCGATATTCATCAGCCAAAAAGCCCTTGGTTTGTGTTAAAAAAGCAATGCACTTTGTTGAATCTAACTGGCCTCCTTGAACAAGAGCATTGGTTGGGCAAACTTCCACACATTTATTACATGAACCACAACGATCTTCCATTGGTGTATCTGGTTCAAAGGGAATATTGATAACCATTTCTCCAAGATAAACATAAGAACCAAATTCTGGAGTAATGATCGCACAATTCTTTCCACTCCACCCGATTCCAGCACGTTCAGCAACAGCACGGTCAGATAATTCACCTGTGTCAACCATTGACTTCATTTTAGCCTCAGGAACCTTCTCCTGAATAAACGCTTCTAATTTCGTTAATCGATCTCTTAAGATATGATGATAATCTTGTCCCCAAGATGCACGACAAAAAATTCCACGACGCTCCTCTTTTGTTGATCTCGGAGCATTTTTCAACTTTGAAGGATATGCTAACGCAATTGCGATAATAGATTGAGCGCCTGAAAGTAAGAGATCTGGATTGGTTCTCTTTTCTACATCAGATTCCTCAAACCCTGACTGATAGCCTAATTGTTGTTGTGTAATTAATCTAGCCTTCAAACCACCGAACACAGTTGCGCTTGTAAATCCTATCTTATCAATCCCAATCGTTTTACTGTATGCTATTATCTCTTCTTTTAATTGTTGATAGTTCATCTTAATCCTCCTTTCTTTAAGAAATATTAATAGTAAGCTTTACATTTATTTTTATATCACTCGTTATGGTAAACTAATTTTAATAGAGTTTGGAGGGAAAAATATTGGAAATTAACATTTTACCATCATTGAAAAAGACGATTCCCGATTTCAAAATCGGAGTCATTGAATATTTTAACATTGTTGTGACTGACTCTCCACAAATGGTAAAAGGAAGACTTCAATTATTTCAAGAGAATATTTACTTCGATTTGGAAGAAAAGGGATTTTATGATTACGAAGGGTTAAGAGAATGGAAAACAATCTTCAAAAAGGTAGGTACAGACCCAAATCGTTATCGTCCATCTGTTGAATCTCTATATAGAAGAATTAAAAAGCAAAATTATATTGGTACTATTAATTCAGCTGCAGACATTAACAATTTCTTTTCTTTACAATATGAGGTTCCAATCGGAATTTACGATATTGATAAACTCACTGGTGATAAGGTTGAAATAAAAGTGGGAACATCGTCTGATGAGTATGAAGCTATTAATGGCAGAAATGTATCAATGAATCAAAAGATATTATCCTGTGACTCTCAAGGAGCTTTTGGTAGCCCAATTGTTGATTCTGCACGTTCTGGTGTTACTACCTCGACAAAAAATGCATTGCAATTAATTTACTTAAAACCTTCGATGACTAGTAGTGAAGGCCTTGAATTAATTCAATCGTTAAAAAATATGTTTATCCAAATTCATGGGGGCACTGCTGAAGCCACTGTTATTGGATAACCGTAGGAAGCATTTCTTTGCTTCCTCTTTTTTACATACTAAAAAACGCAACACTTCGTTTTCAAGAAACGAACCACTGCGTTGTGAAAAATATGTATGGAGCGGGTGATGAGAATCGAACTCACGACATCAGCTTGGAAGGCTGAGGTTTTACCATTAAACTACACCCGCATATTGTTTTCTTTCATGCTTACGATTATAACAACTATCATTTAATGATGCAATACCTATTCATTAAAAAAATAGTAGAAATTTGTCGAATGAAATTTCAAAATAAAAACAGGCTTGATGACCTGTCTAGAACATAAATAAGAATAACACGGTATATTTCACCTGTCAATTAGTATTGTACAAGATTTCAAATAAATTAAGAGTAGAGAACATTTATACAACTTCTCTACTCTTAAAGTTCTCTTTTATTAACTCATTAATACTGAACTTCTATATTCATTGGGAGAAACCCCCACTGATTTTTTGAAGACTTTACTAAAATACTTTTCATTATGATAGCCAATCTGAAAAGCAATCTCATATATTTTCATTTGTGGATTATGAAGAAGCTTTTTAGCATATTCAATTCGTATTCTTGTTAAATAATCAGTGATTGTTTCTTTAAATTCCTGCTTGAATCGCCTTGATATATACTCACGACTGAGAAAGAACTGATCGGCAATTTCCTGTAAAGTAATATCCTGCTTATAATTCTTTCTAAGATATTGCTCAATCTCCTGCATGCTACTTTTCTCTTTCTGCGTAATTGTATCCTTAGCCTGAAAACCTTCTGTCATTTCTTGTGTTTTACTTTGGTGCTCTTGACTTAGTTCATTTACCGCCCTATCCAATGTTTGATCAAGAATTTCGGGATCAATCGGTTTTAAGATGTAATCAAAGCTCTTATAATAGATGGCATTTCTCATATAATCAAAATCATCATATCCACTAATAACAATTGTTTTACAAACAAATGATGATGAATGTAACCATTTTAATAAGCAGATTCCATCCTGTTTTGGCATTCTCATATCAGTAAAGATGATTTCTGGATGATGCTCTGCAATTATTTTCATCGCCTCCTCACCATCTTGTGCTTCAAAAACTGTTTTTATTCCATACTTATTCCAGTTGGCTAGTAGTGAAAGACCCTCTCGAACATGTTTTTCATCATCAATGATGATCGCCTTCATTTAGTCCACCTCCTGAATTGATCGGTAGCTTCATTGCAACTAATAGTCCGCCTTCTTCTCTATTTTCCAGGTGTAAATCAGCCCCACCGTCATAATAAAGCTTTAAGCGTACATAAACGTTTTTTAACCCAATGTTCGACTCTCCACCATCTGTACTTCTTCTTTCGTCTTCAAAGTGCTTATATATTTCAAATAATCTTTCCTCAGAAATCCCGATCCCATTATCTCTTACTCGAATTTCAAGAAATCCATCCACCTCTTTGCATTTTAATCGGATCTTTCCAATACCATCACGAATGTCAAATCCATGCTTAAAATAATTCTCTATGATTGGTTGTATGACCATCTTTGGCACTTGAACATGATGGACGCTCTCATCTACCTCAATTACGTAATCTAAATGTTCACCGAAACGTTCCTTTTGTAGTAGAAGGTATGCTTTCGTGTAATTAATTTCTTTTATTAAGGGTACTAGTGATTCATCTGTATTCATCCCATATCTCATAATTTTAGATAAATGGGTGATAAGAGAATAGATTTGTGGAACGTTATTTTTCAAGGCCAATGTTCCAATTGATTGAAGTGCGTTATATAGAAAATGTGGATTAATTTGCGATTGTAATACCTTTAATTGATTTGTTTTATTTTCAAGCTCTAACTTATATTCTCGATTAATTAAGAGATTAATTTTTTCAATCATGCCTTTAAATCGATCTCCAAGAATTCCAATCTCATCTTCCTTACTACCGAGCGAAGAAAATTGGACCTTCATGTTTCCATCTTCCACTTGTTGAATATTTTGTAATAAGATTCTAATGGGGGAAGTAATCTTAACGGTAACAAATAATGTCGCTAGAATAACTAAAACCATGCCCAATATCCCGAATAAAATATTAATTTTCGCAACAGAAAAAGCGCTTTCATATAAAGTTGAATAAGGGATTCTCTTCACTAGAATCCATCCACCAGCCGAATCTTCCATCTTATTATAAAGCATAACACCATGAAAATGATCTTCTTTCCATTCCTTTGATCCACTTTCAGACTGACCTGTTAGTAAACTAGAGATCCACTCTTGGTTTTCTTCATTTCCCGAAACCTTCACATTCGAACTGTAGATTAATTCTCCCTGTGGTGAAAGAATATAGAATTCTTCACGATCCTTATTATATAAGTTTTCACTTAGCTTGATAATCTCATCTGGTGAAACCTCGAGGGAAATATACGCAAGAATTTCGTTTGACGGAACATTTATGAATGCTCGATGGAGTGAAAATACTTGCTTTGGCTTTGACTTTACCATCGTTTCATCTCCAGATTGATAATGCATGGGCTCTATATACATATTATAAGGACTTTCATAGGTCTTTTTATAATATTCCAAATAACTTTCCTTAATGTCTGAAGAAAAGACAACCGTTGACCTTTTTGATATAGATATAAATCTGTTATTTTCTAAAAATGAAATATACACGCGATCAATGTTGTCTTCTGCATATAAAATTGTTTGTAACAGGTTATTAACCGTACCAACATTAAAGTAGTTCGTTTCCTTCTGTGATGATTTCATAAATGTCATAAATTCAGGGTTATTATATAAAGATAGTGGTAGTCCATTTAGTTCAGTTAGGTAACTCTGTAAATTAACCTTCCCTTGATATAATAGATTCATATTTTCCTGTACCACTTGGTTTTTGATTGATTCCTTTGTATGATAGTAGGTTATGATGATCGAGGAGCCGAATGGGATAATAGTAGCTACTAGTAGCAATATGATTAACTTATTCCTTATGCTTTTTCTAAACACCAATGGTTCCTCCTTTCTATAACTAAGTTTAGTATAGAGGAATAAGTACGTGTTTGGTATAGATTTATTTTTAACAGCTTCCCTAACAAACTGATAAAAAAACTATAGAAAGTGCCTCTCTCAAAGATAGGTTAGCTTTCTATAGTTTAATTCTGTATTCGGTTTTATTTTAAGTTGTCCCAAGTACCTTGGAATCGTTCTAATACTGTGTCATAATCAATTTTGCCTGTTGAATATTCTTGAATGGTTGCAGCAAATTCCTTATTAGCTCCATCTGGCCATCTGAACCAAGTCCAAGGGATTGTTTTGTCTGCTTTAGAGTATTCTAGAATCGATTGTCCTAAATCTCCTAAACCAGTTGGTTCAATATTATCAAATGCCGGAATAAACGCAAATTCTTCCGTGATATAACGCTTCCCAGTTTCAGAAGTAACCATCCATTCTAAGAATAATTTAGCCTCTTCAAGGTGTTCAGAATTCTTATTTAATACCCAGTTATTTGGCACTCCTACAGGTAAACGATCTGAAGCAGCTTCATCATCATTGATTGGAATCGGCAAGAATGCCATGTTCATGTCTGGATTGATTTCAGTGATCATATTCTCAGTCCAGTTTCCTTGCTGAAGCATTGCTGCCTGACCTGATGCAAATAATGTAACTTGTGTATTGTAGTCTGTTGTCAATGGATTATCATTACCATACTTTACTTCTGTATCAATCACTTCTTTAAACGCTTTAAAGTGTTCATTATCTACCAGTGTTTCTGAACCATCATATAATCCTTCAATAAATGCAACTGGATCCTCTTGTTGTGCAAATGGGATATTTAATAAATGTTGTCCAATTACCCACCACTCGCCATAACCTGCAGCAAATGCCGTAATACCGTTTTCTTCAAGCTTTTCTGCAGCAGCTTTTAGCTCAGAAACTGTTGTTGGAGTCTCAGTGATTCCCGCTTTTTCAAATAAATCTTTATTATAAATAAATCCATATCCTTCAAGGTTAACAGGCATTCCATATAGTTTGCCATCTGTATCTGTCATCGGAACTTTACCAATTGGCAATACGTGCTCTGCCCATGGCTCATTTGAGAGGTCAGCTAAATGTTCTTTCCAAAGCTCTAGTTCTTTAAATCCACCATTATTAAAGATATCAGGTTTTTCACCAGACGCGAATTTCGCCTTCAAAGCAGCACCATAATCAGCACCGCCACCTACTGTTTCAAGCTTAATCTTAATATTCGGATGTTCAGTTTCAAATTCATTAATCATTTCTTGTAATTGATCTGCGATCTCTACTTTAAACTGGAAGAAGTTAAGTGTAACTACTTCATCCCCACCTGTGTCTGTACCTTTATCATCCTTTGGCTTTTCACCTTCTGTTGATGTATCCTTAGAACATCCAGCAAAAATACCTACTACTAATAACATTGATAAGCAAATAAGTAAAAAACGGCTTTTCTTCATTCCATTGACCTCCTTATATATATCTTGTTATCTATATAAACTTTTGTACAGTGACAAAAGAATATACCAAACTAGTACTCTATTTAATTGAACCTGCAGCAATTCCTTTAATGATATGCTTCTGCAAGAACAAGAAGAAAATAATAACCGGTGTGATACCTAGCACAAGAGCTGCTAGACCCATATCCCATTGTTTTGTATATTGAGCAAAGAATGAGCTTGTTGCGAGTGGTATGGTTCTTAATTCAGCATCCTGTAAAACGAGCATCGGTAATAGAAAATCGTTCCAAATCCAGAGAGTATTCAAAATGACGACAGTAACTGTAATTGGTTTTAACAATGGAAAAACAATTCTCCAAAATACACCGAACTGACTACATCCATCTACTCTAGCAGATTCTTCAATTTCGACCGGAACCGTTTTCACAAAACCATGATATAGGAATAAAGACAATGGCACACCAAATCCAAAATACATGATAATTAGTCCAGGAATACTATTTACAATTCCAAGTGTTCCACCTAGCTTCATTAAAGGAATCATGACAGTCTGGAATGGAATGACCATGGCTGACACAAAGAGGACAAATAAGAATTTACTTAGCTTCCCAGGTGTCCTCACCATTTTCCAAGCAGCCATCGAACTAATCACCACAAGTCCAGCATTACTAGCAACCGTTATAATAAGCGAATTCCAAAACGCTCTTGGAAAGTTAATGATTTCCCAAACCTTCACATAATTCGAGAATAAGATATCTTTCGGCCATGCAGCCGCATCTAGCAAAATCTCAGCAAAGCTTTTAACCGAATTGACTGCCACAAAGTAAAACGGGATAAGGAAAATGATTCCGATAATGATTCCAATGATTTCAAATGTAAATGTTTTACCTGTATATCTTCGGTTCATTATGCCTCAACCTCCCTCTTCTTTGTCGCAAGAACTTGAATGGTAGTAAAGATCGCCACAACTAGGAAAAAGAGAATTGATTTTGCGGTTCCAAGTCCATAGCGGTTATTCTGGAATGCTTCCTGATAAATATTGATTGCAACCGATTGCGTAGAGTTGAAAGGTCCTCCACCAGTTAACGATAAATTCAGGTCAAAGATCTTAAACGCCATCGAAATCGTCAAGAAGAAACAAATCGTAAATGCAGGTAGTATTAATGGAATGATAATACTTTTTAACATCGTCCAACTGTTTGCTCCATCTATTTTAGCAGCTTCTAAAAGCGATGTATCTACACCTTGTAATGCAGCTATATAAATGACCATCATATACCCACTGATTTGCCAAGCAAAAACAATAACAATTCCCCAGAAAGCTGTCGTTTCATCCCCAAGCCAAGCAAGTTTAAAGAATGGGATGTTTGTTAAAGATCCAATGGAAGCAAATCCTTTTACGAAGATGAACTGCCAGATGAATCCAAGTAGTAAACCCCCGATCACATTCGGTATAAAATAAACAGTACGTAAAATGTTTTTTGTTTTTAGTGCTGCGTTTAATAAGAGAGCAAGACTAAAACCAATCACATTACTTATAATCACAGCGGCAAACATAAATTTTGTTGTAAATAAGAAAGAATCCATAAACTTCTGATCACTCGTAAAAATCTTAATATAATTCTCAAGCCCTACCCACTCAACACTCGAACTCACACCATTCCATGATGTAAAAGAATAATAGATTCCCATAAAGAATGGCAAGATCTGAATAACTAGGAAGAATAATAATGCCGGACCAACAAAGGCAGTGTAACTTAAAACCTTTTTCAAGGTTGCTTTTCTCTTTATCACTCGATGTGCTTCAGCCTTAGCACGAACATGATCAGTATCTATTTTAATATCCATATGACCCACCTCCACTTTGTAAACGCTTTCTAAAATTATTATAAACGATAACTGTACAATTTAGGGTGACTTAATTGACTAAAAGAGTATACTATTTTGACCATTGTTTTTCCCGTGGTTATGTGGATGAAGTTTGTAATCTTACACTCATAACAAAAAAACGCGACAGAAGAAATTCATCCTCCATCGCGTTTTAAGTACCTAATTCTAATCAACTTTTACAGATGAAGAATTGTTTATCTTAACACTTTCTTCTGAGTAATATGCAGGTTCCTCGTGGAAGCTTAAGTCAAGACCCATCAATTCATCTTCTTTACTTACCCGTAGTGGGGTGAAAATTGCTATCACTTTCAAGATGACAAATGTTCCTACAGAAGCCAGGACAATTGCAGTAGCAACACCGATTAGCTGGTGAAGTAATTGCTCAGGATTTCCATAAAATAAACCGTTGTTTCCTGCAGAATTCACAGATGTTGTCGCAAATAATCCAGTTGCAATTGCTCCCCAAATGCCACCAATTCCATGAACACCAAATGCATCTAGTGTATCATCATACTTGAATTTTGCTTTGACGAAATAAATCCCAAAGAAACAAATAGGTGCGGCAATCAACCCAATGATTAAGGCTGACCCTACGGTAACAAATCCAGCTGCAGGTGTAATCCCTACAAGTCCAGCAATTGCTCCAGTTGCAGCACCAACCAATGTTGGTCTCTTTTTCACTTTCCATTCAATCAATAGCCACCCAAGTCCACCAGCCGCTGCAGCCACTTGCGTATTTGCAAACGATAGAGCAGTTAAACCATTCGATCCAAGTGCACTACCAGCATTAAAGCCAAACCAACCAAACCAAAGTGTTGCTGCTCCGATTAAAAATAAAACGATATTATGTGGACCATGGTCTTTCTTCAGATGTTCAAATCTCGGACCGATAATAATTGCTGCAGTTAAAGCACTCACCCCAGACAGAATATGAACAACCGTTCCGCCCGCAAAATCTAGTTCTCCCATTTTATATAGCCAGCCTCCACCCCAAACCCAATGGGCCATAGGAGCATAAATAAAGGTCACCCATAAAACAGAGAATAAAATCCATGCCGGGAACGAAATTCTTCCGGCAATCCCACCTGAGATAATCGCTACAGTTATTGCAGCAAAGGCACATTGGAACATAGCAAAGATATAATGTGGAATGGTTCCAACTGCTTCTTCTCCAACATTATTAAATCCAAGGAACTCAAGTCCCCCAATAAATCCACCTACATCCGAACCAAAAGATAAGGTGTAACCCCATAGTACCCAAACAATGGTTACAGTCAATAAGCTAACAAAACTGTGCATCATCGTAGACACTACATTTCGTTCACTGACTAATCCACCGTAAAATAAGGCCAAACCTGGAACATGCATAAATATTACGATTGCTGTTGCTACTAACATCCAGGTTGTATCACCAGTATCAATTGCTGCTGCCTCACCTTCAGCAGCTAACACATTAAAAGGAATACAGAATAAAACAAAAGCTGCCAATACGATCCAAACTATTTTATCTTTCATATAAGATGATCCCCCTTTATTCTATTAATCTGTGTTTACTTCAAGATGGTGATGATGATCCACTTGCTCGCTATTAGTCGGACTGATATTTGTACCCCAAAAGTTAAAAATACCTAGAATGACAATCGGTAGCACAGATGAAAATAGGATAGAAATAACCGGATTCCTTCTCTTCCCAACACCTACTTTTTCAACGATATCCTTTTTAAACATCATCATCATATATGCCATGCTGACGATGAACAAACTGTCCATAAAGAGGAGAAGAATATTTATATCACTTGCTACAGTCATTTCACCTACCATCGCCCCCATCATCGATCCCATCACACTAGAGCAAAGTGCCTCAAGTTTTACAGAAGATTGAAAAGGACCACTTATAATACTTGCAGCAATGAAACCGACTAGTATAGAGCCTATTGTAGATAATGCAAAATTTCCTTGTAATATAAACCCAAGTATTAAGCCAATTAGTAATGTAGTGGTCATTACTAGAATCATAGAGCACATTTTCCCACTCATTAAGTAAAGGTACTGTTTATTAGAATAAATCAAACTAGAAAAGACCAATAGATAGACCAGTAACAGCATAGCACTAATGATTATCATCTTCTCAATCACCTCATTTTTATGAACAAAGAGAGTAAACCTAAATCTGCCTCTCTTTGTCTTATTACTTACTAATTTTTATTGCTAATTGTGGCAGCTTGATCCACTAGAATTTGAACTACAGCTTGCACCTGCTTTTGCTGCAGGGCGTGGAAGGTCTAGAGCTGGATTTCGGTCAAAGAAACCAAATGGCTTTAATGAAAAGCTTTGATAAGCCGTTGGCATTACAGGCCAATCCTCTGGGCGTGTAATGTGATGGTGTCCCATTGTGTACCAAAGTACAACATCTTCGTTTTCAATCTTTCGATCTGCTTTTACGTAATGCTCTAGACTGTCCCCACCCTTATGTTGGTTCGGAAATTTTCCAGAAGCATACATTTGGTCTCTGTCAAACTTTGTCACATGTAAGTGATTTTTAATAAACCCTGCACGTTTAATAACAGTTGATTCATCTGTAGCAAACGGAAAGCAATTTTCACCAGTCACTAGTTTATATCCGACAGGCTGACCCATTAGATTTGTTGAATTAGGATTAATGACTTTCCACGTTCTTTGTGAAGCTATATCAATGTTTCGAACAGATTCAGTCTCTGTTTTGAATGTTTTAGAAACCGGATAAAATGCATTATTATTAGGGTTATTTGGACCAGCTTGTTCTGCAACAGTATGAGATTCAGTCACAGAATTGTTCACACCGTCAATCATCGTATCAATTCTAAAATTGAAGAAGTGTTGATGAAATGGTGCATTAACCTGCGGTGCTACCTCAGTTCCATATTTCGGTTTCTCACCTTCGTCGAGTGCACCAACATTCAATATACCAGTTAATTTAACCTCACATTCAATGGTCCCATCAGGATAGAAAGACCAAAAGAAACCATAATCATAGTTTGCTACAGTTGCAAAGAAGGAGATTACGAGACGACGAGAACGACGAACCTCTACACGGTTTGTTCTCCAGTCTGTATGCTTCCATGCCACCCCATAATCTTCTTCATGAAGACATACGGCATTTTTTATAGTAAATGGTTCACCTTTACTGTTAGACATTGTTGCATCAAAATATTGAATATGACCGACACAATCACAACCAAGTTCTAAAGAATTTGCAAGTTGACCAATTCCATACTCACCAGCATCAAACGCATTTTGCCAGTTATGTGCTGGATTTGTATCACCATAAGGTACAACCATTTCTGATAAAGCTGCACGATATAAAATCGGGCGGACTTTCTCTTTATCTTCATAAGATACCGTATGAATGACCAACCCTTCCCTCGGTGTAAAGCCAAATCTAATTTTCCATTTCTGCCAATCGATAGAATGTCCGTCGATTGTAAAACTTGGTCCTTCTGACTGAATAATATCAAGTGGCTTAACATCTGTTCTGAAAGTAAGATCATAGCTGTTAGCCTCTTCTGGAATATAAGCGCCATCTGTTGGTGGAAGTGGCTTAACCCCATAATCTTCAATTCGCAAGATTTCCATTTTATTCACATCTACTACCGCAATCAGTCCAGTAAGTGGATAAGCATAGCCGTTCTCATCTTTAGCAGGTCTTACCCATGCTAATGCTCTTACTAACCTTTTCCCTTCATCTTCCTTAATATCGAAATATCCAGATGACCAAGGATCAACCATCACCAGACTAGGATCGCTTACCCCTCTTTTTAATAGTGCAGCTTGATAATCTGGATCATTTACTACCAAACTTTCAATTTGATCAAACTCATCTAGTATGAAACCAGGCCTTACATCAGGAACAAACTCCCATGAATGTATGTCCTCTTTAGTAATTGAGACGACACCCTCGAATGTTTCATTTGTTTCTGGTTCTAACAGGATGATGTGTGCCTGTCTTTCTATAGAATCACCCTCTTTAAAATTAAGGACGGTTTCCTTTTCTGGTTCATGTAAAATTACTTCTGCAAATCTAGCACTTTCACTTATATTCATTTTCTGTTTAACGAGTTGCACTGCTTTTGTAATTTCCTTACCTGTCAGAGGCTCCAATGGATGCTTTACTAAAATGGTCTCTTTAATTTGCATAGTATTATTCTCCCTTTTTAAAAAAATTTAGAAAAATTTGAACCTTTCATGTAAGCTAGTTTATATCCAAGCAAATAGAGTTTATTGTACGTTTCGGAACTAAAAAAAAGGATGTCACATCTTCTGACAAAACAGTTGATAAGTCCGTTAACCCCTTCTATAATTAACAATCAATACTGATATGGGGGTTTTTGGTATGCAAGATAGAATCAATGGGCAGCTCTTTTTCCCTTCCCAACCTGAAATAGGTTATATAACCGATAACTATATTGAATTTTCTCCATTAGATCCAAATGAAAAAAATGTTTCGCTCTTCTATCAATTTAAGACAAATCATCTATCTGTCCATTCATTGACCTTAATTCCAGACGGATGTTTTGATATCTTGTTTTGTTGTAGCCCCACAAATCCTTCTGCTATTTTATGGACTAGCCCTTTCCAGCGTCGATTTCAACCTAACTTCCACTATGATTGTGACTATTTTGGTGTTAGATTTTTCCCAGAACAATCCATCTTAAAATTGAATTTTTCGATGAAAGAACTTCTAGATCAAAGAATTCCCCTTTTTGATGTACTCTCATTAGACTCTTCAATTATCGAGGAAATCGGATTATGTATCTCTTTTACGGAGAGAATTCAAGTTTTTTGTAAGTATCTTTATGACCAAAGGGTAGATGACAATTATGATCAAAGGATTGTAGACTATTGTATTCAGAAAATATACTCCTCAAGAGGGAGCATAAGCATCTCTAAATTAGAAGACATGACAGGATATTCTGATCGTTATATACGAAGGAAATTCGAGGCTTATATCGGCTTTTCTCCTAATGAGTTTAGCCAAATTGTTAAATTCCAGAGGACACTAACGAGTTTTTTAGATACAGATTCAAAAGACATGATTGACATTATTCAAGAAAATGGATATTTTGATCAATCACATTTCTATCGACACTTCAAAAAATTTATGGGTGTCACACCTAAACAGTTTAAACAGAGTTTTAAGTCAGTGGATTATATGAAGGGTAAACCGCTTCTCATTTAATCTTTGAAACTGAACCTAAAAAAACGCGACAGGAGCATTTCTCCTGTCGCGTTTTGTTCTAAACGATTTATTTAAGATGGTCTACAGCAGCTCTTTCAATAGCAAGTCCGCTTGTGTAACGAGTCATAAATTGCTCAAAACCTTCTACATCCTTAGGATTTGGAGAGATAGTATCTCCCACTTGTCCTGCAAATACTTTTTGATTTAGATATTCATCTAATGTTTCGTTATCAGCTTTATTAATCATATATGATGCTAGAAGAGCAATTCCCCATGCTCCACCTTCTCCTGCAGTTTCCATAACAGAAACGGGAACATTAAGAGCACCAGCCATGATGCTTTGACCAACACCTTTAGTCTTGAACAATCCTCCATGACCGAGAATTTCATCTAACTTCACGTTTTCTTCCTTAAGAAGAATGTCCATTCCTATCTTCAATGCACCTAGTGCCGTAAATAAATGCACTCGCATGAAATTCGGAAGGGTGAAATTGCTGTCAGATGAACGAACAAACAATGGACGACCTTCTTCAAAGTGAGTAATATGCTCACCTGAAAGATAGCCGTATGCTAATAAGCCGCCACCATCTGGATCTCCTTGAAGAGCAAGATTGTATAGAGTTCCATATAATTTATTCATATCAACATCCATACCCATCGCTTTTGAGAATTCATCAAACAATCCAACCCAAGCGTTCAGGTCTGAAGAACAGTTGTTAGAATGAGCCATAGCCACTAGGTTACCAGTTGGTGTCGTAACAAGGTCAATCTCAGAATATACTTTAGACAATTCCTTTTCCAGAACTACCATTGCAAATACAGATGTACCAGCTGAAACATTTCCAGTACGTTGCGCTACACTGTTTGTTGCAACCATACCAGTTCCTGCATCACCCTCAGGTGGACAAAGTGGAATACCAGCCTGAAGTTCTCCAGTTACATCAAGAAGCTTTGCTCCCTCTTCAGAAAGAACCCCAGCATTTTCTCCAGCTACTAGAACCTTAGGTAGAATCTCTTCAAGTTTCCATGGTAAATTCTTAGATGCTGTTAATTCATTGAATTGGTTAATCATTGTTTGATTATAGTCTTTCGTGTTCAGGTCAATTGGAAAAACGCCTGATGCTTCACCAACTCCTAGAACTTTCTCACCAGTTAATTTCCAATGGATGTACCCAGCAAGAGTTGTCTGGAAGCTAATTTCAGAAATATGTTCTTCTTGATTCAAAACCGCTTGATATAAATGAGCAATACTCCATCTTTGTGGAATGTGATAGTTAAATACTTCAGTCAAAGCTTTCGAAGCCTGTTCAGTGATATTATTACGCCAGGTACGGAAAGGTACTAACAGCTCTCCTTCTTTATCGAAAGCCATATAACCATGCATCATTGCACTGAAACCAATTGCTCCAACTGTTTGTAAGGTTACGCCATATTGCTGCTTCACATCGTTAGCCATCATTTGATAACTATTTTGTACACCCTTCCAAACATCTTCAAGACTATAAGTCCAGACATTGTTCACATAACTATTTTCCCAATCATGACTTCCAGATGCGATTGGCGTATTATCTTCGCCTATAAGAACTGCTTTAATTCTGGTTGAACCAAGTTCAATACCAAGGACTGTTTTACCACTTTGTATGGAATTTTTTACATCAATACTCATCAAATTTTCCTCCAATAATAGAAAATAAATTCATAGTATAAAAATATTGAGACAACTTAGGTTTATGATAGCATTTTTAATAGTTCGAATAAAACGTTTGATTAAACGTTTTCATTCCCTTGATATTATAACATAATCAGAAATTTAAATCATTAATCAAAATATAAAACTTTCGTGAATTTATTAACTATCAATCATTTCTACTTTTAATTTAAAGTGAAGCAAAAAGGAGATGAACCATTTTAGTCCATCTCCTCTCAATTGTTCACAATCTACTTATTCAAATAAAGGACTTACTGCTTTCTCATTATGGATTCTGTCAATCGCATCAACAAATAATGGGGCCACAGATAAGGTTACCATTTTGTTAAGCTGGATACCCTCAGGAATCTTAATTGTGTTCGTTACCACTAATTCTTTAATTGCAGATGATTCAATTCTATCTATTGCCGAACCAGATAGAACCGCATGAGTGCAACAAGCGTAAATCGCTTTTGCCCCTTTTTCAGCTAAAGCATCTGCAGCAATCGTGATTGTAGCAGCTGTATCTACTAAATCATCAATCAGAATGACATTTTGTCCTTCAATTGTTCCAACGATATTCATAATCTCAGACATGTCTCTTTCAGGATGATATCTGTCGATCAAGGCAATTGGCGCATTTAATCTGCTGGCCATTTTTCTTGCTCTGACCACACTTCCATTATGTGGGGCCACAACCACTACATCCTCTAACGCTTTTTTCTCATAGTATTCAGTAAAGATAGGCATACCAATTAAATGGTCTACAGGTATGTCAAAGAATCCTTGAACTTGAGGAGCATGGAAATCCATCGTTAATACTCTAGTTGCACCTGCTCTCTCTAACAGGTTTGCAATTAGTTTTGCAGTAATCGGTTCTCTGGATCTAGCTTTACGGTCTTGACGTGCATAACTATAGTAAGGCATAACCACGTTGATTGCTTTAGCTGATGCTCGTTTTAAAGCATCAATCATAATGAGAAGTTCCATAATATGTTCGTTACTTGGATGTGAAGTAGATTGGACTAGATATACCTCACTTCCTCGGATACTTTCTTCTATATGGATTTGGATCTCACCATCACTAAAATGGTTCACAGAGCATTTACCAATCTGACAACCCAAAAGGCTTGCCATTTCTCTGGCTAACTCTTGGTTCGAATTTAATGCAAATAGTTTGAAATTCTTCTTTAGTTGATAAGCCACCTTTTATCCCCCATGCACTCTTTTTATCTTCTATTCCTCTATTTTACATGAAATTAGTATGCGAAACCATTTTTTATATATGCAAGGTGAATTTGTTAGTTTAAATTGATTTCATTTACACCATATTGAATATAATGAAATGTAACAGTATATTAATTAGGACCCTTTATATATAGTAATAGTAGAAACCTAGAATCTAGCACATACTGAACACAAAATTTGGGGAGGGATATAATATGAGAAGAATCATTTTATCGACAGAAAGTGGAGCTGATCTGCCAAGAGAATTAGCTGAAAAACACGGTATTAGAGTTGTCCCTATGCACGTTATTATGGAAGGAAAAGATTATTTAGATGGTGAGCTACCTGTACAGGAGATATATGACTATTATGAGCGAACCAAAAAGATACCTTCTACTACTTCAACTAATTCCCATGAATATCAAGAGTTGTTCACGAAAATAAGAGAGGATTTTCCTGATTGCGTGATTGTACATATCGGTTACACATCTAGAGCGTCTTCTTCCTTCCAGAATGCAATAATTGCAGCAGAAGATTTTGAAGATCTCTATTTAATTGATGCTCTGAACGTTACTGGTGGATTAGGTGCCATCGTGATGTTTGCTGCCAATTTACTAGAGAAAGAACCTACCATAGATCCTGTTCATTTCGTAGAGAAGATTAAAAGCACTGTTCCTAAATCACGGCTCGCCTTCGTTCCCGGTAGCTTAGAGTTCTTAAGAGCTGGTGGGCGGGTAAGTAATATGGCATATCTAGGCGGTGCACTTTTAAAAATCAAGCCTAGAATTGAATTAGTTGACGGTAAGCTTGTTTCAACCAAAAAATATCGTGGAAAAATGATGGTAGTGGCTGAAAAGCTTATCCAAGACTATTTAAATGACTACAACATTGATCGGGAAATGCTTTATTTTCAATATTCACTAGGACTTGATGAAAATGTTAAACAACGAATGGATGGAATAGCCAGAGAACATGGATTTAAACGCATTACATGGATTGAAGCTGGTGCCATGATTTCCACTCATGCTGGACCTGGCGGCTTTGGAATTGCGGGAATCGAAGCATAAGTAGTTTTCCCTATATAGTCCTCTTGACACAAAACCTCTACAAGTAGATAGAGGTTTTTCTTTGTCTTTGTGAATCATTCTAAACCTATACAGACTTGTTACATTTTACCTATTCCATCCTATATATTTATTTACCAGACTATTGTAAAATAGATTATATATAAGAACATGTGTTTACAAAGGAGAAACTATGGAATTTATCCAAGAATTATCTACCCTTACAGCTAACGAACCACAGCTTCGTCTACTTATAGATATGGTACCAGAATTTATTGTCTTAAAAGATGGAGAAGGCCGATGGCTCGTTACCAATAAACTAGTTCTCATTTCCTACGGGATGGGAGAGAATTATCCTTATCAAGGGAAAACAGAACGAGAATTACTTGAGATTTTTCCACAACATCGAGAAAACTTTATTTATAATATGAAGACAGATGAAATGGCCTGGGATAAACGAGAAGCAACTTTAATTGAAAAATCATTCAAAACTCCTGACGGGACCCTACGAACGTGGGAAGTAATAAAAACTCCCATTTTTGATAAAGACGGCAATAGAAGCCATTTAATAGTCGTTAGTAGAGAGATTACTCACCGAAAAAGAGCAGAAGAATCACTAAAGATAAGTGAATCAAACTATCGCTTAATTGCTGAAAATATGAAAGATATCATTCTAACAGTTGATGGGAAGGGAACTATTACTTATTTATCTCCATCATTTGAGAAAATCACAGGTTACTCTAGTGATATTTTTATTAATAATGAAGTCAACCTGTTTTCAGGATTTATCCATCCCGATCATCAAGAATTCGTAAAAAACACCTACCGAGAATTAATATTCCAAGGGAAAAAATCACAAGAGAATTATGACTATCAATTTCAAAAAAAAGACGGGCAATATATTTGGCTTGAAGCAAATATTAACACCATATATAACGATAATGGGGAATTTGAACAATTGGTTTTAGTCGCAAGAGATATTATTCAACGGAAAGAATATCAAAGTCAATTAGAAACGATGGCCTATCATGATCATTTAACTAATATACCGAATCGTCGCTATTTCATGGATAAACTCTCTCAGGAAATGACGAAAGCAGAACAATCTAATCATTTATTAGCACTGATGTACTTAGATATTGATCACTTTAAAGATATAAATGATAGAATGGGGCATCATATCGGTGACCAAATGCTTATACAATTGGTTAGAAGAATTCAAAACTCTATTCGCGATACAGATGTATTAGCACGACTTGGAGGAGATGAATTTGCCATTATTCTCCCTAGATTGGAAAGTATAGAGCAAGCAAAGTTAATCGGAGAAAGAATCGTAAATAGATTAAAAAAGTCTTGGCGTATAGAAGACCATATTTTCCAGACAACCTCTTCAATTGGGATTGCAATTTATCAGAATGACGGGACAACCCCACAAGACTTTATTCGAAACGCTGACCAAGCCTTATATACTGCAAAAGAAAGAGGAAAAGCGCTTATTCATTTCTATAATTAAATAAAGAAATCTCTAAGCACCAATACAAACGCTAGGTTTATATTGGAGGCTTATTTTTTTAGTAAACAGAATTGGATCCCCGAAGTGAAAAAGAAGGACCAGAGCTGGAAAATAAGGAAGTAAATCGATGATTGTGGATAACAAAGCACCCTAAAGTTTAGACTCTTATAGTCTAGCTTTAGGGTGCTTTCATTTTTGGAAAACCTAAGTGCGATTGTTAAATAATACCTCATCTAGTAGAAGAAATACTGTAGTAAAATAAGGATAGAATGAAAAAGAATGAGGGTATTAAAAAAATGGAGAGATTACTAGATCACAGCTCTGCTAATGAATTTTACAATTCTTTATTTATACACAATCAAGATGCAAGTTACGGAATGGATCTTAAAGGAAATTTTATCCTTCTTAATGATTCATTTATCGCTATATCAGGATATACAAGAGAAGAAATAATTGGCCAGTCTTTTCATGGAATTATCAGAGAGAAAGACTTAGCTAATACAGAAATTCAGTTTTTTAAGGTCTTAAATGGAGAACAATCAACCTTTGAAACTTCCATTATCCATAAACAAGGCCAAGTAGTTAACCTATTAGTAACCGTTATTCCAATGGTAAATGCTGGTGGCGATATAAAAGGCATAGTCGGCATTGCAAAAGATATTACCGAAGAAAAAAGAACGAGAAAACTATTAGACGGCCAAAATAAAATTTTAGAAATGATCGCAAAAGGGTTCAAATTAGAGGAAGTTCTAACTTCTATTACGCTATTAATGGAAGATGTTTTAGATGGAGGGCTGTGCTCTGTTTTATTAATGGATCATAATCAAGGAATTCTAAAAAAAGGAGCAGCCGTTAATTTGCCTCTTGAATATATTGACTTCATAAGCCATGGAGTACCGGTTGGACCGGGAAGTGGTTCTTGTGGGACAGCTGCATATACACAGAAGCCAGTTATAGTTGAAGATATAGAGAGTCATAAACTATGGAACAAGCATAGAGATATTGCTTTAAAACATAATCTCAGGGCCTGTTGGTCATATCCAGTACTAGACAATCAATCAAGGACATTAGGTACATTTGCAGCATATTTCCCTGAACAAAATAAACCAAATGATGTTGATATGATCGTTATTGAGAAAGCAACTTATTTAACAAGCTTAGCTATTCAACATTACGAGTCAGAAGAAAAAATTAATTATATGGCCTATCATGATGAGCTGACAGGTCTTCCAAACCGAAGACTTTTTGGTGTAAAAGCTTCTCAGGCCCTTACTAATAAAACAGAAACCTTAGCACTTCTTTTTATTGATTTAGATCGATTCAAACTAATAAATGACACTTTAGGCCATAACATAGGGGACCTTCTTTTAAAGGAAGTTGCCAATCGAATAACAGCATGTATTCGTCATAATGATACAGCAGCAAGACAAGGCGGAGATGAGTTTATTATTCTACTAGACAATATTACAAAGAATAAAGTTGAGAGCATTGCAATGCGTATTCTTAATACATTATCAACACCCTTCTATATTCAAGGGAAAGAAGTATTTGTTACACCAAGCATTGGAATTAGCATGTATCCAGAAGACGGGCATCATGAAAGTGATTTACTTAGAAAATCTGATGTTGCCATGTATCAAGCGAAAAAGGATGGAAGGAATACATTCAGATTCTATGATTTAAATATGGATAAACAACAAGAAGAACAACTGATGCTCGAAAACGAATTACGTAAAGCACTTGATAAAAATGAGTTATCTCTTTATTATCAGCCAATTATTGATTTACAATCTAGTAAAGTGATTTCGGTTGAAGCACTGCTTCGTTGGAAACATCCATCAATGGGGATGATCTCACCAGCAAAGTTTATTCCAATTGCAGAAGAAAATGGACTCATTTTACCAATAGGTCAATGGGTGATTGAAAGTGCCTGTAGACATTTAAGAACGCTAGACTTAAAAGGATTTACCTTTATAGATATAGCTGTTAATTTATCCATCCGTCAGTTTTACCAAACAAATTTTGTATCTATAGTAGCTAATATCATAAGAGAAACCGGTATTAATCCTACTAGATTGCATTTCGAAATAACAGAAAGTATGACAGCGGACGTTCAACTTACTACCAGTATTCTTAATGAATTGAAAACTCTTGGTGTCTCTATTTCAATCGATGATTTTGGAATAGGCTATAGTTCACTTAGTTATTTAAGGTCATTTCCCATCAATATACTGAAAATTGATCGGTCTTTTATAAAAAACATCCCTCAAAATAAAGAAGATCAAGATATCGCCACCATGATTATCTTTATGGCACATAAGTTAGGTTTAAAAGTCATTGCAGAAGGTGCCGAAACAAGTGAACAAGCAAAATTCCTAGTTGAAAATGGATGTGACATGGCACAAGGGTATTATTTTAGCTACCCTCTTAATATGAAAGAGTTACTCTCGTACTTAGGTGAAAATGCGAGTTTAATCGGTGATTAACACATTTGATTATAAAAATAACCGGTTGAGGTACTATATAAAAGTACCCTAATCGGTTTTTTTGTTTGGTTTATGTGGGAATAAGTTAAACAAAAAACATGAATAAAATTAACCAATTATGAACATTATTTGAACTAAATTATAAAAGGCTTTCTACAGGAACACCCTTATGGCTTGTATCATATCAATTCTATTCATTATAATTGTAGTATGAGAATATATTATAATTTTCTCAATAAGCCTTTTATAATTGCAATTGTCTCAGCAGTAAAATTCCTCTAAACGTTCTCTTATATTCTCATTTACAATGATTAATATACTCCCCATTTAAGATTATACTTTTTTAAGTTAGTTAAAAGAGTTTATCATAATCAGCTTATCTCTTTAATATAATAATACCTGTCCATGGATAATAATTTCAGTATATTTCATATGACATTTGTTTCTATAGTCCTCTTTAATATCAAAGTTTTTTCATTTTGCGACTAAGATTTCATTACTTTACCTATTCATCACTTTACCTATTTTATGCATTCCGCTTCTAATTACTTCTATCATCAAGCCCGAACGTCTTTTGCGGTTTCTTAATTATATTATTCTCTTAGTTTATATTTCTTTCTTTTTTTATTGACATTTTAACATAATACCTACATAATAATTATTATAAACTTAGTTTTAATATTTTATAAAACAAGGTATATAATTATAATTCTATTAAACTCATATAAAAGGAGAGATTATATGGATACTAAAGACAATGCTAATGTTTCAGGTTGCCCGTTTCACGGAGGCTCTACTACTAGTAGTAAATCAGGTGGGACTTCAAACAAAGACTGGTGGCCAAACGCGTTAAACCTAAATATTCTTCACCAGCATGACCGAAAAACAAACCCTATGGGAGAAGACTTTAATTATACAGAGGAATTCCAAAAGTTAGACTTTGCTGCACTTAAACAAGATCTTAAAAACCTAATGACAGACAGTCAAGATTGGTGGCCTGCTGATTATGGTCATTATGGCCCATTCTTTATCCGTATGTCTTGGCATGCGGCTGGTACATACCGTACTGGAGATGGACGAGGCGGTGGCGGAACTGGTAACCAACGTTTTGCACCACTAAACAGCTGGCCTGACAATGGTAACCTTGATAAAGCACGACGCCTTCTATGGCCAATTAAACAAAAGTACGGAAACAAAATTTCTTGGGCCGACTTACTTGTTTTAGCTGGTAATGTTGCAATTGAAGATATGGGTGGTAAGACAGTAGGTTTCGGAGCTGGACGTGCAGACATTTGGCATCCTGAAGAAGACATCTATTGGGGTAATGAAAAAGAATGGTTAGGTGATACTCGTTATAGTGGTGAACGTGAGCTTGAGAATCCTCTTGCAGCGGTTCAGATGGGACTTATCTATGTAAACCCAGAAGGTCCAAACGGTAAACCAGATCCAATTGCAGCAGCAAAGGACATTCGTGATACATTCGGGCGTATGGGAATGAACGATGAAGAAACAGTTGCACTAATCGCTGGAGGTCATACTTTTGGTAAGGCACATGGTGCTGGAGATGCTGCACTTGTTGGCCCAGATCCAGAAGCAGCGCCAATTGAATCACAAGGCTTCGGATGGCATAACTCATATGGTAGTGGAAAAGGTCGTGACACGATCACTAGTGGTCTTGAAGGTTCATGGACAGCTAACCCAACACAGTGGGATAACGGATTCTTTGATCTATTATTTGGATATGAGTGGTGGTTAACTAAGAGTCCCGCAGGAGCATATCAGTGGATGGCTGTAGATCCTGATGAAAAAGATCTTGCACCAGATGCAGAAGATCCAACGAAAAAAGTCCCGACTGTAATGTTCACTACGGATTTAGCGTTACGCCACGACCCAATCTATGAAAAGATTTCTCGTCGTTTCCATCAGAATCCAGAAGACTTTGCAGATGCATTTGCTCGTGCATGGTTTAAGTTATTACACCGTGACATGGGGCCAAAAGTAAGATATTTAGGACCAGAAGTTCCACAAGAAGATTTCATCTGGCAAGATCCAGTACCAGCTGGAAATTATGATTTAACAGATGCTGATGTGGCTGAGCTTAAAGCAAAAATCTTAGATTCAGGTCTTACAGTTAACAAGCTAGTTGAAACTGCTTGGGCTTCTGCTAGTACGTACCGTGGTTCAGACCACCGTGGTGGTGCAAATGGTTCTCGTATCCGTCTTGCTCCACAAAAGGATTGGGAAGTGAATCAACCAGAACAACTTACTCAAGTACTTCATGTACTAGAAGGCATTCAAAAGGATTTTGAAAAGCCAGTAAGCATTGCTGATTTGATTGTTCTTGGTGGTAGTGCGGCAATCGAAAAAGCTGCACAAGATGCAGGCTTTGATGTTACAGTTCCTTTCGCACCAGGACGTGGTGATGCAACACAAGAACAAACTGATGTAGAAAACTTTGAAGTACTTGAGCCTGTAGCTGATGGCTTCCGCAACTATCAAAAGAAGCAATATAGCGTAAGTCCAGAAGAACTTTTAATCGATAAGGCTCAGCTATTAACCCTTACTGCACCAGAAATGACTGCTCTTATTGGTGGTCTACGTGTTCTAGGTACAAACCATGGTGGTACTGCTCATGGAGTATTCACAGACAATGTAGGTAAACTAACTAATGACTTCTTTGTTAACTTGCTTGACATGGGAGTGAAGTGGATCCCTGCTGGAGCAAACCTTTATGAAGGACGTGACCGTCTATCAGGGCAAATACTTCGCACAGCAACTAGAGTTGACTTAGTATTCGGTTCAAACTCTGTTCTACGTGCGATTGCAGAGGTTTATGCTCAGGAAGACAACAAAGAAAAGTTTGTACGTGACTTCATTGCTGCTTGGGTAAAAGTAATGAATGCAGATCGCTTTGACCTTAAGGCTACTAACAAAAAAGATCAAGTATCAAGTAAATAATTTAATATAGAATTAACCGCCATCGGTTTGATGGCGGTTTTTATGTGGAAAAATGAGGGGAAAGTAGTAAAAATAGTAAAAAATAAAGAAAAATGAAACTTATTAACCTTCTTATTCGTCTATTAAATATAGAAAAAAATACCAAACATTTCCTTAAAGTCATAGAATTGCGTTAAACCTTATATACATCTTGTAATCCCCTAACCAATCCCCTAACCATAAAAAGGAGGAATCACCATGCAATTAGAACCAGCTAAAATACTTCAGCCTTTATCAAAATTCAAAATAAAGCCTAAGGTTAAATTTAAATTATATGAGGACGATCAGTTACAATTCTATTTTTCTAACTTCCGTCTTAAATGCTATCTATTAATGCTATTCTCTCCTATTGGATTAGGAATATCAGCTTACTTATTCTCCGCTTCCTTTAGTATGGACACTGTTGGCCTTGGAATTGGACTATTCTTAGTAGGAATACTTCTATTATTCCCTTGGACTTTTGTTCCATTATTATATCTTTTTACAACCTTTCATCCAAATACCTGGAAGAGGAAGGTTTCTTGGGGATATGTATGTGTCTTGGTCATTGCATTAGCCTATTGGATTTATTATTTTAGCTAATTCATAGGGACTTTTTCGAGTTGAGTCTAATATATATGCGACCAGCCCCCCACTAGGCTTTATTCATTATATTTAGTGATTTTGAACACTAATGCAACCGAAATGATTCCAGCCCAGACGATGAGTAAAAACGCAGCTAGAATAGGTATCATCGTTAGTTCAAACACAGAAAAACCTAATCCTGTTTGAACTCCAATTAATAATAAAGACAATAACCAAGCAATCCCACTTAAATGAACTAGCTTCTTCTTTAACGTTTGATCAACTTGTGTTTTTTCTAAGATTAAGGCCGGTATTATTAATGTTTGTAGAGCATGAAACCCCATACCATGTAAGACAATAATATTTCCGGCATCCCCTGTAAAGCGACTTTGAAGAAAGATCATCCATAACCCAGCGAGATTAGCAAGGAAAACAGAGAGTAAGGCATACCGCACACCAAAAATGAGTAAAGGCCTTTCTTGAGATGATATCCGAAAAAACTGTATCGCCAACCAAGTCGCTATAAAGACTATAACAAGAGAGACAACACCGAAAACCATACCCACAATCGCATCGAATGAAGTTCCTTCAACAGAATAACGTGGGTTATAACCCCGGAAGTTTTGAATCGTTTCGACTGCATACGCATACAACGATGATGAAACTAGAAGCCATCTCATCCATACTCTACTTTTTCTACTCAGTTTTCCAAAAGGTAAAATCGCAGCTATTGAAATGCTAAAAATCCCAAGGGCTGCATTAAAAGAAAAAGCATTACTTAAATTGCCCTCTGGAGCTCTTACAGCACCCTGTGTCACCATAACAATTCCAATAACTGCCGCTAGAACCAAACCAATAAGACCATTAATTACAAGTATTCTTTCGCCCTCAAACAGTTTTGGTGACTGTTGTTCAACATATTGTGGCTCAACTTTCAAAACATTAGTCATATAATCCCTACCCTCCGACGTTATAGAAACTGAAGTACAATTACTCCGATTACTATATAACGGAATTGGTATAAATAGTAAAAATTTATGAAAATTTAGGAAATTCTTTACTTAAGAGAAATATTACTTTTCAAATAGGAGATGTTGCAACACGTGTGGACCTAATGGATTTTTAAACAAAAAAAACGACTGACACATTATGTGTCAGCCTCAGACAACTTTATGATCGCTTGCGAATAGCCCATTCTGCCACAATGAGGTTGATCACCCATCCCGCACCCATTAATAGTGCTCCGCTAAGTTCATTCGGTGGGCCAATGATTAATAACCCGGCCAAATAGGTCAAAACCTGGGTACCAGCACCAAGCCCAATCGCATATCCTCTAATCATCCATGCACTGTGCCGGATTACATTTCCTCGTAGGATCGCAGCAAAGCCGAGGATGATGGACACAACCATGGCAGTTCCAAACAAGAGCCGTAATGCATAAAGCAACTCACCAGTGCCATCCGGGCGAGGATAGAACAGGGTCATCCACAGCCCTGAAAACCCAACCAATAGTCCGCATATAACCAGAAGTCTACCGGCTGCACGATGCCAACCGGGCCTGCTCCGTCGAAAACCACTTGAGAATTGGAAAGCACCCAGAATGGAATATACGCTAGCACTAAGGATATGCAACACCACCGGCAGGGGCGAAGCAAAGAACCTTGCGTTGTCTGGCGTGATTTCCGCACCTCCCGCTAGTTCGGTTAGGCGAATGGCCCCAGCGATGAGTGGAACGACACTTAATACAAGCAGTGCGACGATAAACCACTTTGACGAAACTGTTTTTGCCGTCCCTTTGTTTTTCTGAGGCTTAGGTTTCCCATTATGCTGAGGCATATCAGGAGATTGATTTTCATCGTAGACATTCGTTTTCATAATCCAGCTCCTTAAATGGATTTTACGCAGTGCTGCATTCGGTTCATAGTACTACATTCCAAAGGAAACAAAAACAATCATCGTTCTTACTGCTTTGTGTTATCCCCATAAAAGAATACCTCTTCTAAAGGTAAGTTAAAGGCATTAGCTATACGAAAAGCCAGTTCTAGTGATGGGGAGTAGTTTCCCTTTTCTAGAGCTACGATGGTTTGTCTTGTTACGCCTACCTTGTCAGCCAAGTTCTGCTGGGTCATTTCATCATGGTTAAAGCGTAATTTTCTGATATGATTGCCGACAAGATTTTTTCCCATATTAGACTCCTTTCCGATAATGATAAAGTTTTGTAACTGAACCAGTCACATCTGAGATAAATCCGAAGATGATCAGGATCACGAACATCACCTGTAACGGCTGTTCGATTACAAGCGACCCCATGGCAAGTAGAAAACCAAGAACAAACATAAAGAAAGAATTACGAAAAGATCTCAGTTCAATAATCTTATCCATTTCATCTGCAAAGGACGGTTCCTTTTCTCCTGTCGTTATTCGGAAGAAGATGTTGAACGCAATGCTGTTCACGATATGTGCAACAATAGAAACCAATGTCAAGATGAGAACGAAGGAACCCCAAAAACGAAAAGTTTCCGTTGACTCTTGCACACCATTGGGATACTGCGGATACATGTATGCACAATAAACTCCGAAAATAATGATTGTGCTAATTAGTGATACGATGCTCTTCTTTTCTTGATAATTCATATTTCACTCTCCCCCTGTATACTTAATTTAACAAAAAGTAAAACACTATATACACAATGTAAAACAAACCATACACAAAGTCAATTATATATTACAAAAGAAACCACTCCTGAAAAAACGGAGTGGTTTCTTTTGATTAAAGCTTATATAACATCTGGAATATAGTATAGCATTACTGCTAGTTTGATTACTCTGTTTGTCAGATCAGATCCTTCACTTCTACTATATCTACTAGTTTAGTACTCAACAGTTCTGACATCGTGTTTCTCTACGTACATACGTTTGTCCGCAATGCTATACAACTGGTCTATTGTTTCACCATCCAAAGGATAGCTACTCACACCAATACTTGCCGATACACGTATTTGGTTATTTTGGGATACCTTCAATGGTATGTCTAATTGCTGGCGAATGGCTTCAATCGTATTTTCTGTGTTTTCAACATTGAGTAACATAACAAACTCATCCCCACCTAATCTGGCAGTGTGATGTTTCCCTTTAGTTACTTTTCGTAAAATATCTGCGATATGCTGTATCGCTTGATCTCCTGCTTGATGTCCAAACGTATCATTTATCCTCTTCAGTTTGTTCAAATCAAGTAACAGTAGGTTGAACATCTCTTTTTCGTTTATCAAACTAGTTATTTGTTTTTCAAAGGCAGCTCGGTTCGCCAAACCGGTTAATATATCATGGTAAGCTAAAAACTTCATTCTCTCTTCTATTGCTTTAGCTTCTGTTATGTCTTTAACCATCACAAACTGAAGAGTTTTTCCTTCTACCATAATAAAATCTGAATCAACTAATAACGTAACTTGTTCTTCTAATTTATTCATAAATGTCATTTCATAGTTCTCGAGTTTAATTCGATTTTCAAATAATTTATGATGTTCTTCAATATACTCAACCTTGTCTATTCCACTTAAAAACGATACTAATGGTGATTGGAGAAGTTCTTTCCTTGTTACTCCCAAGTATTTGAGAATTTTGGGGCTTGCCTCCAAAACATTCGTTTCTTCATCCATGATCAGAATTCCCAACGGTGACCGTTCAAATAGGATTTGATACCTTTTCTCATAAGATGATAGATAATCGAATCTCGACATACTAATAAAAATAGCAAACAACCAAAATAAAGATCCATGCGGGATAAAGTAGAAAAAGAAGTAGAAGCTGGTATTCTGAAAGAGTATTGCTGCTGATAACATAAATACTGTCCATACAAAGTACAATATAATCCCTTTGAACCATATTCTAGCAGCATTATTTCCCTTCTTCATTTCAATGACAGTTAAGATAAGAATAATTATAAGATTTAAAAAATCAACCATCCACAACAAATAAATACCTGGACCTGGGGTAAACATCGAATCTAACGAATTACCACCATTTCCCTTTAGCATCCAAGAATCAATCGGAAAGGTCATGATCATCAAGATTCCTGGAAGAAACAAAAGCTTTAGATATTTACCATTTTTCTTATTGTACATGCTTGCATTCATTAGCCAAAGATGAAGAGATAGCAAAGATGCAATGGATATACTTCCGTTTACCCAATAAATAGTGATTGCGTTAAAGGCTGTCGGATATATAACTAGAGTAGTAAAAACTCCTAAAAACCACATGGACGTAAACACATATAGTAGACTACAGGTAATATGTTTAGCACTATGACGGTTATTACTATATACCATTCCTGCCATGTAAATAAAAAGGCACGCTGGAACCATATATAATAAAAAATAAAATAATAGTTTCAAGAAATCACCTACCATACTTTTGGTTAATCTAGAGTTTTTAAGACGCAAAAAAAACCGGCTCTCACAGTAGGTTTATTAACTCTATGCAACCCGGCTGTCATACTGTGTTTAGACCCGTGGCTTTGCGTCCTATGCTTTCACATAGTTTGCCCATGACTATTTAACTATTATAATTATACCTCATTTTGACTCTATCTGACCTACTATTCTTTGAACTAATTTTAACCAATTATGAACGCACCCTCAACAATTACACAGGAAAATTCTTCCGAAAATCTCTAATCTACTTTAATTGATTTTTATTTTTCAGTAAGGATTATTCCCCTAACCTTTTAAGAAAAAAAAGAGCCCCTACTTGACTCCAATTAGGGGACTTAATGGTTTGATACATTTAAGGAAAAGTCCTTCTCTCTTAAACGACACTTCTTTCCTCCTGTAATCCTTTAACTGGAGCTTTCTTTGGCACTTTAACAAATTTCGCCATTACAATAGCCACTATACAGAAAAGACTCGCTAATAAAAAGGCTTGAGTGAATGGGAAAGCTTTAACGACAAGTGGTCCAACAAAAGCTGATAAACCATATGCCTGATACATAAAACCATAATTACTTCCCATATTCTTCGTTCCATAATAATCAGCTGTAACTGATGGGAATAATGCTAAAAAGCCACCAAAACAGAATCCGATTAATGAAACAGCAATTAAAAATGACGAATAATTCATCATTCCCGTACTAATATAAAACATAATAAGTGCTGTTAAACCATAACTTATTATTAACGTGTTACTTCGCCCAATACGATCAGATAGTTTACCTAAAAGAATCCGCCCCGATGCATTAAATAAAGCAATAACCATCACGGCATTACCAGCCTGCTCAAGACTTAAATTAGCCAAATCAACTCCGATATCCACTGCATAACTTATGACCATTAATCCAGAAACACTACCAAATAAAAACATAAACCACAATAAATAAAATTGATACGTACTAAGCATTTCTTTCACAGTAAATTGACTTTCACCATCTAAAGCTACTTCTTGACTCAATGATAATTGATTCTCTATTGGTGGATTTTTTAACAATTGAGCACCTGCAATGACTAATACCAAATAAATAGCACCCACATACAAAAATGACGAAGATACTCCCGTAAGTTCGATCAAATACCCGATTACTGGCTTGTAGACGAGACCCCCTAACCCAAAACCTGCTACAGCTATCCCACTAATAAATCCTCTTTTGTCAGGAAACCACTTTACACATGCTGAAAGTGGACAAACATAGGTCATACCAATACCAATTCCACCGATGACTCCATAAAAGAAATAGAGTTGAAATAGTGTCGTTGCTTGACTTGCTAACATTACCCCAATTCCGAGTAATAATCCTCCTATCGACGCAACCCATCTTGGTCCAATTTGATCCTGAAGCCTACCTGCAAATATTGTTGTAAACGCCATGACCGCAATCGTAATCGAAAACGTTACAACCACTTCTTCTCGAGCCCAACCGAATTTATCAATAAGCGGCTGATTAAATAAGCTCCATGCATATACAGCCCCTAAATTAAGTTGAATGATTATTGCCCCTAATACAACTAACCATCTATTCATTGTAACGTCCCCCTTTTAACCACTTAATTATCAGAATAAATATTATAAAAAAAGAGACCAACGGTGATGAGTAATAACATCTCCGTTGGTCTCTTTGCACTCACATTTAGTGTTTACATAAGCAACCATAGCTATTTAATGATCCAAAAGATGATTTCTTTTCCCCTTGCCAAGGACATTGGAAAAAGCTATCAACAATCTAATTGATTATAAGCCTCATTGCTTTATCTGTCAAATTATTAAAAACTTTTCTCATAGTCATTAAATAATTTAAATACCATTACTCTTTCTCCTGTACGAGTGCTTAAATCAGTGTAAAAGCTTTTCACTTCTTGGCCCGTTATATTCAGAATAAAGTTATTTAATTCCACTATACCTAATTCAACCATTTCTGATCGAATCTTTTTTATAGATAAGATCCCCTCTTTTGTTCGACACACTTCATATTCAGCAGGTGTTAGAATACCTTGTAATGTCACAAAAATCATATCACGGAAAATATCAGTTTTAACAGATATAGAACCACGTCCTAGGAAATCTTTCTCCCATTGAGTGATAGACTTGCTAATTTCTGCCTCAATGCTACCTTTTGATTTCTTCATAATCCATCGCCTCCCCCTAAACTGTAAAATTACTCATCTATAAATTAATTACATAAATTATAGTTTACAAAAAAAATGAGACAAAGTAAAAGAACACAATTGGGTAATTAATCGTTTAAAATGGATTCTCAGTTATTTTTCCCATACTAAAGACCGAGACTTCATGTAGTTCTTTTTTCTCAAATTTTGCAAATCACTGTTTTTCATACAAACACCTCTGATTATTTAATACGAAAGTTTGTACATCATGCTTATAATACAGGGTATTCCCAATCAAATAAACCCTTTACTATTCTAGGGTTTATTTGATTGGGAACAAAAATCTTATAAAGGAGATGTTAAATCCCAAAAAAAATGTAAGCGTAACCATTATTTTATTTGGTTTTATCACTTTTAGCTTCTAAGGGGAATGCGAAAGACGCAAGAAGAGTACTACTATAAAAATAGTGGAAGGTGAAAAAAATGAAAAAGGCTCCATTTTCAAAAAAGATTATTACGAATGTATTAGCAACTAGTATGATATTTACTGGAGTTGTTGGTGCATCAGCAGCCCCTGGAGGAAACGATAAGACTCCAGCACCTAAAGATAAAGGTATACAGCTTGAATTCTTAGATCGTGGTTTAGTATCAGCAGCCACCTCAGAGGGAACCTTCCTATCTTGGAGATTACTAGCTAATGAAGTAACAGGCTATACTGAAAATGGGTTAACTGGTGCCAACTTTAATGTATATCGTGATGGTAAAAAAATTGCAACAGTTGAAGACAGTACAAACTTTTTAGATAAAGAAGGCACATCTAATTCCACTTATTATGTAAGCGCTGTTATTGATGGGAAAGAAGTCGATAAAAGTGAAAGCGTTACACCATGGGCAAATTCCTATTATGATTTACCACTACATAAGCCAGCCGATGGCGTCACACCTGCAGGGGAACCCTACACTTATCATGCGAATGATATGAGTGTTGGAGATGTCGATGGTGACGGCCAATATGAATTTTTTGTTAAATGGGATCCTTCTAATTCAAAGGACGTTTCGCAAAAAGGTTATACTGGTAACACATATATTGATGCATATAAACAGGACGGGACTCTTCTTTACCGTATCGACTTAGGTGTAAATATTCGCTCTGGCGCTCATTATACTCAATTCTTAGTCTATGATTTTGATGGTGATGGAAAAGCAGAGATGATGTTTAAAACGGCTCCTGGTACCAAAATAATGAAGTTTGATCAAGATGGAAATGTAGCATCTGAAGAATTTATTACAATGCCAAAGGAAGATATAAAAGCTGGCTATAGCCATAATGATGACTATCGTATGAGTAGTGAGGATTACTATAATCATGTAGTTGACATGTTTCTGGGATGGCATGAACATGAAGAGGTAGTTGCTGGAAACTGGCCTTCAACATTAGAAGAAAGCTTTGGGATCGAACCACAATATAATTACCCTCTATCTAGAGAGGATGCAGAAAGTCTAGCAGACTATTTTATCGATGAGTATGCTCCGGGAAGAAGTTCTCGTAATAATTTAAGAGATTTCGAAGGATTTATTGTAAAAGGGCCTGAGTATTTAACTGTTTTTAACGGAGAATCTGGAAAAGAAATGGAGACGATTCACTATAAAGCTGAGCGACATGATGATGGTTTGATGTGGGGAGATTATGCGATGAGCAGAATTGAACCAGGGAATCGTGTTGATCGCTTCTTAGCTGGTGTAGCTTATCTTGATGGAGAAAAGCCTTCAGCTGTTTTTGCTCGAGGTTATTATACGAGGTCAACTCTTGTTTCGTATGATTGGGATGGCAAGAATTTAAAGGAAAAATGGAATGTCGATAGTGGCTGGACACCGATGGCAAATCCATTTAACGCAGGACCACATGGTACACCTGGGACAAATGAAGAATTTGCTTTACTTACAACTCAAGGTGCCCATTCTTTAAGTACGGCAGATGTGGATGGTGATGGAAAGCAAGAAATCATTTATGGTTCATCAACGATCGATGATGATGGTTCTCTTCTATATAATTCACGAGATATTATGCCAGAGGGTAGTGGAACACCAGGAGTAGAAGCAGGACTTGGGCACGGAGATGCACTTCATGTGGCAGATATTGACCCAGACCGAGAAGGCTTAGAGATTTTCATGGTACATGAAGGTGGTCGTTGGGCTCCATACGGATATGCTCTTCGTGATGCAGCGAATGGTGAGGTTATTTATGGGGCATACACTGGTAAAGATACTGGACGCGGGATGATAGGCGACGTTGATCCTGAACAAAGAGGCTTAGAGACTTGGGCTGTTGGATTGTGGACGGCAGATGGTGAGAAAATTAATGATAGAGGTCCTGGAACCAATATGAATATAAAGTGGTCAAAAGATATGACGACTCAAATTGTGAATGGTTCTGGTAATGTAACTCCTTCTGTTGATGATTGGAAAAATGGTAGAGTTCTTACAGCTGAAGGAACAAGAACAAACAATGGGACAAAAGGTAACCCAGGTCTAGTTGCTGATATATTCGGTGATTGGAGAGAAGAGTTACTCGTTCGTACCGAAGATAGTTCAGCCATTCGTATTTATCTTAGCAATGAGGTAACTGACCGTAAACTCTATACACTCATGCACGATGCCCAATATCGAACAGGGATTGCTTGGCAAAACACAACCTATAATCAACCTGCATATCCAAGCTTCTATTTTGCATCTGATACAGATTTTGAGAAGGTGCCAGTTCCTAACTATTGGAGTCCTGGAGAAGTAAGTGCCTTAGCGAAACTTATGGAACAGTATAAAGCTAGTGGAGATTTGTCTGGTCCATTAGTAGCCCAACTAGAAAGCACGTTAAAACAAGTAGAGCATCACCTCCAAAAGGGATCAGAAAAACAAGCCATTAAATTCATGGATAAATATCTAAAACAACTTAACCATAAAACGAAGCAAACTCATATTTCTTCGTTAGCTAAAATGAACTTAGAACATCATGGCCAGTTGTTTATTGATAGATTAGATAAGTAAGGATAACCGAAATCACGGATGCCTGATGATTTTTAATATCTGTTCCCTACATTAAAAATGTAAGTTAAAATGAGTGTCAATTTATTTTAAAATTGACACTCATTTTTTATTGGTGTAAAGCTATTTAGATAGGCGGAGTATAAAAAATGTGACAGGAATGCACCCCGAATGATGGCTGACGACTTTTCTTACAAAAATAAGCGGAGATTTTCCGGTTAAACTTTAGATCCGAGATTCATTTGATGAATATAAGCGGAAGTTTTCCTATTAAGTAAAGTAAAATGAACCATTTTTAGTTTTTTAAATTCAATAGGCGGAATCTATCCGTCTATTTACTCTTATTTCAGTGCTAATTCATAATTAAGAGAACTTTCTCCGCTTATATCCCAAACATTGCCCTCTCGCTTCTATTTATCAAAGTTTTAATAACTATAATAATATGTTTTTTTCATAGAACGAATTTTCTCTAATATCCTTAGTGATTCTGTGCAGATTTCCGAAAGTGAAGTTCCATTTACTAATGGGGACTTATCGTAAACCTTCATCACAACCGCCTTTTCTCCCCCACTTGTCTCTTCTTGTATTGACAGTCTTTCAGGGTACCAAAGAATGATTGATAGAATTTTGTTCACGGCTTCTATTCTCGAGCTTTGCAGGAGATGAAGTAGTTCATTGTTCGCTAAAGAACCCGCAAATTTGATTTTGGTTAATCTTACATATTAGTAAACCATTAAAATTAGCTAATTACTTGTCGATAAGAAAGATATGTTCAAATTTAAAATTCGTTCGAGGAGGGATTACATGAATAAGAAGAAGTTATCTTTATCGGGAATTTCCGGTAAACTCATGCTTTTAATTATAATAATCATTATCGTAACAGGTGGAATAATTGGTTCAACAAGTTACTTTGTTGCTAAAAATCAACTCCTAGACGCAGGGAAAAGTGATTTACAAAGTATCGTTAAAGGGGCACATTCTACATTAGAATTAATCAATGAAAGAGTAGAGAGTGGCGAACTAACGTTAGAAGAAGGAAAAGATAAGGCGCGAACCATTTTAAACGGTCCAGTAGATGAGAATGGACTTTATGATTATAAGCAGTCACAATTTATGTATAAAGATAATGGTTATATATTAGCTTTTGACTCTGATTTACTTTTACAGATTCACCCTTCAAAAGTAGGAGGTGCTCCGGCTGACGAGCAAAACCGAAGTAATCGTGAGCGAATCGTAAGCGGAAGCAAGTCCACTAATGAAGAAGATCGCTATGTCATTTACTCTGATAAGCAACCAGATGGTTCTTTTAGTGATAAAACTGCCTACGGAGAATACTTTGAGCCTTGGGGTTGGACAATTGGAATTGCTGTATTTCAAGACGAGTTTTATGAAGATTTAATGATCTTAAAATATATTATTTTTGGTTCAACAGCTGGAATTATTATCATTAGCTCTCTAGTCTTTTATTTTGCTATTCGGAAAAAAGTAACAATGTTACAAGAAGTAGCGGAAGCGGCCACTCAGATTTCTGAGGGGCACGTAAGAGTGACTAATCTACCTGAGTCAAGTGATGAAATTGGGAAATTAGCATTTGCCTTTAATAAAATGTCACGTGAATTACGATCACTGATTGAAAATGTAAAGACCACGAGTGAACATTTACTAGACTCTGCAAACGACTTATCTGCTATTTCAGAGGAAACATCTGCGAGTAGTGAACAGGTCGGTGGAGCTATAACTGAAATTGCGACTGGTACACAAGAACAAGCAAATGATTTAGAAGAAATCATTCGTAGAGTGGAGCTATTAACTACTTCTATTGAAGCGATGGACATCCAAAGCCAAACGATGCACAAAATCACCAAAAGCACAGCAGAAATTTCATCTGAGGGAATTGAAATTGTTCAGCAATTACGAAAATCAAACGCTGATTCATTAGCGGCCTCACAAGAAATAAACACTGTAATTAAAAGCTTAAATAACAAAACTAAGCAAATTACAAATGTAATGGAAACAATCGAAACGATTGCTGAAGAGACAAATTTATTAGCTCTTAATGCTAGTATTGAAGCAGCAAGAGCAGGTGAATACGGTAAAGGATTTGCCGTAGTTGCCAATGAGATTAGGAAACTAGCTGAACAATCAAAACAAGCAACACACCAAGTACATGGTGTCGTTTCGGCTATTGTTTCAGAAACCTCTAAAACGGTAGAAACGGTACAAGGAACACTAAAAACTGCTGAAGAATTAAATAATGACGTTCTACGAACTGAAAGCAAATTCAATGAGATGTCCTCTTCATTTAATCAAATAGCTGAAGCCCTGGTAGCGGTTAATAAGGAAATGGACGCTATTACTGAATATAACAAACAGATGAGCATTGGAATTGAAAGTGCATCTAGCGTTTCTGAAGAGACAGCTGCATCAGTACAGGAAATCTCTTCATCTATTGATGAACAGGTTAATGCAATCGCGAATGTAGCGAATTCTGCAGAAAAACTAACCGAATTGAATCGTGATTTAAACGATTTATTAAAGCGATATACACTGTAGAAACTATAGAAAACTCCTTCTAGTACGTTTGTGTTTGTACAGGAAGGAGTTTTTTGTTTTCTATCGTTTTCGATGCAGACCAGAGACCGGTCACTTATACTGAGTTTCTGAGTTTGGTGACCGTTGTCCTTGCTGATTAATAGAAAAAACACCCCGCTCTTCTTATGTACAAGAAAAACGAAGTGAATCTATCAAGCAAGTCAATAAAAAATCCTTAGCTCACCCCTACATTCATAAACAAATCAAGATCATCTTTTGTATTGGTAATGCTTCCTACACCAAAGTTTTCGACTAAGAAGTTTGTGACATTTGGTGATAGGAATGCTGGTAATGTAGGGCCAACATGAATGTTTTTCACACCTAGATATAGTAATGATAAGAATACGATGACAGCCTTTTGCTCATACCATGCAATATTATAAGACAGTGGAAGATCATTAATACTTTCCAAGCCTAAGGCATCCTTTAGTTTCAATGCTGTCATGACAAGTGAATATGAATCATTACATTGACCTGCATCAAGTACCCTTGGAATACCATTGATATCGCCCAAATCAAGCTTATTATAGCGATATTTAGCACAGCCAGCTGTTAGGATGATGGTATCCTTAGGAAGCTCTTCTGCAAACTCTTTATAATATGTTCTACTTTTATGACGTCCATCACAGCCTGCCATCACAAAGAATCGTTTAATATCCCCATTTTTCACTGCATCAACTACCTGGCCCGCAACCTGCCCTACTTGATTATGTGCAAACCCTCCAACAATCTCACCCTTCTCAATTTCAATAGGTGGTTCACATTGTTTTGCATGCTCTATAATCACTGTGAAATCCTTTGTTCCATCCTCTTGCTCCTCAATATAAGTGACACCTTCTACACCTGTTGCCCCAGTTGTATACATTCGATCCTTGTAAGAAGCCTTCGGTGGTACAATACAGTTTGTTGTCATTAAGATAGGTCCATTAAAGCTTTCAAATTCACGTTTTTGTTCCCACCATGCATTTCCATAGTTTCCTACAAAATGATCATATTTTTTAAATGCCGGATAATAATTGGCTACGAGCATTTCACTATGTGTGTAAACATCAACACCAGTGCCCTCGGTCTGCTCTAATAATTGTTCGATATCTTTAAGATCATGTCCGCTTATTAAAATTCCAGGGTTTTGGCGAACACCGATGTTTACCTTCGTTACCTCAGGATGTCCATATGTGGAAGTATTTGCTGTGTCTAATAATTCCATCCCATGAACTCCATATTTTCCAACTTCCATCGATAAACCAATTAATTCTTCTAGTGTAGCCTTATCATCTGTAATTTGTGCTAATGTATTTTGCATAAATGCATAAATACTGTCATCTTTATAGCCTAAATGTGCTGCATGTTGAAGATATGCAGCCAATCCTTTTAGACCATACATAATTAATTCCCTTAATGAGCGAATATCTTCATCTCTTGTTGCTAGAATGCTAACCTCTTGTGAAGCAGCTTTCGATTCAAACTCAAGATTGGACTCACCATACCAATTTACATAATCACTACTATTAGATAATTTTGCACCAGTCTTTTTAATCATCATCTTTATCTCTTCACGGATTTCCAGACCATTTCTAACTTTATTAAAAAAGTCATTTTTATCCCAGTTGGCATTTGTGATCGTCATAAAAAGACTATTTACAATAAACTCATCAGCGTTGCTATTCTTAATTCCTAATTTTCTAGCTTCTGTATGAACAATTGCGATTCCCTTTACTAGATAAATCAATAAATCTTGCATATTCGCTAAGTCATCTTTTTTTCCACAAATTCCGGCGATCGTGCACCCTGTTCCATTTGCTGTTTCTTGACATTGAAAACAAAACATACTCATTTAACTTCCCCCTACCTACTGATATTTCGTTGAACATACACTCTTCGATTCAATCACTCAATTAATAGTAACAACGATCACTTGATAAAGGTGTGAGCTGATTCACAGAAAAGGGATGTTCATTAGATTGCCATAATTATCTCTAGATCAAAAAAGCGCAACCCTTCCTTGGGTTAACGCTCATTTACACTCTATTGTTATCCTAGTTCAAACTCAGTTTTACATTAACTTGACTTTAATTAATTTAAAATTAAATACAATTGATAACCCATAAAAACCGCCATCAGCCATATAATAATTGCAGAAACTTGATTCAATGTTTTTAGCAGTTTACCAGTTTTATCAATTTGACCCATCTTCCTGCCTGCAATTGCCAAGGAAAAGAACCAGATCCAAGAGACCACTATACAAGCCAAAGTAAACACCCATTTTTCATAGCCTGTATATGCCAAGGAACTAGTTCCGATAACTCCAATCGTATCCATAATAGCATGAGGATTGAGTAATGATACAGAAGCAGCAAACGTAACTTGTCTTCGTGCAGAAAAACGAGGTTGTTCTTGATTAACGCTTATTTCAGGTTTACTTTTCCACATAATCCACCCCATATAGGCTAAGAAGAAGAATCCTACTAAAAATAACGTAAGCTTTAGCCATTCAAAGCTAAACACAATCATAGATACACCTGTCACAGCCAAATAAATCAGTATCGTATCACAAACTCCTGCTGTAATAATTGCAGGAAAAGCATTTGTGAATCTGTTATGGGTCGCTCCTTGATTAAATATAAATACATTTTGAACACCTAAAGGTAATATTAATCCAAACGCCAATAAAATCCCATGAAGTAATGGCTCCACTACGATTCCCCCTATCCTTACCCTAGAATAGCGAAAGATTATTAATTTGTCTCCATCCAATAGAGGAATCCCCAAAATCTAGTGAGTTGAAACTTATATTATAAAAACACCCTCTTTACAAATCGTAAAATACATTATAGAATTTCGATATACATAAAATTTCTAGGTAGGTGAATAGATGTTTAATCGTGAATTGGTTAAAGGAAGTACGTCCCTTTTGTTGCTTCAGTTGTTGGAGGAGCGAGACATGTACGGCTACGAACTCGTAAAAGAACTGGAAAAACGGAGCGAAAATGAGTTTTCGGTTAAAGAAGGCACATTATATCCAGCACTACATAAGCTTGAAAAACAAGAATACATTGAATGCTATTGGCAAGAGCAAGAGAAAGGTCCTGCAAGGAAGTACTACCGAGTAACGGAAGCTGGAAAAGAAATGCTCCTGGAGAAAACAGAAGAGTGGAATAACTTTGTTTCTGTCATGAACAAGTTAATGGGGAGAAATAGTAATGGAACGGTTAAAGAATGAATTCTTAACAGACTTGTCAAATAGTCTCGGAGATCACCCGGATAAGAAATCTATTTTAACAGAATATGAAGTTCATCTTGATGAACTTCTATTTGAATACTATAACATTGAAGATGAATCCGAGATGCGGTCTCAGGTTTATTCTAAGTTCGGAACTCCAAAAGAAATTGCTGACATTTGGAAAGAAGAGCTTTCGGTTACACCTAGCAATATGAAGTGGTTGTTCATCGCTGTAAATGTTCTTTTTTTCGCAGGTGGAGCTATTCTTACTCTCGCGCATCATCTTTTTGATTGGAATTGGCTTACCACATTTTGGATGAAACTGACTTCCTTTCCGATTATCATTGCTTTCGTTTACATGGTTTTTTGGGCCTTACTTGGCTATGAAATTGGAAAAAGCTTTGGACATAAAGGCAAGAGTTTGTTGACTCGAACGTTCCTTCTGGCCTTAATTCCAAATTTAACACTTATGGTTTTAACCGTTTTCCATCTCATACCTCATGAATGGTTCTTTCCATTATTGCAAGAAACCTTTATTGGACTCTGTATCCTGCTCACGATATTATTATATCCAGTTTGTGTGGTTAGCTACAGGTGGGGGAAGAAAGCTTCTTTATAAGCTTTTTTTTGAAATAATACCTAGAATTTCTATATACAAAGAAAAACGATTATTGGAGGTTCGAAACATGGAAATGAAAATAGAAAAAAGAGATATGAAGTTTTTGCTTGTGTGCCTGATTGTTGGTATCGTTGCTGAAGAAGCATTCTACCGGGATCTGATTGGCATTTCTTATTTTGTCTTTATCAGTGCATTTTACGCGGTATTCTACCTACGATTTCGTAGCTTCTCATTTTCACATCAGAGACTGGGCTATCTAGTTCTCATCTCCATTTGGCTTCTAGCATCAAGTTATTATCTCTATGATATAACCGTGTTTTATGCATTAAATATCCTTGTAATTCCTGCCTTAGTTATTTTTCATCTTGTATTAATTACGTCACCGAAAAAAATGGAGTGGAATAAGTTGAATTTCCTCTCTTATGTTTTATTACGTCTTGGAAATGGAATTCTCTATAATTTTCGTTTTATAGCTCATTTAACCGGTAGCCTTAAGCAAAACAGTAATCCAAAGAAATATGATGTTTGGAAAAAAATAATGATTGGAATAGCCATTTCAATTCCCATTTTATTTGTCATCCTAAATCTATTAGCTTCAGCTGATGTCCAATTTGAAAGGCTTTTAAGCAACATTCCTACGTTATTAAGCTTTAATCCAGAAACCTTCTTCCGCATAGTCGTCATCCTAATTTATACCTTTGGTTTCTTTGGATTCTTACAGGTGCTTTCGCAGAAAAAGATTCAAGCTATCCAAAAAGAATCTCACTTTAATCCGATGGTATTGGACGGTATCATTACTCTGACTGTTCTATTGCTCCTTAACTTGGTGTATGTATTGTTTGTTGCCGTCCAATTCAAGTATTTCTTTAGTGGCACACTTGAGGATGGTTATACGTATGCTCAATATGCACGTCGCGGCTTTTTTGAATTGCTGTTTGTAACCTTGATAAACCTGACTGTTATTACTGTGGTGATTCAATTTACGAAAACCTCAATAGAAGGGTTAAGAAAAACCATCCAATTGGCACTAACCGTCCTGGTCTTAACGAGTGGAGTTCTGCTAGTCTCTGCCTTCATGCGAATGGCTTTGTATGAGGATGCATATGGAGCTACTTTTACAAGAATACTGGTGACTTCCTTTATGATATTTCTTATGGTCATCTTTGCTTATACCCTTGTGAAAATCTGGTTAAAGAGGCTTTCTTTGTTTCACTTTTATTTCATCTCTTCAATCGTATTTTATACCGGCATCAATCTTGTAAACTTTGACCAAATCGTTGTTGATCGCAATATTGCCCGGTATGAATCAACTGGCAAAATTGATATCGATTATTTAAATAGATTATCCTCGACAGGGGTCCTTGGTTTAATCGAGCTTTATGAGAAAAATCCTGAAATCCCAGGGTTGGAAGAGTTATTAAAACAACGTAAGGCTGAAAGAGAATACATTAAAAGCGATACATGGCAATCACATAATCTTACAAGAGACAAAGCATACGAAAAGCTTGGGTTATTGGATTTATAAGGTTAATATGTCAAAAAAAGTGGAACCCATAACATGGATTCCACTTTTGATCGTATCTTCAAAAAGGGTATTCAAAACAATTCGCTTAGCTTACCTTTTTCCCTACACTAAAGAATGAAGCAATAATTGATAGTACCCAAGTAATCAAAAAGATCACAATAAGCATAATCGCTTGTTCCCCAGCAACAAAAGCCGCTTCATTACCCATTTCAAGGTTTGAGCCAAAGATATAACCAAAGCAACCACACTTTTCTATAAATTCTGTAAATACAACAATATCGTGTTAATTCTTGTGTTAAAATACACCGAAAAAGAATCATTGATTCTCTTGCTGTTTATGAAGTCTATACTGTTTGGGAGATACACCTGTTATCTTTTTAAAAACACGCCAGAATTGAACATTATTAGCGTATCCTACCTTTACTGCAATTTGGTTCACTTTCATGGTCGTTTCATTTAAATATCTTTTTGCCTCATTTATACGAATTGCATGTAAGTAGTCAATAAAACTACATCCAGTATATTTTTTAAATAATCTACTGATATATTGTTCATTTAAATGAAATCGACGAGATAGTAAACAAAGAGATATATCATTTGAAAATTCATTGTTTATATATGTAATGATTTTTTCAATTTCATTATTACCTATCCTTTGTTGGGTACCGATAACCTTGCTCTTTTTTTGGGGGCTTACGAGCTCTAACAATCTACTAGATTCAATTAATAATTGAGACAATAGAGAACTAAGATACGTGTCCCTCTCCTTTAGATTCATCTGATACTCCTCGTATAGTTTCATAATTATGGTGTTGATTATTAATCTTTTATCATGAGGAATTGGTAAAACATAAGGTCCTTCTTCAAAAAGTTGCTTAATAATGTGACGCTCTCTTGAACTCAAAAAACATTCTCTAAAGTTAATGACTATTCGACCATACACTAGATTACCCTTTACTAATGTTTTATGGATGACATTTTTATCAATAAACACTAGATGCTGATTCTTTAACACGTATTCTTCCCCATTGATTAAATAGATCCGTTCTCCCTCATACAAATAATAAATTTCATAGTCTTGGTGCAGGTGGTGTGTTGCCATAGATGGATGAAGACCAGTAAAACGATCTATGTAAAAACGTTGCTCCCTTAGTGAAACGCTTACCTTTTGTACCAACTATCCCACCTCTTTTCGTAACTGCTAATTATCTAACATGTGAGAATATTTCTTCTTGTACTTAGGTTGTATTTAGTCAAAGTTTGGTTCGTACAATCAACAGCCTACTAGTTTGCTTATTGGTAGAGAGTATATTTATTACTATTTATCAAGATTCCATGTATTACCTTCTTTTTTCAAACAATCACTACTTTAATCCTACTTAACAACTGATAATCACAATCAACGTTTCATTTTTCAGTATAAAAGGAGCACTCCTTTGGTTTACTCATTGGCCCTAATGCATGAGGTTGTTAATCTTGAATAAATCGAAAAGCGGTGATTTTTCGAAAACCCATTCACTAACTCATTGTGTTTTACATTACATAGACATACAAAATTGTAAACAGTAATGGAATATATCTACAAAATATGTAATCGAGAGGTTGATATACTTATATTGATAATATGATGTTTTTTATCAAACTTAGAAGAAAAATTCAAAAGAAACATACTGCTATTTTGTTTCAGATTAAAATGAAAGGGTTTACACAAAGAAGTGTAGCACTTACAACTATTTGCTACACGAAAGTATAGCGTTATTTTAGGAGGTGATTAAAGGTAAAAAATGTGATTGGCTTTATTTTATAAGCCGTTTGTTTGCATCCAGACTCACATATATCTTTAAAAAATTTGCAAAGGTGGTAATACAATGAAATTTCGCAAGGCAATGATATGGGTAGTAATTCTCTCATTCTTTACCTCATCGTTAGTATTGGGTAGAAATGGTGTAGTAAATGCATCAGAAATCGATTCAATTCCAAACACAACAAGATCTATTAAGAACTATGACAATATTTTTCTATCTGTAACGGGTTATGCATCATTAGGGGTTAATGACCGAAGCCATTACATTGAGACCTCTTTTTATCGTAAGGTTAAAACGGAAAGAGAGTTTTTGCAGGCAATTTTGGATGCGGGAACTGGAAGTGTCAAAGTAATTGAAGTGGCGAAAGATCTAAACCTAGGTTGGAAAGCACTAAATTTAAGTTCAGATGAAGCAAAAAAGTATCGTTTTGTATCGAAATACCGAGATCCTATGAACGGATATACAAATCCAAAGATAGAAGCCTCCGGTGTTTCACAAATAAATATTAATAATATCGATGGCTTAACTATTTATTCTAAAAAAGGGAAAACGATTAGAAGTGCAGAATTTAAATTACAAAGATCTGTAAATGATATTGTCATCAGAAATTTGAAATTTGATGGAATGTGGCAATGGGATGATACAGGAAAACATAAGGAAGTAGGCTGGTCCTTTCTGAAAGTAAACGGGGCAAATAATGTATGGATCGACCATAGTAGCTTTCCAATTGCATCAGATGGATTAATTGATACAGAGAATGGTGGTTCCAATATTACGATTTCCTGGTCTGATTTCGGATTACCTGCAAATGAAAATCCGTCAGAAGATAGTGATATTTATCAATCCATTCAATATATGGAAGAAAGATATGCTTCTGGTGAACTAAATTCTGAGAGTGTGTATTATAACATGCGTAATGCCGGTGCAACTAAAGAACAAATTATGGCATATGCAGCTTACCATAGCAAGGTACATTTAACCGGCTCAGGTGATAAAGACTATGTGAATTATGTGTCTAGTAGTGGAAATGAGATAAAAGATGGTAATCAACGAATCAGATTAACACTTGCCTATAACAGTTATACGAATATTGGACAGAGAGTTCCTATGATACGTCAAGGTACGGGTCATACATACAACTTGTATTTGGATAACTCCACGCATCAGGATGTTTTGGATAATGTAAGCGCAATTGCTGAATATGGAACAGATACACTGTCACGAGCACTTAATGCGCGAAATGGGGCTTCTATCGCTACAGATACCTCTGTATTTAAAGACATTAACGAACCAATTATTGGTGCTGAGATTCAAGGGCTAGATACAAAAAACATGGATGCGCAATGGGCTGAATTATTCCATAGTGCGTATAATAGAAATTTAATCGTAAATTCCAAGGTTACTAATAAGTATGGAACGTACACGGGAAGTAGCTGGGACAACAATGGTGATAATCTATTCACAACAGGCTTTACGTGGTATGACAAATCAACCATCGGTAATTGGGCATGGTCTTCTCATATCGTGGGAAGTGAATTTATGAGTAAAATGAATCCACCGACTGATCCATTTGAGTTCGAGTATAAGTATGATGAAACGTTACCTTATACGTATAATGTCCTTCCCTTAGATAGTGTTGTAGAAACACTTTCAAAAAATGCAGGTGCAAACAAAGTTAATTTAAGTCCAAATAACTGGTTAAAAACCGATTACAGTTCTAAGAGATAACCGATATAAATGGGTTAAGCCCCAAATATATAAATTATTATGCAAATTCATTTAGCCCCTTTATAGTTTTTACCATTTTTCCGCTATGATAAAATAGGACCTTCCATCATTTGATAGAGGTCCTATACTTTACTTATTTACAATATACAGGGCGAGAATTGTGCTTTTTATAAACTTGTTTCTCTTTCAATCGCTTCAGGATTGTTGAATGTTTTTATATTGAGCTTATTCATAATCTTAGATGTTAATGTACCTGATAGCATTGCTCCATTTACATTTAATGCTGTACGTCCCATGTCAATTAGTGGCTCAACAGAGATAAGTAGTCCTGCTAAAGCTACTGGTAGATTCATAGATGAAAGTACGATTAATGCTGCAAATGTTGCACCACCACCGACACCAGCAATACCAAATGATGCGATACCAATGATCAGAATCAATTGAATGATAAATCCAGGTGAAAGTGGGTCGATTCCCTGTGATGGAGCGATCATCACTGCTAACATCGCTGGATAAATTCCCGCACACCCATTCTGTCCAATGGTTGCACCAAACGATGCAGACATATTAGCAATACCTTGATCGACTCCTAAGCTATTTTTTTGTGCTTGAATATTTAACGGAATCGTACCTGCGCTAGAACGAGATGTAAAAGCAAAGCCTAATACCGGTAATACCTTACGTAGGAATGTTAATGGGTTAAGCCCAAACAAACCAACGACAATTAAGTGAATGATAAACATTGCTAGTAACGCAACATAGGAAGCTCCAACAAATTTACCTAACTCTAGAATTCCGGCAACATTCGTATTTGCTACTGTATTTGCCATTAATCCCAAGATACCAAATGGTGTTAAACGAAGAATCAGTGTTACGATTCGCATGACAATCGCATAAATAGCATTCATCCAGTTAACAAAAACCTCTGCCTGCTCTGGTTGCTTTCTTCGTACTCCTAGAACGGCAATACCAACAATGATTGAAAAAATAACGACTGCAATTGTGGATGTCGCACGAGCACCTGTCATGTCTAAAAATGGATTAGACGGGATAAAGCTTAGTATTTGTTGTGGAATAGTCAAATCTGAAACAGTACCTAATCTTTCTTCTAAGGCCATACCTCGTTCATTTTCCGCTTGACCAGCTTCAATTTGACTAGCATCTAAATTAAAGATCGAAGCAGCACCAATACCAACGACAGCTGCTACCATTGCGGTTGCTACCAAAATACCGATGATCCAAGCGGACATTTTACCTAAATCAGAAGACTTCTCCAAATTAATAATGGACTGAATGATCGACACCATAATAAGTGGGATTACAATCATCATTAGTAAGCTTACATAGCCTCTACCGACAATATTAAACCAATCGGTCGTTGTGCTAACAATCTCTGAACCTGGTTGATAAGCAATCTGCAAGAAAGCTCCTAGTAATATACCAAGACCTAATCCAGTAAATACGCGCTTACTAAAAGAAACGTGCTTCTTTTGCATATAAAATAAAATACCGATAAGTGCAAGCATGATAACAATATTTAATAAAATAAAAACAGTATTCATCTTCTGTACTCCCCCTTTTAATATAATACTACGTCACTAATCGAAAATCGTTGTATTCTCTTCACCATAATAATCCGATTAATCCGCTTGGAATAGATTACAACGTTTATCGGCTTCTGTCAAACATCTTACACTTTTCTTCATCTCTATCACTTCAGATAAAGTTGCTTATGACTATTTATATAAATTTGGCCATGAATTATTCGTCTCTTGTGACGTTGTAGAGGATAGTCGGATGAGGAAGTGTACCTTATTTGAGAAAGTAATTCGAATTTTACAATAACAAGCCGACCCAAAAAAAATAGCATGCATGATTCCGGTTTAATACCGTAGTCATACTTGCCAATTTCGATTTGAGAATAGTTGTACTCCTTACTTCTTTTTTACTCACTGACAACATCTTCACCGGATAGTAGGATTGTAGAATCACCCGCTAAAAAGGATTGAATCGCCTCTTTATTTTGCTCAAAATCAATATCCAAAGCCAGCCCAACTCCTTCATATCTTACATCCGTATAAGAGTTTTGCACGGGGATGGTTAGTGTTTCTACTGTCTCAGGACGTTGTAGGGCAATGTCCTTTATAAGATTAAGTAAATCTTGTCCATGGAGATTTGTTTGGACATATGGTTGAACAGTACCAAGCATCTTTGGAAGCTTTAATGCACCATTGGCACTTAAAAGTTCGTCCTTCATTGCATTGATAATCTGCTGCTGACGCCTAACACGACCGAAATCGCCTTCTGCATCCATGCGGAAACGGGCATATTCCAATAGCTCCTTACCGCTCAATAACTGAAGGCCAGGCTCTAGGGAGACGTCTAGATAGGCAGACATCTTTTTCTCTACATCAATCTCAATACCGTTTGGGGCAAGAACATCGACCATTTTTTCAAATCCTTTAAAATCGATTAGGGCGTAATATTCAATATCTAGGTCAAAGTTGTTTTCTAATGTTTCCCGCAGCAACTCCGGTCCACCCAAATAGAACGCAGTATTAATTTTGTAATTTTTATATCCAGGAATTTCTGTGTAAATATCCCGCATAATTGAGATGAGCTTTGCCGTTCCTTCCTTTGGATCATACTGTGCAACCATAATGGAGTCGGTTCGGGACTTGTTCTCCTCCGGGCGGGCATCGACTCCAAGCAATAGGACATTAATCTTATCGAGATTTCTCTCTCCATGAAATTCATATTCCTGATGCTGTGTTTCCACTGTTTTTGCCATGTTCATACCATCTCGATACTGATAGACAATATATCCGATGGCTAACATACTTATTATAAGCAGTGCAACAGCAATCCTAACAATCCTGTTTTTCAATTTACTACGTCTTATTCTGCTCATATTCTCGATCCTTTTTATTAATTTTTTTTATCCCATATTGATCATTTTTTCATAGCCATTCCATTTATAACCCAATTAATGACAACCGCATCGTCTATAAAACCGACTGGAAAAAGATAATCCGGAATACAATCTACGGCTACTATAAAATATAGGAGGGCTCCCCCCATCAGAGCAAGCTCCGTCTTTGTCCCCTTTTTCCGGGAAAATTGCTCGTACATATCCTTTAAGTGATGAATAAAGTGGCCCATACCTCCAACCTTATCCACCTTCTCATCAAACTGTCCAAGGACTGTTTCAGTCCCTTCTTCCTCTAACGAGAGTTGTTGATACTTTTCGAATTCTTGTTTGACGTCGTTTAGGCGAAACTCTTTATCTATTAAGTTAGTTGTTTCCATAATTGATTGTATGTCGCCAATCGAATCATAAAAATCTGACTTCTTTCGGTCAACTGGATAACCTGCAGCTTCATATAATTTGGAGATTGATATATCAAGCTGTTCCGAAAAACGCTGTAGATGATCAGGAGTAGCTTTTCGTTTACCATTGATAACTTTCGAGATAATCGCAGTATCAACCCCTGTCATCTCGCTTAATTTTCTCATGGATAAATTCCGTTCCTTCAGCAAGCCCTTCAGTAGCAGACCTAATTCATTATTTTTCTCATCCATCTTTGCTTTCCTTTCTAACTAGCTTTTCTACTATAAAAATACATTAATGTTGACTTTTTGTCAACGAACGACTCATTCTAACTCTTACTATCTACATTTTTGATTCCATCTAATTTTCCTATGAATAAATTGATTTGTTTCATGATCCTTTTTTTTATTAAAGAATACAAAAGAGACCACACTAATAAAATGTGATCTCCCATCCTAGACTTATATATTTTCCTGCTTTAGCGCATCAATGATATTTTCTTTTTTAACTTTGCTAATGGAATAGATCATGGCAGAACCAACGATGATAAATAATGAAATCACCACATATACAAAATCTATATACGGTAATTCGAACCCAAATTCAAACGTTTGACGCATGGACCAATAGATTAAATACATGATCCCTAAACTGATTGGTACTCCATAGAGCAAAGCTTTTAATCCATAAAAAATACTTTCATAATTTATCATTTTATTGAAACCTGAAGGTGTCATCCCGACAGAACGTAGCATCGCAAATTCACGTTTTCGCAACGTGATGCTTGTTGAAATGGTGTTAAATATATTGGCAACTGAAATTAATGAGATTAGCACAATAAACCCGTAGGTAAAAACAGACATGAGCATAATTAGCTGTTCATCTTCTTGTCTATTTTGTTGGACATTGTAAACATACACATTACCAGACTTTATTTCTTCGATGGCCTCTTGAGTCGCCATTGGATCTGAGCTATTTAAGAATAACTGGGTTTGTACTTCATTATCTACATCTTGGCCATTTATGAGGTGCTTGAGTGTTTCCATAGAAACTATCATATCCAAACCACCTATTGCTGCAGTATTAATGCCCATAGGAACCTTATCTGTTAAGGCGTCAATTTCAACAGTAGCAAAATTGGATTCTTTTTCTGTTTCGTAATCCATCGACGTTAACTCAATTTGCTGCCCTGGTTCTGCCAGAATAGATTTAGTTTCGATGATCTTACCTGTCTGACCATCTTGATAGGAGATATCCTCAATGATAATGCCTGCTTTATTGGTAGGATCCAGTAGCTTTTCCACATTAGCACCTACTTCCAAAGCATAAGCCTTGAAGCTCTCTTCATCTAAAGCATGTAATGTTACATAGTAAGAATACTTTCCCTCTTTCAGCATACTAGGATCCTGTTTCACTTGTTTCTGTAACCTTTGAGGAATCATGGTCTCATCAATCCAGCTGTTTGTGTATACCTCTTGAACAAGGCTACTTTTTGTAACGTAGTTAACATTCTTGAACTCTCTTAACTCTTCTGCATTTCCACCGGTAATTAGAATATCATACTTAATATTGTCTTGTGATAAGATGAGCGATTTTTCTAGATTGGAAGTAAAATAGGAAACTGAAAGAAACAAAATAATACTAATAACTAGTGAGAATACAGTGGCTTGATACCTACGTTTATTTCTTTTCAAGTTTTTCAAGCCAATTTCTGCTTCCATTCCAAAAATTTTGCGAACCAGTTTTGATGTCTTTACGGTTTTACCTGAAAGCTTAACATCATGTGTTTGCCGAATCGCATCAATAGCCGACACCTTTGAAGCCCTTCTTGCCGGTAAATAAGTAGAGATGAAGATTGTCAAAATGGAAATCAGACAGGCAACCAATATCGAACCTGGGGTAACCACAACCTCCAGTTTTTCCGATACACCTAGAGCACCATGAATATAGGAATTAATAAACCAAAAAGTAACCCCAATCCCTACTAAGCCAGAAGCAATACCAATTGGAATGCTGATTCCACCGATAACTGCTCCTTCAAAAAAGACAGAGTTTCGTTTTTGTCTTTTCGTAGCCCCGACACTTGCTAGCATTCCTAAATGTCTAGATCGCTCTGAAACACTGATAGAAAATGCATTATATATTAGTGAAACTGAACCGACAATGATTACAGTCATAATAATACCTGCTAACGAATAAAGGGTTTTACTAAGTCCAGAATTATCCGTTACCCCATATAAACGAAGCAGTTCTTCATTAAAGTTCACCTTATTAATATTTAATTCTGTCACTAACTCCTCAGCATGCTTATAAAGAGACATATTGACTTTGTCTAAAATTACGACAGCATCCACTATGTCTTCTTTAGTTAGCAGTTGTTTATTAACATAACTGATGACCGTGTAACCAGGAGACCAGCTTGGTTCCCAGTTAGGACGTTTCATAAACCCGACAATGGTATAAGTTTTCGTCTGGTTTATTTGAAGGGTTTCATTGACTTGATCCTCCATTGTCTGAAGAGGATCAACCTGTGTTAAGGGTTTACTCTCTGTTTTTAGAAAGCGGTCGCCAATTTCTACTGTAAGTTGGTCACCAATCTCGAAATCTACCTTTGCATTCTTTACGATTTCTTCCGAAAGAACTAGTTCATCACGAGACTTTGGAAAACGTCCTTCACTTATTTCTATTGGAAAGTTCTCTAAACCTTGTTCGTTATATTCTTTAATAAACAAATAGGGCTTACTTTCATTTTTAGAGCCTTCTAGAGCTGCGTACCCGACACTATTTGATAGAAGTAATTGCTTAGTCGATTCATCCTCTTCAATGATTTCTAACTGATTATGATTCACATCCTCATACTCGACATGCCACTCACCATTCATTGCAATATGCTGTCTCTTCATTAAGTCGAGGAAGGAGACTCCTAGTGTAGCAACAGCTGTAATCATGGCAACTGAGATAATGACACCAATAATCGTGACTAACGTTCTTCGCTTATTCTCCTTTAGATGCCTAATCGTGATTTTATTTACTATGTTCATGGACGTAGCACCTCGTCCTTGGCAACCCTACCGTCTTCAATGGCAATAATTCGATCAGCCTGCAACGCTATTCGTTCATCATGAGTGATGACAATTAAGGTTTGATTAAACGTTTTATTAAATAGCTTTAGTAGCTCCATAATTTCACCACTATTCTTGCTATCTAGGTTACCAGTTGGTTCATCTGCCAGCATTAGTGCTGGATGACTGATCAGAGCACGCCCTATTGACACACGCTGCTGTTGACCACCGGAGAGCTGATTTGGTAAATGCTGCAATCGATTCTCTAGTCCTAGGATTTCCACGACTTCTTTGAATTTTTTTTGATCCACCTTATGTTCATCCAAAAGCACCGGTAATGTGATATTCTCTTCAACTGTTAGGATAGGAATCAAATTATAAAACTGATAGATTAATCCTATTTGTCTTCTTCTAAAAATGGCTAACTGTGTCTCATTTAACTCATAGATATCTGTGTCATCGACAAACACCTTTCCACTCGTGGGGCGATCAACCCCACCCAATAAATGGAGCAAGGTTGATTTTCCAGAACCAGATGGCCCGATAATTGCGACAAACTCTCCTTTTTTTACAGAGAAGGAAACATTATCTAATGCCTTCACTGCTGTCTCACCTTTTCCATAGATTTTAGACAGATTTTCAATTTGTAAGATATTCATTGAATGACCTCCGATATTTGTGATTAAGTTCAGTATATCTGCCTAAAATGACTATAAGGTGACTCCTAAGTGACAGTTTAGTCACTTAAGGAACTATTTATATGACTTGTTTATAGAACTTAATTTGAAATCTAGTCCCTTGCCCATCTTCACTTTTGACCTCAATATCTCCATTTTGTGCTTTGACGATGCTATATGCCATCGCAAGACCAATCCCTACACTATCTTCTCCGGCATTTTCACCTTTATAAAATCGTTTGAAGATGTATGGTAGGTCCTTCTTTGAGATTCCTTTCCCATTATCAGAGATGATAATTTCCGTATACAACGCATTCTCTGTATATGAAATGAAAATTTCTCCACCATCTGGGGTATGTTCCACACAATTCTTCAAAATATTAATAAGTGCTTCTGCTGTCCAATTGAGATCACCTAGAAAACTAGATTGTTGAACTCCTTCTATTACTAGAGATTGCTCCTTGATATCCATTGGGATTAAGACCGGGTCAATCGCTTTTTTAATCAATTGGCTTACATCGACCTGGTTTTTCTTAAATAGAATGGTGCCAGCATCCATTTTGGATAATTTAAGTAAAGATGTGACCAACCAATCCATCCGTTCTAACTGAATGCCAATATTACGAGTGAACTCAGCTCTTTTGGATTCATCCAGCTTTCGATCATGTAACACATCAGCCATGATCATCATTGAGGTTAGCGGCGTTTTGATTTGATGAGAAATATCAGAAATCGCATCAGTTAGTTTTACTTGGTCCCGCTGCAGCTGTGCACGATGCTCCGTCAGCATTAAGGTTACTTTATAAATATCATTTTTTAATATACTAAGCTCACCCTCCTGATTATCCCGAACATCGAGTGTGGAATCACCACTCGCAATCTGCCGTAAATAGTTAGAGAGCTTCTCCATTTCCTTGTAACGCCAAATCGTCATCAACAGGTTACTGATGATGAGCAAAGTTCCAGTAACGAATACCAAGATAATTCCGGAGGCTGGGAAAAACCAAGAAGCTAGGATGGCTGCACATAGAATAAGGATTTGGATGATTATGAAGACTCGAATTTCTCGATTTCTAAGCACGTTAATCCCCCACCTTGTAGCCCATCCCACGAACTGTCTTAATGATGGTTGGATTTTGAGGGTGATCCTCAAGCTTTTCTCGTAATCTTTTGATATAAACAGTTAATGTATTATCGTTAACAAAATCTCCTGCTACATCCCAAATCCTTTCTAACAACTGATTTCTCGTTAAAACTTGTCCAATATGATTCGCAAAAATAAGAAATAACCGATACTCTAACGCCGTTAAGAGTACCTCTTCACCATTTTTATATACCTTTCCTTCAAGTGTATTGATTCGAATATTATCAAGATCTATGTAAGGCTTGGATTGAGCTTGCTTATGGTACCGACGTAATACAGAGTTAATCCTTGATAGGAGCTCACGCACACGAAATGGCTTTGTAATATAATCATCTGCTCCCATATCAAGTCCCATCACCACATTCACTTCATCATCAAGCGCGGTTAAGAAAATAACAGGAACATCTCTCCGGTTTTTCACCATCTCACATAACTGATAGCCGGTTCCATCTGGAAGTGATAAATCAAGTAAACATAAATCTATTTCTTTTAGCTGGCTAGTAAGAATGGCTTCTGCCTCTTTAACTGAATGTGCCACAATCGTCACATATTCCTCGCTCTGTAAGGAGTAATCGATACCAGAAGCAATCGTTTTATCGTCCTCTACTATTAATATTTTCATGGGCACTCCTAAAATATGTATTTTCTATCTTATTAATCTTAAGTTACGCAGACTTATTCGTCAAAGCTTAAAGAAGGTGACCGGACCCCTCTTAAATTAATCAAATCTACAAGAACATATATTATATAACCTTATAATAAGCAAAACCCGAAACTAATATATAGTTACGGGTACGTAAAACTATTGTAAAGGATCTTTGTCCTGTACTTCCTCTACTTGCTGGAAGAGGTTTTGGTTGGAAATGCTTGGTTCCTGCAAGGAATAAAGTTGGTTCATTCCTCTATTAATTTTCGATATTCCGTTTATTAAAGCCAATAAAACCTATTACTGTGAATACAATAGCTACTAGACTTAACAGCAGTAATGGCATAATTGAGAAATCCTCAATCGGTGTTTGTGGAACATGACCATATGGAGAAATGTTACCAACCCATTCTGAGAATTGGAATAACCCACCTAAATACAAAACCAGAAAGGAATACAGTATATAAAGCCAAATAAAACTAGTTAGCTTTGGAAATATACCAATTAAAAAAACTGCTAAACTTATCATGACTACCATGGCTGGATAATAGGACAGTGCTGCAATAAATATCATATCAATAGACAATCCCCCTGCAACCACTGTAGTTCCCACTAACCATAGACCAAATGCCGCTAGCGAAATCATAATCAGACCATTAATAATTGATAGGATGAAATAACTACCTAATAGTTTAGTTCGTGATATAGATTTACTCAATAGGTGAACAATACGATCTTGTTTCTCCTCACTTCTCAGTTTATTCATAGCCATAACTGGAGGAATGGTCGCTAGTAAGGAAATTACAATCATTAACATTGGAATAAACTGTTCTAACAAGGTTACTCCTTCAACTGGGGGAAGTAACTGCTTCATTGCTTCATTATCAGAAAAAAAGGTTTCTAGGTCACCCAATACCGATCCATAGGATGCACCTAATACAAACATACCGATTGCCCATGATATAATCCCAGTTCGTTGTAACCTTAGTGCGAGACCGGTTGGACTCTTCAAAAAAGAAGAAGCATATTTTTTCCCGGGCTTGGAAGGTAAGAATCCTCGACCCATATCACGTATTGAATTCAAATAATTTGCTACGATGTAAAGAACTAAAGATGTCACTAGTAATAGCAAAATAGGCCACCAATTATTCGTATCATACACTTCTGCTTTCGTCACCCATGCCAGGGGGGAAATCCAAGATATCGTTTCATTACTAACATCTGTAATTGCCCGAAACAAATAAGCAATTAACAGTACCGCGATGGAATAACCAAAGGTTCCACGTGAACTTTCACTTAATTGTGCAAATACAGCAGTAACACCTGCAAAGAACAATCCAGTTGCACCTAAGGCTGTTCCATACAATAATGAACCTTCCAAATCCATACTCTCTATTCTAAGTGCATAAAGACCAAAACCATTAATTAATGCCAAACCAATACTCGTAACCGTTATAATTAGTAACGATCCATTCAAATATGAAAGTCGTCCAGTTGGCAGTGAACGAATCATTTCTAATCGACCATCCTCTTCATCAGTTCGAGTTTGACGTGTGACAAGTAGGATACTCATTAATCCCACCACCGTTGCAGTCATCAGAAGCATTTGATGAGCTGTCATAACACCAATCGTATAATTACTTAAATTAGCTGGACCAATCATGGCTGTCATCGCTGGATTCGCCATCGTCTGAGCCATAGCTTCTCTCTCCTGTTGTGAACTATATAAAACCACAAATGATGTTGGCACTACTAATGTGAAAAATGTAAGGGAGACAATCCATATAAGAATACGTAATCGATTGAGACGAAAGATAAAGCGAGAAAGGGTTCCCATTTGAGCAACTAGATTGCTATTCATCACTATTCCCCTCCTACTCCCTTATCGACTACTCCTTCATAATGACGCATAAATAAATCCTCTAACGTTGGTGGAGTACTCTCTAGTCTAATGATTCCATATTGACTAATATGCTTGATTACAGCATCCATACTATCACCATCGACCTGAAATCTATAACTGTGTTTACTTTCTTCTAACTCATGAACACCCTCCACCTCACCTAAACCTGTAATTGGCTGTGTGGCTTCAACAGTCATTTGTGTACGTGTTAAATGACGTAATTCATTTAGAGTTCCTGACTCAATAATCTTACCTTGACGAATAATAGTAACACGGTCACACAGCTTTTCTACTTCTGATAAGATATGACTTGATAGCAAGACACTCTTTCCTTGCTTCTTTACATCCAACACACATTCCTGGAACACCTTTTCCATCAAAGGATCAAGGCCAGAAGTAGGCTCATCTAAAATAAATAAATCCGCTTCAGTTGCAAACGCAGCAACCAATGCAACCTTTTGGCGATTACCTTTAGAATACGTTCTACACTTTTTGGAAGGATCTAAATCAAACCTTTTAATTAACTCATCCCGTTTAACTTTGTCTACATTACCATTTAATTTTAGAAATAAATCAATAACTTCTCCACCCGTTAAGTTTGGCCATAAATTCACATCACCAGGTACATAAGCAATCCGCTTATGAATATCCACAGCATCCTTCCATGCATCTTTGTTAAATACTTGAACATCTCCAGAAGTTGCCTTTAATATCCCTAGTAACACTCGAATCGTCGTCGACTTACCAGCACCATTAGGTCCGATAAACCCAAGTATTTCACCTTTATTCACTTCAAAACTGACCCCATCCAAAGCAGTAAACTTCCCAAACTTTTTCGTTAAATTGGTTACTTTTAATAAACTCATAAACGCTTATTCCTCCTCTTTGTAGAAACAACGCGTTAAAATCTCTGAATAGCTTTCCCATTCTGAGATCAACTCTTTTCCAACATTTTCAAAAGAGTCTAATTTCTTTATTTGAATTTCTGCAAAACCTGCCATCGTCCAATTTAGAATTTGAAACGCCTTTTCAGAATCAACATCCTCCCGAAATTTTGACCAATCCAAATTTTCATAAAGACGGCTCAAGCCATTTTTCAACGTATTACCCAAAATTTTTTCAACCTCAGATTTAACTTCAACAGCTTGTTCTTCTTGTGTTGATCTTAGAAAATCAAATACTAATGGATACTTCTGTTGAATTCCTAACTTAATAAATCCAATCTGACTAATACGCTTAAAAAGATCCCTTTCATTCATGTCTATTTCATCATATATGCCATCAAGAACCTTAAGTGCATGATCAATTAAATATAGATATAGATCTTTTTTATTATTAAAATAGTTAAATAATGACCCTTTAGATATTTGAGCTTCTTTGACTATTTCATTTGTTGAGGCCTTTTCATAACCACTCTGGACGAATTGTTCCATTGCTGCATTAAGGATACGTTCTCGTTTATCGATTTTTATACTGTGAAAATTTGTATTAATAGTCTTTCATTCCTTTCAACGATATGACCAGTGTGGTCAATTTTACTTTATCACGATTGACCAGTATGGTCAATCCTAATTGTTCTACAACTTATTCAATTTAAAGTTCGATATTTTGTAGGAGCCCTTTTGATAAGCCTAATTTTTAGTAATACAAACGGACCCCACCACATGTTGAACCATTTTAACTAATTCAACATGATGATTTGCAGGTGCCTCTGAAAAATCAGAAGCCATTTTCCACTAACCATTTCATAATGTTTTCTTCTCTTCTCTTTATATCATCAAGCTGTGGATCATATTTGCGCATTTTCTTTTGTGTCACAATTTTCCCATCTACCATAAACAATACTCTTTCAGTTTTGGCTGCCACCTTAGCATCATGCGTAACGAGCATGATTGTTGTCCCTTGCCTATTAATCTCTGCCAGAATGGCCATAATGTCTGCGGAGGATTTGGAATCTAATGCTCCGGTTGGTTCGTCTCCAAATAGGATATCCGGATCATTGATCAATGCTCTGCAAATAGCCACTCTCTGCAGCTGCCCACCTGAGCCTTGAGTGATTAGATTATCAGCAAGCTTTTCAATTCCCATCATTTCCATCAGCCTTTTTGCTTTTTGATATACAACATTTTTATCTACCTCTTTTGATACAAGAGCAGGAAACATCACATTGTCAATCAATGATAGATTTTTTAATAAATTTATATCTTGAAAGATAAATCCCATGCTCTTCAAACGAAGCTGTGCCAGTTCTTCTTCCTTCATGCTGCCAATTTCACTGCCATTAAATGTCACACTGCCGGAAGAAAATCGATCCATTCCACTTACATTATAAAGCAATGTAGATTTACCGCTTCCGGATGGTCCCATAACCGAAATGAATTCACCTTCTTCGATATCCAGGTTAACATCCTTCAAAATATGAAGCTCATGATCATTCCCTAATGCTACTTTTTTGTTCATACTTTTTGCTTCTACTATATTGCTCTTTAATAGTCCAATTTTTGTTTCTACTATATTTCTCATCGATAGTCCACTTTTTGTTTCTACTATATCTCTCATCGATATTCCTCCCATGCAAAATATTAAGATCAAAGTCTATTTTCTCAGAGAATCCTGGGATGTTATTTTCAGGGTAAACAGTTGGTAACGATACACAGGATTTTTCTTCTGTATCAGCAGAAATGCCTTTATCAGTAGCTTTTTAGTCCTGTTAACTTCTTAATGCAACAGATATATCATCTTTTACGGCTACCTTACATGACATATATATCGTCAAGCCAACAAATAAAATCAGTGCTAACGGACAAAGCAGCCAAGTCTGCCATATAATATGGACAAATTCAATTTTTGCCGCTCCCATTGAGGACATCGCCATACTTACCAGAAACTCCCCTAATAAATTCGAAATCACTACGCCAAGTATAATTCCCACTACAAGGACCATCAATGTTCCTGCCATATATTGATGACTAATTTGTTTTGATGTTAATCCGACACTTCTCATAATGGCGTTCTGAGACATATCCTTTGATAATAGCATCCGAAGGAATAATGCCGTGATTAAGACAGCTATAATGATTGCGATGGCGATTCCGCCTATCACTATAGTACTCATCTGCTCGATGATATTTCCAAGCGTCTGCCGCGTATATTCACTGAGATCATTTACCTGTGCAGAGCTATAAGCATTCTTGTAGTAGTTCATTTTCTCAACTTTATCAACGCCAGGAACCAAATCCAGGCTCACAATATACCAAAGAACAGCCTCTTCATTTACACCATGACTTGTATGAGCCTTTGCTGTTTTACCGCCATTTGTAATATCTTGATAAATTCCGGTTACTTTCAACGTCTGTTCTGACTCGCCAGCCTTTACTACTACTTCATCTCCAACTTTCTTGTTCAATCCATCATTTCCCGTGTTTGCATAGGAAAGTGAGATTTCCCCTTCACCATCTGGTGCTCTCCCTTCCAAATAAGTTAATGGAAATACGGAAAAATCCCCTATTTCAATATTCATATAGCCCCAGGAACCTTCCACATTTTTAACCTGATAGGAACTTGTGATATAGGCAGCATGCTTTTCAATATCTGAATCATTTTTTAGTTCGTCCTGCAGCTTTTCAAATTCTTCTGTAATCGTATCTGTCTTTCGCAAATCCATTCGCATGTCGGATTTCGCTATTCCCATGTAGGTGGAAAATTCCGGTGAATTCATGGTGTTATAAATATTTAGAGGAAGGATAACGATAAATGTACATACGATAAAAATAACCAACAGCAGCCTGTATAATTTGAATCGTTTCCAAACATCTCTCAGTCCCATGAAAATATTGGTGCTGAAAAAATCGTTCTTAAGCAGTGAAAAACTGTATTTTTTGTTCTTTCCGCTCTCCAAAGCATCTTTCCTTAAAGCTTCCACCGCAGAAATCTTATCGATTCTTTTCAATACTTTTTTGCAGTACACCACAATCATAAAATAGACAAATAATGGAGCGATAAGAGATAATATATATTTTAGGTCTCCTGATAAATCGGAAGATAGGTAAAGTCTCATATTCCCGTTAAATAGATTTACCACTGCAAAGGATAGGAGATATCCTATGATACCGGCTGCTATTGACATGACTCTGTATTTGTTCAAATAGATCTTTTTTATATCCTTTTTGGATATTCCGATTGCTTTCATCACACCGATTTCTCTTATATCTTCATCAATTGTTGCCAAAAACGTAAGTCTGATACAGAGTGAAGCAATAATAATCAGCAGAATACTAATAAGTATGATGACCATTGCAACTGCAGAGTCTGACATAGCATTAAATATTAGAAAGATATTTCCTCCGACAGTAGGTCCATTTGCTGGAAGACCTGATTCGATATATGCAGTCTGAACAGCAGAAGAATCCCCATTTTCATTCAACTTAAATTCGATTAGATATTCCAGTTCCATACCCTCGATTTCAAGCATTTCCTCATAGTCATTCTGATTGATCACAAACCGTTTCGAAGAAGTAAGTGAAGAGTTCATTTCATAATCTCTTGCATAATCTGAAATGACAAACAATTTTTCGTACTCTCCACTTATCACCCTAATCGAATCACCTATTTCTAAGTCATGCTGTTCCATAAAAAAGATTGGAACCGCAACCAACCCTTCCCTTACATCCAGCTTTTCATTATCCAGGTCCAAAATAAAATCAAATTTATCATTTTGTACAACAAACGAAATATCCTGTACCGTTCCAGCCATCGTTTGATTTTCTCCGAAATGAATATTATTTCCATCCAAAGTCAGATGCTCCATCGTTTCCTGCATCGCTATATTCTCTCGCTGTTCTTCTGTAAATTGATCGATTTCTGTCTGGTCATATTCTCCGGCATGCATCTGCGTTATGTCTGCTGGTACTGCACGTTCTTGTAGTTCGGACATCGATTGAATTAGATTGGCAATGTTATTAATGGCACTTGCTGCCAAAATAACCGCCATTGTGATAAATACAAATACTGCTGTTGTTACAATTTTGTTTCTGATGAAATCATTCTTTACAATTTTCAATAACATTTTCTTAACCTCCCTGCTCCATGCTTTTCTACGAAAGTTCTCATCTGCTTCGTAGTTTCTATATTTTGGAAATATTTACATTTTTATTATAAATTATCTATCACCTGTTTTTAAGCTTCCGAGGTCTGATGCGTGACTACGACTTGGGATGTATTGCTCCCTATAAATCTTTTACATTCATTGCATATAAGTCCATAATCGGATAGATGTATGGTACGATATCCTCTTCCTTATTATGGATGAACACTTGCTCTGCATTTCTATTCGAGATAAGATTAAAATCCTGAACTATATAATCTATCCACTTCATGGCAGCACTAATATCCTCCGCCTTTTCGTTTTCTCCCCATGACAAATGTGTTTCAATATCAATTTTTTGTATAAGTTTTTGTCGAAGTTTCTAAGATCCCATAATCTGAACGAAATATCGGAAGGATAATTTTCATTAACTCATGATTATTCAATACGGCCTCGGTCATACCGCCATATACTTTTTCTCCAACCTTTTTCCGACAAAACAAAAAACACCCACAAACATTGATATATCAACATTTGTGAGTGTTTTATCGTTTTAAATTAAAATCGACTTTACCTAATGATACCGGTGGCCGGGGTCGAATATAGCCCGTAACACCTTTATTCATAAGGTTTACAGAATTGAAGTGCATTTTTTGTGAATTCTAGTGTGTAAGGTGCATTTTTCTTAATATCAGTAAACTCTTTCACCTCAATTGCCTTTTAACTTCACTTCACCTAGAATGTTAGCTTCAGACTCTAGGTAGTAGCTTTCGTTTAAAAGAAAACTAGGAAAGCAATAAAAAAGAGGATTACCCATTCTAGTTTTAGGGAAATAGAAAATTGAGAGTGGTTAATAGTGAAAAGAAGGTGCAGAGGATATAGGACTCTATTTTGGGGAGGTAACACACTTTATAGGAACGTGTTATTTTGTCATAGCAAGTTTTCAATTGCTGATCCGTCCAGTCATTAAAATTAGTAGGAACATCCATTTGACAAGATCAAATGAAAATACTGCTCTAGAGGAAAATTAAACAAACCATAAAGATACTACAGTGTATTAAATAAAAATGGAGGAATTTGCAAATGAAAAAAGTATTAATTTTTATCTTCCTAATTTTCTGTTTCCTGTTTGTTGGTTGTAGTTCTCAAGAAATTGGAGTAACTAATTTAACGAAGTCTGCTATTTCAGATACGATAACAAAAATGGAAGACTTTGAAAAAGTAGAAAAAGCTGAAGTGATCGTAAATGCTTTGGGGATTCAATTACTTATTGAAGTTCCACCAGATTTTGAAATAAGACAAGCGCAAATGGTAGGTGAACAAATGGCAAGAATACTCTCTAATCAAGCCACGAATGAAAACAAAAAAGAAGGATTAGGCGAAATCTATGATGATTACAATCTTTCTATTTCCGTAACACGCCCAAATGATACAATGGTCACATATGGTACAAAATCAACGACTAATGATTCCATAAACTGGGACTAATAACTATCAATTTCATTCCAGATTTGTCTAATAGTTGTGAGTGCTGACTTTAATGCAGAATAACAGATACTGGATCGGGGTTGCTTCACGTGACCATGTAATAAGTGCAGTGCAAGGTGGGTTTGCTCAACTATGTCATGACAAACAAGCACCTTTAAAAAAGATGAGTACTGGTGATTGGATTATTTATTACTTTCCTAAAATCAAATTCACAGAAAGTACTCCCCATCAAAAATTTACTGCTATCGGATAAGTTTTGGATGATGATGTCATTCAGGTTGATATGGGAAATAATTACGTACCTTTCCGAAAAAGTATAGGGTTATTCTTTTCGATATGGACATTTAGAAATCAGTGAAAAAGATTTTAAACTAATTGCAAAAAAAATGGTTAATGAGAAGGAGATTAGAATATTCTAATCTCCTTCTTTTCTATAGTAAATCACCACTACTAAAAAAACATCCTTAGCTAAAACTAATCATTTGCTTATATGTAACCCATACCATCTCCATTTCATCCTAATCAACTCTTCTGTTTTAGCAAATTTGCTTAACTCTGGATGGCTCAAACAAACAATTTTCACACAAAATATTCCAAACCCTAATGTCATATCCTTAATCTCTCTGTCATTACCACTAATGTTCGTTTATTGTACTTAAGACTCTCATGATAAAATTTGAATGTATGAGGCCTCAAGTCCGTAATTGGCAATCCTCGTGAATCATTTAAATGCTTCCTCATCTGTTTTTACAAATGACATTTTGTTAACTATTCGTAATTCGTTCTCATTAAGCAATTGTCTTCATGCCATTATACACTAGCTCCCACACCCTACTTGTGATTATTTAGTAGTGATAAGGAAAAATAAAAAAGTTCCCCACAATTAGTGAGAAACTTGATTATATCAGCGTTTGCTGATGTTCTATGATACCGGTGGCCGGGGTCGAACCGGCACTCCAGAGGAACACGATTTTGAGTCGTGCGCGTCTGCCAATTCCGCCACACCGGCACGGAATATATAAATAATGCATGTAAAGCTAAAATTTGTAAGGATGCCGAGGACCGGAATCGAACCGGTACGGTAGTCACCTACCGCAGGATTTTAAGTCCTGTGCGTCTGCCAGTTCCGCCACCCCGGCATATAAAATAATGGTGGACTTTTTATTGGAGGCGGCAACCGGATTTGAACCGGTGGTGAAGGTTTTGCAGACCTCTGCCTTACCACTTGGCTATGCCGCCGCTGGAGCGGAAGACGGGATTCGAACCCGCGACCCCCACCTTGGCAAGGTGGTGTTCTACCACTGAACTACTTCCGCAAATGGCTGGGCTAGCTGGATTTGAACCAACGCATGACGGAGTCAAAGTCCGTTGCCTTACCGCTTGGCTATAGCCCATTGAAGATGCTTCATGAAAATCTCCCTCGAATACTCTACATGATTTTGCATCGCAAGAGGATATTCTGGAAAATTTCCACTCAGGAAATTTTACGGAATATCGTCGACATTACTATATATTAATGAAGACTTAATTCCAGTTATATTAATTAATGGGGCGACTGATGGGAATCGAACCCACGAATGCCTGAACCACAATCAGGTGCGTTAACCACTTCGCCACAACCGCCACAATTATAGTTTATTAAGAAGTTGGCAGGGGCAGTAGGAATCGAACCCACACTGGAGGTTTTGGAGACCTCAGTTCTACCTTTAAACTATGCCCCTAAATGGTGGAGGGGGGCAGATTCGAACTGCCGAACCCTAAGGAGCGGATTTACAGTCCGCCGCGTTTAGCCACTTCGCTACCCCTCCATATTTACTGGTGCCGGCGAAAGGAGTCGAACCCTCGACCTACTGATTACAAGTCAGTTGCTCTACCAACTGAGCTACACCGGCACAAATAAAAAAATACATAAAAAATGGTGGCTCGGGACGGAATCGAACCGCCGACACATGGATTTTCAGTCCATTGCTCTACCGACTGAGCTACCGAGCCTTAAAATTTAAATGGCGGTCCCGACCGGGATCGAACCGGCGATCTCCTGCGTGACAGGCAGGCATGTTAACCGCTACACCACGGGACCATTGGTTGCGGGGACAGGATTTGAACCTGCGACCTTCGGGTTATGAGCCCGACGAGCTACCAGACTGCTCCACCCCGCGATAATAA
>NZ_FNJU01000004.1:0-38530 GCF_900104555.1 Litchfieldia salsa
GATACCGATGTACCTTTGACTTAAACGTGGGATCTCTAAATTAGTGGAACCCTACCGTTACTTTGAGGACATTGGGTTTTTTTATAATTAAAATTGATGTAAAATTATGATGTGCAGTGACCTTTATAGTGATTCCGACTTACTGGAATGGGGCTATAATTAGACCTCTAATATTGATGTGAGGCACTCCACTTACAAATAACCTATGGCACTGCACTATAAATTAATTACCTAAATCCAATCCTGTATTTTTTACAGGATTTTTTGTTTTTTTAGGAGGATTTTAAGGCTTTATGTCGTATTTTTTATTTTGTTTAAAGGACTATATTGGAGAAAATCAAAAACAATATCATATAAGCAGTTGAAACTCTACCGTTGGTTGGAGCTAGGAAACTAGACTCTTGTGTTAAATATGAGATTTAATATCTGGCGATATAATCCTGACATACTACGCTGGGCACAAAGCTCTAACAGAAAGTTGGATAGTCAGATATGTCATACTGCGACTTGGAGGAGAAATGATGAACACTACCATTACTCCATTTAGTTATGGAAATGACACGCATAAAAGCCATCAAGGGCAGCGTAAGTTTTATCAATTTTATGTTGGTATTGATATTGGGGCAAGCTTTCACGTTGCGTCCTGTATTCCATTTGATGCATTCTTAGACCCTAAAGGTATTGCTTGGAAAAGGACGAAGACAATGAAATTTAACTCCGATAGTGTTGGAATCGCTGAGTTTTTAAACGCCTTAGGAAAGATTGAAAAACAATTCTCTCTTACCCAAAAAGACTTTTTAATTCTTTTGGAACCAACAGGCGGACACTATTCTTACCTAGTACAGCAAGTGTTATTAAATGAAGGTTATGAACTATTTCAAGTTGAAAATAGAGCCGTTGGTGAGTTCCGTAAAAATAACTTAGGAATCTCTGAAAAAACTGATTCAATGGATGCCAAAGTAATGGCTTACATGGGGTGGCATAAGCAATTACATCCACATATGCAAGGTGTAACGCTTATTAGACCTCAATCAGTCCTTCAATCCTTGTTTCGAACAGTAATGAGGGACAGATGGTATATAAACGTCCAACTAACTCGACGAAAGAACCAAGTTCAACAGCTTTTAAAAGTAACTCATCCTGATTTAAATAAAGCTTTTAAGAGCCTATCTAGCACGTCAGTTTTGAAGTTAGTCTTAGAGTTCCCTACGGGACTTCATATGAAGGAAGCCACAGCAGAAGAAATATATAATTTTTTATTGAAAGCTGGTGCAAAAAGTGTGGCTAAACGAGCAGCTAACATATTAGCTGAAGTGATGCCTAACACTATTGCAGTTCCAGCTGAACATCTTGTAGAAAGACAAAAATGGGTTATAGAAGAAGCCCTACGTCTCGAAGAAAGCATCAAGCTAATTGACAAAGAGATTCATAAACTTTTATGGGGCGACCCTGACAAAGGTTTAGATTCTCACCCATATACAGAAATCTTAATGTCCCTTCCTTTTGTGAGCGAAAACATCGCCTGTACACTGATTGGGGTCATAGGTGATATTGAAAGATTTAATACATATAAAGAGTTCAAGAAATATCTAGGTGTATCTTCGGAAAACAAGCAGTCTGGAACATCGGTAACTGGCACTAGACAGACATATAGCGGAGTTAGAGATGCCAGGAGAGTCCTTTATCAAATCGCTTTAATTATTTTAGCAAATGGACAAAAGCATCCTACCGTCTTCAAAGCATACTATGACCGTAAGGTAACTGAAGGAATGAACAAGAAAAAGGCAATTGGGCATTTATGCGGTAAAATAGCATCACTTATTTACACAGTCCTAAAAAACAAAGTGAAATATGATCCAATCACTCACGCTAAAGCTTGTGGCGTAGAGTTTAACAATCTTTATATTAAAAATAACAAGGAAAAAACTAAGCTAACAAATTGAAAAATAGAGTTAAAAACACAAAACCCTAAGTGCTTTAAAAGAGCAAAAATCACCTATTATTAATTAAATTTTAGGTGATTTTTCATCTTTAAAAATACTTTCTTATTTGTTAAAGCACTACACTACGTTTAAGTGAAATATGTCACATAATCAGAAATAACCTACGCTTAATTAAAAAGATTTATAATAAAGAACAGTAGAATGTAGTTCACCATTTGCCGATTTAGCATAATAAGGAATTTTACCAGCCTGAATATAACCAATTGAAGAATAAAGATGATTAGAAGGGTCACCTTCTCTTGTATCGAGAACTAATAATGACCTGCCCTCCTTCTTGGCTCGTTCTTCAGCTTTGTTCATAAGTGAACGACCAATACCATTACGTCGATAATTAGGATGTGTCATTAGCTTTGCAATTTCAGCTCTATGACCACCATTCTGCTTAGTACATAGCTGTAATTGTACGCTCCCAACTATCTGATTGTTTATTTTAGCAACATATAAAAGCACTTCTGGATTTAAGACATTCAACCAATATTTATTAGCATCCGACAATTGCAGTGGTGGTAAAAAACCAATCGATGCGTCATCTTCTACTACCTGTATCAGAAGTTCTGATAGTTCATCAACGTGTTTATCAATAATTTTCACTTGTTCAATCTGCACATTATTAACCAAAAAAATCACCTCAATATAATATATTATCTTCTTAATTTATATAGAAACTATGTATTCGATTAGTGAACTAATGCGACAAATTACCTAACAATACCTGTTCTTACTAAACAATCCTGCTCCTATACTTCAATAAGAACACCCATTAATCCTGCTTCGTTCAGTAGCTGTTCTTCTTTCATATACGCCCCCTGTAGCTTAATTAGATTAGTTCTGATATAAACATAGGTGTTGTACCATCTTCTGTTTTAAAACCCAATTTCCCATAAAATTCAACTACATTGGGATAAGCAATTATTACTTTTGTTTTGGTAACCTTTATATCTATCAAGCATCTTATCCATCATTTCTTTGCCTATACCTTTTCCTTGATAACTTGGATTTACCAGCATGTAATGGAAATATGCTGTTAATACACCATCTGACAATGCGTTAATCAATCCAATAAGTTTATCATCATCCCATGCAGTAATAACTGAGTGAGAACCTTTTATAGCTTTTACCAATTCATTTGGTAGCTTTCCCGATTCCCACTCTACCGAGAGAAACAAATCGCCAAGACCTTCTTTTGTAATATTTTCTATACCTTCCTTGTAGTAAATACCCATTTTAAGAATCTTCTTTCATTTTTGATCAATTATATCCTGTATAAATATAGTTATTAAACATTACTGCCCTTTAGTACAATAGTAGCTGTTCAAGATAAGCACCCATTAGCTTAATAAAGCGTTTAATACTCTTAGTTTTAAGTAGTTATACTGTTCTTGATTGGTATCGGAAAATGCTTCTTCTCTATTTGAAAGGAAATCCTCATATGTGATGTCCACCTTAAATTGAGAAGCCGTTAGATCGTATCGTTTATTATTAATAAAATTATAGAAGTGCCATCCATCAAGAAGTTTGGTTTTCCTTATTTCCCCGCATAATATATCATTTACTACTAATGCAGTTACACCACATTGTCCTTTGGCGGGGTTTTCCTTGCTCCATTTTGAGCTCGAGTCTAAAGACCAAGATTTTAACAAAGCCTTCTTTCACAACATTATTGCGACCTTCTTTGGCTAATAAAGATGCACGATCAATCGCTTGTAAAAACAGTTTCGTTGAGACAATTACTTCTGTTTTGCTTTCGTTAGGTATTAAACGTTCTCCAAGGTTGCTTGTATGTGGCGTGTATAAAAACAAAAGTTGAAAATTTAATTGGTTCTAAACTGACATCTGATAAGTACTCGTAACTGAAGCTTGGCGAGCCTATAAAACCTATGAAAAAGAAAAAGGAATAGAGCATTACAGAATCAAATCAAACGATGGAAAGTACATAATAAAAGGCTTATATCACATACAAAATGTGAATGGACTACATTCTCGAATGAAACAATGGATAAATCGTTTTAAAGGTGTAGCTACAAAATATCTCGACAACTACCTTGCTTGGTTCTTATTTGTGGATAGTCGTAGCAATGAAAGCACTAAACACAATATTAAAGAGTTCTTACTATCATCATTTGTTTTCGAAATGACTGACACTTATGATAGTTTGCGATTGTCGAAATCAAGGTATTATAAATAAGGGGTGATTTGATTGATATTTGAATATGAATCAGGTAATGGAACAAGAAAAATTGAAAGTTCAACATTAAAAACTATATTTCAGCATTTAAACGAAATAAATCCACGTCTTAAATCCTATTTCATATTAACCAAAGAAAATGGTGACTATTTGCAATGTGCAGGGTCTAAATTAAGGCTAACCATAGAATATAAACAATCGGAAACTCACTCTGTATTAGGAATAGAAAAAGAAAACAAAGAGCCTATTTCGATTAACTACAGTGGAGGAGCAATATCGTTAAAAAGAAATGAAATATTAAGTATTTCGGATGCATTAAAGACGTTTGAGACATTTTTTAATACTGGTAATGTTCCTAATGAGTACATACTCCGTAAAGTTGACGAGCATTAAGTATCTTATTGAACTTACTGGTGCAAAAGTAGAACGAGGAAACCCAACAAAAATTGGATTTCCTTTTAATTTTATTATTTTCAACATTAAAATTTAACAGAGCCTAAAATTAAAGAATCTAAAATCCCAACGTTCATCTTTAGTCGAATAGTTTATAGAGCTATTGTTGATTCCTCACTGGTTCTAATTTCATCATAGCTCCAAAGTATTGTGAAGCGGTAGTGAAAGAAATAAATGCACAAAGTTCACTAATTTCTTCCTCAGTCATGTATTCCCTCAAAATTTTAAAAGATGAATCTGATATTTCACCTTTTTGTTTTAGAAACACCTCAGTAAACGCAACGGCAATAGAAATTTTTTCGTCAAATTTATTAAATTGAGGTTTACCTTTGGCTTTACAATATTCACAACCATTCTTTTGAGCTAACGTTCTCCTAACTTGCTCTTTCAATTCAGCAGAGAGTAAGCCTTCTTTTTCTAATACATTTCCCAAATAGCACCACCCTTGCATTACTTCTAAGTTGTGTCCTAAAAGTCGTTGAAAGGATGTATCTCCAAAATTTGATTCCTTAATTCTTGCCATTTGAAATCCCCCTTTGTATATTTAATTATAGAAAATAAAATACATAAATCACATTAAATGATTAACAAATAATTCACTTAAACATTAAATAAACAACAAATAAAAGGGAGAAAGCATTAAAAATGAAAATCGATGATATTGATAGAATGATATTAGATGAATTGCGTAATAATAGTCGCCTATCTATGAGTGAGATTGGAAGGAGGGTAAATTTATCTTCTCCTTCTGTAACAGAACGTGTTAGGCAAATGGAGTCATACGGTATTATCAAGAAATACACATTGGAAATTGATTACGACAAATTAGGTCTGCCTATTCAATGTTTAATAGAGGCTACCGTTAAAAATGGTGATTACAAAACTTTTAAAAATTTTATTCAAATGCTCCCAAACGTACAGTTTTGTTATCGCATAGCAGGTAATGCGTGTTATATGCTTAAAATGCACTTTGATACCTTTTCAAAAGCGGAGCAATTCATAGAAGAGGTAAACCCCTACGCACAAACAGTCACCTATTTTATTTTCTCACAAGTTTCAACAGAGCCACAAATAAAAGGAACGATCTCCTTTTGAAGATTCAAGGAGATTGTTCCACTAAGCTGACTCTTTCGTAATAGAAGCTGTTGTGCAAAAGGCCCCATTAGTTTAACAAAGAACCTCTAATAAATAATAAAATAGTCATTAAAAATTTCACCATCTAAGTTAAAAAGAACTTTGTATTCACCAACTTTTTCATCTTTATAAACAATTGGAAGATGTGACACGACGTAATCAAAACCGTAGGAGTGATAAGAATTTTTGTTCCAATCGTCTATAAAAAGTGCAAGTGTATCCATATTTATTCTTAATTGATTTTTGGCAAAATCATTACCAAAAACCTCAATGAACTCTCTCTCTCTTGTTCATTTTTGTAGGAATGAAAATTGTCCCAAAAACCCTCTATGGTTTTACTCTCAATTGAACGTTCTTCCGCCCATTTTCTTAATTCATTTGTATTCATTTTTTCCCCTCTTTAAGAAATGCACCCATTAGTTGAGTAAGAATTGTTATTCGTTAGTTACTTCAAAGTTTAGAGGTTCGCCCTGTTGCGGTTGTATTCCATCATTCCAAGTTTCTAAAGGTATAGAAACAATAGAATTATCTATCCTTGGTGCACTTAACTTTCTTCTTCTAGAGAGATCGAACATCCCCCAACCTTCACCATCCACAATTAATATTGCTTTTAGTGAATCCTCTGACCATATAATATGTACTTTCTCACATTCAAAAATGGATGGAGATATTTGATTGTATATCCAAAGTGCATCTGCTATACCCTGCATTTCACCAGCTGTATCCATTGGGCAAAAGTATAAATAACCTGTTTCACCATCATCCTCAAAAACGCATAGCCATTTTCCGTCAGGTGACAGTGAATCTACTACAAAACTTTCCTCTTGATGACTCATTTTTTTCCTCCGTTACAAAAATTTTGTTTACAATCCTTGTTAAACTAAACTTCTCATTAGTTGCATAGTCATTGCAGTTCTATTTTAACTTTAAGCTCTCCTAATTCTTCAATTATTTTCTTCGCTTTCCCGTAGGGCACTTCTTCTGTAAGAACAAATGGTAGGTTTTTTGCCCCTTTTACTAATTCAGATGTAGCTATATCAAGTGCCAGGATGCTTTTAATTTTTATTAAATCTTTTAAAGCTCCATCTTGTGTATCCACTACAACGAGTTTAGCATTCTTTAACCAATTTACTTCTGGTTTTTCATAATGTACTATTGTTAAACCATTTTTAACCCATTGAATTAAGTCAGTCGAAATTAATAATGCATTTTCTGGAGTCATGTCTCCTGAATCAGCTATCAATACCTCTTTGTTTTTTAAATCTTTACGCATTAGAATAACCCTTCCACCACTATCATCACCGATAGAGATAAAACCAGGTGCATAAACTTCTGTCTCCCATGTTTCATTACGTTCAATGAGATCTTGTGTCCCATATAAAATAATTCCTTCTTTTGTCGACACACCATTAGTTTTTAGCAATAGTTCTTTATAGGAAGTTGGAAGTTTTGTATTCATCTTCAATTTCACTTTTTCTAGTTCCATAACATTAGCTGGGGGATTTAGAATCAACCCTCTTATACTATTTAAATCCATAATTAAAATCCTCCAACCCTTATCATAAAAATTAGCTTATTTCACTAATCTTCCTCTTTAGCACAAGAAGCGACTGATCTCATTCAGCACTCGCCCACCGTTAGTGAAAGAACTTCTCTATTATTCGTTTTCTAACCAAGTCTCCCAAAAATCCATTTCAATATTTTTATTAGTCTCTGATATAATTTTTAAAATTCGTTCCTGTTCATCAGTTGGTATTGGATTTTTTTCTAATGCAACAGGGTTTTCACGACCAACAGAAAGTTCTTTTATATAACACAACGCTGAAATAAAACTATTTAGCGATACAGCGATTTCATCAGGTTCCCAATCATCTTCACCGTGCATGGCTGTATAAACAGGAAATTGGTCATCGTCAGCATCAATAAAAATGGGGTCTCCTGTTTCATCTTCATTACCAATTACCAGCCATGAGGGATACCAATCTCCATCACCAGTGCCAGTCAGAGACTGCCCGTTTATATCAATGCTATATCCAATTTGTGCTTCTTTTAGTTCATCAGCTGTAAATATGGTTACTAATCTGTAACCAATAGAAACTTCGTTAAATGGAAATGAGTTCACCACATCTAATAGGTCACTTCTCATAAGAAAACCCCTTTTATAAATAACTTATACTTCCTTACTATTTTGCTAATGTAATAAGTTCTCCTTTTTCTTTAAGTAACCTGCTAGATACATCTACAGGAAAAGGCGAATACCCTTTTTACGCATTCGCCCCCGTTACCATAATAGTTAAATCCATTTATCTAATGTCCATCCCTCTTCTAATCTCTCTATAAGTAAAGTGTCATTCCAAGTACCCATAGGGGACAATTTCAGTTGCTCATCTGTTAATTTTTTTACACTTTCTATCTGATAAGTTTCATAATCAACAATATGCCAGGAAATAAATTCGCTCCTGACTATATGTTTATCCCTAAATTTAGTAGGTAAGACTAATCCATTTGGAATTTGGAAGTTCCCTACCTTACAAACTATCTTTCTCCTTAAAGCTGCACCCACAGGAAAATGAATAAAAAAAAGTTCTTTTTGTTCCACTAATTCATTTATCTTATCCGTATTGTTGTCTTTATGGAGATTAGGCAAAATTCTTATTAGAGAACCCATTGAATCATGTTTAAGAACATATTGAAAAAAAGCTAATCCTTTTGAAGTTTCAATCTGAAAAACATCGCCAATTTTTATTCGCATATAACTCATCCTTATTATTTTGGTTCCTTATAACTTTTGCCAAACTGCTTACTCAATGATTCTGCTTCTGCTTCTTTAACACAATAGGATATACCGGAACGACAACCGCTGTTCCACTCTAGCATCCGCTAGTTGAAGAAGGTAGTATCTTCTTCTCTCATTAGTTCATCCCAAATATCCTTTGCCACATTAATACAGTTTTCAAGGTCATGTTCTTCTCCAAATGCTTGATCAAATACTTCTTTAATCGTATGAGCTAAATTCATCTGGTTTTGTATTAGTGGCAAAGCATTAACGATACGTTGAGTTTCTATATCATATTCATCTAATGGAGCACCGCCAGATAACAATCCCCAAGAATCCCATTTGTTAATGTGTTTTGCAACAATATCAAATGCAATGTTCTTTTTCAAATAATCACCTTTTATAATATGACTTGTTCAATATCTTCTTAAACTATTCTGACCTTTACTTCAACAAAGAAGGGTACTAATCGTTCTTTGATCAATACCCTTCTTGTTCCACATTCGCACCCGTTAATACAATAAGGATTCTACACGCTAAATCCCTTTTTCTCAAAAGCAATATATGCTCTTATTCTGACATATTCCTTTTCATCACATAGAAACTTCTTAAGAATATATTTAATCTCTTGCTCATTTTCATTTATTTCTCCAAGCCCATAAGCTATTTGCCACCTTGCATCATGATCTGAAAAAGAGACTGCATATTTAGAAATAGACAATAGCTGGTTTGGATATTGAATCAATGTATCAATAATAATTTCACATTCATTGTCTCTAGCTAATATATAAAGAAATTCATTTAGGAGTTCAGAATTCCATGTTTCAATAGGGATAGCCTCAAGTAGCTTATTAACATAATGATATATTCTGTCCCAATAGAGATATTCAGTTTCCCATTCACCGAAGGATTGAATAGCGGTTTTAGCCCAATTTTTAAATCCCTCAATCTCTAGTAACAATTCACGCATGATAAATCTTCACCCCATTTAATTAGGACTTAATGGCAGCATTATAAGTAAAGCTCCTGTTGAATAAAGTAAATTTATTTTTTAATCCTAAGAAACCTTTTCAATTCTTGATATGGAGTAGAATATGAATCTTCATATTTTTGTATATGTTCTCTTAAAGCAGACCAATTCTTATCAAGTGTTGGATGTATTTCAGTGGTTTCCGCAATTCTATATAAGTCGATTAAAAAATAAAGTGTCTCCCAAATTAAATAATCCTCATATAAATTTAAAAGTATATATATAACTTCTGGAATATAGTTAAAAGCACTCTCAGAGGACATATCCTTTGAAATTGATTCAAATGCATTACTAAAATACCATTCGTCTGCATCAAGTTTTTCTTGCCAATTATCATATATTTCAATTAGTTTCTTGTCCGTTATAATCACACCCTTTTATTGCACTTTTGCTCCCGTTAACGCAATAAGAAAGTTATTCATAAAACTTCCCTGCCATTAAAATTTTAGCAATGGTAGTCCAGTTTGGATTACGTGGTAAAGAATTTGTATCCTCTACCCAACCTTTAATTGCTTCCAAGTAATCTTCAAGGGTTAGATTTTCCCACTCGGTTGGATTAGTCAACAAATCATTCTTTAAATTATCAATAGAGGAAATCAGTTCTTCTTTACTTTTAATACTTTCAATCTCCATATAATATTACTAACCACCTTTCTCTATTGAAGAAAAGCCACCACTTATTGAACTTTTTATATTGCTGGTTCAGTGTTCATCACCAACACTGATGGTGGATTAAGTTCTTCATCCACTTTGATAATATTCACCGTAGGATTATTATTTTTTATGAATGAAAATGAATAATGACCTAATCCATTTTCTAATCGTTTAACGGCAAAGAGTAACTCATACATTCCCTCTTCTATATCAATAGCTTTTGTTTCAATGATAGAGCCAACTTCAATTCCTTTCTTACTTATAAAAAAAGGTACAGCTATTGCCCTAATAACATCGGTACCCACTTCTTTTTTATCAGTAACTCTAACGGAAATTTTGCATTCTTCATCATTAGAAAGAGTTCCAAAAGATACAGGACCTTCTCTCCATGCAAAACCTTGGTTAACATGAGTGTCATTCCAGTCATTAAAGGGGTTTTCTAAACCATACTGAAATACAGCTAATTGGGAATAGAAAATATCACTTTTAAAGGTTATCCCACTCATAGACCTCATCCTTTTATTAAATAATAAAACCATTATACCGTAACTAAAAGAACAACTCTTCTTTCACTAAACTGCTTCTTTACTTCAACAACAACAGGCACTAATCCTGCTTGAATCAGTGCCTGTGTTTATTCAATATTCGCACCCTTTAGTTTAAGAAGAACATGATTGTATGATTAGAGCTTTTTTAGTTATATTATTATAATCCATCCCTGTAAGTGCCCATATTCCCTTCCTAGTTCGAAAATAGAGGGTTTTACTGTTATTAAATATAACTAGAATGCAAGAATATCCATTCAATGTAACTCTTTCAATACTTGCATCTCCTTCAGTAGCAACTATATGAGCTATTACTGGGACGTGAGGAATTAAGAGCCATCCTAAATCAAAAGAACCAGCACTATCTTCTATCCATTTCCATCCGTAGGGGTTTTCAAAAATTACACGATTATCTTCTGTCTTTCCGCATCGAGTTCCAGTTAGAGAAGGGCTATGTGCGGGGGGTCTTTCTAACTTTATAATGTTAACTTTTAAATTTTCATTTTCTAATGTATCAATGAAATCATATTTCATAAACCCACGAAGCTTATCAAAAGAATATAGTTCAAAAAAAGATGGCACATCCCATTTTTCTCTTTCCTCATCAGTAGTATTTGGGTCTAACTCTGGGATTCTATAAACACCACCAAAAGGGATTACTTGATTACCGTATTTAAGAGGTTTTCCCTGCCGTAATAACCATCTATCCAGTGCAACAGCCGCTAACCATTTAGGTTGAAACCCCAATTCAACAGCCTTTAAGCTTAATTGATATGAATGCCACCAATCTTCTAAAGCTTCCCCATGTTGAAATATTATAGCTGCATGGATAAAATCTATTGCAACAGTGGCACCTCCAGTATCTATAATTGTTTTAACTCTATTTCGTCTATCTCTATCTCGTTTTTTTCTGTCATGTGGCATTTTCCGAAGGTCATGCTGATCTTCTTCAAATAATTGTTTTAGTTCATCATTCAAAATATATCCTCCCATAATTCTTTTTCTATCTTTCCTCCATTTATTTGCATTTCTTCAATAAACCTGATCCGTAAGCGCAACAAGACAAGCGATACCCTCTTAAAGTATCGCTACCCGTTAGCCATCCATGAAGCAAATACTTCACCACAGAAAATGAAAGATTATTTCGTTCTTTCATGGTAGTTTAAGTTTAAAATCTCACAAACTTTAAATTTTCATTCCGCATCTACTATGAACTAATTTATTCAAAATACCATTTTAATGCGTTCGTATATAGAATTTTTTCGATAGCCTGTTCGTCAAATAATTGTTGAATTAATTCAATATCTCCATATTCAAATGGTCTTTTTGCTCTTGTTGATGGCAAATCCGTACCAAACATAAGCGAATCAGGATTTGTTTCATATATAGATTTTAGAGCATTTACAACATTTAGTTCCACACGCCCAAAACCTGTTGCTTTTACGTGTATTCCTTTATCAACTAATTTTAACAGATGCGTTAAACCTTCTTCAGATAAGCCTAAATGGTCAATTGAAATAGCAGGTAATTTTTCAATTGTGGATGCAGTTTCAGGTAACTCTTTTGAATCAATATAAAGTTCACTATGCCAGCCAACCAAATCATAAACTCTTCTTGCAAAGTAATCGAGCATTGATAAATCTTCTGAACCACCTCTTTTGATATTAAAGCGTAATGCCCTTACCCCATTGTTGTGTAAGTTCACGATTTCATCATCTGTCACAGTAAACGGCAATTGCGTAACACCACAAAATGATGGACCCAATTCTTTAAGTGCTTTCAATAAGTATTCTTGGTCAAATCCTTGGAAAGACCCAGATACAATCGCTCCACCTAATACATTCAAATCAGCAGTTTCATTTTGATAATCTTTTACAATATAACTCGGTGGTGTATATCCTTGGTTTTCGACAATCGGGAAATCAAAATCAATAATATGAAAATGCGCATCAAAAATTCTCATTTCACATCCCCCTTTCTGTTCTTAAACATACCAAAGATGCGTCATAAAGAAATAATAGCTTATCAATAAGTGAACATAAGCTTTGCTTATTGCTTAAAACTGATCCGTTAGTACAAGCTTCAACAAAAATAAGCGAGAATCCTTCTTAGATCATCGCCTCCGTTAGCCCTCCATGAATCAGAACTTCACCACAGAAAATGAAAGATATTTGCGTTCTTTCATGGTAGCTTAACAATTTTCTTTCATAAACATGAAAATAGTAGTTATAAGGGTTTTTTTCATCCTTAATACCTTTTTCGACGGACACTTGGTCCCATTCATTGAAATTCACTTCTGGAAAAAACGTATCTCCTTCGAATTCATGATGAATTTTTGTAATATACATCTTTTCGACGTAAGGTAAGAACATTTTATAAATTTGTTCTCCCCCGAAAATAAAAATCTCTTTTTCATTATTACAAATCTTAAATACATCTTCGACTGAATGGACAATTTCACAACCCTCAAAGTTATAATTCTTATCTCTCGTTAAAACAATATTCCTTCTGTGAGGTAAAGCCCTTCCTATTGACTCAAGGTTTTTTCTACCCAATATGATGGGTTGTCCAATTGTGGTATTTTTAACAAACTCCCAATCCTTTGGAATTCTCCATGGAATGTCATTCTCTTTACCAATAACTCTATTCTTGTCCATCGCAACAATTAAAGAAACTTTCATATATAACACAGCCTTTTTTTAACTATTTTACCATGTAATTTCTTAGTTTCTATTGAAATCCGTTGTTCCAGTATCCTGAACCGTTAGTGAAAAAGCGACTGATCCTCTTGAACAATCGCACCCGTTAGTTCAAGATATAGCCATCATTTTATTAATATTTTACAAAAATGAGGGGACAATACTCTTGATTACATAGTGGGAGGGTATACATGGAGACTGAACATAACATTCGACTTACTTCATCCGAATTGGCTTCACTCTGGGCAGGATATATGAACAACAGTATGTCTTATTGCGTGCTAAAGTATTTTAAAGAAAAAACACAAGATACAGAAATTAAGCCGATATTAGAATTTGCCATTGAAATTACTGAAATTATGATAAAAGACATTAAAGTTATATATGAAAAAGAAAACCATGCAATCCCTGTTGGTTTTAGCGAAAAAGAGGATTTAAACCTAAATGCCCCTGCACTATACTCAGATACGTTCCATTTAAACTTTGTTCATAATATGGCAAGGCATGGGATGACTTCGTATGGTGCTTCTTTTTCTGGTTGTGCACGAAATGATGTGTTGGAACTTTTTTCGAAAGCAATTGACCTTACAAGACAACTATATAATAAATCGTTAAATGTCTTATTAGAAAAAGGTTTATATTCAAGATCAGCTTCTATTCCGATTCCAGATAAAGTTGAATTCATTGAAAAACAAGGTTATTTGACAGGTTGGTTTGGGGAAAGACGCCCGATGAATGCTCTTGAAATTATGCACCTTTACAATAATATGCAACGTAATGCAATTGGTAAAGCATTATTATTAGGGTTTGGGCAAACGGCTGGATTACAAGAAGTGAGGAATTATATGGTGAGAGGGGCTAATATTGCCAGTAAAGTAGTGGAATTTATGGCTCAAATATTAAATCAAGAGAACCTTTCACAAACGTCCACTCTGGACTCAGACGTATTAAAATCAACAACACCACCTTTTTCCGATAAGCTAATGATGTTTCAAGTAACCATGTTATCAGGAATGTCTCTTGGATATTATGGTGTAGCTTTAGGAACGGTCTCAAGGCGTGATTTAGGTGCAAAATTCATGCGTATCACATTGGAAGCTGTTCAATATGCAGAGGATGGAGCGAATATCCTAATTGAACACGGTTGGATGGAAAAATCACCATCATCTATTGACAATATTGAAATAGCAAAATTAAATAGGAAACAGTGATATATGAGTGAATAAGAATCCGATTGAAAAGTTGTTATGGTCTATTGCTTTACCTGGGTTTGGGCAGTTTTTAAATAGAAAATATTTTAAAGGGACTGTTTTATTAATTTTAGAATTCTTAGTTAATGTACAAGCCAACTTTAACCAAGTCATTATCTATAGTTTCCATGGTGAGATTCAAAAAGCGATAGAACAAACAAATTATAATTGGCTAATGTTTTATCCTTGTCTGTATTTTTTTGCAATGTGGGATGCGTATAAAGACGCTGGCGGAGGTAAAAAACCTAATTCATTTTATCCTTTTGCTTTTGCTGCTTTTTCTGTTACTGTTGGTTTGATATATTCCTCAAAAATTAGATTATCTGGTGTATTAATTGGACCTGTGTGGCTTCCAATTATGTTTGTCATTCCTGGAGTAATAATGGGATTAACTATTCAAAAAATAACTAATAGAACTATTAAGCAAACGGCCTTTTAAAAATTCCTTTGAGGTCGTTTTTTTTATTTTCTTATTCCACTAATCTGCACCGTTAGTTCAAAAACTCAGGGCTTTCCAATAACGGGAAAGGTAACTAGAATTGCTTCTAATTCACTTATTAAATTTAATAAATATGATTGGTCTGATTCGAATTCAAATTTTAGAACGGCACCATATCCAGCAGGATAACAGGTTTCCACTGACCATACTATTCCACCTATTTTGGTGACTTCACATTCGATTTCTATATAGCTATCTAAATTATTCAGTTGTGCTTTCCCTTTTAGATCCTTGTTCATTATTCTCAATCCAATTAAAAAGTCTCTTAATTCATCTGTTCTTAGATCAAGATCAAACTTTGCTAGGTATCCAGGAATTTGTATATCTATTTTTGCCTTTACCCAATTACCATCCCAGTAATCAGTGCATTCAGGATGACTTCTATTTAATATATTAATTACTACTCTAGTCTCTTCTCCAATTATATTAAATTCCATCTATATCTCCTCTTTTGCTTCCACTAACTGTTCCGTTAGCGGAACAAGGTTAATACTCAATCACTCATATTTTACATCAATCCATTAGTTCAATAATTCTTTAAAAAGAGCGTCAATCCCTTCTTGTAGTGCACCCCAAATGTTAGACATGGATCTAACATTTGGAGGTGCCTTTTTTATGGCTAAATTTACGGTTGAACAAAAATTAGATGCTGTTAATCGTTACAAAAACGGTGGAGAAAGTCTTAATTCTATTGCTAAATCTATAGGAGTTTCTAATACAGAAACGATTGATTTTTGGGTAAAAAAATATCAAATTCATGGGTTGGAAGCATTTAATAAGAGCTATACAAAGTTTAATTTAGAAGATAAACTAAACATACTCAATTATATGAACGAAAGTGGGTTGTCTACCTTAGAAACTGCAGTGCAGTTAATTTAGCTTCTCCAGGCATGATTCGAAAATGGCGAATTAGTCTAGAAAACTATGAAATAGATGCCCCTATACCAAAGAAAAAGGGGCGGCCAAGGATGAAAAAAGACAATCAAAAACAAACTAATAAACCATCTCCAGTAGAAGGCTCGTTAGAGGTATTACAAGCAGAAAATGAACGTTTACGTATGGAGAATGCCTTTTTAAAAAAGTTGAATGCCTTAGTTCAAAAAAAGGAAGCATTACAACGAAAGACAAAGCGCAAGTAGTCTTTGAACTAAGGAATCAGTATAGTATTCAGGCATTAATAAATCTTGCAGGCATTAAGCGTAGTACCTATTATTATTGGACAAAGAACTTTGATCGACCTGAAAAATACTCTGAGATGAAATCGTTGATTTCTTCTATTTATCATGAACATAAAGGTAGATACGGGTACCGACGTATTACATTAGAGATACGAAACCAAGGCTATCTGATTAACCATAAAACTGTTCAGCGTCTAATGAAGGAGTTAGGTTTAAAATCCTTAGTCCGTATGAAAAAATACCAATCTTATAAAGGAAACGTTGGTAAGATTGCACCAAACATTCTAAAACGTGATTTCACATCTTCAAAGCCAAATGAAAAGTGGGTAACAGACGTGACTGAATTCCACTTATTCGGAGAGAAACTTTATCTTTCTCCTGTGTTAGATTTATATAATGGTGAAATCATCGGCTATAATATTGAAAACCGCCCTACTTATCAACTTGTTTCAAAAATGCTAGATAAAGTAATAACTTCGTTATCCGAAGGAGTAGCTCCCATTCTACATTCGGATCAGGGTTGGCAATACCAAATGAAACAATATGCACATGTTTTAAAACAACACGGTATTACCCAGAGTATGTCTCGAAAAGGGAATTGTTTAGACAACGCCGTGATGGAGAATTTTTTCGGCTTATTAAAATCTGAATTACTTTATTTACAAGAATTTGATAGTATGGAACACTTCAAGCATGAGCTTGAACAGTATATTGAATACTACAATCACAAACGTATAAAAGAAAAACTAAAAGGATTGAGTCCGGTGCAATATCGAGTTCAATCCTCCTCAGCTGCTTAACTTAATACTGTGTCTAACTTTTTGGGGTCACTACATCTTGGATCAACGCCCCTGTCACTTGAATAATAAAATTTATTAAATTACTCTCTTAAATCAATTTCCCATAAATACTCATTTGAAATTTTCTGTGCGATTTTTAATATCTCAGCTTCCACAGCATCATTAGATTTATTTGGAATATCAATCTCTATTAGATTTATTTCTTTAAATTTTTCTGAAGAATTATACGCATAATTACCTTGTGAATTAGCATTTATTCCTCTAATATAGATACTGTATTCACCTATATCCTTAATAAATTCTAATGTTCCTAGTTTTGTACACATTAAGTTAAACTCCAGGAAATTTTCAATAACTTCAGTTTCTATAAATGATTCGAGTTTATCAGAATGAATACTTATGTAATCATACATACTTTTATCCCACCTAATACAATAATACTTAGGTATTCGATAACAAGATTATTTATTCCTTCTCCCACTAACCGTTACTTAAATAAGTAAAGGCGTTATTCCTTTATTGAAGAATTGCCCCCTTTACTTACGTACATTTCTTCACTATCTTTTATATTCATTATTTAATTAATAAAGAAAGCAGGGCGAACACTGAAGCCTTTTATATGTCATTCTCGTTTGGTTTTCTTACAAATTCAACACAATCTTCTTGGCATGCACCAAACCTAATGTAGTTACTTTGTGCTTGCTTTAAGGAAACTTGATTTGCCCCACCTTCATAATCAGGGTCTTCATATTGTACAAAATCATCATGCCAGAAACATATTTTACAGATTTCGTCAGTTCCAGGCGATTCTTCATCTAATGTCTTATACCCACAACAAGGGCAAGTATATTTCATTCAATCACCCCGCGTTTTTTAATGTAATTTTAGCATTACTTCTTGTTCAACTAACTCTTATTTCCATACAAAAGAGGCAATCCCTGCTTGTTGAAGAATTGCCCCTGGTCGTTCAATATCTACCCCAGAATTTTTCGATTTCATCAGATGACTTCCTTGTTTCTTTACCCATATACTTATAAGCAGTAGTAAGGACTTTTTTATCATCACCAATTCTTGCAAGAATCGTGACACTTAATAGTTCAGCAACATATTCATCCCCATTCGTCACCATTGATTCAAAGAAAGCAAATAACCTTTTAAGCTTTTTCGGGTCTTCTTCTTCAAGAGGTGCACGGGGACGGTTCTCGCGCCCCATTTTCTGTACTAGTTTCCCTCATTTATCTAGTTACACTATCAACCGCGTCATCCATAACCCTAGGAAGGTTTTCACAATGAGACACTAGAACCGTCCCTGTTTATCCCTGTTTATCATATGTCCGTTAATAAAAAAGCGACTGCTCGTATTGAACACTCGCACCCGTTTAAGAACAAATTTTTATAAATATAAAACCATATGTTCTTCGTCATAATATGTGTTATTAAACTTTAATGCTCTTTTCTCTTCTCCAAACACCTCAAACCCACAAGAAGCGTACAATTTCTTAGCAGAAACATTAGTTGTTACAACAGTTAGGTAAATTTGTTCAATACTATTTATGTTATTTGCTTGTTCAATTACATGAGAAACAAGAGCTTTCCCTATTCCATAACCACGTTTTTCTGGTTTAATATACATTGCTACTATATTTGCTCTATGACTCAACTTCAATAGTTGTTCCTTTACTAGAGTGACGACACCAACAAGTTGCGAGTCTTCATAGGCACCAAAAGTAATTGCGTTTGATTGTGTATTAAAACTACTTTTGTACTTCTCTACTGACTGATTTCTTTCCTCTTCATAACTTGATGCAAAAGCATACGGACTATCTTTGAGTGCTTCAAGCCTTATAGAAAGATAATCTTCAGCATCAGTTGGATTTAATTGCCTTATTATCATTCTCTCTCCTAGCTATTTGTATTAAAGTTAATTGTACAATAATCTGTTAAGTCTTGTAAGTGTGCACGGGGACGGTTCTCACGCCCCATTTTGTGTACTAGTTTCCCTCATCTATCTAGTTCCACTATCAACCGCATCATTCATAACCCTAGGAAGGTTTTTCCCACTGAGACACTAGAACCGTCCCCGTTTATCCCCATTTATCACTTCGGACTTGGTTCTTGTTGGTTCATCACTCTTGTCTGAATTTGCTCTTACTTCGGACTCGATCCTTCTTGGATTCATTACTATTGTCCCAATTTATACCTACTTCAGTCTCGATTTCTCTTGGTATGATCACTATTGTCTGAAGCCATGCCAACTTCAGACACCACCCCATCTGGTTTCACCTCTCCTGTCTGAAGCCACTCGAAAACCTTGAAAAAGCTCAGCTAAAAGGAATCCTTAACAAAAATAAGAATGATAAAACCATTTTTTGCTTATCCTAGTAGCATAAGATAGGAGGAGTACTATTATGTCAGACAAACCAGCTATTACATCGTCAGAATTAGGTGTTTTATGGCTTACATATCAAGAGAAAACGATGATTTTACGCATATTAGAGCATTTTATCGAGAAAGCTGATGACGAAAAAGCTAAAGATATTATGACTAATTTATATGGGGAGATTAATAATTATGTTGGTAGGATCAAAGATACCCTACAAAATGAAGGGGCTGTAATACCAGTTGGTTTTACTGATCAAGATGTTAACAAAGATGTGCCTAAGTTATATGATAATGGGTTTGACATTATGTTTGTTCGACTATTAAAAGAAATTAGTATGGCCCTTCACTCATTAAATATAACGATGTGTTATCGAGAAGATCTTGTCATATTGTTTAAAGAGCTAACTGCAATTACTCAACAATATTACAACCTTTGCACCCAATATTTACTTGAAAAGGGACTGCTTATTAAATCTCCTCATGTAACAATGCCAAAGTCAATCGAATTTGTTAAAGATAACAGCTACATGGGTGGACTTGCAATCAATCCATTTAGTGAAAAACGCGCATTAAATACAGTAGAAGTTGCTCAAATTCATCATGCCATTGAATCAAATGTCTTTGGGCTTGAAATGATTACAGGATTTGCTCAGTGCGCAAATGAAAAAGAAGTAAAAGTTTACTTTAATGAAGGGGTTGAACTTGCTAAAGGTATCGTAAAGGAATTAAGCGAGGTCTTCATTCAAGGTGGTATACCAGTTCCCCAAACCCCAGGCGGTAATGCCACACGCTCAACAATCGCACCATTTTCCGATAAGTTAATGATGTATTGTGTAAGTCTCTTTTGCAGCTTTTCGATGGGCAGCGGTTCAATAGGTACTGCTTTTAGTTTACGAAATGATATTCCAGCTAAAATGGCTATTTTTATGAAGGATATCTTTGAATATGCTCATAAAGGTGGAAAAATCATGATTAAAAATGGCTGGATGGAAGAACCACCACAAATGGAAGAGCGAAAGCAAATTATAAAAAAATAAAAAAGCAAATGAAAAAGTCTAACCCTTTCTTGATATATGGGTTAGACTTTATTTATTTTTTGACGATAGTCCTCCAGGTTTAATTTCTATCCTTAGGTATCCATGATAGACTTGGTTGAGTGTTGTTAAGTATTCAATAATCTCAATTATGCCCCACTATATTATGTGGTACATATGGTTCTTCAAGAAAGGCAATGTCTTCAGTGGAAAGTTTTACAGATAAAGCACCAACAGCATCCTCAAGATGTGAGATTTTCGTTGCTCCGATAATTGGGGCTGTTACGGTCTCTTTTTGTAATAACCAAGATAGTGCAATATGTGTACGTGGAACACCGTGTTTCTCGGCAATGGAAGCTACTCGTTCAACCACTATTCGGTCGGCATCTGCTGTCATATCGTATTTAAACTTTTGGACTTGATCTGTCTCAGAGCGGTGTGTCGTTACTGACCAGTCACGTGTTAGTCTCCCAGATGCAAGTGGACTATATGGAGTAACACCAATTTTCTCTTCCTTACAAAGGGGTAGCATTTCCCTTTCCTCTTCTCGGTAGATCAGATTGAGATGGTTCTGCATCGACACGAATTTCGTCCAACCATTTTTATCAGCAACATGAAGAGCTTTTTGGAATTGCCATGCGAACATAGCTGAAGCACCGACGTATCTTGCTTTTCCTGACTTCACTACATCATGCAAGGCTTCCATTGTTTCTTCAATTGGTGTGTTGTAGTCCCAGCGATGGATGATATAGAGGTCGACATAATCGGTTTCCAATCTCTTAAGACTGTTATCTATCTCACTCATTATTGCTTTTCGGGAAAGTCCTGATCCATTTGGACCTTTGTGCATTTCTCCATGAACTTTCGTTGCGATTACCACTTCATCACGATTGGCATAATCCTTCAAGGCGCGTCCTAAGTATTCCTCACTTGTGCCAAGAGAATATACATTAGCCGTGTCAAAAAAATTAATCCCTAATTCAATTGCTTTTTTAACCACAGGCCGAGAGTCGTTTTCGTTAAGTACCCATTGGTGCACCCACTTTGATGCATCACCAAACCCCATACATCCAAGACAAAACCGAGATACATCCAAGCCTGTATTACCAAGTTTCACATACTCCATGATTGATACCTCTCTTTTATTTATTTGCCACATTTATCGTGACCTCTTTAGGAATTATTATCCCACAGATAAAAGAAAACCCTTAACCTATTTCTACTAAGTTTTTGCCTAATCCTCTCAACCTCTTTTACCCGATTAACCTATATCAGATATAATGACTGAAGACAACGAAAAAAGGAGAACACATATATGTCTGAGAAACCCAGCCAACAGCAGCAACAACTTGCTAAGTTTATAGAGAACTATTCAGGACAAGATGGTGTCCAACCTACTTCCATACCGTCCTTATTTCTCATCCGTGAATCCACCATTTCTGAACCTATTTCTAGAGTTAACGAGCCGTCTTTTTGTATGATTTTACAAGGGGAAAAGGAAGTGTTATTAGGAGAGGAACGATTCTTATATGGACCTGGTCAGTATATTGTTGCCTCAGTTAACTTACCAGTAACAGGCCAAGTCACCAAAGCCTCGACGGAATCTCCATATCTAGCACTCAAACTTGAGTTAACGCCAACCGATATAGTAGAAATGATCAATGAAACAGACCTTCCATATAATCAGGAAAAAAAATCGAAACGGGCTATGTATGTTAGTTCTGCCGAGCCTTCCTTGTTAGATGCAGTATTAAGATTAGCTGATTTATTAGAGGTTCCAAAGCATATTCCTACCCTTGCTCCATTAATAAAAAAAGAAATCATCTATTGGATTTTACAAGGTCCACACGGAGAAGCACTAAAACAAATAGCAGTAGAAGGTAGTAACGGATCTAAAATTAGAAAAGTAATAGACCACATCATAAAAAATTATATAGAGCCTTTTCGAATTGAAGATTTAGCTGAAATAGCTAATATGAGTGTTTCGACTCTTCATCGCCATTTTAAAGAGGTAACCGCCATGAGTCCTATTCAGTTTCAAAAACAATTGAGATTGCAAGAAGCAAGACGTTTGTTACTAGCTGGATCAACAGATGTTGCTGAAATTGCATTCCGAGTAGGTTACGAAAGTCAATCACAATTTAGTCGTGAATATGCTCGGATGTTCGGATTTTCACCTAGAGTAGATATTAACCGATTCAAAGAGAAGCATGTAAATGAGTAGGTTGCAAGCGGTAGACTTTGCGAAGTTGGGAGAGAAAACCAATCGTGGTTCCCGCATCCCCTAAAATAAATATGAATTTAAAGAAGATTACTGACCCTTTCATTAAATAATGCAGTAGGGTAGTTTTAATTTTTTCAAAGTCTAAATTACCTCGGGAATATCTAGGTTTTGTGGCCGAGAAAAACGGGTAGAACATAGTGCAATAAACTGAAAGGGTTGTTGATTATGTTGAATGGTTTATATAAAATGAAAATAAGTGATACTCTATTAATAAGAGCATATAAAGAAGCTGTTTCCCTTGGTTTAAGCCAAGAATTCATTCAGATGCTTAAAGAAGAAATTAATCATCGTAACTTAAATCAAAAAATGTCTTCCTAAATAAGGGATATCTTCACAATAAACTTATAGTTAAACCTAAATGAGAGAATACTAGAATAATATTGTCAGGATACGCAAGATGACTAACCAGGAAAAAAGCAATACAGACAAGTGGTTATCCTGTGCTTGTGTGAAAGTGGAGTTTAGTTGAAAGATTACATAAACAGGAGAGATACTTTTATATGAGCATAATTATGCTGATACTATGTTCTATTATTCTTTTATTAATCTCAGGATATGCATTCTATACTGCTTTTAAAAAATACGAAGAAGACGATGATTTTACTGGAGGCATGACTACACTCACAATTATTGAACTAGTGTTAAGTTTTCTATTATTTCTGGCTGAAAAACTCACCCCTAAAAAATACCACATTCTAATTTTTAAAATCGAAGCCTTTTTATTTGGGATGTTCATACTCGGTCTTACCGTTTTACTATGGATTCTTTTCATCTAATAGAAATGCACGAATACCACTAACAATACGCAAAAAAATAAAAGCCTAACCCACCGTAAAACTAAGGGTTAGACTTTCAAGCTTTATCCGATTACTACATCTATCACATTACGCTCCACCACACGCGCTCCACGCTTATCCGTGAAATCACCGCCCGCTGAATAAAACACGTTTGCGGCAATAATTGCATCCATTGCTGTTGCTAACGCAATCTGATCCACTGGCTCGATTGGATTTTCAATCGAAAGCTTCGCGACTTTTCCATCCGCTGTACCAAAACTCATTTCTAATGTCTTTGCCATATGAGGTCCCTCCTTTCTTTATTAAACTTTTTCATTAGATAAGGTCATGTGAATCATTTCGTACAAATCCCGCGTTCTTCAAGGTTTGAAGCCCAAGAATTGCTGAAGCTGCTGCAAAAAGCTGTTCAGGTGTAGAAGTTGTTTTCACACTGTAGTTCTTGTTCTTATACTTCATCTCACCCTTTTCATCGACACCAAGCTCAAACACTAAGCGTAACTGCGAACTCGTTAAAAATTGCTCTGCCATCTGTATCACCTCCTTCACACTAGTTATAGGAGGAAAGAGAAAAAAAGGGTTATTCATCATAAAATTTTACGTTTAACTAAGGGAATAAAGAGGGAAAGATGATAGGAAGGCTTATATAACAAAAAGTTAGAGGAGGAAGCATCATGAATAAATATTTGAAATTCGGAGTGATGATTGCAACTTCTACTTTTATCATGTACTGGCTTATGTATTTAAATATTTTTCAACTAGATCATGTATTCTTTAGCCAAACAAGGCTTTATATGGCATTGATTATGGGTTCAGTCATGTCCATTGTGATGTTACTTTTTATGTGGAAAATGTATACGAAGCGCGGCGTTAATTTTATGATTCTTACAGTGAGTGCATTTGTGTTTGCACTGTCACTATGGCTTGTTCGAAGCCAAGCTACCATTGAAGATAAAAGTTGGATGAAAGCAATGATTCCCCATCACTCCATTGCCATCCTAACAAGTGAACAGGCACACCTATCAGATCCACGCGTTCAGGAGCTGGCAGAAAGCATTATCCAGACCCAACGTCAGGAAATTAAAGAAATGGAGGAATTGATTGAAGATCTTGAAAATGATGAGTAGGAACTCCTATTGAGTGGAATTTAATGGCGGGGCAGCTCCACGCTTACCGTTTCGCGGAATTACTGTGGGCTTTCGCGGGATTCTTGCTCTCTTTCGTGGGATTCCACTCTTTTTTCGCGGGATTCATCGAACGGGTTCCCGCCTTCCCTACTGTTTCGCGGTATTACTGTGGGCTTTCGCGGGATTCTTGCTCTCTTTCGTGGGATTCCACTCTTTTTTCGCGGGATTCATCGAACGGGTTCCCGCCTCCCTTACTGTTTCGCGGAATGAATGTAACATTCTAAAGGTCTCTCCCTTCAACGGGAAAGACCTTTTCTTCTTATATCAATATTAAATGAAATGAAGATTAGTATCCGTAACCGTATCCTGTACCATAACCACCAGCTGCACCAGTAAATCCGCTAGCACCTACAATGATTAACAGAATGAAAAGCACAACGATCAATGCAAATCCACCACCTGCATATCCTGTAACACCACTCATTTACTTCACCTCCTGTTCATCTCACTCTTATCCTATGGCAAAATAACAAAAATGATTGGACGCTATGTAAAACTGAATGACCTGCCCATTGTGAAACAGGGACGGTTCTCATGTCTCAATCTCATGGTTGTTCAGACATTAAAAGCAATGGTAAATATATGACATTTACTTTCTACTAAATTTGATTTATATTAAGGTCATATAGCGGTAACGGATTACTCCGTTCTCACTTTGAAAAAGGCAAACCAGTCGAAAGATTGGGACGCAAAGTCACAGACCTAGGGTGTTTCACTACGGTGGCTGGACTACCAAATGAAGGATGGAGAATAACTCAGTTTAATAGAGTCATTCTAACTTCTTTCTAAAAAATTAACTTTTGGAGGGATTTTTTTATGTCAAAGGGATTTACTTTAATTAATAAGAACGTTCGAAATGTTCTTACTACCAGTATTGTTGCTACAGCTTTTGCTCTTTCATTAGGATCTGGACAAGCTTTTGCAAATACTGATAGCACAACTACTGAAACAGAAGAAACGATTCAGCAAGAACAAACAACTGAAACAACGACAGAAAGCACAGTTGAATCACCTGATCAAGAAGCTGAAACTAGCACTGAAGATAGCACCGTTGAAAACACAGATGAAGTTGTTACAGAAGAAGAAGTTGAAGAAGCCCCTTCACTTTTACCTGGTGATTTCTTCTATTTCGTAAAGAAATTAATGGAGAACGTTCAGCTGGCTTTAACATTTGATGATGTAAAAGAAGCTGAATTACTTGCAGCATTCGTTGAAGAACGCGTTAAAGAAGCAGAAGCGTTATACGCAAATGGCGAAGAGGAATTAGCAAATGAACTCCTTCAAGAGGCGATTGAACAACAAGAATTAGCATTAGCAAAATACGAGCAAGCTCAACCTACTGACGCTGATGAAGATGAGTCTTCCACAGAAGAAGCCCCATCAACTGTAGAAGAAGAAGCTGCAGTAGTTGATGGTGATGTTACACAGGAAACAGAACAAGTGGACCCAGTTCGTGCTGCACTTGAAGCAAAGCTTTCTGCTAACCTTCTTGCCTTACAAGCAGCGTACGAAAAAGTAGCTAATCCAGTGGCAAAAGAAGCCCTTCAAAAAAATATCGTTAAAGCACAAGAGAAATTAGAAAAGAAACTCAACAAGAAACTAGCAAAACTTCAAGAAAAGGAATTGGAAGCTGAAGAAAAACGCTTAAAGCTTGAAGAAGAGTTAGCTTCTGGAGAAATTACTGAAGAAGAATATAATGAAGAGCTTGCTGAACTTAACGAAGAGTTAGCAGAAGAACAAGCTGAAACTGTTGAAGAAATCAATGAAGAAGCTGATGAAGTTGTTGAAGAAACTCTTGATGAAGTAAATACTCTAAACAATGAAACTACGACAGTTGATGAAGTTGATGAAACAGACGAAGATCAAGAAACTGAAACTGATACTGACGCTGAAGAAGCTGCAGTGAAAGTCGAAGAACAGAAGCGTGAGGAAGCGAAAAAACTAGCTGAGCAGAAGCGTGAAGAAGCGAAAAAATTAGCTGAGCAAAAGCGTGAGGAAGCAAAAAAGCAAGCTGAACAAGCAAAAGAAGCTGCTAAAAAAGCTGAAGAAAAACAACGTGAAGCTCTTAAGAAACAAGAAGAACAAAAACGTGAAGAAGCAAAAAAGCAAGCTGAAAAAGCAAAAGAAGCTGCTAAAAAGGCTGAAGAAAAACAACGTGAGGCTGCTAAGAAGCAAAAAGATAATGAAGACGAAGAAGAAAATAATGATACGGATTCCGAGGAGAATTAATCTCCCATTAAAAAAGCTGACATTTAATGTTGGCTTTTTTTGTGTGATATGAGGAGGCCCACTGCTCACACGCCAGACACGGAGTGTGTTCGACCTCTGGCTTTGAAAGCAACAATACGAAAATAGCTTAAAATAATAATGTTCATTTAAAAAGGTCTTTCCCTTTTACCGGAAAAGACCTTTTCTTCATCTATAAATGGTTAATTGAACTCACGATTAGTAACCGTATCCTGCACCATAACCACCAGCTGCACCAGTAAATCCGCTAGCACCTACAATGATTAACAGAATGAAAAGCACAACGATTAATGCAAATCCAGCACCTGCATATCCTGTAACTCCACTCATTTACTTCACCTCCTGTTCATCTCACTTTTTATACTATGGCAAAATGATAAAAATGTTTGGACTCAACGAAAAACTGAACGATCTGCCTATATTGATCCGCTAAAGACTAAAATATTTTATCTAACCGCGTACATTTACTCACATTCTTGTTAATACTAGAAAAGATTAACAAAATAGGACGTGATCATATGTATGAAGACGAAGGAAACTTTGCCAAAGGCTGTTTGTACGGCCTTAGCTTTTCAATCCCGCTATGGGGGCTTATTATAATGGTTATTAGAAAGCTTGTATAAGGGGTTTTATTTATAAAGAGGCGTGCTATTGGACAAAATCATTGTTCAGACTATGAGGTTTGTCTAATAGAGACCCCCTATTGGACACAATCTTCACTCAGGACATGTGATTTGTCTAATAGAGACCTCCTATTGGACAGAATCATCACTCTGGACATGTAGTTTGTCTAATAAAGACCCCCTATTGGACAGAATCATTACTCTGGACATGTGATTTGTCTAATAAAGACCCCCTATTGGACACATTCATTACTCTGGACATGTGATTTGTCTAATAGAGACCTCCTATTGGACAAAATCATCACTCAGGCCATGCGGTTTGTCTAATAAAGACCCCCTATTGGACACAATCTTCATTCCGGACATGTGGTTTGTCTAATAAAGACCCCCTATTGGACAGAATCATTACTCTGGACATGTGATTTGTCTAATAGAGACCTCCTATTGGACAGAATCATCACTCAGGCCATGCGGTTTGTCTAATAAAGACCCCCTATTGGACAGAATCATCACTCTGGACATGTAGTTTGTCTAATAAAGACCCCCTATTGGACAGAATCTTCATTCCGGACATGTAGTTTGTCTAATAAGGACCCCCTATTGGACAGAATCTTCATTCCGGACATGTGGTTTGTCTAAGAAAGACCACCTATTGGACACAATCTTCATTCCGGACATGTGGTTTATCTAATAAAGACCCCCTATTGGACAGAATCTTCATTCCGGACATGTAGTTTGTCTAATAAGGACCCCCTATTGGACAGAATCTTCATTCCGGACATGTGGTTTGTCTAAGAAAGACCACCTATTGGACACAATCTTCATTCCGGACATGTGGTTTATCTAATAAAGACCCCCTATTGGACAGAATCTTCATTCCGGACATGTGGTTTGTCTTTAAAAGCCCCAGTACCTCAGCACCGTCTCGTCTATAAGGGTGTCTCCTCATCATTAAACCTAAAAAGGCCTTTCCCCTACTTGCAGGAAAGACCTCTCATATCATAAACATCTTTCATCTATTTAATTTTAGTACCCATATCCATAACCATAGCCATATCCTGCACCATATCCAGCAGCACCAGTGAATCCACTAGCACCAACAATGATCAACAGAATGAAAAGCACAACGATTAATGCAAATCCAGCACCTGCATATCCTGTAACTCCACTCATTTAACTTCACCTCCTGTTCATCTCACTTTATCCTATGGCAAAAAAGCAGAAACGTTTGGGCGATAAGCAAAACTGAATAACATGCCCATATCAATGTAGTAAGCTACAAGACCCCAGCAACTTTCTTCAAGGCTCCTTTCTAAAAGAATGTTGTTTTAAGATATATTTAATTTGATAGAGCTCGTTGATTGGAACGGAAGGTATGTGACTCCTGCGGGATGCGCAGGCCCCCAGGAACGAAAGGATCATCCCTGCACCAAGGAAAGCACATACCTGGAGTGCAAATCAACCTAACCCTAGTCAAATAGCACAATGTTTACGAAGAGAGCCTTCTTTTAAAATCTCTATACATGGATTTCATGTTTTTTTAGAATACTAAGTAAAAACGTGGAGTGCAATCAATGGAAAAACAAATGAATGAAAAGCAGCTAGAACTTTATGAGGAAATTAGGCATCTAATTGTAAAAACTACCGAAATGAAAGATGAATACTGGCATGCCTACAATGGATTGGATACATGGCAATTCTGGTTGATTTTTCTCGGAATGTTCGTTGCACCCTTAGTCATCTTATACTTTCTAATCGATCGCGATAAAATGTCTCTCCTTGGATTTTACGGCTATAATATTCATGTATGGTTTAGCCATATCGACAACTGGGGAACCAAACATGGACTATGGGGATATCCCTATGAGTTGGTCCCCTTTATCCCGGGAAATTTATCTTTAGACGTGGCTTTAGTTCCTATCCTCTATATGCTTGTCTACCAGTGGACACTTAATCAAAATAAAAACTACTATATCTATACGCTGGCTTTATCTGTTTTTCTATCATTTATCTTTAAACCAATCTTATCCATGCACCATCTTTTCAAGCTACATGAATGGGTGACTTTTTTACATATATTTGCCGCATACTGCGCTTTATTTATCTTTTCAAAGCTCATAACGAATATCTTTATATGGATGAGCAAGCAAGGAACTAAAAAAGGTCTGTTCCCACAACGATAAGTCGGGACAGACCTTCTTCTATTATATAATTATTTTTTCTTTGTCTTAGCCAAGGCACGATCGATATTGTTTTTCCCTAACTCTCTAACCGCAGTCCAATACAGCGCTACTTTTCCTGTGGACCAAACTTCTCCATTAACAATAATATCGGCCACTTCCTTTGCTGTGAAATTCTTAAAAACAAGGAATGTGTTTTCCCATTTACCTGAAGTTCCTCGACTACGAATATCCTGGATCTCCTTGGCTGTTTGTGGAACATGAGCATAACCAAGCATATTCCATTGATAAAAGTCTAAATCAATCCCGTAACCTAGGAATTTAATAAGATCTTTGTTAATAATGATACCTAGTTCTTCATTTGCCCCACGTACAGCCGTGTTAAATAAGTCCGGACCATCATTGACACTATGACGATCTAACAAAGGATGGACTCCTTCAACCACACTAATATCCATTTCGCTCCCTCTTGGCCCACTTATTTCGGTACGCTTAGTTAAAATAATATTTTCATCAGACGTAATGACCACAAGCCCTATTCCAAAACCATTTGCTAAAATCGGTTCTACCTTTTCTAGTTGTTGATAAGGGATATACTCCTCTCCAATCGTCTTTCCAGATTCCAACTTTCTATTTAACTGCAAATTAGTCGCTAAAAATGTAAAGTAATCCGTTTTGAAGAAGTTAAATAAAACCGTCATATCTTCTTTATCAGCTGTTCGACTATGCCTAAATTTCGCTAAACCATACAACGGTCCGTTCCACTTATGGTCTAGTCCGTTCAGTTCATTTTCTGTTTCTCTATCAGTAATTTCTTGTTTGATCGCCTCAATTTCAGATGGTAACTGAACCTGATCATGAACGACTCTACATTCTATATTTTCCGGTTTAAAATCAAATTGACCATCTCCATCAATCACATAAAAGGTAGTTGGTGTACCTTCAATCGTAAATAAATGTGATTTAAATTCATTTTTTTCCCGAAAAAGACGCTTATAACTTCTTACAATTTTCCGCTTGAAATTCCTTAGCCCTTCATCAAAAATAACGCTAAATATAAGTCCAACAATTGCTCCAATTAATGCTGGCAACATTTCCCCAATGATTGAATTTAAAACTAGTTTGATTGATTCCACCTTAGCTATCACTCCTATTAAATAAACTCATTACCCCATTTTAATATAAAAATAGGCTTCCGTTATACCTATTTTTCAAGCCTACATTTATTTGTGCAACTTATGACCTCTGCCAACAAATTTCTACAATTTTTGCAGAGAATCTATTGACACCCTTCATATTCATTGTATAATTACGTAAGAACGTTATACGGTTACCTTTAAGTCAGTCCAGAGAGGCTGGCAAGGTGTTGCAGAATAGGATTCTGCATGCATAGAGTTGCTCAGGAATTGACCTGACCAACTTATGTAAAAAGCATCTTGCCATGAATGGTAAGATGCTTTTTTTATACAATCGTAACAATTAGGATAGTATAAGAGGTAACCTGACTTCATACGAAAAGTGAAAGCGCCCGTTTAGCGACGTATGGACTGGAGCTCTCTGTATGAGATAAAGGAAACACGAAGAGCAAAGCGATTCGATGTTGACTTATCGCAAGGAGGAGAGTGAAGTTCACTAGTCGCTGGGCGCTGTAGCTAGACACTAGTACTAGTTTACAGACTTTCAATCTTTTTATCACCAAATAAAACACAAGGAGCGTTTTCTATGTCTCAGAATGAAATCCAGGTTCATGAAAGACCACCTTTATTAAAAAGCTTACCACTGAGCTTTCAGCATTTATTTGCGATGTTTGGTTCAACGGTTTTAGTTCCAGTTCTTTTCGGGGTCGACCCTGCAACAATCTTACTTATGAATGGTCTTGGCACGCTATTATATCTATTTATTACAAAAGGTCAAATTCCTGCTTACCTTGGCTCAAGCTTTGCATTTCTATCACCAGTTTTCGTTGTATTAGGTAATCACGGAGAAGATGGTTACAACTATGCATTAGGTGGCTTCTTGGCCGTAGGGGTTGTCTTGGTACTTGTGTCCCTCATTGTACGATTTGCAGGGACTGGTTGGATTGATGTGATATTCCCACCTGCAGCAATGGGTGCGATTGTCGCAGTTATCGGGTTAGAGTTAGTTCCAGTTGCAGCTCAAATGGCAGGTTGGATTGCTCCAGCAGGTGCTGCAGCAGATTGGGCAGTAGATCCTAAGTCAGCACTTGTTGCATTTTTAACATTACTGATTACAATTGTTTGTTGGGTTTCTCTAAAAGGATTCTTCAAAATCATTCCGATCTTAATTGGAATTGTCGCTGGTTATGTGATTGCTTACTTCTTTGGTTTAGTAGATTTATCAAATGTGAAGGAAGCTTCAGTCCTATCACTACCACAGTACTATCAAATTAAATTTGACTTATCAGCGATCTTAACCATTTTACCAGCAGCATTAGTACTTGTACCTGAGCATATTGGTCACTTATTTGTTACAAGTAATATCGTGAAAAAAGACTTAGCGAAAGACCCTGGACTTGACCGTTCAATGTTCAGTAACGGGATTTCAACGATTATCTCAAGCTTTGTCGGTGCAACACCAAACACAACGTACGGTGAAAATATTGGGGTTCTAGCGATCACACGTGTGTACTCAACATGGGTTATCGGAATCGCAGCTATTATCGCGGTTGTCTTATCTTTCTTTGGGAAATTAGCAGCTCTAATTTCCTCCATTCCACAACCAGTAATGGGTGGGATTTCAATCCTTCTGTTCGGAATTATCGCAGCAAGTGGGGTTCGTATGCTTGTTGAATCAAAAGTGGACTATAGTAAATCTCAAAATCTAATTCTTACATGTATCGTGTTAGTTATCGGAATTAGTGGTGCAGCGATTCACATCGGAACAGTTGAACTAAAAGGAATGGGACTAGCAACAATCGTAGCGATTTTCCTAAGCTTGTTCTTTAAGCTTCTTGATATGCTTAACCTTACAAATGAATAGAAATAGAACACTCAAAAACCCACAAATGTTGTTGAATCAACGTTTGTGGGTTTTTTTATTGAAAGCTGTTTGAGTAAACATAGTAGTCGTCTTTCCACTGCAACGAAAAAATTAATCATTTAACCCTTTCCCATCGAGTATATGCTGTCTATACTTTTCAATTCTTGCTTCACGAGTCTTCGTTTGTTTTGCTTTAGAAAAATAAAGAAGGTATGCTCTTTGCCGTCCAGGTGTCAATGCCTCAAAAGCAACTTTCAGTTTGGGTGTTTCATCGAATTTCACTTGAAGTTCTTCAGGTATCAAGTATTCTTCAGTCTTTTTTAATTCCACTTCCAAGCCAGCCTTTTCAATTTCAATCGCTTCTTGAACATATTCTTTAATAATGCTATCCAATTCAATTACCTCTTGTAAATTGGTGAACCTAATTTGACGTGCTGCTTGTACATTTTCGGTTTGTTGGATTAAAACACCATGAGGGTCCTTTAACAAAGCGCCTTTGTGAAAGAGAATCGCACAATATTCTTTAAATCCATGGATTAAAACGATGTTTTTATCCTCAAACATGTAACAAGGATGCATCCACTTTATTCCTTCGGTCAACTCCTCACAGTCAAGAATAATATTCCTCAAACATTCAAACTCCTCCTTCCATTGCTTAGCTTTTTTCAAAAATCCATCAACTTTACGATTCTTTCTATTATTTGTCATTAATGACAACCCCTATTTTTTCGATTAGATGAGGCTCTTTCATTTCATTCGCATTTTAAAAATGCACTAGAATTTTGATGCAGACACCAACATTTTATACTATAAACAGTATAATCTTTTACAAACTCACAAAAAAGCATCGATTTCACTTCAGATGCTTTTAGGTAAATTATTCTTTTACTCCTTTACTTTACTAAAGGAGGTTCATCTAGCATTTTATACTTAATAAGTAAGTTACCCGTATCTTCGGCAAATAACATGGTTTCACCCATCATTTTCAAGAAAGCTAACCCAATATCTTTGCGAAGTGTTGCAGAAGCTGAAACTCCATATCGACCACCTGTTGCTCCAGCTATGAGAGATGTTTTAAATAACATCAACCGATCTGAAAAAGGGGCTCCATCAGTATCAAGTTCAGATTCCCAAGTTGGAAGCTGCGGTAATTCATCTTTTTCTAATTTATCTTGAATCTTTTCTAGTTGTTTGGAGCATATATTCACTCCACGTCTAAAGTGTTCTCCGATTTCAACCGTTTTTGTTTTAGTAAAGGAACGAAGGATCTCCCGAAATACCTCTGTTGCAGAATAGTTAGCAGTAAGCTGAAGGACTTCAGGAGCACTTAATGGACGGACGGTTATGACCAAACATTACCCCAAGAAATTCTTGTCCTTGGATTTTATTGATTACTTCAGTTCTAGGTAAATAGATTAACCGCTGATGCAATCCGTGTTTAATTCGAAGCTCATTACATTGTTCCATCAATTCCGTTGTATTGTTCTGTATCTTTTTATAAAACGCCCGAACTTGTGTATTAATCGATGTTGAAAGGGATAGTGTATACAAATTTAATGCATCTTGAGTTAGCTTATACTTAAGCAATATAACGAAACGATCTGAATAGTATTTGGTTTCTGGTCTCAGTATATCCTTTTCTGTGAAGGGTTCTGAAGTGCCCTATTACTTTTTTTCAAAAAAAACTCTGCCCCTTCTACCTCTTCAGTTGCGATTTTAAGTCCAAATTTAAGCATCTTTTTTACTCCAGCATCCTCAACCTTCTTCATTAAATCTGCTGTAACCACAAATGCCATTGTATTTGTCATATAAGAAGTCATTAAATTTTGAACCTCTGTTGCAGTTAGATCGTCCATTTAGTTTCTTCCCCTTTTTTAACCTTTACAATTATTTTTCTACGCAAAAAAAGAGATTTATACAAAAAAGGTTGTTTACTCTGTTTTACTCTTTTTAGGATGGTGTTTCAAGTAGGTAAAAAACTTGGTTATAATAATTGCCATAATTAAAATGGCTATATAATTAAGAAAGAGATAAAAATAATTCATCCCATTATCTAGCTTAATTAAATCCCATGCACCCATGACAGGCTTGAGGAAGAAAGAGAAACCAGCACTCGTTATAACACCATATAGAAATACACTTTTATTGTTATTAATACACCACTGATAGACCAACATAAAGGTGACAGGGACGAGCGAAGCATCTAAAGCAAAGTTAACTGGCATAACTGGAATAGCCTGAAATGGATAATAGACGTAACCGGTCCTCATCGCGATCGAATCTGAATAAGCAAACCAAGTATGTATATTAAATCCATAGAATCCAATTTGAAATATTTTCGTCCGATCGATTTTAAAATAAATAAGAATAAGAGGAAGAACAAGTGCAGCAATAATGACCCAGAATGGACCTGTATCTATATATGAAAAGTCCTTCCAATAATCCATCCACATGGAAACAGCCTTTTCTTGTACATCCAATACCTCATCTAGCCTCTTTCCTTGCTCCTTGGTCATCAAGTCTCATCAACTCCTACCCTCTTTTAAGATAGTATTTGTAAAAACCACTAATAATATCAGGATGGAAGTGGTGCCTGGCACCTTATTTTTTAAATGACAGAAGTTTGCACAGAAAGTTTTAATCAGATTCTTTATTCATATGTAAACCTTTTTCATACCAAATTTGAAAGATATAGATTAAAAGGGCTACTCCAATCATGATTAAATAATTAATATGTGGTGAGATTTCGCCTTCAGAAGCTAATCCAAGCTTTTGTTGAAATGGATACCACAAATAGATATATGCTCCATCTAGTATCAGGTTTGTTATTAAATAGACTATAAATTTTCCGTAGGTAAACTTAAAAATCCATATTGTAGCGACTAAGTAGGCACTATACACCCAGGGGATATTTGCAACCTTGTCCCATTCAAACAGACCAGGCTCTCTCCACCAATTATAATGATATGCCGCTTGGTAAAATAGAGTGTTTATAACAGTCACAAACAATGCTACTGGAAGAAATCTTCTAAGACTTTTATCCCCAATTAACACCAGTGACGCAAGAGGCAGTAGAAACATTAGCCATTGTATAATTTGTTTCATATTAATTCTCCTTAACAAAGTTTATCCAAATATATATATTATTTTTTCCATATATTAAGATTAGATGTACTTGTTGGAGATTAATTAAAATTAAAAGAGTTACTGATCTCTCAGCCGCTCCTCAATTTACATAACATCACTCTATTGTCAGGTTAAATTCCAGTCATATATTCCCTATTATCTACCTTAATACTTTCGGAAAAACATAAGTAGCAACTGTATCAATCATAAATGGATAAAAGATAATAAAGACATTCGTTCCCAAAAGCACATAATAATAGAATTTTCCTGTTTGCTTATGATATAAGAGAGGAATAAGTGCAAGTAAAGCTCCAATAATTGCAATTGTGCAGAACACAAATGTGCCTTGCTTGTCCCCAAATGTCAAAATATAGGCAAAATACCCGAATGAACCATTAAAAAATAGAATGATTGTCGAACAAACGATACTTGTATAAATAGCTACTTTAAGCAGAATGGGTAATAGCTTCTCTTTCAACTCTAATCCCTCCTTATAAATTCAACTAGTAATCTACTAAAATTTTACTATATTTCAAGAATTAAGGAAAGTTGTTATTAATTTTTTGTGGACAAACTGAAAATAAATGATATGATATTTCTGTTCTGAATCTTTTATTTTGAAGGATTCTGAAACTTTCTGTCGAAACTAACGTCTTATATAGAGTGGATTCTAGGGGTAAATGTGAATCACAGGTATTTTAAAATTTTTATAATAAAGGATGATGAATATTGGATCGTTCAAGCCGAAAGAAAAAGAAGAGTAAAAAGTGGTTAAAGATTATAGCTAGTATTATTGGGGTCATTATATTAGCAATTGTCGGTTATTCCGTTTATTTATATCAAAACCTAGCAAGCACCGTTGATTCCATGCATGAAGAGCGTACACCATCAAGCAAGCGTGAGACGGAGTTTGATTTATCAAAAGGTGACCCCATTTCATTCCTATTAATGGGTGTGGATGAGCGAACAGGTGATAGAGGTCGTGCAGACTCTCTTATCGTTGTTACGCTTAACCCAAACACAGACTCTATGAACATGCTAAGCATCCCTCGTGACACCTATGTGGAGATCGAAGGAAGAGGTATGGATAAAGTAAATCACTCTTATGCATTTGGTGGTACTGACTTGACACTTACTACAGTAGAGAAATTTCTTGATATCCCTATTGATTATTACGTGAAGGTTAATATGGAAAGCTTTAAGGATATTGTAGATACATTAGGTGGAGTTACAGTTAATAATACAAAAGCATTTTCATATGAAGGAAAGAATTTTAACGAAGGTTCAATCACTTTAAATGGTGAAAGCGCACTTGCATACGCACGAGTACGTGAAATTGATAGTGACTTCGGTCGTCAAGATCGTCAGCGTGAAGTTATTCGTGCCATTATTGAAAAAGGTGCTTCACCTGCTGTCGTCACAAAAATTGATGATTTACTAGCTGTTGCTGGAGGGAATATTAAGACAAACATGACCTTTAAAGAAATGCAATCAGTTCAAGCAAATTATGCAGATGCACGTCATAATAATAACCAAACCATGATTAAAGGTACTGGTCAAAAAATTAATGGAATCTATTATTATGTTGTACCTGAAGAAGAGCGCCAAGCTGTGATTAGTACTTTAAAAACAAATTTAGAACTTAATTAATATGTTGAGGTAAGTCCAATTTGGGCTTACTTATTTATTTGCTATTTTCCTTGATACCCTTTTTCTGGATAGCCAGGCGGATAATAATATGGAGGCACCTTCAGCCAGCCTCTTTTTCTCATCAGTGTTTTAAGTGTAGCCCCAAAAGTAGTAAATTCACTATAAAACTCTAGCCAAATCATTCCAACATCACTCCGAACGGCATCGGCTTGACCTTTTCCACATAACTGCATTAAAGTTACTACCTTAAAGGCAATGCCATTCGAGATTTCGTCATCTGATAATTTCACTCCTAAAGGAACTTCCTTAGGATCTGATTTGGGCTTTGCCGAAGTAACATCTGGCAAAGGAATTCCTTCTTGAAGCATAAATGTGCTCAGTCTTTTTGACTGTGACTCACATATCCTAATCGCATCCCTTAGCATTTCAAGTATTTCATCGTCACTAGACGTATTAAGACCTACCTCTTCATAGCGAATGAATTCTTCAAGGACTGTATAATACTTCCAACAATCCCCAGCCTCCATAATATGTAATGGTGATTTCGGTTCATTATCAATTAATGTTTTAAACGTATTCCATACAGCTTCTAGTGGATTCGACACAATTCATCACACCTCCTGTTTTTCATTTTTCTCTAATGGGTATAGGACTATACATATTTTGTATAAATTACCAAATTAAATAACGACGTTATCGATATGCAACTTAAGTCTTGTCCTACGAACCAGTCCAGAGTGGGTGGATGCTTTTATTTTCCAGCGAATTTGACTTGACCCAGATAGCCAATCTCTTGGATTGATTCCCGCGAACCTGA
>NZ_FNJU01000004.1:40404-46419 GCF_900104555.1 Litchfieldia salsa
CTTTCCCCGCATACTCCTAAAAGATTACTAATAAAAAAAGCACGAAATTCCACTAGTGAAATTTCATGCTTTCATCTTAAAAATTTTATTATCCTTGAACTTTCCTTCTACGTACCATCATGATTACGAATCCTGAAGCTAATAATAACAAGCCAAAGATCGCTAAGTTATACGTATTTGTCGCAGTTTGAGGTAAGGTTTTTCCACCTGTCTTAGGCTTCTCTTCCTTCTCTTTTACATCTTTTGCAGGAGCTGGTGTTGGTTTTTGTTCTGGTGCTGGCGTAACTACTTTGTCTTCTTGCTCAGTAGCTGCAGCTATCTCGAACACACCATATGTGCTGAAATGATTTGTTTTAGCTGTAATCACTCCATCTGCATATGTCCCACCAATTAACTCCCATTTCTTTGTTTGTTCGTTATAATAGTAAACTTTTACGTCCTCTGGTTTCTTAACTTGTTTTGGATCCACCTTAAACACTAATGTCATATCTTCTTTAAATTGATGATATGCTACACCATCTGCTTCGATTGTAAAATCAAATACAGCAAGTGATCCTTTTGCTTTCATTTCTTTAATGATTACATTCACACTTTTACCATCTGGTAAGTTTAGTGGTGGCACGATTAATTGCACATCACCTAAAGCGATTGTTACATTAATATTCTTGTCTTTCAACATCTTCACTTGCTCTTTTGTCATCTCGACAGCAGCATTCTTCGATTCACTAACTTCAATCACTAGAGAAGCGTTCTCTTGCAAGCTTTCAATCACATCTGATCCAACCGTATATGAAGTCCCCTTTTTGATTGCTTTTACCTTCTTAGGTTCCTTCTCTTCTTTTGGATCTTTAGGATCTTTGTCCTCTTCTTTACCTGGATCTTTACCTGGTTCTTTGTCTTCACCTTTTCCAGGCTCTTTATCTTCTCCAGACCCATCATCCCCGCCGCTACCTGGTTCTTCAGGCTCTGTGCTAGCTGTTACTTGGCTAATACGACCTTCAGCCGAGTAAGAGATTGGTCCTTCGAAGCTTTTAATAAATGCTACTGTTGCTGCTAAATCATCTGTTCCTTGAACTGGATTTTCTCCTAGTTCATTTAAACGATACGTATCTGTGCTATGTGGATACATATAGCTATTAACCGTTACTGTGAACGTTTCATTAGGATCGATTTTTGAACCATCTAAATGGAATAAGTCAACTACTTGTCCGTGTTCACCTAATTCAATATCCCACGTGTATTTGAATCCACCTACACTTACATCAGGACCATATGAACTAAATTGAGTGTTCAGAATGTCTCTTAAGTCAGCACCTGTCACTTCAACTTTTACTAACGTATTCCCAAATGGTTGAATATTGAAGAGCTCACTCCAAGTAATCTCACCTTGATCTAGGTCTGCTCTAATTCCTCCACCATTCATTAATGCAAAGTCACTATCCATTGCTGCAATCATTCCATCAGCAATTAGATTTCCAAGTGCATTATCACCGATTTCACCTTTAGAAGCATAACCACCATCAATCGCAGTTGCCGCTTCACCGATGACTTCATTTAACTTAGGACCTACTAAATCTAGATATTTTGTTAAAATCGCACTTACAGCTGGATCTGGTTCAATTTCACTTTGTACCACATCAATAATTTCTGCTGATTTCTCAACAATCTCACCTGTGAACGGATCAATGGTAAAATCAACATCTGCAAATGCTTTCCCATAATCCCATGCTTGAACAACTAATTTGTTATCAATCTCAGCATTAATTTTCACATGGTTATGTGCAGCAAAGATCATATCGACAGCATCATTTACCGCTAAAGCGATATCTGCAATCTCACCTGATACAGTATCTCCAGATTGATTTCCTGGGACATGTGCAAGAACAACGATTGCTTCGATCCCTTGCTTTTGTAATTCTGGAACATACTTATTGATTGCTTCCGCTTCATCTGTAAACGTTAAGTTTTCATTACCTGTAGCAATAATCATTTCTGGTGTTTCAGTTGTAGCTACTCCGATAAATCCAATCTTTGCACCATTTATTTCTTGAATCGTATAAGGAGGTAAAACAAGTTCACCTGAATCCTTAAATTCCACATTGGCCGCAACCATTGGGAAGTTGATTCCATCATAATTCTCTGTACCATTTGGATGGTCTCCGCCACCGATTAAGCGCAGCATTTCAGCAACACCTTCATCGAACTCATGGTTTCCGACGGTTCCAACATCAAATCCAATCGATTCCATGATTTCAATTGTTGGCTCATCTTGATATAAACTTGAAACAGGTGAACTTCCACCAACCATATCACCAGGGTGAACGATTAATGTATGATCTGGATTTTCAGCCTCATGCTTACGTAAATAAGCTGCTAAATAATCAATTCTACCGATTTGTACTCCTGCTACTCCATCAATTGTCGCTTTTGAAGTAACATCAATTTTTCCATGTAAATCATTGACGCTTAAAATTTGTGCATCAATCATTCCTGGTTGCTCTGCAGCACTTTCGTTGAAGATTCGGCCAACACTATAAGAAATTGGACCTTCGAAGCTTTTTACATAATTAACAGTTGCTTCTAAATCTTCAGATCCAATGACAGGATTCTTTCCAAGCTCGCCGATTGGACGATACTTTGCTCCTGTAGCAGTTGCCATGAAGTTATTCACTGTAATTGTATATGTTGCTTCTTCATCAATCGGTGTACCATCTGGTAACGTGATTTCAGTAACCGCAAGTGGTGAACTTGTCCACTTATACTTAAACCCAGAAATACTATAGTCTGGACCATATTTTGAAGACATTTGTGCAAGTACGATATCGTATAAATCTGCACCTTTAATTTCAAGCATTGTTAATACGTTATTAAATGGTTGAATATTAAATAATTCATTCCATGTGATCGGACCAGCGTTTAAGTTGTCTCGAATTCCGCCACCATTCATTAACGCAAAGTCAGAATTCATCGCATGACGCATACCGTCTGCAATTAAGTTTCCAAGAGCATTATCACCAATCGCGTCAGCATTTGAATAGCCGCCTTCAATGTCAGTTTCTGCGATTCCGACAACTTCATTTAGAATATCTGACACTCTATTTTCATATTTTGCTAGAATACTAGCCACAACTGGATCTGGATCAATCTTGCTTTGATCAACATAAACGATTTCAGCTGTTTCCTTGACGATATCTCCTGTTGCACGGTCAATTTCTACATCGATATCAGCAATCGCTTTGCCATATTCCCAAGCCTGAACGATTAATTTGTTATCAACATATCCATTAACGATTTGGTGGTTATCACCTGCAAGGATAATATCAACCTCATCATCAACACCATTTGCTAATGTTGCTGCTTCTCCAGTAATTGTGTCACCATCTTGAGTTGCTGTTAAATGTCCAAGGACAATGATTGATTTCACACCTTGTGCTTTTAACTCAGCAACTGCTTTGTTTACACCAGTAGTAGGATTTGTAAACGTAATGTCTTCAATTCCCTCTGGAATAACTTTACCTGCAGTTGAAGGTGTAATAGCTCCTACAAATCCAACCTTTACTCCATCCACTTCAGTGATAAAATAAGGATCTAAAAGATCATCACCTGAATCCTTGTATTCACAGTTAGCACATAATATCGGGAAGTTCTGACCATCATAGCCTTCTGTTCCATTTGGATGATCCCCACCATCAATGATACGCAATAACTCACTTACCCCTTCATCAAACTCATGGTTTCCTACAACCCCTACATCAAATCCGATTGCTTCCATGATTTCAACAGTAGGTTCATCTTGTAATAGTGCTGATACAGGAGAACTTCCTCCGATAATATCACCAGCATGAACTTTCAACGTATTTGGATTTTCCTGTGCACGCTCATTAATATATGCAGCCACATAATCCATACGTCCTAATGTACCTTCATCTTCTTTATACGTTTGATCAATTTTTCCATGTAAATCATTAATGCTTAACAATTGAAGCAATAAGTTGTCTGTTGCTGGCTCTTCAGAAGTGATTGAAGTATAGCCATTATCCTCTGCTTCTTGCGCATTGCTAAAAAATACACGTGCCTCAACTGGCACATCTGCAAAGTCCTCAGGAGCCACATATTTCATTGTTTCAGAGTTTCCTACATAACGTAATAACCCTTTTCCTTGCTCTCTTGCACGGAATTCAAATGGAAGCTCTGCTAATGGATTAGCTGGATTCCAAATCCCTTTTCCTTGAGCATGTGCTTCTTTTACTGCAGCTTGGAACATTTCATACTCTGCTTGATCACCAACTGGCCAGATGAAATAGGTCGTTGCATACCCTTCCTCAACCATTTTTAAATTCGTGTTCACACCAGAGCTTTTAATAATAATTTGCGCTAAAAGGCGACCATATGTATCTGTTGCTTCTTCCCCAACTTTAACAATAACCTCATCGCCTGGCTTCAAAATCTCAGCTAAATATGCTTTTGCATAATTACCATGTTCTAACTGACTTGCATCCGCTTCAGTCACAGCTTTATGGTATGTTTCTGGTGTATCAATATTAACGTAACGCACCTTTGTTGAACCTAATACAGGTGTTGCAAGGTGAATTGTATCACCATCAACTACACTTGCTACTGTTGATGTATACTCACCAGCCGCTGATGGTGCTCCCGGTTGTTCTGCTAATAGAGCAATATCTGAAGCTTTACGTGGCAATACTTGAAATGAATCATATTGACTTACAATTGCAGTGATTGAATACCATTTCCCCTCTTCAACTGCACCAATTGCATTTGTGCCTTCCATGATTCTAACTGTTGTACTATTAAACTCATTATCTACTAAACTCACATTATAGCCGCCACCTGCAGGGCTACTTGGAACACTTTGAGCAAATCCTTCTACTTTTACAAGCTGGCCTTCTAATGCTTCAGCTTTTTCATTATTACTTAAATCTACTAATGTTACCTCACTAGCTGCCGGAAGTGCATTTCCTTCTGATAAAATAACAACCTTATCCGCTGTTGCTGGAATAATTTCCAACAATCCTCTATAAGATTCAATTTTACCAGTTACCTCAACCTTCTGCCCTTCCTTCAACTCTGGGAATGTTGACCCATCAAAGGCAAACACATTAATCCCAGCCGTTTCATCTTGAATATATGTAGATAACTTCCCACCACCAATGGCTGAATTATCTGCAGTAACGACACCTTCAACTGTAACCGTTTGTCCGACCTTCGTACGTGCTTCAGCGATCGTTCCTTCTGCTGGTGCTGGTGTTGTTGGTGTTGGTTCTTCTCCACCAGACGTTGGTTCAGCGAATTGGATGGATGAAACAAATTCAATTGATTCTAATCCTGAATAACCATCTCTTTTACCTGTCACAATAATCTCTTTATTAAGTGCCTCAGGATTATTGACAGGACTAAATGTAGGTTTATGTGCCGTTTCAAGCTTTACGATAATGGTTGTCCCATCACCGACATTACTTGCTACTTTCACTGCATGTTGTGTATTAAATGGTTCAACAATAAACCCCTTCATTGTTACGGTTGTTCCTTGTGGTTGAGCCAATGCTTGTTCAACCGTCAATACAGCACTCTCAGCGCTTGCCTGTGGGGCAAAATTAGTTAAGAGAGTTGGAAAGACTAACGAAAAAATAAGAGCAAATACAAAATACTTCCTCAACGCTTGCTTACGCATATTTCTCCTCCTCCTTATGATGTGACAAAAAACTACATGCACCCATCACGATAGCATAGGTTTGTTAATAGGTTATTAAGATAATGTAAACTATTAGAAAATATGGAAAATTACTAGAAAATTATATCACGATCAGTGCTGTGCGCTGATTTGTAAGAGAGGTTTTTTCTAATAGACATAACTCAATCGCCACGCACCGGTTTTGTCCGATATGAGGCTTCTATTGGACAATTCCACTCATCCACGCTTCGGTTTTGTCCGATAAGACGCTTCTATTGGACAATACTCCTCGGCCTCGCTTCGATTTTGTCCGATAAGACGCTTCT
>NZ_FNJU01000004.1:46579-101425 GCF_900104555.1 Litchfieldia salsa
TTTTGTCCGATAAGACGCTTCTATTGGACATTTCCCCTCATCCACGCTTCGGTTTTGTCCGATAAGACGCTTCTATTAGACAATTCCCCTCATCCACACACCGATCTTGTCCAATAAGATGCTTCTATTGGACATTTCTACACGCCCTCACACCGATTTTGTCCGATAAGAGGCTTCTATTAGACAATCTTCCACAGCCTCGCTTCGATTTGGTCCAATTTGATTAAGATACTTGCTTGTCCCCCTTCATTCGATTTTTTCATGTTGAAGTTATTTGGCATGATCAATATTCACACCATTTTCTCGGAAGTTTAGAATAATGCAGGATAATAGAACCCATAAAATACCTTTAAAGGTAGATACTAACAATATTCGATCTTCTTTTATACTAAAGGAAAAGTAAATAAATTGTAAACTATTGTGTTACATAATCTTACAGATTAATTGAAATGCTTGGTTAAACTGTTATAATAAAAATCATGTCAAAGCAACATATGTAAAAAAATTGTAAAAACTAGTCACTAAGTGTAGAAATTTTTACAAACAACATGCATAATTTAGGTTGTGCAAATATTTAATACTACAACAGGGGGTAAGAAAAGATGAAAAAATTGTTAAGCTTTTTGCTAGTATTGACTTTCGCATTTGTACTAGCAGCATGTGGAACATCTGATGAAGGTGGTACAGCAACAGAAGGAAACAACAACGAAGAAACACCGGCTGAAACTCCAGCAGAAAAGCCTGAAAAGATTGTTATGGGATTTGTTCCTTCACAGGATTCTGATACGATTGCAGATACTGTAGAACCTCTTGCTAACAAATTAGGAGAAGCTCTTGGTATTGAAGTTGAAGGAAAAGTAATGACTGATTACTCTGCATTAGTAGAAGCAATGGGTGCTAACGAAGTTCAAATTGGTTTCATTCCTGGATTTGCTTATGTACTTGCTAATGAGCAATATGATGTAGAAGTTATTCTTAAATCTATGCGTTATGGCAGTGGTACATACAAAGCACAATATGTTGTTCGCGCTGACTCTGACATCAAAACTCTTGCTGACTTAGAAGGTAAAATCTGGGCTTATCCAGATGCTGCTTCAACTTCTGGTTTCTTATTCCCAGCAGCACAATTAATGGGTGAATTTGATCTTGAATCTGCAGAAGCACTTCAAACTGAGTTCTTCGCTGAAGGAATTGCTGCAGGTGGACATGACTCAGCTGCAATTGCTGTATATGAAGGCGATGCTGACGTAGCAACAACGTTTGATGATGTTCGCACAACTCTTGAAGAAGATTACCCAGACATTATGGAAAAATTAACAATTCTTGGTCATACTGAAGACATTCCAAATGACACAATCTCTGTTGTTAGCGAATTAGATGATGAATTAGTCACACAAATTAAAGAAGCTTTCATGGCTTTCAATGATGATGAAGAAATGATCAAAATCATGAATGATGTATATAACTGGGATGCAATTAGTGAAGCTGAAGATGCTGAGTATGACGTTGTTCGTGATACTTACGACAAATTAAGAGACTCAATTAGCTTAGACTAATTCCCACGGACCAAAATAGCTAAAGCTTGAGAGGAGGAGTTTTTCTCCTCTCTTTTTCTATTAAGAAAAGCGCAAGGCGCCCGCTTATCGGCGACAGGCATAAGACAAGCCGGCTTGAAGGTTGCTTTTTAACCTTCACGACGGATTGGCTTATGACCCCGAGCCGATGGCGCCTGGAGCTAGACACCAAAACTGAGTACAAAGTTATATACTTTCTTATTATTAAAAAAATGTTGCTAGACTCTACTTAATTAAAAGTAGAAAGCCCTTTTAATCAAGACCATAAACAAATATTGCAGTAAAATGATAATAGCCATAACTTGTTTGTGTTCTAGTAAAAATTGGCTCATAAAAATTCACATCTAATAGAGGAGTAATGATTTATGATCGAGTTTAAAAATGTATCATTGACCTACCCAAATGGAACAAAAGGGTTAAAAAAAGTCAACCTTACTATTAACGAAGGTGAATTTGTCGTCATCGTTGGACTGTCAGGTGCAGGGAAATCAACTTTAATCCGTAGCATTAACCGACTTGTCAAGCCAACCGAGGGTGAATTAAAGGTTGATAACGAAAACATCTTAACCTTTAACGGTAGACAGCTTCGTACTCTTAGAACAAAGATTGGTATGATCTTTCAAAATTATAATCTAGTAAAACGATCAAATGTATTCAAAAACGTTCTAGCTGGAAGATTAGGACATACAAGCACATTACCTTCTCTTTTTAATATGTTTAGCAATGAAGATCGTGCCTTGGCATATGAAAGCTTAAAGCGTGTTAACATTGAAGAAAAAATCTATAATCGCGCAGATGAATTGAGTGGTGGACAACAGCAACGTGTGAGTATCGCTCGTGTTTTGACACAAAAACCAAAATATATATTAGCGGACGAGCCTGTTGCATCATTGGATCCTCCTACTTCACACCAAGTAATGACCTATTTAAGAAAAATTAATCAAGAAGATAAAATTACGACGATTGTTAACCTTCACTTCATTGATATGGCAATGGAATATGCTGATCGTATCATTGGTATGCGTGCAGGTGAGGTTGTGTTTGATGGACCTGCGTCTGAAGTAACAGAAAAGACATTCGAAGAAATATATGGACGCACCATTCGTGAGGATGATCTTCGCGGGGGGCAAGAGGCATGACAAAAGACGGAACAAAAAAAGCTCTAGGTAAATCTCCTGCTGTTATTCCGGCGAAGGCTAAAATGCGAATTACCGCTATTTTCTTAGTAGTACTTGGCTTCTATGTACTTAGCTCTTATAAAACAGAAGCTTCTCTAATGGAATTTATTGATGGCTTCGAAAATATGGGAACATTATTTCAAAAATTCTTCCCACCCAATTTAGGTCTATTTAAAGCAATTTGGCCAGCATTAGCAGAAACAATTCAAATGGCAGTGATTGCCACAACGATTGCAGCTATTCTTTGTGTTCCATTAAGCTTACTTGCTGCAAATAATGTGACAACGAACAAATATCTATATAATTTTGTGCGTTTTGTTCTAAATATTCTTCGTACAATTCCAGATTTAGTATTAGCTGTTATCTTTGTTGCATTATTTGGAATTGGTGCATTACCAGGGATTATTGCACTTATTATTTTCTCTTTAGGAATTTTAGCAAAATTAATCAGTGAGACGGTCGAATCGATTGATATGAACCCTCTTGAAGCGATGCATGCTTCCGGTGCAAGTACAATTCAAACGATCTACTTTTCAGTCGTCCCACAAGTACTTCCACAATTCACCTCATTCGTCTTGTATGTGTTTGAGATTAACATTCGCGCATCGGTCGTATTAGGATTAGTAGGTGCTGGTGGAATCGGTCAAATTCTTGATCAACAAATCAAGTTTTATAAATATCCAAATGCAATGGGGATCATCATCATCATCTTTGCACTCGTTGTCATCATTGAATATATCAGTACTAAGATAAGGGAGGCGATTGTGTAATGTCACTCGTATTACCTCCAAAGCCTAAACGCTCCCTGTTTAAACAAGTCAGAAATATTGTTATTGCGATTGCAATCATTGCATTGTATGTTTGGACCTTTACCGGAATCGACATTGACTTTGCTCGTGCTTTTGACCGAATGATGAACAACTTCTCACGGATCATTCCAAAGTTATTTGATCCAAACTGGGAAGCTCTACCTAAAGTTTGGGATGCCATGGTTGAAACGCTATACATCGCATTCGCTGGTTCTCTATTAGCAGCTATTTTCTCGATACCATTAGGATTCTTAGCCGCACAAAACATGACTAAAAACCGAGTCTTAACTACGATTGGAAAATGGATTTTAAGTGCAATCCGTGCATTTCCAGATATCATTCTAGCAATTTTATTCATCGTTGTTGTTGGACCAAAGCCATTTGCTGGGGTACTCGCGATTGCGATCGGGTCAATCGGAATGCTTGGAAAGCTATATTCTGAAGTGTTGGAATCACTTGATACAAATATTATTGAAGCAATGGAAGCCAATGGCGCCAACAAGCTTCAAATTCTAGCACATGGGATTATCCCACAAATCACACCAGAGTTCCTATCTTACGCGATCTATCGTTTTGAGATTGATGTTCGTGCATCAACCATTCTCGGTATCGTTGGTGCCGGAGGAATCGGGACACTCATCGTATTTGCAAAAATGAACAGAAACTGGGAAGAAATGGGCCTCATACTCGTCGTCATCATTGTCGTCGTAACGATTATCGACTTCATTTCAACTCAAATAAGAAAACGGTTAGTGTAACAAACTCACCCTTACCCATTTGGCCGACTTAATGATATAGTAAACTCATTAAGTCGGCTTTTTCAGTGAGGTTGTTTATGCTCTTTGAAGAATTTTTCACAACCTATATATGAAAGCAGAATGCCCAAACCTTGTACTTGGAATGAGCGGAGAGCCACTCAACTCCTGCAGGATTTGCAGTTCACGTAAGACCCCGCAGGAGCTTTTGCGACGAGGAGGCTCACGCAGCTCTAAGGAAAGGGAGTGGCTCGCAGCGAATGGAAAGTTCGCTTTCCTATTTCCGAGTGACCAATAAATATAAAAAACGTGTATTGGAGGAATTCCATGAAGGACATTAAACTTACAATCCTAGAAACTAGTGATTTACACGGTCACATCTACCCAATCCATTACGGAACAAACGAATACCAACCATTAGGATTAGCCAAAATTGCTACATACATAGAAGAAGTGCGAGAACAAGAACCACACACACTCTTAATCGATAACGGAGATCAGTTTCAAGGAACCCCTCTCACCTATCACTATGTACGGAATCAATCTCATTTAGCTAACCCAGTGACCCAAACGTTAAACCATTTACACTACGATGCAGCCGTTATTGGAAACCATGAATTTAATTATGGCATGCAACCATTAAACCAAGCCGTATCAGAATCAAACTTCCCATGGCTTTCCGCTAATATTGTAGACAGTGTCACAAATGAGCCTTATTTTGGTCAACCCTACCTGATCAAAAAGCTGACAGAAGACTTCAAAGTTGCCATTCTAGGATTAACGACCCACTATATCCCAAATTGGGAAAAGCCTGAGCATATCAAGGATCTTGCTTTTGAAGATTGCCTTGAGAGTGCAGCTAGATGGGTCTCTTATATTCGAACACACGAGCAACCAGATCTACTGATTGTTTCTTACCATGGTGGATTTGAAAAAAACTTGAGTACAGGTGAACCAACGGAAACCTTATCTGGTGAAAATCAAGCCTATGAGATTTGTCAAAAAGTAGAGGGAATTGACGTGCTTTTAACAGGGCATCAACATCGTCTCTTAGCTGACGAGGTAAATGGTGTCAGTATTGTTCAACCTGGTTGCAATGGTGCATATGTCGGGCGTGTCGATCTTCATTTTCAACAAAATGATCTGGAAAAATGGGTCTGCATTCACAAACAGTCTTCCCTTGTCCCAATGGAATCACATGTTGCTCATGAAACGATTCAAGCCATTAATCAGGTGTATGAAGAAGCCACTCAAACCTGGCTTGATCAACCAATTGGTAAAATCGAAGGCAACATGGTTATTACTGACGCTTTCCATGCAAGGCTTGAGGAGCACCCGCTTGTTGAGTTCATTAACAATGTTCAAATGGATGTAGCCGATGTAGACATTTCGAACACTGCTCTATTCAATAACCAAGCAAGAGGGCTTCCAACAGATGTCACGATGAGAGATATTGTTTCAAACTATATTTATCCAAACACATTAACCGTTTTAGAAGTGACTGGAAGGGATATTAAAGAAGCACTGGAACGAAGTGCGTCTTATTTTATCATTAGAGAAGACGGAGAGATTGATGTAAATCCTTCATTCTATGAACCAAAGCCACAGCATTATAACTATGATATGTGGGAAGGAATCGACTACACGATTAACGTGGCAAAGCCGATTGGTCAGCGAGTTACTTCACTTACTAAAGATGGAAGCCCCCTTGCTGAGAGTCAAACCTACCAAGTCGTCATGAACAATTACCGTGCAACAGGTGGCGGAGAATATCATATGTTTAAAGGAAAAAAAGTGGTCAAAGAAATTCAAATTGATATGACCGAAATCCTAGCAAACTATTTTGTCAAACATCCGTTAATAAAAGCGGAGACCAATCAGAATTGGCGTGTGGTTAAAGGATAAACTACTTCCTAAGCACTGGTTAAATCGGAAAAACCCCAAAGGCTATATGCTCTGGGGTTTTTCCGATTTCATTTAATCATCCTATCCTTGTGACTGATTAAATTGGTGTAATTTTTGTAGGAAGATTTCTTTTTCTTTTTGTCGACGGCGTTTTCTATGCAAGACAATCCAATATGAAATACATACAACTAGGACAATTAGGTAGATAATTAAGGTACTGTATTCATAAAGATAAAGATTCAAACTCATGCAAAGGTTATAGAAACCATGTACAGCAATCATCATCCAAAGATTTTTTGTCCAAATTAACAGAACACCAAGAACGAGACCAGCGTTGGTATAATAGATAAAACTCCCTGCGCTCTCAGCCAATGTGTAGTCATGAGCCCAAACATGTCCAAGTCCAAACATAAGAGATGAGAGAAAAAGACCAGTTAACACTGGTGGAATATGGCTTCTATCTTGTTTATTTTGACGATAAAAGAATGAAAATAAACACATGGTAAGCAAGATATAGGATAATCGAGATACTTCTTCAAGTCCTGCTAAAACACAACTCCATATATCGGAACCGTAATAATCAAGATTTTCAAAGAAAGGATAAGTGCCGTAGTCCTCATACTCTTCTTCATAGTATTCACCATCTTCATAGAAAGTAGGCGCATTCCCTAAATGGTCTTGCAATTCTTCATCATAGCCTATCTCAAATTCATCTAAATAAGAATAGGTGGAAAGGTCTACTATACTTGAAATTGTGAAAAACACAAAAAAAACAATACAAAATTGAAAAATATAATACGATGTTGACCTTTTCGTTTTCTGACCTCTCCATGCTCTATGAAGAGGAATTGCGAGAAAAATAGATGCGATTATAAGATACATATACAGTTCATTTAAAAAATAACTATATCCACTTCCCCATAATAAAAGTTCGGCTCCTAATGTGACAAAAATCATTCCAACTAACACTGGTTTTGTGAATTGAGAAAAACTAATTTTCATGGAATCCTCCGTTATTCTTCATACAGAAATTGGTATTCAGATTGATAAAAATCTAATTGATAGGAAGATAAATAAGACCGTTTTTTCGTAATATAGTCATCCCATTCCAAAAGTAGTTCCTCCAATGATGAACCGTATACTTCATTCATTGAACCTTCTACATTTGGTGAATCATAGAGAGAAACATAGTGATCGATCCCGTAAGTGTCAATCAGATATTTTGAAAAAGAAGCAACTCCGTAATAACGTGCTTGTGGAAGAGGTCCGTAGTCCTGGGAGACAACATCTTCTGTGAATTCGTCATTTACAAGAAGGGAGGGTATATTTACATCAGCATGATGTTTTTCGTGAATCAGCCAGTAATCATGAGCATCCATCACCTCTTTTGAGTTTTCCGCTGAATATAAATAAAAGCCAAGTCCAATGGTTGTAAACGGACTCGTTTTCGCTCTTTTTAGAAACAAATTATATAACAGTTGTTCTTCAATGTTCCATGTTTCAATTAATAGTCCATCAGGATTATAAATAGTATTAGATATGTAGGGAGGTCTGTAGTAATCACCTTCTGTATATGGCTCCAACTTGAGTGTCACATGATGAACAGGTGATAAGTAAGAATCTGTTAGTTCTAGGATCGATTTAGTTGAATACTCTACTTTTTCACGGATATCCTTCATTAGTTGATTATCATATTCCCCGTTATTCACGACTGTAATAGAAACGTCTTTAAAGTTAATCGTTTCTTCAGGGGATGTTTCTATTTCTGTTTGTGCTTTAGTAGATAAAAAATAATAGCCGATTCCATTAAAAATTAGAAAAAAGAGCACAATGGGTATCCCCCATTTAATAAGAGCCCGCACTACTTGTCCCATGTCTTGTTCTCCTTAAATTATGATAATCTCATCATATCAGACTGCTACTATTCTCGAATAGTAGGGAATAAAAAAAAAGACCAAATCATATGTGAATTGGTCTGCTCATTACTGTGTATTTAATATTCTCAGGTCAACAGAGCTACTTATAATTAAGCAGCTCGTCTCTTTCTTTTGCCACATGTGACACAGCGATCATCATAATAGCTGTATTTATGCTTTCTCTTTAAAAAACAAATGATTGCACGTAACTTCACACAGACCATCTCCCAATTTTTATCATCAGGTAGCCCAGCCATCATAGTATTGCTACGTTAGACCCGTGACTTTGCGTCCCATTCTTTCAAACGGTTTGCCCTTGGCTGATCGGTGAATACCCACTATTAGTATGGTAATAATACCACATTATAGGATAAATATGGGTGTTTTTGTTCTCAATTAAGGATGATTTGGCCATATACTTTTTGACAAAATTTGTGACATGTGTCGAATAATGTAAAAAAGCCTCTAGAGATTTTCTCCCTACAAACTCTTTTAAATTATTCCTGCCCAAGTTGAGCAATATTTGTGGCGCTTAAATGGTTGCCATCCGGGTCCTTAAAACCAAATCCACCGAATTCTCCAGTTAGATTAAGCTCTCCTACCTCGACATTGTGATCCTGTAGGAATTGGTAAAAGCCTTCTAGGTCATAGGTATATAAATCAATCACACTATGAGTGACATTTGTGTGTGTATTCTCAAAAAAATTCCTCTTTGAATCGTCTGTTCGAACAAGGTAGATGCTTGCAACACCTTTTGCATTAAACGATAACATCGCATCATGTTCTGTTTTGTGTTGGACCACTAAATTCAGCATTTTAGCATACCAATTAACAGATGTTTCGATATTTGTTACCGGCAACTCAATGGTGCTAATTCTTGTTACATAGCAAGGCATAACCCATCCCCTCCCATCAATTCTCTTCCACCCATTTTCGTTGTTATTATTTTTCCATAAAAAATGCTCCCTGGGAAAGGAGCATTTAAAAAAGGAAAAGGGGGAATACATTACTCATTATTACCCGTTATTCAAATTTTAAAACCTTCTTTGTTTAATTTTATTATTGGAAGGGTATTTAAATAAGAACTTGTGATTGGGAGAGATGAACATGGATTATCAAACAATGGGTACCCATATTATGATCGATATGTGGGGAGTTGACTTTGATTTATTAAATAATGTTGATGGACTAGAAGGAAAAATGTATGATGCGGCGCTTTCTAGTGGAGCTGGTGTACTTGGTGTGCAATCTGAAGGCTTTGTCCCACAAGGATGCACCATCTTGCTGCTATTATCAGAAAGTCATTTCAGCATTCATACCTATCCTGAGCAAGGTTATGCTTCAATTGACTGCTATACTTGTGGTGAAGGTGTTGATCCAAAGGTTGCAATTGAAATGATGATAGATTTCCTTCAGCCAAAAAAGCTACACGGCAAGGAAATTAAGCGAGGCAACGGAGAATTCGCTGTTAACGATTATACGGGGCTAAAAGTTTCAAGGTGACGTTCGATCACCTTGAACTTTTTTTATTTTTCACGATTCCATAAACAGTAAGGGTTAATAATAAGAGGCTTAACAAGATGAAAATCACCATATATGTTGGTTGTTCCGCTTGATACTGTTCATATGCATTCATTCCCATTAAAATGGAGCCGATGAACACACTTACTAAGGTTATTGGATTGAATTTTTGATTTTTCATTTTGTTTGGACCTCCTAGTGCGGCATATATTGGGTGGTTAAGAAGTTTATCTGCTACTTTTTGTCGAATATCAGTCAGATTGCTAGATTTATCTGCTACTTTTTAGGTTTTATCTGCGACTTTCCACGATTTATCGATTTTTCGACAAATCGGCATGATCCAACCACAAGCCCACTCTTATAAACTAACTAATTTATTCTTCCATTTCAATCCTGATTACCTTTTTAAGGGGCAGCCCCATGTACGTATATTTAATCGTTAGCTTTTCAATCGGGAATTCTGTGTCAACGACAAGGCCATATTTTTTTATACTGTCCGGAGATTCTATCTCAATTTTTTTAGCAGGAAGGATCGGATAGTCGTCTAGTTCGTGAAAACTAAATTGGTCTTTCTCGGCTTGGGTGGCGTATATTCCAACATTTACGTTTGTTCGACTGATTCCTAGTTGTACGGTTTGTGGCTGCTGATGGTTATTGATTGATACTCCCTGTAGGTTTGCTTCAGCGAAGCCTTCGTTATGGAGCTTTACGACGATTAGTGTTGAGTCCTTTGGGTCCCAGCTATATCCAAGGCTTTGTAGTGGTGGGTTGAATTTCAAATAGGTGTATATACAAACAAGTAATATAACAAAGCTTGTCATAATAGCTTTGATTCTACTGTCCAAAGGATCACTCCCTTCTGTTCGTTCATGTTGTATTGTATGGGAAATAACTAGTTGTTTAGGTTCAGTTATTTCCATCCTTACTTCATATGTATGTTCGTTTCCTTCATTTATTTACTTTTCTAGGACCTATTTGTTTCTAACAGCTTGCTCATATAATATTCATTTACAAATTGACCGTTCATGTATAGTGAATCACGTTTTGTTCCTTCAATTTCAAAGCCCATTTTCTGATATAAGCTCAAGCCTGCTTTGTTGTTTGTGATGACGGTTAGTTCAAGTCTGTGGACTTCCTGTTCTTTTGCCCATTTTTCTAGCGCCTGAAACAAGCTTGTTCCGATGCCTTTGCCCGTGTGCACCTTTGCTATACCAATGACAATGTATGCTGAGTGCTTGTTTCTTTTCGCCGAGCCACCGATGGCAAAGAGATATCCAATCAGATTGCCGTGTTCTTCAGCCACAAAAATGGTTGAGTTCTCTGACTTTAGGAGGTTTTCAATCATTTGCTTTTGGCGCTCTGTGCTCGTTTTTCTTTCACCCGCCTCATACATCATAAAATCAGATTCCGACTCTACTCTGGTCATGATTTGGCCAAGGCCTTCTGCATCTTCAACGACGATTTCTCTAATAATCACAGTCTGCACCTTCTTCTCTATTTCTTAATGGGTGTACCTTGGTGAAAGAACATTTGCCATCTTCCATCCCGCTGCTTCCAGATCGAGCTCCGCCACGTATATTTCATCTCTTCTCGTAGCTCGTCATGTAAGAGATAGGTTGCTAAAACGACTCCTGGTGAGAGCGTATGTAAGTCAAATTCAATGATTTTCACCTTTAATACCGCTAGTCCATCGTCACCCACACAATCTGCTTTCGTCCACTTGTTTCCTGAAGCACCAAACTCAAAGAAATCATCTGAGAGTAATTGATTAATTTTCTCAGGCGATGTACGAATGTCTGGACTATGTAGGGATTCCTCTAGCCGACGTATTTCTTCCTTTAGTAAAATAATATCTTCCACTCTTGCACACTCCTTTTTACGATTGTTCTAAATCTCTCAACCCTAGTCTCCCATTCTCATAGGTGATTGATAAACGATGGAGTTTTGTGGCGACATCGTCCTGATAGAAAATAGTTAAGCCATTTTCCTCTGTTACATAGTCCTCTTCCTTTAACTCATCCAGAGTTAATTTGAATTTAGACAAGCCTCACGTACTTTTTTCATTATAACCAATCCGCACACCTGTTTTTTTCCTCTTGGCTAAGAGCTGTTGAAGGAATTGACTTGCTTCATTTGTGATATTCATTGGGATAGTCCCCTTTCAAAGATACGTATGATGATGATTATGATTAACTTCGTGATTTATTTTCTATTTCCTTCTTATAGTTGTATATGTGTGGTTGTTGGATGACGTTTTTGGAGGATTGGTGACCAATGTGCGAGGTGGATCAATGGATAGGGGCACTTATCTTGGGTTGGGGATCTAGGGGTGGTGTGGGATTATGAGGTAAGGGCACTTATCTCCGTTGGTGACCGTTTCGCGGGGTGGATCATGGGCTAAGGGCACTTATCCACGATTAGTGACCGTTGTGCTATACCATTCAAGCGTTAAGGCAACTAATCCCCATTTAGATGCCCAACCTCAAGCCAAAACATAGAAAAAGGGAACCAATCCCCCAACACCCAAACCCAGCCAACACAAACAAGCGAGAACCCTAAATAGAATTCTCGCCAAATCTTCAATATCATACATCAAAAAAACAAATGAGCCATCCCCACCACAATCGGTAAAGTGATGACCGTACGCTGCAAGAAGATTAGGACTAAATCTAGGAAACTAACTGGTATTTTGGATCCTAATAATAGTCCACCCACTTCTGACATGTAAATCAGTTGTGTGACAGAGACGCCTGCAATGACAAATCGGGTGAGGTCACTTTCAATTCCACTCCCGATAATGGCTGGTAGGAACATATCCGCGAAACCAACGACCATTGTTTGAGCTGCTTCAGATGCTTCTGGCACCTGTAGCAATGTTAAAACAGGGACGAAAGGTGCGCCTAAGTAGGTAAAGAGTGGTGTGTACTCAGCAATGACAAGTGCAACCGTTCCAATCGCCATGACAATCGGAATTACTCCCATCCACATATCAAGTACGTTTTGGACCCCGCCTTTTAACACAGCCGAATACTGATTGTTTCTCTTTGCTGTCGTCACAGCTTGTGAAATCCCCCAGCGAAATGCACTGAAATTCCCTGGAATCTTTTCATCTACCTTTTGCTCTTTATCGTCATTATACGTATTTGACTTTCTTGATAATGGTGGAATTCTTGGGCAAATTAACGCCGCGGCTAAGCCTGCCACAACTATCGTGAAATAAAATGGAACAAACATATGGTCAAGCTTCATTTGAGCAAGGACCACAATCGTAAACGTAATCGATACAACAGAAAATGTTGTCCCAATAATCGCTGCTTCTCGTTTTGTATAGTAGCCTTCCTCATATTGCTTACTCGTTAATAGTACCCCAATCGTTCCATCACCAAGCCATGAAGCTAAACAATCAACCGATGAACGTCCAGGTAAAAGAAAGAGTGGTCTCATCACTTTTGTTAATAGTGCTCCACATAGCTCTAACAGTCCAAAATTAAGAAGCAATGGCAAAAATAAACCAGCAAATAAAAACACTGAAAACAGTACTGGAATTAAGTCGTAGAATAATAACCCACCAGTATTTTCAGAGATAATCCAAGCAGGACCCATTTCATTTAGGACCATCACAGCAAACGCTGCTCCAAGAATTCTAGCGAAAAGCCAAACTGGTGTAACCAAGAATAATTTTTCTAAAAAAGGCGACTGCATGATTACCCTTGGCTTCACGATGCTTGCAAGTATTGAAATGAATGCAGTAATCACCATAACGATTGTCATAATAGCAGGTATTTCACCAGCTAGGTTGCTCTGTATCCATTTCGCAAGTACGGCAACAGGAATGGTAATCCCTTCGCTATAAGGAATGGGTATAATAAATAAGAAGATACCGATTAGAGACGGTATGATAAATTGTAAATATTCGCTAATGCTATATGATTTCCTAAGTTCATGTTGATCTTGATTTTCCATTCGTTCACCTCTAGTTTTTCAGGATGCGAAACTTCTTTCTTCTATATTGTATTTTTCAAACTTTGATATCATATCACATATTTTCAAGATAGTCTTTCAAATTTTTAATCAAATTTTCATTAAAATCGGAAAGACTCTTAAAGTGGAAGTTTCATAAGCACTCTTATTATGGAGTAGGAGTTTGCAAAGGGGACTATTACAGTAGAAGACCTGTGGTTTATTTTATCATTATAATAAAAAGTATAATGCGACAAAGGCTGCCAAAAGTGGGAGTATGATAATTATAATTGCAATTGATTCAAGTTTTAGCCTTTCTTTTCCTTCTCTTAAAATCAAGATATCACGCTGTGGGACAAAATCCTCATCAAAAATGGTTCTCTTTTTTTCCTCTGGATTATTGCTATATTTAATAAAAGTCAAGCTTGAAATAATCAAACCATAAATCAATGCGATTAATGCGTATGATAGGGTTAAATGTAATTCGAGTCGTGGGGAAGCATAAATGAACATCTCTATAATAAGCAAACCAAAGAATAGCCCCATAAAATTGAATAATCCAAAGACAACCCGGGCTTTTTTTATACTCCAATGATGTGATCGTTGTCTTCTTCGAACTAATTGATAGGAAAGCGTTAGTATAATTAAAATCAACATGAAATCCATTCGAAGCCATTCCTTTCATATTTATTCATTACCTATAAATCCAGTCCCCCTTAGATAATAATGTTCACTTCATTAACATAAAAAATCCCCTAGGATAACAAGTTTTACCTGTCTATCTTAAGGGATTTATCACGTTAGCACATGCACATCCAATTTTAGTGGTTTTTTTTAGATTGAAAAAGTAGTACAAGCAGGCTGAATACACGTAGACTCCTGCGGGACCAGTGGCCAAAGTGAGACCCCACAGGAGCAGTAGCGACGAGGAGGCTCACTGGTCACCCGCTGGACGCGGAGTGTAATCAGCCTGCGGCTTTAAGAGCAACACTCTATCCGAAAACAGTCTTTTAGATTAATTCGCAAACATCCCAAACATTAATTCAGCAGCCTCTACATCTAACTTATAAAAGGTGTGACCATTTTCTTTCAGGAAATATCCTCTGTACGTATAGTCTTCACCAGATGGTTCTGAGGTGATCCATACTCGGTAGACTTCTTTCAGGCCACCTTTGTACTCAATCGTAATCGTCTTTGGAAACACTTCTTCCAAATCAGGTTTACCTTCTAGTTCCTCCTTAGCTATGAGTGCATTTTTCATGATTGTTAGCTCTTGTTCATATTCCTCAAACCGATAGGTAATCGTATTAACTGGGGTTTCACTTATTATTTGTTCAATTCCGGCTTCCGTTACTACTGGTGCTTCTGATTGTTGTGAATCCTGTTGCAGGAGAACAGGTGCCAAGAAGATAAGCAAGATCGCAGCCATCACTGCAACTGACAAGTAATATGGATTAAAGCGCTTCTTTACTCTCTTTTGCTGTTCATCTAATTTTAAGTTAAGTTGTTTTAAAATCTCTTTATTTTCAGTGGTAGTAAGGTTCAATTTTGTAGTCATAGACTTTAATTCTTTATCTAAATGAAGCTCATTATAAGATTGTTTCATGTGTGAAACCCTCCTCCTCAAGTTGTTTTTTTAATGCGGCAATGGCCCTTAAGAGTGTTGTTTTCACTTTACTTTCACTCCAACCCAATAATTCTGCAGACTCCTTCACAGAGAAGTCCTTCATTTTTCGTAAAATAATGACTTCCCGGTAAGACCTCTTTATTTTACCTAAAGCTCTATATAACTCACGCTCTGTTTCATTGAGGGTCGTCATTTGTTCAGGCGTTGGGTCCTCATTCTTTATAAATGGGATTGCTTCAAACAAGAGTGAAATTGGCTTCTTCTTGCGAATATAATCGATCGTTAAATTGCGAGCAATTCGAAACAGCCACGCCTTCGCATTACCCCCTTGATATCTTTCATAGTTGGTATATGCCTTCAGAAACGTATCCTGCATAATATCCTTTGCCTGGTCATGATCACGAATCATAAATACTACATATTGATAAAGGTCATTACTGTACTCAAAATACCACTCATTAATTCTCCTCTTCATTAGCTCATGGTCCATTTTCATCTCTTCTTTCATTGTTTTTCTACCTAAATAACGATTGAAGAAAAAATCGGTTACACTTTTAAAAAATAATTTGTTTAGCACTGTCCATAACGTAATAAAGCACTTGGTAAAATCCTACCCAAGTGCTAATTCCCCTATTTCTATTGAAGTCCCTTGCGTATATAGTTCGCTGTAACCGGGGCTTTCCCTAGGTCTCTTGCCCATATTGATAATTGCCCAATATGATGAACTTCATGTACGATCAAGTGCTTCAACACTTCTCCATATGTATAACGATCCTCATCCAAAATTAATTCGATTTTGTCGAGATCCTCGTGCCACCCCATAACAAACTCTTTAATCTCGTCATGCCATTTATGATGTAGTTCAATAACGTCTTCAATTGTTCGATAATCACTCACTATTAATTCGGCAACCCTGCCACCTTTCAAGTCTTGAATCCAATCATGTTCGACCACAATGATATGAAGAAGTGTGTGAAGGATATTACCTAATCCGCCTTTTCTCTCGGCCAGTAGTTGTTCATTGGAAAATTGTTTACACCAATTGAACCAGTCTTCTCTAACCATCCAATTATATAAAAATAAATTTTTCATGATCTTCTCCTTTCACATCAGTCAGATATCGACATTATATACATTCAACAAAAAACAATCATTTCCTTTTTTTGATAAAACTTACACTCCCTAGAAAAATTTAAAAAGCATAAATCCACTATTTCTCCACATGTAAAGGTTTACAAAAAAGGGATTTGAAATTCGACAAAAAAAGATGATGAAATCTTTAATCAACACTGATATAATCCTCTAAGTAATACATTATCTATATAAAAAAAGGTGGGCATTATGGGGAATACATGTAGATTTGTTGTGAACGCGATCGGAAAAGGTGGCGAAACATATTACACCCATTGTAAGGATAAACAAGAATTAAAAAACTGGATTTCAGAAAACCAAGATAAATTATCGATGAGTGATCTTAAAATTTCAGATCGAAGCAGAAATCCATTGCTACGATTAGTAAGTCTTATTAAATAATAATATTAATACAAAGCTGTAACGCCATTTTATATGGCTTTTTTTTTATAAAAAATTGAACGTTTGGGAGCAGATGATAATGGTCCAAGGACTAAAAAAAATCGCTAAATTTAAGTTATCTAAAAAACTGATACGGATTAACCCAGCCCAAACTCTTTCTCTTGGGTTTCTAATTCTCATTCTAGTTGGAACCTTATTGTTAATGCTACCTTTTGCCACACAGGATCGACATCATCTTTCGTTTATTGATGCCCTGTTTCAAGCAACATCAGCGGTTTGTGTGACTGGTTTAGTCGTGGTGGACACTCATACAACCTTCACTATGTTTGGCCAAATCGTTTTGATGGTCTTAATTCAAATCGGTGGATTAGGTTTTATGACGGTTGGTATTCTTGTTGCCTTGTTTCTCGGCAAAAACATTGGCTTACAAAGTCGACTGATGATTCAAGAGTCACTAAATCAGCTTTCAATGGAAGGAATGGTAAAACTCGTAAAGTTTGTAATAGGGTTTACTTTTTTCATAGAAGGCATTGGGGCTGTTATCCTTGCGTTTCGTTTCGCCCAAGACTTCGCCATTCCAAAAGCGATTTATTATGGCATCTTTCATTCGATTTCTGCGTTTAATAACGCAGGCTTTGATATAATGGGAGATTTCCGCAGTATGACCAGCTATGTCGGCGATTTCACCGTTATCATGGTCCTTACCTCACTATTAATCATTGGAGGGATCGGCTATACAGTCGTCCTAGATATCGTTCGAAAAAAATCAATTAAGAAGCTTTCTCTGCACACAAAAATCGTGCTTATTATGACTGTTCTTCTAAATGTGGTCGGTACTGTTCTCATCTTTACTTTAGAATATAATAATCCTGGAACTCTTGGTCCGTTAGGGTTAAAGGATAAATTGTTAGGTGCATATTTTCATGGAGTCGTGCCAAGAACGGCTGGATTTAATTCTTTGAACATGGGCGAATTAACGTTAAGTTCCCAGTTTGTCACGATGGTCCTGATGTTCATTGGTGGTGGTTCAGGTGGAACGGCAGGAGGAATTAAAGTGACAACAGTCGCGATTATTTTCCTGGCAATCTGGGCCTTGATTCGTGGCAAAGAAGATGTGAATACGATGGGTAGACGCTTGCCCAAGGATATAATCTATCGCGCATTTGCGATTACGGTTTATTCAACAGCCGTTGTGTTCATTACCTTGTTTATTTTAACTATTACAGAAGCGGCACCATTAAACGTTATTCTTTTTGAAGTCATCTCAGCGTTCGGAACAGTTGGTATGTCATTAGGACTTACCCCTGACTTAAGTCCAGTTGGGAAAATTGTAATCACCATCTTAATGTTTATCGGCCGAGTCGGTCCACTCACAATCGCCTTTGCACTAGCAAGAGCATCAAAAAAACAGCCACCATACCGATATGTCGAAGAGAAGGTTATGATTGGGTAGAGCTTGGATAGGATGTTTATACATACTATGACCACTATGGTGGGGTAGTTTGGATGAGCATCCTATTTTTTAGTTTCAGCTAGTTTGACCCTTCGTCGGATTATCCTGTATTCTCGCGGGATTGACCTGAACTTTCGCGGGATTCCAGGCTCTTTTCGCGGGATTATCATGCTTTTTCGTGGGATTCCAGGCTCTTTTCGCGGGATTACCTCGTTCATCTTCACCATTCATGGCGCTTCGTCGGATTATCCTGTATTTTCGCGGGATTAACCTGAACTTTCGTGGGATTCCAGGCTCTTTTCGCGGGATTACCTCGTCCGCCTTCACCATTCTTGGCACTTCGTCGGATTATCCTGTATTTTCGCGGGATCATCATGCTTTTTCGTGGGATTCCAGGCTCTTTTCGCGGGATTACCTCGTCCATCTTCACCAATTATGACGCTTCGTCGGATTATCCTTTATTCTCGCGGGATTAGTATGCTTTTTCGCGGAATTCCAGGCTCTTTTCGCGGGATTATCTCGTCCATCTTCACCAATCATGGCGCTTCGTCGGATTATCCTGTATTCTCGCGGGATTATCATGCTATCTCGCGGAATTCCATGCTCTTTTCGCGGGATTACCTCGTCCGCCTTCACCATTCTTGGCGCTTCGTCGGATTATCCTGTATTCTCGCGGGATTATCATGCTTTTTCGTGGGATTCCAGCCTCTTTTCGAGGGATTACCTCGTCCGCCTTCACCATTCTTGGCACTTCGTCGGATTATCCTGTATTCTCGCGGGATTATCATGCTATCTCGCGGAATTCCAGGCTCTTTTCGCGGAATTCCCACGCCCCACCTACACCAATCACGACACTTCACCACTTTAACTCACTAAATGAGACACCAGAACCGTCCCCATGTTACAATTATATTTCATTCTTACTACTGTTTGGGAAAATGACATAAATCTGTGATAAAATGTACCTACTATTTAGAGGAAGTGTATACATGAAACCTATAAATGTAGTAAGAGAAGTTTTTTCTTGGGTTAAAGCGATTATAATTGCTGTTGTCATCTCGATTGTAGTGACTATGTTTTTAGTACAACCTTATTCTGTTAGTGGTAGTTCAATGGAACCGACTCTAACGGGTCAAAGTCAGGATGATCCTAATCAAGTAGGGGACAGAGTTATTGTCATAAAAAAAGCTCTACTACTAGGTAATGGCCCTGACCATGGTGATATGGTTATTATTGATAGTAGGATAGATGAAAAACGTAGTTGGCTTGATGATTTGAGGGATAGTCCGATTATCTCTGTTCTTGCCAATAAAGATAAAGGTAGTAATGATCAAACAAATATTTGGATTAAACGTGTAATTGGTGAACCTGGAGACATTTTAGAAATCAGAGATGGTTACCTTTATCGGAATAATGAAAAGCTTGAAGAAAGTTATATAAAAGAGAAAATGAATTATCCTTTTGAACGAATGGTTGTCCCTGAAGGAACCGTGTTTGTAATGGGTGATAACCGTAACTTTAGCAGTGACAGTCGTGAAATCGGACCAGTTCCACTTGATCATATCGTCGGTGAAGTTGTGATGAGAATGTATCCTTTTAAGAAGTTTGAGCTATTTTAAATAATAAAAAGGCTGTCCTATGAGTGAATTCCACTACTTTTAGGACAGCCTATTTTTTACCTCTTAAGTTTAATACTACTTACTTTTCTGTTTTCCCTTTGACTTTCTAAAGCGGTACCCAATATAAAGCACATATAAAGGCACTGCAAAATAGATAAAATAAGGAAAGTCACTACTTCTATAAACATAATATAGCATCAGACCAAAGAGAATCGTAATGATTGTTCCATACTTGGGAAGCGGAACGTCCTTAAAGCTTGGGATTTTAATTTTACTAACCATTAATAATGCAAGTATAACAAATGACGTTGTAATCACAATTGATGGGATCCATGGCTTTAGCATGACAATAAAGGTTAATAATCCCCCAGCTGCTGTAATTGGAATACCTGTGAAATAGCGAGTTGAATTCTTTGATGTTACATTAAATCGCGCTAGTCGAAAGGCACCAAATAGTGGGAACATCCCAGCTACTAGCAAGCCAATCATGCCATGATTTGAAAAAGAAACATAATACACTAATACAGCTGGAGCAACCCCAAATGTTACAACATCTGCAAGGGAATCAAGCTCTTTTCCAAGTTCGGACTGTGCATTTAGCATTCTAGCTAATCGACCATCCATACTATCTAACATCATACCAATTAAGATTAAGGTCGATGCATTTTTGAAATCTCCGTTTGCTGCGAAGAAAATGGATAAAAACCCAACATACAAATTAGAAAGGGTAAATAAGTTTGGAATGCTTCTTCTAAGTATTTTTCCGTACAATCTCATACCTCCAACACACTGTGGCTAATAATTCCTATAGTGTTATTAATTATATACTATTTATTCAGTTTATGGTAAGAGAACTCTAAATGAATTGAAGCCATCTAATTATTCTATGATAAATTAGCACTTTTTATATCCTTTTTTTAAAAGCACGATCCTTATATTTTCCTGAGCACTAACAACAGCAGAAGCAGACAGCTATCTGTCCCTTCAAAATAAAGGCTGTTTTCTCAAAGTTGGTTGTTTTAAACATAAAGTATTGAAATGGCAGTTACTAGCAGGCTGAATACACGGAGACTCCTGCGGGACCAGTGGCCAGAGTGAGACCCCGCAGGAGCTTTTGCGACGAGGAGGCTCACTGGTCACCCGCCGGACGCGGAGTGTATTCAGCCTGCGGCTTTAATAGCAGCATTTTATACGAAAACAGCCAAATAAAAAAGGGTTGATTAAGGTGTAAACACCAAGAATCAACCCCTCCAATTCACAATGTTGTAAACGATTACATTTATAGTTTTTATATTAAAACCTTCACTAAAATTTTAAACCATCCAAGAAAAGATATCCATAAAGGTATGCTTAATGTCGTTCCCCAAACCATGCCAACAAATAAGTGATTTGATTCCTCTCTCACTAAGACCATCTCCTTTAATAGATTTATACCCTGACTTCACTATATATGAAACTTAGAGCGATGTGTGTCTCATTCTGTCAGACCATTCAAAATATTTTTATATTACTTATACTGTTTATTATATCCTATATAGCAACTAATTCCCACTAAAAAATAAGAAAAATGACGAACATTGTCGAAATGACTCTAAATTCTTTCTAAACCGGACGACATTTTTCTACAATAACAAAATAGGACAAGTGGTATGATTAGCCAATATTGGCAAAGTACATGAAAATGTATGACGCAAAGCTATAGGGGCTACGTTTTTTACAAATAGGCCAGCCAGCTGCATCTATTACTTTTATCAGGGGGAAAATATAGATGCCATATTACTCATTTAAAGAAGTTTGGACGCCATTTGCAATTGTTAAAGTGCGATTTTTCAGATGTATAAATGACGGCAGTGTATTTATGAAGGTTGGAAACCGACCTCGTAAACAACTGTTCTCAAATTAATTTATATAAAATTATTATACTAGAGTAGTTTTTTACTCTAGTTTTTATTTTTCTATTCAATATTAAAAGATCTTTGTACGTATAGGACAACTCCCACTAAGCATATCCATGTTTTATAAAGGCTTGGTCACAGATTCATTTGCCTTTACAAACAAGTTTAGGGGGCCTATTTTAATGAAGTACAGGAGAAAGAAATCATCAAGTGGATTCATCATAATAGGTTTGATCATTATTGCATTCATACTCGTTTTATACTTTCTGTTTCGCAGCACACCAGAATCACAGGTTAAAAGAGTGGTAGATGATTTTTATCAATATGAGCAGGAATCAGATTTCGGAAATGCATGGGAATTGTTTCATCCTTTTATGAGAGATAAATTCACAAGAAGAGGCTACATTCAGGATCGTAATCATGTCTTCATGGGGCACTTTGATGTGAGCACATTCTCTTATACGATCGGAGACCCGAAGTTACTGGATTCTTGGAAAATGTCCCGGGAAAGTGATCCAATTAATGAAGTCTATCAAATACCAATCACACAAACCTTCAAAAGTAAGTTTGGCACTTTCACATTAAGTCAGGATGTGTTTGTCGCAAAGGATAAGGAAGATGGAGATTGGTCCATTTTATGGTCGTATGAATAACGAACCTGAAGCAGAATTCGCCCCTCATCTTGGCCCCATTTCCCTGAAAATTAGATACTCATATATAATAGGGTTGTCCCATTGTAAATGTGCAAGAACCACCTTCTTTATAGTAGCTTAAGGTGGATTCCTTGCACTAATGGGATAATCTTATTTTAATTTGCATTAGCATTTCTTATCGTTCTAGCAAGCTCTTCAATCATGTTTTTTGCATTCATATCAGATAGGTTTTCACCCTTCATATATGCTCGCAATAATACCTGCTTAAATTCTTCAAGATTCAATTGACCTTGAGCCTTGGACTTTTTATTGTCCAAAATTATCACCTCTTAAAATGATAAGCGCATGGCGCCCGTGATCGGCGCAAGGCATAAAATGACCTCGAGCCGGTGGATCCTTGCGCTAGACACCAAAATAAGTATAAGTTTATATACTTCTTATATTTATACGCAAGCCCTTAACCTTTTGCGACTGTACCATGAGAAGATCTAGAAAAATGATGATGTCAAAACAATGTCTAATCATGTAAGAGAGCGATTTTATTTCAAGAATGCGTTATAATAGAAGGATGAAATTCTTTAGAAGTAACTATTTGAATATTCTTACACCAATATCTATTTGGCGGTCATGTTTAATTTAGGAGGTGGAGATCTGTCATGCTAGAGCATGAGGTAGCAAAAGAAATCATTCTTGATTATGCTGAAGTGTTAAAAAAGAAATACTCATTCAACCGTGAAGATGATCGAAACTTAATCAAAAAAGGGCTTAATTTATATCGTCAAGGTAGTGTCTATAATGTCCAATTTCATAATCAAAGGGTTCACGGTAGAGTTCAAGATGTGATTCCTGTTGAGGTGACACTTGATTTAGAGTTTACAGATGAAAGTCAATGTAGCTGCCCTTCTCCAAGCTTTTGTCGTCACCGGATGGCGTTGTTTTTTTCAATCTATGCGAGTGTTGCAAGGATTGGCGCACTTCTAGATGAATGGAAAGAAGACGTAATCACTACTAATTTGAATAGCTTACCGACACTTAGATCTGCGAAGGATTTACATAAACCATATGAGGACTTATCACTAGTCAGCTGGCAGTCATTTTTTAAACGAGAATATGAAATGTTTCTAAATCAATATTCAGAGCGAGATCGGCATTTCTTTTCAAATGCTTATTATCATTTCTTTCAATCTGTGATCGGAAAGTCGCCAAAGGTTTCTGAAACGAAACGATTGTTCTCGATTCATGCTGGGATTTTCACAGTCAATAAAATGATTGAAGCAATTGATAAGCATCAGCTTCAGCCGTTCCAGTTTGAATCTACAGTTAGTCAGCATGTCCATAATGTTGTTGATGATGTGCTTGATGATATCTTTCATTTACGAGCAATATCACTTCCGTTTGCATTAGATACGATTTTATATGAAAGCATTGATTCTGTACGTGAAACCTTATTACGTGAGGATTATTTTCTGTTTAACCGGTTCTCAATTTATCGTGCATTATGGTCTGTCTTGTTTAATCGTAAAAAGTGGATTGAGGAAGAAGAAGAGCTGTTAGCAACAACTGATAGTGATGATCATGATGGCAACCTATTGGCGTTAGTCCATCTTGCGTTTTTACAGCGAAGAGATCAGGAAGCGATTAACTATTTATCCCGCTTAGATAGCTCTTATGTGACTTATAGTTTTTGGTGGATTCATGTTTTATCCAATAATCATGATTGGAAACGAGCTCGCTATTGGATTGACTATGCAGCGCGGCATATAGATAGCTATATTAAGGGCTTAGGATCTTATGAAGCTTGTCGACATTTTACTAGATCGTTTCTAAGTGAAGTGTCTGGGTACTGTGAGGCAAACAATCCAGAGCTTTATATTCAAATGATGAAAAAACTGCTTCCATATAGCTTTGTCGAGCTTGATCATCATTTATTACATATTCGTGATTATAAGGCATGGGTTGATTTGCAAATTCTTGTTGGCTACAATGCAAGTGATTGTGATCGTCATACATTAAAGTTAATTGAAGAGAATGAACGAGAGGCACTTCTGCCTTTTTACCATCATGCCGTAATGGATGCGCTCGAACAGAAAAATCGTTCTAGTTATAAGCAAGCTGTTAAGTATTTACGAAAACTACGTACCTCCTACCGTCAGATCAATCAGCTGGATGTTTGGGAGATTTATATCGAGAAGCTCGCCCTAACTCATAAGCGTCTTCGTGCGTTTCAAGAGGAATTAGTTCGAGCAAAATTAGTCGTGCAGCAGTAGAATTTTCAAAACAAAGTAGGTGATTATATGCTAGTAACTCGGACGATTACCATTGATTGTGAATGGGATGGAATACAGGGCTGTTATGTATGGTGTAAGAATGAAATGGGTGAAGAAATGAACCTCAGAAAGGTTCGGACACTTCTTTTTTCCCATCATAAATCATCTTATTATGGTTCTTTTGTTGAATTAAAAGAAATTCATTCCCATCAAGCCTTCTATTTAACACCATGGCAAGCACTTGATTTTTTCGCAAATCAATCACAAAACACATTAGCACATTTTAATTATACGGAAGACTGTGATCTCTATAGAGAGAGTGCAGAGCTTTTATATGAAGCAATCGTTGATGGAACATTTATCCCTGATTTTGAACAATGGTTAGATGGTGAATTTGGTTGGACAATCGAAGAGATGACCTTAGATTTATTTTCAAAAGAGTGGTTAACTGCGGCATTACATGATTGGTTTGATCAAGATCCTTCCTTGAGTGAGGGTTGGAATCACCTTCTCCGTGAATTCCCCTTGCTTAAGCATGCAGGAAATCAGTTAGTCGCTGCCAATGAAACCGATTGGCTTGAGAAAATTGGTTGGATACAGGATACCTCCCCCTTCGATGTGGTGCTAAGGCTGGTTGAACCTGATGAAGATGATGAGCCATGGGTGATTGAGACGATTTTGCGTGATAAAAAAAATGAGCAAATTGCTTATTCTTATGGAGATAAATTACCGATCTCATGGAGAGATTTTGTAGAAAAAGTCGATCGCGAGCAAAAGGTGTGGGGGATGATTGTTCCATGGCTTCGTGCTGAAAATGAGACGATTATCCGTGAAATTTCCGAGTTTCAGGCCTGGTCTTTTTTAACAGAGGATAGTGAGCGCTTGCTTGAAGCAGGTGTGGAAATTCAGCTTCCATCATGGTGGCAAGCGATCAAGGATGCACAACTAGCAGTTAAAGCGAAGGTGAAATCGACTTCTGCGACTGCACGAAAATCTTTTGTTGGACTGAATGCCTTGATTGATTTTGATTGGCGCTTTTCGACCAATGGAGTTGACCTTTCTGAGGATGAGTTCATGAGCCTTGTTGATCAGAAACGAAGGCTTGTCAATATTCGTGGAAGGTGGATCAAGCTTGACCCTGCCTTCATCAAGCAGGTCCAGTCTATTTTAACGAAAGCAAATAAAGAAGGTCTTAGCTTCCGCGATATATTGGAACAGGAACTATTAGCTAAAGAACAGGGTCTTGAGGAAGCAGTTGATTCAACGAATCCTTTTGCCAATGTTGAAATCGAGTTAAATCGTCATCTATCGAAAATGGTCAAATCGCTCGGTGAAATTAAGGAAATTCCACATGTAGAGTTATCAGCAGATTTCAAAGGTGAATTACGACCATATCAACAGCAAGGTGTTGACTGGCTGCTGTATTTACGCCGCTTTGGGTTTGGGGCCTGCTTGGCTGATGATATGGGACTTGGGAAAACGATTCAAATGATCGCCTATTTCCTTACTATTAAAGAGCAAGGTTCAAAGCCATCTCTCATCATTTGCCCTACTTCCGTACTTGGGAACTGGCAAAAGGAGCTTGAGAAATTTGGACCTACCTTGAAGGTGCATCTTCACTATGGGCAAAATCGTCGCAAGGGTGAAGATTTCCCGATTGCTGTTTCAGATGCGGATGTTGTCTTAACCTCATATGGTTTATCACATTTGGATTATGAGGAGATTTCTGCATATGAATGGGGCACGATTTGTTTAGATGAAGCCCAGAACATTAAGAATGCCCAAACGAAACAGTCTCGTGCGATCCGCAACTTAGCTGGTGCGCATCATATTGCTTTAACCGGGACACCTATGGAGAATCGATTAACTGAGTTATGGTCGATCTTTGATTTTACAAATGAAGGCTATTTGGGTAGCTTAGGTCAGTTTCAAAAACGATACGTGGCTCCCATTGAGAAGGACCGGGATACAGAACGAATCGGTCAGCTACAACGTTTAATCCGTCCATTTTTATTAAGACGAACGAAGAAAGATGAAGATGTGGCACTTAATTTACCTGATAAACAAGAGCAAAAGGAATATTGCCCACTAACTGTTGAGCAGGCATCCATGTATGAACAGCTTGTTAAGGATACATTTGAACAGGTTGAACAGGTTGCTGGCATGCAGCGTAAGGGCCTTATTTTAAAAATGCTAAGTAAGTTAAAGCAAGTATGTAATCATCCTTCCTTATATTTAAAAGAAGAACGCCCTAGTCGAATTGAAACTCGTTCGAATAAAATGGAGAAGCTCCTTGATTTAGTAACTAATATTCGTGAACAAGAGGAAAGCTGTTTAATCTTCACTCAATACATTCAAATGGGTGAAATGATTCAGTCAGTTCTTGAAAAGCAGCTAAATGAAAAGGTGTTGTTTCTAAACGGTAGTGTCCCTAAGAATACACGTGATGAAATGATTGCAAACTTCCAGGATCGAAAGTTTAATGTATTGATTCTGTCACTTAAAGCTGGTGGAACCGGGTTAAACTTAACAGAGGCAAACCACGTGATCCATTATGACCGTTGGTGGAATCCAGCTGTTGAAAACCAAGCAACAGACCGCGCTTATCGAATTGGTCAAAAACGATTTGTACATGTTCACAAGCTCATTAGTACAGGTACACTTGAGGAAAAAATCGATGAAATGCTTGAAAAGAAACAGGCGCTAAACGATGAAATCATCCAAAGTGAAAGCTGGATTACAGAATTGTCAAATCATGATCTTAAGGATCTTCTGTCACTACGATAGGAGTTGTGGTCTAAGGAGTTGATTTAGATGGTAAAAGCGGTAAAAACGAAAAATGAACGAAAGAAAAAAGTGGTTGTGAACGAAAAGCATAAAGATAAAGATGAAGCATGGCAACGTTTTTTGACATTGGTTGAGGCGAAGATTAAGAGGTAGAGGTAAGTAGCTGAAAACCCAGTGAATGCTTGAGGCTATGTTTCAATTAGAGGTGTTCTATCGGACAAAGTCGGAGCTCTGATCATCGACTTTGTCTAAAATGGGTGGTCTATTGGACAAACTAAGCACTCTGACCTTCAGTTTTGTCTAATAGGAGCGCTCTATCGGACAAACTAAGCTCTCTGGCCTCCTGTTTTGTCTAATAGGAGCTTTCTATTGGACAAACTCAGCTCTCTGGCCTCCTGTTTTGTCTAATAGGAGCGCTCTATCGGACAAACTAAGCTCTCTGGTCTCCTGTTTTGTCTATTAGAAGCGCTCTATCGGACAAACTAAGCACCCTGACCTTCAGTTTTGTCTAATAGGAGCGCTCTATCGGACAAAGTCATTACTCTGTCTAGAGTTTTGTCTATTAGACGACCATCAACATAATCAAATAAAAACCTCTTCCCTAAAAAAAAAAAACACCTGACTCTCAGATTGGGGACGAAAACCGTTTAGGTGGGTTTTCTAAGTCTAGAGTCAGGTAATTTTATGGGATAATTGTGGCTATGTTCTCTGATTGGATATTATTCGTTCGGATTGGTACGAGGTTGTTTTACATTTTTATAAAAATAATTGTGAGTAATTTGTTCAGTATATGGATTTTTACTTTGAAGACATATTTGCGGTGAAGTTTAAGCTAATCGCAATGATGGTACACCTTACTTTCTGGTAGTGTATCGATGCTAATAAACGGCTTAGTGTTGTTACTCTCTATTTGATTGAACCTCTCGTCAATTTGACCAAGAAGTGTTTCAAGATGTCGCCCTATTCCAATTGCTAATTTATCAATTCGTTTATGGATCATATTTACTTCATGATCTTTCATGTTCTCCTCCTTATTGCTCTACTAATTCTCTAGGCTTACCACCCATGAATTTGACTGATTCTGCTAGCACCTCAGTCACATAAACTCTTTTGCCATTGTTCTCATAGCTACGGGTTTGAATTCTACCACTAACACCAACAATTGACCCCTTTTTACAATAGTTTGCTGTGTTTTCAGCTGTTTTTCTCCATAGCGTACAATTCACAAAGTCTGCTTCAATTTCACCGGCATTGCTTTTAAAATTACGACTAACCGCCAGTGTTACATTAGCAACAGCCTGACCTTCCTGTGTATAGCGGATCTCAGGATCTCTTGTCAATCTCCCTACTAAAATCACTTGGTTAATCACTGTTGTAGTCTCCTTTCCATTTTGTTTGAGTTGTGATGTGAGAATAGCTTTCACATGCTTATCATACCGACCTCCCTCCCTCCAGTAAAATTCACATTTTTACATTTTCATACAAATTCTGTCATAAAATACGATATTTATTCATAAATTTAGAGTCATATATCTAAGTTGTTGTTCACGGAAAAAGATATTTACTCATTTTAATACTAATTTTCTTATGTTTGGTTGAAGTACAGAAAAAGGTATAAAATAAGAAAGAGGATCATTATATACAAAACTGTAATTTGACTGATATATTTCTTCTGAGTTTGGTGTGATATAATTTTTTGATAGAGCGAAATTGAATACAACCTAAAGTATTACTTTAGTTATAAGATATCTTAAATAACAGGGAGGGTATTTTTTGAAGACATTTAAGCTTGTGTCTCTCAGTATTTTACCGGATGTGCCTTTAGAAAGAATGCAAGTTGATGTAGATTTGATAGATGGGCTCATTATAAATCGAGAAGATAGTAGAAAGCGCTGGATTATCGAAGCATTTGTTGATAAAAAGTATGCTGATTCCTTTTCTACTTATATGGCGAATAACGAGGAGCTGCATCTTAAAGTAACGATTACCGATCGTTCAAATGATCCAGCTTTGGTTGCTGCAAAAGTAATGTCGGTTAATGTCTTTTCAGAACATATTAGTGTGTTGTTTGATGCAAAACTTGAACGCACTAAATTTGTTAATTCAGAAATGATTCTTGCCCAGTTATTGGAGGAAGGCCTACAGGGTGACGACTTACTTAAAAGTTTTAATTCAATCGTGCATGAAGAACGTAAGAAATTGATGATCATTAAATAGTGGTCATCAAGGGTAATTGAACCGATTAGTCTTATTGGACAGAACTACGGGCTTTAACGCTTGGTTTGTCCAATAGGACGGCTCTATCGGACAGAACTATAGGTCTTCACGCTTAGTTTGTCCAATAGGACGGCTCTATTGAACAGAACTAGGCGCCTTCACGCTTGGTTTGTCCAATAGAACGGCTCTATCGAACAAAACTACCAGCTTCTTGCTTGGTTTGTCTAATAGGACGGCTCTATCGGACAGAACTATAGGTCTTCACGCTTGGTTTGTCCAATAGGACGGCTCTATTGAACAAAACCATGGGCCTTCACGCTTGGTTTGTCCAATAGGACGGCTCTATTGAACAAAACTATGGGCCTTCACGCTTGGTTTGTCCAATAGAACGGCTCTATCGAACAAAACTACCCGCCTTCTTGCTCGATTTGTCCAATAGGACGGCTCTATCGAACAAAACCACCCGATTCACGCTTGGTTTGTCCAATAGAACATTCTCTCCCCCAACAAACAACCTTCCAAAACTACAAACCTGCTGCTTTTTCACCTAACTAAACCAATTCCCAAAAACAGCTTGTTTAAAAACACACTAAAAAAGCCCCCTATAAAAGGAGACTCTTCATAGATGATCCAAAGAAAACTTATTTGTTTTCTTCATCTTCTGGTGTTTCTTCAGGTGTAGGAGTGCCAGTCTCACCCGTTTCAGCTCCAGTATCGCCAGTTCCTGCTTCAGTTTCTCCAGTCTCCGCGTCTCCTGTTGCTGCTCCGTTCTCACCAGCTTCTGTTCCAGCATCAGTTCCTGTATCATCACCCATGTCCATATCCACATCTTCTTCAGGTGTTACGTCATCAACAGGAGTTTCTTCTGGTGGTGGATCTTGGTCATCTGCAGCACAGCCAGTAATTAATGCTGCCGCAAGTAGAGATCCAGAAAGCTTCAAAAGCCATTTCTTATTCATCACAATTCCTCCTTTCTTCTGAAAATAGAATGACCCGATTAGTGTAGGTCTTTGATTAGCTTACCCAATCAGTTGATTATTTTGCATTTCAAGGAAAAAAATTAGAAAGCGGCACTTATATTTAGTAATAAATTTTAGAAAAAAATTCCTTTTGGGATATCGACAGGAAAATGTGGATTACAACGCTAAGCTCTCGATTGTTATCTTTATACACCAACAATTAATAAAGAGGTTGAAAAAAAGAGGGATTTCAAAATCCCCCTTTCCTATGGTTAAATCTACTATTATTCATTGTTCGCAATTTCATTGAGTTGTTCAATAATCTTTTCTAATTCAGTATATTTAACTTCTATATCCTTTATCCTTGAGTGTTGTTCGTCAAAGCTACTTAACACTTCCTCTGTTGATGCACTTTGTTCTTCCGTAACACTAGCAATTGCTTCTACCTCTTCAGATATACTTTCGGAGGATTGGTTTAATTCACCTAACATTTTTTCGATTTTTTTAGAAGCATTAGTCGTTTCTTCTGCATTTAATATTATCTTTTCAAAAACAGCTTGAACAGATGATAGGGCTTTCTCACTATATTCTGCAGCTTCGTCTCCCTTTTGAGCTTGGTCAATTGCCATGTGTACTTTTTCTTCTATTCCATTTAAAATGGTCTGGATTAATTCTGTTGATTTTTTGGAACTCTCTGCCAGTTTTCGAACTTCATCTGCTACTACCGCGAATCCTTTTCCGTGTTCTCCAGCATGTGCTGCCTCAATTGCTGCATTAAGCGCTAGTAAATTAGTCTGGTTAGAAATTTCATTAATTTCAACAATGATATTTGCAATTTTTGAGCTCTGCTCATTTAATTCTTGCGTAACGATAACCATACCACCTATAACACTAGAGATGTTACCAATCTCGTTCTGTAATTGGTTTAAGTTTTGATTACCTTCTTTTACAACGATTAAATTTTCTAATGACTTCCCAGACATTTCATCAGCAGTTTCTTTTACTCCATTTGTAAATTTAGAAGTATTCCTAATAGAATCGTTAATTCTTGAAATGCTCTCTACTTGATTAGAAGACCCTGATGCCATTTCATTAAACGTATGTGACAAGTCCTGCGAAATGCTAGATGTGGAACTTATAGTTTGAACCAATTGAGTGCTAAAGCTGTTTAAAGTAGTAATAGCCATCCTAATAGACTCATTATTTTGTTCGCTTTTATCTTTCATTTTAATTACTTCTTTTATTAAAGAATCGACATGGTTTCTTACCTTAACATTGAAACCACCTTGAACAAAAATAACTCCTATTATTAAAACGATAAAGAAGTTAACAGAGTATAGTTCCGGCAATAAGTTTTCAGGAAGTGTAAAGTTATAACTTTTCGAAAAGCCAATATTAGATATAATTAAGCACCCTATACCAACTATAAGAGTTAAGATCCAATCTTCATACATTGCGATTAATATTAAGTAAAATACAATAAGAAAAAATAAAGACAGAGTTACAGTTGGGCTAAAGAATGTCACAAAAGTAGATAATATAAATGAAACTACTATGATATATTTTGTAAGATTAGTAAATAACCTTTTAATAACTAATAATGTTATAACTGTATTAATAATTATACTTATTGAAAACATGCCAAGTGTTTCAATAATACTAAAACCTGACATTACAACAAATGACATACTAATAATGGAAGTAAACCACAAAATCATAATTAATAGCTTATTCCTTTGATAAATAAGTTCATCTTTTTTATTTAATTCCGTAAGTGCATTACTCAATATGTTTCTCTCCTTAGTTTTAATTCTAGTCCGTGTATAAGTATAAGGTATATCGGACTATTTAACTAGAAAAATATTGAAAATTAAATAGGTATATATTACTGTTTATAGATATATAAATTCCATATCATTCCTAAAAAAAGGATTATCCGAAGGATTGGTGCATTAGTGTACATTATAGGCTAATGAATGGCAAATTGGCCAAGGATTGATACCTTCTTAGCCTACTTACTATCATAATAATTTTGGCTGTTTTCTCAAAGTTTGTTGTTTTAGAAAATAGAGTATTGAAATGGAATTTACAAACACGTAGACTCCTGTGGGACCAGTGGTAAAAGTGAGACCCAGCAGGAGTATTAGCGACGAGGAGGCTTACTGGTCACCCGCCGGACGCGGAGTGTATTCAGCCTGCGGCTTTTAAAGTGCAACAATCTTTACGAAAACAGCCTTTTGAAAATAAAAAAACGCCTGGAACCATTGCTTGTCCAAGCGTGTTTTTAAAAATTATTCCTTTTTATCACCAAGTGCAAACATTAATTCCATTTCGCAAACGAGTTCACCGTCAACTGTAGCAACGGCTTTCCCTTTGCCCATTGATCCACGAACACGTGTCATTTCAACTTCCAGACGTAGTTGGTCACCAGGAACAACTTGTCTTTTAAAACGGCAATTATCAATGCCTGCAAAAAAAGCAAGGCGACCACGGTTTTCATCTTTAACTAGCATTGCAACAGCACCAACCTGAGCCAATGCTTCAACAATAAGGACACCTGGCATTACTGGAAATTCAGGGAAATGTCCGTTAAAAAACTCTTCATTGGCTGTTACATTTTTAACACCAACAGCACGTTTTCCTTCTTCAAGCTCGAGGATTCGGTCCACTAACAAGAATGGATAGCGGTGAGGGATAATTTCTTTAATTTGATTAATGTCTAACATATTTTACCTCCTTTACGTACAAGGTAATTATGTTATTTTTTTTCAACTAAGTCAATGATATGTTGCCATGTTGATGTTTTTAGCGCGTCTGTCGGTTCTCCATCTCCAATGACACCATACCCAACAATTACACCAGCTGTTGCACTTAGCAAAATAAGAGCAGCGACAATTAATAGACGTAGCCAGATTGGGATCAGACGTAATCGAACAAGTCGTCTCGTCTTACCTGGCTTTTCTTTTGCTATTGCTTCTTCTTGCTGCCTATGTTCGGCGCGTGTTCTTTCTTGTGAATTGTTATGTTCAGTGGTCACTTCGGATTTCACCCGTCCTTTAGCGTATTCCATTCACTAACCCCATCATTTGATCTGCTAGTGAAATTGATTTTGCATTGAACTGATATGACCTTTGAGTGAGCATTAACTCAGTCATTTCTTTCGCCATATCTACGTTTGACTGTTCAAGTGCGCCTTGTGTGATCCCAATTTCGGCACGCATATCACCGTTAAGTTCCATAAATACTTCGTTCTCATCTAATCCTAAAGCTTCAAAGTCTGGTAATCCAAACAGATTATTTCCCTTAGCTTCTAAAAGCTGTGGCTTATTAACCTGAACAACAGACAGCTCAAAGTTTTGGGCTTGTCCATTATTACCGTTCACAGTTAGTCTGCCCTCTTTTGAAATAATAAGGTCCTTGAATTGGTCTAAGAATTCAATAGGCTCACCATCAGCATCTAAGACTGGATGTCCCTCTGATGTAACTAATGATACTCGGTTTGTTCCATCATTTATTGGTGATAGATAAAGCGCTCCATCTCTCGTTAAAGTAGGAGTTTGGATGCCATTTTCTTCAACCATAACTTGCAGGAATTGCCCAATGTTTGTCAAAGCAAGATCTAACTGTCGGTTTGTCGCTTGAATAGCTCCTGGCGCTAAATTAAGAGTCGTTTGTCCAAGTCTAGCTCCAACACCCTGTCTAATTCCTGCAGGCGTTAATCGGCCTTCTGACTCTGCCTCTGGTGCTTTAATATTATTAAACTGTTGAAACAAGAGTTCACCAAATTGCACATCACGTTTCTTATATCCATTGGTATTCACATTCGCCATATTATGACCAATAAGATCCAATTGCTTTTGAAGCTGTGTCATTGTATTTGTTGCAGTAATCATTGAACGATTCACGTTATTTCCTCCTGAGGCTGCTTTAGTCACTCGAAACATTAATGATCAAGGCTCTTTTTAAGAACTTATAACCTATTCACCCGAATAAGTTGCGAAAATAACCAGGTAAATTAGCGCAAACGACCAATTTCATTGACTGCTTTTTCCATACTTCTATCATAGGCTTGCAGAATCTTTTGGTTTGCTTCAAATGCACGATATGCAGTCATCATATCAGTCATCGATGCTGCTACATCTACATTTGACCTTTCAATATACCCTTGTCTAATCGCGTAAGTTGTGTCTGGATTATTGTTTGCATTGACCATTTCACCATCTTCAGTGGCCGCAAACAATCCATTTCCTTCCTTTACTAGATTATTAGAGTTTTGGGAAAAAGTAATACCAATGTTGTTTACTTCAAATCCATTTTCTAAAATGGCCCCATTTGACGCTACACTAAATTGCTCATTTTCTAACTGAATCCGATTTCCGTTTTCATTTAGAACATAATATCCCTCGTTCGTTGTTAAATAACCAGCACCATCAAGTGTGAAGTTACCATTACGTGTATAGCGCACGTCACCGTTTGCATTTTCAACCGTAAAGAACAATGATCCACCTTCTGGAACATTTCCGTTCACAAGTGCAAGGTCTGCATTTCTCCCTGTTTCTCGGATATCACCTTGAGAAAATTGCGGTGTTGCTTCTTGCATATATACTCCAGTCGTCAAACTACCAATGTTTGTAGACGTTGTAAATTTCTTAGATGGTACTGCACTATTTGATTCCATCCTTTGTAAAAGCATTTCCGGAAACGCCTTTAATGAGGATTGATCTGCTTTGAATCCTGGCGTATTTGCGTTTGCGATATTGTTTGTTAACATTTCTGTACGTCGCTGTTGAGCGAACATACCTGATGCAGCTGTATAAAAACCTCTTAGCAAAGATTCCACCTCTTTTTTAGTTAGCTCCATGTTGCAGTTGATAAGAGCTCAATTTTAAAGACTGTTATTTACATGGCTTGTTGTTTCTTACAAATCTATATCGTTTCTGTCTTTGGAAGGAACAGTCTAATAAAAAATCAAATAAGACGATTTTAAACATCTTCTTCTTATTTTAGTAGAAATGAACCACTAACAAAAGTAGTAATGTTTGCTAAATGGTTTGTATACGATGAATACTAGGAAATAAGGACCAGTCTTTATAGTGACAAGGTCCCCTTTACTTATAAAAATTTTCGGTTTGAAATACGATCTAAATTCTCTAACATGATTCCTGTACCGATCGCCACACATTCCATCGGATTTTCTGCGATAAGAACTGGTACTCTTAGCTCGTCCGCTAATAGTTGATCAATGCCGTGTAACAATGCTCCACCGCCAGTTAGAATGACTCCGCGGTCAATAATATCTGCAGAAAGCTCTGGTGGTGTACGTTCGAGTACACTTTTTGAGGCTTGTACAATAACAGCTACTGATTCACGTAGTGCTTTTTCAATCTCGTTTGACCGAACAGTAATCGTTCTTGGCAATCCAGTAACCATGTCTCTTCCGCGAATATCAATTTCTTCTTGACGCGCGCCTGGGAAAACTGTCGCTACTTTAATTTTGATGTCTTCTGCTGTTCTCTCACCGATCAATAGCTTGTACTCTCTTTTAATATAACTTAAAATTTCAGCATCAAACTTGTCCCCTGCCATTTTAATGGAAGAGGCGGTGACAATATCGCCCATTGATAATACGGCAACATCAGTCGTTCCACCGCCAATATCTACTACCATATTTCCACTTGGTTGAAAGATATCCATACCAGCTCCAATTGCAGCTACTTTTGGTTCTTCCTCCAAAAAGATCTTCTTCCCACCACTTTTTTCTGCGGCTTCACGAATCGCCTTTTGTTCAACAGACGTAATATTTGTAGGGCAGCATATTAAAATGCGTGGTTTTGATAAGAATCCTTTTACATTTAATTTATTAATAAAATGTTTTAACATTGCTTCTGTTACATCAAAATCTGCAATGACGCCGTCCTTTAATGGGCGAATCGCAACAATATTCCCAGGAGTACGTCCAACCATGCGCCTCGCTTCTTCACCAACCGCTAATACTCTTCCACTATTTCGGTCAATTGCTACGACAGATGGTTCGTTTAAGACAATTCCTTTTCCTTTTACATGGATCAGCACGTTCGCGGTCCCTAGATCAATTCCGATATCTCTAGCTAACATCCTGTTACTTTCCTCCTTGCATCTACACTGGTCAATGCACATTATTTTCCTAATTATATATTGTATCATAAAATGCAAAATAATAGGTAATTTTGTAAAAAAATAATGCGGAATTTTGTCGACCAGCTAGAAAGCACTAAGAACCCTTATGACTGTACGGTTTCCTCCTCTACATCTTCACGTTTATATTTTAATTTTGTAGCTTCTCCTCCACGCAAATGGCGGATCGATTTATGGTAATCAAGAATGTCTTTCACTTCGTTAGCTAGTTCTGGGTTTATTTCAGGTAGTCTCTCGGTTAAATCTTTGTGGACAGTACTTTTGGAAACTCCAAACTCCTTCGCTATAACGCGAACCGTTTTCTTTGTCTCTACGATATACTTTCCAATCTTGATAGTACGCTCTTTGATGTAATCGTGCACACTACTCGCCCTCCCTATATGGATGTGAGAAGTGTGAAATGAGACTCGCTCATGCTTCAACGACAAGTGATATTATTTCGATCGTTGGCAGGATAGCATTGCTAGATCTTCGAAGACGATATACGATTCCTCACCTCAAACACTCTCTTTGTTAGGTTTGTAACATTTTATTAGCTTGGTTGAGGGATTATGCTAATAAAGTCAAGAGGGACAAGGGATTTATTTAGATTTTTTTGAAAATAGTACAATTATTCCGGTTTTTTTAATGATTCCTCAATACTTGTACACGCATGGTACGCTTGGATATTCCACCCATAAAGTGGTAAAAGCAAAACAAATCCGAAAAAAATAAAAAAAATTTAATTGGGGACGGTTCTCGCGTCTCATTTTGACCGCGATCAAGTAGTTTCAAGTAATGTTACACCAAACAGAACTTCTAACTAAGTAAGACTCCCCACATCTATATAGATAGAAAACATCGGGACGGTTCTCATGTCTCATTGAAAACGAGACGTGAGAACCGTCCCGTATCACAATCGATTTTCTGTTGCTCGTAATAGGTCTCCCCATGTATGAAGGCCTCTATCTTTAAAGTGGTGAAGCAGCTCGATAAATAAGTATGCAGTTGTTAATGAGTCTCCTAATGCTGTATGACGCTCATAAATTCTGGAGTTAAATGCTCTTGCGTATTTATGCAAGTCCCTCATGTCATAGGAAGGTGCAATAAATCCAATCAAATCAAGTGTATCGATGGTTTGTTGTTTTTTTAACCCTAGCTTACTTCGTTTGAGTTCATTTTTTAACACCAGCATGTCAAACGAAACATAGTGTCCCACTAAGCAAACACTATGATGTTCATTCACATTGTTAAAGAAGGACTTAATTGCATCTAACGCTAATGGAGCATCCTTGACATCAGTGTCAGAAATATGTGTCAACTCCGTTATTTCCCGAGAAATTTGTCGGTTAGGGTTTACATATGTCTGAAATTTCCCATCTTCTAGTACCTTTAAATCCTGTACTTGAACAGAAGCAATTTCAATTAATCGGTCTGTTGTAGCAATATCAAACCCAGTTGTTTCAGTGTCAAACACAGTAAAATGCAACTCTTCAATTGGTGTATTTAATGGAACATGATTGTTTAATTCAAATGGGATTTGTGGAAATCGCTTAAAAAAAATAGAAATCCCCCCTTATTGTAATAACACAAGCTGTTGCAATTCTCTTACCGTCTTAAGACTTAACGTAAGAATTTCTTTTTCACGAGTCGTTAGATGTGTAAAGTCTAATAGTGAAGTCAGTTCCTGATTGTTTTTATATTGATAGCATCTCTGTTCGACATAGATTTTGAGCAGCTCCTGGATCGCTAGTTTTAGATCACTACCAAACGAAGATGATAGAGCATTTAACTCTACTAATCTATTGATTCGATCAACTGGTGTACCTGATGTTATTCCATGTTTAAGCGCTAGAATCTGAAGGCTGTGGTGGATTGGAAATAGAATCTCTTTTTTCATATCAATATGCTTTCTCTGTAAGCCAAATAATGAGCGAATTGGCTGCTCTAAAGTTGGGATCCCATTCTCTCTTTCTAGCTCAGTTAATCGATATAGTAAAATTTTCCCTTTAACTAATTGCTCACTAAGTCCTTTTTCAAAAAGGAGATGGAGATGAGAATCTCCGTAAACCTTTCGATAGGAAAAGAAGTTTTGTGCTAGTAAGAGATTTTCATTGGTGGCTTGAATTGACCAACTCCTAACCCGTTCCGCCCATGTCGAAACATCACCTCTCCACTTCGAAAAGTTCGACATCATTCTACCCTTGCATCTTGTGTATCCAGCTAATTCCAAGAGGCGAACAAGTTCATTTGTGAATTTTGCAAAATAAGGTTCCTCTTGTTTATTTTCATAGACTAGAAAGTGGTCTTGATCTGTTAACAAAAATTGCTCTGCTCGTCCACTGCTCCCCATTTGGTATAAACAAAATCCACAAGGTGGAGGAACCCTCATTGATTCAATCCCAAGCTCTACACAACGAACGACTATTCGGTCATTAAGTCTTGTCATGATTTCAAGCAGATGAAAAGTTGGAACATTTCCTTCAATTAATGTCTGTAGAACTTCATATAGGGCGGCTTCAATTTTAGGTAGTGTTGTTTCATCAGCGGTTTCGATCGTTTGAATTGTTTTCATCATGTTTTCATTTTTTTTACGAAGAAGATCTGATAGAGTAACGATTCCAACCACCTTGCCACCATCCATAACTGGAAGATGCTTAATTCCGTTCAGTATTAAGGTCGACAGGGCATCATAATAGTAAGAAAGCTTGGATATGGTGATCGGATTTTCTGTCATGATTTCAGAAGCTTCTATAGTAGAAGGTTTTCCTGCAGAAAGTACTCGATCAACTAAATCACGCTCTGTTATGATTCCTAAGAGTTGTTCCTCTTCTACGACAATAGCTGAACTTGAACGATTTTTACTCATTAACTTCGCAACATCTCTTACTGAAGTAGTGGGTGAAACTGTGACAACTGGTGAAGACATTAAGTCCTGAACTCTTATCACAATGGTGTCAGGATCTCCAAACTGCCTTGACATCTTAACCTGTTCAGCTAGTGAATTGTACACATCCTTAAGCCTTCTGGTAACCTGTGTTAAAAGATAATCATGAACCACTTGGTCATCCCAGCGTTTTGAGATCATTTTAAAAGGAAGCAATAGTGCTTTCACCTGTTCTGTTGCGCGCACCTCTACCATTTGTTCTGAGGGCTTCCATTCTGATACCCCCAAAAAGTCAGCTAGGCTTGAGAACCCAATTAATTCACCTTGCCCAACAACTTCTAGCACTTCCTCTCTCCCATTTGCCGCTTCAACATAAACCTCTGCCATACCAGAAAGTAGCAAAAGTAAACCTTCCCTTTTCTTATTTGCATGAAAAATAATTTCCCTTTGTTTATATGTAAACTGCACACAGTCTCCAAGAAGCTCTATCGCACGTTCCTTACCGATTCCTGCAAAAAATGGATGACCTTTTACTCTTTCATATAATTCGTCCATCGATAACAAAATGTTCACCTTCTTCTTTAAAATCCCCTTTGAAAGAGTACTCAAGTTAGAACAGTAGTAGAACCTTTTTAAACAAAGCTAGACCCCAAGAAAATTGGGGTCTACTCTTTGGTGCCGATTGATGGTGCCTTTGATGGTGCCAGGCACCTTAAACGGGACCGTTTATGTCCCACCGACGGTGCCTGGCACCAATCCCGGTTAGTTAATTTTATAGATTTTCGTCTTTCAACCATACTTCGCCATCTTTGAAGGTCATTTGCTCAGGGTAGCGAAGGTCTACGACTTCGTCCTGAATGTCTTGTGACGGTGCCGCTGTTGATAATGATACAACCACGTTTGTAATAATGGCAGCTACTGCACCAAACACACCTGCGCCTGTATCAATGATTCCGGCAATCGTAAAGCCACCGTATTTTGCAGCAAAGATATAGGTTAACGTGACCGCAAGACCTACTAGCATTCCTGCCGTAACACCCTTTGCGTTAGATCGCTTCCACCAAACACCAAGTAGGAGTGCAGGAAAGAAGGTTCCAGATGCTAGTGCAAAGGCCCATGCAACAATTTGCGTAATCGCTCCAGGAGGATTAAGTGCAATTAATCCAGCTAACAATGTCGCAATTGCAATTGTCCAACGCGCGACACTTAAACGATTTTTTTCAGATGCATGAGGTCTTAGCACCCGGTAATAGATATCATGTGCAAAAGAAGATGAAATCGCAAGCATTAATCCACCCGCTGTTGATAATGCCGCCGCCATCGCTCCAGCTGCAACCAAACCGATAACAAACACGCCTAAGTTCGCAATTTCCGGTGTTGCCATAACCACAATGTCATTTGAGATTGTTAGCTCTTGCCATTGCAGGATTCCATCCCCATTTGTATCTGCAACTGATAGTTTCCCAGTATTGACCCAAGTAGTCGTCCATGCAGGTAGCTCTGAAATCTTCTGTCCAACGACATTTTTCATTAAAATAAAACGTGAAAACGCAGCATAAGCCGGTGCTGATAAGTATAGTAAACCAATGAATAATAGCGCCCAAGCCCCTGACCAACGAGCCGCTTTCATCGTAGATACTGTGTAGAAACGAACAATTACGTGTGGAAGTCCAGCAGTACCTGCCATCAACGTAAACATCAGTGCTAGAAACTGCCACTTTGTTCCATTCGTAAATGGTGCAAAGTACTCCGATATTCCGAGCTGTCGATCAAGCTCACCCATTTCCCCAACAATTTTTCCATAAGATAACCAAGGAGCTGGGTTATTTGTGATTTGAAGTGACATGAATATAACGGGGATTAAGTAGGCAATAATTAAAATAATGTATTGAGCTACTTGCGTCCATGTAATCCCTTTCATTCCACCGAACGCTGCATAGAAGGCAATAAGAACTACCCCAATCATTGTTCCAAGCTTCGCATCGATTTCAAAAAGACGACCGATTACAACCCCTGATCCAGATAATTGGCCGATGGAGTATGTAAAACTGATAATGATCGTACAGATTGCCGCAATAATCCGGGCAGTATGACTGTTATAACGATCTCCAATAAATTCAGGAACCGTATAACGACCGTACTTTCTCAGCTGTGGCGCCAATAGGAATGTTAAAAGGAGATAACCACCTGTCCACCCCATAATATATGCAAGTCCATCATATCCAAGCAACATGATTGTCCCTGCCATCCCAATAAAGGAAGCCGCACTCATCCAGTCAGCCCCAATGGCCATTCCGTTAAAAATTGGTGGAACCCCACGACTGGCTACATAGAAATCTGACGTAGCTTTTGCTTTATTATAAACCGCAATCCCAATGTATAAAGCAAATGTAGCTAAAATAATAGATAATGAGACCAAAAATTGTGTATCCATGTTATCCCCCTTTTATACGTGGTGATTGAATGTTCATTCATTACTTTTTATAAATAAATGATAATTTCGTTTTTAACTGACGTTTTTTAAAAATAACCCTCAATGATCAAACACCTTACCAGAGCTAATTTGTTCATTCTTACTTTCATCAATTCCATATTTCTGATCAATTTTATCGCTAAGCTTTGCATTAATGAAAAGTAAAACAATGAATGTCACTACAGCCCCTTGAGCGCCCATAAAGTAATGGAATGGAAAGCCATTAAACGTTATAGAACTTAAGCCTTCTGCAAAAAAGACAACTCCAAATGATACAATAAACCAAATGATTAAATAAATAACAATATTTCTAGTTCTCTCACGAAAATAAGAATCTGCTACTTTCTTCTCAATTTTCTTCAATCAAGGCCACCTCCACAGTGTAATTGCTTATTTAGATACAGGGTTTGGACGAATATACGCGGGAAATTGTTGTAACGATCACCACCTTTACTTTCTTTTTCACATTTATCTTAAGTTAAATATGAATTTAATTGTGTCAAGAATGGGTGCAGGAAACATGATGACTTCAACAACGAAGTATAGAAAGATTGATAGAAACGGTACTGCAAGGAGGATCGGGCGCTTTTTCTTGAATGCTGCAAATAGACTCACACCAGCTACTAGTAGAATAATAATAAAGGGTATCACCTGGGGAATTACCTCCTTTAGTTGTTTTGAGTCATTATTGATTGAGTTTCATGTCACTTACCATTGGTTGAAAGCGTTGTCATAACCTCTCAAAAAAATTTTGTGAACATTTGGTAAATTTTTATAAAATTCAATAATCTTATTATGCGTTGAATCTTTCAACTCGTCAATACTATTGGACACATAAAATTTCCATAAATTTCTACAATTCTTGCATTTTTGGTGCCAGGCACCAATCGAGGGACATTAAATGTCCCACAGGCTAATTTTGATTAACGATTTGTCTTGTTGGAATAGTCGATTTGCTTTTAATAGATTGATGAAAGACTTTTTTCTTTTAATCTATTCGATTTTGTCCTTCATCGCCCTCATGAAAGACTTTTTCTTCTTACTCCACTCAATTTTGTCTTTCATCAGCCTCCTGAAAGACTTTTTCTTCTTATCCCATTCAATTTTGTCCTTCATCACTCTCATGAAAGACTTTTCTTCCCTAGTCCGCTCAGATTTTGTCTTTCATCATCCCCGATGAAAGCATTCCCCCCATAATCCCCTACGGCCCTAAACACCCATGTCCGGGACAAAAAAAGTCCCACTTTAGGTGCCTGGCACCAAAAAAGTGGGATAATTCAATTCTATCCTTAACTCGCCGCTTCTGTTTGTTCAAGTTCGTCTTCTTTCTTTTTCTTTTGCCCTTTCTTTTTACCAGAAGAAGATAACAGGCGATACACTGCTGGAATAAGTAAGAGTGTAATAAAGGTTGCAAATAGTAAGCCTGAGATAATGACGGTTGCCATTGGTGCTTGGTAATTTCCTGATGTTCCTGTTGCTAGTGCTAGCGGAAGCATTCCCCCGACCGTCGTTAAAGTGGTCATGAAGATTGGGCGAATCCGGTTGATCCCTGCTTCTACGAGCGCGTCTTCAATCGAGAATCCTTCCCTGCGAAGCTGATTGGTTCGATCGATAAGAAGAATCGCATTGTTTAACACGATTCCAATTAGCATCACGATACCCATCCCTGACATAATACTTAATTCACGCTGTGTTAAGAATAACCCTAAGATCACACCGACAATGGTCATTGGAATAACGGACATGACAACAATCGGATGTATTAAATGATTAAATTGAACAGCCATAACCAAGTACACGAGGAAAATCGCAATTGCTAGGACGAAAATCATTTCCTGCATTAATTCTTGCTGCTGCTCTAAATCCCCAGCGACTGCCACACTATAACCAGCCGGTGATTCAAATTCCTCAATTAGCTTTTGAACTTCACGGTTAATGCTTCCTAAGTCTTTGTCTTCAATATCTGCAGAAATCGAGATGAAACGCTCCCCATCTGTATGTGTAATCTCATTAGGTGTATTTGTATTTTTTAAGCTGATAAAAGTAGAAAGCTCCTGCATACCAGATTTTGTTGGAATTTCAACGTCCAATAAATCTGACTGTGTTTTAACAGCACCGTCCCATTTTACAATAAGAGGAAGTGTTTCTTCTTCAGACGCTACTTCTCCTACTGGCATCTGTAAAAATGACTGTTCAATATATTGCTTCAATTGCATGTCGGTTAATCCAGCATCTTCAATTGCTTCTGTCTTTAACTCAATCACTTGCTCGATAGACGTTCGTTCAATTGTATTCTTCACACCTACGATTCCATCAATCTCTTCCAGCTCTGTGATAAAATCGTCTGCGATTACCGTTAATTCTTCAAAGCTCTCACCCTTAATATTCACTTGAACAGGAGATCCGCCTCCACCTGTCATTGCACTTGCTACATTTTCAATCGGCGTCGTTTCTGCAAGCTCTCTTAATGAACTCATGATTTCTTCATTGATTTCCTTTTGTTCTCTCGTGATGTCGTCGCCTTTTGTCATATTCACGATCGTATACAGCATACTCCCATTATCCATCACATAGCTTGATTCAACATCTTCAATTGATGAAAGCGTGCTATTGATATCTTGAACTAGCTTTTCTTTATCCTCTAAAGAAAGGCCTGATTCCACATCTAAAAGGATTTCATTATAGCGATTAAAAACATCTGGCATAATTGACATTGGTATTTTTGTAATCAATGCAAGTGATCCAGCAAACATGATGAAAAATGCCGCAACAATAGCTAAGCTATAACGCTTTTTCTTTACCGTCCAGCCTACGACCTTACTATAAACACGCATTAAACGTCCATCTTCCTTTTGCTTTTTAGGTGCTTTGAACCTTAAAAACTTTTCAGAAAGAGATGGAATGACTGTAAAGGAGACAATGACTGAGCTAATTAATGTAATCGCAACAACCATCGATAAAATGATCATGAATTGACCCATTTCTCCACCAATTAATCCAATCGGTAGAAACACAACAATGGTCGTAAGCATCGATGAAATAACGGCTGTTGCGACTTCCCTTGTTCCTTCAACAACTGCCTCCAAGCTCTTTAACCCTTGTTCTTTTTTGCGATAAATAGATTCTAAGATAACAATTGAGGAATCGACCATCATCCCAATCCCTAACCCTAGCCCTACTAATGTTAAAATATTGAAGCTATAGTCAAACAACCACATCATTGCAAATGTTAAAAGGACTGACGTTGGGATCGATAATCCAACGATTAATGTCGCTCTTACATTTCGTAAAAATAGGAGAAGAATGATAACGGCAATTATTCCTCCTATTAAAATATTACTAGCGACTCCATCAATTGACTCCTGAACATAATCCGCTTGTGCAACCATTTCATTCAGTTCAAAGCCCTCAACTAGACCTTCATCCTTAATGTTTTTAAGCTCTTCACGAATAGCAGCTGCCATTTCAATTTGAGTCACATCTGACACTCGCCCAATTTGGACAAAAATGAAATCCTTGGATCCATTTTTCCAAACAAATGATGAACTTTCTACTGGCTCTAATGTCACATTTGCCACTTCATCAAGAGCAATAAACCCCGTTTGAGTAGGAACTTTAATTGCTTTTACTTGTTCTATTTCTTCCAACTTCGTGTTCCAGCGAATCGTAGGTGAGTCATTTTCTCCACTTAATTCACCTAAAGTTGCTTCGGTATTACTCTGTTGAATCAGGCCAATAACCTGTGTAACGTCTAGCCCATTTTCCACTACTTTTTCACGGTCAAAAGCAATGCTTATCTCATATTCTTGAATGCCACCAAGTGAAACATCTCGCACTTCTGGCAGCTCCTCTAGTCTCGGCTCTAGCGTGTTTTTCGCGAAACTAGTAATCTGATCCATATCTTCCCCTGTTACATCCATAAAGAATTCATAACTCGCATTCATTCCAACTCTGCCAGCTAGGACATCCTTAATCCCTGACATATCAGCGGTTGAAGTATTAACAATTGATTCTAGTTCCTTGAACAACTCCTCCCCACGTCCACGCTCAAACGCAACCTGGATCGAAGTTGAACCAATATATGTTGTACTGTTTATACTCTCAATTCCATCCATCGCTTGAATGCTTTGTTCTAGCGGTGTCGTAATCGTTCGTTCCACTTCTACGGCCTGCATATCACCTGCATCAATTTCGACGTATGCTCCATCAAACTCAAGTCCTGGAAAAAGTTCCTTATCTAATCTCATCATTGCAAAGCTTCCAACAAACACCACTAACACAACCATTAACCCAACAAGTATCTTTCTCTGGACAATAAACCTTATTAAACTCAAACCGTCTTCCCCCTTATATGTGCTAAACCTACTCGAAATTTTTTGCTCTATCCAAGATGTGATTATATAGCAATAATTGGATAAAATCTCTATTTTTACAATAAAATAACAAAAATACATCTAGAGGCTTATACACACATCAGACCCCCGTCGTATCAAGGGTTAAGACCCTCTCTCGGTGCCACCTCTCTCGGTGCCAGGCACCAAATGCGGGACTTAATCTGTCCCGCAGGCGGTTTATGAAAGACTTTTTTCTTTTGAACTAATTGATTTTGTCCTTCATCGGCTTTATGAAAGACTTTTTCTTGTTGAACTATTCGATTTTGTCTTTCATCGGCCTCATGAAAGACTTTTTCCTATTGAACTCATCCATTTTGTCTTTCATCAGCCTCATGAAAGACTTTTTCCTACTGAACTATTCAATTTTGTCCTTCATCAGCCTCATGAAAGACTTTTTTCTACTGAACTATTCAATTTTGTCCTTCATCAGCCTCATGAAAGACTTTTTCCCAATACTCATCCGGATTTTGTCTTTCATCACTCGCCCGCCCGCACACAAAAAAAGAGTATGAAATCCACTATGATTTCACACTCTCCCCGCTCTTATTGTTTTTTCATATATGTCAAAAGATCCTTATCTAACTTACCCTTTTCAAGCTCACGCGCCTCGAAATTTTCGGTGTGGATATAGGTTGTTAACGCTGCATAAAGTGCTTCTTCTGACTCCTCATTCAAGTAACCAAGTCTTTTAAGTTGCTCTGCTAATTCAGACTTAACTTCACCCGTAATGTCGACAATGTTTTCTTGTCTTGGTGGTGCAAAGTATAGCTGCTGTAGTTCATAGACTCGAATCAATTCTTTAATCGGATCAGGATGGTCGTCGACACGCACGTCAATGAAACGATCATTATAGCCAGCGTACCCGCCTTTTTCTTTTACAACAAGTAAGGAAGCTGATTGCATGCCACGGCTATCTCCACCCGCTTCTTGGCCAGCGTCCAGTGCTTTCAGCAACCGCTCTGCTAATGAGCCTTGTGTTTGCTCAAACGTACGACCCATTGCTAGTACAGTTTCCTCTCCAACAAGAATGTTTCCTTGTGCAGCATAATTCTTCCCTGTAATTCCACCTGCCCAGTCATAGCACTTTGAGCCAGTAAAGGTTGCTGCATTCCCATTCCCATCAACAATCCCTACCTGTCTAAAATCACGATCCTCATCCTCACTCACAAGCTGATCTACCGTTTCTTGTGCACATTTTCCACCAGCCATTAATTCAAGGCCATTAGGTCCATAAGTCGTGTTTGCATAAGATTGTGTCGCCACTGCCCCCACACCCGCTTTTGCCCAAGGAACGACCGCGCCTACACCTAAGAACTTTGATTGTACAGCAATTCCTAACTCCTTTGTTTCCGGATCAAAACCAACAATTGAAAATGTCATGAACATTCCTCCTAATCTATTCTATTCTAAAATTAATCTAGCACCTTAATCATCTCAACAACCGCTTCTTCCAAATCCCGACTTGACCAGCTTGGTAATTTCGGATTCTGAACTGCTAACCTGTGGGATGCTGGAATATGAACGAAGCCTGCTTTCATCGCTAAGTTTTCTCTCTCAATTTTCTGCAATGCAGCATACATCACATTATTGCAAAGGTATGTTCCAGCGGTATTAGAAATCGTTGCCGGAAACCCTGATTCATTTAATGTATCCACGAATTTACGTATAGGTAAGCTTGAAAAATAGCCTGCTGGTCCATCTTCGTCAATCAGTGCGTCCTGAAGCTTCACACCTTGATTATCCTCAGCACCATCACGGCAATTAATCGCGATTCGCTCAGGTGTAATCTTCGTCCGCCCAGCTGCAAGGCCAAGAGACATCACAACATCTGGTTTCACTTCATCCATATACGTCTCCAATTGAACCGCTGACTCTGAGAAATCGACTGGTAAAATACGACCCACTACTTCATAATTCCCAATTTCTTGCCCTTCTAACGCTTTGACAATTTCCTCTGTCGGATTAATAGGATTGTCCAAGAATGGAACAAAGCCCGTTAATAATAATTTCTTCAATATGCACACCTTCTTTCCTGAGAAAATAGTATTCAGGTCAGACCCCTATAGGAATCTGACCATTTTTTCTACTGTCATTTATGCTAAAAAAACCGCTCCATATACTAATGCCCCTACAATCACATAGGCCGGATGTACCTTCCATTTTTCCATTAATAAATAACTTGCTACCACTAAGAAAATAGTTTGATAGACCCCAGCTCCAGCATATGATTCAGCAAAGAAGTTATAAGCCATTACCCCAAGTAAAACCCCAATTGTCGGACGTATGTAATTGGTCATTCGCTTTACCTTTGGCGAATCCTTAAACTTATATAAAAGACCTAATAATCCAATCATTAGTATAAGTGAAGGTGCAACAGTTGCAAAGGTTGCCACAATAGCACCTAATACACCAGCCTCTTGAAAGCCGATATACCCTGCCATTTTTGTCGCGATCGGTCCTGGAAGAGCATTACCGATTGCAAGCACCTCACTAAATTCATTAACAGTCAACCAACCATAAGTACCCACGACTTCATTTTCAACAAGTGGAATCGACGCCGGTCCTCCACCATACCCTAAAATACCTGGAAGAAAGAATGCGAGAAATAGCTGCCAATAGATCATTACGCAGTTCCTCCTTTCTTCTCCGGTTCTTCTTTTTTATCCTTTTGCACAAGTGCGGCTATTAAAAGAACGGCAATTAAGATTCCTGGATGCACATGAAAAACCTGCAATAACACTAAACTCGCCACACCTAGAATCACCGCTTTTAACCAGCCTAACCCTTTTTTGGCATTATCAATGAATTGCCATGTTAAAACTGCTAGCATCACACCTACAACCGGAACAACCGCCTTGGTCATCCCACCTACCCATGCCAAATCCTTGAATGATGCTAATGATGTTAAGAGGATAATCATTAATATAATGGTTGGAACGATGGTTGCCACAATAGCATTAATCATCCCTAGAATTCCACCGACACGGTAGCCAATATAACCAGCCATTTTCGTCGCAATCGGCCCTGGTAATGTATTGCCAAGAGCTAACACATCTGAAAATTCATCATTATCCATCCAGCTATATTTTTCAACGACTTCCTTATGAACAAGAGGAATTGAGGACGGGCCTCCTCCATACCCCAAGATTCCTACTCGAAAAAAAGCCAAAAACAAATGGTACTGTTTCATAAAATCAATCCTTTTCTACCTGAGAGCGACCCCTCATCACTTCACTTATTTTACCAAGAAGCAACTGATCCATCAGTTCTTGATTCTGTTCCACCTGATAGTACACCTGTTTCAGGATTTCTCCAAATGATTTGTCCACGACCAAAGCCGCCACTATCTAGGGATACCTCAATTTGGTGTCCTTTACGGGCCAATGCTTGCGCGATATGCTGTGGGAAGCTATGCTCCACTTGAATCTTCTTCCCTTCCACCCACTGCCATCTAGCCGCATCAAGTGCCGCTTGCGGATTCATATGGAAGTCAACTGTATTCATGACAACCTGTGCATGACCTTGTGGCTGCATATAACCACCCATTACGCCAAATGGTCCAACAGCTTCTCCGTCTTTCGTTAAAAATCCTGGAATAATCGTATGATAGGTCTTTTTACCAGGCTTTAATGCATTCTCATGTGTAGGATCGAGCGAGAAGTCATGTCCTCGGTTTTGTAAGCCAATTCCAGTTCCAGGAACAACAACCCCAGAACCAAAGCCCATATAGTTACTTTGGATAAACGAAACCATATTTCCTTCTGAATCAGCAGTCGCTAAGTAAACCGTCCCACCACTTGGAGGCGTTCCTGGCTCTGGTGTCACTGCTTCATCACCTATTAAACTACGTCTTTGCTCAGCAAATTCTTCTGATAAAAGTTGGGCTACAGACGTCGACATTTCTTTTGGATCTGTAATATATTTTTTTCCATCGGCAAATGCTAGCTTCATCGCTTCGATTTGTTTGTGGTACGTATCAACTGATTCTTTCTCATTCAATTCGAACCCTTTTAACGTATTCAGTGCCATCAAGGCAACTAGCCCTTGACCATTCGGCGGAATTTCCCACACATCATAGCCACGATAGTTCACTGAAATCGGATCCACCCATTCTGGCTCATAAGCAGCTAAATCTTCAGCAGTAATAAACCCGTTATGTTCCTTAGAAAAAGCAGAAATCTTCTCAGCTAACTCGCCTCGGTAAAAGCTTTCAGCATTTGTTTCGGCAATCGCACGTAGGGTGCTCGCATGACCTTCTGAACTCCACATTTCACCAATCTCTGGTGGACGTCCGTCTGGTGCAAATGTATCAAACCATCCTTGATACTCATCACCAGTGCATAGCTTCTTATAAGCATTGTATGCACCTTTCCAGAACTTACCTAATGTTGGTGAAACCGGATACCCTTTTTCAGCATACTCAATTGCTGGCTGCAACACCTCTGTTAGAGGAAGTTTTCCAAAACGTTTTGATAACGCAGCCCATGCTGCTGGAATTCCAGGAACGGTTACCGGAATCAGACCGAACTTTGGCATAGATTCATGACCACGTTCCTTTATTGCTTCAATCGAGATATTTTTCGGGGATGGACCACTTGAATTTAGGCCATGCAATTCACCTTTTACCCATACTAAAGCAAATGCATCTCCACCAATACCATTTGATGTTGGCTCAACAACCGTTAATGCTGCCGCTGTTGCAATTGCTGCATCAATCGCATTTCCACCTTTTTTCATAATATCAAGTCCTGCTTGAGCAGCTAATGGCTGTGAAGTTGCGACCATTCCATTCTTCGCAAAAGTTGTCATCCGTTGAGATGAGTAAGGGTGATTTAAGTAATCCATTTTCATTCATACTACCTCCACATTGTATTTTATTGACTATGTATTTATTCATTTGTAAAGCGATTATTCTTTTATGACTAACAAACGTAACATCGTTTCTCAAAATAGATTATAACCCGAGTAGACAGTATATTTCCACAAATTTAGTAAATTATGAAAATATCTTATTTCGGGTATGTGGAGAACAACAATGTGAACAGCCTGATCATGTTCATGTTGATTCTCATTGATCATGTACGATAAGATAGGTTCATGATTACATAATAAAGTGGTGAGTCGGATGAGACTGGATGATACGGATAAAAAAATATTACAATTACTAACTGAAAATGGCCGAATGTCATATGTGGATATTGGAAAAGAATTAGGTTTATCAAGAGTGTCCATTCGTGAGAGGGTTAATCAGCTGATGGACAACGGTGTAATCGAGAAGTTTTCTGTCGTTATTAATTCTGAGAAACTCGGCAAAGGCGTCTCCGCGTTCTTTGAGGTAGATTGTGAACCAGCCTCACTTGTTGCAGTAGCAGAAGCCTTGGCCAACAACCCCCAAGTCGCAAGCTGTTACCAAATGACAGGACCAAGCACGCTCCATATGCATGTCCTTGTCGAAGACTTTTCAAAACTAGAATCTTTTATAAATGAGGAATTATACAGCCTAGAAGGCATTACAAGAGTTGAAAGCCATATCCTATTAAGAAGATTTAAGAGTCGGACGGGGTTAAAGTTATAAGAGGGGAATAGGCGGTGCCTGGCACCACCCGCGGGATAGATTTTGTCCCGGGCTAGGATTCTTAGGGTTCGCACCTCTATTTCGGCTTGATGAAAGACATTTTAACACCAGCCCCACCTACTTTTGTCTTTCATCTTTCTTATTTAGCATACTAGATTTTGTCCTTTATCAACTCGATGAAGGACTTTTTACAATTAATCATTTCCATACTTATGCCCCTTTGTTGTTTAATGAGTAATAAGCATACCCACATCCAATTAGTTCACGTGAAATTCTGTTTTATTTTCAGAGAATTTAAAGGATTATTAACAATCATGTCGAATTTATTAATTGCCTAGCATCTAACTTACTGAGAAAGGGTAGCATCGATGACTATTAATCACACAAATAAGTTCTCCGAAGTAATCATTCATATCTTTTTGGCAGTTGTATTGGTGATTTTAATCAATTTGTTCTTCGTCCCAGCACCAGAGGGTTACCAAGGGCTGAACCATTTTTCTATTCATACTATCCTTGAGTTATTTAGTATTTTTGCCTGTTTCTCCATCTGTTCTTATGGTTGGCATGCATATAATCATTCGAAAACGATTCATACACTTTGGATTCCCTCCATCTTTTTTGCTGTTGGGTTCTTAGATTTATTACACATTTTGACCTATCCAGGAATGCCTCACTTTATCACAGAAGCTTCGAGCGAAAAGACAATATGGTTTTGGATTGCCGCCCGATTAACTGCTACATTTTCTTTATTTTTTCTTTTTACTTTTAAAAATCGTGAATCAACTGTACATAACCGGAAGATATTTATTGCTGTTACTCTCTTTTACACTTTTTTTATCTCATTCATTATTTTTAAATTTGAACATCAGTTACCACTCCTGATCGAGAACGAATCACCAACACTCTTAAAGAATATACTTGAACTATTTATCAGTTCAATTTTATTAATTTGTATTTTTTTAGCTTCAAACAATTATTTAAAAACAAAAAAGTCAACTGATTTAGACTTACTTTTAGCCTTCAGCTATCTCTTTATATGCGAAATAATGATTACTCAATTTACTAGTATCACAGATATCAATATACTAATCGCTCATATTTTTAAAGCAATAGGATACGCTTATATATTCAAGTTTTTTTATTTTTCCAAGCTACTGCTTTCTTTCAGACAAAAGTCAGAGGCTGAAACAAACCTTAGAGTTACCAATGGTTTATTAGAGTCTGTCTTCCTTAATACTCCTGATAGCATCATGATTATCGATCAGAATAAGAAAATCGTTCGGGTGAATGATTGTTTTACTTCCGTTTTCAATCTTAAAAAAAGTGATGTAGTGGGCGTTAGCCTTAAGGATGCACTTCCTAAATATATCTATGCCTTTGAAAAGATGCTTGCCGAAATACAGAATGGGAAAACGCTATCAGATTCCCCAATAATCGCGCAGCAAAAGGACGGGGAAAAAATCTTTATTAGACACAGCTCTTTCCCTGTCAATCGTGAGGGTATCGGACATTCTCATACGGTAATTGTGTCTAGAAACGTGACGAAACAAGTTCTAAATGAAGAAAAAATTAGAGCGGTTGAACAAGAGTGGATTGAACTGGTAAAAAGACAACAGGGGATTCTTTTCAAATTTAAAGAAGTGAATTCAGGTTATCTTTTCACACTATGTGAAGGGAAGCTACTTAAGGCGTTGGGGTTAACACCTGAACAAGTGGTTGGGAAGCTTACTACAGAAGTTTTTGCTCCAGAGATAGCCGAACAAGTTAAGCCATTCAATGCTCGTGCCTGGAATGGTGAGGATGTGTCTTATGAAATCGAACTCAATAACCTGATTCTTTTTGTTACTTACAAACCGCTGAAGCGCAATGGAAAGGTCGTTGAGGTCATTGGTTCAACATTAGATATTACTTCATTAAAAAAGGCTGAGGAGCTTTTGCAGAAATCAGAAAAGCTTGCGGTCGTTGGTGAGCTAGCTGCAGGACTTGCCCATGAAATACGCAACCCACTTACGACTTTAAAAGGATTCACACAACTATTAGGCTCAAGTGTTGCTCCAATGAACCAGACTTTTATTAATATCATGCTAAGCGAACTAGATCGTATAGAATCTATTACAAATGAATTCATGGTTGTGGCGAAACCACAAGCTGTAAAATATGAAATCTATGATTTAAAGCTACTTATTCACTCTATTAGTTTATTTGCTGGACCGCAGTCACTGCTCCATAATGTTGAACTTATTGTTGATATTAAAACCTCAACTACAAATGTGTATTGTGATGTAAACCAATTAAAGCAAGTATTAATTAACTTGATTAAAAATTCGTTTGAGGCAATGACTTGTGGAGGTGTTCTTACGATCGAGCTTGATCAACTTGACCATACCCATATCGTGATTCGGATTAAAGATACTGGCATTGGCATACCAGCGGAAATTATCCCAAGACTAGGTGAGCCTTTCTATACGTTGAAGGAAAAAGGGACTGGATTAGGACTAATGGTGAGCTTCCGCATTATTGAAGCACACAAAGGAACAATTCATTTTGACAGTATAGAGAATGTAGGAACAACCGTAGAAATACGACTACCCCTACCAAATGAAGAGCATCATAAATTATTTGCATAAGAGGCGCCCACCTCCTCGGGACGCGAGCTCGAAGTGATCAACACCATGATTGACCAGAAGCTTTGTGTGATTAGAGACTTTTATTGGACAAACTTAGCTCTCTGACCAT
>NZ_FNJU01000004.1:101724-132225 GCF_900104555.1 Litchfieldia salsa
CTGCTCTCTAATCAGGAGTTTTGTCTAATAGAAGCTTCCTATTAGGCAAACTCAGTTCTCTGACCATTTTTTGTCCAAATACTTTAAGTCGGATTCATTTATATGTTTCCCACAAATAAAAGAAGAGAGGCGGTCCATTTGGACTACCTCTCTCTTTACTATTGTGAATCGAGAATCTAGAAGATTATGCTTTTGCCATTCCGATTGTTGCGTCAGATGAATTAGTTGCATCAGTTGCATCATCTGCATTTTCGTCATCAGCTGGAGCTTTCTCTTCTTGACCAGAACCCTCTTCATCAGCAGGAGCTTCTTCTTCAGTTCCTTCTTCTGCAGCTGGTTCTTCTTTATCTTGAGCAGGCTCTTCTTTATCCTGTGCTGGTTGCTCTTTATCTTGTGCTGGAGCTTCTTCCTCAAGTGAAGTCATTGGCTTACCAAAGAAATCAATTGGGTTCACTGCTACACCGTTGTTACGGATTTCAAAGTGAACATATGAATCAGCTTCTTTGTTTAATAGATTTTTACCAGATTTTGCGATTACTTGACCTGTTTGAACTTGATCCCCTTGCTTTACTTGAACATCTGATAATGCTTGATAAACTGTAACAACACCTTCAGCATGTTCAATTTCAACAACATTTCCTAATGTAGGATCTTTTTCAGATCTTGTTACTGTTCCATTTAGAGAAGCAGTAACATCAAAAACACTTCCATCTTTCGCAACAATGTCAATTCCCTTGTTCTCTGTATACGAATTATCGTAGAAAACAAGTGCTGCTTCTTGTTCTTCAGCAGATCCATTCACATCGTAGAATTGCTTTTGAATCTCAACAACATCTTGATTTAAAACTGGCATTACAAAATTCTCTGCCGGACGGTTTACAACGACACTATCTTGACCTTTGTCTGAAGTCAGAACATCTGATTCATCGTATCCGAATTTATCAGAGTCTGCAAGATTGTCGTTGTTGTTTCCTTGGAACCATAACACCGCCGTTAAAATAATTGCTGCACTCGCTAAGTAGATTGCTGGGAATACCCAACGTTTCTTAAAAAATTGATTACCATTTGACTTTGGAGAAGTACGTTTAGTTTCTTCCTCTCTCATGTTCATCACCTCTGCAATCATTCTGAACAGAATAAAGAGATTATATACATGAGCGATCATTTTTTTTTAGATTATTTTTCGACAAAGGGTTTATTTTTATTCATTGTTTTAGAAAAAAGGTGAATTTAATAAAATTAGGGTACTGTTTTACGTGGTACATTTAATTAAACTTAAGGCTCAATTTTAACACTGGTTACCATTCGCTACAGTCCGTTCGCGTCCGCGGGGCAGGCGATGAGCCTCCTCGTCGCCAAGCTCCTGTGGGGTCTCATCTGACCTGCACATCCCGCAGGAGTCTCACGGACTTCCGCTCATTTTAAACTAGTATGTTTTTACACACTTCCTCAATTTTATAAAAAAACACCCCCATCTTTTTCAAATGGAGGTGCGGATTTTTATTATCTAGTTACACCAGGTGTGGTAGGTGCATTTTTTAATAACAGCCAATTAGGAATCATTGCAACTAATGCTACCAAGATCAACGCTATATAGTTTATTTGAAGGTCACCCGTTCCTGCTGTCAAAAAGAAATCTATTAACCAATTGCGGGTTGCTGGCAAAATTAACACAATTCCTAATAATGCGATACCTACTATTCCACCAACCATCCCTAATCGATAGAAGGCAGAGCTAAGTAGAAAGCCAACAGATAGTAACACAAAACCAATCACTGTATCCAGGAGAAGTTGACCACCTAAGGTTGCTAACAACGTTTCCTTTTCAACTGTAAGAATAATCGACATATTCTCCATCTGACTTAACTCAACAAACCATTTAAAAAGAGAAAGCGCAGATAGATGGATTATAGCCATGAATAACGCTAGCAGGATATTAAACAAGATTGCTCCAAGAAAATAGTTATTACGAGTAGAACCTAGTTTCACACAATACGGAAAGGTTTCCTTCGTGATTAAAAAACCAGATATCGCACAATAAATATAAACCGAAAAACCTGATGAGAATAAGATCTTCGTTCCTTCAAATGAATTTCCTATCATAAATAAGGTAACCATACTTGCAAGTAAAATCGACCAAAATACAATCAAACTAAAGCGAAAGTCTACCGCAAAATAATAAAGAATGGCTTTGAGATCCTTAGACATACATCTTCCCCCCTTGTTCCTCAGTTAAGTGAACCATTAATTGTTGAATATTACATCGTTCAGCTTCTATACCAGCATTTTTCGCTTCACGAAGATCCATTTTTTCTCCATATAAAATGACCGTTTTACTTCCTACAAGTGTTGATTCATGAAGCACATTTTTCCCAGAAATAAACGAATCTACCTTTTCTCGGTTTCCACTAACGATCATACTATTCTCTACCATTTCCTCAGTTTGTTCATGAAGCAACAATTCTCCACTTCTCATTAAAATCACTTCTTCGAACAAGTTACTTACTTCATCGATTAAATGTGTTGATAAGACAAAGGTTCTTGGATATTCTTCAAATTCTTCAAGGATTAAGTCATAAAACTTATATCGTGCAGATGCATCAAGTCCAATATACGGTTCATCAAAAATCGTCAGTTTTGCTCGACTCGCAAGTCCAATCGTAATCCCAAGAGCTGACTCCATCCCTTTTGACAGCCCCTTGGTATTCATCTTTAAATCTAGTTGAAACACCTCTAATAAACGGAGCGCTGTTTCATTTGACCAGTTTGGATAAAATAAAGATGAAATCTTTAATACTTCTTTTATTTTAAGACGCTTTTTAAAATTATTACTTTCACTTATATAGCAAATATCCTTTAGGGCCTCTCTATTATTAAATGGGTTCTTCCCATTAATTGTAATCTGTCCATTTGACGGTAGATCGTGTCCTGCAACAAGCTTCATCAAAGTGGTTTTTCCTGCACCATTTCTGCCGAGCAACCCATAAATTTTGTCATTTTCAATCGTTAGATTCATTCCCCTTAGTGCATGCTTTGCTCCATAATTCTTCGTTACATTAGAAATCAAAATACTCATCACTTATCCCCCTTTTCTATTAGCTTAGATAAGTCTTCAACTGATATCCCAAGCTTCGCCGCCTCATTTTTCAAAGGAACAATATAATCTTGGTAAAAATCATTTTTTCTTTTATTCATAATTATCGTTCTCGCTCCTTCAGCTACAAACATGCCAATCCCTCTCTTTTTATAGAGTATTTCTTGGTCGACTAATTGATTGATTCCTTTTGCTGCGGTTGCTGGGTTGATTTGATAGTATTTTGCAAATTCATTTGTAGAAGGTACCCGATCTCCTTCTTGTATGGAGCCATCCAAAATGCTTGACTCCACTTTCTCTGCGATTTGTTGAAAGATCGGCTTATCTTCTTTTAAATTAGAATCCATCCTGTCACCTACTTAAGTGGTTAGTTACTTATGTAATTAACTATATATCCTTTTAGTTTTAGTGTCAATCATTTCCAATAAAAAAAATATGTGTTGTTACTAATTAAACCTAGTGGTTGATTTGCACTCCAGGTATGTGCTTTCCTTGGTGCAGGGATGAACCTATCGTCGCCAAGCTCCTGTGGGGTCTCATCCTTCCTGCGCATCCCGCAGGAGTCACATACCTTCCGTTCCAATCAACGAGCTCCACCAAATTAAAGAATTAGAGCCATAACAAAAAACGAGCCCCTAGGGACCCGCTTTTCATTTTCTCATTCTATTTATTCTCTCGAAGCAGTAATTTGTGTTAAAAATGTATCTGAAGAAGAGATATCGATCCCTTGATAATAATATGTGAGGATCTTTTTGTAGTCACTTCCTGATTGAGCCATTCCATTTGCTCCATATTGGCTCATACCAACTCCATGACCATAGCCTTTTGTTGTAATGACGATTTCATCACCTTTACGAACAAATTTAAAGTCAGTTGACTTTAGGTCCAATGCCGTCCGAACATCTTTACCAGAGAATTCTTTCCCACCTATTTCAACCGTTTTGATCCGATTTGATTCAGTTCGTTCCTTCACTGTACCAACAGTGTCACCAGAACCAATACTTATCCCTAATCTTCGTTCAAATTCCTTCACTTTAAATACGACCTGATTATGGAATTTTTTCGAATTTAAATCCCAAGTACTCTCAACACTTTTTAAATAAGGATAAGCACTTTGCCAATAGTCCTCTGAATTCTCTGTATACCCATTGCTTGTTGAAAAGTATAAAGCATCAATTGGGGCACCATCATATGTAATGATTTGGCCTTGAGTGGCGTAAACTGCTTCTGTAAATTTCTTTATATTCTTATCATAATCTTTTCCCCATTGTTTTTTTAATTCTTCTTTATTTTTGTAGACTTGATGATTAACCGTATCTGTGACTGTTGCCCCTTCAGGTGTACCAATATTTTTTCCACTTAGCATATGTCTGACTATATATGTTCGAGCTGCCAATGCCTGTGCTTTCAATGCTTCAAGTTCAAAGTCAGCAGGCATCTCAGAGGCCAATACGCCTACGATATATTCCTCAAGTGGAACATTTTCCACCGCATTGATACTTGAGCGATGAACCGCTACTTCAATACTTGACTCTGACGCTATTTGCGTTTCGCTTGGGTTTGTTTGTTGCTCCCTGGCTTCTGCAAGTTCTCCATCTGTCTTTTCAGAAAATGGAATGACGACAAGTGTAGGGATGACTAGAGTAACAATGAATAAAATTGAAAAGACTACAACGAATGGTTTAAGAGATGTTTTCATGAACACAGAGCCTCCATTTGTTTTTTCAAGCACTAAAACACATTAGGTGTAATAGGCATATTCAATCATATGGAGTGGGACAACCTTTTATGACTAGTTTCCTTTATTTGAAAAAATTATATTCTTCTAAATGCCCGACGTTCGGCATATTCTTTACATTGTAAGCAGACATTTATTTTTTCACCTTGATCATCTTTATATTTTGTCATAGTTGATTTCTTTTTCTTACAGAAAGAGCATGTGGATTTAAAAATAGAAAAGAGCCCCACTTTAATACCTCCTTGTTTTTGGAAACTATTTTACTAACTAACATAGTAGTCAATTTCCACTCCAGGTGCGATCTTTCCTTGGTGCAGGGATGAACCTATCGTCGCCGAGCTCCTGCGGGGTCTCATCTGTCCTGCGCATCCCGCAGGAGTCTCGCACCTTCCGTTCCAATCGACTTGTACTAAAACAAAAGTCATTAAAAAATTTTTCTTTATTTCTTTGTTAAAATGTGGATAGGTTGTGGATATGAGTATCTTTGAGGAAGTTATGCACAACTTTATTCCATTATGCACAACTACCGCATTATATGCACACAAGAGTTTCACTGTTAACCACTCTGTAGGATCCAGCAAGTATCTCTACTGCTGGTTTTTAAGTATTCAGATTTTAGTAAGCGTTATCTTTTGGACAATGTGGATAAACTGTGGATATCTGGTAGTTTATCCACAAAAAATGTTGTTTATCCACAAAAAAAAAGAGTAAGAGGTCTTCACTCGGAGTGAATAACTCTGACTCTTTTTTACACTACATGTTAATATTAATTTCTTCATTTGATTCTGAATCAACGACTTCAGTTACTCTCTCAATATCTGCACCAAGTGCTGCAAGCTTATCATGGAAATTTACGTATCCACGATCTAAATGCTTAAGCTCTGTTACTCTTGTGTAACCGTCAGCAACTAGACCTGAAAGAACTAATGCTGCAGCTGCACGAAGATCTGTTGCAGAAACTTCTGCACCTTGAAGCTCAGTTGGTCCATTAATAATGACCGAGCGACCTTCAATTTTGATATTTCCGTTCATACGGCGGAATTCTTCAACATGCATGAATCTATTTTCAAATACGGTTTCTGTAATCATACTTGTGCCTTTTGCACGAAGTAATAATGCCATCATTTGTGACTGCATATCTGTTGGGAAACCAGGGTGTGGCATTGTTTTAATATCAATTGCCTTTAAATTCTCAGGGCCAATGACACGTAAGCCATCATTTTCTTCGACAAACTCAACGCCCATTTCTTCCATCTTGGCAATTAAAGAGCTAAGGTGTTCTGGAACTGCTCCGCGAACTAATACATTACCGCCTGTAATTGCAGCAGCTACCATAAAGGTTCCTGCTTCAATTCGGTCAGGAATAATATTGTGCTGTGTTCCATATAACTTTGGCACACCTTCAATTCGAATCGTACCAGTACCTGCACCACGAACTTTAGCTCCCATTCCATTAAGGAAGTTTGCTAAATCTACAATTTCAGGTTCCTTTGCTACGTTCTCTAGGACTGTGATTCCTTCCGCTAATGTAGCAGCCATCATGATATTTTCAGTTGCTCCTACACTTGGGAAATCTAGATATACTTTGGCACCTTTTAGTCTACCATCGACTTTTGCATCAATATAACCATTACCAACCTTTACTTTGGCTCCCATTGCTTCAAAGCCTTTCAAATGTTGATCAATTGGTCGCGAACCGATGGCACATCCACCAGGTAATGCAATTTTAGCATGACCGTTTCTTGCTAAGAGCGATCCCATTACAAGAACGGAAGCTCTCATCTTTCGAACATATTCAAAAGGTGCTTCTGTTTTCAACTCTCTAGATGCATTAACAACGATTTGATTATTCTCAAATGAGACTTCTGCATTTAAATAACGCAATACTTCATTTATCGTATATACATCGGAGAGCGTAGGTACTTCATTAATTACACTCTTTCCTTCACTCGCTAATAAGGATGCAGCGATAACCGGCAAAACGGCATTTTTTGCACCTTCAACTTTCACAGTGCCGTTTAGCCTTTGACCGCCACGGACGATGATTTTTTCCAAGGTATTCCCCTCCGCGTCCATTTTCTCTATATTCATATTCATTGATTATGATTGGTGTTCCAAAACTAAGAGTAGGTTGGGCGCCCAATCATCTTGATTAATGGCGATTTGTATATTCATTTCTCAAGGGTGTTTAAGAAGATATCTCTTCTACACTGCTCAGTATATGCAACTAATGAGTCAAATGTCTCTATTTGAAATGATTCCATTTTTCAGTTGTAATTTCTTCTATAAATCCGTCAGATTATACAAAACTTCTTTTATCTTATCACTGATTTCCTCTTTTATAAAGGGAAACTTGTTGGATTTTGAAGTTTTTTGTCAACTTTTCACAAATAGTCGGAAATTTAAATCGCCGAAAAAAAAGAGATACATCTACATAGGTTTTCGTAACTACAAATTCATTTTTGACGGTAGTAATAAAATTTTTAAAGGATATTTATTTACCCACTTTTTTATAAAGTAAAAATGCATTCAACAAAGAGATATCATACTTTATACAACTAGAAAATGATATAGTCTAAATTTACCAAAGTAAAAATATGAATACCTGACATACTAACTTTGGAATTCACCTTTTACTCACGTTACTCCATCTCCTTACTTACATTTTTGCCATATCTCTATGGGACATACTTGGTAAAAAAGGGGTTTACTTATACTATAGTCAATTTAATCAGATTTGTTATTGAGAAAGATACATATGTATGTGATTAGAAGCTTTTCTTAGAGGTAAAACACGATTAAGCCGACCTCTTACAATATGGCCAATCAATGTCCATTTTTCATAATATTTTTCGTGGTTTTTTGCATTATCTTGTCTTTGTGCTTGGAGTAACCCTTTGTTTGTATTGGGAAAAAAAGTTATCTAATTCCATTCGCTGCGAACCACTCCCGGGATGCCGCGGGGCAGTCCGGGAGCCTCCCCCGCGGAAAGCACACACCTGGAGTGCAAATCAACATCCCTGGGTTAATAATAGGAACAATTTTTACAAAATCACCCGAAATATCGGCTTGTCCAATCAAAACAAACTAGGCAATTGCTGTGACCATGTTAAGTAATCAAGGAAAAAGTTACTCACCATTGATCCAATGACGATCGTAAGGAAAATTAGCAATACTCTTGCTTGGATAACATGATTTGCTCTGATAAATTTATCAATGTTCAGGCTTTGCAATGCCCACCATGTAATGATAATGAAAATAAGATGTGAAATGATACTTAATAGTGCTTGATAACCAAAACCTGCTAGCATTTATGTTCACTCCTAAACGTACATCTGTGCTTGGCAAAATGAAAAGAAGGAGCTCTAAAACTCCTTCTTCTTAATTAAAACATATTCACTTCAACAATTAAACTATTTACCCCTGAACACACGCTTTTCTAACGAATAAAATCGCCAAAATGATCGATTTGCGTTAAGAAATCAAAAGCGATACCAGGGAAAATACCAAAGGTAATCGTCCCCACAACACTTAAGATCACAACGATTAGCACTCCAAGTGGTAGCTGAACCTTACTTTGATCTGCTGCAGGTCTGAAAAACATTTGAGTAAAAATACCAAAGTAATAAACATATGAAACAACGGTTGTCGCAATCATGATAGCTGCTAGTACATAATGTGCAGGCTGTGTCATAAATGCACCGAGGAAAATGTTCATTTTACCAATAAATCCTGCAGTTCCAGGAATCCCTGCTAAGGAAAGAATGAGAATTCCCAGTGAAATTGCGACAAACGGTGATCTTCGGTATAACCCTGCAAACTGGCTAATATCGCTTGAATCCGATTTCGCTGAAATCACTTGAAGGATTGCAAATACGCCAATATTCATAAAGAGATAGGCGACCAAATAGAACCAAATCGTACTAAACATAAAGTATGAAAAGGTTGCAAAGGCCACTAATAAGTACCCTGCATGTGCAATGCTTGAATACGCAAGCAATCGTTTCACATTACGTTGCTTTAGCGCCACCGTATTCCCGACAATCATCGTCACAACAGCTAAGAAGGCAAAATAATCCTTCATATGATAAATAATGCTTGGCGAATCTACGTCACCAGATGGAGCGTTGATAAACATTGTAATGATCACTCTGATTAAAATCACAAACCCCGCTGTTTTTGACACGACACTCAAGAAAGCCGCAACAGGTGTTGGTGCACCCTCATACACATCAGGTGCCCACATATGAAATGGAGCAGACGCTAGCTTAAATGATAAGCCGACAAAAACCATTAATAGGGCAATTCCAATCAGATAGATCCCGTTTCCGTGTTGCAGATGACTTAACATCCCTAGAATTTCTAGTAAGTTTGTTGTACCTGTTAACCCATATACATAGCTTAATCCAAATAACAAAATCGCGGTTGCAATCCCACCATTAATCACGTATTTCATGGCAGCTTCATTTGACTTCAGATTATGCTTTCTGAGTCCCGCTAAAATATAAGAAGAAATGGATAGAAGCTCAAGGCCAACAAAAATTGTGATTAAATCTCCACTGGATGCCATAATCATCGCACCAAGAAGCGCGGTTAGAAATAGGTAGTAAAACTCTCCACGATAGCCTCTTAGCCCTTCCTTAGGCTCATATTCCATGGCAATTAATAACACCATCGCTGCACCTACAAGCAAGATTAGCTTAAAGGCAATCGCAAAGGAATCAAGTCTGAAGGTATCGAATAAAATGGACGTAACATCATTGCCGATCATGCTCACTAAAGAGATAATCGCAACAATAATTCCCACTATTCCAAACCAGGCTAGAGGTTTTCGACTTTTTTCACGCCCCATAAACATGTCAATTAGAGAAAGCAAGGTGGCTACACCTAGTATAATAAACTCCGGTAACATGGCTCCCCATTCATAACTAAGTAACGTTTCGAGATCCATTCGCTCACCCTCCAATCCCTAGTACTATTTTTTCTAAGACGAGTTGAAGTGGTTGTGTTAGGACATTAGGATAAACACCGATTAAGACAATGAACCCTAACAAGACCAAAACAGGAACCAATTCAATTTTCGTTATATCATATGCTTTTTCATAAGATTGCCCTTTTTTCCCATATGTCACATTTAAAACAGCTCTGAGAAGATACACAGCAGTCATGATGATCCCAATCGTTCCAACTGCTGCTAGGACTGGCATTACTTTAAAAAGCCCTAGAAAGGCCATAAACTCACTTACAAAGCCTGACATACCTGGTAATCCTAGTGATGCAAGTGCACCCGCTAATAAAAAGCCTGCCGTTAGTGGCATCACACTTGATAATCCACCTAATTTATTCATATGTGATGTACCTACTCGTTCATATAAAACCCCTATTAGGAAGAATAGCAGTGCTGATATTAAACCATGTGAAACGACTTGGAAAATCGCTCCTTGTATTCCAGCTTGATTTAATGCACCAAGACCGATTAAGACAATCCCCATATGGGATATACTTGAATAGGCCAGCACCATTTTAAAATCAGTTTGGATGAAGGCTAAAAATGCACCATATAGGAGATTGACCACTCCTAATAAAGCAATTAACCATGCGATATTACTAAATTCCTCAGGAAAGAATCCTAATCCAAACCTGATTAAACCGAATGCACCAATTTTCAGCAATACTCCTGAGTGAAGCATGACAATTGAAGGTGGTGCTTGAACATGGACATGTAGCATCCATGTATGTAATGGAAAAATAGGTAGCTTAATTCCAAATGCAACTAATAAGGCAATTAACAAACCATATTTTAAGCCACTTGAGAGATCACCTGTTGGCATCGTTCCACTTGGACTTGCCATTAAACTCATAATCGCTTGAATATTAGATGTTCCTGTTCTTGCTAGTAAAATCATAATGACAATGAGTAAAATCGCTGAACCGATCCCATTATAGACAAGAAATCGAAACGCAGCTTTCTCTTTCTCAAAATAGCCCCATTTACCAATCAAGAAAAACATCGCGACTAAGGTAACTTCAAAGAATAAAAAGAATAGAATTAAATTTTCTGAGGCAAATACCCCTAGCATCCCAATTTCAAGGGCTAAGAAAAGAATGAAATAGCCTTTCCATTCTTTTTTAATATGAATGGATGCAATTGCTGCCAATGTCGAAAGCACAGCCGTTAAAATAATCATGACCAATGATAAGCCATTAATCCCTAACTCATAATCAACCGAAAATGGTTGGGATTTCCCCATGATTCCAAACCAAGCTAGCTTTTCTGAAAAACTTGCAAGCTCTGTTCCATTCAGATAATAAGAATAGAGGACAAATGCCAACAGTAATGGTGGTAAAGTAGCTAGAAACCCCACTAACTTAAGCGTTTGTTCCTGTGCTTTTGGAATAAACCCTAAAAGGATGATACCAATGATTGGGGAGAACACTAGTAATGATAAAAGATAGGATTCATTCATCGTAAGTACCCCCCTGTTACCGCAAAGATTACAATCAGGATGGCTAACCCAAGAAATGCAATCGAGCCATAAATTTGAACCTGACCTGTTTGAAGCTTAGCTCCCATTCTACCAATTCCACTCGTGATTCCTGCCACACCTTTAACAATTCCACCAACCAGGAATTCATCGATATATTTTAAGAATAAACTAAATGTCTTTGTCGCATAAACGATGGTTGATTCATAAATCTCATCGATAAAATATTTACGGTACACGACACTATAAAGGATCGGTGTCTTAGATGATAGCCAATCTCTTGAAATCGTCTTTTTACTATACATAAGATAGGCTAATAAGATTCCTGCAAGAGAAACGACTGTTGCCACAATCATAATCCAAACTGGTCCATCTACATGTCCATGGCCAAGTGCGTGTGTATCTGCTGTTAACCAATCTCCTAAAAATGTACCAAACCAAGGTGTATTCACATATCCGGCAAAGATGGCCAAGATCCCTAATAGAATCATAGGAATTGTCATCACTGAGGGTGATTCATGTGCATGCTTACTATCTCCTCTTGATTCACCACCAAATACCATGAAGAACAAGCGGAACATATAGAATGCGGTAAAGAAGGCTGCGATGACAGCAATCCAAAATAGCACATAATTCCCATGAACCCAAGTTACAATTAAGATTTCTTCCTTACTAAAGAAACCAGAGAATAACGGTACACCACTAATGGCAAGCGTCCCTATTAGAAACAATGGACCTGTTACTTTAAGCTTTTTCCATAACCCACCCATCTTCTCAATGTTTTGGGTATGTACGGCATGGATGACACTTCCTGCAGCTAAAAATAGTAAGGCCTTAAAGAACGCATGTGTCATTAGATGAAAGACGCCAGCCACATAGCCTGCTGAACCTAAAGCTAACATCATGTAGCCAAGCTGACTAACGGTTGAATATGCTAAAACTCGTTTAATATCCTTTTGCACAAGACCAATACTTGCGGCAAAAATCGCTGTAAATCCACCAATGACTGCAACTGTCATTAGGGCTGCTTCACTTGCAGCGAAAAGCGGAAACGTTGCAGCAACTAAATAGACTCCAGCCGCAACCATTGTTGCTGCATGGATTAAAGCTGAAACTGGTGTTGGACCTTCCATTGCATCAGGTAACCATGTATGAAGTGGAAACTGACCTGATTTCCCCATGGCACCTATGAAAATTAAAATCGCTGTTAAGGTAATCATTTCGTAGGAAATAATTCCTGCTTCCACCGCAGAGAAAATTTCATCATATTCAAAGCTTCCAACCTGCCAAAACAGAAGAATCATCCCGATTAAAAGACCAACGTCTCCAATACGAGTCATGATAAAAGCCTTCTTAGCAGCTGCACGGGCTTCGTTCTTGTAAAAGTAAAATCCAATTAAGAGGAAGGATCCTACTCCAACAAGCTCCCAAAATATGTAGGTTTGTAATAGGTTTGGTGAAATCACTAAACCTAGCATCGCAAACGTGAATAATCCTAGATAAGCATAAAATACTGAAAAGCGATCATCACCATGCATATATCCGATTGAATATAAGTGAACTAGAAAACTGACTAGTGTAACTATGACTAACATGAGTGCATTTAATTGATTGATTTCAAAACCCGCTGTTAATTGAACATCTCCTATGGTTAACCAAGTGCTCTCATTTTTGAATGTTGGATTGTTAAATCGTTCAAACAGCACCAACAAGGAGTAAACGAACGAACCTAACACCAATAGCAGCCCTACTGCTGCACTATACTGCTTAAATCGTTTACCAAAAATAAGAAGGACTATAAAAGAGATAAGCGGAAAAAGCGGTATGATCCATGCATTTTCCATCATCGTATCACATTCCCCTTCTTTGTAATTATGGGTTATGATTCCCTCTGGTTTTATCCCTCACCATCTTCATGAAGGACTTTTCCATCTTGAATCACTCTACTTTTGTCCTTCATCAACTACATGAAGGACTTTTCCATCTTGAATCACTCTACTTTTGTTCTTCATCAACTTCATGAAGGACTTTTTCCATCTTGAATCACTCTACTTTTGTTCTTCATCGACTTCATGAAGGACTTTTTTACCTTGATTCACTCTATTTTTGTCCTTCATCAACTTCATGAAGGACTTTTTCCACCTGATTCACTCTGGTTTTGTCCTTCATCAGCTCTATGAAGGACTTTTTCCATCTGATTCACTCTGGTTTTGTCCTTCATCAGCTCTATGAAGGACTTTTTCCATCCGATTCACTCTGGTTTTGTCTTTCATCAGCTCTATGAAGGACTTTTTCCATCTGATTCACTCTGGTTTTGTCTTTCATCAGCTCTATGAAGGACTTTTTCCACCTGATTCACCCTGGTTTTGTCCTTCATCAGCTCTATGAAGGGATTTTTCCAACTGATTCACTCTGGTTTTGTCTTTCATCAGCTCATGAAGGACTACTACTTAGAGCATATCTAGTTTCTCATCGTATCCATTTCATCAATATTAACTGTTTTTCGGTTACGATACAGTGCAATTAATATTGCCAAGCCTACAGCTACTTCTGCTGCGGCTATTGCGATGGCGAATAGGGTGAAGATTTGGCCTGTTATGTTTGGCGTAATTCCATGTTTACTGAATGCGACTAGGTTGATGTTTGCTGCATTTAACATGAGTTCGATTGAGATTAGAACGATAACGGTATTTCGTTTTGATAATGCACCATATAGTCCAATACAAAAGAGAATTAGTGCAACAGTGAGGTATGCTGATAATGGAACAGTACTCATTCCTTCTCCGCCTCCTCTTCTTCATCATTTTTCTTCGCCAAAACGATGGCACCAATTAATGCAACTAATAACACAACAGAGGTAACCTCAAACGGAATCACATATTTTGAGAACAACTCAATCCCGATTTGTTCTGTATTATTTTCATATAAAGTACTTTCTTGTTGTCCAAAGTCTAGATTGTAAATTCCTAAATACACAGCTACACCAAAGCCCATAATTCCAAGAAGTAATAACACCTTCCTGACGATGCTAATCCTCTGTTCACTTGTATCATTATGCCTTGTTAGCATGATGCCAAATAACATAATAATGGTGATTGCACCAGAGTATATCAAGACTTGCACGGCCGCGATAAATTCAGCATGAAGCATGACATACAACCCTGCAATACTGATGAAGGTGAATACTAACGCTACAACCATATGAACGACTTTTTCTAGGTTAATCATGAGGATTCCGCCACTTATAGCAATTAACGAAAGTACAATAAAGGCAATAAATTCTCCACTCACGCTTTATTCTCCTTCCGTATGTTTGTGTCGTTCTCATCCAACCATTCAAGGTTCTTAAATAGATCGTCACGGCTGTATGTGGCAAGCTCAAAGTTATTTGTCATGATGATGGCTTCTGTTGGACATACTTCTGTGCATAAATCGCATAAGATACAGATTTCGAAATTTATATCATAGGTATCGATAATTTTTCCTTTTTTGGTTGGGTCAGGATGTTTTTTTCCTGTTAATTCAATGCAATCAGTTGGACATATGTTTGAACATTGGTTACAGACGATGCATTTTTCTGGGTAAAATTTTTGAATACCACGAAATCGATCTGGTAGTGGTAGTGGTTCTTCAGGGTAGTTATAGGTTACCTTTTTCTTTGTTAGTTGGTTTAGGGTATATTTCAAACCTTTTGCTAATCCACGCATGTTTATGTCACCCCTTTGGTTTATTCAACGGCTTTTAAGATTCCTTTAATAGGTGTAGCAAACTTTCCATTCGCTGCGAGCCACTCCCTTTCCGCGGGCGTGACGGTGAGCCTCCTCGTCGCTACGCTCCTGCGGGGTCTCACTCTGCCCCGTGCATCCCGCAGGAGTTGAGTGGCTCTCCGCTCATTCCAAGTACATGGTGAGCAGCTGCTTTTCATATTATTTAGTGTGAACTTATTTAGAAATTGCCTTGAAAATAGGTAGGTTGTAATTACCAATTAGTGAAATCCACACTCTTTCTACAGGTCTGAGCCATTCCCTTTATTTAGAGCTGGTTGATTGGAACGTAAGGTGTGTGACTCCTGCGGGATGCGCAGGAAGGATGAGACCCCACAGGAGCATTGCGACGAGGAGGCTCATCACCTCCCCCGCGGAAAGCACACACCTGGAGTGTAAATCAACACCCTTAGTTATCTCGCAAAAATGTTACAAAAACGGTCTACCTTATATTGCATAGGTTTCTTCTTATCTAAAAAAGAGTTCTTTAATTACTGCTGTAATAAAGATGTTTGCTAGTGCGACTGGGAGTAGGACTTTCCAGCCGAATTCCATCAGTTGGTCTGCTTTTATACGTGGGAACGTTACCCTGAACCAAATGAGGATGAATATAACTAGACTGAATTTAAGTGCAAACCATACTGCGCCTGGGATAAAGTCCAGGAACATGACCGGGTGCCAGCCACCTAAAAATAGTACGGTTGTTAATGATGCCATCGCGAAAAAGTACACATATTCTGCAAGCATGAAGAATGCCCATCTAAAGCCAGAGTATTCTACATGAAACCCTGCAACAAGTTCTGACTCTGCTTCAGGTAAGTCAAATGGTACACGATTTAACTCTGCAACAGAGGCAATTAAGAACACTAGAAACCCTACTGGCTGGATAAAGATATACCAGATATCACTCTGAGCGTTCACGATATCAACTAGATTTAAACTTCCTGTGAATAAAATAACGCCGATGACTGACATCACCAGTGGAATTTCGTATGAAATCATTTGGGCTGCTGCACGCATTCCACCTAATAACGCATATTTATTATTGGATGCCCATCCACCTGTCACAATTCCAACCGTAGTGATTCCTGAAACGGCAATATAATATAGCAATCCAACACCAATATCCGCGAATCGGAATGCATCTGTAAAGGGAATAACCGCCAACACCATAAACGCTGGTGTAAATGCAATGACAGGTGCCAAAATAAAGAGTGGTTTGTCCGCAGCCTTTGGAATTGTATCCTCCTTTAAGAGTAGCTTAAGAACATCTGCTACTGTTTGGAGTAAGCCCCAGCGGCCTCCAACTTGGTTCGGACCAACCCGACCTTGCATAAACCCCATTACTTTCCGTTCAGCTAAAATCCCATACGTTACAAATCCTAGCACAACCATAAGTAAGGCTGTTGCTAATCCAAAGAAGATCCCAACATTTGTCCAGCTTGGCGCTGATTGTAAAAGATCTGTTATCATTACCCATCAACCTCCCCAAGAACAATATCAATTGCTCCTAGTATCGCAATCAGGTTTGCCATATTTTCACCTTTTAACAGCTTCGGTAAGATTTGTAGATTGTAAAAAGAAGGCCTACGAAACTTTAAACGGTAAGGTTCTTTTTTTCCATCACTAGCAATATAACAACCGATTTCTCCACGTGGGGATTCGATTCGCACAAAAGCTTCTCCTTTTGGTGCCTTAATGATTTTTGGAACCTTCGCAAGAATATCGCCCTCAGAAGGGAATTGCTCTACTGCCTGTTCTATAATTTTTAATGATTCCTCTAATTCAGCTATACGAGTTTGATAACGTGCCCATGCATCTCCACCTGTAAACACTGGGACATCAAAATCAAAGCGATCGTAGATTGAATATGGTTCATCCTTTCTCAAATCCCATTTGACACCTGTGCACCTTAGGTTAGCTCCACTTAAAGAGTAAGCAATCGCCTCTTCTTGTGTGTACGTTCCGACACCTTTTACACGATTCAAAAAGATCTCATTACCTGTTACAAGCTCATGATAACCAGCAAGCTGTTCTCTCATATATGGAACAAAATCTCTAACCTTTTCGATCCATCCTTCTGGTGCATCCCATTTCACACCACCGACACGCATATAATTAAAGGTTAATCTCGCACCTGAAAGTTCATTAAGTAGATTAATAATCATTTCACGTTCTCTAAATGCATAAAGAAATGGACTAGTTGCCCCTAAGTCTAATAAGTAGGTTCCCCACCAAACAAGATGGCTTGCTACTCTTCCTAGCTCCATCGCAAGCACTCGTAAATACTCTGCTCGCTCTGGTACCTCAATTCCTGACATCGTCTCCACTGCATGACAGAGTACATAATTATTTGTCATCGCTGATAAATAATCCATTCGGTCTGTATAGGGAATGATTTGTGTATATTGTAGATTTTCTGCTAGTTTTTCTGTTCCACGATGAAGATAACCGATGACCGGTATGGCTTCCTTTATTATCTCACCATCTATTTTTATCACTAGACGGAACACACCATGTGTACTTGGATGCTGTGGTCCAACATTTAATAGCATTTCCTCTGTACGAATCATCGGTTACACCTCCACATCATATGGTTCATAATCTTTACGGAGCGGATATCCTACCCACTCTTCTGGAAGGAGAATTCGCTTTAAATCTGGATGATTTGTAAATTTGATTCCCAACAAATCAAAAGCTTCACATTCAGGCCAATTTGCACCCTCCCAAAGTGGCTGAACTGAATCAATAACAGGCTCATCTCTATTAATTTTTACTTTTAACGCAACGGACTGTCTATTTTTATAAGAGTATAAGTGCATATAAACTTCCATGTGAGTTTCATAATCTGTACCATGTATTTCTGATAGGTAATCAAAGCCTAACTGTTCATTGTATTTAAGAAATTGAGCAATTTTAAAATATGTATCTTTCTTGGCTACCAGTGTTGGTACATCTTTAGAAAGAGTATTAATATACGAGTCTTCTAAAACATCTTCTCCTAAATGTTCTTTAATGACCCTTACATATTTATCAAGATATGGCTGGTTAACGGAAGGCTTCTTCTCCTCCTGTGGTTCACTACCAGCTTGCTCACTTTTTCCGGCCTTGGCTTTTGCTGCTGCCGCTGCTTTTGCTTTCGCTGCAGCAATCGCTTTCGCCTTTTCTTTATCCACATCCCCAGAATCTCCACCGTCTTCACCGAGCGCTTTTGCTTTGGCCTTAGCCGCAGCTGCCGCTTTTGCCTTAGCTACTGCTGCAGCCTTGGCCTTCGCTTTAGCCACTTCATCATCATCAGTGTCTTCTCCTGCCCCCGATGCAGCCTTTTGTTTTGCTAGTGCAGCTGCCTTCGCTTTCGCCGCAGCTGCAGCCTTAGCCTTTGCTAGTTCTTTATCTTTATCGAGCGACTGCTCAATCTGAGTTCCTGCTTGTTCATTTGCTTTTTGTTTTGCTAGCGCCGCAGCCTTTGCTTTTGCTGCCGCAGCTGCCTTTTTCTTTGCTAACTCTTTTGCATCATCACCTGATTCACTATCGGTTTGCTCATTATTCTCTGTTGCCTCAGCTGTAGCTTTCTGTTTTGCTAGAGCTGCAGCCTTGGCTTTCGCTGCTGCCGCTGCTTTCTTTTTCGCTAATTCCTTATCATCAACAGGCGCTTGATCTGCTTCCTCTGGTTTTGGCGATCCAGCCTCTTGCTGTTGCTTTTCCGCTAAACGTTTCTTGGCAAGCTCTTTTGCACGCTCTGCTGCCTCACGTTTTTGCTGCTCTATATCCTTGCCATCGCTCACGCTAAATCACCTTCTTTCCAGTTTTAGCTTCGTAGCGAATCTTTTCTTTTAATTTATTCATACCATAGATTAAGGCAGCTGGGTTTGGTGGACATCCTGGAATATACACATCAACTGGAACGATTTGATCGACTCCCTTGACTACAGCATAAGACTTCACATATGGACCACCAGCTGTTGCACAGGATCCCATTGCAATAACCCACTTAGGCTCTGGCATTTGATCATAAAGACGTTTTAGAACTGGTGCCATCTTCTTTGTCACTGTTCCTGAAACAATCATGACATCTGATTGACGTGGTGATGTACGGAAAAATGAACCAAATCGATCAAGATCATAATGGGAAGAACCTACACCCATCATTTCAATCGCACAGCATGCTAATCCAAATGTCATTGGCCATAATGAGTTACTTCTAGCCCAAGCCTTTACTTGCTCTAATGTTGTTAAGAAAACACTATGTTTCATTTCCTCTAATTCTTCTTGTGACACACTCTCAAGTTTTAAGTCCATTTCAGCACCTTCTTTTTCCAAGCATATAATAATCCAATCAGTAACATGACAACAAAAATAAGCATTTCAATTAATGCAAAAACCCCTAACTTTTCATAAGCAACAGCCCAAGGATATAAAAACACTGTTTCCACATCAAAAATAACGAACATTAACGCAAAAATATAATAGCGAACATTAAACTGGATTCGTGAATCATGAAATGGTTCAATCCCACTCTCATAAGTTGTTTGTTTCATCTTATTCGGGGCATTTGGTCGCAAAAAACGTCCTGCAGTCAAAGCTACAATGGGCAGTAAAATACCTAAAACAAGAAACACAAATACAATCAAATAGTTATTTGTATACTGATTCAATAAAAGATCCATGCAACCCCCTCCAATACTCTTGAAAATTTTCCCCTAAAATACAATGATTCAAACTAATTCATAGAATGTTTTATGTTTTGTAACCGTATTCATTATACCAACTATCCTTAAAAGTGTCGATATATTGAACTTTTAATATAATGTTAAAATTTCCATCTATTGGTTACCTTTCGACACTTATAAGATCAAACCCTCCTAGAAAAGTATTAATTTTTGTTATTAATCACACAGGCTATCACCCTAAGACAAACTTATATGTCTATGCCTTATGTCTATGAAAAACAATAGCAAAATATTGTTAGATTAAATTATTCGCAATATTCAAACTTCGGTAAACTTCTAGTCAATAAGTTTTCAAAGGACAGTTTTGATATTCACACATTATCGTAACATATATGAATCATTCTTTGAGTTTGTCTGTAAGAAACTCTGACAAACTAATAGACTACACTTCAAAATAAAGTGTAATTGGAGGTTTATCCGCGACTTTTTGTCGAATATCCGCGAGTTGATGGCATTTATCTGCGACTTCTCTACTTTTATCCGCGACATTTACCACTTTATCAATTTTTCGACAAAACCCCATATAAAAAAGGACCTAAAGATCAAAATCTTTAGGTCCTTCAAACTTAATATTTGTTTTGAGTTACATTTAAACGATTGATGGCACGCTTTAAGGAAAGCTCCGCACGTCTAAAATCGACATCGTCTTGTTTCGCCTGTAAGCGTTGTTCAGCACGCTGCTTAGCTTCTTCAGCACGACGAGCGTCGATTTGTTCAGCAGTTTCAGCAGTTTGTGCAAGAATAGTAACTTGATCAGGACGAACTTCTAGAAAGCCTCCACTAACAGCTACAAGCTCTGTGTTGGTAGCTTTTTTCATACGGACTACACCAATTTGTAATGGCGCGACCATTGGAATGTGTCCTGGTAGAATCCCTAACTCACCACTTTGAGCTCGAGTTACGACCATTTCCACGTCAGCTTCATAAACTGGGCCATCAGGAGTAACGACACTTACTTTAACTGTCTTCATTTAGTACCCTCCTATGTCCCTTTATTAAACTTCAACACCCATACGCTTTGCTGATTCAATAACCTCTTCAATACGACCAACTAAACGGAATGCATCCTCTGGAAGGTGATCATATTTACCATCAAGAATTTCTCTGAAGCCTTTAACAGTCTCAGCAACAGGAACATAAGAACCTTTTTGCCCAGTAAACTGTTCAGCAACGTGGAAGTTCTGAGATAAGAAGAACTGGATACGACGAGCACGGTGAACGATTAATTTATCTTCATCTGTAAGCTCATCCATACCAAGGATTGCGATAATATCTTGTAATTCTTTATAACGTTGTAATGTTTGCTGTACTTGACGAGCAACATTATAATGCTCATCACCAACGATTTCAGGTGCTAATGCACGAGAAGTCGATGCTAATGGATCCACAGCTGGATAAATACCCATTTCAGATAGCTTACGCTCAAGGTTAGTTGTTGCATCTAAGTGAGCGAAAGTTGTTGCTGGTGCTGGGTCAGTATAGTCATCGGCAGGAACGTAAATCGCTTGAATCGATGTTACAGAACCTATGTTAGTTGATGTAATACGCTCTTGTAGTTTACCCATCTCAGAAGATAGAGTTGGTTGGTAACCTACCGCAGATGGCATACGTCCAAGAAGGGCTGATACTTCAGAACCTGCTTGAGTGAAACGGAAAATATTATCAATGAAGAATAGAACGTCTTGTCCTTGCTCATCACGGAAATATTCAGCCATTGTAAGACCTGTAAGCGCAACACGCATACGTGCTCCAGGTGGCTCGTTCATTTGTCCGAATACCATTGCTGTTTTATTGATAACACCAGAGTCTTTCATTTCGTAGTATAAGTCGTTTCCTTCACGAGTACGCTCACCTACACCAGCGAATACTGAAATACCACCGTGTTCTTGTGCGATGTTGTTGATAAGTTCTTGGATAAGAACTGTTTTACCTACACCGGCACCACCGAATAGACCGATCTTACCACCTTTAATATATGGTGCAAGAAGATCTACTACTTTAATACCTGTTTCAAGAATCTCAACCTCAGTTGAAAGCTGTTCAAACGTTGGTGCTTCGCGGTGAATTGCATCACGACGAACACCTGCTGGAATTGCTTCATCTAAGTCAATGTTCTCACCTAAAACGTTAAATACACGTCCTAGAGTTACATCTCCTACTGGTACTGAGATTGCTTTGCCTGTATCGATTACATCTATTCCACGTACAAGACCGTCAGTTGATGACATTGCAACAGTACGTACTGTGTTATCACCAAGGTGAATCGCTACTTCAAGCGTTAAGTTGATTTCAACATCTGCTGATTTGTATTCGATCACAAGGGCATTGTATATTTCAGGAAGATGTCCACTGTCAAACGTTACGTCTACAACGGGACCCATTACTTGGGTAACTCGTCCTTTTGTCATCGTTTTCCCTCCTAACTTGCATTTAAGAAACATCTATATGCTATGAATCATTCTATTCTAAAGCCGCAGCTCCACCAACGATCTCAGTAATTTCTTGAGTAATCGCTGCTTGACGTGCACGGTTATAGGATAATGTAAGTGAATCGATAAGCTCTTTCGCGTTATCAGTTGCACTTTTCATTGCTGTCATACGTGCTGCATGTTCACTAGCTTTACCGTCTAAAAGTGCTCCATAGATGAGACTTTCAGCATATTGAGGAAGAAGCACCTCAAGGATTTCTTCTTGTGATGGTTCAAACTCATATGAAGTAAGCTTTTTGCCTTCAGATGAAATGTCAGTTAATGGTAACAACTTTTTCTCTGTTACTTCGTGCTGAATTGCAGACACGAAATGGTTGTAATAGAGGTAAAGCTCATCAAATAATTCATCAGCGAACATACTAACCGCATTACTAGCAATATCTTTAATTTCAGTAAATGAAGGCTGATCTGCTAATCCAGTAATTTCAGAAACAACGGGAATTCCACGTTTTTTAAAGAAATCACGACCAACACGGCCGATTGCAATTATAGCATATTCATTTGCGTTTGTATGACGTTTTTGGATGGTTTGGTAAACAGAACGAAGAATGTTACTGTTATACGCCCCTGCTAATCCACGGTCAGACGTAATTACTAGATATCCTGTTTTCTTAACAGGTCTTTTCAATAGCATTGGATGTGAAACATCTGTACTACCAGTCGCTACACTTGCTACTACCTCTTGAATTTTTTCCATATAAGGAACGAATGCTTTTGCATTGTTTTCAGCTCGGTTTAACTTTGAAGCTGAAACCATTTGCATGGCTTTCGTAATTTGGCTGGTTTTCTTCGTTGAGGTTATTCTTGATTTTATATCTCTTAATGATGCCAAAGGTTCTCACCACCTTCTTGTCAAAAGATCTGTATTTGGGAGCGACGGAACATCAGTCGTCGCTCTTTGGGTTTTTAAAATGACTTAAATATGGGCTAATTATTCAGTAACAGCAAACGTCTTTTTAAAGTCAGCAAGTGCTGATTGGAAGTCACTGTCTTCTGGAAGTTTTCCAGTTGAACGGATATGATCAAGAATTTCTTTACGGTTGTGCTCTAAGAATGTTAAGTAACCTTCTTCGAAACGACCGATATCTACTAATGGAATATCATCTAAGAATCCACGAGTTAACGCGTAAAGAATTGATACTTGCTTTTCAACAGATAGAGGTTTATTAAGACCTTGCTTAAGAACTTCTACTGTACGAGCACCACGGTTTAACTTTGCTTGAGTTGCTTTATCAAGGTCAGAACCGAATTGAGCAAATGACTCAAGCTCACGGTATGAAGCTAAGTCAAGACGTAATGTACCAGCTACCTTTTTCATTGCATTAATTTGAGCAGACCCACCTACACGTGATACAGAAAGACCAGCGTTAACCGCAGGACGTACACCTGAGAAGAAAAGATCAGATTGCAAGAAAATTTGACCGTCTGTAATCGAAATTACGTTAGTTGGAATATAAGCAGATACGTCACCTGCTTGAGTTTCAATAAATGGTAATGCTGTTAATGAACCAGCACCTTTTGCATCACTTAACTTTGCAGCACGCTCAAGTAAGCGTGAGTGCAAGTAGAATACATCCCCTGGATATGCTTCACGACCTGGAGGACGACGAAGTAATAGGGAAAGCTCACGATATGCCGCAGCTTGCTTTGTTAAATCATCATAAATCACTAGTACGTGCTTGCCATTATACATGAACTCTTCACCCATTGTAACACCTGCATATGGAGCTAGGTATTGAAGTGGAGCTGGTTGAGAAGCAGAAGCTGTCACAACGATTGTATAATCTAGAGCACCGTTTTTACGAAGAGTTTCAACAACTCCACGAACTGTTGATTCTTTTTGACCGATTGCAACATAGATACAAATCATATCCTCATTTTTTTGGTTAAGAATTGTATCGATGGCAACAGCTGTTTTACCAGTTTGACGGTCACCGATGATTAACTCACGTTGACCACGACCAATTGGAATTAATGCATCGATTGCCTTAATTCCTGTTTGTAATGGTTCATGTACAGATTTACGATCCATTACACCAGGCGCTGGGCTTTCGATTGGACGAGTTTTTGATGTTTCAATAGGACCAAGACCATCAACTGGTTGTCCTAATGGGTTAACAACACGTCCGATTAATGCTTCACCTACAGGTACTTCCATAATACGTCCAGTACGACGTACTTCGTCTCCTTCACGAATTTCAGTGAAAGGACCTAGGATAACGATACCAACGTTACTTTCCTCAAGGTTCTGAGCCATACCCATGACACCATTTGAGAATTCTAAAAGCTCCCCAGACATGACATTGTCAAGGCCATGAGCACGTGCAATACCGTCACCAACACTAATGACCGTACCAACGTCGCTCACTTTTACTTCTGATTGATAGTTTTCTATTTGCTTTTTAATCAGCGCACTAATTTCTTCAGCATTGATGCTCATGAAAGTTCACCCCTATCTACAATCTTTTCGTCATTAGATCACGCTCTAAGCGCTCTAACTTACCGTTTACACTACCATCATATATACGATTACCGATGCGGATTTTCACACCACCGATAAGACTCTTATCTACAATGTTTTCAATTCGCAAAGCCGATTTGCCAATGCTTTTTGCAAAAACAGAGGAAACACCAGCTTGTTCTGCATCAGATAATGGTCGCACTGAATATACTTTTGCTTCAGCAACGCCACTTTCTTCATTAGCTAATTCAATGAAATGGTCAACAACATCTGACACAACCGTTTCACGATGGCGATCTACCATTAAATATAAAGTATTTAAGACAACCGTTGAAACAGAAGCAAACGCTTCTTTCAATGCCGCCTTTTTTTGTTCAACTTGGATTTTTGGGCTTGTTAAAAAGACCAATAAATCTTTGTTCGTTGTAAACACATGTTTTACAACTCGAAGTTCAGCTTCAATTTGATCAAGAGTTTGTTGTTCTTTTGCTAATTGAAAAAGAGCTACCGCATATCGCTTTGCCACGACCCCTTTGCTCATCGCTCTTCTCCTACCTCTTGAATATATTCATTGATTAGCTTCTCTTGATCTTTCTCACTTAGTTCTTTCTCAATCACTTTCGAAGCGATTAATACAGATAAAGATGCCACTTGTTCGCGTAATGCAGTAACAGCTTTTTCTCTTTCTTGTATAATCTCTTTTCTAGCAGATTCTTTAAAGCGGTCTGACTCTTCTTTCGCCGCTTGTAACATTGCAGTTTTTTGCTCTTCTGCAATTTTCTTAGCACTTTCAATTAAGCCTTGTGCTTCTCCGCGTGCTTCTTTTAACAACTGCTGTTGCTGCTCTATCAGTTGTTTTGCTTCTTGATGACTCTTTTCTGCAGAATTAATTTCTCCAGCGATATGATCTTCACGCTGTTTCATCATGCCGATTAGTTTATCAAGGGCAAACTTTCTTAATAAGAAAAGTAATAACGAGAAGACAGCTAATTGGACAATAATATCACCTAGGTTAACATTAAGGCCCCCAGCTCCAAGGACAAATAAATTAACGCCATATAACAAAGCACTCACTCCCTTCAGAAAAATACATGAAAAAGTGTACTAAATAGACATAAGAACACAGATAAGTATCTACATACTTATCTAGTAAACGTTTTTTCATCAAAATTTAAGGTAGACTTCATAAACTCAGGTAAAACAATGGCGAAGGTTCTCTCTTGAGACGACTTCGCCACTTGAACCCGTTTATTTCGTTCTATCCTTTTGAACAGTATAAATACTGTTAGTTTAAGATTAGCTTAAAATTAGTTTTGACCCATAACCATGAACGCAACTACTACCGCGATGATAGGAATCGCCTCTACTAACGCAACCCCGATGAACATTGTAGTTTGAAGTGGACCACGAAGCTCAGGTTGACGAGCGATCCCTTCAACTGTACGACTTACGATCATTCCGTTACCAAAACCTGCACCTAGTGCTGCTAAACCAATTGCAATTGCTGCTGCTAATGCACCCATTATAAAATTCCTCCTTATGATTATCCATTATGATTTAGTGTAAATTTTATTATTAATGGTCGTGACTCACTTTGTGTGCCATATAAACCATCGTTAACATAGTAAAGATAAATGCTTGTATTGCGCCAACAAAGATACTAAACGCTTGCCAAATCATCATTGGTATGACTGATGCAAGTGTTCCTACTATTCCGGAGAATATCCCCGTTTCATAACCGTTAACAGCTAGTCCTGCTAACAAGCCTAGTAAAATCTCCCCGGCAAAAATATTACCGTAAAGACGAAGACCTAATGTTAAAGTGTTTGAGAATTCCTCAATGACTTTTAAAGGAAATAAAAAGCTCATAGGTTTAAAGAAACCCTTCGCATATTCCTTAGGTCCATGAAGCTTCACACCATAATAGTGAGATAATGCAACCACCATCGCAGCTAAAGTTAATGTGATAACTGGATCAGCTGTTGGTGATTTCCACCAAAGTTCATGTTCATCTCCAACTATGATTGCAAATGGCAATCCTAGCATGTTTGAGACAAACACATACATTAAAAGTGTGATCCCTAATGGTAAAAATAAACTACCTGTTTTCCAATCCATTGTGCTTCCAATGATATTTTTAACGAAGTCAATGATCCATTCCATTACGTTTTGTGCACCAGTTGGTCGCATTGAAATGGTTCGTGTTGCTAGAACTGCAATTAAAAAAACAATGGTCGCCGCAATAATCGTCATCAGTATATTAGAACCATTAAAGGTAAGACCTAGCCATTCAAACGTAGGAGCATGATGTTCCAACTATATCACCTCTCTTCCCCGTTATACATTTGTTTGTTTTTTGGATTGAATCATAAAATCTATAAAAATGACGAGATAAGATGTCATTAATCCAACTATTACAAAATACACATTGATATATTCTGGATACCTCAGAGAGATGAAAACAGCAAGGCCTGCTGCAGCCATTCTTGAAACGGTTCCTAACGAATACATCTTTCCACCAGTCACAACTGTTTCACCAAACTTATTCACTTTTCGATATAATAGCCAGTGATTATAGAAGCTTGTAACACTTCCGACTATCAAACCTAAAAACGCTGTATCATATGTAGTAAAACCCCAGCCTAAAACAAAAACAGCTAACAAATAGAACGTGTACTTCATATGTCTTTTTAGAATGGTTCCATTGTCTTCTTGCTGCATGGCTTATTCTCCTGAATTGAATTTTTGGACAGAGTGGATTGTTGCATAAACACCAGCTGCTAGTCCCAACAGAAGGCCGATTAATAAGAAAAGTGGTTCGGTGTCAAATTCCCGGTCAATCCATCTTCCAAGGAAAATGCCGACTAGAATTGAACCTACTAATTGAGATGTTATGGCAGACATTAATGCCATCGCTCGAAAAGGATGTTTTGAATTAGGACGCATAGGGAAATGCCCCTCTTTCAAGTAGAGAATACAATACTAAAATGTCATAAAATCAACTAATTTCCTCACTTGAAAACCTTATCATCATACCCTTTGTAAGCATACAATAGGCACCTTTTAATGTCAATGTGTTTAGTGTTAAAAAAATCACAAATTCATTATAGCATTACAGCGTTAAAATGGATATTGATAACCCTGTTATACCAGTGTTTGAGTTTATACTATTTTGGTGTTATAAACTAGCATGGTACCGGTTACTTTTCCTTTTGTTCACAAAACGTTCACATTTAGCCGTCCTTACTTAGACATTTGTCACAGCAGAACGGCATTTTGTCACAATTCCGGGACTAATTTGCCCCAATTTCGTCAATTAATAAATCAGCTTCAATTGTATCCTCCTTCCCTGCTTTTTTTGCAAATATGATGGCCTTGTAAATTCCTTTTAAGCCGAGTTTTTCAGCTGAAATCTCTTTTTCAATAAGTCCTCTTGGCACATCCCGTTTCCAATCAAGGAAGGTAATAAAACGGAGAGAGTCGGGATCATAGAGTGCGATCCCATACTCTTCTGCACCACGCGGAAGATATAGTTGATATTGAAAGACAGACTTCTCTTCCTTTGCACCGAATTGGAATGCCATTACTCTAGGGTAATCTGGCTCCTCAATCACAATCATATATGGAATATGTGTTTTTCTCCCTTTCCCCTCATTTAAGAAGAGATGACCACTATGAAGTCCTGCACCAATTACACTTGGTGTTAGGTCCACCGAGATCTTAATTTTTCTTTTTTCATTAGGTTTAAGAGTGAACGGTGTTGGAAGCTTCCATTGAAATCCTTCTTTATGTTTTGGAATATCAAATGAATAAACGGTTTCCTTGTCAGACTGATTATCCACTGTAATGGTGATTTCCTTCTTGGTCCGATTGTCTTTATGTTGAAACATTCCGAATGTTAGTGTGCTAGGGTAAACTAATGTATTTGCATTAATAGCCTCAATCACCTGAATTCTTCCTGCACCTTGTTCATATGGTTCGTACAGCTCATTATTTTCATCTGTTAGTAGCTTAGCGGTGTTCATTAATGAAGCTTTCACTTGTTCTGGTGTCCAATTAGGATGTGCTTGTTTGATGAGTGCAGCTGCTCCAGCGACATGTGGAGCTGCCATGCTCGTTCCTTGTAATTCCGTATATCCTTTTGGAATCGTGCTATTAATAGCTACTCCAGGAGCCACGACATCGGGTTTGATTTCCCATGTATTTGTAACTGGACCTCTAGAGCTAAATGAAGCAATGGTATCTCTTACATCATGATAGGTTGTTTTAATCATCGTGTTCTTTTTTTTAAGCTGCTTCTTTAGCCATTCTCCTTCTTCCTTAGAGATAGAAGCAACCGGAATATCGAGCTGTATTTCTAACGCTCCTGCAAAATCACCTTTTACATTGTTATAAATTAATACTCCTTTTGCACCAGCAACTTGAGCATTAAGTGCTTTTTCTGTAAACGTGATCGTTCCTCTTTTTAACAAGACAATTTTATCTCTTACATTCTGTTTAAAGTCACTCTTATCCCCAAGACCTGCTGAGACTAAGCTATATTGTTTTTTTAGAAACCAAGGTTTTGACCCTTGCATTTCCATCATGTCAATTTCCTTATCTTCTATACCGATTGTTATAGAAGGCACTTTCAAAGGAGGAGTGGACGCTCCAACAGAGATGGCTTTTGTCGCTGTTCCTGGTGAACCTACTGTCCAAACATCTGGGCCAGAGTTTCCGCTAGAAGTAACTGCAATAATCCCCTCTTCAGTTGCTTTGTTTAAAGCTAAACTAGTTGGCCAATCCGGACCATTCACATTATTTCCCAAGGAAAGATTGATAATATCGACCTTATCTTCTATTGCTTTATCAATTGCTGCGATGACTTGATCTGAAGTTCCTATCCCACCTGGACCAAGTGCACGATATGCGATCACTTCAGCCTCAGGTGCTACTCCTTTTAACTTTCCATTCGCCGCAATAATTCCAGCAACATGTGTCCCATGTAATGTTTGATCACGTGATGAGCCCTTTGTCTCCATTGGATCATTGTCTCCATCAACAATGTCAAAGCCTCCATGATAATTACTTTTTAAATCAGGATGGTTGTAATCGATTCCTGTATCAATTACTCCGACTTTAATTCCCTTCCCTGTAAGACGGTCATTCTTTTCGTCAAAATATCCTCTAATTGCATCCCCACCAATAAAAGGAACACTTTGATCAAGGGATGCTTTATATAAAGCAACAGGGGAACTATGAATAATTCCTTCTTCTTCTCTGAGCTTCTCAATCTCACTTCGTTTTCCTTTTACAGAAAATCCGTGAAATACATGCTTATATTCCTGTGTAATTTCTAGAGAAGGATTGTTCCTTATCAATGTTGCGATTCGATTTCGATTATTTTCTTCTGCTACTATGACCGATGTGATAATCTCATCTAATGATTCTTCGGGTAATTCAGGACGGTTTGGAAATACCGGGGTTTCTGCGTTTACTGGTACGTAGATACTTACTAGTAGTAGAAAAATGCTAATGATCTTAATGGATGTTTGTCTCAACATATCGCCTCCCTTTGACAGTAGTCTGTCACGAAAGTGTGAAAATATGAGGAGGAATCGTGTAGTGGTAGATGTGACTTAGGTGTTCAGATAGTTGAGGTGATTGGTTGAGGGTAATTCCGCGAGATAAGGTAATAATACCGCGAACTTCACCTGAAATCCCGCGAAAATCTTCGATATTACCGCGATCTTTCAACTTA
>NZ_FNJU01000004.1:132955-139722 GCF_900104555.1 Litchfieldia salsa
TGGAATCCCGCGAAAACCTTCGATATTACCGCGAACTCTAAACATAATTCCGCGAATCCACAATCGAGGTCTCCAGACCCCCCTGTTATTTCCGCGAACTTCGCTTGGAATCCCGCGAAAATCTTCGATATTACCGCGAACTCTAAACATATTCCCGCGAATCCACAATCGCGGCCTCTAGACTTATTCAAAGTAAAAAAAAGAAGATAACCAAAGGCTACCCTCTTTCAACAAATTTATTTCGTTCCAAACAGACGGTCTCCAGCGTCACCAAGTCCTGGAACGATGTAACCATGGTCGTTTAGTTGTTCGTCTAGTGCAGCGATATAGATATCTACATCTGGATGTTCTTTTTTAACAACTTCTACTCCTTCAGGTGCAGCAATTAAGCACATGAACTTAATGTTCTTTGCTCCACGCTTTTTGAGAGAATTTATCGCTTCTACTGCTGATCCACCGGTTGCTAACATTGGGTCAACAACAATGAAATCACGCTCTTCAACATCTGATGGTAACTTTACGTAGTATTCAACAGGCTGAAGTGTTTGTGGGTCACGGTATAGTCCAATATGACCTACTTTTGCTGCTGGGATTAATTTTAAAATTCCATCAACCATTCCTAGACCTGCACGCAGGATTGGGATAATTCCGATCTTTTTACCAGAAAGAACTTTTGATGTTGCCTTAATAACCGGCGTTTCAATTTCTACTTCCTTAAGAGGTAGATCACGAGTGATTTCGAAAGCCATTAAGCTTGCTACTTCGTCAACTAATTCTCTAAATTCCTTTGTTCCTGTTGATTTATCTCTTATGTATGTAAGCTTATGCTGAATAAGTGGGTGATCAAACACGTATACCTTGCCCATCGCACATCTCTCCTTTTTTATTTCACTTCAATAGATTTTACAGAAGTAAAGGTGCTTATTCAAGAGAAAGCTGTCGATAATTGAGGTGATTTTGTTAACTTATGTCGGTTTTCATTAAAACACTTTGTTTTTGTTACTAAATAAGACTTTTCATACTTGGGATATCACCATAGGAGTTGATTGGGTCTCCGCTCATTAAAAAGACTTAAAAAGCATTTAATTCTTAATATTGTTTGGAAGTAAGTCGATTGACATACCACAAAAAAACGCAAGACCTCCCTATTAATGGGCGTCTTGCATTAGTTTCTTAAAGCTCTTTATATAAAACAAATTTAGAAGTCAATGCTTCAACACGTGCTGCTGCAGCTTGAAGGCTTTCTTGGTCTTCATGATTTTTCAAAGTAAATGCAATGATTGATGCAATTTCATCCATGTCTTCTAAGCCGAATCCACGAGATGTTACTGCTGCTGTTCCAATACGAACTCCGCTTGTTACGAAAGGACTTTCTGTATCATATGGGATCGTGTTTTTGTTAACAGTGATTCCTACTTCATCTAGAACATGCTCAGCAATTTTTCCAGTCAAACCAATCGCTTTAACATCTACTAATAGAAGATGGTTGTCAGTTCCGTCAGATACAAGCTTTAAGCCTTCTTTTTTCAATCCTTCAGCAAGTCTCTGTGCATTCGCAATAATATTTCCTGCATATTCCTTGAAGTCATCTTGAAGGACTTCACCGAACGCAACTGCTTTTGCAGCAATTACGTGCATAAGTGGTCCACCTTGGATACCAGGGAAGATTGACTTATCTATTTTACGGCCAAATTCTTCTTTACACATAATCATTCCACCACGTGGTCCACGTAGCGTTTTATGTGTTGTTGTTGTCACAAAATCTGCAAACGGTACTGGATTTTGATGAAGGCCTGCAGCTACCAGTCCTGCAATATGAGCCATATCTACCATTAGGTATGCTCCAACTTCATCAGCAATCTCACGGAAACGTTTGAAGTCGATTGCTCTTGGGTAAGCACTTGCACCCGCTACAATCAGCTTTGGTTTATGTGTACGAGCTTTCTCAAGCACGTCATCGTAATTAATTGTATGTGTAACTTCGTCTACTCCATACTCCACGAAGTTATATTGTACTCCGCTGAAGTTTACTGGACTACCGTGTGTAAGATGTCCACCGTGTGATAGATTCATTCCTAACACTGTATCGCCTGTTTCTAAGATGGTAAAATATACTCCCATGTTTGCTTGTGCACCAGAATGTGGTTGAACATTCACGTATTCTGCGCCGAAGATTTCCTTTGCACGGTCACGAGCAATATCCTCTACAACATCAACATGCTCACAACCCCCATAATAACGACGACCTGGGTAACCTTCTGCATATTTGTTTGTTAATACTGAACCTTGAGCTTCCATTACAGCTTCACTTACAAAGTTTTCAGAAGCAATAAGCTCGATTTTAGTACGTTGTCTTTTTAACTCATCTTGAATTGATCCAAAAACAGCTGGATCTTGTTGCGATAAATGTTTCATTGGAATCCCCCTTCACATGTCAAGACTCTATTATTTTTATAAAAATTAAAATACTTACTCATTTTATCACTTTCATTTTCGAAGAGAAAGGTATATTTTTAAAAAACCGAAAAATGACTACCGCTTACATATAAATTATTCGGTTTTTTCCCAATTCCAGTAATCAAATTCACCAACCTGTACTCCTCTGAAGGTTTCTTCCTCTTTTAATTTTAGAAGTTCCTTAACTGGCCCTGTCACTACAGCACCATAAACTTGGAAGCCATTTTCCTTTAAATAGGTGTGTCTTTGCTCAAGATGCCTTAAGCCTAAAAAACTGTCTAAATAAGAAGCACTCTCGTCTTCGATCAAGCTCTCCATATTCTTTAGCATCATTGCTTCGATTTCTTCGATTGTGTCTTCTGATATTGTTACCTCAGTAAACGAACTATAGCCCCCAAGTAATTCTCTTCCTTTTGAAAGGCCAAGTGTATCAATCGACATGAAGTTTCCACCTGCAAGACTATAACCAACATCTTTAATTTCCTTTAACTCTCCACTAAAGAACGGCATCCACAATACATCTAGATCATACTTACTTAGTATACTTAAAAGCTGCTTCGGCTCGTAATACTGATTTGTCGAGAAAGCCAGATCAGCCACCGTACCCTCATGCACCTTCTCTAAAGGCGTCCAAACCTCATCTTGGTTTGAAAAATATAATTTCTCTCCCGTTTTTGGATGTTCAGGTAGATAGAATCGAAATTGTGTTGAATCAGTTGGACTTAAGAATGTTAATCTAGCAGTCGAAAACGGAGTAATGATCCTCTTTTGCACCTCCATCGTCGCAACAGGCTCCTGCTCTTTTCCGATTGTCCGATACACAGGCATCGAGATCTTTTGAGTAAGAAAAGGAGTAATCTCTCCTTGCGGTTGAAACGAATATTCACTGTGAAGTCCACCCTGCGTCCAATCAATTGCCAGTGTCATATTAAAATTGTGTTTCGAAGCAAAGTTAGTTTGTGTAAACCCTATACTTAAGATAATCAAATAAATGGTATAAAGTCCCCCGACAATGAACAAAATTCTTAAAATCCTTGCCGTTAATAAAAATCGGTATTTCCATAAGATCTTCTTTTCCTTTTCCTTCGACCATTCAGTCATCATCTTCCTCTCCTTTCCCCACACTTGATAGCTGCCTCAATCTTTTTCTCGCACGGTGAAGCGTCACCTTTACTTGAGACTCGGTTAACTCCATGGTTTCTTCAATTTCCTGATACGAAAACTCGGCAAACTCCCTTAAATAGATAATCGTTCGGTAATTTTCAGGTAATAGCTCTAGAAGCTCTTTCAATTCTTTCTGTGTTTCTAGCTGCAACATTTCCTCTTCTGGCAATCCATAAGGGCTCTTCATTTCATCTTTTTCAAAAAACGGAAGCCATTTCCACCTCTTCCGTTTTCGCCATTCATCTAAATATGCATTCCGAGCCACTTTATATAACCACGGCCTAACTTCCTCATACTTATAAAAATGGAGTGAGAGGGTGGCCCTGAAAAAGGTTTCCTGAACTAGCTCTTCTGCCACCGAGGGAGAACCTGATAAACGAAGAAGATAATAATATAAGCTTTCTGCATACTTCCTGTAGAGGTCATCTAATTTTTCATTTCTCTCACCTTTATCCACATCTCCTCCCCCTCCTTTCACAAATACAACGAACATCTTTTTATAATGTTACACATTGAATGGAACTTTATATATGGTAGACAGTGATATTGATTTTTGAAGGGTATTCTATTGGACAAAAAAAGAACCATCTGCGCCTTAGCACAAATAGTTCGTCCACGTGTTAACAACTTAAATTTTCTTTTTCAGCAGTGTAGATCGCTCTTGCCCCACCGATGAGTTTCGGTCTTGTTTTGGCCATTGTTACATGGGCCTGTCCAATATTCTTCACAGAACTTCTAATTGGAACGGCAACATGCTTTAGATGCATTCCGATAAATGTATCACCAATATCAATTCCAGCATCTGCTTTTATAAACTCGACCATAACCGGATTCTTGAAATGCTTGTAAGCATAGGTTGCCATTGCACCGCCGGCTGTTTGAGCAGGAATCACCGATACCAGCTCTAAACCAAGCTTAGCTGCTGTTTCTTGTTCCACAACAAGTGCTCGATTAAGATGTTCACAGCATTGAAAAGCTAATTGAACACCTGTTTCCTTTTGAAGCAGGGCGCATTCGGTAAAAATCATTTCGGCAACTTCTATCGTTCCAGAGGTCCCTATTCTTTCACCAATCACTTCACTGGTGCTACACCCTATGACTAACACTTGAGATGCTGATAATGTCGCTTGCTTTTTTAAATCAGAAAGAACGATTTTCAGCTGTTCTTTCCATCCATTTAAATCGTTTGACATCACTGTTCATCCTCCCACAAACATCTCTATTAAAGGCTCTGATCCTCGTACTCTTTAATTTTATTGATGCGTGTTTCATGTCTTCCTGCTAGGAATTCAGTTGTTAGCCACACCTTTGCAACATCACGAGCAAGACCAGGGCCAATGACTCTTTCACCCATTGCTAAAATATTACTATTGTTATGCTCACGAGTAGCCTGTGCACTGAATGTATCATGTACAAGAGCACATCGAATTCCCTTTACCTTATTAGCGGCAATACTCATCCCAATCCCTGTACCACAAATGAGGATTCCTCGATCAAACTCTCCGCTTGCGACTCTTTGGGCAACCGGTACAGCATAATCCGGGTAATCCACAGATGTACTACATTCACATCCAAAATCCTCAAACTCAATACCCATTTCCGTCATTAAGCTTTTAATTTCTTCCCTAATATTTAATCCACCATGATCTGAAGCAATTGCTACTTTCATTAAAGAAGCCCTCCATTACCAAATATATGATTATTTTTATCATACCACGGTTATCATTCACCTGACTATTTATGATTAACAGAAATGTTTAGATTTTACAAAAAAGGGCCTATAAATTGTTCTCAATCTTGCTCTTAACATCCTCTAGTAAATCCGATAACTCCTTATATGTTGCTCGGTAAATGTCAACAGATCCTCCAAATGGATCACTCACATCTCCCGCAAGTCCACGTCCATACTCTACAAGCGTGAACACCTTATCATGGGCAAACGGAAACTTACTTAGAACAAGCTCTTTATGACTTGAAGTCATCGTCAAAATAATGGTTGCCCATGTGACCCGTTCTTCTGTTAGTGGTGATGATTGGTGATCAATCTCAATTCCGTTCTCCGCTAACACTTGAACAGTATTCGTTGACGCCATACTATATTGATCTGCAAACACACCTGCAGATTTAACATTAACCCCTTTTATTTTTTTACTTTTAAAAATGGCCTCTGCCATTGGACTTCGGCACGTATTCCCTGTACAAACAAATAATAGGTTCATTTTATCCCTCCACCTAACATCTACTCCAATTATTAACCAATCTTTCTCATTATAGTATAAAAAAAGTATTGAGATTTGCAATTCATCTCAATACTTTAATCTTTGTATCATTTTGGAAGGATGTAGGGCGAATTTTTATAACGCAAATAATAGCTTTATCCCAAACGCGAATAAGATGCTACCACCTAACGCTTCGCTATATGAGCCAAACCAACCTTGAACTCTTCTCCCCAAAAACAATCCTGCCCAAGTTAGGAACATACTCACAACACCAAACATGAGGATTGTCACAACCGTTCGAGCTCCATAAATCCCCAAGCTTAACCCTACAGAAAAGCTATCTAAGCTAACACCTAGAGCAAAAATAAACAATCCTGCCCCTTCTGGTGTAAGCATTCTTGATTCCTCTTCTTTAAAAGATGATACAATCATTTGCAACCCAAGGATGAGCAGTAGTATTCCTCCTAGGTATGTTGCAATGGTTCCAAACTGATCTGATAAAAATCGCCCAATCCCCATTCCAACCAGTGGCATCAATATGTGGAAAATCCCGATCACGACACCTATGTAAAAAATCTGTCTCAGCCTCAGCCTCATTAATCCCATCCCAAGGCCAACTGAAAAAGCGTCCATTCCTAGGGCAAATGCCATGATAAATAATGTGAGAAACTCACCTAAAACAGCTGCTATATCCATTCCTTCCCTCCTCGGACTTGCCTATTTCAACATATGCACAAGCCCTAGAATTTAGAAGAACGAAAGGTAAAGTTTTTTGAAAGTTATTGAATTTTCGCGGGTTTCTGGACTGCTTTCGCGGAATTGTTAACTCTTTTCGTGGGATTATGCTCAAGTTTCGTGGGATTCTAATCTTTTTCCCTCGCACTCCATGCTATTCGCGGGTTTCTTCACTACTTTCGCGGGATTACT
>NZ_FNJU01000004.1:140440-165517 GCF_900104555.1 Litchfieldia salsa
CACTCCATGCTACTCGCGGGTTTCTTCACTACTTTCGCGGGATTACTTACTATTTTCGTGGGATTGCGCTCAAGTTTCGCGGGTTCATTAAACATACTTCCTCGCACTCCATGCTATTCGCGGGATTCTAGACCATTTTCATGCATTCCCCTCTATTTCAAAATATCGACACTTTTAATCAAAGGAGAATATCCATCATCCCCGAATAATAAACAACAAAGGAGTGAATTTATTGATTATCAAACCTCGGCAAGTCCCACTAATGATTAGAAAATTAGAAGCACTGTTAAAGCGACTCCCATTAACGCACATTAGACGGAAAGAAATTGAAGAACAATACTCAAAGCATATGGCTGGATATAAAGGTGAGCAATCATTAGACTACTACTTGTCATTTCTTCCTGAAGACTACCTGATTCTTCATGATCTTCGACTCAAATATAACCAGTACTATTTCCAAATTGACACCTTGATCCTTACACCATTTTTCATCGCAATCCTCGAAGTGAAAAACCATTCAGGAAAACTCTATTTCGACCATGTTCATAACCAATTAATAAGAACGCATAACCAAGTAGAAGAAGTCTTTTCAGATCCTTTATTACAGGCAAAACGCCACAAGTATCAATTAGCCGAATGGATCAAAATGCACGTCTATAAAAAATATATCCCGATTGAACCAATCGTCGTTATTACAAACCAATCTTCTCAAATTAAAGCTGATCCCCTATTAGCTAAAAGTATCATTAGAAATACGTATATTATAGAAAAAGTGAAAGAACTCCAATCCACATATACTGATTCTAGTTTTTCGAAAAAGGAAATTCTCCATTTAGCCAATCTCCTAGTTAACCATCAAACAACTAAGGATATTAATATTTTAGAAATGTATAACCTCTTAGAATCTGAATTAATCAAAGGCGTTCATTGCCCAAAGTGTAATCGAATTCCAATGGCCCACCATCGAGGGAAATGGACGTGTTCGCACTGTTCTTACGGATCAAAGGATGCCCATCAGCATACGATAAGTGATTTCCTTCTCTTAACAAATGACTACCGAATTTCAAATAAACAATTACGTAAATACCTAAATCTAAAGTCACCTTCCATATCAAGACACTACTTAAAGTCTATGCAAATGAGTTATATAGGCACAACAAAAAACCGTGTATATCTATACGATATGAAGGATTAACCTTTTAGAAAATAAAAACCCCAAGTCCTATCCCACAGAACTTAGGGTCTTATAAATATTTATTCCTCATATATAACTTGATGTCCCGCTGCTTTTAAAAGGCGGTTCATGATGGCTTGTCCAATTCCGTCTTCTGGGAAGGATTCGCTATAGATAAGATCCACACCGGCTTCATCAAATTTCCTTAATGTTTCATATAATTGGTTTGCCACTGACTGTAAATCATGAATGCTTCCACAGGTATAGACAACATCAGCGGAAAAATAGCTTTCGTTTTCAACCGTTGTTAGTACACCTACTGTTAGTCCTTCTTGTTGCTTAGAGAATACTAACTTTTGAATGTACTCAGCAGTTCCCTTCACAATATATAGCGGTGCGTTCGGTGCATAATGTGTATATTTCATCCCTGGTGATTTGGGTGCCTCATCTTGTTTAACTAATGCCTGATCAATTTCCACTTTTCCACAGACTTGTTCAAGCTGTTCCTTTGTGACACCACCTGGTCGCAATATAACCGGGATCTCACCCGTACAATCTAAAACCGTTGATTCTAATCCTACCCCTGTTGGACCACCATCAATGATCCCTGCTATTTTTCCATACAAGTCATTTTGAACATGCTTTGCCATAGTTGGGCTGGGTTTACCAGATGTATTTGCACTTGGCGCAGCGATTGGTAAGCCACTTTCTTTAATCAACGCAAGTGCAATCGGGTGGTCTGGCATTCTCACAGCCACTGTTGATAACTCAGCTGTAACCTTTTTCGACAAGGTTTGACCGACAGACTTTTGGTTTAACACTAAGGTAAGTGGCCCTGGCCAAAAATGTTCAATTAATTTATCCACAACATTGGGGATATCTTCAGCAATCTCATTTAACTGTTTTTTATCAGCAATATGTACAATCAAAGGGTTGTCACTAGGACGACCTTTCGCTTCAAAGATCTTATTCACAGCACTATCTGATGTTGCATTTGCACCGAGTCCATATACAGTCTCAGTTGGGAAAGCAACCACTTCATTTTCGCGTAATAATTTAGCAGCCTCTATCAATTGTGGATAAGACTGTTTATAAACAGCTAAATTATCCACAGCCCATAATTTTGTTTCCATTTTTAAAGCAACTCCTACTTCTCGACATTTACAGGTAAAATCACCTATAATTCGCATGTTTCTCACAAAGAAAGTATAGTAAACATCCAAACGCAAAACAAGCTTTATCCACAAATTGTGGATAAAACTTGCAATAAAGTGGATAACTTTGTGGATATACCCATATTCTTCTTCAATTAAACCTTTTTAATGACTTTTCCACATTAATTTATTGTGGTCTTCATGTAAATTGCATTTTCAGCATTCTCGAGTTGCTTCATATGCTCCGCTTGCAAGATATTCTCCGCAATCTCTTCCTTTTCTAATTGCGTAAACCCAAGCATTGTAAAAAATACGACGGAAGCCTCTCGGTTTGTCACCAAGTATAGCTCTCTTAACTCTTTATGCTTTGCTAACGAGATTGCACTTTTAAACAATGAAAGAATTTCAGTTTGTTTGATATTCGATGTCACAACAAGTGAACGAAGGAGCCCATCCAGCTCCACTTTTTCAATACCAAGTGTAGCTTGAACTGAACCAAATTCATCTTCCATCAAAATAAAGTGATCAATCATTGATTCCACACCAGTGGAACTAACTTCTGATTTGTCTAAGAATCCTTTTAATTTATCTATATCCTGTTCTGTAGCAATTCTAATTTCTCCCATTACGGTCACCCCATTTACTAGATTCAACTATCTATAACTAATCTATGAGGTGATTACAAAAATAGACCACTTTACTAGAATTTAACTGAATAACGATGTAAAAAGTTCAACAATAAAGAATTTCACCTTAGGTTCTTCATCTTCCTGTACTGGTTCTTCTTCCTCTTCAACTACAGGCTCAACATTCTCATCTGAAGAATCAACTGCTTCACCATTTGAAAAATCCAGGAAGCATAGCGGTGGGAATAATACACACCACCAGTTTGCACCATTACCTTCTCCTAAAGTAATAAGGATGGCTTCATACTCACCAGCAGGATATAAAAACTTACCATACAGCTTTGTAGGAAAGTCAACATTTCCAAATTCCACATGATAATCTTGCATACTATTTTCTCTTTCTAGCACTTCTTCCACAATACGATTAATTTCATCTAAACGACTAACAATTTCTTCTCTAGCAGCCTCGATAGAAGTTAACTCTTGTACCCATATTGTAATCTCTTTATTTACTTCATCACGAATGAGTCTTTTTAACGCTTGATCTTGTTCTGAATCACTATTTGCAAGAATACGTAATCTAATCGCTTCATCCGGAATCACCAATTGACCATTTCCTTGCGCAGCAGGCTCACTTACAAATAATCCTGCATTAGCTCCAATAAACATCAATACTATGTAAATAACGATCATTAATTGTTTTTTCATTTTCATTTTCTAGCACCGTCCCCTCTGTCAAACAGTGTGGACAATCATTTCAAATTCTAAACTAGTAAAATGAAAAAAATCTAGTAAACTTTTAAAACTAGTATGTTTCTTAAAATAATTAGCATTATCGGTGCCAGGCACCGAAACCGGGACCGGTTTTGTCCCGGTTAAGAAAAGCCAATTTCCGCAAATACCATACGATCTTTTCCATTGATATCATTTACAACTTCAACCATTGAACCAGGGAAGGTTTGTCGAAGTAGCTCTGCTACTAACTCGCCTTGTCCAACACCTACTTCAAAGGCAACAATTCCCTCATTTTTTAGCACCTGGGGAATCTCAACCATGAACCTTCGATAGAAATCAAGACCATCAACTCCACCAACTAGCGCCCTTAATGGTTCGTGATCTTTCACGACAGGCGATAGTGTAAGCATATCTTCTTCAGGAATATACGGAGGATTGGAAACCACGACATCTACCTTTAACCCTTGTTCAATCAAGGGCCTTAGCAAATCTCCATGCAAAAAGGTTACCTGTGCACCTAGACGCTCTGCATTTTCCCTCGCCACTTTTAGTGATTCCTCTGCAATATCAATTGTAAACACATTAGCCGAGGCATGCTCAAGAGCTAACGTAATCGCAATCGCACCACTACCTGTACCGACATCAACAAGGTTAATTGAGTCCGTAAACTTTCTTTTCATTCTTGCTAAAACGCCATATACCAATTCCTCAGTCTCTGGTCTAGGAATCAACACTTCTTCGTTAACCATAAACTTTCTTCCATAGAACTCCTCAAAGCCAATTAGATATTGTAATGGATATCCATCAGCCACACGATTGATTCCTTCAATAAAAGTCTCTATCACATCAGCCTCTAGCTCTTCTCGTAATTCTGCTAATAGTTTTGAACGCTCCATTTTTAATAGATGTTGTAATAAGAGTTCTCCTGCATTCTCATCTCGACCATTTTCCCGTAAAAAAGAAGAAGCCCAATTTAGGGCTTCGTACACTTTTGTAAATTGCATTACTCTGCTTGCTCCATTTTCAATGCCTGATCTTCCATTACCAACGCGTTAATAATTTCATCAAGCTTACCCGTTAAAATCTGGTCGAGTTTTTGAATGGTTAAGCCAATACGATGGTCAGTTACACGGTTTTGTGGGAAATTGTACGTACGGATACGTTCTGAACGGTCACCAGTACCGACAGCTTGCTTACGGTTTTGATCATATTCTGCTTGTGCTTCACGTTGAAACTTATCATAAACACGAGCACGCAATACCTTCATTGCCTTCTCTTTGTTCTTGATTTGAGACTTTTCATCCTGACATGATACAACAACACCTGTTGGTAAGTGAGTTAAACGAACCGCTGACATTGTTGTATTAACACTCTGTCCTCCAGGACCACTAGATGCAAACGTATCAGTACGAATATCTTTTTCATGGATATCGACTTCAACCTCTTCTGCCTCTGGTAAAACAGCTACTGTTGCTGTTGAAGTATGAATACGGCCACCTGACTCTGTTTCAGGTACACGTTGTACACGGTGTGCTCCATTTTCAAACTTAAGCTTTGAGAATGCGCCTTTTCCGTTGATCATGAAAATGATCTCTTTATATCCACCCACACCTGTTGAGTTCGTTTCCATCACTTCTGTTTTCCAGCCTTGAACCTCTGCAAAACGACTGTACATGCGATATAAGTCACCAGCAAAAAGGGCAGCTTCATCCCCACCTGCAGCTCCACGAATCTCCATGATTACGTTCTTATCATCATTAGGGTCTTTTGGAAGTAAAAGAATTCTTAGACGTTCTTGAAGTTCTTCTTCACGGTCCTCAAGCTCTCCAATTTCTGCTTTTACCATTTCACGCATTTCAGCATCTAGCTTCTCATCAAGCATAGCCTTTGCATCATCAAGTTGTTCTTTCACTTCTTTGTATTCTCTGTATGCTTCTACAGTTTCTGCTATATCTGATTGTTCTTTTGAATAGTCACGCAGTTTGTTTGTATCATTAACGATATCAGGATCGCTTAATAATTCATTTAATTTCTCATAACGTGCTTCTACAGCTTCCAAACGGTCAAACACATCATTCACCTCAATTTTAGTCCATAACATTCTAAGTATAGTATAGGATATGTAACGCGTCAAAGCAAATTCGCAAAAATCCTTGCCCTAACTTTTAAATACTTTGTTTTAACACCAACTACGAATCACTCACGGGATGCTGCAGGCTGAATACACTCCGCGTCCGGCGGGTGTACCAGTGAGCCTCCTCATCGCTTACTCCTGCGGGGTCTCACTTAGGCCACTGTTCCCGCAGGAGTCTACGTGTATTCAGCCTGCTGGTAACTAAAATTTCAATATTTGACAAAGCAGACTACCCTAATAACTCATTCTTAACTTATAGGCCATGTCCTAGTTCGATTTTTATGGACTTTTAGCAATAAACGTTATTTTTATATTGTCGAAGCTTTTCAATTATTATGTTGTATTAGTTCTTTCTTTGCCGAATAGGTTCTAGTTTTGTCTATTGGAAAGGATAAGGGAGGAGGCATAGAGAAATCATATATAATAAGAAAGAGGAGTGGTGTGAATGAATACTACCGCACTTGCCGCCAGAGTCGGAGTTTCATCAAAGACAATACGCAGATGGATCAAATATTTTGATATCCCTTGTAAAAAAAATGAGCATGGCCATTATGTGTTTGATGAAGCTGATTACATCTTCTTTTGTCAAATTCGTGACCATGTTAGAGATGGCGTCCCAAGACATGAAATCAACATTAAGCCACCTAGAAAGGGGATTATAAGAACTACAATGAATACAACAATTGACAATTCACTACAACAACAAATTTCCAGCTTAATTGAACGCATTGAACTAAATGAAAAAACGATTGAACAAAAAGCCAGTGAGGTAGTAGAGTATCAACTCCTTCAACACCGAAGTGAAATTGATGAATTGCAAAACCGTGTTGAATCGTTAGAATCATATATAGAAAAATTAAAAACGGAGAATACGGAATTAAAAAATCTTCGAAAAGAGGGAACCCTTGTTTTAGATCAACCAATTAGAACTCCTAGGGCATCAAAAAAACTTAAAACAATCATGAGTTTCCTTTTTTAGGAGGCTTTTTCTTTTAGAAAAATCCCCTAAAAGAAACGTCATAATCTGAACGAGGACTGCAAATACCATTCAAACATTCAGCAGTCCCCAAGTTCTCTTAATCATTATCATGGATAGTTACACGAATGTGGTATCGAGGCATTGCTTTTTGAAGTGTTTCATAAAGCTTCTTCTCTTCCTTTTTTCTATCCTTATTAGAGTAGGATTTATCCGTATGAACCGTCACATAAGCGTTAGCACCATTTATAAAAACAGCACCTGGTTTGAACTCTGATTTAAGCTCAATCACTTCTCTAAATTTATCCTGATCATCACCAATATCTGGACGATCTTCTGTTAAATCAATGAAATTAGGATTTTGATTTGTGTTATAATCCTCATCCTGTAAATCCTCTTCATAGAAACTATTCTTTCTTGTCCCACTTTCCATTAGATTTGTTCCATCAATATCTTCTCGCTGGGCATGATATTCATGATTAGGGTTCCAATTACACCCTGTTAAAAACAACAGCAACGACAAAGCTAAAAATACCATCCTTTTCATGACAGCACCTCCTAAACATAGGGTGCCCCTGAAAACATATATTATGAACAAAGGACATTTCCGCCTTGAATCACAACAGTTTTGTTCATTCATCCACCTCATGAAGGACATTTCCACCTTGAACCCCAACAGTTTTGTCCTTAACATTTAATTGGAAGTGGTCTCGAGCCATCCTCATGCACCAAAACAAAAAAAAGCCCTTATATAGGCTTTAATTGTTAGTTATAGTGGTGGATTTTGATGGCATTTTCGGCAAACTGGATAGTATGAATCATTCCCACCTATCACGATTTGCTCGCCAGTGTAGACAGGCTTTCCATCATCAACACGTAAGTTCATGATTGCCTTCTTTTCACAAAACCAACAGATGGTTTTCATTTCTTCAACCTTGTCTGCATATAGAAGTAAGTATTTACTTCCTTCAAATAATTCATTTTGGAAGTCATTTTTTAGACCAAATCCCATAACCGGTATGTCTAACTCATCAACGATTCTTGCAAGCTGTAGCACATGCTCTTTACTCAAGAATTGCACCTCGTCAATTAATATACAATAAGGTTTTTCAGAAACATCTTGTACCATTTCAAACACATTGGTTTCTGTAAAAATTGGAATGGCTTTTCGTTTAAATCCAATTCGACTCGAAACATATCCAACTTCATCTCTTGTATCAAGTCCAGAAGTAAAAATAAGCACCGGTTTTTCTTGTTCTTCATAATTATGTGCTACTTTTAAAATCTCAATTGATTTACCACTATTCATTGCCCCATATTTGAAAAATAATTGTGCCACAGTCCCTTTTCTCTCCTTACAATACAAGCTACTACTGTCATTAGTAAATGCTATTTAACAAGGTGTGTTGATCTGCACTCCAGGTTTGTGCTTTCCGCGGGGCAGGTGATGAGCCTCCTCGTACCTGCGGGGTCTCATCCTGCCTGCACATCCCGCAAGAGTCACACCTTCCGTTCCGATCAACTAGCTCCACCTTATTAAAGGCCAGTTACTATTAAAACTCTATTTAAACTACGCTGTAGCGCTCCCACATAGCGTATTAACCCTTAACATACCACTATTTTTTATTACTCATACTCCCAACAATCAGGAAAAACCTCATTAAAAAAACAGGCGAGAAGTGTTTTACTCGCCTGTTTTCTCTTATTACATGAACTAAGCGCATTGCTTAGCATGGAAACGGTGCTTACTTAATACCGTATTTTTTGTTGAATTTATCTACACGTCCACCTGCATCAGCGAATTTCTGACGTCCTGTGTAAAATGGATGACACTCTGAGCATACCTCAACGCGAATCTCTTTATTTACAGAACCAGTTTCAAATTCGTTTCCACAAGCACATTTCACCGCTACTTTATTGTAGTTAGGATGAATAGCTGTTTTCATTTCGTCTCATCTCCTTCCGCCCTGAATCATTTCTTCGAAACAGAGTTGTTGCTCTAGAAAAGAATTTTTCTAGAAACGCACATGATGAAATTATAACAGGGCGTCTACTCTTTTGCAACTGAATCCTTACGTTTCCAATAGAATAAAATATGGAAGTGAAAATCCCAAACGAGCGACTTATTTATTTAGACTGTTTTCGTATGGATTGTTGCGATTAAAGCCGCAGGATGAATACACTCCGCGTCCGGCGGGTGACCAGTGAGCCTCCTCGTCGCTACTGCTCCTGTGGGGTCTCACTTTGGCCACTGGTCTGAGCAGGAGTCTACGTGTATTCATCCTGCTGGTAACTAGTATTTCGCTGTTTTAAACTACCTTCGAGCAAACAGCCTTTATCAGTCAATTATTTCTGTGTTCTCGCTAAATTAGATGCAGCTTGTTTTTTCTTCTCTGCATCCAGCACTTCAAAGAAGTCAGCATTTGTCTTCGATTGTTTTAATTTACGGATAAATTTATCAGAGAAATCTGGTGTATCTGACATTGTTTTACGTATTGCCCATAGTTTATCAAGATGCTCTTTCGGAACGAGTAATTCTTCTTTTCTTGTTCCAGAACGGCGAATATCGATCGCAGGGAACACACGTCTTTCTGCAAGTGAGCGATCAAGGTGTAATTCTAAGTTACCTGTACCTTTAAATTCCTCGTAAATAACATCATCCATACGTGAACCTGTTTCAATAAGTGCAGTAGCAAGTATTGTTAAGCTTCCACCTTCTTCGATATTACGGGCTGCACCAAAGAATCGTTTTGGGCGATGGAAGGCTGCTGGGTCAATCCCCCCAGATAATGTTCGTCCACTAGGTGGAATGACTAAGTTATAAGCTCGGGCTAAACGCGTGATGCTATCCATAAGAATAATAACATCTTTTTTATGTTCCACTAAGCGCATTGCACGCTCTAGAACTAGCTCAGCCACTTTGATATGGTTTTCTGGGACCTCATCAAACGTTGAGCTAACAACATCTCCTGCAACTGAACGTTCAATATCTGTTACTTCCTCTGGACGCTCATCAATTAGTAACACAATTAGCTCTGACTCTGGATGATTGGTCGTAATACTGTTTGCAATTTCTTTTAACAGCATGGTTTTCCCTGCTTTAGGAGGAGCAACAATTAATCCACGTTGTCCAAATCCAACAGGTGCTATTAAGTCCATAATTCGAGTAGAAATCTGTGTTGGTGTTGTTTCTAAGATGATTTGACGATCAGGATATAAAGGTGTTAAACCTGGGAAGTGTACTCGCTCTTTCGCTGTTTCTGGGTCTTCACCATTTACCGCTTCAACATGAAGTAATCCATAGTAACGTTCATTTTCTTTCGGAGGTCGAACTTTTCCGGAAACTTTATCACCATTTCTTAAATCAAAACGTCTAATTTGAGAGGCAGAAATATAAATGTCTTCTGAACTTGGGGAATAATTAATAGGTCTTAAAAAGCCAAATCCTTCAGATTGGATAATTTCTAAAACGCCTTCCATGAACAATAGACCATCTTGTTCAGCTCGTGCTTTTAAAATGGCAAAAATAAGTTCCTTTTTCGATAACTTACTGTAGTATGAAACTTTTAATTCTTTAGCAAGCTCATAAAGCTCTTTTAGCTTCATATTTTCAAGACTTGATATTGTAATACTCATTGTTACACCACTCTTTTATTATTTATAAATGCATTTTACATAGGATTTATTTCACTAGTTTTCCGGCTAGCGTTTTACATAGGCTCTTTTCTCAAACTTTGTTGCCATTTGAATAGGTTAGGTTGATTTGCACTCCAGGTATGTGCTTTCCGCGGGGCAGGTGATGAGCCTCCTCGTCCCTGCGGGGTCTCATCCTTCCTGCGCATCCCGCAGGAGTCACATACCTTCCGTTCCAATCAACGAGCAACCACATTAAATAATTCTTAAAACAACAATCTTTTACAAAAGAGCCTTAACATTAGATAGAACTCCATAGACTTCCACAGAATATTGCATCTGATTTTGCATTCACATACATGAAAGCATCATCGTGACATATCTGCTTCTAAAAACAATGAATTTATTCCAGAAACGATTTTCTCCTAGTAAAAACTACATTTGGTTTTCATTCGGTAAGTATTTTAGAAATGATACGGAAGGTCCAATGAAGGTAATGGAGGTTTTCTGGAAGTAGGTAGTATTTTAGTTAACGAAGACTCCATCTATTTTACCCTTTATCTCTTAATTAAAGCAATAGCAATTTCCGGAGGTGACAATTGTAAGCGTTAACCAGCCTACTTTATTCTATCCTATTTTCGTTGAGGTTAAAAGTAGAATTTACGATTCTTTTGAAAAGGAGGTGCCTGGCACCCTTCACTATACTAGATTAATAGAAGTAGCTCTCAAAAAGCGATTAAAAAAACTGACCTAAACTCGGGACTCCCTACGAATAGAAGTTGAATGTATTAAGTCAGCTTTTTCTAATAACGCTCATATCATTAATAAAAATTAAGAGTTTTGAAGCTGTTCGATTTCTTCTTCGCTTAGCTTCTCACGCCAAATGGTTGCACCTAGACCTGTTAACTTCTCTTCTAGCTGGCTATAACCACGGTCAATATGTTCAAGACCTGTGATTTCAGTAATTCCCTCTGCCATTAGTCCAGCTACAACTAATGAAGCACCAGCACGAAGATCGCTAGCTTTAACTTTTGCACCTTGAAGTTGAACAGGACCTGTGACGATGGCAGAACGACCCTCAACCTTTATTTGTGCATTCATTCTTCTAAGTTCGTCTATATGCTTGAATCTAGCGCCATAGATTGTATCAGTAACCATGCCGGTCCCTTTTGCCTTCGTGAGCAAGGCAGTAAATGGTTGTTGGAGATCTGTTGGAAATCCTGGATATACTAGTGTTTTAATATCCACTGCCTTAAGATTGTCTGTTCCAGCGATCCAAATTTGATCTTCGGTTGTTTCTACCATGATTCCCATCTCACGAAACTTTGCAATTAAAGATTCAAGATGCAATGGAATGACATTGTCAATTAAGACCTCTTTGGCCATTGCTGCACCTAGTATCATATATGTACCTGCTTCAATTCGATCAGGGATAATCGTATGATGACATCCAGACAACTTATCGACACCTTGAATACGGATAACATCTGTACCTGCACCTTTAATTTTTGCTCCCATACTTGAAAGCAATGTAGCTACATCAATGATTTCAGGTTCTTTTGCAGCATTTTCAATGATCGTTTGACCTTTTGCACGAACGGCAGCAAGCATAATGTTAATGGTCGCACCCACACTAACGACATCAAGGTAAATACGTGCACCTCGAAGTTCATCAGCACGCAAGTAAATGGCACCTTGTTCATTAGTGACTCTTGCACCAAGTGCTTCAAACCCTTTTATATGTTGATCAATTGGACGTGGTCCAAGATGGCAGCCACCAGGCAAACCAATCACTGCTTTTTTGAAACGGCCAAGCATTGCACCCATTAGATAGTATGAGGCACGTAGCTTTTTCACCTTCCCATTTGGAAGTGGCATTGATACTATATTAGATGGATCAATCACAATTTCATCATTTTTTAAAGAAACTGTTCCACCAATTTCTTCAATTAAATCCTTTAAAATCTGTACATCGGAGATATCTGGTAATCCATCAATTGATACTGTTGATTCGGCTAATATGGTAGCTGGAATTAATGCGACAGCACTATTTTTTGCTCCACTTATGCGAACTGAACCTTTTAATGGATAACCACCTGCAATTTTCAGTTTTTCCATTTGAGTCTCCCTTCTAGCGAAGTTTATACTTCCTTCACATTGATGGAATTTATTACCAACCATTTTATGTATAGTTGTACAAGTATTATTTATTAGTTTACACGAAAACACAATATTCATGTATGGTTTTTCCAAAAAAACTATATCTTTTTAGCCAACTATACATAGATCCTGGATGTAATAAAGTACTTCGCGTTTCTCGCGGTTCTTTTGTCCATAAAAAAGATATTGCACATTATCCACTTTAACCTACTTAAGAATTCATATACCTTAAAATCACGATTTTAAAACAATTGTTTTATTCAGAAAAAAAACCGCCAACTCAATCGGGCGGTTTTTTTTATCTATATCTTTTGACGTTTGTCTCTTTAAAAAAGTTTCATTTACTGTGGAAGTAAATTAAGCTTTACCTGAAGATCCAAATTCGCGCATTTTACCTTTTACTGTTTCTCTAATTGCATCACGAGCTGGTCCAAGATATTTACGTGGATCATACTCTTCTGTTTTAACAGCAAGTGTTTCACGAACTGCTTTAGCTGAAGCAATTTGGTTTTCTGTATTTACATTGATTTTAGCTGTTCCAAATGAAACTGCTTTTTGAATATCATGTGTTGGGATACCAGTTCCACCATGAAGAACAAGTGGTAAACCAGTTGCTTTACCGATTTCTTCCATTTCCTTGAAACCAAGGTTTGGTTCACCTTTGTAAGGACCGTGAACAGAACCTAAAGCAGGTGCTAAGCAGTCAATACCAGTGCGCTCAACAAGCTCTTGGCATTCTTTTGGATCAGCGTAGATTACACCTTCTGCTACAACATCATCTTCTTGTCCACCAACAACACCTAGTTCTGCTTCAACAGATACTCCGTGGAAGTGAGCTAGTTCAACAACTCTAGAAGTTGTTGCAACGTTTTCTTCGAATGGATCATGAGAAGCATCAATCATTACTGAAGTAAATCCAGCATGAATTGCTTTCGCACAAGACTCAAAGCTTGAACCATGGTCTAAGTGAATTGCAACAGGAACTGTTACTTTGTAATCGTACATTAAACCTTTAACGATTGAAACAACAGTAGTGAATCCACCCATGTAACGTGCTGCACCTTCTGATACACCTAAAATTACTGGTGAATTTTCTTCTTGTGCTGCTTGTAAAATTGCTTGAGTAAATTCAAGGTTGTTTAAATTGAATTGACCTACTGCATATCCTTCTGCTTTTGCTTTCTTAAGCATTTCTGTCATTGAAACTAAAGGCATTCTAATATCCTCCCAAATGTACAGTATTACAACTAATCAGCAAGCTAATCATCCATTAGATTTACCATAAGGTAAAAATTATATGTAAAATAGTATAAGATATAATGCAAAGACCATCATTTAAATGTGCTTTACTAGAGCTTTTTGATATAGCTGTATTCTTTTCGTTCCTAGCATATCAATTAAGTGTAAAAACCGCAATAGACAAAACTTTGGCCTAAAATGTCATGAAGCGTTTTCATTGTTGATATAACAACGATTTTCTTATATGTCATTTTTACGACATTTTTTATCGCATTGAAACAACCCTAATTAGGGGAAAAATAACATAATTAGTCAACTTCTCCTCTAGTAGGTTTATTGAAATAATAATTGTTCTCTTGCAGAAAAAACAAATAAGCACTTAAGAGTGCTTATTTTGTCTCGATTGGTACGATATGTTTTTTTACCGCATCACGAATTTCATCGATGTCGAACGGTTTAGCAAAGTGTGTAATTGCACCTAAATCCTTTGCTTCTTGAATCATATCAAGTTCTCCATATGCTGTCATAATAATAACTCTAATATCTGCGTCAATTGCTTTTAATCGTTTTAAAATTTCAATTCCATCCATACCGGAAATTTTCATATCTAATAATACGAGGTCTGGAGAATGTTTTGTTACGATATCAATTGCTTGAATACCATTCGCCGCTTGAAACGTTTTATACCCTTCCTTTTGAAACACTTCATTTAATAAAATTCTTATTCCATACTGATCATCAACAATTAATATTTTATCTTCCATAAGAAACACCTCTATTATTATAATTATTACAGTCACGATCTATTCATAATCTATTAAATTCGAGTCACTACTCTCTTTTCCCTTTTTTTTTCGCTAAAATCTTGTCGACATATTCCCCCACCTTTCGCATTTCTCACTCGTTCACGCTATAATAACAACGAATGAACCGCTAAAAGGAGTTAATAAAAATGATGAAAATTTTCTCAACACAGCTACAAGGATTATTTAATCGAATCATAGATCAGGAAGAAGAAATGGTTGAAGATGGTGCAAGACTTCTTGCTCAAGCTGTTTTAGGCGAAGGCCAACTTTATCTGCACGGGTTTGGTGAGATGGAGGCAGTTGTGATAGAAGCTACCAAAGGTGCTGAATCACTTCCTTCAAGTGCAAAGCTTATTATTGATGGAAAAATGGCTCAGCTAACCGATCGGGACCGGGTTTTACTAATAACAAGATATTCTACTGATCAAGACGCACTTCAACTTGCAGAGGAACTAGCCCAAAGAGGTGTTGAAATCGTAGCAATTTCTGCTCTTGTAAAAGGTGAAGAGAGGTCTTTAGACCAACTTGTTGATGTACATATCGACAGTAAGTTAGTTAAAGCGCTTATCCCAGATGACGAAGGTAACCGATATGGATTCCCCTCTATTATCACAGCTTTATTTGCTTATTATAGCCTAACTTATACGCTGAAAGAAATTATAAAGGAGTATGAATAGGTTAATGTGAATTCACGTTAAACAACTCCTGGATACTCCAGAGAGATCCGGGAGCCGTTTGACTAAAGATTAGCTAGTGGTGTGACTGATATCATTTCCTGAGTTAATGCATTTCTTATTTTTTCTGCAAAGACAAGGGCATGTTCGCTATCACCATGAATACAAATGCTATCAGCTTGAATGGAGATAGGTTGACCTTGCACGGAGTCGACCTTCCCTTCTTTCACCATTTTAACCACTTGGTTAATTGCTTGGGCTTCGTCTTTAATTAATGCATGTTCTTGTCTTCGCGGTGTTAACGAGCCGTCAAGTTGATAGGTTCGATCCGCAAAAACCTCGTTTGCGGTTCTTAATCCTAGCTTGTTCCCTGCTAAAACTAATTCACTTCCGGATAGCCCTAATAAAATAAGTTCAGGATTCACCTTATAAATAGCTTCAGCGATGGCTTCCGCTAACTCTTTATTCCCTGCTGCCATATTGTAAAGGGCACCATGTGGCTTTACATGCTGTAGTCTCCCACCTTCAGCATGAGCAAACGCTTGGACAGCTCCAATTTGATAGACAACCATATCAAAGGCTTCACGAGCTGTAATGTCCATGTTTCTTCTCCCAAACCCTACCCTATCTGGTAGCCCAGGGTGGGCCCCAATCGCGACATTTTTCCTAAGAGCAAGGGAAACTGTTTGTTGAATGGTACTAGGATCACCTGCATGAAAGCCACAGGCAATATTAGCAGATGTGACAAAATCTAGAATTTCTTCATCTCGGCCAATTTTATATAACCCGAAGCTTTCTCCTAAATCACAATTCAGATCAACTTTACTCATTCTCTTCCCTCCATCTTGGCTTTTAGAAAAATAGCTTGTTTTACTTGTGTAATCATTCTTTCTCTTTCAATATGTAGCCTTTCTGCTGTTCCATGCTCAACCTCTATAAATTCTACTTTCTCATTTGGTCCAGCTTGAGCTAATAGTGGCAAATCGACTATTGCGACTTGAGCAATTTTAGGATATCCACCTGTTGTTTGGCGATCTGCTAGTAAAATGATCGGCTGACCATCTGATGGAACTTGAATCGTTCCAAACGAAACGGCTTCAGATAAAAGCTCCTCATTCTTTTCTACCTTCAAACTTGGTCCTTCTAAACGATAACCCATTCGATCAGATTGATTTGAGATTTTAAAGCCTGACGTAAATAGCTTTTCACAACTCTCCTCGGTAAACAGATGAAACTGTCTACCTTTCATCACACGAATATAGGGATCCTTCCGATAGTTTGGCATCATCTTAGTGGAAATTGACCAGGTCGTTTGTACAAAGGGCATTGATTCGAACCTTTTAGAAAGATCTAACATGATTGCTTCAGATAGCTTGTGCATCATACCTGTAATGATGGTATCTCCTGCAAGGAGTGCTCTCCCTTTGAAACCACCTATACCCGCTCTTATATAGGTTGATTTACTTCCCATTACAGATTCCAATTTGTATCCACCGGCTACAGCCAAATACACGCGGCTTCCTAGCTTTTGTGGACCAACTGTTAAAATAGAACCCGCTTTTACTAGGATTGGTCGCCATAATTTAATAGGATGACCATCAATCTCTGCGGCGAATTCTCCTCCACATAGGGCAAAAAGAGTATCCTGCTCAAATTGAATCTTCGGGCCAACCATTGTACATTCAAGTGTTGCTTCACTTTCACTATTACCCACTAATATGTTGGCCATTCTGTGTGCAAAAGGATCCATTGCTCCACTTGTAATCACACCGTATTTTTGATAACCTACTCGCCCTAGATCCTGGAGGGTCGTAAAAAGACCTGGCTTAATGATCTTGATCATTTCTGTTTCCCTCCTAAGCTGCAGTAGTCTTTATAGGAAATCTGTGAAAATTTAATCTTGTCTCCTGCTTTTAACAGACTTGGATTGTCTTCATCTGGTTGAAATAACTTGAGAGGTGTGCGCCCAATAATTTGCCAACCTCCAGGTGTTTCAAGAGGATATACCCCTGTTTGCTTTCCAGCAATCCCTACAGAACCAGCTGGAATTCTCAAACTCGGCGTTTCTTTTCTCGGGGCAGCAATACGATTAGACATCCCCCCGATATATGGGAAACCTGGTGCAAAGCCAATCATATATACCGTGTATTCTCCTGAAGAATGAATATTGATAACCTCTTGTGATGATAATTGGTTTGTTTTTGCGACAAACTCTAAGTCTGGAGCAAGCTCCTGTTCATAACATACCGGTATGGTAACTGTTCTTGATTCGACCTTTTCATTTGTGCCCACGGAAGAGAGTAGGAAACTTAGTTCATCACATACATATTCATATGGTGTTTTATTTTTCGTATCTTTTTTTTGGATGGTCATTAGATCATAGAAAACCGTAACAGTTGTAAATGCTGGTATGTATTCGATAAACCAGTCATCTTGCAGGGTATTTAGGCAGGAGGAGATCGTTTTAATCTTTTCATGAATGTCGAGTGTGATTGTTTCTCCAACTTCAATTAAAACGGCTTGGTCTCCTAATGGATGTAGCATATAATCCACTTGAACCTCTCCTTTCAACATAATAGTAACCTCTTCTTACTTTACCATATGCATACAGTTTGGATGAAAGTAAAATGGTTTAACAAATTGTAAAAATAAAATAAAAACAACTAGTTTTAGTGACGTTCACCTTCCTAGGAACCACAGAACCGGCACTTATCTCAATAGAGCCCTACCATTAGACAAAACAACTGGCACAAGCTTTGATTTTGTTCAAAAACTCTCCATTACAAAAAGCAAAAAAGCTACACCCCTATTAAGGATGTAGCTCTAACTAAAATCTTATAATTTCTCTGAATTCACAAGTGAAGCATGGATGAATTCACGGAAAAGTGGTTGTGGTCTTGTTGGACGAGATGTGAATTCCGGATGGAATTGTGAAGCCACAAACCATGGGTGATCCTTTAACTCGACAATCTCAACAAGTCTACCGTCTGGGCTTGTACCAGAGAAGACAAATCCTTTTGCTTCCATCGCTTGACGGAATTGATTATTGAACTCATAACGATGACGATGACGCTCATAAACAACTTCATCATTATATGCTTCAAATGCTTTTGTACCCTCAACTAATTTACAAGGCTGTAAGCCAAGACGAAGAGTTCCTCCTAGGTCCTCAACATCCTTTTGCTCTGGTAATAAATCGATAATTGGATACTGTGTTTCTGGTGCAATTTCTGCAGAATGTGCGCCTTCAAGGCCTAGTACATTTCGAGCAAATTCCACTGAAGCTAATTGCATCCCTAAACAAATTCCTAGCATTGGGATTTTATTTTCACGAGCGAATTGGATGGTTGTAATTTTTCCTTCAATTCCTCTGTCACCAAATCCACCAGGAACAAGAATTCCATCTACACCTGAAAGTAACTCAGCAGCATTGCTTGAGTTAACCTCTTCTGAATTCACCCATTTAATTGACACATCTGCATCATAAGCATATCCTGCATGACGCATTGCTTCAACAACAGAGATGTATGCATCTTGTAATTCAACATACTTTCCGACAAGTGCGATTGTCGTTGTTTTAGAAAGATTCGTTACACGCGCCACTAACTCTTTCCATTCAGTCATATCTGCAGGATTACAATCTAATTTAAGATGCTCACACGTGATTTCATCCAAATGTTGATCTTGTAATGCTAACGGAATTGAATAAAGAGTATCTGCATCTCTTGATTCAATGACTGCACGTTGGTCAATATCACAGAACAGGGCAATTTTATCCTTCATATCCTGAGAGATTGGTGCTTCAGTACGAACTACGATAACATTTGGTTGAATTCCTAAGCTGCGTAATTCTTTTACACTATGTTGAGTTGGCTTTGTTTTCATTTCGCCAGCTGCTTTAATATAAGGTACTAATGTACAGTGAATGTACATGACATTTTCACGACCGATATCACTTTTAATCTGACGGATTGCTTCTAGATACGGTAGTGACTCGATATCACCAACTGTTCCACCGATTTCAGTAATAACCACATCTGCGCTTGTTTCTCTACCCGCTCTGAAAACACGCTCTTTAATTTCATTTGTTACATGTGGGATAACCTGAACTGTACCGCCAAGATAGTCACCACGACGCTCTTTTCGTAAAACAGTAGAGTAGATTTTACCTGTCGTCACATTACTTAACTTAGATAAGTTGATATCAATGAAACGCTCATAATGTCCTAAGTCTAAGTCTGTTTCTGCACCATCATCAGTTACGAATACTTCCCCGTGCTGATATGGACTCATTGTTCCTGGGTCCACATTGATATATGGATCAAACTTTTGAATCGTTACATTCAACCCTCTATTTTTTAATAATCGTCCTAAAGATGCAGCAACAATCCCTTTTCCAAGTGATGACACAACACCACCTGTAACAAAAATATACTTCGTCATCATAGTTCCCCTTTCAATTCTATGTATTAAGTAAAGTTTGCTCAACTTGAGCGAAAAACATTTGTAATCAGGCAGTTTTATTCATGAATTGCCTAATCATTTGATCCTGTGGAGAGTAAATGATTTGAGTACATGGATGGTTTAATCAACATACTCAATTCCTGCGGAGACATTGTTCCCGGCGATTGCGAAGGTGTATAACATCCTCATCATCCTCTGATAAGCGCAGCTACTACGTTCATCAGAATCATGTATGATTTATATACAAAACAAAAACGCTCCTCTTACTTAGTTGTAAGGGAGCGAAACATTTATGTTCATTCATCACTCATTTAATAGAGCCCAAAAATGATTCTACATAGTTCGATTTAAAAAGTCAAGATGAGACTTACAGTTCTTCGTCTTCCTCATCTTCATCTAGCTCGTCATCGTCGAGGTCTTCATCAAGCTCGAATTCTTCATCCTCTTCAACAAGGTCCTCATCGTCATCATCTAGATCATCTTCCTCAAAGTCCTCAACATCATCTACATCATCTTCAATGTCGTCTTCTTCATCGTCATCGAAGTCGTCTAACTCATCATACTCTAATTCTTCTTCATCATCTAAATCATAGTCTATGACATCTAAATCATCAGCAGCAGCTTTCTTCTTCTTAGACTTTTTCTTCTTAGGTTTAATTGGAGTTGTAACCTCTTCATCGATTTGGTCATATGGATACCAGCTTCTTAAGCCCCATCCAGCTTCCCCGATACACATAAAACGGCCATCAACATTAATATCTGTGTAAAATTGAGCCACTTTTTCATTTACTTGTGATTTTGATAATTCTAATATGCTAACAACTTCATCTAATAATTCTCTAAAAGTAATTGCTTGGCTTTTACCTTGAAATACTAAGTATGCTACTTCAAGCATTGACAATTCTTTCAATTCTTCTGGTGAGTATTGTTCTAAACCCATCAAGGCACTCCCTTTCAATATAAAAAAATTCGACCATTACTATGTACACTTGGTCCTAATTAGTAACTCGGGTCTAATCATGACTATGAATGATTCTAGATTTGTTATGTATAAAGACATCTATAGCTATTCCTAGAATACAGATATCATTCATTATAAACAAATTCAACTAGTTTATGCTACCTTATTATACATAATCTTAGAAAATTGTTAAAAGGAACCAATCATGCTGGTCCCTTTCACCATAAATTGTATACACACAGCCCTACATATTCCGACGATATTGTCCGCCAACTTCATATAGTGCATGCGTAATTTCTCCTAAGCTTGCCACCCGAACGGTAGACATTAACTGTTCAAAGATATTTTTATTCTGTATAGCTGCTTGCTTTAAATTCGTTAACTCTTCTTGAACAACCAATTGATTTTTTTCTTTAAATTCGTTTAAATGACGAATCTGGAGTTCCTTTTCGTCAGTCGAAGATCGTGCTAGCTCAATACTGTTTAATTCTTCATCAGTTGGTGGTGTCGGATTTAAATACGTATTTACTCCGATAATCGGAAGATCACCTGTATGCTTTTTCATTTCATAATGCATTGATTCATCTTGAATTTTTCCGCGCTGATATTGTGTTTCCATTGCACCTAATACCCCGCCACGATCATTAATTCGCTCAAATTCCTGCAGTACAGCTTCCTCTACTAAATCTGTCAGCTCTTCAATAATAAATGAGCCTTGAAGGGGATTTTCATTTTTAGACATTCCAAGCTCTTTTGTAATAATCATTTGGATCGCCATTGCTCTTCTCACAGATTCCTCTGTTGGTGTCGTAATGGCCTCATCATACGCATTTGTATGAAGTGAATTACAATTATCTTGTAATGCCATCAATGCTTGCAAAGTAGTACGAATATCATTGAAGTCAATTTCCTGAGCATGTAGAGAGCGACCAGAGGTTTGAACATGGTACTTTAGCTTCTGACTTCTTTCATTTGCGCCATACTTATCTCTCATCACAGTCGCCCAAATTCTCCGAGCCACCCGACCAATCACAGTGTATTCAGGATCAAGCCCATTGCTGAAAAAGAAAGATAGATTCGGTGCAAAGTCATTAATATTCATCCCTCTACTTAAGTAATACTCAACATATGTGAACCCATTTGATAAGGTAAAAGCCAACTGAGAAATTGGATTTGCACCAGCTTCAGCGATATGGTACCCCGAAATAGACACAGAATAATAGTTCCGAACTCCATTTTGAATAAAATATTCTTGAATATCACCCATCATTCGTAAAGCAAATTCGGTTGAGAAGATACACGTATTTTGACCTTGGTCCTCTTTTAAAATATCTGCTTGAACCGTCCCTCTCACTTGACTCAGTGTTCGGCATTTAACCTCTTCATATTCCTTGTCTGATAACGATCGACCTAATACTCCCTCTTCTTTTTCAACCTGCTGAAAAATGGCAGTGTTCATAAACATCGCAAGAATGATCGGTGCCGGGCCATTGATGGTCATCGAAACTGATGTTGAAGGGTCACATAAATCAAAACCTTGATATAACTTTTTCATATCATTAAGGTTGCAAACGCTTACACCACTTTCTCCAACTTTCCCATAAATATCTGGTCGATGGTCTGGATCTTCCCCATATAATGTGACTGAATCAAATGCCGTGCTTAATCTTTTCGCATTATCATCCTTTGATAAATAGTGGAACCGACGATTCGTTCTTTCTGGTGTGCCTTCACCTGCAAATTGTCGCTTCGGGTCCTCTCCCTCTCTTTTAAAAGGAAAGACTCCTGCAGTATATGGGAATGAGCCGGGAACATTTTCTTTATAGATCCATTTTAAAATCTCACCAAGATCCTCATAGCCTGGTAAGGCTATTTTTGGAATAGATAACCCTGATAAACTTTCTGTTTTTAAAATCGTTATGATTTCCTTATCACGAACACTCGTCACAATTTGATCTTGTGCATACATGGCTTTAAGTGTAGGCCAGGATTCTAACGCCTTTTTAGACTGAGAGGATAGTCGATTTTCATAGTCTCTTAGAAGTTGTCGAAGCGTCTCTTTTACCTCTTCTTGACCATCATTTTGTTGCAATGCTTCAAGGGTTCCTTTGATCTGAAATATTTTTCTAGCGTAGGATACTTGTTCTGCGGCTTTTTTATGGTAGGTTCTAACGGTATCTGCAATTTCTCTTAAATAAGTGATTCGTTCATTTGGGATAATGACCGTTTGCTTTTGAACTTCTAAGGTTGTTTCTAAGGTTGTTTTCCATGAAAGACCCATCTTTTCATTCATGGTTTTCACAAGTGCCACAAACAGCGTATTGGTCCCAGGATCATTAAATTGACTTGCAATTGTTCCATAAACGGGCATCTCATCTAGCTTTTGCTCAAATAATAAACGGCTGCGTTGATATTGCTTTTGAACTTGCCTTTTCGCATCCTCTGAACCCTTACGCTCGAATTTATTAATAACAATTAAGTCTGCAAAGTCAATCATATCAATTTTTTCAAGCTGAGAAGGGGCCCCAAATTCACTTGTCATCACATAAATACCAATATCACAAACATTCATAATTTCTGCATCACCTTGACCAATTCCACTTGTTTCAACAATGATCGCATCGAAATTGGCTGCCTTAGTCACAGTGAGCGCGTCTTTGATGGCAAGAGAAAGCTCAGATCTAGAGCGTCGGGTGGCCAGACTTCTCATATACACTTTTGGTGAAAAGATGGCATTCATTCGGATTCGATCTCCTAACAATGCACCACCTGTTTTCTGCTTAGTAGGATCAATGGAAATCACCGCGATTCTCTTTGACGGAAATTCATTTAAGAACCTGCGAATTAGCTCATCTGTTAGCGAGCTTTTTCCCGCTCCACCTGTTCCTGTCATTCCAATAACCGGGATCTCTTTAGCGAGACCTTTCACCTGTTTGATCATTGTATCTGCAGCAGCGGCTACTTCTTCTGGTAAATCGAGTCTATTTTCTGCCAATGTAATCAGTCTAGCAATCGCTTGGTCTTCACCTTTCTTCAGTCTGGAAATTTCGTCAGACACTTCTATTGATGGAGAAAAATCACACTCTTCAAGCATTTGATTAATCATGCCTTGAAGTCCAAACTTACGGCCATCCTCTGGTGAAAAGATTCTCGCAATGCCATAATCATGTAGTTCTTTGATCTCACGTGGGATAATGACACCCCCACCACCACCATAGATTCGAATATGCTCTGCCCCATACTCTTGCAAACAGTCATACATGTACTTGAAGTATTCAATATGCCCACCTTGGTAAGATGAAATTGCAATTCCTTGCACGTCCTCCTGGATCGCTGCTTTCACCACTTCATCTACTGACCGATTATGACCTAAATGAATGACCTCAGCACCACTTGCTTGAAGCATCCGTCTCATAATATTAATAGACGCATCATGACCATCAAATAAACTTGATGCCGTCACAAACCGAACATGACTCTTAGGCTTATACTGTTTCACATTACTCCCCCTTTCCGGTGCCAGGCACCGCAAGTGGGACATTTTATGTCCCACAGTTGGTGCCTGGCACCCTTCTAGTCTTTTTTTGTAATACCATATAGGATTAAATTGGTTTGGATTTCAATATACTGCTCAAGTGTATAACGCTTCTGTATGACCCAACGGCGAAAACCCCACATTTGTCCTTGAACGATGATACTATGTGCAATTAGTGAGATATCGGTTTCCTTTAAATGTAGTTCCCCTGTTTCAATACATCGTCGAATCATCACTTCAAACACACGTGCTAATTCATTTTCTTTATTAAGCACATATGGGAGTGCATCCTTTGATAATGATTTTGCTTCCTGATACATGACGAGAACCTCGTCCTGCATTTCATCCATCACCTTAAAATGATGGGCAATCGCAGCTTTTAGGCTTTGCAGATTTCCTGTCCGATTATTAATTTCTTCCTCAAGTCGTTCTGTTACATGGTCATAGATGCTGTCACATACTAAGTACAAAATATCTTCCTTATTTTTAATATATTCATAGAGGGTGCCGATACTGAATCCTGCCGCCCTTGCAATTTCTCTAGTCGTAGTTCGGTGATACCCTTTTTCCTTAAAAAGAGTAACGGCTCCCTTAATCATCTGATCTCGTCGCTTCTTAATTAAGCGCTCATCCTTAACTGAAGCATGTACTGCCCTCTTTGCCACAATTCTCACATCCATTATTTATACTAGAATTCGTTGGATTCCCACCGTAAGTTCGCGGAATTCTCCACATGTTTTGCGGGATTCACACAAATTCCCGCGGGATTCCTGGCTGTTCTTTTTGCTCGCTTATCCCTTTCGCGG
>NZ_FNJU01000004.1:166235-173709 GCF_900104555.1 Litchfieldia salsa
GCGGGTTTCCTACCTGTTCTTTTAGCTCAATTATCCCTTTCGCGGGATTCCACCCGATGTTCGCGGGATTCTCCTCATGTTTTGCGGGATTCACACAAATTCCCGCGGATTTCCTAATCCATTCCCCCAAACTCAAACTTCACCATCACTTCGTCAACATCCTCGAGATTACCAACCGCTGGATCTCCTGTGTACCCTCATAAATCTGAGTAATCTTCGCATCCCTCATATAGCGCTCGACCGGATAATCCTTTGTATAGCCATACCCACCGAAGACTTGAACCGCTTCAGTTGTAACCTTCATGGCTGTATCACCTGCAAAGAGCTTTGACATCGCTGATTCCTTGCCATACGGAAGACCTTCTGACTCTAGCCATGCCGCCTGATAGGTTAATAGACGGGCTGCTTCAATTGAAGTTGCCATATCAGCAAGCTTAAAACCAACGCCCTGTTGGGCTGAGATTGGTTTACCGAACTGAACACGTTCCTTTGAATACTCAACTGCTGCATCTAATGCACCTTGGGCAATACCGACTGCTTGAGCAGCAATTCCATTTCGGCCACCATCTAATGTCATCATCGCAATTTTAAAGCCTTCTCCTTCTTGACCTAGTAAATTCTCTTTAGGAACACGACAATCCTCAAATATGATCTCTGTTGTTGGCGAAGAGCGAATCCCAAGCTTTTTCTCCTTCTTTCCAACAGAAAAACCAGGAAAATCACTTTCCACGATAAACGCACTCGTTCCTTTATGTTTAGAAGTAGGATCTGTTAACGCAAACACCACATAAATATCTGCTTCCCCACCGTTTGTAATAAATATTTTTGAGCCGTTCAAAATATAGGCATCCCCATCTAAGACGGCCGTCGTTTTCATGCCACCTGCATCTGAACCTGAACCAGACTCTGTCAGACCATATGCGCCCATCTTTGAGCCTTCTGCCATTGGTCGCAAATACTTCTGTTTTTGTTCCTCTGTTCCAAACTTATAAACAGGCCACCCTGCCAATGAAGTGTGTGCTGACAGAGTCACACCAGTGGAAGCGCATACTTTTGATAGCTCCTCTACCGCAATACAATAAGCAAGATAATCACTGCCAATCCCGCCATATTCTTCAGGCCAAGGAATTCCGGTCAGCCCTAATTCAGCCATTTTTTCAAAAATCACTCGATCAAATCGCTCTTCTTCATCCCGCTGGGCAGCAGTTGGAGCGACCTCTTTATTTGCAAAGCTACGCACCATTTTCCGAATCATTTCATGCTCTTCTGATAATTTGAAATACATTGCTATCCCCCGCTTCCTAACAGTGCTCTTTATAGGCTTTTGCTAATAACGAGCTTTTGGATTTCACTTGTACCTTCATAGATTTCACAGACCTTTGCATCTCGAAATAAACGCTCAACAGGATAATCCTTTGTATACCCATAGCCTCCATATACTTGAATCGCCTCTGTCGTAACCTCCATTGCTGTCCTTGAGGCAAATAGCTTTGCCATCGAGGCTTGCTTCCCACACGGAATGTTGTGGGTGCGTAAATAGGCAGCTTGATAGACTAATAGCTTTGCGGCCTCAACAGAAGTCGCCATATCTGCTAATTTAAATCCTACCCCCTGTTGAGCAGAAATCGGCTTTCCAAATTGCACTCGCTCTTTCGAATATTGAACAGCATAATTTAACGCAGCCTCAGCAATCCCTAAGCTTTGGGCTGCAATCCCTATTCGTCCTACCTCTAAGTTTGCTAATGCAACCTTAAATCCTTCTCCTTCTTTTCCTAAAAGATTTCTGGTGGGCACTTGCATATTTTCAAACATTAACGACACTGTTCTAGATCCATGTAGCCCCATCTTTTTCTCATCTTTCCCAATGATGAAGCCTTCCGTCTCTTTATCAACAATAAACGCACTAATTCCACGACTACCCGGAATCTCTAAGTTCGTTCGAGCAAATACGATATACACATCAGCTTCCCCACCATTTGTAATAAAGCATTTAGACCCATTCAGAACATAGTAATCGCCATCTTTCACCGCCTTCGTTTTTAAACTAGCAGCGTCAGAACCCGAACTCGGCTCTGTTAAGCAAAAAGCCCCCAGATATTCCCCACTGGCAAGCTTTGGTACATATCGCAGTTTTTGTTCTTCTGTTCCAAATGCCAGAATTGGGTTCGTTCCAACCGATGTATGAACAGATAAAATCACACCAACCGTCGCACTTACTTTCGAAATTTCATGAATCGCTAGAATATAAGAAGTAAAGTCCATCTCAGCCCCACCATACTTTGCTGGAGCAGTCATCCCCATCATTCCTAGCTGTCCCATTTTTATAAGAATATCCCTTGGAAACTCACCATTTTCCATTTTTTCAATGGATGGCTTGATTTCATTCTGTGCAAAATCACGGACCATTTTCCTCATCATTTCTTGCTCTTTTGTAAACGTTAGGTTCATGAGGTGACCTCCGTCTCTATTTTCCTGTTAGTTAATCATACTGGTAAAATCCACGCCCCGACTTCTTTCCTAACCAACCTGCACTTACATATTTTCGCAAGAGTGGACATGGTCGGTATTTGTCATCACCAAATCCATCATGCAAGGTTTCCATGATAGAAAGGCATGTATCTAGGCCAATAAAATCGGCTAATGTTAACGGACCCATTGGGTGATTCATTCCGAGCATCATCACTTCGTCGACCGCTCGTGGAGTTGCAACCCCCTCATACACAGTGAAAATTGCTTCATTAATCATCGGCATTAAAATCCGATTTGAGACAAATCCAGGAAAGTCATTCACTTCTACAGCCACTTTCCCAAGCCGTTTTGTGACCTCCTCAACTTGTGAGAAAACTTCATCACTTGTAGCCAAACCTCTAATAATTTCTACTAACTTCATGACAGGCACAGGGTTCATAAAATGCATACCAATGACTCTTTCAGGATTGTCTGTTACTGCAGCGATTTCTGTGATTGGTAATGAAGAAGTATTCGATGCTAAAATCGTGCTTGGTTTTACAACCCGCTCAAGTTCTTTAAATAACTCTTTCTTCACAACCATATTTTCAATAATTGCCTCAATCACAAGATCAACTTCACCAGCAACGTCCAATCTACATGTTGGGATCAGCTTATTTAAGGCACCCTCCATTTGCTCCAGTGTTAGTCTCCCTTTATCAACTTGTTTCTTCAGATTTCCTTCAATTCGTTGATACCCACGATCTAAGCTTTCTTGATTTGTATCATGTAGGAACACAGAATAACCTGCGACTGCACAAACTTGGGCAATACCAGCCCCCATCTGTCCTGCACCAATTACCATCACCTGCTCAATAGTCATTCATATCCCCCCAATCAAAAAGCTATTTCACTTCAATTAAAATGGCATCACCTTGGCCTCCACCACTACAAATGGCAGCGATTCCTAACCCTCCTCCTCGTCTCTTTAATTCATGTGCTAATGTTAAAATAATTCTAGTTCCGCTCGCACCTATCGGATGTCCAAACGCTACCGCGCCTCCATTTACATTTACCTTCTCAGGATCAATTGAAGCCAACCTAATACCTGCAAGTGCAACCGCTGCAAAGGCTTCATTGACTTCAAACAAATCAATCTCATCCACTGTTTTTCCTGTTTTAGTAAGAAGCTTTTGGATCACTAGCCCTGGTGTTTTTGGAAAATCCTTTGCCGGAACAGCAACCTCAGCATGACCCAAGATAGTCGCTAGCACCTCTCTTCCTTCTTCTGCTGCACGATTCTCACTCATTAAAACAAGAGCTGCAGCACCATCATTAATTCCAGGTGCATTCCCAGCCGTAATACTGCCATCAAAATTAAACACTGGGTTTAACGATGATAACTTCTCAAAGGATGTGTCCTTACGAGGCGACTCATCATTTTCTACAATGGTCACTTCCCCTTTTCGACCTTTTATTTCAACTGGAACAATCTCCTCAGCCATTTTTCCAGATTCTATCGCTTCTACCGCACGCTTATGACTTCTAAGTGCCCACTCATCCTGTGATTCTCGTGAAAGCTCAAGCTCTTTCGCCGTGCTATTCCCGTAAACACCCATATGAACTCCTTCAAAACTGCAGGTTAAACCATCATGAATCATCATATCCTTCACAGTGCTATCACCCATTCGAAGCCCCCAGCGCGCCTTCGGTAAAAGATATGGTGTATTGCTCATTGACTCCATCCCACCTGCAACAATTACTTCCTCATCACCTGAACGGATGATTTGATCTGCCAAGGTGATACTTCTCAAACCTGAGGCACACACTTTATTAATCGTTTCTGTTTTAACCTCCCAAGGAATCCCCGCATGACGAGCTGCTTGGCGAGAAGGAATTTGCCCTTGTCCTCCTTGCAACACATGACCCATGATCACCTCGCCAATAGCTTCGGCGGCTACATTTGTGCGAACAAGAGCTTCTTTAATGGCGATCCCCCCGAGTTCTGATGCAGTTAATGCACTTAAGCTTCCCCCAAACTTTCCAACCGGTGTTCTTGCTCCCCCTAAAATAACTGTTTTCCCCATTTTAAAAACCCCTTCAAAAGTAGTAATCGCTTTCATTTTGGTTGTTAGCATATGTATATGACAACCAAGTCTCTGTTATTTTTAAATATTCTATGATCTTATCTTCTATTCTAGCATAACCTTGACTGAACGTTCACTCACATATTCACAAAATTTTCATTATTTAAACAATCAGGTGCCAGGCACCAGTTACGTTATGGTGCCTGGCACCCATATTCAGGCTACCCTATTCTATGATTCAAGCAGTCTCTTTTTTTGTACCTAGCACTGATTTCTCCAGTAGTTCTGCAACATCAAATGTACCCACTTGCTCTTCGACTTCCTTTGCCTTTGTTCCATCACTTAGCATTGTTAAGCAATATGGACAGCCTGAACTGATTACGGTTGGTTTGACTTCTAATGCTTGTTCCGTTCTTGCTATATTTACACGTGTGCCTTTGTTTTCTTCCATCCACATCATACCGCCTCCTGCACCACAGCACATCCCATTTTCACGGTTTCTTTCCATTTCTATAAGTTTCACACCTGGTATCGCTTTTAAAATAGAACGAGGCTGTTCATATACTTCGTTATATCGACCTAAGTAACAGGAATCATGGAAGGTAATCGTTTCATTGACCTCAAATTGAGGGATTAGCTTTCCTTCCTCAACAAGCTTGGCAAGTACCTCTGTATGATGATAAACCTCTGCTTTTAGACCGAAGTCAGGATACTCATTTTTAAATGTATTATAGGCATGAGGATCAATTGTTACAATTTTCTTTACCTCGTTCTTTTCAAATTCAGCGATATTATTTGTCGCAAGCTCCTGAAATAGGAATTCGTTTCCGAGACGTCTTGGTGTATCCCCTGAATTTTTTTCTTTATTTCCAAGGATGGCAAATTTCACCCCAGCTTCGTTCATCAACTTAGCAAAAGACTGGGCAATTTTTTGGCTCCGGTTATCAAATGCTCCCATTGAACCCACCCAGAATAAATACTCAAATTCTTCTCCAGATTTCTTCATTTCCTTTACGGTTGGGATTGTGATTTCTTCATCTAATTCACGCCAGTTTTCCTTTTCTTTACGATTCAATCCCCATGGATTTCCTTGACGCTCAATATTCGTCATTGCTCTTTGTGCGTCTTGATCCATTTTCCCTTCAGTTAACACAAGGTATCTTCTCATATCAATGATTTTATCAACATGCTCATTCATCACAGGACACTGATCTTCACAGTTGCGACAAGTCGTACAAGCCCAGATTTCCTCCTCAGTGATTACCTCACCAATCAAGCTTGGGTTATAAGGGCTTTCAATGGTTGCAGCAGATTCCTCATGCCCTTTCCCTCTTGATGACAATGCTAACTGGTTTCCTTTCGTATGTGAAAATGCGACAGCTGGGACCCACGGTGTTTTTGATGTCACGGCCGCTCCTTTTTCCGTTAAATGATCTCGAAGCTTTAAGATCAAGTCCATTGGTGACAAAAGCTTTCCTGTACCTGTCGCCGGACACATATTTGTACAGCGTCCACATTCCACACATGCATACAAATCGATTAACTGTGTTTGCTTAAAATCCTCAATTTTTCCTACTCCAAAGGTTTCTTGTGTTTCATCCTCAAAATTAATCGCTTCAAGCTTACCTGGAGGTGATAGTCGACTTAAAAAAACATTAGCAGGTCCTGCAATTAAGTGAGCATGCTTTGATTGTGGAACATACACTAAAAAAGTTAATAGAAACAATAAATGAATCCACCATGATACATAAAATAAAACAATGGCTGACATTTCACTAATACCACCGAATAAAAAGGCAAAACCTGAAGCAATTGGCTCTGATCCTGTAAGACCATGATTATGCCAAATGATTCCCATTCCATTCCCAAATAAAACGGACAGCATTAAACCACCGATAAAGAGTAAAACTAACCCTGACTTAAAATTTCTCTTTAATCGTCCAAGCTTTTCAACATAACGACGATGAAAGGCCCAAACAACTGCCACTAAAATCATAAAAGTCACAAGCTCTTGAAAAAATGTAAAGCCCCCATAAAAAGGACCCAGTGGAAGGTGTGCTCCTGGAACTAATCCCTTGATGATAAAATCAATCGCTCCAAATTGGACAAGAATAAAGCCATAGAAAAACATCACGTGAATGATTCCACTTTTTTTATCTTTCAAAAGCTTTTTTTGACCAAATACATTGATCCAAACCTTCTGTAGACGCTCCTTAACCTTTCCATCAAACTCCACTTTTTTACCTAATTTAATATACTGTGTCCTTGTGTTAATTAAGTAAATGAATAAATAAATTGCGTAAGCGGTTACAATTCCAAATGCAATAAAATTAATCAATAAAAGATCCATATCCCCCTGCTCCCTTCATTTAAGATCTCTTTTTAGTTACCTTTCTTCTCTCCAAGCACATGTTTCGAATCAGGTTACCTTTTCCTTTGCTCCATTTCATTTTCGGGCACTTATCTCTCATTTGGTTACCTTTTCCTTTGCTCCATTTCATTCTCGGACACTTATCTCGCGTTTGGTTACCTTTTCCTTTGCTCCATTTCATTCTCGGGCACTTATCTCGCGTTTCGTTACCTTTTCCTTTGCTCCAGATCAATTTCGGGCACTTATCTCCTGTGTTTTCCTCTGCTTCAACTAAATTTAGGAACTTATTTAAGTGGCTTCCCTTTTCTCTATCCTATTTCAATATTTCAGTGATAATACCATTATAAAAAATGAATGAACATTCAGTCAATAACTTTCTTTTGAAGTAAGACTTAATTTTGGTGCATATAGATGCTGTTTGAAGCATAATTAGCTTGAAGAAAAAGCCGGAATCCCACGAACTTAGGGTAGAAACCCGCGGAAGAGATATTACGCTAATCAAACAGCACGGATTCCCACGAGAATCAGACGCAATCCCGCGAAATCCATGGTGAATCCCGCGAACTTC
>NZ_FNJU01000004.1:173854-216340 GCF_900104555.1 Litchfieldia salsa
AGAATCAGACGCAATCCCGCGAAATCCATGGTGAATCCCGCGAACTTCAGGTGGAAACCCGCGGAAGGGATTATTATGCTAATCAAACAGCACGGATTCCCACCAGAATCAGACCCAATCCCTCGAAATCCACGGTGAACCCCGCGAACTTTCGGTAGAAACCCGTGGAATTGGTTAGGCTTTGATGTTTTTCTCATAATTAAAACTCATAAACAACGCCATTTTAATCCAAACTATTAAGAAGACTAAGACAGGAGGGTCAATATTTGGGTATTACACTTTCGATCATCGTGTTCTTACTACTCGTTTGTTTATGGTTAGTGATTGATTACAAATTAGGGCGAAAAAAACACTTATCCGCTGTGACAAAAAGAGAATATCCGGTGCGAAATGGAGACCTCACTCTTTTTACAACTGGCGAGGAATTATTTAAGAATTTATTTGATGAAATAAGAGCTGCTCAGGAGCATATTCACCTCTTATTTTATATAGTGAAAGATGATCCAATTAGCAATGAATTTCTCTCAATTCTTATGGAAAAAGCAGAGCAAGGGGTGAAAGTGCGCTTGCTAGTTGATTGGGTTGGAGGAAATAAAGTATCAAAGAAAAATGAAAAAGCACTTAAAAAAAGTGGTGTACAATTTTTTTATTGCCACAAACCTAAGTTTCCCTTTTTATGGTATTCATTAAATGAAAGAAACCACCGCAAAATTGCAGTCATTGATGGCAAGGTAGGATTTGTTGGAGGTTTTAACATTGGTAAGGAGTACCTAGGTAGAGATCCGAAATTTGGATTTTGGAGGGATTACCACCTTAAAATAACAGGTCCAGGGGTTCATGATCTGCAAACCCAATTTTTATATGATTATCAAGATAGAACGAGTGAAGATCTTCTTATGAATACAAAGTATTTTCCAGAGCTTCAAGAGGGACCTATCAAAATGAAAATGGTCCCGACAGATGGTGCCTTTTTACAAGAACATTTTACCGAACTTCTAAATTCAGCAGAACATGAAGTGATACTTGGCTCTCCTTATTTCATCCCAAGCAAGGAATTAGTTCAGGCATTGAAAAATGCAGCACATAGAGGGGTAAAAATTAAAATTTTGATTCCGCGAATCGGAGATCATCCCTTTGTTAAGGAAGCCGCCTATCCTTATTTTAAACCACTCATGGGTATTGGCATCCAGTTTTATTTTTATGAAAAAGGATTTTATCATGCAAAAGTGTTTGTGATTGATGATAAATTATGTGATATTGGAACAGCAAATTTTGATAAGCGCAGTTTGTTTCTCAATCACGAAATTAACTGTTATATTTATGATAGAGCGTTTATTCATTATGTAAAAGGTGAAATACGAAAGGACCTTGCTCATGCTACTCCACTTACATTTGAGGAGTTAAGAAAAAGAAGTATTTTTCACCGTGGGAAAGAAAAATTTTCAACATTAATTTCAGGTTTCTTATAACCTTAGGCTATTTACGGTGGTGAAAAAAGAGTGAAAATCAGGTTCGGCTACGTTTCACATGCACTCTCACTCTGGGAGTGCTCCCCTGCAAAGACTTTAACTTTTACACGTTGGAAGTCACTTGATCAGGATGAACGAAAGAGAAAATTATTAGAGGTTACTGGCACTAATTTACGTAACACGTTGCGAATGCTCTATTATAACATTGCACATGAAATTGAATTGTACCGGATGTCTTCTTCCATTGTACCGCTTGCAACACACCCAGAGATTTTATGGGACTTTCGTTCTCCATTTAAAAAAGAGCTTAACGAAATTGGAGAATTAGTGAAAAAGCATAACCTTCGGGTGAGTCTACATCCAAATCAGTTCACTCTTTTTACGAGTGATAAGGAGCATATCACTGCAAATGCTGTGCTAGATATGCAGTATCACTACGATTTATTTGAAGGAATGGGGATTGCCGACAGAACGGTCATCAATATCCATGTTGGTGGTGCTTATGGGGACAAGGGTCTTGCAGTTAGTCGTTTTTACGAAAACATTAAGAGGCTGCCTTCCCATGTAAAGGAACGAATGACATTAGAAAATGATGATAAAACATATACTGCAGAGGAAACGTTAGAGGTATGTCAAAATGAACGAATCCCAATGGTCTTTGATTATCATCACCATGTTGCAAATCTTTCTGAGCGAAACTTATCAGAGCTATTGGTTGATATTCATCACACATGGGATCATCTTGAAATCCTTCCAAAAGTACACCTATCATCACCTAAAACAGAAAAAGAATTCAGAAGTCATGCAGATTTCGTAGACCCTGACTTTATACGACCTTTTTTAGATGTCAGTCGAGAGATTGGTCAAGACTTTGATGTCATGATTGAAGCAAAGCAAAAAGATAAAGCCCTTCATCAACTTGTAGCAGACCTTTCAAAAATTAGAGGGGTGAAGCGAACAGGTGGCGCAACAATTGAATGGAAATAAGAAAAGCGGAAGCGCCTGCTCAGCCACAGGCAGGCATAAGGCGAAGCACGTAGGAAATCTTGTTTTCCGTAGTGATTCGACTTATGACCCCGAGGGGCTAGGCGCTGAAGCTAGACACCAAGAAAAGCGGAAGCGCCTTGCTCAGCCCCGAAAATTGCTTGAGGACCCTTTTTTTCTTTCCTATAATTTTTAAAAAAGCCGCTGCTCCAAAATTGGAACTGCGGCTTTTAGCTTTTATACTCCTTTATTAAAAAAGACAGAGACCCATGTAAATAACTTAAATCCCAAATATACTCCGACAATCCCAGTTACCCCTGCCAGTGCTGGAGGAGCTGGAATTGGTAATCTTAATAAAGCAAATAAAAATCCTACGATAACTCCAGTGATTAATGCTAATATTGTTTCCCTCATTAAGGTTTCCTCCTATACTAAAGAAAGCTTTACCATCATAACAATCACCTTATTTATATCCAATTAAAAGACCCTCTACTCTTACTTAGAGGGTCTTTATTATATTTTTTTACATTTTTTCTGGTGCAGACACTCCAATAAGAGCTAATGAATTCTGCAATGTAATTTGTACGGCCTTCATTAAAGCTAAACGAGCTTTTGTTTTTTCAAGATTGTCATGATCAAGTACCTTCTCAGCATTATAGAAACTGTGAAGTGCTGACGCAAGCTCATACGTATAGTTTGTTACACGGTGCGGGATTCTTTTTTCAGCTGCTTCAGCAACAGCCGCTGGGAATTCCCCTAGCTTTTTAAGCAAGTCAACTTCCTTCTCTGAAGTAACATGCTCAAGTGCAAGATCACCACTCAGTTCAATCCCTAGTTCTTCACCTTGTCTTAACATGCTGCAAATTCTCGCATGTGCATATTGTGAATAGTACACTGGGTTTTCATTTGATTTAGATACGGCCAAATCAAGATCAAAGTCCATATGTGTATCAGCACTACGCATCGCGAAGAAATAACGAACTGCATCAAGACCAACCTCTTCAATCAGGTCACGCATTGTTACTGCCTTACCTGTACGTTTACTCATCTTCATTTTCTCGCCATTTTTATATAAATGCACAAGTTGAATGATTTCTACTTCTAAAGTATCCTCACCATACCCTAACGCTTGGATGGCAGCCTTCATACGTGGAATGTAACCATGGTGATCTGCACCCCAAATATTTATTAACTTCTCAAAGCCACGCTCTAGCTTGTTCTGATGGTATGCAATATCTGGTGTTAAATAAGTATATGAACCATCTTGCTTTTTTAATACACGGTCTTTGTCATCTCCAAAAGCAGTTGAACGGAACCATGTTGCTCCTTCTTCTTCATAGATATGACCTTTTTCACGTAAAGTAGCAAGTGCTCTATCAATCTTTCCATCATGGTAAAGAGAAGTTTCAGAGTACCATACATCAAACGATACACGGAATTCCTCTAGGTCCTTTTGTAGCTTAGCCATTTCATATTTCAAGCCATACTCACGGAAAAAATCAAACCGTTCTTGCTCTTCCACTTGTATGTATTTATCGCCAAATTCTTCAGCTAATTTATTTCCGATTCCGACAATGTCCTGACCATGATACCCATCTGCTGGCATCTCTTTCTCTAGACCAAGAGCCTGCATATAACGAGCTTCCACTGAATAAGCAAGATTATTAATTTGATTTCCAGCATCATTAATATAATATTCACGAGAAACATCATACCCTGCTTTTGCTAAAACATTACTTAAAGAATCACCAACTGCAGCTCCTCTAGCATGTCCTAAGTGTAGGTCTCCTGTTGGATTTGCTGAGACAAACTCGACTTGAACTTTTTGGTTTTTCCCTGTATTCGTCTCTCCGTATGCTCCTTGAGCTTTTAAAATCGTAGGAATAAGGTCTGTCAGATAGGTATTATCCATGTAAAAATTAATAAATCCTGGGCCAGCAATTTCAATCTTGTCAATCGATCCTTTTGACTTATCAAAGGCTTGTACAAGTTCTTCAGCAATCACTCTTGGTGCCTTCTTTGCAATACGAGCTAGCTGCATCGCCATGTTTGTAGAGAAATCACCATGCGCTTTTTCTTTCGGGATTTCTAATACAACCTCAGGAATTTGCTCCTCTGTAGCAAGACCTGCTCTTTGAACAGATGCCTTTATCTCATCTTTAAGACGTTCTTTTGCTTGATCAAAAACGTTCATTCTTTTTCCTCCTTGAATGTGATGGTGATTGAATATCGTCCAGTTGGTTCACCCTGTAGGACAAGTGTATATGCTAAAAACAATTTCCCTTTTTGAGATTTGTCATAGAATGTATATTCAATATTATTGGTTTTGGTAAGCATCTCCATGTTTCCCGCTTGACTTTGGTAACTACCAATCGCCAGTTCACCTTTGAGAAATTGCTGCCTCATTTTTACAGCACCAGAACGAAGAATGATTACTTCGGACTCTTTTATTTTCACAATCGTCTTGACGTCACCAAGATCATTTGGCTCAACAAATGTAAGATATGTATGATTTCCTTTTATGTAGTATTGACCAGTAGCATGGAATGCAACGGTTTGTTTTTGATTTTGGTCATTGATCTCTGTGACAAATTTCAGTTTAATGGGTGTTCCAGTGTCAGCAGCAACGCTCAATTGTTACACTCCTCTGATTTTATATATAGATACCGTTCAATAAGTATAAAGATTCTTGCGTGAAAGTTCAATAGGTAGAGGGTGTTGGTTAAGGGTGTTTTTGTCGAAAAATCGATAAATCATTGAATCTCGCGGATAAATGTTCAAAAGTGACGGATAAACTCTAAAAAGTCGCGGATATTCGACAAAATCTGGTTGATAAACTTTAAAAAAGGGGGTAAAACGTCCTTTTTCCATACGAGAAAGGCACTCAAAAATGCCTGAGTGCCCCCTTAACATAATAAATTATAAATAAGTCGTGTGGTTCGGTCCCACATTATGATTAGTTCCTGGTTTTACATGAATAATGATATTAATTGCTAGTAAAATAACACTTATTACAAGAATCGTGCCACCCACAGCAACTGCTGGTATTAATGCCTCATTGCCATTCACGACAAATGCTAAGCCAATCATCATAATTGGTAAGAAAATATTATAAAGCCAGAATTGAACCTTTGCCAATTTAGTTGAAGCTGCTGCTGGAAATAAACAGTATACAGTACCAATAATAGCCATTGAAACCCAACCTAATAAATTGATATGAACATGTACAGATGTCAATGTGTATGAGTGTACAATTGACATATATAACCCCATACTAACCCCAATCACAAAATAAATGACTGCCATTTTAATAAACCGAATTCCTATCATCTTCGCCCGCCCCCTTTCCACTTTTAATATATTAGGACTAACTAACATAAATACCATATTTATCCTTACAATTGAAAAGATCACCCAAAAAAACGCCGCCTCTTTGCATCAAGAAGCGACGTGTTTTACCTATTTATTTCTTTTGTACCCATCCAAGTATCATTTCACGAATCAGCTTACTAGCTGTATTTACCGTTTGTTCAGAATTGTCATAAATAGGAGCAACTTCAACTAAATCACAACCGACTACCTTAATGTCAGACTTTGCAATCGCATGAATAGATGCTAGTAATTCTCTTGATGTAATCCCACCTGCATCAACAGTTCCAGTACCTGGTGCATGTGCAGGATCTAATACATCAATATCGATTGTGACATATACAGGTCTACCTGCAAGCTTTGGCAGCACTTCCTTCAATGGCTCAAGTACTTCAAATGGTGAAATATGCATGCCTACTTCTTTTGCCCATTGAAACTCTTCCTTCATCCCAGAACGAATCCCAAATGAATACACATTTGTAGGTCCGATTAGCTCACAGACTTTTTTAATTGGTGTTGAATGTGAGAGAGGCTCTCCCTCATAATGATCACGCAAATCTGTGTGAGCATCCATATGGATAATCGCTAAGTCTGGATATTTCTTATACATTGCCTTCATCACAGGCCATGAAACTAAGTGCTCTCCACCCATACCTAAAGGAAATTTATCCGCTGCTAAAACTTGATCAACAAACTCTTCAATCATTTCAATGCTCTTTTGCGGATTTCCAAATGGCAATGGAATGTCCCCTGCATCATAATATTTCACTTCTTCTAATTCACGATCTAGATATAAACTATATTCTTCGAGACCAATTGAAACCTCGCGAATACGCGCCGGACCAAACCTTGAGCCTGGACGATAACTTACCGTCCAATCCATAGGCATTCCGTAGATTACTGCTTCACTTTCCTCAAAAGATGGGTGACTCTTAATAAATACATTTCCTGAATATGCTTCATCAAATTTCAATTTATTTTCCTCCTCTAATAAACTCCTCATAAAGAGGTTGCCCCAGTTAAGTGCTCTCCACCTAAAGGGCAACCTCATGTAAATCATAGACTTAAGATTATTTTACCAAATCAGCTACAAATTTCGGTAATACAAATGCTGCCTTATGTAGCTCTTTCGTATAATACTTTGTTTCAATTTCGTGGAAACGCTCTTCACTTATTTCTAATGGGTCATGCTTTTTTGATCCAATTGTGAACGTCCATAATCCACTTGGATAAGTTGGGATGTTCGCAATGTATAGTCTCGTAATAGGGAAAATCTCTTTTACATCACGTTGAACATTTGAGATTAACTCTGGTGTAAACCAAGGATTATCTGTTTGTGCTACAAACACGCCATCTTCTTTAAGCGCTTTTGAGATTCCAGCATAAAATCCCTTCGTGAATAGGTTAACGGCTGGACCAACAGGTTCAGTTGAATCAACCATAATGACATCATATACATTTTCGCTTTGGGCGATATGCAAGAATCCGTCATCCACTTTCACTTCGACACGAGGATCATCTAATTTCCCAGCAATTTCAGGAAGGTATTGTTTTGAGTATTCAATAACCTTTCCGTCAATTTCTACAAGAGTGGCTTTCTTTACACTTGGGTGTTTTAACACTTCACGGATTACTCCACCATCTCCACCACCGACAACTAAAACATTTTCAGGATTTGGATGTGTGAATAAAGGAACGTGTGCGACCATTTCATGATAAACAAACTCGTCTTTTTGTGTTGTCATGACCATTCCATCAAGGACAAGCATGTTCCCGAACTCTTCTGTCTCTATCATATCTAGCTTTTGAAATTCTGTTTGTTCTGTATGTAATGTTTTATTAATTTTTGCAGTGATACCGAAGTTATTTGTTTGTTTTTCTGTGTACCATAATTCCATTTTGTATGATCATCCTTTCAAAGAAGTTTTGCTTAGTAACATGTGCTCCATGGTACCTTAAGCAGTTGATTATAATTCTTTTTCTCCTTTGCTGTTTCATAACCATTGTGGCTAATTATACCTTAGTCGTTGATTTCCACTCCAGGTGCAATCTTTCCGCGGGGCAGGCGATGAGCCTCATTTATCTTACGGTCTCATGGGATATCCTGCAAATCCCGCAGGAGTCTCGCACCTTCCGTTCCAATCAACTAAGTATTAACAAAAAGAGTAATCTGTTTTTATCGTTCCCTATTGATTTAAATAAAAACGTATACTTTGGAATCTTATTGCTTAGCTATCACTTTTGTTCATCTATCCTGAATATAGGTGTAGGTAACTTTCCATTCACTACGAACCACTCCCTTTCCGCGGGGCGCTTCGTGAGCCTCCTCGTCGCAAGCTCCTGCGGGGTCTCACGCATATCGCAAATCCCGCAGGAGTTGAGTGGTTCTTCGTTCATTTCAGTACTTGGTAATCGTCTATTTTTCATTTTTCATTGAGCATATATGGTTTGCATATGGCTTCACTAAATAAACTTATTATTTATCACTCACTACGTACCACTCTCGTGATGCCGCAGGGTAGCCGTGAGTCTTCTCCGAGTCTTCCGTAAAAAAGTATAGAGGAATCTAGCAAAATTACAAGAAAAACTTTCTTTTTTTAGAAGATAGAGGTTTAAAAAGGGCAAAAGAACTTAATACTGAGGCGTATATGTATAAATACTAAGAGGAAACTGCATCTCAGCCTGATTCAAGAGAATGCAATAGTGAGGTGATTGTGTTGGAGATCATCACAAATAATCGAAAAAAAGCAACATTAAAATATGTGCGTGCGTTTTTATTTTTCAGTCTCATTCTTTTGATTCTATTTATGCTTTTTATAACAGGCGTAGTTATTTATGCGAAATCAAAAGGTGCTCCACCACTAGCTGTGCCTCAATCAACTTTAATATATGCTTCAGATGACTCGCTAATCGGTGAAACTCATTATGGTGAGAAAAGGTACTGGGTACCTCTAGATGAGATTAGTCCTGCCGTTGTTGAGGCGACACTTTCGATTGAAGATCGAGGTTTTTATTCTCATCACGGGTTTGACTATAAGCGGATTGTTGGGGCTATCCTGGCTGACATTAAAGCAAGAGCAAAGGTACAAGGAGCCAGTACCATTACTCAACAATATGCAAGAAACTTGTTTTTAACTCATGATAAAACATGGCATCGGAAAATTACAGAAGCACTTTATACGGTTCGACTTGAGCTTAATTATACTAAAGAAGAAATCCTAGAAGGTTATTTAAATACGATTTATTATGGGCATGGTGCCTATGGAATCGAAGCAGCTGCTAATTACTATTTTGGTAAACATGCTAAAGACCTTACCATAAGTGAGGCTGCGCTTTTAGCTGGAATTCCAAAAGGGCCTACTCATTATTCTCCAAAGGTGAATGAAGATGGTGCAAAAAACCGTCAACAGCTGATTCTTTCGGCCATGGTTGAAAATGACTATCTCACAAAGCCTGAATTAGAGACGATCTCTTCTCAAGAACTTAACTATACCTTTGGAAGTACAAAGGAAAGACCTGTCATTGCTCCCTATTTTCAAGATGAGGTCAAGAGGTTATTAGCAAGTAAACTAAAGCTAGACCAAGAAACCATTAACACAAGCGGACTTCGGGTATTCACAACCTTAGATCCAGAGCTTCAGAGTATTGCTGAAGAACAAATCACGCAAACCATTGCCAAAGATTCGGAGATTCAAGTAGGATTTATTGCAATGGATCAGCATACAGGTCAAGTGAAGGCAATGGTAGGTGGCAGAGACTATACTGAAAGCCCTTTTAACCGAGTGACGCAAGCTGAGAGGCAACCTGGCTCTACCTTTAAGCCATTTTTATATTATGCAGCATTAGAAAAAGGATTTACCCCTTCGACTTTAATGCGTAGTGAAGTGACTGCTTTTACGTTTGATGATGGTAGAGAAAGATATGTTCCACATAATTTCAATAATTATTATGCAAATGATAAAATTACACTTGCCCAAGCAATTGCACTTTCAGATAACGTCTATGCTGTGAAAACACATATTTTCCTTGGTCAGGATGTTTTAGTTAATACAGCAAAGAAGCTTGGAATTACAAGTCAACTAGCATCAGTTCCATCATTAGCTTTAGGTACCTCTACTGTGAAAGTTCAGGATATGGCAACTGCTTATAGTACGATTGCTAATGGAGGAGTGAAGCAAGAGCCACTTTTAATTGAAAAGGTGTTAAATCATAAAGGGGAAGTTATTTATGAGAGTACACCTGTAAAGAAACAAGTGTTAAAGCCTGAGGAAGCCTTTGTAACAACACATCTGTTGACAGGGATTTTTGATGAGAAATTAAATAATTATACTAGAGTAACAGGTCGAACAGTTATGGATCAATTAACACGACATTATGCAGGCAAGACCGGAACAACGAGAACTGATAGCTGGATGATCGGATACTCTCCACAATTAGTTTCAGCCGTTTGGACTGGGTATGATCGTGATAAAACAATTGATTTAACTGCAGAAAAAACCTATGCAAAGGAAATTTGGGCTAGCTTTATGGAAAAGGCTCATGAAGATTTACCAGTTCTCCCATTCCGAGCTCCTGAAGGGGTAGTAGCTGTACAGGTTGATCCTGATAGTGGTCTTCTGGCGACAAAGAAATGCTCTGAAAAAGCGAGATTAACTTATTATGTAAAAGGAACAGAGCCTACTGAATCTTGTATAGGGAAAGCTGAAATTACTAATGAAGAAGCTCCTAAGGAAGCCGATGAAGAAGAGAAAAAAGGTTGGTTTAAACGAATCTGGGATTGGTTTTAAAAGAAAAGCGGAAGCGCCTGTCTTAAATAAATATAATGAAAACCCCGGGAGTGTTGGCCCGGGGTTTTCGTGTCCTAGTATCAATGCGTTAACATTGTAAATTAAGTTTACTTATTTTACAAGAAAAGCTCAAGTACAACTGATTCCGTTCACAATATCGTCACATTTACAGAATCATGTGACCTTTAATCCAGTTTTTAACTCTTCTGTTGATCGCTCCCACATGCCTTGATCATGATTTTTTAAATATGTTGATAGTAATGTTTTAGACTTATCATCCATATGTTCAACCATAATCTTTCGCTTTAGTGATTTATCCATCTTATTTACATGCTCAGGTAATGATTTATACCCTCTGCGAATTTCTCGATCTACAGTCATCTCACATGCCGTCACACCTGCATAATAAGGCCCTTCCACATGGCGATCAATCGTTACCCACACTAACCAGAATGGCTTACCATTAGGGACATCTTCTTTATTTGGTAAGAACTTAATCCCTTTTTCCACAACACTTCGGGCATGCATTGCACCGATATCAACGAATACCTCTTCTTCATCAATATCCACAAATACAGGTGAAACATTATCTAGACTTAAGGCACCTACACCATACCCTCCATGACCATCGGTTGGGTCACTTTTAATGATATTAAATCCAATGCTTTTTTTCTTTTTTTCCAATGATGTTTCCTCCTAACCAGTTTAAATGAATCAACTAAAATCCAAACAATGGACGAATTAAGTTGAATAATGTCTCTTGTACTAGGTAAATTCCATTTGATAAAAAAGGAGAAATTGTGCGATCTCCGATTGGAGTGATTACTAAAAATAAAAATAAAATGACTCCATAGCTTTCATATTGTGTCATTTTTGCTCGAATATTCCCTGGCATCAAATCCTCTATGATTCTGTAACCATCCAGTGGTGGAAAAGGAAGTAGATTAAAAACAAACAGCATAATATTGAGACTAATTAGGATATTGAAAAATTGCTCCACCGCTTCTAATGCTATTCCTGATAATGAAGAAAAAACACCTAAAGTAGCAAGTAAGTAAAACAGGATAATGGCAATTAGTGCAACCAATAAATTACTAATCGGCCCAGCAATCGAGACCAGAATACCTGCAAGTCTAGGATTTTTGAAATAGAATCGATTAACTGGTACTGGCCTAGCCCACCCAAAACCTGCAATAAAAATCAGAAGGGTTCCAATTGGATCTAGATGAGCAATCGGATTGAGCGTTAATCTACCTTGTTTCTGTGCAGTGTGATCCCCAAACTTATAGGCAACAAATGCATGTGCAAATTCATGAACCGTAAACGCAATTAAAAGTGATATAACGACAAACGGAATTGATTCTAATGGGTACCGAATAAACTGTTGAATAATATCCACATGAGTTCTCCTTTTTATGTTCAATATCATCAGTATACAATATTGCATCCAATAAGTTAAAATAATGGACATATATGTTTTACATAAAATTTAAAAGGAGAGATTACCAATGCCATACGTAACAGTAAAAATGCTTGAAGGTCGTACTGAAGAACAAAAAAAGGCGCTTGCAAAAAAGGTAACTGAAGCTGTATCTGAAACGACTGGTGCTCCTGAAGAGAAAATCGTGGTATTCATTGAGGAAATGTCCAAGAACAATTATGCAATCGGTGGAAAACGTCTGAGTGACGAAGAATAATAAGAAAAGCGGAAGCGCCTGTTCAGCCCCGACAGGCATAAGGCGAATCACGTAGGAAATCTTGTTTTCCGTAGTGATTTGACTTATGACCCCGAGGGGCTAGGCGCTGGAGCTGGACACCTAAGAAAAGCGGAAGCGCCTTGGTCAGCCCCGACAGGCATAAGGCGAATCACGTAGGAAATCTTGTTTTCCGTAGTGATTTGACTTATGACCCCGAGGGGCTAGGCGCTGGAGTTGGACACTAAAACTAAGTATTAACTTTTATACTTCTAAAAAAAAGAATGGGACAACCATTCTTTTTCAACATTACTGTTATTGAATCAAATTATCATTTAAATGGCGATTGTCAGCAAGGTCTGATTTTCCATCAAGGATATGTGTCATACCACGTACAATTGAATCATCCTCAAGCAGACTCCATAAGTGATACCCTAAATCTTCTCGATCAACTAATACTTCCTCTAAAACTTGAACCGTACCAAAGTCTTTTAATTGATGAGCTCGATCGATTGTTTTGCGAAGCATACCTTGAATTTTTATTTCATGCTCCAAATCATTACGAGCAAAATCTCTCATTGTATAACGACCTTCGACTTCATGCTTAATATAAGAGATCTCATGTTGTGTCACCGGATGGGCTGTAGGAACAACCCCTAGGCGTGCCACTCTCTCCCCAACTTTATCAATATGTTTGATTGTCTTTTCAATATGCTCCTCAAATAAATGGTGAAGACTTAAAAAGCTTTCTGCCCCTTCAGTTAACCAATGGTGCTTAGTATATTGATGTAGGGCAACATTTAAAGCACACATATGCTCATCCAATTGAAGGCCCATTTCCAGCCGAGTTTCATATGGAAGGCTGATTCCACTTCCCTGCTTTTTCGCTGTTCTTGGTTCCTGTCTTAGGATCATTTCATTTTCATGTGTGCTTGTATGACCAGGCATTTTAGGATCAAACCCAGATTTATTTAGCTTGAATTCATCTGGAGAGAACCCATGATTATCATGCTGTTGCATTCTTTTCATCTCCTATTGTTTAAATATGTAACAAATTTATCTTTACCAAACAATAAAAAACGATGTATTTCTTTTTAAGCAGAAAATAAAAAGGCCGTCCTGTGAGCGGCCTTAAATTGTTTCTATTGAACAACCAATTGTTTTTGCAGTGTTTCGATATAGTTATATGCTTCTTCAACCTCTTCATCTGTATATCGTTGCTTGCTTTTCAAGGTGAAAATTTTGTTCTTCACTTCTTCTTTAGGTAAGGTATCGAAATACAAAACTGTCGACACAAGCTCAAGAAATCTTGCATTTTGGTTATTTAAATTTTGAATGGTTTCATCTAGTGGTGGCATGTCCAATTCGTAATGACTTAAGAACTGTTCCCCTTTGTCTGTCAAAGAGTATTTATACTGACTGTAGCCACCTACTTTTTCTTTTACCTCATGTAGGAAACCTAAATTACAAAGTTCTTCAACACGTAGTGTCAATTCTTCTGAGTATGGACCATAGAAGTGGAAATTATATTTTTCAAAGAATGGAAAATCTACTTTTTTTGCAATATAGATCATTTTTTGCAGCTTTTTTCTACCAATAATTTCTCCAGCACTAGAGAAAGCTTTCATAATTTTAGCGTGTTCTGTTAACAATCCCCCGTCAACTCCTCATCTGGGTCTTTAGAAAACCTTTTTGTATCTATCTTTTTATTCCAAGTTTAATAATTCTTTTATTTTTTTCTTCACGGTTGATTTTGATGAAAGATGGTTAATCATATCCTCTGGAAAATAAAGCTTATGATCGGTTCGTCTTTTCCCAGAAATGGAATCTACAATTTCTGATTCACGTGAAAGCTCGCGAATTTCTCCATTTGGCATAAGTAGATGAATAGGAAGTCGTTCTTCTTCTTCTCCTGGACGATAAAAATCATAAGGTAAATCAGATGATGAGTCTACTACTAAATAATAATCCGGATTAATGCCTGCCTTCTTAAAAAGAGTCGTCAGTTCCATTAAATCCATCATCTGTTTACTAGGATTAAACTCCACATATTTAAATAACTTACGGTCAATGAACCGCTGACATAGGTCACTTAAGATTTCATCTTTTTCTTCTTGCCAAGCTTGGAAATAATAGAGAATAACCGCTTCATCTAGCTTTAAATAATCTTTGACCGTTACTTGATTGTTGAAAATTGAATAAAAATGGACAGGCTTCGTTTCAAAGCTGAAGTTTGTTTCATGCAATTTTTTTGCTCGATGCAAAATCTTCGTCAAAATGACTTCTGAGCTTCTTGTAACAGGATGAAAATAGATTTGCCAATACATCTGATAACGACTCATTATATAGTCTTCAACAGCATGCATGCCACTGCTTTTTATTACCACCTGATCTTCTTGTGGACGCATAACCCTGAGAATACGCTCCATATCAAAATGGCCATAACTTACCCCTGTATAATAAGCATCCCTTTGTAAGTAATCCATTCTGTCTGCATCAATTTGACTGGAAATCATACTTACAACAAGCTTATTTTCGTACGTTTTTGCAATCACTTCTGCTACTTTCTTCGGGAAATCCTTCCCTACTTTTTTCAAGACACTATTAACCTCTGTATCACCCAAAATAATACTTTGCGTAAAATCTTCATGGTCTAGGTGGAATACTTTTTCAAATGAGTGTGAAAAAGGACCATGTCCTAAATCATGAAGAAGGGCTGCACATAAGCAAAGAAGACGTTCATCAGAGTCCCACATTGGACGATCCACAAAGATATCATCGACCATTCGACGAATAATCTCATAAACCCCAAGAGAATGATTAAAACGGCTATGCTCTGCACCATGGAAGGTTACATAGGTTGTGCCTAGTTGTCTAATTCTACGGAGTCTTTGGAATTCTTTCGTGGCAATTAATTCCCAAATGAGCTTGTCACGAACATGGACATAACGGTGGACTGGGTCTTTAAACACTTTTTCTTCACTTAGTTTTTCATTGGAATATGTCATATTTTACCTCTTCCATCAATACATGTATCTCTTATTATAGTATCTTATCTCAGACAAAAAAACCCATTATTGAACAATTTTCGATCATTTTTTAATATTTGGTTAAGCTAGAGATAAAACGGTAATACAACGGTTTTTAAACTTCCATTCGCTACGAACCACTCCCTTTCCGCAGGGCAGTCCGGAAGCCTCCTCGTCGCAAGCTCCTGTGGGGTCTCCCGTGTACTGCATATCCCGCAGGAGTTGAGTGGTTCTTCGCTCATTCCAGAACTAGATTCATTCCAACTATTTATATATATCTAATTAAAAAATCACCTTTTCTCTTCAGAGTCTAAGGTGATCTATTTTACTTCTTTAGCTTCTTTTCTATTTTTTCAATCAGTTCGTCCTCTGTTGGTGCTGATATCGGGCGGTTATTTACAAATGCAAATGACTTTTTTCTTCCTGGTCCACAATATGATTGGCAGGCGATATCAATTGTTGCTTGTTCATCTATTTTTTTCAAACGCGGAACGAGTGACTTAATATTAGTTGCTTGACAGTCGTCACATATTCTAAATTCATTTGACATAAGATAAATCCTTCTTTCTATTAGTTACCTGTTTCATATACTATAGGCTATTTTACATATTATTATCAGCCTTTGCAACTGAAGAAAAGCGCAAGGCGCCCGTTTATCGGCGACAGGCATAAGACAAGCCGGCTTGAAGGTTGCTTTTTAACCTTCACGACGGATTGGCTTATGACCCCGAGCCGATGGCGCCTGGAGCTAGACACCACAGAAAAACGGAAGGCGCCCGTTTATCGGCGACAGGCCTAAGACAAGCTGTCTTAGTGCCTTGTTGAGCGCGCCCTCGATTATAATCCAAAGGTAAATAAATTAAAATCTATCATCCTTTTTAATTTCCTGGTATATATATCAACTTTCTTGTCCATCATATAATTATCAAAAAAATTATTCAAAAGTCAAAATTGCAAACTATCAACTAGGTAACCTCTTTTTTTAAGACTCTTTTCTAAAAGATTGTTGCTTTAGACTATTTAATTAGGTAGAGCTCGTTGATTGGAACGGAAGGTATGTGACTCCTGCGGGATGCGCAGGATATCCCATGAGACCGTAAGATAAAGGAGGCTCATCACCTGCCCCGCGGAAAGCACATACCTGGAGTGCAAATCAACCTTAACCTATGCAAATAGCAACAAAGTTGCGAAAAGATTCTTTTTTAAAGGCTACTCTAACAAGAATGTTCCAGTTGATATCATATGAGACTATTATAACCTTGGGAGTTGAAGAGAAATGATGAAAGAAAGACAAGATGCTTGGACTGAAGAAAATGATTTATTACTAGCTGAAACGGTTCTTAGACATGTGAGAGAAGGTAGCACACAATTAAATGCCTTTGATGAAGTAGGGGATGTTCTAAATAGAACCTCTGCAGCATGTGGATTTCGCTGGAATGCAGTTGTTCGCCATGATTATGAAAAGGCCTTACAACTAGCAAAAAAACAACGAAAACAACGACAACGTGCGTTAGGTCAGCATCAACCAGTGAAAAAGAAGTTACTTTATACACCTCCTGTACCTTCTATTGATACTTTTGAGGACCCTGTTGAATTCTCAGCAATTGAACAACCAGTTGTAAGGCAAATAGTAGCTGAGACTACGTCTCCCTCATCTAATATGGCAACCATTGATCATGTAATCTCTTATTTGGAATCCATGAAAGGAAAAGCCGGTTCCGTTAGTGGCCTTCAAAGAGAGAATGAGAGATTGAAAAAGGAAAACCAAGAAATGATTGCTGCTAATAAAGAGCTTGAAATGAAGGTAGAGCAGTTGGAGAAACAATCAAAGAACATTCAAGAGGACTACGAAACACTGGTGAAAATTATGAATCGCGCAAGAAAACTAGTACTATTTGAAGAAGAAGAACGTCCAGCAACTAAGTTTAAAATGGATCGTAACGGTAACCTGGAGAAGGTTGCTGAGTAACATCCTGAAAATATAAAGAGGCTGTTCCTAAAGTCATATTTAGGAGCAGCCTCTTTTTTACTTAAATACCTTATAATTTCGATCAATCATTCGCTGGTAGTTTATCTTGAATAAATCGTTCTCTTCATCTGTTATGGATGATGTATAGATTTGTTGACTCTTCTTTTTCAATGTTTGAAGTAAACGGAGCATGAAGGTTTGAACTGATAATTCCTTTTCCAGTAGCTCTGACAAGGAGGACATTGTAGAAGGAATAATCTTTGGAAATATGAACCTAGTTTCTTCTTGTTTCAAAGATCTATCATAAAACTCTTTAATAACCTGAGCACGTTCAGAACCACTGTTCGTTATACTAATATAGATTTGAACAGCAACACCGCCCCTTAATCTTCGTTGCGAGATCCCTGCAAATTTCTTACCATTAATACTTAAGTCATAACTTCCCGGACAATATGAACCAACAATCTCTCTTGCTTCTATTTGGACATTTTCTTCTATTAATAACTCTTTTACTAATTCAACCATCGCCGCGTAGCCACGATTGATATCAATCCCTTTTTCAGCATCCGGGAAAATTAAAGAGAGATTTAAGACACCTTGATCTAATACTACAGCAAGTCCTCCCGAGTTTCGGACAACAACTCGATAGCCTTTACTCTTTAAGAAATCGATTCCTTCATCCAAAAAAGGTAGCTTTGTATCCTGAATTCCCAATACAATGGTATCATGATGAATCCATGCCCTAGCTGTTGTCGCACTATTCCCTTTCCCAACAGAAGCACAAAGAGTATCATCGTAGGCAAAGGATTGCATCGCGTCAAAATGTGGACCAAAACTAGTATGATCGATAAAACGCCATTTTTGTTGTGATAGTAGACTGGTCATCATGATTACTCCTTCATTTTTTTCTAGCAAAACCAGCTTATTATAGCATAATACTTATATGTATCACAAAAAAAGGTAGCCAGATGACTACCTCATTTTTTATCTAGAATTACGTTTTATAAAGCTTGTGCAGCAGTTATTAGAGCAAGCTTATATACATCTTCTTCATTACACCCACGTGATAAATCATTTACAGGTGCATTCAGGCCTTGAAGAATTGGTCCAACCGCTTCGAAGTTTCCAAGACGCTGTGCAATCTTATACCCGATATTTCCTGCTTCAAGACTAGGGAAAATAAAGACATTTGCATCCCCTTTAATAATTGAACCTGGTGCCTTTTTCTCTGCTACAGATGGTACAAATGCTGCATCAAACTGGAATTCACCGTCAAGAACTAAAGTTGGATCTAATTCTTTTGCGATTCTTGCAGCTTCAACAACCTTTTCTGTTTCTGGAGATTTTGCTGAACCTTTTGTTGAGAAGCTAAGCATAGCTACTCTTGGATCAACATCAAACATTGATGCTGTACGCGCACTTTCGATCGCAATTTCAGCAAGGTCTTGGCTATCTGGAGCAATGTTGATTGCACAATCAGCAAACACATATTTCTCATCTTCACGAACCATGATGAAGACACCTGATGTTTTCTTTACCCCAGGTTTTGTCTTGATAATTTGAAGTGCTGGACGAACTGTATCCGCTGTTGAATGTGCCGCTCCACTCACTAGTCCATTGGCCTTCTTTAAATATACTAGCATGGTCCCAAAGTAATTTTCGTCTAATAGAATCTTTCTAGCATCCTCTTCAGACACTTTTCCTTTTCGTCTTTCAACAAATGAAGAAACTAATTCCTCCATTTCAGGATAATTAGCTGGATCATAGATCTCTACTCCCTCTAAAGTAATCCCTAAATCAGTTGCTTTTTGTGTAACCTCTTCCTTATTTCCAACAACAACAGGTGTCATGATATTTTCACTAGCTAATCGACTAACTGCCGCCAAAATACGCTCATCTAATCCTTCAGGAAAAACAATCTTCAATTGTTTGCCAGATACTTTTTCTTTTAAACCATTAAATAAACTCACCGTAAATCCTCCCAGTAACTAATTATGTACCTACTATAGGTTAAACCTTTTTAAATAAAATGCAATAATAGTGTTCTAACAAATTTGTGAAAAACACTGTTACAGTTTACAGACCAAAACAATAAGCGAATAAATTCACGTTCACTAATGTCTACTCTAGGATAAGTCTACTACCTTATAAAAGGTTGATACACTATGGATTGGCACAAGTTCTAAACAATTAAGTGTGTACCACTCTATAGTAAAAACTTTTCGGATAAATTACAACAAAAGTGTTCTAACAAATTTGTGAAAACGATTATTACAGTTTTTCTCAAATTAAATCGAGTTACTATTATTTATGTTCATCCTTTTTGTAAAAATAACCAACTCTTAACTATTTTCCCTTTATCCACGAATTCTAGTCACCCTTTAATCATTTCTTTTCATAAAGCTCGATGAAAGACTTTTTCTTCTTGAATCAACTCAATTTTGTCTTTCATAAGCTCGATGAAGGACTTTTTCTTCTAGCTCAACTCAATTTTGTCTTTCATAAGCTCGATGAAAGACTTTTTCTTCTAGCCCAACTCAATTTTGTCTTTCATAAGCTCGATGAAAGACTTTTTCTTCTAGCTCAACTCAATTTTGTCTTTCATAAGCTCGATGAAAGACTTTTTCTTCTAGCTCAACTCAATTTTGTCTTTCATAAGCTTGATGAAAGACTTTTTCTTCTAGCTCAACTCAATTTTGTCTTTCATAAGCTTGATGAAGGACTTTTTCTTCTTGCTCAACTTAATTTTGTCTTTCATAAGCTTAGTTCGGTGGGATTTTATATCCTAATCATGTCTCATGAGGTTAAATGAGGAAATGGAAGGCAAAACTATGATATATTATTTTATAGATACATAATACTAATTATAAAGTAGGAGTGAAAAAAATGAGTGAAGCAGCACAAACGTTGGACGGTTGGTATTGTTTACATGATTTCCGAACGATGGATTGGACACTATGGAAAAGCATTTCAAGTGATGAGCGACAAACAGCAATCTATGAGTATCAAGGATTATTAGAAAAATGGAATGTAACACAAAATGAGAAAAAAGGAAGTCATGCTCTTTATTCAATCGTTGGACAAAAAGCAGATTTCATGATGATGTTTCTTCGCCCAACAATGGAAGAACTAAATCAAATGGAAATGGAATTTAACAAATCGAAGCTAGCTGAATTTACGATTCCTGTTCATTCATATGTATCAGTGGTTGAGTTAAGTAATTATTTACCTGCAGGAGAAAATCCATATGAAAATCCACAAGTTCTTGCTCGCCTTTATCCGATCTTGCCGAAATCTAAGTATGTTTGTTTTTATCCAATGGACAAGCGTCGTCAAGGAAATGATAACTGGTACATGCTTCCTATGGAAGAACGTCGTCAACTAATGAGAAGTCACGGAATGATTGGACGTCAATATGCAGGAAAAGTGAAACAAATCATTTCAGGTTCAGTTGGGTTCGATGATTACGAATGGGGTGTGACTTTATTCTCTGATGATGTACTTCAATTTAAAAAGTTAGTCTATGAAATGCGTTTTGATGAAGTAAGTGCTCGTTATGGAGAGTTTGGTTCTTTCTTCGTAGGTCATCATTTATCCGAGGAAAATCTTTATCAATTTTTACATGTAAATTAATAAATCATTATTTAGGTGGCTACAAATGTAGTCATCTTTTTTTGTTTTCTCATTTGGAATAATCGACCAATTCACCACATAGTTATTGTAGTGTATGTGCTTGATATTTTTAAAAAAACTCAGGAACCCTTTTCCAGCTTGGTAATTGTTTCACAAAGAGTCTTCTATACCTAGGCTCTGTACCAAAGTGTTGCTTCAATCAATTTATAGAAGAAAAGAAGTTTACGAGTATTTTATACTTAGTTTCCAGAGGAGGTTTCTTTATGAGTCAACAAAACCCACAGAATCAAAATCAAGAAAGTGAAGCAAGACAACAAAACCCTTATGCCGGATATGGGTATGATCCTTCTACTGCATACAACCCGTATGCAGGGTATACAGATCCTACTGCAGCTTACGGTGGCTATCAGCCTGGGCAGTATCAAACACCATATCAGCCACAGGTCTATCAACAACCGCCACAAGCTCAATTCCAATTGCCTTACCAGCAACAAGTTCCAGCCATAGGGCAAGAACCAGGAATGCTTCCGTTAGAGCAATCGTATATTGAGAATATCCTACGTTTAAACAAAGGAAAGTTAGCAACTGTTTATATGACTTTCGAAAACAACGCTCAGTGGAATGCAAAAATCTTTAAAGGTATTATTGAAGCGGCTGGACGTGATCACCTTATTTTAAGTGACCCACAATCAGGAATGCGTTATTTACTTCTGATGGTCTACTTAGATTATGTAACATTTGATGAAGAGCTTGATTATGAATATCCATATGCTGCTGGTGTTCCTGGGTTAAGCGCATATCCCCCAAGATAACCAAAAATAATTAAGGAGTGTTGCTAGTTAAGCACACTCCTTCTTTTTTACTTATACATTTTTAACGGCGGCAATGATTATTAATACCCAAGCCGCAAGAAAAGCAAGACCACCGAGAGGAGTAATCGCTCCTAGCACTTTAATTCCTGAGGTACTTAAAACATATAAGCTACCTGAAAAGAGTATGATCCCAACAACCATTAACCATCCGGAGAAACTAACAATCGATGAATTTGGCCATTTATCAACTAAGAATGCAATAAAAATAAGCCCTAACGCATGATACATATGATATGTAACACCCGTTTCCCACACCTTCAAATACTTCTCTGTTACCTTCCCTTCTAATCCATGTGCCCCAAAAGCACCAAGCGCTACTGCCAAAAAGGCATTAACCGCACCTAAAATTAAAAAAACCTTCATATTTTTAATTCCCCCATTCAACTAAACAATCATTACCTCTTCTCATTATATCCGTGTCCTTCCACTCAATCAAACAACGAGAACTACCTTCGGACTTCATCTGAATCGGCTTCGGACAAACCTTCACCTTTTTCCTATCACACCTGTCCGAACTTGGATCGACTTCAGACAATCTTTCACCTTTTCCTATCACACCTGTCTGAACTTGGATCGATTTCAGACAATCTTTCACCTTTTCCTATCACACTTGTCTGAACTTGGATCAATTTCAGACAATCTTTCACCTTTTCCTATCACACCTGTCTGAACTTGGATCGACTTCAGACAATCTTTCACCTTTTCCTATCACACTTGTCTGAACTTGGGTCGACTTCAGACAATCCTTCACTTTTTCTTATCACACCTGTCCGAACTTGGATCGACTTCAGACAATCCTTCACCTTTTCCTATCACACTTGTCTGAACTTGGATCGACTTCAGACACCCTCCACCCTTTCCCTATCATACTTGTCTGAACTCGGGCCGGCTTCGGTCAATTCTTTACCACCTCCCGCTACACCTGTCCGAACCTCAACCACATCTAGTATCAAAATAACAAAAGGCCACCTCAAAAGAAGTGACCAACCCGTCCTCAACAAATTATCGATTGTTCAAATAAACCGTTAAAGCATTCTTAATATCGGCTTCATGCTGCTTACTTGTTTGAATATGATAATGATCTCCCTCAAGTTCAGATTTGAACTCAGTATAGCCTTGTAATTTCAAGAAATCATCCACATCTGCCATAGAATCATTCTCATATAGTAACTTCTTGTTCCCTATATAATGATTATTTAACATGATTTCATAATGATCCCCTGATAACCCTTGATTTAAATCGGGCTCATTAATATCATAAAAAGGAATACCAGGTAAGCGCCCTGCACCCATCATGCCACTTCTAGTATCTGACATTTAATTACCTCCATACATCTTTATCTCATTCATAGATTTTCCATGGATAACAGATATATTAATGGTAAATTCAGTCATTCTGATTAAAAATCGAGCAATGAGTCTCCATTCCCATCATCATCAACCCTTGAAGGTGTGGACATCATCTTCTTTTCAACCAGATTTAACTCATTGTTACTATATGTTCTTTCATTTAAATCTTGTTTTTCTTCTAACACCAAATCGCATAAAGTTCTCATAACAATTAAATGCTCTCTAATTCTCACTTCACTCTGCTCTTGTTTTGCTTTTGCCAGCTCATTTGACATTTTATCTAATATTCGGTTCATCGGTATATTCATTATAGCAACCTCTCTTTCACTTACTTTTAGCAGCCTGTTTTTGACTAAACTTCATACAGTGGTTACCTGAAGATTGATAAACGGTTAAAGAGGGCATTGATTTCGTCTTAAAATTAAATGCCTTACAACCTTTCGGATATTGAGGCTCCCATGTTGTATAAAAATGCTGGCATGTAAAGCAATTGATTCTCTTCAACTTTTCTCCCACCTTTATCCTTAAATATCTTCTATTTGCCAATCAATTTCCTCAAGTCCTTGTTTACGCAAAATCTCATTTACTTTAGAAAAAGGCTTACTTCCAAAAAAACCTCTATATACAGAAAGCGGACTTGGGTGTGGAGCTGTTAATATAAAATGCTGTAAATTGGTGATCAACTTTGACTTTGAAATAGCATGTTTTCCCCACAGTATAAATATTACCGGCTTTTCTCTATCATTTAACTGTTTAATAATCGCATCGGTCAAAAGCTCCCACCCCTGCCCTTTATGTGAATTCGGCTCACCCTGTCGTACTGTTAAAACAGTATTTAGAAGCAATACCCCTTGTTTAGCCCACTTCTCCAAGCAGCCATTATTAGGAATAGAATGCCCAAGATCATCTTGTAACTCTTTAAAAATATTCAGTAATGAAGGAGGAATCTTCACTTCCGGTTTAACAGAAAAGCTCAGCCCATGTGCCTGCCCAGGACCATGATAAGGGTCTTGTCCTAAGATCACAACCTTCACCTCATGAAAATCTGTTAACTGAAAGCTATTAAAAATTTCATTCATCTCTGGGTAGATGTTAAAAGTATCACACTCACACTTTAAGTACTGTGATAATCTTAGAAAGTAATCTTGATGCAACTCATGTTCCAACACTCTCGCCCATTGATTATCAATCATATTCATCAATCAAAACTCCCAATAATATTTATTAAAACTATTTAAATTTTATCATTCATTCCATTATCTTAACACATTTAATATTTGGTTTTAATTGTGCTATTTTTCATTTTTATAATACAGTTATCACTTTTATTAGAACTGTTATATAATTGTGAATAAAATCACAAGAAAATGCACTTACTAATAATACGATCATTTTCTATCGTCCATTCATAATGTAAAATGGCAAACAAACACTTATAAAACAAGAATATAAGCACTTATTGTGCAATAGTTCACAAATATTTCACCTCTCCCCCCTATCATCTAAGACAGAACCGTAGTATCCTATTATTAGAATCTGTTATATAAGCAAAACACAAACTGTTATATATCCTAAGGAGGTTTTAAATATGAATCAATGGGAAAAATTTGTAGAAGGTAAATGGATGAAAGAAATTAATGTTAGAGATTTTATCCTAACAAACATTAAACCTTATACAGGAAACGAATCGTTTTTAGCCGGTGCTACTGAAAATACAAACAAACTTTGGAAGCAAGTCATGGAATTAACAAAACAGGAACGCGATAATGGTGGTGTTCTTGATATGGACACTGAAATTGTTTCAACCATTACTTCTCATGGTCCAGGTTATTTAAATGAGGAGATTGAAACAGTAGTAGGCGTACAAACTGACAAACCATTCAAACGTTCTCTTCAACCATTTGGTGGTATTCGTATGGCTGAGGCTGCTGCTGAATCATACGGTTTCAAAGTAAGTGAGGAAGTAAGCAAAATCTTTTCTGACTTTAGAAAAACACATAACCAAGGTGTATTTGATGCCTATACAGATGAGATGAAAGCAGCAAGAAAAGCAGGAATTATTACTGGTTTACCAGATGCATATGGACGCGGAAGAATTATTGGTGACTATCGTCGTGTGGCACTTTACGGGGTTAATCGCTTGATTGAAGAAAAGAAAAAGGATCTTAAACAAACAGGTTCAAAAACAATGTCTGAGGATATTATTCGTTTACGCGAAGAAATATCTGAGCAAATACGTTCTCTTCAAGAACTAAAGCAATTAGCAAATTCTTACAACTTTGATATTTCAGAACCTGCAACAAATGCTAAAGAAGCATTTCAATGGTTATACTTTGGTTACTTAGCTGCAATTAAAGAACAAAATGGAGCTGCAATGAGCTTAGGCCGTACATCTTCATTCCTTGATATCTATATTGAACGCGACTTAGAAAATGGTGTTCTTACAGAAGAAGAAGCACAAGAATTAGTTGACCATTTTGTTATGAAGCTACGCCTTGTAAAATTTGCTCGTACACCTGATTATAATGAACTTTTCAGTGGTGACCCAACATGGGTAACAGAGTCAATCGGTGGTGTTGCACTAGACGGTCGTCCACTAGTGACAAAGAACTCATTCAGATTCTTACACACATTAGATAACTTAGGTCCTGCTCCAGAACCAAACTTAACAGTACTTTGGTCAACACAGATGCCGGAAGAATTCAAAAAGTACTGTGCGAAAATGTCTATTAAAACAAGTTCAATTCAATATGAAAATGATGACATTATGCGTGAACAATTCGGAGATGACTACGGAATTGCTTGTTGTGTATCTGCAATGAGAATTGGTAAGCAAATGCAATTCTTCGGTGCACGCGCTAACCTTGCAAAAGCGTTATTATATGCAATTAATGGTGGAGTTGACGAAAAACAGAAATTCCAAGTTGGACCAGAATTCGCTCCAATCACTTCTGAGGTATTAGATTATAACGAAGTAATGGCGAAGTATGACACAGTGATGGAATGGCTAGCTGAGCTTTATATTAATACACTAAACGTGATCCACTACATGCATGATAAGTACTCATATGAGAGAGTTGAAATGGCATTACATGATACAAATGTACTTCGTACGATGGCAACCGGAATCGCTGGTTTATCTGTTGTTGCTGACTCACTAAGTGCAATTAAATATGCAAAAGTAAAAACAATTCGTGATGAAAATGGTCTTGTTGTAGACTTTGAAATTGATGGTGATTTCCCTAAATACGGAAACAATGACGATGCAGTTGATGAAATTGCTGTACAGTTAGTTGAGACATTTATGACAAAACTAAGAAAATACAAAACATATCGTGATTCACTACACACAATGTCTATTTTAACAATCACATCTAATGTCGTTTATGGTAAGAAAACAGGAAATACTCCTGATGGAAGACGTGCTGGTGAGCCATTTGCTCCAGGAGCAAACCCACTACATGGTCGTGATACAAAAGGTGCCCTAGCATCATTAAGCTCTGTTGCAAAGATTCCTTACACATCATCACTTGATGGAGTATCTAACACGTTCTCAATTGTACCAAAGGCTCTAGGTAAAGAAGATGCTACACAAGTATTGAACTTAGTAGCAATCCTTGATGGTTATGCTGAAAAATCTGGTCACCACTTAAATATCAATGTATTTAATCGTGAAACACTTTTAGATGCGATGGAGCATCCAGAAGAGTATCCACAATTAACAATTCGTGTTTCTGGATATGCTGTAAACTTTATTAAATTAACTCGTGAACAACAGATCGACGTAATCAATCGTACATTCCACGATAACTTATAAGTTCTAGATCACAGAAATGGGAAGATACTTTTCCATTTCTGTTTATTTTAAAGCATCAAATGTCACAGTAGAGTTTTAATCAATAAGCTATACTGGTCAAAGAAAATAATTTAGGGGAATATATGTAATACTAGTTTCATCCCCAAGAAGGAGGATCTCAGGCATGAACGGATATATACATTCGATCGAATCTTGCGGAACGGTGGATGGACCTGGTTTACGTTATATTATTTTTACACAAGGGTGTTTGCTACGGTGCCAATTTTGCCATAATCCAGACACATGGGAAATCGGTACTGGCCGTGAGATCACAGTGAACGAGGTTATTAAAGACTTGCAATCCTATCTTCCATTTATGAAAGCGTCAAACGGAGGCATTACGGTGAGTGGTGGGGAACCATTGCTACAACTTGATTTTTTATTAGCACTCTTTAAAGAATGTAAGAAGTTAGGAATTCATACGACCATTGACACATCTGGTGGCTGCTATAGCAACGAGGAATCTTTTCAACAAAAACTAGCAGAAGTGCTTGAATATACAGACCTTTTACTCCTAGACCTTAAACAAATCGACTCAAAGAAGCATCGTAAGTTAACTGGAAAACCAAATGAACATATCTTAGAATTTGCAAACTACTTGTCTGATCGAAACATCCCTGTTTGGATTCGCCATGTGCTTGTACCAGGGATTACGGATGATCAGGAAGATTTAAAGAAACTTAGAGCGTTTATTGACACATTAAACAATGTTGAAAAGGTTGAAATTTTACCTTATCACAAGCTTGGTGTTTATAAATGGCATACATTAGGATTAAAATATCCTCTAGAACATGTCGAGCCACCAACAGAAGAAGTCGTAAAAATGGCAACTAGTATTCTGATAGATAAATAAATTAAAAAAGCAGAAGAAGCTCTCACAACTGTTTATAACCGCGCCTCGATGGCGTCTATGAGCTAGGAAACTAAAACTCGGTTCAAATCATACCTTCTTAAAAAGAATAAAAAAAGCTGACTCCTGGAGTCAGCTTTTTTCTATTAGTTAACTGCTTCTTTTAATGCTTTACCTGGCTTGAATGCAGGAACTTTGCTAGCAGCGATTTCAATTTCTTCACCTGTTTGTGGGTTACGACCTTTACGGGCAGAACGTTCACGAACTTCGAAGTTTCCAAATCCAATTAATTGAACCTTATCTCCACTTGCTAATGCTTCTTGAATTGCTTCAAATACTGCGTCAACAGCCTTTGTTGCATCTTTTTTTGATAGTTCTGAGCTTTCTGCTACTGCAGTTACTAATTCAGTTTTATTCATTATTTTTTCTCCTCTCAAAAGAACATATATTCTTTTTACCATGTTTTGCTTTGATTGGCAACTTTTAATCAGAAATTTACCTATTAATCTTGTGTATGCTAAATCACTTTACTAGATTAGCCAAAACTCATGATTTTAAAACATCTATACTAAAATTTTTTCTTAATCATTTATTTATTTTTCGATGGGATTGTTAATTTATAAGCAATTTGGACAATTTATTAATATCAACAGGAATTAATAAGGAGGGATTGCTCATGGCAAGAAAGCGTCGACCATTAGTCCGAGAAGCTAGAGCTGGACTTGATCAGTTAAAAGTGAATGTAATGAAAGAAAAGGGATATCAACCTACTAACACCTCCCCTGATTCGGTTAAGTATGAAGTGGCGAGAGATCTTGATATCCCATTATCAAAGGACTATAATGGCACATTAACCTCTAAACAAGCTGGAAAAATAGGGGGAGAAATAGGCGGTAGTATGGTGAAAGAAATGATTAAGATGGCACAACAAAACCTGACAAAAGAATAAAATCATAAATACATTATCAATAAGGTGTCTTTCTGGTTTTCAACTACCATACATAAAAACCCATGCAACCTCAAACACTTTTAAAAAAGGAGGTTTATTATGAGAAAAGATGTAACCAACGTTTTTTGGATTTCTCTTGTTATTGCAGTCCTATTTGTAGCTTGGGGTGTTTTTCTACCATCCTCTCTAGAAGCTGCAATGGGAGTGGCACAGGGGTTTTTCCTTGTTAACTTCGGTTGGTTTTATCAGTTGACCGCTACCTTCTTTTTAATTTTTGCCTTATTTTTGATCTTCAGCCGATATGGTAAAATAAAGCTAGGTAAAGATACAGATAAACCAGAGTTCTCCAACCTAACTTGGTTCGCTATGTTATTTAGTGCAGGAATGGGAATTGGATTACTATTCTTTGGTGTCTCAGAGCCGATTTCACATTTTACTAACCCACCAATTGATGTAGAGCCCGGATCAAGTGAAGCAGCTAGAATTGCCCTTAGATATACTTATTTACACTGGGGATTCCACGCTTGGGCGATTTACGCAGTCATAGCACTTGCGCTAGCTTACTATAAGTTCAGAAAAGATCTTCCAGGATTAATGAGTGCTACTCTATACCCATTATTAGGTGAGAAAACAAAAGGTCCCATAGGAGTTACAATCGATGTCATTGCCGTTTTTGCGACCATTTTCGGTGTTGCTGCATCTCTCGGATTGGGATCACAGCAAATCAATGGGGGATTAAGCTACTTATTTGGTATCCCTAACAATTTTGGAATTCAGTTAATTATTATCTCTATTGTTACAGTTTTATTTCTAATATCTGCAGGTACAGGGGTAAAACGAGGAATTAAATATTTAAGTAACGCAAATATGATATTAGCAGTTGTCATCTTATTTGCAGTCCTCTTTCTAGGACCGACTGTTTTTCTGCTAGATTTATTTACTACTACATTAGGGGGATATATTCAGAATCTCCCGAGTATGGGACTTCGATTGTCACCCTTCAATGAAGAAAGAGCTGCTTGGGTACAAGGCTGGACCATTTTCTATTGGGCATGGTGGATTGCTTGGGCTCCATTTGTAGGGACCTTTATTGCACGTGTTTCCAAAGGACGAACAGTTAGAGAATTCGTCATTGCAGTACTTCTAGTACCCACACTTGTTTGTGCCTTCTGGTTCGCCGTTTTTGGTGGTACTGGAATTTTCTATGATTATAATATGGGTACAGATGTTGCTGGCCAAAGTACTGAAACAGCATTGTTTTACTTATTTCAGCAGCTTCCATTAACCAACATTCTATCAATCGTTACGCTTGTTCTAATCTCAACCTTTTTTATCACATCAGCTGATTCAGCTACTTTTGTTCTCGGGATTCAAACAACAAACGGATCATTAGAACCATCAAATTTTGTTAAGTATACATGGGGCATTATTTTAGCATTATCTGCGATCGTTTTAATGCTCTCAGGAGGTCTGAGTGCAATGCAGACGGCCATCATTGTAAGTGCCTTTCCACTTGCTATTGTCCTGATTTTTACAACCGTTGCTATGCTCAAATCGTTCCAGGCAGAAATTGTAGAAGCGAACAAAAGAAAAAAAAGATAATAATAAGAGGTTGCCCACTTCACTTTGGGGCAACCTCTTTAAAATTTATACCGTAAGAAAATAATGATATATACCTTGTTCCTTTTCAAAACCTAATGATTCATACAGTTTTTGAGCATGGATGTTATTTTCACCCGTTTCAAGTGCTAATCCCTTGGCTCCTGTTTCACAGGCAAGTGTATTTGCTTTTGCGATTAAGGCCTGTGCCACACCTTTTCTCCTGGATGCTTTCGTTACATATAAATCATTTAAAACCCAAATTTTCCTCATCGATACGGAAGAATAGGAAGGATATAGCTGTGTAAAGCCATATGCTTCTGTTCTATCCTTATTAACGGCCAAGAAAATAACCGAATCCTTATTTTTCAATCGTTCATCTATAAACGCAGTAGCTCCTTCTAAGTCACTCTGTTGCTCATAAAAAATACGATATTGATTAAATAAGTCTGAAATTTGGTCAATCTGTTCTTCTGATCCTTTGATTACTTCTACTTCCATCATAACCTCTCCCCCACATATCCATTACAACCATATGTATTCGAGGTTTTACCCAATTTCACCTGCAAAACCGGATATTGTTAAGATTGATTCAGTACCTCTAAAATGGCTTTACCTACTCCATCATTTTTATTCGTATCAGTACTATGATTACTATGTATTCTCACGTCTTCTGGGGCATTCCCCATCGCTACAGATCTACCTGCACACTTAAACATCGAAATATCGTTAAAATTGTCACCTATGGCCATTGTTTCTTCAAGCGATATATTTCTCTGTTTTACAAATTGTGTTAATGCCAATCCTTTTTGTGCGTGAATACTATTGATCTCAAGATTCTCTTTTCCTGATGAACTTACTGCAATTCCTTCAAGTTTTGATAACTCTTCCTTCAACTCGACTAGTACTTTAGGGTCAAACGAAAATGAGATAAATTTGTATACCGATTTATTACTTTCAACGATTGACTTGAACTCGTCTACTAAATGAATAAGCCCATTTTCATATCGCTCTTTTGCTGCCTTTAGTGTTTCTTCATAATTGACATGTTTGTTCGGGCTCATAAATATATCCATTATAATCATAAGACCTTTCTCATAGTCCTTAGAATATGTTCCATCCTCATTATATAGCTCATAATATGCTTGTTTTTTATCTAAAATTTCCATAATCTTATATGCCGTTGTTTGTTCAATTGGACTTTCATCCAGCCTCTCACCTGAAATCGATCTCACCTCTGCACCGTTCACACAAATAATCGGGCAATTAAGACCAACTTCATCTAATGGGGATTTTGCTTCAAGATAGGATCGACCCGTTGCGATGACCACTTCAATCCCGTTTGCTTGAGCGCGTTCAATTGCTTGCTTATTAAATTCGCTCACTACATGATGTTCATTCAATAATGTTCCATCCATATCAATCGCAATACATTTTATCACTATGCCAACACCCTTCTTTAAATAAGCCTATTGTTAAATATTTTACTTATAACTCTTAATTATACGAGTCTTTAATAGAAAAATAAAATTATACACTCAAGTTTAACTAACCAACTCCCCATGGAAAAGAAAAAAATAGAAGGGGATCCCCTTCTATTTTGTATAGTTTTATGGCTTTAAATTCATCCAGCTTTGTAAATAGTGAATCCCAAATCCATGGAAGCTAGTATACCCTTCATATTCTGTTTCGACCAAGCTTAGCTGGCTATTCATATGTGCGCGTCCTTCTTCATAGAACGAAAGAAAATTCCCTTCTGATGATTGAAGTGTTTCAACAGCAATTTCGATTTTCTTCCCTTGTCTTTTTGCCTCATTCATTTCGTATCTCACTAGTTCTATGATTCCATTAGGACCAACTGCTTGATCTCGGTACGCCATAATTGTTGTAGAATCGGTTTTACTTATCACCCAGCTAGCCAAATTACCTTTACCAAATGTGTTCCTATACGTTTGTTCATCGAACCAGAACGGAATATCAGCAGCAAATGTTAACCCTAATGATTTCGAGGATAATGATGCCTTTGAGATTAACGTTTGGTATGCATGAACTGTTTTCTTATAATTCGTCTTCCAACCACTATAAATATAAGGTTCGATATCTAAATGAACACCAGTGAAGCGTTCATTCGGTTGTACCTTTGACTGATAGTTTGTTAACCAATTAAAGAATTGATCTTGATATACTCCACCTTTTGGAGATACCCAATCAGGTGCTCCATCTAATGCATAGACTTGTACACCTTTTTCAGTCGCACTTTTAATAAAGTTGATATAGTATTGATCAGCAATATCTTTATTAATCTGCAGATAGATTGTCTTAACTCCATTTTGTGTGGCAAAGTCAATGATTTCAGCCGAATTCTGAATAATTTCATCTGTGTGCCATAACCATGTTGATTTAGCTGCAGTGGTTTGAGCATTCACGGGAGATTGGAACAAAGGACTAAAAACCCCCATTATTAAAATAAAAACAAGCGAACTCTTCATTAACAGCTTCGTCTTTGGCATATTCTTCTCTCCTTTTGAAACCCAGCGCTCTATTCAAAAGGAGCCTGGCAGCCTGGCTACCATAAATCAAGAGATCCTTTAGGTCCACGGCTTTGCGTCCTTGCCTTTCAACAAGTTTGCCTTTTTTCAGTTAGTTTAATACTAATATTATAAAATATAATAGTCCTTTTCGAACGTGACTAAAGGACTATTTAATTCATCAGGATTATTTTTACATAAAATATGACTATCCTTTATTCACTTATGTTAATTTGTAGGTATTACATATTTACGGGAGGTAGGAATGGATCATTTCAAATGGTTAGATGCATTATCTTTAGCTAAGTTAATCCGCGACAAACAAGTGACCTCTGATGAGTTAGTCGAAGTAGTATTGAATAGAATTACTAAGGTAAATCCTAAGATTAATGCTGTGAATAGCTTATTAGAAAGAAATTCTGAACAGCCTATTAACCTACAACATGACCATGACCTCTCTGGTATCTTTAGTGGTGTTCCTTTCTTAATGAAGGATTTAGAGTTTTTTGCTGGAACACGTTATACAGGAGGTTCAAACTATTTAAAGAATTTTATCGCACCTGTTGATTCTGAGTTAGTCTCACGAATACGTAAGTCTGGCTTTGAAACAATCGGGAAAACCAATACATGTGAATTTGGAATCCAGCCTATTACAGAGCCTAGCCTGTTTGGTCCCACACGAAACCCATGGAACACTAACTATACAGCAGGAGGGTCAAGCGGTGGTGCTGCCGCTGCCGTTGCAGCCGGTATAGTTCCTGTTGCTCATGCTTCTGATGGAGGTGGTTCTATCCGCATTCCAGCATCTTGCTGTGGCTTATTTGGCCTGAAAATTAGTCGTGGGAGAAATCCGAAAAGTCCTGACCCTGTAGGGATCTCAATCAGTCATTGCATCTCACGTTCAGTTCGGGATAGCGCTGCATTTCTTGATGCAATACATGGTAGTGCCTTAGGAGACCCATATTCAGCACCACCTTTTGAGGGCAGCTTTTTAGAAGAGGTATCCAAGACACCGAGAAAGCTACGTATCGGCTTTTTAACAACCGCTTTTGATGGATCACCTATTCACAAGGATTGTTCTGATGCAGTAAAGGATGCTGTGAATCTATTAGAGGGTCTTGGGCACGAGGTGATTGAAACAAAACCAACAATTGATGTTAAAGGATTTACCGATGCCTTTACAACCCTTTGGTATCAACTTCTTTTAGCTGGTGTAACCTCAATGGAAAGACTGGTCGGTCGGAAACCAACAGGCGATGACTTTGAACCACTTACCTGGGAAATAGTAAGACAAGCAAGAGAAATGACTGCCAATCAATACTTAAACTCAGTTGCTTATATGCAAATGGTAAGCAGAGAAATGGCATTCTTATTCACCAAATATGATTTACTTCTTTCTCCAACTTTGTCAAAGCCTCCAGTTAAAATAGGAGAAATAAGTTATCAAGACAACTTAGAAGAATACTCGAAAGTGATTAATGAGTGGGTTCCATATACACCTGTTGCAAATGCGACAGGCATTCCAGCGATGAATGTCCCACTCTATTGGAATCAAGAGGGACTTCCTATTGGTGTTCATTTTATGGCTCCTTATGGGGATGAAGCCACCTTATTTCAACTTGCTGGACAATTGGAAGAAGCTCGTCCTTGGAAAGAGCGGTATCCGGCTGTGAGTGTGTAAGGCTCGAGGACCTGTTCGTTTTGGTCCTCTCTTTTGCTTTTATCTACGATAAAATAGATATATCTACGAAAATCTGTTTTTATCTACGATAATTCATTTTTATCTACGAAAAACAAAATATATCTACGAAATTCACCTCTTTATCTTCGAACACACAAAACAACATAAAAAAGCCATCGCCTAAAAAAGCGACAGCCTTCAAAACTATTTTTTAAATGTAACATCTTCCATTTTGCCATTATCTAAATGAAGTCGAGTACGACTTGGCTCTGTCTCTGAAATGACTACACCATTACGAATTGAATAAGAAATCGGAACTTGTCTTCTGACTGCATCATATTCATTCTCTGCAGCCAGAACAATCATATTTCCAGGCTTTCCTTCTTCAATTCCATACTGATCTTCAATATGCATCGTTTTTGCACTATTACTTGTAATTAAATCGATTGAGTTAACGATTTGATCGTAGCCCATTAATTGCGCAACATGAATTCCCATATGCAAGACCTGAAGCATATTCCCTGTGCCAAGTGGATACCAAGGATCAAATATATCGTCATGACCAAAGCAAACATTAATATCAGCTTCAAGTAATTCTTTAACTCTCGTCATTCCACGTCGTTTTGGGTACGTATCAAAGCGACCTTGCAAATGAATATTTACGAGCGGATTTGCTACAAAATTGATTTTAGATAATTTCAACAGACGGAAAAGCTTATATGTGTATGCATCATTGTAAGACCCCATTGCAGTTGTATGACTAGCAGTCACTTTTTCACCCATACCTAGACGATAGGCTTCATTTGCTACAACCTCAATAAAACGTGATTGCTCATCATCAATTTCGTCACAATGGATATCTACTAATCGATCATATTTACCCGCTAGATCGAACGCAATTTTCATTGATTCCACACCATATTCTCTTGTGAATTCAAAGTGTGGAATCCCACCCACAACATCTGCACCCATCCGAAGTGCTTCTTCTACTAATTCCGCTCCATTTGGATAAGAAAGGATACCTTCCTGTGGAAATGCAACCAATTGTAGATTTACAAAACGAGACATTTCCTCTTTTACTTCAAGAAGTGCTTTTAACGCAGTAAGGTCAGGATCTGTTACATCAACATGTGTACGAACATGCTGGATTCCTTGGGCAATTTGCCATTTCAGTGCCGTTTTTGCTCGCGTTTTAACATCTTCAAGTGTCAAAGATTCCTTCCGTTCAGACCATCTTTGAATCCCTTCAAATAATGTCCCACTTTTATTCCATTCAGGTTCTCCCGCTGTTAGCGTCGTATCTAAATGAATATGTGGTTCAACAAATGGAGGAAGTACAAGGCACTCATTTACATCGAGCACCTTGTCTGATGTACCTTCAATCTCTCTAGCTATTTTAACAATCGTTCCATCTACTATTTGAATTTGCCAGAGCCCTTCTTTTTGACGAAGTTTTGCATTTTTTATAATCAAATTAACTCACCTTTTTCATTTCAGTTGGTGCAGATGCATTAGCTGCTACTACTTTTGTAATGATAACATAAACGATTGCTGATCCAAGCACAGCATTTACTGGAGGAAGTCCTGGTACAAATTTCGCAAACAGCACACCAGCTAACCACGCTACGATTGCAATCCAATTAACTGCTTTGAACTTCATTTCATTAAAACCTTTATAGTTTCCACGATTTACAAGGAAATAATCCGCTAAAATGATGGCACCGATTGGTGGTAAAGTAGATCCTAAGAATGTTAACCAACCAACGAAGTTGTTATATAACCAGATTGCAAAAATTGTTCCGACTATACCGTTGAAAATAACAACCTTATTTTTCGAGATTTTTGTAATATTTGAGAAACCTAAACCTGAAGCATATAGTGCATTGTCATTTGTTGTCCAAATATTTAATCCTAGTACAATAATTGCTGGGATTATTAATCCTTGAATAAACATTACTTCTGAAATATCTGACTGTCCTGTTGCTACTGCACCTACTGCACCAAAAATGAACATTAATGAATTTCCGATGAAGAATGCAATCACTGTTGTCGTCACTGCAGAACGTTTTGTTTTTGCAAAGCGAGCAAAATCAGGCGTTAATGTACCTCCACTTATAAAAGAACCAATACAAATCGTTAATGCCGCAGCTAGTCCTAGCGCTTCTGTTGGTTGATACTCCATTAACCCTTGCATACCACCTAAAGAATCTGTCGCTTTACCTACTGAAATACTACCTAACACTGCAATTGCTGGAACAGCGATAAAACTAAGGATCGCTAGTGCCTTCATTCCAAAGTAAGCTGTCGCTGTCATTAAAAGTCCTGCTACAATGATTAACATATGAACATTAAGTCCTGTAACCTTTTGAACAGGGAAGGCAAACATCGCAACTCCTACCCCAAACCAACCTACTTGTGTTGCTCCTAAAAGAAAAGATGAAAGATATGACCCTTTTTCTCCAAATGCATATCTAGCTAATAGGTGTGTTGATAAGCCTGTTTTTGCTGCAATGTAAGCTAGTGAACCTGTATATAAACCTAATAAAAGATTACCTGCTAAAACAATTAAAACAAATTGTTTGAAGTCTAGTCCCGCTCCTAGCGTACCTCCGGATAACATACTTGCCGAGAAGAATGTAAATCCGAGCATTACGACGAGCATTTTCCAAAATCCATTTCGGTTTGCTTGTGGCACTGCCTCAAGTGAAAAGTCGTGGTCAATCGTGTGTTTCTTTGTCATGATGTATTCCTCCAATTCATTATTTGAACTGGTACACTTCGTTAGAAACGGCAAAAAAAGGCTTCCTGCCGTTTCTGACAAGAAGCCTCTAATCATGCAAATATAGTTGGATAGGATACACCTCACCCAAACATGTTTGCATATTTTCCGCTTACCTTGCCAGTCTCACGGGACTGAATTAAAGGTACCAATATTAAACTAGTTTTTATTATACTCGAATTATTTCGAACGTCAAACTAAATTTTCAAAAAAAGAGATTGAAATTATTCCCAGTCTTGCTTTTAGTCATCTAAAGAAGGAAAATAAGTTACATATACATACTTTCAACTGGAGGAATTGTTATGGAACAAAAAACACAAGATTATTTAACTGAGAACAGAGACAAACACCTAACTGAACTAGTTGACTTACTATCGATCCAAAGTATTAGTGCATTGCCTGAACATAAAGATGATGTCAAAAAGGCAGCGAATTGGATGGCAGATGCATTAACTGAAATTGGCATGGAGCATGTTAAAGTACATGAAACAAAAGGACATCCTGTCGTGTATGCTGATTGGCTGAATGCACCTGGAAAACCTACCGTGCTCATTTATGGCCACTATGATGTCCAACCAGTCGATCCCCTTCATTTATGGGATAGCCCTCCTTTTGAGGCAGAAATTAGAGACGAGAAGATTTATGCGCGTGGAGCCAGTGATGATAAAGGACAAACGTTCATGCATTTAAAAGCGATTCAAGCGATTTTAGAAACAACCGGTACACTTCCTATTAATGTGAAATTCTGTATTGAAGGAGAAGAAGAAATCGGAAGTCCAAATTTACCTGCATTCACTGAGGAAAACAAAGAGCTTTTAGCTGCAGACATCCTCGTGATCTCTGATACTGGAATGCTTGAGCCTGGAAAGCCTACCATCTGTTATGGATTAAGAGGGCTATGTGGGCTTCAAATTGATATAAAAGGAGCGAAAGGTGACTTACACTCAGGCCTTTATGGGGGCGGTGTTCAAAATGCAATCCATGCATTAGTTAACCTGGTATCTACATTTCATAATGAACATGGCCAAGTTACGGTTGAAGGATTTTATGATAAGGTTGCAGCTCTGACTGACGAAGAAAAGGCAGCATATGCCGAATTGAATTTTGATGAAGAAGCTGTTCTCAAAGAATTACATGTTCCAGAACTATTCGGAGAAGAAGGCTATACGTATCTAGAGAGAACTTGGGTAAGGCCTACTTTAGAAGTAAATGGGATTTACGGCGGATTTCAAGGTGAAGGAATTAAGACTGTTTTACCTTCTGAAGCAGGTGCTAAAATCACATGTCGCTTAGTTCCTGATCAAGATCCTGATGAAATTGCAGAATTACTGCAAAAGCATATTGAAGCACATAAACCAAAAGGGGTCGAGGTAAAGGTTTCACTATTTGATAAAGGAGCACCATTTGTGACTCCATTTGATCACCCTGCTATCCAAGCAGCAGGACGTGCATATGAAAAAGTGTATCAAGTTCCAACCTCGTATACGCGTGGTGGTGGCTCAATTCCAATCGTTGCTACCTTTGATGAAATTTTAAACATTCCAACTGTGCTGATGGGATTTGGGTTACCAACAGAGAACTTCCATGCACCAAACGAGCACTTCCATTTAGAAAATTACGATAAAGGGATATTAACGCTTTGTCATTATTGGTATGAATTAGAAAAGACATTAAAAGTTAAATAATATAGATTGTTGCTCTTTGAAAGCCGCAGGCTGAATACTCTCCGCGTCCGGCGGGTGACCAGTGAGCCTCCTCGTCGCTAACGCTCCTGTGGGGTCTCACTTTGGCCACTGATCCCGCAGGAGTCTACGTGTATTCAGCCTGCTTGTAATTACCATTTCAATGTTTAATGTCCAAAAACACAAACTTTGAAAACAGCCTTAAATAAAAAGAAGAGGACTACCTGCCCAAAGTAGTCCTCTTCCTCAATTATCATATTATTTTTTCTTTGGTCCTTTTTCTTTTAGATTCACTTCATATGTGAAATCAACAGGGTTTTTATCACCCTCAGGTGCCGCGTAAGATGTAATCATATAGTTTGTACCATCTTTAAACAACTGTCTTAACTGCAATGCATTTTCTTCAGTAACATTGAACGGATCAACGGTTACCACTTTATAATTTATTTTCGCACCCTTCTTCTTACCAACTTCCTTCTCATTGATAAATGTCACTGTATAATCTACATATTTCCCTAGAACCTCATTCATTGACTTAAATCCATCTGTTGAACTTCCATCATTCGAGTAAGAGATTTCTGGAATTTCGATGTTATCTATAAACCAACCACTGTCATTATAGCCCCAGTCTGTTAAATAGCGGAAGGATACAAGGATGTTCTGTCCAGCATATTCACTTAAATCAAAGGTCTCTGTTTGCCACTCATCGTAGTGACCTGTAAATCCTGGTAGATTCTCCTTGATTTTAGGATAACCTTCTTCCACCACATCTGATCTTGTATTTTCATTTGCTAGACTTGTCCATGTACTTCCACCGTCAGTTGACACTTGAACCACGCCAAAGTCCCACTGTTCTTCAATATCAATGAAGTTATCGAAGTTAAGAGTTGCATTTTCTACCGCCGTTAAATCCGCTTCAAAAATCAACGCATTATCAGCTTCGTCACCGTTATTCCCCCATAAAACTTGGTTATCTGAACCTAGAGGATCGACCACTGTTTCCCATGGGATTGGAAGGAAGTCAACACCATCAAAGCTGATTTTATCAATCTTGTCTTGGAAGTCTAGTATTTTGAAGTCTCCACCCCAAGCAGGGACTCCCTCTTTTTCAAACTCTAGTGCCTTCTCATAGTTCACTGTCATTCCACGCTTTGTTCCATCACTATCAACTGGAATATCTCTTAGGTCGATACTATCAAAATTATAGATTCCATCACCACTATCCATCGACAATGCTGTAATAAAGTTTTGATAAAGCTCGGTAAAATCAAGATCATATCCATGTGCTTTAAGGGTCTCATTTACACCATTAATCCCAGTATATTCACTCTTTGCAAGATCTCTAATAAACTCTTTTCCAAACTTGTCATTCATATATAAAGTAAATAAGTATACTTGTCCATAATCAGCAATTGTTTCAGGACCTGTTTCGGTTACTCGATGCTCATCCCAATTCACTAATGAATTTTCTGGGTGATCTAAATAAAAGTTAATCGACCCTTCACCATGACCATATCCACCTAAAAATTCAGAGAAAGTTGACATTCCCTCATTAATCCACGTTTCCTCTGCAGGATCATTATCAGCATGAATCAAATGCTGAAGCTCATGAATAGTAGTAGCAAAGAACGTTGATTCTAATCTCGTTTCCCAGCTGTTTGTATCGATTGTAATAATATTTCTATCAATATAGTTTTCTAGTGTTTGCCAGAAGAAGCCTGCAACAAAGAATGGATAAGTTGGGTCAGTATAATTTTCATCTTGAACATTATCAACTAACATAATGATCTTATCGCTTGTTTCATAATACCCTTCATCAAAGTAACCCCAATCAACCAGTGGTGAATGAGATCCATCTAATGTGTCCGGCGTTCCGAAGAACTCAGTTGCCACAGGATACATATTGCTATCAAATTCATCTCGAAGCTTGTCCACCTGCTCTTGTGTCACGACGTGAGCAGGGCGTGGGTCACCTTCTGGGAAACTTAAATCATCCGCTACCCATATCTCAACATTTTCACCAACACTACGAAGAGTGAATTCTTTAAAAGCTAGATTCCTATCCAGGAATAGTTTTGTTCCACCATTATATGAAAATGAAGAATCATCTGACTCGGCATCAGCTGCCTCTATTTCATCAAAATTTATCTCAGCCGCCTGATCTTTAATAGATTGCTCCGCATTTTTTAAAAATTCTTCATCCTTAGAAAGACTATCTAAGTATGTATCAATATCAATCTTGTCCCCATATCTTTCTATGTTCCAATTTGGTGTTGTTGCCGCTTCAGCACTCTGAGTGGTTGTTGCTAGTGGTGTTAATAATGATAGAGCTAAAGCACTAGTTGATAAGACAGATAATAATTTCTTTTTCAAAATAATCCCTCTTTCCTATGTTCGTTTTTTTGAGTAGAACCATCATATCACAAGGGATTATTAAGTTTTTTTCAAGGGACATTCATGGTGCAAACATTAGATTATTCTCGACTTTTTTCAATATTTTTCATATAGTCACTAATACCTATCTTCACAAAAGGTTCACCATTTTCTTACATATTAATTACATCACCCTGTGACTATTGTCATTTCCGTTCGACAATTTCATTACTAGATTTGATTTACTAGATTCTTCTCTTCAATTTTAGAGAAAAATGGAGGATGTATTGCAAACCCATAAATCCATAGCGCTTTCGGCCTTGATAATGAAATCCTAGTTTTTTATATAGGTTTATAGCGGTCTTATTTCCCTTATTAACAGCTAGTACAACTTCATTGAAGTCTGGAAATTCTCTCTTTAAAAACTGTGGTAGCTCAGTTAGGGCATTTGTTGCATACCCTTTACCTTGATCGTTTAAATTCACTGAGAAAGCACGAAGAAGGATGGCTTGAGAGTTATTCGTATATTCTTTAACTTCAGGTCCATGATGTAAAATAAAAAAACCTACAGGTACCCCTTTTAACTCTATTACAATTGGAAATCGATAAGGGTCTTTTATAGCGATAGCAAGGACATCAGTTGGGAGAACAGTAAACTTTAATTGAGAAGGTGTTAAATAAAAGGATTGAAGTTGTAAAAAATGCTCTTGATGATAATAACGAAGTTTGATTAATGAAGAATCTACTACAGGACTTAACATAGGTTTTTCACTCCAACACAATATGATGAACCTATTTTAGCAAAAGCAAACGGAGAAATTACTCGAAACTTGTATAGGTTTTCCAATCTTGTTAACAAGACCATCATACTTATACGAAAAACATCTCTCATTTTGTATGCTAGAACCCCTCTATTGGACAAAACACAACTACGCTTCATTCATTTTGTCTGATAGAGCATCTCTATTGGACAAAACACCCACGCGCTTCATTCATTTTGTCTGATAGAACCCCTCTATCGGACAGAACACCC
>NZ_FNJU01000004.1:216470-264742 GCF_900104555.1 Litchfieldia salsa
GGACAGAACACCCATGCTTATCATTCACTTTGTCTGATAGAACCCCTCTATCGGACATAATACCCATTCGCTTCATTCATTTTGTCTGATAGAGCCTCTCTATTGGACAAAACACCTCTGCTTATCATTCACTTTGTCTTATAAAAACCGCTCTATTCATCCTATCTCTCTCTTAAGAATTAAATAAAAAAACAGACCAAATCATATTCGATTTGGTCTGTTCATCTATATTCCTTTCAAAAACAAAACACATAAAGAAGCAAGCCTTTTTCTTAAATCGGTTTTAATCCCACTGTTTCACTCTTTTTCAAAGTCTCAATCATGTCCAACCATTCTTGTGGTTTATTAGAAAGAACACTGTAATAAGTGCTTAAGAAATCGACCACAAGTGAAGCAGGTAACTCATTTACTTGATCATCTGTTGGCATGAAAGAGAGTTGTAATCCTTGAACAGCTGTCCCGTCATTTTCCCATGATGGGTGAACATACTCTAAGTCCAGTCGCTTATAGCCAAGGTGTGATAACACTTCACGACGAACGAACGGATCCATTGTTTTCACTCCACCAAACTCATGGTTTTCTCCGTCGTACGGGTTATAGATTTCAGCAAACATCCCAAACAATTCTTTTCCATTTGCCTTTGCTAGCTCATTTAGGTCCTTTAGACGGCTTTGAGCAAGAAAGCGCCCAAGACTTAAGCCAGGTCTCCCTACAATTGTGAAGTCAGTCATCGCTATATTCCAATCAGGATAATAACGATATTCTGTTACACCAACAACCTCATCCTCATGAAGTGCAACAAAAACACGAATACTAGGGTCTTCCAAAGGCTCTTTCCAAAGAGAATATTCTAACACTTCCTCTTTAGGAAATACCTCTTTCATTAAGTCATGAAGCTTTTTAAATAAAGGGTCATCAATACTAGTAACTCTAATATATTCCATCGAATCATTCTCCTTTTTATAAGTGCCTACTCGCCCTGTATTTTCGAACTATTCCAATCCGTATATAAATCTGTACGACGATCACGCCAAGTCGTAACAGAACCTCTTTCTCTTACTTCATATAATAAATTCAAATCTAGATCTGCCGTAACAATCATATCGTTGTTCAGTTCACCCTCGACTTGAATCCCTTGTGGTGGAAATGGAATATCATTTGGAGTAATTATAGCTGCCTGCCCAAAGTTTGCACGCATAAAATCAACGGTTGGAAGTGATCCAACGGTTCCTGTAAGCACAACATAAACTTGATTTTCAATGGTTCGCGCATGACTTGTGTATCGAACACGGTGGAAACCATGGCGATCATCTGTACAAGAAGGACAGAAAATCACATCTGCCCCCTGTGCTTTCGCCATACGGACAATCTCTGGAAACTCAATATCATAGCAAGTTAGAATCGCAATTCTTCCTTTATCAGTGTCAAAAACATTAAGTTCATTACCTGGAGACATATTCCACTCATTCACTTCTGTCGGTGTGATATGAAGTTTTGCCTGTTCTCCAATTCGACCATCTGGATAAAACAGATGTGCCACATTATATAATCGATCATCTCTGCGAATCACATGGGTCCCACCAATAATATGCATACCTGTTTGAATCGCAAAGGAAGAAAAAAGTTGTCTATATTGTTCAGTGAATCCTGGTAATTGATTAATCGTAAGCTTAGTCCCTTGTTCACTTCCTATTGAAAGCAATTGAGTCGTGAAAAACTCTGGGAACAGCACAAACTCAGCTCCAAACTCTTCAGCCGTTTTTATATAGTGCTCACATTGCTTAGCAAAATCCTCAAAGGACTGAATAGTGTGAAGATGATATTGAACTGCAGAAACACGTAACTTCATTGTTTCTCCTCCTTAAAAAATACATGTTAAATGTGATTATAAATAAATCATCAAAATTAACAAGTACGAACTTTTTGGTTATGAAGTTACCTGGAGGATACTGTCGGAGATTTAACAGGAAATAAGTTTTTATTTATCACTCATCATTTCCTTTAAAACAACCATCCTGGCTTTACCCCAATCATACATCATCTCTACAATCGGCAATAGAGATTTTCCAACTTCCGTTAAAGTATACTCTACTCTTGGAGGGACTTCTGGGTATGCCTCACGGTGTATTATTCCATCCTCAATCAGTTCCTTTAGCTGATTTGATAAGATTTTATGTGTTATCTTAGGGAATAGCTTTTGTAACTCATTAAAACGATGTGAACCAGTTTGTCCTAAATGCCAGATAATAACCACTTTCCATTTTCCACTTATTACTGAAAGTGTCAATTCCTTTTCACAATTATATTCTCCCTTTTCGATTTTCTCTCTAATTTCTTTTCTTAATACGTCTGACATGTTATACACCCCCTATTTTTATATTTACTGACTCTCCCCTTGTTCTACCTTGGTAATTAATTAATTCTGAACACTTTTATAAAAGTATACTTAAATAACCTGTTCTCTAATAAACGTAGAACTTTATTCTACACTCTTCAATTAGGGTTACCTTCATAAAACCCTATAACAATTATAACTAAATTAATTTCGTATAAAGAGTTGAATATAATAAAAATGCCCTTGAATTACAAGGACATTTGATAGTTTCACTAATTACATAAACGTTTGGTTGGATTCATAATAGGATATATCATCTGCGGAAACAGACCTTTTACATGAATTTCCTACTTTATTTTAAATTTACTTATTAATGTATTTAAATCTTCTGCAACCTCAGATAAGGAATGGGCATTACTGGAAATTTCAGTCATCGAACTATTCGTTTGTTGAACCGATGCTGATGTTTGTTCAATCCCAGCTGCCGATTCTTCCGTTATAGATGCCACGTTGGCAATGTTCCCATCCATCTCTTGTGCTGTAGCATTAATATTCGTTAATCTCTCCGTTATAACATCCATTCTTAGTGCCATATCAGTAACTAAATTATTTATAGTAGTAAACGATTCTCCGGTAAGTTTTATCTGATTTGTCCCTTCCTCAACACGTGCATAGCCATCTTGTAATGAGGAGGCAACCCCGCTAGATTCCGCTTGTACTTTCTGAACAATCATCGTAATGTCAGTAATTGAATGAGTTACTTGTTCTGCAAGTTTCCTAACTTCTCCAGCAACTACAGCAAACCCTTTACCATGTTCTCCAGCTCTGGCAGCTTCTATAGCTGCATTTAATGCTAATAAATTGGTTTGATTTGCGATATTTTCAATAACTGCGACTAAGGATGTAATTTCTTTTGTTTGATGATCTAGTCCCCTTACCTTTTCTACTGCATCTTTGACGATCTCGTTAATACCCACCATTTGTTCGACTGATTTCCCCATCAACTCATTGCCTTCTTTAGTAAATGAAAGGACCTTATTTGATGACTCACTTGCAATAACGCCCTCATCATTAGCTTCGACGATCTGGCCGATAAATTTATTCATAGCCTCCGTTAGCTCCGTCGAATAATTCGCCTGTGATTCCGCTCCAGCCGATAATTCTTGCATCGTTGCAGCAATTTGTTCTGTACCCATCCTCACTTCATTTGAAGATAGAGTCAACTCCTCACTTTTGTTATTTACTATTTCTGAAGATCCAGAAATCTCTACGACTATCTCAGAGAGGTTTTGTTTCATCTTATTTAGGCCATCAACTAGTTGACCTATTTCATCTTTTAAATTGGTTTTTATTGTTTTTCCACTTAAATCACCAGAGGCGATTTCATTCATATTAGATACCACTTTGTTTATTGGATTTGCAATAGAGTTCGCAATGGTTATTGCTATAGCAATCCCAAATACAATGATAAGAACAGAAATACCTAGGCCTACCAATTCTATCATTTCACCTTGACTTACAATAGAATCGCCGCTCTCAGAGATTTCAGTTTGTCTTTTACTAGACAATTCACCAAATCCCTGCATTATTTCTATCGCTAATGGTTGTACATCTTCAACTAGTAATCTCTTAGCTTCTTCTTGATTCCCGTTGTCATAAGCCACAAAAACCTTTTCTTCAATTAACTTTCCCCACTGTATGCTCTTATCTATAAGTTCTTTCACTTCTGGTGAGGCATTCAACTGAAGGATCTCATCCTGTATTTTTTTGCTATCTTCTGTATATTTATTGAAATCCTGTTTATAACTTTGATCGCCAAAAATATAATAACCTCTAACCAATGCAATTCTCTGAGCAATATTGAATGCTAGTTTTTCATCAGCAATCAGTAATGGTAGCTCTTCTTCTATCATCTCTTTTGAGCTATGGTTAATCATTGAAACTGACATATAGTTATATGCAGACATGATTAGAGTTAGAAAAATCACGGTCATAAAGCCTAGTATAAGTTTTAACTTTAAACTTTTAAATTGCGGTTTTCTTAATTTTAATTTCATAACATTACCCCTTTAATTTTAAATGACATTTGCATTTTAAATATGTTCAATTTCCCCATCCACCATTAGGTAGTCCCTTTGCTTAACTATATATCATGTGACCTATAAGAAAACACAAACTTCATCGTATGAAATACTTACCAAATTGTCCAGTCTTTTTCAAAAAAAATGTCGAAATTTGTAGATAGTTTAATACAATAATATGCTATTCTAATATATATTTCAGAAAAATGGATGTGATAACCGTGTCGATCAAATGTAAAGCTTGGGTTTACTCTATTGGATTAGTCTTTGTACTTGAACTATTAATTTTTTTATATCTCACCTATTTTCAGATAGATGTTTTATTATACCTATTGCCTGTAATGCTTTTATTACCAATTATGCTAGTTTATAAAAATGCAAAGTCATTAATAAATAAATATGAGGTATTAAAGATAAGCTCCACGGATTTAGCATATCAAGTAACAGATTTGGAAGAAAAAAACACTACGCTTCAATTCAGAGAAAATGTATTTAGTGAGTTAATTCAAGGAATGGATACTCTTGTATTTCTATATAACATTTCAGAAAATAGTTGGACATTTTTTAATAAGTTCCATGAATACAAAACTTCGCAAGGAATCAGAATGATTGAGGATTTACTTCATCCAGCAGATAGAAGACATTTTCAGCATAAAAAAGAAGAATGGTTAACTGGAACTGCAACTAAAGTGGAATTTAGAGTGGTCCTAGAAGATGGACAAATTCGCTGGAAGGAATTACGTACCAACTCAAAAGTTACCTCAACTGGCACCACGGAGACAGTATTGGGGCTTGTTATTGATATTACGGAAATGAAACAAAAGGAAGAAACTTTAAAACAAATGGCTTATTATGATAGTCTTACTGATTTACCAAACCGAACTATGTTAAAAACTCACTTAAGGAAAGTGCTATCACGCGCAGAACGAAAGGAACATGACTTCGTGGTGATGTTCATTGATTTAGATGGATTCAAAGAAGTAAATGATAACCTTGGTCATGATCTAGGAGATGCACTTCTTAAACAGGTCGCTAATCGATTAAAAGAAAGCGTCAGGGAAGAAGACCTTATATCAAGAATAGGAGGAGATGAGTTTATCCTAGTTTTTGAGGAAACTTCTCAAGAAGAAGTTAGTTTGATTGCTAATCGGATCGTACAAAGTGTCTCTTGTCCTTATCTCATTCTTGATCAGCATATAGAAGTTACTCCTAGTGTTGGAATTTCCATTTATCCTAAAGATGCCCTGGATATTGAATCATTGATGAGAATGGCTGATAAAGCAATGTATTTCGCAAAATTTAAAGGAAAAGGCAACTATCAATTTTACGAAACAAGCCTTGAAGACTTTATCCCTAATGAATCCCTTGTTGATAAATTTCTAAAGTGGTTTAAGGCTAAATAAGAATTATCAAAAAGGAAGGGTGGTTTACCTTCAAAACAAAAGAAAGACCATTGATTGTTCAACAGTCTTTCTTGAAGTCATTTATAGTTTAAACGAGCTCTTAAGTGATACAACAAGGTTAAAAACAAGATTATCGGATGTTGTATGCTTAGGATCAACATTAAAATAGCCGTGTCTGAAGAACTGAAACTTATCCTGTGCTTTCGCATCCTTCATGTTTGGTTCAACAAAGCCGTTAATAATATCAATTGAATTTGGATTGACTTGGTCAAGGAATGATTCTGTTGCTTGACCTTCCTCACTATCTAAAACTAATGGATTATAAAGGCGGAACTCGGCTGGTACTGCTTGAGTAGCCTCAACCCAATGTAAGGTGCCTTTTACCTTTCTGCCAGTGAATCCTGTTCCACTCTTTGTTTCTTGATCATACGTACAACGAAGCTCAACCACATTACCTTCTTCATCCTTAATCACTTCTTCACATTTAATGAAATAAGCATGCTTTAAGCGAACTTCATTTCCAGGGAATAGGCGGAAGTACTTCTTCGGTGGGTCTTCCATGAAATCATCTTGCTCAATATAAATCTCACGAGAAAAGGGAATTTGACGTGTACCCATCTCAGGAACCTCTGGATTAATTTCAGCATCAAGCATTTCAACTTGACCTTCAGGATAGTTTGTAATCACTACTTTTAACGGCTTAAGTACTGCCATTGTTCGTGGTGCCTTTAATTTTAGATCTTCACGGGTAAAGTGATCAAGCATTTGAACATCGACCACTCCGCTTCCTTTATGAACCCCAAGCTCTTTACAGAATTCACGAATCGCTTCAGGAGTGAACCCTCTTCGTCTTAATCCAGAAATCGTCGGCATACGTGGATCATCCCATCCATCCACATACTTCTCATCTACAAGCTGCTTTAATTTACGTTTACTTAAAACCGTGTTTGTCAGATTAAGGCGAGCAAATTCATATTGCTGTGGCTTTGCTTCTGTCTCACAGTTTTCGATTACCCAATTATAAAGGGGACGTTGATCTTCAAACTCTAATGTACAAATTGAATGGGTCACACCTTCAATCGCATCCTCTAAAGGATGTGCAAATGAGTACATTGGGTAGATACACCATTTGTCTCCAGTGTTATGGTGTGTTGTATGTGAAATCCGATAAATAACAGGATCTCTTAAATTAATATTAGGTGAAGACATATCAATTTTTGCGCGCAATACCTTTTCACCGTTTTGGAATTCACCATTTTTCATTTGTTCAAACAATGAAAGACTCTCTTCAGCACTACGATTGCGATAAGGACTTTCTTTTCCTGGCTCTGTCAATGTTCCACGATATTCTCTGATTTCATCTGCAGATAAATCATCTACATATGCAAGACCTTTTTTGATTAAAGAAACAGCATGCTCATACATTTGATCAAAGTAATTTGACGCAAAACGTAAGTCATCCCATTCAAAACCTAACCATTCTACATCTTCTTTTATTGAATTAACGAATTCTACATCTTCTTTTAAAGGGTTTGTATCATCAAAACGCAAGTTCGTTTTCCCGTTAAATTCATCTGCTAATCCGAAGTTAATCACAATTGATTTTGCATGACCGATATGTAAGTATCCATTTGGCTCAGGCGGGAAGCGTGTAATAATTTCCTTATGCTTTCCTGATTTCAGGTCTTCCGTCATTATATCTTTAATAAAATTTGACGCATGTGATGTGTTTTTTTCCATAAAACTCAACCTTTCTTTATCTATACCAGACATCATTTATGTTAATTGTATTTATATCACAAAAGGGATGAGATATCCATTGTAAGAAGAAATGATATCCAATTTTATTCCCTTATCTATTCTACCAGACAGTGCTAAAGAATAAACCCCATGCAAAGGATTAATTCACATGGGATTTCCGCTATGCTTATTTATACCAACTAAATAAGAGTCAATTAGTCTTTTTAAACTATCATTCACGTCTAATGGTAAGCCAAACCCACCCTTTTGCTCAAGTGAAGCAAAGCCATGTAAGATACTTCTTATTCCACGGACCCCATGAATGGCTTCATCTTCCGTTAAGTTGTAATGCGCCAGGATTTTTAAAGTAAGATCAACGATCTTTGAGCCTGCTTGCTGTACATCTGGATCCATTGGCAGAAGAAGAGTGGCCTCATAAATGCCAGGATTTTCACGTGCAAAGGAAACATACGCATCACCCATCGCATGGACAGCCTCGTTTCCAGAACGACCGATTGCAGACTGTATTAAAGCTGTATAGAGTTGTTCAATTCCATATATAGCTAGTTGTTTTTTTAGATCTTCTAAGCCAGCAATATGATTATATAGCGAGGGTGAGCGGACAGATAACCTCTTTGCTAGTGATGCTAATGTAATAGCATCCAACCCTTGTTCATTCACCATGTCTGCAGCTGTTTTTAGTATGATGGTAGAGTCTAACCCAATTCTTGGTGACATGCTGATCTCCTCTTTCGTTTTATGCTAAATTCTTTCTTGCCTCTATGATCGCTTGCTCCATTAATTTTTTAGGCTGTTTAATCATTTTACCATGTCCAATCGCTAGGATAGAAGGGTTATAGTCTAGCATCTTCTCTGCACTTTTTAAGGCAATCTCCTTGTTCCACGTTGCCATTGCAGGAAACGGAAACAACGGTTGAATTTTCCCTGCAACAGCCATTCCACCTTTTGTTTGAAATGCATCACCTGCAATTAACGCTCCATTTCTAGTATCAAGCAGTGAAATTGAACCAGGCGTGTGACCGGGCGTTTCGATTACTTTTAATGAACCAATCGTATCTCCCTCTTTGACCAAGATCGATGCCCTTGTTTTTAATTTTGTAGGGACCCCTCCTCTAATTGGGGTTTCCGGCTCACCAGGCTCTAGCGTTCGATCACCACGCATAAGTTTCTCATCTCTTATAGATACATAAATAGAGACATCTACAAGCTCTTCCTTTAACCGATCAAGGGCGCCTATATGATCATCATGGGGGTGAGTTAAAACAATCTTAGTAATCGGCTTTCCGATTCTTTTGGCTGTTTTAATAATTCCCTTCTTACTTAGAGGCAATCCTGCGTCAATTAGGGTTAATTCATTTTCTTCCTCTATCAAATAACAATTAACCGGAAAAAGGCGAGGAAAAAAGGCTAATTGATACAAAGTTTCATAACGATTTATTTTCAACAAAGCTATCACTCCTTATAAACTAATCATATTAACACTTTAACTAATAACATTAGTTTTAGCAATAGGTTTGTTAATATTTAGGTTAATAATGATAAAAATAAATAGATTGTTCCTTTAAAACCCGCAGGCTGAATACACTTCGCGTCCGGCGGGTTCCCAGTGAGCCTCCTCGTCGTTTACGCTTCTGTGGGGTCTCACTTTGGCCACTGGTCCCGCTGGAGTCTACGTGTACTTCAGCCTGCTTAACTATTACTTCAATGTCTTATGTCTAAATAACAAACTTTTAAAAAAGCATAAAAAAAAGACGAGCCTCCTCCATGTTGGTTAAGAAGTACATCGTCCTATGTCTATATTTTTGGCTTTCGTATGATTTGATTTAACACCTCTGAAAATACGAGGCCGATGGCGATTGCACCTGAAATCATAAATGCTCTGGCTGCTAATGGTAATGCCTGACTATAATCATTTTCAACAAAATTTCGCATGGCATCATATGCTAATCCCCCAGGAACCAATGGGATGATACCAGCAACACTAAAGATAATCATTGGGGTTCGATAAAGTTTGGCAAATAAATGACTAATGAGTGCAATTAGTAGCGAAGCTAATACAGTTGCAAAAACATAGTCCATGTTCATTTCAACTAAATAATAATAAAGTACCCATCCAACCATACCGACAAAACCACACTTTAATAGTGAGTTTTTTGGCGCATTAAAAATAATACCAAATGCTGCTGATGCAATAAAACTAGTCACTAGTTGTTCAAGCATATATGTTCCCCCTCTCTTATAATGTAAAAACGATCGCAATCCCTGCTCCGATTGCAAAGGCTGTTAAAAAGGCTTCTGCTCCTTTTGAGATCCCAGATACTAAATGCCCCGCAATCAAATCTCTGACTGCATTCGTAATTAATAAGCCTGGAACGAGTGGCATCACCGAACCAATAATGATTTTATCTAAATCAATTCCAATCCCGAGGTGAACGAAAAGGATGGCGATTAAACCAATAATGGCTGATCCCATAAACTCAGCAAAGAACTTTAATTTCACAAGATTATGAAGGTACATGACGCTTGAAAAACCAATTCCTCCAGCAATAATTGCAGGAATAAAATCATTCCACTTTCCATCAAACATAATTAGGAAACAACCACTCGCAATGGCTGCCGCGCATATCTGAATGAATGGATGGAACATTAATTCTGAAGCTTCAACCTCTTTTAATTCTTGGTAAGCATCTTTAACAACAAGCTCTCCACCACTAATCCTTCTGGAAATTCCATTTACAATCGTTACTTTCGTTAAGTCTGTCGTTCGGTCAGACACTCTAATTAGTTTCGTTGATTGTTCTCCATCGATTGAAAAGATAATACCGGTTGGAGTAACAAAACTATGTGAATGATGAAATCCAAATGCTGCTGCAATTCGTGTCATTGTATCTTCAACACGATAGGTTTCTCCCCCGCTTTGAAGCATAATTTTTCCTGCCAGCACGCAAACTTCCATCACATCATGAGAATGTTTTTGTGTATTTGTCATGATTACTTCTCTCCAATTATTAAGGCTAAGAAATTATTATAATCTTTATATTCTAAAAAATGAACCTTCCCTCAGGAAATATGATAACTTGCTTACATTTAAAATAGGTGAAAGCAACAATCTTATTATTACATATACTATCAAAGACTAACAAAAGGAGGAATAATTATGGCATACCAGCCACATCAATCAATACCGCCATTTTATCCGCCAAATGGGTATTTACCAAATATGACACAAAGAACAGTCATTTATCCAAAATATATTCAATATGATCCTTATCAAAATATTATACACTTACACTATTATCCAACAACAAACTCAACAGACGTTATTTACTCTCATCAACATATGTACACTAATCAAATTCAACCAAATAGGTAAGATGAAAGCAATTGAAAAAGAGGATGCAGTGCATCCTCTTTTTTTAGGCTGTTTTCGTATAGGTTGTTACTTCTATAGCCGCAGGCTGAATACACTCCGCGTCCGGCGGGTGACCATTGATCCCGCAGGAGTCTACGTGTATTCAGCCTGCTTGAAATACCGTTTTAATGTTGTATGTTTAAAACAACAAACTTTGAGATAAATAGCCTTTTTATGATTGTTGATATTGAACTCGATGAAGATTAGCAAATATACCATCATGCTCAATTAACTCATCATGATTACCTTCTTCTGCAATCCCGTCCTCTGTCACAACGACAATTCGGTCAGCATTTCTAATCGTCGCTAATCTATGGGCAATCACAAGTGTTGTACGATTTTTCGAAAGCTCTGTTAAGGCTTTTTGGATAAATAATTCAGTTTCTGTATCGAGTGCAGATGTTGCTTCATCTAGAATAAGAATTGGTGGGTTTTTCAAGAACATTCTCGCAATCGCAATCCGTTGCTTTTGGCCTCCTGAAAGCTTTAGTCCACGTTCTCCAATTTGAGTTTCATATCCATCTGGAAGTGATGCGATAAACCCTTCTAAATAAGCATGCCTTGCTGCTTCTTCAATTTGTTCATCTGTCGCATCTAGCATCCCATATGCAATATTTTCTTTTAACGTTCCCGTAAATAAGAAAACATCCTGTTGTACAATCCCTATTTGGGAGCGCAATGATTGTTTCGTCATTTGACGAATATCCATCCCGTCAATCGTAATTGCACCTTTATCCACATCATAGAATCTAGGAATTAATGAACAGATTGTTGTTTTTCCAGCACCTGAAGGCCCGACAAATGCGACCGTTTCTCCAGCTCGAATCGTTAAATCAATATTCTCTAGAACCTTCTTCTCTCCTTCATAACTGAAAGAAACTTGATCAAACGAGATATCACCTTTTAAATCCTTAACTGGAACTGCATCCTTTGCATCCACTATATCAGGTTCTTGGTCAATTAACTCAGTAAAACGTTTAAATCCAGCCATTCCCTTTGGATATAATTCCATTAAGGCACTAATCTTATCAATTGGTTTCAAAAGAACGTTCACATATAAAACAAAACCAACCAGTTCTCCATATGATAATTGGCCTGTAAAGCTTAACCATGCCCCAAACACAAGAACAACTAGTGTGATAAAACGAGTCATCATGTAGATTCCTGAACTGCTATAAGACATAATTTTATAAGCAGCCAACTTTGAATGACGGAATTTACGATTATCCTTTGTAAATCTAGAAATCTCGAACTCTTCATTTGTAAATGATTGAACCACTCTTACACCTGAAACACTGTCTTCAACACGCCCATTAACATCAGCAATATTACTGTACATTCTCTTCCAGGCTTTGTTCATTTTAAGGTTACAAACAATAATTAACCATACTAAAAATGGTACGACAACAATGGCCGCAAACGCCAATTGAACGTTAATCGTTAACATAATCCAGAACGCACCTAAGAATGTCATTATGGCTATAAATAAATCTTCTGGACCGTGGTGGGCTAACTCACCAATGTCAAATAAGTCATTTGTAATTCGACTCATCACATGTCCTGTTTTGGTATTATCAAAAAAACGGAATGATTGCCGTTGAACATGAGTGAATAATTGTTGACGCATATCTGTTTCGATATTAATTCCAAGCTTATGTCCAAAATAGTTTACGATATATTGTAGTCCCGTACTAAATAAATAAAGACCAAGCAATCCGGCACTTACCCAAACGATCGCTGACCAATTTTGTCCTGGTAACAGGTCGTCAATAAACCATTGTACGGCAAGAGGAAATGCTAATTCTAAAATCGCTACAACGACTGCGCTACTAAAATCAAGCGCAAATAGCTTCTTATGTGGTAAATAATAAGTGAAAAAACGCCGTATCATCCCATGTTACTCCTTTTCATTAAATTACTGTTTTCATAAACATTATGGTCTATAAACAAGGTAGTCAATTTCCACTCCAGGTGCGATCTTGCCGCAGGGCAGTCCGTGAGCCTCCTCACAGCAAAGCTCCTGCGGGGTCTCACGTGTGCTGCAGATCCTGCAGGAGCTCGCACCTTCCATTCCAATTGACTAGCGACACCTAATTTAAGTTAAATCGGCTAAAAAGCAACAAACTACCTTAAATTAAAAAACAATCGTTTTATTTTGATGCACGATGATCCTGTCCTCTAGATGCCATTTGACCGCTCTAGCTAATACGCTTCTCTCAATCGAGCGACCTATTTTCTTTAGACTATCTACATCAGCCCTGTGATCTACTCGCATAATATCTTGTTCGATAATTGGGCCTTCATCTAAGTCATTCGTTACGTAATGTGAAGTAGCACCTATTAATTTTACCCCACGTTGGTAAGCACGTTCGTATGGGCGTGCTCCGACAAATGCCGGTAAGAATGAATGATGAATATTAATGATTTGGTTTGGATGTTGTGCCACAAAAGTAGGCGTTAAAATCTGCATATAACGAGCTAAAATAATGAGATCTATCTCATATTTCTCAAGTAATTCAAGCTGCTGTTTCTCAACCTGTGGTCGGTTCTCTTTATTTGCAGGAATATAGTAAAAAGGAATTCCTAGGGACTCCACAATCTCACGACATTCCTCATGGTTACTGATCACAAGTGCAAGATCTGTAATTAAATCTCCACTCTGCCATTCCCATAATAATTCACGTAAACAATGAAGCTCTTTTGATACAAAAATCGCTGTTCTCTTTAACTCTTCTGAGAAGGTAAACGACCACTCCATACCAAATGTTGAAGCAATCTCTTTAAAATTTTCTTCTACGTTTGACTTTTTCTCCTTTAGCCCTTCACACTCAAATTCAATCCTCATAAAGAAGGTCCCTTCTTTTGGATCTGTTGAATACTGGCTAGACTCAAGGATATTAGCACCTTGTTTATATAAAAAGTCTGAAACAGCGGCCACGATACCCGGCTGGTCAGCACAATTAATTAATAAGCGCCCTCTGTTTTTTTGATGTTCTTGAAATGATTTTAATTGATTTTGCACAAATGTATTCATCTTTGACTCCATCCTAAAGTTTTGTTTCAAATTATACGCTAGAAATGGTTATTTTTCTAATTTTTTTATTTTTTTCCTATAAAAGAAGACAGTTTTCGTACAATGTTCTAAGGGGAAGTTGATTCTACTGTATAAGAAAAATAAACGGAATAATTCCGATTAAATTGGAAAATACCTTTATTTACTTAAAAATAAAGGGAGCTTTTCCGCTTATCCTACCCAAATCAATGGACTTCGTTTTATTTAGAGCAGTTAACCGGAATATCTCCGCTTATATCTGCTTCTTAAGCTCCCCATAATAGATTAACAGGAAATTCTCCGTCTATTGCTACACGAAGGCGGTCAGGAGAAGGCAGAAATGGGATCGTTAAAACGTCAATTTTAACAAAGGGGCGTGCAATGCAGATAAAATGAATTAACCGCATGGAATCAAGGTTATTAACCTCTTAATTCCATGCGGTTTTACTTTTAGGTTTTCAATTATTGGTTCTAAAATAAAGCTCTACTTATCTATCAATTATCCCTTCCATACATTGGATTTAAGAATTCGTGTAACGAGGAACAATCCAATTAATGCACCTGCAATACTACTCACGATAAAAGGGGGAATAAAGAAAAAACTAGCAACAGAGGTACCCATTAATACTTTTGCATACGGTACAGCTATTAATGGAGCAATCAATCCTGAGCCGATCACTTCACCGGCGGCTGCAGTCCACTTTTTCTTCATTTTCTTGTATAGATAACCTGCTAAAAAGGCACCAATCATTCCTCCTGGAAAGGCTAGTAGTGAACCTGTTCCTAATAAATTTCTTAATAAGCCTGTGACAAATGCAATGATTACAGCAGGAATTGGTCCAAGTAAGACACCTGCTACAACATTTACTGCGTGCTGAACAGGGTAAGCTTTCGCTATACCTGCAGGAAACCATAATAGTGATGAGCCAAATGTTCCGATTGCGGCGAATAACGCCATAAAGGTAATACGATATGTTTTTGACAAGTAAATAACCCTCTTTCTAGCTGCTACACAATGAACTTAGAATTCTGTTAATCATAGAAATGTAATGGCATCACATAAATAAAAAAACACCTCAACATATGCTGCCGAAGTGTTTTAATCTATGTACGAGAAATAGGTAATTTATCGCTTTCGATTAGGCCACTTCCCTTCACTAGCATTATCTAGACCAGGTTCAAAGGGTTAAGAAAAGTCTCTCTCAGCTTAAAAAAAGCACCCCTAGTGTATACAGATATATTTTTCCCTGTAATCATATCATACTTTTTCTTCACGTTTTACCTTTTGTTGATTGTTTTCAAATAATTCTTATTTTATTATTAAATTACTAACAAAATCTGGTAAGCACTGAGGGGGATTATGTGAAGATAAAAAAAAGACTTATTTCTTTTAAATTTCTATTTATCATGTTCATTCTTCTATTTGTCGTCTTTTTTCGAAATGGCATTCTATTAGATTCTGTAGGGATTTCACTATCAAACCCCTTTAGTAAGGAAGTCATTGTAGGTGATCACTATTCAACAGTTGATCGGAATCATAACGGTGTCCCAGATCCCATAGATATCGTAAATACAGCTAGAAAAGAGGTTGAGCAAAGAACAACCTATAAGAGCGCCTATTATGCTGGAGGTTATCCACCTGATGATGAGGGTGTTTGTACAGATGTCATTTGGCGTGGGCTTGATGGTGCAGATATTTTATTAAAGGATTTAATGGATAAAGATATTACTAACTTCACAGACCTTTACCCTAGAGTAGGTGGAAAGCCAGATCCAAACATTGATTTTAGGAGGGTCCCAAATCAATTTGTTTTTTTTCAAAGATTCACCGAATCAATTACTACTGAGCTTATACCTGGTGACCTTGATAATTTAAAGGAGTGGCAGCCAGGTGATGTTGTCTTTTTTTTAGATGGTTACCATCATGTTGGTATTGTTTCAGATAAGCGAGCAAAGGATGGCACTCCTTACTTGATTCATAATAATCCACCTTTTGCAGCTGAAATAAAATTAACATCATTTAAAACACCTATAGCAGGGCATTTTCGCTGGAATTATTAGAAGTGGAGCTATAAGTAATTCACAGATAACCACAGGCGGGGTCGCTGAGCCCCGTTTATCCCGCGGTAGTTAGTGATTCCCTTGATTTAATCCCTCACTGGTGCTTTTGGTGGTTGCTCCATCCATCCGTGGTCGATCATAAGATTGGTTCCATCTTCAGCATATTGAAGCACTTCCGCAGTTAATCTCGTAAAATGTAGACCTACATCTCTTCTCATTGAGGTTGCAAGCCCCATTCCGTAATTATTAATTCCCTGTGAGTTTAATAAGGTAATAATACTAAGCATTAGTTTTTCGGAAAAAGGAGCTTCTTCTGAATCAGTTACCCCAAAGTTCCATGAGGAAGGGACAGGTAATTGTTCCTCTTTTAGCACATCCGAAAACACCTCTATATGTTTCCCACTAATTTCTTTTCCACGGATTAAATACTTCTTAATCTCTTCCGTTTTTGTTACTTGAACAAAGCTTGTGATTAAGCTTAAGCCGATTGAATTTGTGATAATATTAAAAAACAGGTGCCCAATCTCCATTCCTAGCAATGGACGTTTATCACCAAACCACCCATTTAGAAAACTTTGCTTTTGAACCATCTCTTGCTCTTTAGGAACTGGTATGTATGGTGATCTTAGCCATAACCCCTTATCCAGTAATAAATCTCTAGTATGATTAACTAGTTTTAATCCACCTGCAGCACATTCATCATAATACTTAGAGATATCCTTTCTCGCAACCGTATTTAAAGCCTGGCTACAGAAGGTTAAATTTCCTCTCCCTATAAACCATATAAAATACAAAATAAACTCGTCCGTATACATTTTTTTAGCATTAAGATGTACATCTTTATCTGAGAAGCCGATTGGCAATGGAACTTGGTCACTTTTTAGGATCTCTTCAAGTTTCTGATGATGTTTTCTGCTTCCCTCTAAAGTCATATCCACAACTTGTTGAATCTGTTCATCTTCAACAGTTTCTTGAAAATAAGTTAATAATGCGATATTCATACTGTCCCATTGGTAACTTGACCACATATACGCCATTTCTGTTGCAGTTAGATCAATCTTTTCCTTCACAAGTGCATCCTCCCAATTTCGATATTATGTAAAAATTATTCTGACCTTTTTCTTCTAATTTACTCAAAAATTGTCGAATTTAAGCAATTTCATCTTTATTTTTTGATTCTTTAGATGAAATATGATTAATTTATCTAAAAAGGAGCTGAAATCCATGAAAGAAGAAATCATTGAACGACTCACTAAATATGTAAAAGTAGACACACAATCAAATGAGGACCATGAAACCTGTCCATCCACACAAGGACAGCTAGTGCTTGCTCATATGTTGGTCGAGGAATTAAAGGAGATTGGAATGAAAGACGTAACCATTGATGAGAACGGTTATGTAATGGCGACTCTCCCGTCTAATACCGAAAAAGAAGTTCCTACTATTGGATTTTTAGCACATCTTGATACAGCGACCGATTTCACAGGTAAAAATGTGAACCCCCAAATAGTTAAAAACTATGATGGAAAAGACATTACTCTCAATAAAGAATTAAATGTTGTCCTTTCACCCTCTGATTTTCCTGAACTAGCCAACTATGTAGGACACACACTCATTACAACAGATGGCACAACCTTACTTGGTGCTGATAATAAAGCTGGAATAACAGAGATTATGACGGCTATGAGCTATCTGATCAAACACCCAGAAATAAAGCGCGGTAGAATAAGGGTTGCTTTTACACCTGATGAAGAAATTGGTAGGGGACCACATAAGTTTGATGTCACAGCATTTGATGCAATGTACGCCTATACAGTTGATGGAGGACCATTAGGAGAGCTTCAATATGAAAGCTTTAATGCAGCTGCTGCGAAAATTACTATTAACGGAACAAACGTACATCCAGGTACTGCTAAAGACAAAATGGTCAACTCTATGAAGATTGCGATGGAACTACATGGCAAGCTGCCGGCAGAGCAAGCGCCAGAATTAACCGAGGAATACGGCGGATTCTATCACTTAAATACATTCAATGGTGATGTCGAGAAAACAACCCTCAGTTATATCATCAGAGAATTTGATAAGGAAGAATTCAACCGAAAAAAGGACTACTTGAAAACGGTCGTAGAAAAGTTAAAAGAGGAGTACGGACCTGATCGGATAACCCTTGAACTGAATGATCAGTACTATAATATGAAGGAGAAAATCGAGCCTGTTAAAGAGATTGTCGATTTAGCTTACAAAGCTATGAAAAACTTAAATATTGAACCAATCATTAGACCTGTCCGCGGTGGAACAGACGGATCCCAATTATCATATATGGGACTACCAACTCCGAATATTTTTACAGGGGGAGAAAACTTCCACGGCAAGTTCGAATACATTTCTGTCCAAAATATGGTGAAAGCAACTGATGTCATTGTTGAAATTATCAAGCAATTTGAACAAACCGGAAAGTAATAATCCAAAGCATGAACACGTATGTTTGAGAAAGATTTGAGGTATAATTTCATTCATGATGTTTTAACAGATATCATTTATTTATTTTTACATATAGAAGGGAGAAGGTACACATGGCACAATCATTACAAGGTAAAACAGCACTTATTACTGGTTCAGGTAAAGGTATTGGCCGAGCTGCAGCCATCGCATTAGCAAATGAAGGGGTAAATATCGGTCTATTAGCTCGCACAGAAAAGGACTTAGTTGAAGTAGCTAAGGAAATAGAGGCACTTGGTGTGAAGGTAGCATATGCGACTGCAGATGTTTCTTCAATGGAAGAAGTCAATTCTGCTGTTGAGTCATTAACGGCTGCTCTTGGCACTTTTGATATTTTAATTAATAACGCTGGAATCGGGAAATTTGGTAAATTCTTAGAGTTAGACCCAGCAGAATGGAAACAAATCATTGATGTGAATTTAATGGGTGTATACTATGTAACGCGCGCAGTACTCCCACAATTAATTGAGAAAAATGGAGGAGACATTATTAATATCTCTTCAACAGCAGGTCAAAAAGGTGCACCTGTTACAAGTGCATATAGCGCTTCAAAATTCGGATTGCTTGGTCTGACTGAATCATTAGCATTAGAAGTACGTAAAAATAATATCCGTGTAACTGCACTAACACCAAGCACGGTTGCTACTGAGCTTGCATATAAAGAAAACTTAACAGATGGTAATCCTGAGAAAGTTATGCAGCCAGAGGATCTAGCTGAAATTATTGTTTCGCAATTAAAACTACATCCACGAATTTTCATTAAATCTGCTGGTATGTGGTCGACAAATCCGTAAAAAATCGGACATAATGGCGCCTAGCACCAGATCTTAAAAAGCTACTGTTAGACGTAAAAGATTACGTCTAACAGTAGCTTTCACATTTATTCTTTCGTATATTCTCTTTCTCTACTATTCTCCTCCACCAACAGCATCCTTCTCTTCCAAGGCCAAAATGCCCATTTACCTAATAAAGTTGTAAGAGCAGGAACTAAAAATGGACGTACAACAAATGTATCAAGCAACACACCGATTGCCGTTATCGTACCAAAATGGACGAGAATTTGAATAGGTAAGGTTGTCAACACAGCAAAAGTTCCAGCTAGTATGAGGCCCGCTGATGTGATAACTCCACCAGTTTCAGCAACACCTTCTTTAATCGCTTGCAATAGTGGTACTTCTTTGCTTCGTTTCCATATGCTTGAAATCATGAAGATATTATAATCCTCACCAAGTGCCACTATAAAGACGAAGGCATACAACGGAATAAACCCTTGAATGGCTTCAACTCCAAAGAAATGGTGAAGAATGATCCAACCTAAACCTAACGCGCTTAAGTATGATAATAATACAGTAGCTACCAAATAAACCGTGGCAACAATAGAGCGTAGATAGACTAGTAATAATAAGGATATGAGTATAATTATAATTGGTATGACTGCTTTTTCATCGGATTTAGTGATCATACTCGTATCATATTGTTCTGCTGTTTGCCCTGCAATCCAAACCTTATCGTCAGCCTGTGCTACACCTTGGGAAGATAAAAACGTCGTGATCTTCTCCCTTAATACTGGAATATATTCGATCGCTTCGTTTGAGTAAGGGTTGATGGTTAATTCTAGTTCGTATTTTACTAGGTTTGTATTATTTGCCCCAACCATTCCAGCAGATACTTCTTCAACAAGTTCTAGTTTTCGTAGTTGTTCTTCTAATGCCACTGAATCATCCGACTCCACAATAAGAGAAACTGGTGCTAATTCACCTGAATTAAAGTGCTCTGCTAAAATCGCAAACCCTTCTCTTGATGGCATATCCTCTGGGAATGATGATAAAGTATCATATGTTAACTCTATCTTTGTTGAAAAACCAGCAAGAACACCTAACAGGATTATAGTCGTGATCGTGACTTTCCAAGGTGATTTCGTCACTAAAGTACCAATTCTAGATCCGATCTTGGTTTTGTCCTTATTAGGTTGAAATTCTTTCCCTCTCCTTTGTGCTCTTTCTTGTAGCATCACGTTTGTTCTTGGAACAAACGGAAAGAATGATGCTCTACCAAGGATTGCAAGTAATGCCGGAACTAATGTAAGACTCGCAATCATCATAATGAAAATGGCTAAGCTAAAAGGAATCGCGAATCGGTGAATGGCTCCATAATCAGCCACTAGTAAGACAATCAAAGCCGCAACGACCGTTAATCCACTCATGCTAATCGCTCCCCAAGAATAAGCAAACGCATGATTCAATGCTATAAATTTATCAACCTCTAGCTTCAAATTCTTTCTGAACTTAGAAATTAAAAATAAACAATAGTCGGTTCCAGCACCAAAAAGGAGTACAGTCATGATTGCAATCGCTTGTGAATCAAACTCAATCCATCCTAGCTTTGACATCATTCCTAGAACTGGACTTATCACTGAATAAGCAATACCCACACTGATCAATGGAATTAGCGCTAAAATAGGAGATCGGTATATCACTAGTAAGAATACTAAAACGATAATGACTGTTCCTATTAGTAACGACAAATCACCTTGACTGAATAATTCGGTAGCATCAACAGAGATTCCCGCTGGTCCTGTTGCCCTTACAAGAAGGGTACCATCATCTACTTGAGCATCGAATGGATTTTCTGGAAAAACGGAACCACTCATAACCTTTATAGACTCAAGTTTCTCACTAATCTCTTGAGTTTCTAATCCTTCATCAAAAATAACAGGTAGAACAAATGTTGTACCATCTTCTGAAATTTGTTCTTTTAAAACTGGCAAAGGAATCTCATGAAATGGTGGTACGGTCGCTCCTTCGATAGGAGTGTCACTTAGCTCCATAGAAAGTTGCTGAATGAATTGTAAATCTTCATCACTTAATTTTTCTGATCTAAACCAGGTTAATAAGGCTGGTATTCCATTGTTATTAGGAAATTCACGTTCAAGAATTTCGTTCGCTTCCGCCGAGTCTGTTTCGATAAGAAATATCTCAGCTCTTTCATTCTTTTGTGAGTCTGCCGTTGGAAATAGGACAGTTAACAAAGCGACAAGCACAATCCAAAATCCAACAGTAATCCATCTTCCTTTCTTCCCACTAACTCCACTACCAATTAATTGGAACAGTTTTCTCTTCATTCATACTCCCTCTTTCAAATTATTACTTATCAGTTGATAAGTTGATGTTAAAAATAAAAGGGGCTTATACCCCTTAAACAACCCTTAACATTATCTCTCCTTCTCAACACCCTTACTAATCCCATCTAAAAATATCTTCACCACTAACGCAGCCTTTCGCTGTGCCTCTTTTTTCTTTTCAGTTGGATTCAGGTGCTGCTTAACAGAAAGTTGGAAGGAGGATTTGATCATATCCAAGATAAAATATGCCATTTCTGTTTCATTAGTACTCAGTGACTCTAATTCTTTTAAAGTACCGTTTTCTTTCTCTTCACTCAACATCAAAATGACAGGATCTAAATAACTCTTCATCCACCATTGCCGAATTAATATTTGATTGTTAGCGTCCATCTCATGCCGAACATCGTGAAACATTTGAGTTAGATCTTCATGATGATTCATGAGCATATAATATGTAACCTGCTCTAATCTTTCTTCCAAACAGTTATAACGCTTATAAATTCTTAAAAGAGCTGTTTCAGTCCTCTCCATCATCGATTTAACCACTTCAATATAGATCGTTTGTTTATTTTGAAAGTGATGGTATAAAGCAGGTTGTGTTAATCCACACGAATCCGCAATTTGCCTTGTAGAGACTGATCGGTATCCATAGGTCATAAAAAGACGTTGTGCTGCACTAATAATTGTATGCTTTGTTTCTTGAATCGCTTTATCATCAGAATTTCCTCTTGCTACCATTGAATAATTCCTTTCGCTTATAACTTCATTTTATTTTATCAACTGATAAGGAAAAACTCAAGAGGTGCTAGTTGTCCTAATTTTAAAACAATTCACAATAGTGCCAATTGTTATTATAAAACCAGACCAAAAGAGGAAGAAAGCTCCCAATAAATGCCACAATTGGTTGATTTTTTTTTCAAACGACTTGCAAACTAGTATCTTTTAAGAAAGTTAATGCTTCTTCTGGTGTATCAAAATGAAATTCACCTTGATGTCTTGATTCTTTCGCCGTTCTCTTTAATTGCAATTTGGCTACAGAGCTATTTACAACAACAGCAGCACGCCTCATTCCTTTTTGAAGCAACCATGCTTGGTGCTTTACAATTTCCTTCTGGGTCTCGGGGAATAGCACTGTAATTTCACTCATATTGACTAGTAAATCAAATTCATTAATATTTAGCTTTGTAAACAATTGGTTTAGTTCTTCGTTTACACCTAGTACATCCTGGGGCGTAACCTTTCCTAACCAAGATAATCCAATAATACTCTTACTCTGATCAATCACCTTTATTTCATACATTGTTTTCGACTCCTTTTTAAGTTGTATAACATTTGTATAGTGATTGTACAACATAATTGTGTATTAGAAAAGAAAAAAGATTTAAAAATAAATAGGATCACCCAAACCCCATGTATCTTCTGGGTCTGCATGATCCTTAATAAAATTCATTACCATTATTGATGCATTTAACTACCTCTATAAACCTGATATCCCCAAGGTGAAACTAGAAGAGGCACATGGTAATGTGCTTCTACATCACTTATACAAAACCTGACAGGCACTCTTTCTAAAAAGTGAGGTTCTGTCAGTTCCATTTCTTTTGCACGAAAGTATTCACCAACATAGAACACCAACTCATATTCTCCGACCTTCATTTCATCCTCTACTAGTAGGGGAGTATCTAAACGACCATCATCATTTGTAACAACAGATTTTCTATACTCGAGTATCCCAGACGCTTCCGTCACAACATATAAATCTACTTTGACATTTGCCGCGGGTTTTCCGTGTGTTAAATCTAAAATATGAGTTGTAAGTCCTGACATTTCATCCATCCTCTTATTCTATAATTTTATCTCTTAATCGGAACCCTGCAATTTTATCAATCTCTTTAAGTGCTGTTGTAAATTCCTCAGCTTCTATATGTTCAATTCTCTGTAATAAAGATTCATATACATCTTGTTTATTTTTCCCTTTCACTGCAAAAATGAAGGGAAAACCGAATTTCTGCATATACGCTTTATTAAGTGATTGAAATTGAGAAAACTCTTCTTCTGTTAAGTTTTGTAACCCCGCACCATGTTGTTCTTTCGTTGAATCATTGCTCATTTCTATTTTGTCCCCTAAGTTAGGATGCTCCCGAATCAGCATGAGTTTATCTTCAGTAGGTGCATTACTAACAACTTCCATCATCGCTTGATGTAGAACGTCTATTGTTTCAAAAGGGCGGTATTGCGCGGCTTGCTTCGCTACCCATGGTGAATGCTCATATATTTCACCAAGCGTTTCTGTAAATTCATCTTCTGTTAGTCCATTTAATACTGTAAGATTCATCATCTTCCTTCTCTCCTAATTAACTTGTATGTTAGCATTTCTAACTCTACATGTTACATGTATACTATCACCATACATCTATTTAAGAGAATTGTCATTATACAAGATACACAATTTTCCTTTTTAACTTATAACAAACTGCATAACTTCACACAAAAACAAAAAAGACTATCACTCTAGAATGTTTTTTATTTGATATGCTAAGCGTATTTGAAGGGTCGTCTCTGAATCATTCAGACTTTTACCCAGTAGCTCCTCGCATTTTTCCAATCGATATACCACTGTATTACGATGTACAAACAATCTTTTTGATGTTTCTGATATTTGACAATGTGTTTCTAAATAAACATATAGTGTCTGAAGAAGGGTAGGGTCGTCTATATATTCTCGGGCCGATAAACCACCAAGCGCATTATTGTAAAAATCCTTCAAATCTTGTCTTGGAATACTTCTCAATAACTCCATAATATCTTTTGTACGGTAGGTTTGAATAAAAGTCGATTTCCCTGAGTGCTTCCCAATATCTAAAGCATCTCCTGCCTCTTTATAGGCATTTTTGACATTAAAGAAATTCAACGAAACATTACTGATTCCAAAAGAAATCGTTCGCGAAAACTGGGAGTTTATTTTCTTTTGAATCGTTTCTAATATAGGTAGAACCACTGTTTTGACCTGAGTTACATCAACCAATTCAAAAAGCAGGGTACAGGTTTTGCCTTTTGTAAATAAATGTGATGGAAACGAAAATGACTTAAATTCATCCTCAATAAATTCATAAATTGTATCGATCTTTAGTTGGATTTGAGTATAACTTCCAATTACCTCTCCGCCATCCAATTCACCTGTGACACAGAGATATTTTTGCTCATTTCGTAAATTGAATTCCTTTGCCCGGTTAACAATCTCATCTTGTGAAGAATATTCTCCATCGACAAAATGATAGAAGAAGTCATTTTTCACCCGTTTATAATGTTGATTTAGTACATTTTCTTTTGTTAATTCAAAGGAAAGTACATTCGTCGCTTGTTCAATCGTTAAGATCGTTGAATGATCATTAGGTATTATTTCACCTACAACAAGAAGGAAGCCTGCCTTCTTTTCATGTGTATATACAGAGAAAACTGAGTAGGTTTCTTTGTTTCGCAAAAGTGAAAACATAAAAAATGGAGTATTAGGAAAGAAAAAGTAATCATCACTAGAATTGAAATCATTAATCGGTTTAATATATTTCTCATCTGATTTAGTGTAATAGATGGGCTTAGCGTATTGGTCTAGCAGGATTACAGGAGAACCAATCATAGCAGATAAGCTCTTAAGTAGTTGAGGAATACCTTTTCCACTTAGAATATGGTTGGTAAATTTCTTATGTGTATCAATTGCATATTGCAACTCATTCGTTCTTTTATCCAAAATATGACTTAACGTATGATTTACAATATCACCAAGAGAGGCTTCATTTGGTAATTCAAATACCGGAAAACAGCGTTTATTTGCAAGATCAATTGCTTCTTGGGGAATTTCATTTAGAAAACGCTTCGTTTTTATTCCTAATGCAGCACATTCTTTATTGGCCATTTCATCAATCAACTCTAACAAGAGTGATGGCTGGTCTTTTAAATGATAAGCAGTTGTAACTAGCAATTCAGAAGGCTTTAAAAATGAAATGATATCTGGTGCATCCATCATATTAACATGTAAAACCTCTCGATTAATCCCTGAGTGCCCCCCGATTATTTGGGATCCCCTTAGGGCGGGAACCTTCAATACTTCCTCTACCTTCATAACAACCCAACCTCCTAATGTTTGATTATAATAATATCATAATTTTTAGACTTTTTAGTTAGATAGCACAAAAAAAGAACGAATTTATTACATTTTTGCTAATGAAGTGGGAAGGGTCAGTTGGTAAACTAAAAAGACTACTAAGAACATGAATCGCTTTCCAAAAATAAATAGCTTATCAGAACGGAGGATTGGCAATGGCATTGGATTCTAAATACATTTTTAATCATCAACAACCCGAGGCTGAAGCAATGGTTAAATGGCTTTCTTCTTACGGACAATCTAAACACGGCGGTGTTAGTCGGTTACTCTATTCTTCATCTTGGATCAATGCTCAGCATGCATTAAAGGCCAAAATGGAGGAAATAGGTTTGACTACTTATTTCGACAGCGTCGGAAATTTATTCGGAAGACTAGAAGGAAGTAATCCTCAATCACCCATCATTTTAACAGGATCTCATATTGATTCAGTGATTGACGGGGGAATGTATGACGGAGTCTACGGAATCATTGCGAGCTTACTTTCAGTTAAAAGATTGATAGACCAACACGGGCAGCCGAATAAAACCATTGAAGTTGTTTCATTATGCGAAGAAGAAGGTAGTCGATTTCCATTAACATTCTGGGGTTCAGGTAATATGACAGGCCGATACTCCTTAAAAGATGGAACTAGAATCACAGATGGTGACGGAATTAAGCTTTTAGATGCCATGAAAACAGCAGGCTTTGACCCTGAGCAGTATGAAACACCTGTTAGAGATGATATCGGTTGTTTTATAGAATTACACGTAGAACAAGGGATCACACTGGAAAGAACCAATAAATCATTAGGAATTGTCAGCCACATCGTTGGGCAACGCCGTTTTAACATCCGTATTACCGGTGAAAGCAATCATGCTGGAACAACACCAATGAATTTCAGAAAGGACGCCATGCTTGCCGCCTCTCATTTAATAACCTTTATTAATAAAAAAGCACAAGAAACGGACCCCCAGCTTGTTGCCACCACAGGCAAACTAACTGCCAAACCGAATGTTCCTAATGTTATTGCAGGTGAGGTATTATTCACTTTAGATGTTAGACATTACGACGAGCAAACACTTGATCAATTCTGTCAGGAACTTTCACTTTTCTTTATCGACTATTCAAAGGAACATGAAATGGAAATTGAAATCGACCAGTGGATGAGCGTCAAACCGGTCATGATGGATTCCACATTAACCAACCACCTTACAAAAATCGCGCAAGAAAAAGGGTTTTCTTATTCACCAATTGTGAGCGGGGCAGGGCATGATGCACAGGTGTTTGGTACACATTGTCCAACAGCCTTATTATTTGTACCAAGCGAAAATGGAGTTAGTCATTCTCCAAAAGAAAGCACTAAAAAGGAAGATCTGGAAAAAGGAAGATCTGTTCTTACAGAATTACTCTATCAATTAGCTTATCATGAGGAGGGTTAACGACTATGACATATAGAGATTTAAATACACCACTACGAACAATTATGACTCCTGGTCCAGTAGAGGTGGACCCAAGAGTTTTAAGAGCGATGAGCACACCTATAGTAGGGCAGTTCGATCCAGCCTTTACAACAATCATGAATGAAGTAATGGAGATGTTGAGGCACTTATTTCAAACGAAGAATAAATGGGCATTCCCGGTTGACGGAACATCAAGGTCAGGAATTGAAGCTATGCTATGTAGTGTAATTGAACCAGGAGATAAAGTATTGGTTCCAATATTCGGCCGTTTCGGATATTTACTCACCGAAATTTGCGAAAGGTATGGAGCAGAAGTACACACCCTTGAATGCGAGTGGGGTACTGTATTTGATCAAAAGGTTATTATTGATGAAGTCAGAAGAATTTCACCAAAAATAACAGCCATCGTTCACGGTGAAACCTCAACAGGGTGCATGCAGCCTTTGGACCAAATTGGGGCTGCGTGTCGAGAGTTAGATTGTTTACTAATTGTTGATGCAGTAGCTACCACCGGAGGAACTCCTGTGAAAGTCGACGAATGGTTTATCGATGGGTTGATTGCCGGAACCCAAAAGTGTTTATCTGTTCCTTCAGGAATGGCTCCTATTACTTTTAATGATCGCGTTGAGAAAGTAATTAACGCCAGGAAAAAGGTTGAACGAGGAATTTCCACCGATGAAGATCGAATCCGCGAGCAACAGCTTAATCACTCATTTATCAAAAGTAATTATTTTGATTTAAGTATGTTACAAGATTACTGGGGTCCTAGAAGACTAAATCACCATACAGAAGCAACATCAATGCTGTATGCTCTTCGCGAAGGTTTGAGGATTTTACTAGAAGAGGGGTTAGATGCACGTTTCAACCGTCACCTACATCACGAGAGGGCATTGATAGCAGGTATTGAAGCAATGGGACTCGCACTCTATGGAAATCGCGAATGTAAGCTTCCTATGGTCACATGTGTAACGGTACCAGCAGGAGTGGAGCCAGAGTCAGTAAGAAGCATGCTATTACATGAATTCGGGATTGAAATCGCAAGCTCATTCGGACCTCTTCACGGAAAAATATGGAGGATCGGATCAATGGGTTATAGCTGTCGAAAAGAAAACATTCTGTTTGTCCTAGGCGCTTTAGAAGCAGTCCTTATCCGCCATGGAGCTAAAGTAGAAACAGGAAAAGCATTACAAGCTGCATTGGATGTCTATCAAGAAAAAATATAAGGCTTTGCTTTAAACATAAAACATTGAATCGCTAGTAACAAGCAGGCTGAATACACGTAGACTCCTGCGGGATCAGTGGCCAAAGTGAGACCCCACAGGAGCATTCGCGACGAGGAGGCTCACTGGTCACCCGCCGGACGCGGAGTGTATTCAGCCTGCGACTTTAAAAGCAACAATCTATACGAAAACCACCAAAGATAATGACAAACAAAAAGACGAACCAAAGTGAAATAACTCTTTAGGTTCATCTATTTTCATAGCTCGATATGTTATTTCTCTAGTAAATTAGCAGCAAAGTTAAGCAACCTTAAATCTTGATGATGATTACCTATAATAGACAAACCCACCGGCAAACCTTCATGTTCTCCAAGAGGCAATGTCACTTGAGGCAAGCCCGCTAATCCAGCAATACACGTTAACCTCATGGCCCGAGATCGATATTCCTCAAGTTCTTCTCCGCGTAAATTTTTCACAGGCGCACACCCAGGAGCAGCAGGTATGACAAAAATACCATCGACCCCTAAAAATCTAGTTAGATGATTCGTTATTTTTTCCCTTTGTAACAAGAGGTCTTTATAGCTTTCTCTTCTCAACGTACTTGCCCATTCAAACCGCTCCTTAATTCCTGGACCAAACTGTGGGTTTTCTGCCTCAATCCAATCTTTATGCTCTTCCCATATCTCCATCGCCTGAATGATTCGGAAAGTATTTGCCCACTCACCCAACCCTTCATCAGAAACAGTAATTTCTTCATACATCTCACAAGCTTCTTTTATTGAAGGGAGAAATGCACTTAATGAACTCTCTGTACTTTTATGAAGCAGTTGATCCCAAGCATCTTTTAAAAACAAACACCTTTTAAAAGGTTCTTCTCTTTGATCTTGTTGTTCCTTTAATAAAACCTCTCCAACACCCTTCAGTGTGCTTATATCTCTTGCCATCCAGCCAACTGTATCAAAGCTATCTGCCAAAGGAATGACACCTGTAATATCCACTGCACCATGTGTAGGTCTAATACCAAAGATTCCGCAATAAGAAGAGGGAATCCGAACAGAGCCTCCCGTATCTGTTCCTAATGCAAAATCAACCATTCCACCAGCAACCGCTACAGCAGAACCACTTGAGGAGCCTCCAGGGATATGGCCTGGAGCCTTCGGATTAGTTGGGGTTCCATAATGAATATTTTCACCATTTAGGCTATACATTAACTCATCTGTGTGAGTTGTACCAATTAGCTTTGCACCATTTTCAAGGAGAGAGTCAATGACCGGGGCATTCTCTTCTGACGGGCCATGGGTTCTAAGGTAGTCAGGATTTCCCGCCGCATTCCTATAACCTTTTATCGCAAATACATCTTTCACTGAGAAAGTTAAACCATCCAATGGACCAGGGTTGGTTGGCTCTATTGTTAGTCGATTATCCATGTAAGCTTGATAGACATCCTTCATTTTCTCTTTCCCTCCATTCAAATCTATTTAATTAGCAAAGAAGGTGACTCCATAAACAAGAGTCACCTTTTAATTTTATTAGTGGGATAGAAATTCGGTTGTAAAGATACTTGATGCATCAAATTTTTCTTCAAGTAATCCTAACTCTGCTAGTTGATCAATCAAAGTACTCCATCTTTCCTCTGTCATATAGCCAACACCATGTTCTGCAGCATCTCCACCATAAACGAATTCAGCTTGAGATGTTTGCTCAAATTGTAATGCCTCAAACGCAATATCTGTATTAGCTTCATTAATTACTTTTGTGATTTCATCTGGAGAATCTTTGTAATAATCCCATCCATCAACAAACGCAGTAACGAACTTTTGGACAGTCTCTTTATTTTCCTCTAGATAGTCTTTTGTTACATATAATACAATATTATATGGATCATAACCAGATTCAGAAATTAACATCGTTTCTGTTTCAACATTCTCCAGTTCCATAAAATACGGTTCTGACGTCACAAACGCTTGAGTTACAGATGTTTCATCATCCATAAAGTTCACATGCTGACCAGTGTAAGCCACTTCCTTCGCTCCACTCAAATCGTATTGACCCTTCAAGAAATCCCAATAGGTAATCCCCGGTTGAATAAATACAGTTCTTCCATTTAAATCTTCGAACCCACCGATTTCTTGACCCTTATGGTACATCCACGCTTGTGGACTACCTTGCATTGCAGCAGCTACAGCAACAAGTTCAATTCCTTGATTTCTTGCTATGACCATCTGATCTGCATGCGCTAAGCCAAACTGCGCACTACCTGAAGCTACCATTTGGATGGATGATACTTGTGGACCACCTGGTTCAATGGTTACATCTAAGCCATTTTCTTCGAAATATCCCTTTTCATTTGCAGCAAAAACTCCACCATGCTGTGCTTTAGGAAACCAGTTTAATACAAGCTTTACTGCCTCAGTTGCAGCTTCTTCACCAGATTGCTCACCCTCACTAGAATCCTCAGAAGAACCTCCAGCCTCTTTTTCAGAGCAAGCTGCTAGCAAAAGCATAAGCATTAATCCCATTAAAAATAACCCTGACTTCTTCAAGATCTTTAATTCCATTTCATTTTCCCCCTTGTATCTCTTTTATATTTGGTTCTATTGTTTCTGCCTTTAAAGCCGCTGGCTGAATACACTCCGCGTCCGGCGGGTGATCAGTGAGCCTCCTCGTCGCAATGCTCCTGCGGGGTCTCACTTTGGCCACTGGTCCCGCAGGAGTCTACGTGTATTCAGCCTGCTAGTAAGTAACAGCGTTTTAATGTTCAAACACCAAGTTTTGAGTAAACAGCCTTATTTTTCAACCTTCATTGCTGATTCGTGCCAAGATTTAAGAATTAAGTGTGAGATAAAGCTGACTAAGAGATAAAAGGTAACCCCTAATATAGCAGCAGCGATTCCACAAGCGAATAAATAAGCTGTTTTTACCTGGATTGCTGCAACGGTTATAGAATAACCTAAACCACCTTTTCCGCCACCAATTCCAGCGACATATTCACCAACAATTGCTCCAACGATTGTTAATGTACACGACACTTTTAAACCAGCCATGATAAACGGCATTGCAGCAGGGAGTCTAAGCTTCCACATCTTTTGCCAATTTGACGAATTATACAATGTAAATAGTTCATCCATATTTTTATCAACCGAATTTAATCCCATTAATGTGTTTGAGATGACCGGAAAGAATCCGACTAAAAACGAGATCACTACGATTGAATTGTAACCTGCACCAAACCAGATGACGATAATGGGTGCTACTGCGACAACAGGAATGGTTTGCAGAATAATCGCGTACGGGTATATACTTCGTTCTAGAATCTTTGAACTCGCTAAGAGAATCGACACCAAAATTCCAATAACAGCGCTAAACAGAAATCCTATGACTGATTCTACAACTGTAATTTGGACTGCAGGCCATAATAAATCCCAATCCTTAATTGCCGCCTCCAGAACATCTGATGGCTTCGGCAAAATATAATGCTTAATATCAAGTAGAAGCGGAATGACTTGCCATAATGATATGAACACAATAAACGCAATAATTGGACCAATGTAATATTGCTTAAACTTGGACCATACAGGATTTTCCTTAGACTTAGATTTCGTTAACACTTCTTCTTTTGCTACCTCTATCGAATGTATAGACATGAACCTAGCTCCTTTCATCTGTGCTATTCTCTAAGCACTGAGATGCTAATTCCACCATTTCATTAAACGAATCTTCTGTTCTCATATTCAAATTTCTTATCGAAGGAAGTTTTACATCAATCATCGAGGATAACCGACCAGGACGCGCTGACATTACAGCAATTCTTGTTGACAAGAACACAGCTTCATACACATTGTGTGTAACAAACAAAATTGTCATTTTTTCTTTACGCCAAATCTCTAATAATTCCATTTGTAGGGTTTGCCGCGTAATTTCATCTAAAGCCGCAAAAGGCTCATCCATTAATAACATTTTAGGTTTAGCTGCTAAAGCACGCGCAATCGATACACGCATTTTCATCCCACCAGATAGCTGTCGTGGATATGATTTCAAATGATCCTTAAGCCCAACCATCTCAAGAACTCTTAGCGCCGTTTCTTTATGAACCTTCTTATTACCACCTCTTAATTCAAGAGGGAGTAACACATTGTCAAGAACCGATCTCCAAGGGAGGAGATTTGCATCCTGGAAAACGAAAGCAATGTCATTTGAATTACGAATGACATCTAATGGCTTTTGATCAAACACTTTCACTTCACCGTTCGTCGCTTCACCCAGACCCGCAACCATCCTCAAGGCCGTTGACTTTCCACAACCAGAAGGACCTAAAAAGCTAATAAATTCACCTTCTTTAATCGATAAATGAAAATTACTAAGTGCGACCGTGCCAGTGTTATAAACCTTACTCACCTGTTGAAATGCCACTACTTCACTCTCTGCTACCACCAATTACATCTCCCCCTTAAAGATTTAAATATCTGAAGATACTGTATTTTAATAAATTTCAGTTAATTCATCTCACATCTACTAATGTTATAAAATGTTACACAAGTTGTTATAACTCATACTAATTTATTAGTTTATTTTTGTCATTGGTTATTTTAGACGAAAACATCTGTAACATTTAGATAGATTACCAATTTTTCAGAAGAGTTTTTAAGTTAAAAAAATGAAAGCGTTAGCTTTCATTAAACCCTTTTATCTAAATACTTTCTTAGTGATTCTAGATTTTTTATAATTCTTCTTCATGTACTTGCTTGCAGTTTCCAACATTCTAGAAGCAGCCTTTTGAGCAGCAATTGCTAGATGTTCTTCATTCACATTGACCAACCTACCGTCCTTTACGACTGTCTTTCCACCCACAATTGTTCTATCCACTTGAGGTGTGCCTGTCAAAATAGGAAGTGACGCATCATCAAACAACGCACCTGCAAATTCTAAACGATTCGCATTAACCATAAATAAATCTGCTGCTTTACCTACTTCTAGAGAGCCAATTGAATCCTCCCATCCGAGTACCTTGGAAGACCCCTTTGTCGCTATGTACAAGCAATCCTCTGCACTAAGTGCCTTAGTACCATGCTGAAGATTATGGAGAAGATTCATAACCTTTAATTCCATTAACATATTTGAAGAGTCGTTTGATGCAGATCCATCTACACCTAAACCAACTTTCACTCCAGCTCCCAACATGTCCATGATAGGCATCGTTCCAGATTTCATTTTCATATTGCTACTTGGACAATGAGCCACACCACATCCACATGTACCTAGCTTGATTATTTCTTGTTCATTAAACCAAATTCCATGAGCAAACCATACATCATTTCCAACCCAGCCTGTTTGTTCCATTAGCTCAAGTGGCCTCATCCCCAATTTCTCTAAGCAAAATTGATCTTCATCCTGTGACTCTGCTAGATGAGTGTGCATTCTTACACCATAACTTCTTGCTAAATTAGCAGATTCTCTCAATAAATCTCGACTAACTGAAAATGGTGAACAAGGTGCTACTCCCACACGAACCATAGAGAAGGGGCTTGGATCATGATAGGTTTCAATCACCCTCATTGTATCCTTAAGAATGACATTTTCTGATTGAACTACCTCATCTGGTGGAAGTCCACCTTTTGATCTTCCTAGACTCATAGAGCCTCTGGTTGGAAAGAATCGAATTCCCAATTCCTGTGCTGCCCGAATCTCTTCATCAATTAGCTCTCCACTGATTCCATCAGGAAAAACATAGAAATGGTCAGATGCTGTTGTACACCCACTCTTCAATAATTCACCAAGTCCTACAGCTGCACTTAGATAGACATCCTCAGGCTTAATATGACGCCAAATATCATAGAGGGTAATTAACCAATCAAACAACTCGCAATTTTGTGCTAAAGGAATGTTTCTCGTAAAGGTTTGATATAAATGATGATGCGTATTAATTAACCCAGGGTAGATGATCTGATTTCTCGCATCGATGACCTCATCTGCCGTTTCATACGGAAGGTTTACACCAATTGCTTTAATTTCCTGCCCTTCAATATAAATACTTCCTCCAGGGTATTGAGTTCTTTCACTATCCATCGTAATGATATTTCGTGCATTTTTTATTAAAAGTGTTTTCATCATCTTCACCTTTCCCACAATACGAATTTTGTCTCCTATCGTAATGGCTTTCAAGAAGGGTTGTCATTAAACATTTCTACAAATCTTAGAGTCTCTTATTAGTGATATCAACCAAAAAACCTGATGATTGTAGAACAAATCACCAGGTTTTTATTCGTGTTATAGAAGGAGATTTCCAATCCCCCATAATAAAAAGAAGCTTAATATAATCGTCAGATTAGAAACAGTCCCGACAAATTTCCTGTCATAATCAAATTCAACTGAATAAGGCAGGATTGAAACAGACGTCGGTAGAATTAGACCGATGAGGACCGTATATTTAAACATATCTTCAAACGGCAGTATGATATACAAAATAATTCCTAGAGCGAGCCCAACACCATATCTAAAAGCTATGAATTTTATAGCAAGAATTTTGTAGCTTTTCTCAAAAGAGAAGTTTAGGTAGATCCCCAACAACAATAAGGCCAATGGCATATTTGCTAGTGAGACAATCTCTGAAACTTCAATGAAAAAAGAAGGAAGTTGGTAACCAGTCAGATTTAATAGAAATATTAGAAGATAGGTCATCAAGGGAATCGATTTTACCATTTTTCCTGTTATTTCTTTAAATCCTAACTTTACGTTGTCTTGAGCATAGAAACTTCCAATAAGATAACTGACTCCGAATACGATCAAGGCGTTCCCTACATCAAACATCCCAAAATACTTTAGTCCGTCCTTCCCCCATATTCCTTCAACAAGAGGGTAGGCAAATAATCCAATATTAAATCCCGGGATCATCATACCCATCATCCCTTTAGTTTTCCTAGACTCCTTTTTAAATACCCAAAGCCCAAGAAATGCAATGAAGAGACCATAAAAAAAGGCGATCACTATTAGTAAAATGAGAGAATAATCGATGTTTATATCATTAAAAGTAACAATGATGAGTGCAGGTAAGGTTATATTAAAGATAATTCTTGATAAGCCTTCGCCATCTTGTTCCTTAAGGACCTTAAATCTCTTAAGGGCATATCCTAGACCAATGATTACTATTGCATATAAGAATTGCTGATTAAAATTATCCAAGAGACATTCTCCTTAATTTCTCCCAAAGGTTATTTCTATCCTTCCGCCACATACCTAGTGACACTTTTACTATTTTAAAAGTTTAACATATTTATCTGTGGTTTGTTGATTGGGTAAATGAAACTTCTCTAACGATGTTAAAGACCCTTTGGCTAGGACCTTGGTTTTATGACATATCTGATTTGTAAAGAATATCTAATTTTTTGATGAATTTACCATTTTATGACGAGCCATTTAGTACAATATAGATAGGCTTGTTGAGGGAGGGAAATGACGATGAGGCGTTTTACAAAGCAAGAAAATAGTTGGATGTTTTATGACTGGGCAAACTCCGCATATTCAATCATTATTTCAACAGCAGTCTTTCCATTATATTATAAGGCTGCCGCTACAAATGCAGGTGTTAGCGCTTCAAATTCTACTGCATATTTAGGGTACACCATAGCCATCGCTACATTCATTTTAGCTATGCTCGGTCCCATTCTTGGCACAATTGCAGATTACCAAGGTCTTAAAAAAAAGTTCTTTACATTCTTCTTTAGTTTAGGTGTTTTATTTACAGCCTTACTTGCTTTTATTCCAGGTGATCAATGGCTTCTTTTATTAATTATTTATACAGTTGCAGCAGTTGGTTCAGCCGGAGCAAATGTCTTTTATGATGCCTTTATCGTTGATGTCACAACAGAAGAGCGAATGAACAAAGTTTCAGCACGAGGGTTTGGATTAGGCTATATCGGTAGCACCATTCCATTTATCATAAGTATCGCGATCATCATTTTAGCACAAAACGAGATTCTTCCAATTGCTACAGTAACAGCTAGTAAAATAGCATTCATCATTACTGCAATCTGGTGGGGGCTCTTTTCTATCCCACTGTTACGAAATGTGCAGCAAAAACATTTTATTAAACGGGAACCTAAGCCTATTATTAATAGCTTTAAACGACTTGGAAAAACCTTTAAGGAAATAAAAAAATATCGAGCACTATTTCTATTTCTTCTAGCCTATTTTTTCTATATAGATGGTGTTGGTACTATCATTACCATGTCTACTGCCTACGGTTCAGATCTTGGTATCACTCCTACTAACCTATTAATTATCTTATTCGTCACACAAGTCGTTGCAGCACCCTTTACCCTGTTATATGGACGATTAGCTGAGAGATTCACAGGCAAAAAGATGCTTTATATAGGAATATTCGTCTATATTATTGTTTGTATTTACGCTTATTTTTTAGAAACAACCCTAGACTTTTGGATCTTGGCGATGCTCGTTGCTAGTTCCCAAGGCGGAATTCAAGCATTAAGTCGTTCATACTTTGCCAAGCTCGTTCCAAAGGAGCATTCAAATGAGTTCTTTGGCTTTTATAACATTTTTGGAAAATTCGCATCGATTATGGGACCATTATTAGTAGCAGTTACAGCTCAATTAACAGGCAATTCAAGTAGTGGGGTATTTAGTCTCGTTCTCTTATTCATTATCGGGATCATCATCCTTGCCTTTGTTCCAGAACCAAAAGACGAGCAGTCCAAAAGTCAAAATAATCATAGCGAATGGAAAGGGGTAAAAATGTAGGTTCATATTGTTTAAATAGGAGAGTTTCTAAGTTTGTCGTTTTGACATAAAACATTGAAACGGTAGTCACAAGCAGGGTTGAATACACGTAGACTCCTGCGGGACCAGTGCCCAAAGTGAGATCCCACAGGAGCGTTAGCGACGAGGAGGCTCACTGGTCACCCGCCGGACGCGGAGTGTATTCAGCCTGCGGATTTAAACAGTGTATTAAAAAATAGATATAAGTTCTTTTGTATAAGGATGTCGCTCCACATCAAATAGTTGATCACTGTTAAACTGGTCAACTATCTCTCCGTTTTGCATAACCATCATTCTCTGGCTCATTTGCTTAACAGCAGCAAGATCATGTGAAATAAATAAATAAGAGAGATTTAATGTTTTGCGAAGGTTTGTTAGTAGTGTTAGCACTGCCCCTTGAGAGATGACATCTAGACTTGCTGTAGGTTCATCTAGAACAATCAATTCTGGTTCAATACTAATCGCACGAGCTATTGTTACCCGCTGTTTCTGCCCCCCACTTAATTCATGTGGATACCTGTTGGCTAAATCCATTGGCAGTTCAACTGCTTCAAGAAGCTGTTTCACATAGGCGTCCTTTGAGGTATGTGAAAAATGGCTAAGCTTAAGAACTTTTTTATACTGTTCATAAGGATCAATTAAAGAATCCTTGATTTTAAGCTTAGGATTTAAAGCCGCTGAAGGATTTTGAAACACGATTTGGATGTCTTTGCGGTAAGGATACATCTGACGTTCATTATGTCTTTCAATGGCTGCATCCTTAAAATAGATCGAACCACTGTCAATGGTTTCAATTCGGAGTAGACAGCGAGCTAATGTACTTTTACCACAACCACTTTCACCGACTAGACCGAGACATTCACCTTTTTCAAGTTCAAATGACAGGTTGTTTACTGCTACAGATGTGTATGATTTCTTAAGATTTGTAACCGTAAGCAAGCTCATATACCCTTTACCTCCTCTAACCCTGATGGAAGGCCTCGTTCCAGTGTGGGTGCAGCAGCAATTAACTGCTTTGTATATTCATGTTGTGGATGATCCAATATACGATGTTTCCCACCTGATTCAACGATTTCCCCTTCCTTCATGACCGCAAGACGGCTTGCATACCGTCTAACATGACGCCAATCATGAGTGATGAATAAAATCGCACAGCCTGTTTCTTTTTGTAACTTCGCTAGCAATTCTAAGACTCTATGCCCAGAGACACTATCAAGGGCTGTGGTCACTTCATCAGCAATTAATAAATCAGGAGACAGCATAAGGGCCATCGCAATCGAAACACGCTGAAGCTGTCCTCCGCTTAACTGAAATGGATATCGGCTGTATAATGCTTCATCTAACCCGACCGATTCAAGCGCATCTATAGATTTTTGTTTTCTTATTTTCCGATCACGAACACCATGTGCCTTCAGGTATTCATCAAAATGCTGGGCAATCGTTCTAAAAGGAGTAAATGATCCTTGATAATCTTGAAATATATAAGATAGCTTTTCACCACGAATTGACCTCATCTGTTTTGGTGATAACGATAGTAAATCTTCTTCTTTGAAGAGTATTTTTCCTTCAACTTTTAAATTAGGAGGTAGCATTTGCCCAATGGCCTGTGAAAGCAAACTTTTTCCACTACCACTTTGACCTACCAGTGCATACCACTCTCCTTTACGTATGGAAAGCGATACATTATTAACAATCTTATTATCTCTGCCGCTTATTGATACTTGCTCCATCGATAAAATCATCACTGTACCTCTTTCTTCACATCAAAATGATCACGGAAATAATCGCCCAGCATATTCGTAAATAATACAACAATCACAATCGCAAGACCTGGGTATACCATTAACTCGGGTCTTGAATGAAAATATGGACGTGAATCATTTAACATTGCTCCCCATTCAGGAGTTGGCGGTTGAGCACCAAGTCCAATATAAGATAAGGCAGAAATGAGTAAAATAATTTTACCGAGATCAAGACTCGCCAGAACAAGAACATGCCCTACCACATGGGGAAACAAATGCTTACGCATGATTTTACTTGGTGATAGACCATTAATCCGGGCAACCACCACATAGTCCTTTTGTGATTCTGATAAAACAGTGCTTCGAACTAGGCGAGCATAGTTAACCCATTTAACTAATACAATGGCAAGAACTAAGTTACCGATTCCCGGACCAAGTAAACCACTTAAAACAATGGCAACAATCGTATCCGGAAAAGCGATAAAACCATCAGCAATTCGCATGAATACTCGATCAACTAACCCACGTTTATATCCAGCAATAATACCCAAAGGGACACCAATGAAAAGAGCAACAACTAACGCCAAGAAGCTAAAGCCGATTGTTTGCTGTCCACCAAGTAATAATCTAGTCAGAACATCCCGGCCAAGTTGGTCAGTACCAAGCGGATGCTGGATACTCATCCCCTGGAGACGGGTATCGAGATTGGTTAATGTCGGATCATGCCTTAAAAAAAGAAAAGCATAAATAACCACTACCAAAGTTAACCCTAGAAATAGTACCAGTAGGATTAGTGGATTTTTGTTTTTTGTTGCTTTTGGCAAGGGTATTGATAATCCTCTCATCAGTTAGTCTCTCTTTCCTTTAATTTCATTTCAGGATTTAAGTATCGATATGATAGATCTACACATGTATTTACGATAAAAACAATGACCGCCATCACTAAAATATAGCCTTGTATTAGCGGATAATCACGCTGACGTATTGCATCAACAACAAGCTTTCCAATCCCTGGATATGCAAATAAAACTTCTATCACGACTACACCGCCAATTAAGCTTCCCAAACTTACTCCAAATACTGTAATGACTGGGGGAAGACTATGTCGGAATGCATGTGCAAAAAAGATCCGTTGCTCTGATAATCCACGAGCTCTAGCCGCTCTAATAAATTCCTGACTAAGCGAATCAAGTAAGCTCGATCGAAGCAATCGAACATAAACACTTGAAATCGCGAGTCCAAGTGTCAAAGAGGGTAAAACCAATGAGGAGAAACCATCTCTCCCCATGGTTGGTAGCAGGTTCAAACGCACCCCGAATAAATCAATAAAAATCAATCCAAGCCAAAAACTCGGGATAGCAGCCCCAAGAATGGATAGAATTCTACTCACCTGATCAATCCAACTGTTCCGATAAAGAGCAGAAAATGAACCGAGGGGAATCGATACAATCAACATGACGATGAGTGCACCAAGAGTTAATTCGATAGTAGCAGGTAATCCAATTAAAATCATATCCATTACAGGCTGACCTGTTACGTAAGAATTTCCGAAATCCAATTGTACGAAATTAAGTAGCCAAAGCCCATACTGGGTCAGTAAAGGCTTGTTAAATCCCATTTCTTCTCTTAATTCCTCGATTTGTTCCTGACTAACTGATAACTCATCAACATTCAAAATCGTTAGCACAGGATCTCCAGGTGCAAGGCGTACAAATAAGAAACTAACGAATGTAATAAATAACATAAAAAGGAAAACTTCCAAAAACTTTCTTGTTAAAATTTGAACCATTTACTTCACATCCAGCTCGTTTGTTATCATGTAATATTCACTTCGAGTGGTTATCCAATTCTCAACCTTATTATCGTTATAGGCAACAATAGTGGAAGGATGTAAGACAAAAGAATTGATTACATTGTCATGCACATAATCAGCTGCCTGTTCTGCAAGAACAGCTCGTTCTTCCTGGGAAACCGTTTGATTCAGCTTCTCAATGATTGCAGTCAACTCTGGTTCATGAGATCCACTAAAGTTAAGAGCGCCAGTTGGGTGATAGGTTGCATTTAAATAATAACCAGCATCCCCACGCGGAGCTGTTAAATTACTATACGTAGCTAAATCCCAATCACGGTTTGATGCCATATATTCCTCAGGAGTATCGATTTGACGTATTTCTACATCAATTCCAATACGTTTAGCATCTGATTGAAATACTTGAGCAATTAACGGTAAGTCAGCTCGAGCACTATAAGTTAATAGCGTAAATTTTAACTGCTCTCCGTCTTTTACCATTTTCCCATCTTGTAATGAATAACCCGCTTCCTCCAAGTGCTTAATTGCGATGTCAGATCCTGTACCCGTTTCACTCTGTTCATAAGTCGGTGCAAACGGTAATGAAGGTAAAAATGGTCCAATAGCTGGTTCAGCATGGCCTAACAGAATTGTATCAACAATCTTCTGGCGATCAATTAATGCATCAACTGCCCGGCGTACATTAACATCCTTTAAACTTGTTCGTTCCATATTCATCGTCATTTGGTGTACACGGAAGGTTGCAGTAGATTCAACTTTAATCCCTTCCTCAGCACGCAACGATTCTAAGCTCTCAACCTCAGGACGATAAACAATATCTACTTGCCCAGACTTCAGCGCAAGAGTTCGAGCACTTGCATCCTCATTAAAAGCAAATGTAACAGTATCAAGCTTTGAAGGCCCATCCCAATATTGATCATAGCGCTTAAGCTCAAGCTTGCTTCCTGGTGTGAATTTTTCCAAAACGAAAGGACCAGTACCAACTGGTTTATTGATAATGTCTTCTTCTGTTACATCGATAATTGACACATTCGGATTAACAAGCTCCGAAATAAATTCAGGAAAGTTCACTTTTGTGGAAATATGTAAAGTATATCCTTCAGCTTCAATTTTATCGATTTTCAATGCATTTTGAATCGCCACACTCTCCTGTAATGCTCGTTCAAGTGAGGCTTTAACACTTTCTGCATCCATCTTTTTACCATTATGAAAAGTAACATCCTTGCGAAGGTTAATTGTCCAATTTTGTCCATCCTCACCTTCCCAACTTTCTGCTAGCCATGGTGCAACCGTTAGATTTTCTTCATCTAATTGGACTAATGTTTCTGTGATTCCCGCCCTTAATGGCACATAACTAGAATCCACATGAGGATCTAGAGAATTCGTTGAAAAATTGTAAAGAAAGCTAATGTGCTTTCCTTCGTTTTTCTCAGAATTATTCTGTGATGACTGTGCACACGCGCTCAACAAACTTATACATACTAGTAAAATACTAATTTTATAAAAATGCCCTTTAAATAATCTCATCATTATACCCCTTTTTTATGTACATTTTTTTACACAATAACCGTAACCATTTCGATTTATCTATGATATCGTAATGATTACGATTTGACAAGTACTAATTAATAGTAATATGCTCATTTTTAGCAATAACATCATGCGCAGTTAAAGTCGATTCCTCAAAAAGATGGCAAGGGATCAGACATTTTGCTCCAATCTTGATTCATTTCTTCCTTTGTTAACAAACAAGAATCCAGACCAAGCTCTATATCCTCCTTTTTTAAGTCAATCCCAATAAAAACAAGCTCATTTATTCGATCCCCATACACCTCATCCCAACGATGTAACATCTCTGGCTCTTCTTCTAGAAATCTAGCTTGTTCTTGTTCAGGATTTGAAGCAACCCATTCTCCTGCACCTTGAAAGACAATAGATGTACCAGCTTGGGATAATAGTCCTGATGTATCATTCCGAGTTGCTAGCCAAAAGAACCCCTTTGCACGAACGATTTCCACAGGCCAATTCTCTAACCATTTTAGCCATCTTTCTGGATGAAATGGTTTTCTTCTACGATACACAAAAGAGGAGATACCATACTCCTCCGTCTCCGGAATATGCTCTTCGTTCAACTCCTTGATCCAACCAGCAGATTGACTTGCTTTTTCAAAGTCAAACATGCCAGTATTCAAGATATTGGATAATCCTACAACAGAATGAGCACTTTCAACAATCTTCGCTTCTGGATTCAACTTTTGAAGAACTGCTCTCAATTCCTCAATGCTCTTTCGATCGACTAAATCAATTTTATTTAAAATGAGAACATTTGAAAATTCAATTTGGTCAATAAGTAGATCAACAACTTCTCTTGTACCTGTTTCATCATTGGCTTGTTTTCGATCTAGTAGACTTTCTCCAGATGCAAAGTCATGCCAAAAGCGGTTCGCATCAACTACGGTTACCATCGTATCAAGCTGACAATACTCTGATAAATTAACCCCTAATTCTTCATCAATATAACTAAATGTTTGTGCAACAGGTACAGGCTCAGAAATACCCGACGATTCAATCAAGATATAATCAATGTCGCCATCTTTAACAAGTCGCTCCACTTCTACGATTAAATCCTCACGAAGGGTACAACAGATACAACCATTCTGCATTTCCACAAGCTTTTCTTCAGTAAGAGAAAACCCGCCTTTTTTTACCATTGATGCATCAATATTTACTTCACTCATATCATTAACAATAACTGCAACCTTTAAATTTTCTTTGTTTTGCAACACATGATTTAATAATGTCGTCTTCCCAGATCCTAAATAGCCACTTAAGACAGTTACTGGTACCTTTTTCATCATCTTCACCCTTTTACTTGTTGTTTTTCGTAATCATTACGATTTATACTTTATAAATGACTTACTATTCTTTCAGCCGCCTGCCTCGCTCCTGAAATATTTCTAGCAATTGGTCCTATTTCCAACTCAGCCAACGGGCCTATTACATACAAATGCGGGTACCACTGCAGGTTCTCATCTACAATTGGATAGCCACATTGTGCACAACTTAGCTTTTCTACTTCAATAAGTTTTTCTACCCATTTCCCAGGTCTCGTTGGTGAAAAACCTGTTGCGAGTAATATGCTTCTAGTTTGAATAGAGATATCGTTAATGTTAAGCATTAGATATTCCGGTTCCATTTTATAAGAGCTAACTTCACCATTTATAATACGCAATTTCTGCTCAGCTTCTAGACTCTTTACTTTACGTAAGACATCCCTAGGAATAGACCCTTTTAGTCTAGCCTCTTTTATTTTTTCTCGACGAACATTATAATCCTTAAGTTTTCGATATGGACCTTGTAGTTTTAGCCCTAACCAGCCTGGATCACTATCAAAGTCATGAACCCGAAACGGATGACGCTTTATTAGTGTTACTTCACCTGGGTATTCTCTCGACATTTTTATGGCAAGATGGGCTGCAGAAATTCCTCCGCCAATAATCGCAATAGGAGCTTTAATCTCCGTTATATCTCCTTGGTTTTCATCAAATATATGTTGAACTCTTTTGGGTTCATGTATAGTAAGTTCCTTTGCCCAATTAGGTATCAGCAGCTGCTCATTTACGCTAATAGCAATGACTATATTTTTCGACCTAATTACCTCTCCTTTTTCCGTAGTTACTCTCCAATCTCCTTTTTCCTTTCGAATACTTTCTACTAAACCTCTATGCCAACTTTTCTGAAGGTCTGTTTCGCATATAACTTCATCACAATGTTCATTAAATAGTTCAAGTGACGGGCGTTTATAAACCCCATAAAATCGGTTATGCTCTTCGGAAATTTTGCTGAACTGCTGCAAACTAAATGGTGGAACATCAATGTGATGAACGGACGGAGACCGGAGATATTGCATTGAGATTCTTTCCGTATTTCGTTTCCATCTGGCCATAGGCTCAGTGTGTGGATCGATAATACAAAGCCTTTCAATTTGCACTTTCTTATGTTTAATTAAATATGTTGAGATAGTACAACCATGAATACCACCTCCAATAACTAACCAATCATACATTTTGTGCCTCCTTGAATTAAATCGTAATCATTACGTTTTATAGTTTAACCAAATGAATCCGTAAATACAAGTGCCTATTATCGTAATTCACTTTTATTTTCGTATTACTGAGATTAAGGTATTTTGTTTATACTAGATCTATTCTCATTTTATATTTTCTTCAGACTATTTTATAAGGGCGTAGTTGAACTCCACTTTAGGTGAGTGGAATCAACTACGCCCAATATAGCATGTTAAGTCTCTTACACTACTACTTTAATTGCTTTAAGACTAACTTCTCCCATACACTCCATGGCAGTAGATTTTTAAGAAACATTGTCACCCCCACAGATTTCCCTACTGGGTAACGTAACTTAGTTTTGTTTTTCCTTGCAATGGTAACGATGAGGTTTGCTACCTCATTTGGATCTCCATAGTTTTTCATATTCTTATTCAAATGGTCCTCTATTTTAACCATTGTTTGAAAATAGGGAGATTTAGTAGAACGAGATTTCTCTGTTACTTTTTTACCACTGGTCCAAATATTCGTTTGATAGGAGCCGGGTTCGACTAAAACAACATCAATGCCAAAAGCTTTTAACTCGATTCGAAGCGATTCACTCCAGCCCTCTAGTGCATGTTTTGAGGATGTATATGGAGATAAACCTGGGAAACTTATTCTCCCGCTTATACTGCTCACATTAATAATCTTACCTCTGCCACGAGTTCTCATAATTGGTAAAATAGCTTGAGTAACTGAAATGACTCCAAAAACATTTGTCTCGAACTGTTTTCGATATTCAGTAATTGGAATTTCCTCAACAAAACCAGCTCCGGCATATCCTGCATTGTTTACCAAAACATCGATTTGTCCAATGGAATTCACCAAATTCTTTATTTGGTGGATTGAATCTTCTGATGTCACATCAAGCTGATGTACTTGAATTTTTTCATATACACCCAATTCCTTCGCCATGGTCATTAATTGACCAGATCTATTTAAATCTCTCATCGTAGCAATAACTAAATATCCTGCTTTCGCTAAAGCAATTGAAGTTAGTAATCCAAAGCCACTTGATGTGCCTGTAACTAATGCAACCTGTTGATTCTCCAACTTTATCCCTCCTCACTAGATTGGTGATCATTTTAGGCTGTTTCCGTATATATTATTGCTTTCAAAACCGCAGGATGAATACACTCCGCGTCCGGCGGGTGACCATTGAGCCTCCTCGTCGCTGACGCTCCTGTGGGGTCTCACTTTGGCCACTGGTCCCGCAGGAGTCTCCGTGTATTCATCCTACTTATAATTATCGTTTCAATTATGTCTAAAACAACAAACTATGAGAAACAGCCTAATTTTAAAATGGCTAGCAACTTGTTTCAAAAAATAGCATGATTCGTTGTTTCAACATGATTAAACAGGTGTAAAATAGAAAACAGGAAATGGAAAGGAGAATACATATGCAGAAGTTCGTTATTTTAATAGTACTAGTGATGACAATAACAGCCTGTTCAACGAAAGACAATGAATCTACTAACCCAACTACTGATCATCTCGAAACGATTGCAGTCCCCGCTGAATCACTTGCAAAAAATCTAGACATCCCATGGATGATTACCAAACAGGAAAATACATTTTATATTAGTCAACGAGAAGGTAAAATCATAGAAATAGATTTGGATTCCCCGACCAAAAACATTCATACTCTTTCCCTGACTAAGGATGTATTACATGAAGGAGAAGGAGGATTACTCGGTTTCTTGCTTGCTCCTAATTTTGTAGCCACTCAGCAAGCCTACGCCTACCATACTTATCAACAAGATGGTACCATTCAAAACAGAATTGTTCTCCTTCATAAACAGGATGAAGCATGGGTGGAAGTGAAGGAACTACTAGGAGGCATTCCAGGTGCCGCTATTCATAATGGTGGCCGAATGAAGATTGGGCCTGATGGTATGCTTTATGTAACAACAGGAGATGCTGCAAACCCAGACCTTTCACAAGACAAGAATAGTTTAGCTGGAAAAATTCTTAGGTTAACATTAGATGGACAAGTTCCAGAAGATAACCCATTCAGTCAATCCTATGTTTATTCCTTTGGACATCGAAACCCTCAAGGCTTAGCTTGGGATGATAAAGGAAATTTTTATAGTAGTGAACATGGTCAAAGTGCCCATGATGAAATCAATTTAATTGAGCCTGGTCAGAACTATGGCTGGCCGATTATTCAGGGAGATGAAGAAGAAAACGGGATGGTCAAACCTATTTTTCATACAGGAGAAACAACTTGGGCACCTTCTGGAATAGACTATTATAATGAGAAATTATACATTGCAACCTTAAGAGATTCGCGGATCCGTAGCTTTGATCTTGAAAGCAAATCAGTAGACACTCTTCATGAGAATAGTGGTAGAATGCGTGATATTTACATTGAAGATACTAACCTTTATACGATCACGAGTAATCGAGATGGACGCGGAAATCCAAGTGAAGATGATGATCAATTGTTAAGGATACAACTAAATTAACGTTTGAAAAGTGCCAGATATTCAGTTACCTGGCACTTTACATTTTTTTAAACTTATTAGATCTTATTCGAGAAACATATGGATTATCAGCAATCCAAAATCTCCAAGGATAATCTTTTGCTTCCCCACTATTATCTATACCAATTCTTGGACCACTTTCAATTTCTTTATACTCTTTTCCCTCTGCTATATATAAAGGTGGCTCAAAAATTGGCTTTCCATAGTCTTCTTTTACAATTCCTAGTGCCTTCGTTAATTTTCCTGGTCCGCTTGTTAATTCTTGCTTTTTCTTATTCAACCCCCGGCGCTCATACATTTGTTCAATCCCTAAAATCGGCTCAACCGCTCTTATTAACACAGCCTCTGGTTTTCCTACTTCTCCACTAACAACATTGACTAAGCAATGTGTATGCATCGCATATGTATAAACGAAACCCGCAGGACCAAACATGACTTCTGTTCTTTGCGTTCTCCGGTTCCCAAAACTATGGGCTGCCTGATCCTCTGGACCCATATATGCCTCTGTCTCAACAATGATTCCAGCTGCTACACCCGTTTCCGACTCCTTCACAAGCACCTTGCCTAATAAAGATGGCGCTAATTCAAGTGTCGGTTGATGAAAAAATGTGAGGTCTAGTGGTTTAAATGTCATAAGATCACCTCATTTGATTGATAAAGATATCTTTTATTAGACAAAACGCTTTGCTCGGGACGTGAGTCCTGTCTATTAGAGGCCTTCTATCGGACAAAACTCTTCGCTCGGAACGGCAGTTTATCCATTAGAGGCCTTCTATCGGACAAAACTCTCAGCTTGGAACAGCAGTTTGTCCATTA
>NZ_FNJU01000004.1:265142-375908 GCF_900104555.1 Litchfieldia salsa
AACGGCAGTTTGTCCATTAGAGGCCTTCTATCGGACAAAACGCTGAATGCTCGCAACAGCAGTTTGTCCATTATAGAAGCTCTTTAATATGATTTCTTTATTCCCCCCCCGTAAATTACTAAAGGCTTACGAAGAATATAGTAACTAGCAGTTATGAAGTGGAGGAATTGAGATGGGATACATCATGCCAGTACAACAAAATACTTACACTCAATATGCGAATCGTAGATCACTACATAATTATAATTATGCTCATATCAATACGACATCTGCAATGAAGCTAAATAGTAAATATGTTGAGGAAGAAAAAAGTCATGAAACGAGACGATTTTCGAAGATTCTAGAGGGTATGAAAAACAGTAAAACTTTAACGATGGATACTAGTCAATATACAGGTAAAGGAACTCAATTTAATCAAATTGTGTAACCACACTAATAACAAGTAATAAAGGACGCTTAAAATGCGTCTTTTATTACTTGTTATTTTTATAAGAATCGTCTATTTCTCTAACAGAGGTCGATCTTGTAAGTATAATTCCATATCCGCACTATGACCCTCAACAATTTCTTCAGCAATTATTTTTGCTAACATCTGACTATACACCGTTCCATTATCTCCGAAGCCAAATAAGAAGTAGCTATTTGGATATTCAGGGTACTTTCCAATGATAGGGAGGCCATCAACCATCCCTCCATAGAAAGCTGTTAAATAATAATCCGGCTTCACTTTTATATCTGGAAACAACTTATTAAATTCTTCGATTAGCAAATCCTTTTTATGCATGAGCTTACTATCCCGTACTTCTGGAAAATTCGTACTTTCATCTAACCCACCAACGATAATACGATTATCTGCGGTAGTTCGAATATACACATATGGTCGGGCCGTTTCCCATATGAGCGTCCGCTTATGCCAAGATGAAAAATCCTCGACAGGATTCGTGGTCACCGTATATGTACTAACAAAGGATGCCTTTTTCTCCTTTTTAATATCAATGCCTTCATAACCAGCTGCAAAAATAACACGCTTAGCATGAATCTGATGTCCTGTCTTCGTTTGAATGATCATTTTCTTTTTCATTTCATCATAATGGTAACCATTAACCTCCGTATTCTCAAAAATACGAACTCCTTTTTTGGAGGAATAATCAAATAATGAATGAGTAAACTTAAATGGATTGATTTCAGCATCATTATAAGAATAAATAGCGGCTTCTTTCCCGAATGGATACATTTGTTTAATTTCATTTTCTGTTAAAAATGAAAGATCAAACTGATGTTTTTTCAATAACTCATACTCTTTCTTTAAACGTGCTACATCCTCATGATAACTTGCAAAATACAGGGTATCTCTGCGTGTAAACTCATAGTCTATCGACGCATTTTTTGACGCGACTTCAATTTCATCAATAGCCGTTCTACATAGTTCCAAATGACGTCCAATATATTCCTCACCAAATGTATTAATAAGATCAGTAAATAACTTTTCTCCAGAATATTGGATAATCGCAGTATTAGCACTTGTACTACCACTTCCTACAGTATTTTTTTCTACAACGACAACATCTAGTTGTTTATCAGCTAAATAGTAGGCACTCTGAGCACCTGAACTACCACCGCCTATAATTAGAACATCACAGTCAATCTCTTCCTCGAGCATAGGGTAAGAAGGGGGATTTTCAAAGGTAGTAGGCCAATAATAGGTTCCTGTCTGTAAATTCATAAAAGCCTCCGGTTGGTTCAAAGATTTATTACTAATAGTATGACCTAGCATAATTAATGACATTCGGAGAAGTTAAGATTATGTATTTGATTGTTGAACCTTATTGGTCTGTAAAGCCTGTAGCAATAACTGTTACAATGATCTCATCCTTTAAGTTTTCATTAATAACTGATCCAAAAATCATATTAAATTCATCATGTGAAGTCGAAGCAACAATATCAGCTACTTCCTGCACTTCAAATAAACTTAGATTCCTGCCACCGGTAATATTCATGATCACCCCTTGGGCTCCACTAATAGAGGTTTCAAGTAAAGGGCTATTTATCGCTTTTTCTGCCGCTTCAACAGCACGCCCTTCTCCTCGAGCAATACCAATACCCATTAATGCAGTTCCCTTATGAGACATCACCGTTTTTACATCGGCAAAGTCAAGATTAATCAAACCTGGTACTGCAATCAAATCGGAAATACCTTGAACACCTCGACGAAGGACATTATCCGCCTCTCTGAAAGCTTCAAGCATAGGTGTTTTTTTATCAACAATCTCGAGTAACCGCTCATTAGGAATAATAATAAGGGTATCCACAGCTTCCCTTAAAGCACTAATTCCAATGTCTGCATTTGCCGCTCGTTTTCTTCCTTCAAATCTAAATGGTCGGGTGACCACTCCAATTGTCAATGCACCTAGCTTACTCGATATTTCAGCCACTGCAGCCGCAGCACCTGTGCCAGTACCACCACCCATTCCAGCCGTAATGAAGACCATATCTGCCCCTTGTAGTACATCTTCAATTTCACTTTTACTTTCTTCTACAGCTTTTCTTCCGATCTCAGGATTAGCCCCGGCACCTAAACCTCTTGTTAGCTGGACTCCAATTTGTACCTTTGTATCAGCTTTTGACTGATTAAGAGCTTGTCCGTCCGTATTAATTGCAATAAATTCAACACCCTTTACTCCATCCTCAATCATTCGATTTACTGCATTATTCCCACCACCACCTACACCAACTACTTTAATTGTCGCTAACTGATCTATATATGTATCAAATTCAAACATATTTATTCCTCCTATTTCAGTTAAATCCTTAACTTATATGTTCATACACTATTCGGTCCCATTATAAAATTCGTTCTTATATCCATTTTTTTATTGGTTTAAATTTAATCTATATATAAACCTTTGAATTCCCTAAGAATTATAGGTCACTTGTGAACACGTTACAAGGTAAAGCCCTTAGTTGTAAGAAAAATGTAATGTATCAAAAAGAGGCTGTTCCATAAGTGCTTGGCACTTTGCTGGAACAGCCTCTTAAAGTTCATTCATTAGGTTCAATCTATTATAATACTTTTTCTAAAAAGTCCTGTGCTCTACTTGTCTGAGGATTATTAAAGAACTCTTCTGGTGAGCCCTCTTCAAGCAATACACCTTCATCAAGGAATATGACTCGATCTGCTACTTCTTTAGCAAATCCCATCTCATGTGTCACAATGACCATTGTGATTCCTGTTTGAGCAAGATCTTTCATTACATTTAATACTTCCTTAACCATTTCCGGATCCAATGCAGATGTCGGCTCATCAAATAGCATGAACTGTGGTTCCATCGCTAAAGCACGAGCAATCGCAACACGCTGCTTTTGTCCTCCTGAAAGATTGTTAGGGTATGCCGCTTCTTTCTCAGATAAACCAACTTGAGCGAGCAACTTACGACCTTTTGTTTCAGCAACTTGGCGTGTTTCTCCTTTTACCTTACTCGGTCCATAAGTAATGTTTTCTAGAACAGTCATATGAGGAAAAAGATAAAAATGTTGAAATACCATGCCAATTTGCTGACGGACTTTCATGATATTCGTTTTTTTATCAGTAATATCTTGATCATTAATTGTAATTTTACCTTTGGTTGGAACCTCCAATAGATTTAAACAACGAAGTAAAGTTGATTTTCCAGAACCTGAAGGTCCAATTATTGATACTACTTCTCCACTCTTAATAGTGGTAGAGATGTTTTTAAGAACTTCATTTGAACCAAATTGTTTATAGAGGTTTTCTACTTTAATCACTTACTCTCATCCTCCGTTCAACAAGCTTACCGATTAGGGTAAGAACCATGACTAATATATAATAAATAAACCCAACAAAAATTAATGGCTCAAAATTTCGGTAAATATCTGCACCAACTACTTGTGCTCGACGCATTAGGTCTAAATAACTAATTGTCGATACAATTGCTGATTCTTTTGTTAAAGTAATAAATTCGTTCATTAACGCAGGCAAGATATTTTTAAGAGCCTGAGGTAAAATAATATCCTTCATCATAGAACGATATGGAACACCCATCGCTAGAGCTGCCTCTGTTTGACCTTTATCTACAGCTTGAATACCTGCTCTTATAATTTCAGACACATATGCAGATGAATTTAATCCAAAAGCTAACACCGCTGATAGAAACGGTGGAATATCATAGCCAGTTAATTGTGGTATTGCAAAATAAATAATCATTAATTGCAAAATCAATGGTGTCCCACGAAAAATCGATGTATATATATCCACAAACCAATGCAGTGGTTTAAATCGTGTGAATTTTAATAAAGCTAATCCTGTTCCAAGGATAAAACCAAAAATGATTGATATTATAACAAATTGTAACGTTACCCATATTCCTTCTAACATAAAAGGAATATAAGGCACGATTTGGTTAAAATCCAAATTCATGCCTTACACCTCTTTCCATATTTTTCTATTTAAATTATTCTTCGCTTAACCACTTTTCCTTTAATTCAGCTAACTTTCCGTTCTCTTCCATTTGCTCAATAACTTTATTAACATCATCAACTAATTCACTACCCTTTGGAAAAGCAACTGCCATTCCTGGTGAGCTACTTGTAGGATCATCAAATCCTGCTAAGTCTTGTTCTTTAATATAACCCGCTCCCACTGCTTTATCAAGGTATGCAACATCAATTCTATTAGAAAGTAACTCTTGAATCATAAGTTGAGCAGTGTCTAATCTCTTTAATTCGAAATCAACTGTTTCTTGAATTTTTACTGCACCTTCTTCTTGAATCGTACCTAATTGAACCCCAACTTTATGACCTGCTAAATCATCAATTGTTTTAATGTCTGAATCCTTCAACGTCACAAACATTTCACCTGAGTGATTATAGTGAACTGAGAAATCTACATTTTGTGCACGTTTTTCTGTAGCTGACATTCCAGAAAGTACAAGATCAACACGATTTGTTTGTAATGCGCCAATCAATCCATCAAACTTCATATCTTTAATTTCAAGCTTATATCCTAATTCATCAGCTATATAGTTAGCTAAATCGATATCAAACCCTACAATTTCTCCATCCGTATTTCTTGATTCAAATGGAGCAAAATCTGCTGACGTACCCATCACTAATACTTTCTCTTCTGTTGCTTTTTCACCTTCACCGGTTGTGCCTTCATCTGCTGTGCCACAAGCAGCCATTATAAGTAATAAAAGTGCAGTCATTACTACCATTAATTTTTTCATATCTATCTCCCTTTCTATTTTCCATTATTAATTATGTGATTTTTTATTCATTGAAATGAATATTAACACATAAATTGCATATTGAAAAGCTATCTTTAAAATATAATAATTTTCAAAAAATTTATATGGGGCTATTTATATTGTACGCTAAATTAAGAGTTTTATTATATTTTAAAAGAATATACGAACCTTGCTTGTCTCATGTTAAAATTCCAAAAAAAGCACCTTTATTAAAGGTACTTTAATGAAATAAATCTTATTTATTGTTTTTACTTGCCTGGAATTCTGCTTTCATTGCTTCAAGCTTTTCTTTATTTGTAATTAAGTCATATCCTGTTTTCGCCAAAGCAAGTGCTCCTTTTGAAAGAATATGATGTGAGTGATCTGTAACGGTTAAGTCAGCAAACTCTTTTGTATGTGCGATCAGCCCTGGCGAATCCAGTCCTAGATAAGGGTGGATAGCTGGAACAACTTGACTGACATTTCCCATATCAATCGAACCATATGTTCCCTTTGCTTTTTTCACTTCTTCTACACCTGTTGATAGTAGGTTTTCTGTAAATAACGAAGATAAGGTTTGGTTTGTAATCATATTATCGTAACTAAGCTCATAATTACTGATGTGAAGCTCAGTACCTGTCATTAAAGAAGCACCTTCAGCAATTTTTTTCACTTTTTGAACGACTTCATTTAAATAGGTACGATCTTTTGCACGAACATAGAATTGAGCAACAGCTTTGTCAGGAACAATATTGGCTGCCACTCCACCCTCTTTAATAATGCCATGAATTCGAACATCTGAAGTGACATGCTGGCGTATTGCATTCACACCATTAAATAACTGGATGACAGCATCTAAAGCATTAATACCCATCTCCGGTGATGCAGCAGCATGACTTGTTCTTCCACGAAAATCAAACTGAATCGCATCCATCGCAAGTGACTCACCACTTTCATATGACTCATCAGCTGGATGGAGGATCATTGCTGCATCAATATCATCAAAGACTCCTTGTTCTGCCATTGGAACCTTTCCACCATTAGTTTCCTCTGCTGGTGTTCCTAACACGATTACACGGCCACCTATCTCGCTAACTATTTTACTTAATACAATCCCAGCTCCAACACTCATCGTCCCAATCATGTTATGACCGCAACCATGTCCTACTCCTGGAAGTGCATCATATTCTGACAAATAAGCAATCGTTGGTCCTTCTTTTTTGCTATCAAAAACCGCCTTAAAAGCAGTGGGTCTACCAACAATTCCTGTTTCTACGACAAATTGGTGTTCCCTCAGGTATTCAACTAACAGTTCCATTGAGGCAAATTCTTGATCACCCAACTCTGGATGGTGATACAAGTGATCACTAAGTTTCCATAATCTATTTTGGACTGTCTCTAAATGACTATTTAATAACTCCTTCATTTTCAAAGTTCCCCCTATATTCATTATAATTATATTGTAATTACATTATCATATTCTGTATAAATATACATATTACATGATATACGGCTTTTCGACAATATTTCAATTTCTAGTTATGTAAGAAAAGCGCAAGCGCCTTGTTCAGCCTCAGGCAGGCATAAGGCAAAGCACGTAGGAAATCTTGTTTTCCGTAGTGATTTGAATGACCCCGAGGGGCTAGGCGCTGGAGCTAGACACTAAATCTGAGTACGAAATTTTTATACTTTCTTATCTTTTAAAAAAGGCTATCCCAAAGGCAAAGTATCAAGGACACTTATGGGATAGCCTCTTTGTTTAATTGTTCACAATAGGTAAAGAGATTATAAACAAACATCCCTCTCCCTCGTTCGGAACTAATTCAATTTTTCCATTATGATTCTCAATGATTCTCTGAACAATTGTTAACCCTAACCCTGTACCCGAAACTTTAGTTGTTTGAAAAGGATCGAACAACTTGTCCTGAATTTCTTTAGGGATGCCCTGCCCATTATCTTGAATTAAAAGCTCATAAGTACCATTTTTCACTTTAGAAGAGAGTGAAATCCACCCCTTATCTTCAATGGCCTCACTACTATTTCTAAAAAGATTATACAGTACTTGTGTAATTTGCTTTGAATCTAAATTTAAACGAATTCTTTCAATATTAATTTTAAAGTTTATTTCTTTACTTGTCTCATTCGCATCAAATAAAGGCAGAATTTCTTGGATAATATCCTCAAGATACACTTCTTTCAACAAAGGTGCTCCTGGCTTTGCAATTAGCAACATCTCATCAACAATTGAATCAATCCGCTTAAATTCCTTCAGTAATAGCTGAATATGAAATCGTTCTTTATCATTTTCCCCAAGAGATTCATTCATCAGTGTTAGAAAACCTTGTATCACAGCAAGAGGATTTCGTATCTCATGGGCAGCACCAGCTGCGACCCCTCCTAGTAATGCCAACTTTTCAGATTGATGGATCCGTTGTTCAAGCTCTTCTGTATCTGTAATGTCAATAAAGTAAATAATGCGACCTATTAATTCCTCATATTGATCAATTAATTCGGACTGCGACATCAAAAGAAGATGCTTGTTGTCATCAGCTTCATACTCTGCTTTCACATTTTTATATTTTTCTTTTGAAGAAAGATGACGCCAAAAGTCTTGGCTATGAAGAGGCTCAGCTGATTTATTTAATATCTCTGTAACTTGACTTGTATTCATATTTAATAATTTCTTTGCTGTTGTATTAAAATCGAATTTAGACTTTGCATCATCAATCGTAATCACTCCTACAGGGAGTGAATTTAAGATTTGCTCTCTATATGTTTTATCCTTTGTGATTTCTTCAAATAGTTTGATATTATTTCTAAACGTAACCGATAATAGAATAATAATAAATATAAAGATACATAGACCAAAAACAGGGTATTGATTATTAAGCAAGATTATTAAGATATATGAAGATGCAAGAGTGATAAAGTAGATTGAATGTGTCTCGTTAACAAAACTCTTTATGACAATCTTCAATTGGCCAGAAGAAGTAAGGTAATAATAAGGTATCAGTAAAATGATATTCATTATGAAATAAACAAAAAGGGTAGCTAGGAATGAAGTGATTTTAATTAGGTTAAAGCTTCCAACTTCCCCGTCAAATAGTAAATACGTATAATAAGAGCTTGTTAGCATAATAGAATAAATGGATGAATTAAATAGATGTCTCCACCATTGTATTTTAGAGAGTTTACGTATCACTCCAAAAATAATGCTACTTACTAATAACAGAAACAAAGCCACCTCTATACCAAAGGTAATAAGCACCGCAATATATAGTGAAGTATCCATTGAATAGGCAAGAATCCCTTTTGGGGGTTTAGGTATGTTAAAATAATCAGATAAAACAATGCCCACCGTAAGGGTTATGATTAGAATCCAATTCATTCTGAGTAATGCTGAATAATCGAATTGAAAAGAATAAATGCCTATCATCACCATAACGATAAATATGATATAGGCATTAAATTTTTTGGAAGATATATAAGACAAATGTACCACTCACCTGTTAATTTATAGAAAACCACGTTACGTTCTTACTATCTCATTCTAAGTTATATTATTGGTTAACGCAATTACACTAATTGGATATTATTATAGCCCACCAGCTAGTCATTATGACCAATTATTAATAGTAATTTTAGTGAACATACATATCCAATAAATTGTTTATCAGTGTTAATATAAACAACAATTAGTAAACCAACACATCAAATTCCTCAACTTAAAGATTACATTCACCGAAATTAACCTCAAACAACAATTTTATTTAAATCGTTCACTTTTAAAAAGACACAATCGAAAGGAATGGATATGTATGAGTTTAGAAGCTTTGAACAATCAAGTAAAAACGGATCTTTCCTATCTAGCTTTCGGAGGTAATGATTGGGCACGACAACTCAACCATCCAGAAGGCCATGTATATGATGTAGTCATTGTTGGTGGGGGACAAAGTGGGTTAGGTGCTGCGTTTGGCCTTTTACGTGAGCGGATATCCAATATTCTTGTAATCGATGAAAACTCTGAAGGATTAGAAGGTCCTTGGGAAACTTACGCACGTATGGTGACATTAAGAACCCCCAAGCATTTAACCTCTATTGATTTAGGTGTACCTTCTTTAACATTCAGGTCTTGGTGGGAAGCTCAATTTGGTCCTCAGGGGTGGGAAAAGGTCGTTAAAATCCCAAGAGGAGATTGGATGAATTACCTTCGTTGGTATCGGAAGGTTCTCGGTCTTCCAGTGATTAATGAGGTAAAGTTGAATCTTATAGAACCAACAGTCGAAGGAATCCACCGATTACATCTCGAAGGAAATGGTGCACCATCAAGCACCATTCTGGCACGTAAGGTGGTACTTGCTACCGGCATCCAAGGTGGAGGTGAATGGCATGTTCCACCAATGGTCTCAGAAAACTTACCGAACCATCTTTATTCACATACTTCAAAGAATATTGATTTTGATAGACTAAAAGGAAAGAAGATTGCTATTTTAGGAGGGGGAGCTTCTGCCTTTGATAATGCTAATTATGCTTTATCTGAAGGAGTTGGCGAGGCACATGTCTTTGTTCGTCGCAAAGAGCTACCTCGAATTAACCCGATTCGGCAAATGGAAGAGTCTGGTCTAATTGAACGTTATCATGCCCTGTCTGATGAGGATAAATATGCAGTGATGGCACATTTTTTTAAACATAATCAACCACCAACTAATGATACCTTTGAACGGGCTACAAGTTGGGATGGATTTAATCTTCATTTAGGTTCACCATGGCTATCGGTGGAGGCCACATCTGAAGGAGCGATCCTAACCACACCCCAAGGTACATTTACTTTTGATTTCCTAATCATTAGTACTGGACTATTGACTGATCCGTCATTACGACCAGAATTAAAGCTTGTTGAAGATCAGATTTCACGTTGGAGAGATCACTACCAAGCACCAGATCATTTATCTAATCCAGTACTTGATGCTCACCCTTACTTAAGCCCTGGGTTTGCTTTTATCAATCGAAATAAGGTCAGCCTAAGTGATAATAAGTTACATGGACTATTTGCGTTTAACTACTCAGCCTTAATTACTTGTGGGATTGCTGCATCAGCTCTTTCTGGTATGAAGTTTGGTATACCAAAACTAGTTTCTGCAATTGCGGACCAACTTCTCCTAGATGATCGCGAAAAGATTTTGAATAACTTTTTTGAATATAATGAGGTTGAGTTTGTTGGCACTTGGCCAAAAGAGAAATAAAACCAATCATTTAAAACACCACTTCCCATCATCTATTGAAAGAGGGAAGTGGTGTTTAGGTTAAACATCAGGGTCTTGACCAATGGTGCTCATTTACCTCGGTGTCCAGTAGCTCAAGTGAAGTACGATAGGGCTTGAAGTCAACATGTTTGTTCACTGCATAAAGAGCATGTGGAGCAAATAGGAAGAGCGCAAGAGCTTCATCATATACATATCGATCAACATCCTCTGCTTTCTCCAACAGCTCATTTTTATCTATTTCTGAACCCATCTCTTTAAATAATTGCTCAAACTCCGGTAGTATAGGTCCTGCACGAAGAGCACCATCAGCACCAAGCAATTCACGGTGAAAATAAGCTGGGGTACCTTCATAAAATAGTGCATATGGATCTGCGATAAGAATATCCCAATTAGGAACTAACCGTTTCTCTGCAACAACTCGCTTCCATCTCAATTCCTCATTAGGTAGGATCAATTTAACAGACACATCGATTTTTAATGCTTCTTTTAACTGTGAGGCCAATAAGTTAACAACCTTGCCAAGCTTTTTAGGAGCAGCAATCCTTAAGGCTCTGTCATTTGGCCACTGTGCTTCCTTTAATAGCTGTCGTGCTAAGCTTGGGTGATAGTCAATTGGTTTTAACCCTTCAGGATAATCAAATGCCCATGATGGAGTTAGTGCTGAAAGTGGTTCAGCATATCCATAAAATGCCTGATTAATTAATTCATTTCGGTTGACTGCAAGATTAATAGCCAAGCGTAGCTTACGGTTATTAAAATCAATATCATCTAAGTAACGATTAAAGGTTCCTGCGATAATACGATTTCCACCATCATTTACTAACTTCGCATACCGGGACCCCCTTACTAGCTGAGCCATTTCCGGGGTAATTTTAGAAACGATGTCAACCTCACCTTCTCTATTCATACATAAATCTAGCGCTTGTTCCACTGTAAGGTCGTTACGAAAGATCACATTCTTTAACCTCGGCCTTTTTTTCTTATTCCAGTATTGCTCATTGGCTTCTAAAACGACTAGTGGACTTCTTTCTTCTTCTATGGTAAACCAAGTAGATGAATATGGCGTTTTTCGAATAACTGATTGCACATTCTTTATAGATGAATAACCTTGTACTAGCTTAAACGGTCCAGTGCCCCACGGGCCTGGTGCATCAAGCACTCACCAGTGACCTTCGGCTGTCCCTAGCTTTCTATAACCAAAGCCGAGCTTATCCCAGAATTGAAAGGTTGCATAATGATGTGCCCGAAGCTTCCCAAGCGCTAAGCCTTCTGGTTTTGGAAAATGAAACTGAACGGTAAATTCGTCTACCTTTTCAAGAGAGGTTTCCTCAGGGAGGTTCACCCATGTGCCTGGAGGATGTGGCGCAATCCAAGGCTTGATCTCATTAAAAGCTTTGATAACATGCTCAGCTGTAAATGGTTCATTATTGTGAAAGAGTACTCCCTCCCTCAACTTTAATTCCAATGTTTTTTCATTAACCCATTTTGTGGATGTAGCTAAGGCTGGAACAATCCGTCCTTCACGGTCTGTACCAACCGCTTCTTCCATTGTATTGAATAAGACAAACAACCAATTTAACGGAGATGGATCTACAATATGAATGGTTCCAACAGGAGCTTTTCCCTCAGAATACTGACTAGTCACCATACCAATATCTTCCTTTCTAAGTAACTTAACTTATTGTAACGTACTCCTGACATTTACTTTAAGCAAGGTACACCTAGATGGAAGGTATGTTTTAGAAAGATAAAATATGTTATTTCTTGTATAAAAGAAAATGGCTGTTTTCATAAAAATTGTTTCTTTTAAAGCCGCAGGAACTACTACACCCTCCGAACCAGTTACTAATTAGAGCACTATATTACTATTCAAGCAAAAACAAGAAGAGCCAGTTCCATTTGGGAAGTGACTCTTCTGGATTTTAACTATTTAGTATTTTAATAGATACTAAAAGTAACAGTACCTTCGATATTTTTAATTTTTTCTTCAAGGCTTGGGATGATATCTCCGTTTACTTTGTTATCGATATCAATCATTGTATAAGCATAATCCCCTCTACTTCTGTTAACCATATCAGCAATATTTAAGTTATAGCTTGAAATCGCTGATGTAATCTGGCCAACCATGTTAGGAACATTTTTATGAAATACTGCCACACGACGCTTACCTGTATACGGAAGGGCTGCATTCGGGAAATTTACAGAGTTTCTGATGTTACCAGTTTCTAAAAACTCTTTAATCTGGCGAGAAGCCATTATCGCACAATTTTCCTCTGACTCTTGAGTTGATGCACCAAGATGAGGAATTGGCACAACATTATTCATCTTCAATATATTTTCATTAGGAAAGTCTGTAATATACTTTCCTACCTTACCGCTTTCAAGTGCAATCTCCATATCTTTTTCATTCACTAGTTCACCACGAGAGAAGTTTAAGATATGAACGCCTTGCTTCATAATGCTAAATGTTTGCTCATTGAACATTTCTTTCGTGCCATCAGTTAATGGAACATGTACTGTAATATAATCACAATTAGCAAATAGTTGCTCAATTGACATTGCTCGCTGTACATTACGAGATAAATTCCAAGCAGTATCAACAGATATAAATGGATCAAAACCAATAACATCCATATCTAAATCCAGAGCATCATTAGCAACTAGTGCTCCGATTGCACCTAAACCAATAACACCCAAAGTTTTCCCCTTAATCTCTTTCCCAACAAACTGCTTCTTCCCAGCTTCGACTAACTTAGGAATTTGGTCACCCTGTCCTTCTAATGTCTTTGCCCAAGCTACCCCATCAAAAAGGTTACGAGATGAGGCCATTAATGTAGTTAATACAATCTCTTTTACAGCATTTGCATTCGCCCCAGGCGTATTAAAAACAACAACACCCTGCTCTGTATATCTATCAACCGGAATATTATTAACTCCCGCACCAGCTCTCGCAATCGCCTTTACGTTAGTACCTAACTCCATTGAATGCATGTTAAAGCTACGAAGAAGGATTGCATCAGGATTATCGCACTCATCATCGATTGTATAATGGTCATTATTAAATATTTTAAGCCCGCTTTCTGCTATATTATTTAATGTTTTTATCGTTTTTACTTTGTCTATAATGATTGTACTCATCTTGTTTTCTCCCCTTTTTCAGTTATGATTTTTCAACCTTCAAAAAAATAAAGATAATAAGTAAGGATACTACATTTTTTAAATTTTTAGAAATTTAAATTTATAATAAGATAAAAACAGGCAATCTCACTAATTTATAACCTTATCTCCTCCAATATACATAAAGAGGTAAGGGATACTTATCCCTTACCTCTGCCCAGGCGAACGACTCTTCGAAACTATATGCTCCCTCACGGTAATCCGTGTTCGCCAGTCACATACAGTCTTTTTAATTAACTTAATAGTAACAAATTTTCAATAAACCCACAACCTAAAAAGTTTGAACATTTGTTGTATTTTCTGACAAGTTAAAAATGTTCCAAAACTCAACCTCTATTTATTCATCATCTACCTCACCATCACCAACTTCGTCCTCCTCTTCAACCTCTTCGATTTGTTCCCCTTCCTCAGGTGCTTCTTCATTACCACATCCTGCTAAAGAAAATAGTGAACAGCCTAACAAAAGCATTAATAACAACTTCTTCATAGCAAAAACCTCCTTTTTATAGTAGAATTCCTCACCCTACCAATACTATGTAAACTCCACTAAGTAATTTAACTTTTAAAAAAAATAATGGAATTTGAGGTTTGCATTTAATAGAATAAACTAGGAAACATTCTATCCTACTGGAATAATTTTTCTTTTTTTTTGCACCCTATACATATTGTTATTGATACAGGGAGGAAGTCATCTTGGATTTACATTTCATTTGGAAAGCGATTGTTATTGTCGTTGGAGGAATACTTATTCTGCGGATAGCCGGAAGAAAATCTGTTTCACAGCTAACAGTGGCTCAGACGGTTATGATGATAGCTGTAGGGTCACTGATTATACAACCGGTAAATGATCGAAATATTTGGATTACGATGTTGGTTACATTCCTAATGGTGCTTACCCTTCTCTTAATCGAATATATTGTTTTAAAATTCGACGTCTTAGAAACTTTTATTTATGGCAAATCTCTTCTAATTGTCGAAAACGGACAAATTAATAAAAAAAACTTAAAAAAGCTACGCTTAACAGTTGATATGTTAGAAGTTCGATTAAGACAACAAAGCGTACAAAATATAAGTGACTTACAATGGGCAACTATTGAATCAAATGGGCAATTAGGATATATGTTGAAACCCGATATGCAATATGCAACCAAGGCAGATATTCTTATGTTGAAATCATTGATTGAAGGGAATCAATCTAAACAATCAATTGACAAACAAAGTACAGCTTCTAATAACTCAACTAACATTTTCTCAGAAATCCGTACTAAGGAGCATACAAAAGATTTTTCTAAAGATTTGAAGTAGAATTTTGAGTAACAATCAGAGTGGTATCTTACAGAATGGAAGTGAACAGATTTAAGGATATTAATTAACAAAATCATCACATTCCTTTTAATACAATCTTCCATTTTTTTAATATAATGAGCTTACAATACTATGAGAGGGAGTGGGTAATGTTACTTAAAGGTCGAGTTGAATCCGAAGATTATTGGTGATGAGATATTTAAACGCGAGAATGGAGTTAAATGAAAAGGAAAAATTACACTATTTAAACCTTGAAAGGGGCGTCTTTCTGGAAATAGTCGTTTGAATTCAGTTACATTTCGTAAAATAGCTAGTTCAATTTTTTCACTGCAATTGGCACGACAAGCGATACTTATTATGTATAAATAACTTAAAGACTAGTCATTTTAAAAATGATGGCTATCTTCGAAACTTGGTAGTCCGAACACGGCTTGACTTCGGACTACCTTTTTCTTTGATGCACTTGTCTAAATAATTGTTGCCTTCAGACTAGATTACTCCCTTCTCACTTTCACTTGTCTGAAGATGGCTCCACTTCAGACTACTTGACTTTCATTTCTACTTCACTTGTCTGAACCTGCACTGCCTTCGGACTGGATCACTCCCTGCTCAACTTCACTTGTCTGAAGATGGCTCCACTTCAGACTACTTGATGTCCATTTCTACTCCAACTGTCTGAACCTGCACTGCCTTCGGACTAGATTACTCCCTTCTCACTTTCACTTGTCTGAAGATGACTCCACTTCAGACTACTTGACTTCCATTTCAACTCCAACTGTCTGGAATCTGCACTACCTTCGGACTAGATTACTCCCTGCTTAAACTTCACTTGTCTGAAGATGACTCCACTTCAGACTACTTGACTTCCATTTCAACTCCAACTGTCTGAACCTGCACTGCCTTCGGACTGGATCACTCCCTTCTCACTTTCACTTGTCTGAAGATGGCTCCACTTCAGACTACTTGACTTCCATTTCAACTCCTACTGTCTGAACCTGCACCACCTTCGGACTAGATCATCCTCCTTTCACCTTCACTAGTCCGAATACCTCTCGCTCCTTCGAATGGTCTACCTTTGCTTTTCCATCCCCAATTCTAAACGACGAGCCTTACCTTTACACAGACTGAACCACATACTCGAAACATCCACAGTATCAAGGGTTTGTAAATAATATACAAAATTTTCCACACATTACAAATAACGACAACGTTCTCACTAGGTATTCTTGTAGAATTGTGGTGGAAGTTTACTATCCTTTTTTTAAGTAATGATCCTTTAAATAAAAATAGCAGAAGGGTTTGTGGGGGGAACAATGATGGAATATGCTGTTGAGCAATCTGTTGAAAAAGCATTTCTTACACAAAAAAAACCAGTTAAATGGTACAAAAACTGGAAGCTTATCACATTGATTTTTATTATTGTAATTGGTCTTATCTTAGCAGCAACTACGATTTACCAAGCAACCCACTTTAATCAAAACATTAAGATTAATGAGATAGACATGAGTGGTTTGACTGCAAATCAAGCTCTAAAAAAGTTACAAACAACTGTTTTAAATAATGAAATCTATATTGGAAAGCAACAAATTATAAATGGAAAAGATACAAAGATGGGATATACAGAAGGAGATTTACCCGGAATTAAAACCTTATTAAAAAAGCAATGGACCTTTTTCCCCTCCTTCAAGACAAAAAACTATGCATTACTACCAGTCGAACAAGACATCTATCGTAACAACATTCTAAAAAACAGACTGGAGCAAAAACTTGTCTCAATGAATCAGGATCTAAAAGCTCCTACAGATGCCCAAGTAACACTGAAAGATGGAAGAATTATTGTGTCAAACAGTATCAAGGGTGAACAATTTGATGTCACCGCCCTTATTAAAGAGTATGAACAACATGACTATACAAGTGAAATTCACCTAAACTCTATATACCTTGAACCAATCAAGGAAGACAGTGAAATGATAATAGCCCAAAAAGAACAGTTCCAAGAGTTCCTTAATCATACAGTTGAATATAAGGTACAGGATCAAATTCATTCATTAAAGGCGGGCGATCTTATTAAAAATGCTTCTTTGTTAGAAAACATGGAGGTATCGATCGATCCAAACGTAAATGATATTGTTAAGAAAATTACTGAAATTAATGATTCCCAATCCACGTTAAGTAAGGATTTTAAATTTAAGACCCATTCAGGAAAAGAAATATCAGTGAAAGGGCAAGGCTATGGCTGGGCACTTGATGTAAATAAAGAAGCAGCAATGATTAAGGCTGCTTTTGAAAAAGGGGAAAAATCTATTTCCGCTTCTCATATCTACGGTAATGGTTGGAGTAATGAAGGCTATGGGTACGATACTATTATTAACAATGGCATTGGTGATACTTATGCAGAAGTCTCTATAGCCGAACAGCGTATTTGGATTTTTAAGAATGGTAAATTAGTAGTAACCACCAATGTAGTTACTGGAAAGCATAGTACTGGTGAAAATACATTACCTGGTGTATGGTATATTCTCTATAAACGAGCACCCTATACACTCAATGGTAGTTCAGCAGGCAACCCTAACTATTCAATCGAGGTAGATTATTGGGCGCCATTCACAAACAGTGGTCAAGGATTTCACGACGCAAGCTGGAGAACGAACTGGGCTAGCAACGCCTACCAAAATGCAGGTTCAGGTGGTTGTGTAAATGTACCCCCACATGTAATGAAAAGCGTGTACGATCACCTTAACACCTATGATCCTGTTGTTATTTATTAAACCCGAGTTCTTCTTTTTGGCATTATTTTTTAATGCTTTTACTTATAGATTGTTGCTTTTAAAGCCGCAGGCTGAATACACTCCGCGTCCGGCGGGTGACCAGTGAGCCTCCTCGTCGCTCATGCTCCTGCGGGGTCTCACTTAGGCCACTGTTCCCGCAGGAGTCTACGTGTATTCAGCCTGCTAGAAAGTAGCGTTTCAATGTTTTACGTCATGCATCCTTATACGACGGTTAATTTTTTGATTGAGTTTGATAGTTAGATACACGAGGATTTCGGTGTAGGAACTTATGGACATACTCTTCTTTCCTATCTATAAACATCAATAATCTGCTTCAGCTCTTCTAAATATAATTTAGTCATTCTACTAAGTTGTGTTTTTTTATTTACTACCCAACCTACTGTAATGATTTCTCCTTCATCAAGTGGAACAGAAACAATATCCGAACCATTTAAATCTTCGCTTAAAATACCAGTAGAAATTGTATAGCCATTTAACCCAATTAATAAGTTAAACAACGTTGCTCTGTCACTTACTTGGATGCTTTTTTTACTCGGAATTGTGCTAAAGATTTCTTCAGAATAATAAAATGAATTGTACTCCCCCTGTTCAAAACTCAGACGGGGATAATCTTCTAAATCCTCTAATGTAACAGATGTTTTGTTCGCAAGAGGATTCTTCGAACTTACAAAAATGTGTGGCTCTGCTTTAAAGAGTTCATGAAAATCTAATCCCTCCTCTTTCAACAGTTGAATCATTACTTTTTCATTAAAAGAACTTATATATAGAATGCCTATTTCACTTCGTAGATTCTTAACATCCTCAATTATTTCATAGGTTCTCGTTTCTCTAATCGTAAATTGATACTTATCCCCGCCATACTTTTTAATCATCTCAACAAATGCATTCACTGCAAACGCATAATGTTGAGTTGAAATCGAGAATAGTTGTTCAGAAGGTGCTGTGTTAAAATAGCGTCGCTCTAACAATTCAGCCTGTTCAACGACCTGTCTCGCATATCCAAGAAACTCAGCACCATCTGATGAAAGTGTAATCCCAGTAGAGGTTCTCGTAAAAATAGTAATACCCAACTCTTTTTCAAGCTCTTTAACAGCCTTTGATAAGCTTGGTTGAGATATATATAATCTACGTGCAGCCTCATTAATCGAACCGCACATCACAATTTCAATCACATATTTTAACTGCTGTAACTTCATCTTTTAGTCCCTCTTTTTTACAACTCTATTTTTGTGATACTTACTGCCCTTACAAAAGAAAGAATATAATTGATTATAAATCTATTATTCTTTATTTTAAACTTTTAATCCTCTATGTGGAACTCCTATGTGGAAAAGCACTGCTTTGGTATAGTTTTTAGTTATAACGAGTGATTACTTTTATCAGTTACACTATAGGTGATTATTCATGATAGGATACTAACATCAAAAGTTAAGAAATAGAAAAGAGGAAGTCACATGCAGACACTTAATAAAACAAATTCAACGATTTTTCGTGCAGATCAAGTAGGAAGTCTATTACGTTCAGATGCTATTAAAAACGCACGTTTACAAAGCGCCTCTGGTGAGATTTCTTTAGAACAATTACGTCAGATTGAAGACCAAGAAATCTCTAGAATTGTCTTAAAGCAGAAGGAAGTTGGCCTGCAGGCTGTTACTGATGGAGAATTTCGACGAGCTTGGTGGCACTTCGATTTCCTTGAAAACTTAGTTGGGGTTGATGGCTATTGGTCAGGTAATGGCATTCAATTCCACCAAAAGCAAACCAAGTCTCGTGCGATTAAAGTCACAAGTAAACTAGACTTTGGCAACCATCCAATGTTAAAGGACTTCAAGTATCTTCATGAAGTAGCTGGAGATCATGTAGCTAAGTTTACAATTCCTAGTCCGAGTATGCTTCATTTCCGTGGAGAAATTGACCCAACAGTTTATCCAGATGAGCAAGAATTCTTTGATGATTTAGCTTTGACCTATAAAAAAGCACTACAAGCTTTTTATGATGCTGGTTGTCGTTACCTACAGCTTGATGATACTTCTTGGGCATATTTATGTTCTGAAGATCAAAGAGAACAACTGCGAGCAAAAGGAAAAAACCCTGACTTTTTAATAAAAATGTATTTAGATACCCTGAACAAAGCACTAGCTGATCGTCCTGCTGATTTTAAAATCACGATGCATATTTGTCGTGGAAATTTCCGCTCAACATGGATTTCCTCAGGTGGATACGAACCAATTGCAGAACAATTATTTGGACACTTAAATATCGATGGCTTTTTCCTAGAATATGATAATGATCGTTCAGGAGGATTTGAACCTCTTCGTTTTGTAAATCGTCCGGATTTACATATTGTTCTAGGCTTGATCACCTCAAAATTCGGTGAGTTAGAAAGTAAAGATGTGATTAAAAGACGGATTGAAGAGGCTTCAAAATTTGTCGATTTAGCCCAGCTATGCTTAAGTCCTCAATGTGGATTTGCATCAACGGAAGAAGGTAATTTATTAACTGAGGAACAGCAATGGTCAAAGCTTCAGCATGTTGTTCAACTATCTAAAGAGGTTTGGAAATAAAATGAGGATTGTTCAGACTTCCCAGGTAATCGCTGAAAGTAAGTTTAATAAATTTCATTTACTTGTTTTTCTTTGGTGTTTTTATGCCATCGCCTTTGATGGGTTTGACATAGCCCTTTATGGTATTGGCCTGCCCTTGATGATGCAGGATTATGAACTAACACTCGTTGAGGCAGGAGCAATCGGGAGTTATACATTAGTCGGTATGATGCTAGGCTCCTTTCTCCTTGGTTCACTTTCTGATTTAATTGGTCGAAAAAAGATATTAGCCATCTGTATGGTGCTATTTAGTGTATTTTCGCTTTTAGCAGGGTTAGCTCCGAACTCTCTAGTATTTACAATTATGCGTTTTATCGCTGCATTAGGAATGGGTGGACTTATGCCCGCAGTCATTGCTGTTATGACGGAATATTCTCCTAAGAAAAATCGGGCACTAATTGTGGCAACCATGTATTGTGGTTATTCAATAGGCGCTATCATCGCTTCACTTACAGGTATGTATTTAATGGAGAGTTTGGGTTGGAGATTTTTATATTGGTTAGGAATTATCCCCCTTCTGACACTACCATTATTTCTTAAACAATTTCCAGAGTCGCTATCCTACTATATCCTTCGTAATCAAGGTGATAAGATAGCAAAGATTCTAAACCGGGTTAATCCTAAAGGAGACTATCAAGCAACAGATGATTTTGAATATGCAAGCGTTAAGGAACGTTCAAAAGGCTTTCCTGCCAAAAAATTATTTTCAGACAATCGTTTTATCAGTACATTAGCCTTTTGGATGGCAGTATTTAGCTGTCTTCTAATGATTTATGGTCTAAATACTTGGCTTCCAAAAATTATGCAGGGATCTGGGTTTGGAATCTCTTCAAGTCTATCATTTAGTCTTGTGTTAGGAGTTGGCCAAATTGGAGGATCTCTACTTGGTGGTTACCTAGTGGATCGAATAGGGCATCGGAATGTACTCTTATGTATGTTTTTACTTGGTGCTTTATGCTTCATCTCTCTTAGTAGCACGTCAAATACTCTCTTGTTATATGTACTAATTGCCATTGGAGGCGCATGTACAGGTGGCACACAGAATTTAGTCAACCCTTATATATCTGAATTCTATCCTCAAGAAATGAGAACAACAGGGCTTAGCATGACTGTTGGAATTGGTCGAATAGGAGCCATCTTAGCACCACTAATAATTGGCCTATTGCTAGCAACCAATTTGGAACCACAAAAAGCATTTATGGCTTTTGCTATACCAAGTATTGTCGGTGGGGTTGCTTTTCTATTAGTCCAAGAGAAACATGGAAGTTTTGACAGAATTATTAAGACATCCAATACTCTTCCTAAAACAAAGAATGAAACCATATAAAGTATCTGTTTAAGACTACATTATACTACCTAATAAAAGACAGATTGAGCTTTTAATTATGTCTTTTCTAGGGTAGTATATTTTTTTTTGTAGTGTATATGAGATAAATATTTATAAGATAGCTTTATTTTGAAATACTATAAATAAAACCTTTCTCACTATGAACAGAGGGACAATATGAAAATAAAAAAAGAAGTCATCAATTATCTTATCTTTGGAATTCTAACTACAGCTATTAACATTATTAGTTTTTGGTTATTTAATAAAACGTTTGGATTAGATTATCGTATAGCAACTTCTCTTGCTTGGATTCTATCAGTGGCTTTTGCCTTTATCACCAATAAGCTATATGTATTTAATAGTAATCATTTAGATAAATTCTCCGTGATGAAAGAATTTACATCTTTTATTTTCTTTCGCCTACTATCCTTTATTCTCGACATATTTACAATGGTTTTACTTGTAGGACTCCTTCAAATGGATAGCTTGATTGCGAAATTGATCGCAAATGTTTTTGTCGTGATTTTTAATTATTTTGCAAGCAAATATATCGTATTTAAACCAATAGATAATAAAGTTTAAAAAATAGAGTAAAGGGTAACTATAAAGTAGTTGAAAAAACTAGAAATATAAAGGAGTGTATCTATATGTCTAATATTTTATTTACTGCCTCTGCTACTGCATTAGGTGGGAGAGAAGGCCATGTAAAGTCGTCTGATGGTGTGATTGATATTGACCTAGCAATGCCAGGGAGTCCACGTGCAAAAGAACTAACAAATGCAACAAATCCTGAACAGCTTTTTGCTGCAGGTTACTCTGCTTGTTTTGATGGTGCCCTTCAGCTCATGGCACGTCAAGAAAAAGTGAACTTTGATTCAGAGGTTACAGCACATGTGAGTTTCTTAAAGGATGAAACTGATGGAGGCTACAAACTTGCAGTTACATTAGAAGTAAAGGGTAAGGGTATAGAAAAGTCTGTTTTAGAGGATCTTGTACATAAAGCACATAATTTCTGCCCATACTCAAAAGCAACTCGAGGTAATATTGATGTTTCACTAGAGGCCCAAGTTTAGACTAGAACTCTATAAATAAAACTTACTAATGACAAACTTGCCCATAAGGTGCTAGGGTATCACTAAAAAAAATGGTGGTGCCTGGCACCTTTTTAATATGAAATAACCCACAATTTAAGATTATTAGTATGCTAAAGTTCACAAAATTATACCAGTTTTTCATTTGACAAAAATAGTTAAACCTATATAATAATTACTACAATATAAAAGCAATTACTACAGATTGATACGCTTACATTTAAAGTGGACAATCCAGCGCTAGTAATATGTTTTAAAATTAGGAGGAATTTAATATGTCATTAATCGGAAAAGAAGTACAACCATTTACAGCTCAAGCTTATTTAAACGGAGACTTCATCGAAGTTACAGAAGAAAATTTAAAAGGTCAATGGAGTGTTGTTTGCTTCTACCCTGCAGACTTTACATTCGTTTGCCCAACTGAGCTTGAAGACCTTCAAAATGAATACCCTGCACTTAAAGAGCTTGGAGTTGAAGTATTCTCAGTTTCAAGAGATTCTCACTTCACACATAAAGCATGGCACGATTCATCAGAAGCAATTGGTAAGATTACATACACAATGATTGGTGACCCTGCACACGTTCTTTCTCGCAACTTTGATGTGTTAGTTGAAGAACTAGGTCAAGCAGATCGTGGTACTTTCATCATCGATCCTGACGGTATTATCCAAGCTGTTGAAATTAATGCAGATGGTATTGGTCGTGATGCAAGCACACTTATCAATAAAATTAAAGCAGCACAATATGTTCGTAATAACCCAGGAGAAGTTTGTCCTGCTAAATGGCAAGAAGGTGGCGCAACACTTAAACCAAGCCTTGACCTTGTAGGCAAAATTTAAGGAGCGATCACAAAATGGCACTGGATGCACAAATAAAGTCACAGTTAAATCAGTACCTTCAACTATTAGAAAACGATATTTTGCTTAAAGTCAGTGCAGGTTCAGACGACATCTCAAAGGAAATGCTAGCTCTTGTTCAAGAGTTAGCTTCCATGTCGTCAAAAATCACTGTCGAGAAGACGGAATTAAATAGAACACCAAGCTTTAGTATTAATCGTATCGGTGAAGATAGTGGTATTACTTTTGCTGGTGTACCCTTAGGACATGAATTCACTTCTTTAGTACTGGCTCTTTTACAAGTTAGTGGACGTGCTCCAAAAGTTGACCAAAGTATAATCGACCAGATTAAAAAAATTGATGGTGAATATCACTTCGAAACCTATATCAGCCTTACTTGCCACAACTGCCCGGATGTTGTACAAGCATTAAATATCATGAGTGTTCTTAACCCTAACATTACTCACACTATGATTGATGGGGCAGCATTTAAAGACGAGGTAGAAAGTAAGAATGTGATGGCCGTACCTGCTGTATTCCTAAATGGAGAGTTCTGGAATGGCGGTCGTATTTCAATCCAAGAAATTATTGCTAAGTTAGGTAAGGGCTTGAGTGCTGATGATTTGGCAGATAAAGAACCTTATGATGTCCTCGTTGTTGGTGGAGGACCAGCTGGAGCAAGTTCTGCCATTTATTCCGCACGCAAAGGGATCCGTACAGGAATTGTCGCAGAACGTTTTGGTGGACAAATTCTTGACACATTAAGTATTGAAAACTTTATCAGTGTCAAAGCAACCGAAGGGCCTAAACTTGCACAAGCTCTTGAAGAACATGTAAAAGAGTATAATATTGATGTGATTGACTTACAGCGTGCTAAACGTTTAGAAAAGAAAGAGCTTTTTGAAGTTGAGCTTGAAAACGGAGCAATTCTTAAGAGTAAATCCGTTATTATTTCAACAGGTGCTCGTTGGAGAAATGTGAATGTTCCTGGTGAACAAGAACTAAAAAACAAGGGGGTTGCTTACTGTCCACACTGTGATGGTCCATTGTTCGCAGGAAAAGACGTAGCCGTTATCGGTGGGGGTAACTCTGGTGTGGAAGCTGCAATTGACCTTGCTGGAATTGTGAAACATGTCACAGTCTTAGAATTTGCTTCAGAGCTAAAGGCTGACCAAGTTCTACAAAAACGCCTTTATAGCTTACCAAATGTAACAGTCGTAACAAACGCTGCTACGAAAGAAATCACTGGCACGAACAATGTTACTGGTATCACTTATACCGACCGCGAAACAGGCGAAGAGCATCATGTCGAACTACAAGGTGTGTTTGTTCAAATAGGACTTGTACCTAATACTGAATGGTTAGAGGGCACTCTTGAGAGAAATCGAATCGGTGAAATTGTCGTTGATAAACGTGGGGCAACGACAATTCCTGGTGTATTTGCTGCAGGAGATTGTACAGATAGTGCTTATAACCAAATTATTATTTCCATGGGTTCAGGTGCAACCGCTGCTTTAGGTGCATTTGATTATCTCATCCGAAATTAATAGATAACATAAATCTGGTTTATAAGAGGGGGATATTCCATTCCCCTCTATTTTTTATGTGTTTAAGTCGTTTTTATAGTTGATAAGAATCCCTCATAGGTTGCAATTGACTGATCCATTCTTGCATTAAGATCCTCATCGATCGTCTGCTTCTCATGGTTATTTTCAAAATAGGCGATTGATTGTTTAATACCACTCTCAAAAGTTTTAGTTACTTTATAATCTGGAACAAACCTCTTAATCTTGGTGTTATCAACGATATAACTATTAGAAGCATCACCAAATAATGGTGCCTTCATTTCTGGTAAAAACAATGAAATACACTCTGATGTCATATGAACGACCTTGGGTTCTACACCAAGTACTTGACCAATTATATGAAGGTATTGATTCCAAGTTTTAACTTCATCAGAGGTAATATGAAATGCTTCTCCTATCGCTTCTGGATTACCTAATAAGCCCACTAGCCCCTTGGCAAAATCGGTATTATGCGTAATTGTCCATAAAGAAGTTCCATCTCCAGGGACAATCACTTTCTTCCCTTTCTTGATCCGATCAATAAGTGTCCATGGGTGTGCCCCACTTGTAACTGCAAAAGGGATGGATGTCTCTCCATAGGTATGGGAAGGACGAACAATTGTCATGGGAAAATGATTGTCCTTATATTCCTTTATTAACCTTTCCTCACAGGCAATTTTGTTTGTTGCATAATCCCATATTGGATTATGCTGTGGTGTTGATTCATCAACAATGTAATAACTAGGTGGTCTTTGGTATGTAGCCACCGTACTAATAAAGATATATTGATTCGTTTTGCCTGTAAAATATTGAATATCTCTTTCCACTTCCTCTGGTGAAAAGATAATCCAATTAACAACTACATCAAAAAACCGATCTTTTAGTAGCGCTTCCATTTCACTTCGGTTATTAATATCCCCTCTAATGACCTTTGCCCCTTCTGGAACAAATGCATTCCGGTTTCCCCGATTTAGGAGGTATAGTTCAACACCTCGCTGAACCGCCAATTTTGAAGCTGCACTACTAATCAAACCTGTACCACCAATAAATAAAACCTTCATTTTCATCCTCCTACTTTTACGAGCATCTTACTAACAGTATACCTCTTTTTTTAGCCTACCACGTTCTTGTAAGTTGTTAAATGTTATTTATCAACTGAGTTTCATAATCAATTATGTATTGACAACCCTTCCAACAGGACTTATGATAATGATAATTATTATCAAATAAACTCGAGATAAGGAAGGACATACAAAATGAACTTAAAGCGAAAATTCTCACTAATTACTACATTACTAATTGCATTTCTACTGACTGCATTAGTCGGTTGTTCTAATCAAGACTCTAGTTCAGAAGAACCAGCTTCTAAAGAAGAAACGAAAACGGAAACAGGTAATGAAGAAGTAGAATCTCAATATCCAATTGTCATCAAGCATGCATTAGGTGAAACGACAATTGAAGAAAAGCCTGAACGCGTTGCTACTATTGCATGGTCAAACCATGACGTTGCTCTTGCACTTGGTGTTGTACCTGTAGGTTTCTCAGCTGCAAACTATGGTGTTCAAGATGGAAGTGGAATGTTACCTTGGACTGCCGAAAAAATTAAGGAACTTGGTGAAGAAAACCCAAATATTTTCCAAGATACTGATGGTTTAGATTTTGAAGCCATTGCTGATGCTAATCCAGATGTTATTCTTGCAGCATACTCAGGTATTACTCAAGAGGAATATGATACATTAAGTGAAATCGCTCCAGTTGTTGCCTATCAAACTACTCCTTGGGTAGCTTCATGGCGTGAACAAGTTACATTCAATTCAATGGGTATGGGCATGGAAGAAGAAGGTAAACAACTTATTGCTGATACAGAAAAATTAATTGAAGAGAAAGCAAATGAATTTCCTGAGCTTAAAGGTAAAAAAGCTGCATTCGTAAGTATCAATGCTGCTGATCTTTCTAAGTTTTACATTTACTCACCGGAAGATCCACGTGGTGGATTTCTTACTGAAGAATTAGGAATGGAATACCCTGAAACTATTACAAGTCAAATGACTGATGGTAGCTTCTTCTTAGAAGTAAGTTCTGAGAATTCAGACATGCTTAATGATGTTGACCTATTCGTTTCATACGGAAATGCAGATACACTTGCAACTCTACAAGCTGACCCAATTTACGGAAAAATTCCAGCTGTAGAAAGAGGCTCTGTTGTAATTATTGAAGATAATACTCCACTTGCAGCAGCAGGAACTCCAAGTACGCTTTCTATTGAAGCTACAATTGATGAGTACTTAAATCTTCTCTCAGAAGCTGTAAGCAAAGTTAAGTAAATGGTTACTACTTCCGTTTCACAAAATAAACAGTTATTTATTCCGAAGAACTTTATAAAAGTCTTAATCCTTTCTATTGTTTTACTCGGATTAAGTGTGTTGGCTTCTCTCGCTTTCGGATCTCGTACAGTAGGATGGACTGAACTAGTTAATGGTTTATTCCATCCTGATGTACAATCCCACGGAGCAAATGTTGTTCGCCAAAGAATTGCTAGAACTGTATTTTGTATGATGTGTGGTGCAGCATTAGGAGTTTCTGGGGCTCTCATGCAATCTGTCACTCGTAATCCCATTGCAGATCCTAGCATACTAGGAGTTAACACAGGTGCGGCACTATTTGTCGTTTGTGGAATTTCCTTTTTTAATATTGGTTCAGCTAGTCAATACATTTGGTTTGCATTAGTAGGAGCGGTCATAACTGCCATTTTTGTATTCGGAATTGGTTCAATGGGGAGTGGCGGTGCCACGCCCCTTAAGCTCGTTTTAGCGGGTGCTGCTACAAGTGCTGCATTATCGTCTCTCGTAATGGCAATCATGATTCCTCGCTCAAACGTTATGGATCAATTTAGATTTTGGCAGGTAGGTAGCGTTGGTTCAGGCAACTGGGATTCAATCTCTATCTTTATTCCATTTCTTATTGTAGGATTGCTAATCGCATTATTCGCAGCGCCTGCACTTAATGCAATCGCATTAGGTGATGAGGTTGCTACTGGTTTAGGCGTACGAACTGGCACACTTAGACTTATTGCTGCTTTTGGTGGTGTTCTGTTATGTGGTGTCGCAACTGCTTTAGCAGGACCTATTGGCTTTATTGGTTTACTAGCGACCCATGTAATGAGGCTCGTAATTGGTCCTGATTTACGCTATATTATACCTATGTCAGCTCTTTCGGGTGCGATTATTTTAATCATATCAGATGTTTGTGGTAGACTTCTCGGTCAACCAGGGGAACTTGAAGTTGGTGTAGTTACAGCGTTTATTGGGGCTCCTATCTTAATCTTACTAACTATGAAAGCGAAAGTGCGGTCGTTATGATGAATGAATCTATGAATCTTATTATGAAAGGTAGACTAAAGAGACGTCGTCATTTTATCGTCATGACTTCCATACTTACACTCCTTGCTTTCGCCCTTTGCTGTACAATGCTTATGCTAGGGAATACAATTTATCCCGTTCAGGATGTCATTCGTGTACTACTCGGTGAAGAGGTCAAAGGTGCAACATTTACAATAGGTACGCTCCGCTTCCCGAGAATGGTTGCAGGTTTATTTGCTGGATTTGCTTTCGGTGTTTCAGGCTATGTATTCCAGACCATGTTACGCAATCCACTAGCAAATCCAAATGTAATTGGAATAACAGCTGGTTCAAGTGCAGCAGCTGTTTTTTGTATCATTGTTCTTCATGCAAGTCATGCATTTGTTTCTGTTGCTTCTGTTATTGGCGGACTTGCTACAGTGTTCATTATTTTTCTATTATCAAAGGGCTCTTCTTTTTCTATAGGTAGATTAATATTAATAGGAATAGGAATACAGGCCATGCTCAATGCAGTCATTTCTTATTTACTACTGATTGGGAAGCAACAAGATCTTCCTACTGCAATGAGATGGTTAAGTGGTAGTCTAAATGGTTCAAAAATGGAAAATCTATATCCTCTTATCATTACAGTTCTTATACTCTTACCTATCATCATCGCACTTGGGAAACGATTAGATATACTAGAGCTTGGAGAGCAAGCAGCAACTTCACTCGGAATTGATACAGATAAGACAAGACTGATTCTGCTAATCAGTTCTGTACTTATCATTGCGTTAGCTACCGCTACAACAGGACCCATCGCCTTTGTTGCATTCCTTGCTGGACCTATCGCAAATAGACTGGTTGGTGTGGGATTTTCGAACATTATCCCAGCAGGTCTTGTTGGAATCATCTTAGTTTTAGCATCAGATCTTATTGGACAATTCGCATTCGTTACTAGATACCCTGTAGGTGTCATCACAGGCATTCTTGGGGCGCCTTACTTGATCTATTTACTAATTCGAATGAATCGAAAGGGAGATTTATAGTGAAAGCGACACATACTTTTCAATCTGAAGGAATCACTGCTGGATACGATAATCAAACCATTCTCCATGATGTGAATCTATCCATTCCAAGTAATAAAATAAGCATCATTATTGGAGCTAATGGGTGTGGTAAATCAACACTACTTAAAACTATGGCGAGACTTATTAAACCTACTTCTGGGCAAGTTACATTGGACGGAAAGCCCATTACTAAAATTCCACCAAAACAGTTGGCACGCACGTTAGGTCTTTTACCTCAGTCACCAATTGTTCCTGAGGGGATAACCGTTTCAGATTTAGTTGGACGAGGAAGGTATCCACACCAAACATTTCTAAAAGGGTGGACAAAACAGGATTATGAAGCTGTTGCTGAAGCAATGGAGATTATGAATATCACTGAATTTGCAGATCGAAATATTGATGAGCTCTCAGGTGGACAAAGACAGCGTGTATGGATTGCGATGGCTCTGGCACAACAAACAGATATTTTGTTCCTTGATGAACCGACAACCTATTTAGATATTACCTATCAAGTAGAAATTCTTGACCTTCTAACAGATCTTAACCGAATACACGGAACAACAATTGTTATGGTTCTTCATGATATCAACCTATCTGCACGTTATGCAGACCATATCTTTGCCCTTCATAAAGGTAAACTTGTCTCAGAGGGAAAGCCTTCGAAAGTTATTACAAGCACATTGATTGAAGACATTTTTGGTCTTCGTTGCACTGTAATACCAGACCCTATTTCAGGCTCTCCTTCTGTTATACCGATAGGTCGACACCATAATAAATTGAAAATGTATTCTTAGGTAAGGATCACCTTCGTTAGTTAAATAAAATAGGCACTGGTAATTTACACCGGTGCCTTGTAAGTATTACAGACTATAGTAATTTTTTTATTCTTCCATTTTTTCAAGTCTATTGCCTTCATTATCCTCCGAGTCCACCCATGGCTAATTTAACAATCAATGGTCCTAATACAACGATAAATAATGAAGGGAAAATAAACAGAATCATTGGAAATAGCATTTTTACTGGTGCTTTCATTGCCTGCTCTCTAGCAGCCTCTCGTCTTTGTTCTCTAATTCTTGTGGTCAGACTTTTAAGTACTTTTGCCATTCCTACACCTAATTGGTCTGCTTGAATTAAAGATGTCAATACACTTTGCAGAGCTTCTGATGCCACTCTCATTTTAAGCTCGTAAAAGGCTTCTCTTCTTGTTTTTCCTCGTTTCATATCATCAAGTGCAACAAGAAACTCTTCAGATAAAGGTCCTCTCTTCTTTCTACAAACTGTTGCTAAAGCAGAATCTAATCCCACTCCTGCTTCAATTAATAGATTTACTGTATCGAAGAAATCAGGCATATCCTTATTTATTTCTTTAATACGCATTGTCTTTTTCTTAGCTAGAAAAAATAGTGGGTACCTCAAACCAAGAAAGCCTATTGCAAATGCCAGTATAAAGATCATCGGTTTTTTATCTGCTAAAGGAGTAAAAAGTACCAATACAAGAAAGCCTCCACCTAAGCTAATTAGTATTTGGATTAGCCTAAACTCAACTGCTGTTACTTTAGAAGATAACCCAGCATCTCGGATTAGGCGAGTTAAATTTTTCCGCTCGATTGCTGGCGTTTTCTTCTCCATTTGTTCAATTCCTTGCTTCCATAAGTCCTTAACCCAAGATGAATGTCTTTTATTTAAATTTGCCATTTTGTTCTTTTCAGTTTCTCTCATAGAACTGGTTAATTGGAAGTAATCTTCTACTTTCTTTTCAAAAGAAATCCTCTTACCAAAAATGGTAAATGATATAGCAGCAAAAATTAACATAAAAAAGATAGCAGTAGCTATTAAAAAAAATAAAGTAAGCATCAATTACACCTCAATTTGGACAATCTTTTGTATTAAAAACCATCCCAAAATGACAAATATTATAGCTGTAACAAGTAAGGCAATTCCTAAAGGGTTAGAAATTAACGGCATAAAATATTCAGGATTTATTAAGTATAGATACACTCCTAGTACTATTGGAAGTAAAGTAATAATCCAGGATGACATTTTCCCCTGTGCTGTTAATGTGTTCAGTTCTGCTAGAATTCTAACTCTACCTCTGATGGTATCTTCCATTGTTTCTAACAATTCTGCCAGGTTCCCACCACTTTTTCGTTGAGCAATCATCGCTTGCAACGCTACTTCCAATTCTTTATTGGGTAAACGGTGAATAAGTCCTTCAAAGACCTCTTCCATTGGAATCCCAAGACTTATTTCACGAATTGAACGATCGAATTCAGGACCTAATGGATCTGGCATTTCCCTTGCTGCCAACTGTAGAGCTTGTATAAAACTAAATCCTGCCCTCATTGAGTTTGACATCATACCTAAGGTATCGATTAATTGCAGTGGAAGTAACTGTAATCTCTTCTTCCTTCGTTGTTTCATCAACAATACTGGTACTGTAAACCCTATCAAAATACCAATCAAACTAATAAACCATTGAACCCCGATTACGGTACATAACAATCCGGAAGTCAACGCCCCTAATATCCGATAAGCAAAAAACTCTTCGGGCTTTAATGAACTACCGGCCTGTTGTAATAATATTTCATTTTTCTTATTAAATTGTAATCCTTTAAAAGATCTTGATAATATTGCGACTTGCTTTTTTAGAAAACTTTCCTTATTTCTTTTCTCATTTTTATTTTCCACCACTTCAATGGGGATATATGCATTAACTCTTCGATTAAAATGACTTTTCTTCTTATATATAGATGCAATTAAAAAGAAGAGAATGGTTACGATGACAAACACACAAAATGCTTTTAATAATTCATCCATTCTACCACTCTCCATTAAACCAAGATGATGGTAATATAAAGCCATTTACTTCTAATTGATCTGAGACTTTAGGTCTAATACCTGTTGACATAAATTTCCCTTCAATCTTTCCTTCTAGAGAAAAACCTTTCTCTTTATATATGAATATATCTTGTAATACTATGGTTTCTCCTTCCATTCCCAGGACTTCCGTTATATGAGTAATTTTCCTAGATCCATCCTTCATTCTAACTTGCTGAACAATTAAATCGATTGCATTAGCTATTTGCTCACGTATAGCACGGACTGGCAAATCAAATCCCGCCATAAGAACCATGGTCTCTAATCGAGCAATCATATCGCGTGGTGAGTTAGCATGTCCAGTACTTAAACTTCCATCATGCCCAGTGTTCATGGCCTGAAGCATATCTAGTGCTTCTGCACCGCGCACCTCACCTACTACTATTCGGTCAGGACGCATACGGAGTGCATTCCTCACTAGATCACGGATTGAAATCTCACCCTTTCCTTCAATATTAGGTGGTCGAGATTCTAATGAAACGATGTGTTCCTGTGTAAGTCTAAGTTCAGCTGCATCTTCAATTGTTACAATTCTCTCATCAGAAGGAATAAACGAGGATAATACGTTTAATGAAGATGTTTTTCCAGATCCAGTTCCCCCACTAATAAAAATATTAAGTCTTGCCTTTACAGACATTTCTATAAATTTTCCCATTTCTTCACTTAATGTGCCGAATTGTACCAAATCATGTATTGTAAAGGGAGTGTCAGAGAACTTACGGATTGTTAAAGATGGACCCTTTAAAGAAAGAGGTGGAATGATAGCATTTACCCGTGAACCATCTGGCAGTCGAGCATCAACCATTGGAGAACTCTCATCTACACGACGACCAATAGGAGATACTATCTTTTCAATTATCCGACTGACATGCTCATCGTCTCTAAATAATAAGTTACTTTTTATCAGTTTTCCGTTTTGTTCATAGTACACATCTAATGGGCCATTTACCATCACCTCTGATATAGTTGGATCTTCTAGTAATGGAGTTATTGGGCCGTATCCTAATAAATCATGTTGAACATCTTCAATTAGTTGTTTTTTTTCCTCGAATGTTAAACGACCACCCTCTTGACTAATAAAAGCCTCTCCAAGGTCTTTAATCTTTCTTTTCTCTTCTTCTACATTACTATTTAGCAACTTTTTTAATTCCTCGACTAGGTGAGTATGAAGTTTCATTTCCAGTTCACGATAATCCACTGATTTTATAACTTTAATTGCCTTCTTTTCTGTAAGATGGTTTTTGACTACTTTCTCCTTATCTATTTGTTTAAATAATGACATGCTTTCACCACCTTTTTCTAATTAATATGCGATAGCTCTCTTACTTCTTGGTTCAATTATTGGATCCACCTGACTAACTAAGATTTTATTCGCTAACATTAGAACTCCTTTAGATATTGGACTCCTTGTATGAGATAATACAAAAGGTATTCCACTACTTATCGAATTATTTACAATTGTCTCTTGATAAGGTAATTGGAAAAAGAACTCCTTACCCATGATTTGTTCTATTTTCTTAAATTCAAGCTTTTTGTTTTTCGGATCTTGATTCATTATAAGTTTAACCTTTTCACTTTGCTGAAAAGTTTCTAGAGTCTCTAAAAATAATTTATTCCTCTTTAGGACTGGTAAATCATTTGATAGTAATAATAGAATATCTTCTGACATTTCTAGGCAGCTAAGAAGAACTTCAGATAAGTAGGAAGGAGCATCAATGATAATCACATCACATAGTCTTTTTAATTCTTTAATTGCAGTCCTTAGATGGACATCTGTGATCATTTCAAAGAATTCTGGTCTTGGTGGTGCCGCTAAAATTGATACTCCCGATTTATGTGTCATTACATACTTATCAATTGCAAAATTATTGTGTTCATATCCTTCTTTTACCCATTCGTAAATGGTTAATTTTGGATTTAAATCCATGTACATTGCTACATCACCAAATTGTAAATTACCATCTACTACGATTACCTTTTTACCTTGTTTGGCAAGAGCCGCTGCCAGGTTAACACTTACTGTCGTACGACCACTTCCTCCTTTTGGGCTACAAATAGAAATTACCTTACTATTTTTAGCAATCCTAAAAACTGAACCATTATCTTTCTTTTCTCTATAATTCATAAACCCTTCTGCTTGCTTAATTACCTCCTCTCTTTCCTCAGAATCTGCTGAAATCCTAAGAAGATTGGAAGCCCCTACATGCATCGCCTTTTTAATATTTTCCATATTATCTGGAACGATTAAAATTAAGTAAGCGTGTGGATATGTAGTTGAAAGTTCTTTTGCTAAATCATAGACATTATAAACCGTATTAGCCTTTAAAAATAAAACAGGAAATTCTATTTGACTTAATTGATTACTTAAATCCTCTAATTGATAAATAGTGAGCAATGTATGTTTTCTTTTACTAAGAGCAATTTCAATTGCCTCTGCTGGTGAATTGGTATCTGAAAAATATAACCATTGCATTATTCGGATTCTCCTTCCTTAATCATTTCTCTTGTTTGTTGTACCTTTTCTTTTTTCACGGATTGATCCTCTGAATTACGTAACATAAAATAAAAACCGTCTTTATCTCTTGAGGCCAAACTAAGTAAGACTCCTTCTTCAGGCGTTACTTCAACCGTAACCATTTCATATCTAAGGGCTTCCTCTTCACCATCAGCTGCTTTTCCAGTCCCTAGAACTTTCACATTTTGTAAAATTAAAACTGCAGTCCGATATTCTTTATTTGTTTGCTCATCTTTAGTAGATTCATAAGCAATAATATCAACATGGGAGCTAGACTTTATATATCCAGAAACCCCTTGTTCCATTGCAGCCCTTAAAGAGATTGCCCGCTTCCCTTCACTTACTGGAATTATTGGATTAGGAAAATTTTTATCAATTTCTTCTTTCTCCTCTTCTGTTACAGCTGACTTCAATTCTGCTGTTACAACCGTGGAGGCTGGTTCAACAGTTGCATCAGACATTACCACATAAGCAAATAATGCCGCAGTCACACCAAAAATAAACGACCACATCCAAATACGTTTTGTCCTCATAAAGTCCTCCTAGGCGTACCTACTATTTTTCACTCAACCAACTTTACACCATATAAACTAAACTCTGAACCAGTCAAACCTATCTCACCCGCAGTTATTGTCTTTATGAATTTCCCTACAATTCGTTTAGGTTCTAATATATCTTCTACCCAATATGCCGCTAACCCCACAACAGGAACTGTGTCCCTTCCCTGAGCATCATCCCAAGAATCAATAACCATTACATAGATTACACGCGAACATGTATTATCTGCTGTCGCAGGATCTTGACAATGTGGTTTATTTGCATCACGATCTATTAACTCTTGAAAAGCACTTTTTACTGGACCCCACTTTTGACCAGGCTCTGTAACAACCGATTGCAAACTACCAACTGAAACTTCGGAACCATTTAATATGCCATTTGCTAACTCATTGGCACCACTTCCACCCAATGCAAGATAGCCACAGTTCCCACTGGCATTCCCTGTATTAGCACATTTTAACTCTGTACCATTAGGAATAGAATCCTTTTCCACAGCAATTGGAGTGATACCCCTGCCCGTTTGTAAAGGAGCAACAACTGCTCGTGCTGATGCAGTTACTTCTATATTTTCTATACCAAGAATACTTAAAAACGTCATAGGAACAGTTACTTGTTCTGCTACTTTAATAGAATCACTTGTTGTAGTAAATTGACTATTCTCCAACGGATAAGAGTTTTTTTGCGATAATTCCTTGGCCACAGTAATTGCCTGTGCCTCACTATTTCGAATTACTTGAGCTCCAGCAAGTACAGCTGCATCAAGTGCTTTTTGAAGAGAGGCCTTCTCGGAGTAAACTTTTCCTACATCAACGGAAAGCGCAGTAGCTCCCATAAGAAACCCCATTGAAAGTGCGACTACTAATACTACATTCCCTGTTTGATTACGAAGTATAATTGACATTATCTTTTTCATAGTTATTCTATCCTCATAATGGTTGTATTTGTTAAATTATAAGGACTAAAAAGAGAGCCAATTACAGGCGTTATAAACGTCATGGGATATGTAATGATAATTTGTGCTTCCCCTCCAGATGTTGTATAGGCAACCTGGGAAGCTGTAAGGTTAATGCTTGCACCATTTGCCACTGCTACATCCACAACATCGGCACTACCAATGCTGGCAGCTCTTGCTGCCTCACGTCCAGCATGATCAACGGTTAAATAAGCATGAAATACTCGACCGAAATCAACGATTCCAAACAAGAGAAATAACAACATTGGTAGTACCAATGCAAATTCTACAAGTGATTGTCCGCTCTGTTTTTTCACTACACTCCACCCCAAATAATTGTTAATACAGTTCCTAATACTATAGGTACTCCATATGGAAATACTATTTTGTCTTTGCTTTTTTCGTTTAGAGTAATATTTCCCTGACTATCTTTTAATGATGGCACCATAATACCGACATTCTTAACCGTATCAAGGTATCCTCGATTTCTTATAATTAAAAACAAGGAAATCACCCCACCAATAATGGATATATAGACAAATGCCTTCATGATAAACATTGCCCCCATTAAGGAGCCAATTGCTGACATTAGCTTTACATCGCCTGCTCCCATCCCTCCTAATATAAACGGAATTAACAGAAGTCCAAAGCCAACCACAAAACCGAACCCACTAAATAAAAAACCACTCCACCCGTTAGCAATAGAATGATAAATGACTCCATATAGGATTGTTGGAAGTGTAATAATATTTAAGATCTTTCTTTCTTTTATATCTGTAATAAATGATATGAATAATGCAATAAATAAAATTGGATAAATGAACAAAAGAACACACCTTCTTTTTAAAAGTAGAGCCCTGCTTTTTTAAGCAGGGCACTTACCTCCCTTTTATCTGGCTTATGGTAATATATTTGTGAATAAAGTTGTAATCTCAGCTTGTAAAAGTATGACTGCTGCCGCTACAACAACTACTACTCCAGCTAATACTAATCCATATTCTGACAACCCCTGACCTTGTTCTTCCTTAATTAATACTCTCATTTTGTTTAACATCTTTTTTCCTCCTAATAGTTTTTTCAAATCGTTCATTATAAATCTTTTTTGTTCTATATAATGAACACCTTGTACTTATATATTAATTCTTTATAAAGAACATGTAAATACTTTTTTTAACGTATTTTTAATTAATTATTCGATATAATTCGACTAAATTCTTTATTGAGTACAACTTATCCATCCTATATACTTAATATAAAGTGTCTAATTAAATAAGGGGGAATCACTTTATGTCACAAACTAGATTAGATTCGGAAAGTTTCATATATCGAACAATACCCTACTCTATCAGAAAAGCTAGCACTTTTTTCTCAAGGCTTAAAGGATTAATGTTCCGCATTAACCCTTTAAATCAAGAAGGCCTTTGGATTTTACCTTGTAACTCTATTCATATGTGCTTTATGTTTTTTCCAATTGACGTTATATTTTTGGATAAGGAGTATAAAGTAGTGAAATTGGTTAGAGGATTAAAGCCTTGGAGGATAGTATCTCCAGTGTCAGGAGCACATTCTGTGTTAGAACTTCCTGTAGGCACTATTGATTATTTTCAGATTTCAGAGGGACAGTATATAGAATTGTAAAAATCAGTCACATATAGAAGAGGTAGTTAATCGAAAAAAACATTTGCTTATTAACAGCAAATGTTTCTTTAGTTTATGATACTGAGCTCTAAGAGTTATCCTAAACATTCAAAAAAGTCTGAACGATAAAAGGAGGGGCAGCCTCTCGTTATGGAGGGTTGACCCCAATCCTATTATTAAATACTACATCATTTACGTGCCCAGCTACTTATGGTAGCAATGTCCTCCGGATTAGTTCTACAACAACCTCCGATGATTTGGGCACCAGCTTCATACCAGCGTAAGGTATTAGAGGTAAAATGATTTGTCAAAGACTCATCACTCCATGTCTTACTCGCTGGATCATATACTTCACCCGAATTAGGATAGACAATGATAGGTTTAGAAGTTCGACTTTTTATTTCTTTTATTAATGCCTCTATAATATGTGGAGATGAACAATTTATGCCGATCGCTGCAACTTGCTCTTCTCTATCTAACCATTCCGCACAGCTAGAAACCTTCTCTCCACTACTTATGTGGTAGTCATCCTTAGCACTGAAACTGAACCATGCATAAACCCCCGGAAATTCCTTAAGTACCCTTGTAATTGCTTTAGCTTCTAACAGACAAGGGATTGTTTCACATGCTAAAAGATCTGCACCCGCTTCAACCAATACCCTTATTCGTTCTTTATGAAAGGTTACTAATTCATCCTCATTCAAAGAATAATCTCCACGATATTCAGAGCCATCTGCAAGAAACGCGCCATATGGACCTACCGAAGCAGCAACTAACGGCCTTGGCCTATTAGACTTATCATTTAACCCTGTCCAAAATTCGTCACGAGCTTCTGCTGCAAGTTGAACAGACTTTTTTATTAACCCAATTGCCTCTTCCCCAGTCAAGCCTCTTTCTTTATAACCTTCAACAGTTGCTTGATAGCTAGCCGTTATGGCACAATCCGCACCCGCTTCAAAGTAATCTAGATGAACCCTCTTAATTAATTCCGGATTTTCCATTAATATTTTTGCTGACCATAAACGATCATTTAAATTACATCCAACATTCTCAAGCTCTGTAGCCATTGCTCCATCAAGAATGATCAAAGGATAGTTATTCAATATTTGTTCAATTGGGTTCACTTCTTTACCTCCTTCAAAATCCAAACTCGTTATAAAATTTTACATTTAGTTTTTGTTTGCTTTACTTAAAAATTGCTTCGTTCTTTCAACACGTGGATGATTAAAGAGTTGTTCAGCTGTTCCCTCTTCAATAATAATACCGTTTTCCATAAAAATAACTCGATCAGAAATTTCACGTGCAAAATTAAGCTCATGTGTCACAATCAGCATTGTATTGCCTTCCTTTGCCACATCTTTTATAACGGTTAATACTTCACTAACCAACTCAGGATCAAGCGAAGAAGTCGGCTCATCAAACAATAAAACTTCTGGATTGAGTGCAAGTGCCCGAGCAATACCAACCCTTTGTTGTTGTCCACCTGAGAGCTGTACTGGATAGTGATTTAATCGATCTTGAAGACCCACTTTTTCAAGGATATCTGTACTTATCTTCTTTGCCTCAATGGTGCTTACCTTCTTAACACTCGTTAAGCCTACCATTACATTCTGTAACACAGTTAAGTTTTTAAATAAATTATATTGTTGAAAGACCATTCCTGTTGATAATCTTAAAGACTGGACATCTGCTTTTTTTGCTGTTTCTACATTTACTCTTTTTCCGCTAATTTCAACAATCCCACTAGTAGGTTGTTCTAAGAAATTAATACAACGTAACAATGTAGATTTTCCGGAACCGCTTGGCCCCAAAATAGAGACAACCTCTCCTTTGTTCACGGAAAAATCGATGCCTTTTAACACATGCTGTTGATCGAAATATTTATGGATATTTTCCACTTTGATCATGAGATAACCCCTCTTTCATATCTTCGGGCTCTCTTCTCTACTAGTACTAACAATCTCTCAACTACTATACAAACAATCCAATATACAATCGAAACGGCTATATAGACTTCGAAAAAGGCTAATCCACGAGAACCAAGAATTTTGGCTTGTCCCATGATATCAATAACACCAATAATAAATACTAAAGAAGTATCTTTAATTGTACTTATAAACATATTACCTAGATTAGGGATTGCCACTGCTAAAGCCTGAGGGAATATAATTTTAAGCATCATTTGTGTTGGACTCATTCCTATTGCTCTAGCCGCCTCAAACTGACCACGATCAACGGATTCAATCGCTGACCTTATCGTTTCAGATAAATAGGCACCTAGATTAATAGAAAAGGCCAATAATGCATATATTTCCGGTGGAATAATATTTACATCTATATGTTGAAGCCAACCGTATTCTGTTTGAAAGAAATAGATCACTTTCGGTATTCCATAAAACACAAGATAAATCTGCACTAAGAGAGGAGTTCCCCTAATAAAAGATATATAGCAAGTTGTAAATGTTTTTAATACAGGTACTTGATAGATCTTGATAAGAGCTGTAGTGAGCCCAATTAATAAACTAATAATCAATGAACCTACGGCGATCCCAATCGTAATAGGTAATCGTGAAATAATCGTAGGAAAGCTTTCTATTAAAAAATTGATGTCTAATAAGTTTTCCATTTCGTCTTCCCTTCTCCAACCTTATTCAGGGATGTATTCTCCATCAGTCCATTTTACTGAAAGGTCAGCTAATGTACCGTCTTCTTTTAGTTCCTTTAAGATTGTATCAATTAATGCTTTTAACTCCTCACCTTGCTCCCCCTGCTTAAAAACAATCCCAATTTGATCATTTACTAAAGGGTTCCCTACAACTTCTAAATCTAACTCATATTTTTTCATCACTGAATTGATCATAATCGGATCATTAACATAAGCATCCACACGTCCATTTTGTACATCTTGTAAGATTTCTGAAGGAGTTCCACTTTCGCTATATTTCAAGATAATATCTTTTTCAGCTTTCTTATTATGTTCTTCTAACAATAATGTGTATGAATCACCAGCTAAAGCTCCAACTTTTTTCCCCTCTAAATCTTCTAATGTTTGAAGATCTGTTCGACCTGACTTTACAACAATCACTGTCTCTGCGGCAAAATATGACTCATCTGTAAACAGATACTTTTCTTCACGCTCTGGCGTTTTTGCTACCTGGTCTGCAACAGCCTGAATTTTATTTGACTCTAGGGCAAGAAACATACTATCCCATGGTGTTGCAACAAACTCAAATGTATAACCATCTAACCTTTTATCAACTTCTTTCACTACATCGATATCATATCCTGTAAGTTCATTATTCTCATCAGCAAAAGCGAAAGGAGGGTAATCATTTTGTGTTCCGACTAGGATTACTTTATCCTCAGTTCCATCTGCTGTTGTTGTTTCTTTAGTAGAACAACCATTTAATATTCCTGACAAACCTACTAGTATAACACTTGATAACAATAAACGAGATTTCATTTTCATCTTTTAAAACTCCTTTAAATAATTTTATTATTATAATTGAATGAGAATTTATGATTGATAAATAGTTAATCCTATATAAATTCCATTAACAATACAAACAAACAGAAACAGTGTAAAAAAACAAAAAAGCCTCTTTCAATCAGAAAGAGGCTTTTTATCTAAACCTTATCTCTCAGAATGACTCTGCAGGATTTAGCACCTTTCATAAAATGATGGTTGCTGGACGTCACAGGGCCTGTCCCTCAGTCTCTCGTGATAAGATATTCATTTTTTGTATATTATGATAATATTTAATATTACTACTATTGTCAAATACTTTTTAGTTTTTACAATTGAGATTCCTAAATGAAAACTATTATTAGGGCATGCAATATAGAATAATAGAATGGAGAGAATGCACTTGAAAAAAGAAGCTTATTTTGACGTAGCGATTATCGGTGCTGGTACAATGGGAATGTCTGCCGGCGCCTTTTTAGCCCAACAACAAGTAAATACTGTATTAATTGATGCTTTCGATCCACCACATAATCAGGCGAGTCATCACGGAGATACCCGTATGATTCGACATGCATATGGCGAAGGAAGACAATACGTAACATTAGTAAAACGCGCCCAGCAATTGTGGGAGGAATTAGAAGAGCAAACAGCCTATAAGATCTTTGAAAAAACAGGTGTTCTTGGACTAGGTCCGCAAGACTCTGAATTTCTTCAAGAAACAATTGCCGCTGCTAAGAAATACGAATTGCCCTTAGAGATCTTAAATAACAAAGAAGTAAAAGAAAGATGGCCTGGCTTTTCCATACCAGATCATTTTATTGGATGTTTTGAGGCAGAATCAGGTTTAATCTATAGTGATAATGCCATTAAGGCCTATAAAGAAATTGCTATTAAAAATGGTGCAGAATTAATAACAAATACACCAGTTCAGCATATTGCCAGAGAAGATCAAAATACGATAAAAATTTCAACAGAAAACAATGTTTTTTATGCAAAAAAAGTCATTGTTTCAGCAGGTGCCTGGGTATCGAAACTCTTACCAGCCCTTAAACTCCCTATTCATCCAACCCGCAAAGCATTTGGCTGGTTTGATGCACCTGATACCCTATACGATATGGCCAATTTCCCCTCTTTTTATGTTGAGGATAATCAACATATGTGTTATGGATTTCCTAGCATTGATGGAGCAGGCTTGAAAATAGGAAGATCAGATGGTGGACAAGGAATTGATCCTAACCAACATAAACAAAACTTTGGTCAATACGAAACAGATGAAGATGAATTAAGGTATTTCCTCAAGGCCTATATGCCTGAAGCAAATGGAGCATTGAATCAAGGTAAAACATGCTTATATACAATTTCACCTGATAATCACTTTATCATTGATCATCATCCAGAACATGAAAATATCATCATTGCCTGCGGTTTTTCCGGACATGGCTTTAAATTTGGAAGCGTTATGGGAGAATTGCTCAGCCAACTAGCTGTAGATGGAAAAAGTAGTTTTGATCTTTCTATATTCTCTCTTAAGAGATTTGGTATGTGATTAGAAATATGTTGTTATTTTAGAAGCAAAAAGGCATTGATAAAAAAAGCTACCAATGCTTTATTAATTAAGGATGTTTTCTCAAAGTTTGTTGTTTTAGACATAAAACATTGAAATGGTACTTACAAGCAGGCTGAATACACGTAGACTCCTGCGGGCTCAGTGGCCAAAGTGAGACCCCGCAGGAGCTGTGCGACGAGGAGGCTCACTGGTCACCCGCCGGACGCGGAGTGTATTCAGCCTGCGGCTTTAAAAGCAACAATCTGTACGAAAACAACCTTAATTACTATTAAATTATTTTAAAAACTTAACACAGACAGCTTCTGGAGCTATCACATCTTTTTGCAACAAAGTAAGTGTGCCTGCTTCTCGATCTCGCTCAAATAGTACCAATGTTCCTGACGCTTCATTTGCTGCTACAATGAATTGTTCAGTCGGGTCTAATACAAAATCTCTTGGCCAATCTCCCTCTGTATGTGTCCATTCAACAAATTCTACCGTATAATCTTCTGTGATTCGGTAAATCGCAATTGAGTTATGTCCTCTATTCCCTGCAAAAACGAATTTCCCATCTGAAGAAAGGTGAATCGCACTACCTTGACTATTTTCAGTAAAATCAGCCGGAATAGTAGAAATATATTGAACTTCCTCAAATGTTCCTTGTTTATCATCATATTTAAGTACAATCACTTCATTACTAAGTTCTGTCATCACATATGCATACGGAGCATTAGGATGAAAAGCAATATGACGTGGACCACTACCAGGCTTAACATCTAATACACTTACCTTCTGTAATGTACCCGCATCTGGTTGATAAGTTGTGATTGTGTCACTACCCAAATCAACTACTACTACATAATTCTCATCTGGAGTGTAACCTGCAAAATGAAGATGTGGCTTTTCCTGACGTTCGTGAGGCCCATTCCCTTCTTGTTCTACATCAGTTGGCGGCTGAATAGACCCATCATTATTCGTTACAAAAGCTTCTACTTTCTTTGTATGATAATTAGCCGTAACAACTAGCTTATTTTGATGATCAACACTTACATGACAAGGAGGTGATCCATCTGTTACCTGACTATTTATTTTTTCTAGTGCACCTGTTTCTTCACTAATTGTAAAAGAAGTAATACCACCTTTGTCTCCTTCTTTTGCGACTGCATATAGATACTGATTATTATGACTAACCGTTAAGTATGTAGGATTGTCTAGTTTTGCAGCAACTTCTACATTTGTTATCTGTTTCTTTTCAGTATCCAATGTGAAGCGATAAACGCCTTGACTATCTTTTTTCGTATATGTACCTATGTAACCGATATATTGTTTTGTCATCATTCAAAATCCCTTCTCTTTTAAAATAAATAGGCTCTATATTTCCCTCTAGTATAACATTATCATCACAGCCATAAAAATAAATAGTCTAACACGCTTTTGCTAAATATCTTGGGCTACCAGTCTTAGCTGGAAGTAATACCTACCAATTCTAGCAAAATAGATCAGTATTAAATGAAATAAGCGGAATTTTTTCCGTTAATTAACGTATAGAGCTCGTTCTGGGATATATAGGGGGAGTTTTTCCGCCTATGCCAAGCATAATTACCTATTTTAACGTTTTTCTAGTCAATAGAGGTAATATCTCCGGCTATTTAAACTATTTTCAGTGCTACTTACTATCTAAGGGTATTTTTTCCGTCTATCTATCAGATTGGTCGGTTCTTAACCTAAACCCCCAACCTAAAGGAGAAGCCTGAGTAAAAAGCACCTCTCACTTTTGTCTTTTTTTATTCTCTAAACGTTACCCCAATCTGAACAATTTCAGATCGTGACCCAATTCGAATTGGTGGACCCCAGAAACCAAATCCAGAGGAAACTACCGTGTGCAACTGCTCTTTTTGCAGATAGCCCCAGTCAACTTCATAAATACTATTAGTGATCAGATTGCCTGGGAACACCTGCCCGCGATGTGTATGCCCTGCGACTAGCAGATCAACCCCATTTTGCTGTGCGATATCCAGTTCATATGGCTGGTGGTCCAGCATAATGACTGGCTTCGACATATCGATTCCTTCCAATAGGGTAGAAACTGGTAACCGGTTATGGTCTGTAAGATCTTTTCGTCCTAGAATAGTAAAGCTGTCCTCAATCATCACTGACTCATCGTACAGAACCTCCATATTGCTGTCTTCCAGCACCTTAATAAGTTGTTCCATCGTACCTTCATGCTTATCATGATTTCCTAATGAAGCATACACACCATATGTAGATTGAATACTAGCCATCACTTCGTTAATCCCTTGATCAGTATACTGTTCAATATCATCATCGAAGACGTCTCCAGGGAAAAGGACGATATCGGGCTGAAGCATATTGATTTCTTTTACAAGTCGTTCAGCATGGTCTCTGTTCGACAACAGCCCAAAGTGCATGTCAGAGGCCATGATGATATTAAGCTCTCTAATGTCATCCGCTGGCTTGTCCATATTCACCTCGTAGCTGCTTACTACTGGGCTGAATGCATTATAAGATCCATAGCTTATTAAACTGATTACAAGTACCAAGGTGACAATACCTGTCCATTTCTTTACATGGTGGTGTGGAGCCCTTGCCAATCGTAGCAGCCATGCAGTAAGATGCACCACCGGCAGAATAATAATCAATAAATAAAATAAAGCCATCCAATAAGCACCCAAAATATTAAACAAGACAAACCCAAAAACGCGCCCTAAAATGAAAGAGGTCGAAACGATTGTTAGCGTAATGATATACAGTATTTTGATTTTACGTTTATAAGGACTTTCTTTAGGTTGAAACCAACTCCAGCCGCTCCACCCGACATAATAGACGAGCGCCCCATATAGTAGGATTGATATGATGCCTATTAAAACAAATCCCATTGCTAATTCTCCAATCACATTTGAAATTTTAATTAATAATTTAAAAGATTACTTACACAACATAGCATTTTAACCTTAAAGGTTATTTATTCTTCAATACTTCAGCAAGTTCATACAAGGATTGGTATTGTTTAATATAGTAGTTCCGACCTTCCTTTTGCAAGAAATCCTTTTCACAAAACTGCGTAAGTACATGTAATAAGTGGCGATAGGATACCCCTAAATAATCACAAACGGTTACGTGTTTCTCTTTATAGATTCCTTCATTAGTAGTTTGTAGAATAAAATCTGCAAGCCTGTTTTCAAGAGGGAAAGCCAGGCTTTGAGAATACTTCGCTGCCATATCTGTAGCTTTTACACTTAAAAACTTGGTTAATTCCCTTAGAAATTTAGCATCCTCTAGCAGTTGTTTACGATATCGATGAAACGGAAGCGCAAAACAAATCACCTTTGTTGATGCTTGAATCCCCTTTGTATAATACACATCATTTATTAATTCCATTTCTCCAATGTAGTAATTAGCATTGATAAAATTAAGAAGAGACACTTTCCCATTTTGATGTGTTACATATGTTTTGGCTTTACCTTCCACTACATAAAATAAAAAATCCGGTCTCATCCCCTCTTGAATAATCCATTCATCTCGCTTGTATTCGTGAACTTCCATAAATGCTTCTACTTGAAAGGAAAATAAGTGTGCGATTGAGTGATTCTCCAGGTACAACCTTTTTTTCTCACCTTTATATATTTCCATATTCCACCTCTAAAATATGAGATATCTCATATTATCCATCTTGCATTCCATGATACCATGCAATCAATAAGGGGGATACTATAATGAATTCACAACGTTGGATGAGTAAACGTTTTTTTAGTTTTTTTATGACATGGGGCATTTTTCTACCTTATTGGTCAGGGTGGATGATTTATACAAAAGGAATTTCAGTCTCTCAGGCTAGCCTAATTATGAGCGTCGGCTTACTTGCAAGAGGCCTATCCACATTATTTGCTTTTCCCTATTTGTCACGGAGATTGAGTAGCAAACTCCTTCTGAATGTAGCGGGGATTGGTACATTGGTTTCTATTCTTTGTTATATTCCAGTAAAATCCTTTACTGGTTTACTAATCGTAACAATCGTTTTGCACATCTTTTATCCAACTTTGATGCCTGCATTAGATAGTGCTGCAAGTGTCCTGGTGCAAAGTAAACAATTAAGACACTATGGCAAAAGTCGTCAATGGGGTTCAATTGGATTTGTTTCAATCGGTATGATTTTGACCGTTTTTACAGGGTTTCTTGGAAATGAGGTTATTTTTTGGGCACTATTGCTTGGAATAACAGGATTTGTGTATCTAAGTTTTATGAATGCACCTAGTGTTTTAACAGAAAAGCCGCAAATAGATCAAATACAACAAGTAGGCTTCTTTCATTTATTTCGTATAAAACATTTTAGTTTGATCCTTTTGATTGTCATTTTACTGCAAGGAGCGCATGCAACTTACTATAATTATGGCTATATTTTTTTACAAGATATCCATGCACCAATATACTTAATTGGTCTCATCCTTAACATCGCCGTGATAGCAGAAATCATCTTTTTCTCCAATTCGGATAAGAGATTTGCTCACTTTTCAGTAGGTTTATTACTAACACTAGCAGCAATTGGATCATCTGTACGCTGGATTTTAGTATTCACCTTTCCTAGTGTGATTATTTTCTGTATTGCACAGGTTTTGCATGCATTCTCGTTTGCAATGGCCCATTATGCGTTTATGAAATATTTAATAAACAATATTCCACAAGCGCAAGTACCTAAAGCCCAAGGCATTTATTCAGCCCTTGCACTAAGTTGGAGCACGGCAATACTCACCATTCTAGGCGGTTATTTATACGAAATTGAGCCTAGATATGCATTTATCGGAATGATTGTTTGTACACTACCAGCCATGCTGATTGCACTCGTTTATAGAAACATAGAATCTAGAAAAGAAGTTTTAGTTTCTGCTTAACACAAAAAAGATGAGATTTCTCTAGTTTAGAGGGGTCTCATCTTTTTTTAATATATTATTCCGGGTGGGCAATAGAATATCATTTCAGTTGATGCCATCCCGCAGTCAATCCTTCATAGTTAAAAAAGGCATCTATTTCTTCAAAAACGAGCTGTGCCGCATCAGGTCCTTGATCATAGTAAGTATTTTGGTCAAATATTGCTTTATTATCTGGTTTATCAAATTCAAAAATATTCATTATCGGTTTGTTATATTCTTTTGCAATTGCTACTTCTGTTTTTATATGATCAATTTCTTTCCCACGATAATAATTCATCACAGCTACTTCATCACAGCTATTTTTTATAAGTCTTCTTAATTCGGATAAATGTTTCTCATCATACCAATAAGTGATACAAATCACTACAACTAGGCCCTTATTAGATGCGTATTCATAAGCTTTTATCATATTGTCTACATAATGTTTCATTAACTCATTTTCATTATCTTTCCAGTTTTCATCTTGCGCTGGTTCTACATCGAATACAATTCCTTCTATTGCCATCTCATTCTCATGTATAGAATTGAACTCTGCTACTTGATCAACGAAGTTTGTTAGCTCTTCATAACCATAATCTGTCGTTCCCCAATAATATCCGCCATCCATTGCGTATACCGACAAATCCTGTTTATTCAGATTACGTACATATGTTGTAAGGGTTCCATCGACAAATTCATTTGGATAGATATACTGAAATACTCGATTGATATTTAATGGTTTCTGATCATTTTCTATCAACTTTTCTGCCTTATTTTCTATGGACCATGAGAATAAAGTACTTGTTTTCTTATTACGTTGATTAATTCCGACAGTAGAGAACATTACAATTGAACAAAATAGGATAATCATTAAGATTTTCATTTTTGATTTCATGCTAACTCGCCTCTAGGTTTTCTCTTTCAATTGAACTCCAGCTGTGAAGCTTCCTCGTATAGGATAAAGTAGCATATATTCTTATAAAGAATAATACAGGTCTAAATAGAAGTACCTCCGCAAAGGCCATAAAAATAGTCCATGCAACATCTCCCATATAAATCTTTTCTCCTCTTTGTATGGACTTGCTCATATATATTAGAATGGTTTGCAGGACGCAAAAACACAAATAGAGTAAAGCTATCAAAATGGCAAAGGAAATATTTAGCTTGCCTGCCATAAGAGCGACACATATTACGATAATCCCCAATAATTCAGCAAAAGGAGCCATTAATTCATATAAAAAATAATAAGTATAGGAAAATAGACTAATAGCTTTGAATTTAGGATTTAAAAATAATACTCGATAATTCAACATACACTGAATTAAACCTCGATGCCACCTTGCTCTTTGTTTTCCCAAGTCTCTCAATGTAAAAGGAGCCTGCGTCCAACAAACTGCATCAGGTGTATATTTTATGGAGTATGGAATTTGATGCGTGCGATGATGTACATGCAATCTCAATACAAGATCCATATCTTCACCTACGCTGTTCGGATCATATCCTCCAACAGCAATAACAGTATCCTTTTTAAATAAACCAAATCCACCGGATATATTTAAGTTAGCATTAAAAGTATCATGAAAAATACGAGATGTAATAAATGATCGAATATATTCAAGTGTTTGGATACTGACGATAGGATTTTTTTTCAACCTGGTGTCAACTGGCATAGCTTTTTCAAATTCAATTCCGTTTGCAATGCGAATTTGACCACCTACAGCGATGACATTATCATCTTCGAGAAAAAGTCTTGTAGAATACTTTAAAGCATCAGCTTGTAAAACTTCATCGGCATCCATACTGACAAAATAAGGATACCTGGAAATATTTATTCCTGCATTAACCGCATCTGCTTTATTGCCACCATTTTTCTTTCTTACTAAAACAATAGGTATACTGTTAAACTCCCCGCTATAGACTTCGAGAATTTCTTTTGATGGTACTTGAATACGAATGGGTTTGTGATCTTTTTTCAAATTGTAATTTTCAATGATGAGCTGTGCTGTTGTATCAGTTGAACCATCATCAATAATCACAACTTCAAATAGCTTATAATGCATTTCTAACAGATGATTAACTGTTGTTAATATGGTTTTTGATTCATTATAAGCTGGTACTAGAATAGAAATTGGAAAAAAGAAGTCATGATCCAATTCATTTTCCATTCTTTCCTTTAGTCTATTTTTACGAAGACTCCAAATAGAGATAGTTCCCCCAAGCGTAATATAAGTAGCATAGCCAAACATATAAAATGCGAAAAAGATCCCTGTAACGTATAAAAACAAATCAATATTATCCATTTTGTAACCTTTTCTCTTTTCTATTTGTAATATGATAGATTAATTGTTCCTTTGCATAAAAATCTTGGCCTTGCAATATATCCAAAAGCTCATCCTCTTCTACACCTAACTCCGCAATTGAACGTGCAGCATTTAACCTTACATACCAATATTTTGATGATAGGACAGATTTTAATGCATCAATTGTATCTTCACCAGGATATTTAACTAAGACTAAAGCAGCTGTTGAGACGCATTCCCAGTCCTCATTATTAGGTAATTTTAAATAAGAAAGGATTGTATCTTTATATTCTAGTACAGGATACTTCTGGTAATATCGGAGGATAGCACAAACTATGTCTTTATCCGTATCTTCCTGTTTTAATAGTTTGATTAATTTATTTTTTAATTGTTCCCCTGAAAACCGAAAAAAATCTATAATTGCAACTTGGTATTCAGGGTTAAATTTATCAAAGTGATCATAAAGGGATTCGGCTAATGCAGTGTGATCTCCCTTAAACTCAAGTAAACCATCGGTTACTAATTTTCGGTGATGTATGTTATTGTTTCTGGAAAGTTTTATAATTACTTCTACAACTGCATCAATATTTCCAAAGGCATAGAGAGCTTTTAGCGCATTTTCACGACAATAGATGGAAGGCTCTAGAGCATACTCCAACATAATTTTAGTCATCTCATCATATTCTCCAGGATTATTTATACATAATTTTTCACATATAAATGCATAGTAAGCCTTTTCGATCGGCTTTTTCTTCCCATATACATGTCCTAAACTCACCCATAAGCTCTTATTTTCACGAATGAACTGTCGAAATTTCCCCCTCGCTTTGATTTGAACTGAATGATTATATTCTAATGAAGCAGCGAAAAACGCCATCAGTTCCTCAATCGAATGAAGTTTCTTATAGTACTTCTGCAGCATCTTAAGATTTTCTGAGTTTTCATCAGTAAGAATTGAATCAAAATATTCTCTCCAGCCATTCGTCAGCTTAGATTGCCTCTTATCTTTTCTTTTTTGATTTATTTTATAAAGAGAGATGCTTAAAATTATTGCAAGTGTGATCACAATTAATATGAATAAAAAGTACCATACGATGATAAGATCCCTCCACCTTTCCTAGCAGACTATTATGACATGGCATGGCCATTTGCACCTTAGCTAACTATTAAGTGTATTTTTTCTTAGTCATTATAAAGATCCTAATCTGTTTTTTCAAAAGCGATTGTTGTTATCCTTATTCAATATCGTGTAAACATAAAAATAGTAATTTTATTAAAACAAACTCCTACAGCCCTATTACCGACTCTTATTCATTGATACTATATTATCAGTTTTTTCGAGTTAATACTAGGTATTTCGTACTAATTATTCATTTGAATTAGGACCACCAAATTAAAAGATAGTCAAAGCTTTGAAGCCTAGATTGCCCAAATTTGAAGGGTAAAAGTGTAACCATATTTTTCACCACTGCACGTTTAAGAAAACAAAAGGAGGCCGTCTATACAATGTATTAACGGTCTCCTTCAATGTAACTTAAATTGACTTTTCCAATATATCTTAATTCAAAGCTACTTCAACTCTCTGCTTTACCTCTATTTATGGTACGGTTCACCGAATACAACCTAATAACATGGTTAATTTTGAACACAAAGTATTTATATCTATTTAGCATTTCCCCCACAATCATGTGGGGGTATATTTTTTTCATCTTTTTGAAATTACGATTTCTTTGATTAAGTCCTACTTGTTCACTTATCAAATTGGTTATGGTTTATCATTCGGCTTAGACCAATATTTCAAACCTTCCATTGCTCTTTCTAAATCATCCATATCATCATCTCCAAGAGTTCTATCAAACTTATCAGATAAAATTGCTCTTATTTCAGATAATCTTTGAGGTATTTTCCAATCGTTCATAAATCTAATTGTTTCACAATCGCATTCTTTTAAGATTTCTTCATCGTTATTACCATTCATCTTAGAGCCATAATAAGAACCAATTTTATCAAAAGATACCACCATTATATTAAGATGCTTTAAAACTTTAATAAGTTCTTCACTTGTATAAGTTATCTTTTTATTAGACTCGAGCATTTAATGTTTATTCCTCCTTTGGACATTACCTGCTTCTATTCATATTTCCAGAGTTTCATTTTAATTTTAACATTAATAACCAACTACCTTCTATATAGTTCGTTTCGTCTATTATTAACACAGACTGTAGTGAAGGATGTATTAGTAACCTAACAAAAACTTACATTCGTTATTATCCTGTAAAATATCCCCCACCCAAAAAAGACACTCACTATAGTTAGTAAGTGCCTAAACAATTTTTTCTTTACCTTTCCTCTTTCTAATCTCCCTATACAACGTAGCTTTTGATACGCTTGTCATTTCCTCTATTTCCTTTACTGTGTATTGTTCTGTATCATATAGCTTCAAAGCTTTTTCAATTTCCTTTTTGTCCTTCTTAGGTCTGCCACCACTTCTCCCTCTTGCTCTAGCACTCTCTAGACCCGCTCTCGTACGTTCTGAGATTAAATCTCGTTCCATTTCAGATAATACAGCTAACATTCTAAACATGGCTTTACCAACCGCTGTGGTGGTGTCTATACTATCTCTAATACTTACTAATTCTACTCCTCTTTCTTGAAGTTCATCTGAAAGTTCTATCAACCTTTTTGTAGACCTTCCTAAACGGTCTAACTTGTACACCACAAGTACATCACCTTCTCTGGCATACTTCAGTAAATCATGTAATTGTGGTCTATCATCTTTCATTCCACTCATTTTCTCTTGATAAATCTTTTCACATCCAGCTTTCTCTAAAGCGTCTAATTGAACGTCTAAAGATTGGTCTTGTGTGCTTACTCTTGCATAACCAATTTTCATTATGTATCACCATCCAGTATTATTTGTTACTTATATTGTATCAAAAAGGGTAATTCGAGTAAATAAAGAAACATTGTTTTTGGAACGGTTTTTGATACTGGATTTCAACTATATTCTTATGTTTTCTGTGAGATTTAAGGATAGTGTCATAAACATTCGTTTTTGATACACATAAACAAAAACTTCCACAAATTTGTGGAAGACATTTTTTAATCTTATTCATTTAATTAACTCTTCTTCAATACATTGAATACAGAATGCTTCTGACCATACCTCAGAATACTCTTTATCCATTAACATCGCTAACAAAGTGTCACAGTCAGAATGTTCACACCAAACCTCTGTATTGTATGTCTTAAAAAGAAGTACGTTCTCAATTGGTTTCTTTGATAATATTGCATTCTTAATTTCCGTAAGACATTGCTTACAAACCAAAAACTTTTGGTCATCTACTCGATATTCACCTTTATTACATAAGGAACAACGGAGTCTCCTTCTTATTCCATCTTCATCTTTGACAAGAGGAAGTACCTCTGGATATTGTAAGCATTCAGACAATAACTCCTCCATCCTCCATTTTGTTTCATCAGATAGCTTTTTAATTCTAGGAGATAAATCTATATTTCTCAACATAAGTTCATTGTGTATTTTCTTCACTTCTTCAATATGTTCAAGTTCATATGTATCTTTATATATTAGGTCATAGTCAAACACCCCAACGTTCCTCAATGCAATACATAAGTCCTCGAGCAATTCTTTATCATAACGCTTATTTATTGGTTGTTTATTCTTTGTATCTCTTACCACTATTCAAAACCTCCTTTAGTTTATCGAGCCAATGTTTACTTACACTTTCGCCATCATTGAGGTTTTTCCTTTAATTATATGGATCTTGCCTATTTCCTTTATTTTGTCTATATTTTCGAGTGAATGCTGATAATATATGAATTAACCTCATCATAAAGTGGTTCGTTTCGCAGATTATAACAGGTGTATCTGGATATATTACAAAAAAAGCACTCGAATTGAGTGCTTGAATTAGTTGGCTTCCATATTTACATTTTGTCGAGGTATCCAATCAAATAGTGTATCTATGTTGTTATGAAATGTAGAAACAAAATCAAAACCATGTATATCAACGATTTGCTTTATATCATTTCTGAATTTAATACCTCTTTGACTTTTCGCTTTACGTCTCATTACCTTTTGCATTTCACTTATATACTTAGATGGAACAGATAACTCTTTCATATTTGGAATAAAAGAGAACTTATCCAAATACTTATCAATCCAATCAAATTGCAAATGATGTATTGGTATTTGCTCATTTAATTTAGGATTGATAGTAACCTCATATCTAAGTCTATAATTATCAGTGATTTCGTTTCCATACTTCTGTTGAAGTTGTTTTTTCTTGTCATATATTAAAGCCTGCTGTGGGCTAGTGTTTGCATAGATATAGTAATTCTGTCCATAATCAATCACGTTTCCGTCTTTCGTTTCATGTTTATACTTCACTTTCGTTCCATTAGATATATGAGAGTAATGATTACTAATGGGAGTATTGAAATCATAAGCTATTTCGACTTGATTAATAAACCAATCATATCGTTGAAGCAGTAATTTTATGTTTGTCGGCATATTCTTTAGAGTTTCATGTTGAAGTTCAATCTTGATATTCCAGTTTGACCTCATGATTTTGTTTATGTTTGGTCTATGATATTGGTCTATAGGATTATATTTAATCGCATACGGAACAGTATCATTGTTCATTGTATGAGTTGTTTTATACTCATTGTAGTTAAATTGCCTTTTCATGTTAAACATGTCTTTTACGTTATTGTTAAATTCCCTACTAGTTATACCTGTAACAAGATATATCGTATCAATAGTTACGTCCTGTAGCATAATCTCACCTCCAATCTTGATAAAGTTTTCACGTTTAATCCTTTGATAAAACAATTTATTTTTAGACTAATATCCTTGTATTAATATCAAGGAAGTGTCCTCTACAATGTACTCTTAACACACATCTTCTTCTTCCCACGGTCTAAAACCATGTGGAAATTCTCCTCCCCAATAATCTATTAGATTATCTACTTCTATCTCTTCATTCGTTAATGTATCGAATAATATTGAAGAAAGACTATCAATAAAAACAGCTACCTTATTTTCATTGCTATGCTTATCCATCTTTAACACCTCCTTCTAAACCTTCTTTTCTACCACAAAATTAATAATACAAGATTAGTAGCATAATTTCAATACATAAGTAGCATTTAACAAAACACTCTTGCTACTTAATATATTTTTATGCTACCATATAAATATAATTAAAGGAGGTACGGATAAATGAACGGTATTGAGTTTGGGAAAGAACTAAAGAACATACGACAAAAAGTTAAGTATCCATCAAAGGAACTCGCCCTAGAGGTTGGACGAGCTGTAACGTATGTTTCACAGCTAGAAAGAGGTTTAATAAAGAACCCTGATTACGAAACATGCTATATGTTACTAAAGGAATTGAAATTCCCTGAGGATAAAATTGATAATTTCTTAGATAACTTTAGTATTATCTCACCTGAAAGGGAGCAAGCAGAACTAAAGAATGATATAGAAAAACATGAAAATCAATTAAATGTTTTGGACAAAAAAGAATTGGATGAAAATGAGGTAATGCAACTTTACCCTTTTCTATATGAGGATGACGATATTCCAAAACTGAAAAGACAGAACTATAATTTACACATTGCTCTAAACTCTTTTATTGAAAGAGATATTACAAGAGCAAGAAAAGTTTTAACCAACATCAATGCACTTACTAAAAGTAAAGAAACCTTTGACTTCTTTTGTTCACTTTTTCAATATGATTTTTTTGATATTACAAAAGAAGAAAAGGAACATCTTATTTCTTTAATAAAAGAGTTTAATCCAAGTAAAGATGAAATTTTTGATTGGGAGGAATAACAAAATGAAAGTTGCTTTATATGTAAGAGTATCAACGGAAGAACAAGCGGATGAAGGTTACTCTATTGAGGGGCAAATAAAGGCATTAACTGAATATTGTCATAGAAACAATTTTGAGATTGTAGAAAAGTATAAAGATGAAGGAATAAGCGGGAAATCAATGAATAGACCCGCTCTGAACCAATTATTAAATGACTGTACTAATAAAAAGTTCAATTTGGTTCTGGTGTGGAAATACTCTAGATTATCCAGAAAGCAGAAAGATTTTCTTAATATTATCGACCATCTAGAGCAACACGATGTTAAATTTTATAGTGTTAGTGAAGCATTTGATACCTCTACTCCAATGGGTATGGCTATGCTACAAATATTTGGTACTTTTGCAGAATTAGAGGGTAATCAAATTGTAGAAAATGTAAAGATGGGTATGACCCAAAGAGCAAAAGAAGGTAAATTTAATGGTGGTAGTATGCTTGGTTACAAATCTGTAAACAAAGAACTTGTCATTGTAAAAAGTGAAGCAGAAATTGTAAGACGAATTTTTAGTATGTATGTAGATGGTAAAGGATATAAGGCTATTGCTAGCAAACTTAATCATGAAGGGTATAAAACAAAAAGGAATAAGGCATTCTCAATTACTTCCGTAAGAACAATCATAACCAATCCCGCTTATGCTGGTTTTATTAGATTTAACCAAGTTACTGATTGGAGCGATAAACGAAGAAAAGGAACTAACAAAAATCCAATAATAGTAAAAGGTAATCATGAGCCTATAATTGATATAGGTGTATGGGATAAGGCTCAAGCAATTCTTAAACAGAAATCATATAAACCTACAAAAACATTTACAGGGCATTTCCCTTTAACAACATTGCTTAGGTGTCCAGATTGTGGGCATGGTATGATAGGACACCATAACAAAAAATCAAAAAATAGTAACGAGTATATCCGTTACTATCAATGTGGCAATTTCCATTCTAAAGGTTCTGCTATTTGTCGCTCAAATTCTGTAAGAGCAGATTATGCTGAGGAATATGTTTTTAAGAGATTAGAGGAAGTAACATCTAATCCAAGCATACTAAAAAGTATTGTAGATGGAGTAAATGCTAAAATTGGTACACATAAAGAACCGCTCCGTAAACAATTAACTTATACTGAGGAACAATTAACATTAAATCAGAAGAACTTAAATAAGTATTTTAGTCTTTTCGACAATGATAGAATTTCCGCAGATATTATGCAGAGTAAAATTGACTCACTTGCAGAAGAAAGAAAAGTATTGCAGGCTCGACTAAACGAGATAAAACAACAACTAGAACAACCTACTATCAAAGAATTATCATATGACAAGATATATCATTCCCTTAAAGCATTCTCAAAGGTATTGCCAAAAGTATCTCCTGAGAAACAAAAACATTTTCTTCATTCCATTATTAACAAAATATATATAAATCCATCCTCCAACATACAAGGAAGAAGTATCAAGGATATTGAATTGTTCTTTGATACTTCTTTAAAAAACCATAACCATGTGCTTACTTATGGTACGGTTCCCCCCGATTAATTCGAAATGCCCGGTAAATCTGCTCAACCAATATCAATCTCATCAGTTGATGTGGAAACGTCATTTTTGAAAATGATAGTGTATCATTTGATCGCTTCATTACGTCTGAGCTTAATCCTAATGACCCACCTATCACAAATGCGATTTTACTCTTCCCATATGTAGCTAGCTTATCTAGATCGTCAGCTAGTTGTTCTGAAGATTTCATTTTACCTTCAATCGCTAATGCAATGACATGAGTATCATCTGAAATCTTACTAAGAATCCGTTCGCCTTCTTTTTGTTTGATTTGTTCCATTTCGATATCACTTAATGTTTCAGGTGCCTTTTCGTCTGGTAGTTCAATGATTTCTATTTTTGCATAAGCTGTTAGCCGTTTTAAATATTCATCAATGCCTTGCTTTAAATATTTTTCCTTTAGTTTTCCTATACTGAATATTGTAATATTCACAGGTATCCCCACCTTACAAACAAGTTATCCACAAAAGTTATCCACATATCCACATTTTTCATCCACATCTTGTATGCGAATACTAGTTCCCTACAACATATGTCGCTTGATTTTGACAAAATTCACAGGTTGTGAATAACTTTTCTTCCTCTAAAAGTCGTTTCATGTCGGGGGGAAGCTCATGTGTATCCACATACATATCTAATGCAAGCTCTATATGTTCTTCACAACATTTAATCATAATCAACATCCTTTACCTTTTATCTATCTATATTTATCTCCATGCCTAATCTACCTCATTCATTCTATCATTCCTACAATGAATATCAACATGTGTATAACTAGAAAAGCGTAAGCGCCTTGCTCAGCCCCGACAGGCATAAGGCGAATCACGCAGGAAATCTTGATTTCTGGAGTGATTTGACTTATGACCCCGAGGGGCTAGGCGCTGGAGCTAGACACTAAAACTAAGTTGGAAATTTTATAATCCTTATCTTGCCTAAAAAAAAGAGAGCAAATTATGCTCTCCCAAATACTAAACCAGTCCACTGTTATAATGACTCTTCAGCCAGTCTTACTGTCACTGTTTGCTTTTCACCATTTCGATAGAACGTAACTTCCATCGTATCACCAATCGATTTTTTGTTATATAAATGTTGTCTTAGCTTAATAACTGAATCAATCTTTTCCCCATCAAATTCAACAATTACATCCAACTCCTTCAAACCTGCTTGAGCTGCTGGTGTATTGGGAATCACTTCCAGAATGGCTACACCGTCAGTGATATCTTCTGTTAAATGCAATGTTTCTTGGCGGTGATAGCTTGATATTTCACTTAAAGCTTTAAGATTTCCAACACCTAGTACTGGTCTTCGTACCTCATGATAAGCTTCTAAGTCCTCAATAATTGGTTTTGCAATTGTAATAGGAATCGACAATCCAATTCCTTCAACCGCACTTTGAGCAATCTTCATTGAGTTAATTCCAATCACTTCACCGTTTATATTGACTAAGGCTCCACCACTATTTCCAGGGTTAATTGCCGCATCTGTCTGCATAACATCTGCATGCCAATCAGGAACCCCATCTTGATTAATATCAATTGGTATTGATCGATTTAAGCCTGAAATAATTCCTTGTGTGACAGACCCTGAGAACTGTAATCCTAATGGATTTCCAATTGCAATAACTGGTTCTCCTAATTTAATTTGATCTGAATTCCCAAATTGGGCAACCTTATTTACATGACTGCCATCAATTTCAAGTACAGCTAAATCAGTCCATACATCACTACCAAGTAGTTTTGCTTTTACCCTTGAACCATCACTTAAACTAACCTCTATATCTGACGCACCTTCAATAACATGATGGTTAGTCACAACATATGCCTTCCCATCTGCCTTTTTATATACGACACCAGAGCCTGTTCCAGCTTCCTGAGAAGATTCTGTTGTCCAAAAATTTGATTCCTGTAAATTCACAATACCAACAACTGCTTCACTTACTTTATCAACAGCCTTCGTTATTTCTGAAGATACATTAACCACAATATTTTTTTCGTTAGTTGGAACATTGTCCTGTGAGTCATTGACATTATCTAAACCGTTTTCCTCTGTAGCCGCTGGCATATCATAAGGAAGGATGTTCCACTTCATAAGAGCTGGTATAGAAACCATAATGAGTAAGGCACCTAGAACTGCACCAACAAATGCTGAAATGACCCAGCCTGATTTATTACTTTTTTTCTTTTCTCTAAGATGCTCATAATCTTGATCATAATACCCCATCGTACAACATTCCTTTCAATAATAACGAATGATTTACTTAAGTTATGTTCCTATCAATGATTATAATAATGACGTACTAAAAATTCAATAAAGAAGCTAGCACAATATAAAAAGTGCCTGGCACCATTGACAATTGGTGTATTTCCAGACACTTAATGGATATCCTCTTTAAGACAATTCTAAACATAAGCCAGTTTAGTAGGCGACTTTTGATCTGTATCATAGAGATCAAATTGTTCTCCAATCACATATCCTTTGCTTTCAATTGTTTGGGCTACAGCCATTTTAGCTAAGTCCTTCATATTATTATCTGTACTTAGATGAGCTAAATAGATTCGCTTTGTTTGATCCCCAATGACCTCTGTCATTGCTAATGCAGCATCTTCATTTGAAACATGACCAACATCACTTAAGATTCGACGTTTAATACTCCAAGGATAATGACCCATTCGCAACATTTCTACATCATGGTTACTTTCAAACACATATACATCTGCATTTTTTATTGTCCCTTTCATCCGATCACTCACATAACCAGTATCTGTTATAAGGACAATCTTTTTACCTTCATGATGAAAGACATAAAACATTGGTTCAGCAGCATCATGAGAAACACCAAATGACTCAACATCAAGACTGCCAAATGATTGAACTGTATTCATTCCAAATACAAATTTTTGCTCAAGTGGGATTTCACCAATGTTGTGCTCCATTGCTTTCCACGTTTTTTCATTTGCATAGACTGGTAATTTATATTTTCTAGCAAGAACACCTAGGCCCTTGATATGATCACTATGTTCATGGGTAACCAAAATGCCTGATAAATCTCGAACACTTCGGTCGATCCCTTTAAATAATAATTCCATTTGTTTTCCACTTAAACCTGCATCCACTAATAGGGAGTGCTTGTCCGTTCCCACATAGAACGCATTTCCTGTACTTCCACTTGCTAGTACACTAAAATGCAAACTCATATACAATCACTCCATTATTTCTAAAATTTGACCTTCAAAAGCATTCACGTAATAATCAATCTTATCATCTACAACAATATGCCAAGTTGGAGCTAAAATCTGAGATTCAGATAATTGAACAAGAGGATAATAACCTAATTTAATGTTTGTTACTTCACTACCTGATTTCAGATGACCATTTTTAAATAAATTTTCTAGAGCCTTGATTGCAGGCAGAATTTCTTTCTTATCATATTCCTCAAAGTCCATTAACATCGTCTGTCTATAAGAAATAATCTCGTTTTTATCATTTACATAAGCAATCAATAATCCACTAATATTACTAGTTTCATTATAGAAAACTTTATTTTGATATTGCTGAAAGAAGATAATACTGCCCGTTTCCTGATCAACTTCCCATAAAGTATAAGAGTCTCCATTAAGGACATAGTCTTTTAGAAACTGTTGAAGCTTTGCTGTAACATTTGAACCTGTTAATTTAATCGGCTCATTAAGTTTAGACTGAAGAATAGCTGGACTATCAATATTAACTTCTTGTCCCTTCATTTTCAATACATCCTCAGAGGAAAAGAACTTTGGTTTTCCACTGATATAAGTCCCTTCCTTTGGCTGCTTTGGAAGTTCATCATACGTGATTTCTTCTGTCTCTAACTGTTCCTCAATACTAGCCTCTGAAAGAACATCTAACTCACTTCGATTTCGTTTTTCTATAAATTGTAAGGCTAAAAATAAATCAAGGATCAGGAATGTGATGATAAAAATTGTTTTGGTTTTACTCCAATCCACCTTTATTCCCTCCTGTACCTTGAAGTAATTCTAACTTTCTCCATCTGCCATCATAATGGTAGCTCCATATAGGCTCAAGTGTAGCTACATTGGTCTTCTCTTGATTTTCCACAAGTTCATATCCAAGGATAACCTCATCTAATAATGCTGGTTCGAATCCTTCTTGAGAAGTTATTTCTTGAATTACTCTTTCACCAGAAGGAAGTTCTACCTTTGTTGATGGAATGGGTATCTCTAAAACTAATAGGGGCCGTTGATATTTCGATACCTCATTTTGATTCCATATTTGATGTATTTCAGTCAAGCCACTCTTATTGAATACTGGGTAATTATTTATATAAAGTTGAAAGACGGTGCGTTGTTCAAATTTGTTTGTCATAAAGTAACGATATTTATCTGTCCAACCGCCATGTTCATTAATAAACTCAATACTACTTGTTATTAAGTCTGCTTTGCCCATCGTATCTGTTGTCGTACTATTCACTAGGTTAATATATTGAAAAGAGTCTTTCTTTGTACTGACCCTCAGTAACCTCGATCCATCAGTATATTCTTCACCATATGTTAGAATATGTTTTTTTACAATACTAGGGTCAATAAAAAGTGCATCTTTAAACCTTTCAGCATCTAAATAATCCGTATAATATTGAACACTATTCATTGATGTCGAATTAACCGGAAGAAAGATTGATTTCGTTTCAGATACACTATATGTGAAATACTCTGGATATTCATTAGATTGAGCGTATATTTCTTCTAACCCTTCAATAGAATCAGTATATGCCTTTGCTTCATAAACCATCTGTTCTTCAACCGAAACAAAGTATAAACTCCCATATTCATCCGTTTCATTCAAATTTATAATGACCCGATCAAACGTCATCGTTGGTAACTCTTGTTCACTAACATTAAATATTGCCCGGTAAATACTTAACGGGATCTCATCGATAAATTGTATTTCGACATGACCAGACTTTTGTAGAAAAGCTGAAAAGTCATTGGTTGATAAGGTAGATGAAATATTATTGAAATCTGAGATCTCCCATTTCTTCACTTCTTTTAGAATTGTATTAATCTCGGTTTCGTCTATCGTACCATAATGCTTGCCATTCGTATGAAACAAAATTTTGGTAGGTTTTATTAAACTTGCTAGATCCTTAGTATTGCTAATAGGGACATTGTCCACAATATTGGCATTTTCGATTGTTTCATACTCGGGATGGTACGTCCATAATCCCCAAGTTAACAAGATACTTGCCAAAACTGCAATCGTCAGAACTAATGATTTTATTGACTCATAACTCATGACCAATCATCCTCTATCTCTTGATCAATAGGTAAGGTGAAATAGATGGTTGTTCCTATTCCTTCCTCGCTTTTCGCCCATATTTCTCCACCATGTGCTTCAATCATTTCTTTAGCAATGGCTAATCCCAATCCTGTACCACCTAATTTTCTAGTCCTAGCTTTATCTACTCTATAAAATCGGTCAAATATTTTATCTAAATTTTCTTTAGGGATCCCGACCCCACCATCTTTAACCTGGACTTCCAACTTATCATCATGTACCTCTACATGAAAGATAATCTCTCCACCTTCAGGTGAGTATTTTAGAGCATTTGAGATAATGTTATCAATAACTTGAGTGATCTTATCCTCATCCATATCAATATAAACTGGAGTGTTTAAAAGATGTCTAGTAAAATGAACATCCTGATTTTTCGTCATTTCAAAACGGTCAATAATCTTATTGAAAAATGATGTGAATTCAATCCAATCCCTCGTTAGACGATAATCTTTACTATCGAGTTTTGAAAGCTGTAATAAGTCATTTACTAATCTAATCATTCGCTCTGTCTCATTTTGAGTGACATCAATAAATTGAGGTGCAATATTTTTATCAGTCCATGCACCATCTGCCAATGCTTCTAAATAACTTCTCATTGTCGTTAATGGCGTACGAAGTTCATGGGAAACATTTGCAACAAACTCTCTTCGTTCTTGATCAATTCTTTCTTGCTCTGTAATATCATATAAAACCGCTATTATCCCATTGATTGTTCCAGACTCTCTTTGAATAGTAGAAAAATTAATTTTTATAATATACGGTTTAGTCTCCGTACTAAAGTCTAGTACAACTGATTCTAACTCATTTGTTAAATCCTCTAGAGAATACTTACTATCAAGGTTTAGTAACGTTAGTACAGGCTGATTAAAAGCTGTTTCACGTGAAACATTTAGCATGTTGATTGCAGGGTCATTAATTAAAATGACTTTCCCTTTTTTATCAGTTGCAATCACACCATCTGTCATATGGGTTAATACTGACGTGAGCTTTCTTCGCTCTCCTTCAGTTGTTGATTGTGCATCCTTCAACTTTCTTGTCAACGTATTAAAAGTCATCGCAAGTTGTCCTATTTCATCATGCCCATATACTTGTACCTTTTTTGAAAAATTCCCCTTTGTTAAGTCTAGCGCGTGTCTTTTCATGGCGGAAATAGGTCTAGTAATGGTTTGGGCCACAAGAATGCCAAGTAATGCAGTAACGATCATAGCAATTGCAGTGCCCGTTACAAAGATATCATTTATTTCTTTAATATCATCATAAACATTCTCCATCCATGCCGTTAAATAAATGGCACCTACCACTTCATTATTTGAACGAACTGGTGTATAGGAAACATAAATTCTTTGATTTCCATCTAGAACGATTTTCTTATCTCCAACACCAAGTAATGTACGTTTTACAAGCAGTTCATTCATACGCCGCCCTATGATACTTTGATTGTAAGGGCTCGATGTCCCAAGAACCTTACTTTTGTTATCAATAAATCGTACTTCCTTGATATCATCTGAGATAAAGTCCTCTAATATCACTCTAATGTCACTTTCAATCGATGGTGAATCCTCATCTCTTACCTTATTAACCTCTTGTTCGAGATTATATGCAAGTAAGTTAACACGTTCATTTAAAGAGACTTGATAATTCTCAACTAGTTGAGTTTCTAGTTTACCTATGAAATATACACCAATGATTTGCATCGCAATAAGGATTAGCAATACGTATATTAGAGCAAACTTAAAATGAATCGATCGAAAAAACCTCATTTTTTTCATCTGATGTTTTTACTCCTGTTCTGGATTTCGGAGATAATAGCCCACACCTCTTCTTGTTACAATCCATGTTGGATGGCTTGGACTGTCCTCTATCTTCTCACGCAAACGCCTTACTGTAACATCCACTGTTCTAACATCTCCGAAATAATCATAACCCCAAACCGTTTGGAGTAAATGTTCTCTTGTCATAACTTGACCGAGGTGTTTTGATAAATAATGTAGAAGCTCAAATTCACGATGGGTAAGCTCAATCATCTCTCCCCTTTTTGAGACCACATATGCATCAGGGTGGATAATAAGAGAACCTACTGCTATTTCATTCGACTGATTTTCCTCTTCTTCGGTCTTATGATTACTCCTTCTAAGGTTCGCCTTCACGCGAGCTAATAGCTCTCTTGTACTAAATGGCTTTGTTACATAATCATCTGCTCCTAGCTCAAGTCCAAGCACCTTATCAATTTCAGAGTCTTTCGCAGTAAGCATAATAATTGGCATATCATATTTCTTTCTGACTTCCCTACATACTTCCATTCCATCTTTATAGGGTAGCATAATATCTAATAGAATAAGATCTGGTTTGAATTCTTCAACTTTTTCGACTGCCTTTTGTCCATCATAGGCACATATTACTTTATATCCTTCCTTTTGCAGATTAAATTGTAGTATGTCTGCAATTGGTTTTTCATCATCCACGACCAAAATTACTTTATCCATCTCTCAGTTCTCCTTTTATTATGAGATTGTAAGCAATAACAAGTAATAAGTATCTATCTTCTACTTTACCAAAAAGCACACACTAATTCACTTATTACTGATTACCAAATATCTCTTTGTAATATACTTTTCATTTTTTATGCTCTAGTTACACATGCACTGTTCATTAATTCTATTAAAAAAACCTCCAGCTTTTAAACTAGAGGTTTTTCTATTAATTTAAGTAATCTATTGGATTTTTTAAACTACCATTTTGATATACTTCAAAGTGTAAATGTACACCGGTTGAGTGTCCAGTAGCTCCCATAACACCAATCTTTTGCCCTTGTTGGACGGTTTGTCCAACACTTACGGAAATTGAATCTAAATGAGCATATACTGTTTGCATCCCATTATTATGGTTGATTACTATTTTATTTCCATAACCACCATCATATCCAGCAGAAACAACTGTTCCATTGTCAGCAGCTTTAATTGTGCGATCACTAGGACGAGCAATATCAATTCCTTTATGCATTTGTCCCCATCTATAACCAACATGGCTAGAAATATATCCGCCTACAGCTGGCCATGCAAGCTGACCAGTCCCTCTGGAAGGAATGACCTTAGTTCCTTTTAACACAATCTTTTTAACAGGTTCAGTTGTAATCGTTTCACTTGTAATCTTCTTTTCGATCGTAGCACCATTACTTTTTGAAACGATAGATGATACGACTTTTGCTCCTTCACGACCTTCTTGTTTTACCTTTTGGTCGCCTTTGAACATGGAAGAATCTTCTATTACTTCAATTTCATACTCTATTTTAACAGCCTCAGCTTGTTCAGTTGACACATTCACTGTTAATAATGAACGATAGGCTGTTACATTAATTTCTTGACCAATTTGTAGAATAGTATCCTCTGTGATTCCTGGGTTTAAGTCCAATAACTCTCGTGTCGTTAATTCATGATCCATTGCAATTGAACCAAGAACATCTCCAGATTGAACCTTATATTTTTTTTCTTCTAACGTACCCTTTTTTAACAGGTTTACTGTATCTTCAATCGAAAGAATTTTTGTAGGATCAATATTTTCGTTTAAAAGTGAAACCTTTTCTGCCACTTCAACGTCTAATATACGAGAATGTCCTACTTCAAGTTTTGGTAATTCTGAATCTACTTTTTCTCTTGCTTCTAATTCGTTAAGCTCTGCTTCACTTACATAGTTTAACTTATATTGTTTAAGTGCTTGATTTGCATCTTCTTCACTTTTTAAATGAGCAACTGGTTGATCGTTCACTACTATAGCAGCTGCTTTTGCAACAATTTTAAGATTTGATTGAACATTTTCTGCAGTTTTTTCATTATTTACGTTTGAATGAAAAACATGTTCGGGTATAAATAATATATCATCAGCAATAAATTCATAATTTTTATCTTTATATGTTTCTTCTAGAGTAGATATTTTTTCTTCAATGACTTCATTAATGACTTTTTCATTATCAACAGTTCCCATTCTTTCACCATTAATATATACATGGTAGTCTGTTGATATTTTATTTTCTGCAACAGCAGAACCGATTAGTATACTTGTGAAAGCAAGTGTACTTATAGCGATTTTCTTAATAAGTCCTTTACTAATAACTGGCTTTATATAATTACTATGATTATTTGTACTTTTTACCACGGTCTTTCCTCCTAGACAAAGGCTTATTTCCCGACATTTTTTTATGTACGTTGATAACATCCTTGTAGTGCGAAAGGGTGTTGATTCGACAATTCTCACAATTTAACACTCTATTAACTTATCATAATCAAGAATATTGTAGAATACTTTAACGAATAATGTAATATAACTGTAGTATACCTGACATTTTTTTACTTTTTTTACACATTATATATCTTATTATTTTAGACTCTTTTTGGAAACTATGTTGCTATTTACCTAGGTTAGGTTGATTTGCACTCCAGGTATGTGCTTTCCGCGGGGCAGGTGATGAGCCTCCTCAGAGCAAAGGTCCTGCGGGGTATCATCCTGCCTGCACATCCCGCAGGAGTCATATACCTTCCGTTCCAATCACGAGCTCTACCACATTAAATAAGTCTTAAAACAATAATCTTTTAGAAAAAGAGATTTATTTTATAATAAAAAATAAAGGCTGTCCCAAACTGTGCATAAGCACTTAAGGGACAGCCTTCAAGAGTGGCTCGGGACGGAATCGAACCGCCGACACATGGATTTTCAGTCCATTGCTCTACCGACTGAGCTACCGAGCCAGATTAAAAATAAATAAATTCAAATTACGATTACAAACATAGATTATCCCACTATTAAAAGGTTATAAAGTACATCCAATGTTAATACATAGGCTAATATACGATATGTATGTTATGACCGATGAAATAAAATGGCGGTCCCGACCGGGATCGAACCGGCGATCTCCTGCGTGACAGGCAGGCATGTTAACCGCTACACCACGGGACCAGATGCTTTATGTATTTTTATCTAAGGACAATAATATTGGTGACCCGTACGGGATTCGAACCCGTGTTACCGCCGTGAAAGGGCGGTGTCTTAACCGCTTGACCAACGGGCCATTTTAAAATAAATGGTGAGCCATGAAGGACTCGAACCTTCGACCCTCTGATTAAAAGTCAGATGCTCTACCAACTGAGCTAATGGCTCAAAATAAGAATAATATTTTGAATAGTACTTTGGTTTTATATTTCATTTCCTAGAAAGAGCATCTAATTGACGTCCCACTCTCAGGAACCTTCGACCCTCTGATTAAAAGTCAGATGCTCTACCAACTGAGCTAATGGCTCAAAATAAGAATAATATTTTGAATAGTACTTTGGTTTTATATTTCATTTCCTAGAAAGAGCATCTAATTGACGTCCCACTCTCAGGAAGCTTTTGCAAGTAGCAGATCGAGTGGTACTCTGAAGTATCTCAAGGATGCTTATTCTGCGTGCTCTACCAACTGAGCTAATGGCTCAAAATAGGAATGATATTTTGAATAGTACTTTGGTTTTATATTTCATTTCCTAGAAAGAGCATCTAATTGACGTCCCACTCTCAGGAAGCTTTTGCAAGTAGCAGATCGAGTGGTACTCTGAAGTATCTCAAGGATGCTTATTCTGCGTGCTCTACCAACTGAGCTAATGGCTCAAAATAGGAATGATATTTTGAATAGTACTTGGTTTGTCACAACTTGTTTCAGCGACGTTTATTATAATACCACACATTTTTAATATAAAGCAAGTGTTTTTTTAAATAGTTTAAAGCTCACTTGTCCTACTATAACAAAAGGAGCTCACAAGGGCAAGAGCCCCGAGCTCCTTTTGTTAAGTTATAGGAAATTATAAAATTTCGAACTCAGTTTTTGTGTCTAGCTCCTGTCGCCGATGAGCGGGCGCCTTGCGCTTTTCTTTATGCATATACACTACGAACAATATTAGTTTGCTTACGATCCGGTCCTACCGAGAACACTGATAATGGAATTCCAGTAAGTTGAGAAATTCGCTCAATATAATGGCGAGCATTTGCAGGAAGTTCACTTAGGTTTTTAACACCTGTGATATCTTCAGTCCAGCCTGGTAATTCTTCATATACTGGCTCACATTGTGCTAATATTTTCAAACTAGCAGGAAACTCTTCCATGACTTTCCCATTGTACTGATATGCCACACATATTTTTAACTTTTCAATTCCTGTTAGTACATCAATTGAGTTTAATGATAAATCAGTAATTCCGCTTACTCTTCGTGCATGTCTTACAACAACACTATCAAACCATCCAACACGACGAGGACGTCCAGTCGTTGTACCATACTCACGTCCGATTTCACGAATGCGGTCACCAATTTCATTATTTAATTCAGTTGGGAATGGTCCATCACCGACACGAGTCGTGTAGGCCTTTGATACACCCACAACATGCTTGATTTTAGATGGTCCTACACCTGAACCGATTGTCACTCCACCCGCTACTGGGTTTGATGATGTAACAAATGGGTATGTACCTTGGTCAATGTCTAGCATAACTCCCTGAGCACCTTCAAATAACACTCTACGGCCTTCATCAAGTGCATCATTAAGTACAACAGACGTATCTGTCACATATTTCGCAACCTGTTGACCATATTCATAATACTCTTCAAAAATATCTTCTAGTTTAAATCCTTCAACTTCATACATTTTTTCAAGTAAACGATTCTTTTCAGCTAAATTATGTGTAAGCTTTTCTTCAAACACTTCTTTATCTAAAAGATCTGCAATTCGAATCCCAACTCTAGCTGCTTTGTCCATATAAGCTGGGCCAATTCCTTTTTTCGTTGTACCAATTTTATTAGCACCTTTACGCTCTTCTTCTACCTCATCTAATTTAAGATGGTATGGCAAAATCACATGGGCGCGATTACTGATTCTTAAGTTATCTGTACTTACTCCGCGATCATGTAGATACTTCAACTCTGTTACAAGTGCTTTTGGATCAACAACCATGCCATTGCCAATTACACATATCTTGTCTGAATAAAAAATACCTGAAGGAATTAAATGTAGTTTATAAGTTTCACCATTAAAAACAATTGTATGACCTGCATTATTACCGCCTTGATATCTTGCGATTACTTCTGCATTCTCTGAAAGAAAGTCTGTAATCTTTCCCTTTCCTTCGTCTCCCCATTGTGTTCCTACTACTACAACTGAAGCCATAGCCTTGGCACCTCCACCGTTTTCTTTACATTCTTAAACGATCTTATCAAACATAGTAAGTTTAACAGTAACACACTAAAGTGTCAATAAAACACGAACATTAAATTTAAAACAACTATTATTTGTTCGTAATATGGTTAATTATATTCTGATATAATATCAAAATTGAAATAGGGTGAATAAATACCCATTTTAGTGAACTTCCACTCGCTACGAACCACTCCCTTTCCTTAGAGCTACGTGAGCCTCTTCGTCGCAATCGTGAGAGGGTCTCACGTGTACTGCATATCCTGCAGGAGCCCGGTGGTTCGCAGCGAGTTCCAGTAATGAGGAGTAAATTCTTTTACTTATGTTCATGTTTTTAATCATTCATGTTATATGTACTGTTTTTACTTTTCCCTAATTAATCCAAAATAAAAATATAAATAAAAAAACTACCGAAGTTCCGGTAGTTTCCCTATGCGCCTGGTGGTATGTTCGTATCGTCAAATCGCCGTTCTAGGTTAACGAATTTGTTATATTCTTTAACAAATGCTAATGAACAGGTTCCAACTGGACCATTACGTTGTTTTGCAATGATAATTTCAATGATGTTTTTATTCTCTGATTCTTTATCATAATAATCATCACGGTATAAGAAGGCAACGATATCGGCATCCTGCTCAATACTTCCTGATTCACGAATATCAGACATCATTGGTCGCTTATCTTGACGTTGTTCAACTCCACGAGAAAGCTGTGATAAGGCGATAACAGGCACCTTTAATTCACGGGCTAATTCTTTCAATGAACGTGAGATTTCAGAAACCTCTTGTTGACGATTATCTTTACTAGAACCACTACCCTGAATTAATTGTAGATAATCAATTAAAACCATTCCTAATCCAGTATCCTGTTTAAGACGTCGACATTTAGATCTAATATCATTAATCTTGATCCCTGGCGTATCATCAATATAAATTCCTGAATTTGATAAGCTACCCATTGCCATCGTTAACTTACCCCAGTCATCTGCCGTTAAAGACCCTGTACGTAATCGTTGTGCATCAATATTCCCTTCTGCACAAAGCATACGCATGACTAGTTGTTCTGCACCCATCTCAAGGCTGAAAATTGCAACATTTTCTTCTGTTTTGGTCGCAACGTTTTGAGCAATATTTAAGGCAAATGCTGTTTTACCAACTGATGGACGAGCGGCTACAATAATTAAATCATTTCGTTGAAAGCCTGCTGTCATTTTGTCTAATTCTAAAAATCCAGTAGGAATCCCAGTGACATCACCTACACGAGTATGAAGGGTTTCAATATTATCGTAAGTTTCTACAAGAACATCTTTAATATTCTTGAATGCCCCTGCATTTTTTCTTCGAGCTACTTCCATGATGTTTTTTTCAGCTTCATTTAAAAGAGCATCTACTTCATCTTCTCTTGAAAATCCATCTTGAGCAATTGTAGTAGCAGTTCGAATTAAGCGGCGTAAAATTGACTTTTCTTCAATAATCCTAGCGTAATATTCAATATTAGAAGCAGTAGGAACCGAATTGGCAACATCACTTAAGTATGAAACTCCACCAACCTCTTCAAGTAACTTCGCATCAGCAAGTTCTGATGTTACTGTAATTAAATCAACAGGTTCACCCTTATCAGAGAGCATAAGCATCGCTTTAAAGATCTTCTGATGTGCAGCCCGATAAAAATCCTCTGGTATTAGGACTTCCGAAGCTAATATAAGTGAGGCTGGTTCTAAGAAAATTGCTCCTAATACTGCTTGTTCTGCTTCTACATTTTGCGGAGGAATACGATCAGTTAATAGTTCACTCATATATTCTCCACTCCCTTTTTAGTCTAATAGTCTCTCTCTCTATCTATCTATCTATCTATATCATTATCAATAAGTATAATTTTTGAGTTGAAATATGAAAAATGTGATCTGTTTTTAAAAACCAAATCACATTTCCTAATTCTATCTTATTTTAAAAAAGTTTCAATGGTAATTACTGTTCGGTCACATGAACCTTTACAGTCGCAACTACTTCCGGATGTAATTTCACCGGTACATTTGTAAAACCTAAAGCACGAATTCCATCAGGTAGATCAAATTTACGCTTATCGATTTTTATCTTATGCTTCTTTGCTAATTCATCAGCGATCTGTTTGCTTGTTACTGAGCCGAATAATCGTCCCCCATCACCTGATTTTGCACTTAGTTCAATTGTTAATGCCTCAACAGTCTCTTTTAATTGCTTTGCTTGATTTAGCTCTTCTACTGCTTCCTGCTGTTCCTTATTCTTCTTTGCTTCTAACGTTTTAACATTGCTATTTGTTGCTTCAACAGCAAGACCCTGTTTTAAAAGAAAGTTATTTGCATAACCATCTGATACATTTTTAACTTCACCTTTTTTACCTTTACCTTTTACATCTTTTAAGAAGATAACTCTCATGATTTATTGCCTCCTTCTAAATACTCATCAATTGCTTCTTTCAATTTCTGCTCAACCTCTTGTATTGATAGTTGCTGTAGTTGAGTTGCTGCATTTGTTAGATGACCACCGCCACCAAGCTTCTCCATAATCACTTGTACATTTATATCACCAAATGATCTTGCGCTGACTCCAACTAATTGATCGTTTCTCTTTGCAATGACAAATGAAGCAACGACATCGCTCATTGTTAACATTGTATCAGCTGCCTGTGCAATGAGTACTTGATCATAGATGAACTCATCTCTACCTTTAGCAATGACAATTCCGTCTCTATGAAGGTAAGAAGAACTAATCAATTCTGTCCGCTTTTTAAAGTGGTCAATGTTTTCCTTTAAGAACTTCTGAACTAACACTGTATCTGCACCCTGTGCTCTTAAGTATGACGCTGCATCGAATGTCCTTGAGCCAGTTCTTAATGTAAAGCTCTTTGTATCTACAATAATTCCTGCCAATAATATCGTAGCTTCAAGCATATTCATTTTCATCTTCTTTGGTTGATACTCAAGTAATTCTGTTACTAGCTCTGCAGTCGATGAAGCATAAGGTTCCATATACACTAAGAGTGGAGCTTCAATAAATTCTTCACCTCGTCTATGGTGATCAATGACTACTACATGGTCTATTTTATAGAGTAGTTTTTCTTCAATCACTAATGATGGTTTATGTGTATCCACTACGACTAGCAATGTATCATTAGTAGACATTTCTAATGCTTGCTCAGGATTGATGAAGTGCGCCCATAATTCAGGATGGTTTTTAATTTCATCCAATAAACGATAGATACCTGAATCAATCTCATTTGTATTTAATACAATGTACGCTTCTTTTTGATTCATTTGAGCAATCTTCAAGATACCAATTGCTGCACCTACTGAGTCCATATCAGGATATTTATGTCCCATGATAATCACTTGGTCACTATCAATAATCAGTTCTTTTAATGCATGAGATATTACTCGAGCACGAACTCTCGTCCGCTTCTCCATTGGATTTGTTTTTCCTCCGAAGAATTTCACCTTCCCATTTACCTGCTTAATTGCAACCTGATCTCCCCCGCGTCCTAGTGCAAGGTCTAAGCTTGATTGTGCTAAGGCCCCTAGCTCAGGCAAGGAAGGAACTCCAGAACCTATTCCAATACTTAACGTTAATGGAATACTATCTTTGGAAGTTTGTTCCCTTACATCATCTAAAATCGTAAATTTTCCTTTTTCCAGCTGAATCAGTATATGTTCATTAAGGACAGCTGTAAATCTTTCAGACGAGGTACGTTTCAAATAGACACCATTTTCATTTGCCCAATTGTTTAGGATAGAGGTCACCTGACTATTGATCGTACTTTTTCGTTGGTCATCCATTCCTTGTGTTACTTCATCATAATTATCTAAGAATATAACACCTAAAACTGTGCGCTCATCCTCATATAATTTCTCAATCTCAGTTTGTTCTGTTACATCAAAGAAATAAAGAAGTCGTTCTTTTCTTTTTATAATCACTTTAAACTTTTGATCATATAATGTAATAATTTCTGTATCAACCTCTTGCTTAATAAGAGGGATCAGTGAATCTGCAACACTATACAATGAGCGCCCTACTAATGTGTCTTCATTAAAACATGAAGATAAAAAAGGATTGGTCCATTCAATTGTATACTCGTCATTAAATAACATGATTCCTATAGGCATTTCCATTAGAGCTTCTTCCCCTACCTTTTTTAGGCGGTAGGAAAGTGTTGATATATAGTTTTCCATTTCTTCATTCAACAAGGTATCAGCCCGGTACAGGAAATATAAAATAAGACCCAATAGCAGAAAACCAGCTATACCAATTAAATAATGATAGTAAAGGATAATCCCTAATAATATCCCAGTGACAATAAGTAGCGCATAGATTGGATAGCGAAATACTTTCTTTTTATAAAAGTCAGGCATGTCATTTTAGCTCCCTATGCAAATTTCTAGCTCTTAGGTTTTATCTTTTTTCTTAGTTGGAACCCTAAGTCAATTATACCTAAGATTCGTATAATAGAAAGTAAAAAAGGTGTCATTAGCACAATGATTATTGGAACTATTTTTGGTAGTCCCCTCACATGACTAAAGAAAAAGATAAAAGATATACCTTGAATCACCATCAGTAGTTGTAAGATGTAGAATAAATTCGTGACTGCCATATAATAAAATGTTCCAACTTCCATCTCAAAAAACATTAAAATAAGTACAGTCAGGTAATACCAAATAATACTTAAAGGTAAAGTGATTTCTCTAATTGCTGGTAATTTATTTACACCTTGTACCACTCTTCTCAAAACTGGATAGGTTACCAGCTGTGTAATGAGGGCAAACATAAACGCTGTAATAACTAACAAGCTTGGAAGTAAATATTTGAACACCTCAAGTGACTCTTCAAATTGCTTAATCATCGCTTCATTTTGAGTACCAAGTTGCCTCATTAATTCAATTGATTCTTCTGCTGATTGTAGTATTAATGCAGTAAAATCAAATGAAAACAACGTACTGGCAGCAACATATATGATTACAAAGGTTATCATAAATGAAACCGTGAGCCCAAGTAAAACCTCAATCGATTTCTTATTCTTCTGAACCAAAATACCATATACAACTCCACCTACCCCATAGATAAGTGAAAATACGAGACCGCTAACGGAAGTAAATAGTAATGATAATATCGTAGCTGCTACTAGAAAAAGAATAGAGCGCCGTATATCATATCTACTTGCAAATATAACAAAGGGAATCGGCAATAGAAATGTGAGAATAATCCCCAAAAATGGTACAAATGTTGCTCCTAATAGCATTAATATATAGATGGCAAGCAGAAGTCCCCCATCTACAATAAATTTCTGATTTTTCATGTTTACACCTCTCTTATGAATTTATCCTACTAACCTAGTTAGTAAGATAACTCACCCCATAATGGGTCTTTTATGTAGTCTGTTTTCGCTCAAATAGATTGCTAATTGGACATACGATGCAATTGATCTCCACTCAAATCAACTACTTAAACAACATTCTTCTAGAACAGCCTTTATGTATCATAAAACATATGATAAGAATTTGTACAATAAAACGGTAGAATCCTACTTAAACTCAATCTATCTATTTTTTCCTAATAAAAGCGTTGATAAACGTAAAAAATAGACAAAAAAAGACGCAAAGATCATGCATTTGCGTCTAACATCCAATTCTTATATTATTCATATCTTAAAGCATCAATTGGACTTAGCTTTGATGCTTTATTTGCAGGAAGAATTCCAAATATAACACCTACGAATGCTGAAAATCCCACACCTATTAACGCAATTAATGGACTGACTGATGCACTAATAGGAGCAAAATTAGTGACAATAATTGTTCCTACGGATGCGAGCCCAATGCCTAGTATCCCTCCTAAAGAAGTAAGAGTGGCAGACTCGATTAAAAACTGTAGGAGGATTTTCCCTCTTGTTGCCCCTAGTGCTTTTCGAAGGCCGATTTCTCTCGTTCTTTCTGTTACAGAGACAAGCATAATATTCATCACGCCAATCCCACCAACTAAGAGGGATATACCCGCGATGCTTCCAATTACTAGTGTCATTATGGTGATGACCGTGTTTACTTCTTGTTCGTATTCAGATTGATCATAAATCGTGTACATTCCATTTTCAAGCTTCTTTTTCTCAGTTAATGTATCGGCAGCTAAACGCCCCGTTTCTGAGATTTTTTCAGGGTCACTTGCAATAACTGATAAGCTTTCTATCTCCATATTTCCAAACATTAATGATATGACCGTTCGTGGCATAAGCATTTCTCCCATCCCCTCCTCCTGACGATACTGCTCAGGAATAGGGGATTCATACACCCCGACGACTTTGTATGGATTCCCATTGAGGTCGACGATTTCTCCAATAGCCTCATTAGACGACGGAAAGTATCTCTCTCTTGCTACCGTATCAATCATGACGACACGATTTAATCCATCAACATCCCTCGCGAAAAAAGCACGCCCTTCCACAATCTGAAGATTCTTTGCTGAAAAATACTCGGCTCCTACACCAGTGATTTGCATGTCTCCCTGCTGATCACCGTGTACCATCGTTCCCCAGCCTTGATTGGTCCCCAATACAGCTTTAACACCTGGAACCTCTGAAAGCATCTCCATATCATCTGAGTTTAATTGAGGTGGCATCCAATTCATTTCCTCCTCTGTTTCTCCTTCAACAGGAATGAATTCATAAAATAACTCAATAGCATTTTTATCAGTACTAAAGAGCTCTTCTGTCATTTGCTTTCGAGCCCCTTGTCCAATCGCTACGATAATTATGACGGCTGCCACACCAATGATAATTCCAAGCATTGTTAATATGGACCTGATTTTATGGTTCCAAATGGAGGATAAAGCAATCTTGAAGCTTTCCCAGATACTCATGACATTCTCCTCCGGTCATCGGTAATCTTTCCATCCCTCAATGTAATTACCCTTTTTGTATATGCTGCAACTTCTTCTTCATGAGTAACAATGATCACTGTTCTGCCTTCCTCATTTAATTTGACAAGGAGTTCCATAATTTGTTTACTCGTTTCCGAATCAAGTGCACCAGTTGGTTCATCTGCCAGGATAATAGATGGATGGTTTACAAGGGCGCGTGCAATGGCTACCCTTTGCTTTTGCCCTCCGGATAATTGACTTGGTAAGTGCTTCATACGATCCACTAATCCGACCTTTTCAAGCATTTCTCTTGCTCTTTCATTTCTTTCTCGCTTTGAAACACCAGCGTAAATTAAGGGTGACTCTACATTTTTCAAGGCATTTAGTCTTGGAAGCAAGAAAAACTGTTGGAAAACAAATCCAACATGCTCATTTCTCAATTTTGCAAGCTTCTTCTCCTTTACAAGACCCACTTCATCTCCATTAAGTTCAAACATACCAGAGGTTGGTCTGTCCAAAAATCCAATGATATTCATCAGGGTTGATTTTCCTGAACCTGAGGGTCCCATGATCGCTACAAATTCCCCATCTTCAATCATTAAGTCAATACCATGTAGGACAGGTACCTCTAGTGTGCCAGTCCCGTATACCTTAGTAATCTCACTCAACTTCATCATATGAGACCACTTCCATTCCATCATACATGCCTTCGTAAGGAGTGATTATGACTTGTTCAGCTAAGTTCACTCCACCAATAACCTCTATCCATTCATCACTCATCCCCCCTGTTTGAACCTCACGTCTAGATAACTTTCCATCAGCTAATATATAGGCAACGTCTACACCACCTTCATTCATCAATGCAGTATGTGGAATGACAAGTGTTTTATCTGATTCATTCAATTTTACTTGGATCTCTAACGACACATGGAAACCTTGTCGAAGTTCAGAGGTATCATCTGTAATGGCCACCTTGAAAGGATACATCGTTACATTTCCACCCTGTCCTCCACCGCCAGCAAATTCTGCTCCACTGGCTCCATCTTCATTAGGGAATTGTGAGACCGTTTCAACTGTTCCTTTCCATTCACGATCCTTGTATACCTTTGGTCTAATAATGACTGGTTGTCCCTGTTTTATTTTAACTGCATCAAACTCACTCATGGTTCCTATAACTTTATATGGTTGACTTGAAATTACATGAACGATTGGTTCAGGTGTGCCAGCTTCTGCTTGTGCTACATTTTGGTTTACCTTTACTACAATTCCATCTATTTTACTAACTACCACCATCTCTTTTTTACGAGTAGCAATTTCATTGATTTCATCCTGTGCGGTGGCAATCTCTGCTTTTGTTGCCTCATATTGAATCTCTAGCTGGACCTTCTCGGCTTTAAGCAGATTCACCTCATCCGGAGTACCTTCCCCACTCTCTACTTTCTTTTTTGCTTCAGCTATACGTTTATTAATCTCAGATATTTGATCTTGTTCAGTTTTCCCTCTACTTTTTGTTAAATCTCGTTGCCGTACAGCTCTAGTAAACTCCCTATCTATTTTTGATGAATCATAAAAAAAGAGAGGTTCTCCGGCCTTTACTGCTTGATTCTCAACTACTTTATACTCACTAATCGATCCTTTATCTGGTTCTAAGAAAACCTTTTGTTCATTTTCTGGAACGATCTTTCCTGTTACAAGAATGCTTTCAATCAATTCCCTCTCTGATGCTTTTTGGACAGTTACATGCACTTGTTCAATTCCATTGCTAGCTACCTCTGCACTTTTTCCTTTAACATAATACGTTACGCCTCCTACTATTAAAAGTAGCCCAATGATAGAGACAATCCAAATCCATAATTTCTTCTTCACTTCATTCTCCCCTAAAATATATTTTATTCTTGTAGATATGTATCCTTACTAAAGCTATTCCCAACAAAATGAATATCGCTTCTTTTCTATTAAATACTAAAATTGGTAAATATTTCAACATATTTTGCTAAAGATATCATTTTTTTCCATAAACGTATTTACGTCGAAAATTCAAATCATTTGTTTTTAGAATGTGAGATTTGTTCAAGCAATAGTTGTCCTGTGTAAACTACAGGATGAGCTCTTATAGTTGAAGGTTTCATATACCTTCGAGTAATAAAGCTTATAGTGTAAATAATAAAAAAAAGGCATTGCAAATTTGCAATACCTTTTTTAAAAGCTCTAAAGTTAGTGGTAGGTATAATTAAACTTAAATAAAAAAGCAGTATAGAGGTCGGTCCTCTAACTGCTTTTAACTTACTTAATTACTTACTATTATTCACCAGAAACATATGGTAATAAAGCCATTTGACGAGCGCGTTTAATAGCAATCGTTAATTTACGTTGATATTTAGCGCTAGTTCCTGTTACACGACGAGGTAAAATCTTTCCACGTTCAGAAACGAATTTCTTTAACATGTCAACCTCTTTGAAATCGATATGAGTGATACCATGTGCTGTGAAATAACAAACCTTACGACGTTTTGCACGTCCTCCTCTGCGTCCACCTGCCATTGATAATCTCCTCCTTCCTTTTATTATTTAGTTTCTAATTAAAACGGTAAATCATCGTCCGATATATCAATTGGTTGTCCATCATTTGCAAATGGATCATTGTCGAACTTTGTATTACCTTGATTGTTGTTTCGTTGCTGGTTCTGATCTTGACCATAGCCACCATACCCTTGCCCTTGGTTTTGATTACCGCCACCATAAGAACCTGGATTACCATAAGAACTTCCACCACTACGCTGTCCTTCATTGTTAGCATTTCTTGGTTCTAAAAACTGAACACTTTCAGCTAAAATTTCAGTTACATATACACGCTTACCATCTTGTCCTTCGTAGTTTCGAGTTTGTACTCTACCATCTACTCCAGCCAAACTACCTTTTTTCAAAAAGTTAGCGACATTTTCAGCAGGTTTACGCCAAACAACACAATTGATAAAATCCGCCTCACGTTCACCTTGCTGATTCGTGAATGCTCTGTTAACAGCTAACGTGAAAGTTGCTACAGCTACTCCAGCTGGGGTATAGCGTAGTTCAGGATCCTTCGTAAGTCTGCCTACGAGAATTACGCGATTCATCATCAGAACCCACTCCTTCAACCAATATTTCTAAAGAAAATATAGCCTATTTTCTAATAATTAATCTTCAAGTTTGATAATGATGTGACGGATAATGTCTTCACTGATTTTTGATAAACGATCGAATTCGTTGATCGCTTCAGAGTTAGACATTACGTTAAGAATCATGTAGAAGCCATCGCGGAAATCATTGATTTCATATGCTAAACGACGTTTACCCCATTCTTTCACGTTTGTAATCTCCGCACCATTGTCTGTTAAAACGCCATTAAAACGCTCAACTAAAGCTTTTTTAGCTTCATCTTCAATGTTTGGACGGATGATATACATAATTTCGTATTTTCTCATCTCGTTCACCTCCTTTTGGACTAACGGCTCTTAATGAAAAGAGCAAGGAGCAATCTTTCAATTACTCACAGAGTAGAATTATAGCACATAGATTTTCATTTAGCAAGAGTACATATCAGACTTAGAGAAAGGCTGTTTTCTAAAAGTTTATTGTTTTAGACATATAACATTCAAATGCTAGTTACAAGCAGGCTGAATACACGTAGACTCCTGCTCAGACCAGTGGCCAAAGGGAGACCCCGCAGGAGCAGAGCGACGAGGAGGCTCACTGGTCACCCGCCGGACGCGGAGTGTATTCAGCCTGCGGCTTTAAAAGCAACAATCTATACGAAAACAGCCTAAAGAGAAGTACACAAATAAAGACGTTTACCAACAAGTTTCGTTAGATTCTTGTCAGTAACGCCTCCTAAATTAATTATACGTTGAAACGGAAATGAATGACATCTCCATCTTGAACGATATATTCTTTTCCTTCTAATCGAACTTTCCCTGCTTCTTTAGCAGCAGTCATTGAACCACTTCCAATTAAATCAGCATATGAAACGGTCTCAGCTCGAATGAATCCTCTTTCAAAATCAGTATGAATGATTGCAGCACATTGTGGAGCCTTCATTCCTTTTCTAAACGTCCATGCTCTTACCTCTTGAACACCAGCTGTAAAATAAGTAGCTAGGCCTAAAAGGTTGTATGATGCCTTTATAAGCTGATCAAGACCTGATTCCTCTATCCCTAATTCTTCGAGGAACATTGCCTTTTCTTCGCCTTCTAGCTCTACTATTTCAGATTCGATTTTTGCACAAATAACAATTACTTCTGCATTATCAGTAACAGCAAAATCTCGTACCTTTGCTACATACTCATTAGTTGATGGATCTGCCAAATCCTCTTCACTTACATTTGCTACATAGAGCATTGGCTTAATTGTTAATAAGTGTAACCCTTTTGCAATCTTTAGCTGTTCTTCAGTAAACTCGACTGTACGAGCAGCCTTTTCTTCCTCAAACGCTTCTTTAAGCATGACTAGAACTTCATGTTCGATCAATGCTTCTTTATCCTTTTGTTTCGCTAGCTTTGCTACACGATCCAATCGTTTTGAAACGGATTCTAAATCAGCAAGAATTAATTCTAAGTTAATTGTTTCAATATCGTCAATCGGGTCTACTTTTCCTGAAACATGAGTAATGTTATCATCAGCAAAGCATCGTACAACATGACAAATAGCGTCTACTTGTCGGATATGGGATAGGAATTTGTTCCCTAATCCTTCACCTTTACTTGCTCCTTTAACAATACCTGCGATATCAGTAAATTCGAATGCAGTTGGCACTGTTTTCTTGGGTTGTACTAATTCTGTTAGTTTATTTAAACGCTCATCTGGTACTTCTACAATCCCTACATTGGGATCAATCGTACAGAATGGGTAATTTGCAGATTCTGCACCCGCTTGTGTTATTGCATTAAAAAGTGTTGATTTTCCTACATTAGGAAGACCGACGATTCCAGCTGTTAATGCCATTTATTTCACTCCTCATGTTATGTTTTTCATATAAATCATTAAACTATTTTATCATTGATACTATTCAAATTGCTTTCTGAGTACCAATTGTAATGTCGATAGATAACCCTTCACAATTATAGATAGTAAAGGAAAAAAAAACAAGCTTTATCAGACTAGCTCAAAAGTGTACTAGCCTGTATAAAGCTTGTTTTTCATAAGGATCACTCATTCACTAGCTTACGTTTTCGTCCGTAGGCGAAGGTGAGCTCCTAGTTCATATTAAACTTTTTCTATATTAACTAAACAATCATATAATGTACTTCCCTGACCATTGTCAGATACGCGGTTTGGTGTAAGTAGATTTACACTTCCACCGTAACGGCTCCATTGTCCTTCATCTATGTTTACCGTTTTTGAATGTGCTTGCTTTAGAATTCGTATTTGTCCCTTTAGTTCACCACGGTCATTAAACACACGTACCCAATCATCCTCATGAAGACCTATTTCTTCAGCAATATCCTTTGATACCTCCACCCTTATTGTTTGAAGTTGATCAATCAGGTGGTAATTCTGAGAATGATTTGATCTCATAGGATGGATTGAAAGTAATGTATATGGAAATTTCTCTGATAGCTCCCTGTTATTTACTGATGATTCCTCAGGATATAATACTTTCAATCTACCATCATACCCTTTTGATTCAGCAACATTAGAAGTAAATTCATATTTACCAGTTGGAGTACTGAATCGAAAGTCAGACCATGGTATATCATCCACTGGAAGTGGCATATGATTATGACGTCTTAATGCTTCCAGATTGATATTTTTATCTTTTAAATCACCTAATCCCATTTCAATCCATTCTTCTCTCGTATAATTAAACTCTTCACCAAAACCTAGTCTTTTGGCTAGCTCTGTCCATATCCATAAATCTGATTGAACTTCTCCTGGTGAAGATACAATCTTAGGTCCATAGTTTACGTAATGATGATACATAGATGAATAGTATACATCTTCCTCTTCAAAGGCTGTCGCAGTTGGCAATACATAATCTGCTAATTCTGCTGTATCAGTCATAAACTGCTCAATGACAACTACCGTCTCAACCGATTGAAAAGCTTTTTTTACAAGATTCGTATTGGGTACCTGTGTTAATGGGTTACCACATGTTACAAAAATCATTTTAATCTTTGGATTGATTGATTCAAGGATCCCTTCTGCTTGTTGCATCATCGTAAAGGAACGAGATTCCAACTTTCTGTCAGGGAGTGCAAGTTTATCAATGTCGAAGCTTTGACCTACCTGAAGGCTAGCATAGTTCGCACCTCCTCCAGGTATTCCTATATTCCCACTAATCGCAATTAACGCATCAATTAATCTTATTGTATTTCCGCCATTTACATATCTTTGCATCCCCAACCCTAATAAGGTTGTTGTCGGTCCATTGCTATATATTTTTGCAAGTTGGGTAATTGTTTCACGTGGAACATCCGTTTGCGCTTCCACCTCATTTATTGTGATAGTATTCAATAAATCCAGTAAGTCTGAGTATCCATGGGTGTATTGTTCTATAAATTGATGGTTTTGTAAGTTTAGCCTGATCATTTCTTTCATGATCCCTATAGCAAGGATACCGTCCATTCCTGGTTTCACACTAATATATGAGTTTGCTATTTTCGCAGTTGCATTAAATAGTGGATCTATAACAATGATCTTAGCCCCATTCTTCTTCGCAGTCGAAAGACGTTGAAATAGATGCATATTGGTTCTAGCCACATTTCTACCCCAGATCACAATATTTCTACTATTATCTAAATCATCTGGAGAATGGCTCAATGCATTACCAAAATCCCATTTCTGTGCTTCAATACCTGATCCCCAACAAATACTTCCTGTTAGCTCTGTGACCCCTCCAAACAGGTTGAAAAACCGCTTATCTAAATTTTTCAATAGTCCGCTATTCGAATAATCATGACTATGCAACACTGAAGTCGAACCATAGTGAGTTTTTGTTTCCACCATTTTATCAGCAATTTCTATTAATGCTTGCTCCCATGTTATTCGATGAAATTTACCATCTACTTTTTTAAGTGGATATAACAGTCTTTGATCAGAGTTTGTTCGAGCTTCAAGCATTCTCCCTCTACCGCAAATCTTCCCTTGGGTGATAGGATGCTCAGGGTCTCCATCTATTTTCTTTACTTTTCCATTCTCAACTTCAACTTGAAATCCACAATTATCCCAACAGTTGAGTGGACACGCTGATTTATATACTCCCAACTTTTCATCTCTCCTAGAAGCTTTTTTCTTACATTGTGGCTGTTTTCATATAGATTGTTGCTTTTAAAACCGCAGGCTGAATACACTCCGCGTCCGGCGGGTGACCAGTGAGCCTCCTCGTCGCTCATGCTCCTGTGGGGTCTCACTTTGGCCACTGGTCCCGCAGGAGTCTAGGTGTATTCAGCCTGCTAGTTACTAGCATTTCAAATGTATGTCTAAAACATCAATCTTTGAAAAAACAGCCAATTTTTATACCTATTAAACATAGTACTTTATTTTTTTAGCAAATAGCCACAGCTTAATATTATCCTGTTTTTAGTTATTTACATGTAGCATACAGCTTCATTATCGATTCTGCAATTATTTGAATACCCTAAACAAAGTATTCTCCCCTGGTAAATAATCCAAATAAAAAAACATGAGGTGTGATTTATTCACCCTCATGCTTAACTAGTATCTTTTTCATCTTCCTCGCAAACTCTTTCCTTGGTATCATCACACTATGTGAACAGCCCTCACATCTAATTCTAATATCCATTCCCATTCTAATAATTTTCCATTTATTATGGCCACAAGGATGGGCTTTTTTCATTTCGACCACATCATTAAGTTGAAATTCTTTATCCAACATTACATCACCCTCCTACACACTTCCTGCACTTTTCTTATTGTCATTCTCCTCTGTACGACTGTACATGACTAATCGAGGGAATGGAATTTCAATGCCGTGTTCATCTAAACGACTTTTTATTTCTTTTCTTAGCATTCTTGCAATATGAAAGTGACGCATAGGTAGAACCTCACTAATGACTCTTAATACAACTTCTGATGCTCCTAAGCTTTGAACACCTAACAGTTCTGGAGGAGTGATCATATCTTCATATTTATTAGGAAGCTCCAACAATAGTTCCTCTAGTACTTGTTCTGCCCTAACAATATCACCTTCATATGCAATACTAACATCAACAATTGCAACACTGTTATGAACAGAAAAATTCGTAACTTCAATAATACTACCATTGGGTAAGATATTTAATTCCCCTGTAAAGCTTTTAATCTTTGTGGTTCTTAAACCGATTTCTTCTACTACCCCTTCAAAAGTACCAATACGAACATAATCCCCAACTGAAAACTGATCCTCGAAGATAATGAAAAAGCCTGTTATAACATCACGAACAAGGTTCTGTGCACCAAAACCAACGGCAAGTCCTAAAATTCCAGCCCCTGCAAGTAGCGCTCTGATTTCAATATCAATCGTCTCAAGAATCATAATAATAACAATAAAATATACAACATATGTTACCACATTCTCCAACAACTTAATTAAGGTCGCTTCTCTTCGTTCAGTCATTTGCAAAGGACCTCTTGTCCTTACCTTAAAAATGTTTCTAATGGCCATTTTGGCAACTCTCACAATGATTGCTGACACAAAGATAATCGTAATAATCTTAACAAGACCCATACCAAACGAAATCCATAAATCCTCATTATAAAAGTGAGGCTTTATCTTTTCATCAAACTGTTCTATTAACCATTCCAAAAGAATCTACCTCTCTACTTTCATTCTTAATACTATATTACCAATTTTTTAATTAATTTTGTAGCGATTCATGATCGGATATAACAATATTGAAGAAAGTAAGTATAAGTTTGCTATTCCATATATGGGATATAAAACCGAAACAAGTGTTGCAAAACCAAAAGTTGTGAATGGAATCATCACTACAAGAGCAATAATTGCTAATGTCCATAAAGGAAGCTTCAATATTTCCCTAAAACGGGTAGTTATACCGAACACTCCCGATGCAGCAGTTGTAAAAATAGCGGCAAAAAGGAGAAATGACATAAAGACCAACATAGGATATGGATAATACTTTAATATGGCAAATAATGGTATCTCATACAACATGATCTCTTCTGCTACTTTTATTAAGGACTCGTTATAGATGAACGAAATAACGCCTAGCACTAAACCACTACCAACACTTGCAATCCAAGCCTCACCTATGTGTTTCATTTCTTTACCTATTGCAGAAATTACTGCTATCAATGGTAGAATATTAAGTGCAGTAAATGTAAAGGCTGCAGGCCAATTATTCTGAGCATGCCAATCAAATATAAAATGTTCTTCACTAGAATTAATAAATAATAATAGTGTAGTAATTAATCCTATGACTAATATTGGAATAATAAATGCGTTCATCGTTATCATTCCTCTAACACCCCAAATAAATAAGAGAACAAGCATTGCACAAAAAATCAAAATTCCCACCCAATAAGGAACTTGAAAAGTTTCTAGAGTTGCCCCACCACCGGCAAGCATTACAATCGTTGTCGTAAATAAGTAGATTACAATTAATACATCATAAACAGAAGCTAACTTTTTCCCAATAATCTTTTGTAGTACAGGAATAAAGTGTTCAGATTGTTCATTATAGCTTACTTTCATAATAACAAAACAACATATTGAAAATATAATCGTAAATAATAGAATGGCAACCCCACTCTGATCTCCAAAAAACTGCCATAGCTCTCTTCCAGATGCATACCCTGCACCGATGGTTGTTCCCATAATTAAAAACATCCATTTAACTCCTGAATTCCACACAAGCTTCCCTCCAATGATGTTTGATTTCTAAACTCATCCAACTGTAACGAAAATGAACCCAAATATTTCCCCCAACTTATGTATAGAAACTGTTATTCTTCCGTATACTGTTACTACTATTAAAAAGGGGTGAAACCTATGAATCTAAAACAAAACCTTCTTGATACTATACAAGGTGAGAATAATACCCGTATTTCATATGAATCTGAAGAAGCAGATAAAGAGATCGCACGTAAAGTTTCCTCAATGCTCCCTTCTAATAACCAGCCTGTAATTATTATCTGTATTGGTACGGATCGTTCGACTGGAGATTCTCTCGGCCCACTTATAGGGACAAAATTATCTGAAAAAAGGTTGTCTCAATTTCATGTATATGGCACTTTGGATGATCCTATACATGCTGTTAATCTAGAAGATAAAATGAATTTGATTAAACAAACCTATCGGGACCCTTTTATCATTGGAATAGATGCTTGTTTAGGAAGATTAAAAAGTGTTGGAATCATTTCAATTGCTGATGGACCAGTCAAACCTGGTGCTGGGGTAAATAAATCATTAACGCCAGTAGGAAACATGCATATAACGGGGATAGTAAATGTTAGTGGATTTATGGAGTTCTTCGTCCTTCAAAATACCCGTCTTAGTCTTGTAATGAAAATGGCAGATGTTATAGTTGATAGTCTTTTATATGCTGATCTTCTCCGTTCTCGAAAACAAGATCTACTTCAATCAGAAAGACAGAAGATATTACAACCTAAAAAAACAATTTAAATACAAAAAACTCTCCCAATCTAGGCATATTTCTAAATATCTAGTTACTGATTAGCCTATAACCCGCTAGATATTTAGAATCTGAATGCCCAAGATAATGGGAAAGTTTATTTTAGAGTATTATATAAATATAAGCTAGGGTCACTACACATTACCTTATTGCTTGAACAAAGTGAATCATATCTGCCCAAAAGTAAATAATGACTACTAAAAGAGCTGTTACCAATATACTTGGTAGAAAGTTTGCTACTTTTATCTTTGTTAGACCTAGTAAGTTTAACCCAATAGCTAGAATCATAATACCGCCAGTTGCAGTCATTTCGACAATAAACGAGTCCATTAAAACCTGTGGGACCCATTTTTCAATCTGTGTAGCAAAAAGTGCAATTGAACCTTGATACAGCATGACCGGAATTGCGGAAAAAATGACACCAATTCCGAGTGTTGTAGCTAATATTAAGCTAGTAAATCCATCAATTATTGACTTAGTATAAAGTACTCCATGATCTTGTCGTAAACCACTATCTAAAGCACCTATAATGGCCATTGCACCTATCACAAAAATCAATGTGCCTGTTACAAATCCTTTTGCAACAGTACCTTCACTATTTTTACCGACTTTTTCTTCTATCCAGTTACCTAAGTTATTTAATCGATCATCTAAAGCTAAATACTCTCCAATAATTGCTCCAAATACTAAACTAAAGATGACGATTAAAAATTGCTCGCTCTTCAATCCCATTTGTATCCCTAATATAATCACTGCAAGACTAATTCCCTGCATGACTGTATGTTTGATCCCTTCAGGAATTCGATTAAGCAACTTCCCTAAGACGCTTCCTAGGATTATACAAATCCCATTTACGATTGTTCCAAGTAATACCACTTTCATTTCTCCTAACAACTAACTACGACTAAATTTCTGGAGAATCTAGCATTTCTAGAATTCGGTCTAAGTCTTCTTTAGAAAAGAATTCAATTTCTATCTTTCCTTTTTTCTTATTTTGCTTAATTGAAACAGATGTCCCAAACCTCTCTCTTAGGAAATTCTCTCTTTCACTTATAAAAACATCCTTTTTAGGTTTTGGTTTCATTGTTTCACGTGGAACATTCTGATTAAGTTGACTAATCAAATCCTCTAACTGACGTACGTTTAATTGCTCTTTAATTACCTTTTCTATTAAAAGGTTAAGCTTTTCCTTCTTTTTTAAACCTAAAAGTGTTCTCCCATGTCCCATAGAGAGTTTTCCATCTGATATTAACTGTTGAACTTCCTTTGGCAAGGTTAACAAACGAAGATGATTAGCAATATGAGGTCTACTTTTACCTAATCGTTGGGCAAGTTGCTCCTGAGTTAACTTTAAATGATCGATTAATGATTGGTAAGCAAATGCTTCTTCAATCGGGTTGAGATCTTCTCTTTGTAAGTTCTCTAATAGTGCTAATTCCATCATTTGCTGTTCTGTTAACTCTCGCACCACGGCAGGAATTGATGAAAAATTGGCTGCTTTTGCTGCTCTAAATCTTCTTTCCCCCACAACAATCTCAAACCCTTTAATACTTTTTCTTAAAATAATAGGTTGGAGTACTCCGTGAGCAAGTATTGATTCTTTAAGTTCTTCAATTGCTTCCGGTTCAAATGTCTTTCTAGGTTGGTAAGGATTAGGACGTATTTCACCGAGTTTTATCTCTTGAACAACTTCTTCTCTACCAACTTCCATATTGGTAAATAGAGCATTAATCCCTTTTCCTAAACCTTTAGCCATGTCCTTCCACTTCCTTCGCAAGATCTAAATACACTTCTGCTCCTCTTGATTTCGGATCATAAATAATGATTGGTTCCCCATGACTTGGAGCTTCACTTAAGCGAATATTTCTTGGAATAATTGTGTTATATACTTTATCCTGGAAATACTTTTTAACTTCATCGATCACTTGTATTCCGAGATTCGTTCTTGCATCTAGCATGGTTAAAAGTACGCCTTCAATCATTAGTTCTGTATTAAGATGTTTTTGTACTAATCTTACAGTATTTAACAGCTGACTAAGTCCTTCTAACGCATAATACTCACATTGTACAGGAATTAATACTGCATCAGATGCGGTTAAAGCATTAATTGTTAATAACCCTAATGAAGGTGGACAATCTATTATAATATAATCATAATTGTCCTTTAATGCCTCTAATGCTCTTTTTAAGCGGACTTCACGAGAAATCGTTGGTACAAGCTCAATTTCAGCACCTGCTAACTGGATTGTTGCAGGAATAATTGCTAGATTTTCTACAGCTGTTGGTTTGACAACGAGTCTTGCCTCGACATCATCTACTAATACATCATATATACACTGTTCCACTTCAGCTTTCTCAATCCCAGTTCCACTTGTCGCATTCCCCTGAGGATCAATATCTACTAACAATACCTTTTTACCAATATACGCTAAACACGCACTTAAATTTACAGATGTAGTTGTTTTACCAACGCCACCTTTTTGGTTTGCAATCGCGATGATTTTACCCACGATGTCACCTACCTTCAATATTAACTAGTATATTCATTGCTTTTTATCATGAGATGTTATAAAAAGATTCATTTTGATGAGATTAAAGATTAATAGAGCATTAGATTTTAAAAATCTAACTTATACAATTAAAACTCACTTTCACTATTTTATCACGAAATATGATTGTGATAATCATTTTTTAATAAAATAACATTAAAAAGTATTTTTAAGCTGTTACTTTTAGCTGAGTTAAATAATTAGGGCTATATTTTCAGATAGTTTTCTGCTTTTAAAGCTGCAAACCAAACATGGAAAAAGGGAATGTTTCACGTGAAACAAAAAAGACTGCCCATCATTTGCCCCCTCCTCTATCATCTAGTTATTTGAAATAGACCTACTAGATGTTATCATAGATGTTGGCAAAGTTAGACAGCCGTCATTTAGCATTATTTTTTTGGAATCTTTATTGTGAACTGAAAATACTCTTCAAATTCTTCTTCTGCTGAATCAATAGTCACTCCACTATCTGCAACCATTGTTAAGGATTGTCGAATCGTATTCATCGCAATTCTTGTATCTCTACTGAATGCTCTTCTTTGAGCTTTCGGCTTTTGCTTATCTTGTTCTAATAGTCTCACCACGCGATCTTCTGTTTGTTTAACATTTAATTGTCTCTCGATAACTTCCTGTAAAAGTTTAATCTGCTTTTCTGGATGTTTTAAGGGAATTAAAGCTCTAGCATGTCGTTCTGTAATAGCTTTTTGCATAAGAGCTTCTTGAACTTCTGTTGGCAACTTTAATAACCTTAACTTATTTGCAATCGTTGACTGTCCCTTACCTAATCTTTGGGCTAATGCTTCTTGTGTCAAATTATGGATTTCAAGTAATTTACCATATGCAATTGCTTCTTCGATTGCAGATAACTCTTCGCGTTGTAAATTTTCAATAAGGGCAACAGAAGCAGTTTCAGCATCATTAAAATTTTTAATGATTGCTGGTATTGTCTCCCAGCCAAGAGATTGCACTGCTCGCCAACGTCTTTCACCAGCAATTATTTCATATTCATTTTCATCAAATTGCCTTAAAACAATTGGTTGTATAATTCCATGTGTACGAATCGTTAATGCTAACTCAGTAATTTTATCTTCATTAAATACTGTTCTTGGCTGAAAACGATTAGGAACAATACTTCCAATTGGTATATTCTTTACTTCATCGTTTTTTATAACCTCATCCTCTATCAGATCTAACTCAACCTCTGTCTCTATTTCTAATTGGCTCTGATCTATATGCTCATCTTTTTCACTCAGATTGAATAATCGCGAAAATGGATGTTTCATAAATTACACCACCCCTTAGGATACTCCCTGTTTTTACAAATTCTTATAGAACATATGATAATGGAAGAAAATAGGTATCTATAGTTATTATGATTCTAGAAATGAAACATGATAGAATATCAATGTTTCACGTGGAACATTCTATTTTTAAAAATAGAATATAGCACTTAAATCCTATTATAAGGATACAAGGATAAGGACAGAAATACAATACTATTATTCTTTAGTGAAATGTTATTATTAAGATATAGGTGTGCGGTTAGGTGTACCTGGTTTTCTAGGATATTTCTTTGCTGTTTTATTTACTTTCTTTATGACAACAATGTTACGCTCACTTTCCTCGATTGGGAGTAAGAAATGGTTTACCTTTTCTACTTCTCCCCCAAGCACTTTAATCGCTTTTTGGGCATCATTCATTTCTTCTAGAACAGATGCAGCCTTCATTGCGATAAATGTCCCCTCCACTTTTACTAAGGGTAGACACAGTTCACTTAGTACTGATAGTCTTGCAACAGCTCTAGCCATAACCAAGTCAAAAGATTCACGAATTTCCTGCTTTTGACCAAATGTTTCTGCTCGATCATGATAAAACGTAACATTCTCCAAGGAAAGTTCGCTTGCCAAGTGATTTAAGAATCCTATTCTTTTTTGAAGAGAATCAACAATTGAAATATGTAAATGTGGAAAACAAATTTTAATTGGTATACTTGGAAATCCAGCACCAGCACCTACATCACAAATTGAATCTACTTTTGTAAAATCATAATAAAACGCTGCTGTTATTGAATCAAAGAAATGCTTTAAATAAACATCCTGCTTTTCCGTAATCGCAGTAAGGTTCATTTTTTCATTCCATTCAACTAACAGTTGGAAATATAGGTCAAACTGCTTAAGTTGATAAGGAGAAAGAGTAATCCCTCTCTCCTCTAATTTCGCTGTAAAAAGTAATGTATCCATAACAATTCCTTTCATACTAGATTATTGATTAGAGATTTTTGCTATTTTCCCTTGTTCGATATATACGAGAAGAATCGATACATCTGCAGGATTTACTCCAGATATTCTTGACGCTTGTGCAACAGATAAGGGACGAACTTCTTTAAGCTTTTGTCTAGCTTCTGATGCTAAACTTGAAATTGCATCATAATCAATATCTTCAGGAATTTTTTTGTTTTCCATTTTCTTTAGCTTATCAACTTGTTGAAGAGATTTTTCAATATAACCTTCATACTTTACTTGTATTTCAACCTGCTCTGCTACATCCGCATCAACGATTTCTTCAGCAGGTATAATCAGACTTATATGTTGATATTGCATTTCTGGTCTCTTTAAAAGGTCAATTCCCTTTATTCCGTCCTTTAGCTCACTTCCACCAACAGACCTAATAATTTCTTGAACGGACTCAGTTGGTTTGATTATAATAGAAGCTAACCGTTTTTTTTCATTTTCAACTGCCTGTTTTTTAATTTGGAATGAACGATATCGTTTTTCATTTATAAGGCCTATTTTATAGCCAGTCTCTGTTAATCTTAGATCTGCATTATCATGACGTAATAATAAACGATACTCAGCTCGTGAAGTTAATAATCGATAAGGCTCATTTGTTCCTTTAGTGACAAGGTCATCAATTAAAACTCCTATATACGCATCTGAACGACTAAGAATAACTTCTTCTTGACCTAATGACCTTCTTCCAGCATTAATCCCAGCCATCATCCCTTGTCCTGCAGCTTCCTCATACCCTGACGTTCCATTTATTTGGCCAGCCGTATACAAGTTCGTAATTTTCTTTGTCTCTAGTGTTGGCCACAGTTGTGTTGGAACAATTGCATCATATTCAATGGCATATCCTGCTCTCATCAACTGAACCTTTTCAAGTCCAGGAATAGAAGCTAAGATTTTATGCTGTACATCTTCCGGAAGACTGGTCGATAAACCTTGAACATAGACTTCATGAGTATTTCTTCCTTCAGGCTCTAAAAAGATTTGATGTCGCGGTTTATCATTAAATCGAACAACCTTATCTTCTATAGAAGGACAATATCTAGGGCCTGTCCCTTTAATCATGCCTGAATACATAGGAGAACGATGTAGATTCTGATCAATAATTTGATGTGTTCTCTCACTTGTATAAGTTAGCCAACAAGGCAGTTGGTCTGTAATATATTTCGTGGTTTCAAAAGAAAAAGCTCTAGGTACTTCATCACCAGGTTGAATCTCTGTTTTAGAATAGTCGATTGTTTGACTATGTACACGTGGAGGTGTTCCAGTTTTAAAACGTACTAAATCAAATCCTAGCTCTTCTAAATGCTCTGATAGCCTAACAGAAGGTTGTTGATTATTAGGTCCACTAGAGTATTTCAACTCCCCTAGTATGATTTCTCCTCTTAAAAAAGTACCTGTTGTGATGACCACCGTTTTTGCTTCATATTCAGCACCAGTTTGGGTAATAACACCCTTACAAACACCATCTTCAACAATTAACCGTTCAACCATTCCTTGTAATAGAGTTAGGTTTGATTCATTTTCTAGTGTCTTCTTCATTTCATGCTGGTAGGCAAATTTATCAGCTTGTGCACGAAGCGCACGAACAGCCGGGCCTTTCCCTGTATTTAACATTCGCATTTGGATATGAGTTTTATCGATATTTTTCCCCATTTCCCCACCCAATGCATCTATTTCACGAACAACAATTCCTTTTGCCGGTCCACCAACAGATGGATTACATGGCATAAAAGCAACCATATCTAAATTAATAGTAATCATTAAAGTACGTGCACCCATTCTTGCCGCGGCAAGACCAGCTTCACATCCAGCATGTCCCGCTCCAATAACAATTACATCATATGAGCCAGCTTGATAACTCATATTTAAACCTCCTTATTTCATTCACACTTATAAAAACTAGTTGAATGATCCATAAAATAACTATTTTCCTAAACAAAATTGGGAAAATAATTGATTAATGAGACTTTCATGCATAGAATCACCGATAATTTCTCCAAGTAATTCCCATGATCTCGTTAAATCAATTTGTACCATATCTATTGGTAAATGATTCTCAATACCTTCTAATGCTTCATTAATAGCAAGACTTGCCTGATTCAACAAAGCAATATGTCTAGAATTAGACACATATGTCATATCACCAGCTTCAAGTGCTCCTGAAAAGAAAAGCGAAGAAATAGCTTCTTCAAGCTTATCAATGCCCTCTTCTTGTAGTAAAGAGGTAGTTACAACTGGTTGATTATTTGCAAGTTGTTTTACTTTCTCTATGCTAATGTTTGTAGGTAAGTCTGTCTTATTAACAATAATAATCGTATCCATACCACTAATCGCTTCAAATAATTTTTCATCTTCAACGGTTAACTCTTCATTATTATTTAAGACTAATAAAATTAAGTCTGCACTTTTAAGAACTTCTCTTGATTTCTCTACACCTATTCTTTCTACAATATCCTCAGTCTCACGAATTCCAGCTGTATCGACTAGTTTTAAAGGAACACCACGTACATTTACGTATTCTTCAATTACATCCCTTGTAGTACCAGGGATATCTGTGACAATTGCTTTATTTTCATGAATAAGACTGTTTAACAAAGATGATTTTCCTACGTTAGGTCGTCCAATAATAACAGTTGATAACCCCTCACGTAGTATTTTTCCTTGGCTAGATGTTTGCAAAAGGTTATTAATTTCATTCTTTACATTTTCTACTTTGGGAACTAATAAATGATGTGTCATTTCCTCAACATCATCATATTCAGGATAATCGATATTCACTTCAATATGTGCTAGAGTTTCTAAAAGCTCTTGTCTTAATCCTCTTATTAACTTAGATAAGCGACCTTCCATTTGTCCAAGTGCAACGTTCATTGCACGATCTGTTTTAGCTCGAATAAGATCCATGACCGCTTCGGCTTGAGATAAGTCTATTCTTCCATTTAAAAAGGCCCTCTTTGTGAACTCACCAGGTTCCGCAAGTCTTGCCCCATTCATTAGAACCAATTGAAGAACCCTGTTTACTGAGACTATTCCACCATGGCAATTAATTTCTACCACATCTTCTCTAGTGAACGTATTCGGTCCTCTCATTAATGAAATCATTACTTCCTCAACAGTTTCTTCCGTTTTCGGATCAATAATATGTCCATAATGTATTGTATGAGATGTCATCTCCCATAATCGTTTATTAGATTTCGCTCTAAATAACTTAGCAGCAATCTCTATTGCTTCCTCTCCACTTAAACGAACGATTGCTATTGCACCCTCACCCATTGGCGTTGATATCGCTGTTATTGTATCAAATTCCATTACTTCACCTTCATCTCATTTGTACCTATCTAACTTACTAATGCAGCCTTATTATACCTTGTACTTTTATCACTGCTTTTCCACAAGTAATCCATTTTACCATACCAAAACTGTGAATAACATATTTGTTACTATTATTACCTAATTATCCACACAGATTACATTCACGATCACTTTTCCTTATTATATCAATTTTAACTTATCCACATGTGAATAACAATATTTTTAATCAAACGCCATAATCGCAAAAGCAAATTATTATATATAAAATCAAAACTAGGAGACAAGACCTACAATTCCACCCAGGACGGACAATAAATAAGGCCGTTCTTGTATAGATTGTTGCTCTTAATGTTTTAATACTTTTTTAATTTGGTGAAGTTCGTTGATTGGAACGGAAGGTATGTGACTCCTGCGGGATACGCAGGAAGGATGAGACCCCACAGGGACGAGGAGGCTCATCACCTGCCCCGCGGAAAGCACATACCTGGAGTGCAAATCAACCTAACCTAGTTAAATAGCAAAAAAGTTTTGCGAAAAATGGATTAATTAAAGAAGAATTGAGAAACTATTCCACCTATTAAATGCTAAGTGCAAAAAAAAAAGCCCACTCTATTGAGTCGGCCTTTAATTTGGTGATATAACGATATGACGATTAGGATCTGTACCAGATGAAAAGGTCCTAACCTTTTTATTACTTATTAAAGCTGTATGAATCACCTTACGTTCATAAGCTGGCATTGGTTCTAAAGGAACATCCTTCTTTGTCCGTACAGCTTTGGATGCTAACCTTCCAGCTAGTTGAGTAAGTGTTTCTTCACGTCTTCCTCTATAATTTTCAGCGTCTATCATTACGTTGCTATACTGGGTTGAATATCGATTCATCACAAGTTGGGTTAAGTACTGAAGTGAATTCAATGTTTGACCCCGTTTACCTATGATAATCGCTAATTTTTCACCAGTTAAATTAAATGTTACATTCTTGCCATTTCTTTTAATTTCAATGCTTGCTGATACTCCCATGGAATCAACTATCTTCTGAAGAAAGCTTGCGGTTTCTTCAACTGGATCAATTTTCACTGTTACCTTTACAATAGCAGGTTTTGAACCAAATATTCCGAAGATCCCTTTTTTTCCTTCATCAATGATGATGACATCTGTGCGGTCTTTTGTTGTTTTTAGTTGAGCTAAAGCTGATTCCACTGCTTCATCGACGGTTTGCCCTGTAGCAGTTATTTGTTTCACTTCTTTTTTGCTCCTCCCGCTTTACCAGAAACCTCTTTAAGCTCTGGCCCTTTAATAAAGTAAGTTTGAACAATCATAAATAGATTCCCGACTACCCAATATAAAGAAAGAGCTGCTGGGAATGTAATTGCAAAAACCACAATCATGATCGGCATTAACCATAACATCATAGCCATTTGTGGATTTTGATTTGCATTGCCTGCCATCATCATTTTTTGTTGAATAAAAGTTGTTATACCTGCAATGATAGGAAGTAAATAGAATGGATCCTTCTCACCTAAATCAAACCAAAGGAAATTATGCTCTGCAATCTCTCTCGTTCTCATAATTGCATGATAAAAACCAATTAATATTGGCATTTGAACAAGTAAAGGAAAACATCCAGCTAAAGGATTTACTCCATGTTTTTGAAACAATTCCATTGTTTCTTTTTGTAGTTTTTGCTGCGTTTTTTGATCTTTAGAACTATACTTTTCCTTTAAAGCTGCCATTTCTGGTTGTAATGCTTGCATTGCCTTCGAACTTCTCGTTTGCTTAATCATTAATGGTAGAATTGCTAGTCTAATAATTAAAGTGACGATAATAATTGAAAGTCCATAATTCTCATTAAAAGTTTCTGCAACATATGTAATTAGCCAAGATAAAGGATATACAATATATTGGTTCCAGAACCCTTCACTTTCTTCTGTTATCTCTACATTTATTTCTGTACATCCAGTCATGACCATTAATAAAACTATTAAAGTACCAAATAATAGTATTCGCCTTTTCAAACGTGTTTCCTCCTAATGTAAGTATTGTAAGTAGATTCACTCTGATTTCACTGGATCATTAAATTAATTTCTACTATACATTAGTATATATATTTACTTGTTGACCCCAAAATGAAAACATAACACATCTATTTTATCATATTTATGGAAAAAATTAATAATTCTTTCGTTAAATTAGTGAACTTTTCATCTCATCTTGTTCTTGTTAAAACATTAGCTCTTTTTAAGACATGCTGCAAACTACCTTTGACCTCCTGATAATTCATTTCAGCAACAGGTTTTCGGGCAATAATGACATAGTCTTTCTTTTGGTCAACAGCTTCCTTATGTTCTAAAAAAAATTGTCTTATCAGTCTTTTCACACGATTACGAACGACTGCATTACCAATTTTTTTACTCACAGAAAGACCGATCCGAAAATGTTCAACATCCTGCTTGTCTAAAACATAGACAACAAATTGACGATTCGCAGTTGATTTTCCATGTTGAAATACATCTTGAAATTCTTTATTTTTTTTAATTCGGTAATCCTTCTTCATTAGTAACACTCCAACATTTCTTAACATCTCAGTTCATCTTTTATTATTAGTATGGTCATATCTTTGTTCGATATAAACCTACCTATAAAAGAAAATTAACGATACACATTTCATTTTATTTCCCTTTAAATGAGAAAAAAGACCACTGACATTTCAGTGGTCTATGCTGATAAAACTTTTCTTCCTTTACGACGACGACGAGCTAGAACTTGACGTCCGTTTTTCGTGCTCATGCGCTTACGGAAACCATGTACTTTACTATGTTTACGGTTATTAGGTTGATACGTTCTTTTCATTATATGACACCCCCCTTGGGAATTTACAATCATTCTAAAAGACAGTCTAGATAATTATAGAGAAAATCATACTAAAATGTCAACCTTATTTAGGTGTTATATTATGGATAATGAAAATCTGCTATCTATTACTCCTATAATACTGGTTTATTTATAGAGACTTTTTGTCTGTAAATGTTAATTAAATATTTATTTTAGCTCTTCAAATGGTTTTATGTCAAAACAACAACAAAATTCTCATGAAAATTATCTTCTGTGATCACAGATTAAGTCTTATTAACTTTCCTATAGTATTTCGACAGACACTTAGGTCAAAATTTTGCTGGAACCAAGTATTATTTTTTTAAACTCATAAATAGGTATTAAATACATATACTTTAATAGTTGTACTTCCCCTTTACAAATTTTCTTCAAGAATGAATATCTCCTGATTTTTATCATTCCTACAAACTGTGGACAACTTATTTCGACAAAAATCTCCATCCACATTAGTTATCGACAGCCTTCACACATTATATAGTATTGTGGAAATCTTTTTTCCACAAGGTATAGTAATTGTGGATAACTTATTAAAAACCATTGATTTAAAAGGTAATATTTGATATCATAATTGTGTTTTCACTCTTCATAACTTATTGTCTCACTTTCAGTTATCCACAAAGTGTGGATAACATGTGGACACTTTTAAAAGGTTATCTCAATAACTTTGTCCACAACTTGTGAATTATGTCGAAAAGATGCTTTCCTACTATAATATATATTATGCACATTTTATACCGGATGTATTTTTATTAAATCGTATGCATAGGACGTTTTTTATATTATACAAAACTTAAACACGATGCTTTTTTCAGCTAATCTATCTTAAAGGAGGGATAAATTTGGAGAATATTGCAGACTTATGGTCGAAGGCATTAATAGAAATTGAAAAAAAATTAAGTAAACCTAGTTTTGAAACTTGGCTAAAGTCAACCAAAGCTCACGCTCTTCAAAATGATACATTAATTATTACTGCACCAAATGAATTTGCCCGTGACTGGCTAGAATCTCGGTATTTACACTTAATAGCTGAAACAATATATAACTTAACAGGTGCAGAATTAAGCATAAAATTTATCATTCCTCAAAATCAGTTAGAGGAAGACTTTGAATTTAAAGCACCAGAAAAAAAGATTCAAAAAAGTGATGATCCTATTGAATTGCAGCAAAATATGTTAAATCCTAAATATACGTTTGATACATTTGTAATAGGTTCCGGAAATCGTTTTGCACATGCTGCCTCATTAGCAGTTGCTGAAGCACCCGCAAAAGCCTACAATCCTCTCTTTATATATGGAGGAGTTGGACTAGGTAAAACCCATTTAATGCATGCAATCGGTCATTATGTAATTGATCATAATCCTGGTGCAAAGGTCGTTTATTTATCATCAGAAAAATTTACAAATGAATTTATTAACTCCATTCGTGATAATAAAGCTGTCGATTTTCGTAATAAATACCGAAGTGTCGATGTCTTACTCATAGATGATATTCAATTTCTTGCAGGAAAAGAACAAACACAAGAGGAATTTTTCCACACATTCAATACGCTTCATGAAGAAAGTAAGCAAATTGTCATTTCAAGTGACCGTCCACCAAAAGAAATACCAACCTTGGAGGATCGCTTGCGCTCACGCTTTGAATGGGGATTAATTACAGATATCACTCCTCCAGATTTAGAAACAAGAATTGCAATCCTTAGAAAAAAAGCGAAAGCAGAAGGATTAGATATTCCGAATGAAGTTATGCTATATATAGCGAATCAAATTGATACAAATATTCGTGAACTAGAAGGTGCACTTATACGTGTTGTTGCTTATTCTTCCTTAATTAATAAAGATATTAATGCCGATTTAGCTGCTGAAGCTCTAAAAGATATCATTCCTAGTTCAAAACCAAAAATTATTACGATATTTGAGATTCAGAAAATTGTTGGTCAGCATTACAGTATAAAACTAGAAGATTTCAAAGCAAAAAAGAGAACAAAATCTGTTGCATTCCCACGTCAAATTGCTATGTACCTAGCTCGTGAACTAACTGATTTCTCGCTCCCAAAAATTGGCGAGGAATTTGGAGGTAGAGATCACACCACAGTAATTCATGCACATGAAAAAATTTCAAAGTTACTGCAAACAGATTCACAATTACAAAAGCAACTAAAAGAAATACATTCATTATTAAAGAGTTAACAACGAGAGGTAGTTCCTAAACTCTCCAAATTTACTCTGTAGTGATTAGTATAGAATGAAATTTGAGAATCTATGCTTTTAAGAGTAAACCTGAATAGTGTTGATAACTTAGTCTTTGTTATACACAGTCTGTCCACATGTGGATAGGCTGTGTTTCCTTTAACAAATATCACTTATCCACATATTAACAGGCCCTACTATTACTTCTACTATCTTTTATTCTTTTAAATAACTATATATGCTTAAAAAAATGACCCTTAATTAAGCATTTCAAATAGGAGGATTAATCATGAAATTTATCATACAAAAAGATCATCTTGTACAAAGTGTTCAAGATGTTATGAAGGCAGTCTCATCTAGAACAACTATTCCAATTCTGACAGGGATTAAGATCGTTGCTACTAGAGAAGGCGTAACCTTAACAGGTAGTGATTCTGATATATCAATCGAATCGTTTATTCCAGCAGAAGAAGACGGAAGTGAAATTGTAGAAGTAAAACAATCTGGTAGTATCGTGCTTCAAGCTCGCTTTTTTAGTGAAATTGTAAAAAAACTTCCTAGTGATTCAGTTGAAATTGAAGTTGAAAACCAACTTTCGACAATCATCCGTTCAGGACGAGCAGAATTTAACTTAAATGGACTTGATGCTAATGAATATCCACAATTACCTCAAATTGAAGAAAATAATGTATTTAAAATCTCAACCGATTTATTAAAAAATATGATTAGACAAACCGTTTTCGCTGTTTCCACTTCTGAAACACGTCCCATCTTGACAGGTGTAAACTGGAAGGTTGAAAATAGCGAATTAACCTGTATTGCAACAGATAGTCATCGTTTAGCATTGAGAAAAGCAATGGTAAAAACCGAAATTCAAGATACTTACAATGTTGTTATTCCAGGAAAAAGTCTAAATGAACTAAGCAAAATCCTAGATGATAATACAGAATTAGTAGACATTGTCATTACTGAGAACCAAGTTCTATTTAAAACAAAACACTTATTATTCTACTCTCGTTTACTAGATGGTAATTATCCAGATACATCACGTTTAATACCTAACGAAAGCAAAACAGAAGTAATTGTTTCAACAAAACTGTTTTTACAAGCGATTGATCGTGCATCCCTATTAGCTAAAGAAGGTCGCAATAATGTTGTTAAATTATCAACAATGCCTGATAACATTATTGAGGTTTCTTCAAACTCACCTGAAATTGGTAAAGTTATTGAAGAACTTCAGTCTGAAACGATTGAAGGAGAAGAATTGAAAATTTCTTTTAGCGCAAAATATATGATGGATGCCTTAAAAGCACTTGAAGGAACTGAGATACGTGTTAGTTTCACTGGAGCAATGAGACCATTTTTAATTCGCACTCTACATGATGAGTCGATTTTACAGCTTATCCTCCCAGTAAGAACGTTTTAACATGAAGTAATATTGTTATGTATTGCTACTGGGAAATGAAACCTGGTAGCTTTCTTTTCTATCTTAGTTTTTTTTAGTAAAATATAAGAAAGATGGTGGTTTTTTTGACTAAAGAAATAAAAATTAGCACTGAATATATTACATTAGGACAATTTCTTAAATTAGCCGATGTGATTTCTACAGGTGGTATGGCGAAATGGTTTTTAAGTGAACATCAGATTTTCGTTAATGGAGAATTAGAAAATCGTCGTGGAAAAAAACTAATCAAAGAAGATGTTGTGGAAATACCTGAATTTGGCTCGTTTATTATTAAGTCCTAACCTCTTTCCCAAAAAATAAGGTATTATAGAATATATAAACTTAAGGCAAATCTGCTCATAACGATATGAGTATCTTTGCCTTTCGTCTTGGATCGTCCAAGATCTCAGGAAAAAGTGGGTGAATCCCTTATGTTTATTGAAGACATAAAACTAACAAATTACCGCAATTATTCTAATCTAACCATGAGTTTTGAAAATAAAGTCAATGTCATTCTGGGTGAAAATGCCCAAGGAAAAACAAATGTGATGGAATCAATCTACGTTTTAGCTATGGCAAAATCACATCGTACATCAAATGATAAAGATCTTATTCGTTGGGACGAAGAGTATGGTAAAATAGAAGGTAGGCTTCAAAAGAGAAATGGTCCATTATCTTTACAGTTAGTCATTTCCAAAAAAGGGAAAAAGGCTAAAAGTAACCATCTTGAACAGCCAAGACTGAGTCAATATATAGGTAATATGAATATTGTGATGTTTGCTCCAGAAGATTTAAATCTTGTTAAAGGGAGTCCTGGAATCCGTAGAAGATTTATTGATATGGAAATTGGGCAGGTTTCAGCAATTTATTTATATGATCTCAATCAGTTCAATAAAATTCTTCAGCAAAGAAACCATTATTTAAAGCAACTCCAAACAAAAAAACAGCATGATAAGACAATGCTTGAAGTATATACTTCACAACTAATCGAAGTAGCATCAAAGATTGTCGTAAAAAGATATGAGTTTTTAAAACTATTACAAAATTGGGCAGAACCGATTCATCATGGAATCAGCAGGGGCTTAGAGACGTTAAAAATTCAATATAACCCTTCAATTGATGTATCAGAAGATATAGAATTGTCGAAAATGGTAGAAGTATATGAAGAGAAGTTTGCTAAAATAAGAGAACGAGAAATAGAACGTGGTGTTACCTTGGCAGGTCCACATAGAGATGATCTTTCCTTCTTTGTAAACGGTAGAGATGTTCAAACGTTCGGTTCTCAAGGTCAGCAAAGAACGACCGCTCTCTCATTGAAACTAGCGGAAATTGAATTAATTCAATCTGAAATTGGAGAATACCCTATTTTATTACTTGATGATGTACTTTCGGAATTAGATGATTATCGACAATCACATCTTCTTAATACCATTCAAGGAAAAGTACAAACATTTGTAACAACCACAAGTGTTGAAGGAATTAATCATGAAACATTGAAGCAGGCAGCAACTTATAACGTAACAGAGGGTGAAATGACAAAGCTAAAATGAGGTGATGGTAGATGTTCATTCACATAGGAGAGAATGTGATTATTCAATCAGATGATGTTGTAGCTATTCTTGATCGTCAATTAGTTAAATCCTCCTCCATCGTAAGTGAATTTTTAGAAAAACAAACACAACCTATTGTTGAATTAACAAAGATTGAATACAAATCTGTTGTGGTGACAGTTGATCACATTTATTTTTCCCCATTATCTTCAAGTACGTTAAAAAAACGTGCACAACTAATTTTAGATCTCGAATCAGTTTTAGAAGAAGAAGTTATGTAGTAGCATTAGTTGTTTAATAGCTTTGTCAATAATGAATGTAGGTGATATTAATGGCGTTGGAACAGAAAAATATGAATGAACAAACATACGATGAAAATCAAATCCAAGTACTAGAAGGTTTAGAAGCTGTTAGAAAACGTCCTGGTATGTATATAGGGTCAACGAGTTCAAAAGGACTTCACCATTTAGTATGGGAAATCGTTGATAATAGTATCGATGAAGCTTTAGCGGGATACTGTGATGAAGTAGATGTAGTAATTGAAAAAGATAACAGTATTACTGTATCTGATAATGGACGTGGAATTCCTGTAGGGATCCATGAAAAAATGGGTCGCCCTGCTGTTGAAGTTATTCTAACAGTCCTCCATGCAGGTGGTAAGTTTGATGGTGGTGGTTATAAGGTTTCAGGAGGACTACATGGTGTAGGTGCCTCAGTTGTTAATGCCCTTTCTACCGTTCTTGAAGTTTATGTACATCGTGATGGAAAAATCCATTATCAAAAGTTCGAACGTGGAGTTCCTTCAACTGATTTAAAAGTGGTTGGAGAAACTGATAAAACAGGAACAACCATTCACTTTATTCCAGACAGTCAGATTTTCACAGAAACATTGGAATATGAATTTGATATTCTTGCGAATCGATTACGTGAACTCGCATTTTTAACTCGTGGTGTAAAAATTACAATCGAAGATAAGCGTGAAGAAAATAAACGTAAGGAATACCATTATGAAGGTGGTATTAAATCTTATGTTCAACATTTAAATCGTTCAAGAGAAGTTATTCATGAGGAACCTGTTTTTGTTGAAGGTGAACGCGAAGGTATTACGATTGAAATTGCACTTCAATACAATGATAGCTACACAAGTAATCTCTATTCGTTTGCAAATAACATTCATACACATGAAGGTGGAACCCATGAGTTTGGGTTTAAAACAGCCCTCACAAGAATCATTAATGATTATGCTCGTAAGCATAATATTTTTAAGGAAAATGATTTAAATCTGACTGGTGACGATGTACGTGAAGGTTTAACAGCGATTATTTCCGTTAAACATCCGGATCCACAGTTTGAAGGTCAAACGAAAACGAAGCTTGGTAACAGTGAAGCACGTACAGTAACTGAATCTGTTTTCTCAGAGAAGTTCGAAATGTTCTTATTAGAAAATCCATCTGTGGCCAAAAAGATCGTTGAAAAAGGTGTGATGGCTTCTCGGGCAAGAATGGCTGCTAAAAAAGCACGTGAATTAACTCGTCGTAAAAGTGCTTTGGAAGTATCTAGTTTGCCAGGGAAATTAGCTGATTGCTCATCAAAGGATCCTGCAATTAGTGAAATATATATTGTAGAGGGTGACTCTGCCGGAGGTTCAGCTAAACAAGGTAGAGACCGACATTTCCAAGCGATCTTGCCACTAAGAGGGAAAATCATCAATGTTGAGAAGGCCAGACTAGATAAAATTCTGTCTAACAATGAAATTCGTGCAATGATTACTGCTCTTGGAACGGGGATTGGAGAAGACTTTGATATTTCCAAAGCTAGATATCATAAAGTAGTCATTATGACGGATGCCGATGTTGATGGAGCACATATTCGTACCCTATTGTTAACATTCTTATATCGTTATATGCGTCAAATTATTGAAAATGGATACATTTATATTGCACAGCCTCCTCTCTATAAGATTCAACAAGGTAAGAAGGTTCAATACGCGTATAATGATCGTGAACTTGATACAGTACTAAAAGAATTACCAAGCCAACCTAAACCTGGAATTCAACGATATAAGGGTCTAGGTGAGATGAACCCTGAACAACTTTGGGAAACAACAATGGACCCATCAAATAGAGCGATGCTTCAAGTTAGTCTCCGAGATGCAATAGAAGCAGATGAAACATTTGAAATGTTAATGGGTGATAAAGTTGAACCAAGACGTAATTTCATTGAAGAAAATGCCGTTTATGTAAAAAATCTAGATATATAAAAATAGAACAAAGGGGGATTACTGCCCCCTTTGTTTACATATTTCTAGTCTATCTTTATCTTAATAGAACATATCTTTTACCCTAGTTAGGGAGGTTTTTGAATGTCTGAGACACAAGGTTCTCAAGTAACTGAAATAAATATAAGTCAAGAAATGAAAGCCTCATTTTTAGATTATGCAATGAGTGTTATCGTAGCGAGGGCACTTCCAGATGTAAGGGATGGTCTAAAGCCTGTTCACCGCCGTATTTTGTATGCTATGAATGATTTAGGAATGACATCAGATAAAGCATATAAAAAGTCAGCACGTATTGTTGGTGAAGTTATTGGTAAATACCACCCACATGGCGACTCTGCTGTTTACGATACAATGGTTCGTATGGCTCAAAATTTTAACTATCGCTATATGCTTGTTGATGGTCACGGAAACTTTGGTTCAGTTGATGGTGATGCAGCAGCAGCGATGCGTTATACAGAAGCACGTATGTCAAAAATATCAATGGAATTAATCCGTGATATTAATAAAGACACCATTGATTATCAAGATAACTATGATGGTTCTGAAAGGGAACCAATGGTACTTCCCTCAAGGTTTCCTAATCTACTAGTAAATGGTGCTGCAGGAATTGCTGTAGGTATGGCTACAAATATTCCACCACATCAGTTAGGTGAAGTAATTGATGGAGTACTTGCTGTTAGTAAAAATCCAGATATTACAATTCCAGAACTAATGGAGCTTATTCCAGGTCCTGATTTTCCAACTTCTGGCTTACTTTTAGGGAAAAGTGGGATTCGTAAAGCATACGAAACTGGTAGAGGATCAATTATTTTACGTGCAAAGATTGAAATCGAAGAAAAGAGCAATGGAAAAGAAGTCATCATTGTTCGTGAGCTTCCATATCAAGTAAATAAGGCAAAATTAATAGAGAAGATCGCAGAGCTAGTAAGAGATAAAAAAATAGATGGCATTACTGACTTACGGGATGAATCAGATCGTAAGGGAATGCGTATTGTAATGGAAGTTCGTAAAGATGCAAATGCGAATGTTCTTTTGAATAACCTATACAAACAAACAGCGCTTCAAACAAGCTTTGGAATCAATCTTTTAGCTCTAGTTGATGGACAACCTAAGGTCCTAAATTTAAAGCAATGTCTTTATTACTATCTTGAGCACCAAAAGATAGTTATTAAACGAAGAACTGCTTATGAACTTCGTAAAGCAGAAGCAAGAGCTCATATTTTAGAAGGGTTGCGAATTGCGTTAGACCACCTTGATCAGGTTATTGCGTTAATTCGTGCTTCTCAAACAACTGAAATTGCAAGAGAAGGTTTGATGTCAACATTTGGATTATCTGAAAAACAGGCACAAGCAATCTTAGATATGAGACTTCAAAGATTAACAGGGTTAGAACGTGAAAAGATCGAAGAAGAGTATCAAGGACTTGTTCAATTAATCGCAGAATTAAAGGCGATTTTAGCAGATGAGGAAAAGGTATTAGAGATTATTAGAGAAGAATTACTAGAAATCAAAGAGCGTTTTAATGATGTTCGTCGTACTGAAATTATCGCAGGTGGCTTAGAGATGATTGAAGACGAAGATTTAATACCTCAAGAAAATATTGTAGTAACCCTTACACATAATGGATACATTAAACGTTTACCAGTTTCTACATATCGTAGTCAAAAAAGAGGTGGACGTGGAATTCAAGGAATGGGTACAAATGAGGATGACTTTGTTGAACATCTATTAACAACCTCAACACATGATACGATTCTTTTCTTTACAAATAAAGGAAAAGTATATCGTTCAAAGGGATATGAGATACCTGAATATAGTCGTACAGCTAAAGGAATACCAATTATTAACTTACTCGAGATTGAAAAGGATGAATGGGTAAATGCTATCATTCCTGTATCAGATTTCGTAGATGATTGGTCCTTATTCTTTACAACAAAACAAGGGATTTCAAAATGTTCTCCATTGTCTTCCTTTGCCAATATACGTACAAGTGGTCTAATCGCAGTTGGCTTAAGAGAGAATGATGAGCTTATTTCGGTTAAACTGACTGATGGTACAAAGGATATTATTATTGGGACCAAAAATGGAATGTTAATTAGATTCCCAGAAACAGACGTGCGTTCTATGGGAAGAACTGCTGCTGGTGTAAAGGGGATCACATTAGACGATGATGATGAAGTTGTTAGTATGGAGATCCTTGAAGAAGGTGTAGATGTTTTAATCGTTACCAAGAAAGGTTATGGAAAACGTACACCAGAAAAAGAATACCGTGTTCAAAGCCGTGGTGGAAAAGGTTTAATTACCTCTAAAATAACAGAAAATAATGGTGAGGTTATTGCAGTAAAGGCTGTAACAGCAGCTGAAAATGATTTAATGTTAATCACTGGTGCTGGTGTTCTTATAAGAATGGCAATTGAAGATATTTCACAACTTGGCCGTAATACACAAGGGGTTAAACTTATACGTCTTGGGGAAAATGAATTTGTTGCCACAGTTGCAAAGGTTCAAAAAGAAGAAGAAGAAGAAGAGTTCGATGAAAATGATGAAGAAGAAATCATTAATTCTTCAGAAGCAGTTATAGAAGAAACTGGGTCTGAAGAAACTGATAATGAAAGTGAATAAACTTGAAAGGAACACTTTTGTAGTGTTCCTTTTTTTAAAAGACTCAGTTTTTAGTGTCTAGCTCCAACACCTAGCCCCTCAAGGCCATAGACCTACAGACGGAGCTTGCTGCTTCTTAGTCAGGGTTCTTAAACTTTGTAAGGCAGACCAGCGCTTGCGCTTTTCTTAGTTAATAGTCATGTACCAGGGGACTAATAAAAGGGGAACTATTCAAATGAGAGTAAAAGTAGAGCAATTAATAGAAGGATGTATCCTCACGAAGGATGTGTCCTCTGTGTCATCTAAACCACTATTTCCAACTAAAACTGTTATAACTATTCAAGTTATTGAAGTATTACATGCATTTCTAATACAAGATGTTGAAGTAGATTCGAATCTTATAAATGGTCTTCCGTTTACTCCTAGTGAAGTGATTGATAATAATACAGCTGCTACTAGTGTGGAAAATAGTTCATTCTATGATTTATATATGAGCACAGTTAAAGAATATAAGAAGCTCTTTGCCAATTGGCAGGCAGGAATGTCTGTTGATATGAGTAAGGTTCGTTCGTTAATTGTACCACTTGTTGATAAATCGTTTGAAGAACCCAATCAAATAATGCAACTGCATCGTTGGTCGACTAGAAGTGATTATTTCTATCACCATTCTGTTTCAGTTAGCTTAATTGCAGCACTCTTAGGAAAGAAGCTCCAGTATGAACAAGGCGATTATAATCAGCTTGCCATTGCCGGATTTTTAAGTGATTGTGGAATGGCAAAGATTGACCCAAAGATTGCTTTTAAAACTGGGCCATTAACATCTGCTGAATATAAAGAAATAAAAAACCATCCATTACTAAGTTATAAGATGTTAGAAAAGTTACCTCTGTTAAAGGACAGTGTGAAACTTGCCGTATTTCAACATCATGAAAGAATTGACGGAACTGGTTACATCTTAGGTGTATCAGGTGACAAGCTACACCCCTTTGGAAAAATAGTGGCAATCTCGGATGTCTATCATGCAATGTGTTGTGATAAGGATTACCGAGTAAAGAAGCCACCATTCATAGTACTTGAAGAAATTGCACAAGATTCATTTGGTAAATTTGATGTACAATTAGTGAAACTGTTAATTCAAGAGGCAGCAAAAATCTCAATAGGTACTGAAGTAAAGTTGTCTAACGGACAAGTTGCAAAGGTAATCTTTATAGACGATAAATATCCAACAAGACCTATGGTTGATATTAATGGCTCTTTTCTTCAATTAACGAATAGAAAAGATCTATATATAGAAAGTATTCTTCTCTAAAAACTCATAATAAAAGAATGAGAGTTACACTCATTCTTTTATTATTTAAAAAACATATTGATATATATATTTATTCTTGCTATAATATTTCGAGTCACCACAACTAAGAAAAGTTATTTTAAAAAAGTGTTGACGAAGAAAGTAAATATGTGATATATTAATAAAGTCGCCTCAACGAGACGACATACAAGTTCTTTGAAAACTGAACACAATAAACAAACGTCAACGTTTTAAATTAAGTAACAAACTATTGAGCAATCAATACTCTTTTTGGAGAGTTTGATCCTGGCTCAGGATGAACGCTGGCGGCGTGCCTAATACATGCAAGTCGAGCGGATCTGAGGGAGCTTGCTCCCAAAGATTAGCGGCGGACGGGTGAGTAACACGTGGGCAATCTGCCTGTAAGACTGGGATAACTTCGGGAAACCGGAGCTAATACCGGATAATATAGAGAACCGCATGGTCCTCTATTAAAAGATGGTTTCGG
>NZ_FNJU01000002.1 GCF_900104555.1 Litchfieldia salsa
CAACAGGCATAAGACGAGCCGGCTTGAAGGTTGCTTTTTAACCTTCCAGACGGATTGACTTATGACCCCGAGCCGATGGCACCTGGAGCTAGACACCAAAAATCGAGTTCAAAATTTTTCACAATAGAAAACCCCACCTTTAGTCAGAAACATAAAGGTGGGGTTTTTACTTAATTACATAAATTCTGCTACTAATTTATTAAACTTTTCCTCGCTCAATTCAAGATCTGAATGAACTAGTGGTGTTTCACTGTAGCCATATACGAGTTCTTGATAAGACTTTTGTTCTTTATTCTGATAAATCAAGCCTGTTACAAGCCCATTATGCTCCATTAGCGTTTGCATTGCTTGCATACGGTTATTTGGATCATAATTCTCAACATCACTTAATTTCGTTAGGTTTTCTTTAAACCAATCATATGTGTTTACCTTATTATAAGTAACACAAGGACTGAAGACATTGATTAAAGAGAACCCTTTATGATTGATTCCAGCTTCAATAAGAGCTGTTAAATCCTTTAGGTCTGTAGAGAAACTTTGAGCAACAAATGTTGCACCAGCTGTTAAAGCCATTTCCATTACAGATAAAGAAGCCTCTATTGATCCCTGTGGAGTACTCTTTGTTTTGAACCCTACATCGCTTCGCGGAGAAGTTTGTCCTTTTGTTAAGCCATAGATTTGGTTATCCATAACAATATAGGTAATATCAATATTACGTCTAATCGCATGAATTGTATGACCCATACCAATTGCAAATCCGTCCCCATCTCCACCAGATGCGATAACAGTTAGGTCACGGTTCGCCATTTTCACACCTTGAGCAATCGGTAGTGATCTTCCATGAATTCCATGGAAACCGTATGAGTTAATATAACCAGATATACGTCCAGAACAACCAATTCCTGAAACAACAGCTAAATTATCAGGCTCTAACCCTACATTTGCAGCTGCACGCTGAATTGCGGCTTGTACAGAGAAATCACCACATCCAGGACACCAGTTTGGCTTCACATTATTACGAAAGTCTTTAAATGTTGCCATCTTTAGAACAACTCCTTACACTTTGTGTGAATTTCATGAGGTATGAACGGATTACCATCGTATTTTAAAAGATTGATAATCTTTTCCGCATGACCTACATTCATTTTCATTATGTTAGCGAGCTGACCTGTAGCGTTATTTTCAACAACTACCACCTTTTTTGCTGATTGCATGAGTGGTAAAAGTTCATTTGTCGGGAATGGATGCAATAATCGAATATGTGCGTGGTTGGCTTTTATACCATCCTGCTCTAATCTTGTCATTGCTTCCTCAATTGTTCCACGAGTAGAATTAAAACCTACAATTAATACATCAGCTTCTTCGTATTTCGCATTCTTGTGAACCGGTGTATCAAATTTAATATTATCAAGCTTTCTTAAACGTTTATCCATCTGTGCATTACGATTTGATGCACTCTCAGAAGGCTTACCTGATTCATCATGTTCAACACCAGTTACATGGTAGATTCCATTTTTCGTACCTGGAACAATACGAGTTGAAACACCATCTTCAGTTACTTCAAAACGCTTAAAGTAATCTTTATTTGGGTTGTCTGGCAATTCAGGATTTAAATCTAACTTACCTCTTCGAATTTCAATCTTGCTATAATCCAATGGTTCTACAGTCTGTTTTCCAAGTGAAAGCTGTAGATCTGTTAAAAGGATTACAGGACATTGGAATTCCTCTGCAATATTAAATGCTTCAACTGCATCATAAAATGCTTCTTGAACAGTACTTGGTGCCATAACCACTTTTGGAATTTCACCGTGTGTACCATAGATCATAGCCATCAAATCGGATTGCTCCTGTTTCGTAGGTAAACCTGTACTTGGGCCCCCACGTTGAGTATCGACAATGACAAGTGGAGTTTCAGTAATACCAGAAAGACCAATTGCCTCCATCATTAATGAAAGTCCCGGACCAGCAGATGCAGTCAATGTTCTAACTCCCGCATAATTACCACCGATTGCCATTGTACAGGCAGCAATTTCGTCCTCTGTTTGAATAACAGTTCCACCAAATTCAGGTAACTTTTTAATTAAGTATTCCATAATTTCTGATGCAGGTGTAATAGGATATGCTGGCATAAAACGTGCGCCACCAGCTAAAGCACCCATTGCGATTGCATCATTACCAATCATGAACATACGTTTTTTTCCATCTGCTTTTTCAAGTTGCATCGTTTGAATAGTTTCGCCAAGTTGGTTCTTTAAATAGTCTGCTCCACTTTTAATGGCTTCCATATTTTTGTCAACAACTTGCTGACCTTTGCGGCCAAAAATCTCTTTAACTACTTCTAAGTATACATTGATATCTAAATCTAATAACGCGCTAGAAGCACCTACAGCAACCATGTTTTTCATTAAAGATGTTCCAAGGTCACTGGCGATTTCTGTAAATGGAACCGCATACAAGCTTGCTTTTGAATCGTCTGATATTGAAGGATTGAATTTAGAATCCGCGATGACTACTCCGCCTTCACGTAATTCATGAGAATTAACATCAATTGTTTCTTGGTCAAAAGCTACTAAAATATCAAGGTCGTCTGATATTGAACGAACCTGTGTTGTACTTACTCGAATCTTATTGTTCGTATGTCCACCTTTAATACGTGATGAGAAATGACGGTAACCGTATAAATAATAGCCTAACCGATTAAGTGCAATGGAAAAAATTTCCCCTGTACTTTCAATTCCTTCCCCTTGTTGTCCTCCAACTTTCCATGAAAGTTGATTGATCATGACTTACACCCCTTTGGAATACGTTCATTGTATGGTTTATGTTTTCTACGTATTAAGTGTAGCACTTTTTCAACTAAATCTCTAGAAATTAATCTGAGTAAACTGATGTGTATACTTAAACATCACTTTGCATTGAAATATCTTAAAAGTGATTTGTTGAAGATGTACTAAACGCTTTCAATTCTAGACCTAAAAAGTGAAAAAAGCAACCCTTATCCATCATTTTATGACACTTTCATGAATATTTTTTTGTTTTTTTTGATTTTTATAACTAATTTATTTTTTTATTATTTATAAATACAGCTTTAACAAAAAAAAGTACCAGGTTGTCCTTGTTTGACAACTCGATACTTAAAGATTTAATGGTTGAACCAACAGAAAATATAGTGGTTAAGCAATCATCATTTATCGTGGTTCTACAATAAGCTTTATAGCTGTTCTTTCTTCACCATCGATGAGAATATCCGTAAACGCAGGAATACAAATTAGGTCGACTCCACTGGGTGCTACGAATCCTCTTGCAATCGCTACTGCTTTTACTGCTTGATTCAATGCACCTGCTCCAATCGCTTGGATCTCGGCGTTCCCTCTTTCACGTAACACACCAGCAAGTGCACCAGCTACAGAGTTAGGATTAGATTTTGCTGAAACTTTTAATATTTCCATTCCTAATTTCCTCCTTGTTTTCTACAGTATATAGTGAGTTTGTTGTTATTAGAACCCTAAAAAGTTTAATGATTCCACTCATACTATATTCACTAGGTGTTGGGTGTATTCCTGCTTGTTCCAAATATTTTCCTAAAAATTCAAAATCATTTTCGTTGTTTAATCAAAGAAAGGATTATCATCATTGATTAGGATTCTCTTTATTGAAGTTGCATGACCATTTTTATTATCTATATCGATTATTACACCATTTAGTTGGGCTCTTCCTTCGACAACATCGAACCTGACAGGAAGAGATGTAATAAATCTTTTTAGAACAGCTTCTGGATTCACACCTAAAATACCATCATATGGGCCTGTCATCCCTACATCAGTTATATACGCTGTCCCCTCATCTAATATTCGATTATCCGCCGTTTGTACATGTGTATGGGTTCCTACAACTGCTGAGACACGTCCATTTAAATACCAACCCATTGCTTGCTTTTCGCTTGTCGCTTCAGCATGAAAATCAACAAAGATGAATTGAGTTCTCTTTTTTGCTTCTTCGATGAGTTTGTCTGCTTTCTTAAAAGGGCAATCTATAGGTGATAAAAAGGTTCTTCCTTGTAAGTTAATAATTGCTAGTTCCATCCCATTTTGCTTACAAAACATCATTCCTTGACCTGGTGTTTCCTCGGGGAAGTTCGCTGGCCTTACCATATATTTTGCATCATCAATAAATTCAAAGATTTCCTTCTTATCCCATGTATGGTTTCCAAGTGTTACAGCTTGTGCTCCACTTTCTAAAAACTGTCTATATATTTTTTCGGTGATTCCTTTACCGCTTGCCGCGTTCTCACCGTTAATTATTGTAAAATGTGGCTGATACTTGGCTTTAAGTTTTGGCAAGTACTCTGACACCATATCACGCCCTGGAGAACCTACTACATCTCCTATAAATAGTATTTTCATAAAAAAGCTCCTTTTTAATTTTCTATGCTATAGTTTTACATACTTTTGGTTAATAGGCAATTGTTAGTAACATATGTAAGATTCAATATTTACACAAAAAAAAGGGGGTCATAATGACCACCTTTTATTTTGCATATTCAACAGCTCGCGTTTCACGGATAACTGTTACCTTTATGTGCCCTGGATAGTCGAGTTCTTCCTCTATACGTTTTCGAATATCACGAGCTAAGCGATGTGCTTCTAGATCATCAATCGCATCTGGCTTAACTAATATTCTGACTTCACGTCCAGCCTGAATAGCAAAAGATTTTTCTACGCCTTCATACGACTCAGAAATCTCTTCTAGCTTCTCTAAGCGACGAATATAATTTTCTAAGGTTTCACTTCTTGCACCAGGTCTTGCGGCAGACAAGGCATCTGCTGCAGCCACTAGAACAGCAATGATTGATGTAGGTTCGAAGTCTCCATGATGGGAGGCAATACTATTGATAACAACCGGGTGCTCTTTATATTTTGTTGCGAGCTCAACACCAATTTCAACATGACTACCTTCAACTTCATGGTCTATCGCTTTACCTATATCATGGAGAAGGCCAGCTCGGCGGGCTAATGTTACATCTTCTCCTAGTTCAGCAGCCATTAATCCAGCTAAGAATGCTACTTCTGTTGAATGTTTTAGAACGTTTTGTCCATAACTAGTTCTGAATTTTAATCGTCCTAAGATTTTAATTAAATCTGGATGAAGACCATGTACACCAACTTCAAAAGTTGTTTGTTCACCGACTTCACGGATATACTCATCTACTTCACGTCTTGCTTTTTCAACCATTTCCTCAATACGTGCCGGATGGATACGTCCATCTTGTACAAGCTTATCTAGAGCTATTCTAGCTGTTTCTCGTCTTATTGGATCAAATCCTGAAAGAATTACTGCTTCTGGTGTATCATCGATAATTAAATCAATCCCTGTTAACGTTTCGAGTGTTCGAATATTACGCCCTTCTCTTCCTATAATTCGACCTTTCATCTCATCATTAGGTAAGTTAACAACAGAAACGGTTGTTTCTGCGACATGATCTGCCGCACATCTTTGTATTGCAAGTGAAAGTATTTCCTTCGCCTTTTTATCAGCTTCTTCCTTTGCACGACTTTCAGCATCTTTAACCATATAAGCAACATCATGAGCAAGTTCGTTTTCAACACGCTCAATAATGATTTGTCTCGCTTGTTCACGAGTAAGGCTAGATATTCGTTCTAGTTCAGCCTGTTGCTTGTGTACCATCTCGTCCACTTTGCTTTCCATCTCTTCAATATGCTGTTGTTTTTCGTTAAGAGAATTCTCTCTCTTTTCCAACATGGATTCACGTTTGTCTAGAGTTTCATCTTTACGATCAAGATTCTCTTCTTTTTGCATTAATCGATTTTCTTGTTTTTGGAGTTCGCTTCTGCGATCACGAATGTCTCGTTCTGCCTCTGTACGAAATTTGTGAATTTCATCCTTTGCCTCTAATAATGCTTCTTTCTTTAGTGAATCTGCTTCACGATTTGCATCATCAATGATCTGTTCTGCAGCACCTTTGGCACCAGCAATCTTAGTTTCTGCAATGGATTTACGAACAAAAAAGCCAACAACTGCACCGACGATTAGGCCAAGCAGAGTGGAGATGATTCCTGTAATAATGGTTTCCATCATGTCACCTCCTCTTGCTATGAACTTTTTCTTGCTAGATCAAAATGTCGGCATGTACATTGTTACATCAGTTTCAACATACAGCACAAAGGCTTGTTTAGCGAATAGAAGATGTTATTATGTCTTCTATACGGCAATGGTTTTCGGTACTACCTTCTTATTAGGGAAAAAATTACCGAGATTTCTTTTTACGTTTTAATTCTAACAAAATGTAAAATATACATACTAATTGTAAATGTGTGAAAATTTATTGTCAAGGCCTGTCGCATCCGCTGTTACTTTTATTTGGAAATTAATACATGATAATGAGTTTTATCTAGTATTTTCCCTAAGAAAAGTCGAAGCTGATGGAGCTAGACATCAAAGCTAAGCTACTATTTTTAAAAGGCTGTTTTCGTATAAATTGATGCTTTTAAAGCCGCAGGCTGAATACACTCCGCGTCCGGCGGGTGACCAGTGAGCCCGCAGGAGTCTACGTGTCATCCTGCTTGTATCTACCATTTCAATACTTTATGTCTAAAACAACAAAATTTGCGAAAAGAGCTTTTTAAAAAAAGAGACACGAAAAATCGTGTCTCTTTTGAAATATCAGTCTAGTAAATTTAATTCATCTTGTCCTTCATCAACTGGCTCTGCAACATCTTGATCAAGACCGTGATGTTTGCGGATTTGTTCTTGAATTTCTTTTCTAAGAACAGGATTCTCTTTTAAGAATTGTTTAGCATTTTCACGCCCTTGACCTAAACGCTCTTCATTGTATGAGTACCATGAGCCACTCTTTTGAACGATATCTAAGTCAGAACCAATATCAATGATTTCACCTTCTCTTGATATTCCTTCACCATACATAATGTCCACTTCAGCCACTCTAAACGGAGGAGCAACTTTGTTCTTAACGACTTTAATTTTAGTTTTATTACCAACAATATCGTTTCCTTGCTTAAGCTGTTCCGCACGACGAACTTCCAAACGTACTGATGAGTAGAATTTCAGTGCACGACCACCAGGTGTTGTTTCTGGGTTCCCGAACATAACTCCAACTTTTTCACGAATTTGGTTAATAAAGATTGCGATCGTTTTCGATTTGTTAATCGCACCTGAAAGCTTACGTAGGGCTTGAGACATTAAACGAGCTTGTAATCCAACATGTGAATCACCCATCTCCCCTTCAATTTCAGCCTTTGGCACTAATGCAGCAACTGAGTCAATAACAAGAATATCTACAGCACCACTTCGAACAAGTGCTTCTGCAATTTCAAGAGCTTGCTCTCCTGTGTCAGGCTGTGATAAAAGTAATTCATCTATATTAACTCCAAGCTTTTGTGCATAAACTGGGTCCAATGCATGTTCTGCATCAATAAATGCAGCTTGTCCGCCGTTTTGTTGTACTTCAGCAATCGCATGTAGTGCTACAGTTGTTTTACCAGAGCTTTCTGGGCCATAGATCTCGACCACTCGACCTCTAGGATAACCACCGACTCCTAATGCAACATCCAGTGCTAGTGATCCACTTGGAGATGTTGAGATTTTACGGTCAGTTTGTTCTCCTAGCTTCATGATAGAACCTTTACCAAACTGCTTTTCTATTTGTTTTAAAGCCATTTCTAAGGCTGCTTGACGATCGCTCACTTTATTTCCTCCCTTTTTCTTTGAAACTATTAATACTATAACTTGTTTCGTCTCATTTGCCAAGTAAAAAGTCGAACACTCATTCGTTTTTTTGACCACCAGTTTATGGTTAAATCCAAAGTTTATTCCTTCAAAATTTAATAATAACTGATTACTAGTAGTTAAAAATGATATTTTTAACATTGTCCCAGCTAATGTGAAAGGGACAGAGTTTTATTAGCATCTGTCCCTTCCTCATTAATTTAGTTCTCTTTGAATATAATAGAAGCCGTACTTGACAGAGCGGGATCTAATTCCAGATCTAGTTCCTGCTAATTTTAATGAGAATACTTTAGTTGGCAAATCTTTAATAGCAAGTCCAATATAAACAGTCCCTACAGATTTACCCTCACTCTCATCAGGCCCTGCAACTCCAGTAAAGCTTATCCCAATATCAGAGCCAACAATACTCTTTACATTTTCCGCAAGTGATTTTGCACAGGCCTCGCTAACAGCTCCATCTGTCTCAAGTATTTTTTTGTTTACTTGTAGAACTTTTTCTTTTACTTCGTTAGAATAGCAAACAATTGATCCTGAAAACACTTTAGAAGCGCCCGCTATATTTGTTAGTTCTTGTGAAAATTGACCACCTGTTAGGCTTTCCGCACTTGCAATAGTCAACTTCTTTTCAATCATTATCTTCATTGCTTCCTCGACAAGTGATGAATCCTCATAGCCGTATAGGAATTCTCCAACACGATCCGTAATCTTCTCTTCTAACTGATCCAAAAGTACCTTCGTATGTTCCAATGACTTATGCTTCGCTGTTAATCTTAAAGTCACCTCACCATCTGAAGCTAAAGGTGCGATAGTTGGATTTGTTTGCTGATCAATTAAATCTACGATTTCCGTTTCTAGACTTGACTCACCAATTCCAAAGAACCGAAGGACACGAGAATCGATATGTTCAATTTCTCCAAGCTGCTTTAAAAGATAATCCTGTCCATATGAAATAAACATAGGGTTCATTTCTTTCGGCGGACCAGGAAGTAGCATATAGGTAATGTCATCAACTTGAATTCCCATACCTGGTGCCATTCCATAATCATTTTGAAGTACTGTTGATCCTTCTAAAATTAATGCTTGTTTTTTATTATTTTCTGTCATTACACGGTCCACTTGTTTAAAATATTGTTCAATCCCCTGTAATGCATAATCATCACTAACTAGTCTTTTGTCTAAGAGGTTTGCAATTGTTTCTTTTGTTAAGTCATCTTTTGTTGGGCCTAATCCACCAGTAAAAATGATTAATTCCGATCGCTGTTGAGCAACCTTAATGGCTTGAGTTAAACGATTTGGATTATCACCAACCACTGTATGGTAATAAACATTTACCCCTATTTCTGCAAGCTTCTTTGACAGGAATTGAGCATTGCTATTTACAATCTGTCCAAGAAGCAGTTCAGATCCTACCGCAATAATTTCAGCATTCATAAGTTGCACCTCCCCAGTCGTGCTTTTCTGCTATTTGTGATCTATAAACACATCTTTATTTTTTGCAAAATAATCCCAACCAGATACAACTGTAAAAATAACTGCTATCCAAAGTGCGATTATATCGAAAGGAATAGATAGAAAAGCAAAAGGGAAATTATGAAGAAGCAGGACGGAAATCGCTACTACTTGTGCCCACATCTTAATTTTGCCTAACATTTTCGCAGCTGACACTTCACCTCGTTCTGCAATCAAAAGGCGTAATCCTGTAACAGCAAATTCCCTCGTAATGATAACTATAACCATCCATGCAGGAACAGAACCTAATTCAACAAGAACGATTAGTGCTGCTGAAACTAAAAGTTTGTCGGCTAAAGGATCTAAAAATTTCCCAAGATTAGTCACTAAGTTATATTTGCGCGCAATATAACCATCGACCCAATCAGTTGCAGATGCAAATATAAAGATAATGGCACCGATAAGGTGGGCTAAGGGTATTTGCATCGATGCAATATTTACATCACCCCATGAAAATAAATCGAGCATGACGATGATAAATATAGGAATTAAAAAGATTCTAGCAACCGTTATTTTATTTGGTAAATTCAATTTTACAACCCCCGCGAATACTTGTCTTGAGTTTATTTATATATGTGATAATACACGTAAAAATGAAAAAAAGCCATAAATAGCTATGACTTTTTCTTCATTTATTCTTGTGTAGGAGTAAAAAGGATTGTAATACTTTGCTTTACTTCATCTTTGGGTTCTATTGGATATTTGAATGGCTCACCATTAATCGCTAAAGATGTATCTAATGTTCTTCCAACATTGAATATAACCTGTGACTCATTCGTGAAATCGAATGTTTGAGTTTGTCCGTCTCTCATCATATCATAGTAGAAGCTATTCCCTAGTTGATTTTTAATATCTAACCATGTCTCTCCCCCACTACTAACCGAAACATCAACAGTAAACTTATCTGTGTTCTCTAATTTATAAGTTGCAGCACTTCCTGAAGACTCAACTAAAGAAAGAGTATAAGCTGGAGCTTGATCTACCTTGTCTTCCTCTGTCACTTCTTCTACTTGCTCTGTGTCTTCTTCAGGTGCCTCATCATTTGTCCCCTCATTTGTATCTACTGCGGTTTCGTCAGGAGGTATTTTGTCCGTTTCTTGATACTCTGACTCTTCTCTAGTTGCTAGCTCAGTTTCTTCAGGGGTTTGTGCTACATCATATTTTTGAAATAACCACCATGCTGTAAAAAGGCCACCTACAATGAATAATGACACTAGTAAAACTGGAACCATCTCAAGAATCTTTGAACCTCTTGCAGATATTTGTCTCTTGCTGCGAACCCTTGATAACTGATCTGGAAGTTGTTCATTCGTTGTAGTTGGAATTTCACTCTTATATTCTTCAAAAAGTTCTTCAGGATTTAGGTTTACTGCCTCAGCGTATTGCTTAATGAATGCCCGAACATAAAACTTTCCAGGCATTACTGAGTAGTTACCTTCCTCAATTCCTACTAAGTAACGTTTTTGAATTTTTGTGATTCGTTGTAAGTCCTCTAAACTAAGCTTTTGACTCTCTCTTGTTTCTTTTAACCGTTGCCCTAGTTCCGTCAAATATTAACACCTACCAATACTAAAAATCGAATCCTGAAAAATCTGACCCTGAAAAAAGCTGTTGATCATCTATTAATTCGTATGTGATTTCTTCACCGGGATTATTACGAAGTTCAATAATATAGTCAAAATCCTCTAGCGTATATTCAGAGTTCCTTACAAATACATCTGGATGCTCCACCACTTTTACAGCTGGTAATCTCATGATTTCCCTTACCAATTGCCAATGTTTTTCCGAGGCTCTTTTTGTGGAAACAATTCCATCAATAATAAACAAATTATCTTCATTATATTCATCCTCGATCAGTTGACTTCTAATTGTTTGTTTCAAAAGTGTGGAAGAGACAAATAACCAACGTTTATTTGCACACACGCTTGCTGCAACAACAGATTCGGTTTTACCTACCCTTGGCATTCCTCTAATACCGATGAGCTTATGTCCTTCTTGCTTATAGATTTCAGCCATAAAGTCAACCAATAATCCTAATTCATCACGAACAAACCTAAATGTTTTCTTATCATCCGCATCCCTTTGAATATATCGACCATGCCTTACCGCAAGACGATCTCTTACCTTAGGCTCCCTAATCTTTGTAACAGTTATGTTATCCATTGTATTTAAAATTGATTCAAGTCTTTCAATTTGTTCATTGTTATCACAAAGCAATAATAAACCACGCCTCATATCATCTACACCATTAATTGTAACAATATTGATGGACAACATTCCTAATAACGATGAAATATCACCAAGTAATCCTGGACGGTTTTTATGTATTTCGTATTCTAAGTACCATTCTTTTTTTCCCATAATTTAACCATCCCCTTACTAAGAATAGACAAGAACCTCCAATAATTTACCTATATTTCTATAATAAAACATTTTAAAAGGTAATGAAAGGGTGAAGGGGTATTTAACGTAAAAAAAAGAGAGGGATTACCTCTCCTACTAACTTTAAATTTAGTTCAGGGTATGAAAAGAGGAAAATCCTCCTTACATTCCATTCCCTTCATCTTTAACTAATTTAACCATCATATTTGCAATAGCGTGCTGTTCCTCTTCAGAAGCCACATGCCAAAGGTCTGCAAGTACTTTTTCTTGAGCATTTTTCGGCTCAACTTGAGTAGAAAGGTATTCCCCTAATTGATAAGCTAAATCAGAGATTACGTTTTGATCCATTCCTTCTTTTTGAGCTTGATGCAAACGATCACCTAAAAAATCTTTCCATTGTTCAAAATTATCTAAGACAGACATAAAATGACCCTCCTTTTTTGATAATACAGTGTATAGTTTGCCAAACTCGCTCTAAATTATACTTGTTTTAAATGTGGCATTTTTATTACATTTAACAGTACCAACCACCATTTACTGATATAACTTGACCTGTTATATATGAAGCTTTATCTGAAACGAGAAACCCTACCGATTCAGCAATCTCTTCAGGTCGACCTAGTCTTCCCATTGGAATCTCCTCTTTCAGTGCGTTTTTTTCTTCGCTTGAGAACATATTTAGCATTGATGTGTCAATGGCTCCTGGTGCAATTGCATTTACACGAATTCCGCTTAAAGACACCTCTTTGGCTAAAGCCTTGACAAATGTATTTTGACTTCCTTTAACCATCGAATATAGAACCTCACAAGATGCACCAGTTATTCCCCAAATGGAAGTAATCATGATGATGTTTCCATTTTTGTTTGCAATCATATTGGGTAATAAGCTTTTTATTAAAATAAAAGGACTCGTTGAATGCAAGGTAATCATTCTGTTCACATCGTCATTGGACATATCATTTACAAGTCCAAAAAAACTATTACCCGCATTATTTACAATCGTCGTAATAGGATGTGATATTTGTTCAAGTAGTTGTGACACTCCTTGAATTTTTGATAAATCTGCTTGTACAATATGTATTGATTGATTTTCAGTTTGACAGCTGGCTTCAAACACCTTCAAATCATCCACGTTTGTATGGTAATGGAGATATAAAGAATATCCTTGATTATATAATGTTCTTGCAATACTTATTCCAATTCCACCACTTGCACCTGTAATTAATGCGTACTTTTCCATTGATACATCCATCCTTTATCTTAAAACAAAATAATTGACCTCCTCGAGTATCGAGCAGGCCAATTATCAAGTCTCCTTACTGTTACTGTTTTGGGACAACATGACATTCTGTAAAAAATTGCTCTTCAAAAGACTGATTAGCTACTTCTTGAATTTCTTTTATTGTGAGTTTTTCCAAGACTGGAACAACCTCAAACAAATCCATATCATTAAAGGCATACCTTGTAAATTGGTTCGCGATAAACTCAGGGGAGTTAATTGAGCGCAAGAACGCTCCAATTTTCTTCTTTTTGGCTCGATCTAATTGCTCTTCACTTACATTAAAGGTCTTTGCATCTAGTAAGACTTTCTTTAGTCTAGATGCTAATGCTTCAGGGTCAGATGTGTCTCCTCCTACGATAACAAAACCAAATCCAGATTCTTCGGTATAATCATATGAGAATGTCTCATCAATCAGTCCATCATTATAAAGACCTTCATAGACATCAGAGCTTTTTCCAAATAAAATATCCAAAATAATATTTAACGATAACTCATGTCGCAACAACTCTTCCCCAGATTTGTTCGGGTTGTGAGCCTTAACCCCTACAAGACATTTTGATGACTGAACATTCATTTGTAGAACCTGTTTCTTTTCAGCCACTTCTGCTTGCTCTTCATCAAATTTCCGTTCAATTTCTGACTGTTCTTTATAGTCCTTCTTTTCTTGGTTTGTGCGAACAAACTCCATAATTTTATCTGGTTCAACCGGTCCAACAATAAAGAGAAGCATATTGCTTGGATGATAGAAAGTTTCATAACACTCATAAAGCATATCTTTTGTGATCTTTGAAATTGAGTCAACTGTCCCTGCAATATCGATTTTGACGGGGTGATTTTTAAACATATTCTGTATGACACCAAAATACAGTCTCCAATCAGGATTATCATCATACATATTAATTTCTTGACCAATAATACCCTTTTCCTTTTCAACTGTTTTCTCTGTGAAATATGGACTTTGCACAAAATCAATTAATGTTTCTAAATTTTGTTCAACATTAGATGTGCTTGAAAACAGATATGCTGTTCTCGTGAAGGAGGTAAACGCATTTGCGGATGCCCCTTGTTTACTAAAATCCTGAAAAACATCGCCGTCTTCTTTTTCAAAAAGCTTATGCTCTAAAAAATGAGCAATTCCATCTGGTACCTTAACCATTTCATTTTTTCCGTGCGGAACAAATTGATTGTCAATCGATCCATATTTCGTTGTAAAGGTAGCATATGTTTTATTGAATCCTTTCTTTGGCAGGACATATACATCTAAGCCATTTGGGAGCTTCTCGTAATATAATTCCTCTTGTAATTGTTCAAACGTTATTTTACTCATTATTCAGTTCCCTCCAAACCTGCTAAGAAATAGACTGTATCTAATTCTACCTTTTTAGCTACCTGAACAATCTCTTCTTTTGTGATGGCTTCTATACCAGTTAACCATTCCTCAAGTTCACGTTTTTCCTTTGCTACGACATTATGATAAAGGACTTCAACAATTCCTCTTGAGGTGTCCATTGTTTCTAACAACTGATTCTTTATTACGGCTTTCGTTTGACTGATATCTTCCTCTGAAAAATCTCCCTGTTTCATTGCTTCCATCTGTTCCTTAATAATGGTTACAGCTTTGTTATAATTTTCAAATTCAATTCCAGACATCACCATTAAAATCCCTTTATGACTCTCCACTCGTGATGCTACGTAATAAGCAAGACTCTCCTTCTCACGTACATTAAGGAATAATTTCGAATGAGAAAAACCACCGAAAATGCCATTAAACAGTTGCAGGGCATGATACTCCTTATCATTAAAAGTAACATTTGTACGATAACCAATATTTAATTTTCCTTGTTTAACATCTTCTTTATCGATTACTTCATTTACTTTAGAAATCTGTTTCCTTGTGTGAGAAAATGACCGATCTATATGTTCTCTCTTGGTGAAAGGAAAAGACCTTTCGATTGAAGGAAGGATTTGGTCCACTTTGATGTTACCTACAATATAAATATCTATTTCATCTTCATTTAGCATTTTTTGATAATATTTAAATAATGAAGCAGCACTTATTTCTTCAATATCTTCAATGCGGCCATTCACATGAAGATGGTATGGTTCATCTTTACACATCTCCTGTACAAGACGAAGATTCGAATATCTCATCTTATCATCATAAACGGCTTGAATTCTTTGCTTTAGGCTTCGTTTTTCCTTATCAACAGTTGATTGTTTGAATGTCCCATTTTCTAGAACTGGGGAAAATATTACACCCGAAAGTAAGTCAATTGCCTTATTTAACAATGGGGTTTGATCAGATAAATAAATTTCATTGGCAATTTCCATCTTAAAGGAAATAACATGATACTCACCTTTTTTAGATACATCTACAGAAAGAGATGCTCCATATAATTCGTCTAAATAACTTCTTAATGCAGTGGAGGAAGGATATTTTTCTGTCTCGCTTTCCAATACATATGGAAGCAATGCACGTTGTGTCACATCTTCTTCTTTCAATGGAGCCAAAAATTTAACGATAATTGTATTGGTCTTATACTTTTCAGTTTCAATGGTATGAAGAGTCATGCCATTAAGTACATGTTCATGCTTTGTTAATAACAAACTAATTCCTCCATTTCTAATCTTGGTTATGTATCTATAGCTTTTAACTAATTACAATGAAATAAACCTTTAAAATCACTATAACCTTAGATAAACAATATTATCAAGCAATGGGTACCTTGAGATAAAAAAAAGAACCCTATAGTTAGGGTCCTCTCTTCGTTTATCTTTTTCCTTTAATGTATGGTGTACCAACAGCTTTTGGCGCTTCAGCACGTCCAACAAATCCTGCTAAGGCTAAGATTGTCAAAACATATGGTATGATTGTTAAAATAACATTTGGGAAATCCTGCAAAAATGGAATTTGACCTCCAATTACACTTAGTGATTGTGCTAATCCGAAAAACAAGGCAGCTCCAAGTGCACCAAGTGGATGCCATTTACCAAAGATCATCGCCGCTAATGCTAAGAATCCTTGTCCTGAAATTGTACCTGCAGCAAAGTTTCCGGCGATAGATGTAGCATAAACTCCTCCACCTAAGCCAGCAAAAATACCTGAAATAATGACTCCAGTATAGCGCATTCTAGTTACATTAATACCCATTGTATCAGCAGCCATCGGATGTTCTCCAACAGATCTTAGTCTTAAACCAAATGGGGTCTTATATATAATGTACCAAGCAATAAATGCAATTAAGATTGCAATGAACGAGGTAACTGGTACCATCGTAAAAAACAGTTTTCCTACTACTGGTATATCAGATAAAACAGGTATATTTATTTTGTTAATTCTATAATCAATGAAATCCGTTTGTCCTTTGTTATAGATCTTCTTCACTAGGAAGATCGCAAGTCCTAGTGCTAAAAAGTTAATAGCTACACCACTAACAGTTTGATCTGCTCTTAACGTAACACTTGCAACTGCATGAAAAAGTGAAAATACTCCAGATGCAATAGCAGCAACAAGTATACCAATCCAAGGAGAAGCTGCTCCAACTGTATCTTGGATAAGCAATGTAGTTATAATGCTAGAAAATGCACCAAAGACCATTAAACCTTCTAAACCAATGTTAACTACACCAGAACGTTCACTAAACACTCCTCCTAAAGCTGTTAAAATAAGAGGGGCAGCCGTATACAATGTAGCAGGGATAATAATTGCTAATATAGCCAGTATATCCATATTATTTTCCCTCCTTACGTAAACGAGTTAATAAAACCCTGATGATATAGCTTGATGCAACAAAGAAAATAATTAAAGCTATTACAATGTCAATTAATTCAGGAGGAACATTGGCATTAAAGCTCATTTGAGGAGCTGCCGTATTTAGTCCACCAAATAGGGCTGCTGCTACAATGATTCCAAATGCATTATTTGCTCCGAGTAAAGCTACGGCAATCCCATCAAATCCGGTTCCCGTAAACGAGGAAAGAACGGTCATATTTTGAAAAGTACCCAATCCTTCCATTGCACCTGCTAATCCACCAAACGCTCCCGAGATCACCATTGAAAGAATGATGTTCTTCTTTACACTCATCCCTGAGTAAGCAGAAGCATGTTGATTAAGACCAACTGCGCGCAATTCGAATCCTTTTGTCGTTCTTTCAAGTAAGTACCACATAATAATAGCCGCTATAATTGCAACAATAATTCCATAATGCAAACGAGAATTAGATGTGATACTTGCTAAGAATTCAGAAGCTAATGATGCAGATTCTTGAACCTTAAATGATTTTTCATTCCCTGCATATAGAAATCTTTTAATTAAATCCGCTGTCACATAAAGGGCAATATAATTCATCATGATTGTCACAATTACTTCATGTACTTTAAAGTAAGCTTTTAATAGTCCAGGTACTAGTCCCCATATTGCACCAGCAATCGCAGCAGCAATAATTGCCAAAGGGATATGAATGATTGAAGGAAGATTAAGAGCATATCCAACCCACACAGATGCTAACCAACCTACTAACAGCTGGCCTTCAACTCCAATATTAAATAACCCTGTCTTAAACGCAAATCCAACTGCTAGTCCTGCTAATATAAGGGGTGACATGGCACGAATAGTCTCCCCAATCGCTCTTGGACTTCCAAATACCCCATTCCATAACGCTTCATACCCTTTTACAGGATCATATCCCCCAAGTAGCATAATGATAGCACCCGCTATCATGCCGAGTATTGTGGCTAATACAGGAATGAGGATGTTTATAAATTTGTCATTATGTAAGAGCCTCTGCATTATGACACACCTTCTCTTTCTTTCTTACCGCCGGCCATTAATAAACCGAGCTCTTGCTCATTAGTTGTTTTTGGATCAACGATATCGACGATTTCACCTTCATATATAACGGCAATTCGATCACTAACATTCATTACCTCATCAAGTTCAAGCGACACTAACAGTACTGCTCTTCCTTTATCACGTTCTTCAATTAACTTTGAATGAATAAATTCGATCGCGCCTACATCAAGCCCACGTGTCGGTTGTGCAGCGATTAATAAATCTGGGCTGCGGTCAACCTCTCGGGCAATTATAGCCTTTTGTTGGTTACCACCAGATAAAGCACGAGCATGCGTTTGCTCTGATGGAGTTCTTACATCAAACTCTTTAATCAGTCTTTTAGCTTGTTCGAAAATATTAGAAAAATTTAAAATACCAAATTTTGAAAATGGCTCTTTATAGTAAGTCTGTAAAACGATATTTTCTCCAACTGTAAAATCTAATACTAATCCATGCTTATGACGATCTTGAGGTATATGTCCAACCCCAGCCTCAGTAATTTTTCTTGTTGACTGGTTCATTATTTGCTTATCATTTAATTTAATAGAGCCAGATTTAGCTTTTCGTAACCCTGTAACCGCTTCAATTAATTCAGTTTGTCCGTTTCCATCCACACCTGCAATTCCAAGAATTTCTCCAGCTTTTACTGTTAGTGATAAATTCTTAACACTTGGAATATTCCTAGCATCATGGACAATAAGATTTTCAATAACTAGCACATCTTTACCAGGTTTTGAATCTACTTTTGCAACGCTAAAATTTACTTCTCGGCCCACCATAAGTGATGCCAATTGATCCTCATTAGTTTCAGAAACATTAACTGTACCAATTCCTTCACCCTTACGAATGACCGTACAACGATCACAAACTTCCATTATTTCTTTAAGTTTATGAGTGATTAAAATAATGGATTTACCCTCATTAATTAAACGCTTCATTATTTGAATGAGCTCTTTAATTTCTTGTGGTGTAAGTGCACCAGTAGGTTCATCAAAAATTAAAATTTCGGCTCCGCGATATAATGTTTTCAGAATCTCAACACGTTGTTGCATTCCAACTGATATATCTTCAATTTTCGCATGTGGGTCAACTGCTAATCCATATTTTTTTGATAGCTCTGCAATTTCATTTGCTGCCTTATTAATATTGATCGTACCATTTTTAGTTGGTTCACTACCTAGAATGATATTTTCTGTTACCGTAAAATTTTGTACGAGCATAAAATGTTGATGCACCATTCCAATTCCAAGGTCATTTGCAACATTTGGATCGGTAATCTTTACAGGCTGTCCCTTTACTTTAATTTCCCCTTTTTCTGGCTGATATAGGCCAAAAAGAACATTCATCAAAGTTGACTTTCCTGCTCCATTCTCACCAAGAAGCGCATGAATTTCACCTTTTTGCACTTGCAATGTAATATTATTATTGGCAACAATACCTGGGAATTCTTTACGAATGTTATTCATTTCTATAACATATTCCACTTCAAAATCACTCCTAAAACATAGGTAAAAAGCATTGCATTGCTATTAAAAGCAAAGGCTAGTAGTTTTCCACTAGCCTTTGGCATAAACGAGCCTTACAATGAACCTTCGTATTCAGCGTACTCTTCGTCAGTTTGTGGAACTTCAATTTCGCCGCTTAGTATTTTTTGTTCATATTCTTTAATTTTGTTAATTGTATCTTCAGTTAAGTTGGTCGTTGTTGGAGCAATTCCAACTGCACCTTCTTCAATACCGAATACAGTTTCTTTACCACCAGGGAAGTCTCCACCTAATGTTTGTTGTGCCATTTCATATACAGCAACATCAACACGCTTAATCATTGAAGTTAATGTTACATTTTCAGGCATACCTTCTTCATGTTGGTCACGGTCAACTCCGATTACCCAAACATCTTGTCCATTTGCTTTACGGTTTTTAGCTTCTGTGAATACACCGTTACCAGAACCACCAGCAGCATGGTAAATAATATCAACTTGTTGTTCATACATAGAAGAAGCAATTGTTGTTGCCTTTGCTGCATCGTTGAAATCTTCAACATATTGAGCAACGATTTCGATTTCTGGATTTACAGCTTTAACACCAGCTTTAAAACCACTTTCAAATTTCTTAATTAGCGGAGAATCTACTCCACCAACAAATCCAACTTTATTCGTCTTAGTATGTAAAGCAGCTGCAACACCTACTAAAAACGAACCTTGGTGTTCTTTGAATGTAACGTTTGCAACATTATCTAACCAAACAGTATTCCAATTCTCATCAGATAGTAGGCTATCAATTAGAACAAATTGTGCATCAGGAATTTGCTCAGCTGTTGTTTGAACAGGATCTTCTAATAAGAAACCTGCAGCAATCGTTAAATCAAATCCATTTTCAGCAAATTGAGTTAAGTTAGGAATATACTCAGACTCAGCTCCTGATTGAAGATAGCGATATCCTTCACCTTCAGTAAGACCTCTCTCTTCACCAAACTTCACTAAACCTTCCCAAGCAGATTGGTTGAAAGATTTATCATCAACTCCACCTGTGTCAGTTACAAGACCTGCTTTGAAGTCAACTGTTTCAGCTGGTGTATCGCCACCATTATCAGTACCTGCGTTTTCCTGCTCATCACCTGTACCACATGCTCCAAGAATTGTACTTGCAGCTAAAACAAATGACATTGCAAAACCAAATTTACGTTTTCTCATTTTACTTGCCCCCTAAAAAAATTTAAATTAATGAATTTCTAAAAAGAAGTTACTTAATTTGTTCACCTCCTTAAAATGCACCATTTAACTGATTTTTATTATATTCGTTTTCGAACTACATGAAAATCAAACTTGTCTGCTTTAAAATAGTTCAATGAGTATAATATTGGTTTATCGTCTTGATCAAAGTGCATTTGTTTAAGAACTAATAAAGCCGTTTCTGGTTCACAATCTAGTATAGGTGAAATTTTTTCATGGTAGCCAAGTGGTTCAATATGGGTTATTGCATATGTAATATTTCGGCCAGCCTTTTTGTTAAGATAATCGAGTAAAGACTCTTCCTCATGAGAAAAACTAGTTGGAAGCACATGGCTTAGTATTTTATCGATGCAATAAATAACAGGTTCACCATTTGCTGTTCTAACTCGTTCAACCATGATGATTTCATCTTGGCTGTCACAGGAAAAACGCTTTAAATCTTCATCCGATGCACTATTCACAATAGAGGATAGAAAAATGGTCCCCGGAGTCATACCAGCTTGGAGAATCATATCAGTCACACTATTAAGTTGTTCAATACCTGATGTGAATAAAGGTTTTGCATTCACAAAGGTACCTACTCCATGTCTTCTAACAACAATATTTTCTTCCTCAAGGATTCTCAGAGCTTCTCTTAATGTTGCTCGGCTCACTCCTAGATTTTTGGCTAGATCAAACTCAGAAGGAAGCTTTTCCTTCTCTTTGTAAATTCCGTTGTCAATGTCATTCTTAATTCGATCTATTACTTGTAAATATAAGTGCCTATTGTCTAACTTAATGGACATTTTTCTGTTCCTCCGTATAATTGTAAAAGACATCAGACCTCTGATGTTAGACAAATTATTCCTAATCGAAATTAGCATATCACTTTTTTAGTGAGAAATAAATAAGAATTTCGGAATATGTCGAAAAATAATTATACAACCACTTTTTTTAAAGGCAAAGTTTCAATCTAATAGAGTCTATTAGAGAAAAAAAGAAAAAACAAAATAAGAACAGGGAGTTACCCCTATTCTAGTTATGTTCCAACATCTTCATTTTGTGAGGTTACTAAAACCGTTCTTGGTTTACTACCTTCATATGGGCCAACTATACCTCTTGCCTCCATAGCGTCTATTAATCTAGCTGCCCGAGTATACCCGATTCTAAAGCGTCTTTGTAACATTGATACAGATGCAGTTTGCATTTCAAGAATCAATTGAACTGCCTCTTCAAATAAGTTATCCTCTACTTCTTCAACAACCTCTGAGGTTTCTTGAGGTATCATCTCTTCTTGATATTGTGCTTTTTGCTGAGCGATCACAAAATCAACAATTTCTTCAACTTCATTGTCAGATAGGAATGCACCCTGTACACGAACAGGTTTTGAAGCACCAACAGGAAGAAACAGCATATCCCCTCTTCCTAGGAGTTTCTCAGCACCTCCCATATCCAAGATTGTCCTAGAGTCTGTTTGTGACGAAACACTAAAGGCAATCCTAGAAGGGATATTTGCTTTAATTACACCCGTGATTACATCAACAGATGGTCGCTGTGTAGCAATAATTAGATGAATTCCTGCTGCTCTAGCCATTTGAGCTAAACGAGTAATTGAATCCTCAACATCTGAAGAGGCAACCATCATCAAGTCAGCAAGCTCGTCCACAATAACCACAATATAAGGCAAGGATGGTTGTTTTGCTTCTTCTATTTCATTATGGCGTTTTATATAATCATTATATCCTTCAATATTTCTAGTCCCACTATGAGAAAATAACTCATATCTGCGTTCCATCTCATTCACTACTTTTTTCAATGCTTGAGATGCTTTTTTTGGATCTGTGACAACCGGTGCAAGCAAATGTGGAATCCCATTATACATATTCAATTCAACCATCTTAGGATCAATCATCATCATCTTAACTTCATGAGGTTTCGCCCTCATAAGTACACTTACAATAATTCCATTAATACAAACACTTTTCCCGCTCCCGGTAGCTCCAGCTACTAGTAAGTGAGGCATCTTGTTAAGTTCAGCTAAAACAGCCTCACCAGAAATATCTCTTCCAAGTCCTATTAACAATTTTGAATCAGGTCGATCATTTTCTTTTACATCTAGAACCTCTCTTAACGACACCATTGCCACTTCCATATTTGGCACCTCAATACCTATTGCTGATTTTCCAGGAATAGGTGCCTCAATCCGGATATCTTTTGCAGCTAAGGCAAGTGCAAGGTCATCACTTAAGTTAACAATTTTGCTTACCTTGACACCAACATCTGGATATACCTCATATTTTGTTACCGCAGGTCCTAGATGCACTTTTGTTACCTTTGCTTTTACTCCAAAACTTTGGAATGTTTTTTCTAACTTGCGTGCATTGGCATAAATATTTTCATGCTCTGAACTTTGATTATTTGGCTTAGGTGGGCTCAATAAGTCTATTGGAGGTAATTCATAGGCTGTGTTCTCTACTTCAGTGAAAGTAATCGGCAGTATTTTCTCTGCTGGATCTTTCTCATCTAGAACTTCTTTTTTCTCTACCTCTTTACTAGTTTCATTCTCATATACACGGTCTGCAAAATTAGAGATTATGGGAGGAACAGCCTCAGACTCTTGGAAAGAAATCGTTTCTTCAAACTCCTCAAGTTCTGTGTCATTACTAGCGACTTCTTTTTCTTTAGACGGCTGCTTCGAATCGTTCTTTGTTTTTTTCTCCTTAATCTTTTTCCCAGCATTCACCTTCCAATTCTTCACATCATCGATAAATGAGAACCATTGGTCTCTAACGAAGGTCAGAACTGGTAATGTGATTTTCATGACTGTCTCATTAAGTGATTTCCCAGTAACAAGAATAACTCCTATAACAATCAAAAATACAGAAATCATTTTTGTACCTGCTTCATCAAATAAATAGTAAGAAGCAGCAAAAAGGATTGCTCCAATCATTCCCCCACCAATATCATCAGTACTCGTTTCTCCAGCCTGCTGTTCCCAGAATAAATCAAATGTATTTATTATGACACTAGGCTGAACAAAACTTCCGTCATTGGATAAGAGCTTGAACAATGTAACATGACTTAATAATAGAATGGAGCTTGTAATTAAATAAATCCCTAATAATTGCCTATTAATCAATTTAGGCCACTCGCGCTTCCATATTAGATATAGAGAGATGATTAAAAAGCCTAATAAGCCTAATATTGCCCATTCACCTATAAAAAAACGGAAGAAACTATCAAGAATTTCTCCAACAGTACCCAGCCTAGATAACCCTATGCAGGTTATTGCTAAGAGAACTAAACCTATTAGCTCGAATTTCAATGTACTCTTCCAATTATCTTTTCTTTTATTACTTCTTTTCTTTTGCTTTGCCATTTAATCACCCTGCTTTTAATCATGCTATCTATGTAGATCAATATAAAGAAGAAGAAAGCAGCCAAAGATTTGGCTGCTACTCATGTCTTTTCATTAAATTATATCATATAAACGACAAAAAGTAAGAAGTTATCTTTTAATCAATTGGCAAAGTAATCCTGCACCCTGGTGTGAACTGTTCGCACAAGTAATCCTGAGGGTCACTACTCATTACACGTACAACATAATGTTCACCAGGTGCTTGTTCATTCACTAGAATTGGTACTCCACTCATGTTAATGAGTTTTTGCTTTTGATAATCTTCTTCGTTTGGTGGATAGATTAATTCATCTGGCATGATTGAATATAGGGTCATTGTAGCATCTGCCCACTTTCATTTGTATTACGGGCTTCTATTAATTCATTTAATTTTTTTATGGCCTGTCCTACCCCGCCAACTTCATTCATCAGCCCATATTTCACTGCATCTGAGCCGACTACATTCGTACCTATATCTCTTGTTAGATTTCCTTTGGAAAACATTAATTCCTTAAAACGCTCCTCGGTAATATTCGAATTTTTAGTTACAAAATTCACAACCCTTTCTTGCATCTTATCTAGATATTCAAAAGTTTGTGGCACCCCTATTACAAGACCCGTTAATCGAACAGGATGTATAGTCATCGTTGCGGTTTCTGCTATATAAGAATAATCACATGATACTGCAATTGGTACTCCAATTGAATGCCCTCCGCCTAAAACAATTGAAACGGTCGGCTTAGATAATGATCCTAACATCTCGGATATCGCAAGTCCTGCTTCAACATCTCCACCTACAGTGTTTAATATAACTAATAATCCTTCAATTTTCGGATTTTGTTCAATCGCCACAATCTGCGGAATCACATGTTCATACTTTGTTGTTTTGTTTTGTGGAGGTAATTGAATATGACCCTCAATTTGTCCAACAATTGTTAAACAGTGTATTTTAGTATCTGCAGATAATTGAGGTACATTAGTCTGACCTAACTGTTGAATTTTTTCAATTAGGTTTGATCCTTTGGATTCGTTCCCTTTATCTTGTCCCTCTTCCGTTTGCTCACTCGCTATGTACTGATTTTTATCCATAAGTATCCCCTTTCAAGCGATAGTCTCCTATTATTATTAACGAGTAATCCACTAAACATTCTCTTATACTAAATAACAAAGAAAAAAAGAGTTGATCATTGATCAACTCTTAAAGCTTATTTAGACTATTTGATAATGCATTTCGTTCTTGTTCAGTGAGAGGAATTAACGGAAGTCTTACTGAACCCACATCAAGTCCCTTTAACTGTAGTGCCGTTTTAACCGGTGTAGGACTTGGAGCATTAAATAATGACTTCATAATTGGTAACAAGCGTTGATGCTGTTTTGCAGCCTCTACTACATTGCCTTTTTCATATAATGAGATCATTTCCTGCATCTGATTTCCCATAATGTGCGAAGCAACAGAGACTACCCCTTTCCCACCAATTGAAAGAATTGGTAAAGTTAAGCCATCATCTCCACTATATAATACAAAGTCATCTCCTACATTTGCCAGTATCTCAGTCATTGCATTCAAATCACCACTAGCTTCTTTGACTGCTACAATATTAGGTGATTTTGATAATCTTACGATTACATCTACAGAAATATTAACGACTGATCTACTAGGTATATTATAAATCATTACAGGGAGGGACGTACTCTCAGCAATCAATTTAAAATGCTGATAAAGACCTTCCTGACTTGGTTTATTATAATATGGAGCAACAAGCATAATTGCATCAACACCGGCATCTTGAGCTTTTTTTGTCAATTCAATTGAGGCATATGTGTTATTACTGCCAGTTCCCGCGATTACAGGTATTCTTCCATCTACGACTTGAACCACATGTCGAAAAAGGGCAACTTTTTCTTCAGATGAAAGGGTTGGAGATTCCCCAGTAGTCCCAGCTACCACTAAAGAATCTGTACCATTTTTTATCAGATAATTGACTAATTGTGTAGTTTTAACAAAATCTATATTCCCTTTACTGTCAAATGGGGTTACCATTGCAGTGGATACTCTACCAAACTCGATCATGACACTTACACTCCTAACAATTGATTATCTATTGGGTTGGTTCAACAGGTTTTTCGGAAAGTTGGAATGCTGTATGCAAAGCATTAATTGCTTTATGCATTTCCTTTTGTTTAACTAAAACCCAAATAGTTGTATGGCTATCAGCAGATTGGAGGATCCCGATACCTTCTTTTGAAAGTGCTGAAACAATTTTAGCAGTCACCCCAGGAACTCCATTCATTCCTGCACCCACAGTGGATACTTTTGCACACTCTCTTGTAACGGTTGGCTGATACCCTAAAGCCTCAAGAACATTTATTGCCTTATCTGTTTTATCACCAGCAACAGTATATACTACACTTGTCGGGGTGATATTGAAGAAATCGACACTAATTTGTTCTTTTGCCATGGCTTTAAAAACTTCTGTCTGGACATTATATTGACCTTTTTTGGCTTGAACTTTAATTTGTGAAACATTTGATACATGTGCAATACCAGTAATAATGCGCTCGTTTACATCTGTACCTTTATTTTCATCTTTGGTAAGACTTGTTACAAGTGTACCAACAGAATTAGAATAGGTTGAACGAATTCTAATAGGTACCTTTGCTTTCATCGCAATCTCAACTGCACGGGGATGAATTACTTTAGCCCCTTGATAAGCCATATTACAAATCTCAGTATATGTTACAGAAGTAAGAGGTCTAGCGTCCTTCACAATCCGAGGATCAGCAGTCATTACACCTTCTACATCAGTGAAGATATCGATCCACTCAGCCTGAACAGCAGCTCCAATCGCAGCAGCTGATGTATCACTACCACCACGACCTAATGTCGTCACATCTCCAAATTCATTTACACCTTGGAAACCTGTTACAACAACCACTTCGTGTTCGTCAAGTGCCTGTAATAGTCTTTCACATTTCATTTCAGTAATTTTTGCATTTGTGTAGTCGTTATTTGTTCTAAATCCTGCTTGTGCACCATTAAAAGCTGTGGCACGTATTCCATTCTTGTTTAACAAATTCGTAAAGACTACACTTGAAATTAATTCACCACAAGACATGAGCATATCCATTTCTCTCAAGCTTAATGTTGTTTTATTGGCATCAACAAGACTTAGTAATGTATCTGTTGAATATGGATCACCGTCTCTGCCCATTGCAGAAACGACAACAACTATTTTGTGGCCATCAGCTATCGCTTTTTGAATATGATTCTTTGCTAAATCTCTTGTTTGTTCATCCTTAACAGATGTTCCGCCAAATTTTTGGACGATTATACTCATTTAATTAAACACCCCGTAATAGATGTCATAGATGAATGGCTAGAAAGTAGATGAGTTCCCACTCTCATGCCATTATCTCGTTGTATTCTTAGTTCTTTCACTATGTGATGTTATTTAACTAATCCTAGCTTTATTAAGCTTTCAGCTATTTGTACTGAATTCCATGCAGCACCCTTAAGAAGATTATCTGATACAACCCACATGTGAAATCCTTTATCGTTATCTAAATCTTTTCTTATTCTTCCGACAAATACATCATTTTTACCTACACAATGAGCAGGCATTGGATATACTTGGTTTGCAGGATCATCTTGTAATGTTACACCTGCAGATTCTTTTAATAAGCTCTTTAATTGTTCAGAACTTACTCCATTTTCTAATACCTCGAAATACACAGACTCAGAGTGACCTGTTTCAACCGGTAATCTTACACAAGTAGCTGCTACCTGAAGGTCTGGCATTGACATAATCTTCTTTGTTTCATTAATCATTTTCATTTCCTCAAAGGTAAAACCATTATCCTGAAATTTATCAATTTGTGGAATCGCATTAAAAGCAATTTGATAATGCTTCTTATCCCCTTTGACTGGTAGAATCTCTGGGTTAATTTCCTTACCTTCAAGTATTGCTTTGCTTTGATCTTTCAACTCATTGATAGCTGCTGCTCCAGCTCCAGAAACAGCTTGATAGGTAGAAACAATTACCTTATTCAACCCATAAGATTTTCTAACAGGCTCTAGCGCCACTACCATTTGAATGGTAGAACAATTTGGATTGGCAATTATGCCATTGTGAGAATGAAGTGCATCTTCATTTACTTCAGGAACAACAAGTGGAACGTTCTCATCCATTCGAAAAGCACTGGTATTGTCTACAACAATTGCTCCACGCTTAACAGCCTCTGGTGCCATCTCTTTAGAGATATTACCACCAGCACTAAATAAAGCAATGTCCACGCCTTCAAATTTGTCTGGAGTTGCTACTTCTACAGTAATCTCTTGCCCGTTAAAAGTAACAACCTTCCCTGCAGATCTTTCAGAAGATAAAAGTGTAAGTTTTCCAACAGGAAAACCTCTAGATTCTAATGTACGAATCATTTGTTGACCAACTGCGCCAGTTGCACCAAGCACTGCTACGTGAATACCATTTGTTTTTGCCATGTTATTTTTTACCCCCAATTTATATATCATTTTTAGATTTAATTTTGTACATTACTTCGTAAAGGAGCATTCTTCCTCAGGAGCTTGATTAAATCTAGTTAGAATGAAGAATCTATTATTTTTAAGTAAAATTGAATAACTATTATTTTAACACATTTACGTAGTAAAGAAGAGAAGAATTTTCTCATTTTTCTCCTCTTCTTATTTTATCAGTTGAGAACAGGATTAGCTATCACGAAATTTCTCAATAATTACCGGTTGTATTTGTCTTCCCTCTATAGCTGCAATCACTGTATCTTGTAGCAATTCCATTCTAGCAACCATTGAATTAGGTTTTTTGTCAGGTGCATCTTGACCAAACGGGATAAAATAGACATTTTTTGTAGACATTAGACGCATTAAGTTTACTCCATTTAACCCAAGAGCATCATTCGTGGAAATTCCCAATACAACTGGATTCAAATTACGTAGAGTAGCTTTGGCCGCCATTAACACTGGAGATTCTGTCATAGCATTCGCAAATTTACTCATTGTGTTTCCTGTTAGTGGAGCAATCACCATACAATCTAAAGGCAGTTTAGGACCTAGTGGCTCAGCACCAACAATTGAGTCTATGACTTTATTACCTGTTACCTCTTCGAGCTTCTTAACCCAATCCTCACCTTTACCAAATCTAGTATTTGTAGCTTTTACGGTATGAGATACAACAGGTCTTACATCTGCACCCGCATCTACAAGCTTTTGTATTTCAGGTAAAACCGCATCGTAGGTACAATGAGAACCTGTTAATCCAAAACCAATTCGTTTCCCTTTAAAATCCATTATGCATTCTCCTCTCTATGTTGTAGTAGCTCTAATAGGAGTTGAGACATTACATTTGCAATGATTTGACCTGCTGTTTTCGGTGCGACAATCCCGGGCAAACCAGGAGCTAGTAAAGCTTTAATTCCCCTTTTTTCTGCATATCTAAAATCCGTACCACCTGGTTTTGATGCAAGATCTACAATTAACGTGTGAGGTGGCATTTTCGATATCACAGAAGAGGTTACAATATGATGTGGAATGGTATTAATACACACATCAATGTCACACACTTCTTTATCTAATTCTGAAAGATGGAATGGTGTTAACCCCATTTCTTTAATTCTTGCAATATGTTCTGTTTTTCTAGCCCCAACCTTCACATGTGCACCTAGTGCTGCAAAGGTTCTCGCTACACTCATTCCAACACGACCGAGTCCTAACACAATTACATTAGAATCATGAATGGTGATGTCAGTATGTTGAATGACCATCATAATTGTTCCTTCTACAGTTGGAATCGAATTATAAATAGCCACATCATCTCTTTCAAACAATTTAACTAATTTTCGATTGGTCGAACTCACGATTCCTTCTAGATATGAATTACTAATCCCTGAAAAAACAGTGCAATGTTCTGGTGTATTTGCAAGTATCTCTTCGGATAACAGTACTTTTTCATTTGAAAATATTGTATCTACTAGCCCTTCGGCATTAGTGCCAGGCACTGGTAGAATAATCGCATCTACAGTAGAAAAATCCACTTCATCCATTTGCTCCTTTGAAGCTCCGGTAAAGCCGTGATCTAGTTGATCGAAACCAATTAATGATAATTTTGCATCAAGTTCAATTAACTTCCTAACGACTTCCAATTGGCGTGCATCTCCACCTATAATTGCTACATGCAAACCCGTCAACATTCTATTCACCTTCTTTTTAATAACTTAAAAAGTCACTACTTTATCAAAAAACTAAACGATATTGTTTCATTTTAACTATGTCGAATTAACTCTTACTCTTTCATCATATGTAATGGAATCTAATGGGTGAATAGAAAAAAAAAGACCCTAAACTCAGGATGATTAGGTCAATAAAAAAAGCAATCGAGAAGCTCGACTGCTTTTTTCTAATAGCTGTTTTCATATAGATTGTTGTTTTTAAAGTCGCAGGCCGAATACACTCCGCGTCCGGCGGGTGACCAGTAGCCTCCTCGTCGCTGTTGCTCCTGCGGGGTCTCACTTTGGCCACTGGTCCCGCAGGAGTCTACGTGTATTCAGCCTGCTTGGTACTACCTTTTCAATGCTGTCTAAAACAACAACTTAGATGAAACAGCCTTTCTTATTTATTTGTTTTGTTCTGATGATAATTCCTCTGGAATATCAATTATTATCATGTCTGTGCCTATCTTCTTAATATGACTCCAAGGGACTCGAACTTCGTTTCCTTGTTTTTTTAGACCAAACCACTTTAATGAAGGAATTATTAATGCATTAATTTGTCCAGTCTGCTCATTAATTTCAAGATCGGTTTGTCCTAGTACTCCAAGTCTTTCGGCACGTTTAACATCAACAATTTCCTTACCACCTAACTCACTTAATCTCATGTTACCACTCCTTCACATTCCTTACTACATTGTATGGAGTAGTCCTATAATTAGAAGTGAAATTAGTGTAATAAATTAAATAATAATACTTTTCGGTAATTCCTCGTTCGGACTGATAAGTGCAACTGAATAAGTGTCTGTAAAAATTTGATTTGTAAGCTTATTAACACCTTCCTCATCAACACCATTAATCAAATCAATCATCTCATCTAACGTTCTATGCTTCTTAAGAAGTAGCTCATTTTTACCGTTACGGCTCATTCTACTATTTGTACTTTCCAGACTCAACATTAGATTACCCTTCATTTGCTCTTTACTATTTTTCAACTCTTTCGTCGTGATCCCTTCTTTCTTCAACTGTGAAAGAGTATCCATAATCGTTTCAAAGAGTGTATCTAATTGGTTAGCACCTGTACCGCCATAGATCGTAAGAAGTCCATTATCCTGGAATGATGAGTGGTAAGAAAATACTGAATAAGCTAGACCTCGTTGTTCTCTGACCTCTTGGAAAAGACGGCTGCTCATACTGCCACCTAAAATATTATTAAGTACAATTAAGTTGTAGATATCTTTATCTCCAATTTGCAACCCATTATAGCCAATACACAAATGAGCTTGCTCGGTTTCTTTCTTCTTCATAATATTGTTTTTATGAAATGATGGTGGAGCATATTCCTTCTTAGAATGCTCTGATGAATATGATCCAAAATATTGTTCGATCTCTTTTATAAAGCTTTCATCGATATTACCAGCAACTGAAACGACTACATTATCTGGTGTATAGTACTCATTCATATATTGACGTAAGAGGTCACTGTTAAAAGCATTTAGAGTCTCTTCAGTCCCTAATATCGGATAGCCTAATGGGTGGTTTTCATAACAAGCTTTGCTTAATAAATCGTGAACAATATCATCTGGTGTATCTTCATACATTTTAATTTCTTCAAGAACTACATTTTTTTCTTTAGCCAACTCTTCTTCGACAAATGTTGAATTAAAAAACATATCAGCTAATGTATCTAATGCAAATTTAGAATGCTCATCTAATACCTTTGCATAATAACATGTATACTCTTTAGATGTGAAGGCATTAACTTGGCCTCCAATGCTATCAAATGATTCAGCTATTTCTCGAGCCGTGCGTGTTTTAGTACCTTTAAAAAACATATGTTCAAGAAAGTGTGAAACCCCATTATTGAGCTCATTTTCACTTCTAGATCCAGTACCAATCCAAACCCCTATCGCAACTGAACGAACAGTAGGTATATTTTCTAAAACAACTCTTACACCATTTTGGCATGTATATTTCTTAATCAAAGAGCCTTCCTCCCGTCTTATTTAGCACTCACCATTGATGTTTTAAAATATGAGTAGCTCCCTTTTACTTGTTTATGACACGGTCTTCACTTAATAATGTTGACACATTATGGATAATATATTCTTTTTGTTTAATTGAAAGGATTAGAGTTTCTAACGCTTTTGCAGTTGAAGAGGTTGGATGCATCAAAATAAGAGCACCTGGATGCACCTTACCCATTACTCTCTGAACAAGTACATGGGGTTCAGGACGTTGCCAATCAATGGTATCCACACTCCACATAATTGTTTTCATCCCTTGATTTGCGGCAATTTTCACCACTTCATCTCTATAGTTCCCAGCAGGTGGAGCAAAAAGACTTGGCTTTTCACCAGTTGTAGCTTCAATTACATCATTCGTTTTTGACAATTGATCGACCACCGATGATGATGAAAGGGTTTTTAAATTGGGATGTGTATAAGAATGGTTTCCAACCTCATGTCCCGCTGAAACAATCATTTTGGCTAAGTCTGGATTTTCCTTAACCCATCTCCCCTCAAGAAAGAATGTTGCCTTAACTTTATGCTTTTTTAATGTTTCAAGCATATCTGGTATGTACTCATTTCCCCAGGCAACATTTATTAAGAAGGAAACCATCGGCTTTTCAGGGTTTCCACGGTATATAGCCTCAGGGGGTAAATCATCTAGATGTACTTTTGGTGACACTTGTTTGTAAACAAGTTTATGCTCATCAAATTTGTTCGATTTTTTCATCTTTTTATAAGACGCATCAACATCTACTTTTAGACCGTTATAACCAGGTGTTGCTTTCCATACTTTATTAATTTCAGCATCAATAGGTTCTTTTTCATAGGCCTTAGCTTTCTCATCGATCTCTTTATATAAGGCATCAATTTGCTTTGATACAGTTTCACTATCATCTTTTAAATCACTTATATAATTAGAAGTATATGGATTCTGAGTCGTACTTATAGATATTAAGAAAATAAATAAAAACGCAATAAATTGTATGTATGTTCTTTTCATCACAGCTCCCCCTTTATACTACAATTATGTGTATAAGGGACAAGGTAGAACTCGTTCATGTAAAATCTAAATAGAAATATGTTTCATATTATCGTTTACAGGAGCCGTAATCTTTTACAAGTGCGAAAAAAAAGCCCGGTTGACCAGGCCCTTTCTTTTACTGCTCTTGTTTTTCTTTTTCCTGTTTAAGTACAGCTTTTCTTGATAAATTTACTCGTCCTTGTTTATCAATTTCAGTAACCTTAACTAGTATCTCGTCACCTAGAGAAACAACATCTTCAACTTTTCCGACACGTTCCTCAGCCAATTCAGAAATATGAACTAAACCATCTTTTCCATTAAAGATCTCAACAAATGCACCGAATTTTTCAATTCGTTTTACTTTACCTAGGTACATTTGTCCAACTTCAACTTCTCGAACAATGTCTTCAATGATTTTTTTAGCTTTGCTAATCATCTCTTCATTAATAGATGAAATAAAGACTGTACCATCTTGTTCAATATCAATTTTTACACCAGTCTCTTCGATAATCTTATTGATTTGCTTACCGCTAGGCCCAATAACATCTCTTATCTTGTCTGGATTAATTTTCATTGAAACAATTTTAGGTGCGTACTTAGATAATTGATTTCTAGGATCTTGTATCGTGCTAAGCATTGATTCTAAGATCTCTTTACGGCCAATTTTCGCTTGTTGTAATGCTTCTTCAAGAATCTCTCTTGATAGCCCATCAATTTTAATATCCATTTGTAGTGCAGTAATACCCTTTGAAGTACCTGCCACTTTGAAATCCATATCACCTAGGTGGTCTTCCATTCCTTGGATATCAGTAAGAACTGAATAATGTTCGCCAGATTTCACTAATCCCATTGCAATACCAGCAACAGGAGCCTTAATAGGCACACCAGCATCCATCATTGCAAGAGTACTTGCGCAGATACTAGCTTGTGAAGTTGAACCATTTGACTCTAGTACTTCCGATACTAAACGAATTGTGTAAGGGAAGTCCTTCTCAGACGGGATGATAGGCTCTAATGCTCTCTCACCTAACGCACCATGACCAATTTCACGGCGTCCTGGTCCTCTCATTGGTCCAGTTTCTCCCACACTAAATTGTGGGAAATTATAATGATGCATAAAACGTTTTGATTCTTCAATTCCTAAGCCGTCTAGGATTTGAACATCACCTAACGCACCAAGGGTACAAATACTAAGTGCTTGGGTTTGTCCACGTGTAAATAATCCTGAACCATGTGTTCTTGGTAATAATCCTACTTCAGAAGACAGCTGTCTTATTTGATCAATTTTTCTGCCATCTGGGCGGATCTTTTCGACAGTAATAAGTCTACGAACTTCCTCTTTAACAAGCTTGTACAAAATTTCTTTAACTTGTTTAAGAGTACTATCATCTGCTTCTTGCTCTTCAAACTTCTGAATAACCGCAACTCTTACTTCATTAATAGCAGCTTCTCTAGCATGTTTCTCAACCACCTGAACTGCATCTGTAAGATCTTTTTCAGCCATTTCTCGGATTTGGTTTTCAATATCTTTATCTAATTCATAAAGCTTTATTTCTAACTTTTCTTTGCCAATCTCAGCAACAATTTTTTCCTGGAAGGAAATTAATCGCTTAATTTCTTCATGACCAAACATGATTGCTTCAAGCATCGTTTCTTCTGAAACTTCATCTGCTCCCGCTTCAACCATGTTAATTGCATCCTTTGTGCCAGCAACTACAAGGTGAATATCACTCTTTTCAAGCTGCTCAACTGAGGGATTTATAACAAATTCGTTATCGATTCGACCAACTATTACTCCAGAGATTGGCCCGTCAAAAGGAATATCTGATACGCTTAATGCAAGTGAAGAACCAAACATTGCAGCCATTTCTGAAGAGCAGTTTTGGTCCACACTCATTACAATACTTATAACTTGAACTTCATTACGAAAACCATCCGCAAATAAAGGTCGAATAGGTCGGTCAATAAGACGACTTGCTAAAATTGCTTTTTCACTTGGTCTACCCTCACGCTTAATAAATCCACCAGGGATCTTACCAACTGCATATAATCTTTCCTCATAATTCACTGTTAATGGAAAGAAATCTAAGTTTTTTGGTTCTTTTGAAGCTGTAGCAGTACTTAGAACGACTGTTTCACCATATCGGACCAAGACCGCACCGTTTGCCTGTTTTGCCAGTTGTCCAATTTCAACTGTAAGCTCACGGCCTGCCCAGTTCATGGAAAAATGCTTTTTACCTTGTTGATCCATGTTTTTTCTCCTCTCGTATGTAAAAATTTCAATAGAAATTTATTGTCCATATTCATTAGTATGTATTTTTAGTATGAACTATATTATTTAATGATATCATTAGAATTCGTGTATGTAAAAAATTGCTATAATTTTAATAGATTTTATTGCTAATAAAAAAGCGGGAATTATCCCGCTTTCTGTAAGTTATCTACGTAAACCTAATCTATTAATAAGGTCACGATAACGAGTTACGTCTTTGTTACGTAAGTAAGTAAGTAAGTTACGACGCTTACCAACCATCTTTAAAAGACCACGACGTGAATGATGATCTTTCTTGTGAGTACGTAAATGATCGTTCAAGTTATTAATTGATTCTGTTAGGACAGCGATTTGAACTTCTGGAGATCCAGTGTCGCTCTCGTGAGTTTTAAACTCACTGATTAGTTCATTTTTACGCTCTTGTGTGATTGCCATCCTATTCACCTCCTCTAATATAATCCCCTATTACCGAGCAGACGTTGGTGATTCGTCTTGCCAAGCAATGGTTCTATAACACGTTTATAAGAATAACTCTTTTTATGATAAAAAGCAAGTCTCTTCCCTTATTTTTTCAAAATAGGTGATTGCCTCATCTTTATCTTGTTCGATTCTTTTTATTAAATCAGTGATATTATTAAATTTCTTCTCTGCCCGTATTCTTTTATACCACTCGACGATTACTTCTTCACCATAAATCATTTCACTAAAGTTAAAGATATGAACTTCTATTGATTGAACTTTTTCATCATGATTAAAAGTGGGCTTGTAACCAATATTACACACGCCATTATACCAAGTTGAATTCACACGGATTTTAACTGCGTATACTCCTGTAGTTGGAATGAGGTAATCAGAATTAGGGCGAATGTTTGCCGTTGGAAAACCAATCGTTCTCCCTCTTTTATCACCATCAACAACCACACCTCTGAATGAGTATGGTCTAGCTAATAGGAATGGAAGCTTTTCAACTTCCCCCTTGTTAACTAATTCTCTAATAAAGGATGAGCTAATTTTAACCTCATCAAACACAGTTTGCTTGTTAATCGTCGTTTGAGTGAATTCATTTCGCGAATGAAAAGGCATTGTCTCCATTGATCCTTTACCCATTTTTCCATATGAAAAATCAAAACCAGCACATATATGTTTCACATTTAGTTCAATAATGTATTGATCTACAAATTCTTGAGGTAATAAATTGGCAAACTCTTGAGTGAATTCGACTATATATAATCGTTCCACTCCTAAGTCAGCAATCAGCTGCTGTTTTTCTTCTAGAGGTGTTAGGTAATAATTAATCTTTTTATCCCTCCCAAGCACCACGGAAGGATGGGGGTCAAAAGTCATTACTGCACTTTCGTACCCTTCTGACTTTGCTTTTTCTATTGCTGTTTTTATCACTTGTTGATGGCCTAAATGAACACCGTCAAAATAACCAAGTGCTAGAGAAGTTTCAGGAAGTTCTTCTTTCTTTAATTGATGAGGGTGTCGAATTCGTATTATTTTCATCTATTGTCACCTTTTCTCATGTTTAACGAAGTGCTACTGTGTTGTTACAAGAACCTTTATAGGCTTCATTAAATGAGGTTTTGATTGATGTTGTGCATATATTGCTATACATTTATCATTTTGATCAATGATACAGATTGGTTCATCCAGAACATCCTTTAATTCAGTTGGGATTTCAAGAACTGCACCATTCAAAACTTTTACTGCTAATGTATCATTAATCGCAAATTTCGGCAAATGAAAGAGCGCACTTTCAATTGATTGTAAACTTTCTTCTATGTTAGATCCTTTTATCTTTTCTTCAATTTCTTCAAATGTTAAGCATTGATCAAGAGTATATTTTCCAGAAGCTGTTCTGATTAGACTAGACATGTGGGAAGGATAACCTAATGCTTCACCAATCATGACAGCTAATGTGCGCACATAGGTCCCTTTACTGCATGTTACACGGAATTTAAAAGAAACTTGGTTCCCCTCAAAGGTTTCTCTCTCATCTAATAAAACGAACTCTTTAATAAAAATCGTTCTAGAAGGTCTTTCCACTTCTATCCCTTGTCTCGCATATTCATATAGACGCTTACCATTTACTTTAACTGCAGAGAACATAGGGGGTGTTTGCACAAGCTCACCACACATCGATTGTAAGACCTTTTCGATTTCACTCCTATTTATAACTCTGTCTATATTTTTTTTACTAACAATCTCGCCTGATGCGTCCTCAGTTGTTGTTGAGAACCCAATCGTTACTTCCCCTTCGTATGTTTTTTCTGTAGCCGTTATGTACTCTACAATCTTTGTTGCTCGTCCAATACAAATTGGTAGGACTCCTGTCACATCTGGATCTAGAGTGCCTGTGTGTCCAACTTTTTTCATTTTAATTAACTTTCTAACTTTAAACACACAATCGTGCGAGGTCATTCCTTTTGGTTTGTTTAGTAGTAAAATACCTTCCATTGTTTCATCCCTCCATTAATGATATGTAATATGAAGATGAGGCTGTCCATGGGACAGCCTCACTTTGTTATTCTAGATTTGATTGTCGGTTTAGCTCACTCAGTAAACTTTCTATACGATTACCATAATCTATTGATTCATCAAATTCGAATTGAATTTCTGGAATCTTACGCAAACGGATTCGTTTACCGATTTCAGTACGAATAAAGCCCTTAGCTTTTGCTAAACCCTTTAAAGTATTTTCTCTTTGTTCGTTATCACCAAGTACAGATATAAAAACCTTCGCCTGCTGAAGGTCTCCTGTTACTTCAACATCAGTTACAGTTACAAATCCAATACGTGGATCTTTAATCTTTCGCCCGATGATATCACTAAGTTCTTTCTTCATTTGTTCTCCGACGCGCGTAGGTCGAATACTCATTATCATCACCTCGTTTTAAAGCCACTCAAATTCTGTTACAGCTCTTTCAATTTCAGGAAAAGAATCAATAAGTTTTAAGCAATTATTTAACTCTTTTTCCAATGATTGTCTACTTGAAGAAACTGTAACAATCGCAATTTTGGTGCGTTGCCACGTATCTTGAAAGTCAATTTCAGAAACAGAGACATTGTATCTCTGTTTGAGACGTGTAAGGATTCTTTGAAGAACAGCTCTCTTATCTTTTAAAGAGGCTGCATCATAAATCATGCACTCACACTCAACGAGTCCAATCACTTACGATCAATTTCTTCCATTATGAATGCCTCGATAACGTCCCCTTCTTTAATATCATTAAATTTGGTTATTGTTATACCACATTCGTAATTTTGTGCAACTTCTTTTACATCATCTTTGAATCTCTTCAGTGTATCAATTTCACCTTCAAAAATGACAACACCATCTCTGATAACACGGATTCCACTATCACGAGTAATCTTCCCATCAGTCACATATGAACCAGCAATTGTCCCAATCTTTGATACTTTAAAGGTTGTTCTAACTTCAGCTTGACCGATCACTTTTTCTTGATATTCTGGATCAAGCATCCCTTTCATTGCTGACTCAATTTCTTCGATCACTTTATAGATAATACGATGTAATCTAATGTCTACATCTTCAGCTTCTGCTGTACGTTTAGCATTTACATCTGGACGCACATTAAACCCAATTACAATTCCGTTTGAAGCAGAAGCTAAGATGATATCTGATTCTGTAATAGCACCTACACCAGTATGGATGATCTTAACTTTTACACCTTCGACATCAATTTTTTGTAATGAAGCGGCTAATGCTTCTACAGATCCTTGAACATCGGCTTTGACGATTAAGTTAATCTCTTTCATTTCACCTTGTTTGATATGTTCAAAAAGGTCATCAAGGCTTACTTTAACTTTTTCTCCACGTTGTTCCACAAGTTGTTTTGATGCACGCGCTTCTCCAACTTGACGGGCTTTCTTTTCATCTTCAAATACCATGAAAAGATCTCCTGCATGCGGTACATCATTCAAACCTGTAATTTCAACTGGTGTAGATGGACCAGCTTCTTTCACTCGACGACCCAAATCATTAACCATTGCACGGACACGGCCAAAAGTATTACCTACAACGATTGGATCACCAACTCGTAATGTACCGTTTTGAACTAGAAGTGTAGCTACTGAACCTCTACCCTTATCAAGTTCCGCCTCAATTACAGTACCTGTTGCTTTTCGATTAGGATTTGCCTTATATTCTTCAACTTCGCTAACTAAAAGAATCATCTCAAGAAGTGTGTCAATACCTTCTCCAGTTAATGCTGAAAGTGGAACAAAGATCGCATCCCCACCCCATGCTTCTGGAACTAATCCATGTTCTGTTAATTCCTGCATAACACGATCAGGGTTTGCAGTTGGTTTATCCATCTTATTCACAGCTACTATAATCGGTACTTCAGCTGCTTTAGCATGATTAATTGCTTCAACAGTCTGAGGCATAACACCATCATCTGCAGCAACAACTAGTACAGTTATATCTGTTACTTTTGCTCCTCGAGCTCTCATCGTTGTAAATGCAGCATGACCTGGAGTATCAAGGAATGTAATTTTTTTACCGTTGTCAACAACTTGGTATGCACCAATATGTTGAGTGATTCCACCTGCTTCTCCAGCAGTTACTTTTGTATGACGAATAGAGTCAAGTAATGTTGTTTTACCATGATCAACATGCCCCATGATTGTAACAACTGATGGGCGTTCAACTAAATCTTCTGGATTGTCTTCTGATAAATAACCTTCAAATTGTGTTAGTTCAAATACAATCTCTTCTTCAACAGGCACACCGTATTCACCAGCAATTAATTCAATTGAGTCTTTATCTAACTCTTGATTAATTGTAGCCATCACACCAAGCATAAATAGCTTTTTAATAATTTCAGACGGTTCTTTTCCAAGAGCCTTTGCTAATTCACCAACTGTAAGGGAACCACTAAATGTGATTTTTTCAGGCAATTTTTTTTCAGGCTTTGGTTGTGTAAATTGCTGTTGCTGTTTGTTATTATTTTGCACATTTTTTTGCGGTTTATTTTTCTTATTATTTCTATTTCTGTTATTGTTGTTATTATTGTTGTTTGGATTATTATTGTTAAAGGTCTTTTTTGGTTGATTTTCAGCCGGACCTTTTTTGGCTTCTGTACTTTTAGGTGCATCATTCTTCTTATTATCTTTAGTCACATTATTACCTGCACTTCCACTTACATTTGGCTTTTCTGTTTGAACAGTTTTACTACTATTTTTCTCTAACTTGGCCAGAACATCATCTTCTATTGTTGCCATATGATTTGAAACCTCGATATCCATCTCTTTTAGTCTTGAAATTACTTCCTTACTAGAGATATTGTGTTTTTTTGCAAATTCATAAACGCGCATTTTACTCATATGTTCACCCCCAAATAAATTAATCGAGCAGTAACATCAATTTATTTGCAAAACCGATATCTGTAACAGCAACAACCACCCTGGCATCCTTTCCGATCGCGGACCCAAGTGTATAACGGTCGTTTACAGTTCGCAGCGGTATTTTATAATAGCTGCTTTTATCATTCACTTTTTTTGCAGTATTGTTTGATGCATCTTCAGCTAAGAGAACTAGTTTCGCTTCCCCGTTTCGAATAGCCTTTATAACAAGTTCTTCACCTGAGATGAGCTTTCGTGCTCGATTGGCAAGACCTAAAAACGAAACCCATTGACTTTTATTATTCATGACTGATTCTCTTCACTAGTTAATTGAAGTAATTCCTCGTAAAGTGAATCATCAATTTTAACTTTTAAATGGTTTGCTAAAATGTTTTTCTTTTTAGCTAGCAAAATTAAGTCTTTATCAAGACTTATATATGCGCCCCTGCCCGATTTTTTACCTGTAAGATCAATAGATACTTCTCCTTCTTTTGACCTTACAATTCGAACTAACTCTTTTTTGGGCCTCATATCACCACTAGCAATACACTTTCGCAACGGTATTTTTTTCTGACCTACCATTTAATTCACCTCTCACTCAATTTCTTCTAGGTTCAAATTGAATGACTCTTCTTCTTCATCATCTAAATCATCATAAAAGGTAGAACCTTCTCTTGGATAAATCCCAAGTTGTTCAGCTTCTGTTTGACTTTTTATATCTATTTTCCAACCAGTTAACTTAGCAGCTAATCTAGCATTTTGCCCTCGCTTACCAATTGCAAGTGAAAGTTGATAATCTGGAACAATCACGGTTGTTCCTTTATCATCTTCATTTACGGTAACATCAAGTACTTTAGATGGACTTAAAGCATTCGCAACGAAAACAATTGGATCATCAGACCATTCAACAATGTCAATTTTTTCACCTTTTAATTCATTTACAATTGCTTGTACTCTTTGTCCCTTTGGACCAACACATGATCCGACTGGATCTACTTCAGTGTTATCAGAATGCACAGATATTTTAGATCGATCTCCTGCTTCTCTTGCTACAGACTTTATTTCGACAGTTCCATCATAGATTTCAGGAACTTCTATTTCAAATAATCTCTTTAATAAACCAGGATGTGTTCTAGAAACAAAGATTTGAGGTCCTTTTGTTGTTTTTTCAACTTTTGTTATGTAAACCTTAATCCTGTCATGTGGTTTATATCTTTCATTTGGCATTTGTTCATTTGCAGGTAGAAGGGCTTCAATCTTACCTAAACTAACATAGATAAACTTTGAGTCTAGGCGTTGAACAATACCAGTCATAATATCTTCTTCTCTGTCAATAAATTCCGAATAAATTACGCCTCGTTCTGCCTCTCTAACTCGTTGTGTAACAACTTGCTTAGCAGTTTGAGCTGCAATTCTTCCGAAATCCTTAGGCGTAACTTCAATTTCAATTACGTCATCAACCTGATAATTCGGATTAATTGACCTTGCCTCTTCAACAGAAATTTCAAGTCTTGTATCATATACTTCTTGAACTACATCTTTTCTTGCAAATACACGCATAGTACCTGTAGCAAGGTTTAAGTCAACCCTAACATTTTGTGCTTGATTAAAATTTCGTTTATACGCAGATATTAAAGCAGCTTCTATTGCTTCAATAATAATATCCTTGCTTATTCCTTTTTCTTTTTCAAGCAGTGTTAAAGCATCAAATAATTCACTACTCATTAGTTTTCTAATCCCCCTTTAGACAAAAATATGCATTATATCAGTCTATTTATCATACTTACCATTAATTAAAAGTGACAGCAAGTCTTGCGCTAGCGACCTTTTCATAAGGTATTTCAACCGTTTTTTTTCTCGTTTTGATCATAATAGCGATTTTTATTGCTTTTCCGTCGAATTCAGTTAATTCACCTTCGAATTCTTTTTCTCCATCTATAGGCTCGTATGTTTTAACATACACCTGTTTTCCAATCGCCTTTTCAAAGTCCTTGTCCTTTTTCAAAGGGCGCTCCGCTCCTGGAGATGAAACTTCTAGGAAATAGTTATATGGAATCGGGTCTGTCTCATCAAGTTTTTCACTTAACTTTTCACTTACCGTTCCACAATCTTCAATATCGACTCCAGTTTCAGAGTCAATAAAAACTCGAAGAAACCATTCTTTTCCCTCTTTTACATATTCAACGTCCACCAATTCAAGGTTGAGTGGTTCTAATATAGGTTGAACCATTTCTTCAACAACCTCTGTAACTTTTTTACTCATACTATACCTCCTTACATTTAAGGATCATTTAACATACATCCTTAATATTAATCTTAGTATTAGCACATATGCTAGAGAATTAATCTCTTTAACAACGATCGCAAAGAAAAAAACATCCTTTAGGTAAAAACACCCTGCTTTAAGAGCAGGGGAGAGTGTGTATACTAGCTAATTAAGTATGTATGAATAAGTAACATAAACAAACGATACTAAAAAGACCCCTAATCAAAACGAAAGAGCGGGTTTCCCCACTCTTCACCAACAATTATACATATCATTTCCATAAAAACTATATCATAACCACTATTTTTATGCAAATAAAAAGAATAGTGTAGACTTCTTAACGTGATGTCTAACAAGCAAGTTTTTTATATAAATTGTTTAAATAAATCTGTTCGTAAACTGTGTTACTATTCAACAAACATAGTAGTCAATTTACACTCCAGATGCGATCTTTCCTTTCCAATCGACTTAGCACCACCTATAATGTTCGAACAGACAACACTCTTATAGAAAAGATCATTGTTTAGAATAAAGATAGTTGATTTTTATCAGGTAATGCTTCTAAACATCCATGGTTTTCGAGAAACTCAATGATCGTTTTTGACACTTTCCCTCTTTGTTGTAAATCCTCTTTTGATAAGAATTCACCATGTTCTCTTGCTTTCATAATGTTAATTGCAGCATTCGTTCCGAGTCCAGGTATCGCATTAAATGGCGGAATCAATGTATTTCCATCAATAATAAATTGTGATGCATCTGAACGATATAGATCAACTTTTTGGAAAGAATAACCTCTTTCACACATTTCAAGCGCAAGTTCCATTACAGTTAACAAATTCTTCTCTTTAGTTGATGCATCTAGTCCTTTAGCGTTAATTTCCTCTACCTTTGATTTGATAGTTGCTGACCCTCTTGACATCGCATCTACATCAAAGTCATCTGCCCTAACAGAAAAATAAGCCGCATAATATAACAAGGCATGATGCACTTTGAAATAAGCAATCCTTACAGCCATTAAAACATATGCAGCTGCATGTGCCTTAGGGAACATATATTTAATCTTTAAACATGAATTTATATACCAATCTGGAACGTCGTTTTTCTTCATTTCTTCTATAAATTCATCAGATAATCCTTTACCTTTACGAACAGATTCCATAATTTTAAAGGCAAGAGATGGGTCAAGACCTTTATAGATTAAATAAACCATAATATCATCACGACACCCGATAACTTCACTTAACGTACATGTTCGATTGTGAATCAGTTCTTGAGCATTCCCTAACCACACGTCAGTTCCATGAGACAGTCCTGAAATTTGAACAAGCTCTGAGAAGGTAGTTGGTTTTGTATCCTCAAGCATTTGTCTTACGAACCTTGTCCCAAATTCAGGGATTCCCAGCGTACCTGTTTTACACATAATTTGATCTGGTGTAACTCCAAGTGATTCTGTTCCACTAAAAATCTTCATTACTTCAGGATCATCAGTAGGAATCGTTTTCGGATCAATTCCACTCAAATCCTGTAACATACGAATAACAGTTGGGTCATCATGACCTAATATGTCAAGTTTTAACAAATTATCATGGATAGAATGGAAATCGAAATGAGTTGTTTTCCATTCTGAGCTTGAATCATCTGCTGGGAATTGTATCGGTGAGAAATCATAAATATCCATATAATCTGGAACTACTATGATCCCTCCAGGATGCTGTCCAGTTGTTCGCTTAACACCAGTACATCCAGAAACTAAACGATCGACCTCTGCATTACGCATTTGCAAATTATGATCATTAGCGTATCCTTTTACATAACCATACGCTGTCTTTTCAGCAACTGTCCCGATTGTACCTGCCCGGTACACATAATCCTCACCAAATAGTACTTTTGTATAGTTGTGTGCTCGAGGTTGATATTCACCTGAAAAGTTTAGATCGATATCCGGAACTTTATCTCCTTTAAATCCTAAGAACGTTTCAAAAGGAATGTCATGTCCGTCTTTTTTATAAGCAGAACCACAATTTATACAATCTTTGTCTGGTAAATCAAACCCTGAACCTACTGACCCATCATTAAAGAATTCTGAATGCTGACAACTTGGACAAACATAATGTGGAGGAAGTGGATTAACCTCGGTTATTTCGGTCATTGTTGCAACCAGAGATGAACCTACTGACCCACGAGAACCTACTAGGTATCCATCATCAAGTGACTTTTTAACTAGCTTATGGGAAATCAAGTAGATTACTGCAAAACCATGACCAATAATACTTTTAAGTTCCTTTTCTAGCCTTTGTTCCACAATCTCCGGGAGTTCCTCACCATATATGTTACGCGCCATCGTATAGCTAAGTTCTCTTACTTCTTCATCAGCACCCTCAATTTTAGGTGTATACAAATCATCCTTGATCGGTTTTATCTCATCTATTCTATTAGCAATTTCCTGCGTATTAGTGACAACAATTTTTTTTGCTAGACCTTTATCAAGGAATGAAAAACATTCTAGCATTTCATCTGTAGACCTAAAATGAACTTGTGGCAAACTGTGGCGATTTAATGGATTTGCCCCACCTTGAGAACCAATTAATATCTTACGAAACATATGGTCATTTGGATCCAGGTAATGAACATTTCCGGTTGCAACGACAGGTAAGTTAAGTTTTTCTCCTAAAGAAATGATTTTACTGATGATTTCTTTTAGGTGGGTATTATTCTTAACAAGTTCTAACTCTATTAGATGTTGATAATTAGCAGGTGGTTGTACTTCGAGATAATCATAAAAACGAGCAACCTCTTCAACCTCTTCTGGCGACTTTTGCATCATCCCTTCAAATACTTCACCTTTGTCACATGCCGAACCAACTAATAAACCTTCACGATGCTTTTGCAAGACTGACCTAGGAAGGCGAGGTACTCGATAAAAGTAATTCATATGTGAGATTGAAACTAGTTTAAATAAGTTCTTCAATCCAACTTCATTTTTAGCAAGCAATGTTACATGAGATGGACGAGATCTTTGGTATGCATTTCCTGCCCCCATATTATCATTAAGTTGGTCATGGAATTGAATATCCTGTTCTAATGCATCCTTCAAAAGTTTGGCTAGTAAATAGCCTGTCGCTTCTGCGTCATATATCGCTCTATGATGCTGAGTAAGATTAATATCAAACTTTTTACAAAGTGTATTTAATCTATGATTTTTGAATTCGGGATATAAGAACCTCGCTAATTCGAGGGTATCAATGACAGGATTAGATGCCTTACCTTTTCCTATTTTCTTGTACCCTACGTTTAAAAATCCCATATCAAAGCTCGCATTATGTGCAACAAGGATGTCATCTTCAGCCCATTCGGCGAATCGCTTTAATACATCCCCAATTTCAGGAGCATTTCTAACCATGTCATCTGTAATACCTGTTAATTCAATTGTGGTCGCAGAGAGTGGATGATGCGGATTGGCAAATGCCTCAAAACGATCAATAATCTCACCATTTTTCATTTTTACAGCAGCAAGTTCGATAATTGAGTCATAAACTGCAGATAATCCTGTTGTTTCCACGTCAAAAACAACAAAAGTATCGTCAGCTAGAAGACGATTTTGTTCATTATAAGCGATTGGTACGCCATCATCGACTAAATTAGCTTCAATCCCATATAAAATCTTAATACCATGTTTTTTACCAGCTGAATAAGCTTCAGGGAATGATTGAGCTACTGCATGATCAGTAAGAGCAATCGCTGGATGACCCCATTTTTTTGCTTGTTCTACTAATCTACTAACTGAAGTAACAGCGTCCATCTGACTCATCGGTGTATGCAGATGTAATTCAACACGTTTTTCATCTTCTTTGGCAAAGTCTAAGCGTTCTTTAGGCTTGATTTCATTAATATCATTTGCCATCATCACTAAATCTCTTACAAATGTATCGTTTTGAATTCCACCTCTAACCTTTACCCACATTCCTTTTTTAACTAATTGGAGGAGATTGACATCTTCTTTATCTCTTGAAAACATTTTTACTAATAGTGAATCCGTATAGTCTGTAATTTTAAATGTCAATAATGTTCTACCACTTCTAAGTTCTTTCGTTTCAGCATCAAAAATATATCCTTGCAGGGCTACACGTTTTTCCTCATCATTAATGGATTTGATTTCTCTAAAGTCGTCATCATCCTTAATTGTATAACCAATGGTAAGTGGTCCGGTTTGGACATGTTCTGAATCTTTCTTAGATTCACTCATCATCATTTCAACTGCTGCTTGCTTTCCTTTTTGCTGGTCCTCTTGTAGTTTTTGAGCTAAAAAACTCTCATATTCTTGTTGGTTCGTATCGACATTTGCTTCTACCTGTAAAGCGGGAAAGCCGAATTGCTGGTAGATATCAGTAAGTGTTTGTGCATACTTCTTCTTAAACGCCATTGCTTCTGTATCATTTCTAGTCGTAATAACCAACTTAATTCCTTGCAAGCTTGGCTTTTGATTATTTAACAATGATAATAATAGTGGTGAGATGCCTTGCATTTCTTCTAAACAAAGTGACCAGTATCCTTGGACTAGTTCCTCTGTATATTCTTTGTCTATTGTATTTATCTTAAAAGAGACTGCTGCTATATGAGAAAATTTCTTTACTAATTGAGCAGAGAAAAGTTGAAATACATCTGACGGTAATATTTTGGGGAGTTGAAAAATAAAATGCCAGGATTTTTGCTCACGGTTAATTTGAAGCTTTTCAATCCCTGCTCCTTCAAAATACTTCACCATTGCATCTTCTGTTACTTCAATCTGCTGAAGTAAGATTTGTAATCTTTCTTTTTGCTCTATTAATAAATCACTCATATTTTTCCCCCCTTTAACATGTTAAGGGCTAATTAAGGAGAGTTTTTCTCCTATAATTAGCCCTCTTCATTCTTTTTTTAAAAAAGTCATTTTGTCTACTTTCTATTTTACTACAAAAGTAGAAATTGTCTCGACAAGTTTTTCAAAATTGACTTCCAATGTTTCCCCTGTTTTCCTAATCTTTATTTCAACGATGTCTTCACTTGCTTTTTTCCCCACTGTAATTCTAACAGGTAATCCCATTAAATCAGAATCAGCAAACTTAACTCCTGGTCTTTCATCTCTATCGTCATATAATACACTAATGTTATTTTCTTGTAATAATGAATAGATACGATCAGCTAACAACCTCTGATCCTCTTTCTTTGCATTGATTGGAATCACATGTGCTTCATATGGCGAAAGATTCGTTGGCCATATCAAGCCGTTCTCATCATTAAATTGTTCAGCAACAGCCGCAAGTGTGCGTGAGACACCAATCCCATAGCATCCCATAATCATTGGTTGTGATCGCCCGTTTTCATCTAAAAAAGTTGCATTCATAGCTTCACTATAACGTGTACCTAATTTGAAAACATGTCCAACTTCAATTCCTTTTGCGAACACAATTTTTCCTATCCCATCTGGAGAAGGATCTCCCTCTTGGATAAATCGTAAATCTAAAAATTGTTCAACTGAGAAATCTCTTCCTGGATTAACTCCAGTAAAATGAAAATCTTCTTCATTCGCTCCACAAACACCATTAATTATAGATGAAACTGCTTGGTCAGCTATTACTTCAACCTCTTCACTCTTTGTAGCTACAGGACCGATTGAACCGATTGAACACCCAAGAACCAGCTTAGTTTCTTCAGGTGATGCTAGCTCAACTGAGCCTGCATCATAATAATTCTTAAGTTTCACATCATTCACTTCATGGTCACCACGTACAACAACCAGTACATACTTTTCATCTACTTTAAATAAAAGTGATTTTAAACATTTTGTTTCGTCTACATTCAAATATTCAGAAACCTCTTGAATTGACTTTTTCCCGACTGTTTCAACCTTTTCAAGCGATACTAGATCCTCTTCACTTTTATGATAAGTTGCTACCACTGGGGCCATTTCAATATTCGCTGCATAATTTGACTCGTCTGAATAGGCGATTGTGTCTTCCCCAACATCTGATAACACCATAAACTCATGTGTATCTTTTCCACCCATAGCTCCAGAGTCAGCAATAACAGCCCTGAAATTCAGTCCACAACGAGAAAAAATATTGGAGTACGCCTGAAACATTTTTTCATATACTTCATCCAAACTTTCTTGAGAAGCATGGAAAGAATAAGCATCTTTCATTATGAACTCTCTTCCACGTAACAGTCCGAACCTTGGACGTTTCTCATCTCTAAATTTGTTTTGGATTTGATACAATGAAAGTGGTAACCTTTTATAAGATTTTACTTCATCCCTTACAAGGCTGGTAATCACTTCTTCATGGGTAGCACCTAGTGCAAATTTACGGTCATGACGGTCATTTAGACGCATCAATTCTGAACCATACGTGTACCACCTGCCAGACTCTTGCCAAAGTTCAGCTTGCTGAAGAGCAGGCATTAGTAATTCAACTGCTCCTGCTCTTTCCATTTCTTCACGGACAATAGTTTCTATCTTTTGTAACACCTTTTTAGCTAATGGTAGGTAACTATATACCCCACTTGCATTTTGGCGTATAAAACCAGCCCTAAGTAAAAGTTGATGACTTTTTATGTCAGCATCTGAAGGTGTTTCTCTAAGTGTTGGTATTAGCATCATACTTTGTTTCATCTAAACGCACCTCTTATAATATATGTTTACCAATTTCAAAACCGCTTTGTTCATTCTATATTCTAGACTGGAATATTGATTGATTTTACAGGAAAAACTTTTGAATATCATTCCAAGTGACTACAAGCATTAATAACATTAATAATGCAAAGCCAACAAAATGAACCATTCCCTCTTTATGACGATCTATAGGTTTTCCTCTCACTGCTTCTAATGCAAAGAACATAAGTCGTCCACCATCAAGTGCCGGAATCGGTAATAGGTTCACAATTCCAAGATTAATACTTAAAATAGCTGCCCACTTCATCAAATAATAGATACCTGATTGAGCGACCGTATCAGTTGATACATAAATCCCTACAGGTCCAGAGAGCATATCAATCGAGAATTGACCTGTTATTAGTTTCCCAAGCCCAAACAAAATTTCTTTTGTCCATAGATATGTTTCGGTGAAACCACTTTTGACTGAAGCAACAACAGATTTTTCTACTGGACCGTACACACCAATAATACCAATTGTTTCATCACCTAGCTGCTGTGTTTTAGGAGTAACAGCAACATCCAGCACTTCTGTTTCACGTTTTACTGTAAAGTCTAATTCAGTTTCTGGGTTTTCACGAATAATTGTGACAATATCCTGCCAGGTATTTACACCTTGACCCTCGATTTCTTGTACAATATCACCTTCCTTTAACCCTGATTCAATTGCTGCACCGTCTTCAGTTAGTTTGCCTAACTTAGGTTCATTAACAGGTGTTCCCTGTAGAAGACCAATTACTATGAAAACAAAAAATGCCAAGACGAAATTCATAAATGGCCCAGCTGCAATTGCTAAAGTCCGTTGGCTTAAAGTTTTTGAAGCAAATTGACGATTATAAGGTGCAATTTGTGTTTCTTGTTGATCAACAACAAAGTATGCTTCATCGCTTATTTTAAAGTGCTGAAGAACTTCCTCATTACCTGCCTCATATCCCGACAAGTACATTTCGTGTTCTAAATCAGCACTTTCAACTTCAATAATTCTTGCATCGGGATATTTATCTTTATTGTTTATGATAATTTTATTAGCATTACCCCGTGAATCAAATAATAGGCCCACATTATAACCTGGTTTTACATCAATCATTTCTGGATCTTCTCCAGCCATTCTTACAAATCCACCAAGAGGTAATAAGCGAATGGTGTAAACTGTCTCTTGCCGTTTAAAAGAGAATACTTTTGGTCCAAAGCCAATGGCAAATTCTCTGCAAAGAATACCTGCTCTTTTAGCTAATATTAAATGTCCTAATTCGTGAAAAAAAACAAGCGCTCCAAAAATAACGATAAAGGCTATAACAGTTTCCACATGTCTAACCACCTTTGATTTTTATTTAGACTATTTTGATAAAAAAAGTAACTATTACAATTTAGTCAAATATTCTTTCACTAAATTAGTCACATAAATTCTTGTCTCTTGATCAACCTGTTCAATTGTTTCAAGATTAGGCTGCATGATAGCTGTGTGATATTCCAATGCTTCTTCTACCAATTCGTCAATGCGCAAAAATGAAATTGAACCATTTAAGAATGAGGCTACAGCGACTTCATTTGCTGCATTTAATACAGTCGGCATTGTACCACCGATTTTACCAGCAGTGAATGCTAAATCTAAACTCCGATAACGCTTAAAGTCGACCTGATTAAAATGAAGCAAACCAATCTCAGCTAAATTCAATTTTGCTGACTGCTGTCTTTTAAAACGGTCTGGGTAAGTTAATGCATATTGAATTGGCACTCTCATATCTGGTGTGCCTAATTGTGCAATTACACTACTATCATGAAACTCTACTAGAGAATGAATAATGCTTTCTTTATGTAATAGAACATCTATCTTATCATATGGGACATTAAATAACCAGTGAGCTTCAATGACCTCAAGGCCTTTATTCATCATTGTTGCAGAATCGATTGTTATTTTAGCTCCCATACTCCAGTTCGGGTGGTTTAACGCTTGTTTAACGGTTACACCTTTTAATTCATCTCTCGTTTTGTCCCTAAAACTGCCGCCTGAAGCTGTTAAGATAATTTTTTCAACATTTTTGGCTTTTTCACCTTGTAAGCATTGGAAAATAGCTGAGTGCTCACTATCTACTGGTAATATGTCAACATTATGTTCGTCAACAGCTTCCATTACAAGATGTCCTGCAGTAACAAGCGTTTCCTTATTTGCCAAGGCAATTGTTTTTTTGGCTTCTATTGCTTTTAAGGTCGGTTTTAAGCCAACACTACCTACAACGGCATTCAATAAAACAGAACTATCTTGATGAATCGCAACTTCAATTAAACCTTCTTCCCCATGTACAAAACGAATGTCTCCCGTATATTCTGCCTTAAGCCTCTCGCAAGCCTCTTTCGTTTTGACGGAAACTACTTTTGGGTGGAATTGGGAGATGATTTCACGAGTTTTTTCTAAATTATCACCAACTGACATTGCAACTAATTCTAGTTCAGTTGAATGGTCTCTTATAACATCTAATGTTTGCTGACCAATTGAGCCGGTTGCTCCTAATAAACTTACTTTTTTCACAGACTCACTCCCTGATGCTTGACTCATTTTTTAGGATAAAATTAACAGTAGATAATAAAGGATTGGTAAAGCAAATAACCAACTATCAACCCGGTCTAAGATACCACCATGTCCTGGCAGCAACTTACCTGAATCTTTTACATCATAATGTCGTTTTAATGCAGACTCTACCAAATCTCCTAATTGCCCAAAGACTGATAAGAAGATTGTTACAATTACCAATTCCACAAACGTTAATTCTAGAGTAACAAATGTAGTATAAATAAGTGCAACAATAATAGCGACAAAGATCCCACCTAATGATCCCTCAATCGTTTTGTTCGGACTAATATCAGGCCATAACTTTCGTTTACCAATCGCTCGTCCAATAAAATAGGCACCAGAATCAGTTGCCCATACAACAATGAGAGCAAAGAATATGTAGTTTAACCCTAAATCCAATCTCGTTTCAATAAGGTAGTAGAACCCCAGACCGATATAGATCGTTGTCAAACTTACAAAACCAACATCATCAAATGTAAATTTATTCTTTGTAACTACTGTATATGATAAAAACAGTAAAACTGCTAGTAAAGCTAACTCAATTTTTGTTAACCCCATATCAGTTATTACATAAGAGTATTCCTTTGGTAACAGAAATATCCATAGCAATAATGTCGATAAAACCCCTGGAAATGAAAATATTGGTATGTTCTTCATTCTAAGCAATTCAAAAATTGCAATGGTTGCCATTAGAAAGGTTAGGACAGTAAACGCTAACCCTCCTATATATACAATTGGAAGAAAAACTGCCGCAGCTGCAATTCCAGTTATTATTCGTTGTTTCATTTCAAAATCATCACCTTTTATATTCCTCCGAATCGACGTCCTCTTTTTTGATAGGCAGTAATTGCTTCAATTAAATGGGCTTCACTGAAATCCGGCCATAAAACATCCGAGAACCAAAATTCTGTATAAGCTAACTGCCATAACATGAAATTACTAAGTCTCATTTCTCCGCTTGTTCGAATCAGTAAATCCGGATCTTTTAAACCGCTGCTCATTAAGTAAGTAGAAAACAACTCTTCACTTACATTGCTATCTATTTCGTTATTTTTGTAATCAATCATCATTTCTTCAATAGCACTTAGTATTTCTGATCGACTTCCATAATTGAGTGCGAAGTTTAAGATCATTCCAGTATTTCCCTTTGTTTCTTCTACGGCCTTTTCTACGGCATTTAAAGTATGTGAGGGTAATTGAGTTTTATCTCCCATAATCCTCACCTGAATGTTTTCTTCAATCAGTTCTGGTAGGAATGTACTAAGAAATTCCTCAGGTAACCTCATTAAATAGTTAACTTCATCCTTTGGTCTTTTCCAATTCTCTGTTGAAAATGCATAAACAGTTAGAATGCCTACTCCGAGATTACTCGCAAGTTTTGTAACTTTTTTTACAACCTTCATTCCTTCATGATGACCCGCTGACCTTGGGAGTGCACGTTTTTTTGCCCACCTACCATTCCCATCCATGATAATAGCGATATGCTCTGGTATCGGGCCTTCTGAACTCACATCTTTATTTATGGAATTCGACTTATTCATCCAGTCTTTTACTATTTTTAACATAAAACTAGTCCTCCATCACACTAAAATCAACTAACTAGTAATGTTTGATTTTATTTAGTCCCCACAATCAGCTAGTAGACAGTATTAACAAAAAAACCCCCTGTAAACATTAGAGGGTCTTTTACAATATATTGTACAGTGAAATGGATTAGACTTCCATGATTTCTTTTTCTTTTTCTTTTGCCACTTGGTCAACCTTAGTGATCGAGTCATCCGTAAGTTTTTGAACATCTTCTGAGAATCCTCGTAATTCATCCTCGGTAATCTCACCATTTTTCTCCAATTTTTTCAAATCGTCGTTTCCGTCTCTACGGATATTTCTAACTGCAACTTTTGCTTCTTCAGCATATTTCTTCACTACTTTTACTAGCTCTTTTCGTCTTTCTTCAGTTAAAGCAGGGATAGCAATTCTAATAATTGATCCGTCATTTGAAGGGTTTAGACCTAAATCCGACTTTAAAATTGCTTTTTCAATATCACCAAGAGCTGTTTTATCATAAGGTTGAATAACTAGCATACGTGCCTCAGGAACATTAATAGAAGCTAGTTGGTTAACTGGTGTAGGTGCACCATAATAGTCCACCGTAATTTTATCTAATAGTGAAGGAGTGGCTCTTCCTGCACGAACACTTGCAAGTTCACGCGAAAATGCTTGAATTGCTTTATCCATTTTTTCTTTCACTTGGTTTAATGTAGCCTTTGCCATTGTTTATTTCCCCCTAACGATTGTTCCGATATTTTCACCGACAACTGCTCTCTTAATATTCCCCTTTTCCATAATTGAAAAGACAATTAAAGGAATATCATTGTCCATACATAATGATGAAGCAGTGGAATCCATAACTGCTAAACCTTCTTTGAGGACATCTAGGTAAGATAATGTCTCATACTTCACTGCAGTGGAATCTTTTGATGGATCTGCAGTATAGACTCCATCAACATTGTTTTTCGCCATGAGAATGACATCTGCTTCGATTTCTGCTGCTCTTAATGCTGCAGTTGTATCTGTTGAGAAGTATGGGTTACCTGTGCCAGCTGCAAAAATCACAACTCTCTTCTTCTCTAGATGACGTATAGCTTTTCTTCTTATGTAAGGTTCTGCAACTTGACGCATTTCAATCGATGACTGTACTCGGGTTTGAATCCCTAAATTTTCAAGACTATCTTGAAGTGCTAATGAGTTCATAACTGTTGCGAGCATTCCCATGTAATCAGCGTTCGCACGATCCATGCCCATTTCGCTTCCAATTTTCCCGCGCCAAATATTTCCGCCACCAACAACTACTGCAACTTCAACATCTAGTTCCGCTATTTCTTTTACTTGCTCAGCAACAGATTGTATGACTGCCGGATTAATCCCAAAGCCAGCTTCACCAGCTAATGCTTCTCCACTAAGTTTCAGAACTACACGTTTATATTTAGCGTTACTCATAATTACCTCCATATTTTAAAGATAGGGAACACTGCATGTGTTCCCTATCTTTGTTTCAAATAGATTTACATATATCTTAGCACAGCACAACTGCTTTTTATTTCTTAACTTGATTCATTACTTCTTCAGCGAAATTGTCTTGACGCTTCTCGATACCTTCCCCTACTCCGTAACGAACGAAACTAGAAACAGTAGCACCTTTAGATTCTACAAATTGGCGAACTTTTAAATCTGGATTTTTAACAAATGTTTGATCTAATAAACAAATGTCTTCGAAATATTTGCTGATTCTTCCTTCAACCATTTTTGCAACAATCTTTTCTGGCTTACCTTCATTTAATGCTTGTTGAGTTAACACTTCACGCTCACGCTCAGTTTCTTCTTGTGAAACTTGGTCACGGCTAATATATTTAGGATTTACTGCAGCAATATGCATTGCAACATCTTTTGCAGTTGCTTCATCAGTTGTACCTTCTAATACAGTTAGTACACCAATACGTCCGCCCATGTGAAGATATGCTCCGAAAGCAGCATTATCACCTTTTGATGAAACAACAAAACGACGTAGTGTAAGCTTCTCACCAATTTTAGCAATTGCAGAGTTGATGTATTCAGAAACAGTTGACCCGTTATCCATTTTTTGCTCTAATGCTTCTTCAACTGAAGCAGGTTTGTGTTGTAGCAAGAACGTTGCAAGGTCTTTAACTAGTACTTGGAAACCTTCATTCTTTGCAACAAAGTCAGTTTCAGAGTTAACTTCAAGTAATACTGCATTATTACCTTCAACTTGAATAAATGTAGTTCCTTCTGCAGCAATACGGTCTGACTTTTTCGCAGCTTTAGCAATTCCTTTTTCACGAAGATAGTCAATTGCTTTTTCCATATCCCCATCAGTTTCAGTTAGTGCTTTTTTACAATCCATCATTCCCGCACCAGTTTTTTCACGTAGTTCTTTTACCATTTGGGCAGTTACAGCCATTGTTATTTCCTCCTTAAGAATCTTATTATGTACTATTAGACAAGTCATATCATTCAAATCATGTATTGCTAGTATGACAATGTAGGTTAGAAATTATTGAACTTTCGTCCTTACTCTTTAAAAAAAGGTGATAAAAGGCATATCCCTCTTATCACCTTTCGCTCATTAAGCAGAAGTTTCTTCACCTTGTTTAGCTTCTAGAATTGCATCTGCAATCTTAGCAGTTAGAAGTTTCACAGCGCGAATTGCATCATCGTTTGCAGGGATTACATAATCAATTTCATCCGGATCACAGTTTGTATCAACGATACCAACAATCGGAATATTTAATTTGTGTGCTTCTGCAACAGCAATACGCTCTTTACGAGGGTCAATGATGAATAAAGCATCTGGTAATTGCTTCATATCTTTAATTCCGCCTAGGAATTTTTCTAAACGGTCAAGCTCTTTATTAAGTTGTACTACCTCTTTTTTAGGTAATACTTCAAAAGTACCGTCTTCACGCATTCTTTCGATATCTTTTAAACGCTTAATACGCTTTTGGATTGTTTCAAAGTTAGTTAATGTACCACCTAACCAACGTTGGTTAACGAAGTACATACCTGAACGTTCAGCTTCTTCCTTCACTGAGTCTTGAGCTTGTTTTTTAGTACCAACAAATAACATAGTACCACCATTTGCTCCAAGCTCTCTAACGAAGTTATAAGCTTCTTCAACCTTCTTCACTGTTTTTTGAAGATCGATGATGTAAATTCCGTTACGCTCTGTAAAGATGTAACGCTTCATTTTTGGGTTCCAACGACGAGTTTGATGACCGAAGTGAACACCAGCTTCAAGCAATTGCTTCATTGAAATTACTGACATTTTTTGTTTCCTCCTAATGGTTTTTCTTCCTCCGCTTAAATCATGTTCAAACAAAACTATCAAAGATAGCACCATTGTTCAAATCAATAAGCGTGTGTATTAACACCAGAAAATAATATAACACACCTGAATATGACAATCAAGAAAAATATTATCTATTTTTGACGAAATTTTAATAAAAGCTCGATTTCAGTCTTGCCTCTATTGAGTGTTTTAGCGATTTCCTCGATCGTTGCCCCTTCACTTTCCATCGAAATAATCTTATCCAATAATAATTTTTCGGAGGTTATAGGAGCAGTTGATTTTACCTTCTCCTTATCCTTCACCTCTATTTTAGGTGGCTCTATGTCAGTGTACTCAGGTAATAAATCCTTCAGATCGGCCTCTGAAATCGTTTGTTCGATCATTGAGAAAGGTAGATGTTTTGGACTAGACATTTGATCTTCCTCTTTTACTGTATGTATGACACTTTCTTTCTGAACGCTTTGGTTATTACTCACCGATTGTTCTTGTTTTTTCTCCAATTGCTCTTCTACCATTGAAGAATTAGCATGTTTAAAAAAATGTTCATTTTCTTCTTTAATTTGCATGATATAACCGGAGAATGTTTCTTCAATCTGATGCAAGATATCTTTTTGGGTGTGTTCTAACTCTTTTAATTGATTTAATTTCTGTGACATGATTATAAGGCAAAAAAAGAGAACACCTATTAAAGAAAAACTTAATAAAAATAGAAAGGTTATCATAGTATACCTCTTTTATAATTTAACCGATAATATCAATTATCTTCCCTTTTGTTGGATGTATTGAATAATCATCTGATTGATGATGCTCTTGATGCTCATTTTTTTGCAAACTGACATGTGAGCTATTTGACTTCTTAGTGACTTGCTTGAGATTTTTAACATCTTGTTTTTTTTGTGATTGAGCAACTTGATGTTGAAATATTTGCCCCCTCTGATTAAGCTGTTCAGTCATTTTTCCAAATTCCTGAGTCCTAGGAAGAGCTATTTGCAACTCGATAAGCTTCAAACTCACGGGAATCTCTCCTTCCCAATCATACTGTTATGTGTAATACAACAATAGGGAGAAAGATCTGAACGCCACTATTGGTGTTTTGTCTTCTCCCACAATTTTAATAAGCATTTTCGAGAAACTGTTTTAATTTGAATAGGGCCTTTGAATGAATTTGAGAGATTCTTGATGTAGACAGATTCATTACTTGACCAATCTCAGTCAAAGTTAACTCTTCTTGATAAAACAAACTTACAACCATTTGCTCGTTTTCATTTAATTGCTTGATTACATTGACAAGCTGAGAAAACTGCTCTTTTTTCAATAAATCATCTTCAGGAGTTAAGGTAGCTGTGTCCTTAATGGTAAATTCAAGCCCTTCTTTTCCTTCACCATCTGAATGCTGCTCATCCATTGATAACACATTAGCAAAGAATCCTTCATTTATAGTGTTCAGAACATCCTCTTCACTTAGTCCTAATTCATTTGCAATTTCTTTTGTCGTTATATTTCTCATCAATTTTTGCTCTAGTTGTTGTGAAGCTAATTCAATCTTTTTGGCCTTATCGCGTAAACTTCTAGGTAACCAGTCTTCTTTTCTTAAACCATCAAGAATAGCACCACGTACTCTAAAAGAAGCATAAGTATCAAATTTCAAATCTCTTGAGGGATCAAATTTTTCTAGGGCATCATATAAACCCATCATTCCAAAGCTCTTTAAATCATCTGATCTTACACTTTTAGGTAAACCTGCTGCTATACGTTGAACGTGGTAGGCTACAAGTGGCATGTACCTTCTTATAAGTACATCACCTGCATGAGAGTCACGTGAGTCAATCCACTGCTGCCAATATACTTGATCATCACTTGCTACCATTTGTGACATTATACTCCTCCTCATCATACCCTTTAACACTAGATCTATATCATCTGTTGTAAATTTAATTAGACAAATCCTTGGCTAAATCGATTTAATTCCTTGATTCACAGTGCGAATCATTAAGGAAGAAGTTAAGGGATCAAACTCAATTGTTCTCCCTTGATTTCCACCAACATCTGAGGAAAGGACAGATATCTTGAATTTCCTTAACTCATTCATCACTGCCTCAACGTTACGGGGGCCAATCCTCATCATGTCATTGCCTGATAAATTAGGAAACATTTGAGCCCCACCGGCCATTTTCGCCTTTAACGCATGACTTCTGCCGCCAGATTTTACAATCATTTTAATTAATTCTTGTATTGCTGTATCAGCATATTTAGCCAAATTTAGTGTACCAGTCTTGGCGAGAGTTGAGTCAGGTAACATCACATGTGCTAAACCTGCCACTTCTTGTCCGGGATCGTAGATAACAACACCAACACATGAACCTAAACCAGAGGTTCTAATGGTTTGCGGTGCCTTGATTACACTCATATCTGCTATACCCACTTTAATAATTTGTTCAACTTGTCCCATCATTATTTACCCCTAATGATTTAAAGAGCTTTTCAAACGAATCTGGATCAGGTAAAAGGAAAAAGTGGCCTTTTACACAATCTTCATCATCCAAATCATTTATTGCAGCATCTATAATAATGGCATAATCACTTACTTGTGATAACTCAAGTAGTCCATACCCAAGGATTGCACCAACCATATCAATCGATAGTGAAGGGACCGTTGGGTATAGATTTAAATTTGTAAAATCCGAAAGCGAAGATAGATAAGATCCGGATAGTATATTCCCTAATTCTTGTAAGGCTGAAAGTCCAAGTTCCGAAGAAATTAGTTCTTCATACGTATAATGGTTCTCACCTGTTAGGTATTGAATAAAGCGTGAAGCTTGATTTAATGTTAGAACAAAAAACATACTTCCTGGAGCGTCTCCTTCTATCCGAAGAAACACGCTCGCTACAATATGATCAGGCCCTCCTACTAAATCCATCATTTCATCAAATGAGACAATACGTACAACCGGGACTTTCATATCAATCTTCTTATTTAATAAGGTAGAAAGTGCTGTTGCAGAGTGCCCTGCACCTATATTGCCGATTTCCTTTAAAATATCTAGGTGGGTGTCTTTTATTTTATTAACAAATGACATAGGACTATCCAATCACCATTTCACGCATATGTTGAATTTGCAATACTTGCTCCAAATTTAACAGGATTAGTAAACGCTCTTCAACCATTGAAACGCCATCGATATAATCGACTTTTAATGATCCGACAACATCTGGTTGTGGTTCAATTGAGAATAGTGGTATATCCATTACATCATTTGCAGCATCCACAATTAATCCCACCTCATAATCTTCGTGAGCAATGATAATAATTCTAGTATGTTCAGAATACGGTCGCTCATCCATTTCAAAGAGTTTTCTTAAGTCAATGATTGGTGTTATTACCCCACGTAAATTGATTACACCTTGAACGAAATTTTTTGTGCGGGGGACACGTGTAATTTTCTGGTGCTTCTCAATCGAACGAACTTTTTCAACCGGTATAACATATTCCTCATTATCTAATTCAAAAACAATTACTTTAGAAGTAGCTTGCTCTTTATCAGTCATTATTATCTTCTCCTTTATTCACTTCTATCGTTCACACTTTTTGTAACACTTATTTTATCAATGCATTACAATCAACAATTAAAGCAACTTGTCCATCTCCTAAAATGGTTGCTCCTGAAATTGCAAAAACAGAAGATAGATAATTCCCTAATGATTTAAGAACAACCTCTTGCTGACCTATAAACGAATCGACAACAAATCCAGCTGCTTTTTCACCCTTTTTAACAATAACAACAGATACATATTCCGAATCATGTTCTTCTGAAGGAACTTCGAAAAAGTCTTCTAAGAATACTAAAGGAATAACCTTATTTCTGAAATCAATCACTTTTTGGTTATGAGCACTTAGTATTTCTTCTTTCTTAATGATCGCTGTTTCAATAATAGATGATAATGGAATTGCATATTTTTCATCGCCTAGCTCAACCAATAGTACAGAGATGATTGATAAAGTTAAAGGAAGCTGGATAAGGAACGTAGAACCCTTTCCTTCTATAGAATCAATCGAAATTGAACCACCTAGAGATTCAATCGTACTCTTAACAACATCTAATCCTACACCTCTACCAGAAACATCTGAAATTTTATCAGCAGTTGAAAAACCAGAAGATAAGATGAGATCAAAAACTTGCTTATCTGTTAAACTATCAATTTCAGATTCTGATATAATTCCTTGTTTTCTAGCCTTTTCAATGACTTTATCTCTATTTATTCCAGCCCCATTATCTTGTATTTCAATAAAGACATGATTTCCACTATGATAAGCTTTTAGAATTAGAGTTCCTTCTTCTGGTTTACCAGAAGCTTTACGAACTTCAGGTGTCTCGATCCCATGGTCCATTGCATTACGAATTAAATGAACAAGTGGATCGCCTATTTCATCAATAACAGTTCGATCTAGTTCGGTTTCAGCACCTACGATCTGAAGGTCTATTTTCTTATTAAGATCTCTTGCAAGTTGTCGAACCATTCTTGGAAATCTATTAAACACAGTATCTACTGGAACCATTCGCATATTTAAGATAATGCTTTGTAAATCGCCTGAAATTCTTGACATTCTCTCAACTGTTTCGGAAAGATCTGAATGTGTAAGTTCACGCGAGATTTGTTCTAATCGTCCACGATCGATTACTAACTCCTCAAATAAGTTCATCAAAATATCTAAACGCTCAATACTCACTCGAATCGTTTTGTTATTAACATTATTCTGTTTCGCAGGAGCTACTTTTTCAACATCTTTCTCTTTTTGAACAGGTTCTTTAGAAACCTCTTCCGTTTCTAGTTCTACAGTAGGTGCCACTTCTTCATTTATTACTTGATGAGCTAGTGATTCTAGTGAAATTGTCTCAATATCAACTGTTTCCACTTCAGAAACCTTCATGACTCTTCCTTTTAGTTCATCAGATGATTCCATCGATATGAATGAAACTTTGAATGAGTGATCAAAATTCTCCTCTTCAAGCATATCAACACTCGGGGTTGTTTTGATTACTTCTCCTACTTGTTCAAGTACTTCAAAAATCATAAATACACGTGCTGCTTTAAGAACACAATCTTGGCGAAGAGTTATAGAGATTTCATATATATTGAATCCTTGTTCTTTAGATTGATTCAAAACAGTTAATTCAAATTCGTCATAATCAGATTTGGTTTTTATAGGTGACACTTGTTTATTATCATCCTGTTTTGGAGAATCACTATTGATTTCTAGATTCTCTCCATCCTCGATTTTCTTTAAAAGTGTAACAACGTCAGAAACATCCTTTTTACCAGTCCCACCTTCAGCAATTGAAAAGATCATCTCTTCCAAATAATCAACCGCTTTAAAAACTATGTCTAAGATTTGTGATGTGACCTTTATTTTATTATTACGAATTCCATCAAGTACATTTTCCATCTGATGAGTTAGACTAGCAAGGTCTTCATATCCCATCGTAGCTGACATTCCTTTTAAGGTATGTGCAGATCGAAAAATCACATTAACAATTTCTAGATTATCTGGATTTTTCTCTAATTCCAATAATTGCTCGTTACACATTTGAAGATGCTCTTTACTTTCATCAATAAAAACTTCTAGGTATTGACTGATATCCAACTAACTCCACTCCCTTACATTCCGATATATTTTAAAATAACGTCTGCAATTTTATCCACATCAGCAACTTCATCAACTAAATTCGTTTCGGCTGCCACTTTTGGCATCCCATAAACTACCGATGTTTGTTCAGATTCAGTTATTGCTGTTGTGTTCCCTGATTTTTTTAACTCTACTAACCCTTTTGCACCATCAGATCCCATTCCTGTCATAATAACTGCAATCTTTCTAAAGCTAGATAAGTGACTAACCGATTCGAACATAACGTCAACAGAAGGGCGATGGCCATTTCGAATTTCAGATTCATCTATTTGAATAGCAACAGAAGTACCGATCTCTTTTAGTTTAAGATGGTATCCGCCAGGAGCTATATAGGCCACTCCATTTTTTAACAGTTCGCCATTTTCAGCTTCTTTTACTTCTATATGGCATATTGAATCTAAACGTTTTGCTAGTGACTTCGTGAAACCCGCTGGCATGTGTTGAACAATTAAAATTGGAGCTGGAAATTGATTTGGTAATCTAGTTAGAACATGTTGAAGTGCTCTTGGTCCTCCAGTAGATGTTCCTATACATACTAATGGCTTTTGTAAAACTTTAGAACGAGCATCTAGTTCGTTTTTACTATTAAACACTCTTCTATTATACGACATTTTTTGCGTTTGTAGTGGTTTTACTAAATTAGTAATATTAGCCTTGCTTGATTGTAGGACTTTAGTCACGATTTCATCCTTAACCTTGTGCAAATCTAACGAGATGGCACCAGAAGGTTTGGTTATGAAATCAACTGCTCCGTATTGCATTGCTAGAATGGTATTTGACGCACCCTCTTTTGTTGTACTAGATAGCATAATAACTGGAAGTTTATATAATGCCATTACTTCCTTTAACGCATCAAGTCCATTCATAACAGGCATCTCTACATCCATTGTAATAACATCTGGCTTTAGCGTTTTTAATTTAGTTAAGCAATCTTCGCCATTTCGAGCTGTGCCAATGACTTCAATATTTTCCTCGTTTGATAAAATATCGGTAATCAGTTTTCTCATAAAAGCAGAGTCATCTACGATCAGAACTTTAATCATTTTTTTCATTTAGTCCCAACCCCCTTTATCTTTTCGAAATAAGTTGCCGAAGTTTTGAAATGAAAGGAGTATGTTCTTTAACAATTGTGCCGGTTGGTGTTTGTGAAGTATATGTCCGAACAATTTCTTCAATCGACCTGCTTACACTTGATTTTGGTGAGTATATTAGAACAGGCACTTGGTGTTTTACCGCTTTAACAACATTTTTATCATCGGGTATGCTCCCGAGTTTAATTGTTTCTTTATACAAAAAATGTTTTACCGCATGATCAATTCTTTCGATTGTTGCAATTCCTTCTTTTTCATTTTGTGCTTTATTTACAATCAAAAAAAAGGGAATATCTTTTGTATATGAACAAATATGTTTCATGGCCGAATATGCGTCCGTTATTGATGTAGGTTCTGGCGTTGTAATAACAAAGATTTCGTCAACCGTTAATAAAAATTGTAAATTCTCTTCCGATATTCCTGCACCCATATCAAAAATAAGATAGTTGTATTCTGGCATAATATCGTGCATTTGATTAACGAAGTAATTGAACTTTTCTTTATCAAGATTAAATAAAGATGATAGACCAGTCCCACCAGATATATAAGATAATTGATCTGGAACGCTTTTTATAATATCTCTGATTGAAAGGTCTCTTTCAAATAAATCAATAAAGGAATATGGAGAAGAAACACCCATTAAGATATCAATATTCCCCATCCCTATATCCATATCAAATAAAAGAACTTTTTGTCCTGATTGTGATAGTGCTAATGAGAAGTTTAAAGAAAAATTAGATTTTCCTACTCCTCCCTTACCGCTTATGACTGCAATCGTTTTTGTTTTTTTCTTTTCAATGGATTTAAGTTGATTACGAAGATTTTGTGCCTGATCAGTCATTGAGATCTTCTCCAAATAAAGTTTCTACAACAAGTTCTGGTGTAGCGGTATGAATATCATCAGGTACATTCTGGCCAGTTGTTATATAAGCCGCCCCTATATTGTTCATTAACATAAAGTTGATCATTTGACCATAATGGGAAGTTTCATCAGCCTTTGTGAAAATTACTTTAATTATGTTCAATAGCGAAAACTGCTTGTATATAGTAATCATATCTGAATATTTAGAAGTCAAACCTAGTACAAGGTATGTCTCTAATTCTTCATTAAAATCAATAATTTGTTTTAAATCATCAACATATTGTTGATTTCTAAAATTTCTTCCAGCCGTATCAATGAGAACCAAATCATATTCTCTAAACTTTTCTTTAGCCTTCTTAAAGTCGTCAATATTGTAACTAACCTCAATAGGTACATTAAGTATTTTTGCGTAAGTCTTCAACTGATCAATTGCAGCAATTCGATAGGTATCCGTCGTAATGAAGGCAACCTTTTTTCCATCTTTAAGGATTGATTCTGCTGCAATTTTTGCTAATGTTGTCGTTTTCCCTACACCTGTTGGACCGGCAACACTGATATATTTTTTCTGATAAGTAATTGCACCAAATGAAAGATGCTTTAATTTGTCAATCAGAATCTCACGAAGATATTGCTTGAGATCATCACCATTTAATTCCTCTTTATTTTCATACCATTTAACCAATAGAGAACTAATTAATTCATTCCGAATTGAAGCGTTTAACTCTTCCTCAACTAAGAAGGAACTCAACTCTTGTATTGGCAATGGATAATGTTCCTGAACATGTAATGTATCTTTTTGCATACTAGTGATGATTGATTTTAACTCACTTATTTGATTCAATATATCGGCTGATGGTTTTGGAGAATTCATAGGAGCTTGTTCAACAAAGCCCAATGACCCTTGTTGAACATTATGATTTTTCAGTAGCTCCTGATTTTTTTGCTTTTGGTGTATATTGTGTTTTGTCAACGGTTCTTGCTTTTTTGTTTTTTGAATATCTGTATCAATGGCAGCAATTACCTCAATATTCTTCTTACGAAAAAAACCTAAAAAACCATTTTTGTGTACGATCTTTGAATTTAGGATTACAGCTTCATTACCAAGCTCCGCTCGAATCATTTTCATTGCTTCTGGCATAGATGCAGCTTCGTATTTCTTTACCTTCATTCGATATTCACCACCCCAATACTTTGAATCTCTACATTTGCTTCCAATTCATTATAAGAAAGTACTGGTACTTGAGGAAAATAACGATCAATTAGCTGTCTCAAGTACATTCTGACTGCAGGAGAACATAATAAAATCGGTGATTGTTGTTGTAAAGATAATTCCTCAAGTTGCCTTGCAATTGCCTCAATAATACTTTGTGACATATTAGGATCTAATGAAAGATAGTTCCCGTGTTCTGTCTGTTGAACACCATCAGCAATTACTTTTTCAATCTTTCCTGAAACAGTAACCACTTTCATCGTCTCTCCTTGATTCACAAAACTATTTGTAATCTGTCTAGCAAGTGCTTGTCTAACATACTCAGTGAGAAGGTCTGTATCTGTCGAAAGCTTACCAAAATCAGCTAATGTTTCAAATATAATTGGTAAGTTTCTAATTGACACTTTTTCTTTTAATAATTTTGCAAGTACGCTTTGAACGTCACCAATCGCTAATGGGCTAGGTGTCACTTCTTCCACTAAAATTGGATGTGACTCTTTTAAGTGATCAATTAGTTGCTTCGTCTCTTGTCTACCAATTAATTCATGTGCGTTTGATTTTATTACTTCTGTAATGTGTGTAGAAACAACTGATGGTGGATCTACAACTGTATATCCAAACATCTCCGCACGATCTTTCATTTCCTCTGATATCCATTTTGCAGGTAAGCCGAAAGATGGCTCAATTGTATCAATTCCTTCTATTGAATCTTCTTCAATGCCAGGGCTCATTGCTAAGTAATGATCTAACAACAACTCACCTCTTGCAAACTCATTACCTTTAATCTTTAGAATGTATTCATTGGGTTGAAGTTGAATATTGTCTCTAATTCGAACAACAGGGATGACTAAACCTAATTCAATCGCCAGTTGTCTTCTAATCATGACAATTCGATCCAACAAATCTCCACCTTGATTTGTGTCAGCTAGAGGAATTAATCCATAACCGAATTCAAATTCAATTGGATCAACGTTAAGGAGATTCACAACACTCTCTGGACTTTTCATTTCATCTATTTGTGATTCTTCCACATATTCCTCTGGTAAATGTTCTTCTCTCTCATTAGCTTTACTAATCTTATATCCACCAAAAGCCATCAATCCAGCAATGGGTGCTGTAAGCAGGATGCCGATTGGAGTAAATATGCCTAGTAACAAAATAGTACCTGCAGTCACATAAAGCATCTTTGGATATGCAAATAACTGAGAGGTTATGTCTGAACTTAGGTTTCCATTGGATGCGGCTCTTGTTACTACTATACCCGTAGCTGTGGAAATTAGTAGTGCTGGTATTTGACTTACGATTCCATCTCCTACAGTCAGCATAGTAAATTTCTGAATCGCTTCTGGAAAGCTAAGACCCATTTGTGTCATTCCAATGATAAATCCGAAAAGAAGATTGATTAGGACCATAATAATACCAGCAATCGCATCTCCTTTTACAAACTTACTAGCACCGTCCATCGCTCCGTAGAAATCTGCTTCTCTTGATACCTTTTCACGTCTTGACCTTGCATCTGTTTCAGAAATAAGGCCAGCATTTAAATCTGCATCAATTGCCATTTGCTTTCCAGGCATTGCGTCTAGTGTAAAACGAGCTGCTACTTCAGATACACGCTCCGATCCTTTTGTGATAACCACAAATTGAATCACAACTAGTATCAGAAAGACAACGAAACCAACTAGTACATTTCCACCAACAACAAACGTACCAAAGGTCTCAACGACTCCCCCAGCCTCACCCTTACTTAGGATGGATCTAGTAGTGGAAACATTCAGCCCTAATCGAAACAATGTTAATAGTAATAGTAAAGAAGGGAAAATTGAAAACTGTAGAGGTTCTTGCATGTTCATAGATGTAAGTAAAACTAATAAAGCAAGAGAAATATTAACAATAATAAATATACTTAACATCCAAGAAGGAAAGGGAATAATAAGCATCGCTACTATTAATATTACACTGAATAAAACTGAAAAATCTCTTGCTGACATGCGATTCTCTCCTTAGATTTCACTTATTTGAGGTTATATTTTTTGTTTCAGTCTGTAAACATAGGCTAGTATTTCAGCAATCGCCTTAAAAAATGTCTCTGGAACAATATCACCAATTTCTGTTTGACTATAAAGTCCACGAGCTAAAGGTACGTTTTCAACAGTGACAATATTATGTTCTTTTCCAATTTCTTTTATTTTTTGAGCGACAAAATCAACGCCCTTCGCTACAACATAAGGTGCATCTGCACGATTTTCATCATATTTAATAGCAACTGCATAGTGAGTAGGGTTTGTTATGATCACATCAGCTTTTGGCACATCTTGCATCATTCGTTGCATCGCCATCTCACGTTGCTTTTGCTTAATTTTCGATTTTATAAGAGGGTCACCCTCTGTTTTTTTGTATTCATCTTTAATATCTTGATGAGACATACGTATGTTTTTTTCAAAATCATATCGTTGGTAAACATAATCTAAAACAGATAGCATTAAAAGGGCAGCTGCTGAAAACAGACCCATTTGCACAGTGATTTTTGAAATAGTTATTAAAGATTCTTCAACACTTACATGTGACATTCTCATTATTTGTTCAAAGTTAACCCAAATGACTGCAAATGCTACCATTCCGATAAACCCTATTTTAAGGATTGATTTAAGCATCTCAACAATCGCTCGGACAGAATAAATTCGTTTAAAACCTTGTATTGGGTCCAGCTTATTCAATTTCATATGAATTGATTCTGGTGCATGTAGGAATCCAACTTGCAATAGATTTGCTGCAACTCCACCTATAAGTGCAATTCCCAATATCGGTCCAAGTATAATTGCCGATTCGATCGATACTTCCAAGAATATTTGTTCAATTGTCTTTTCTGTCAAATCTAAGTGCATATACTCTTGAAAAGAATGTTGTAATAAGAACAGCATTTTATCTCTCATAAATCCACCAATAAATAAGAGTAGTAAGAAAATAAAAAGAACTAAGATGGCTGTATTAACATCTGCACTTTTAGCAACCTGACCTTTTTTTCTTGAATCTTGTCGTTTCTTAGGTGTTGCTTTTTCTGTTTTTTCCCCAGCGAAATATTGTAAATCTAACCTAACAAGATACATGATTATCGTCCTCCTAGTAATCCCATCAAACTTCGCATTGTATAAATCATCGTTTCAAATAATTCCTGAACGACCATAAACATCGCTGACATCACTAGAATAAGAACAATGAAACTTACACCAATTTTAAGTGGAATTCCAACCACGAATACATTTAATTGTGGAACAGTTCTAGCCACGATTCCAAGTGCCACATCCACCAGAAACAAAGCGCTGACCACTGGAAAGGACATTTGAAATGCAATGATAAACACTTGGTTAAAAGTTTTCACTATAAAACCAATCACTTCTTCATCACCTAAAGGAAGGAATACTCGATCAATTGGGATAAATTGATAACTATAGAAAATCCCATCTAATAATAAGTGATGTCCATTAATTGCCAGTAGCAGTAATAATGCAAATGTATATAAATATTGCCCTACTAATGGAGACTGTGCGCCTGTTTGAGGATCAATTACATTTGCAATCGCAAATCCCATTTGAAAGTCTATAAATGCCCCTGCTATTTGAACAGCTGCCAAAATGATATACGCAACTAAGCCAATTAAGAGTCCTACCAATGCTTCTTTTATAATTAGCATATAATAGTCCCCATCGATACTCATTTGCGGCTGATCCATCGTAAAAAACATAATCCAAGTGAGAAAAAAGGCGACCCCGATTCTGTGAGAAACAGGTATGGTTTTGTATGAAAATAAGGGCAGTGTTGCAAAAAAACTTGAAACACGAACAAGCATTAATAAGAATGCTGGAAAGTTTGCATAAAGATCTATCATCATCTAACCTACAAATCGTGTAAGATTATTAAAGATGTCATGAGTATAAGACAACATACTTGATAGCATCCATGGACCAAAGAAAATCAAACCTAAAAGAACAGCCACAATTTTCGGGACAAATGCTAGAGTTTGTTCTTGTATTTGTGTTGTTGCCTGAAAAATACTAACTAAAAGACCAACTACTAAAGCAAGTAATAGTAGTGGACCACAAATGATAAGTATTGTATAAACTCCTTTTTCAGCTATCGAAATAACGAATTCTGAACCCACTTAATCTCCTCATTTCCTTTAAAAGCTCTGTAATAAAGATTTAACAATTAAATACCATCCATCCACTAACACAAATAGTAATATTTTAAATGGAAGTGAAATCATTACTGGAGGTAACATCATCATCCCCATTGACATAAGAACACTTGCCACAATCATATCAATGACAAGAAATGGAATAAAGATCATGAAACCAATTTGAAAGGCCGTTTTGATTTCACTTATTGCAAAGGCTGGGACCAGAGCTGTCATTGGTATTTCCTCAATCGAATTAGGTGTTTCACTTCCTGTATAATTTAAGAATAAAGCTAGATCCTTTTGCCTCGTATGCTTACTCATAAACTCTTTAAATGGAATGGCTGCACGATTATATGCCTCTTCCAATTCAATTTCGTCATTAAACAATGGTGTTAGTGCTTGTTCGTTTACCTCGGAAAGCACAGGGGTCATAATAAAAAATGTTAAGAAAAGAGCAAGTCCCACTAATACCTGATTAGGTGGCATCTGTTGAGTAGCTAAGGATGTTCTCACAAATGACAAGACAATAATAATCCTTGTAAAACTAGTCATCAGAATTAATATACTTGGTGCAATTGATAGGACCGTTAGCAATAGGAGCATTTTAACAGATGTCGCTACATTTTCAGGGGCGCTATTATTAAAGAACTCCATAAATTCGTTCATTCTTTGTTAGTCCCTTTCTTCTCAAACTGTTGCATTATTTTTTTTCTATGACTTGATAAATCTGAGAGCTGTTCTTTCAACAATAATGCAAACTTGTCATTTTCTATGTTTGAATCTTGGCCACTTCGTTTATCAGTTATTTTCTTTAGGAGATTCATTGGCTGTATGATTTGGTCCTGATTATTAAATTCTCTTACAATATCATCAACTTCATCTTCTTGGCTTATTTCCTTCAGTAAGGTAATACTTTCACCAACACCCACAACTAGAACCTGGTTACCAACCTTAATTAATTGCAATGATCGATTTGTACCAAGACTAGTCCCCCCAAGATTCTCCATGTACTTTTGCTTACTAAATAATTTATTACGTTTATTGACTAGTTTTAAGAAAAAGTAAAGTAAAGAGATAACGAACAACAAAGCAATAATCATTTTAAAGAAGTCCCAAGCTGTCACCTTAGGACCTTCTGTCAAAGGGTCAACCTCAGTTACATTATCTTCAGGAGTAGTTGGAGTTTTTGTGTCTTGATTGTTTTCACTTTGCTTCTCTTTGTCGTCAAACAGATCTGAAACGTTTTTGTTTAAATCTCCTTCTGCATGTCCTACTGTTGTAAAAACCAGAGTAAAAAACAGAAGAAATAAAACCACTTTGTTCAATAAGTACAAATGATTTCACTCCTCCATCTAATCTTAACTAGTCAACCTTAATCAGAAACTAGCTAAGTGTTTTATTAATCGCTTCTAAAACACGGTCAGCTTGGAATGGTTTAACGATGAAATCTTTTGCCCCTGCCTGAATTGCATCAATAACCATTGCTTGTTGACCCATTGCTGAACACATAATAACTTTTGCACTAGGATTTAGCTTTTTAATTTCCTTTAAAGCTGTAATTCCATCCATCTCAGGCATTGTAATGTCCATTGTAACTAAGTCTGGTTGATGTTCTTGATATTTCTCAACTGCTTGCGCACCATCAGCCGCTTCTGCAACAACATCAAAGCCGTTTTTCGATAGGATATCCTTAATCATCATTCTCATAAATGCTGCATCATCTACAATTAATATTTTATGTGCCATGTTTTTTCCCCCAAGTTTCTTATTTTAGATTTTTAATTCGTTCTCTCTGGCTAATAATGTCTGTTACTCTCACTCCAAAGTTCTCGTCAATAACAACAACTTCTCCCTTAGCAACAAGTTTATTGTTAACTAGTACATCAACAGGTTCACCAGCTAATTTATCAAGTTCTATAATAGATCCAGATGATAATTCTAGAATTTCTTTGATAGAACGCTTAGTTCTACCTAATTCTACAGTTACCTGTAATGAAATATCTAAAAGCATATCAAGATTATTTGCTTCTGCTTCTTGTAATTTTGTAGGCGCAAATGATGAAAAAGCAGCCGGCTGAATATTGGTTGGTTCTGAAAAGCCACCTCTATGACCACCTAAATGCTGTGGTGTATTTTGATGTACTTGATTGAACTCTTGATGTTGAGATTGAGACGGCATCTGGTAATGGTCAACTGTAGAAGGTGGAGTAGGAGTAGGTTTCTCCGCTACCACTGGTTCTTCATATAAAGTTGCAGATGCTTCTGCATGACCTCCACCTGGATTTAATAGTTCATTTACTAAATTCTTAGCAAAATCAATCGGAGTTAACTGCATGATACTCGAATCAATCAAATCTCCAATCTTTAGCCTAAAGGAGATCTTAGCTAGAATTTCTTCCCCAGGCAAGGTATCTGAACTCTTTGCATCATCGATATCAAGTAAATCAACCCCTGGAGGAGATATGTCTATTTTTTTACTAAAGACTGTTGACATTGAAGTTGCAGCAGATCCCATCATTTGGTTCATTGCTTCTTGAACAGCACTTATTTGAATTTCATTTAGTAAATCAGCAGGATTTCTACCGTCTCCACCTAACATTAAGTCGGCAATAATCGCTGCATCACTTTGTTTAATGACAAGCAAATTTGCACCTGAAAATCCTTCTGTATAACTTACACTAATAGCGACGTACGGATGTGGAAATTCCTCCGAGAGCTCACTCTTTTCCAATACACTAACTGTAGGTGTTGTGATTTCAACCTTTTGGTTTAATAAAGTAGAGAGTGCTGTTGCAGAACTTCCAAAAGAAATATTCCCAATTTCCCCTAAAGCATCCTGTTCTATTGACGTTAAATAAGTATCAACAGAGGGGGAGGAATTCCCTGCTTTTGGTTCATTGTTGTCTTCGGAATTCGTTCCATTTAATAAAGCATCGATTTCATCTTGTGATAGCATATTAGTCATTAATTTCATCCCCCCTCTTGTACTGATCCAGTATCTGCACCGCAAGCTTTCTGTTCATTTTACCTGCTTGTCCATAAAACTTCGGTTCATTTTCAACCTTAATGATTAACGGAGACTCAATTAATTGATCTAGTTGAATAACATCCCCTATTGAAAGTTGCATAAATTCACTAATGGTAATGTTAGATTCTCCCAGTTCTGCCGTAATCATTAAATCAGCATGTTTTATCTTTTTCTCAATTTCAACGATTTCTTTTATATTCTTTTCCTTTGTTTTCGACTGCATCCAGTAATGAGCAGAAAGCTTAGGGATAATTGGTTCTAGTACGATATGTGGAATACAGATATTAATCATTCCACTCGTTTCACCTATTTGAGTATTCAACGAAATTACTACTACAGTTTCATTTGGAGACACCATTTGTAAAAACTGTGGATTTACTTCAAAGTCCGATAAAATAGGATCGATATCAACCACATTACTCCATGCTTCTCTCAAACTTTCAAATGCTTTCTCAAACATATTAGACATTAACTTAGTTTCAATTTCAGTTAAAGAATCGACCTTATTTGAGCCACCGCCTCGTCCACCTAACATACGATCCATCATGGAATAAGCGATGTTTGGGTTTACCTCGACTAAAATCCGCCCGTCTAATGGTGGTAATTCAAACACATTTAAAATGGTCATTTTAGGAATAGAACGAATAAACTCCTCGTAAGGAATTTGATCGGCGGACGCAACAGTTATTTGCGTAAGTGTCCTTAATTGTGCTGAAAAATAAGTAGTTAATAATCGAGCAAAGTTTTCATGAATTCTTGTTAAGCTTCTAACCTGATCCTTAGAAAATCTTAAAGCTCGTTTAAAATCATAAACTTTTACTTTCTTTTCTGTTTCTTCTTTCTTTAATTCATCTGCATCCATTTCTCCAGTAGATAATGCCGACAATAGTGCATCTATTTCATTTTGTGATAAAACCTCTCCGGACATATGATGTCACCTCCCATTCACCTTATAATGTTCTTTTTGTTAGATATTATTGAGGAAGAAAGGAGGTTGCATACACTTTTACAACTTTACCTTCTTGCATTAGTTCATTAATACGTACTTCTAATTTAGATTCGAGAGACGCAATTCCCTCTTCACCTTTGAATTCTTCGGACTTCATATCGGAAAGTTCTTTTATAATTAGATTTTTTACTTGAAATTGTCTCTTTTCTAATTCTTCCTTAGCTTTTTCATTATCTGTTTGTATGTTGAAAGAAATTCTTAAATAATCATTGCTTAATAATTTAGTTGTGATCTCTGGTACTTCTACTGTTGAAGCTATTACTTCATCGATTGTTGGTTCCTTAGGTTTCTCATCACCTGTAAACTTTGTAAATACAATAAACGCAGTTGCACCAATGAGTGTGATAGCACCTATAATTATAAACATAATTGTAATTAACTTACTCTTCAAAGTAATCTTCCTCCAAGTGTTTATGAGGTCCAAGAATTTGAATGCTGCGATAGAAATTTACAACACTGAGCATAACATCTCTTTCAGACTCTCGCACTACGAATTTCTTTCCATTTGTTAAAGTAATGGTTGTATCCGGAAAAGATTCAATTTGTTCAATATATAAAGCATTAAGAATAAAGTTTTTTCCGTTTAAACGAGTTAGAGTAACCATTTTTTTCTGGGACTATTCAAGAACAGACATATACCTTTATTAATGAACAGTCCCACCTCCCTTACTATTTATCGTTTAAGATTAACAAGTTCCTGAAGTATTTCATCAGATGTTGTAATGATTTTTGTATTAGATTGAAACCCACGTTGAGATACAATCATTTCTGTGAATTCTTCAGATAAGTCAACATTTGACATTTCCAATGCACCAGAAACAATTGAACCTGTACCATTTGTTCCCGCTACTTGTAATTCGTTAATTTGAATCCCTTGTACACCATCTCTATCTAGAGTTCCTGAGTTACCAGTTGATCTATATAGGTTAGCACCAAGCTTTTCTAGCCCACCTACATTTGCAAAATTCGCCAACTTAATTTGGCCAGCCATTTTCAATTCTCCACCTTCATTTACAAATGATACCTTACCATCTGGGCTGATACTAAAACTCTTAGCAGTCATGGGAATTTGGATAAGACCCGCATCAGCACTGATGTTTTCTGTCCATGTTGAAGGTGTAGCCCCAGCAGGTGTCTTTTCACCTGTTTGTCCAATTAAATAAAGACCTTCAGCAGTTACTAAATATCCATCTTGATCCATGTAGAAGTTTCCTGCACGTGTGTAATTTAATTCAATTGCATCATCAATATTTCCTGTTATCTTGTTATCTCCTGCTCCAGCATTTGTATCGTTATTAACCAAAGCCGGATCTTTAATGGAACCTACTGCGAAGAACCCATCACCCGCCACTGTTAAATCAAGCATCCTTGAAGTTGTTTGTGTTGATCCGCCTGTATGAATCGTATCAATTGCTGAAATTGATGAACCTAGTCCAATTTGTTTCGCATTAATACCACCTCTTGTTTCAGTTGCCTGTGTTGCTCCTGCTACTTGCTGGCTCATTAGGTCTTGAAACGTTACTCTACTTTTCTTGAATCCAAAAGTATTTACATTAGCAATATTGTTTCCAATTACATCTAATTTTGATTGAAAATTTTTCATTCCACTTATTCCTGAATATAACGAACGTAACATGTAAACTCTCCTCTTTATTTGTAGTTTAGCTGTATCTATCAATCAACAACTATTGTCGGCCCCCACTGTGGTCCAGCCGTATTTCTAATCTAAAATGATCGTGCCGTTAATATTAGTAAAGATTTGCGCTTTTGCTTCTGATCGATCCATCGCAGTAATAACCGTATTATTTTTTGCATTAATAATTAGCGCAGCACCATTGGTTAGGACCAAACTATCGTTTATTCCCTTCGCTCTTGCATCATTCATTAATTCACTGATTCTATTCCATTCACTTGATTTAAGGGATATATTTCTTTCATCAAGTCTTTTTTGAGCATGTTTACTCACCTTTAGTGATGGTACACTTGCATTTTTTAAAATATCTTGAAATCGCTCAGCACTTGTTATATTTTCTTTTACATTGCTTTTTGAATTTTTTTGGACCATTGATAAAGGGTGTGTTTTATATACATTTATTCGATTATTCATCGAGAAACCTAAACTGTTTCGGACTGTTGGCTTACCTTTGTAATTACATTGGATGAAATTGTCTTTCCATCCTGTAATTCTAAGATAAACTCTTGACCATTTTGTGAAACTGACTTCACAATCCCTTTGTTAACTGTCCCGTTTTCAGTGTTCCATTCAACCTGTTTTCCTATTAGTTCACTATATTTAACTAATGAATCGTACGGATTTTTAGATAAATATTTCTCTAACAAAGATGACATATTTGTCATTTGCTCTAATGATGAAAAATTCGCCATTTGTGAGATAAACTCTTTGTCCTCCATCGGTTTCATCGGATCTTGATTCTGTAATTGAACCATCAGGATCTTTAAGAATTCATCTTTTCCAAGAGTCTTTGCACCTGTTGTGGTTGCTCGTTTTTCCGATAAATATAGGGATGAATCTATAGTGTTAGTCATATAAATTTCTCCTAAACTTGCAAATTGACTATCTCCTCCAGCAAGCCACTAAAAGTATCCTCTTCTTCAATTGAATCAGATTCATTCTTTCTTGCTGTGTCATTTTGCTGATCTTTATTTGATTGTTCTGCGTCCTTCATTAAATCGCTGTATTGTTCTTGTGAGTACATTTCTAGTTTGTCAACACTTATATTTTGAGCAGACAAGAGCGCTCTAAGTTGTGTAATATTTGATTCAAGTAATTCTCTTGCTGAATTTGAAGCAGTTATTATTTTAGCTGTAAACTCGCCATTTATTTGAGATAATTTAACAATCACTGATCCTAAATGGTCTGGCTTAAACTTTATAACCATTTGCGAATGACCATTTCCTCCTGCTCGAAACTTCCCTGCACTTACGATTTCATAAAACTGTTGAATAAATTCAGATCTTGCCTGTGACTGATTTAAACTCTGACCTTGTCCAACATGAATGACGAATTGCTCTAGTTTTGACATTGTTGTACTTTCAATGCCTGTTATAGGCTTTAAAACATCTAAATCATTTATCTTAATATTCAGAGTCTCAGTTGCATCAGATAACATTAACAGAAGTGCTTTCTGATCTATTGACTTATTTAATTCCGGTTTAATACCTGAAACTGGTAATTGTTGAGCAAGAAAATTCTCAAGTTCAGCTAATTCTATGCTTGTTGAATTAGTCTGTGTAGAATCGGTTATGATTTTTCGAATCATTTGATTAAGGTAGTGATTTGCCGTTCCTTTATCAAGATTTGTATGTGATATTTCTTCAGCTACGTTTGCAACTAATTGTTTTAACTTAGAAATATGACTCTCAAATTGTTGTTGCTTTAGTTCATTCTGTAGGAGTTGCTGCTCTTCAAGAGTAACCATTTGATATATTTTCATATTGCTAATGTTATTCAACTTAGATGTTTCCTTTGATTCTGCATTTCTGGTAATCTTTGGAAACTGTTTGTTAATATCACTTAACAAAGTAGAAAACTTATCATGTGTAACATCAAATTTAACCCCAAATGTGTCTGAAATAATCTGTTGTAATTCGATAAAGGCATTTTCACTAAGTTCTATCTTATCTCCATTTGTTTCACTCTGAACAAATGAAGCAATCATGGCTAATAAATCTTCAGAGTTTAATAAAGAATCGTTGTCTGCAATATCTCCAAATTCTCCATTTAGCACCATTTCAATTTTACTTGCTAGATCATCAGACAATTGGCTTAGAAGTTCTGTGATTTCTGGATTTTGACTATTTTCTTCAGTCTTAACCTCTGTAATACCGTATAAGAAATTCTTATATTGATCTTTTACCTCTTTAGGTACTAGGACTTCTATTGAACTAGAGTTCAATGGCTTTTCACTTTTAGATAAATTTTTTGGTGAGGCATCTAGTCTATTATTCTCAAAACCATTCCTTAACATTTCAGTAAAACCACTTTTAGCTTTATTACTTTGAGTCGGCTTTAAGGACTGACCTGTATTACTAGTAGATATTCCATTTTTAAATGAAATCAAACCGTTCAGCTCCTTCACCTCCCTTCAAAATCTGTAGACTACTCGGCTAGTAGTTTTGTTATTCTAGCTGCATCCTCAGGAGTCATTTTTTCAAGGATAGCTGCCAATTTATCTGTTTTTATAGAAGAAAGAATTTTCTTTGCTTCAATATCATCTAAATTGGGTATGATTAATGCGGCTTTTTTTGCCGTCATCATCTCATAGAGCTTTGTCATTTCTTCATCAGTTTTACTTTGACTTAACTGCTCTTGTTTTGTTTCTGCAAGATCAAATTTTAGCTTCTTTAATTCTTGATTTAATGTTGTGAGTTCACTATCTTTCGTTGCGATTATTCCCTCTAGCTCTAAAATAGCTTCTTCTTTTTCTTCAAGCTTTGAATTCAAGTTATCAATATTTTTATTTAATCGTTCTTCAATTATTTGTTGCTCTTTCTCACTTTCATCTGTTATTAGTGATGAAATTCCAGGTATTCTTTGACCTATTTCTGTCGCATGACTTAGTACATTAATCCCAGCAACTTGCATTAATACAAGTGATAAGATTACTGTAAAAAGGATTGGAATAAGAATAAGAAAGAAGAACGATTGTATTTTGCTATATCCTTTATCTACCGCTTCCATAACATCACCCTAATTACCACGATTTATATACTGCTGAATGGATATTTCGTCCAGGAATTTAGTCTCAAATACTTGAATTGAATCTAGGAATGCTTTGTGTCTCTTCTCTTGTATCGTTTCATACTTTTTGACTTCTATGTTTTTTTCCAATAGCTTTTCTTGCACATACTGCATTTTATTACGTGCTTTCATTACAAGCTTTTGATAGTAAGAAATTGTATGATCAAGATTTGTTATAAAGCTCTGTTGATGGCGCATTTCATAAATTGATAAACCCAGTGACAATTTCTGCTGTTGTTCAAACTCTAAGTCTTCTTTTTTCTTCATAAATGTATATAATTGTTCAGCAACTGTTTCAAAATCTGATACAGAACTTTGATACTCTGCTAAAATCTGATTTTTTTCACTCTCTTTAATCTTAATAAGTTTTTGAAAATTACTTTGACCATTCATCCCCATTATTCACCCTTCTCAACTAAACGAAATAAGGTATTTACACTATCTTCTCGGGTTATTTTTTCAGAAGTAGCTTGCTTTAAGAACGATATAATGTTTGGATAATACCTTATCGCCTCATCGATTTCACGTGAAGATCCCCGCTTATATGCACCAATATTAATTAAATCTTCGGCATTCATATAAGTTGATAATATCCCGCGAAGCTTTTCTGCATAGATTCGATGCTCATCAGAGACTATTCCGTTCATTACTCGACTTACACTCTTCAGAACATTAATTGCAGGATATTGACCTTTATTTGCTAAATTTCGCTCAAGGACATAATGCCCATCTAAAATCCCACGAACCGTATCTGCTATTGGCTCATTCATATCATCACCATCAACCAATACCGTATAAAAGGCTGTAATTGATCCTACTTGATTTGTCCCAGTTCTTTCTAAAAGTCGAGGTAAGATGGCAAACACACTAGGTGTATAACCCTTTGTAGTCGGTGGTTCACCAATTGCAAGTCCAATTTCCCTTTGAGCCATTGCAATTCTCGTGACTGAATCCATCATAAACATGACGTTCAGCCCTTTATCACGAAAATATTCTGCAATAGCAGTGGCAGTATAGGCAGCTTTAATTCTCATTAGGGCAGGTTGATCTGATGTTGCAACAACAACAATTGAGTTTTTTAGACCTTCTTCACCCAAATCATTTTCGATAAATTCACGTACTTCTCTCCCACGTTCTCCTACCAAAGCTATTACATTTATATCAGCGGTTGTATTTCTTGCAATCATACCCATCAATGTACTTTTCCCCACACCACTACCTGCAAAAATACCTACGCGCTGGCCTTTACCTACTGTTAATAGGCTATCTATCATCCTTACACCAATTTCAATTGGTTCCTCTATAGGAGGTCTTAGCATTGGGTTGGGAGGATCTTGTTCAGTCGGTGCATTTGTTAACCCTTTTGGTAACGAGCTCCCATCAAGTGGTAGCCCTAATGAATCAAGGACACTCCCTATTAAACCTGGACCCACTTTAATTTCGAGAGGCTTACCTGTAGCTTCAACAATACTACCTGGCGAAATATCTTTTATATTAGTAAAAGGCATTAAAAGAACAGTTTCTTCTTTAAATCCAACAACCTCTGCATGGATTTTTCTTTTCTTGTTTGGTCCAATGAAAATGTAGCATAAGTCTCCTATGGAGCATTCAGGACCTATGGACTCAATCATTAACCCTACAACTTTGCTGACTTTACCGTATCTTTTAAATGGATCAATAAATGTTATTTCATCCAGAAGTGACTGTACCTTCAATTTTTATTCCTCCATTAAAAGTGATAATAGCTTTTCTTTTATTTCTCCTAGTTGGCTATCAACACTGGCATCTACTCTTCCAAACGAGGACTCAATAATGCAACCATTCTTTTCAATTTCGTGATTCGCGTAAATATAGATATCACTAGATTTGTTCATAATTGTCATTAGTTCTTCCTTATTGTTTAGTAGTAGTTGAAAGTACTCCGGGTTTACAGAAATTGATATTTGAGAATGTTCTTTTACCTCTTTAATTCCATTTTTCACTAGTGAAATAAATGAACTTTGATCATTCTCTAGGTGTTGTCCGATAATTTTTTCTGAAATTTTCAAACTTAATGCTAATATGAGCTCCTCTGCAGTATCTATATGTGAGAGCGAGTCGGCTTTAGCTTGATTAACAATTTCATTACCAAGAAAAATCGCCCTTTGATATTCTTCAAACCCTGCTTGTTGACCTTGAATATAGCCTGCCTCGAAGCCTTCTTTTTTCGCTTCTTCAATTAACCTTTTCTTTTCTTCAACCCATAAAGACTTCTCATTTTGAAGGTGCTCTTTATGTTGTTGGTACTCTTCTTCTGCTCGCGCTAAGATCGTATCCGCTTGAGCTTTTGCTTTATTCACAATACTAGAAGCAATTTCATTAACAGCTTGTTGCTCTTGTTCATTTAGTTCAGGACTAGTAATTGGGCTAATTAAAGTTTTTAACGTTATGATCCGATTTGGTTGATCATTCTTTACTGAAGAATATGATTTAATGACATTAGACAATAATATCGTCTCCTCCACCACGAGCAATGACAATTTCTCCGGCATCTTCTAATCTTCTTATGACTGCAACAATTCGTGATTGAGCTTCCTCCACATCTTTTAATCGAACTGGACCCATATACTCCATTTCATCCTTGAAGGTCTCAACCATTCTAGCTGACATATTTTTGAATACAATATCCTTAACTTCTTCACTCGCAACCTTAAGTCCAAGTAACAGGTCTTCATTTTCAACATCTCGAATAACTCTCTGTATTGAACGATTATCAAGTGTAACAATGTCTTCAAACACAAACATACGCTTTTTAATTTCCTCTGCAAGATCTGGATCTTGTATTTCAAGAGCATCTAGTATCGTTCTTTCAGTACTTCTATCAACACCATTAAGCACTTCTACAACTGCTTCCACACCACCAGTTTGGGTATAATCCTGTGTAACCGTTGCTGATAACTTGCGTTCTAGAATCTGTTCTACCTCACTTATAATTTCTGGTGACGTACTATCCATTAGAGCAATCCTTCGAGCAATATCAGCTTGCATTTCTGGAGGTAACTCAGATAGAATTTGACCAGCTTGAGCTGGGTCGAGATATGACAGGATTAACGAAATCGTTTGCGGATGCTCACCCTGTATAAAGTTCAAAATTTGCCCTGGGTCAGCCTTTCTAGCAAAATCAAAAGGTCTTACTTGAAGAGAGGACGTTAAGCGATTGATGATCGATGCAGCTTGGTCCTCACCAAGTGCCTTTTCTAAAACTGTCTTTGCATAGCTAATTCCGCCTTGGGAAATAAAGTCCTGTGCTAATGCTATCTGATGAAACTCTTCAAGAATTTCATCCTTCGCTTTTGTATCTACTGTCCGAACACTTGAAATTTGAAGCGTTAATTTTTCAATATCTTCCTCAGATAAGTGTTTATAAACAGAAGATGCAACATCAGGACCTAATGAAATAAGGAGGATTGCAGCTTTTTGTTTACCAGTTAATTCTTCATTCGTTTTTCTTGCCATTTATAATCCCCCTATTCCTCAGATAGCCAAGTTTTTAATAGCTTTGCAAAGTCTTCCGGTTTTTCTTTTGCCATTTTTTCCAGTTGCTTTCTTCGTGCAGATGCTTCTGTTTCATTTTCGATTGTTAAATCAGGTACTTCCACTGCAATCGGTCTTTGAAGATTCATTTCTTCTTCCATATCTTCTTCGTTTTCTTTCTTTCTCTTGCGAAGAATAATAATGACTAGAACTATGATTAGAAGAAGTAAACCTCCTCCTACTATATAAATCCACATAGGAATTTGATTATTTACTACTGCTCCATCTTCAAACTGAGCCTTACCATTAAATTGTTGAACAGATACAACAACCTTATCCTGAATCGCTTCTTCTGGAAGCTCGACTGCAGCATTATCCTTGTGCATACTCGTACGAACAATTGTAGAAAGAATTCTCGTAATATCTTCTACACTTTCTGCAGGTAATGAATCCAGATTCTGTGGATCTGGCGGCTCAACCATTACTTGAATGCCAAGATCACGAATTTTGTATGGAGCTTCAACAATCTCTTTACGAATTCGATTAACATCCTTGTTGATACGTTCTTCAATTCGCTCATAATCACCGTTACCGTTAGCATCAGCTCCAGGGAAATTAACAACATCCTCTTCCCCTACACCTGCTACACCAGCAGCATCTGCACCATTTCCAGTGTAAGTTTCTGTAATTCTTTCAACGCTTATATCTAAGCCTTCCATATTTTCCTCATCAGCAGGAACAACAAGATTTTCTTCTCTATTTTCCTGTGTGAAATCTAGGTCAGCTGTTACAGACACGATAACTTTATCTTGTCCAATCATCGTTCCAAGCATTTGTTGGACTTGTCTTTGAATATCTCTTTCAATTTCACGTTTCAAATCAAGCTGTGTAGCAATATCTCCAAGTGATGAAGAATTTTGGTTATTTTCTAAATCAAAATACTCAAAGTTTTGATTAGTAATGACGATATTCTCAGTAGGGAGATTAGGAACACTTTTTGAAACTAAGTGATATAAGGCATTAATTTGTTGTTGGTCAAAATTATAGCCTGCACGTGTATTAAGAACGATAGATGCAGATGCACTATTTTGTACCTCGTTTAAAAATACACTTGTTTCCGGCACGGTAATCATCACTTTAGCGTCATTAATTCCGTCAATCCCTTTTATTAGCGATGCAATTTCAGTTTGCATCGCTTCTAATTTCAAAACATTAAACTCATTATCTGTCATCCCAAAGCCTGCATTTTGTCCAAAGAACCCATAATCAATTGACCCACTATTTGGAACTCCCTCTGCTGCCAATTCAACTTTCAAGGTATCTACCATTTGTTCTGGAACTTTTATAGTAGAACCATTCTCAGCAATCTCAGATGTAATCCCTCGTGCATCAAGTGTCGCTTTTATTTGACCAGTTTCTTGCGGTGACAAGTTACTATATAAGGGCACAAGACTTTGACGTGTTGCCATCAAAGTCGAAATGATAATAACTAGGATCAGTAAAAGAACCGATCCTACAATTAATAGTTTTTGAGTTTTGGAACGATTTGTCCAAGAACTCTTTAATTTAGTCGTGTATAAATTCAATTGTTCGTTCAAAATATCATTCCCCCGGCTATTCGCATAATTCTAGAAGGTTCATAAATAACCGAAACTTATAAATTAAACTTGCATTCTCATAACTTCTTGGTATGCTTCTACAACTTTATTGCGGATCTCTATCGTAGTTAATAGAGTAACACCCGATTTTTCTGCAGAAATCATAACCTCATGCAAGTCTACTTTTTCCCCTTTTATAAGCTTTCCGGTCATTGCGTCTGATTCATTTGATGCACGATTTACTTCATTAATTGCATCCTTCAAAAAAGTAGAAAATGCTTGAGTAGATTGTGAAGCTGTTGGTTTATTTATAGGATTGGTCTGATTTGTAATTTTAAATTGATTAGCAACATTTATACGGTCAATCATATCTATTCACCTATTTCCCTATTTCTAATGATTTCATCAATAACCCTTTTGAGGCGTTAAAAACTGTTACGTTTGCTTCATATGATCTAGTGGCACTTATTAAATCCACCATTTCCTTTAACGGGTCAACATTAGGCATTTCAACATAACCATCTTCGTTTGCATCAGGATGTTCTGGATTGAATACTAATTTGGTTGGCGTATTATCCTCTTCAATCTTTGTTACCTTGACTCCATTACCAACGTTATTATTCATTGCTTTGCTCAAGAAGTTCGTAAATTGACCTTCATTCGCTTGAGTAACTACCATTTTCCGCTTATAAGGCTCCCATTTACCATCAACATATTCTCCACGTGTTGTATCAACATTAGCCATGTTAGAAGAAATAACGTCCATCCGTAAACGTTGTGTTGTTAATGCTGAAGCACTATTATTCAGTCCATGAAATATGGTCATATTTACTTACCTCCCTTAACTACTGTTTTTAATGAATTAAATTTACTTGAGATACGATCTGCTACCGCATTGAAGTAAATTTGATTCTTGGCTAGGCTCGCCATTTCCTTATCTATGTCAACATTATTGCCATTATGGTTAAACATTGTCCCAGTTTTTGTCGTTATGTTGATTCCACCAGTTCTACCACCAGTAAATTCGACATGTTTCTCACTTGTTTTCAATGCTCGCATTGAGTTAGTTAAATCAGTCTTGAATGTAACATCTTTTGCTTTGTAATTTGGTGTATCAACATTTGCTATATTATGAGATATTGCTTTTTGTTTTGTAGATGCGTACTTTAGTGCTTGTTCCAGAGAATTAATCGTACCAGAAAATATTTTCACTGTTTATCCCCCACAAAAATATTACAAATTTCGAACTTATATGTCGAATCGTGCTAACTTCATCTTATTCTAATGAATAAAACGAAATCTGTCTATGTAACATCTAGGAAAAAACGTCTTAATTCGACAAAATAGTCCTTTTTTCACACCTTTCTTCAAAAAATGAACATAATTCACTATGTAATAGGATGAATTTTCTATTTATATAATCAGAGAAAGGCATAAACAAAAAAAGATGAGCTAGGCTCATCTTTTTTTGTTTATTAATTTGATTTTAATTTTGCTAGCTCTAACAGGAACTTGTCATTTAAGACTTTAATATATGTTCCTTTCATTCCTAATGATCTAGATTCAATTACTCCTGCACTCTCAAGTTTCCTTAGCGCGTTAACTATTACGGATCTAGTAATGCCTACACGGTCTGCTATTTTACTTGCTACTAACAAACCTTCATTTCCATTTAATTCTTCAAAGATATGTTCAATAGCCTCTAATTCACTATAAGATAACGAGCTTATCGCCATTTGTACAACTGCTTTACTTCGAGCTTCGTCTTCAATTTCTTCAGATTTTTCTCGAAGTATTTCCATACCTACAACAGTCGCACCATATTCTGCAAGAATTAAATCATCACTTTCAAAGTTTCGTTGAAGTCGTGATAAAACAAGTGTACCCAAACGCTCACCACCGCCAATAATAGGAACAATGGTTGTTAATCCTTGTTGGAATAATTCTCTGTTTTCCACTGGGAACGCTGTATATTCACTATTAATATCGATATTAGAAGATGTTTCTGTAATATTAAATAAACTGTTCGTATAATCTTCTGGAAATTGACGATCCTCTAACATCTTTTTCATTCTTTCATTTTCGATTTGCTGGTTTATCGCAAATCCTAAAAGCTTACCACGTCGACTTACTACAAATATACTTGCTTCAATTACGTCTCTTAAGGTTTCAGACATTTCTTTAAAGTTTACCGGTTTTCCAGCAGATTTCTGTAATAAAGCGTTAATCTTTCTTGTTTTTTCTAATAATAGCATTGTTGTTCCTCCTGTTACTTTCACAAAAAGTAATTATAATATAAATCTGCTTAAATCTTTATCAGTTGCAATTTTTTCTAATTTCTCTTCTACATATTGAGGAGTAATCTTAATATATTCCATTGATATATCTGGAGCCTCGAAGGACAAATCTTCTAATAGTCTTTCTAAAATGGTATGTAGCCTTCTTGCACCAATATTATCAGTATCTTGGTTAACTTGATAAGCAATTTCAGCTATCTTACGAATAGCATCGTCAGAAAATTCAAGTTGTATACCTTCTGTTTCTAATAATGCAGAATATTGTTTTAATAATGCATTATCAGGCTCTATTAAAATGCTTACAAAATCATCCACAGTTAACTTTGTTAATTCTACACGGATCGGAAAACGACCTTGTAATTCAGGTATTAGATCAGATGGCTTAGCCATATGAAAAGCTCCTGCAGCAATGAATAGAACATGATCTGTTTTTACAGGTCCGTACTTTGTCACAATTGTAGATCCCTCTACGATTGGTAAGATATCTCGCTGTACACCTTCTCTAGAAACATCTGCAGAAGATGATTGACTATTCTTTCCTGCAATTTTATCTATTTCATCAATGAATATAATCCCTGATTGTTCTGCTCGCTCAATAGCATCCTGGGTTACTTCATCCATATCAATTAGTTTTGCAGCCTCTTCATTCGTTAATACTTTTCGCGCTTCTTTTACAGTTAGTTTTCTTTTCTTTCTCTTTTTAGGCATTAAATTACTAAATGCATCCTGCATGTTCATCCCCATTTGTTCCATTCCAGAGCCCTGAAGCATGTCAAACATAGATGGTTGTTGTTCATCAACCTCAACTGTAACATAATGATCTTCAAGTTCCCCTAGAGCAAGCTTATGGGCTGTTTGTTTACGTTTATCCTTAATTGTCGCTTCTTCAGTCTGAGGCTCTTGTTCTACTTCTACTTGATTTCCACCAAAGAGCATTTCTAAAGGATTTTTATATGATGACTGTTTTTTTTGAGATGGCACTAATAAATCAACAATCCTACGATTTGCATTTTGTTCAGCTTGATCTTTCACTTCAATCACTTTTTCTTCTTTTACCAAGCGAACAGAAGTTTCAACGAGGTCTCTTACCATTGATTCAACATCACGGCCAACATAACCAACTTCAGTAAACTTCGTCGCTTCTATCTTAATAAAAGGTGCACCAACTAGCTTTGCTAATCGACGAGCAATTTCAGTTTTTCCTACCCCAGTAGGTCCGATCATTAATATGTTTTTAGGTACAATTTCATCCCTAAGCTTTTCATTTAACAAACTACGACGGTACCGATTTCTTAAAGCAACAGAGACAGCCTTTTTCGCATCCCTTTGACCGATAATAAATTGATCTAGTTTTTCTACAATTTGTCTTGGAGTTAGATTTGCATTCAATTTGTCTTCCTCCTATCAGATTAAAGTTCCTCAACAATAATATGTTCATTTGTATAAACACATATCTCACTAGCTGTTTCTAATGCAGCTTTCGCAATATCTTTGGCTGTTAGTTGGTCACCTGCATATTTTTTAAGCGCACGACCTGCTGATAGCGCATAGTTACCACCTGATCCAATTGCTAACACACCATCATCCGGTTCAATTACTTCACCTGTACCTGATACTAACAAAATGTTTGATTGATCCATGACAATTAGCATTGCTTCAAGTTTCCTAAGGACTCTGTCACTTCTCCATTCCTTTGCTAGTTCAACAGCAGCACGTTGTAAATTACCATTGAATTCTTCTAACTTACCTTCAAATAGTTCAAACAAGGTAAATGCATCAGCTACAGAGCCAGCAAAGCCTGCTAGTACTTTCCCATTGAATATCTTTCGGACTTTTCTAGCTGTATGCTTCATCACAACAGCATTTCCGAAAGTTACTTGTCCATCGCCCGACATTGCACATTGATTGTTATGATGTACTGCAAAAATAGTCGTTGCATGAAAATTAGACATAACTTTTTAACCTCCTTATGTTCCCAAAGCTTACGCTCTTGGGTGGGAAGACATGTATATCTTTTTCAAGTGCTCTTTGGTTACATGTGTATAGATTTGAGTTGAAGAAAGATGAGCATGGCCTAATAGCTCTTGTACCGACCTCATATCTGCACCTTCATTCAATAAATGAGTAGCAAAGGTGTGCCTTAAAACATGTGGACTAATATGTATTGTTGAAGAAGTTTGATCAACTAGCTTGCTTAGTATTAATCGCACACCTCTTGTTGTTAGGTTGCCTCCTCGGAAATTTAAAAATAGAAAATTTGAAGTTGATCTTGATTTTTCAAGTAACGCCAATCTTCCCTTAGAGATGTAGTCCAATAAAGCTTTGCTTGCATACTCTCCAAAAGGAACATATCGTTGTTTACTTCCTTTCCCATTTACGAGGACTGTACCAAGTGAGAAATCAATATCACTCATTTGTATTTGGCAACACTCACTTACTCGAATTCCTGTAGCGTATAATACTTCTAATAGCGCTTGGTTTCTCTGTCCTAGAGGTGTTGTCAGATCACTTACCTTAAATAAATGCTCAATTTCCTCTTGGTATAAAAAACTAGGAATTTTATGATCTTTTTTAGGTAGCGATACAAGTGTAAAAGGGTTCTCAATACATAGTTCTTCCCTCACCAGAAATTTATAAAAACTTCGCATACTCGAAATTTTTCGTGCGACAGATCTTCGTGAATATTGTTTTACATATAGTTTAGTTAAAAAAAGACGCACATCAGAATATGTAACCTCAATAAAAGAAGATATTCCTTCCTGATTCATAAATGTTATAAAATCGAGAATATCTTTTTCGTAACCATGCACGGTGTTCTTTGCATAGTTTTTTTCTATTTGTAAATACTCAATAAACAAGCTTAAAGAAAGGCTATTCTTTGCCAAAAATCCCACCTCACAAGGGCTACTAAATAGTATCATAATTTAATAGCCCTTGCAAATGATTTCATATTATCTTTTTAAAATTCTGAATTGTTTCAAGCGCTCTATTAGCGTACTGTTCGTTACGTTCTTGTTTGTTTTTTATTTTCACTTCTAATTCCTTGAATAGACCAAAGTTGGCATTCATGGGCTGAAAATTCTTGGCATTAGTTGTCGTTATATATCTTGCCATACTGCCAATTGCTGTTTCATGTGGGAAAACAATTGGATCTTTACCTACCATCAATAGTGCCGCATTTAGTCCTGCAACCAGTCCTGAAGCAGCTGATTCCACATATCCTTCAACACCTGTCATCTGTCCTGCAAAGAATAAATCTTGACGACCTTTATATTGATATGTCGGTAAAAGGAGATTTGGTGAATTTATAAAAGTGTTTCTATGCATGACACCATATCTTACAATTTCAGCATTTTCTAATCCAGGAATTAGTTGAATAACCTCTTTTTGCGGTCCCCATTTTAAATGCGTTTGAAACCCAACAATATTATATAATGTGCCTGCTGCATCATCTTGTCGCAATTGTACAACAGCATAAGGTCTTTTACCTGTTTTAGGATCTTCTAATCCTACAGGCTTCAGTGGACCAAACAGCATTGTTTTTCGACCACGCGCGGCCATTACTTCTACTGGCATACAACCTTCAAAGAAAATCTCCTTCTCAAATTCCTTCAAAGGTACGGTCTCAGCAGACACTAATGCATCATAAAAAGTATTAAACTCTTCCTCTGTCATTGGACAATTTAAATAGGCAGCTTCACCTTTATCATACCGTGATTTAAGATATACTTTATTCATGTCAATACTGTCTTTTTCGAGAATAGGAGCGGCAGCATCGTAAAAATATAAATATTCCTCACCAGTAAGTCCTCTTAATTGTTCTGATAATGCTTTTGAGGTTAATGGACCAGTCGCAATAATGGTTGGTCCCTCTGGAATTTCTTGAATTTCCTCATTGTATACTGTCACGTTTGGATGGTTCTTTACACTCTCAGTCACTTTAGCAGCAAATTCGTGTCGATCAACTGCTAATGCACCACCAGCAGGAACGGAGCACTCGTCAGCAGATTTGATAATAATTGAATCTAACATTCTCATTTCTTCTTTTAAAACACCTACAGCATTTGATAAATTATTTGCTCTTAATGAATTACTACAAACTAACTCGGCAAACTTATCAGTATGATGAGCTGGCGTTTTAACTACTGGACGCATTTCATATAAATGAACTTTAATTCCTCTTTTCGCTAATTGCCATGCAGCCTCACTGCCTGCCAGCCCTGCCCCTATAACATTAACCGTCTGTTCACTCATTATTTTTCCTCCAAATCATTTCTTCTATTTTAATGTTCCATCTCGGGTTAATTAAATACCTTTACTGATAAAAACATAAAAGAGGTGAGCAATAGAAGCTCACCACTTTTTATTTCTGAGTTTCTTCTTTATAATCGCATTCCACACATTGAACTTGTAGGCCTTTTTTCAATTTCTTCTCTACTAGCATTTTTTCACACTTTGGACATTTCCTTGCAATAGGCTTATCCCAAGAGAGAAAATCGCATCCTGGAAATTGATCACAACCATAAAAAATTCGACGTTTTTTACTTTTTCGTTCAATTATATTTCCTTTTTCACATTTAGGACATTGAACACCAATATCCTTAACAATAGCTTTTGTATTTCGACATTCTGGGAAATTTGAACAGGCCATAAATTTACCATATCGACCCATCTTAAAGACCATAGGATTATTGCATGCTTCACAATCTTCTCCAGCAGGCTCGTCCTTAATTTCAACCTCTTTCATTTCGTTCTCCGCGATTTCAAGACGTTTCTCAAAGTCACGATAAAACTCATCTAAAATCTTAACCCATTCAACATTACCTTCTTCAATCTCATCAAGACTATTTTCCATTTTAGCAGTGAATTCTACATCTAAAATTTCCGGGAAGAATTCCAAGATTAACTCCAGAACAATCCCACCTAACTCTGTAGGTATAAATCTCTTGTTATCCAGGGAAACATAGCCTCGTTTTTGAATTGTATCAAGGGTTGGAGCATAAGTAGAAGGTCGACCAATGCCAAGTTCCTCTAACGTTTTAACAAGCCTTGCCTCTGTATACCTAGGTGGAGGTTGGGTGAAATGTTGTTTAGGTTCAATATCTTTAGATATAATCTTATCGCCCTCTTGAAGATCAGGAAGCATTTTATCCTTTTCTTCTTCATTATCATCATTACCCTCAACATAGACTTTCATAAAGCCTGGAAATTTCACTTTTGAACCAGTTGCTCTAAAGATAATTCCTTCATTTACTAAGTCAACACTCATCGTGTCCATTACTGCATAAGCCATGTGGCTAGCAACAAATCGTTCCCATATCAATTTGTATAATCGTAGTTGATCTCTAGATAAATATGCCTTTAATGAACTAGGTTCTCTTAATGTTGAAGTTGGTCGAATAGCTTCATGGGCATCTTGAGTATTTGAATTCTTTTTGTCTTTGCGTTTAATTTCACTTACGAAGTCTTTTCCATAAGTCTGATTGATATAATCAGATACTTCGTTTTGGGCAGTTTCTGAAATTCTGGTTGAATCTGTACGCATATATGTAATTAAACCAACTGTCCCATCCTTACCTAAATCAATTCCTTCATACAACTGCTGAGCAAGCATCATCGTCTTTTTAGCACGGAAGTTTAACTTTCTTGCAGCTTCTTGTTGCAATGAAGATGTAATAAAAGGCGGTGCTGGATTTCGTTTCCGTTCCTTCTTTGAAACAGATTGTACGGTGAAATTTTTACCTTTAATTTGATTCATAATGCTTTTTACTTCTATTTCATTTTTTAAATCAAGCTTTTTTTGATCTCTTCCATAAAATAGACCTGAGAATTGTTCATTCTTCTTTAAAAAATCTGCTGCGATTGTCCAGTATTCCTCTGGTTCAAATCGTTCAATTTCCTGTTCTCTTTCAATAATTAAGCGAACAGCAACTGATTGAACTCTACCAGCACTTAATCCTTTTTTTACTTTCTTCCATAGTAGAGGGCTTATATTGTACCCTACTAGTCTGTCAAGGATTCTTCTGGCTTGTTGTGAATCCACCAAATCCATATTTATTGCCCTTGGATGCTTAAAAGACTCTTTGATCGCTTCTTTTGTAATCTCATTGAATACAACTCGACATTCTGAAGAAACATCTAAATCGAGGCTATGAGCTAAATGCCACGCGATTGCTTCACCCTCACGATCCGGGTCAGCCGCGAGAAAAATCTTTTTAGCTTTTTTAGCTGCTGTTTTCAATTCTTTTAAGACTGGGCCTTTACCACGGATGGTTATATATTTAGGATCGAAGTGATTCTCTACATCGACACCCATTTGGCTTTTTGGCAAATCTCTAATGTGTCCCATAGATGCTTTTACTTTGTATTTTTTTCCTAAATAACGTTCAATTGTTTTTGCTTTTGCAGGTGATTCAACTATGACTAAGAAGTCAGACATGAAACATTTCCTCCTTAAGAGGTATTATAAAATCTTCACTATTATTAAATATACGATACAATTTGTCAAACTGTATGGTATAAACACTTCTTATGAAAATCCGAATAACTCTATAAATATATAATCTCTGACGATATATCTTCACTTGTAATAACTAACTTTGCTCCAGCTTGTATAAGGCGATTGCAACCATTACTTGTATTCATATTGATCGTTCCAGGTATTGCAAAAACTTCTCTTCCCTGCTGTAGGGCAAGATTGGCAGTTATCAGTGATCCACTTACTTCTTTTGCTTCAATGACAAGAGTACCCACTGACAAACCACTTATAATCCTGTTTCGCATCGGAAATTGCCATCTTTTAGGTTCAGTATGTGGTGGATATTCCGATATTAGTAAATGTTGCTCACTAATTTTCCTTGCTAGCTCTTTATTTGATTTCGGATAGATGTGATCAAAGCCACCAGCAATCACAGCAATTGTTCTACCTTTATGCCAGATAGCAAGTTCGTGTGCACGAGTATCTATTCCCATCGCTAATCCACTTACAATGGTCCAATCTTCTTGAATAAGTGGAACAATCACTTTTTTCATACAGTCATATCCATAGTTAGATGGATTCCTTGTTCCAACAACACTTAGCTTTTTGGGATCCTTTAATAGTGTTAAGTCACCCGATAAGTAGATAACCCATGGTGGATCAAAAATTTGTTTTAGGCTTTCTGGGTAAGCATCTTCAAAAACTGTAAGAATATGAATATTTTTCACTTTATAATGATTTAGCATACTTTGGTTTTTCAAAGATTGCAAATCATTTATAAATTTTCTTGCGTTATTTGTGTTGATTTGGAGAATTTCTTCGACTTCTTGAATTGTGAGGTTATAGATTGAGGTTAAGTTGGGATCAAACTTGAGTAGTCTTAAGACACTCTTCCATCCTAGATTACAGTGGTGAATTTGTAGTAATCGCTCTTTAAATAAAGATTCCATAAGTCCTCCTTGAGGGGTAATGTTCTATTTTTTTGTCGGGGATACTATTTGTAGAGCAGTATGGGGAAAAGGCAGACCCTTTGAACAGGGTCTGCTAAATATTTAACATTGAAGCTTAGTGTGTTTTACACTTTTCATACAAACCTTGCTCTTTTAATACTGTAATTAGAGTTTCACCCATTACAGAAGGGGTTTCAGCAACTTGTATGCCACACTCATTCATCGTTTTAATTTTTTCTGCAGCAGTTCCTTTACCACCTGAGATTATCGCACCAGCATGGCCCATACGCTTTCCTGGAGGTGCTGTTTGACCACCGATAAAGCCTACAACAGGTTTTGTCATATTAGCCTTTACCCATTCAGCCGCTTCTTCTTCAGCAGTTCCACCAATTTCACCAATCATAATAACAGCATATGTGTCTTCATCTTCATTAAATGCTTTTAACACGTCGATGAAGTTTGTTCCATTAACCGGGTCTCCACCAATACCAACCGCTGTTGTTTGGCCAACACCTGCCTGTGATAGCTGATGAACAGCTTCATATGTAAGAGTGCCTGAACGAGAAACAACTCCAACATGTCCTTTAGTATGAATATAGCCTGGCATAATCCCAATTTTACATTCACCAGGAGTAATTACACCTGGACAGTTTGGACCAACTAAGCGTGTATTTTTACCTTCCATATATCTTTTAACTTTGACCATATCTAATACAGGAATATGTTCAGTAATACAAATAACTAAATCAAGTTCTGCGTCTACGCCTTCCATAATCGCATCTGCCGCGAAAGGTGCAGGTACATAAATAACAGAAGCATTTGCACCAGTTTGAGCAACAGCTTCACTCACTGTGTTAAAAACTGGTACTCCCTCAACTTCAGTTCCACCCTTACCTGGTGAAGTTCCACCAACGATATTCGTTCCATATTCAAGCATTTGCTTCGTATGGAATAAAGCCGTTTTTCCAGTAATTCCTTGAACAATTACTTTTGTATCTTTATTTATGAAAACACTCATGTTTTTCCCCTGCCTTTCTATCCTACTAGAGATACAATCTTTTGTGCGCCATCTGCCATGGATTCCGCAGCAGTAATATTTAAACCAGATTCTTGTAGTATCTTTTTACCTAGGTCGACATTCGTTCCTTCAAGTCGAACAACTAATGGTATTTCTAAGCCCACTTGTTTTGTTGCTTCAACAACACCTTCTGCAATAACATCACATTTCATAATCCCACCAAAGATATTAACAAAAATCCCTTTAACAGCTTGGTCTGACAGGATAATCTTGAACGCTTCTGTCACCTTCTCTGCAGTTGCACCGCCCCCAACGTCAAGGAAGTTAGCCGGGTCTCCTCCATAATGCTTAATGATATCCATCGTTGCCATAGCAAGACCTGCACCATTTACCATACATCCGATATTTCCGTCTAATGAAATATAGCTTAGGTCATATTTTGATGCTTCAATTTCTTTTGCATCTTCTTCATCTAAATCACGATATTCTAAGATATCTTTATGTCTGTATAATGCATTTGCATCAAAATTAAGCTTTGCATCAAGAGCCATTACTTTTCCATCACCTGTAACAACTAATGGATTAATTTCAGCAATTGAGCAATCTTTTTCAACAAATGCCGTATAAAGAGCAGTCATAAACTTAACCGCTTGACCTACTAGCTCTTTTGGTATATTAATATTAAAAGCTATTCTACGTGCTTGGAAGCCTTGGAGCCCAACTACTGGATCAATGACTTCTTTAAAGATTTTTTCCGGTGTTTTCTCAGCAACCTCTTCAATCTCAGTTCCGCCTTCTTCTGAAGCCATCAAAACAACACGTGAAGTTGCACGATCTAGAACGAGACCAATATAATACTCTTTTTTAATATCGCAGCCCTCTTCAATTAATAAGCGCTTCACTTCTTTGCCTTCAGGACCTGTTTGGTGAGTAACTAGTGTTTTGCCTAAAATCTCACTAGCATATGTACGTACCTCGTCAAGGTCTTTTGCCACCTTAACACCACCAGCTTTTCCACGTCCACCAGCATGGATTTGGGCTTTTACAACATTAACCTTTGTTCCTAATTCCTTAGCTGCTTCGACAGCTTCCTCTACTGTGAAAGCAACTTTCCCGTTTGGAACAGCTACCCCATATTTTCTAAGGACTTCTTTACCTTGATACTCATGGATATTCATTTCCCATCCTCCTATCCTTATGTAGCAATATCTTCATTGGTAATCGTCTAGCGGCCGCTCATTTTCATTAATCAAAATGTTCAAGTGAAAAAAGTGGTCTTTAGGCTTTTACCTAAACTAAGTAAGTCATCTGTAATTATACAGATTATCCAACAAAGTTTCTATGAAAATCAGAATTTTATAGATTATTCTGATTAAAAAAATAGACTGCGCTTTCATTTTATACTTATGAACAAATATTGTCTACTATATGAACTTAATTAACTAACATTATACTAATTTTTTGTAATTTGTTATCTTTTAACTAAATAAAAAACCAAGCAAAATACACTTGGTTAACGTTTAAGTTTCCTTATATTTTTTATCAACTTGATAAATAAAAGCAAAAACCTCTGCAACAGCTTTATACAATTCCTCTGGAATTTTTTCATTAATGTTTAATTGAATAAGCAATTCGGATAGAGTTTTGTCTTCTTCAATCGGCACATTGTGCTTCATTCCTTTGTCAATAATGCGATCAGCCATTGCACCCTTACCCTTAGCAAGAATTTTGGGTGCATCATCCTTGTCAGGTTGGTAACCTAGAGCCACTGCTTGCTTTAACTTCGGTTCTTTTGTCATACCAAAAAGTCAACTCCTGAAAGATTTTTTAACGGATAATCTATGGTTGATATTAGCGCTTTTATTCCAACTTCCTCATGTTTTGGAACAGTTAGTTTTACATTTGAAAGTATATATCCTTGTTGGTCTAAATTCTTTTTCAACTTAGGTTTCAATTGATTTATAATTTCTGAGAGACTATCAGATTTATTGTATATCGTAAGGTTTAGTACTCGGTGTTGAATCTTCATATCAATTACTGTATTCCCTATTTCTTGAAGATCCAGATAAAACAAAATTTGACAATAATCCGGGTCAATTTTACCTTTGCTATTTTTCTGACTATTCAACTGAACCGTCATATCTGAAAGATAATCTCCTAACCTCATAGGTAATTGCAGAACAATCTGCTGACTGTGACCAATTTCTTGTGTAAATAGTTGCATCCCTGTTAACCTATTAGCTAATCGTTCCATTCGTTCGTAAAGTAAACTACCTTCTTTAATAGTTGTAAGCGATAAACGTAATAATGCCTTTAGCGAATCTTCTTGATTATGGTCTAGTGCCCCTATATCCGCAGTAGTTAACCCTAAGTTTCTAATCATTAAATTAAACATTTTAGAACCTTCAAGATTTTTAGATAATAATTGACTAATTGGGTCAAATTGTAAAATTTCATCAACTTTCATGAATAACTTATTAAGGACTTCTTGTTCTCTCAATGGATCCGACATTAAAAGTTTTTGGAGATTCAATAGTTGGTTACTAATTGGTTCTTCGTCAAGAATTGCAAAAACCCCTTCAAGGCTTCCTTGTAAAAACGGTATATTGTTCTTTATCATTGTTCGGATTGTTTCAAGTGCTCTTGGGATGTCCTCTACATCATTAATCCACTTAGTCATCAATTGCAATTCGCTCTCAGTGAAAGGAATTCCCTCATTTACGAGAGCATAGATAAGCTGTTGATTCTGTTTCGTATTAGGAAGATTAGTATGTTTTATAAGTGTTTCACTTATAACTGACATATCACTTCCAACGCTTTTTACTGAGTCGTTTTTAAGGATTTTTAATTGTATTTTCTGGTCTTTTTGAATGGCCTGAAATAAATATTTTTGATTAATTACTAACTGTGTTTCCGCCTCAGCCATAAACCTCATAGAATTAGCTTGGATAAGAGCCATATTATTAGGGAAAAATTTAACCACTTCACCTGTTAAGATTTGACCGGATCTTATTGGTTTCACATTTGTACTAGCTTTTATAGAGGTTGCCTGGAATATTGAATTAGCATTATGTATTTTCATTCTTTTCCCTTCCCTCTAATAGCTGTTGTACTGGTGAATAAGAGCGCCTATGATACTCTGTAACACCAAACGTGTTTAACGCATTAAAATGCATTCCAGTACCATAACCCATATGCTTTTCAAATCCATATTGCGGGTAATCAATGGCAACTCTTCTCATTAACCTATCTCTAGTCACTTTCGCAATAATTGATCCTGCCGCAATCGAGTAACTTTTACTATCACCTTTAATAATTGAAGTTTGTGGAATATCAACCTGTATTTCCATTGCATCTATTAGTAAATGTTCGGGTTTAATAGACAATTTTAGTATTGCCTGTTTCATCGCTAATTTTGTTGCTTGATAGATATTTACCTCATCTATCTTTTTAGCATCTATAATGCCTATCCCAAATGTAACAGCTTGGGAGGTAATTTGTTGGAACAGCTCTTCTCTTTTTTGTTCAGATATTTTCTTTGAATCATCGAGACCCGGCAGAAAAAAATTCTTTGGTAGTATGACAGCGGCAGCAACTACAGGTCCTGCAAGAGGACCGCGACCTACCTCGTCAATACCTGCTATATAACTGATCCCTTTATTATATAGATTTTGCTCGTATTGCGACATTTCTTGAAATCTAGTTCGCTCTCTTTGGATTTCCTGTTGTGCTTTTTCCCATTTAGCGATCAATTGTTGTACACCTTTTCTAGGATCTTTCTTATATTCATGGATTAAGCTATCATTTTCATCGTTCACCATTAATAATTCATCCGCAATTTGTTTGATTGTTTTATTCATAAAAAAACTCGCTTTCTACCCTACTATATTCTTTTATCGGTTGTTTTTTGTTAAATTAAATAGAATAGTCCTTTTGAAAATAAAAAAGATTAGTTCTTATTGAACTAACCTTACGTTACTACTATTTTTCAAGTTCAGTTTCTGTTTTCGATTCTATATCAACCGGTCTCTCAAATGTTAATCGACCTAGCTTTTCACCACGGAGTTCCCTAATAATGAGTTCTGCTGTTTTATCATAGTCAATATATCCCCCTGACATCTTGCAGCCTCTTCGCTTACCAATTTCATCGAATAATTCAACGATATCTTCGGGAATAAACTCAAGCTGATAACGCTCTTTAAGACGATTAGGGTAATTCTCTTTTAGGAAGTTTAACGCATATACTGCAATTTCCTGTAGGTTAAGTAATGTATCTTTAATAGCACCTGTTGTTGCCAACCTTAATCCTACTTGCTGATCTTCAAATTTCGGCCATAGGATTCCTGGAGTATCTAGAAGTTCTAGCTCCTTGCCAACCTTGATCCATTGTTGTGCTTTTGTTACACCTGGACGATCGCCTGTTTGTGCTATATTTTTCTTTGCTAAACGATTAATTAATGTTGATTTACCGACATTGGGAATTCCAACAATTAATGCTCTTATCGCTCTTGGCTTAATTCCCCTTGATGCCATTTTGTCAAACTTATCTTTTAAGATAAGCTTGGACTCTGCTACGATTTGCTTCATACCTGTTCCAGTTTGTGAATCAATTGCTAGTGCAGTAATTCCGCGATCTGAGTAATAGCTTATCCACTCTTTTGTAAGATTACTATCAGCTAAATCAGCTTTATTTAAAAGTAATAATCTTGGTTTGTTTGTAATGATTTCATCAATCATTGGATTTCTTGATGACGCAGGAATTCTAGCATCAACTAGTTCAATCACAATATCAATTAATTTTAATTTTTCAGTTACTTGGCGTCTTGCCTTTGCCATATGTCCAGGAAACCACTGTATCGTCAAATTTACCACCAACTTCTATATTCTTACGATTTTTTCGTTAATCAACCATTCGAATATCTGCGAATGGCCAATACACCATATTCGTTTTACCCATTACTTCATCAATTGAAACAGGGCCAATATGCCTACTATCTCTACTCTGTCTGCGATTATCTCCCATCACAAATAAGTGCCCATCAGGAACCTTAATTTCAAATGGCTCTGTTAAAGGAGCATCGAAAACCTCTTTTTTATACTCAACTAGATAAGGTTCATCATAGGATTGTCCATTTATGTACAAAATATCATCCTTATATTCAATATGGTCACCCGGCAGCCCAATTATTCGTTTTATATAATCTTTCTCTTCGGTAGCATGAAAAACGACAATATCAAAGCGGTTTGGGTTACCAATCAAGTAACCAATCTTATTCACTAACATGCGGTCTTTATCTTGTAGAGTTGGCATCATTGAATACCCATCCACAATAATTGGGGCAAATAAAAAATAACGAATCACAGCGGCTAGAATAACTGCTATGGCAAGGGCTTTAAGCCACTCAAAAAGCTCATTTTTTTGTCGGGTCATTTGCTCCTCCACCTAACTGTACGATTTACCTTTAAAAATTTATATTCTTTATATGTATTTATTAGTACATCTTTTATTTAGGCTGTTTTCATATAGATGTTACTTTTAAAGCCGCAGGAGTCTACGTGTATTCAGCCTGCTTATATAACGACCATTTCAAAGTTTATTGTCTAAAACAACAAACTTTGAGAATACAGCTTTATAAAAAAGAAAGATCCCTTATTTATTATAAGTTGTTTAAGTAGAAAATAAAAGGAGCTTGTATATTAGACAAGCTCCTAACTGGTGTATTATCGAATTTCTTTAATACGTGCTTTTTTACCACGAAGTTCGCGTAAGTAGTAAAGCTTCGCACGGCGTACTTTACCGCGACGAACAACTTCAAGTCTCGCGATTTTTGGTGTATGCACTGGGAATGTACGCTCAACACCCACTCCGTAAGATACCTTACGAACTGTAAATGTTTCACTAATTCCACCACCACGACGCTTAATCACAACACCCTCATAAACCTGAACACGTTCACGAGTACCCTCGATAACTTTCACGTGTACACGTACAGTGTCTCCAGGACGGAATTCAGGTAGATCAGATCTTAATTGTTCTTTTGTGATATCTTCAATTAATTGTTGCATCGTTCATTCATCTCCTTCCAACAGACGCTCATGACAAGGCTTTTTATATCATTGCAGCGGAACATCTTAATAGGACAAGGACTTTCAGAGCCCAAGTCACAAAGATAATCTTACCACTTAAAGGAGCTTGATGCAATAGTTATTTTTGTTCTTCAAACTCTTTTAACCACTTTTTTTGTTGTGATGTTAATGGATACGACTTCAACATATCTGGACGTCTTAAGAAGGTTCTTCTTAACGCTTCTTTTTCACGCCACTCTTCAATATGTTTATGATTACCCGACAGTAATACTTCTGGAACTTGGTACCCCCGAAATTCAGCTGGCCTTGTGTATTGTGGATGCTCTAGTAGTCCTGTACTATGTGAATCCTTTATTGGAGAATCCTCATTTCCTAGCACACCTGGCAATAGCCTTACTACACTATCAATAATGACCATCGCAGGAAGCTCACCACCAGTAAGGACATAATCTCCAATCGAGAATTCATCTGTTACTAAATGAGTACGAATTCTCTCGTCATATCCTTCATAATGACCACAAACAAAAATGAGATGATCCTCATTAACTAGCTCTTCAGCATGTTTTTGCGAAAATCTTTCTCCTTGTGGACAAAGCAGAATGACCCTTGGCTGATTAATCTCGTTTTTTGTCAACTCTTCAACAGCATCGAATAGTGGTTGTGGCTGAAGAACCATCCCTGCTCCTCCACCATATGGATAATCATCGACCTTATTGTGTTTATTTGTTGTGAATTCTCTAAAATTCACTACATTGTAGTCTACTTTACCCATCTCATTTGCTTTTTTTAAAATAGATTGTCCTAAGACACCTTCAAACATTTCAGGAAAAAGTGATAACACATCTATTTTCATAGTAAGCCTTCCATTACTTCAATTCTAATCCGCTTTTCATCGATATTAATTTCCTTTACGATATCCTCGATATACGGGATTAATATTTCTTTACCATTCTTACCCTTTACTACCCAGACATCATTTGCACCAGGTGTCAAAACCTCAGTAATTTTTCCAATTTCTTCACCTGATTCAGTTATGACTGTACACCCGATAATTTGATGGAAATAAAATTCCCCTTCATCCAATTCAGTAAGCTGTTCTTCTGGCACTTTAATAAGTGCATTTTTGAATACTTCAACTTGGTTCACATTGTCAAAGCCTTCAAATTCCAATAGGTCAAATTGTTTATGTGTTCTATGACTTTTAACAACAACATGTACTGGTTCCTGCTTTTCCGGAAAAAACAAATATAAGTCATTCCCTACACGGTAACGTTCATCTGCAAAATCTGTTCTGGAAACGACACGAACCTCACCCTTAATTCCGTGTGTATTTACAATTTTACCAACATTAAACCAATTATCCATTTCTTCACCTCTAACGTATTTCCTGAATAATTCCTTCTTTAACAATAATTGTTTTGGCTTGCATGATCTCATTCCAATTGTCGCCGGGACTAACTTCAACTAGAGCTTGTACTTCTTTTTCTTTTAATTCACTACCTAAAGGTAGCATATGTATTTGACTTATTTGAAAATCAAGAAGTTTCATTTTTTCTTCTCGGTTTGTCATTTCTTTATGATATTGATTATTTATGGTTACTTTATTTTGTTTTACACTTTTATCGAATTTTTTTAGTTCGAATTTAAGTTGTTCGAGTTCCTTCTTAAGTTGTTGTTGTTTTTGTTGAAAGGATTCTAACAATGATGATTTACTATTTTCGGTTAAAATTTGTTTCACAATCACCGTTTGAATGATTTTCATCAAACATTTCAACTCCTACAAAACACTTTTTTAGATAATTTAAAAAAAGGGGAGGTTAGCCCTCACCCTTTTTCCTTATTCGTTAATTTCTAGATGAATTCGTTTATTATGACTAGTCCCTGCTGCATATACAACAGTTCGAATCGCTTTAATGACCCTACCCTGCTTGCCAATAATCTTTCCAATATCTTCTCTGTTAACTGATAACAAATAAGTGATATTTCGCTCGTCAGTTGTTTCTATGATAGAAACTTCCTCAGGATGATCAACAAGTGGTTTTACGATCGTTTCAATTAACTCTTTCATCTTGTCCACATTCATTACTTGCCAAGTTTTACGTTATGGAATTTTTCCATAATCCCTTGTTGCGAGAACAAATTGCGAACTGTGTCAGATGGCTTTGCACCATTTTGTAACCATTTTAATGCTAACTCTTCATTAATCTTAACTTCTGCAGGTTGGTTTACAGGATTGTAAGTTCCTACAGTCTCAATGAAACGTCCATCACGTGGTGAACGAGAATCAGCTACAACAATACGATAGAAAGGAGATTTATTTGCTCCCATACGCTTTAAACGAATTTTAACTGCCATTTTAAATAGCACCTCCGAAAATATTTCAACAAGATATAATATTAGCAAGTTCACTAACGTTTGTAAAGTCTTTTTTCTTTACATATGATTAATTTCCTTACATGAAAGGAAATTTCATCCCTTTTTTCTTTCCTTTTGACATACTCGTCATTTGTTTCATCATCTTTTTCATGTCCTCAAATTGTTTCAATAGTCGATTAACCTCTTGAACAGTCCTACCGCTACCTTTTGCAATTCTTTTTTTGCGACTAGCATTAATCGTCTCGGGATGTATTTTTTCATCCTTTGTCATTGATTGAATGATCGCTTCGACATGACTAATCTGTTTATCATCGACTTGAACATTCTTCAAGCCTTTCATTTTGTTAGCCCCTGGAAGCATTCCTAGGATTTCATCCAATGGACCCATCTTACGCACTTGACCTAATTGGTCTAAAAAGTCATCAAATGTGAATGATGCTGAACGAAATTTTTGCTCTAGCTCTTTCGCCTTTTCTTCATCAACAGAACTTTGAGCCTTCTCAATTAATGTTAGTACATCTCCCATCCCTAAAATACGGGATGCCATTCTTTCAGGATGAAATGCCTCTATTGCATCTAGCTTTTCGCCAAGACCCACATATTTAATTGGTGTATTTGTAACTGCCTTAACTGACAGTGCTGCACCACCTCGTGTATCACCATCAAGCTTAGTCAGTACAACTCCAGTTAAACCTAATAAATCATTGAAACTACTTGCAACATTAACTGCATCCTGACCTGTCATCGCATCTACTACAAGGAAAATTTCGTCAGGCTTTGCTATCTCCTTAACTTGAACGAGTTCATCCATAAGCTCTTCATCTATATGAAGACGCCCAGCAGTATCAATTAAAACATAATCATGATGCTCTTCTTTCGCCCTTTCAATTGCTTGCTTTGCAATTTCAACAGGACTCACCTGATCACCAAGAGAGAATACAGGCATATTCAGTTGTTTCCCTAATGTTTCTAGCTGTTTAATTGCAGCTGGTCGATAAATATCTGCTGCAACTAGCATTGGCTTACGATTATGCTTTTTCCGAAGAAGATTCGCTAGTTTTCCTGTTGTTGTTGTTTTACCGGCCCCTTGTAATCCTACCATCATAATGACAGTTGGTGGTCGTTTTGCAACAGCAATCTTGCTTTGTTCTCCACCCATGAGTGCTGTTAACTCTTCTTGAACAACTTTTATTACTTGTTGTCCCGGAGTTAAACTTTTCATGACTTCTTGTCCAATCGCACGTTCACTAACCCGCTTCACAAAGTCTTTGACAACCTTGAAGTTTACGTCAGCTTCAAGAAGTGCAAGACGAACCTCACGCATCATTTCTTTTACATCCGCTTCGGTTACCTTACCCTTACCACGTATCTTTTGAATGGTATTCTGCAGTCGGTCGGCTAATCCTTCAAATGCCATTCATGCCGCCCCCCTATTCTAATTTCTCCAACGACTCTACAACTTCTTCAAGCTTTTTTGGCAATTCATTACTTTCAATCATCAATTTTAGCTGAACTAGTATCTTTTGTCGTTCTTGAAATTTATAAAATAGTAACAGTTTTTCTTCATATTCTTCCAGCATAGCCTCTGTTCTTTTAATGTTATCATAAACAGCTTGACGGCTAACATTATATTCATCTGCAATTTCACCAAGGGAGTAATCGTCAAGATAATATAGAGACATATAACTACTCTGCTTTGGAGTTAACAACGTTTGATAGAAATCAAATAAATAGTTGACTCTTGTTGTCTTTTCAAGCATTGTTATCACCCCTTGTTAAGTGAAATACCTTTACAAGTAAATAGTTTACAATTCATAGCAAAAGATGTCAAGTTTTTTTCTTTACACCTTTATTCTTTTTCTTCTGTTTCTGATACATCCAATAAATCAGCAAATAACCCATAAACATATTGCTCAGCATTGAATTCCATCAGATCATCAACTTTCTCACCTAATCCAACAAGTTTAACTGGAATTTTCAATTCATTCCGAATGGCTAGAACAATACCACCTTTTGCAGTTCCATCCAGTTTTGTTAATACGATCCCCGTTACCTCAGTAGCTTCTGAGAAAGTTTTTGCCTGTGTTAATGCATTTTGTCCTGTCGTTGCATCTAGGACTAACAATACTTCATGCGGAGCACCAGGAAATTCGCGCTCAATGACACGCTTAACTTTTTCTAGCTCTTTCATAAGGTTTACTTTATTTTGTAAACGCCCAGCAGTGTCACAAATAAGCACATCGACTTTTCTTGACTTAGCCGCTTGGACGGCATCAAACATAACAGCAGCAGGATCTGAACCCTCTGACTGTTTTATAACATCAACCCCAACTCTTTGACCCCATACCTCTAGTTGATCAATTGCTCCAGCACGAAAGGTGTCACCTGCAGCTAAAAGTACTGACTTACCTTCGTTTTTTAGTTTATTTGCAAGTTTTCCAATTGTGGTTGTTTTCCCAACTCCATTCACTCCTACCACTAGGATAATGGATAACCCTTCTCTTTCAATGTTTAATTGTGGTGAAGATTCGTCTCCCCCTTGATAAATCTCAATTAACTTCTCTGAGATCACCGCTTGAACCTCTTTTGTATCTTGAATATTTCGTCGTTTCACTTCCATCTGTAACTGATCGATGAGTTCCATTACCGTTGAAACACCAACATCAGCGGCAATTAATATTTCTTCAAGTTCCTCAAAAAATTCCTCATCAACTTTGCGGTACCTAGCCACTAGATCATTTACACGTTCTGAAAATGAATCCCTTGTTTTGGTTAAACCCTCTTTAAATTTTTCTGTAACCGTATCTGTTTGCTTTGAAATTTTTTCTTTAAGCTTTTTAAAAAAACTCATTAGATCCGACCTTTCTTTTATACAAATTCCTTAGAATCCTCAAGCTTTACTGACACTAATTTTGATACTCCTGATTCTTGCATTGTAACACCGTATAATACATCGGCTTCTTCCATTGTCCCTTTTCGATGTGTGATAACGATAAATTGCGTTTCTCTACTGAAGTTTCTTAAATATTGGGAGAATCGGAATACATTTGCCTCATCAAGTGCGGCTTCAACTTCATCGAGAATACAAAAAGGCACAGGTCGCACCTTTAATATTGAAAACAGTAATGCAATAGCAGTAAGTGCTCGTTCACCACCTGAGAGAAGACCGAGGTTTTGAAGCTTTTTACCAGGAGGTTGTGCAACAATTTCAACACCTGTATTTAGTAGATCATCCGGGTTTGTCAAACGCAAATCAGCCCTACCTCCACCAAATAAAGCCTGAAACACACCTTCAAAATGAGATTTTATGTTCAGAAAAGTTGTTTGAAACTTTTTCTTCATCTCTTCATCCATCTCATCAATCACCTTATAAAGGGTGTCTTTTGCAGTTTCTAGATCCTCTTTTTGCTCAGTTAGAAATGTAAATCTTTCTGAAATACGCTCATATTCATCAATCGCACCAAGGTTGACAGTCCCAAGCTCTTCGATAGCAAGTTTAATTAGCTTTACTTTCTTTCTCGCTTCAGCAAGGTCGATTCCTAGAGGGTACTTTTCCTTAGCTGCTTCATAACTTAGAAAATACTCTTCTCTTAAATTGGTTAAGCGATTCTCCAGTTCTACATCTAATCGGTTCACCTTAACCTCTTCATCTTTTAATACATCGACAATCTGTTTATGTTGTCGTTTTTCTTCTTTTAGTTCTCTTTCAATATCCTCTAGAGATGTATGAAGATTTAATCGTTTTTGTCTATGGCCACTAATCATATTGAGTGTTTCATTTTTATCGTTGAGTTTCTTTCGTGCTGCTTCTTCTAATTCTTGTTCTCCTGATGAGTTGGTAACCAAATCACTATTCAAGAAGTTCCAGTCTTCCTTCATTCGTTCTAATTTCTTAATAGATTCATCATTTTCGGTTTCAAGATTCATCAATTTTTCTTTTTGACTTTGAAACAGCTGATTCTTCTCTGCCAACACTACTTTAAGGTCAGTAATTTTAACCTGAATCGACTCTTTTGACGTTTGCTCATCATTTCTCTTAGAGGTTAAATCCTGAATCTCTTGATTTAGTTTACTGATTTCCAGTTCAGTTTCTTCAAGTAATCCATTAAGTTCATTACTTCTTTCAATCAATCTCATTTGGTCCTGCTGGGACAACAGCTTTTCATGATCATACAGTGAAAGGTGTTCATTCACATTACGCTCTTTGAGCTCAATTTCGCGGTATTGACCTTTTAAAGATTGCTCTTTTAACCTTAATGTTTCTCCGGATTCACGCAATCCCTCTAACCGTTCTTCTAGTTCAACAATTATTTTCTTTTCTGCCTTTACTTGATTTTCCAGAACAGTTGTTTTCTCTTCCATTTCTTCAAGTTTTTTTATAATACTTTCTAATTCTCTACCTCTACCTAACAATGAGTTTGACGTTTTCTTAACGGCACCACCTGTCATTGATCCACCTGGATTAACAACATCACCATCTAACGTGACCATTCGATAACGGTATTGAAGCTTTTTAGCAAGTTCATTCGCACCCTTTAAATCAGTTGTAACTAGTACATTCCCTAATAAACTTGAAATAACAGAACCATATTTTGAGTCATACTTTATTAATGAAGCTGCCGAACCAATAAATGATTCATGACCCTTTACTACCTCTAATTGGGCTTCATTCATTCTTCTTTCCTTTATAACATTTAAAGGCAGGAATGTTGCTCTACCGTAAGAGTGCTTTTTTAAATATTGAATGGCTGCTCTCGCATTTGTTTCATTGTCTACCACAATATGTTGTGTCGCTGCACCAAGTGCAATCTCGATTGCAGTTTCATAATCTTTTGGAACTGTAAGTAGTTCTGCAACTGCACCTTCAATTCCATTCAAACGGCCATCTCTTTCCTTTAATATTTCTTTTACCCCTTGAAAGAATCCAGAATAGTCATTCTGCATTTCTTCTAGCATCTCTTTACGTGACTTCGTTTGTTGAAGGTATTGGTAGGCTTGATATAATGTTTTTTCTTTTTTATCATATACTCCTTTTAATTTCTCAAGATTATCAACCACTTCACGATAACTCTTAATTTGATTAGCCAATTCCGTCTCAATCACTGAGAGCTTTGTTTGGAGATGCATTTTTTCTTGATTGATCTCTTGTCGTTCGATTATATATTTCTCATTACTATCTTCTAGACGCCTATTTTTTTGTTCTTGCTGAGTTGATTGTTGTTGAATATAACTGAGTTCATTTTTTGCAGATGCCTGTTTATTTAAAGATTCAACATACTCACTTTTAAGATGTTCAAGTTTTTCATCAATATTTTCGTCATAAACCGATAATAATGACTGATTTTCCTTAAGTGAGCCTCTCAGTTCTTCAATCATTTTTTCTAAACTCTTCAGTCGAATATTTTCATTGCTAATGGTTTCATTCGTTTGCTCTATCTTACTTTCGAGTTCAGTAATCATTTGCTCAAGCTGTACTTTGTTTTGATCACCATTTTTCTTTCGTTCTTTCAGTACTTCCTTTCGTCCCTCGAGCTTTTCTAATTCTTCACTTGTAACTAACAACACTTGTTGTAACTCTTGAATCATTGCATCTAGTCCATCAATTTGATCACGAATTTGTTCAACATGTGCCTCTTTTTTATTAATCATTGTCCCCATTGTTAATTCTTGTTCTGTATGTTTTTCTATTTGCTGTTTCAGATCTTCCCACTTTTGATGGAATGATTCTATTTCTACTACAGTAACCCCCACCTCGAAATGTTCAAGCTCCTCTTTTTTCTCTATATAATCTTTTGCAATGGAAGCTTGTATATTTAAAGGCTCAATTTGCCCTTCTAATTCATGAATAATATCATTTACTCTATTTAAATTTTCTTGCGTTTCAGCAAGCTTGTACTCTGCCTTTTTCTTCCTTGTCTTGTATTTTAATACACCAGCAGCTTCTTCGAAAATCGTTCTACGCTCTTCAGCTTTACTGCTAAGTATCTCTTCAACCTTCCCTTGACTGATGATTGAGAAAGCCTCTTTTCCAAGTCCTGAATCCATAAAAAGATCAACAATATCTTTTAATCTACAAGCTTGTTTATTAATTAGAAACTCACTTTCACCAGAACGAAATACTCTTCTTGTGATACTTACCTCATGATAATCAATTGGTAAGAATTGATCACTATTATCTAATGTTAATGTTACATCAGCGATATTTAAAGCCTTGCGACTGTCACTTCCTGCGAAAATAATATCTTCCATTTTCACACCACGAAGAGATTTTGCAGATTGCTCACCTAATACCCAGCGAATTGCATCAGTTATATTACTCTTACCACTACCATTCGGTCCTACAACTGCTGTTACACCTGGAACAAAGTCAACGGCAATTCTTTCTGCAAAAGATTTAAATCCAACTATATCTAAACGTTTGAGGAACATACGTTTCCCCCTTTAACCACATATTATTAATTTAGAAGGTAGGTAGTTTGTCTAAGAAAAGTCTATAAGACAGCTAGTCCTAAATACCTTTAACCTACATATTTTATCATACTTTAACATGTTCAACATTGCCAAATTAATCTCAACTAATTTTCTTTTAAAAAGGCTGTTTTTTGTAAATTGTTAAGCCGCAGGCTGAATACACTCCGCGTCCGGTGGGTATCCAGTGAGCCTCCTCGTCGCTTATGCTCCTGTGGGGTCTCACTTTGGCCACTGGTCCCACAGGAGTCTACGTGTATTCATCCTGCTTGTTTCTACTATTTCAAACTCTGTGTCTAACAACAAACTTTGCAAAAAGAGCCTTTAAAAAATATAAAAACCCCATTATATTGGGGTTCATTAAGCTTCTTTATTTCAGCCTTAATGCATCAAGGGCAATTTGGGCAGCTCTTTGTTCAGAATCTTTCTTTGATTTTCCAGAACCTATTCCTAGCTCCTCACCATTCAAAGAAACCTTTGATACAAATTCGCGATTATGGGCAGGACCCTTTTCTTGTAGGACCTTATATTCAATCATCCCTTTGCCATCACGCTGTATAAGCTCTTGTAACTGACTTTTATAATCCATCACATGAGAAAAAGCACCTTCGTTAATTTTCGGAAACACTGTTCGCTCCAGAAATTTATACACTGGGTCAATTCCTTGATCCAAGTATAATGCACCTATGAAGGCTTCAAAGACATCAGCAAGTAGTGCTGGCCTTGCTCTTCCACCTGTTAGTTCCTCTCCTTTTCCAAGAAGTACAAATTCCCCAAACGATAGGTCATTTGCAAACGAAACAAGAGAAGGTTCACATACAATGGCAGCACGCATCTTTGTTAACTGACCTTCGCTCATAATTGGAAATTTTTTGAACAAAAACTCAGATACAGTTAATTCTAGGACGGCGTCTCCCAAAAATTCTAATCTTTCATTATCCTCATATGGTTTCTTACGATGCTCATTCACATAGGATGAATGTGTAAAAGCCTGGATCAGCAGTTTTTCATTAGTAAATGAAATGCCCTGTTTGTCCTGGAACTCTTTAAATTTTTGTATAACTTTATTCTTTTTCTCGTTATAATTTTTACCCTTTACCATGTTAACCTCCACGAAAAAACAAACACAAGCAGTCTACGAGTGAAATAAAAATAGGATAAAGTCCCGTTTTTAAACGGGACTTTAAGTAAAGTGCTTTACTTTTGTAGTTTATTTATGTAGTTCACTGCGTCGCCTACTGTTGTAATATTTTCAGCCTCGTCGTCTGAGATTTCCATATCGAACTCATCTTCAAGTTCCATTACAAGTTCAACTACATCAAGAGAATCTGCACCTAAATCCTCTTTAAAAGAAGACTCAAGCTTTACTTCTGATTCGTCTACACCTAATCGATCTACGATTATTTTAGTTACTCTTTCTAATACCTCTGCCATTGTTCTTCACCTCCCCTCAAGTCATTATAGATTATTTTATTTATAAAAACTAGGTCTAGTAATAATTCTTGCTTCAAGCTTGACCTAAATTCTTATTACATCACCATTCCACCATCGACATTGATTGTTTGCCCTGTTATATATGAACTTTTTTCAGATGCTAGGAAGGTTACAATTGATGCTATATCCTCAGGATTACCAAGGCGAGCAAGAGGAATTTGCTTAAGCATCTCCCCAATAATTTCTTCAGATAATTTATCAGTCATATCGGTTGTAATAAATCCAGGAGCAACAGCATTTACCGTGATATTCCGGCTTGCAAGTTCTTTTGCTGTTGTTTTGGTTAAGCCAATAACCCCTGCCTTTGCCGCTACATAATTTGCTTGACCAGCATTTCCACTAACACCAACAATAGAAGCAATATTGATAATACGCCCTAGTCGTTGCTTCATCATTTGGCGAGTAACAGCTTTTGTACAGTTAAATACTCCCTTTAAATTGATATTAATTACATCATCCCACTCTTCTTCTTTCATTCTCATTAATAAGTTATCTCTTGTAATTCCTGCGTTATTGACAAGAATATCAAGTGAACCAAAAGTTGTAATAACTTCCTTCACCATGTTTGAAACAGAGTCTGAATCAGCGACATTTGCTTGAATAGCAATTGCTTCTTGCCCCATTTCTTTTATTTCATCAACAACTTCTTTTGCTTTTTCTTCACTACCGGAGTAATTAACAGCTACTTTTGCTCCTTGTGAAGCTAATTCCAAAGCGATTGCCCGCCCAATACCACGTGATGCTCCTGTTACTAATGCAACCTTTCCCACTAACATCTAATTATCCCCCTTAATACTTGCGATTGTTGCTTGTAATGATTCTTCATCATTTATCGAATATGTAGTTACTTTTCGATTTATTTTCTTAATTAGGCCTGATAACACTTTTCCCGGACCAATTTCGATGAATGTATCTACTCCTAGATCAATCATCGCTTCGACACTCTGTTGCCATAATACAGGAGAATATAATTGCTCAATTAACTTTCGTTTAATCTCCTCGCTGTCACTCATTTGTTTACCGGTCACATTAGCGATTACCGGTACAGCTGATTGCTTTATATCACATTGATCTAGGACTTCAGTTAATTGAAGAGCCGCAGGTTTCATTAATGAGGAATGAAATGGACCACTTACTTCAAGTGGAATAACACGTTTTGCACCACTTTCTTTCGCTTTCTGAGAGGCTACTGTAACCCCTTCGGTTGACCCAGAAATAACAATCTGCCCTGGACAATTGATGTTAGCCAATTGCACTGGATAGCCTGTTTGATCCACTTCATCTGTCACTTCTTTAAGGAGGATGTTATCCATCCCTAGTACTGCTGCCATGGTACCTTTACCCGCTGGTACAGCCTCTTCCATAAATTCGCCACGTTTTCTTACAAGATAGATCGCGTCCTCAAATGTCAAAGCTCCAGCAGCTACTAGGGCTGTATATTCGCCTAAACTATGACCTGCCATGTAATCCGCCTTAATATCAGCCTCTTTAAACTTTTGTAAAATTGCAATACTTGTTGTTAATAATGCAGGTTGAGCATTTATTGTTTTCGTTAATGTTTCTTGTGGACCATTAAATATCAATGTTGATAGTGATTCACCAAGTCGATCATCTGCCTGTTTGAAGACAGCAGCCACCTCATCAAAGTTCTCCGATAATTCTTTTCCCATTCCAACCGTTTGTGAACCCTGACCTGGAAAAACAAATGCAATCTTCCCCATAACTTACACTCCTTAATGACTCATTACTGGTTTAGTTGTTCTAACGTATGTTTTATTGTTCCTGAAACATCTTTTTCAACCATTTCCCTAGTTTGACGAATGGCACTAAAAATAGCTGTTGCGTCCGATGAACCATGTGCTTTAATGACAGGTGCACTTAATCCGAACAATCCAGCTCCACCATGTTCAGAATAGTCCATCTTATTTTTCAATTCTTTAAGCTTTGGCTTAAGAACTGCAGCAGCAAGTTTACTTTGTATATTGCTAGTCAATGCAGACTTTAACATTGAGAACACTGACATAGCTGTTCCTTCTAGAGTTTTTAATGCTATATTTCCAGTGAAGCCATCTGTGACTACTACATCGGCAGCTCCATCTAAAAGGTCTCGTGATTCTACATTACCGATAAATAATAAATCCGAAGAGCTTAGTAATTGGAATGCTTGTTTCGTTAATTCATTCCCTTTCCCTTCTTCAGTTCCTACATTTAATAAACCAATTTTCGGTTGCTTTATTCCTCTTACTTTTTCGGCATAGATGGAACCCATAATTGCATATTGGAGTAAATGCTCAGGTTTCGCATCAACATTGGCCCCAACATCTAACATTAAGAAGCCTTTACCATCAACTGTAGGTAGAGTTGGCGAAAGCGCAGGTCGATCAATCCCTTTAATACGTCCAATAACAAATAATCCTGCAGCCATTAAAGCACCTGTATTTCCTGCAGAAATACAGGCATCTGCTCTGCCTTCCTTGACTTCAGATGCCATCAAGACCATTGATGCATCCTTTTTTCGTCTGACTGCTTTTACAGGTTCGTCGTCACCTTCTATTTTCACTTCTGTATGTATAATCGATATTCTTTCATCATTCGATAAATATTGTCTAATTTTAGATTCATTTCCTACTAAGGTTATCTGAAGATCTTTAAAAGAATCTATCGCTTTCATTGCTCCCTCGACAATCACTTTTGGAGCATGATCTCCACCCATTGCATCAATCGCTATTCTCATTAAACTAATCCATCCTTTTCGTCTTATTCGAACGAAACATTTCAAATTCGCCTGAGAAAACTAATTCATTTCCCACATAACTATTCACTTCTACTAGTGTTCTCCCTTTTGCTGGTTCTAAACGGTGAACCTTTGCCTTTGCAACAACTCGTTCATTTTCCATTACCTGTCTTGTGAAATGAATGTTTGCTTTTGCAGTCAAAGCTAGCTCGTCATCAATGACGGCCACCGCTAATGAATTGGCTTGTGCAAATAAATGATGTCCTCTTGCGATTCCATTTCTTTTAAATACGTGTTCACCTGTTACATCAAAAATCGAGATGGCATTTTGATCTAAAACAAGATCAATTACTTCTCCAATGACCTCATCAATTGGTAAAGAGCGCACCTCATTATCTAAATTTATCTCAGCAACTGTCTTTATCCTCTCCCGCAGTTCAGGAATAGACAATTCTAAACGGTCTAATCGAATGGTTTGAACACTTACAGAGAATTTTTCAGCAAGTTCCTCGTCTGTGATAAAAGGTGTATGCTGAATGGTTTCTTTAAGTAATTCCTGCCGTGCTTTTTTATTTCGTTTCATAAAACTACACCACCGAACTATTATGACTAGGTACTAATAGTAGTATATAATTAAAAAAAGCAGATTGCAAGATGAAAGTCTATGTCATCCACAATCTACTTCCTTAGGATTAATCCAGCTTTTCCCCATCAATAATACCAGAGTTTGAGATATATGATCTTAAGAACTCATAGTCTGGATGCTCCCAAAATGCGGGAGAATTAATTAATTTATTGGCATCCTCTCTAGCAACTTCTAATGCTCGATAGTCATGGACCATATCTGCTACTTTAAATTCAGGCACACCACTTTGCTTCCTCCCAAAAAAGTCACCTGGACCCCTTAATTCTAAATCCTTTTCAGATAAAACAAACCCATCATTTGTTTCCGTCATAATTCTCATTCTTTCTTTTCCCACTTCTGATTTAGGATCTGATAGGAGGATACAATATGATTGTTCACTTCCACGTCCAACTCTTCCACGCAATTGGTGAAGCTGCGATAACCCAAACCTTTCAGCATCATAAATGACCATTAATGTAGCATTAGGAACATTAACACCAACCTCAACAACAGTTGTGGAAACCAATAATTGCACTACATTTTCACTAAAGCTTTTCATGACCTCTTCTTTTTCATCTGAAGATAAACGTCCATGCATTAATCCTATATTCCATTTCCCTTGAAAATGTAAGGACAGCATACTATGGACATCAATAGCATTTTGTACATCAAGCTTTTCAGATTCCTCGATAAGCGGACAAATTACATAGGCTTGTCTACCTTTAGCGAGTTCTTTTTCAATAAAATTAATGATTCGATCTAGCATACTTAACTTAGCCCAATACGTTTCAATCGATTTTCTTCCTGCAGGTAACTCATCTATAATCGATACATCCATTTCACCAAACACAGTAATAGCCAGTGTTCTTGGAATAGGAGTGGCAGTCATGAATAAAACGTCAGGGTTTTCACCCTTTTCCCTTAGTATTTTTCTCTGTCCTACACCAAATCGGTGTTGCTCATCTGTAATAACAAGGCCTAACTTTTTAAAAACCACTTCATCTTGAATGAGCGCATGTGTGCCAACTAATATATGAACACTCCCAGCCTCAAGCCTTGCTAATATATCTTTGCGTTTTTTCCCTTTAATAGAGCTCGTCAACAGTTCAACACAAACATCAGTTTTATTGAATAATTCTTTTAATGAATGTGCATGTTGCTCTGCAAGAATTTCAGTTGGCACCATTAAAGCACCTTGTGTTTTAGATAATACTGCTGCATATAAAGCAATTGCAGCTATAACTGTTTTACCTGAACCTACATCCCCTTGCAACAAACGATTCATTCGATAAGGTGATTTCAAATCATGAAGAATCTCCTTTTTAACTCGCTCTTGTGCGTTTGTCAATGGAAATGGAAGTCCACTAATGAAGGATGCCACTTTACTCTCTTGAAATTGTAACGGTGTGCCAGCACTAGCCTCTCTTTCAAATTTACGAAGTGCTTGCATCTTTAATTGAAATAACAGGAATTCCTCATATACAAAACGTCTCCGAGCCTGCTTTAACTCTTGATGATTTGAAGGAAAGTGCATGATTCGGATCGCTTCTTTTTTGGGGAGTAATTTATATTTTTGAAGTAAAGGCGTAGGTAAATTTTCTGTAATTTGTTCCCCATATTGTTTTAGCGCAATCGTAATGAACCTACGCATTCCTTTAACCGATAGATCTCCTTTAATGGAATAGACAGGTTCAATTGATTGTTGTTTTACATTTGGACCCACATGTAGTTCATTTACAGTAATCGTTTGCCTGTGTTGATCCCATTTACCAGTAATTGTTACCGTTTCATGAAGTGTGAGTTTATTTTTCATGTATGGCTGGTTAAAACAAATTGCATTAATTAAATACCGACCAACCAGCACACGGAAGGTGAGTCTAGATTTCTTCTTTGCGTAATAAGTTAGTAGCGGTTGACTATGAATCTGCCCTTCTACCGTTACTCTCTCATCATGTTTCACTTCTGCTAAATCTCTTAATTGATAGTCCTCATATCGATAAGGTAAATATTCGATTAAGTCACCAATTGTGAAGATATTCATTTCACCTAACTGAACCGAGGTTTCTTCCCCAATACCTTTTATGTCACTAACTGATCGATCAAATATATTATTCACTTTAGCTATTTAACGACATTCCAAATATCTTCGCTTCTAGTTCTCGAGCCGTTGGAGTTGCCGCTAAACCTCCTTGTGCAGTTTCTTTTAATGCTGTTGGCATTGTTTGCCCTATTCTAAACATCGCGTCAATTACCTCATCACACGGAATTCTACTTGTAATTCCTGCTAATGCCATGTCAGCCGCGACCATCGCATTAGCCGCTCCCATCGCATTTCGCTTTACACAAGGGACTTCCACTAGTCCTGCAACTGGGTCACAAACTAAACCTAACATATTTTTTAGAGTAATCGCCATTGCTTCAGCAGACTGTTGCGGTGTTCCACCAGCCATCTCAACAATTGCTGCCGCCGCCATTCCTGCTGCAGAACCTACCTCAGCTTGACAACCCCCTGCTGCTCCAGAAATACTTGCATTATTTGCAACCACAAAACCGAATGCTCCTGCAGTAAATAAAAACTCAATCATTTGATCTTTGGTTGGATTTAATTTATCTTTTAATGCAAAAAGAGTTCCAGGCACCACACCGGCTGAACCAGCTGTAGGGGTTGCGCAAATTGTTCCCATTGCCGCGTTTACTTCATTCGTTGCAACAGCTTTGCTAACAGCATCAAGCAAGGTTTCACCCGATAAAAAGTTTCCTTTTTGTATATATTTATGCATCAACACAGCATCTCCACCTGTTAATCCTGAATTGGATCTTACTCCAGCGAGACCTTTTTCGACAGCTTGCTCCATGATTGTTAAATTAAAATCCATTTGTTTAATAATTTGTTCTCTTGTTTTTCCTGTAACAACCATTTCTTGAGCGATCATAACTTCTGATATTTTTATATTTTGGTTTTCTGCAAGACTAACTAATTCCAATACATTACGAAACATAGCCGTCCCCCCTTTTTCAAATGTTGTAAAAGTTAATCAACAATCCTTGTAACTTGATTTATGTTTGGAAGGATGGAGAGCTCATTAATAACTTTTTGATCAATATTTTGATCTACCTCAATTGTCATTAATGCTAGTTTACCAACTTCTTTTCTGGAAACCTCCATATGCCCTATATTAATGGTGTGCTTTGCCAGAACATTAGCTACTGCAGCAATCGCCCCATATTTATCATTATGAACAATTAATAGTGCCGGATGATTTCCTGATAGCTTTAATAGAAACCCATTTAATTCGATAATTTCTATTTTACCACCACCAATTGAAATACCAACTAATTCAAGAACACCCTCATCATCACCAATATAAACTCTTGCTGTATTCGGGTGATCAGTGACAGCATCTTCTTCAATTATTTCTATTTCAATTCCTAAATCTGACGCAATCTTCAGAGACGTCTTAATTCTCTCATCAAAAGTATCGAAGTCCAACAAACCACCGACGATTGCAATATCAGTACCATGCCCTTTGTAAGTACTAGCGAAAGATCCATAAAAGGAGATCTTTGCCCATTTCGGTTCCCTAGCAAACAGACTTCTTGCCACACGTCCAATACGAGCAGCTCCTGCTGTATGTGAACTGGATGGACCAATCATAACTGGCCCAATGATATCGAATACACTTTTGTATTTCAATATGCGTCTCCTCCTCTACATGGACATCTTCTACAAACAGTAAAAATAGAAGGGATTAACCTTCTATTTTTTAGAAAAATTATTCAATTGAGAAGATGAAATTATATAACGGTTGGTTTCCGTTATGAACTTCAATTTCAATATCTTCATATTTTCCTTCAATAAACTCAACAAGTTGACTAACTTCCTCATCAGAAGTCTCCTGTCCAACAAGTAATGTTAAAATCTCGTCATCCTCATCAATCATTTCATCTAATAAGTTCTTAGCTACAGTGACTTTATCTTTATCAGTTGTAATAATCTTACCTTCTGCAATGCCCATAAAATCATCTTTTGTGATTTCAATACCATCAATATTTGTATCTCGAACTGCATAAGTGATTTGACCTGTCTTAACATGTCCTAATGCCTCACTCATTAATTCTTTATTCTGTGCAGAGTCGATTGAAGGATTGAAAGCAAGCATTGCTGCCATACCTTGAGGTACTGTTTTAGAAGGAACAACCACTACGTTTCCTTCAGCAACAGATGCGGCTTGCTCTGCAGCCATAATAATGTTCTTGTTATTTGGGAGGATGTAAACATTCTCCGCATGAATTTCTTCGATTGCTTTAAGAATATCCTCTGTACTTGGGTTCATTGTCTGACCACCTTCGATGACAGCATGTGCACCAAGACTTGTAAACATCTCTGCTATTCCAGACCCCATCGCTACTGTTACTATACCATAATTTTGTTTTTCTTTTTTCACATTTACCTTAGGTGCTTCTTCAATGTATTCGTCTTCTTCATATAGAAGATTACTATGTTGTTCTCTCATATTTTCAATTTTCATATTGATTAGGTTACCATATTTCTGTCCATACGAAAGAACCTCACCAGGATGTTCAGCATGTATATGCACTTTCACTAACTCTTCATCTGAAATGACTAATAAAGAGTCACCATGCTTACTGAGGTCTTGACGAAATACCTCTTCATCAAAAGCCTTTCCTTTTGGCTTAGTTTTGTCTATTTTCACCATAAACTCTGTGCAATATCCAAACTCAATATCTTCCGTATTCATATGACTTTGGACAGTACGGTGATGTTCCGCACTAACAAGTTCCTTTAAAGATGGTTTGGATTGACTATCTGGTAAATCTTCTCCTTTTAGCTCAGCTAAGAACCCTTCATATACAAATAGTAATCCTTGCCCACCGCTATCAACTACTCCTACCTCTTTTAGTACAGGTAACAAGTCTGGAGTACGATTAAGAGAAGCTTGTGCTTCTTTGACAACTTCAGTCATTAAATTGACTAAGTTGTTTTCCGTTTCAGAAACAGTCACTGCATGCCTTGCCGCATCCTTTGCAACAGTTAGAATCGTACCCTCTACAGGCTTCATAACAGCCTTATAGGCAGTCTGAACACCTGCTTCTAATGCTAATGCAAACTCGCGAGCACTGATGGTGTCTTTAGGTTCTATCGCCTTGGCAAAACCTCTGAACAACTGGGATAAAATAACACCCGAGTTCCCCCTTGCTCCCATTAGTAGCCCTTTGGCAAGAGCAGATCCAACTTTACCAACATGTGTTGAAACGTTGTTTTTTACCTCTTTTGCACCAGATGTCATTGATAAATTCATGTTAGTACCAGTATCACCATCTGGAACAGGGAAAACGTTTAAAGAATCAACCAATTTTGCATTGTTTGATAAATGAGCAGAACCTTTGATAATCATTTCTGCGAAACGTTTTCCATCTAAACTTGTAATAGACACAGACTTTTTCCTCCTCTTTACGGGTTCGTCACACGAACACCTTGCACAAAAATATTAACCGAATCTACAGCTAGTCCTACAGTTTGGCTTAATGTATATTTGACCTTTGTTTGAACATTGTGGGCAACCTCTGAAATTTTTGTACCGTAGCTAACTATAATATACATGTCAATATGTACTTCATCATTTTCCTGACGAACAATAATACCACGTTTAAAGTTTTCTTTCTTTAAAATTTCAGTAATTCCATCTTTAATTTGATTCTTAGAAGCCATTCCGATAATTCCGTAATTCTCAATTGCAGCTCCGCCAGCAATTATTGCAATTACATCTGTTGATATATCAATTTGTCCGTACTTCGTTTTTAATTCGATGGACATATTAGTTCCCCCCTTGGATTGTTCACCTTTGGCTATAGTCATTTTACTATAACCAGGCTCTTTTTGAAAGTTATTCCCTTTACATAAGTTCTTTTTAGACTTTATACAACCTATTTAATTTCTTTTCTATACGATGAATTGTAACAACCTATAAATGATTAGCTTTTTTACTCTCCCTTATTATACTGCATATAATAAAATATATGATATCAACTGTTTCAATAACCTTATAAGTATTGCATTATCATTTTAGGTGTGATAAATTAGATAAGTGATTTTCATAAAAGTATATATGGAAACTGTATGGTTAGTTTTTGCAAGTAAGGAGGGAAACATATGGCACGCAAATGTGTAATTACAGGTAAAAAAACTCGTTCAGGAAATGCTCGTTCACATGCTATGAATGCTAACAAACGTACTTGGGGTGCAAACCTTCAAAAAGTTCGTATTTTAGTAGATGGAAAACCTAAACGCGTATACGTATCAGCAAGAGCTCTTAAATCTGGTAAAGTTGAGCGAGTTTAATACTATATAAACAAAAAAAGAAGTCGCAAATGCGACTTTTCTTTATTTGTACATAAACTTACCCCAACTCTACATACTCCACAAAAGAAAAGCACCTTGTAAAAGGGTGCTTTTTCTTATCCTTTTTTGAAAGACCCTAACATTGCACGAACAATACCACCTAGGAACCTCGGTAATTTAATCGTATAAAATTTCATAATTTCCCTCCTCAACACAAGTTTCCACGATCTTTTTTCTAATAATGTAATCCAGCTTTATTCTTTATAGTATATTCAAAAAAGAAAAAAGAGTACCATGACACTTTATTGATGCTTCTGATATATCTAAGCTTCTTAACACCATTAATATGCCATCATGGAATGAAAAAGTACCTATTTTATATATAAGTTCAATACTAATACATAGTGGAACTACTACCATAATATGACGATAAAATAAAAAATAGACGAGAATTCTTAATAGAATTCTCGCCTTAAAAAATTAATTCCCTCTAATTTTAGCAATAGCCAACTTACGATCATCTGTATTATAAACAGCAGAACCTGCTACCAGTATAGTTGCTCCCGCTTCAACACAAAGTTTAGCTGTCTGTTCATTTACTCCGCCATCAACTTCGATTTCAACGTTAAGTCCTTTTTCTTTAATGATGGTAGATAGTTCCTTCATTTTCGGAAGGACTGATGCAATAAACGATTGACCACCAAACCCTGGATTAACAGTCATAAATAAAACCATATCAATTTCTTCAATGATGTGTTTAATGGATTCAATCGGTGTTGCCGGATTCAGAACAACACCTGCTTTTACACCAAATGATTTTATTAAGTTAATTGTTCGATGAAGGTGTCGACAAGCTTCTACATGGACAGTGATATAATCTGCCCCAGCTTTAGCAAAGTCAGGAATAAATTGATCAGGATTCTCTATCATTAAATGTACATCCAAAGGCAGATCTGTAACAGGTCTAATTGCATCAACTACTAAGGGACCAATCGTTATATTAGGAACGAAATGACCATCCATTACATCGACATGTATTAGATCTGCTCCTCCTCGCTCTACATCCTTGATCTCCTCACCCAATTTTGAAAAATCTGCAGATAGTATTGACGGTGCGATTTTCACCATAATCCTTTAATACCTCGGCTTTCTATCTTTAATTTCTTCGATAAATTGTACATAATGATCATACCTATATTGCTGAATTTCTCCTGTTTCTAGTTCATTTTTAACCGCACATTTCGGTTCAGAGGTATGTGTACAACCTCTGAATTTACAACCTTTACTGTGTTCCTCGATTTCTGGAAAACAGTAATTCAAATCTTCCACCTCTAAATCCGTAAATTCTAAAGAACTAAAGCCTGGGGTATCAGCAACTAACCCTGTCCCTACCTCAATCAATTCAACATGCCTTGTAGTATGTTTTCCTCTACCAAGGTGGGAAGAGATATTATCAGTTTTCAACCCAAGTTCAGGGCGAAGAACGTTAAGTAGAGATGATTTCCCTACACCTGATTGACCAGCAAACACTGAAATTTTCTCTTGAAGTAATGGGAGTAAAACTTGGACACCATCTTTATCAATAGTAGAGGTTAGAATTACCTCATAGCCAACCTTTTTATAGTCCTGTGCGAAATTAGAGATTTTCTCTTTTTTATCTTCTGGGACCAAATCAGTTTTACTGATACAAATGACTGGTTGGATGTTATTTGCTTCTATTAACACAAGGAACCTATCTAATAATAACGGGCTAAAATCAGGCTCAACTGCGGAGAAAACGAGAATTGCTTGGTCAACATTTGCAATAGGTGGCCTGATTAATTCGTTTTTACGATCATTTACTTCTAAGATATATCCCTCAGTCGAATTATCCGCTTGATAAACAACATGGTCTCCCACCAGAGGGTTCACCTTGTTTTTACGAAACACTCCCCGTCCACGGCATTGTATTATTTCATGATCATGATTTAATACATAATAAAAGCCACTTAAAGCCTTAATAATTTTGCCTTCTGGCATAATTTCACTCCTTGTAATTAACCATCTTCATATGGAATTTCCCTATTATCAACCGGGATTCCATCAATAATAAGTAAGTATCGAGCGTTTTTCCCATAGGGTACCAGAAAAGTAATGGTCCTTGTTTCCGGTTGTGTAATTTCAAAACTCTCATATACCTCTGATAGAGAATGTTCGGCATCCTCAATATTTAAGACAACTTGCTGTGGTGTCCCTTCCTCTGAAGGATTATAAGGGATTGAAATTTCAACTTTTTTTTCTTTCGGTTTTTTCTCTTCCATTCCTAGAGAATAGACCACTTCAATCGTATCTTTTCGATTTAATTCAGTACCCGGCTCTGGAGATTGTGAAATCACAGTTCCTTTAGCTACATCATCAGAATATTGTTCATCACTATTAACATTTAACTCATTTTTTGATGTGTATTCATCCACAGATTCTTTTGTCCAACCAATTAACCTGCTTAATTCGATCTTAGGTGGTCCTTCACTTACCTCAAATGTCACTTCTGTCTCACTAGGAACCACCATTTCACCCTCCTTAATGGATTGCGAAATAATCGTACCTGGATCACTTTCATGATGTATTCTCTCAATATTGATTGATATATACTCTTTCAAACGACCTTTGACCTCTTCAATATCTAACCCTTCATATTGACCAAACTCTTCCTTTTCTTTTCCCGTACTTTCGTATATGGTTACACTAGAACCTTCTCGAACAGTCGAGTTTGCCTTAGGGACCGTTTTAATGACAAATCCCTCTGCTATTTCTTCGTGAGATTGTTCAATAGGATCCTCTATTTTCAACTTCAACTCAACTAACTCATTTAAAGCTTCTTCGTATTCCATATTGGTTAGGTCTGGAATGACTACTTCCTTAGGTAACAGAAGATAAGGAATAATGGTTACCGAGGAAACTGCTGCAGCAGAAATAAGTAGAAAAACGGTTAAAAGAATCACAAAAAGTTTATTTTTCTTTTTACGTGGTTTTGGTTTGTTTTGATTTTTATTCGGTTCGTTCTTGTCTGCCATGTTCTTACGAACAACTGTCTCATTATGGTCAATAGGTTCATTTCTAATAATAGGAATTGCCTTTGTTACTTCATTATCCTCTGGAGTTGCGAAACGTTCTTCATTCATCCTACTAGGACTAAAAGCTGTTCTGATATCCTCTTCCATTTCCTCAACTGTCCCATAGCGGTGAAAGGGATCTTTTGCAGTCGCTTTTAAGATGATATTTTCCACACTTTGTGGAATAGAAGGATTCCATCTCTTAGGTGATGGTGTCTCTGATTGTAAATGCTTTAAGGCAATTGAAACAGCAGACTCTCCATCAAAAGGTACCCTTCCAGTCAACAATTCAAATAAAACAATGCCTAATGAATAAATATCTGATTTATTAGTTGCCATTCCTCCACGGGCTTGCTCAGGAGAGAGGTAATGAACAGAACCCAAAACCGAATTAGTTTGTGTAATGGTTGTTGAACTTAGTGCAACAGCAATTCCAAAATCGGTTACTTTGACGGTTCCATCATTATCGACTAAGATGTTCTGTGGTTTAATATCTCGGTGTACTATATGATTATTGTGTGCATGAGCAATTGCCGAAGTTAATTGCTGGATAATTTCTAAGGCTTCCTTTGAATCAAGTGGTGCATATTTTTGTATGTACTGTTTAAGAGTCTTGCCTGGTACATATTCCATGACAATGTAGTAGATATCATTTTCTTCACCTACATCAAAAATACTTACAACATTTGGGTGTGCCAAACTAGTGGCAGAATGAGCTTCTCGTCTAAAGCGCTTAATTAATTCTTCATCATTTGAAAAATCTAGGCGCAGGATTTTAATGGCAACATCTCTTTCAAGAATAACATCCCTTGCTAAATAGACATTTGCCATTCCACCGCCACCAATGACCTCAAGTATTTTATAGCGGCCACTTAATCGTCTTCCAATGAGCATTCCCATCACCCACTTTCACTCATAGACGGATACTGAACAATGACAAGTGTGATGTTATCTTCCCCACCGTTATCATTTGCCATTTGAACGAGCAATTGTGCTTTCTGTTCCAATTCTTCATTCGTATGTAGAATAGATTTTAGCTCTAATTCAGGTATTTTATTTGTTAATCCATCTGAACATAAAAGAAGCATATCTTCTTCTTCGAAAATAATGGTTTTCATATCAATTTCAACTGTTTGTTCCGTTCCTAACGCTCTGAGAATTACATTCTTTCTTGGATGATGTTCAGCATCTTCTTTGGAAATTTGACCAGATCTCACCAGTTCATTTACTAGTGTATGGTCATTTGTTAATTGATTAAAACCATTTGTATTTGATAGATAACAGCGACTATCGCCTATATGTGCAATTGTCGCAAATGTGTTAGAACAAATAACAGCATCTATGGTTGTCCCCATACCCAAGCATTCACTATTTTCCTGTGAATGCTTGTACAATTCAGAATTTAATCTTGAAATATTGGTTTGTAACCATTTTTCAGCATGTTCTGGGGTTTCAATGTCACTAGATTGTTCCCATCTTTCCTTTAGTAAAGAGGTTGCCATTGAACTAGCAACATCCCCAGCACGATGACCACCCATTCCATCAGCAACAACAGCTAATGTTAAACCATCATTATTCTTAAATACACCACAGCTATCTTCATTATGTGGTCTCACTTTTCCCCTGTCAGATAAACATACCGATTTCATTGCTTCACCTCGTCTCCTCTTTTCGCTCCTTTGCACGCAGTTGTCCACAAGCAGCATCTATATCGTGACCATGCTCTCGGCGAATCGTCACATTTACTTTATGTTTTTTTAATGTTTTCTCAAACTCAAAGATTTGATCCTTTGGTGTTCTTACGTAGTCTCTTTCAGGAACATAGTTTACAGGAATTAAATTCACATGACAATTAATACCTTTTATTAATTGTGCTAATTCTTCTGCATGTTCTACTTGATCATTAACTCCTCCAAATAAGCCATACTCAAAGCTAACACGTCTACCTGTTTTATCAACATAATAACGGATTGCTTTCATAAGGTCAGGTAGGTTATATGCACGATTTATTGGCATTAGCTTTCCACGAATATCATTATTTGGGGCATGTAGTGATAATGCAAAATTGATTTGTAGGTTTTCATCCGCAAATTGATAAATTTTAGGGATAATCCCACTTGTTGAAACAGTAATGTGTCTAGCTCCAATGTTCAATCCTTTATCATGGTTTATAATTTTTAAGAAGGATAACATTTCATCATAATTATCAAAAGGTTCACCGATTCCCATTATAACTACATGACTAACACGTTCATCCAGTTCGTCCAGTGCTTGTTGAACTTTTACAACCTGTGCAACAATTTCCCCTGCCTCAAGATTTCTTTTTAAACCACCTAAAGTAGAGGCACAGAATGTACAACCAATACGACAACCAACTTGGGTTGTTACACAAACAGAATTACCATAATTATGGCGCATTAAAACCGTTTCAATTGAATAGCCATCATGAAGTTCAAATAAGAATTTCATAGTTCCATCTTTTGATGTTTGCTGAATTAATGTCTTTAATGTAGTGAAATTAAAATGTGCTGCTAATTTTTGTCTTAATTCCTTTGATAGATTGCTCATCTCTTCAAAATTAGACACTCTTTTTTCATATAACCATTCAAAAATTTGAGTCGCTCTGAAGGGTTTTTCTCCATTTTCACTTAGCCAAGTTTTCATCTCTTCTAACTGAAGAGTGTAAATTGATGGCTTCTTATTATCTTTCTCTGTAGATGTCACTGTTGTTTTTACTTCTTCCATTAACTTTACACCTGCTTTCTAAAACTAGCAATAAAAAATCCATCCGTACCAAAATAATGAGGTAGTAGCTGTACTTTTCCATTTGAAACATATTCCTTCACTTTTTCAGGAAGTCTGTTTGAGAGTTCACTGTCCAATTGAAAACTCGGATTAAAATCTAGAAACTCTTTTACTACTTGTTCGTTTTCTTCTTCGTCAATAGTGCATGTACTATAGACGAGTGTTCCTCCATTTTTCACGAGAGGAGCTACTGCATCTAAAATTGATTTTTGAACCTTTTTCAATTGATGAATGTCCTGTTCGCTTTTTGCATATTTGATGTCAGGCTTTCTACGTATTACCCCAAAACCAGAACAAGGTGCATCCACTAATATTTTATCAAATGTTTCATTTTCAAAATGCTCTCCAACTGAACGACTGTCCATTGCTTTTGTATGAACATTAGTTAGTCCTAACCTGCTCACTTGTTCATCAATGAGTTTTATTTTATGGTTATGAAGATCAAGTGAGGTAACCGAACCACTATTTTCGAGTAACTCCGCAATATGTGTTGTCTTACCACCAGGAGCTGCACAACTATCCAGCACCACATCACCATTTTCGAGTCCAAGAGCGTGAGCAACTAGCATGGAACTCTCATCCTGTATTGTTATTAATCCAGCTTTAAACAAGTTGGAATGAGCGATATTTCCTTTATTTATTTTTATACTATTTGGTGAAAGGTCTCCCACACTTGCTTCAATACCCTCTGACTTTAGTGTTTCTAACACCTCATCAACTGTTGTTTTGGTCATATTCACTCTAGCGCTATGGATTGGTGGTACAAGATTGACTTCACACATCTTCTTAGCATTTTCATAGCCAAATGACTTAACCCAACGGGAAACTAGCCATGTAGGATGACTTGTTTCGATTGATAATTTCTCAATTGGGTCTGAGATATCCTCTGTACTTGGTAAGCCATTACGCTGAATCGTTCTTAATACGCCATTCACCATCGATGCAATTCCTTTATGCCCTCTTTTTTTAGCAATTTCAACTGCTTCAAAAAGGACTGCACGCTCTGGTATTCGATCTAAATAGACCATTTGGTATAATGATAAGCGCAATAAAACAATTACCCAATTTTCAACTTTCTTTTTATTATTAACAAAAGGAGATAAATAGAAGTCAAGTGTATCTCTTCTTTGGATTGTTCCATATACAATCTCTGTTAATAACCCAGTATCTTTACTTGATAATTCATGCTTTTGTATCATTTTATTTAATAATAAATTACTATAAGCTTGATTTTTCTCAATTGATAGTAAGATTTCAAGCACTACTTCTCTAACATTTTTATTTGCCATTTTTTTACCCTAACTTATCTCCGACTTTAATTGTTGACCCTCTTAAGAATTGTTCAGCAGTCATTCGTTTTTTACCAGCAGGTTGTAATTCTTTAATTCTTATGTAAGTAGCATCTCCAGTTGAAATGATTATGCCCCTATCCTCAATCTCTGTAATTACTCCAGCTTCAGCATTTGACGAACGATTCGTTGGAATTTTTTCTGCCCACCATAACTTAACAACCTCACCTTGGAATGTGGTATATGCTACTGGCCACGGATGTAAACCACGGATGTGGTTGTATATATCATTACCTTTTCTAGACCAATCTATTTTTTCTTGCTCTCTTTTAATATTTGAAGCAAATGTAGCTTTGGAATCGTCCTGTTTAATAGGAATAATCTTATCATCAAGAAGTAGGGGAATTGTTTCAGATAATAGCTTTGAACCTGCTGCACTCAATTTATCATGAAGAGAACCTACATGGTCATCTTCTAAAATTGGAACCTCCACTTGAGTAAGAATATCACCTGCATCAAGCTTCTTGACCATATACATAATTGTTACACCCGTTTTTTCCTTCCCTTCTATAATTGCATAATGTATTGGCGCTCCCCCTCTTAATTCAGGAAGTAGGGAAGCATGTACATTAATACAACCATATTTTGGTGCTTCTAAAATTTCTTGTGGAAGTATTTGTCCAAATGCTGCTGTAACAATGAGATCTGGTTTGAGCTCTAATACCTTGGTTAATTCACTTTCTTCCTTAATTTTCTCAGGCTGTAGCACTGGAATATTATGCTTTAAAGCTTCTACTTTCACAGGAGGTGGTGTTAACACTCTCTTCCTACCAACAGGACGATCTGGCTGTGTCACTACACCAACAATATGGTATCCATCTTCAATTAGTTGCCTAAGAACGGGTACTGAAAAATCGGGAGTACCCATAAATACTATTCTTTCCATTTACAATCCTACCCTTCTAATTCGCCTTCTTCGTAATATCTTAAGACCTTTGATGTAAATAAGATTCCATTCAAGTGATCAATCTCATGTTGAATCGCTCTTGCTAGAAACCCACTTGCCTCAAGTGTATATGTCTTGCCTCGACGGTTTTGAGCTCTAACATGAATTGTCTGGGAACGACTAACTTCTCCAAATAATCCTGGAAAACTTAAACACCCCTCAGGTCCTGTTTGTTCACCACTAAAAGAGATAATAGATGGATTAATAAGGTCAATACGCCCATGTTTATCACCAATATCAACGATTGCAATTTGCTTGGTTACACCAATTTGCGGTGCTGCTAAACCCACACCATCTGCCTCAAGCATTGTATCATACATGTTATTCAATAGCTTGGTTAAAGCTTGATCAAAGCTCGTTACCCTTTCACATTTTTTTTCTAGTATTTCTGATGGGTGCTCAACAATTTTTAATAAAGGCAAAACTGTTCCTCCAAATGCAAGTATTCTCGTGTAGTAATACTACTAATTATTACCATAGAGTAAGAAATTTATATTTATCGTTACATTAAAATGTATGGATTAAGATCAAAAGAGAGACCAAGCCCTTTGCCTGAGATTTCTCTTTGATATCTTGTTAAGATTTGTTTCAAAAGCTTCGTTAAGTTCGGTTCTTGCTTGTATTTTATCATGCATTGATACCGATATCTATTATTGATCCTTGGAATTGGTGAAGCAACAGGCCCTAAAATAATCGCTTGTTCTGACAAAGAATTACGTAAATGAGAAGTAATTTTCTCTGCCACCTCAACTACCTTTAATACCTCCGGATGCGAAATGGATAATAATGCCATAAAATAATAGGGTGGATATGCATGTTGTCTTCTTATCGACATTTCGTTTTGGTAGAAAGAATCATAGTCATGATGACTTGCTAATTGGATACTATAATGTTCTGGTGTATAAGTCTGTACAACGACTTCTCCAAGCAACTCATGTCTTCCGGCTCTTCCACTAACTTGAGTTAATAATTGAAACGTTTTTTCAGATGATCGGAAGTCGGGTAGATGCAACATCGTATCAGCAGCTAAAACACCGACCAATGTGACATAAGGAAAGTCTAGACCCTTAGCAATCATTTGAGTGCCAAGTAAGATATCAGCTTTCCTCTCACCAAAATCATTCAGAAGTCGCTCATGCGCACCTTTTCTACTAGTGGTATCTACATCCATCCGTATGACTCTTGCCTGGGGAAGTATCTTTGTTAATTCTTCCTCTACTTTTTGTGTTCCAGTTCCAAAAAAACGAATATGCTCACTATCACACTCAGGGCATGTCTTAAGCATCGGAATTTCATGTGCACAATAATGACATTTAAGCGACTGACTTGAACGATGATATGTTAAGGAAATATCACAATGTGGACAATTCATTACAAATCCACAGTCACGACACATTACAAATGAAGAATAGCCTCTTCGATTTAATAGGAGAACCGATTGCTCCTTCTTTTCTAATCGATCATTTAATTTTTCAAATAGAGATGTGGAGAACATAGACCGGTTACCGCCCTTTAATTCCTCACGCATATCAACAATCTCTACTGTTGGTAAGGGTCTATCATTCACCCTTTCCCTTAATGTTAGTAATTTATACACATCCTTGGAAGTTCTAGCAAAGGATTCTAGAGTTGGGGTTGCACTACCTAAAATTACAGGGCAATTATGGTATTGTCCTCGAAATATAGAAACATCCCTTGCATGGTACCGAGGATTGTCTTCTTGTTTATAGCTTGTCTCATGCTCTTCATCAATAATAATAATTCCAACATTTTCAAACGGCGCAAAAACAGCTGACCTTGCACCGACAACAACACTCACTTCTTTTCGGTGAATCTTTCTCCATTCATCATACTTCTCACCCGTACCTAATCCACTATGTAATACAGCCACCTTTGATCCGAATCGTCCTTTAAAACGTTTGACCATCTGTGGTGTTAAGGAAATTTCTGGGACAAGCACAATTGCTTCTTGTCCTTTTTTTAGCACAGTTTCGATTGACTGCAAATATACCTCAGTCTTTCCACTTCCCGTTACACCATATAATAAAAATACTTCATGTTGATCTTCTTCAATGGATTGTAGGATTGGTGTAATGACCTTTGTTTGTTCTTTCGTTAACGGTAGAGGAGTAGTTGGTTCAAAGTGATGATGTTCAAAAGGATCTCTATAGGATTCAACATTAACCTGTTTTAACACACCTTTTTTAATAAGCGTTTTGATCGAAGCCTCTGTACCATTTACTATATTCAATAAGTCTTTTATTTCAACTGAATCAGGTTTTTTTATAAAGTATTCAATCGTTTCCTTTTGTTTTATTGCTTGTGATGGAAGAGTTTTTAACAGCTCCATTAATTCCTCTTTTGATAAGACTGGTAAAACATGCCTTACTGTCTTTTTGGAGGCACGGTCTTTTACTTTGTAAACGACTTCTAATGAACCTGACTGTATTGCCTTTTGGAATAATGTAAGTTCATTGCTTTTCTCCACTTGCTCCCAAGGTACTACATGATTGATTTGAAACCATTTACTAATTACTGGGTCCAACTTCTCCAAAAATTCATTTGAAGTCAATCGAATTTCCTTTTCATATTTTGCTCTCATAGCAGCCGGTAACATGACTTGTAGTGCTGATATCTTAAAACTAAGTGTCTTCTCAGTTAACCAGTTACCTACATCTAATAGTTCCTTTGTTAAAACTGGAGTTAAATCTAAAATTGTATGGATTTCCTTTAATTTCTCGATTTCTGTTGTCTCACTAATCTCCATTACAAACCCTTGAACCTTTCTTGGACCAAATGGAACAATTACTCGCATTCCTGGTGCGATAAGATCGTTCCACTTTGGAGGAATCAAGTAGTCAAATAGACGATCAGTTTGCATGGCCGGAACATCAACTACTACACGTGCTGTCTTCATCGACTTTCATCCATTAATAGTTTAGAAGCCTCTTCTATAATACATTTAGCCACTTCTTTCTTTGATAATAGTGGTAACTTAGTAGATGTACCATCCTTTTTATACATCGTCACAATATTCGTCTCAGATGCAAAACCAGCACCTGCCTCTGTTAGATTATTCGCAACAACCATATCTAAGTTTTTGGAATTTAATTTCTTTCTGGCATACTCTTCTACATGTTCAGTTTCAGCGGCAAAACCAACTAAGAGCTGTCCTCTCTTCTGATCACCAAGGGTTTTTAGAATATCAATTGTTCTTTCCATCTCTATATTAATGTTGCCTGGTTGTTTTTTCACTTTATTATTCATCACTATCGTTGGACGATAATCTGCGACAGCAGCGGTTTTTATAACAAGATCGACATTTTCATAAACTGCCATAACTTGTTCAAACATCTCTTGTGCTGTCTCAATATGAATAATCTTTACATTTGTAGGCACTGGAAGGCTAGTTGGACCTGAAATTAAAAGCACTTCTGCTCCTGATTTTGCTGCCTCCTCTGCAATTGCATAACCCATCTTCCCTGTTGAATGGTTCGATACAAACCGAACAGGATCAATCATCTCTCTCGTTGGTCCTGCAGTCACTAGCACTCTCTTACCTTTCAAACGATCTGTTGAAGTATCGAAGAAGGAATTCAGAATCTCAAGAATTTTTTCAGGTTCTTCTAACCTTCCCTTTCCAACATATCCACACGCAAGATGCCCTTCTGAGGGCTCAATAAAACGATATCCATAGTTTGCAAGTGTAAGGATGTTTTTTTGTACAGCTGGATGATCATACATATGTACATTCATTGCAGGAGCGATCCAAACTGGAGCAGTTGTTGCTAATAGTGTTGTCGTTACCATATCATCTGCCAAACCATTTGCAAGTTTCCCGATGATATTAGCAGTTGCAGGAGCAACAATCACTAAATCTGCCCAATCTGCCAAATCTATATGTGCAATTACTCGCGAGTCCTTTTCATCAAATGTATCGTAAAATACATCGTTCCGTGATAGTGCCTGAAAAGTAAGTGGTGAGACAAACTCTTTGGCAGATTCTGTCATAACAACTTTTACGTTTGCACCTGCCTGTGTTAATTTACTTGTTAATGCTGCTGCCTTATAAACAGCAATCCCACCACTCACACAAAGCAAAATCTTCTTTTGATTAAGCATACGTATCCCCCATCTTCAAATTTCTCTTTAAAGCTTAAGGCGTCTTCAAATTCTCCTAAAATTAAAAAAAGACTGTCCCATGTGCAAAGTGCCAGGCACTTATTGGACAGCCCCTCATAAATTATTCTGCGTTAGTAGTCGTTGGAGTTGTATCAACATGGTCATTTTTTTCAGATGTGTAAGTTAATACTCCTGCATCTATTTCTTCTAATGCTTTCCCAACGAACTTGTGAGAACGAGGTTTTACCATTCTTTGATCTTTGTTTTGTTGCATTAAACGTGCTCTTTTTGCAGCCACAGTCACCAAAGTGTATTTAGAATCTAATTTATTCATTAACTTATCTATTGATGGATATAACATATTAAAATTCAGCCTCCATTATCTTTTTATAACGACGTGATACTCTTTCCCTTTTACAATGTTCCGCAGTAACAATTGACATAATACGATCACAAGCAAGCTCAACTTTGTCATTCTCTACCACATAATCGTATGCGTCCATCATTTCAATTTCTTCTCTTGCTACCTTCATTCGATTATTAATTAAGTCTTCAGACTCAGTACCTCTTGTAACAATTCGGTTTTTTAATTCACTAAGGCTAGGTGGCATTAAGAAAATAAACAGTCCTTCTGGGAAAGCTTTACGTACTTGTAATGCACCTTGAACTTCAATCTCTAAAAAGACATCTTTTCCTTTTTGCAAGGTTTCTTCAACATAATCAACCGGTGTTCCATAATAGTTCCCTACATATTCTGCCCATTCTAATAATTTATCAGCCTCAATTAGATTTTCAAATTCTTCTCTAGATTTAAAAAAATAATCGATCCCATCTAATTCACCATCACGGGGACTTCTTGTTGTCATTGAAATTGAATATTGTAGTTTAGTATCAGGCTGTGAAAACAGTTCCTTACGAACAGTTCCCTTTCCAACTCCTGACGGTCCGGAAAGGACAATTAGTAATCCTCTTTCAGTCATAATATTTAATGATACCTACCCTTCATCTTGTATGTCATCTTTATTTGTTAATCGTTGAGCTACTGTTTCTGGTTGTACAGCAGAGAGTATCACATGGTCACTGTCCATAATAATCACGGCACGGGTTCTTCTACCATATGTTGCATCAATTAACATACCTCGATCCCGAGCTTCTTGAATGGTCCTTTTGATAGGAGCAGATTCTGGACTTACAATTGAGATAATACGATTAGCAGAAACAATATTTCCAAATCCTATATTAATTAATTTAATGTTCATCCATGCTCCCCCAATACTTCCCTAAAATCTATTTTTACCGCTAGAAGTCTTTCATAATCAGGAAATGAAATTTTCTATTCAATATTCTGAACTTGCTCTTTTACTTTTTCTAACAAGCTCTTAATATCAACTACAAGTATTGAAATGCTTTCGTCATTCGCTTTCGCACCAATTGTATTAATTTCTCTATTCATTTCTTGTACAATGAAATCAAGCTTTCTTCCAACTGCACCACTATTTTGAAGAGTATCGATAAACTGACTTGCGTGACTTTTTAGTCTTGTTATCTCTTCATTAATGTCTGCTTTCTCAGCAAAGATTGCGACTTCAGTTATAAATTTACTTTCATCAATGGTATCAGAAACATATTCGCTCACTTTTTTAATCATTCTATCACGGTAATTTTGAATGACAGTAGGAGCTAAAAGTGAAATCTGTTCAACCAAGTTCATAATATGTAAGATTTGTTCTTTTATTATATTATAAAGCTGTTTACCTTCTACTTCTCTCATTTCTTTTAATTGGTCCATAGCTGAGTGGACTGCTTTAAGAATAAAGGATTGCAACTCTGGATAATCGGTTTCTTCTTCAACTATTGAAGTAACACCCTCTAGATTAATTAACCTTTCGATTGTCACATCTTCCTTTAATGAGTATCGACCCTTTACTTGGGTGAGGAGTTCATAGTAATTGTCCATTAAACCCCAGTCAATTTCTACTTTCCGCTTAACAATGCCCTCTCCATCAACTGTTAAAAAAAGCTCGATCCTACCACGATTTACGTATTCATGGACTGCCTTTTTAATTTTATCTTCAATAACCATCAGTTGTCTAGGCATTCTTAACTGAATTTCACAAAAACGATGGTTTACTGACTTCACTTCAACAGTAACACTCAATGCCGCTGTCGACTCTGTGGCTCTGCCAAAACCTGTCATACTTACAATCATAAATCATCACATCCAAAATACGCTAAAATTATATTTTATCATTGATTATATCATATTAATAGCCACTTCATAAAAAAAGGTAATAAGCACAACAGCTCATTACCTTTTGGATTATAACATATCTTATTATTTTTTTCTCGATAATAGTGACCCTGCAAGTAAAAAAGTAGGTAATGCAGCTAATCCGATGATTAATAACCAATCTCTTGGATCAATAAACTGTGTATGGAAAATTGGTTGTAATGGTGGATAATAAATAACAACTAACATTAACAACAAGGACGAAATGACTGCCCATACTAGATACATGTTCTGGAATGGGTTGCGATGAAACACTGAACGTTCACTTCGACAATCAAACACGTGAATTAATTGTGCTAATACAAGTGTTGAAAAAGCAATAGTTTGTGCATATCCTAAGTTATTTGGGTCACGGTGGTATACAATCATAAATGCAATAAGAGTTGCAATACCAATTAAGAAACCACGACTAATTACTTTCCATCCTAGCCCTCTAGCAAATACACCTTCTTTAGGACTTCGAGGATTTCGCTTCATTACATTATCTTCCGCCTGATCAAGTCCCAATGCCATTGCAGGCAAACCATCTGTCACTAAGTTCACCCATAGAATTTGAATAGGTACCAAGGGAAGTGGAAGACCTAATAACATCGCAAATAACATGACCAATATTTCACCAACGTTAGATGCTAATAAATAACGTATAAATTTTCGAATGTTTTCGTATATATTTCTTCCTTCTTTAATCGCTGACTTAATGGTCGCAAAATTATCATCAAGTAAAACTAAGGATGAAGCCTCTTTTGCAACATCTGTGCCTGTAATTCCCATAGCAATTCCAATATCAGCAGCTTTAATCGCAGGCGCATCGTTAACACCATCACCTGTCATCGCAACAATATGTCCATTTTTCTGGAATGCTTTTACTATTTTAAGTTTGTGTTCAGGTGAAACTCGAGCAAAGACATATACATCATCAACGATATCCTCTAATTCTTCTACTGTCATAGAAGATAGTGCATAACCGTCTAAAACTTTCCCTCCACGAGGTAAGATGCCTAACTGTGTGGCGATAGCCTTTGCAGTAATAACATGATCACCAGTAATCATGACCGTTTTAATCCCAGCATCCTTACATTCCTTGACTGCTAGTTTAACCTCAGGTCTTGGTGGATCAATCATCCCTTGTAATCCTATAAAAGTAAGATCCTTTTCCACCTCAAACTCAGAACCAATCTGTTTGTTTTCTGGTAGTGGTTTAAAAGCGACTGCAATGGTTCTAAGTGCACCGGAGGCTAGCTTCTCAATCGCCTCTTTGACATTAGATTTATATTTTTCAGTTAAGTATTGCTGCTTATTTTCCCATAAAATTGATTCACTGTTATTCAACAATACATCAGGTGCACCCTTTGTGATGACATATCTGTTGCCCACATTGTCTTTTACAATGACACTCATCATCTTCCTTGAGGAATCAAATGGAAATTCATGTTCAATCTTAAACTGAGATGCTAGCTGTTCTTTACTTAATCCTGCTTTTAGACTTGCAACTAATAGTGCGCCTTCTGTTGGATCTCCGTCAATGACATACTCTTTATCCTTTATTAATAGCTGTGCATTATTACAAAGAGATCCAAATGTTAACAATTGATGTAGTGACTTTATTTGCTTTGGGTCTACTTCATCTTCTTCCTTGTAAAAACCACCTTGAGGTTCATAACCGGTACCACCAACTTGCCAGGTTTCCCCCCCAGACCATAGATGAGTAACCGTCATTTTATTTTGAGTCATTGTACCTGTTTTATCTGAACAAATAACAGAAGCACATCCTAATGTTTCAACCGCTGGAAGCTTACGAACAATTGACTTTTTCTTAATCATTCGTTGGACGCCAAGTGATAAAGCAACCGTTACAATTGCCGGTAAACCTTCAGGAATTGCTGCTACCGCAAGTGAAACACCCGCTAAAAACATTTCATAAATTTCATGACCTTGTATAACTCCAACAACAACAACAAGTAAAGTTAGTAATAATGCTACTACTATTAATATTTTTCCAAGCTGTTCTAGTTTCCTCTGTAGCGGTGTAATCATCGTTTCTGCTGATTGTAGAAGATCTGCGATTTGACCCATTGCAGTATCCATTCCAGTACCTACAACAATCCCGATTCCACTTCCTCTTGTAACCATCGTACCCATAAATGCCATATTCTCTTGGTCTCCAAGAGAAATATTTTCACTATGTATTGGCTGTACCTTCTTGGAAACTGGTAAAGATTCACCTGTTAGAGCAGACTCTTCAATTTCAAGACTCTTTGTTTCTACGATTCTCAAATCCGCACCGATGCGGTCTCCACTAGCAAACTTAATTAAATCTCCAATCACTAGTTCCTTTGACGCGATTTTAACCCACTGATTGTTTCTTAACACATTTACTTGAGGAGCTGATAATTCCTTTAGTGCATGTAAGGATTTTTCTGCCTTTCTTTCTTGAAAGTATCCTAAGAAGCCATTAATTAAGACAATTGCAATAATCGCTATTGCATCGATATACTCTCCCAATAAACCAGAAATTAACGTAGCAGCAAGCAAAACAACTACCATAAAATCCTTAAACTGTTCTAGAAACACCAATAATGCTGAAGGTCGTTCAGCCTCCTTTAATTCATTAAAGCCGTATTGTTTTTGTCTTTCTCTCACAGCTTTATCTGATAAACCTGTTTGAATATCAGTATTCATTGTTTCTTCTACCTTATCAGTCTCCATCTGATACCAGTTCATCCGATCATCACACACTCCTCGCTCATAAATCTACATGGGAATTTCTTATTTAAATAAAGCAAAGTAAACAAAAAATAGATTGTTCATTGAAAGCTTATTCAGCCTCGTCCCAAAAAATGCTATACTTTTGAAAGGATGTCTTAACCAAAGGCGGTTTTGTATAAATTGTTGCTTTTAAACCCGCAGGCTGAATACACTCCGCGTCCGGCGGGTGACCAGTGAGCCTCCTCGTCGCAAATGCTCCTGTGGGGTCTCACTTTGGTCACTGGTCCCGCAGGAGTCTACGTGTATTGAGCCTGCTTAGAATTACCATTTCAATGTTTTAAGTCTAAAACAACAATAAACTTTAAGGAAAACCGCGTAACCAAATTACTAGAAAATAGAAAAGGGTGCTTAACTCATGGCCTTCGATGGCATTTTTACACACGCAGTCACAAACGAACTGAAAACAGCTTTAATTTCAGGGAGAATTTCAAAAATACATCAACCATATAAACAAGAATTAGTACTACAGATTCGCGCACAAGGAAAAAATCACAAATTATTTATTTCTGCACATTCAAGTTACGCGAGAATTCATTTAACAAATGAAAACTATGAAAACCCAAGTGAACCACCAATGTTTTGCATGTTATTAAGAAAGCATTTAGAAGGTGGGATGATTGAAAATATAGAACAAATGGAGCTTGATCGAATTATTGTTTTTACGATAAAAAGTCGCAATGAAATTGGTGATGAATCCTATAAACAGTTAATTGTTGAGATTATGGGAAGACATAGCAACATTATTCTCGTTGATAAGGATAAACAAGTAATTTTAGATAGTATTAAACATGTTTCACCAGCGGTTAATCGACACCGTACCATAATGCCTGGACAAGGGTATGTAGCACCACCTATCCAACAAAAAGTAAATCCATTAAGTATAGGTGAAGAAGACATTTTAAGGAAAATAAATTTTAATGCCGGAAAAGTCGATCAGCAAATCGTTGAACAATTTGCAGGGATCTCTCCACTATTTTCCAAAGAAGTAATTTTTAGAGCTGGGTTAGTTAACCGTACGACTTTACCGAGTGCCTTCCTATCACTCATAAACCTAATTAATCAAAAAGAATATACGCCATTAGTAATTGTAAGTCCGAAAAAGGAATATTATTATATGATAGATTTACAACATATTGATGGAGATAGGAAAGTATTTTCAACTTTGAGTGAAATGTTAGATCGTTTTTATTATGGGAAAGCTGAACGTGATCGAGTTAAACAGCAAGGAAATGATCTTGAACGATTTATTTCAAACGAGCGAAACAAGAATATAAAGAAAATTGTTAAGTTAAAGAAAACATTAGATGATGCAGGAAAAGCTGATCGATATAAATTGTTTGGAGAGTTAGTTACTGCAAATATGTATAGTATTGTTAGAGGTTCAAAGGAAATAGAGGTCGTTAATTATTATACAGAAGATCAAGAAACGATTCTCATTCCTTTAAATCCACAGAAATCCGCTTCTGATAATGCGCAACAGTTTTTTCAAAAATATCAAAAAGCAAAAAACTCAATTTCAATTGTAGAGGACCAAATTAAAAAAACAGAGGAAGAAATTTCCTATTTCGACACTCTTTATCAACAGATTGAATCTGCTTCGCCTAAAGATTTGCAGGAAATTAGAGAAGAATTAATTGAAGAAGGCTATTTAAGAAGTAGACAACAAAAAAACAAAAAACAACCAAAGCCTCAAAAGCCGGTACTTGAGAAATACACATCGAGTGATGGTACAGATATACTTGTTGGTAAAAATAATAAACAAAATGAATTTCTGACCAACAAACTAGCTGCTCGTGACGACATATGGCTACATACTAAAGATATACCAGGGTCACATGTCGTAATTAAAAGCAAAGAACCCTCAGATGAAACCATTCTAGAGGCTGCTAATTTAGCTGCTTATTTCAGTAAGGCCAAACATTCAGCTTCAGTGCCGGTTGATTACACACTAATTAGACACGTAAAAAAACCAAACGGCTCTAAACCTGGTTATGTGATTTATGACAACCAAAATACTGTCTATGTAACACCAAATGAAGACTTAGTATTAAAGTTAAGAAAATAAATGACAAAGAGGGTGACAACAACGTTACCCTCTTTGCATGTACATATTATTTTACAGTTAACCACTCTGAAGGGTTTGCTTTCCAGTTATTTAAGCTTTCGATATCATTACTTGATATCATCTTCTTTTCAACTGCTACTTCCACAAGTGTTGAGTAATCACTTAACGAAACAGCTTTCACTTCTGCCTCTGAGAGCTTCTTTGTTCCTGCTTCTAATTGATAAGAAAAAATAGCTACAACTCCAAGCACTTCACAGCCAGCGTCCCTTAGTGCTTTCACAGCCGTTATTGCACTTCCTCCTGTTGAGATTAAATCCTCAACCACGACAACCTTTTGGCCTTGTTCTACTTTTCCTTCTATTTGGTTACCTTTACCATGCTCCTTTGCTTTACTACGCACATAGCACATTGGTAAGTTTAATAGATCACTAACCCAAGCAGCATGAGGTATTCCCGCTGTCGCAGTACCTGCGATTAGTTGGGCATCTGAGAAATTCGTTTGAATTAATGAGGCTAATCCTTCTGCTATATCCTTTCTTACTTGGGGATATGACATTGTTAAGCGATTGTCACAATAGATAGGAGATTTAATCCCTGAAGACCATGTGAAAGGGTCATTAGGCTTTAGAAAGACTGCACCTATTTCTAATAGATGACTTGCTATTTTTTTACTCATACTGTTACCCCTTCCCAACTATTTTTAATTTTAAAGTAAGCCTCTAATGGCTTCTCTGCGTTTGTAATACTTCTTCCAACAACGATTCCTGTTGAACCAAGCTCCCTTGCTTTTCCAGGTGTAACAACTCTAGTTTGGTCACCTTTTTCATCTGTTGATAATCTTATACCTGGTGTAACAGTGACGAAGTCGTTTCCTAGCACATCACGAATGAGAGGTACTTCAAGTGAAGAACACACTACACCATCTAGGCCACTCTTCTTAGCTAACTGAGAATACTCGACTACTACATCATTTAAAGGGCGTTCAATTAGTAATTCTTCATTCATTGTTTTTTCCGAAGTACTCGTAAGTTGAGTTACCCCAATAATAGTAGGACGCTTTTGACCTACTGCGGTACCTTGTTCCAATCCTTCTAGAGCAGCTTCCATCATTATAGATCCGCCTGCACAATGGACATTAACAAGGTCGACGTTTAATCTGGCTAGTCCCTTCATCGCAGACTTCACTGTATTGGGGATATCATGTAGCTTTAAATCGAGGAAGATAGAATGACCATGCTCTTTTAAACGATGAATCATAGCTGGACCTTCTTGATAGAAAAGCTCCATCCCAACTTTTACATATAATTGTTCTGAATTAAATTGCGCCAAGAAACGCTCTGTTTCAATTAATCCTGGAAAATCAAGAGCTATAATTAATGGTCTTTGCATCTTTCCCCCAGCTCCTTCCAATACATTCAGAGATATGATCAATACCTAAGTCATCTAGTAGTTTCGGTAATTCCTCAATAATGGTCGGACAGACAAATGGATCGATAAAGTTTGCGGTTCCTACTGCAACTGCACTAGCACCCGCATAAAAATATTCAAGTACATCCTCTGCTGTTTCAACACCACCCATTCCGATTATAGGGATCGATACAGCTTGGCTCACTTCATAGATCATACGAATTGCCACTGGCTTAATAGCAGGTCCTGAAAGTCCACCCGTTCGATTAGAAAGTACAGGCTTCCCTGTTTTCAAATCAATTCTCATTCCAATGAGTGTATTAATCATTGTTAATCCATCAGCCCCTGCATGTTCAACTGCTTTTGCCATATCAACGATATTTGATACATTAGGCGATAGCTTGACATAGACAGGAACCTCAGAAACTTCTTTTACTCTCTTAGTTAAATCTGCAGCTACTTCAGGAATCGTTCCAAAGGCAATCCCACCTGTCTTAACATTAGGACATGAGATATTCAATTCCAACGCATGCACATTGGGAGCTTTCGAGATTTCTCTAGCTACATGAACATAATCGTCAACTTGGGATCCTGCTACATTCGCGAGTATTGGAACATCAAATTGATTTAACCATGGTAGTTCATTTTCTAATACCTTTTCAAGGCCAGGATTTTGAAGACCAATCGCATTAAGCATACCAGAGGTAGTCTCAGCCACTCTAGGTGTTGGGTTCCCAAATCTCGGTTCTGCTGTCGTCGCCTTTATCATAATTGCACCAAGCAGACTAAGATCATAAAACTGAGCATATTCCTTCCCAAATCCAAAGCATCCTGACGCAGGCATAATTGGGTTTTTTAACGTTAAGCCTGGTAAATCCATCTGTAATCTACTCAAAGTACGACCTCCCCAACTTTAAATACTGGTCCATCACTACAGACTTTTTTATAAGAAAACCCTGTTGGATCCTCAGCCGTGTGGCAAACACAAGCAAAACAAGCACCAATTCCACATCCCATACGTTCTTCCAGCGAAATATATGCGTTACGGTCATGATAGCTCGCTTCCAACGCTTTTAACATTGGTGTTGGTCCACAAGAGTATAAGGTATCAAAAATAATCCCTTGTTTTTTTATCACATCTGTAACAAACCCTTTTTCCCCACAGCTTCCATCAACAGTAGCTACATAGGTATCACCTAGCTTTTCAAACTTCTCTTGATAAAAGACAGCAGAGCTTGTTTGAAATCCAAGTACATGGATTACCTTGACTCCATTCGCAACCAATTGTTGTGATAATTCATATAGAGGGGGCACTCCGATTCCGCCTCCAACTAATAAGGCTGTTTCCCCACTCTCGGTTGCAGCAAGAGGGAACCCATTACCTAGTGGACCTAATACATCTACTAAATCGCCTGGTAGCTTAGAAGAAAGGACTCGAGTTCCGAGCCCTTCACTTCTATATATCATTGTAAATTGATTGTTTATTTTATCTACATTAGCAATGCTTATTGGTCTGCGTAGTAATGGATCTGTACTGCCGCTTACCTTTAAGTGAACAAATTGACCTGGCTCTTTTATTTCCTTAACCAATTCGCCCTCTAAGATAAGCTCGAAAATATTCTCAGCAATACCACGTTGACTAACGACTACCATATTTTCTTTTTTGATCAAGAGAATGTCACCTCACGAGCTTTCACAATTTTAGGCATTGCTTCACTAGAAAATGTCATAGATTCTAATACTCCTAGAATTGCTTTTGCTGTATCTAATGAAGTTAAACATGCTACACCATTCTCCACAGATTCACGACGAATTTTAAATCCATCTCTGAGTGGCTGCTTTCCTCTTGTTAACGTATTGATGACGAATTGAGCTTCACCTTGACGAATTACATCTATTAAGTTCTTTTCCTCTGAGCCAATTTTATTAACAACTGTTACTGGAATATTTGCTTGTTCAATCAAGCTTGCAGTTCCACTTGTAGCTAAGATCTTATACCCAATTGCATAAAATCTGTTTGCAATATCTAAGGCCTCTTCTTTATCCTTATCAGCGATTGTCATTAACACTGAGCCATGAGTCGAAATTTTTGTGCCCGCTGCAACAAGACCTTTGTATAAGGCTTTTTCAAGTGTAGAATCTTTCCCCATTACTTCACCAGTTGATTTCATTTCTGGTCCAAGAGAGATGTCCACTCTTCTAAGTTTTGCGAATGAGAACACTGGAACTTTTACATAAACGCCTTCGCTTTCAGGGTGTAATCCTGTCGTAAAACCTAGTGTTTTTAGAGAAGTACCTAGGATAACTTTAGTTGCAAGATTAGCCATTGGCACTCCCGTAATCTTACTTAAAAATGGTACTGTTCGACTTGAACGTGGATTTACCTCTAGTACATAAACAATTTCTTTGCTGATTACAAACTGGATATTGAGTAGACCTATAATTTTTAATCCCTTAGCAAGTGAGATTGTATGATTAATAATTTGCTCTTTCACTTCATTTGATAGACTTTGTGGTGGATATACAGCAATTGAATCACCTGAATGGACACCTGCACGTTCAATATGTTCCATAATCCCAGGGATAAACACTGTTTCACCGTCACAGATTGCATCAACTTCTATTTCTTTACCAGTAAGGTAACGGTCAATTAATACTGGGTGCTGAGGATTAACCTTTACAGCATTTTCCATGTAATGTAATAATTCTTCTGTTTTATAAACGATTTCCATCGCTCTACCACCAAGTACATAAGACGGACGCACTAAAACTGGATATCCAATCGCTTCGGCAATCAGCACTGCTTGTTCAACCGATGTAGCAGTTTTGCCCTTTGGTTGCGGTACACCAAGTTGATTAATCGTTTGTTCAAACTTATCACGATTTTCGGCACGATCCATATCCTCTAGGGATGTACCTAAGATTTTCACCCCTCTTGCCGAAAGACCTTCTGCAAGATTAATTGCTGTTTGACCACCAAATTGAACGATAACTCCTTCAGGCTTTTCCATTTCAACAATATGCATAACATCTTCAAGTGTTAATGGTTCAAAATAAAGCTTATCAGAGATACTAAAATCAGTTGATACTGTTTCAGGGTTGTTATTGATAATAATGGCTTCATAACCCGCCTCTTTAATCGCCCATACTGAGTGAACAGTAGCATAATCAAATTCAATACCTTGACCAATTCGAATTGGCCCAGAACCTAAAACAACAACACTTTTGCGGTCGGTAACAATTGATTCATTTTCATCCTCATAGGTTCCATAGAAATAAGCTGTTGATGACTCAAATTCTGCTGCACAAGTATCAACCATTTTGTAAACTGGAGTGATCTTTTCATCCATACGAATTTGATAAATTTCATCCTCTGTCATTCCCCATAATTTTGCAATTATATAATCAGAGAACCCAATTTTCTTAGCTTTTATTAGTGATTCACTATCACCTTTGTTCTCTTTTAACTCGGCTTCAAAGTTAATGATATTTTGAATTTTATGAAGGAAGAATAAATCGATTTGGCTCCATTCATGGATTCTTTCAATCGTTACTCCTCTTCTTACTGCCTCTGCAATATAGAATAGTCGTTCGTCACCAGCTTTACGAATTCTCTTTTCGATTATATCGTCTCCAAAAGTGGCTGCGTCCTTAAGTTCAAGGTGATAAACATCTGCTTCAAGTGAGCGAACTGCCTTCAATATTGATTCTTCAAAATTTCGCCCGATTGCCATGACTTCTCCTGTTGCCTTCATTTGCGTCCCTAATTTTCTGTTAGCAGATTCGAACTTATCAAAAGGCCATCTCGGGATTTTTGTGACTACATAATCAAGTGCCGGCTCAAAGCATGCATAGGTTTTTCCTGTAACAGGGTTGATCATTTCATCTAATGTAAGTCCAACTGCAATTTTTGCTGCTAGCTTAGCAATTGGGTATCCAGTTGCTTTTGAAGCAAGAGCAGATGAACGACTTACACGTGGATTCACTTCAATAATATAATAGTTAAAGCTATGTGGATCTAATGCTAACTGAACATTACAACCACCTTCAATTTGAAGAGCGCGAATGATTTTCAAGGATGTATTACGTAACATTTGATACTCACGGTCACTTAATGTTTGACTTGGCGCTGTTACAATCGAATCACCAGTATGAACTCCAACCGGATCAAAGTTTTCCATATTACATACAACTATTGCATTATCGGCTGAGTCACGCATCACTTCATATTCGATTTCCTTGAAGCCTGCAATACTCTTTTCCAACAAACACTGTGTTACTGGGCTATTTTTTAAACCGCTTGTCACGATTTCCTTTAAATCTTCATCATTATCACAAATTCCCCCACCAGTTCCTCCTAGTGTATATGCAGGTCGGACAATTACTGGATAGCCAATTCTTTCAACAAAGGTATATGCTTCTTCTAATGTATGGATAATGTCACTGTCAGGAACTGGTTCGTTCAATTCATTCATCAAATTACGGAATAAGTCACGATCTTCAGCTTTTTCAATTGCAGATAATTTTGTTCCTAGGATTTCTACACCACACTCATCCAACACACCAGAGTTTGCTAATTCTACCGCTAAGTTGAGACCCGTTTGACCACCAAGTGTTGGCAGGATTGCATCAGGACGTTCTTTACGAATAATTCGACTTACAAATTCAAGATTTAATGGTTCAATATAGACCTTGTCTGCAATTTCTGTATCCGTCATGATTGTTGCAGGGTTTGAGTTTACCAGGATTACCTTATAGCCTTCTTCCTTTAACGCGATACATGCTTGTGTACCTGCATAGTCAAATTCAGCTGCTTGCCCAATTACAATTGGACCTGATCCAATTACTAGAATACTATTAATATCTACGCGTTTTGGCATAATTTTTCCCCTGCTTTCTTCTTGTTAGTTTCAATCATCTGTAGAAACTCATTAAACAAACTGTTTGCATCTTCAGGTCCAGGTGAAGCCTCTGGATGATATTGAACCGTAAATGCTGGGAGTTCTTTGTGACGTAAACCTTCTACTGTTCCATCATTTAGTGCTATATGAGTTACTTCTAAATTTGTATTCTTTAAGGATTCCTCGTTCACTGTGTAACCGTGATTCTGTGAGGTAATCGCAACCTTTCCAGTTGATAAGTCTTTAACTGGGTGATTTGACCCGCGATGACCAAATTTTAACTTCTCTGTATCAGCACCATTTGCTAACGCGAACAACTGGTGTCCTAAACAAATTCCGAATAATGGAACTTTACCTAATACCCCGTTAATCATTTCAAGTGCTTGTGGCACACTCTTTGGGTCTCCAGGTCCATTACTTAACATGATTCCATCAGGACTTAACGAAAGAACCTCCTCGGCAGTGACATTATAAGGAACAACAATAACGTCACAATCTCTATTATTTAGCTCACGTAAAATCCCATGTTTCATTCCGTAGTCAACTAAGACCACTCGGTGTCCTCTACCTGGACTTGGGTATGCACTTTTGGTTGATACTTTTTCTACTTGATTTGTTAACAAGTTGTGTCCCTTTAAGCGTGAAATTACCTCTTCAATGTTTGCATCCATTCCACAAAAAGCACCTTTTAACGCGCCATGTTGACGAATAATTCTAGTTAATTTTCTTGTATCAATCCCCGCTAATCCAGGGATATTTTTTGATTTAAAATAATCATTTAAGGTGAATTGATTTCTAAAGTTTGAAGGATGATCACAAGCTTCTTTTACAATAAAACCACTAATAGCTGGATTAATTGATTCAAAATCATCACGGTTAATTCCATAGTTTCCGATTAAAGGGTAAGTCAATGTAACGATTTGACCACAGTAAGATGGATCTGAAAGGATTTCTTGATAACCTGTCATTCCTGTATTAAATACAACCTCACCAATTGTATTTTCTTCACTTCCAAAACCTTCACCAACAAATACTGTTCCATCTTCTAATACTAGTTGTCGTTTCATACTAAGACGCTCCCCTTCTCCCAAGCAATTTGCCCATTTACAAAAGTCATTACAGGCCATCCCTTACAGTTCCAGCCAGTAAATGGTGTGTTTCTTCCTTTTGATAAGAATGTATCTGGATTAATCGTTTGTTCTTCATTTAGATCTAAAATGGTGATATCGGCTATCTCTCCAACCTCTAAACGCCCTCGTTCAAGTCCGAAAGTTTCAGCAGGCTTAACTGTTAAGTATGCAATCAATTGTTGTAAAGTAATCTTTCCTGTTTCCACAAAATGTGTATATAGTAATGGAAAAGCTGTTTCAAGTCCTACAATTCCAAACGGTGCAAGAAGCATTCCTTCATTTTTTTCTTCAGCAGTGTGTGGTGCGTGATCTGTTGCAATAAAGTCAATTGTTCCATCAAGTAATCCTTCTATTAATGCATCGCGGTCAAGCTTACCACGTAAAGGGGGATTCATTTTATAATTTGGATCAAGTCCTGGAATGTCTTCATCACATAATAATAAATGGTGTGGTGTTACTTCCGCGGTTACCTTTATCCCTGCCCTCTTTGCATCTCTTACCACTCTTACAGATTCTTTCGTACTAATATGACATACATGGTAATGACATTCTGCCGCTTCTGCTAATAAGACATCTCTAGCGATATGAACTGATTCACAGACTGCTGGAATTCCATTAAGTCCATTTGCCTCAGAGAAGACTCCTTCATGAACACTACCTTTATTAATCAACGTGTTCTCTTCACAGTGAGCAACAATAGGCATATTGATTGATGCAGCCTTCTTCATTGCTTTAAGCATCATCGCAGCAGATTGAACACCCACTCCATCATCTGTAAATGCAAACGCTCCTGCGTTCTTTAGACCTTCCATATCAACAAGCTCTTCCCCTAATTCACGTATTGTAATTGACGCATATGGTAAGACATTAACATGTGCTGTTTCCTTAATTCTTGCTTGTAATTTGTTCATTTGATCTACACTATCTGGAACAGGCCTTGTATTAGGCATTGCTGCAATCGTTGTGAATCCTCCTTTTGCTCCTGAACGTGAGCCTGTTTCAATCGTTTCTTTATGCTCTCCACCAGGTTCACGTAAATGAACATGGACATCAATAAATCCTGCTGAAATAAGATTACCCTTTACATCAATGATTTCGCAGTTCGCTTGGTCTAAATTTTCACCTATTTCTATGATTCTATTATTCTCAATTTTCAAATCAACTTGCTCTAATTCACCTATTTTATTTAATACTCTTCCATTAACTAATAGCTTTAACATACAACCACTCCTTCTTTTGCTACTCGTAAAGCTCGTTTTAATACAGCCATTCTGACAAATACTCCATTTTCCATTTGCTTGAAGATTCTTGAGCGATCACATTCAACTAATACACTTGCAATTTCAACATCACGATTGAATGGTGCTGGATGCATAATGATACTTCCTAATTTCATTCTTTTTTCACGTTCAACTGTTAAACCAAACAAAGAATGATATTCTTCCTTCGTTAACCCCATAGCTTCATCATGGCGTTCATGTTGAATTCTAAGGAGCATAACAACATCAGATGTTTCGATTGCCTCATCAATGTGAACATATCGGCCATATGGATTTGTACTGTCTTGCCATTGGTTCGGAGCAGAAAATACCACTTCTGCCCCAAGTCTATTTAGTACTTCTGCATTAGAACGAGCAACACGACTATGTCTGATATCACCAATAATTGCAATTCTTAAGCCGCTGAATCTTCCAAACTGCTGCTTAATTGTTAGTAAATCTAACAACGATTGAGTTGGATGATGTCCACATCCGTCACCCGCATTAATAATCGGAATATTAACCTTCCCATTAAGTTCTCTGAAATACTCGTCTTGTGGATGTCTAACAACCACTGCTTTTGCTCCAATTGCCTCAAGTGTTCTAACTGTGTCATACAATGATTCACCTTTTTGAACACTTGATGTTGCAGCTTCAAAGTTCAAGACCTCAAAACCCATTTTTCGCTCAGCTACTTCAAAACTGAATTTCGTCCTAGTACTTGGTTCGAAGAAGAGATTCGCAATAAATGTTTGTTGCTCAACACCCCATTTTTTACCGTTCTTAAATTTTTCGGCATCTTCAAGAATTTCATTAATCTCAGTGATGGATAATTCATTCATTGTTAATAAATGATTCATTATTATACCTCCATTTTTGGAATCTCAAGTTTGGTAATATGCGCTACCGAGTGTGCTGATTCAATAAAGATTACTATAAAAAAACACCCTATCTTAATTAGCAGATAGGGTGTTTTTGTGTCTTGGTTAAAATTGGATAATAATATCCCTTTATGCCAAAACGACACCCTTATAAGTCTCACAGGACTTGTTTAAAAGGCTTTACTTTTTCAATTTTATGTTATTACCTCAACAGAGTCTCACAGGACCTATTGGGGTCTATTTTTCATGTATACTAACTTGATCTACATGATCTATTTCATCAAGTTCAACTACAATTTTTTCTGAGCTTGCAGTTGGGATGTTTTTACCAACAAAGTCAGCCCGTATAGGTAATTCGCGGTGACCTCTGTCTACTAAAACCGCTAACTGAATTTGTGCAGGTCTACCTATGTCAACCAAAGCATCCATAGCTGCACGGACCGTTCTCCCCGTAAATAAAACATCATCAACCAAAATTACTTTCTTGTTACTAATATCATATGGGATATCTGAACCTTTAACCTCAGGCTCAAGATTTGATGTTTTCTTCGTTAAGTCATCACGATACAGAGTAATATCTAATTCTCCAATAGGAATATGGCTGCCTTCAATTTGATGAATTTTTTCAGCAATTCGGTTAGCAAGATGGATTCCTCTCGTTTTTATCCCTACAAGGATACTATCTTCAATTCCCTTATTTCGTTCAATAATTTCATGGGCAATGCGAGTAAGTGCTCTTCTAATTGCCTGGTTATCTAAAACGATTGCTTTCTCTACCATGTTTTCACCTCATAAGTGTAACTTACCTACCATTTATCATGTAACACAAAACCCCTCTTACGAAGGGTAAGAGGGGTTTTGGAAATGAAGGCATAATTCTCCCATGCGTCCATTATTCCGTTCCCTTCTCAGCCTCACGGGACTGTTCTTTAAAGGTTCTTATTATAACTTCATTAAGCATAATTCATCATGCGAAATTTGTCAATTGCTTTTTAATTCTTCCAACAAAGCTTCAAACTCACTTGGCAGTGGGGCTTCAAATTCAAGATACTCCTTTGTTCTCGGGTGAATAAAGCCTAAAATTCCAGCATGTAACGCTTGTCCACCTATAGATAGGGTCTTTTTTGGTCCATACTTCGGATCCCCAGCAAGTGGATAGCCAATGTATTTCATGTGAACACGAATTTGATGCGTTCTTCCTGTTTCTAATTGACATTCAATATAGGTAAAATCCTTCAATCTTTCTAAAACATTAAAATGCGTGACCGCCTCTTTACTATTATCATCCGTCACAGTCATACTTTGTCGATCACGCTTATCTCTTCCAATTGGTGCATCAATCGTACCTTGATCATGGGGAATATTTCCATGTACAATCGCCTTATATTTTCTAGTTACTGTTTTATCCACGAGCTGTTGTACTAATGATTCATGTGCTAAATCGTTTTTAGCTACCATTAATAACCCAGATGTGTCTTTATCAATCCGATGAACAATACCTGGTCGTAAGACACCATTTATGCCCGATAAATCTTTACAGTGTGCCATTAATCCATTCACTAAAGTTCCACTATAGTGTCCTGGCGCAGGGTGAACAACCATGCCTTTAGGCTTATTGACGACAAGCACATCTGAATCTTCATAAAAGATCTCTAAATTCATTTCTTCTGGAATTACATCAAGCAATTCCGGTGAAGGAATAGTTATCTCAATTTTATCTCCAGGATTACTTTTATAATTAGATTTAATTTTTTGACCATTAACAGTTACGTTACCCTCTTTGATCCATTGCTGTACTTGACTTCTAGACCAATCACTATTTTGAGCAGTAATAACCTTATCAATTCGATCACTTAGTTCTTCATTTTCAACGATAATCATATTTTCATTCATTCAATTTTCTCCTTATCAAATTTCCCTTCAAACAAGGTTAATACAAAAATTAAGCAAACACCGACCACAAGAGCCGAATCGGCTATGTTAAAAATTGGGAAATCATATGAAAAGATCCATATATCTATAAAGTCTACTACTTCCTTACGAAAAATACGGTCAATAAAATTACCAATTGCTCCACCTAGCATTAATCCTAATGCTGAACCGAATATTTTTTGCTCAGGTTTAAGATTCCTTATGTAAATAACTAGAATAACTACCACGATGCTAGTAACGACATAAAAAAACCACATTTGACCTTGTAAGATTCCCCAGGCAGCACCCTTATTCCGGTGTGATGTTATGTATAAGAACTGATTAATGACCGGAATCTTATCTCCTATTTCCATATAATGGACAATTATCCATTTGGACAGTTGATCTGCCAATATGATTAATAATGCAATCAAGTAATAAATCACTTCTTATTTTCCCCTCTCAACTGAATCATGTACCCTCATGATTTTAGCATAATAAACGAAATCGGTACAATGCTATTCATATAACCACATAAAAATAAACAGAAGTGAGCTAAATCACTTCTGTTTAGTAGGGAGAAACTGGTGTGGAAATTGTTAGATGCAGTGATGAGGTAAATTGTCGCTTTTCAAATAAATCACTAAATGAAAAATCATAAATAGTTCGAGCAGTAGGAAGTATTTTTAACTTATCAAGTGGAATTTGTTGTCCAGTATCCTCACAAATACCAAATGAACCATATTCGAGTTTCCCTAAAGCACGCTCAACATCCTGCAAATCTTCCTTAATGTGGTGAATCAGCATTTTTTCTTTTTCATTTGATGAATCATCGAAAAGTAATTCATAACTTACTTCCATGTTTGTTGTGTTGGATAACCTTTTTATTAATTCTTTTTTTGTTAACTCTAACTCCGCTTTAATCTCTGCATACTGATCGTTCATTTGAACGCCTCCTTATCATGCTTGATTAATGCTTATTAGGTTCGTAGTGATAGTGTATCCGAAAAAAACAATTTAAAAAGCCTACAAGTTTTTCCTGTAAGTTACCATTCCTTATTCATACAATACGCCAACTGAAATTAATATGTGACGGCTGTACAAGCCTGAAACTTTTATACATATTAAACGTAAAAAAAGAAGGGATTTTAGCTCCCTTCTTTTTTACTGATATTATTCTGTGTAGCTTTCAGTCACCACATTCGCACAGCGAGTACATAATGTTGGATGATTTGAATCTTCCCCCACCGTTGTTGAAACAACCCAACAACGATCACATGTTTCGCCTTCTGCAGGACTAACAACAATTTTAACTTGTTCGAACTCTTTTGCTTCTTTAGGAGCAGTATTATAATCACCAGCAATTTTAAATCCAGATACAATAAACAATTGGCTCATGTTTTCTGTAACTGATTCTAATAGTTGCTTCGCTTTATCATTTGGATATAACTCAATTCTAGCTGATAAAGATTTACCAATTACCTTTTCATTACGAGCAATTTCAAGAGCTTTTAGTACATCATCTCTAAGCTCCATAAATGCATCCCACTTCTCTTCAAGAACTTCGGCATTATTTAATTGTTTCGCTTGAGGCATATCAACTAGCTGTACACTTTCTTCTTCTACTGAGCTAATATAATTCCAAACTTCATCTGAAGTATGAGGAAGAATTGGCGCAACCAGCTTAGTTAAACTAATTAATGACTCATATAAGACAGTTTGAATCGCTCTTCTTTCATGATTAGAAGAAGCCTCGATATAAAGGACATCTTTTGCAAAGTCTAAGTAGAACGAGCTTAATTCAATTGTACAGAAATTGTGTACGTTATGGTAAATAGCTGCAAATTCATAATGATTATATGAATGCTTTACTTTATCAATTAGTTTATTTAACTTAACAAGCATATATTGATCAACTTCACGAAGATCTTCATATTTAACCATATCTTTTGCAGGATCAAAGTCCGCTAAGTTTCCTAGTAAAAATCGGAAAGTATTTCTAATCTTTCGGTAAACTTCAGCAACTTGTTTTAAAATATTATCAGACACACGAACATCTGATTGGTAATCCACAGATGCAACCCATAGACGAAGGATATCTGCCCCAAGCTGATTCATAACTTTTGCAGGAATAACAACATTTCCAATTGACTTACTCATTTTTCGACCTTCTCCATCGAGTGCAAATCCATGACTCAAGACACCTTTATATGGAGCTTTTCCAGTAACTGCTACTGATGTCGATAATGAAGAATTAAACCATCCACGATATTGATCTGATCCTTCCAAATATAGGTCAGCAGGTCGTTGTAGGTCATCTCTTTCAAGCAGTACAGCCTGATGTGACGAACCAGAATCAAACCATACATCCATAATGTCAGTTTCTTTTGTAAATGTTCCATTTGGACTTGATTCGTGCTTAAATCCTACAGGTAATAAGTCAATTGCCTCTTTTTCGAACCAAATATTTGAACCATGTTCTCTGAATAGTGCTGATACATGTTCAATCGTTTCATCTGTGATAATAGGTTCTCCATTTTCTCCATAAAATACTGGAATTGGAACACCCCATGCACGTTGACGAGAGATACACCAATCTCCACGGTCTCTAACCATATTGAATAAACGTGTTTCTCCCCATGCAGGAACCCACTTTGTTTCTTTCACAGCCTCCATTAATTCATTACGGAAATCTTTAATTGAAGCAAACCATTGTGCTGTTGCTCTAAAAATAGTTGGCTTCTTTGTTCTCCAGTCATGTGGATAAGAATGCGTAATAAAAGATAGCTTTAATAAAGCTCCAGCTTCTTCAAGTTTTTCAGTAATCGGTTTATTCGCCTCATCATAGAATAAGCCTTCAAAACCAACAGCATCATTTGTCATATATCCTTTTTCATCAACAGGACATAAAACATCCAAACCGTATTTCTGTCCTACGATAAAGTCATCCTCACCGTGTCCTGGTGCTGTATGAACACAACCAGTACCTGCTTCAGTAGTTACATGTTCCCCATTCATCACAAGCGAATCACGCTTATATAAAGGATGTACAGCAATCACTTGATCTAACTGACTACCCTTTACTGTTTTAATAGTAGTTGGATCATTCCAACTAAGTTCTTTTGTTACAGATTCCAGTAGTTGTGTAGCAACTATATATTTTGTTCCCTCAACCGAAACGACGCTATAATCAAGATCAGGATGAAGACTGATTCCTAAATTGGCTGGAATTGTCCATGGTGTTGTTGTCCAGATAATGAACTTCTCATCTCCTTCAAGTACACCTTTCCCATCTTTCACATCAAAAGCTACATAGATTGAAGCAGAACGTTTGTCTTGGTATTCAATTTCAGCTTCAGCAAGTGCAGATTCACTAGAAGGTGACCAGTATACAGGTTTCTTACCTTTGTAGATATAACCCTTTTTAGCCATGTCACCAAACACTTTAATTTGTTGAGCTTCATATTCAGGTTTTAAAGTGATGTAAGGGTTCTCCCAATCACCTCTTACCCCTAAACGTTTAAATTGTTCACGTTGGTTATTTACTTGTTCATAAGCGTACTCTTCACATAGCTTACGAAACTCAGCAACACTCATCGTTTTACGATTCACCTTTTTGTTTTTCGTTAAAGCTGTTTCAATTGGTAAACCATGAGTATCCCAACCTGGTACATATGGTGCACAAAAGCCATCCATTGATTTATAACGGACGATGAAATCTTTTAAAATTTTATTTAGAGCATGACCCATATGAATATCACCATTTGCATATGGAGGACCATCATGTAGGATGAAAAGTGGTCTGCCCTTAGTTCGTTCTTGAACTTTTTGATAAATGTTCATTTCTTCCCATTGTTCTTGTACCTGTGGTTCACGATTTGGTAGATTTCCACGCATCGGAAAATCAGTTTTAGGCATTAATAACGTATCTTTGTAATCCATTTAAATCCTCCTCAGTTTTTAACAACATCATTACCATATAGCATAATGTATAAGCTGTTTTCCATAATCTTTTTGTTGTTAATTTAACATAGTTGTTAATTTCCACTCCAAGTGCGATCTTTCCGCGAGGCAGGCGATGAGCCTCCTCGGAGCAAAGCTCCTGCGGGGTCTCAGCAGTCCTGCACATCCCGCAGGAGTATCGCACCTTCTGTTCCAATTAACTAGCACATATACCCTGTGATTTTCTACTAAACATCTTTTCTTCAGTAAACCGTAAAGGCCTAAAAAAACACAAAAAACCCTCTCATCCCAAAAGGGACGAGAAGGTTTTCCCGCGGTACCACCCTATTAGACTTATTATATCAAGTCCACTTAGTCATTCGTAACGAGAATGTATTCGCCAATGCTTACTAAAGTTTTCAGCACGGAACTCAAGGGTGATCTTCATTTTTATCACTTATATCGAGCTCACACCAACCTCGAATCGCTAAAATAAGTATTGATAAAAATTACTGTCCCTATCAAAGTAGTTAATTATTTAAAATCTTTTATCGTTATAGAATTATATTTGACTTATACTAATTAGTCAAGGGGTGCTTCTTTTATTTTGGCTGTTTCCGTATAGATTGTTGCTTTAAAGCCGCAGGATGAATACACTCCGCGTCCGGCGGGTGACCAGTGAGCCTCCTCGTCGCAATGCTTCTGTGGGGTCTCACTTTGGCCACTGGTCCCGCAGGAGTCTACGTGTATATCCTGCTTGTACTTTTTTATATGTCTAAAACAACAAACTTTGAGAAACAGCGTTTATTTTTCTTCTGCTTCAGCAAAAACAGGTTCTACATTATATTCCATTAAATGATCCCAGTCATCAGTTTCTAGCATGTCCAATTGAGCTTCAATTAGCATCTTAAAACGATTTCTGAATACCTTAGACTGCTTTTTTAATTCTTCAATTTCCATTGCAATCTTTCTTGATTTCGCTAAAGTCTCATTAATAATACGATCCGCATTCTTTTCAGCCTCTTTAACAATTAATTTAGCTTCTTTTTGTGCGTTTCGCTTCACTTCTTCTGCAGTCTCTTGTGCAATAATGATTGATTTATGTAGCGTTTCTTCAATATTAGTGAAATGGCCTAGTCGATCATTTTGTTCCAAAAGCTTGTTTTCAAGCTCCTTTTTTTCACGGATAACCATTTCATAATCTTTAATCACTTGATCAAGGAATTCATTAACCTCATCCTCATCATATCCACGGAATCCTTTGTTAAACTCTTTATTATGAATGTCTAATGGCGTTAAAGGCACAAAAGCCACCTCCAGTAAGTATTTTGATTTGATAAATTTTTTCTTATTATTAATCTTATATCTTCTAATATGTTTGTTCTGTTATTAATTCGACAGAATTTACGGTATTCCTTCAAAATAACACAAATTATTTTTGTTTCCCTACTGTATATCTTAACTTATCTTTTTTTGATTTTCCTTCATTATTTAATAACTTTAATCTACCGTGACCACGAACTGAGATAATATCTCCTTCCTTACATTCAAAAGAAGCATTTTCCACAATTCTCCAGTTAACCTTTACTTGGCCATTTTGTATAATCGCTTGTGCTTTTTGTCTGGATAGTTGGAATGTTGAAGAAATAACAACATCTAACCGTAACGAAGAAAATGAAACAGACTGTTCAATCCACTCTTCTTTTTGCACTAAAATATCTTCTAATTTAAGTTTCTTTAATGTTACTGATGCTTTTCCTATTGATTGTAAATTCACTTCAATAAATCCGTCGACTTCTTTCGAAACAACGATTTGAATGATATTATCATCATCCAAAAGAATATCGCCATACTTTGATCGTTTTAATCCTATTGACATTAGCGATCCAAGTACTTGCGGATGCTCTATTTTTACAAACTTAGACGGATAATCAACTTGATAGAGTGATAGTTGAAAGTCCTCTTCAGTTGGAGATAAATATGAGGGGTAAATCAACACTCGTTTTCTTTCAGAAGTAGTACTACCACCGAAGGCCTTTACTTGAACATCAGAATGATCCCCGATGATTAGATTGATGATTTCCTGTTCTCTTGGATCGAGGAAATCGGTTAATTTCGGACTATATTGAAATTCCACTGCCGCCTTCCACTCAAGAACCTTATCAATAAATGCATGTTCTTCTTTCCGATAATGCTGATAGATATCCATTTAATCAATCCATTTCAAATCTTAATTAGTAAAAGGGAACCAAAAATTTGATTCCCTACTTTCAAGTTTATGTAAACATATTCGAAAGGAAGTTCAACCCCATAATCGCAAAATTTAGAACTAAAATACCTACGATAGGTGATATATCAATCATGCCTAATGGAGGAATAATTCGTCGAAATGGTTCTAAATAAGGCTCACATATTCTAGTCAGAAATTGTCCAATACCGGACTCTTTCGCATTAGGAAACCAGGACATTAAGATATATGCAATTAAAGCATATGAATAAAAGGTTATTAAGCTCTTTAACAATTCAAAAATCAAATCCATTTAATCTACCACCTCTTGTCAGTATACTCTTCTTCAGCAAATATCTCCGATATATTCCCCGAGACATCTATGTTATCTGGGGTACATAAGAAAATATTCGAGCCAATACGCTGTATATCTCCCCCAAGAGCATAAACAGTACCACTTAAGAAGTCTACAATTCTTTTTGCCTGATCGTGTTGAATTCTTTGTAAGTTTACAACAACTGCTCGACGACTTTTCAGATGATCCGCTATTTCTTGTGCTTCTGCATACACTCTTGGTTCAAATAACACCATTTTCGAAGACTTTTGAACACTTTGTAATGAGACAACATTTTGTTTGTGTTGCTTTGTTGATCTAGTTGTAGCAGGAGGATCAATATCATCAACCTCATACTCATTTTGATCTTCATATTCATAATCATCTTCTAATGCAAAGAAACTTTTAAATTTCGTTTTGATACTCAAGGAAATCTCCTCCTCTTCATTTGTTACCAACTAGTGACGTTCCTATACGGATAAATGTAGCTCCTTCTTCAACAGCAATATCATAATCATTTGACATGCCCATCGAAAGTTCGTGACATGGTGCAAATGGTAAATTCAAGGCTTGTACTTCTCCTTGCATGATCTTAAGTCTTTTAAAGCAATCACGAATGAGTTCTCTGTTATCAGTAAATGGCGCCATTGTCATTAATCCCACAATTTCAATTAAAGGAAATAATTCCATCTTACTTATAAATGAATGGAGTTCATTTGGAGAAATCCCATGCTTTGATTCCTCTTCAGAAACATTTACTTGAATAAAGCATTTTATCTTCCTAGTGGCTCTTTTTTGTATTTCTTCGGCAAGAGACAGTCGATCTATTGAATGGATATAATCTACCTTATCAATAATGTTCTTTACCTTTCTCGTTTGTAGAGATCCAATGAAATGCCATACAGGTTTATCGCTAAAATAACTCCATTTTTCGGCTAATCCTTCATCCCTGTTTTCTCCAATATGTATAACACCAGCATTTAATGCCTGTTCCGCGGTCTCTATACTAACATATTTTGTTACAGCGATAATTTTCACATCTTGTGGATTCCTGCCACTAATTTTACATGAATCAGAAATTTGTTGTTGGATGGTTACTAGATTTTGTGCTACATTCACGATCTATTTATACCTCCTTACGACCAATAAAACTTAACATTCTACCAGTAGTTCCTTTATCACGTCGATGAGAAAAAAAGATATCTCTATTACAACTTGTACAGTAAGAAGTTGAAGTAATATTTTCTTTTGGAACTCCAGCAGACAGCATAAGTCTTTCATTTAATTGTTTTAAGTCTAGTCCATATTGACCTGGACTAACTTCGAAAAAGACATGTTCATTTCCTAAATCTAAATCTCTTATGCGATTAATCACAAAGTCGTCGACAATATAACAGCATGGTCCTATAGAGGGACCAATGCTTACATGTATGTTTTGAGGATTTACATTTTCATTTATTTCCCAAGCTCTAATCATTTCTCCAGCAATATCTAGGACAGAACCCTTCCAACCTGCGTGTGCTATACCAATAAGCTTATAATTAGGCTCGTAGAAATATAATGGTACGCAATCTGCAAAACAAAGGGTGAGTAAAACGTCAGACTCTGTTGTATATATAGCATCAGTACCCTGGATTGAGTCTTTATAAGTTAATGACCCTTTGCCGCACATAGATCTCGTTACTTTAACAACTGAAGCTTTGTGTACTTGTTCACACCCTACCCAATTTTCTGGAGGGACATCTATGTGTTGTCCTAGTAGCTTTCTATTGGTACAAACTGCATCTGAATCGTCATTGACATGAAGGCCAAGATTAAAGGAAGAAAAATAACCCTTACTAACCCCACCATTCTTAGTAGTAAACCCAGCTAGTATGTGATCTTCATTACTTAAGGAATTAAAAGTATTCAAATGTAGTAATGACTTCTGAGGTGCATGTTGAAATGGTTCATTACACATATTAAACTCCCTTTTCTCCTAGATTAGTTTTGTACATTATGATTTAGTTTACCTAAATATCCTTAAAAAGGAACAATTTTCTCATTCTTATTTGATTATTTTATCATATTTTATCAAAGTAGAGGGGGAATTTTTGAAAAATGTCAAAATAAGTCCGACTACTCTGGAGATTGCTGTGGGTACTTTACCAAAATTACATCTGTACCTATCTTCATAATATTTCTCCAAGGAATGGATACCTCTTCTTCCTTACCAAAGAACCCCAATACTTTACCAGAACCAGAGATGATTATGGCTTCAATCTTACCATTAAATAAATTAATATCAATATCTCCAATATTCCCTAGCCTTTTCCCATCTGCTACATTCACAACGTCTTTTGCTTGTAAGTCAGAAATATACACCATTGAACTGTCTCCTCCCCCATCAATATTGTTTTATAATTATTATATGAATAGGAAGTATGGATTCATGAACAAAATCTATATATAATTTCTTAATTAAAGAAACTTTAGCAAATAACACACAAAAAAAAGAGACTTCAGTCTCTTTAATTTTGGATATTCTTATTCATCTGTTTAATTGCAGCTTTTTCTAATCGAGAAACCTGAGCTTGGGATATCCCGATTTCTTCTGCAACCTCCATTTGTGTTTTTCCCTGAAAGAATCGTTTCCTGAGGATCATCTTTTCTCTCTCATTTAACCTTCTCATTCCTTCTTGTAATGCAATTTCTTCTATCCAATTTATATCTCTATTTCTTTCATCACTTAACTGATCCATTACAAAAATAGGATCACCACCATCATTATAAATAGGTTCAAATAATGATACAGGATCTTGTATTGCATCAAGAGCGAATACGATTTCTTCATGTGGGACTTCAAGAACCTTGGAAATTTCTTCTGCTGTTGGTTCCCGGCTTGTCTCACTCATAAGGCGCTCCCTAACTTGCAGCGCTTTATAAGCGATGTCTCTTAATGAGCGTGAAACTCTAATCGGATTGTTATCACGAAGATAACGTCTTATTTCGCCAATAATCATCGGTACAGCATATGTTGAAAATTTTACGTTTTGGCCTAAATCAAAATTATCAATTGATTTCATTAATCCAATACATCCTACCTGAAATAGGTCATCAACATACTCTCCTCTGTTATTAAAACGCTGGATTACACTTAGAACAAGCCTTAAATTACCATTTACCAGTTTTTCCCTGGCATATAAATCACCGCTTTGCATTTCTCTAAAGAGTTTACGCATTTCTTCATTCTTAAGTACTGGAAGCTTTGATGTATCTACACCACAAATTTCTACTTTATTTCGAGTCAATTCTTTCCCTCCTAACAGGAGTTGCTGTACAAAGTTAAGTATCTCCTTAGGTGGGAAAAATATGCACGATTGTTCTTTCTTTTCATCTTCAGAATATGATAAATGTAGATATATCAGGTGATTTAAATGTAAAAAAAGTTTTTTGTCCAAGTAAAATTTCTTATACCATTTTATTAAATTCTTTTCTCAACCTTTTGATAATTCTTTTTTCTAAACGCGATATATAGGATTGTGATATACCAAGCATATCTGCCACATCTTTTTGGGTTTTCTCTTCTCCCCCAATTAATCCAAACCGTAACTCCATAATCTGTTTTTCACGATCATTTAATTGGTGAAGTGCTTTAATTAATAACTTGCGATCTACATTTGCCTCTAAATCTTTTGTAATTATATCATCATCTGTTCCTAAGACATCTGATAGTAATAATTCATTACCATCCCAATCAATGTTTAATGGTTCATCAAATGAAACCTCAGATCTTATTTTATTATTTCTTCTTAAGTACATAAGAATTTCATTTTCAATACATCTTGATGCATATGTAGCTAACTTAATCTTTTTCTCTGGATTAAAAGTATTAACAGCTTTAATTAGACCAATTGTTCCTATACTAATTAGGTCCTCAATATTAATTCCTGTGTTTTCGAATTTTCTAGCAATATAAACGACCAACCTAAGATTACGCTCAATTAGGATCGACCTTGCAGCTTTATCTCCACTAGGCAACTTTTCTAATAAATGTGCTTCTTCTTCCTTGGAAAGCGGTGGTGGGAGGGCCTCACTACCTCCGATATAATAAATTTCATCTGTTTTAATCCCCAATTTTATTAGGAATTTATACCATATATAGGTTAAACGAAGTTTTAGTTTTGTCACTGCATGTTCTCCCTTCTATTTTACAAATTTGTGAGTAAGATAGTAATATCGATTGTTCAATTCCTTGACTTTTTAGAAGGCGCTTTTCACAAACTATGTAGCTATTTAACTAGGTTAGGTTGATTTGCACTCCAGGTATGTGCTTTCCGCGGGGCAGGTGATGAGCCTCCTCGTTCCTGCGGGGTCTCATCCTGCCTGCACATCCCGCAGGAGTCACATACCTTCCGTTCCAATCAACGAGCTCTGCCAAATTAAATAAGTCTTCAAACTACAATCTTTTAGAAAAGAGCCTTTTAGAATAAAATATAACACTGTTAGTCATTTCAATATTCGTTAATTAGCGATCTTTGATAAAGTGATTACGATGCAGGTTGGATTGATGATGTTACCAACATCTTAGGATGAACAATACAGTTATACTCGTCCTCTGAAGATAGAGTTGTATGATTCAAAGCAACAAGTGCCCTTTTTACACTGACTATTTCATTATCATGATAAACCGTTATTTCATCAGGCTTCAGCGCTAGTAAAAACTGATGGTCTTGACCAACTCCACGATAGGGTATTAAGCGAATTCTACTTTCCCAATGATGTGGTTCATCTGAATTATCAATTCCAAATGAATCAAGGTTTTTAGATTGTTCAACAATACTTTCAGGTAGTAAATTAGCTATTTTAGTAGTATCAACAATCATTACAGGACTTTTACTGATAGGATCATAGAGTTGGTTCCCACTGTCGATTAATCCCTTTAGGGTAAAGGTTACTTCCTCAATCCTTACTTCTACCTTCACAATTTGATCATAATGGATTTTTTTCATTTCAATATGATCCATTTGTTGCTTCGAAAATAACCATGCTATAGGAAACCCTAGTAAAACAAATAGCCAACTTATTGGATGGCCAAATCCAGTTGTAGAAGTAGCCATTACATTATTCGTAATACTAACCTCATATTCGAAAAAATAGTGGACACCTATCATTCCACCTCCAATCATAAATGTCGTGAAATAAAAGGTGAGTAACCCTTGAAAGAAATAACGAAAACGTTTATAACCAAACGCAGTTAATATAATAATGCACGAGAATAAAAACTTGATAACCGGATGTGATGCGAGTGATTCTATCGGGGTAAACATCAGAAATACAATTGTGGACCCCAATAATGATGCAAGTAGAATTCTGAACTTCACTATTTTTCTCTTTAATATAATAGCTGTTAATAACAACAACATAAAATCAAATAAGAAGTTTAACAGCCAGATAATATCCAAATAGATATACAAACGTATACTCCTTTCAAACAGATATCCGAGTCAGCAAGGGTTATTTCGCGAATCGATTACATATCACTTTTTTCACTCAACATTTTTATAGGAATTAGGTTGTTAAAGACTGACCACCTTTTTTAATCACTAATAGTAAAGAAAACAGCCTTGTTAGAAATTAGTATATAGTACATCTTATAAGGAAGTCTGTCATTTCATGCCGATAATAGTGAAGAAATTTTAGGAGATAACTTCGTTTTTTGTCATCCATATGGGAATTTACTCATTATTATTGTTAAATTCATAGGTATAAGGAGAATTATATTAGAAGAGGACACTCAGATAATAAAACAAAAAAGTGCCTGTATTCAATAACAGAAAAAGAAGTAAAGATCACCTTTTCCTAGTTATTGGATTGACAGACACTTTTGAAATATAACTGTTTGTTTGTATTATCTTCGACGATTACGATTTCTTAAGAATGTTGGAATATCTAAAGCTTCTTCGCTTGATTGGTTACTACGTTGCCCACTTTGTTCCTGTTGTTGTTGTTGAGCTATAGGCTCTTCACGCTTTGTCTCTCTTTTTACACTTGTTGTCGGCTTTTGCGTTTGGAAAGAAGGGCGTGATGAAGGCTTCTGACTACTCACTTCAGCTTCATTAAAACCAGTTGCAATAACTGTTACAACGATCTCGTCCTTTAGGTTATCATTAATAACCGATCCGAAAATCATATTTACTTCTTGATCAGAAGCAGAGGCAACAATATCAGCAGCTTCTTGAACTTCATATAAACTAAGATTTGTGCCACCTGTAATATTCATTAGAACACCTTGTGCTCCATCAATTGACGTTTCTAATAATGGACTAGATATCGCTTTTTTAGCAGCTTCTGCTGCACGATTCTCACCGGTTGCGACACCAATTCCCATTAATGCAGACCCTTTATTTGACATAATTGTCTTAACATCAGCAAAATCAAGGTTTATAAGACCAGGTACAGCAATTAAATCCGAAATACCTTGAACACCCTGTCTAAGCACATTATCAGCTTCACGGAACGCCTCAAGCATTGGTGTATTTTTATCAACGATCTCTAATAAGCGATCATTTGGAATCACAATAAGTGTATCAACAGCTTCTTTCATTGCTGCTATTCCACCTGAAGCTTGTCCAGCGCGTTTTCTTCCTTCAAAGGTAAATGGTCTGGTAACTACCCCAACAGTCAATGCACCTAGGTCTCTAGCGATCTGAGCAATAACTGGTGCAGCACCTGTACCTGTGCCACCACCCATACCAGCAGTAACAAACACCATATCAGCTCCTCTAAGAGCTTCCTCGATTTGTTCTTTGCTTTCTTCAGCTGCTTTTTTACCTACTTCAGGATTAGCACCAGCACCCAATCCTCTTGTAAGCTTGCCTCCAATTTGCATCTTTGTTTCAGCTTTCGATAAGTTAAGCGCTTGTGCGTCAGTATTGACCGCTAAGAAATCAACGCCTTGTACTCCATGTTCGATCATTCTGTTAACAGCGTTATTTCCTCCGCCGCCAACACCAATTACTTTTATTGTTGCTAATTGATCAAGATTGGTATCAAACTCCAACATCTTAGGTCCTCCTAGTTTCTCAGGTAAATACTCTCTTATAACTTCTTATTCAAAGAAGTAACCAAAGAATTTCTTTACTTTTTTTCCTATTTTTTGATCAGGTTCAGTTTGTTTATTTTTAACTTGTTGTTGCTGTTGTTTAGGAACTCTTTTCTCAGTGCTTTCTACTGACACATCAGAACTTATATCACGGCCTTGAATTTTCGCATGCTCATATGCGAACTGAATAAGACCTACTCCTGTTGAGTATTGGGGTTCTCTTACACCAATATAGTCTGGCTTTGCAATCCGGATATTATTTTGTAAGACAGCTTGGGCTAATTCCAAAACACCAGGCATACTAACTACTCCACCAGTTAAAACATACCCACCTGGTAAATCATTGACTCCTAGTTTTCTAACCTCATTTTGAACAAGATCAAGAATTTCTTCTAGCCTTGCTTCTATAATATCTGAAATTTCCAATTGAGTAAATTGTTGATGTTGATCACTACCAATTATTGGTACACTGAACACTTCCTCCTCCGAAGCTAAATCATAGAAGGCATGTCCATGTTTAAGTTTAATTTTTTCTGCATCCTCAGTAGATGTCCTTAAACCAATCGATAAATCTTTTGTAATATGGTCTCCACCAATAGGTAAGACACTAGTCGACTTTAAGTGACCATCTACAAAAATAGCAATACTTGTAGATCCACCACCAATGTCAATTAGTCCTACACCTAAATTCTTTTCATCATCTGATAATGTAATTGATCCAGCTGCTAAAGGTTGTAGACAAATAGCTACTATATCTAAGCCTGCTTTTTCAACACATCGAAGCAAATTATGTAGGATTGTTCTTGAAGTAGTGATAATTGTTCCTTCAACTTCTAACCGAACACCAAGCATTCCCCTTGGATCATTAATCTCATCATAACCATCCACTATAAACTGCTTAGGAATAACGTCAATGATCTCTCTTTCTGGTGGAATTGAAACAAATTGAGCCGCTTCAATCACTCTTGTTACATCATCAATACTAATTTCGCGATTTTGACGATTTTCACTTGATACAGCTACTACTCCATGACAGTCTTGAAGTTGAACCTGATTAGCAGGAATACTCACAACAACTTGGTTAATTTGAATTCCTACCATTCTTTCAGCTTGTTCAACTGCTTTTTTTATAGAATGAACGGTTTCATCTATATCTACAATGGATCCTTTTTTTAAACCTTCTGATTTTACATTTCCCACCCCTATAATGTTTAAAGAATCATTGACCATTTCGCCAATGATAACTTTGACACTGGATGTACCGATGTCTAGGCTAACACAAATTTCATTGCTGTTCATTCTTTGGCACCTCCTTTTGCAATTAACAGGTCTTCGTTCTAGGATTGAAGAACAACAACTTTAACTATAAATTTATACATAAGAAAATTATTCAACAAATAGAGTGCTTTCCCCTTTTAATTAAATCAATTTTTTTCTATTTTATTTCGAGATAAGCTCCATTTTGATATTAAAATTCTTCTAATAACTGCTATATTCTGAAAAAGTCTTACTCCAAAAGCAAAAACAGCTACTAAATACAAGTCTACACCAAGATGAACACCTAGGAAAGCTAAACTTGCAGCTAATAGAATGTTAAAGAAAAATCCTGAAACAAAAACTGCTTGATCATAGATATTTTGAAGATGTGCACGTATACCACCAAATAAAGTATCAAGCGCAGCAAGTACAGCAATTGATAAATAGTTTGAGTATTCGTCTGGTATCGTAAACTGGGATGACAACCCCAGAATTATTCCTATTAATAGGCCAATCAAAGGGAGCCACATATTAATTTCCACCTTTTTCTGTTTTAACTGGTTCCATATGTTTGATCCTAATTGGATCGTCATATGCTGGGATCGTTACTTCGACTAATGGCTTAGATATCGTTAATTTTAAATTTTCAACGAAAAATTCATCCACAGCTTCTGACGCTTTCATTCGGTTATATAACTTCTCAGCATCTTGTGCCATCACTTTTATTTGAAAGGGTATGGTATGTATTGAGTAAGAATCAATTTTAGTGGTTCTTTGAATTTCACGAATAACCGTAGTATTGATGACTCGATGATTATCGATCGATATGGCTTCAGCCTGAAAAGAGTTCAAATCATTTAATAATCTCCGTAATATATCTGCAGAAACAGTTTCAGTTGGCATTCCTATTTCATTAAATGCACGATCAACTGTTAAAATAATACCTGGGCCCTTTACTTCAGTTAATCCAGCTGCTTCCTTTAACTCCTCAAGAGTTTCCTTTAAGACCTGTTCTTTCCCATCATTTCGTTCGCTATTATATTGTTCTATCTTCTCTTCATATTTATAGATCTCATTAATTAATTCTGAATGTAATTCTTGAGCTTTTTTCATGTCTTCCCTAAGCTCCCACATATCACGAGTATCTCGGACAACAGGTTCATTTACCGTTTGAAACTGAATAGCTAACATGAATCCAATCACTACAAGGATGACTGAAAAACTAATATTCATTTGTTTTCCCAAACTAACCACCTTTTCTTTATGCATAGGAGGGTAATCCCCTAAACTCATCTTAATCGTTTGATGTTTGAAGTAAGGGATCCATCGTAATTTCGGCTTTTTCAATTGTAACAACAATGTTATCTTGAACCAGCTGTTCATTTACTCCTCCATTAATATTTAGCGCTGGGATTAGAACATCTGGGTTGCCAATAGCAGATATAATGAAAGGTGCAGGGTATTGGTTACCATCCACAGTGACAACTGGTCCATTGCAGTATAAATAAGAATTATGAGTTAATCTCTTTCCATTCACAGAAACAGCTTGGGCACCTGATATAAATAATTCATTAATCACTTTAAACAAGTGGCTTTCATGAACTAGATAATTATTAACATCCTCACCAGAGGGTACATATGAAGCATCCTCCAGTGTAACACTAACTCCTGGACCTTTTACTTTAATTTCCCCTATGAACATACGATATTTTTCAACATCCTCAACAAGGTTAAAGTAAATTTGTTCTTTTTCTTTCATTGCTAATTCTTCTTCAATTTCTCTTACAATTTCCTGCTGAGAGGACAATTCTTCCTGAAGTTCTCTGTTTCTTTCCTTCTGTTCAATTAACAATGTACGAATTTCATTTTCTTTGCTCCATTGTCGATCAGTAAGTCTGCCATCAGGAGTCTCCTTTTTTGTGAATTGGTATGAAAATGAGATCATAAAGCCCAAAACAATACATACCAATGAGAGAATAACATGTCTCCCCTTAAGTCTCATTCACTCTCTCCCCCCTCATCTGATAATTTATATTCTCTGAAGAAGGGAACAACATCAAGATGAATAACTCCTTTTAGAGTAGGGTCTAGCTCTCTAATAACAGTCGGATATGCAAGCATTTTTTCAGCAAAACCTCTAAGTGTTACACTTACTTCATATCCATTATTCATAAATAATGTAATGTGTAACCGATCAGAATCGTCTGGAGTATGATGTATTTCAGAAATAGAGTTAGCAATTCCTAGTGGTAATTTCTTTAATTCTGTCGCTAATTCCACAATGTCACCGTCATTCCAATTCACTAAAAACGGTGCATCTACTGCTTGTCCAGTGTCATCTAGAGCCTTTAAGGTTTTACCATTTTCTAAAACAGGATACACCTGACCTTCATCACTGACATAAGCAACTCTTCGCAATTCTTCCACTTCAATCACAACATGGTTTGGCAATTTCCTTTTTGCTACAGCACTTCTAATCTCTTCATGTTGCACTAAATTAGCTACTACATCGTTTTTATTAATTTTCCAAAAGCTTGTCCGATCTGACAATCCACTTAGCTTAATAAGATTCTCATCAGATACATGTTGGTTTCCATTAATCGTTATTGAAGAAACTTTACTTAGTGGAGATTGTAAGTATACGACTGTTATAACCATAAAGAAAAAACAAATGATCGTAATTGTAATTCTCCGGTTAGCTTTTTGCTTTCTTTTTTGTTTTAATTTTGGAATTCTGTCTTCAATTGTTACAACCTTATCAACCAAATTTCTCACCCCACTTTAGGTGCAAGTCGGAACTCTTATACATAAAATCATATATTCAGGTGTGTTTTCAGAGGAACTTCACACCTTTGCCATTATAACAATAAACGGCATTTACATGCCGCTTTACGAATTGGACTATGTGGACAGTGAATTCTACCTTTTCATGCATTTTTGATCAACTTATGGAGAGTATTATATCACAATTTCCAATATATTGGTCTAAGAATTCTTTATTACTTCCTGCCAATAATCTCAACTTCAGTTTCCATTACAACTCCATATTTTTCAAGGATTGTATCTTTAATAAACTGAATTAAATCTAATACATTTTGAGCTGTTGCTTCTCCAGCATTTACGATGAAATTCCCATGCATTTCTGATACTTGTGCACCACCAATTGAGTATCCTTTTAGTCCAGCTTCCTCAATTAACTGTCCAGCATATTGTGGAAGTGGATTACGAAAAATACTTCCTGCACAAGGGTAGTTCCAAGGTTGAGTATCTCTGCGATAGTCTTTGTTTTTCTGCATGGTGAGCATAATTTCTTCTTTTTTCCCTTCCACAAGTTCAAATTCAGCTTCAAGAACGATTCCCGGACGCTTTTTTTGTAAGATAGAAGTTCGATATGAGAACTCAAGTTCATCCTTCGATAACCATTCTAATGAGCCATCCTCGAATAGGACATGAGCTTTAGTTAGTATTTTAGAAATATCTGATCCATGTGCTCCTGCATTCATGTACACCGCTCCTCCTACTGAACCAGGTATGCCACTTGCAAAAGCAAAACCATCTAAGCCCTCCTTACTAATTACCATCGAAAGTTTTACAATTGGATATCCACCCCCAACGGTAACTGTTGTTCCGGAAATCAAAAGATGATCTAGTCCACTACCTAATTTAATTACAGCACCCTCAATTCCTTTATCAGAAACCAACAGATTAGAGCCTCTTCCAATTACTGTCCAAGGCATTTTATATTTATTAATTAATTCAACTGTCTTTTTTATTCCTGCAATATCCTTAGGAATAATAAGCAAATCAGCAGGACCACCAATTTTAATGGTTGTATGATTGGATAAAGGTTCATTTATTAAAAGTTTTCCAAGTTCAGATTCTTGTAATTCATGTAACATCTCATTCATTTTATCTATACCTCCCTACAAAGTAGCAGTAGATCGTGTTAATTACCTAATATCTGTATAGGTCCATATTATGCAGTGTATCAACCTAAAGGAACCTATACATTTATGACAAATCTTTAATCACTTTATATAATCTTTCTGCAGCATCTCTTATCCCTATCTCTGAAGACGATTTTTTCATTTCTTTTAAAACAACATCGTCTAGAAGAATTGAATCAATGTCCCTTAATAATATTTCTCCAGAAAATTCATGCTCTAATCTTAAAATCGCAGCATTTTTATCACTTAATGACCTTGCATTTTTTTCTTGGTGATTGTTTGTAACATACGGACTAGGAATTAATATACTTGGAAGTCCAAGTGCTGTGATTTCAGCCAAAGTTGTTGCACCTGCACGAGCAACAATTAAATCTACACCCGAAAGAACCTCTGGCATATTGTGAAGAAAGGGTTTGATGATCACATTATCAGGATTACCAACCTCATTAACTTTCTCAATCACTTTTTCATAGTGAACTTCACCTGTAACATATAATACCTGATAATCTTTCTTGTCGACCTTATCTAACACTTCCAAGAATGCTTCATTAATCGGTTTTGCTCCCCTGCTTCCACCAACAATTAGAACCGACCTCATGTTAGGCTTTAAACCGACACTAAGCTTACCTGCTAACCCATCTTTTCCTAGCACTTCGGAAGCACGCGGATTACCAGTTAATACTACTTTTTCATTCGGGAAGAATTCTCTGGCGGCTTCAAAGCAAATTGCAACCTTATCCACATAACGGCTTAAAAATTTATTCGTTAATCCAGGTACACTATTTTGTTCATGGATGACTGTTTTAACTTTTAATTTTGATGCAGCATATACAACCGGTCCACACACATACCCTCCAGTCCCAATGACTACATCAGGCTTGAATTCCTTTATGTATCGTTTACTATTTGTGACACCTTTAAAGAACTTAGTGATAGTCTTAACATTATCAAGAGATAACTTCCTTTTAAAACCAGTAATATCTATTGTTTTAAAGGGAATACCGGCTCTTGTTACGATTTGACTCTCCAGCCCCTTTTCTGTGCCAATATATAAAAATTCCGCATTAGGATTTAACTTCTTAATTTCGTTAATTAATGCTAAAGCGGGATAAATATGTCCACCCGTTCCTCCACCACTTACTAGAATTTTCAAATCTAACTCCCCCAATATAAAAGAGTACCTAACCATTTCCTCTAATAATAGCTTATGCCTAACAGTACTCATTCATGTTTTCACAAAAGTTAAACCCTGTTCAATTAACAGGGTTTAATTCAAAGATATTATAACATGTTAAACCTTACATTTACATTTTTTTAGTAACGGGCATATCTACTTATATTAAGTAATACTCCTACGGCGGCGAGCATTAAGGTCAATGATGACCCACCATAGCTTAGAAATGGAAGGGTGATGCCTGTAACAGGCATTAAACCAGTTACAACTCCCACGTTAATAATAACCTGAATAGCGATCATACCAATTATTCCGATTGCTAGAAAACTTCCGAATAAATCAGGGGCACCTAATGCAATTCTTACCCCTCTCCATAAGAGGAGACTAAATAAAAGAAGAACAAAAGAGCCACCAATAAACCCTAACTCTTCGGCTAAAATTGCATAAATAAAATCAGTTTGCGGTTCAGGAAGGTAAAAGAATTTCTGTCTACTTTGACCGAGACCTAGACCGAAGAGACCTCCAGGACCAATTGCATATAATGATTGTATAATTTGGAATCCACTACCTAAAGGATCTTCCCAAGGATTTAGAAACGACGTTATGCGTTTAATTCTATAAGGTGCTGACAAAATGAGTCCAACAAAACCTGCCACCCCTAGCATTCCAAGCATAACAAAGTGGCTTAATCTAGCTCCTGCTACAAATATCATGACAATACAAGTACCTACCATAACTGTCCCAGTACCTAAATCAGGTTGAAGCATGATAATACCAAATGCTGTAAAAACCAATGACAATGAGGGAACGAGACCCTTTTTAAATGAAGTAATCATTTTCTGATTTTCAGATAGATACTTGGCCAGAAAAGCAATCATTGCTAGCTTCATGAATTCAGAAGGTTGTACTGAGAAAGCACCAACACCTATCCAGCTCCTAGATCCATTCCTAACCATACCGACCCCTGGAATTAAAACTAAGATGAGAAGGACAAAGCATACAATAATGATGACCTTAGCCCAAGTTCTCCATGTCCAATAATCGACATTCATAATGAAAAACATTGCTAACACGCCTACACCAGCAAATAAAAGTTGGCGCTTAGCAAAAAAGAAGGAATCATCAAACTTGTAGGTAGCCCATATTGCACTTGCACTATAGACCATAATTAAGCCAACAGTTAAAAGAGATAGGGTAATAACAACTAAAATAATATCTGGTGTTGATTTTTTGGTCGACAATGCACACACCTCAACGTTCTTAAATTAAGAGCATGTGTTAAAAACGGTCTGAGTACTGCACGGTAAAGAGTAGCGCTGTTAAATGTGTCTTAACAGCTAAACCATTTATAAGACGAGCCCCTTACTTAAGCTTATGCACCGCGTTAATAAAAATGTCTCCTCTTTCTTCAAAAGTCTTATATTGATCCCAACTAGCACAAGCTGGTGATAACAATATAATATCCTTTTCAACAGACGTATCATATGCTTCTTGCACAGCTATTTCTACATTATCGACATGTTTTATTGTATCTATTCCAGCATCTTTACCCGCTTTACTTATTTTATCTGCCGTTTCACCAAAAACGATAAGCGTCTTTACATTCTTTAGTTCTGGAACTAACTCATCAAAATCATTCCCACGGTCTAGTCCTCCTGCAAGTAAGATAACAGGTTGATTAAAAGCTGAAATAGCCTTTTTTGTCGCAAGAATATTGGTTGCTTTTGAGTCATTATAAAATTTCCGATCTCTAACTGAGTCTACATACTGAAGACGGTGCTTCACACCCGTAAAAGTTTTTAACACTTGAACAATAGCCGTGTTATTCACATTCATAATCTTCGCTACCGCAACTGCTGCAAGTATATTTTCAAGATTATGCAGTCCTGGAAGTGCGATTGATGAAAGGTTTATGATCTCTTCTTGGTTAAAATAAAGCTTATCATTTTTTACATATGCACCTTGTTCTAGGACATCTTTCGTTGAAAATAAAACCTTTTTTCCTTTACTCTGTTGAGAAATTCTCATAACCTCAAAATCATCTGCATTTATCACACTGTAATCTTGTTCAGTTTGATTTTTGAATATGCTTCCTTTCGCTTTCACATAATCTTCTTTCGTTCCATGATAGTCTAAATGTGCATCAAAGATATTAAGCAGAACCGAAACTTTAGGTGCAAAAGTCGGAATTCCCATTAACTGAAATGAAGATAACTCTGTCACAATTACGTGATCGGTTTTTGCATTTTTAGCAACCTCACATGCCACGGTTCCTATATTTCCTGCTATTAAAGGATTTTTATTATCTTCATTCAACATCTCAAAAATCATTGTGGTTGTTGTTGTTTTTCCGTTTGAACCTGTAATTCCAATAAAGGGAGCATTTGTTAAGTGGTAGGCTATTTCTACCTCTGTAATCACTTGAATGTCCTTTTCGATAGCTAGCTTAACAATTGGATTTGAATAAGGAATGCCTGGATTTTTTACAACAACGTCAAAATGGTCATCCAAAATTGAGACTGGATGACCTCCACATATTACCTTAATCCCCTTTGCTTCTAAGTTCTTTGCAGCATCGTTTTGTTCATAAGGCTTTTGGTCGTTTACAGTAACCTTTGCACCAATACTATGTAATACTTCTGCAGCTGCAAATCCACTTTTAGCTAATCCGAGTACTAAAATCTTCTTATTTTGATATACTTCAATATTTTTCAATTAGATCCACACCTCTATATAGATTCCGAGTATGGCTAACAGTAAACCAACACTCCAAAAAGTTACAACAATTCTCCATTCATTCCAACCTACTAATTCATAGTGATGGTGTAATGGACTCATTTTAAAAACACGTCTTCCAGTCGTTTTGAAAGAGATCACTTGGATGATAACAGATAGTGTCTCAATCACAAACACACCACCAATAATAATTAACAGTATTTCAAGCTTTGTTAAAATGGCAACTGTCGCAATTGCACCTCCAAGTGCAAGTGAACCAGTATCACCCATAAAGACCTTCGCAGGATGCGCGTTAAAAACGAGGAAGCCTAGCACAGCACCCACTACTGCTACAGAGAAAATAGCAACCTCATATTCTGACTGGTACCAAGCTAAAACGGTAAAAGCACCAAATGCAATGGCAGCAGTTCCTGAAACTAGACCATCTAAACCATCTGTTAAATTTACTGCATTAGAAAACCCTACCAACCAAAATACAATGAATAGCACATAAAAAATACCTAAATCAATTCCATAATCGATTCCTGGGATGCTTACAACTGTCGAAAAATCATTTTGTTTAAAAATAATATAGAAAATGATTGAAATAACGATTTGTCCAAGTAGTTTTTGCATAGAAGTTAAACCAAGATTACGTTTCATGACAACTTTAATAAAATCGTCTAAAAACCCTAATAATCCAAACCCTACTGTAACCAAGAGTAACAATAACGTCTTTGCTGTAATCTCTTCACTGAATCTCCCATTCATCACCAAGGTTGTAATGATAATAGAAAGTAAGATAATTACTCCGCCCATCGTCGGTGTTCCGGATTTTTTTTGGTGTGATTTAGGACCTTCTTCTCTTATACTTTGCCCAAATTTAAGTCTTCTTAGGAAGGGAATAAACACAGGTGATAAAATCACACAAATGAAAAAGCCTAGAAAGATTGTAAATAGGATCACTTGTTCATTCATTACGATTCCCCTCCTTTCCTTTTATTTCTACTATCTTCAACCTTCTTTTTTAATTCATTTATTTGATTGATTACAGCACTATCATATGTGTTTCCTTTGTCAATATGAGTATTTCCATAAGAAAGAGAAATTCTTGTTTCAATATCATCACCTATCTCTTCTTCTTTCTTTTCACAAAATTCAATAACATTTTGTATAGCTGCTACTGGATTTACTACGATGAAAAGAGGAAAATGATTCGGAAGGAACCTAGGAATGTGGGATTCTTTTTTCCAAAGCGCGCCAATAGCTCCATTATATAATGCTGTCTTTAACTCTTCTTCTTGATTTTTATCACTAAGAGAAATAAATAGCCCTTTATTTACCTTCTGATCAGGATCAATGAATACCTCCTTAAACAGAATTTGATTATCAGGAATCCCTTTTGTTTCTGTAAATAAAGATTGCAAATCACTATAAGTCAACACAGTCAGTTCAACTCCTTAATTGCCTCTAAAGCAACAAGGCGATCATCGAAGTTATCTATTTTATCGCCAATAATTTGATATGTTTCATGTCCTTTTCCAGCGATAATGATAATATCATCTTCTTTAGCATGTGATATTGCATATTTAATGGCCTCTTTACGATCAACCAATGATACATACGCTTGACCTTGAACACCTTCTTCCATGTCCTGAAGAATAGCCTCAGGCTTTTCAGATCGAGGATTGTCAGAAGTGAAAATTGATAAGTCGGCATGGTCTACAGAAATTTTTGCCATTAATGGCCTTTTCGAACGGTCTCTATCACCACCACATCCAACTACAACAATCGTTCTTCCTTTTGCCAATTGATTAACAGTTGTTAACACATTTTCCAAACTATCTGGTGTATGTGCATAATCTACAACAACGGTGAAGTCTTGGCCACCATTCACAACTTCAAACCTTCCAGCTATTCCATCTATTTCTCCAAAAGATGAAATAATTTGCCCTAGAGGTATTCCTGATACTAAACAAGCAGTAATTGATGCTAAGACATTGTAAACACTAAATTTACCAATCAGTTTCATTGAAACTGACTGACTTTCAAATGGAGTAATCAACTCGAAGGTTGTTCCAGTAGAAGTCATTCTTATGTTTTTAGCCATGATATCACTTTTTGTATGAATTCCGTATGTAATAATGGTAGCCGCTGTGCTTTTACTATACTCCCCTGAGGCAGGATCATCAGCATTTAAAATAGCGAATTTAGGTTTCTTATGATTAAACGAGTTACCTAACCCCGAAAATAATAAGCCTTTTGCATGTCGATATTCGTCCATTGATTGGTGATAATCTAAATGATCTTGAGTTAAGTTCGTAAATACTGCAACATCAAAATCACAGCCATGAACACGCCCTAAATCTAAAGCATGTGATGAAACCTCCATAATAGCCGTTTCCACATTTGCCTCTACCATTTGGTGAAATGTCTTTTGAAGTGTTAGAGATTCCGGAGTTGTATTCTTAACATCTAGAGTTTCTTCTCCAATCTTCATGTACATTGTTCCTATAAGACCTGTCTTCTGTCCATAATCATTACAAATTTTATCTATTATATGTGTTGTAGATGTCTTACCATTTGTTCCTGTTACACCTATTAGATGAAGTTTCTGTGTAGGTTGTTTATAGAAGGCATCAGATAAAACTGCCATCACTCTCTTAGAATTCTTTACCCTGATCGTAGGAATACTAACGTTCACTTCTTTTTCGACGACTAATGCGACTGCACCATTTTCTTCGGCTTGCTTCGCATAATCGTGACCGTCCACAGTATACCCTTCAATACAAAAAAACAGACTGCCTTCCGTAACATTGCGTGAATCCATCTCAAGTGAAGTAATTACTGGATTTTCTTCAACATTCGGTATAAATTCATGTAAATAAGCGAGTAACGCTTTTAATTGCATCATTACCATTTCCTCTCAAAAAAAAATACAAAAGATACTTTCCAAAATTACATATTACGATAAATTCTTAATTTCTGTCTATAGGATACCTTACGTAATTTATTATCTTTATAAGTACGTAAACACTCGATTTTGAATAAAGTTATTTTGTATATGAAAAAATATCCCCAATTGCTATTGTAATGATAGATTGTATAATTGTAAATTATCCTGAACAAATAATCGAACTAATCTTACACAAAAATTTGTTTCTTATCTAGCAATTACTGAGAATTATAGAAAAAGAAGCCCATAGGTCAACCCTATAGACTTTTTTTATTTCTACTCTCCTCCTTGTTGTTTCTCGTCTCCTAACAGAATCCTTAAAGGTGTGCCTTGTTCAACCTTCTCACCAGGATTAGGCGCTTGATCGATAACAACACTTCCATCACCACTCATCTCGATCTTCAAATCAACTAATTGTTGCGCAAGCTCACTTTTACTTAGCCCAATCACATTCGGTACTGAAATTAATTGAGGGTCAAGCCAAGTCGTCTTCTTTTCGATTTGATTTTCTCTTGGTTTAACTCCTATCGCACGTAATGAGTCTTCCATAATATTTCCGACGATTGGAGCTGCTACTACACCACCAAATTGTACTGTGCCTTTAGGATTATCTACTGCTAAATAAACCACTAGCTCTGGATCATCTGCCGGCGCGAACCCAATGAAGGATACAACATGGTTATTCTCTAAATATCTACCACCTTGGGCTTTTTGGGCAGTCCCTGTTTTGCCCCCCACCCGATATCCTTCTACAAACGCCCCTCTTCCTGTTCCTAAGGCAACTACACTTTCTAGAGCATATCTAATTTCTTCAGATGTTTCTTCAGAGATAATTCTGCCTTTTGGCTGAGGTTCAGTTTTACTGACTACTTCACCAGTGATTGGATCAACCCATTCTTTAGCAATATATGGAGTATAAAGGATTCCTCCGTTAACAGCTGCTGCTACAGCAGCAACCTGTTGTATTGGTGTAACAGATACACCTTGACCAAAAGCAGTAGTTGCTTGCTCTACAGGACCGACACGATCAAGATTAAATAAGATCCCTTTCCCTTCACCTTGAAGGTCAATCCCTGTCTTTTGTCCAAATCCAAAGTCTTTTATATACTTAAATAACATGTCTTTCCCAAGTCTTTCCCCTAACTCAACAAAACCTGGGTTACAAGAATTCTGTACAACTTCTAAGAAAGTCTGATGACCATGGCCACCACGTTTCCAACATTTCAATCGTGCATTAGCAACTTTTACAAAACCAGGATCATTGAACTCGTCTTTTGTAAGGTCAACCTTTCCTTCCTCAAGTGCGGCAGCTAGTGTAATGATTTTAAAAGTTGATCCTGGCTCATATGAGCTCCAGATTGGCAGATTTCGGTTATAAATATCTGGTGATACATTCCTGAAATTTGCAGGATCATAGTCAGGACGACTAGACATTGCTAAAATTTCTCCTGTCTTAGGATTCATCGCTATAGCAATAATTGCATCGGGGTTATATGTCGCTTCCGCATTATCTAGTTCTCTTTCGATAATTGTTTGAACACGGGTGTCAATGGTTAAATTTAAATTTAAACCATCCTTAGGAGGGGTGTAATCATCTGCAATATCAGGAATTCTTTGTCCTTTTGCACTTGCATAAAATTTAACACTTCCTCTTTCTCCCTTTAGTTCATCATCGTAATAAAGTTCAAGACCTGTCAACCCTTGATTATCTATACCTGCAAACCCAAGTACATGGGATAAATAACTCCCAAACGGATAATGCCTTATTGAATCTTCAGCAATGTAAACGCCCTTTAAGCCCAGAGCACGAATTTCCTTTGCCTTCTCATGCGAGATTTTTCTACCCTCTGGATTAATCCGTTCTATATTTACTCTTTTGGTAACATGTTTATATGCTTCTTCTTTTGACATATTTAAAATCGCAGCTAGTTGCTCAGCGGCTTCTGCTGGATCTTCAATTTGCCTTGGTACAACCAGTACAGAAGGGGCACTTTGATTTGTTGCTAATGGGACACCGTTGCGATCTAGTATTTCTCCACGTTCCGGCTCAAATGGAATATCTCTACTCCAGGAATCCTCTGCCAGTGCAGTTAGCTTATTTCCAATAAAGAATTGAACATACCCTAATCTAATATCAATAATTAAGAAAATAAGGAAACCAAATAGTAATACAGTTGCTAATCTTTTTCTTACAGTAACATTTGAGACCCGCATATAGTAGAACCTCCCTTTAATCTAGGCTCGTTCCAATATATGCTTGTACCTTTAGTCATAGAACATTAAAAAAAGCCTAAAAAAAACAACACATGAAAGTGTTGCTTTAAATTATTCTGATTCTTTTTTCGAATCCTCAACCTTTTCCTCTTCTTCGGTCGTGTTATTATAAGGTGGTGAAAGTTTGACTTTAAGTAGGTCTTTCTCTTTTAGTATCGTACCTGGTTTTATACTTTGAGTTGTAACATAACCGTTACCTTCTACTTCTAATATGACTTTTGATAGGTTTGAGTATCTATTAAGATCGCGAAAAGACCATCCAGTCATATCAGGCATACTTACATCTCCACTAGTCTTTAAAAAGACTTTATCACCAGGTAAAGCAAACACGCCCTCATTAGGCAGTTGTTGAATAACTTGGGTACCATTTCCCAATACAACAGGAACAATGCTTTTTTCAACTAGGCGATCAGTTACTTTATTTACTGATTCATCCTCAAAACCACTTAATTCAAATCCTAACTTATCAACTTTCGCTTGTTCTGTTTCCTTTTGCTCTTCAGGTTCTATATTTAAATATTGTAAGCTATTTTTCATCACAGGATTAAAGATCTTCGATACAGGTTCTGCACCTGAAACCTCAAAACCTTTCAATTTTGGTTGCTGTACAGCAATATAAACGATTAGACGAGGGTTGTCTTTTGGTGCCATTCCTAGGAATGAGAATATGTTATTTCCATGACCAGTTAAGTAACCACCTTCAGGGTCAGGTATTTGAGCAGTACCAGTTTTACCTGCAACTTCATACCCTTCAATGTTATATAATTTTCCGGTTCCATTTTCAGTCGGAGATACAACTGTTCTCAATATTTCTAAAACACTTTGGGCTGTTTTTTCCGAGATTGGATTGCCCTTTATAACTGGTTCATGATCTTCAATTACTTCGTTTGTATCATGGTCCACAATTTGATCAATTACATATGGTTGCATCATTTTCCCATTATTCGCAATTGCAGTGGCTGCTTGTATTTGTTGGATTGGAGTAATTGCAGATCCTTGTCCAAAAGCAGTCGAAATCTTATCTCGTTCCCATTTGAAATTAATTGTACTATTAACTTCACCCTCAAGTTCGATTCCTGTAGGCTCTGTTAAACCAAAACGACCTAGGTATTGCTCTAGTCGATCGGTTCCTAATTTTTCATTCGCTAAAATCGCAAACCCTACATTTGATGACCTTTGAACACCTTCTAAGAACGAAATCGTTCCCCAGCCAACTTTATTATGATCTTGTATCGGTTTTCCACCTTTTATAGGATAGGAACCTGAATGGAAACGATCATCCCCGTTATATACACCTTCCTCTATTGCAGCAGCTAATGTAAAGATTTTCATAGTCGAACCTGGTTCAAACCGATAAGAAATCGCATCATTTAAGTAATTACTAATGTTCCTAATATTCGGGTCAAAGCTCGGTCTAGTACCCATCGCTAGTATCTCACCCGTTTTTGGATCTGCTACAATTCCAATGATTTTTTCTGGCTCATATTCTTCTATTACATTATTCATTGCATCCTCTAGAAAGGTTTGTATCTTTTGGTCAATAGTTAAATAGATATCATTTCCATTTTCTGGTGCTGTAATCTGTTCCTTGGCATCTGGTAAGCGAAACCCTTTTTTATCGCTTTTGTATGTCATAAACCCATCTTTCTCTTTAAGATAGGAATCTAATGACTTTTCCAACCCCAATTGTCCAATTAATTCTACCTTTGTTGGATCTTCTTCATCATATACTTTCTGAGCATAACCCACTACATTTGAAGCGAATGTTCCACTTGGATAATAACGCTTATAATCCCTGATAAAAGCAATCCCAGGTAACTCTAAGTCTTCAATTTTTTGTTTTAAGCTGTGGCTAATATCACGACCATTCGATCCAAACTCCACTTGCTTTTTATCTTTTGTCAAGATTTCTTCAACTTCAGCTACTTCCATATTCAAAAGAGGAGCAAGCTTTTTTGCAGAGTCTAGCGGATCTATAACATGACGAGGCTTATCCTCCTGGACAGTTAAGCTTTCATCCAAAATGGCTACAACCGTATATGCGGATGTATCTTGTGCAATCGATAATCCATTTCGATCAAAGATTGATCCTCTACGTGCTTCTATAATTCTTTTTTCACTATACTTCTCTTCTGCAATCGCAGCGAGGACTTGCCCATCGACTTCACCGTTTAATTGGATATACATAAATCTAGAAATCAATATAAAAAAGAGCACGGTAAAAAAAAGACTCACCAATGCTGCTCCTCTATTAATATTCTTATTCTTTATTTTCATTTTCATAAATATCAGTCTACAACCTTCACGTTATTCTCATTCAAGAACAAACCCATTTCTCTTGCTTTCGCCCATATACGCTCATACGAACTTTTTTCTTGTACCTGTACAGTTAAATCACTATTGATCTTAATTTGATCTTGTATGGAAGCTTCCATTGTTTGGATGTCAATGTTCTCATTATAAATCGTGACTTGATTAGAAATAATTTGAATCGACCCTAGAAGCATAGCACACACAAATATACTTGCCAATACTTTTTCCCCAAGAGTAATTTTTTTCCTTTTTCTAATAGCCACTTTTGTTTGAGGTGCTTCCTGTGGTTGAAACTGATGATTTGGTTTTGTTTTATAAGCTAAATTGCTCATGCTATACCCTCCCTAAGTTATACTCTTTCTGCAATCCTCAATTTTGCAGAACGTGCTCGATTATTCTCTTCGATTTCTATATCTGTTGGTATGATTGGTTTTCGTGTTATTAATTTTAATTTCGGCTTATATTCTTCAGGTATCATAGGAAGCCCATGAGGTAATTGCGGTCCTTCACTTCCCTTTTTAAAGACCACTTTACAAATACGATCCTCAAGAGAGTGAAAAGTAATCACACAAACTCTTCCATTTGGCTTAAGTAATTCGATTGATTGGGCAATTGCCTCTTCAAAAACTTTTAATTCATTATTTACAGCTATCCGAATTGCTTGGAACACACGTTTTGCGGGATGGCCACCTGTTCTCCTAGCTGGAGCCGGAATACCTTCTTTTATTAGCTCGACTAATTCTGTTGTTGTTCTTATAGGAGCTTGCTCCCGTGCGGCCTCAATCTTTCTAACTATTTGTTTTGAAAACTTTTCCTCACCATATTGAAAAAAGATTCTTAAAAGCTGCTCATAACTCCAATTATTGACTATTTCATAAGCTGTTAATGGCGAATCTTTATCCATTCGCATATCAAGTGGTGCATCGTGGTGATAGCTAAATCCTCGCTCTGGTGTATCAAGTTGTGGTGATGAGACTCCTAAATCAAATAAAATACCATCTACCTCGGTAACCCCATGCTCGTTTAACTTTTCAGTTATATGAGTAAAGTTACTCTTGATTAATGTAACTTTGTCAGTATACTTTGATAATTTTTCTTGTGCATGCTTAATTGCACTATCATCCTGGTCAAATGCATATAGTCTGCCATTACCTGTTAATCTTTTTGCAATTTCAGAACTATGTCCTGCACCACCAAGTGTACAATCTACATATATCCCATCTTCTTTAATATTTAAGCCTTGTACAGCTTCATCTAATAGAACTGTTTTATGTTGAAACATCGTAGCACCTCATTAAAAGACTTTGCTTAATTACTTATATTGTTTACAAAGAAAAGACTATTATATGTATCTAACAGAACATTAAATGTCAAATCCCATATTTTCAGCCATATCTGCGAAAGTATCTTCAGAATCTGTAAAGTACTCCTCCCATACTTCCTTGCTCCAAATCTCAATTCGGTTTGAGACACCTATAACAACGCATTCTTTTTCTAACTTCGCATATGAGAGTAGTGGTGTAGCAATGTTTATTCTACCTTGCTTATCCAATTCACATTCACTTGCACCAGAAAAGAAAAAACGTGTAAAAGAACGAGCATCCTTTTTGGTTAACGGGAGAGATTTTAATTTTTCTTCTAGTTGCTTCCATTCCTCGTAGGGGTATCCAAATAAACATCGATCCAAGCCTCTAGTCAAGACAAAGGCATCTCCAAGATGCTCTCTAAACTTAGATGGGATGATCATGCGGCCTTTGATATCAATATTATGATGGTATTCACCCATGAACATACCCTTGTCCCCCACTTTCTTCCTTCATGTTACCACAATCCCCCACTTTCCACCACAATAAATATAATTTTCCTCAAAATAAGAACTATTTTTTAATAATAAAAACCCCCTCTGGATCACCGAGGGGGTTTTGTACTCATATTTAAATCATTAGAGTCTAATGATTTTATGTTTACCATCTACTTCAAGTGGTACTTCTAACAGCTTATTTACAAAATCTAAACCATACTTATTTAAATAATAATAGATATTCCACACTCTTTCCTGTGGTGTTCTATTTGGTAAAATGGATGTTTCAATTCTTTCATACTTACTCAATTCAACATGATGTTTAAGCAGTATCTTTTTTTGAACAGCTTTAGTTACAAAGTCTAACTGCGATTGTATAAATTGGGAATTTTTTCCTAGTAGTTGTTCTAAACTATCGTCTACTCCCAACGCAGCTTCTCTTACCCTTTTATGAATTTGTTCTACTTGTTGTTTTGCTTCATCCACGATTTTAGTAATATCGTGGCCTGTTTGATTCATTAACCATTGTTCCTTGCTTGAGAATAATCCACCATTTAAAACGTTATTTATTGAAATATCTCGATCATCTAAGTCGGTTTCAATTGATCGCTCTAGGATCGTCATTGTTATACGCGGAACAATCGGTGGAAGTTTCATTCCCCATATCTCAAACATTTTTTTCAGTTCGGCCCAATAAGCAACTTCTCCGGGACCGGATATGAATGCGAGGGATGGAAATAATAATTCCTGCATTAAAGGTCTAGTGACTACATTATTACTTAATAAGGTCGGATGTTTTTTTGCAATCACCAATAGTTCTTCTTTAGTTATTTCTAATTGCTTATTTCTATTTCGAAAAAGCAGATTCTCTTTATCATATTCCAGTAAAAACCGTTCATTTTCATGATGATAGAATAAATTAGAGGATGATTCTGGCATTTCTATATTTAATGGATAACCTGCTTCCGTAAGGAATTCCTGCTGAGAACGAACAGCATCATACATTTCCTCATTTTTTTCGATCATTGAGACAAAGAATTCTGATTCAATTCCCCTTAATTCATTAGATGCAGAATCAAGCAACACAATTCCTGTGTGTCCAAACAAATCACTGATTATGGCTGCAAAAAAGTCAACATAGGATGTCGAGCGATCTAGATGTTGATTCAGCCTACTTAAAATATCTCTTGTAAAGGCTGTTTCGCCATACGATTCTAATACTTTATCAATCCACTTTTTGCATTCAACTTTGTCAATTTCAACTGAAGAAACCGGGGTTTTATCAAGTTGTTTTTGCTCAATCATCTTCTTTTTTATAGATTGTTTATTTTTGATATATATGTGGTTTATTTCTTGAAAATCGTGATCTTCACCAGCAATCCAGAACACTGGAATGACAGGAACATTCAGTTTTTCCTCCTGTTCCTTTGCAAGAGTCAATATTGAAATAATCTTATGTATTGTAAATAAAGGTCCTGTTAATAATCCTGCTTGCTGACCACCTATTACAACAAGACTTGTTGGATCAAGAAGTCTTGTGATATTATTAAACGTTTTCCTTCCAAGTCCGTACCTTCCATTAAACCCTTCTAAATATGAGGCTAATTTCTCTCGTGGGAATTCACGTAAAAGAAGATCTTTTTTTCTTTCCTCGTATATGAACTGGGATTGAAAATCATAATGAAAGAGTTCAGATGTATCCTTATCGGCCGAAACATAGTCAGCTACAAGTTTATTTGTAGAAGGAAGTGAAAGAGAGATAACCTCCATTATATTTACGTCCTTTCTAATATGTAAGTTTCTAGAATTGAGTATAGCATTTATTTTGAAGAAAGAGAAAAATCATGCTTACTCTCATACTTACTAATTATGTTGCACGTATAGCACTATAAATGACGCCAGTAACTAATAACACTAAATAACTTATGGCAAACAAAAGGAATGTAAAACGCCAACTTCCTTTTAATACTTTTTTCATATTAATTTCAGTGTTTTTTCTCCAATGAATCCAACCAAAAATTAAGACAGTACTTATCACTACAAGAATAATTAGCCATAAGTATGATTGATTCAACAAAACCAATAACAAATAATGAACAGAGAATATCAATAGAAGAGTACTTAAATCAATAGTGAGCAAAACAGTTTTTTTTCCATTTTTCAAGAATATAAATGATAAAAAATAGATAACTGCAAGTCCTATAATTGGCAATGTAATAATAGTTGCTGATAAGCTAGCTAATATTGAGACCATTTCAGTTCCTCCGTTCTTCTAGACCTTTAACTGCAGAATATAAGAAACTCGTTACCGGTAGTAACTTATTTTGTTCACGAGCTCTCTCCAATATATATCCTAGTATTGAATCAACTTCCGTTTCTCTACCTAAATCTATATCCTTAAGCATTGATGAACGGTTATTGGCGGTATTATGACAAATTGATACAATAAGGTCCCAAAGTTGTTCCTTATCCTGGATACTTATAACAGAGATCACTTCATCAAATAATTCCTGCATGGTTTTAATGAAAAACTGGTTGGACAATAGCCAACCATTCTCTACCCTGTAAAGAGCTGTTAATGGATTAATGACTGCATTAATAACTAACTTCGTATTCATGCTGGTTTGTAAACTCTTTTCGTTCCTTACATTTAACATATTTGCTTCTTCATAATTGAACATTGATATTAAATCATCAACACTGCCTTTATAAGCACTAATCTTAACTGCTCCAATGCCAGTATGCTTTACTGTCGTTACTGACATTTTCATTGCTCCATGTTCAACTATGCCGACCCCTACAGTTTTGTTATCCAATAAATCTAAAAGTCTCAAATGGCTCATTCCATTTTGTAGGAACAAGAGAGACGGTATCGTTCTTAATTCTTCTTCAGTTTCAATCAATAGATTTTCTAGATCATATTGTTTCACAGCTATAATAACAACCTGATGCTGTAACAGACCTGATGTCAAAGACTTTGAGTTAACCTTTCGATTTTTTAGTTCTCCCTCCCTTTCAAGAATAATACCACCTTGTCTCAATGCATTAGCTTGCATCTCATTTCTTGTATAAATTGTCACTTCATGAAAGGTTGATAAGTAGTATCCAAAAAGTAAACCTATTGATCCTCCACCGATTATACCGATATTCATTTCAATCTCTCCGTCAATTCAATATATTCTTATATTAACAAAAAGTAGGTCTTCCGTTTACTATTTTCGCTCTACTCTGACAAAATAAAGTAAAAAACAACAATCTCTTAGAAAAGGGCTTTGAAAAAATGTGAAATTCTACACAATAGTGAAAACGTTTTCTGTTACTTCCTATTACATTTATTGTATAGTATTAATATAGAATATTAGACATAAATATCAGAGTTAGATAACAGATTTAGTAAGAAATAGGCAGAGAGGATGTTGAGTTATGACTATTAAGGTTGAACGATTATTATTGAACTATAAAACACTCGAAGAGTTCAAAAAATTTAAAGAATATGGGATACAAGAGCTTTCGATGCTAGAAGATCTTCAAGCAAACATCATTGAAAATGACAGTGAATCACCTTTTTATGGAATTTATTTCGGTGGAAAACTTGTTGCTAGAATGAGTTTATATCAGGTAGATAAGAAATTTGATAAATATTTTTCTCCTCCTCAAGATTATCTTGAACTCTGGAAATTAGAGGTCTTAGGAGCATTCCAGGGTAACGGGTTTGGAAAAGCTCTAGTTGATTATGCGAAAGGTAAGGACCTTCCTATCAAAACAAATAAAAGAATACAATCAGGTGATTTTTGGCATAAAATGGGGTTTGAATCGGTAACTTATGATATGGAGAGAGATTTAGGGGAAAATCCACTCGTATGGTATCCAAAAGGTGTAAAAGAACAAAACAATTCTGAGCATGCCTAAAATTTTATTGCTATAATCCAAAAAACACGAGGAAGCTGTTTATAGAACGGCTTCCTCGTGTTTTTAGATCATCCTTATTTTTCAATTCGCTCTAAATTTCCGTTTCGATCCATTTGAAACTTCACTTTCTTACTTCTTTCATCTTCTTGCAATACAACCATTTTTCTTGCTCTTTCCATTATTTCAATTAAGGCTTTATAATCCTCTTCAATAATTTGAAGGTTATTTTCTAAAGCTACTTTCTCCGCTTTAATAGTATCTACTTCAACCTGCATCTGTAAAACCTGATTTTTCAACTGCTCATTTTCTTTCATTACATTGTGTAAATCCCTTTGTGAAGTTTCATATTTCTCTAAAAAGGATATAACATTTTGAATCGTTAAGGTGTTTGACTCTGCTTCAACTGGTTTTGCTTTACTACTATCCTTTGGTTCGTCTTGCTTTACAAACTCATCATCCATAGTAGGAACTTGTTTTCTCGATTCTTTTCTTTGTTTCTTGGCTAATTCAATACCTGATTTATATTGCTTACGCACATAGGAATTCCATCTAAAACCGCATGCAGCAGCAGTTCTTGTTAATTGTCTCCCTACTTCCTCAAATGCCGATAATTGAGTTCCACCTTCTCGAATATATCTTAATACAACCTCAGCAAGTAATAAATCTTCATCTTGTGACCATGCATCTTGACGAGTTGCAGTCATGTCTTCCCCTCCTAATACACGTTTTTTCTATACATATGCAAGTAGTAGAAAAGATAGACTAATGAACATTCTATTAAATGAAGAATTGGTTATTCTGTTATACCTTTAAATCTTAGAAAAAAGGAAGTTTAAGACTTTCTTTATTTATACAAAAAAAGTGATATCCCAGTCGGGATATCACTTTTTTGTTAACCATTAAGAAATTAATCGTTAACTACAACTTCTTTTCCTTTGTAAGTTCCACAAGCTTTGCACACACGATGAGCAAGTTTCATGTCACCGCAGTTTGGGCATTCTACCATACCTGGTACTGACAATTTGAAATGCGTACGACGTAGTCTTTTTCTTGTTTTAGATGTTCTTCTGAAAGGTACAGCCATATTCCCACCTCCTTAAAAGATAGTTAAGATGGATATGAAGGCCGGTAATATGCCGGTTCTTCTTTATCTTTTTAATCTTAGTTTTACATGAGTAATTTTTAAATTACTCACTTTTCTTTGTCGTCTTCAAAAAACTTAGCTAAGCCCGCTAGACGTGGGTCGACTTTTTTTGCCTTATCTTCTTCAGATATGACTTGCCAATCCTTCCCTTCTTGCGGTGCAGCTCCCTCAGCATTTAAGTCATTACTAAGGACTTGCATAGGTATTTCAAGGATTATAAGTTCCTTTATTAAAGGTAACAAATCGACAACGTCTCCTTGAACTTGGTGTGTTTCCTCGTCAGTATCATAATCTGACGTATGTCGTAGCAAAAATGTTTCAGTTGTAGTTATCTCAAACGGAAAAGGAACATCCACTAACGTTCTTGAACAAGGAAGTACCATTGAACCGGAAATTGTTAAATGAAAAGTTGCTTTTAAAGAACTAAGATCTACTCGACCTGTTACTCTCACAGGTGAAATATCTCTAATACTGTTCTTATCAAGTTCTTTTAAGTCTGTAACATCTACAATCTCATCAACAGTTAAACCTTTATGCTGCAACTGATTTAATTGACTAATTGTCCATTTCATATGAAATCACCTCAAGGCAACAAAGGTAATTATAGCTTTGCATAATATATTTGTCAATATTTTTTCTTTACACTATAATATAATCAATGTTGTTATTTATAAGTTTTACCATAAAAACAGGTAATATAGCAAGTAACGGTTTGAAAAATACAAATATTAATCTTACATTTAGGTGATATCCTTCCTTTAAATTGGAAGTTCACCTTATACTAAAGGAGTAGCTATTTTGAAAGCAGTTGGAGTGGTTGTAGAATATAATCCTTTTCATAATGGGCATGAATACCATTTAAGACAATCAAAATCGCAAACTGGAGCAGATCTTGTAGTCGCTGTGATGAGTGGAAACTTCCTTCAACGTGGTGAGCCTGCCCTGGTGTCAAAATGGTCAAGAACAAAAATGGCTTTGGAAAATGGTATCGACCTTGTTGTTGAATTACCATATGAATATGCTACACAAAAGGCAGAAACATTTTCAAACGGTGCTATTGCAATTCTAGATAAATTAAAATGTTCTTATTTATGTTTTGGAAGTGAACATGGTTCCATTCAATCATTTAATAATACTCTAAATTTGATTCAAAAAAATAGCAAAAGGTTTAATGAAATCATACGTACCGAAATGAAAAAAGGAATTAGTTATCCTATGGCAACATCACTTGCTTATCATTCACTAAATCCAGAATCCGCATACATTAACTTATCAACACCAAACAATATATTAGGTTTTCATTATTTGAAAGCTATAGACGAACAAAACTCAAAAATGCAACCACACACTATTCAAAGAACAAGTGCAAATTATCATGATGAAGATTTTACTTCCTCAACGATCGCAAGTGCAACGAGTATTCGAAAAGCATTATTTGAACAGAATAGAAACTTATTTATCGTACAAGACTATATCCCTCACACTACTTTTAAGGAACTGGAGAAATACATAGAAACGTATGGGCAATTACATCGTTGGGAAGATTACTTCAATCTTTTAAAATATAAGGTTCTTACCTCATCCCATGAAGAGTTATCAAATATATACGAAATTGAAGAAGGGCTAGAGTACCGATTCAAAAGAGAAATCATCGGGGCAACTAGTTTTAATGAGTTCATGGAGAACGTCAAAACAAAACGATACACTAGGACTCGACTACAAAGAGCATGCTTGCATATACTTACCAACTCTAGAAAATCTGTCATTAAACCTGATGATAATGATTGGAATAAACCAACATATATTCGCCTACTTGGCATGTCAAAGATTGGACAATCTTATCTACGTTCAATTAAAAAGGAAATTGACATTCCTCTCATATCCAAGTTATCATCATTTAATCAAAATCGAATTCAGCTAGACATAAATGCAACCTATACATATTCTATGGTCTTGCCTGAAGCAATAAGATCTCAGTTTATAAAAGAAGAATTCTCCACACCACCACTTCGATATGATGAAGATAAGGAGAAATACTTATAAAAAAGGCTGTTTTCACATAGATTGTGCTTTCATAGCCGCAGGCTGAATACACTCCGCGTCCGGCGGGTGACCAGTGAGCCTCCTCGTCGCTAAAGCTCCTGCGGGGTCTCACTTTGGCCACTGGTCCCGCAGGAGTCTACGTGTATTCCGCCTGCTTATAATTACTGTTTTAAATATTTTTGTCTAAAGCAACAAACTTTGAGAAAACAGCCTAAAAAAATGAAGCTATTAATAGCTTCATTTTTTTATTCCCTTATTGTTTCTAAATATTTAACTGCATCCTCAAAATAATCTACAGGTATAATCTTCATATCCGTGTTTATCTTCTTTGCAGTAGCAATTGCTTCTTTGTAGTTTGATCCCTCAATTCCTTCTTCGTTTGGAGCAAAGAATATATCTACTCCAGAAGAATCAGCTGCTACTATTTTTTGGGAGATTCCACCAATACGCCCGACTTTCCCTGCATCATCAATTGAACCCGTACCTGCAATTTGTAAGCCTCTAGTCATGTCTTCTTCAATTAATTGATTATAGATCTCAAGAGCAAACATTAAACCTGCAGAAGGACCACCTATTTTCTCAGTATCAATGACAATATTTGGTTCCGTGGTAACCTCTCGATCGGTCACTAAAGCAATACCAACTCCAATTTTGGTAGGATTATCCGGAAAAGGAACAATTGATATTTGGGTTGTAAGCTCGTTACCTTCCCTTTGATAGGATAAAGTAATTTGGTCCCCCTCTCTCTTTTGTCCAACATATTCTATAAATCCCTCAGCTGTTTGAAGTTCCTTCCCATCTACTTTAACAATTCGATCACCTGGCTCCAATTTATCTTCAGCAGGCATCCCCTCTATTAAGCTCATGACATAAATTCCATTATATTTATAATGAACATCTTTTTTTGCGTAATTATAAGCTACAATGACAGCTGACTCTTTAGAATCTTCCATTAAATGTAGTTGTCTATTCGTATATTCAGTATCACTTTCACCCTCCCTACGAATATCCTCTGTTGGATAAATCATATGGAAATCACTAACATGTGCCCATAAATATGAGAAAGGATTTGCTTTTCCCATTTTTACGGTTGTTAGCATGAAACTACCTTCTTCACTGAACCCATTTTCAACCTCTATGATTGGCTGGAGTTCTTGGGCCATACCTGGTTTTGTTATGTAATATGGTAGTTGGATAAATGATAGAATTAGCGCAATTCCAACTACTAATGCAAATACTCTAAAATAGGACCTATTCATTTTACATATCGTTCCCCTTCCAATTATCGATCAAATCCCTGATTTGTGGAATCATCACCCTAGCTGAATCTTCCCCAATCCTAATTATATCTTCAATATTTGTAAACGCACGTGAACTATATTGTGTTACAAGAGGACTAATCATAACATCAGCCTCCATAACCCTGTACTTCATAATTTCATTTTGCATAATTTCAATACTCTGCAAAATGACATCATAAATAGAAGTGATCTCTTCAATCATTTTAACCGAAGATACATCGACTGCAATAACGATATCTGCACCCATTTCTTTCAAAATGGATATAGGAACTTTATCTACTACCCCACCATCCACTAAAACTCTGCCGTCAATTCGTTCAGGAACAAGAATTCCAGGAATCGCGATACTTGCTCTTACAGCACTCGCTACAGGTCCTTTATTAAATACAACTCTTTCTCCCTTTAACAAATCAGTCGCAACTATTGAAAGAGGGATTTGGAGGTCCTCTATGTTTTTATTTTTGGTAAACATCCTTATAAGTTCTTTAACACGATTACCCGAGATAAAGCCCATTTTAGGAACTGTAAAATCTAAATAATATTTTCGTTTAAATGCATAGGCTAGCTTATAAAGTTTATCAATATCTAAACCTGTTCCATAAAAAGCACCTACTAACGCTCCCATGCTACTACCAGCTATAAGATCTATCGGTATATTTTCTTCTTTAAGTACCTTTATTACTCCTAAATGAGCAAAACCCCTTGCACCACCTGAACCTAGAGCTAATCCAATTTTAGGATTGTACAAACTATCCACCTCATCTCTTTATTTAAGAAAAAATAAATGTTGATTCAGAATATCTTGTACAATCTTATGGTCTAAATCCTGCACCTATACACGTATATTTAATTATATGTTTTAATTTATCTTCTTTTCATGTCCTGATGGTAAGTCATATTAATTTTACCATTTTGATTTAGTAAATGTATAGAAAGAAGAAAATAGGAGGCAGCTTGATTTGTTACATTCAAAAATAAAGACATTATTTTTAGCTTCTGGTGCATTATTTTTAGCAATCTCCCTTATATCTTTTCCAAAAGAATCGCTAGATGCTTCTATTCGGGGACTTAATATGTGGTGGGAGGTAGTATTTCCCTCACTTCTTCCTTTTTTCATAGTTTCAGAATTATTAATTGGCTTTGGGATCGTTAAGTTTATTGGTGTCTTACTTGAGCCATTAATGAGACCTTTGTTTCGGGTACCAGGTGTTGGTGGTTTTGTATGGGTGATGGGGCTTGCATCAGGATTTCCCGCTGGAGCAAAATTTACAGCAAGACTAAGACAGGAAAAGCAATTAACATCTTATGAAGCTGAAAGGTTAGTAAGCTTTACGAATGCTTCAAATCCACTTTTTATATTCGGGGCCATTGCTGTTGGCTTTTTTCATAATCCTCACGTAGGTGTAATCCTTGCAGTTGCACATTATATTGGTAATTTGTGTGTCGGATTAATAATGAGATTTTATGGACCTAATGAAAAAGGAAGTGCAAGGGATGGAAGGAAAGGTTCACAAATTCGGGAAGCTTTCAGAGCTCTACACTATACCCGTCTAGAAGAAAAGAGACCATTTGGTAAAATGCTCGGAGATGCAGTGACATCATCGATACAAACACTTTTAATGGTAGGAGGCTTTATTATCCTATTTTCTGTATTTAATGCTCTATTAGCACTCGTTAACTTTACTGATATATTAGCCCTTATGTTTTCATATGCACTTAAACTTTTCACTTTACCTGTAGAATTAGCAACACCTTTAATAGCAGGGTTATTCGAAATTACATTAGGTAGTCAAATGGCAAGCAATACGGCTGAGGCTTCATTGTTCTATCAGATTATCATTACAAGTTTTATTCTAGGTTTTTGTGGACTTTCAGTACAAGCACAAGTAGCAAGTATTTTGGCTGAGACCGATATACGCTTTAAGCCATTCTTTTTCGCTCGAATTCTTCACGGATTTATTGCAGCCTTCCTAACTATAATTTTTTGGAAACCGCTCTATATCAACCTTCAAGATCCAGCAAATGCAAGTCACGCTGTCACGGTATTCTTCCATAACCAAACAACCAATTGGGTCATACCCTTTTGGGAGAAAATATCTCAGTTCGGCCCAATTATCACCATCGCTTCTTTAGGAATTTATCTATGTATTTATGTCCTGAGAATGAGAAGTGTTCTACAATAGAGCCTGGGTTTTACAAATTATACTTTGTCTACACTCCGAAGAAGAGACTGTCCAGCGACAGTCTCTTCTCTATTTTCTATTTATACTTTGATATAAGCGCATTTTTAACCGTAGTTGGAACTAGTTCTGATATATCTCCTTTGTACTTAGCAACTTCCTTAACGATACTAGAACTTAGGAATGAATATTGATTATTGGTCATCATAAAAAACGTCTCAATATCTTCCTCCAGCACTCGATTCATTGAGGTAATTTGCATCTCATACTCAAAATCTGTTACTGCCCGTAGTCCTCTTAAAATAACATTTGCCTTTTTCTCCCTGGCATAATCAACCAAAAGACCACTAAATGCATCTACCTCAACATTAGGAATTTCTTTAGTAACCTCTTTAATTAATTCAATTCTCTCTTCAACTGTAAAGAGTGGACTTTTAGAAGAATTATTAAGTATACCTACATAAACGCGATCAAACACATTTGCCCCTCTTTTTATGATATCAAGATGTCCGTATGTAATTGGGTCGAAGCTTCCAGGACAGACTGCTATTCTAGCCATGGGTATTACTCCCTTCTAAGCCTTTATTACCATAAACTGATATAGCCGTTATTCCATATTTTTCATATTTCATACGACTATACTTTCCTAATGTATTTGATAATTCAACTTCATAATCATGTTCAGCAACTATGTAACCATGTTCAGCAAGAAGATGATGATCACTAATCACCATGATAAGCGCTTCCAATTGCTGATGATTGTATGGAGGGTCTAGAAATATATAATCAAACTGTATTTCTCTTTTTATTAATGCCTTTAGAGCTCTGGTAGCATCATTTCTATAAATTTCAACTCTACTTCCGAATTCACAATTCCCCACATTTTCTTTAATTGTTTGTATCGCTTTAAATTCTTTATCAACAAAAATCGTTTTTTCTATCCCTCTACTTAATGCCTCAATTCCTAAACCACCACTTCCACCAAATAAGTCTAATGCAATACCACCATCAAAATAGGGACCTATCATATTGAAAATAGCCTCTTTAACTTTATCGGTTGTTGGACGTGTAGATGTTCCCGGAACTGCCTTTAAGGGTCTTCCTTTACATATACCTGATATAACTCTCAAATAATCACCACATTTATCATTAAATATACTACCTATTAACACCATTCATATCCTACCATAAACGTTACTTTGATGCTAGAGATGGATTTATAACGTAAGTAGAATGAAAAGGACATCTCTTACTACTTCAATGTTATTGTCTACTGAATCTAAAAAAAACATAAACAATAGGTATACTCAAATAGCAATTGGTCATAATTAGTAAAGACAACATCGTTGATGATGTTGTTGCCAACCGCGGAGAAGACTTACGTTTCCCCATAAGTTCTTCCTCCGGTTTCTCCTCTCCCTTTGCCTTCTACCATGAAGAGGTTTGTTTGTACAAACTTCAAAATGGATATAGAAGGACCCTGCAGAACTTGTTTCTGCAGGGTTTTTTTTACCTTTATAGTTTAGACAATAAATTAAAGACCAATTTTATAATCGTATTCTTTAGCTTTATCAGGGTTTGAATTTTCATATTCAAGCTTCAAATACGGCTTATATGAAGGTTCTACCTGTTTTACATAAGGTAAGGCACGAATCTTTCCAATAATTGAGTCGATATTCTCCATATCATTATAAATCACCATGTATTTCAATCGTTTGGACACATAATGGATATTTCCAAATCTTCTCATCGATTTTATATGCTTTAAAGAATGTAGATAAACAATAATTCCTTGCCTTTGTCCGAACATTGTATTTTCTCCTTTTTAAATAAATCAGATGAAACACAAAAACTATTATTAGTGTAGCATAGTGGAGAATTAATTTAAATAAATACATTTCAGACAATTTAGAAGATCTGTGTGCCTTCTAACTACAACCACAACTTCCACCACTACCACATCCACCAGAACATGAGGATAGAGAATCAAAATATGGATTTCCTGTAGGCACTTTAATATTCTCGGAAACCGCAGTTCCAATCATTCTACTCACTTCATCCAAAAGTGTCTGAATTTCTTGTTCTGCTTTCTTAAAAGCAGCAATGGTTTCATTTAAATCCAATTGTCTCTTTAAGTCCCTGGTCTCTAAAGTGACTGTACGATAGTCTGGATGATATTTCCCAAAACGTTGTACTTCCTCATATTTATCTTTCATCTTTGAAAAATGCTTAATTAACTTTTGAGATTCTTGGTTATGTCTTAATGTATATAAAGAACGATTATATTCGTCCATTAATTCTGACTGTAGAATCATGTTCGCTATTTCATCACTTACATCTAGTATTTCTAATCTTTCTAATGTAGCAAGCATAATTTCACCTCCGACAATTAATATATCATGAAAAATGTGTTATAGCGACTTTTTCAGTAATCAGTCTTCTTAAAGCTCCAGTTTAATTGGCCTGCTCGAATGATCCCACAAATAATTGGGGAATTTTATTATAACTCAGCTTTAACAATGTTAAACCTAAAAATACTATTTGACGAAACATACACAACAAATTATACTTTTCTAGATTCAAAATAAGTTCACTTTCTTATAAAGGAGAAACACTTCATGAAACTTATTACATTTAATCCATTTAGAACCATCGGAATCCCAAATATAAGCTATATTAAACCTGAGCAAATGTTTAAAGAAATTGATCGCATTAAAGATGCAGACTTTATACTTTTCCCAGAAAACTGGCAGGTCAATTCTCTAGTTTATGGATTAAATAAAAACATCTTTCCTAGCATTCAGTCTATTCAATTAGGTTATAGTAAAATTGAGATGACAAGAGCATTATGGACAGTATGTCCTGAACATATTCCTTATACAGAGATCCTTGGCTCTTCTAGTGAAAATATAGAAAAAGTACTAAATACCTTCCCGTTTCCTTTTGTTGCGAAAGAAAATCGAAATTCAATGGGGAAAGGCGTATTTCTTATAGAAAATGAAGAGGACTTTTATGAATATGCAAAAAAAGTTGATACATTTTATATACAAGAATATTTAGAAAATGACGGAAGAGACCTAAGAGTTTGTGTAGTCGGAAATGAGATTGTTGCTTCTTATTGGAGAATTGGAGCAAATGGGGAATTTCTTCATAATGTTGCAAGAGGCGGAGAGATCTCTTATGATTTCGTCCCAAAAGAAGCTTGTGAATTAGTATTATCGATCGCAAAGAATTTAAATATTAACCACGCAGGTTTCGATATTATGTTTAGTGAAGGCAAACCTTATATTCTTGAGTTTAATACTCTCTTCGGTAATCAAGGAATGAGTAGACTTGACACTTCCATTGAGACAAAAATATTTGAGTATCTGTTAACACAATACAAACCACCATATCCAACAGGACCAATATCCCCATTAACAGGAGAACAAATATCATAAATACTTACTAAAAAGAGGCTTAACTGTTAGAGCCTCTTTTTCTATTCAATTGTAACCTTAAATTCTTTACTTAAATGATACCTTTTACCATGCATCCCTTTTAAGTCTAACTTTATATTATGTTTTCCCCTTTGCAAACCTTTAATTATAAATGCAGCAGTTGAGAATTGATCTACTTTTTTTCCGTCTACTGATAGTTCTATATATCCATCACCATATGAATTCTCCTGTTTATTAAGCCTAATATCAGAAATCATGCATTCTACATATACATCATTTCCTATAACTTGTTGACGAACGTCTAAGATTCTCTCAGTTTCTTTTCTCATTGCACTAACATGCCTGGTTTCTGGCTTAAATATTCTATTGTTCTCTAACATCACAATATGAACTACCAATGCTTCTGGAACTGGTTTATCGTTTGTACATGCAGTTAACAAAAAGGTACATAAGGCAATGGTAATGAATTTTTTCACTCTGTTTCACTCCTTCTTTTCCCTTAGTGTTATAAGCATGTCCGATTTTTAAACAAAAAAATAAGGGCTATGAGAATTCAATCACTTTTTCTCATAGCGCCATACATTTGCATCATCATTGAAGCAAACTCTAGCCCATTAGAAATCTTACCTACCTTATGTGGCCAAGTTTGTTTGAAATAGTCTTTTGTTTGTATTTCAAGCTGTTGCCTTTCATTCGGATATCTTGTTAGTTTTCGATACCAAATTGGATGACTTCGAACAAATTGTTTCATTTGTGGATTAGCTTGAAGCCATTCAAGTACATCCCTTCGCATAACAATCTCCTTTCTATACTAAATCTCTAATCTTTACGAAACGCAAAGGGATGGTTCTCTGTCTGTGCTTGCTTTTCGCTTCTTATAGAGTCTGATCCATTATTAGATCCACCTTGAAATTGTGTGATAACTTGTTGGATTGTCGAAATGGCGCTACCAACATTTGTAATCTGTTGTTGAACATCATTCATTTTTACATTTTTAAAAGACGAGAGAACTTTTTTCATCAAATCTGTTTTCGAAGTCTCTTTTTCGTTCGATTCTTCACGATTTTGATTGTACTTTGTCCATGAATCATCATTTTCTCCAAGCAAATACCAATCTTCATATATTTCTTGCCATGTTTTTTTCCCTTTACGAACTTCTTGTATTAAGCCTGGGTGTTTTTTTACAAAAAGTTTAAATTCTTCGATAGTAGGATTCTGACTTTGCTTTGCCATTTAAGTCACCTCTTCATATTACATTTGCCTACTATATCATATCTAAATAGCTCCTCATTTGTTCGCCCATTTCAGGTAATTAAATTTTTTGCAAAAAATTGCAAGAGATCATTAAACATTGTTAAAATAAATATGAAGAGATAATCATTCAAAGGATGGATAAAGATGAAGGAAGAGTTATTAAATCAATTAAATGAAGTCTATAGTGAAGCTTCTGAGGCAGAAAAAAAAACGATCGAAGAACTAATCAATGCAATATTGCGAAAACAAAAAAATGAAAACTCCTCTTATTTAAGTGAGATATTACAAGCTAAGGGAAGATTTATTGATAATCACTATGAAATAACAATTCCAAACTCCGAAATTATACAAAATTCTTTAAATATTGTTCATGGTGGTATTACTGCTACACTTATTGATTCTGCAATGGGGGGATTAGTTTTTGAATTGTTGCCAGAACATCAAGCAGCAGTTACAACCGAATTAAAAGTGAATTATCTTGCCCCTGGAATAGGATCTTCCTTAACTTGTATTGCTACTCTTATTAATAAGGGCACAAATCTAATTGTAACCGAGGGAAAAGTATACCGTGATGACGGAAAGCTAATGGCTCATGCTACAGGAAGTTTCTATATTATCAAGAGGAAGAAGTAAAATATAAATTATATCTAAATGGGGGAAATGAATGGTTGCTGCGATTTTAATTCCCATAATCTTCATTTATTTCTTTATAAAATCAAAAAAGGAAGCTAATAAGTATCATAGAGAGTGGATTACAATGACTGATATTAGAATAGATTCATCAGTCATTGGTACTGTTAGTCAAATATTCACACAGAAAGAACGTTTCTATTATAATAAATTTCTCTTCGAAACAACCTTAATTATTCAAACGACCGAAGGACGAACTATTAAATTAAAAAAAATTGAGCCAATTACACCAGAGTTTACACCGCCACTTTTCCTTCCAGGGGAGCAATTGGCTTTTTATGGATTTTGGGATCAAGATTATTTCCGCTTTTCTTTGTTTGAAAATTTCAATACCCAAGAATAATAGAAGGTATGATGGTTGTTTGATCCTTTCACACCTTCAGATTAGTTTGATTTAGATCATTCCCATTTCCGAACGAAATTTTGTGTATAGTGTTTCTCAAATACCCCAACACCAAGATGGGTGAATTCTTCATTTAATAGTGTTTCCCTATGTCCTTCACTATTTAGCCAACCTTCTACAGCGGCAATTCCATCTACATACATTGCCGCAATGTTTTCACCAGCAAGTTGGTAAATAATTTCACCTTTTGCCAGACGGTCTGCTAATCCACCAAATGTAGGTGAAGTATGAGAGAAATATTCATTTTGGTTCATATCCTTACTATGGTTATAAGCTACTGTAGAAGTACTTTCATCCCATTTCACAATTTCAAGTCCATGTCTTAATCTAATCACATTTGTAATATCTAGAATTTGAGCTGCATTTCCTTTTTCAACTTCCTCCCATTCTTCTTTACTAAGATCTTCTGTAGTTAACAGTTCCCCCCGATAAATAAGTTCATACGGACGTTGTTTAACAAGTGTATCACTATCCATATACCTAATACTCGATAGTTTATTTGTAAATGTATCAAAATAAAGTTGAACGAACACTTCACCCATTTTTAAAAGTGGCATCTTACTCATTTCAGTTTCATTTAATTCAAAACGATAGGAATTATTTTGTGAAATAAAGGAAACTTTATTTGAAAATGATACTTTTTCTTTTATTGCTTCTACAGTTTCATCAATCTGAAAAGGTTGTGTTTCTAATTTTTTGCCTATGGCGAAGATTGTTACTACTTTTTCATTTGCTATCCCTACTTGTAAATACTCTTCACTATTTTCATTATAGATCCACCAATCATAATCATATGAAGAACGATCCACTCTTACAGGTTTTCCTAATAACCCCTCAACTTCATCAGCATTCAAGCCAATATAAGAGATTAAACCCTCTTTTGGCTGTTGCTTAAATATATTATCTTCAGTTTCAAATGAATTTTCTATTTCGAGCTGCTTGTCCAGTTCCTGTGAGAGAAAGTGGGATTCTTCATCAACAGTTACTTTTTCAGTATTAATACTCTTAGCATAAATTAAAATAATAGAAACAATTACTAGAAAGATTATAATTATATTACTTGTTCTCAAAGGTATACCCCTCTCTAAAAGACTTGTCCATTGTTTCTATCATTATATTAATGGTTAGTAGATTTATGACTAATTGCTTTATTTTTAAAATAGCATTCTCAAAAATTGTTGTTTTAAAAATTTAAACATTGAAAAGGTAGTTTCTAGCAAGCTTAATCCACAGAATGGATATGAAGTATATCATAAAAAAAAACACCACAAGGGTGTTTTTTATCAAAAGAATATTCTAATGATGCACTTGCTCACTTTCTGATATCTCACTTAAAGCATAACCAGCACTTTCATCAGACATTTTTTCTACCGCAAGGTCACCAAGAGCAATAATACCTACTAGTTGGTCATTTTCAACTACTGGTAAACGTCGGATTTGATGCTCAGCCATAAGTTTAGATGCTTCTTGCAGTGAAGTATCAGGGCTAACTGTAATTAAGCTTTCACTCATTACATTAGTAACTTGATTAGATCCAGATCTTTTTTCAGCAATACCTCTTACCACTAAGTCACGGTCTGTTATCATTCCGATTAACTTACGTGTATCATTGTCTACAATAGGAATTGCACCTACATCTAAGTCCTTCATCTTTACTGCTACTTCAAATACATTATCAAGTTGAGTACAGCAATCCACATTAGATGTCATTACATCACGTACAGACTTCATTTAGTCAAACCCCCTTAGAACATTTTTAACTATTTAGAACCTAAAATCGTCATTTTTATGACGGTAACTATAGTATGGTCTTTAGCTATTCTGAACTATTCATTTAAAATTGTTTAGAATATAAACATTTTAAATGAATGGAGGTAATATTTCTTCTGCTTTGACAACTTTAATTCTTGCTAACATAAGCATCTTTATTACTATTTTAAACCATCTTAACATTGCAACTTATACGTTTTCATACTATTATTAAAAAGAAGGTATTTAACGGTTTATGTTTTCTAGGAGGGACTATAAAAAATGAAGTTTGATAATACAGGACTCGAAAATCAGACAATTGATTTATCTAGATTGAACGATGTAATGCAAGAACTAGGATTTGTTCTTGCAGGACAATGGGATTACGAACGTGTTACATATGATCGCAAGTTCGAACTTAAGGGAGACGTATTTTATTTGCGTGTTCAAGCTTTTACGACTGAAGGAGAAATTGAAGGTAAGCATGCCATTGTGAAACTTCTTACACCGTTATTAGGTAAGCATTATTATCCCCACGGTGTTGAATATGGTGATGGAGAAACATTCCCGAAAACCATTGTAGAGCAATCGACAAGATTGTTAGCACAACTATCAGATGCGCTTGAAAAAATAAAATAAATCAAGAAGAGGCTGTCCCAAAGTTATATTGATTGACATCATATTCACAAAATCTTAGACACCAAGGGTTAACCTGGGTACATAAGATTTTGAGGAATGATGTCCACCTTGGGGCAACCTCTTTTTATAATCTTAATAGAAAGCTGCTCACTATGTACTTGGAATTCGCTGCGAGCCACTCATCTACTGCAGGATTTGCGGTCCAAGTGAGACCTCGCAGGAGTGAAACGACGAGGAGGCTCACTGAACGCCCTGCGGAAAGGGAGTGGCTTGTAGCGAATGGAAAGTGTGCTAATTTCTTTTCTTAAATATCGTTTCTGTAAGAGATATCTTCAATTATAATATGAACGCGAGATACATGAATACCTGTTAGCTCTAGTATTTCATCCATAATAATTTTCTGAAGATGCACACAAGTATTTACAATATTCTCTCCTGAAATAATTGTTAGACGTAATTGAATTGTAATTCCATCATCATTCTCCAGTACACTGATTCCAGTTTTTTTTGTAATCTTCTGGATGAATCCAGTTTTTAAGCGAGTAGAATTAGTTGATATCTCTTCATACTCATTTATGCAAATCGTCGAAATGATTGATAATACCTCTTCTTTAATGTATAGAGAGCCCATAGTAAGTGCTTGTTTTAAGATGAATAACAACCTCCTTGTCAGGTTAGGAAATGTACAAAATACTGCTGAAATAATACACTTCTTCAGCTTATTGATATATGTAAAGATATACTATGTCACTTAACACTAAATGGGCACAAATTAGCTTAAATTATTACATTTTATAGTTGGTTTTAATTTTAATCTCAACTATAATTTAAAGTACTGAGTTTTTTTTGGAAGGGAGCAAACAGCATTTGTCTCAATTATTTAACAAACGCACTGCTATAATCACTTTTATTATTATATTGATTGTGGTTATTGCTTATTTCATTCTACCGATATCTCTACCACTAATCATTGCCTTTATTACCGCTCTTTTTCTTGATCCATTGGTAAAATTGCTACAGAAGAGGGCCGGTTTAAAAAGACATATGTCTGTTTTAATCATTTTTATTCTCTTTTTACTTTTAGTGACTGTAAGTGGTTACTTTATCATCACGAAAGTAATAGGTGAAGCCATAAATATTATTGAAAATGCACCTATGTATATCAATGAAATTAATCGAGTCATTCTTGATCTTGAAAAGAACCTTGCTTACCGATCACAAGATTTACCTCCTGAATTTGTTGAGGCCATCAGAAAGCAAATTGAAGGATTTTTAGTAACACTACAAACTTATATTGTTTCCTATTTTAATATCAATAATCTAAAGTCATTACTTACTGACATTCCGAATTATTTAGTTAGTTTTCTTGTTTATATGATTGCTTTATTCCTATTCATGTTAGATATTCCTAATATGAGACAACGAGTCAATGCTCATTTAACAGAAAAGACAGCGGACAAAGTCAATTTTATGGTATCTAGATTATCATATGTTGTACTTGGCTTTATAAAAGCACAATTTTTAGTAAGTGTTCTCATTTTTATCACATCACTAGTTGGCTTATTTATTATTGCTCCAGAGGTTGCCTTACTTATGGCCTTCATTATTTGGATTATTGATGTAATACCAATTATTGGTTCTATTATCGTAATGTTACCGTGGGCTTTATTCCATCTTATAACAGGTGATATTGTTTTAGGAACAAAACTTGCTATACTCGGTGCTATTTTACTAATCATTAGACGAACTATAGAACCTAAGGTTATGGGAACTCACATTGGTTTATCACCATTATCCACGTTAATCGCAATGTATTTAGGGCTAAAATTATTTGGAATCCTTGGCTTTATTATTGGTCCAATGATTTTAATTGCTTTTAATTCAGCTAGAGAAGCTGGAATCATTAAACTGAATTTTAAAATATAAGTTTAATATCAGCTAAAAGATAAAAGGAGGGAAATGCTCCCTCCTTTTATATTGCTTCTCCCATTTCCCACTTCAAAAATGCTCCTTCTTTTTTCGTGCATTTCATACCTAGTTTTTCAAACAGTCGAATCGTTTGAAAATTACTATCGCTACATTCAGTTATCACCTTTTTCGCTTCTGTTTGCGTGATTACCCATTCCATTAGGGCATCAATTGCTTCATAAGTTAAACTGGTGTCTTCTAAATCCTTTACCATATTGAAATGTATATTTACAATACCCCTTTTATCTGGCTTACCTTGTAAATAGATATCACCAATAATGGTCTTATCTGCATAATTAATGATTAACCATAATCCCCATCCATAAACAGACTCATCTTCTTCTAAATTCTCAATATAAATGGGAAGCATACTCTTAATCAAAGGAGACGGCCAGCCTTGAGGAATAATAATTGGTGACCTTTTTTCAAGTTCCTCTCTATGGAAGACAAGCGATTTTGCGATATCCAGGGAACAAGGTACAATTAATAAGCGCTCCGTAAAAATCTCAATCATTTTTATCATCTCTCCCTTTCTCCTAAGATGTTTCAGCAAAACTCAAAATCATAACTCAAAAATATGTAATGAAAAAATAACCACTATTAAAAACCAATAAAAAAAGTGTTATAGAATATCCTATTCCATAACACCTAATACATATTACTAAAAACCTAATATCGCTTTTATCACAGAGGTTGTTTCTCCCCCATGATAAAACACGTATAATAAAAGATATACAGCAACACCTGTAATTGCAGTAAAAAACCAAACAATACTCGTAATTGGTCCTAATTTCCTATGCTTTGCTAACTGATTCTTATATCCCGTCAGAAGTGTTATGATACCAAGAACAGCTCCAGTAGTAGCAAGACATATGTGAAAAATTAAAAAGACAGTGTAGTAAATTTTTATACTATCAGGACCACCAAATTGTGTATTTCCGACAAAAATTGTTCTGGATGCATAAATAATGAAAAAAATAATAGCAAAAATCGCTGCTAAAAACATCGCCTTTTTATGAGCTTCGATTTTTCTTCTAATAATAAGAGACCATCCAATTGCTACTGTAATTGCACTTAAAACAATAAAGATTGTGCTAATTGTAGGTAATAGCGGTAAAGAAATATTCATTAAGTTTCCTCTTTCTATATAAAAGTATCTTTATTAATTTTAGTAGAGATATTCGTAATTTGCAATCATTAGTTATTATATGAAAGCAAGTACCCATATTATTGGGTACTTGTCCAAAGAATTCAACCTATTTAATTGGCTGTGGGTTCAATAAGTCTGAATCCACTTGATCGTTTTCTTTTTCCTTACGAACCCATTGAAAAAAGATTACCCCTAGAATTATACCATAGACAATTTCCTGGATGATTTTCATGATCACTCCACCAAGCTGTTGATCCTCCACAAGTGGTAATGAATTAAACATCTGCGGTCCAACCAAGTCAATCGTTGCTAACATTCCAGGAGGTACACAGAGTTCTAGTGCAGTTGCCCATGCTGTAGCATCTGTGTATGTAGCGTATAGAGGAATATCAGCAAAAATAATCAACGCACAAGCCGGGGTAAGAAGAATACCATCAGCGAAAATATAACCAACTCTCTTAAGGCCGTTCAGTGTTTGCCATTCTGGTAACGGATTAATTAATGGCCACCACATCATAATCGAAGCAAAAAAGAGTATAAGTGTTGTGAATGTATGAAGCAACATATCAGTTTTGACGAAATCAAAAATTAATGGAATATGATAGAACGAAAATACACCGTTAAAGAATAGTAGTGCAAATAAAGGTAATGTTAAAAATTTAAAGATAGGTTTAACATACCGATTATTAACAAATGATCTTAGAATCCAATGAGGGATCCCTAGTATCAATAAGGGTGGAACTACTAAGTATAGGACACCCATTTGTATCATATGAGCACTAAACATTAAATGCCCCAAGAGGTCTACTGGACTCCCCTTACAAACATACACTAGTAGCATCGCTATCGAGAAGAAAATAATTTGTTTTTTAGTAGCTTTCTCTTCGATTCCTAAGCGCTGTCTTAACGGACCTATAATAACAAAATACCCGATTGTAATAGCCAGGATAACTAAAAAGAAATATGGACTCCATAATGCACGAAAACCAAATATTTCAATAGACATCTTCTACACCACCTAAAAAATTAAACATTCTATATTTAAATTATACAGCTCATTTTACATATATACAATTAACCAATACTGGGGAATTACATCCAATATAATCTCTTAAAAAAAGAAAATCGGCATATCCGCCGATTTTCTCCTAATCCCTTATGATTACCACCAAATGATCGTCATAAAAGCTAATACTGTAATTAATCCAACCAAAACACCTGAAAAAAGAAATAGAGTAGGTGCTTCATGTCCCTTGTGACTCATGTGCATGAAATAATATAGTTGGAAAATTAGTTGAACTACTGCTAACAGAATGATAAAAGGTACAGTGAACCAGCCACTAAAATCTGATGCAACTGCTAAGAATGCAGTAAGTGTTAAAAAGAGTGTGATTGCAAAAGTAACTAACTGATGCCTCATATCCTCTGCATTCTTTCTTCTGCGATAAGCTATGTCAACCTTTGGGTTTCCTGAATTCGAATGATTAGTCACCATTTTTATCCCACCATTCCCATTAAGTATACTACTGTGAAAATAAATATCCAAACTACGTCAATGAAGTGCCAATAAAGACTTGCTACATAATATTTAGGTGCATTATATAAATCAAGTCCACGACCAGCATTTCTAAACATTAACGTAAGGATCCAAAGTAATCCAAATGCAACGTGTGCTCCATGAGTTCCAACCAAAACGTAAAACGCTGAACCAAAAGCACTACTAGTAATAGTATGTTCAAGATGAATATAATGATTAAATTCATATATCTCAAGAGCTAAGAATCCAGCACCTAGTAGTACTGTAATACCTAACCACAATTGCATTTTTTTAAAGTCAAAATTCTTCATATGATACATAGCATACACACTAGTCAATGAGCTTGTTAAAAGGATCATTGTTGCAAAAAAGACTAGAGGTAACTCAAAAAGATCTTGACTAGTAGGTCCACCATTCGTTTTATCTCTGAGTGCTAAGAATGTAGCGAACAAAGAAGCAAAAAGAACCGTTTCTCCACCTAAAAATAACCAAAAACCTAAAAATTTATTTTTCCCTTCGAGGGTTGCCTTTTCCGGTGATGCAGGAAATGTTTCTGCAGTCAATTTTTCTTCAACATGCATTATGCTTTAACCCCCTTATTGTCATCATCATCCATTAAATCTTCTTTATGAATATGGAATCCATGATCATCAATTACTGAACGTAAGAACATTGAACCAAAGGTAATTGCCATACCAATGAATATGACTGGGATTGCCCAAGCATGCTCATCACCAAATTGATAAATAAATCCGAATGCAGCAATAAACAGTCCTAGAGACATTGTAAATGGTAAGAATGAGCCATTTGGCATATGAATATCACCAATTGGTTCAGCAGGTGTCATACCTTTCTTTCCTGCCATTTTCTCTACCCATAATGCATCAAGTCCTCTAACTAATGGTGTTTGCTTAAAGTTATACTCAGGAGGTGGTGATGGTATTGACCATTCTAATGTACGACCATCTCCCCAAGCATCAGCTTCTGCTATAGGACCATTAATAGATGTTTTCACAATGTTAATAAGTAGGATTAACGTTGAAATCGCCATAAAGAAAGCACCTACAGTACTAACTAAGTTTCCAAGTTCAAGCCCCTGTCCTGGTAGGAATGTGAAGATACGACGTGGCATCCCCATCAAACCTAAGAAATGTTGAATAAAGAATGTTAAATGGAATCCAATTAAGAATAGCCAAAAAGTCCATTTTCCTAATGTATCATTTAGCATACGACCAAACATTTTTGGCCACCAATAGGTAACTCCACCTAATAGACCAAAGACAACTCCTCCAACAATAACATAGTGGAAGTGAGCAACAACAAAGTAAGTGTCATGGAACTGATAATCAGCTGCTGCTGCTGCAAGCATAACACCCGTTACTCCACCCATTGTAAATGATGGGATGAATGCAACTGCATAAAGCATAGGAACAGTAAATGTAACCTGACCGCCCCACATTGTTAAAATCCAGTTGAAAATTTTGATTCCTGTTGGAACAGCGATGGCCATCGTCGCTACTGCGAAAATTGCGTTTGCGATAGGACCTAATCCAGTTGTAAACATATGATGCGCCCAAACCATGAATCCTAAGAATCCAATAAGTACAGTCGCAAATACCATTGATGAATAACCAAACAATCTTTTTCTCGAGAATGTTGCAAGAATCTCCGAGAATACACCGAAAGCAGGTAAAACAAGAATGTATACTTCTGGATGACCAAAGATCCAGAATAAGTGCTCCCATATAATTGTGTTTCCACCCATTTCAGGAACAAAGAAACCTGTTCCGAATAATCGGTCAAACATCATAAGTGCAAGCCCAACTGTTAATGGAGGAAAAGCAAATAATATTAGAGCAGAAGCTACAAAAGTAGACCATGTGAATAAAGGCATACGCATGTAAGTCATTCCTGGAGCTCTCATATTAATAATTGTTACGAGGAAATTAATACCACCAATTAAGGTACCAATCCCAGAAATTTGTAAACCTAATACATAAAAATCAATACCATGCCCAGGCGAATCTAATGCTAATGAAGCATAGTTAGTCCAACCTGCATCAGGTGCCCCACCTAAAAACCAGCTCATATTAAGGAATACTCCTCCGAAGAAGAATAACCAAAAACCTAGAGCATTAATAAAGGGGAACGCCACATCACGTGCACCAATTTGTAATGGCATAATAGCATTCATTAATGCAAACAGCAATGGCATGGCTGCTAAGAAAATCATTGTAGTTCCATGCATGGTTAAGATTTCATTATAAAAACCTGCGCTTACAAAATTATTATCCGGAACAGCAAGTTGAATCCGGATAAACATTGCTTCAAGTCCTCCGACTACGAAGAAGAAGCCACCGGCGATAAGATAAAGGATGGCGATTTTTTTATGATCAACTGTTGTTAAGTAATCCCAAACAGTTGCGCCAAATCCTTTTTTCTGAGTTAACGTACTCACTATGTAACCTCCCTTTTATTTTTATAAATACAATTAATCTTGTACTTTAAGATTTAAAAGATATTCAGATAACGCATCTAGTTCTTCTTCTGTCATACCTTCATGATCATAGCTACCTGTCATTTTGTTTCCAGGCTTAGCCGATTCTGGATCTTTTATCCATTTTTTGAGATTTTCTTCAGTAAACTCATAACGACCAGCTATACTAGAACGTTCACCAAAATTTGCTAAGTTTGGTGCAGTTGGTCTTTGTTCACCAGTATCAATCGCGTGACAGGCTATACAATTATATTGAGTGAATAACTCTTCACCTTGTGCAGCTAGTTCATTTACTGGCTCACTTACCTCAGCATTTTGCATATCAGATACCCATTGATCAAACTCTTCTCTTGGTAGAGGCTTTACCTTAAAGTCCATTAATGCGTGTGATGGTCCACAAAGCTCAGCACATTTGCCATAAAAAAGACCATTAGCTTTATCAGTACCTTCTTGGCTAAACTCTAACCAAAATTTGTTTACGTTATCTGTGTTTGTATCCATTTTCCCACCAACTGATGGAATCCAGAATGAGTGCTTCACATCAGAAGCCTTTAAGTTGAAATATACTCTTTCATCTGTAGGAACAATTAGTTCTTGTGCAGTTATGACACCTAGGTCAGGATATTCAAATTCCCACCAATAAAGATTAGCTGTCACATTTACAATGATTGCATTTTCATCTCTTGTCTCTTCTTCCATCGGTGAAACATCAGCTAATTTAAATGTCGCTGAAACAACAGGGACTGCAAACACAATAAGTAATAAGATTGGAATAATAGTCCAAATCATTTCAAGTTTATGACTGCCTTCCACTTGTTTAGGGATGATTGCTTCATCACCTTTCTTACGGCGGAATCGAACTAGTACATAAATAAATAGAATAGATACAACAATAATTACAAGAACCATAATCGATGTACTCAATAACATTAATGAATACTGCATATCCGCAACTTCACCTGCTGGTTGAAGTGTAGATAGATATGGTTTACCGCAACCTGCTAACAGTAGCGCCATTAAACCAATTAATGAAAAAAAGCGCATATTTGGTAGCCATTTTTTCATAGCGAAATCAAACCCCTCTTTCAATTTTAATGATTGAATATCACCCTATAATCGATACCATTTATTACCATCCCCAATGTTTAACTAAATTTCCGCAATAGTTCCTTAGGTGAGAACATGAATACACATTAAATTTATGTACGGCGCGAAAAATACCGCGCCCCAAAGGATCATTTGAACAAGAAACAGATAACAGTATGGTTTCAATTTCTAGGAGATACAAATTCCTTCTATATATAATTTTCATGGAGAAAGAATTACCTAATAAGTGTTTACCCTAGATTCTAGGTCAAACTCTAAATAGCAGTGACAATTACCATTGCTACAAACAGAATGGTCAAATAGTTAAGTGAGTATACAAACATATACTTTGCCCACTTAATATCATCCTGCATTTTAAATCCCATCATACCAATCACTAACCACCCTATATTCAATAGAGTAGCAAGTATTAAAAATGGAATACCTAGTGAAAATAGATAAAATGGTAGAGGTAATAGGCATGCTACCCACACAACCATTTGCCTTTTTGTAACAGCAAATCCATGTACTACTGGCAGCATGGGAATACCTGCCCTTCTGTACTCTTCACTTCTTTTCATCGCAATTGCTAGAAAATGTGGAGGCTGCCAGATAAACATAATTAGAAACAATACCCATGCTACTGCATGAAGACTTGAATCAATTGCAGCCCAACCTATTAAAGGCGGTACAGCTCCAGAAATACTTCCGATGACAGTGTTGATCGTATATCTACGTTTTGACCACATTGTATATAAAAAGACATATGTCACAAAACCAACTAGCCCAATAATAGTGGCTGTAATTGTAGTAAAAAGAAGAAAAACTGTTCCGATAAAAGTAAATATTATTCCCATGTATAAAACATGTATAGGAGTAACTTTACCGGTCACAGTAGGTCGATCCTTCGTACGTTCCATTAAATGATCTATATCTCGATCATAATAATTGTTTATAGCGCAGGAACCAGCTATGACTAAGGAAGAGCCAATTAGAGTAAAAATGACCGTACTCAAATTCTCTAATAAACCTCCTCCAGTAAAGTATAAAGCTAACCAAATACCGGTGAAGGTTGTGATAAAGTTCGAATTTACAATTCCAATCTTTATTAACGCTAGAAAATCCTTGAAAACGGTTTTTTCTTCCATTTTCTGAGGACTGATTTTTTCGATATGAGAAACTGCATCAGGCAATGTTCTCGTATTTTCCATGTTAAATCCTCCCTTTTATTGGACATCATGTTTAAATAGCATTTGCATCAGAAACGTTTTAGTCTTTATAACTTTTATGTCCATTGACTAAGGAAATATTTTTTAAACAAATCTATATATGATCCATCCACCATTTTATAACCGTTTGCAATTAATATATCCATTTAATACATTAGCAACGTCTTTATAGTATAAAGAAGTTTACAACTTTTACAATAAATTATATTAAAAAACTCCTTCTTTGTATATTAAACCATACTTTCTACCGGAATTGTGAACAATTTTTGAATAATATTTGACTTTTTTATGACCTATTTTCTTTAATACCCTCTATTAACTATTATACACGGTAAGATATAAAAACATATCACTTTACCTATTTTATCAATAAGAAAAACCGATAAGGTATCTCACTATTTCCACAATGTTTATAGTGGATACAACATGTGCTATTTATTGAACAACTTCTATAAAAAGTAACCCTTTATATTTCTAGCAAACTCTCTCGTAATTTTCAACCAATTTTGTGATTCAACAATAAAAAAAACTAAGGTAAATGAAACAAAATTTTCCTTACCTATAATTGTATGATGGATTATTTATACTTTGATATTTCATTTAAATTAATATATCATTATAGTCGTATATTTTTGATAGAATTTCTGCTTGTAATATTATTATACAACGCAAAAAATACCAAAACATACGATACGAATCGTTAATCTAAAGCTTCCTTCCTTAAGGGTATAGCTATAATTAACGGATGTAATCATACACGAAGAAGGTGGATTTAGTGCAGCGGTTTCTAAAATGGTTTGCTGTTTTAACAACGATTGGAATGTTATTCGTTTTGCTTGGTGGTGCATTAGTTACCAAGACTGAATCAGGAGCTGGATGTGGTGACTCGTGGCCATTATGCCATGGACAACTTGTTCCTAGCAACATTACCCCCGAATTAATTATTGAATTGAGTCACAGAGTCGTATCTGGTGCTGTGGGAATAATGGTTCTTACATTATCTGTGTGGGCTTATAGAGCGATCGGTCATATTAGAGAGGTAAAGTTTTTATCCATACTATCATTTACTTTTTTATTATTACAAGGCTTGATTGGGGCTGCCGCTGTAGTTTGGGGCCAATCTGATGCGATTCTAGCATTACATTTTGGTATATCCCTTATATCCTTCGCCTCTGTCTTTCTATTAACACTCTTAATATTTGAAGTTGATCGTAAATTTAGTGTTGATTCCGTTCAATTAAATAAAGTTATGTATTTTCATATCTATGGAATTACGATTTATAGTTACTTAGTTGTCTATACTGGTGCATTGGTTCGTCATAAGAGTGCTAGTCTAGCTTGTCCTGATTGGCCAGTTTGTAATTTTGACAACCCTGGGTTACCGACCACTACATATGAGTGGATTCAAATGGGGCATCGGTTAGCCGCGGGAATTATCTTTATCTGGATAATCATTGCAGTTATACATGCGGTAAGACACTATAAAGGACAACCTGTTATTTTCTGGAGTTGGGTAATCTGTGGTACCTTAGTTACATTACAGGTGATTTCAGGAGCTACTATTGTTTACACAAATCTTAATCTATTCGTTTCACTTGCTCATGCATTGTTTATTTCTTGTCTGTTCGGTGTACTAAGCTACTTAATATTAATTGCATCACGATGTAGAAGTAAAAAAATCAACAGTGCGAGTGATATAAACAAACAAGACAATGATCCATCGATTACATCATAAAAGGGAAGGGTAGTCCAATTAAGTCTAAGACTTTTTCGGACTACCCTTCTTTTAGTTTAACAATTTTATCAAAGTATGTTTTTATATAGATTGTTGCTAGCAAAGCCGCAGGCTGAATACACTCCGCGTCCGGCGGGTGACCAGTGAGCCTCCTCGTCGCTACTGCTCCTGTGGGGTCTCACTTTGGTCACTGGTCCCACTGGAGTCTACGTGTATTCAGCCTGCTTGTATGACCAGTTTAATTTAGTTAGTGTGAGCTATATTTCGAAGCGAATCTCGGTTCGGTATACTGCACTTTTTCTTTTGTTTTCTGACTATAGTTATCATGATAATTAACAAACATTGATACATTTACAAGAATCCCCATAGAAAGTAGTAACAAAATCAAAGAAGAGCCTCCATAACTAATAAAAGGTAGGGTAACACCTGTAATCGGTATAATACCAGTTAAACCTCCCAAATTAATGAAGGCCTGTATTGCAAGCATTGAGGATATACCAATCGCAAGGAGGCTTCCGAAAGGATCTTCGCATTTTCGAGCAATCATGAACCCTCTCAGTATAATGAATAAAAGAAGCAACAAAACAAATAAAACACCAACCACACCCAATTCCTCAGCTATGACAGCCATAATAAAATCGGTATGTGCTTCAGGTAAATACCCAAATTTTTGAACACTCTGCCCTAACCCTAAGCCGGTAAATCCTCCAGAACCTAAAGCAATATAAGAATTTACCAATTGATAACCAGCATCCTCTTCCGTTTCAAACGGGTCGATAAATCCATGAAACCTTGACATTCTTTCTTCTGTAAACACTTTGTCATATTGCATCATAATAATGGGTGAACTAATACCTATACCTATCATCGCTAGCAATGCCAACTTAGTCAATGTCTTACCACCCATTCCAGAGCAAAGAATAATTGTGACAGCAATCATCCCAATGATAAAAGCTGTTCCTATGTCTGGTTGGATAGCAACAAAGCCACATATTATCAAAGTAAATAGAATCGGTGGCATAACTGCCTTATCAAATTGATCAATATAGGACTGCTTCTTAGCGTATACCGCAGCTAAATAGATAATTACACTTAATTTTGAAAACTCAGAAGGCTGAATACCTCTTGTCCCTAACATTAGCCAGCTTTGAGCATTATTAGCGGTGTGCCCAAATGTATATACAATTACGAGCATTCCTATTGAAAATAAAGCCATTGCAATTAACAATTTCGTATATGAATACGCCTTATAAGGAAAAGCCATGGTAGCTAGGAATCCAAGGAATCCAAGAATTAGGGAAAATTTCTGTCGATCAAAGAAAAAGGTTGGATTACTAAACTTTGTTGCAGCTAAAACCATACTAGAACTATATACCATCACTAGTCCGAAAAGACAGAGTAAACAAACTGCTATGATTAAAGGGTAATCATAAGATTTAATTATTCGTTTTAACATAAATATCGCCTCTAACATTATAAAGAATCAATATAACCATTTTACTATACTTCTTCGATTTAAGATGCATTTATCCTGCAATAACTTCAAACTTTCATATAAAAAAAACCATAAAAAAACTCAAACTAGCTTTTAGTTTGAGTAGTTTGTTTTATTTCCGGGTAGAAGCATCATGCAAAGAAGATAATTCATGTTCTAATGTATCTAAAAGATCTTTTCCTTCTGAAACTTCAATTAAACCTAACCTTACAGCAAAATCTATTTCCCTTGATAACCCAAACATTTGAGTATCTAAAACTTCTTCGTATAAAGGACATTGAGGCATTGTGAGGTTATCCATTTGAACCTTTATCAATTTTAATATTTTATCAGCATCAGCTTTTAATATAGCATATGCTTTTTCACGATGATCAATTGCAATCTCAGACGCCAAGTTAAAACCCCTCCGTTCACGAGCGATTACCTTTTCTTATCTATAAATATTAACTCTAATATAGTAAAAAAGCAAGGAAAATCAAACAATATAATATGGTAGTGAAGTACTAATATATCATAAGATTTTTTAAAAGATAAATAAACAATTATCTGGAAAAACCAATTAACTTAAACACTTTCATAATAAAAAGGATTTATAACATGTGACAAACTAATTTTAATTCCTTATACTTTAGGAAGGAAGGTGGTATTTAAGGTGGAGACTATAATTTTATTGACAGGAAATGTCAAATATAATATTACATTAGACCCTGGTGTCTGGATTTTCGATGATAGGAAAGTGGATCTTACTACATATTTTGATTCTGAAAAAAAAAGTGAAAATCTTATAGAAAAATATACAAAAGAGGTTTCTGCACATTGGGACCGGGAAATTAAAGAAGGAGCTATTATACCTCCAACTACCCAATCAGAGAAAAAATTTAAAAAAACTGAGATCTTAAATGGAACATTCGGGATTCATTTCCATGACTTTCTAAAGCACTCTTCACCAACTCAGGATGCAAAGAATTTGAAAATAGTCACAACAACTGAAACCGTAGTAATTTCATTACAAGAAGCATTTGATGCAATTCTTGGATTTTCACTGAATGGAAAACCCTTAAAAGAAGATGGGCCAGTTCATTTTTACTTTGGTGACGGTTCTAATAGACATAACCCTATTAAAGGTATAACTAAATTTATTATTGAGTAGCATTAAGTAAGAGGGGCTACCATCATTTAACAAAGGGTAAGTCCCCTCTACATTGTTATAAACTAAATAATCTTAAAGCCTAAGAAATTAACCATTATAATAAGTCAGCCGCAAGTTGTGCTAGTCCCGAACGCTCTCCTTTAACTAAACGAATATGACCTGCTATTTTTTGCTCTTTAAATTTTTCAACAACGTAAGTGAGCCCATTGTTATATTCATCTAGGTAAGGATGATCAATTTGTTCAGGATCCCCCATCAATACAATTTTGCTTTTCTCTCCTACTCTAGTCAAAATTGTTTTTACCTCGTGTTTCGTTAAGTTTTGTGCCTCGTCAATAATAATGAATTGTTCTGGGATACTTCTTCCTCGTATATAAGTTAGTGCCTCAACCTCAATGGAACCCATTCCAGCAAGTATTGCATCAAGTTCTCCCGGTTTTTTCGTATTAAATAGATACTCCAAGTTATCATAAATTGGTTGCATCCATGGTCTTAGTTTTTCTTCCTTTTCACCAGGCAAGAAACCGAGATCTTTTCCAACTGGAACAATTGGTCTGGCTACTAATAGCTTTTTATATTCACCCAAATCTTCTGTCTGCATTAAACCTGCAGCAAGTGCCAAAAGTGTTTTTCCTGTTCCCGCCTTACCTATCAAAGTAACTAACGGAATATCTTTTCTTAGCAATAGTTCGAACGCCATTGTCTGTTGCGCATTTCTTGATCTGATTCCCCATATATGCTCATGATTAAAGATTAGTTTTTTGACCTTCTTACCTGTTGAATCAACAACACCTATTGCAGATGCTGAACCACCTAAGGAATCCTTCATTACGATGAACTGATTTGGATAAAATGGGTGATTAGTTAATTCTGTTACATTCAATTCACCCTTTTCGTAAAACCTATCCAAGAGGTCATTATTGATATAAAGATCAATTAAACCGGTATAAATGTGATCAACTTCAACAACACGATCACTTAGAAAATCCTCAGCTTGTAATCCAAGAGCGTCTGCTTTCACCCTAACTAACGCATCTTTACTAACAAGAATAACTGGTCTTCCATTTTCTTTTTCTTCTTCTTCAAGTGACAAATTTTTAGCAACCGCCAATATGCGATTATCATTTGTCTTTTCTACGAAGATATCCTGTAATTGATGAAATGATCGGTGGTTCAATTCAATTCGAAGAACACCACCATTTTCCAATGGTATCTTTTCATGCAATTTACCAGTTTCTCTCATATTATCGATTAATTTAGAAACTTGTCTTGCATTTCGCCCTATTTCATCCATATACCGTTTTTTTGAATCCACCTCTTCTAACACAACCGCTGGAATGACTACTTCATTATCTTCAAATGAAAAAATGGACCTCGGATCCTGCAATAACACATTCGTATCCAATACATAAATTTTACTCAAACTTTCGCCCCCTACTCCGACTTTTTTTTCTGTAATTAAGGGTGAAAAGAAGTCCACCTAGTTTCTATGTTGTATGATTTTCTCTTGGGTTCTTCATTATTTTCAACGAAGTTTAAGATGAATGGACTGACTATTGATAAAAATATATGTAAACATGCATAAAGATAGAAGAAATATTAAACAATAAAAAAGAAAAATATATAGTTTTCAAAAAAAAAAGAGATTTAGGAACTTATAAAAATCCAAAAAGATTTGAGGAGGGACTTCGTGAAGAAAATACCAATCCTTTTTATAGTGACAATAATACTATTGAGTACTGGATGTGCAAATAATAAAGATCAAGCTACCCAAGATCAAGATGATCGTATCCATGTAAAAAATACAACAGATCAGCATGTTGACAAAAAAACTGGAAAAGAGATTGCAGCACATCTTGTAGACCTTGCTTCAAGCATACCTGATGTAAATGATGCAACCGCTGTTGTGCTTGGACATTATGCAGTAGTTGGTATTGATGTTAATTCAAAAATGGACAGATCAAGAGTAGAATCGATTAAATATTCAGTCGCTGAGAGTTTAAAGGATGACCCACATGGTGCAAATGCAGTCGTTATAGCGGATGCAGATACTGTAGAGCGCTTAAGACAAATGGGTAATGAGATTCAAGAAGGCAGACCTATTGGTGGTATTTTAGATGAACTTGCACAAATTGTGGGAAGATTAATGCCAGATATCCCAAGTGATATCATTAATAACGAAAACGTAGATCCAACAGATACAAATAACAATCAACTCGAAGGGTCTCAACAAAAAGAACTAGAGAAAGAACAACAGGATCAGTCAAAGAACCATATGAAAGACCAAAACTAAATTAAACTCTAAATAAGTATTAGGCTGTTTCGTATAAATTGTTACTTTGAAAGCCGCAGTCTGAATACACTCCGCGTCCGGCGGGTGACCAGTGAGCCTCCTTCGTCGCCAAAGCTCCTGTGGGGTCTCACTTTGGCCACAGGTCCCGCAGGAGTCTACGTGTATTCAGCCTGCTTATAACTAACATTTCAATTTTGTAAACTTTGAGAAAACAGCCTTTACTTATAATAGCCTCCCTTTAATGCCTCCATCACCTGCTTATCAAGTTTTGCAGCAGCCAGAGCGTCATATGTCTTTTCATAAACTGGTTCTAAGGAAATCTTTGAACCATAGAACATTATATCTCTCACTTCTTGTATCGATAATCTAGCAGCCGATAATTTTAATGGAACTCCTTCAAGTATTTCTTTTACAATTTCCGTTTTGCCACTTATTGAATAAATAGAATCGTTAGCAATTAATGTGATGACAACATGCTCATTTTGCAGAATATTTTTTACAATCTTTGAACGACTATCAATTGCAAATAATATTTGCTTTTCATCTGAAGCGAACACCCAAGAGATAGCGTTTACATTAGGGCCTCCTGTAACATGATCTATCGTTGATATAGTTACTAATCGCTCTCTTTGTAAATAATTCTTTAAAGAATCTACTAATCGATCCTCTACTTGATTCGCCATAAAAAAAACCTCCCGTTTTTATAATCATCATACCCTTTCTTTATTTCATATGAAAGAGATTTAAGTAAAATCCTGTTTAGTTAACCAATCTATCATGTTATACTTAATTAAAAGATTTACCATGAAATGTAATAATCGAAATTGAATTTTTTAAGAGGGGTTTAAAATGAGAGTAAAATGTGTGATTTGCGATAAAATCGAAAATATAAAAGATGAATCTAGTATAGCCAAACGATTGAGAAATAGACCTATTCATACATATATGTGTGATGAATGTAATGCCCGAATTGAAGAACGAACAAAACAAAGAATTGATACAGGGAAATTTAAATTATATAGAAAGAAACAAACTGAAGAAGATTGGTAAATAAACCAAGCAAAAATTGACTTGGTTTATTTTTTTTGGTAATTTTTATATTTTTCAGGTTCTTGTTCAATTTGATTGTACATTATATCAATTAACTCAATTGGAAATCTTGTTTTTTTCGGCTCATCTTGAAGCAAATAAGAAAGATGGTAAAACGTATCGTCTTTGATAATCTTAATATCGGTTACACCATGTTCCTTAATTAATATTTGATCAAACAGCTCATAGGTTTCTATTGCTGCATGGTCATCTGGTCTTGCATCTGCAACAATCTTAATCGTAAGCCAATTATATAGAGCATCCTGAATCGAATTCACCCTCAATCACTCCTCTACTCTATAGGTGGAACATTTTGTTTCTTAGATTGGTAAAGACGCACTTTGTATATGATTAATATAAGAGCAGCTACTACAAGCCCTTCCGTTACAGGTAAGAATATCCCTAAAAACGTTAGGATCGTGCATCCTAATCCTAAAAACAGATAAATCAAGACTGACTTTAAAATGGGCAACTTTTGAGCAAATCCTAGCTTGTAAACTAAAATAGATAATCCGAAAATAGTCAGGTAGAGGAACCACATATTTAAATCGGGATTTTCATCCACTTTATACAAACTAGCAAAAAAGGATAAGCGATCACTTATATCCACGTAAATTCCTCCTTTAATTCTCATATAAACGTACCAAAAAGATAAATGGATAACAAGTCTTTTACTCAAAAAGAAAAGCGCAAGCGCCTTGTTCAGCCTCAGACAGGCATAAGGCGAAACACGCAGGAAATCTTGATTTCTGGAGTGATTTGACTTATGACCCCGAAGGGCTAGGCGCTGGAGCTAGACACTAAAACTTAGTTCAAATTTTATGCTTTCCTATAATTACAAAAAGGAGAGAAATAAATCTCTCCCTTCAGGCTGTTGAGAAACGCTCGCATTCTTCGTTGCAAACCCTCGCTCGGTGCTCATTACCCTCATGGTAACTCCGCTCCTCCCGAGGGTTTACGCCTCGACTTCAAGCGTTTTCAATCAGCCTGATTTTCCTAAGTAATACTTTGTCTAAACACTGAAAGGAGAGAAATAAATCTCTCCCTTCATAAATGGTATTATTATTTTGTTTCAGCCATTTTCTTTTTCTTAGCTGCTTTTTCACGCTCATTCTTGTCAAGAATCTTTTTACGTAAACGAATTGATTCTGGAGTAATTTCACAATACTCATCTTCATTCAAATACTCTAAAGATTGTTCCAATGACATTAGACGTGGTTTTTTCATACTAACTGTTTGATCTTTATTAGCAGAACGAATATTTGTCGCTTGTTTCATTTTACAAACATTTACTACTAGATCGTTCTCACGATTGTGCTCCCCAACTATCATACCTTCATAAACATCTACACCAGGTTCAATAAAGATAACTCCACGGTCTTCAATTCCCATGATACCGTATGATGAGCCTTTTCCATTTTCCATTGAAACTAGAACACCCTGGCGTCTTCCGCCAACTTGACCTGGTTGCATAGGTTGATAGCTATCAAATGAGTGATTTATAATCCCATATCCACGAGTAAGTGATAGGAATTCTGTTGAATAACCAATTAGCCCTCTAGCAGGAACCATAAAGATTAAACGAACTTGACCACTACCATTGTTAATCATATCAACCATTTCACCTTTACGGGCACCAATTGATTCCATAATTGCACCTGTATGCTCTTCTGGTACATCAATTTGTACTCTCTCAACAGGTTCACAACGAACACCATCTATGTCTTTTACAATAACTTCTGGCTTAGAAACTTGCAGTTCATAACCTTCACGTCTCATATTTTCGATTAAAATAGATAAGTGAAGTTCACCACGACCTGATACTACCCATGCATCTGGAGAATCTGTATTCTCAACACGTAAGCTTACATCTGTTTCAAGCTGTGCTCTTAGTCTTTCTTCAATCTTACGAGATGTTACGAATTTCCCTTCACGACCAGCAAACGGGCTGTTATTCACTAGAAAAGTCATTTGTAGAGTAGGCTCATCAATTCTTAATACAGGAAGTGCATCTTGGTGATCAACAGGACATACTGTTTCACCAACGTTTATATCTTCCATACCAGATAACGCTACAAGATCTCCTGAAATAGCTTCCTCAATTTCAACTCGCTTTAGTCCAATAAAACCAAAAAGCTTCGTTACTCTAAGTTGTTTAACAGTTCCATCAAGCTTCATTAATGCAACCTGTTGGCCAACTCTCATAGTTCCACGGAACACACGACCAATTCCAATACGACCAACATAATCGTTGTAATCTAATAAAGCAACTTGAAACTGAAGTGGCTCCTCACGGTTATCGATTGGTGCAGGAATATTATCAACAACCATATCGAACAATGCTTCCATGTTCTCATCTTGCTTTTCTGGATTAGTACTAGCCGTACCATTAATTGCTGATGCATAAACTACTGGAAAGTCTAACTGTTCTTCAGTTGCGTCTAACTCGATAAATAAATCAATAACCTCATCAACTACCTCTGATGGTCGGGCAAAATCACGGTCGATTTTGTTTACAACCACGATTGGAGTCAAGTTTTGCTCTAATGCTTTCTTTAAAACGAAACGCGTTTGTGGCATTGTACCTTCATATGCATCAACAACAAGTAATACACCGTCAACCATTTTCATAATACGCTCTACTTCACCACCAAAATCGGCATGTCCAGGCGTATCCATAATATTGATTCTTGTCCCTTTATAGTTGATCGCAGTATTCTTAGCTAAGATGGTAATTCCACGCTCACGCTCTAAATCATTTGAATCCATTGCACGTTCTTCTACCTGCTCGTTCGTTCTGAATGTCCCTGATTGATGTAGTAGTTTGTCAACTAGCGTTGTTTTTCCGTGGTCAACGTGGGCAATAATTGCGATGTTTCTTATGTCATTACGAATATTCAACCTCTGTCATCTCCTATATTTCCATTAATTTAAGTAGACGAATGAAGCCTAAATCTACAATTGTACGACTTATTAAATGGTTTATAATAAATTCCACATAAAAAGTGGTCCAGATTTATAGCTTAAATTTAGTCTAATTAGCAACTTTTTCAATAACTAAAACATTATACCATAAACATACTAGAAATGATGAATGTTATTTTGTTAAAATAAGCTTAAGAATTGTAAATTACGCATAAATATACCTTTTGGTATCATTTTTTGCGACTATTGTTATAAAAAATTTCAGAAAAAGAGGTGTTCAAGTGAAATCAATTAATGTAACTATGCTTATTTTTTCTTTTATAACTGTGTTTCTCATGATGGTTATTGGTATTGCCGTAGCTGAAAGAAGTATTTTAGGTATTATTATTTCCATTATCGCTGTAATTATAGTCACAGGTTTTGGTTTTGTTACAAAGAAAAAAATGCGCGAAAAAAGTACCTTATAAAATAGGGTACTTTTTTCAAACTGTTTTACTTTTTAAGTATATAAGATGATATGATTTCATCATGAATCTTAGTTTTTGCAACCAAGACACTGTTTTCTTCCAATAAGTTTACTGGTTTACCTTCGAGATTAGTTAATCTCCCACCAACTTCCTCAATAAGAACTATACCAGCCGCAAAATCCCAAGATGATAGTCGCATAGTCATATATGCATCCAGTCTTCCTGTAACCACGTATGCAATTTCAAGAGCAGCTGAACCATATGATCTTGTGCCTCGAACATCTTTTATAAGAGGTGCTAAAATTTGTGGATTTATTCGAGTGTTTTCGGTTACCCAAGTCGCATTTATACCAATAACCGCTTCACTTAAATTAGTGTCTCTGAGATCGGGAATCCTTGCATCATTTACGTATGCACCTTCCCCTTTGATTGCATGATATAATTCATCATGCACTACGTCATAGATATAACCTAATTTCCCGATACCGTTCTCAAATACAGCTACGGAAATCGCAAAGTTTCTTTGCTGATGAACAAAGTTCATCGTTCCATCAATAGGGTCAATAATCCAAATAATTCCTTCTAAATCTGTAAGCTTGTGACCAAATCCTTCTTCGCCCAATATTTTGTGTGAAGGGTATGTGTGATTAATATTTCTAATAAAGAATTGCTCTGTTTCTTTGTCCATATTTGTTACGAGATCATCTGCATTTGATTTAGTTTGTATGGTTAATACCTCTTTAAAAGACTCTCGTATTTTCTCTCCTGCTTCGGTAATCCACTGTTTAGCATATGTATCAACTTCATGCCAATTCATCATTGATCTACCCCACTTTACTAAAGTAACATTATTCCCTTTAGCTTACTAAAGTGTGTAGAGGAAATCAAGTATAAGTACATATCATTGAACAACAATAATATAGTAAAAAAGCACAAAGATCGAATGATCTTTGTACTTTTCATTGTTAAAGTTAGATTAATTACTACTTAGCCCCAGAAACAGCCCATTTTTGTAATTCATGATGAAAACCAAAAACTTTCGGTTTTCCAAATAAGACATCATTGGATACCGCTGAGTAATCACTATCTGAGTAAAGAGAAATATATGGTAACTCATTATGATGAATCTCTTGCAATTCATTATAAATTTCTTTCCTGACTTCTGCGCTAGGCTCTGCTTTCCCAAGAGTTAATAGTTCAGTCACTCTTTTATTTTCAAAACTCATAAAATTGTAAGTACCGTTAGGAGCATAGAGAGCGGAAATTTCAGGGTCAAGTGTAAATGTAAAACCAATTAAAAGTAGATCAAATTCACCAGCCGCTCCTTTTTGCATAATAGTCGGAAAATCATAAGTAGTCATCTCAACCTTCAAACCAATCGCTTCTAAATCTTGTGTGATTAAATCTGCAGATTGTTCACGAACTTTGTTACCAGTTGGTACAACTAACTTAATGGTTTGATCAAAATCCCAACTAACTTCCTCTAGCAACTCTTTTGCTTTTTCTTGGTTATACGTGTAAGATTCCACATCTTTATTCAAGTATGGACTTACTGAAGTATAAGGACCGTCCACCACTTCACCATTTCCCTTTAGTAAGTTATCAACAATTTTCTGACGATCGAGCGCGTAAGTTATAGCTTGACGGACCTTTACATCTTTTATTGTCTCTGTATTAAACATCATCGTCTGAAAACCAATTGTAGGCTCAATACTTGTCGTAATATTTTCCAGCTTATCAACAGTTTCATAATCAGTCGGGATGATTTTCCCGATTCCACCGGCAACATTCATATGAAGCTCACCAGTTTGAAGCTGTGCAACCATATTAGCTGCAGGCATAATTTTTACAAATAGCTTTGATAATTCAGGAGCCCCTAAGTAGTAGTCAGTGTTAGCTTCAAACTCAACATACTGGTCTTTAGCATATTGAACAAATTTGAAGGGACCATTTGTAACAGTTGGCTTTTGCATAAATGGATGCTGTGATAACTTTGCAGGATCAACCTCACCTAACACATGCTTAGGCAATATTAGCAACTTGGCACCTAGCTGTTCTTTAATCATGTTAGGGTCTACTGGTTTTACTGTTTTAAATTGGATCGTCTTCTCATCGATAATCTCAACAGAAGGAATTTCCGTCTCACCTTCAGGTAATTTCCCTCCTGAATCAAGTCCTTCAAATGTTGAAATATAAGCACCAACTGAAGTTTCAACTAGTGGATTTGCTACTAAGTTGAATGTGAATTCTACATCTTCAGCACTAACTGGAGTACCGTCTGACCATTTTGCATCCTTATTTAGTTTTATTGTAAATGTTTGATTATCTGTCGTTTCAAATGATTCTGCTAACTTAGGTTCAAAGTTTAATGCACCGTCCATTTCTAAAAAACTTTCAAACATAAACTTTTGAAGGAACACAGCTGCAACATCTCCAGAATTTATTGGATTGAATCCTGTAGGAGGATTAACCATCCCAAGGAACATAGTCCCACCACTTGAACCTGCTTCATTAGATGAACCAGAAGTTGTTGTTTTTTCCTCTCCACTACAAGCTGTTAAAAGAAATAAAGTTAGAATTACGAATAAATTCATTGCTAGCTTAACAGTTTTCATAATTTGCCCCCTTCGATATGTTTATACATTCGATTAAAATAAAAATATTAATCTATATAGTTGATCTTATTTTAAATTTTTAGGATCCATTGCATCTCTTAACCCATCACCCATGAAATTTATTGATAATACAGCCAGTAGAATCATTACTCCAGGCGGGATCCATAGCCAAGGTTGGGTAGACAATACAGTCAAAGACTGGGCTTCATTCAACATATTCCCCCAACTAGCTGTAGGTGGTTGTACTCCCATTCCTAAAAAACTTAGTGAAGCCTCTAGAATAATCGCTGAAGCAATCCCAAAGGTAGCATTAACTAATATAGGTGCTAGACAATTAGGTAAAATATGTTGAAATACAATTTTAGGAGTTGAATAGCCTAACGCGACACTAGCCTTAACATAATCCATCTCTTTAATTGATAAAACACTACCTCGAACTAAACGGGCAATTGAAGGCCAACCTAACAAACCAATCACTAAGATAATATTAAAGAGACTTGGACCCATAATGCTGACCAATACCAGAATAACCATTAAATAAGGAAATGACATAAAAATGTCGGTTATTCTCATAATAATCATATCTACCCATTTACCAAAATAGCCTGCAATTGCACCCAGTATTGTTCCGATTACAACATATATTGCTACAGCGCCTATACCGACAGAAAGTGATACTCTAGATGCATAAATTAATCGACTCAACAAGTCCCTTCCAACTTGGTCTGTTCCAAGTATATGTGTGGTCGATGGACTTGCTGCAAATACAGCATTAATCTTGTATGGACTTAAAGGCGCTATAAGTGGTGCCAATATGGCAGTTAATACGATTAAAGTAAATACAACTAAACCAAAAACTGCTAGTTTATGCTTAAAAAACCTTTTTCTTATTAATTGTAAATAACTTTCCTCCTCACCTAGATCTTCAATTGGTTTTAAAGGCGGATATTTATTATTTATTAGTAAACTCTCTTCAATCTTCGCTTTTGCCATTGACATTCAACTACCTCCCTCCATAGCATTAGTTATACTTAATCCGAGGATCTGCAACAGAATATAGAAAATCAGCAATTAAATTTGACCCTAATACGACAATCGCAGCCATAAAGTTAATAGCCATTAACGTCGGATAATCACGTGATCCAATGGATTGTATGGTTAATTGCCCTAAACCAGGCCATTGAAAGATTTGTTCAGTCACAACTGCTCCTCCTATTAACAGAGGAATATCAAGACCAATCACTGTGATAATTGGGATTAAAGCATTCTTCAAAGCATGCTTATTTGTGACTACAAATTCCCTCAACCCTTTTGCACGAGCTGTTCGTAAATAGTCTTGCCCAAGCACCTCGAGCATGCTAGATCTAACATAGCGCACCATATTGCCCGCTGAAGCAGTTCCTAATACTAAAGCAGGGAGAACTAAATGCTTAAACGTATCTACAATTCCTCCATCACCGCCAAGCGTATTCATTCCTCCAGTAGGTAGGACCTGAAATATAACTGCGAATACATAAATAGCTCCTAGTCCTAAGAAAAAGTTTGGAATCGATATCCCTAGAAATGAGACAGTCGTGGTAAAATAATCAATCCAAGAATATTGCCTGGTTGCACTTAAAATTCCAATTGGGATTGCAATTAAATATGCAACTACTAATGAAGCACCCATTAATAGAAGTGTAGGTCCGATTCGTTTCGCGATCATTTCACCGACAGGTTCATATGTAGAGAATGAATAACCAAAATCACCCTTTACAAGATTTTGGAGCCAATGGACATACTGGACATAGATTGGATCATTTAATCCTAGCGCTTCCTTTCTAATCTCTCTATCAGCTTCTGTTGCAAAGGGATTCACCTGCATATCAACTGGATTACCAGGTGCTAAATTCACAATAAAGAAGCTAAATATAGTTACTCCTATTAAGACAGGTATTGCGATAACTAGACGCCGAACAATATACTGAAACATCATATCCCCCCTAGCTTTTACGATATTGGAAAATGGCAAGCTACTGAATGTTCTATCCCATTTAACTCAGGTGTTTGCTCCCGACAAATGCTCTGAGCTATAGGGCATCTCGTATGAAAACTGCACCCTTTAGGAGGATTAGCTGGGCTAGGAACATCCCCTTCTATGACAATTCTTTTACGATTCCTAAGATGTGGATTAGGAATCGGATAAGCACTTAGTAAAACTTGTGAATAAGGGTGCTTCGGATTTTTGAAGATATCCTCTGTTTTTCCAATTTCCACAATCTTCCCTAAATACATAACGGCAATTCGATCACTGATATACTTAACGGCTCCAAGACCATGAGCGATAAAAAGATAAGTCAGATTGAACTCTTTTTGCAAATCTTTTAACAAATTAAGAACTTGAGCTTGAATTGATACATCTAGCGCAGATACTGGCTCATCACAAACAACTAATTTAGGATTCAATATTAACGCCCTAGCAATTCCAACTCTCTGTCTTTGACCCCCTGAAAATTCATGTGGATATCTAGCACGGTGACCTTTGGTTAAACCAACAATCTCTAATAATTCATCGACTTTCCTATTAACTTCAGCCCCATTAGCTAATTTATGTGCCAGTAAAGGCTCTGCTAATAAGTCCCCTACTCTCATTCGGGGGTTTAAGGATGAGTACGGATCTTGGAAAATGATCTGCATTTTGGTCCGAACTCCCCTTAATTCTGAACCCTTTATTGATGAAAGGTCCTTCCCATCAAAAATGACCTTTCCATCTGTAGGCTCTTCCAACTTAACAATACCTCGACCTGTCGTTGATTTCCCACACCCTGATTCACCAACTAGAGCAAGTGTTTCACCAGGATAAATATTAAAGTTAAGCCCATCTACAGCTTTTACATTACCAACTGTTCTTGTAATAATTCCTTTTTTTATTGGGTAATGAATTTTCAAATTTTGAACTTGCACTAACGGATCATTCATGTTGTGCTTACTGTTTTTATTCCTTTCCGAGTAGATGGTTGCGGTACTCATAATTTTACCTCCTTCCTTATATGTTTGTCGGAAGTTCCATGATCATTTACATATAACCAACACCTAACCTTATGTTGTAATTCTTTATCAACAGAAATAAGATTTGGTTTATCACTCAAACATTTTTTAGTTGCTTGGGGGCATCTTGTATGAAACCTACAACCCTCGGGCATATTTTGCAAAGTCGGTACTGAACCTGGAATAGAATACAATCGTTTATGATTTTCATATTCAAGATGTGGAATGGACTCAATCAGCCCTTTTGTATATGGATGTTTAGGCTCATCAAACAGAGTATAGACATCAGCTTCTTCTACAACTTGACCTGCATACATAACCATTACCTTATCGGCCATCTCAGCAATTACTCCTAAATCGTGTGTAATCATCATAATGGCGGTATTAGACTTTTCTTTTAATTGTTTCATCAATTCAAGAATTTGTGCTTGAATGGTTACATCAAGTGCAGTAGTTGGCTCATCCGCTATTAATAGCTTAGGCTGACAAGACAACGCCATTGCAATCATTACTCGTTGTCTCATCCCTCCAGATAATGCATGTGGGTATTCATCAACTATTGCCTCAGCCCTGGGGATCCCAACATTATTTAACATTTCTATCGCGTACAGCTTTGCTTTTTTCTTAGGCATCTTCATGTGTAATATAATTGATTCAATCATTTGGTTTCCAATCGTAAATACAGGGTTTAATGACGTCATTGGCTCCTGAAAAATCATTGAAATTTCATTTCCACGGATCGTTCTCATTTCAGCCTCTGTTAATTGAGTCAAGTCTTTTCCATTTAGTGAAACAGAGCCTCTCTTGATAAAGCCTGCCTTGCCAAGTAGTCTCATGATTGAAAGTGAAGTTACGCTCTTCCCACATCCTGATTCGCCAACAATACCAATTGTCTCTCCCGGATTTAATTGAAATGAGACTTCATCAACTGAAATCACTTCACCTTTTTCCGTTTTAAAAGCAGTTTGTAGTTTGTCTACCTTTAAGATACTCGTCACTAAAGTTCACCCCGAACATTATATTATAGTAATACCTCTTCCTTCGTCTTTTCTGATTGTTCAACTACATAATGATAAGCTAAGTTTAGAAAAGCCTTTCCGGCAAATAGCATTGCTTTTTCATCGAAATTAAACAACGGATGATGGTGTGGCGCATCCGCACCAATTTCAGTATTTTGAGCTCCTGTAAAGAAGAATGTACCTGGTCTTTCCTCTAAATAATAGGCAAAATCTTCACTACCCATAATAGGGCTCATTTCGAATACATGATTTTCTTCTTTCATTACTTGTTTAAAAACCTCTGTTTCTTCTTCATGATTATTGACTGACGGATATCCATTTTTATAAACTACTTCGTAGCTAGCATGAAAAGATTCGCAAACTCCCTTCACAATATGTTTTAATTCATTTTCCATATATCCTCTTAATTCTTTATCAAAAGTTCTGACCGTTCCTGTTAAACGAGCCGTATCAGCGATTACATTGTTTGCATTTCCTGCATGGAATGAACCTACAGATAATACCGCTGATTTCTGAGGATCAACACCCCTACTTACTATATATTGAAGTTGATTAACAATCTGAGTTCCGATTGCAATTGCATCAATCGTTTGATGTGGAGATGAACCATGTCCACCCTTACCTTGAACTGTAATATCAAATGAATCAGCAGCACCCATTGTATAACCTGAGCGGTATAGGTATGTTCCTGTTGGTGCTGAAGTGGTTAGATGAGTTCCATAAATGTAATCCACTCCGTCTAAACAACCATCTTCAATCATTGCAATTGCTCCACCAGGAGACAACTCCTCAGCATGCTGATGTATTAAAACAATATTTCCAGATATGTTTTCACGATGAGCACTCAATACTTTTGCAACTCCTAATAAAGTAGCTGTGTGACCATCATGACCACATGCATGCATGACACCTTCGACCTTCGATTTGTATGCTACCCCTTTTTCATCTTGAATTGGAAGTGCATCAAAGTCTGCACGAAATGCTATTGTTTTCCCCGGCTTGGCACCTCTTATGATTCCAACAACACCTCTTCCCCCAACATTTTTTCTCACTTCTATTCCATAGCCTTCTAAAATACTAACAATCATTATGGGAGTCTCTATCTCTTGAAAAGATAATTCTGGGTATTGATGCATGTACCGTCTCCATTCAACCATTTGTTCATACATACTTTCCAATTGGTCATGCCATTCTTTCAACATAAAAACTCTCCTTTTCAAATCGTTTTTAAAGTTAAAGTAAGATTTGTTACGAGTATACTTAAAGTTTTTTTATAAGACAACAAATTATTTTGTAAATTCAGAAAATTTAGTATATAATAAAAGCGCTTAACATAGTAGAAACACTTAGTTGTAACCACTTCCAAAAAATATTTTTTACTATGTAAGGAAAAGTTACAAGCTATGTTACTTATAAACTGCGTTTTTAAACATAAAAAAAGAACCTTAAAAGGTTCTTTTTCTAAAAATTATGCTTCTAAGTGAAGCATTTCTTGTCTTAGTCTTTCTAACTTCTGTTTACAACGCCTTTTTTTCTGATCATCGTTTTCCTTCATCGCATCATAAAGGGTAGCTAATTCATAATCTAATTCTAATCGAAGAACAGCAATTCTTTTCTCTCCATCATTCCTTTTAAACGTATTCATTACTTGTTTCATCCTTTAAGCACCCCTTCCATTTTTTTACACACACAGCTTGGTGATTTGTTTAAATTTTCAGTTTTTTATATATATTATGTTTACCTTGTCAACTATGCAACAAATATGTGCGTTAACCTATGGTGGATTTATTTATGAACTTATAATGCATCTATTTATCATTTAATATCATTTTATGCTAAAATATGATGAATATTGATACGGAGGTAAACAAATGGACTTTAATGGTTTCAAGGAAGCAGACTTTAAAGTATTTCAAATTGATGGGTTAGAACCAAGGATGGAGGCTCTTAAATCAACTATCCGACCAAAATTAGAGGCTCTTGGTTTTCATTTTGCCCCAACTCTATCTACATTAGTAGGTGATGAATTATTTCACCATGTAGCAAAACACGCTAGGCGTACCATAAATCCACCTAAGGATACTTGGGTAGCTTTTGCAAATAGTAAACGAGGTTACAAACAGCTGCCACATTTTCAAATAGGATTATGGGAAACACATGTGTTTATATGGTTTGCCATGATTTATGAAGCACCTAACAAAAAAGAATTTGGCCAAAAATTAAAACAGAAAGTCGAAGAGATTCAAGATATCATTCCAACACATTTTGTTTGGTCTGATGATCATACAAAACCAGAGGCTAAGTCATTAGATCAAGAAGGATTAGTCACTTTATTCGACCGTGTGATTAATGTTAAGAAAGCTGAAGTTTTATGTGGTCTTAATATTCCAAAAGCTGAAGCGATTGATATGGGAGAAAAGGAATGGATCAATTTAATAGATGATACGTTTAAGAAGTTAATACCATTATACGAAATTGCTAAACTAAATTCCAACAAATAAAAATAAAAAATTAGGGCATAAACCCTAATTTTTTTTAGCCTTTTATCTTTTCCGAAGAAGTTTCCTTTGCCTTTTTTAACAAAAGATAAGTTGAATATCCACTTCCCTCTTCAAAATCCTTACAAAGCTTCTTTTCTTCAGATTTCGATGGCACAATTTCTTTGAAACGCTGATAAGCTGCAATAAGAATATCCCTCTCAATCCCTTTCTCATATGCTAATTCAACACATTGAAAGAATCGGATTACATCAACAGTTTCATTCGTTTCCCAAGAATAATCAATTGGATATTGGTAATTCACATATATCACCTCTTTGTTTGTCTTCGACTTATTTTAGCATCTTTCTAGAAAAAATGTTTATTCACCGATTGTTTGTGTAAAGTAATAGAGAAGAAAAAAATTTTCCCTTTGCAAACTTGTCTATAAATGCTATAATTCATTTGTTTTATGTATAGAGACGGAATTCAATGTTAGATTGTATAATACCGTTAGAAAAATAAATATAAAAAATAAAGAGGTGTGATTATACATTGCAACAATCCGAAACACCATTATTCACTGGATTACTCCAACACGCAAAAAAGAACCCCATTCAATTTCACATACCTGGTCATAAAAAAGGAACGGGAATTGACCCGGAATTTAGGGACTTTATAGGAGATAATGCTTTATCTATCGATTTAATTAATATTGGTCCATTAGATGACCTTCACCAACCTAAAGGCATGATTAAACAAGCACAAGATTTAGCTGCTGAAGCCTTCGGAGCGGATCATACCTTTTTCTCAGTACAAGGAACAAGCGGTGCCATAATGACAATGGTCATGACCGTCTGTGGCCCTGGAGAGAAAATTATCGTACCTAGAAATGTACATAAATCGGTTATGTCTGCAATTGTCTTTTCAGGAGCAACTCCCATATTCATTCATCCTGACATCGACAATGATCTTGGAATTTCCCATGGAATTACAACAGAATCAGTTGAAAGAGCACTAGATCAACACCCTGATGCAAAAGGCGTCCTTGTTATTAATCCTACTTATTTTGGAATATCAGCGAACTTAAAAAAGATTGTTGAAATTTCTCACTCATATGGTGTTCCGGTTCTTGTTGACGAAGCCCATGGAGTTCATATTCACTTTCATAAAGACCTACCATTATCAGCGATGCAAGCTGGTGCTGACATGGCAGCAACAAGTGTGCATAAATTGGGAGGGTCAATGACTCAAAGTTCAGTCTTAAACGTCAGAGAGGGCCTTGTATCGTCTCATAGAGTCCAATCAATATTAAGCATGCTAACTACTACTTCAACGTCCTACCTCTTGCTAGCGTCATTAGATGTTGCTAGAAGAAGACTTGCCACTGAAGGTTTTGAATTAATAGAGAAAACGATAAATTTAGCAAATGAAGCTAGACGACAAATTAACGAAATAGATCGTTTTTATTGTGTAGGTAAAGAAATATTAGGCACAAAAGCCACTTATGATTACGACCCTACTAAGTTGATCATCTCTGTAAAAGGATTAGGTTTAACAGGTTACGATGTAGAAGGCTGGTTACGTGAAAAGTATAATATCGAAGTTGAACTTTCTGATTTGTACAATATCTTATGTATTATTACTCCTGGAGATACAGAGCAAGACATTCAGGCTCTTATAAAAGCATTAAAGGAATTATCACAAGAAGCTAATGATCACTCTGAAGATCGATTCTTACCTGAGGTATTATTACCAGATATTCCTGTTCTCGCTCTAACTCCAAGAGATGCATTCTATTCGGAAACAGAAGTAATTCCTTTTAAGGAATCAGTAGGGCGAATTATTGCGGAATTTGTAATGGTTTATCCTCCAGGCATCCCTATTTTTATACCTGGTGAAATTATCACACAAGATAATTTAACTTATATTGAAAAGAATATCGAAGTAGGACTTCCTGTACAGGGGCCTGAAGATTATGAACTTAAATCAATCAGGGTAATTAAAGAACACCGTGCAATTAAGTAAAAGAAAAGTAAGAACAAGGAAAAAAGCAGTGTATGACGCACTGCTTTTTTCTCATTTTACGGCTTTTTTCATATAGATTGTTGCTTTTAAAGCCTCAGGCTGAATACCATTTCAGTCATATGTTTAAAACAACAAACTTTGCGAAAAGAGCCTATTTTATCTATTCTCTGGCTTCCTACACTGACAATCCTTACTATCCACATAAAATGTAGTTACTTTTTCAACCTCAATGTGTTCGATTGTGTTATTACAAGTTTGGCAGACGACTGTTCCCATCTTTCAAAAACCCCTTCCAAATGTTTTTGTTTGTTAAGATATAAACCGTGTTCGTTACCATGCTTATAATTGAAAACGCTTACTACTACTAATAACAATAATAGTATGACACAATACTTTTGTCAATGATAAAAAGTATAACTCATTAAAAACAAAAAAATCCTAGCCCTTCAAATGTTATAGTTATAAAAACTAACATCATTTGAGAAGCTGGGACTTATCGGATTGCCCGATTATTCATATTGAGTTTCAAATGGGCTAGTAGGAAGTGCTTCACTAAAAAATTCTGCGAGGTCTGACGCTTCTTCAAGAGTGTCAATGCGGAACACTTTTTGTAGGTATTCTAGGTTCTCTATGTCCTTAGGGTCTAGTAATGTTGAGCGGCCAGTTTGCATACACACGACCAACGGTTTACCAAAAAACATATTTGTATAAACAATCCCGAAATCATATCTTACATTTTTTGTAGTAAAACCAACAAAACGAACACCTGCTTTTTCTTGCTCGTCATATAACTTGTCAAATAATTCCACTTCATTCACCTCCTTTTAAAACAATTCAGAATTTTATTATAACTTAATACCCCTTATAACTCAATAGACCATTCTATACAATTAGTTGGCACATAGAATAACAAGTGCTAGAATAAAGGTATAAAAGAGACAATGAAATAAGGAGTGTTTTAAGTTTGATAAATGCTTACATAAAATTAGTAGCTGGTTCGGTAACTCAAGAGGTTACCCTCGATGATGTCAAGGATTTATTGCACTATTATCAAGAAATTACAAGTAAAACAGGTTCACAATTAGACTGGGATTATTCAGAACATGCATTTCCATATAAAATAACAAAAGAACAAGAAGATTATTTTGTACTTGAGTCAAAAGACTCAAGATATCGCAGCATCATCATAGGAGTAGGCAAAGAACTTTCTGGTGGAAATACTCAAGCTTATATTCAGGTTTCTTTACCACAACAGTCCACACATGGTGATAAAGGTAAAGCCAATGAATTCTGTAAATTTCTTGGTAAAAAATTCGAAGGTGAACTACATATGTTTAATGGTAGAGTCATGTATTATTATAAACGTAAATAACTTTCCCCCCAAGTAAAAAAGAAACTATTCACAAAATTGTTAAAAGATGTCTAGAATGAATGATCCTTGTCCGTCAGACAAATCTTAAACAAAAAATTATATTTTCAAAACCATCTACCCTACCCTTTTCAATCTGAAAAGGGTTATTTGTTTACCGAGTAACTATATAATGATATTCCAGAATAACTGTTGAAAAATAAAGAATATACTAATAGTTGCTAATGTTGTTATGACAGCCCGTTTTCTAGTCAACCCAAATTTAGTAGCTGTCAAAAAAGCGAAATAACTAAAAATGATGAGCAGAATCATTTTAGACTTGTATCCATCAGACTGGGATATCCATTCCACAATTGAGTATATACTCCATATGATAAATTGAATGATAACAACTGTATAATTTTTCATTTATATAAGCTCCTTATAAGAACTGTTTGTAATATGTATGCACCTAATTCGTATACTATTTTTCATTTATGTAACAATTAGATAACAATTGCTTGTTCCATTTAAATCCATGATAAAATAACGGTGTATTTTGTCGGAATATTCTTTAGTCGAAAGAAGTGAACTTATTTGAAAAACGTTTTAGTTTTGATGATGTCTATGATTATACTTACTTCTTGTCAACGCGAAGTTAAGGAAACCGATTTATTTGCCCAAGAACGCGAAAAGTATATCGTATTTTTTTCAGATGAGGAAAATCTAGATAAAGAAGGAAATTATTATGATGCTTTACTTGAACTGAAGAAAAACTATCCAAGTAATTCATTAACAATGAAAGTAGTCCCTTTAAAAGAATATGATAAATATTCTAATTTTAATATTAACACATTCCCTACACTATTGGTTATGAAAAACGAAACAGTCGTTAAACAAATTGATGGTGATGCGGCAACTGAGGAAATCATAACTTCAATTGAAGAAGCATTAAAAAAATAAGGCTGCCCTATAGTGAAAACACCTAGGAAAGCCTTATTTTTTATTATTTCTATTTATTTTACGATATGAATCGGACTTCCCATTGCAACTTCTGCCGCTTCCATTGTGATTTCTCCCAATGTAGGATGAGCATGAATCGTCATTGCAATATCTTCAGCAGTCATACCTGCCTCAATAGCAAGACCTAATTCTGCAATCATGTCAGAAGCACTTGGTCCAGCAATTTGTGCTCCAATTACTAAACCATCCTCTTTACGAGTAATTAACTTTAAGAAACCATCTGAGTTATTTAATGCTAATGCACGACCATTTGCACCAAATGGGAATTTAGATGCAATAACATCAAGTCCTTCATCCTTCGCTTCTTTTTCAGTATAACCAACTGATGCAAGTTCTGGATCTGAGAACACAACTGCTGGAATACCATGGTAATCAATTTCTGAACTATGCCCAGCGATTGCTTCAGCAGCGATTTTTGCTTCATATGATGCTTTATGTGCTAAAGGTGGTCCAGGTACAATATCACCAATCGCATAAATATTACTTACACTTGTTCTACATTGTTTATCAATTTTAATAACGCCTCGGTCTAGGAATTCAATCCCAACCTGTTCTAATCCAAGTTCATCAGTGTTTGGTTTTCTACCAACTGTTACTAAAACATAGTCAGCATCAACTGTTTGAAGTTCACCTTTTACTTCAAAGGAAACAGTCACACCATCTTCCTTTTCTTCAACACCTTTTGCTAAGGCGTTTGTATGAATTTCGACACCCTTCTTTTTCAAGCGTCTTTTCACAAGTGAACTCATTGACTTTTCAAACCCTGATAGAATTTCGTCTGCACCTTCAAGAATGATAACTTCAGTACCAAAGTTAGCATATGCAGTACCAAGTTCTGTCCCGATATATCCTCCACCAATTACTATCATTCTTTTTGGAATCTCTTGTAATGCAAGGGCACCAGTTGAGTCAATTACACGTTTAGTATATTTAAAAGTTGGTAATTCTATCGGTCTTGAGCCTGTTGCAATTATTGCATTTTTAAACTTATAAGTTTGGGCTGAATTCTCATCCATTACTCGAGCAGTGTTGCCATCAACAAAGTATGCTTCACCTTTAACAATGTCAATTTTGTTACCTTTTAGTAAACCTTCAACTCCACCAGTAAGCTTATTAACAACACTTGCTTTCCAAGATTGTACTTTACTGAAATCAACTGTAACATTTTCAGCTTTTATTCCCATATCTTCAGAATGGAGTGCATGTTCATAACGGTGACCTGCTGAGATCAATGCCTTAGAAGGAATACATCCAACATTTAGACAAACTCCACCAAGAGTTGCTTTTTCTACTATAGTTACTTTTTGCCCTAATTGAGCTGCACGGATTGCCGCAACATATCCTCCAGGACCAGCACCGATGACAAGTGTATCAGTTTCGATTGGAAAATCTCCTACTACCATTTGTTACGCCTCCATTATTAATAATTGTGGATCATTTAATAAACGCTTGATATGGTTAAGTGCGTTTTGAGCTGTAGCTCCATCGATCATACGGTGATCAAAGCTTAGTGATAATGCTAAAACTGGAGCAACAACAATTTCTCCATTTTTCACTACTGGCTTTTCAGCAATACGTCCAATCCCTAATATAGCAACTTCTGGGTGATTGATGACCGGCGTAAACCATTGTCCACCTGCAGAACCAATATTAGAAATCGTACATGAAGCACCTTTCATTTCTGTAGGAGCTAATTTCCCATCACGTGCTTTCACAGCTAAATCATTAATTTCATTAGAAATTGAGAAGATAGATTTACGATCTGTATCTTTAACAACTGGCACTAGTAGGCCTTTTTCAGTATCAGCAGCAATACCGATATTATAATAATGCTTATGAACGATTTCATCAGTAGCATCATCAAGGGATGTATTCAATGCCGGATATTCACGTAGCGCTGAAGTTAAGGCTTTAACGACATATGGTAAATAAGTTAATTTAATTCCTTTGCTAGCAGCCACTTCTTTAAACTTTTTACGATTTGCAACAAGTTCAGTGACATCTACTTCATCCATCAAAGTAACATGTGGAGCAGTATGTTTAGAATTAACCATTGCTTTTGCAATTGCTTTACGAATTCCACTCATTTTTTCACGAGTTTCAGGGTATTCACCTGCAGGAATTGGTTGTTTAGCCGGTGCTGATGCTTTTTCTTCTTTAACAGGTGTAGACTCTTGAGCTGGCGCTGAAGCTGCTTCTGTCGTAACTGGTGCTGACTGTGTACCACCATTTTGGAATGCATCAACATCATCCTTTGACACACGACCATTTTTACCAGTTCCTGATACAAGACGGATTTCTACACCTTTTTCACGAGCATACTTACGAACCGATGGCATTGCAATTACACGCTTAGACTGATCAACCTCTACTTCTTCTTTAGCAGTTTCAGTTGAAGTAGCAGCAGTTTCTTCTTGCTTCTCAGCTTCTTTTGCAGGCTTCTTCTCATCATCATGGCCTTTAAAAACAAGGTCTTCATAACCAGGTGCATCAAAAGTGATTAGTGTATCTCCTACAATAGCAACTGTTCCTTCTTCAACTAGTACATCAATTACCTTTCCTTTTACAGGGGAAGGTATTTCTACAACAGCTTTATCATTTTGTACTTCACATAGTACATCATCTTCATTAACTTCGTCACCCGGTTTTACGAACCACTTGACAATTTCACCCTCGTGGATACCTTCACCGATATCAGGCAATCTAAATTCAAATGCCACGGTATTCGCCTCCTAATTAGTTGGAATTTATTTTTTTAAGCACATTTAAGTTAAAGGTAACTCTCAAACTCAATATAGTATTGTGTATAGAGAAGTTACCTAGCAATTTATGGATTAAAATTCCAATACTTTCTTTGCTGTTTCAATTACATCTTTATAATTTGGTAACCAAACTGATTCTGCTGCAGTAAACGCAAAAACCGTATCTGGTGCCGCTACACGAAGAACAGGAGCTTCCAAGCTAAGGATTGCACGGTCATTGATCTCTGCAACAACATTTGCAGCAATACCTGCTTGCTTTTGAGCTTCTTGTACAACAATCGCTCTTCCAGTTTTTTCAACAGAAGCGATTATTGTTGGAATATCTAACGGGCTAATCGTACGTAAATCAACTACCTCTACAGAAACGCCTTCTTTTTCAAGTTCTTCTGCTGCTTTTAGACATTCATGTACCATCGCGCCGTATGTAACCATCGTAAGATCAGTTCCTTCACGCTTTACATCAGCTTTTCCGATTTCGATTGTGTATTCTCCTTCAGGAACTTCTTGACGGAAAGAACGGTAAAGTTTCATGTGCTCTAAGAATACAACTGGATCATTATCGCGAATTGCTGATATTAATAATCCTTTTGCATCATAAGGAGTAGCAGGAATAACAACCTTAAGTCCTGGTTGTTGTGCAACCAAACCTTCTAAACTATCCGCATGTAGTTCTGGTGTGTGAACTCCTCCACCAAACGGTGAACGAATCGTAACTGGAGAATTATAACGTCCACCTGAACGGTAACGCATACGAGCCAATTGTCCACTTACCGAATCCATTACTTCATATACAAATCCAAAAAACTGAATTTCCATTACAGGTCGGAAGCCTTGTAAACTAAGACCAACTGCAAGACCACCAATTCCTGATTCAGCTAGTGGTGTATCGAAAACACGTTCTTCACCAAATTCAGCTTGTAGTCCTTCTGTCGCACGGAACACACCACCATTAAGTCCAACGTCTTCTCCAAAAACTAAGACATTTTCATCTTTCTTTAACTCGGTGCGTAACGCATCAGTGATTGCCTGAATCATTGTCATTTGCGCCATGGCTTACTTCGACTCCTTCTCTTTGTAGATTTCATACTGTTCTTGTAGGTTAAATGGTAATTCCTCATACATAATTGACATTAGGTCTGTAACCTTTTGTTTAGGTGTTTCATCTGCCTTTTTAATCGCTACTTTAATTTCCTCTTTTGCTTCTTCAATCACTTTATTTTCTTCTTCTTCACTCCATAATCCTTTGCCTTCAAGGAACTTTCGGAAACGAACAAGTGGATCTTTCTTTTCCCATTCTGTATCTAAATCTGAAGAACGATAACGAGTTGGGTCATCTCCAGCCATTGTGTGTGGTCCATAGCGGTATGTTAGTGTTTCAATTAGAGTTGGTCCTTCACCATTAATTGCACGTTCACGCGCGTCACGAACAGCCGCATAAACAGCAAGTGGATCCATACCATCAACTTGAACACCTGGGATACCAGCAGCTGCAGCTTTTTGCGCAATTGTTGTAGCAGCAGATTGCTTCTCAACAGGTGTTGAGATTGCGAAACGGTTGTTTTGAACAACGAAAATAGCAGGTGCCTTATACGCTCCTGCAAAGTTGATTCCTTCATAGAAATCACCTTGTGAAGCTCCACCATCACCAGTATAGGTGATTGCCACAGATTTACTACCACGCTTCTTCATTCCTAGCGCAACACCTGCACATTGAATAATTTGAGCACCGATAATAATTTGTGGAGAAATAACATTAACACCTTCTGGCATTTGGTTTCCAAGGAAATGTCCACGAGAAAATAAAAATGCCTGATATAGAGGTAGACCATGCCACACGATTTGTGGAACATCACGGTAACCAGGTAAGATAAAATCTTCTTTCTCTAATGCAAACTGTGAAGCAAGTTGAGAAGCTTCTTGTCCTGCTGTTGGTGCGTAAAACCCAAGACGACCTTGACGGTTTAGAGAAATTGAACGTTGATCCAAAATACGAGTGAACACCATTCTTCTCATTAATTCTTTTAATTGATCGTCACTTAAATCTGGAAAAGCTGCCTCATTTACGACAACTCCCTCTTCGTTAAGAATTTGTAATGTTGGAAATTGCTCAGCAACTTTTTGAAGTTGCTCTTGGCTATCAAATAAAACTTTTTTAGTTTTAGCCATTATAATGTCACCTCTTCCTTTCTATTAGGCGTTTCTTTAACCTTGACAATATCTTTAAACATCAGCATTAGGTTACCCAAAATTATCATTTAAAAGACATTTTTCGACTTTCTTATCAAGAAGAAAATAGACACAATTTGTATCCAATATGTATTAAAAATGCCATTTAAAGAACTGTATTAATTATTCTAATAAAAAAATTAATACAATATCGCTTACTTTTTAATTTTACAACAATACATTTTATCACGTCAATCTCTTTGTTTTATGATTTAAATTTGTTTTTATTCGCACAACAATATGTTTAACCGTAATTATTCACACCCAACTGTATTAATACAATAGTTGGAGCTGTATTATAATACTAACTCGTTCACATTTACATAACTCTAACCAATATTTTTACACTATTCGAACGATCTCGAGTCCTTTACGATAAAAAAAATGAGCATACAACAGTATGCTCATTTTTTATTCAGCTGAATCCTCGTAAACGACCTCAAGCCCTGCATTCTCGTAAAACTTAATTTTTGCTTGATTATAACTTTCTGTATAGTCATTGAACTTTTCATTTGCTGCAATAACCTTATCATAACTTTTATTAATCGTGTCAATTTGTTCTTGTAGATTTTCTATCTCTAACTCTTTATCTTGGAATAGTACATATAATTCTTTATCAAATTGAACTGCCTCGTTATAGCTTTCATAGAGTTCATCATATGAATTATATCGGTTTGTCATTAAATCAACTAATTCCATTGCATCTTGTTCAAGATCTTCATTTTCAAGCTTGCCAATTGACTCCAAAACTGTATCGAACTTTAGTTTTGATTCTTTAATGCTTTCATATTCAGTATCGATTCGTTCTTTACGTTCCTCGACTAAACTTTGCGCTTCTTTTGATAATGTAACAATTTTATCAAAATCTTTCATACTTAACGCAATAATCTCGTCATACAATTCCTTTTCCTTTTGTTCAAGTTCTACCAATGGATTTTGTTGTTCCTTAAAGCTCTCCTCTAATTTGACCACATCTTCAAGTACCGCATAGATCTCTTCCTCTGGAGTTGGTCCATTACTACATCCCGCTATTATAAGTAGAAGTACACTAATAAACACTGTTTTAAAAAAATAAACGTTTCTCACAAAACTACGCCCCCTTACTTCTCTACATGATAATACTATAAAAGTTAAAAGCTTTTTTAACAACAATTATAGATCTCTTTATTGATTTATATATAAAACTAATTACTTTAAATCTTATGTACTTGTCCAAACATTAGACCACAATTCCGAGTTAAGACACCTTATCTTTATTTTATTTCTTCTATTTAATTTTATTTTATTTTTTTAAATCATACGACTATAATCATACTAGGATATATACAATTTAAAAAGGAGTGACTACTATATATGATTACTATGGATGATATTATTAGAGAAGGACATCCATCCCTGAGAATGGTTGCCCAAGAAGTAGTAACACCTTCTGAAGTTGATAGGAAAACACTTAGACAAATGTTAGAGTTTGTTAAAAACAGCCAGGATCCAATTCTTGCCGAGAAATACGGTTTACGGCCAGGAATAGGAATTGCCGCTCCACAAATAAATGTTTCAAAACGAATGATTGCAATTCATCTAAAAGATCAGAATGAAAACTTATACAGCTATGCTCTTTTTAACCCAAAGATTATTAGTCATTCTGTTGAAAGAAGTTATCTGACAAATGGAGAAGGTTGTCTATCAGTTGATCGAGAGGTCAAAGGAATCGTCCCACGATATGCGAGAATTAAAATTAAAGCACTCTCTGTTGATGACGAAGAAGTAATCATTAAACTTAAAGGCTTACCATCAATTGTATTCCAGCACGAAATCGACCATTTAAATGGAATTATGTTTTATGATCATATAGACAAATCCGATCCTTACCGCATACCTGAAAATTCAATAGCGATTGAAATCTAATCTTTACCAAAAAGATAAAAGAGGGGCAATCTAGTCATCCCCACTTTTATCTTTTTTTCATTTATGTAGAATCGTGCTAAACTTTCCATTTTTACCCATGAAAAGGTTTTAATAAATACCACATACTATACATGAGAGAAAAATCCTCTGCAGTTATATATAAATCATTTGTACAAGTATTTCGAAAACACTGTAATCTGATATTTTCGTTTTAAAACGATAAAAAAAGGAGAAGATGTAACCATGCTTAAAAAGCTTAGAAAAAAAATAATGAAACAATGGTCTGATTTATTAAAAAAGAAAACCATCGCATGAATCATTCTTAAAAACTCTTCATTTTATATGATTCTTTTGGCCCTTCATTACAGAAGGGCCTATTATGTAAATTTAAGGTATAATTAAAACGAGCCATTATCTAGATATAATGATAAAATTAAAGAAATAGTCACTTAATATAAGAGTTTTTCAGTAATTGAAATAAAAAACATGAAAAACTTACTAATATTTTATATAATAGAAAAAGTGATTCTAACATTCGGAAATTAAGGAGAGATTTGGCAAATGATTTTTAAAGTATATTTTCAGGAACAAGCGAACGAGGTACCTGTTAGAGAAAATACAAAAACTGTATATCTTGAAGCAGAATCTGAACGTGACGTTCGTATTAAATTAGCTGACCGTAAAATTAATATTGAATATATTCAAAAAGTAGAAAACGCACACTTAGAGTATGAGCAACAAAATGAAGACTATAACGTATTGGAGATTTGATAACGTATGAAATTTGTAAAAAACGACCAGACCGCAGTATTTGCCCTAGGGGGACTAGGTGAGATCGGTAAAAACACATATGGTGTTCAATTTCAAGACGAAATTGTTTTAATTGATGCTGGAATTAAATTCCCAGAAGATGAGCTATTAGGAATCGACTATGTAATCCCTGATTATAGTTACTTATCTAAGAACATCGATAAAATCAAAGGACTCTTTATTACTCATGGACATGAAGACCATATAGGTGGTATCCCATATTTATTAAAAGAAATTAATATACCAATCTATGCAGGCAAGCTGGCTTTAGCACTTATTAGAAATAAATTAGAAGAACATGGCCTTTTAAGACAAACAAAGCTTATTGAGGTACAAGAAGATGATATCATTAAATTCCGCAAAACTTCTGTAAGCTTTTATAGAACAACTCACAGTATTCCAGATGCTTTCGGTATCGTTGTAAAAACACCTCCTGGGCAAGTTGTACATACTGGTGATTTTAAATTTGATTTTACACCAGTAGGTGAGCCTGCAAATTTAACGAAGATGGCTGAGATCGGTAAAGAAGGTGTGCTTTGCTTACTATCAGATAGCACAAATGCTGAAAACCCTGAATTCACAATGTCAGAACGCCGTGTGGGTGATAGTATTAATGATATCTTCAGAAAAGTAGATGGACGTTTGATTTTTGCGACATTCGCATCAAATATTCATAGACTTCAACAAGTAGTTGAAGCAGCTGTTCAAAATGGTCGTAAGGTTGCTGTATTTGGGAGAAGTATGGAAGCCGCAATTGATATAGGGATAGATTTAGGTTATATCACTGCACCAAAGGAGACTTTTATTGAAGCCTCACAAATCAATCGAATACCAGCAAACCGTGTGACCATTTTATGTACTGGAAGTCAAGGAGAACCAATGGCCGCTCTTTCAAGAATTGCTGGTGGTACACACCGACAAATTCAAATCATACCTGGAGATACAGTTGTTTTCTCATCTTCACCAATTCCTGGTAACACAATTAGTGTAAGCCGTACAATCAATATGCTTTCTCGTGCAGGTGCAGAAGTTATTAGTGGGCCATTAAATGACATTCATACGTCTGGACATGGTGGGCAAGAAGAACAAAAACTAATGCTTAGATTGATGAAACCAAAGTATTTCATGCCAATCCACGGTGAATACCGTATGCAAAAGATGCATTCTAAATTAGCGATAGATTGTGGAGTACCCGAAGAAAATTGTTTTATTATGGATAACGGGGATGTTTTGGCCTTAGGCGAGAATGAAGCATCTGTTTCAGGAAAAATTCCATCAGGAAACGTTTATATTGATGGAAGTGGAATTGGTGACATTGGAAACATCGTTCTTAGAGATCGACGTATTCTTTCTGAAGAAGGGCTTGTTATTGTTGTTGTAAGTATCAATATGAAGGATTTCAAAATTGCTGCAGGACCAGATTTAATTTCCCGCGGATTTGTCTACATGCGTGAATCAGGTGACTTAATTAATGACGCTCAGAGTCTAATCTCGAAGCATTTAAATAAAGTCATGGAGAGACGTACTACTCAGTGGTCGGAAATTAAAAATGAAATTACAGACACTTTAGCTCCTTTTCTTTATGAAAAAACGAAACGCCGTCCAATGATTTTACCTATCATCATGGAAGTATAATAAAAAGTGGACAACCTATATATTAGGTCGTCCACTTTTTTTATATGGCAGTTTGCGTATAGATTGTTGCTTTCAAAGCCGCAGGCTGAATACACTCCGCGTCCGGCGGGTGACCAGTGAGCCTCCTCGTCGCAAATGCTCCTGTGGGGTCTCACTTTGGCCACTGGTCTGAGCAGGAGTCTACGTGTATTCAGCCTGCTTGTATCTAGCATTTCAAAGTTTTATGTCTAAAACAACGAAAACAGCCTTTTATATAGATTTATTCATCAACTAAATTTTTCTCAAATCGGTTAATATCCGTATCCGCACCTATTACGATTAAAATATCCCCTTGATGAATTAGTTCGGTAGCTTGTGGAGAAACAATGATATTTTTACCTCGTTTAATGGCAACTATATTAATTCCATACTTTGCACGAATATCCATATCAATTAAGGTATTACCATCCATTCTTCTACTTGCAACAAGTTCAACGATACTATGTTCATCAGATAACTCAAGATAGTCCAATACATTATTTGAGATAATATTATGAGCAATTCTTTTCCCCATATCTCGTTCAGGATGAACGATTTGGTCTGCACCTATTTTGCTTAAGACTTTTTCATGATAGTCATTTTGAGCTTTAACTGTAATGTGTTTTACTCCTAATTCTTTAAGAATTAATGTAGTAAGTATACTTGCTTGGATATTATCTCCAATTGCAACTATTACATGATCAAAATTTCGGATTCCTAAACTTTTAAGAACAGATTCATCTGTTGAATCACCAACAACAGCATGTGATGCAATTGTGGAATAACCATTTACCTTATCTTCATCCATATCCATAGCCATTACTTCCATACCTTCTTCACTAAGTGCCCGGCAAATACTTCCGCCAAAACGCCCTAATCCAATGACTGCAAATTCTTTTTTCACAAGTAGTCCCCCAATAACTAAACATCCTTAATAACAATGACACAAGCATTCTTATTTCTTAGTTTATCATATTTAGAAATACTACTGCCATCCTTAGACTAATAAAAAGAAGGAAGAGGTTGCCCCTTCCTTTTATAATAGAATTGATTTTGATTAACCTACTTCTAACATCTTAAATTGTGCTTTAACAAGGTGATAGTATTCTCCTTGTAAATCCATTAATTCAGCATGAGATCCTTGTTCCAAAATTTCTCCGTGGTCAAGAACGAAAATGTTATCTGCTTCCCTAATGGTCGAAAGTCTATGTGCAATAATAATCGCTGTCCGATTCTTAAGCAATTTTCTAAGGGCAAGTTGGATATTCATTTCTGTCTCTGTATCTATACTTGCTGTTGCTTCATCCAGAATAAGAATTTTTGGATCTGCAAGTAATGCCCTAGCAAATGATAATAGTTGGCGTTCTCCAACTGATAGGATATTCCCTCTTTCTTCAACTTCTGTATGATAACCATTTGATAGTTTTTCAATGAAATGATTGGCACCTACGGCTTTTGCAGCGTCAATCACTTCATCATCAGTTGCATCTGGGCGTCCAAATCGTATATTTTCGATAATGGTACCAGAAAAAATAAAGGTATCTTGTAAGACAACACTAATTTGAGAGCGGACACTGTCCAGTTTCACATCTTTAATATCAATTCCATCAATCTTAACCGTACCACTTGTTGCGTCATAAAAGCGGCTAATTAAGTTAGCGATCGTTGTTTTACCTGAACCAGTATGTCCGACCAATGCCACAGTTTGACCCGCTTTCATTGTTAAAGAAATACCTTTTAAAGCCTTTCGTTTTTCATCATATGAAAACTCAACATTATCGAACTCGATTTTCCCTTTAATATGTGTTAAAGGCTTAGCATTTTCCATTTCAGAAACAATGGGCTTTTCATCCAGGTATTCAAAAATACGTTCAGATGAAGCCATACCCATCAGTAATTGATTATACACCTGCCCTAAACGTGAGATAGGCTCCCAGAACATCCCTAAGTATACGGCAAACGAAACAAATTCACCGATACTTAATGAGTTTGTACTCGTAATTAAATAGGCTCCATACCATAAAAGAATCGCAGTACCCAATGCATTTGTCATTTCCACGAAGGGGCGGAACATCGCATTCTTTCTTGTCGCATCTCTCCAACTTTCGAAGGTCTCTGTGTTCACACCGTCAAAAAACTCCATGTTTTCTTTTTCCTGTGTAAATGATTGAGTAACACGAATACCTTGTATACTTTCATTTAAATGTGAATTCAATTTTGCTTGTTTTATACGAACCATTTGCCAAGATCTGCGGATTTTTTTCCGTAGACTAGTAGAAATAAAGAACATCACAGGTAAAATAACCATAATCGCAAGTGTTAGCTCTGGACTTAGCGCAAAAAGAATAATGAAAATACCTATTAACAACAGGAAATCCATGAGTAGGTTTATGACACCATTCGTAAATAATTCCTGTAGCGAATTAATGTCGTTCATGATACGTACTAAAATAGATCCTGCTGAACGTTGATCAAAAAAGCGATGTGATAGGTTCTGGACATGTGTAAACAAATGTTTTCTAATATCATAAATGACATTCTGTCCTAACTGATTCATCCACCTAATTCTAAATACATTCGCTACATAAGATAATGTGTAAAGCCCAGCAATAATAAGAACAAGATTTATTAATAAATCGGTATCTTTGTTAGCTACTGCATGGTCTAATGTGTAGACCCCTATTAAAATAGGGACAACTAAGCGTACCGCAGTAGCAATGATAACAGCTAAGAAAGCCAGTGGTAACAAATTCTTTGAATAAGGCTTCATATAACTAAAGAGTCGGGACATTTGTAACCAGTTAAACGGTTTTTCGATTGCTTGGTCTGTTGAATAATGAAATCGTTCATTCACATTATTTTTTTCCTCTTTTTTTTCATTCATAGATCTCACCTACCTCATCCTGTTTGTGATTGAAGGATTGTTTTTTGGTCTTTATACTGAATATCGTAAATTCGTCGATATACCCCTTCATTTTGAACAAGTTCATCATGTGTGCCTCTTTCAACAATTGCACCTTCGTCTAATACAATAATCTCATCAGCATGTTTGAGTGAAGAAATTCGGTGAGCAATAATAATAGTTGTTCGCCCCTTCATGACTTCTTTTAAATCTCTTTGTATATTAAACTCAGTTTCCATGTCAACCGCACTTGTAGCATCATCAAGAATCAAAATGCTCGGATCAATACATATGGCTCTCGCAATAGCTATACGCTGCTTTTGCCCTCCGGAAAGCCCCATTCCACGTTCCCCAAGAAGGGAATCATAGCCATCTGGAAGTTCCATAATGAATTCATGCGCCTGCGCTCTCTTGGCTGCATCAATAATTTGCTCCATTGTTGCATCAGGGCGACCATAAGAAATATTTGATTTGATCGTTGAAGAAAATAGAAATGACTCTTGTAGTACAAAACCGATGTTTTTTCGTATTGTGTTTAATGAATAATCTTTTACATCACGACCGTCAAGAATAACTTGACCGTTCACAGGTTCGTAAAATCTAGTAATTAATTGAGTAATACTCGTTTTACCTGAACCAGTGGAACCAATTAGTCCAATTATTTTACCAGGTTGAGCGTTAAATGAGATAGATGACAGAGCTGCTTCATCATCTTCAGTATACTTTAATGTCACATTTTTGAATTCTATATGTCCTTCAAGGCGCTCTTTCGTTATGATTTGATTTCCTTCTACGATCTCTTGATCAGCTTCTAAGATTTCTAGTAGTCTTTCACCCGAAGCCTTTGATTGAGAAAATTGATTGATAACAAAACCAAGATTCATGATTGGCCACATAATATACCAAACCAGACTAAAGAATGCGACTAAAGCACCGTGAGAAAGATCCCCGATGATGACAAGATAACCTCCATATGACAGAAGAGCAACAACACTAATGTTACCAATGAATTCCATTAACGGAAAGAATTTCGCCCAAATATCAGCTGTATGCAAATGGTTCCCTTTATAATCATTGTTCGATGTATTAAATTTATTGATTTGGAACGATTCTCTAGATAAGGATTTTACTGTGTTTATACCACTAATATTTTCTTGAACATTTGTATTTAAACGTCCGAATGATTTTCTAATACCGCGAAAAGCAGGATGAACCTTTTTATCAAATTTATAAACAACGATAGCCAAAAACGGTAAAGCTGCAATTGTAACAAATGTAAGTGGGACTGAATAAGAAAACATAACGACTAAGCTAATACCTACAAGTAGGACAAATCGTAATAACTCGGAAAAGCCAAATGATAGGAAGAAACGAAATCCTTCAACATCCGCTGTCAGTCGAGACATTAAATCCCCTGTTTTAGCATTATCATAATATCTAAATGGTAAGTATTGTAGTTTTTTATACAATGCGTTCCTAAGCCCATAGACAGATTTAATCCCAAACATATCCCCTAGATACTGTTGAAAGTAAGTTGTAATCCCCTTCACAGTCATGATTCCAACAAAGCCTATGGCTACATATGGAACATAATCGTAATTCCCTGCGATGACAATCTCATCGATTGTATACTGTAATACAATTGGATATACGACAGTAATACCGGTTACAAATAAAAGAAAAAACATCGACCATAAAAATAAAGCTTTATTCGGCCAATAAAACTGTTTCAGTTTTTTAAACGTTTCCATTTTAAGCCTCCTCTAATTGTTGTATAATTTATATATATTTCCAACACATAGTAACTAATATATCGACTTTCGAAATAAATTTCTAGTGTAAAATTCAAAATACTCGAATTTTTACAAAGAATACGTGTTTTTTCCTATTTATTAATAAAGAAAAGCGCAAGGCGCTCGCTTATCAGCGACAGGCATAAGACGAGCCGACTAGAAGGGTGCTTTTAACCTTCTAGTCGGCTTGGCTTATGACCCCGAGCTGATAGCGCCTGGAGCTAGACACAAAAACACGTTGAAATTTGATATCCTTTGTTAACCGCCAAAAAAGGTTGACCATATTGGCCAACCTTTTGTTGTTTATTATTCTGATTTCTCATTTTCTTCTAGTACACGATTTACCCTCTTTGTTAACATTTTCATTCCACTACCACCAGCTTGGAAATGACGAAGCTTTCCTTCAGCATCAAACACATAATATGCAGGCACATATTGATTCTCAAAAGCATCAGTTAGTTTATGATCACTGTCCACAAAAATTGGTTGACTTATATCGTGCTCTGCAGCTACTGCTTTAATTTCTTCGAGATCTAAGTCTTTTTCAGATCTCGGCATATGTACAGCAACAACATTTAATTTATCCTTGTATGCATCTCTAAATTCATTTACTTGTGGCATTGCCTCTTTACATAGACCACAACTAATTGACCAAAAATGAAATAGTGTAGGTTTCTCTCCAATAAGATCTGACTTATTTAGTTCTCCATTTAACCATTCTGTCGCACCATTCAGTTCGGGCATTTGTTCTCTTAATTTCATTACATTACCTCCTAGTATTAAATTAGGTCAGTATTCATTAGGCTAAAAAGGCCTAACAAATCTGTTAGACCCTATCGTATGTATGCATTGTATGATTATTAAAGAGTAGCTTGACCTGGCTTCCAGTTTGCTGGACATAATCCACCAGTTTGTAGTGCTTGAAGTACACGAAGAGTTTCATCGACATCACGACCAATGTTGTTATGATTTACAACTGAATACATCATTTCACCTTCTGGGCTAATGATAAAAAGACCACGAAGTGCAATACCTTCTTCTTCAATTAGAACTCCATATTCACGAGAAACAACATGGTTTGTATCAGCTGCTAAAGGATATTTAAGATCACCTAAACCGTTTTCAGTACGGTCTGTGTTAATCCATGCTAAATGTGTATGTATTGTATCTGTAGAAACACCGATTACTTCTGCATCTAAATCTTCAAACTCATCATATCGATCAGATAAAGATGTTATTTCTGTTGGACAAACAAATGTGAAATCCATTGGATAGAAAAATAATACCGTCCATTTGTCATTCCTCATATTTTCTTCTAAACTTACTTTCCCAAATTCTTTGTTAGCAAATACAGCATCCATTTCGAATCTAGGCGCTTGTTTTCCTACCATACGTTCTGCCATGTGTAATCCCCCCAAAAATAAATTAATTAGCAATATTTAGTTCTTTTACAAGAATATTGCAGTTTCTTGACTCTAGTCATTATAGAATAACTATATTTGGTAGTCAAACTTATAGAGCCTTTAACTAACGAAGGTGGATCAGGCTAGGTGCATAACTGATAGTTGTTGGTATAAAATGTCATTTAAGAGCTATTACTTGAAATAGCTTGTCACTATGTTACAATTTCCAATATGTTTAAATTACACTTATAACATACAGTAGCAATGAATAATTGAAAGGATTGAATAATATGATATTGGACTACTTAAACCCCGCCAACTATGACTGGAAGCTTATTTTAGGAGGAGCAGGCCTAATTATTCTAAAACTAATAGGTATCATTATTGCTTTTCTTATTGTAAAGAGCATTGGAAAGCGAGTCATACAAAACTCTTTTAAGAAGGTTGTTGATCGTGAAAACATATCTCTGGGACGAGCTAGAACACTTGAAAGCTTAAGTCTCAACATATTCTCTTATGTACTCATCTTCATATTTGTTGTGATGATTTTTGAAATCTTTGATTATGATGCTACAGCATTACTTGCAAGTGCAGGTGTCATTGGACTTGCAATAGGTTTTGGTGCACAAGGACTTGTTAGTGATATTGTAACTGGCTTCTTTCTCCTACTTGAGAAACAGATCGATGTAAATGATTATGTTACGACTGCTGGATTTTCAGGAATTGTTGAAGCTGTCGGCCTTAGAACCACACAAATAAGAGGGTTTGATGGTACCCTTCACTTTGTACCAAATCGTCAAATCTCAAGCCTTAGTAATCACTCTCGAGGCAATATGAGAGCTCTTGTAGATATCGGCATATCTTATGACGATAATATTGATCAAGCGATTGAAGTATTACAAAGTACTTGTGATCGCATTGCAGCCGAAGATGATTCTATAAAAGAAGGTCCAAATGTAATCGGTGTTCAATCATTAGGCTCTTCTGATGTCGTCATTCGAGTAATAGCCAAAACTGAAAATATGGGACAATGGGCAATTGAAAGAAAGTTACGTAAAGCATTAAAAGAAGCATTAGACTCTAACGGAATAGAAATTCCATTCCCACATCAAGTATATATTGAAAAAAAATCAGAGTAACTAAAAAATATAAAAAAGCTATTCTCTAAAGGTTTGTTGTTTCAGACATAATAGAAAGTGTAATTACAAGCAGGCTGAATACACGTAGACTCCTGTGGGATCAGTGGCCAAAGTGAGACCCCACAGGAGCAAAGCGAAGAGGAGGCTCACTGGTGTCACACACTGGACGCGGAGTGTATTCAGCCTGCTGGCTTTAAATGCAACAATCCATACGAAAACAGCCTAAAGAAAAGACTGCTAAAAATACTAGAAACTTCTATTTCAATGTGAATAGATTGTTCTAGTATTTTTTTTACAGTCTTTACGATAAGTATATTTGATACGGAAATAGCTTATTTCCCTATTCTATTTTCAACTTCTTGACAAATTTCTTCTGCAGTTAGACCATTAGCTTCGATAACTGGACCTTTAATCACAGAATCAGCCATCCCCATTACATTAGAATCTAATCCTGTAACCACACAGCAATCACAGCCCTTAGCGTCATTCTCTTGACGAAGTTCTACAATCTCATACCCACGCTCTTGAAGAGCTTGTTGCACGTCAGTTAATGTTCCTTCAATACCTATTTTAGCCATTGTATCCACCTCCTATAAAAGTAATGTGTCTCATTAAGACGGTGTTTATTCTTTATTTACACATTACCGGAGCAAGATCAGTAAATTTAATTTCCTTTAAACTGTAGATACTTGGTAATAGCTTGAATCCCTAAATCAATTGCAGATTCATTAGGCATTAATTTTGAATGATGTAATCCATAATCTGACTCTACACCTAACCAAAACATAAAACCAGGTGTATCCTTAATCATATAACCAAAATCTTCACCAGTCATTGCTTCTCTACACTCAATTAAATGAATATTAGGCTGAGTTTCGATGAAGTCCATGAATTCGCGTGTTAAATACTCATGGTTGAAGACTTGATGATACATGGCACCATAGTCAATACTAGTTTTACATTGATACCCTACTTCTACCCCTTTTACAAGTGATTCGATTCTTTCCTTAACTTTTAACATGGAATCAACAGAGAGAGTTCGAATCGTACCTTCAAGCCTTGCATTCTCAGCAATCACATTTTGTACAGTTCCACCTGTAATTTTTCCAATTGTAATGACTGCACTATCTAATGGATCAACATTTCGAGAAATAATTGATTGAAGCTGTGTCACTAATGAACAAGCGGCAATAATCATATCATTTGTTTGATGAGGATAAGCAGCATGACCACCTTTACCTACAAAATCGATGAATAATTCAGAGGTATTAGCAAAAAGAAGCCCTTCCTTCGTAGCAATTGTTCCTAACGGTTGCTCAGGGGCAATATGTAAGCCGATAATAATATCTGGATTCCAATGTTTCATAATATCACTTTGTAACATTGGTAATGCACCACCCGGCCCTTCCTCTGCTGGTTGGAAAATAAACAATAAATCATCCTTTATTGGTGTTTGGACCATGTTAGTAAGCACGCCCAATGCTATACTCATATGAAAATCATGACCACATGCATGCATTTGACCTACATGTAATGAACGAAATTCATAGCCTGTCTCTTCTACAATTGGTAAACCATCGATATCTGCACGGTAACCTATCATTTTGGTTGGGGCTGTTCCATTGACCTTTACAAAGATCCCCGTTTCCCACGTCTTAATCTCAATTCGTTCCTGCGGTAAGCTTCGAATGTATTCCAATAAATAAGATTGAGTTTTAAACTCTTTAAACCCCAATTCAGGAATTTGATGAAGATCACGTCTAATCTTCACAAAAGGATTAATAGTAACCATCATACTCACACCATTTCTAATAGATATAATAGAAGCGTGGATGATTAAATCCACGCTTACAGGTCTTACTCTTCATTTAATTGACGAAGCTCTTGTTTAATTTCTGTTTTCGATTTAGTCTTTTCATCAATTTCCTTAATAACACGAGCAGGAGTACCTGCCACGACAGTGTTTGGTGGAACATCTTCAATAACAATAGCGCCTGCAGCAACTACTGCACCTTTTCCAACTCTAACACCTTCTAGAACAACTGCATTAGCACCAATTAACACATCATCTTCCAAAATAACTGGCTGAGCTGAAGGTGGTTCAATAACACCAGCTAATACTGCCCCTGCTCCAACATGGCAGTTCTTACCAACAGTTGCTCGTCCACCTAAGACTGCGTTCATATCAATCATTGTACCTTCACCAATTACAGCACCAATATTAATAGAAGCACCCATCATAATAACGGCATTATCTCCAATTTCAACTTGATCACGGATAATTGCTCCTGGTTCAATTCTAGCTTTAATTCCTTTTAGATCTAATAGAGGAATAGCTGAATTTCTGCGGTCATTTTCTACTACATAATCTTCAATCTTAGAAGAGTTACTCTCAATTGCAGCTTGAATATCCTTCCATTCTCCAAATACGATTCCTGTATTACCTGTAATAAAGGTCTTTGAATTAGCACCAAAATCTAGGTCAGCTAATTCCCCTTTAACATATACCTTAACCGGTGTTGACTTAACACTATTTTGAATAAATGAGATAATTTCATTTGCATCCATCATTTTCATATGTATATATCCTCCTTATGTAAAAAGTAAGTGAGTGGCAAAGATAGTAGCCAAGTTCACTATAGTTAATTTAACAAACTAAAGTGTACATGACAAGAGTAAAGTCTTATATGATGGCTATTTTCGTAAACATTGTTGCTATTAAAACAATGGTACGTTGATTTGCACTCCAGGTGTGTGCTTTCCGCGGGGCAGGTGATGAGCCTCCTCGCTCGTGCGGGGTCTCATCCTTCCTGCAATCCCACAGGAGTCACACACCTTACGTTCCAATCAACCGGTCCACATAATAATTAAAGGTATATATTATTGAGTAAATGTTTCTTCGATTATTTCAACAAATGCCTTCACTTGTTTCAACTCAAAGGCAGATTCATAACCGATTAACCAGGTATCCCTTTTAATTGGCTCATTCACTTCATTTAACAACGGAATTTTATAGATGGGTGAATCCTCTTGATCTAATGTAATTGATGGGAGAATTGCATAGCCAATTCCGTTTAGAACCATTTGCTTACATGTTTCAATTTGGTCCACAATAATCGTTCTCTTAGGTACCATTTGAAATGTACGATGCCACCATTCCTGAATTTCCTGATAATAGGTAGAGTCACTTTTAAATTGTATAAAAGGTCGATCTGTTTGTAGTACTTGTTCAATTGATTGGATTTCAGTGTCCACCATATACATTGTATCTGTGATTAGATGTTGCTTAATTCCCTTCCAATCTGGGTTACCACGGATAATACCAACATGTACGGTTCCGTCATATAAATTTTTCAGTATTTCGCTACTCCATCCAGTAATTAAAGAAATTTTTGCATGAGGATATTTCGTAACAAACTTTTTTAGTACCTCAGGTAACCAATTTTGACCAATAATTGTAGCACATGCAATCTTTAATGTTCCATGAACCTCTGAATCCAATGCATTGATTTGTTCTCTAATTCTTTCTTCTTTTTCAACTACCTCCTTCGCAAACTCTATAATCTTTTCCCCAGCAGGAGTAGGTGTTAAACCTTTTTGTGACCGTACGAAAATCTTGGTATCCCAGGATTTTTCAATTGATTGCAATCTTTGTGATAGTGCCGGTTGGGAAACAAATAATTTTTCTGCAGCCTTTCTCATGTTCATTTCTGTGTCTAAAACAACTAAAAGTTGAAATTCAGAAAATTGCATTTTTTATCCTCAATTCTACAACAATCCGTTTTTTAATAATTTATCGACTCTTTCACAGAGTAAATGGTATATAAAAATAGAATAGCATAAGCATATGCTATCCCTTTTCTTTGCCTAATTACTTGGCTCCTTCTCACCCTTTGGCAAGAAAAAGATAAAAAACAAACTAACAATTGCAAAAGTTAGCACACCCCAGTATACGTAATGAAGTGACAAAGTAAGTCCTTCTTGTAATACTGCTTTCATAGGAGCCGATAGTGCGCTTCGCCGTTCTTCGTCCAAAAGAATATTTGTTGAGTCTATGGAAAGATCCTTACTTAACCCTTTTGAGTTGATATATGATTGTAAGGTACTATTTAAGATTCCCCCTAATAAAGCGGCACCGATTGTACTTCCTAAGTTACGCATAAACATATTTGAAGCTGTAGCAACACCTCTTACCTGCCAACTAACAGTGCTTTGAATTGATACAATAAAAGCTGTTGTTGTTAGTCCCATACCAATTCCTATGAGAAATGATCCAAAAGCTGCCCAAACAGGTCCATTTGCTGGTGATAGAATAACAAAAACGACGCTTCCAAGAATCAAAGCAACTCCTCCAATAAGGGAAGTCATTCTATAACCAATTGTTAATAATAATCTTCCTGCAATAGTCGCAGCTATCGGCCATCCAATTGACATAGTGGTTAAGGTGAAACCCGCAACAATTGGAGATCGTTCCATCACCCCTTGAACAAAGGCTGGTAAAAAGCTGGATATTCCTATTAACATCACACCGGTTGTCAAAGAAGCAATATTTGCTATAAATATCGAGCGTTCCTTCCAAATAGAAAATGGCATCATAGGCTCTGCAGCTCTTCTCTCCTGAAAGATAAAACATGCAAGAGTGATTAAAAACAGCAAACTTAATAAAATAATCGGTATAGACGTCCATGGAAGGTGAACCCCACCTTCCACTAGGATAATCATTAGAGCACTCACAGAAATAAACAATAAACCAGCACCGATAAAATCAATGTCATGCTTTTTCTTTTCAATTCCCTCATGTAAATATAAGCTTAGAACAATAATGCAAATAATACCAATAGGGATGTTTATCCAAAAGACATATCTCCATGAAACATACTCAACAAGAATCCCGCCTAGGGCTGGACCAAGCACTGCAGATATCCCCCAGACACTTGATAAATACCCTTGAATTTTTGCACGCTCTTCCTTTGTGTACATATCACCCACAATTGTTGATGCAATTGGCATTACTGCTCCCGCTCCAAAGCCTTGGATAAATCGAAAGAAAATCATCCATTCCATCGATGGGGCAATACCACATAAAAATGAGCCTATCAAAAATACAATAATACCGAATGTTAGAATAGGTTTTCTTCCAAATAAATCTGACAGTTTTCCATAGATCAACACAGTTACGGCATTCATTAATAGATACGCAGAAAACACCCAGCTATATAATGAAAAACCACCAAGATCACCGACTATTGCAGGCATCGCTGTCGAAACAATTGTTGCCTCAATTGCTGCCATAAACATTGCAAGCATTACTGCAGCCAATGCTAGTGGGCGCCTAGTTTTACTACTTATATCTGTTTCACTCATTCTTTTCCCCTGCGAACTCCCCATCATTAACCCCCGACAAGTTTTCGTAAATCGTTATGATTTCTCTAAATCATTTTTTAATAGCTTTAATATGGATCTTCTAGTCAAAATCCCTTCAAATACCTGTTCATTATTCTCCACACATACAAAAGGATGGTCTACAACCAACTTTAATCCTTCCACCAATGTATCATTGAGGTTTAATCTAGGTATACTTTTGTTCATAACCTGCTCCACTTTCATTTTTTCAAGTTGTTCAAATTCGATGCGTTCAAGACCTAAAATTGAATCTAGTATTCCTGTAGTATTAATTAGACCGTGAAGCTTATAATATGGATCAAGAACAGGCACAGCTGTATAACCTGTTTTTGTAAGGACAAGTAAAGCATGCTCTAAATTATTTCCAATTTGAACATGTGCAACTTTGTCTGCAAGAATTAATAAATCCTTAATCTTATGCTCTAAAAATTCTTCTCTTTGAAGACTAACCATGATAGATTCTCCCTCTCATCTAGAAATTTCTCTATTGACATAAATAGCTTAATATTTCAGAGTAAAATAACATATGTTGATCATACACTTGTATTTCCCATCCTATATTTTACCACAACATTATTTCAATATCTTATAATTTCATTGTTTTATCAAAATTACATATAAAAAAAGACTACCCTTTGATAGTCGAAATGTGCGAACTATTATGTATATTTGAGATGCCTGTTTCTAACTTCTCGAATAATTGAGTGAATTTCTTATACTCTTCAATTGAAATTTTCTTGTCTCCGTTTTCAATATCAACAAATTCGCAGCAGAGTAGTTCAAGCGCATAGTTCTGACTAAATAAAATTTCCAATAACAAGTCCTTCTCATCACCTGATAGATCCATACGTTCAAGTACGTTCATATAATCCCCCTAATGACTAATTCTACATATAGACTTATATTTTATTATATTAGTCCAATTCAAAAACTATTACATGATAAGAGCTATTTTGTAAAACGATTAGCATAGCTAAATGCTGTATATGAATCAGGCTTAATCTTAGCTTCCAATCCCATAGCAGTAATTCTTCCTGTCATTTCTGTAATAAGATCCTTTGTTACGCCCCCTTTCCCTATGTCTAGATGTACTTCTAATGTAAGATCTGCACCATCATCTGTATACGGTATTAGTAGGTCCATAATATCCATCAAATAAGTATTGGTGAACATGTATGCCAATTCTTGACTAAATGAAGTTTCTAAGGAAATCTTTTCACGAACACTCCTAATGGGTCGATTCAATGTAAAATTACGTAGGCATCCCCATGCACCTTTTCCTACCCTGTGCAGGTGAACAGCAGTAATGAACCGTGTTTCTTCCTGATGAACTTGTGAATCGGTACCGATAGATAAAACATACTGTGAGCTTGGATCTTTTTGAATAAACGACTTTATTCGTTTAATAACATCTTCAATTTTCATGTTGTTATCTGAGATATTATAAAATTGTGAGGATAAGTCCATTTCCAGCTCCCTTTCTTTTTCCTTTTGATATTAATATATGTTTTTATTCATAGTATTGTTAATATTAAGAATTATTAACAATAAAAATATTATCAAAGGCTGTTTTCGTATAGATTGTTGCTTTTAAAGCCGCAGGCTGAATACACTCCGCGTCCGGCGGGTGACCAGTGAGCCTCCTCGTCGCTTATGCTCCTTTGGTGTATCACTTTGTCCACAGGTCCCGCAGGAGTCTACGTGTATTCAGCCTGCTAGGAACTACCGTTTTAATGTTTATGTCTATAACAACAAACTTTGAGAAAACAGCCTTATCATAAGAAATAAAAAAAGAGCCTTCAATAAATGAAAGCTCAGCCCTTACTAGTTTCTATATCTCTCTTAATAAAATTACATTCTGTACACTTGTAAATAACATTTTGGTTTGACTGTGCTGTCAAAACCTCTTCGAGACTAGCTTGTTTCCGGCAACTCGGACATATTACAAGAGGTTTAATAGTAAACCACTCCTTAAGCTAAAATTGTTCATTACTTACAAAGACTTCATCTTTATTAATTGCGTGTTTACTTGCCAAAACTAAACCAATATTAGTCTTTTTCTGAACATTATCCACAATTGTGAACGGTACATTTAAGCTATTGGCTAGTTTCACATATTTTGATAAATATGAATAGCTTATATCACCGTCCAAAAAAAGGTGACAATCAGAGTATTGTTTCATTAACTTTTTTATCGGTTCATATACAATTGATTTCATTACCTGACCATCTGTAAGAGCAATTATCACTCTCTCTCGAATGGTAGAAAGAAAAACCTGGCGTTCGTCAGACTTAATTTCTTTTGCACCATAAATCCCACGTTCAAGATAATCATCTATATTATCAGCCATTGTACACCTCTTTGACACCTCAGGAATTAGGTGTTCCTGAATTAATCATTAATTAGCTAATTAAATCAAAAATTTCAATCGCAATCATATCTATATTATCAAACTGATATGTTTTTGGCTTTTCACCTTGTTGGTAAACCTCTAATTCAAATGTAGTTGTTTTATCAAAATACTTTACACTGCAAATTCTTTCTCCATTCACTTCGAAAAATCGTTGTGGTGGCTCTCCTCCATTTGCGTTTTCTTGTAAACTAATGAGACGCGATATAATACCTTGTAATTGTGACATTATAGTCTCTCCTTCCTGACAATTAAATTGTTAACCCTATAACTAGTTTTAGCATTCCTGGTTGTTCTATCCAAGAACACGCTATTTTATTGCTAAATAATCTTAACAAATTCAGGGTTAGCTTCATGTAAATTGTATGTATTTAACTTAGCTTTAAAAATCCTACCATACCAAGTCATTCATTCACCATTTTAGTATATATAATTCAATAAGCAAAGGTATTTTTTATTGAAAGCGGAAACTCTTTCCGATTCAGTTCAGAAATCAGCCAAAATATTGTTGAGTTTTACATAGAAAATAGCCCCTTTATAAGGGGCTCACGGGACTAAATCTCTGATATTTGTATTCCATCTCTAAAATTCGATCGCTAAATAACAAAAAGCGATTCATGTTTTCCACAGGTTCATACCTTTTCTTGACCGATTTACTTTCACCCTTAGATTGTTTCGATTGAACAGGAACTTCTTCAGTGACCTGCTCTTTTAATTCTAAAATATCCTTATTAAGTTCTTCATTAATAGTTATATCTGAAATTTTCCAATCCAGTCCATCTTGTTGAATTGTAATAAGAGCGTAATGCTCATTATAGCTAACAGGACCGTCATTGCTTGCATCAAACTTTTCATAAACATAATACTTTTGATTACTACTATCGTATACGAACTTAGTACGTTCTGAATAAGAAAAATACGGGATATAATAGGGTGCAAAGTCAGAGCCGTATATAATAAAGCCATCTCCTTCTTCAAAGAGATTTTCATCTAAAAATTTCGAGATAAAATCCTTTGTAAAACTAGTTTCTAGAATTTCATTAATTTCTTCATATGTCCGAATATATTCACTTAGAGAAACTTGGGCCTGAAAACCTTCTTTAAGAAGTGAAAACACCTTGTCACGGTCTAGAGGTTCCTCTGTCGAAGTAGCAGTGACATTAGTACCTATAATAAGGACTGTGTACATTAAAATAAACACGCATATGAAATATATCTTCCTCAAAGTATCATTCCTCTCTACAACTCGTCCATTAGAATTTTATTTTACCAAGCTTTTTATTAAAATAGACATGTAATCGTGCCCAAAATAACTGCAACATTTGACACAGTATTATGTATATGTACAAATTACCCCTTTATGATTTGTATCTAACATAAAATTTGGCATATTATGCAACACAAAAAGAGAGACATATAAATGTCTCCCGAAAAAAGGATCTCCTTTATATCAAACATTACCAGTTTGAAATAATCGCCATATAAATGATATAAGCGATAGCTAAAGCGGCTGCTATTGCATAAGTTAAAAACACCGGATTCCGAGTATAAGGATGATCTTGAACCTTCTCATTAATTTCAGTATCAAATTGCTGTCTCATACTATGCTGTTTCTTTCCTAGCTGGTACGTATAGAATAGACCTATTGCTAAAATGAGGACTGATAATATGGTTAATATAAAATTTAACCGATCCACGGATAACACACCACCTTACTTCGGTATATAATCCTTACTTTTCCACATTTCCAATCATTCTATTCTAAATTACAGTAATCCATCATGCTCAAAAAGGAATTCATAGGGAATATCAATGAACAAAAAATGCTCATTGTTTAGTGGATAGGAAAATGTTCGAATGGTTTCCCCTGACTCGACATCACTATACAAATCGGATAAAATCCCTTTTTTATTATATTTCATTCTGACAATATTCTCTAAGAAATATGGTCTCCAGCTCCAATTCTTAAAATAATATTCTTCTTTAACACTCCAACCTTGGTCTTCTTTAATTACATTTGCAGACTGTTGAAAACCATCTCCATCACAAATATAGATTCTGAAGCATCGCTCATTTAACTCCACTGCTAATAACATGATTAATTCGTTATATTCTTCAACTTTTTTATATTTTTGCACTAAACCTTGAATTGTTCCATTCAATTGCTCCGATAAATCATACACCGAATACAACTTTTTCTTTTCATGTCTAATAAAGACTTGAGTATCATCTCTTAAACGTTCTTTCATGATATCATCAGCAACTAAATATTCTGAGGGCTTATGTAGCAGAAAGCCCTGATAGTATCTCCCACCATTTTTCCATGCATATTGGAGCTGAAACGAAGTTTCTACATCTTCATATAAAAGGGTTGCACCAATCTTTCGCGCCAATAGTGAAATGGAATATAAGACATCATGATAAGATTGTGCTGTTGTCGTTTTCAACAATTCCTTCAAATCAATTTTTAAGATATCTGGATTTAGCAATCCTATCCGGTCAAAATTGCTACTTTCTTTACCGATATTATCAACCGCAATTTTCAAACCATAGGTTCTATAATAAGTAATCAAATGATTTAGTCTTTCAAGATCACCAGTAAAATTATGTTCTGTTAACTCAATGACTACTCTATCAAGTGCCAATCCTTTTTCTTGATATACCAATAGTAGTTCTAGTAAAGATTCACCATGATCGATCATTAGTAAATTAGCATCTCTATTAATAAATAGAAATGGGTGATTCTCCAGTTCAATAAAATGCCCTAATGCTCTATGTAATATAATATCGTCTACTTCAATTCTATATTCTTCTGGTATGGCTTCATCATGAAAAAACGCACCTAGACTTCTATATTCTTCGTTAAACTTAATTCTTCCCAATACTTCATAACCTATAACTCTATGTTCATCAGCACTAAATACAGCTTGATAAAATGGAACGACAAGATGTAGGTTTGTCATTATATCTATTGCATCCATATACACTCTCTCCTCGGACCAAAACCTAAATAATTTTCATTATAACACAAAAAACAATCTGAATATTAAATCTTAAAATACCATAGTTGAAAGACTATAAAGGCTTTTGTAACTTAACTTTAAAATAAATAATATACATGATATGTTATAATCTTGCTTATAAAATAGATACATAGAATAGGTTGGTTACGCATGTCCAATATATATACAAGAAGGCAGTTTTTAAAAAAGGGCCTTAAATCTTTATTTACGACTGTTCTTGCTTCATCTCTAGGTTATTTTTATGCTAGGTATGTTGAACCCAAATGGTTACAAATTACAAAACATACAATTACCCATCCTCTTATCCCAAAGAGTTTTGATAATATTAAAATTGTTCAATTCAGTGACACACATATTGGTCATTCTTTTGACATTGATCATTTTAGAGTTGTTGCAAGTAAATTAAATGAGTTAGAGCCAGACATCGTCTTCTTTACCGGTGATTTGATTGATAACCCTAGCATCTTTCCAAGTCCAGACGAACTAATCCCTATCTTGTATAATATAAAAGCACCACTTGGAAAATTCTCTATCTATGGTAATCATGATCATGGTGGGTACGGTTCTGACATATATAGAGATGTAATGATTAATTCGAACTTTACTACTTTGTTAAATGAATCAATCGAAATTAAAAAGGAAAAAGGAAAAATCATTGTTGTTGGGTTAGATGATATCATGCTTGGTCGCCCTGATTTCACAGGTGCTTTCGAGAAAATTACCGGGGATCATTATACGATCGCTTTAGTACATGAACCCGATGTCGCCCCGAGAGTTGCGTCTTTTGGGGCCCATCTACAACTCTCTGGTCACACACATGGAGGACAAATCCAATTTCCATTCCTTGGTCCAATTATCACTCCTCCCTTAGGTAAGGATTATCCTGAAGGGAAGTTCACAATAGGTGCAACTAACACACTTCTTTATGTTAACAGAGGATTGGGAACCACGAGGCTTCCATTTCGTTTTTTATCAAGGCCTGAAATTTCTGTTTATACGTTAAAATCTATTTAAATGACCATTACAACAAGGATATCCCAATCACACACGTATTACCCATTGGGTATATCCTGTAAATAATGCTTTATAACAGCTTCTTCTGGAATAGGTCGACTAAAGTAATAGCCTTGAGCCTTCTGACATTGCTTTAATTTTAGTAATTCTAATTGTTCAAGCTGTTCTACTCCTTCTGCAATAACATTAAGACCTAGGCTATGCGCAAGATGGATAATGGTCGTGATGATCGCTTCATCTTTTTCATCTAAGAGAACATCTTTTACGAATGATTGGTCAATCTTCAATGTATCAATCGGATAACGCTTTAAATAACTCAGAGAAGAGAACCCTGTACCAAAATCATCCACTGCAATTTTAACACCTAATGATTTTAGTTGATTTAAAGTTGTTAATGCTTCCCTCGAATCTTGTATCGCACCTTCTGTTATCTCAAATTCCAATTGTCCTGGACTAAGTTTATTAATGATCATTTGCTTTTTAATAAACTCAACAAGACCTGCTTGTTGGAACTGAAGAGGAGAAAGATTAATAGCAATTGAAGCTGGTTTATAGCCTAACCTCTTCCAATCACAAAGTGAACTACAGACCTTTTTTATTACCCACTCTCCAATAGGACCAATGAGTCCTGTTTCCTCAGCTAGAGGGATAAACTCTAAAGGAGAGATAAAGCCTAAATGAGGATGTTGCCATCGTAATAATGCCTCAAATCCATCGACAACTCCACTCTTTAAGTCAACTTGTGGCTGGTAGTATAGAACAAGCTCATCTTTTACAATCGCTTTACGCAATGCTGTTTCAATTTTCATCGTATGTTTTGTACCACGTTTCATTTTCTCGCTATAAAAACGAAAATGGGATCTACCGCGGTTCTTGACTATGTAAAGAGCAGTATCAGCATTTTTGATTAACGTTTCTGGATCTTCTCCGTCGTAAGGGTATTGACTAATTCCAATACTTGCTGACACAAAGAACTCCTGATTTGCATAAGTAAAGGGATGTTTGAGCTTATCTAGCAACTTTTCAGCAAATTCAGCGGTTAACTCTCGCTCAGTGTTTTCAAGTAATACGATAAACTCATCTCCACCTTGACGATAAATATGATAATCAACAGTATGAGTAAGAGTTAATAATCGATCTGCTAAATCTTTTAATAACATATCTCCAATATCATGTCCCATTGTATCATTTATGAATTTAAATCGGTCTAGGTCGATATACATTAACGCAATTTCTTGCTGCTTATCCTTTGCATGTTCTAACGCAGTATGGAGATTTTTCATTAGCGAGCTTTTGTTTAAAAGACCTGTTAATTGATCATGAAAAGCCATGTATTGTAACATTTTTTCTGACAGATGCTGTTCAGTAATATCCTTTATAATAATATAAATCCCTAGCACCTTATCGTCTACTACGATTGGTACTGTCTTAACATGGACTGTTAATGTATTTCCATTAAAGTGAATTAATCTACAACCTTTAAACTCATTTGGTTGTCCAACCGCAGTTGTTTGAAAGATAGTATGAAAAGTAGCTCGGTCTGATTCATGTAATAATGAAAAGATTGCTTTATGAAGCAAAGCTTCTTTATGATACCCTGTAATCGTATAAGTTGATGGATTCATTTGTAAAAGGTTTCCTTTTAAGTCAACAGAAAAAACCGCATCCATATTATGATCAATTAGAGATTTATATCTTTGTCTTGTTTCATCTAATTTCCTTTTTTCTAATACACTTCCAGTAATATCTCTAGTCACACAAACAATAAACTGTATCTTATTATTTTCATCAAAAATTGGTGACAGTTTGGATTCACCATAAACAATTCCGTAGTTAGGTAGCGTAATATTATCCTCAAATGAGTAAGCATCTCGGATTCGTAAAACAGCACTATATTGTTCGCTTAGATGGTAAGCAATCTCAAACGGTAATGCCTCATAAAACGTTTTGCCTATATAGTCATCAGATATTCTTGCTTGAGTTAAGGCCATTTCATTCATAAATACATACCTAAAAGTATTTTCCTCTACCTTCATCACATAGACAAGATCGTTTATATGCTTGAGAATAATTTCAAAGATTACGTCCTGTATTTTTGTTTCGCTATTATTTGCCTTAAAAAAACTTTCGTTACTATCCATTTTTTACCATCCCTACTCACATGTATTTACTCTTTTTAAGGATCTAATCGGTATAATCATATGGTACTATGTTCAATATTAAAAGAATAAAAAAGAATATCATCTATTATTGTTCCTTAATCACTTAGTTTTTAACATGTTATATAAAAACAGCCTATTTTAAAAACAAGAATCTTTTAAAAATCAGCTTTATCTATTTAATCCTAAGTAATTGATTTGCAAATATATAAAACAACAGTATAATAAAAGTGAAGAAAGGAGAGAAAAAATGAGGAATCAGGATAGAAATAATACGCTTGAACAAACAGTTGATAACTTGGCAAGAGCCATTTTTATTGTTAATAAACACGCAAAAGCTGCACCAAATCCAAAGTTTTTGTATCTCTTAAAACGGAAAGCACTGGAAAAACTATTAAAAGAAGGTAAAGCAAAAAAAGAAGGTCTTCATTTCTCTCGAAACCCAAGGAACAGTCAGCAGCAATCTGATGTACTTGTATCAGCTGGTGACTACTACTTTCATATGCCTCCTTCAAAAGAAGACATCGAACAGCTCCCACACTTAGGGGACCTTAACGAAACATATAGAAACCCAAAAACTCAACTTTCACTTTCAACAGCTAAAAATTTGTTACAGCATTATGTTGGTCTAACTGAAAACCCCCAACAGCCTGTTAAAACAACAACTAAAAACTACAAAAAGCCAGTCTTTAAGAAACTTGGACAAAGTTATTTTTAAATCAAAAACTTCTCATATGTAATGGTAGCGATTTCACTTTCTAAGAAAAAACTAAAAGGATGACCATTAGGTCATCCTTTTAGAGTCTAGACAAAGTATACCTTGAAAACCCAGGCTGATTGAGGCTCTTTATTCTATCTCGGGGTTAGGCACATGAATTTGACCAGTACGATCTCTTTGTAAAATGGTCTGAAGAATGATCTTCGTTAACTTACTCGGACGATAAGGCTTGACCAAATATCCATTCGCACCAAGTGATAGTCCCTTTTCTTGTTCTTCAATTGCACTTGAAATAAAAATTGGTATGTCTAATAAGCTATCATCGGATTTAATCATTTTTAAAATGTCCCAGCCATCCATTCCTTTTTCTTCTAACATGATATCCAATACAATTGCATCTGGAATTGTTTGTTTGATAGCTTGTATAGCTGTTTCGCCGTTTTTAAAATGCCTCACTGTGAAACCACTATCCTTCAACTCAGCTTCCAATAAAGATGCTAAGCTAACATCATCTTCAACAATAATTACATTTGCATGCTTGATAGAATCACTCTCATCCGCTTGTATCTCTTCATTAGATTTACGGTTTTCAACCAACGGAAATGCTAAACTGAAGGTAGTTCCTTCTTTTAAGATAGAAGACACGCTAATATCCCCATCATGAGCCTTTACAATCTCTTTAACAATTGATAACCCTAACCCAGTTCCACCAATTCTACGACGATCTGAATTATCTACACGATAGAATTTAGTGAAAAGGTTCTTAATGGCTTCTTCAGGTATACCTAGTCCTTCATCACTCACATCTATTAGAAGACTATCCTCATTTTCTCTCAACACAATTTGAATTGTTCCACCCTCAGGAGAATACTTAATTGCATTATTTATTAAGTTATTAAATAACTGTGATAATTTATCTCTATCACCTAAAATCCAAGAATGCTCTGTTTCTTGTAAGATTTTCATTGTGTGTATTGAAGTATTTACTTTCTGAGAATCAATAACGGATTCAATAATAGGAATAAGATCCTCGTATTTTTTTTCATATGTTTGTTTACCTGATTCCATACGTTGAACATCTAAGAAATCATTGATCAATGCAGTTAACCTTTTTGCTTCTTGATAAATGGTTGTTAAATATTTCTTTTTTCTTTCGGGTTTTAATTCCTTATTAAGCATTAACTCGGTAAAACCAAGTACACTCGCCAATGGTGTTCTTAGCTCATGACTAACAGTACTTACGAATTCCGATTTCATTTGATCTACTTCATACTCTTTGGTTATATCACGATGAACAAATATAGTTCCTAATCTTTGTTCATTCCTAAATAGTGGTTCGCAATAAACTAATATGACTCTATTCAAAGGTGGCTTCGTATGGTAAATAAGAGTATGGTCATATGATCTAGCTTCCGAATCGACAGCTCTTCTTATGAAATCAGTTAGTTCAACACTATTTTCTACAACAGATCCTAAATTTAATGTCCACATCTCAAAGGGCTTGTTTATTAGTAGCTTATAGTCTTCAACATTCATTATTTGACACATCTTTTTATTTACCTGAAGAATTTCACCTCTTGTATCAATTAATTGAACACCTTCAAGAATCGTGTTTAATATGTCTTGTGTCATGACTCTATTTTCTTCGGTTTGGCCAAATAGCTTAACGTTATCGAGAGAAATCGATATTTGTTTTGATAATGATTCATATTCCATTACTTCTTGAGCATTGAAGCTTGAAGCAAATCTTGTATATACCATAACAGCGTTCACGTCTTCTCCAAATGACACAACTGGGATAAAGAGGTCACTACACTTCATCATCTGTTCGTGATACCCATTTTCTGCTGAGACCGCCTCTCTGTTTATAACAAATGCTTCTCTCTGTGTCTTAGCTCGATGAACATGCCCTGACTCAATATGCTCAAGGAACTGCTCAATTCCTTGCTTTGAAATTCCGTAACCAGCATATTCTTTTGTATCAAGCAAAACAATAAGCCCTTGATCAGCTTCAACAATCTTACACATACTTTCTACAATATTATTAAGAGTTTTTGTACGGTCTAGTGAATTAGATAGACCCTTTATTAATTCATTTCTTTTCTTAAGCGCTTCTTCTCTATCTTCCATTGTAGAAAGTGCATTCTCTAACTCTAATTGTTGTGAGTGTAATTCATCTTGCTGGGCAATGAGTTCTTCATTTTGTGCAGTTAAGTCTTGTTCATTATCTTGGATACTTCTGACCATCGTCTCAAAGGCTCTAGATAATACCCCAAGCTCGTCATCACGATTGGTTTGTTCTAACTTGAAGAAGTTCTTACCTTCGCTTATATCTGTTGCAGCAAGAGCTAATCTTTGTAGTGGAAGACCAATTCTCAGCACCATTGCACGTGATATTAATAAAAGTAGAACTAACATTAACCCAATATAAATAATATAGGCAATTTGACTATTTGTAATTTTATTTGACAACTCTTCAAAATTTTCTTCGAGTTGTTGGTCTTTGCTAAGCCGGAAGTTTTTTAAGGTCGTCTGAAAATCATTAATTTGATGTGTCGCACCACTTTGTGATAAGTCGATTAAGTCTACTTGATTCTCATCTTCATAATAGTTAATTGCTAATTGAAGTACATTTTCAAAGTAGTATGAAGTAAATTCTAATACATCATTATAAAATAATAGTTCTTCATCAGTATCAGCCATCTTATAGAGGTCGTTTGTTAAGTTAACAATAATTGTTTCTTGGCTTAATGCACTCTCTTTCATACTAGGATTCCCGTATGCAAAATAGCCACGACTATCAAAGAAAGCCGTATTAAAGGCTTGGTCTAAACGTTGACCAATCGCCTCCTTTTTCTCCAAAAATAGGTTTTTGTCACTATACTCCTCAGTAATCATGTGTTGATAAAAAAGCAACAATGATGCACCAAGCAAGGAGAATATAAAGAAGCTTATCAAGAGTCCAGCAAACTGCCTCGCCAGACTCTTGCGGAAATACTGTTGAAACTCTCTAATTTTCACCCCAAAATCTCCTCAATTCTATCAACTAATTCCTTTGGACTAAAGGGCTTTGACATAAAATAATTTGCTCCTGCCTCCATCACCTTTTGTTGGTCTGTTTTTTGGTTTTTAGCAGAAAGCATCATAATTTTTGCATCTGCTTTTCCTAGTTCCTTTCTTACTTTCTCAATCACATCTAACCCAGTGTAAATTGGCATCATATAATCAAGAAGAATCAAATTATAATTATTATTAGTAATGAACTGTATGGCTTCTTCACCATCTCTAGCCTCTTCAACTTCATGACCTTCATCCTCAAGTGTATCAACAACTAACATTCTTAAAACTTCTTCGTCTTCTGCTAGTAATATTTTCGCCAATATGATCATTCCCCTACTTTATTTTGTGAAATAGCTCTTGAAGAATGTAGTATGATTGCTTTAATCGCTCATGGTAGGTCGGAAGTTCCCACGTATCCCAACTATATTCTCTAAATTCTGAAGGAGGGATTATCCCATTTTCAGTCTGTGGAAATGATTGAACCACTTCATTATTACTATCGGTAACAACTGCCCCAATTTTTATACCTTTTACAAACTTACTATTTTTCAGACCCTTTTCTGACCAAACATCCCCCATTACTTCACGTTGACTTGGGTCTTTCACATTTAATAGTGCCCATGGTAGTCTTAACTCAAGTATGTTGGTATCCCGATTGAAATTTATATCTGTAAGCGAATTATAGTGGGTTGAACGAGGATCTCCGTTTCCGAAGTGGAGGATTCCCGTTTCATAGTAATCAATAGGATCTTTCATTAGAGCTAATCTAATGGGATGGAATACCCCATTATTTGTTTGGTCCACATATAACTCTTGCTTTAATCTCTTTTGTAAAAAGGCATAATCATAATAGAACGTATCATAGTAACTGTCGACCAATACACGTGAATCAGTTTTCCCATCCAATTGAACGATAAAATCGACTCCACCAGTAGAAACTCGATTAATACCTGGGATCTTGGATTGCCCCTGATTATCTATAGAATCCACTAAAATGGTCGTATTTAATTGATTGTTATCTATGTTTTTTTCTTTATCATACTGAATCTTTAAATATAGATATCGTTCATCATGGGTGACCGATAGGTTGCTAAGGAGCCCTTCAGATTCATACATCTTCTTAGTCATATTTTTTTTCCAATCATTCTCGTTACCGTCGACTTTTATCATTTTTTTGTAACTCTCTGCTGGATCAAAACTTAACATGCCGAACTGTTGTTCATTTGTTTGGGCGTTTGACCAATATACTCTTTGATTTTTATTGTCATATGCCATAGTGTTCCATGTACGTTTGAACCATTCGTCCTGCCACGTGAATACAATACCGCCAGCCATCGTTTCGTCCACAATGTTTTGATATAGTTTCGCATTGATTTGACCTTGTTCAGTTTCAGAATGATGGCCTTGATCCATACCATATACATTTCGATGTGTTAAGCCTCTTGAAGATGGCACACCAAACTCAGCGATAAGAATTGGCATTCTATGGGACTCTTTTAAGTGCTGTAAATATCCAGCATAATTATTTAATTCACCTTGCTGATCTTCATAGGAAATATATCTAGATTCAGTATTTAAGAAGTCTGGATAATATGGGTATGCATGATAAGATGCAAACAAACCTGATTTGTAATGATCAGTTTGGTAAATAGCATTGGGGTTTAAACCAACTCTATTTTCATTATTATCTTTTTCACTAGGATGTTCTAAATAATCAGTAGTTGGCCAATTAGTGAAACTCATTGGTCTTTGTACTTTATAGTTTTCAGTTTCATAAGCAATCGTTTCATCCATAGCCATAGCCAACCATTGCTCAAATGCTGAAGCACCTTTTGTATAAAGATAGTTACCGTTATATTCCGACTCACTATTATGCTTGAGGTTAGTAGATTCGACGACACCTGGATCCCACTCTATCCCCATGATCCAACCTAAAACATATGGTGAGATGTCACTAGTATATACACCACTAGAATGTCCTGCTTGGTCAGGAATTGTAATATTACCATGAACAACATCAACAGCATGTTTAATTTCACTTATAAACTCACTAATGACTTCTTTATCAAATGAATCTTGTGACTTTACAAGTTTTTCTTCATTTACCCATACACCATGAAATAGATAGATTGGTTCACTCGCTTTTAAATTATATTCCAAAAGAGCTTCGTAAAAGGATGGAGGATGAATCGTGTATACACGAATTGCGTTTGCACCCATTTCTCCGATTTGTTCAAACCAACGACTGTATTCAGTTTTGGTTATCGCTCCTTCCCCAGGCCATGTACCTGGCTTTGCCATCCCAAGATTAACTCCCTTTATAAGAAAATCGTCCCATTTGCCATCCTTATATATTTGAAGATAATCTTTACCGACTTGTCCGATTATTTCAAGGTCATCATCTGTATATACCTCTTGCTTATTCCCTGGGATCTCAGATGGAGGCTCTTTAATGTTTTTAAGTATTTTTGACATCATTGGAATATATGCCTTGTAATAAAACGGCAAAGTACTCTCTAAAGAGTTCGGTGTTATCCATTCTCTCAAAGTAGTCAATCCCACAGTTCGGTAGATTGAGGGAAGTTCTGCTTCATCCGCAAAATCACCTGCAAAGTAAAAAGATTCATATACAGGGTTTTTATGATGAATGACAGCAGGGAAAACAGCTGGAATTTCATTTTCTTTTAGTTTCTCATTCCCTTTTTTATTTACTGATACCGAATAAGTCGCTAATACTTCACCTTCACTTTTACTACTAATTACATCAAACCAATAGTTATAATTTACAGTTACATCTTCCTTAAAAAACTCTTTCCCTTTATCTGTGAAGGTAAAAACAACTCCTGTTCCGTTCATATCCTCTTGATCTAAGATTACAACCTGATCATTTTTAGCCACAAATACATAACCTGAACCAGAGAATTGATACTTTTCTTTAGTTTGATTTTCATAATTCTCTTTCACCCAAATAGGCACTTCACTACCATTTAAATCTGTGAAATAGCGCCCAATCCACCCAGACCAACTTAAATTCAACAGTTTATAAAACTCTTGCCTTACATCTTCATTAGTAGGACTTGCAAAAGTATTAAACTCGGCAATTAAGGTTGTCCCATTTTTGTATACTGCATCTCTTATTTGTGATATTTCTTTTCCTGTTATTCCACCATAAATCTGCTTTGAGCGTGTACCTGTAACGTTACCATCACCTTGAAATTCTTCTTCATATACACCATATCCATCTGCAAAATAAATAAGATTATACTTATCTAATTGATCTGGAAGTGGTCTTACCGCATATGTTTCATTCTCTTCTGGAACAAAACCAACATAATCCCTCTTAAATTGATAATTATGACCATCAGACTGAACATATTTCTGCTGATTTAACAACCACATTAGACCTTTATGTTCTCTATAGGTTTGGTCTGGTACAGTTTTATCGACAATTAGAACATCTAATTCTGTTTCCGATTTCAACTGCCATAGCCAGAAAGGAGCTATTATTAGCAAAATAAGAAGTAATATAGAAAGCATAAATAAGATATTACGAGTTGTTCTTTTACGCATGATCATTTGATACACCTTTTCTAATCATTTCTCCCCACCCTTTTTTTCGGATGATGAGATGAAATATCCCTTCACAACGCCAAAGCACAGTTAAGGGTCTGTACCATAAACTTTCTGTTAACGAAAATAAAAAGAGGATGATTACATCTTTGACTCGCGGGAATTTACGTAGACTCCATTCCTCTAGCAAAACCGCAGCCATTGAAAAAATAGAGCCATAAAGAATGGAGATTAAGAAAATCAAAATAGCATACTCAATATAGATTCCTCCGATAAATAAAGAAATCACCATAAAAAGATAACCAAGTAATTCGATAACCGGCCCAAGAAATTCAATAAAAATAAAATATGGCATCGAAACAAAACCGATTGACCCGTATTTCGGATTAAAAAATAACTGTCGATGGGTCCAAAGGCTTTCGAATAAACCTCTATGCCACCTACTTCTTTGCCGTCTTAGATATGTAATGGACTCAGGTGCCTCTGTCCAACAAACTGGATCTGGTACATAAACGATCTTTTTATTTAATTTCCTTTCTTTTATCATTCTATGTAGTCTCACAACAAGTTCCATATCCTCACCAACGGTATGTGAATACCCGCCTGCTTGGACAACCCAATGTTTTGAAAAAACTCCGAATGCGCCTGAAACAATTAAAAGTAAATTATGACGGCTTAAACCCACTCGCCCCATTAGAAATGCTCTTAGATATTCAATGATTTGTAAAACAACAAGAGGCCTTTGTGAGAGCCTTATTTTAACAATTTCTCCACTTTCTATTTCACATCCATTAGCAATTCGAATAGAACCTCCTGATGCAATGATTTCATCATCAGATTCAATAATCGGCTTCATTACTTTTAAGAATGCATCTCTCTCTAATATTGAATCACCATCCATCGAACAGAAATAAGGATATTGCGAAAAATTGATACCAGCATTTAACGCATCTGCTTTACCTCCGTTTACTTTGTCTACAACATATAAATTCGGATATATACTAGACTGGTATACAGCTTCAATTTCTTTTGTTGAGATTTGTTTCCGGATTACTTTATTAAGTTTAATAAGATTGAAACTTGTTTTTAATTTTTCTAGTGTATCATCTGTTGATCCATCATTAATAACAATAACCTCAAATTCAGGATATTCTATCCCCAATAGTGATCTGATGCTCCCATTAATGCCAATGGATTCGTTATATGCTGGAACAAGAATTGAAATAGGTTTTGTGTAATTAAGTGTTAATAATTCCTCATAAGGTTCCTGGTCATCTAATTGAAACTCCTTTCTTAAATGAAACAAAGAAATAATTAGCATAATAGAATAAAAGATGATTATAAAGACCATATATATAATGATAAATGTGCCTACAACACTCAGTAGATTTAGCCATATATTACTAATTATTGTCATACAATCACCCTCTTTCTAACCACTCAGTTGCTATATCCTTTGTATAAGAGTCAGGACTATTTTCAGATAGTTGACGCAAGATATCCTTGCCCTTCGGAAGCCTACCAATTGATTGAGCAGCTTGGGAACGAACCAAAAAATGCGAATCTGACATAAGTTCCTTTAGTATATCGATACAACTTAAATCATTACCTCCACCACACACCTTTGCTGCCATCATTCGTTCTTGCCATTGTGTTGCAAACAAATGCTTTACTAATGTATCAGTTGGAATAAATAAGCCTAATTCAGCAATTGCTTTTAAAGATCGTATACGAACTTCAAACTTTTCACTTGATAACAGCGCTATTAAGTGTTGTTTGTATGAGTATAAATTCTTCACTGCAATCAAATCAATCAATGGTAGTTGAAGCTCTACATCCAGATCATCGTATCTCTCAAGTAGATCATTAAATTTTTCTAGAGGCATTCTATTATAGATTGATCGAACCATAAATTCCGACAAAGGATATTTGGGATTACGTATATGTTCTTCAAGTCCCTCATACCCATATCCCGCCATTATTTTCAATATCTGGGTTTCTTCAGATGACGTCAGTCGCTTCGATTCATATAGTCTTAGAACCTCCGGGAATAAATTTTCCATATGAAAATCATCAATCATATACAATGTATTCATTCGAATGCTCCATCTTCGATGAAACAGACTTCTTTTATATGAATCTTTAAAATAAGTGGTTGCAAAAGTTCTTATTCTTTCAGTAGCTGTTTCACCTTCAAGTAACTTTGTATACCCAGCAAGAAGTTCCTCTAATGCTTTAAACTTTACCTGTGAGGTTGGAACAAAGTTTTGGGAATCTTCATTAGATGAAATGTATCGATACATTTGTTCTCTAGTTAATTCTTTATAAACATCTATTTTACATCTTCTATTATTAGCAATGGCTTTTTGAATGATTAAATAGAGAAGCAACATACTTAAAACAAAAAATAATCCAAGCAAAAGGCTTATAAAAAAATGAATTTCATTATAGAGCAAGCTATTTCACCCTTTTTAAAAGATGATGAATTCTACTTTCTAGCTCAAGTATCTTAAATGGTTTAGTGATATAATCGTCGGCTCCGAGTTGAAGCGCTCTTGATATATCTCGTTCACTATTTCTAGATGTCAGCATTAGTACAGTAAATCGATCAGAACGCTCAAATGCCCTTAAACGTTGTAATACCTCCAAACCATCCATCTTTGGCATAATACCATCTAGTACAACTAAATAAGAAGAATTCGTTTGCAAGTATTCTTCGTTTGCAAGGAACACTTGTCCATCTCTAAACACTGATATTTCCATATCCAACCCCGAGTTAACACTTACCTTATTAAACAAATCATTTAACATTGTTCTAATAATAGGGTCATCATCAACAATTGCTACTTTTATTTTCTTCCGATGAGGAACTGTTACTGTATCATTAGCTAATTTGATATTTTTACGACCATGTTCTTTTGCTTCATATAATGCACTATCCGCAAGATCAAGCCAATGGGATAAAGGCTTACCCGCTTGGTTAACTTCAACTATTCCTCCAGAAAAAGTACAAATAAACGAATCTTCTCCTCCAGTAAATTCCAACAATGAGAATTTATGTAACAGACGATTCAGGACATTATATGCATTGTTAATCTTCATTTGTGAGAACAGTAATACGAATTCTTCCCCACCAAATCGAACAACAAGATCACCATTTCTACTGTGATCATTCATAAATGTTGCAAATTGTTTCAATACGTTATCTCCAACAAGATGACCATATGTATCATTTATTTTCTTGAAATAATCCAGATCAAGCATAGCCATACAAAATGGATGGTTATTTCGACTTAAGTCTGCTTCTAACTGCTGGAAAGCTTTCTGTAAGTATTTTCTATTGTAGACTCTTGTTAATTCATCAATGAGTAATAGATTATCGATGTGCTTCTTTCTCTCTAAATGTCGATTAATTTTAACGATTAGTTCATCCAATTCAAAGGGTTTAGCAACAAATTCATCTGCACCCATTTCATAGCTTTTTAATCTAATATCTTTTTGATTTTTTACACTCATCATAATTGTAGGAACAAACTGTTGCTTCATCTTTTGTTTTAAAAAGGTAAGCACTTCAAACCCGTTATGTTCCTTCATAAAAACATCTATAATAAGACAATCAGGATGAACATCATAATACGTAGAAACAGCTTTTAAAGGATCTGCGATTGCAACAACATACCATCCTTGTTTTTGAAGCTCTTCTTTAAGATACATTAACATACTTGTATCATCATCAATAATCATTACAACTGATTCATCATTATTCAAAGTAATATTGTCTTCTAGTATTTGTTCAACTATGTCCTTTTCCTCATCAACCACTAAATTAAAATAAGAAATGAACGAAAATAGAAGTTCTTGGATTTCGGAGATTGTATACCTTTTACCTATAGAATCCTCTATTTCATTCATTATGTTTCTTGCAGCAGCGCCTAAGTTATCTAATCCAATTGTTGGAGCAGTTCCGGCTATTGAATGAAGAAACCGGTATAACTCTATATGATCAACATCCTGATCCTTTTGAAACCATGAATCAAGCTTAGCTTTATTTGTTTCCATAAATTTTTTCTTATACTTTTTCATGTTGTCACCATTCTTTCAAGCTGATTGTCCAAATTACACATTATCTTATTATACATTATCCTTATGATTTGCATTAGTTTGAAATCAAGCCAAAGAGTTATTATTAATTAGAAAAAAAAATGGAATAAAAGGCCCGGGCTCCTTAAGAGAAATAACTAACCGGACCCATTATTATTTGCTAATATAAATAATTAAATCCACGTTGATCAATTAAATTTGTATCAACTGGGCAATCTGGTGCATCACGCCCATATTGCCATACCCACACATTACTTTTGCATTTTGGAGAAGTGGGCTTATATTTGGGGGCATTTTTTTCTTTTGATACACCTAGGTGGGGGTCTGTACACCAAAGAATGGACTGAATTGCGATTTGTTTATTCTTTGAAACAGCTTCACAATATGACCTAGCAAAATCACCTTCCACTGGGTCATGATAGATTCCAGGTCGATAACCTGTTGGGTAGAGTGATTCAACCCAACCTCTAATCCAAGCCTCATCTACATTAAGAAAGCCCTCAATATCAGCGAATAAAGCTATATGATCAGGGATACCCAATCTCCTTGCATTGTAAACCGCATTCCGAGCTGATAATTGACCATTGGCGTATCCAATAGCCTCTGTTAAAACATTATAAATAGGCAATACCTTCATTCCTTTATTGTGAATGAAGGTAATTTCTTTTCTCGTTAACCCTTCTGAAACATTTGGTACTTCAGTTAAATATCTACCCCAATATTTAGGAGTCCCATAGTTTGACTTTACACATGAATAAAATTCTTCAGTAACAGTTGCCACCGAATCTACTCCCCACAAATACCTTGGCATCTATATCACATCTCCCAACATAATCCATGTTTACATGTATATGACATGAAAGATTGTCCCCATTAGTATTTTTGTGAATAAACTTTTACTCGTTTTAAATACTAAGATAGAAATGAAAATAGGTAAAAGAAAGGAAGGCTAATAAATGAACCGGTTTCTTTATGTATTTTTATGTTTAGTAATCCTATCTGCTTGTGGGCTATCAAGGAATGAATCTTCTCCTTCAGATATTGATTTAAATGAAGGAATGAGCGACACTGCTGAAGATGGAAATCAAAGTGATGAGGAGTTATTGGTTGAATCTAGATCTGCAAGAATTAACATTAATCATCAAAATGGATATTCCCGATTAGAATCAGAAAAATTGGTTCGTAATTATTTAAATATCAATGATAAAAGTAATGCTATTGTGTTATTTGATCGAGAAGAAAATGATAATTATATTCTAAAAGTAGTTGAAACTACAAACGATAATGAAAAATCAACACCATACAAATGGTACTCAGTTAATCCTCAAACCGGTGAAGTAAAGCCTTATAAATAAAAGTGAAAATACAACACACTTGCTATAAATGAACAAACTGATTGCGGTAAATGTGAGGACCTCAGAGTAGCCAAGTACGAGGTAACTCACAGACCGCTCTGAAGAAATTTTACCTAATGAATCCCTAGTACAGAAGAGGCTAAGGTAATTCGAACAATCGTACCTTTATTTGGTGTACTCACATATTCAATAGAACCATCCATTTCAAAAATTAACCGATTAGTGATCATACTTCCCAAACCTGTCCCTTTTGATTTAGTTGTAAAATACGGTAATCCCAATTTTGATAACTCGTCCCTAGTCATTCCCTTACCGTTATCCTCAATCTCAATTATAACTTTCCTTTTATCTTCAGTAGATCGTTTTGACACTTTAACATAACCGCTGCCATCACTCACAGCTTCAATCCCGTTTTTTATGACATTAATAATACTTTGCTTTAGATGATCTTCATCCCCAAGAACATAATGGGTACCTGAACCATTATAGAACAAAGACACATTTTGGTATGTTCCATATGGCTTTAGCAAATCAATCGAATCAACCAGTATTTTATTAAGATTGATCTCCTTCATTTTAAAATCATTTGGTTTAGATAATCTTAAATAGTTAGTTATAATCATATTTGTTCGATCCAATTCTTGTAGTATTAAGGGAGCATATTGCTTTAACTTATCGTCCATCGTGTCTTTTTCAAGAAATTGAATAAAACCTCGAACAGTTGTGATCGGATTTCTTATCTCATGGGCAATCGAGGCAGCCATCTGACTCACAGTTGAAAGTTTGTCAGAATAAACTGTTTCATTAAATTGTTCATTTACTTTTATTAATTTTTCGATAATAAATACCAGGGAAATTGAGGTGAGAATACTGCCTCCAAAATAAATAAAATAAAAATGGGTTTCTAAATTAGGAACAAAGTATAGGAGAGTGACAAAATAAAAACTGAAATAAATAAGGATAATTGTAACAGCTTTAGCAAATTTTCTAGCAGGAATGTACCATTGCCTTAACAACACGGCAATAACATAAGCCAAGAATGATACAAAAATACCAACTGGAGCCATTGTACCTCCAATAAAAAACCTAACAACTATGACAGTTATTGTACAGATCCCCCCAGCTTTAACGCCACCATAAAGTGTAACAATGAAAATAATAATCATACGCAAGTCAAAATGGGTTTCACCAATACCTTCAATAGGAAAGAGCATACAAAGGGTTGCAGCAAAAGCACTTATAACTCCGTAAATCAAGTTCTGCTTCTTAGTAGAAGGCTTCTTACTATTAAAAGGAAAGAACAAATTAGCATTGAAGGTAAGTGAAAACAAAATAGTTATATTAACGATGATTGGTTTAATAAGATCAATCATTAAAGTATCCTCCGTACAATCGAATTACTTTATTTTAACATAACTTTCAAACCATCACATCGACTAATATGTTCTTGTATTATTATCAAAGGCTGTTTTCTAAAAGTTTGTGTTTTAGACATAGAAACATCAGTAGTAACAAGCAGGCTGAATACACGTAGACTCCTGCGGGATCAGTGGCCAAAGTGATACACCAAAGGAGATACAGCGACGAGGAGGCTCACTGGTCACCCGCCGGACGCGGAGTGTATTCAGCCTGCGGCTTTAAAAGGAACAAACAATCTATACGAAAACGGCCTTATCAAAAAAATAGAGGCTTTCCTATAAGTCATGACACAGGCCCTCTTCACAGTATCTAGTCAATGAACGTCATTTATTGACTAAATATTGGAGTGCCTGGAACTAATAGAAAAGCCTTTATTTGTATAATGATTTAACTAGCCAAGGTATTTATATAAAAGTTGATTGTTTTTTCCTTTCGCAAATAAATAAATTTGATTTTCCTGACACAGGGTACAAGTTGGTTCAGATGTAATCTCTCCTTCAATTACTTCTCCATCAGTCCAATCATTAGTATCCCATTTTTTATAAACCATTTGATTTTCACTACCTTTTGCAAAAACATAGATATGAGATTCACTTGAGATCATAGCTGACGGACTTGAGAGAATTACACTTCCCAAACCTTCCCATTCGCTCCAACAGTCTCCATTCCAAAATGCATGTTTAAGCTCTCGATTAACCCCCCTTGCAAAAAGGTGGATCTTATCCCCATCTAATGTTACTGCTGCAGGTGCAGACGTAACTTGCCCTATAACGGTAGGGTTCCACCTACTCCATTCTTTCCCATTCCATTGGATGTGTTGAATCTGTTTATTTGTATCTCTAGCAAACACATCAATACAATTACCACTACTTTTTGTGACAGCCGGAGATGACGTCAATTGTCCACCCAAATCCTCCCATTTACTCCATTTTCCATTCTCGAACCAGCGATGAACAAGCTGACTAGACTCTCCCCTTGCAAATACATGAATACGTGACCCATTATTTGATGTGATCGCAGCAGGAGAAGAAGTTATAGTTCCACTATACTTTTTCCAATCTAACCATGAAATTCCATCCCAATCTAATGACACTAATCGTTTATTCCTTCCCCTTGCAAAAACTGTTAATTTATTATGTCCCACATTCACACCTGAAAGACCCGATGACAATGTTCCTTCTATCTCATTCCATTTTGACCATACCTTATCGACTGAAGGATAGCGGATACGAAGGGTTTTTATTATTACATCTTTAAAAATCTGCTCAAGATTCTTTTTAGGTATTCGATACGGATTTAATATAGAGAATAACTGTCGATATTCCTCTTTTATCTTTGTGTACAAGATTTGTGCCTTTTCTCCACTTGTTCCCGATAGATCTTCTTCATTCTCTAAAGTATACCGAACAGTTTGAATGAATAGGCTCTGTGATATAGTTGGACTAACGTTATACTGAAGTAATTGGTTCATAAAATAATTTAATTCCTTTTTCCTTAGCTTCCATATTAACTCATCACTCTCTCTTCCTAAGTGGTTATAGGTAAATTGCTGCTCATTCATATGGGGTCTTGGTTTTGGCGGTGAGTAGAAATGTGCTTGTTGAAATACTTGTTGTTTTGGCCCATATGGTAATTTACTGTAATGTACCATGATAAAACCTCCTTCTAAGCTAACAAATTACTATTAGTCTATAAATCAATTGTATGACACACCATTGATGGTTAATCACAGAATTTTAAACCTTTATTAAGATACCCATCCTAATGTGTGTATTTCTAACTATATACACAATCATATGGAAATTTTGTGAACCATATCTTACACATATAGACGTTTCAGTTTAATACAAATACAATATAGATGTTTGAATATTAACTAGATGAGAAGGTGAATAGCTGTGACGGGAACAGCCATTTTATTTCAGCCAGATCAACAAATTCGTTTTATAGAAAATATCGAGTTAGCACAGTATGAACAATTACGAAGCCAATGTGGATGCACAAATTGTACATGTGATTTAAATGGAACAAAGGTCGTCTTTGATGAAGTTTCACCTGTTTATTGGCATGAAGATGAGATCGATTGGGATTATGGATATTAAAAAATGATGAATGAAATTATAGTTAATTTTTATAATACATCTCAGTTTGAGATGTGTTTTTTTATGATTGTTCTGATATATCTAAATTTTCTAAAAAAACTCTTTACTTTCACTTACTTTTCTAGCATAATATAAAAAAGGATTGAAGGAGTGAATGTAATGAGCCATTTAAATAAACACCAAAAAAATGAAATTGTCCCTTTCACCGCTGTAACAAATGAAACAAGTATGTATCAAAAAGAAGCTGAAATGGTTCTCTTGAAATCACAGATATCCTTCCAAAAAGGACAACTTTTGGATAAAATCGACAAAACCCTTATTAATCGTGACGAACAAAAATTTTCGGAACTTTCCAAGCAATATATACAGTTATTAAACCAATATAGTTATCTTAATTAAAATTTTCAAATGGAGGGTTCCTCATGTACACATACAAAAAAACACTTAAATTAATGAAATATAAAAAAACGACTTCAGTTTGCTATACCTTAACAAAAGAACAATCTTTTGCATTCAGCTTATATGCACAATTATTCTTAGATGAATGCTGTTATAAATTTAACCAAGAAAAGCTTAAATCTTCTATAAATGACGCATTGGATATGAAAGATAGCAAAACTTTTATGAAATTATCAAAAGATTATAATAGACTACTTGAAATCAACACATGATAGATAAAGATACTCAAAAAAGAAACAGCCTCATAACAGGCTGTTTCTTTTTATTTTAGTGGTGAATCTTCTATTCAAGATGGTAAAATAATTAAAACTACTTATTGAAAGGAAGTATGATTTGGAACATCTTATTAATTCACGTATAAAAGGCATTGAAATTTCTGGTATAAGAAAGTTTTTCAACTTGGTATCGCAATATGATGATGTCATATCTCTTACAATTGGACAGCCTGATTTTGAAACACCGGGTCATATTAAAGAAAGTGCTAAGAATGCAATTGATCAGAACTTCACTACATATACACAGAACGCTGGAATCCTTGAACTAAGGAAAGCTGCAACAACCTTCATGAAAATTAAATACAATCTTGATTACGATTTTGAAAATGAAGTAATCACAACAACCGGTGCTAGCCAAGCAATAGATATTACTTTTCGAACTATATTAGAAGAAGGTTCCGAGGTTATTCTACCCGCTCCTGTATACCCTGGATACGAACCACTAATTAAACTGTGTGGAGCAATTCCCATTTTTGCTGATACGAGAGATACTCAATTCAAGTTAACCGCAGATTTAATCGAGAAATTATTAACTGATAAAACTCGTTGTATTGTTCTACCATATCCATCAAACCCAACTGGTGTAACCTTAAGTTCACATGAGCTAGAAGAGATTGCTGAACTTATTCGAGGAAAAGATATCTTTGTTGTTTCTGATGAAATCTATAGCGAGCTCGTCTTTGAAGGACAACATCAATCAATAGCTTCAAACTTAAGAGAGCAAACCATCGTTATTAATGGACTATCTAAGTCTCACTCGATGACAGGATGGAGAATAGGATTTACCTTCGCACCTAAAGAAATCACTCAACACATGTTAAAAGTACACCAGTATAATGTTTCATGTGCTTCATCCGTTTCTCAGATGGCTGGTATTGAGGCACTTACAAATGGCATAAATGATGCACATGAAATGAAGGAACAATATATGGAAAGGTTAAACTATGTTTATGATCGACTAGTTGATATGGGAATTTCTGTTGTAAAGCCAAATGGTGCCTTTTATTTATTTCCATCCATAGAAAAGTTTAATATGACATCTTTTGAATTTGCAAGGAAGCTTTTACAAGAAGTAGGACTTGCAGTTGTTCCTGGTGATGCATTTTCAATTTACGGTGAGGGGTATATACGTATATCCTACGCATATTCAATGGACACGCTTGTAGCTGGAATGGATCGACTCGAGAAGTTTATTATGAAACTTAATTAAATAAAAATATAATGGAAATTTTTTCCCATAAAAAAAGAGCAAGGTAATAGAGCTTTAATCTCTATTTATCTTGCTCTTTTTTTGTTAGTTCAGCCCTTGGGAGCACTAACTTAAACGTTGTACCTTCATTCATCTTACTTCTAACTGAGATCATCCCATTGTGGTTTTCAATGATCTTATAACTAACCATTAAACCTAAACCTGTCCCCTTTTCTTTAGTTGTATAGAAAGGTTCTCCTATACGATCTAAAATGGTTTCAGGAATGCCACAACCGTCATCTTTGAATTTCAGGACAACTTTCTCATCACAAAAGCATATATGAATATATAAGTTGCCCCCATTTTGCATCGCCTCAATCGAATTCTTTATTAAGTTAACAAAGACTTGTTTTATTTGATTTTCATCACAAATAATAAAGGTTTCAACGCTCGGAATCTCTAAGTGTATTTGGATATTTTGTAAGATTGCTTGGGTATCCAACAGTGTAACAACATCTTTTAAGATTTCTCTAACATCCACTTGACGGAAAGTATCTTCAGTTGGTTTAGCTAGTACTAGCAATTCACTTAAGATCAGTTCTACCCGGTTTAATTCTGAAAAAATGATTTGAAAATAGTTGTTATTCGCCACCGAAGTAGTTTGGATCAATTGCAAAAATCCCTTAATAGATGTTAATGGATTTCTTATTTCATGAGCAATCCCAGCAGCCAGTTGACCAGCGATGGACAGCTTTTCTGATTTCACCATTAAATCTTCAGCATTTTTCCGATCGGTTATATCCCGAATAATAACTTGAACAGCTGGCTTGTCTATGAAGGTAGCCGGAATACAAACAAACTCTGTATAAATTTGCTTCCCTTTTAATGTTGACCATGATTGTTTTGTAATCGTATGCTCTCGATTTTCTTTCATTACATAATTGATCATATCTTTTGTTTGTTTATGGTATTTAGGATCTAAAAACGTATAAATATTTAAGCCTAATAATTCAGTGTAACTATCAGCATCAAACATTTTCACGCCCGAATCATTAATAAACATCCAAGTATCATTATAGATAACAGCTATTGCGTCAATAGAATTATGTATAATTTTTTGATATCGCTCACGGCTATTTTGTAGTACTCTTTGAAACTTCTTTTTTGAACTGATATTATTAACAACAAAGTATTCAATTTTTTGTTCTTCTATCGAAATAGGGACCGCTTTTAACTCAACATCAATAATTTCACCATTTTTTTTGATCCACCTTTGCTCGCTTAAACCAAAATTATGCCCTTTTGATAAAAGGTAGATTCCTTTTGATATAACAGAATGATAGTCTTTATGAATAAACTGGAGCAATGATATCCCCTTTAAATCTGAAAGATTACTAACCCCCAGTAATTCTTTTGCATACCTATTCAAGTAGTTTATTTTACCGGAACTTGTAATAATAACAGAAACAGGTGCCATATCAATTAATGGACTATTAAAAACTGAAGGATATATATAGTCTTTTTCTCGCTCGCTTTCTAATTCCGGTGTTTCATTGATTTTACTCATGGTCATTAGAACTTCATCACATATCTGATCATCTTTCCCATATATAAATCGAATGGTGGCTGCAATCCAAATAAATCCATATTTCTTTGTCTTAATCCTAAACACCAAAGATTCAAGTTGCTTTTGTTCAAAAAAGCTACTTTCTACTAAAAACATATCCTCTAAATGGATTAATTCTTTCAAGCTAGTCCCAAATAATTCCTCCTGTGTAAACCCAAGGAAATTAGTTATACTCTTAGACACATATATAAACTTCCCACTTAATGTTAAAGAAGTAACTAAATTTATTGGAACAGCATCGTTATCTTGAACGGAAAATGGTGAAAGTTGATTACTAGAGTTCATTATTGCACCCCTTTGGTAAGTTATGGCTCAATTTGCCTCTTTTAACCACGGACTATATTAGTAACTTACGAATTGCCATATGTATACAATAATTTACAATAATAGTGATATCTATAGGTATTAAGATTCATATTTCGTCCTATTTACTGAATTTCTAATAACCAGCTCGGTATTAAGAAAGAACCTATTTTGAGTTGGTGCTTCCCCATTAATTAATGAAAATAATTTTTGAAGACCCATAATGCTAATTTCCTCGATAGGTCTCTTTATAGTTGTTAATGAAGGCGTCGTATATTTTGCAAATCCAATATCATCAAACCCTATAATAGATAAATCCTCTGGTACTTGATATCCAAGTTCTAAGGCAGCATTAAGACCACCTATTGCCATTTCATCATTTGAACAAAAAACAGCTGTAGGTTTTACTGGTTTATTTAGAAGCTCCTTCATTGCATTATAACCACTTTCCATATCATAATTACCTTTGACAATTAATTGATCATTAATAGATATGTTATTTTCAATGAGAGCCTTTAAATAACCATCTCTTCTTTCTTGGCTGGATTTAAATCCTTCTACACCCTCAATTAATCCAATCTGGCGGTGCCCATACTTAATTAATGTGCTAATCGCTTCGTAAACTCCTTCTTTATCATTTGACAAAATGTTCAGAATGGAAGGGTCTTCTATTTCCCTATTCAAAACGATAAGCGGGATCTCTTTTTGTATAACATCATATATAAAAGGGTTATCTATATTACTTTGACTCATTAGAATAATTCCATCAAACCGTTTACTATTTACGATTGAAAAATCTTTAATATCGGATACTGCACGTATATACAGATTGTAATTCTCATCAATAACACGGTTTACCCCTTTTATTGTATCAGCTAAGAAGGATGCGGACGTCCCATCACTTATATATGAAAAGAATAATCCAATTGTATAGGATTTTTGCATTACTAAGCTCTTTGCATTAAAATCTGGAGTATAGTTAAGCATGGTAGCGATTTCCATAATCTTATTCTTTGTATCTGGTTTGATTAAAGGACTATTATTTAATGCTCTAGAAACTGTTGTATGAGATACATTTGCTAATTTTGCAATATCTTTGATAGTTACTCCCATTCTTATTCCTTCCTTAATAAAGACTTACTACAGATAGAATATTATAAGTACAACATCGATAATCATATCATACCAATTTTTTGAAGTTATAGGGTGAATAGTTTGTATATTTTTTAAAACATACACTAAAATTGTGTGAATTACTAAAGTTACTATTTCTTCACCCTTGTAAGGTTTCCAATTTATCTTCTTTTTTATTTAGTTTTCGTAAAAAAGAAGCACCTGATACCTTTCACAGTAGGCTATCTGGTGCTTTTTTATAAAGGTACATAAAAAAATCTATAAAGTTACCCCAGATTTAAAAATAGCAATTTCCCTAAAGTCATTTTTCTCATTGTTAACTAATTCTCCACTAGCAACCCGTTGAATATACTCAATAAATTCCGAAAGTACAAGTTCGGGATCTTTATCTTCCACTAAGGTGCCTGCATTAAAATCAATCCAGTGTGGCTTATTTTGATATATTTGTGAATTAGTTGAAATCTTCACAGTCGGTACAAATGCACCGAAAGGGGTACCTCTACCTGTAGTAAATAAAACAATTTGACAGCCTGCTGCAGCTAATGCAGAAGATGCGACTAAATCATTTCCTGGCGCGCTTAATAGGTTTAAGCCTTTTGTTGTAAGTATTTCTCCATATTTCAGAACATCTACTACAGTTGAAGTTCCTGCTTTTTGAGTACAGCCAAGTGATTTGTCCTCTAATGTTGTAATTCCACCTGCTTTATTTCCTGGTGATGGGTTTTCATAGACAGGCTGATCATGACGAATAAAGTACTGTTTAAAATCATTAATTAGATCTACTGTTTTATGAAACACTTCTTCATTAGCTGCTCTTTCCATTAAAAGTGTTTCAGCACCGAACATTTCAGGCACCTCTGTTAATACTGTTGTTCCACCTTGGGCAACTAAAAAATCTGAAAGACTACCAAGTAATGGGTTAGCTGTTATCCCAGAAAATCCATCTGATCCCCCACATTTTAAACCTATTTTAAGCTCAGAGAATGGGACTTCTTCACGTTGATCATTTTTCGCTTGTTGATGAATCTCAATTAATAGCTTCAGACCCTCTTCAACTTCATCACTAACGTCCTGGGATAACAGAAACTTTACTCGATCTTCATCATATTCACCAAGTGTATCTCTGAATTCAATAATGTTATTATTTTCACACCCAAGCCCGAGAACCAATACTCCACCAGCATTGGGATGCTTAACTGCATTCCCTAAAATCGTTCTTGTATTCACATGATCATCACCGAGCTGTGAACAGCCATAGTTGTGTTTTAGTACTTGTATGTTCTCAAAAGGAGCAATATCCCCTACCTCCTCTTTGAATCTCCTAATCATCAATTCTGCAACTCCATTAACACATCCCACAGTCGGTACAATCCATAGTTCATTTCTAATTCCAACATTTCCATTTTTTCGTTTATACCCTTTAAACGTAAGATTTTGTTTTGCCATTGTATTTGCTACTACTTTTGGTTCATATTTATATTCCTGAACACCACTTAAGTTTGTTTTTGTATTAAGAGTGTGAACCCATTCGCCAGTCTTAATTGTTGTGGTTGCATGACCTATAGGGAAACCATATTTCACAATATTTTCATCTTGATTTATTTCTCTTATTGCAATCTTATGGCCTCTGTCAACCTGTTCTTTTAACTCAATTTCATTATCATCAACAATAAGTATTTCTCCTTTTGTCAATGGCTTTAAAGCCACAATCACATTATCTTTTTCATTTATCTTAATAAACGTTTTCATAAGATCCCCCCCTTAATTTCCTAAACTAATTTTCGTAACATCCTTAATTGCTACTTTCATCCCACTTCTCTCAATTTTCACAAGAAATTCGGTTACCATATCCGTTAAACCAGGAATGATAGTAAGATCCAGCTCCCAGTTTTTCTCATAGGCTAAAACAGTAGTTACTATTTCTCTTATTCTATCTTCAGATCCATCATAGTCCTTCCATAATGATGAATAAAGCTCCATTACATGATCATCATCCTGTAGATTTATTTCCTCTGAATCTCGCTTTCCCTTATATAAAGCAATTAAAGCACTGAGTGAGAACACTAGTCTTCTAGGAAGTTCCCCTGTTCTTCCGTGATATTCGATTAGTGTAGGTAAATCTCTTGTTTTAAATTTAGACATAGAGTTTAAAGCAATGCTAAGTAGATAATGATTAACATATGGATTCATGAATCGTTCAAGAACAGCTGAAGCAAATGATTTTAGTTCTTCTTCTGGCAAGTCTAAGGTAGGGATAATTTCATCAAAAATTAACCGCTCAATAAAATCCCTTGTCACTTCATCCTTCATAGAATCACCAACCGTATCCAATCCATAAAGATAACAAACAGGTGTCATTGCTGTATGCGCCCCATTTAAGATTCTTACCTTTCTTGTTCGATATGGTGTCATATCATTAACAACCTTGACATTCAATCCTGCTTGATTTGTTGGAAATTCATCACTAATCCATTGAGGACCTTCTATCACCCATAAATGAAATTGTTCTCCAACTACGACTAACTCATCTTTATAGCCAAGTTCTGTTGTGATTTCATCGATTGTATCTCTTGGATAACCAGTAACTATACGGTCAACAAGTGTACAACAGAATGTATTAGATTGTAGCACCCATTCTTTAAACCCTAGTTCTAAATTCCACAACTCTATATATTTCAAGACAATTTCTTTTAATTTTTCACCATTACGGTCAATTAGCTCACACGGTAAGATAACAAATCCTTTATCCTCTGCACCTGCAAAAGTATTGAAACGATGATATAACAAAGCTGTCAATTTCCCAGGAAAGCTTTTTTGTGGGCTGTCACTCAGTCTATCGTTTTCTTCAAAAGTAATACCAGCTTCAGTAGTATTTGAAATAATGAACCTAAGTTCTGGATTTTCTGTTACCTCTAATAATTGATCATAATTTGCATAAGGATTTATTCCATAATTAATACAATCAATAACCGAGTGTTCACGAACAGCCTCTTCATTTTTTATTCCTTGTAAAAAGAGTGTATATAAACCTTCTTGTTCATTTAATTTGTCAATTAAGCCAAATTCAATGGGTTGTGCAACAACAACTCCACCGTTAAAATCAGTCTCCTTATTCATCTTATCTATTTGCCAATTCACAAAGGCTCTTAAAAAGTTCCCTTCCCCGAATTGTAATACTTTTACTGGATACTTCTTAGACTCTTTCCATGTGTTTCTATTCAGTTTTTCCATTGATATATCCCCCATCACCTTTTTTTGCACACGTTAACATTTTATTTATTAATCTAGCTGGATGAAACAGTTGATCTAACGAAGCCAAAGTATTCCTTCGCATTATTGTAGGAGATGCCCTGGATGATTTCTCCTAATAATTCCATGTCGTTTGGAACTTCTCCATTCTCTACCCAATTACCGATTAAATCACAAATTAATCTTCTAAAGTATTCATGTCTTGTATACGATAAAAAGCTTCTGGAATCTGTAAGCATCCCTATAAAACGACTAAGTAACCCTAAGTTAGCGAGTGCTTTCATTTGATCCAACATTCCATCTTTCTGATCATTAAACCACCAAGCCGTACCTAGCTGCATTTTCCCAGGTACTCCGCCCCCTTGAAAACTTCCTAATAAAGTGGCTAAAACATAATTATCTTTTGGATTTAAGGAATATAAAATTGTTTTTGGTAGTGCATCTTCTCGGTCAAGTGAATCTAATAATTTGCAAAGTGGTTTTGCAAGTTCTCCATCATTAATACTATCAAACCCTGTATCAGGGCCTAATCTATTAAGCATTCTTGAATTATTATTTCGATGTGCACTAATATGGTATTGCATTGCCCATCCAAAGTCAGAATATAATTTCCCTAAGAACTGTAATGTGAATGTTTTATATTTGCTTTCTTCTTCTAAGCTGACTAGTTCACCATTGAGTGCTTTTTCAAAAATAACAGCTACTTCTTCCTCGGTGGTCTCTTCGAAAACGATATCGTCTAAAGCATGGTCTGCCACTTTACCTCCAAGTGAATTAAAAAATTCAACTCTTGATTGTAACGCTTTCAAAAGCATACGATAATTTGTAATTTGTAAACCACTAACCTCTTCGAGTTTATGTACCCATGTTGAGTATCCTTCACGATTAATTTCTAAGCCTTTATCAGGTCTAAAGCTTGGATATACACTTGTATTGAAATCGCCAACATTTTGTAGCATTTGATGATATTCTAAAGAATCTGTTGGATCATCTGTTGTGCAAATAACCTCTACGTTAGATTTCGTTATTAAATCTCTTACTCTATAACCTTCACTATTTAGTAATTGATTAACTGTATCCCATATTTGTGGTGCGGTTGATTCATTTAGAATTTCATCGATTCCAAAAAAACGTTGTAGTTCAAGGTGTGTCCAATTGTATAAAGGATTTCCAATGGTCATTGGGACCGTCTTCGCCCAAGCAATAAATTTATCATAGTCACTAGCCTTACCTGTTATATACTCTTCATCAATCCCATTAGCACGCATTGCTCTCCATTTATAATGATCTCCATATAACCAAACTTCTGTAAGATTAGTAAATCTCTTATTTTCATAAATTTCTTTCGGATTTAAATGGCAGTGATAATCAATAATAGGTTGATCTTTTGCGAAATTGTTATACAACTCAACTGCCGTCTGATTTGACAATAAAAATGAATCATCCATAAATTTCTTCAATACTATCAACTCACTTTCTTTAAAATTGTTCACGTTAACATCAAAGTAAGATAAAGATGAAAGAAAAATGTTAACGTTAACATTGCTTACCTTTTATTCTAATCAGTTTCGTAATTAATTGCAATATTTTATTTAAAGTTCCTTTATTTTGTCAAAAATTGATTTAGTTGTCCACGAAGAACCTCTGGAATTGGTTCACTTCTTTGCATATCAAAATTAAAATAGACCATCACCACAGAACCTGTTGCAATTAGACGATTCGTGCTTTTCTCGAAAATATTATGTTCCAGTTCAAAACTTTTGTTACCAACCTTAGATACTCTAGTCGTAACCGTTAAGTTGCGATTAAAATAGCCTTGACCAACAAAATCACACTTTATTGAAGCTACTATGAATTTCCAATCAGAAAGATCTGAGCTGGTCCCAAGCATCTCGAAAAACTTAACCCGAGCATCCTCTAAATAGATAAAATAGCTTACATTATTAACATGACCGAGAGCATCTGTCTCACAAAAACGAACGGAAATATCTAATTCATGCTTCATTTGAAACCTCCTAGAAATCGCGAATAAGCTTACGCTTACTCAATTAAAACGAAACTTAAAAACCTATATATTAATAATATTGTATTTCCCTTAAATTATTCAAGTAAAGTAAATTATTATTTGAGCTGTTTAAAAAGACCACAACCTAATTGAGTTGTGGTCTCAGGCTGTTGACAAACGCTCGCATTCTTCGTTGCGAACCCTCGCTCGGTGCTCATTACCCTCATGGTAACTCCGCTCCTCCCAAGGGTTCGCGCCTCGACTTCAAGCGTTTTCAATCAGCCTGGGTTTTACAAATTATACTTTGTCTACACTCTGAGACCACAACCTTATTGTGTTGTGGTCTCTTTTAGGAGTAATAATTCCTACTTATAACGAACCTTTATACTTTCCATCATTTTTTGAAGACGTCTGTTTCTTATGTTTTTCTTTTTTCTTCTGATTCGCATCATGACTTCCTACTTCGTGACTGAATTCAGAATCAGTTTTAGCAGAATCAAAACCTTGCTTATTTTTTTGATCTGCATCATTCTTCTTTGTACGTTTAGCCAATATACTCACCTCTTTGCTCAAAGTAACATCATTCTATTTTTTTACAAAGAGGTATTATTCATTCCTATTTTTTAAAAAGTCTTTTTCGACAAAAGTGTAAATAAAGCTTGGGTACCACTATTCTCTTCGCCCAAATTTGCTAACTCTTCGTAAAGGGATTTCGCCAGTTCCAATCCTGGGGTGTTCATATCCATTAGCTCAGCTTCATCAAGAGCAATCTGCATGTCCTTGATAAAGTGCTTCACATAAAACCCAGGTTCGAAATCTCCAACGATCATCCGAGGTGCTAGATTACTTAAAGACCAGCTACCTGCCGCGCCAAAAGAAATACTTTTCAATACATTTTCAGGATTAAGCCCTGCCTTAGTTGCATATGCCATAGCTTCTGATACCCCTATCATATTAGAAGCAATAGCAATTTGATTGCACATTTTTGTATGTTGACCAGCTCCAGCATCTCCTTGTAGTACTATATTGTGCCCCATACATTCAAGGACTGGCAAACAGGCATTATACGCTCTTTCTTCACCACCGACCATAATCGTTAGTCTAGCTTCTTTCGCACCAACATCTCCTCCTGAAACAGGAGCATCTAATGAATTTATATCTCGTTCTTTTGCTTGACGAAAAATCTCTTTAGCTAATGAAGGAGTTGAGGTAGTCATGTCAATTATGTATGTACCTTTCATAGCGTTATTTAGCACGCCATTTTCCCCTAAATACACTTCTTCAACATCACTTGGATAACCTACAATCGTAATAATCACATTCGCTTCTTTTGCAAGATTTGCAACCGAATCCTTCCAAATTGCCCCACTTTCGAGGAGCTCACTAGCCTTTTCTTTCGTTCGAGAATAAATAACTACTTTATACCCCGCCTTTAATAAGTGACCTGCCATACTTTTTCCCATAACTCCAGTTCCAATAAAGCCAATAACAGTATTATTCGTTGTTAACATTAATCTTTCCTCCTCATCATATTAAGTCTGTTCCTAAATATTATCATACCTATTATCAAATCATTTATTTTTTTATAAATTTGGGGATTTGTACCTGTCGAAAGAGTTTGTTATTACATAAATTATATCAAATCGCTTGAGGAGGTGTTTCGTAATGGGTGCAGTTGCAGGCGCTGGATATGGAGCAGGTTTTGCATTGATTGTTGTATTATTTATTTTATTGATCATTGTAGGTTCTGCTTACGTAGGTTACGGATATTAATTTTTTGAGATAAAGGAGATAAAAATAATGGGCTATTGTGGATATGGATATGCTGCTCCAACAGCACCGGTAGGTTATGGTGGAGGATTTGCTTTAATCGTTGTATTGTTCATTCTTTTAATCATCGTGGGAGCCGCTTGGTTATAAGATAAGATAAAGCCACTTGGTTTGTGAGTAAATCACATACCAAGTGGTTTTTTATATTAAAATCTTGGTTACTGTTTACCATTAAATAGCTTGCTAAATCTTTTCAGTTCCTTATCTTCTTTAGGCTTTAGATGATATGGATTTTTTGGTTGGTTTATATTCTCCGGATTTACATCACTGCGAATTCCCATCTTTTGACCTGCAGAGGATAGGGAATCATTAATTACACCTTCATACCGTCCGTCATTGTTTGGTTCATGTTCATGTATGATATCTTCATCTTTTACCATGAATACACCTCCTCAGTTTTAAAGTTTGTTTCTTACTAAAATTTATGTATAGTATTTATAAGAAACTCTTAATACTTGAAAGAGGTGTATTAGATGTATAAAAAAGAGTTCTATGTATTTGAAGGTTCTATTCCAAAAAAAGCAATCATTCGTAATTATACAACTGATGACTTTGAGGATTTAATTAGGATACAACAAGAAACTTTCCCGCCACCTTTCCCTTCTGAACTTTGGTGGAACAAAAATCAATTATCCAATCATATTGAATTATTTCCTGAAGGAGCACTTTGTGTTGAGGTAGACGGCGTCCTTTGTGGATCAATGACTGGATTAAGAGTGGATTATGCCCCTCAACAACCTAATCATACATGGGTCGAGATTACCGATAATGGATACATCACAAACCACTCTGCAACAGGAAACACATTATATATTGTAGACATATCTATAAGTCCCAAATATCGTTCATATGGACTAGGTAAATGGTTAATGCAATCGATGTACGAGGTTGTTGTTTACCTAGGTATAGAAAGATTGTTAGGAGGGGGCAGGATATCTGGGTATCACAGATATGCCGAGACCTTGACAGCACAACAATATGTCAATCAAGTGCTAATAGGGAAGCTAAAGGATCCAGTGATTACATTTTTACTAAGATGTGGCAGAACACCTGTCCATTTAGTTGCTGACTATTTAGAGGATAATGAATCGTCAAATTATGCATTATTAATGGAATGGAAAAATCCTTTTAAATAAATGCGGTTTTAAAAGTTTGTTGTTTTAGAAAAAAATAAAGAAATGATAGGTACAAGCAGGCTGAATACACGTAGACTCCAGCGGGACCAGTGGCCAAAGTGAGACCCCACAGGAGCATGAGCGACGAGGAGGCTCACTGGTCACCCGCCGGACGCGGAGTGTATTCAGCCTGCGGCTTTAAAAGCAACAATCTATACGAAAACAGCCTAAATAAAACCTAAGCTTATATAACAGCACTTACAATGTTTCTTTATACCTGAAACATGTGTAAGTGCTAATTACATTTAGGGCGTTCTATCCTCTGTTAAATATTTTGAAAACTGCTCAATCGGTGTTGCAAAGCCTTGGACTAGATCTTCTTTCCCAACTTTTGGTATGCTCTTTGCATAGATAACACCAATTACCATTCCATCTTCATTAATTACAGGACTCCCACTGTTTCCTTTATGAATTGGAGCTTCGATTTTAATAGACCCATTAGGTTCCTCACTAACAATTTTCCCGTCAATAGCAATTCTAGTATATGCAAGCGGATTCCCAATAATATACACACGATCGCTAATATTCCACTTACCTTTTTGTTTTTCTGCAAGTGGTAAGTAGGGTAATTCTTGCTCAGGACTTATGTTAACGATCGCTATATCAATTTCTTTCTCATCCAAAACAACGTCGCCTTTATAAAAATCACCATTAGGAAAACTCACTACAATTTGGTTCATCCCATCAATAACATGAGAATTTGTAATAATTAACCCATCTATTGAGATGTTAAAACCTGTACCCTTAACCCCATTTCCCTCAATCGTAACAACAGCTTGCTTATATTCCTGAATCATCTCTTCCTTTGAAAGCACTGAAGATCTTTCTAAGAAATCAAATGACGGAAGATTAAACACCTTTATCCAAACCCCAAATATACTTGATAATAGGGAAAGTGAGATTAACACAACTATAATTTTAATAAAGATTGGTCTTATTATAGGTTTTTGAACTTTTTCATCATCTTCTTCGAACAAAAAGTCTTCTATTGAAGGTTCTTCATATACATTTTCTTCAACCTGTTCTGGCTCATTTTCATGTTTCATCCACTTCACCCTATTTACGTATTATTATGTTTAGTATATCAAAAAAATCAGACCCTATTGGATCTGATTTTTAATGTTTATAAATTTTTCTGAACAAAATCAACTACTTCTTCAGTCGTACTCATTGAAAGAATTTTTTCTTTTAGGCTTGAAGCTTTTTCTTTTGAAAGCTTCTTTATTTGTGAGCGTGCTGGGAGAATTGATGTTGCACTCATACTGAATTCATCTAAACCAAGGCTTAAAAGAATCGGGATAGCAATTGGGTCTCCTGCCATTTCCCCACACATACCAGCCCATTTTCCTTCCTTATGAGCTGCATCAATAACAGTGCTAACTAGTCTTAGAATCGACGGATTATATGGTTGATATAAATACGAAACTCTTTCATTCATACGATCTGCTGCCATAGTATATTGGATGAGATCATTTGTACCAATGCTAAAGAAATCTACTTCTTTAGCAAACTGATCCGCAAGAACAGCTGTTGATGGAATTTCAACCATAATTCCTATTTCAATATTCTCTGATACTTGAATTCCACTCTCTACTAATTTTTTCTTTTCGTCTAAGAGTATTGCCTTTGCCTGACGAAATTCATCAAGTGTAGCAATCATAGGGAACATGATTTTCAAGTTACCATAAGTACTAGCTCTCAATAATGCACGTAGTTGAGTACGGAAAATCTCTTGTTCTTCAAGACATAGACGAATTGCTCTAAATCCTAAGAATGGGTTCAATTCCTTTGGAAGGTGGAGGTAAGGAAGTTCTTTATCTCCCCCAATATCAAGAGTTCTAACAACTACAGGCTTACTTTCCATTCTTTCAAGAACTGTCTTATATGCCTCGAATTGCTCTTCTTCAGTAGGAAGTTGATCTCTACCCATATACAGGAATTCTGTACGGTAAAGCCCAACACCTTCTCCACCATTTGCTAAAACACCTTTTACATCTTCTGGTGTCCCAATATTAGCAGCTAACTCTACATGGTGATTATCACTCGTAACAGTTGACTCATTTACTAGCTTAGCCCACTCTACTTTTTGTACTTCATACTTTTCTTTCTTTGCTTGATACTCAGAAATAGTTTCATCATTTGGATTAACAATTATTTGGCCATCTAGACCATCGACAATTACAGTTACACCATTTTCAATGTCAGAAGTAACTGTCTTCGCACCAACAACAGCAGGGATTTCCATTGAACGAGCCATAATTGCTGAATGTGATGTACGTCCACCAATATCTGTTGTAAAGCCTAAAACAAAATCTCGATTAAGCTGTGCTGTATCAGATGGTGTCAAGTCCTCTGCAATGATAATAACTTCTTCAGAAATCATACTTGGGTTAGATATTGTAACACCCAACAAACGTGCCAATACGCGTTTCGTAACGTCTTTAATATCTGCAGCACGTTCTTTCATGTATTCATTATCCATAGACTCAAACATTTGGATAAACATGGTAGCAGTTTCATTTAACGAATACTCCGCATTCACATTTTCACTTTTAATTCGATCTTTAATTGGGTTTATTAATTCTGGATCACTTAATACAAGAAGATGCGCAGCAAAAATTGCTGCTTTATCTTCTCCTAGGTCTTTATTTGCTTTTTCTTTAATTACTTCAAGTTCTTGCTTAGCTGTTTCCAGTGCATCATTGAAGCGCTGGATTTCTTCTTCTGGGTTGGAAATCGACTGCTTAACAATCGTTAAATCAGGATTTTCTAACCGGTAAGCTTTAGCAAATGCTATTCCTGCTGATGCGGCAATACCTTTAATAATCTTAGACATATATTTTTACAGCCCTTCGTTTTTGAATGCTTCTGAAATTGCTTCAATTGCTTCTTGTGCATCTGCACCTTCAACAATTACTTTAATTTCTGCCCCTTGGCCAATACCAAGTGACATAACACCCATAATTGATTTCAAGTTCACAGAACGACCATTAAATTCTAAATTGATGTCTGAGTTAAATTTACCTGCAGCTTGTACCAATGCAGTTGCTGGACGTGCATGGATTCCTGATTCACTTGTTACTTTAAATGTTTTTTCTGCCATTTCTATTCTCTCCTTTGTTTTTAAGCAATTATTTGATGGTAATGATGTTTTCTTCACTTAGATTAACATTACCTTCTTTAACAATTTTAACTTCTTGTCCGTTTTTAAGGTTTGTAAATACAATTGGTGTAATAATTGAAGTTGCATTTTTTTCTACAAATTCAAGGTCAACCTTAAGTAGAGGTTGCCCTTTTGTAACTTTATCTCCTTGAGAAACAAGTGTCTCAAAGCCCTCACCTTTTAAGTTCACTGTGTCAATTCCGAAATGAATCAAAATTTCACGACCAGTTGTTGTTTCAATTCCAATTGCATGCTTCGTTGGGAATAAGTTAACAATTGTACCATCTGCTGGAGACACTACAGTTCCTTCTTCAGGTAATATTGCGAATCCGTCTCCCATCATTTTCCCCGCAAATACTTGGTCAGGAACTTCTGTAATAGGTAAAATTTTACCTTTTATGGGAGCAACGAATGAATTTTCATTTTCTTCAATATCATTTCTCATTTCTTCTGGAACAACATCTTCAATTTGTTCATTTACTTCTTTGTTTGCTGATACTTCAGTTGGAACAGGCGTATTCCCATCCATAATGTCTTTAATCTGTGACTTTAATGTATCAGACTTAGGACCAAATATAGCTTGAATATTGTTACCTATTTCAAGAACTCCAGAGGCACCAAGTTGTTTTAAACGATTCTTATCAACACTTTTAATATCATTTACTGATACACGAAGTCTAGTGATACAAGCATCAAGGTGTGAAATATTTGCTTTTCCACCCATTGCCTGAAGTACATTAAAAGGTAATTCGCTAACTTGTCCTTTGTTTGCTACTGCACCTTCTTCTACATCTTCACGACCAGGTGTTTTAAGATTAAATTTTCTAATAGCAAATCTGAACCCAAAGTAATAAATAGCTGCAAACACTAATCCAACTGGGATGACTAACCACCAATCAGTTCTGTTTGGTAGAACTCCGAAAAGAAGAAAGTCAATAACTCCCCCTGAGAAAGTCATTCCAATCTTGATATCTAGAATGTGCATGACCATAAACGATAAACCAGCAAAGATTGCATGGATTCCGAATAGAATTGGAGCAACAAATAAGAATGAGAACTCTAATGGCTCAGTAATACCTGTTAAGAAAGAAGTAAGAGCTGCAGAACCCATAATTCCAGCAACTAATTTCTTTTGTTCTGGACGAGCTTCATGATAAATAGCTAGTGCAGCTGCTGGTAATCCAAACATCATAAATGGAAACTTACCTGTCATAAATGTCCCAGCTGTAAATTCAGCACCATCTCTAAGTTGCGCCATGAAGATACGTTGATCACCACGGAATGTTTCACCTGCAGCATTTGTCCATTGTCCAAACTCATACCAAATTGGTGAGTAGAAAATATGGTGTAAACCAAATGGTATTAATGAACGCTCGATTACACCGAAAATAAACGCAGATACTGTACGGTTAGCATCAATTACATAATATGAAAAATGATTAAGACCTGTTTGAATTGGAGGCCAAATGAAGACCAATGCAACACCTACAAGCAATGCAGTTACAGCAGTAATAATTGGCACAAAACGTTTACCTGCAAAAAATCCTAAGTATGCTGGTAGTTCCATTTTGAAGTATTTATTATACATGGTGGCGGCTAGTACACCTATTATGATACCACCAAACACCCCAGTTTGTATTGTTGGTATACCCAACACAGTCGCATATGCTGCTGAATTTTCAGCAACCATCTCGGGTGTTACTCCAATAATTGCACCCATTGTTACATTCATGATTAAGTAACCAATAATTGCGGCTAGAGCTGCAACACCTTCTCCTCCCGCTAGACCTACAGCTACCCCAACTGCGAATAGCACTGGAAGATTTGCGAAAACAATATCTCCAGATCGTTCCATAACTGAAGCTATAAGTACAATCCATCCATTAGCAAGAAACGGTAATCGTTCTACTGTGTCTGGATTTTTCATCGCATTACCAAAGGCCAGGAGAAGTCCAGCAGCCGGTAATAAAGCAACCGGTAACATAAGAGCCTTACCAACCTTTTGTAATGTTCCAAATAAATTCTTGAACATCTTAATAGTTCCTCCTTTTACTAATTTTGTGATACTAACAAACTCCTTTAACCGTTTACACATTTTGGATATAGAAAAAGGCATGAGAGAACGATGATAAAAATTGTATAAGGATATAGTACCCCTATTACAAAATTTAAATCATCAAATTCACTCATGCCTGATCGAATCAGTAACACGTAAATTTTTACGTAATTATTCAGATTTAGATACCAATCGTTGTAAATGCATTGTTAAATAAACAGCTTCTGCTTCATATACAGGTAACTTTAATGTTTGTTGCATCACTTTAATGACTTTCCACGAAAGATTATAACATATAGGATATTCTTCCTTCAATACTAAAGCTAATTTTTCTGGTTCTTTCACATTTTCGCCTTTTTTTACTCGCTCAATTGTATAGCGCAAGTGTCTGATCAACCGTAAATAATGGACGCTTTCTTTATCAATCTCAATTTTTAAACTTGTTTCAATAAGAATGAGTAATGCATTAATTAGCTGAGAATGTTTATTGATTTCAGATATTTCTTTATTTACAATTGCACTATGAATGTGCAATGCAATAAAACCGATCTCGCCTTCAGGCAGAGTTACACCAATACGGTCAGAAATAATATTTACTACTTCACCAGCAACGTTATATTCAAGGGGATAAAGAGATTTAGTCTCAATTAGAAATGGATTAGCCATCTCTAACCCTTGCTTTATACGTTTTATAGCAAATGAAATATGATCAGTGAGTGCAACATGGATATGTTCATTTAATGGTGCATGCACAGATTGATTAATGTAATGTATAATTTCATTCATTACCTCAATCACATTCTCATCAATATGAGGTACTAGCTTTTTGTATTGCTCCTGCTCTTTCTCATTTTCTAATATAAATACCTTTTCAGCGGCAGTGGGTGTTACTTGATCTCCACTTTTTTTATTAAAACCTATCCCTTTGCCAATTAAAACCACTTCTTTATAAGAAGTATGTGTAGCTATAAGCACATTATTATTTAATACTTTCTTTATTGAAAAGGACTCACTCATCGAATCCCTCACTCCTTTAAGGTAATCCTCGAATTTAATAAATATTACAAGTAGTTACCGTTATAGTCAAATATAAAAAAAACAAATTGAAAAACCTTCCTTTTATATCAAGAAATAGTTGTAGAAGACTTTTTCAGAAAAACATGAATAAAGAACAAAACTTAAACAAAGTATATACACAGATAATACGAAAGGAGGTCAAGAATCTGTCGGCATACAGTCACTAGCAAGTGATGATTTTTAGCCAAGTAAACTGAAAATACACTTTACTTCACTATACTTAACTACACACAATAACAAACATACACCCATGACTACACACACCAAGAAAAAGGAAGCGGACTATGTAATCCGCTTCTTTTTTATATTTAAACTCATTCAACTTATTAATAAAGGTTTTAAAATTTGCGTTTCGAAATCATGACTGGATAATGGTTGAGAAAAATAAAACCCTTGAATTTCTTCACAGCCGAGTTTCATTATTAAATTCAATTGTTCATCCGTTTCTACGCCTTCAGCAATAACTTTTAACTGAAGATGATGTGCCATAGCTATGATTGTTGATACTATAGCTTCATTCTTATACATCTCATGAATGAAAGATTTATCAATTTTCAATCGATCTATAGATAGTTTGTGAAGATAACCTAATGAACTGTATCCAGTACCAAAATCATCCATGCTAACCTCTATCCCTATTTCTCGAAGCTTTTGTAGTGTTTTATTAGTCTCACTTTCGTTATGCATCATCATTGTTTCTGTAATTTCTATTTCTAAACAATTTGCGGCTAAACCATTCTTAGATAATATTTGTGAAATTGTTTGAACAAGATCACTCTGATAAAAGTGAATGTGCGAGATATTAACAGAAATTCTTCCATAATCAACACTTGTGTATTCCCACTTTTTTATTTGTTCACAGACAGACTCCAACACCCATTCTTCAAGTTGAATAATTAAACCAGTTTCCTCAGCCAACGGTATAAATTTACCGGGAGAGATCAGCCCTAGAGTAGGATGATTCCATCGTACCAAAGCCTCCGCCCCTAATAGTAGATTCGTTTTAGCATGGAATTTCGGTTGATAATGTATGGTTAATTCACTTGCACCTATTGCTCGCCGTAAATCATTTTCCATTTTAATTTTTTCAATTGTCTTATCATTCATTCCATTATTATAGATTTTGAAATCATTAGTCCCGTTTTCTTTAACCTCATACATCGCAATATCGCTATATTTAACAAGGGATTCTAAATCATTAGTATGCTCGGGAAATAAGACAATACCAATACTAACGGTTAATAGAAAATCTTGATTTTTAACCTTTAATGGTTTTCTAAATTCATCCAAGATTAATTCAGCAAGATTAGTAATTTTTTCCCTATTTTGTTCATTTTGTACAATAACTGAAAATTCATCCCCACCCATTCTCGCAATAAAATGATGATTTCCAAGTAGATTCTTCAAGCGATCTGCAATTACAACAAGTACTTGATCTCCAAATGCGTGACCGAACAAATCATTAATCTTTTTAAAGCGATCAAAATCCAAATTCATTATGGCAAATTGACTATTTTGCATTTTTAATTGATGCAGCCTTTTTGTATATAATCTCCTGTTTGGAAGGTTCGTTAATTCATCATGATAAGCTAGGTAATTTATCGTCTTCTGAGCTTTATCACTTTCAGATATATCTTTAACAATATTATAAAAACCAATGATTTCATCTTTGATATAAATAGGAAATGAAGTAATCTTGACATTTGTTATTTGTCGATCTTTTCTCACTAAACGGATTTCAAACACGTTCTCTCTGTCACTATTTTCATTTTGATAGTAACGGATAAATTCCTTTACATCATCTCTTTTGACAAGTCTTGAAAAATACATACCTAGTAACTCTTCTCGTTTGTAATAAGTCATTTGAGTCGCTACTTTATTTACGCTTATGATTTTGCCTTCCATGTCAATTGAAAAAACAGCATCCGGATTATAATTAAAAAGTGATTTAAAGTGCTCCCGATTAACATGAAGCTTATTCTTATTTTCCAGGAAACTCTTATGGCCAAGGAAATCTGGAAGGACCATTAGAATTAGGTATGAAACTAGTATGATAAAAACCGCGATAAGTTGTAATGATTCCATCTGAGAACTTGTGAATGACGGAATATCTAGTATAGAGTTCATATATAAGTAAGCTATCCCAACTGCAGATATGCCAGAGATAACGCTTGCTATCTTCCCCCAAGTCTTAGAGAATGATTTCTTTTCACTTTGTTCCATTTGTGCTTTAAATCGAAGTAATGAGAAACAAATTCCTAGTGTTAATAGGATAGCTAAAATAAGATGTGGAATATTTGTTTGGACGAATGGTTGAAACAGTATAGAGAATAGGAAATAATTCTTCGTTAGTATTATGATTGTCAAAAGAATACTCGTAATAAGACTCATTAAAGGGATTACAATATTGATTTTCATCATCTTAAAAAAAATAAAAAATGCGACCATGTTTATTGCACTTAGCCAAATAATTGAAAAGAAAATATCACTAAACACAAGTTGGATATTTAAAGACAAGACCATAAAAACATTTGAGGTTGTAATAAGGAATGATACTAGAATAAAGATTATCTGATTAGAAATGTGCAAGGATATTAGACGTCTTTTCCTATAAAAGCTACTCCCAATCGTGAAATACAATCCTAAACTACTAAATATGATCGATATTACCAAAAATATATAATTAAGATTAATTAAATGAAATCCTTCGAACAATAGAAAACCTCCTTAAAGGAACAACCTTGCGCCAAGAAAGTCGTAATAACCTGAATGTATCACAAACTTAATAAACATATTAAAATTATAATTGATATATCAGACTATATCTACAAAATTCAACACAAAATAACAAATTCAGCACACTGACAGAGGAAGATCTATCGTTCATGTACATAATTTCTTGTCACGAAAACAATACTACATAAAAATACTTCATTTGGGAGTGTTATCAATGCCTGTAGCATATTTAAGTGACCAATCCGAAATTTATTATGAAATCCATGGGAGTGGAAAACCTATATTATTCATTCACCCACCTGGAATGGGGTTAGTAACCTTTAAACAGCAACTACCTCTCTCCGAATCCTATCAAGTCATTACATATGATATGAGAGGAAATGGGAATAGCAAGGCTAGTAGAGAGGAAATTTCAATTTCTCTGTTAGCTAAGGATATTAATGAGTTATTGAACCACCTTAAATTAGAAAAGGTTTGCATTTGTGGATATTCTAACGGGGGCTCGGTCGCGTTAGAGTTTGTTCTTACTTTCCCTGAAAGAGTAGACGGTGTCATATTATTGGGGGGGTTCCCAGAAGTAAATACATTTCTATTACGAACTGAATTTCTTTTAGGGATTTATACCGTAAAAATGAGGGGCCTTTCTGTTTTAGCAAGAGTACTAGGTAAAGCACATGGGAAGTCAAAAGAGTATCAGAAAGAGATAGAGAATGATGTCTTAAAGGCAAACCCTACTATTTTGCATCGAATGTATGTAGAAGGCCTTTCATATAAATGCACAGATCGGTTGTCAGAAATTAAATCTCCCGTCTTACTTGTTGATGGAGCAGTGGATTTTTATTTACATAAATATCAAAAACACCTAGAACAAAATATTAAAGATTCTACATTAGTGTTCATCAGTAAAGCCAAACATCAAATTCCAACTAAACATGCAAAAGAACTAAATCAGATTATCGCAGGGTTCCTGGAAAAAATAAGCTATACTACCTAATAAGAATAAACTAAAACAAATCCAACTAACTAAAAATCTCGCTAGTTGGATTTTGTATCACTCTATTTCTTTAAAGAACGAAGTTGTAATTTAAGTTGTTTTACAATATCTTCACAAATCTCAATTTCGGACTGTGTCAGACTATTACCACCATATCTGACTTTTTCATAAGACTCAACAAGCTCACTGTTTAAGAAATGATTTCGTTCTAACCATTCTTTGACTGTTTCAGCCTGAAGTCTTCCTTTCCCTTTTTTCCCTGATAGAAGTTCTAGCTCTAAGATGAGTTTTCTAATTTTTTCAGTAGGGTATGATTTTTTGTTAATCACACTTACTCTAGGACTATTAACAGTATCTCTTCTAAATGCATATTTAGGTACTTCAACATTGTCAGCGTTCACCATAAACCTTTTCCTAGAAAGAAGGATAAAAATGATTCCTAAAATGATAAGCCCTATTATTGATAAGACGGTCCAGATATTAATAGCTGAAAGAAACTTAAAGTAGTCTTGTAGTGGGGTTAATTCCTCTAACGCTCCATCAAGTCCAACACGATCATCTTCCTGTCCATTTGGTCTTATTTTAAAGTCAGCATTTTCAACAGCATTAAAGAAGGGTACTGACACTGTATACAGGATCTTTCCAGCAATAGAAAAAAAGAGAGAGAGTAGATTCTTAACTATAAAAGGCAAGGCAAAAGCAAGGATGACTGCGCAAATGATCAATCCTCCAAAAACCCCAAATAAAGACCCTGAATGATTGGCTAGATGTTTTGATAGGATCCCATTTTCTTGTATTAAGGAATTGTTTAAAAAAGAGACCAGCATCTTACTCATAATCATCCATAATAATTGAGTTATGATTAAATAAAGGATAATGTCACTATATTCGTATCCTTGTACAACTGCCCCTAAATAGATAAGTAGTCCGACACCAAGTGTAAGAAATAAAAGCAAAAAATCTGAGAGTTTCGAATCTCTCTGAAAGTGACCAACCATTCTCCAACAAATAACCCCAGCTAAAAAGAAGCAAATCCCAAAGCTAAGCCCAAAATTACTTCCAAAAAAGGCTAGGATCGGAACAAACATCATCACAAGAATATAGGGTGAATTTGATTTCATTAGATAAAGTAAGAACGAAAACAGCCCCCCTCCTCCAATCACAATAATCATAAACGGTAGTAAAGGAGGTAATACCTCAGTATGAAAATAAAATAATACGAGAATGATATATAACAAAATAATCTCCATCATATATAAATAAAATCTAGAGAATGCATGTTTATATTGCATCGTAGTCCACCTTTCTATTAGATAGACTATAGTTTGATAGTAAAACTGAGCCATCACGCTCGTGTAATTGATAACAAACTACTCCGTTTTTTCTAAACCTGAGTAAAATTTCTCCGAGATCCTCCTCTTCGTTTCCGCAAAAAATGACATAAGGAGAAAGTTGAAATTGTCTTTTTGCACTAAATACCATTTTAGAAAAAGGAACGATTACACTGTGCTTACTAAGTCTTGCAATCATCTCAAGAGCCTTTTGTAGATGCTCTCTACCAGTACCTAATGGGTGATGAACAAATGGGATTCTCCCTGCTTTTCTTACATTTACGAATAATTCAAATGGGATATTCTTTATTGTTGCATACTCTAATAAGTAAGTAAGTCCACTTAGTAAATCTTCAAGCTTCCCCTCTCTTACATTAACAAAGATCGACCATGAATATTGAGAGGTTCTTTCATAGATTCTTGTTTGTAGGGTGTTCGTTTTCGCAGAGGCTTTCCAATGCACTCGATTGAAGGGGTCTGTTGAAACGTACGATCTAGCTCCAACCAATGCAGACATATCTTCAAAATAGGATTGTTTCATTGGATACTCACCAAGATTTTTAGGAACGATTCGGTTAATTCCTCCAATTGTTTTGGGTGAAGAATATACAACCGTTTCAAAAGGCAGCGGTTGATCATATTTAAGATAAACATCCCCAAATCCAAACAAATGCGGAATTCGGATCTCTAACGTCCTTACTTTAGCTACTCCTCTTTCAACAGCTTGAAAGGGCAAATGAATACTAGCACTTTGTCTACCTAATAAAGATAACGGAAATTCAATTTCATTTTGTTCATGGTTAATCATTTTACGTTCATGTTCAAATTGAAGGACACTATCTATTGTCATCCTTACCCTTGCACCAAGGATGGGATAAATACCATTTTGGTTAAAAGAGATGGAGAAAGTATCCTGTTCATTTTTAAATAATTTAATTAAATCCTTATCAATACTAACAGTTAATCGATTAGCTACACGCTTTAAATACAGTTGATTCGTATATGAAAATAGTAAAAACAATAATCCTATCATAACAAGAAAAAAGTTTGATCCTATAAGACCTATAAGAAGGGTAATTACGGACAATCCAACGGTAAAAGAAATCTCATTCCCTAAAGAAATTTGGTTTTTCCAGTTCATTAATTTACAGCTCCTGCCTCAACTGGTACAGACACAGAAGTTAAGATTTCCTTAATCACCTGTTTATTCGTTTTCTTTAAGGAACCGTCCATTGTTAAGACCAATCTATGGGGTAAAACAAATGGTGCCATAAATTTAATATCCTCTGGTGTTACGAAGTTCCTGCCTGAAATATAAGCCCTGCCCTGCACAGCTTTCATAAGAGCAAGGGTGCCTCGAGGACTCACTCCTACTTCAACGTCTTGACTATTTCTAGTTGCATGAACGATACGTACTAAATAATCCTCTACATCTTCGCTAATCTTCACCGCTTGAACATCCTGTTGCATTTGTTCAATTTGCTCTTTCGTAAACACTGCTTTTATTGTATCAATTGGATTTCCAGTTCTGTAGGTTCTCATTATTTCTTTTTCCTCTTCCAAAGAAGGGTATCCAAGATCAATTTGGACAAAAAAACGATCCATTTGAGCTTCTGGCAATGGAAATGTACCTTGTTGAGATTCAATCGGATTTTGTGTAGCAATGACAATAAAAGGGATAGGTAATTTTCTTGTTTCACCATCAATTGTAACTTGTCTCTCTTCCATAACCTCTAAAAGACTTGATTGTGTTCTTGGAGTTGCTCGATTAATTTCATCTGCTAATAAGATATTTGTCATAACAGGACCTGGACGAAGTTGGAAGTCTTGTTCTTTAGGATTAAAAAACTGTATTCCTGTGACATCACTTGGAAGTACATCTGGTGTAAATTGTATTCTTTTAAATGTAGCACTTATCGATGCAGCAAAACTTTTAGCTAACATTGTTTTACCTGTACCTGGTACACTTTCTAGTAATATATGACCTTTGTTAATTAACGCATTAAGCACTAACTCTATTACATGACCTTTTCCAATAATGACTTGACCTATATTTTCTTTAATTTGCTTTACATTTTCATTTATATTATTCATCATATCTCTCCTTAAATCTTGTATTCTCAATAATAACAATTTTCCTACAATAATTTGTATTAGTCAATTAATTCCAAATAAAATATTTAACGTAAAAAAAGAAGCGAGAACAATTAATTATGATAAAAAAAAGATAACATCAGTTATCTTTTTTTTACCTTTTGTTGAATTTTATATACAGGTAAGAGAATTTTAACTGTTGTCCCTTTTCCTAATCTACTTAAAATTTGCATTTTCCCTTTATGATTATGAATAATTTTGTTACTAATGGTCAGACCAAGGCCCATGCCTTTCTCTTTTAACGTAAAAAAGGGTTCACCAATTTTGTTAAGTCTTTCTTCTGGAATTCCCGGTCCGTTGTCACTAATACTAATAGCTATTTCTTGATCTTCTTGTTCAACCAAGATAATGATATTTCCACCTTTAGGCATTGCTTCAATTGAATTTTTAATAATATTAATAAAAACTTGAATGAGCTGATTACGATCTCCATACATAGTAGGGTCTTTTGTTCTATCGTTAATAGTAATGTCAATTCCATATAATAAGGCTTCATGAGATGTTAGCTTAATTACATGCTCAATTAAATTCTTTAGTTTAAATGGATTAAAAATTTTCATTTGTGGCTTTGCCAGAATAAGCATCTCACTTACAATTTGGTTAATTCGATCGAGTTCTGACAAGACTATATCAACATGCTGTTCAGGAGTAGATTTCGTTTCTTTCATTAATTGTACAAATCCTTTAATTGAAGTTAATGGATTTCGGATTTCATGAGCGATTCCTGCCGCTAATTCTCCCACAACAGACAATTTTTCCTTTCTTAGAAGCATTGATTCTGCAGCCTTTAGTTGTGTAATATCTCTTCCTATTGTTAGTAAGCCCTTCCTATTATTGGAGTCATCGTATAAAGGAACCTTTATTACATCAAAGGTCATAATCTCACCAGACAATGCTGCAAAAGACTCTTCACACCGAGAAAGCTTACCAGCTTCCCATGCTTTTTGATCAGATTCCATACAGTATAAAAATGCTTCTTCAAAAAAAGGAACAACCTTCACCAGTTCTGCATCAGTTTTACCGTAAAAGTCTACCCCATCAAGAGCATACAGTTGTTTACCAAAGTCATTAACCTTTAACCATCTTCCTTTACCATCTTTGAAATTAACAAAATCAGGCATCGAGTTAATCAGAATTAATAACTCGTTTTCATTTTCTTCTGCCTGTTTATGGGCTTTATGCTTTTTTATAATAAAATGAATTAATATAGCAGTGACAATTGCAAATAGTAACCCTTTAGTAAATTGTAAATTTTCATATAAAGGCGATGATTGTTCAATTTTATTAATAAGCATGTCTGTTAATGTAATCCACACAAAGCTTATTATTAAATATATTAGTGCCAGATATTTTGAAATAAACCTCATTTTACACCCACTTACTTGTTTAAAAAAAGCTAACCGTTCCATTCGATCCGATTATCATTTTTTACATATAATTATTACCAATACTCTCGATTATATCTCACATTTGACAAAATGCAAAAGTGATTATATAATTAGTAATTGTTGTACTCTTAATTTAAACGTAATGTTACATTTCATATATGAATTATTTGCAAATTAAAATTTTGGCATTCCACTCAGTACTTGAGATGAGCTTATTCACACTGGATCGGCTTCGGAGCCGTTAGGACGAGAGAGAGGTAGGGCTTTCGTTGTTTAAGGATTTCAGCAGCTACCAAGGAACATTACCGCGGCCATTTGGTAATGATAATGTATTACATTTACGGATTAATTTCGTGTCTCTTAATAAACAGGAAGTTCTCTAAGTGCAAATAGCATATGAGAACTTCCTTTTTTTATATAAATTAATGTAGGCTATATTGAAAAGAAAACTTGTTAATTCAAGTCTGGATGAAAAGCTTTTGCTCAACCTAGTCACTTTGTTGTTTCGTGTATAGAAATATTGTCTTACTCATGATAAACTTTTTATATTCTACTTAGAAAGGTCGACATACTATGACTTCTAATAAAATAATTCAAGTTCTGCTTATGTTTTCTATCGCTTCTCTTGGAGCTTTTCTGTTTTACCTCTTGTCTTTTCCCATTCCTTGGATTCTCGGACCACTTTCAGTCATTCTGCTTACGAAACTCATTACTAAAAAATCAACCAACCTTCCAATAGTCTTTAATAACATCGCATTGATGCTAATTGGTATTTACTTTGGTCTTTCGTTTACCAATAGTACAATTGAAACAATTATTCCTTACATCTTCCCTTTTTTACTTTCCACCGTATTATTACTTATAGTGAGTATTGGTATAAGTATTATTTTATCAAAATTCATAGAGTTAGATCCTATTACTAGTGTCTTTGGGTCCATACCTGGGGGATTATCTGAAATGGTAGCAGCGAGTGAATCGCTTTCTGCCAATTCTGCGATGGTAACGATTCTTCAAACGGTTAGACTTTTGACTGTTGTGTTTACAGTACCTTTCCTTGTTGTACATATGTTTTCTTCTAATACAGTTCAATTTGAGCCGATTGTCTCGATCACTCAAACAGGCAACTTCCTTCATTATGGATGGTTTTTGTTAGCTATGCTAGTCGGTTGGTTGATAAGAGACCTTTTGCCAGCTGCATTCGTACTAGGCCCACTTATCGTAATTGCCAGTTTAAGTGTTATAGGAATCCCACTCCCTAATCTTGCACCTATATTATTAATTGCTGCTCAAATAACAGTAGGAATGAGTATGGGTAATAAAATATCTATCAAAGATCTAAAACTAGCTGGTAAGTACGGGGGATATTATTTCGCTTTAACACTTCTATTAATTTTGACTTCCTTTGGTATTGGATACCTATTTTCAAACTTATCGACGCTTTCGTTATCTACATCTATTCTAAGTTTAGCTCCAGGTGGTATGGTAGAGATGGTACTAACAGCTCAAAGTGTAGGTGCAGATTCTTCTGTTGTCAGTGCACTTCAACTTATTAGACTTTTATTTATTATCTTGGTTGTACCGAGCTTCTTAAAATTCATGTTTAGGAAGGCGGAAAATAAAACCGTTAAAACAACAGTCTAAATTATTCCTATAATTTTTCATAAATTAGACGATACTACCAAATGTAACTTCTCTCCAGAATTGAGTGAATTTAGATGAAAAGACTAACTAATTTATTAGGAAGTAGAATATTAAAAACAGGACTAGCGGTATTTATAACTGCTTCAATATGTCATTTACTTGGTTTGTCTTCAATTTTTGCGGTGGTAACAGCGATTGTAACAATTGAACCAACCGTATCAGACTCGATACGGAAGGGAATTGTTAGATTACCGGCTTCTGCAATAGGAGCTGGGATATCAATGACATGTGCGTCTCTCTTAGGCGATGCTCCAATTACTTATACTCTTTCTGCAATTCTTACGATATTTTTATGTCATAAATTCAAACTGGATGCCGGAATACTTGTTGCTACTTTAACTGCTGTCACCATGATACCCTTTACTCCAGATCATTATTTATTTGCCTTTTTCACAAGACTAGGTACAACTACTATAGGACTATTTGTTTCAACAATTGTCAATTTATTAATTTTACCACCTGATTATTCAAAGAGGATTACTCAAAACATTCTTGATGGATATGAAAATTGTTCAATCATACTATCTGAGCAATCAACAAACCTTGTAAAAGGAACACTTACATATAATCATCTAGAATCCCAGCTAAGCATGATTGAAAAAACAATTAAAGATACATTGGTGCTTTGTGAATATAAGCGTGAGGAATGGAAATATCATCGATTTACGAAAAAGGAAGAAGATCTATTTCAATTTGAATGCAACCATCTTAAAACACTAAAACAAATACATAATCATATGCAAAATCTGTTTAACGTTCCAAACGATCGCAAGTTTTGGTGTGAAAAAGAGGAATTAAAAGTGATTACTGGAGTTAGAGCACTTTCAAATGTATTAAAGAATCCATTATGTCCGACTTCAAATAACCACCTTCTATTGATTAATGAATTAGATAAATTGTTTATCGAAGCTAAAGGATCTAAACAACAATATACCGACTCTGGGACAAGATTTGTCCCGGAGATGATCATTTTGTTTGAAATTATTACAATTAATGATCTAATAATTGAAGTAGCAAATAGATCAACTCAAAATACAAGTGAAAGTCGTTCAAAAATAGAAGCTTGAACTAGGTTTTGAATGAGCAAAAAAAAAAGACACTCTTTGCATAATTGCAAATGGGTGTCTAAATAAATAGGAGAGTTAATTAAATATAATTAACATCTTGGGTGGCCCAACCATTCATCTTCAATCCACAACAATCCTTGATTAAGATTTACCAAATCAATTTAAGTCTAAATTAGTAAGCGTTTACTAAATATCACAGGATTTTTACGTTCAAACTCAGCTGGTTGAACCACCAAAGATGTTATTTATTTTATCTAACACTTTACATTCTTACTATAACATACCAAAGCGTCGGATAACGCTTACATTATGGCTAATTTGTGAATTAATAGCGGTGTTTTACCACCGCTATTTCCCTTATGCAACCATAATCGCTTTTCCAAATGGAACCTTTGGTAAAAATTCGTCCGGTACAAGCCAAAATACTTCCGTTTTCACTTTTAATTCTTCATAAAAGTAACCTGTTACATCTGTTATATAGAACAAACTATCAATATTTTCTTTTTCTGCCCATTCAAACACTTCTGTATATGAGGATTTACCATGCGTAAAATATTTTATCTGAGGCGCCTGCTTTATAGGTGATACCTCTCTAATTTTATAATCCGCCTGTACAAGTAATGATTCTGGATTCATTTCTCCAAAAAATGTAACAATATTATTAATCAGGATTGACCTTACTTGATTACTTGAAGTATCTATTGCTAAAGCTACCTTCTTATCTTTACGATCTTTTAACATAGTAAGTAAAGACCTTTGCCATCTCATCTTGTTGACCTCCTCATTATGTTTTTCTAGGGCAAGGTTATTGTACCCTTTAATTTAGTGGAATTATCATAAATTGCGAGGAAAGAAATAGTAGGCCTACCAAATTATAATTTTTTCTTTGTACATTCTTTACACCTAATGACCAAATGCTAAATAAAATGGAGGGATACAATATGCTTGTCACTAAAGAAAAACTACTTAATCTTGTAAAAGCTAACGGAGATAAAGGAATCATAACCATTAATGATATCCCCTACGAAATTGAACTAACAGAAGAAGGAAACGTCAGCCTGACCGGTTTTTCCTGGTCTTGGGAAAAAACTGAAGTACCGTCTGCCCACCAAGATTATGACATAAAGACAGATGATTTAGTAAAGAACAATGTTGATGACTTACCGTCATTAAATAATGTAAATCATTATAATTACTACAATAATGTTAACGAGTTAATGATTTAAATATCTTGCACACATATTTTTTCAAAAAAAACATAAACTATATTTAGCCGCCCACTACCAAAAGACGCTTCGTTGCGGGACTAACCAGTTCGGATGTGGGCGGTTTTTTTATGCCCCAAGCAAAAAAGCCCGGAATCCGGACTATTTATTCATCAACTTTCATTTTTGAATAGTATGTTTTTTCCACATCAATGGTTTGATTAACCGAGGAAGACCATTCCAAAAACTCCTTGCCATTAATAGTAGTCAACCCATTTTTATCTATTCCTGTTAATTTGCCCTCATTAATTAGCTTTTCAATGGTATTTTTCCCTAATCCGGTAAGTCCCATCAATACATCTATTGGGTAATCTGTGTAATCATCAATTTCCTTCACATGCATTTTATATTCCATATGAATCACTCCTCAACACAAAGGTTTGACAGTTGGTATCTTGACATTCATTACTGTTCATCCCATTAACCTCGATTGCTTCTGCAATACAGATTGAACCTTCACCCCAATATTTGCAACTAGATACACTGCACATTACGTTCGGATTTACTTGATATTCTGGGTTTACCAAACCCGCTGCCGTTCCTAAAACATTAATATTATCGGCAGAACCTAAGTAACTCCATACGTTTTTAGCATCATGAAATGTCTTACACATTGTTTGATCAACAATTTCTGACATTTGTGTTTCTTGTTCATGAAGAATATCAATATTTGCTGCACCACATCTGTCACCGTATAGATAATGTGTACATGTATTCACATTACATTTAACATTTGGATTCATTTTCATCACCTCTAAAATAGGTTACCCAAAAACCTGTTTAAAAAATGTGCTAAATCATTAGAGGTACATGCACTACAACAAATACGATCATAAACATAAGATAAAGCAAGGTGCTAGTCACCATTTCTCCTACTCTGTCTTTCGAGGAAGTAATCTCCTTACTTCCTCTCCCTACATAAATCAAATGTATTTTAACTGTGAGGAAACAGTTGTATAATAGAAAATACTATATTGAACTTGTTTTTTACTTCTAAAAAGTAAAAAGTGACCTAAATCACGAGATCATGTTTCAAGAACTGCTATTATGAAACTTATGTAATTTAAATATCAAAATAAAAAAACTATTGTTCTTAAATTAAGGGATGTGTTTTTATGAAAGAACTAAATCATGAATCATTGCTGGATAAGCTAAATCGTCCATTACGTGACTTAAGAATATCTGTGACAGATAAATGTAATTTTAGATGTCAATACTGTATGCCCGCTGAAATATTTGGTCCTGATTTTCCATTTTTAAAGAAAAATGAAGTTCTCTCCTTTGAAGAAATTTATAAGCTCGCTAAATTATTTGTTGACTCATTTGGAGTGAAGAAATTGCGTATTACTGGAGGAGAACCAATTATGCGCAAGGAGTTATCAACGTTAATTCAAATGCTATCATCAATAAAAGGTGTAGAAGATATTGCGATGACAACAAATGGTTCCCTTTTATCCAAACATGCCAAAGACCTTAAAAAAGCAGGACTATCACGAGTAACGATTAGTCTTGATTCTTTAAACAATGAAATCTTTGGAAAGATGAACGGTAGAGGTGTAAAAGTTGAGGAAGTTTTATCAGGTATCTCAGCAGCAGAAGAGGCTGGGTTGGGTATAAAGATAAATATGGTTGTTCAAAAGGGAGTTAATGAAACCGAAATTATACCTATGGCTAAATTCTTCAGAAAGAAAGGCCATCCGCTTCGGTTCATAGAATTTATGGATGTAGGTAATTCTAATCAATGGAATTTAAAGGATGTCTATCCTAAAAAGCAAATAATAGAAGATATTCATTCTGTAATGCCCATTGAGCCCATTGACCCTAACTATACAGGTGAAGTTGCGACAAGATACCGATATATAGGATCTTCAGACGAAATAGGTGTCATATCATCTGTGACTGATGCATTTTGTTCAACATGTAATCGAGCAAGACTCTCGGCAGAAGGAAAGCTTTTTACTTGCCTATTTGCTTCAAATGGACATGATTTACGTGAACCTCTTCGTTCAGGCTTTTCAGATAAACAATTAATTAACCTCTTATCTACTATTTGGGGTAGTAGAAATGACCAATATTCCATCGACAGAAACTCTTATCTAAAAGAAAACAAAAAAAGAGAAAAAATTGAGATGTCTCAGATCGGAGGATAAGATACTCTAAGGGGGGCAATAACTAGAGGATCTCCCAAAGCATAAGCGCTAGTTACTAATGGGACATCCTCTTTTTTATGATGAAATCTGTTAATATCTCATTGATAAAGCTTGTTTTGCTAGCATAACATCATTATTTAATAATTGCCCTAAATCATATGCAGGATACATGCCACGTTGATACATATAATTGAATACTTGGGTATGACCTTTAATTGCTCTTTGTAATTGCTTAATTAACACAGCCTTTAATTCAGGAGTGGCTGTTTCAGTAATCGCAATTGCATAATTTCTCACAGATGCCTTTAAGAATCCTAATAAATCTCCAGCATAAAAAGCTTTATCCCAATCAGACGTTTGGTCGCTGTTATTCCTAGGTGTCATTGGGTAAAAAACCAGTAGTTCGTTTAAATTTGTTTCCAAATCATTGATCATTTTTAAATAGATTCCCTTTAAGGTACTACATTTTATTTTCCCAACTGCCATTTTTAACTTCATTAAACCATTAGATTGGAATGCCACTAGCTCATGAAGTTCTAAAGTTTCATGGTACGCTAATGTTTTTTGACGTTGTTCCACGCTATAATTTGAATTTGGTAAATAATTCATCCTTTGTTCCTCCTCATGTGAATAAGTCTTTACACTTATATTCAGAAGTAACAGAAGTGGCCAATTGTCCAATAAAAATAGGCTTCTTACCAAATCTAATATGATTATTATACTCCTTCAGAACCTTCGAGATATTTCTTTATTCTCTCGAGAAACCTAATTCCGTAACGTTCAAACTTCATTTCAGCAATTCCCTTAATTTCAAGCATATCTTTTTTCTCCCTCGGACAAACTTGACTCATCTCTCGTAGCGTACGATCAGAAAAAACAATGTATGGAGGGAGATTTTCTTCTTCCGAAATTTGCTTTCTCAATGCTCTTAATTCCTCAAATAGTTGGTTATCCTCTACAAGCTGACGCTGATTCATCTGTACTTTTCTAATAACTTGTAAATCACCTTTAAAAACTAAATATGCCTTTTTATCTAGAGTTAAAACAGGATATTGTCCAGACGTTAATTCAATGTATCCTTCGGCAGCAAGAAAATCAATCATATCAACAATGTCTTTTTCTGTTTTGTTTTTCAGAAGTCCATAAGTTGAAAGTTTCATAAAATTAAATTGTGTAATCCTTTTATTTTTTGAGCCCTTTAACACTTGTGCTACAAGCGTTTTACCAAATCGTTCATTCATCCTCTTTATGCAAGAAAAGATCATCAAAGCCTCAGTAGTCATATCATGCTTTTCTCGTTGATCTGTACAATTAAGACATTTTCCACATCTATATGTTTGGTTATCCTCTCCAAAATAAGCAAGAATATATTGCTGAAGGCATTTATCGGTATGACAATAATCAATCATTTGTTGAAGTTTTTTGTATTCGAATGTTTTTACATGATCATTCATACTTGATTGTTCAATAAGGAATTTCTGAAGTTGAACATCCTGAGGATTAAAGAGCAATAAGCATTCTCCTGGTTCTCCATCTCGACCTGCCCTACCAGCCTCTTGGTAATAAGCTTCAATATTCTTTGGAAGATTATGATGAATGACATATCTTACATTCGATTTATCAATTCCCATACCAAATGCATTCGTAGCAACCATAATGGTAATTCGATCAAATAAAAACATTTCCTGTGCTTTATATCTTTCTTCTTCAGTCATTCCAGCATGATATTTACCAACTAAATAGCCCGTTTTTTTCAAAAACTGATAAAGCTGGTCGACTTCTTTTCTTGTTGATGCATAGATAATACCAGCTTGTCCTTGATTTCTTTCTAAATATCTAAGAATAACATCACGTTTATTCTCGCCTTTTACAAGAGTAAATGATAAATTTTCTCTTGTAAAACCTGTAACAAATACATGCTCAATTGGGATATCTAAAATGTTACATATGTCGGAAATCACTTCTCTTGTGGCTGTTGCTGTTAGAGCTACGATAGTCGGTTGATTCTGTAATTCATTGATCACCATTTGAATATTTCTATAACTTGGTCTAAAGTCATGCCCCCATTGAGAAATACAATGGGCTTCATCAATGGCAATAATCTTAATTGGTAACTCTTTAAGAAGTTGGCGGAATGCTCTTGATTCTAATCTTTCTGGTGCTACATATATAAATTTATATCTTTCTAATTTCGCATCATTTATTCGATCTTCAATCTCTAATGAGGATAGTGAACTATTAATATAAGTTGATGGTATTCCATTATCATTTAGAGCATCTACCTGGTCTTTCATTAACGAAATTAATGGACTAATTACCAAGGTAACACCATCAGAAATCATACCTGGTACCTGATAGCATAGAGATTTACCACCCCCAGTGGGCATTATTGCTAGGGTTGGCACTTTTAATATCACATTACTAATAATCTCTTCCTGACCTTTCCTGAAAGAGTCATATCCAAAATAGTTTTTTAATACCTTTTTTGCTTCATTAATCAACTAAACTCACCTCAAAATTCAAATTATAAACTTATCCTTAATTCCCAGTTACTCCACAGCGTTGGAACGGCTAATTCATCATTTATTAGAAAAAAGGGCAAATACCCAAACATTTCTGAATCAATCCCATAGTATGAATGTATAACACGTTAGGAGGTGTTATTGAATGAGTCACGCATACGGAAGTGGATTTGCATTAATCGTCGTGCTGTTCATTTTGTTAATCATTGTTGGTACAGCATTTGTTTAAATTGAATCGACAAAATTAAATGGAAGATAAAAAATAATTATTAAAAGGAGAGATTTATTCATGCATTGTGGATATAATACAGGATTAGCTTATGGTTACGGAGCTCCAGTTGCAGCACCTACTACAGGTGGTATGGGAGGATTTGCACTTATCGTTGTGCTTTTCATCCTTCTTATCATTGTTGGCGCTTCTTGGATGTAAATTAAAATATAGTTTAACAGAAGCTATCTCATGAGTCTATAATACTCATGGGATAGCTTTCTATTATTAATTTACTTTATCTCTTCTGTTCTTTCATATCTCGAATCCAGATAATCAACAATATGAATTAAAAAAGCTTCTACTGTTTTGGGTTCAATATTTGCTCCCCATTCTAATTTTCCATGATGAGCAAGAATACTGTGTTGCAGAGCATGAACATCCTCTAATGAAATTATAATATCTTCTACTTCAATCACTTTGTTTACAAGCAGCATCCCATAAGGAATGTGCCCAATTAGCACACCTAACTCATCCATTGTTATTCCTGTCGCTTTCCTCTTAGAAAGCGAAGAATGATCAGCAGTAGGGTAAAGAAATTTAAACTCCTCAGTACCTTTCCCAACATGATGGTATTCGAGTAATTTGCCCATGTCATGATAGAGGATTGCGCATATAATTAATGAATAATTAGGGCTATTTTCTTTATACTTGCTCATACCATAAAACATCGTATACAAATGATCTATAGAATCCTTCCAGACAAGATTTCGCCAATTAGATCCCGCTTGCTCTGATTGAAGGTCCTTCCATAATTCTTGTTTATACACCTTCTCAACCTGATTAATAAGTTTAATTACAGCTTTATAATGATTTGCCTCTTGCCTCACTATATACCTGGCAAGACGCATGAGCCCAACTGTATGTTTAAGTAATCCTCCTAGGTATGCATGATGATGGCCCATAGCTGCTGGCCTTATGCAAAACTCATCCCAAAACCGTTCCATAGCTCCCATACATATTGATTTAAAAGGTTCCTCTATTTCATTTATATACTCAAAAAGCTCGACAGTGAAGTCCTCTAATGACTGTTGCGTAGAGGAAATTAGATTAAAAGGCTCCTCATTGTTTTCACAAGGAATTAATTGATAAATAGTCATTGATTTAAATCCTCTAAACTCCTCAATCTTCCCTGACAATTTAAATACACTATATTCTTGTAGTAACGGATGGTATTTATCAATTGCACCATCATTATCCCATATTTTCGCACTATAGCTACCAAGATGATTAGAAAATCTCAATTTTAAGTAAGGTCTAGGTTGAGACCCCTGCGTCTTTTCAATTGAGAAATCAACTAAAAGGAATGTTTCCTCATTAAAACTTTCCCCATGAACCTGGTTGTCAATTGAGAATCCCTCAGGTGTCTTTGATAGGGAAGGCACTGGAAATTGTTTTAATATTTTTGACCTTTCTTCAGCGGTCATGGTGATTTCCGTTGAAATAAGCCCATAAAAGTACTCTATAACAGACATTAGTTTCTCCTCTACTCTCTTTCTTAATATCAACGTTACTTATCTAAGTGTACTAAAATTTTAAACACATGAACAGAATCATACTCTCCTACTCAAAGATGTACATAAATTGAACAAAAATATCCATAATACTATTATCAAGGTTTGAAAATCATCACACAAATTGGAGGGTGTTTTTGATGAAAACAAGTAATAAATTAATGGTTGGATTAACAGTGGCTTCAGTTGTTGGGAAGATCATTGATAAAAGTATAATCGCTGGGAATATCAAAAAAAACACTCAAACTACATTTAATCTACACAAAGATAGTCCAGTAATTGATTCATCAACTTATGTACATCCATTTGCTTCTATTATTGGACAAGTTAATATTGGAAAAGATGTATTTATAGGTCCTTTTTCTTCGATTAGAGGTGATGAGGGATTGAGGATTCACATCTCAGATAAGTGTAATGTACAAGATGGCGTTGTATTACACGGTCTTAAGAATTTCGAATATACGAGTGTCTTATTCGAGAATTCTGTCTATCATAACGGCAATCCCTATTCAATTTATATTAGTGATCGTGTTTCATTAGCTCATCAATGTCAAATTCACGGTCCTGCTAAAATTGGAAAAGATGTATTTGTTGGGATGCAAAGCTTGGTCTTTGATTCTTTAGTTAATGAAAAAGTGGTTATTGAGCCAGGTGCGAAAGTAATAGGAGTAACGATTCCCGCTGGACGATATGTTTCTGCAGGAAAAGTAATTACTACTCAAGAAGAAGCAGATAATTTGCCAACGATAACTCCTGAATATAAGTATGCAAAATTTAACAACAAAGTCGTTAATGTAAATACTGAATTAGCTAAAGGATATAAGGACGATCAATAATGATAGAAATGGTTAAGGATATACTTCTTGTTCAAGGAAGAATCATTACAATTATTCCATTATTGTTAATCATAACCCTTATTGTTGGAAAACGATCTATAGGTGAACTTCCTGTTTTCGACTTTATTATTATTATTACTTTAGGTTCTTTAGTAGGGGCTGATATTGCCGACCCTAGTGTTGATCACATCCCTACTGCCGCTGCAGTTATTACAATCGGTATACTTCAACGAATCATTCAAGGAACGTCGATTAAGTATCGTAAGTTTGGTCAATTAATTACCTTTGAACCAACTATTGTCATTAGGGATGGGTTCTTCTTAGTGAAAAATATGAAGAAAATTAGGTATTCTGTAGATAATGTATTAACAATGCTTAGAGAAAATGGAGTTTTTGATACAGAGGATGTGGCACTTGCTATAATAGAAGCGAATGGCAATCTTACTGTGCAGAAGAAGCCTATGAAAACAAATGTCACTATTGAAGATTTGAAACTAAATAAATTGAAGTCAGGGATTGCTTATCCTGTTCTAGTTGAAGGCAGAATCTATTCCTCGATATTAGAAAAACTAAATCTAGATAATGAATGGTTGATAGCACAATTACAAAGAAAAGGGTTGCAAGTTGAAGATATCTTCTTCGCTTCTGTAACAGCCGATAATAAATTACACATATCACTAATTGATTATCCAAATGATTTACAGCCTACAATACTTCATTAGCACTTAAAAGGGTTGACCCCTTGTGTTTTTACTATAGAACTAGTTTACTTCTAGTTTCCAACTAAGGGGTCTCTTAAACCTGGTCAAGCATCTTTAGCTTTATCATGTTTAAGCTGTAATTAAACTATCTTTTATACTTTTATTAATTGCTTTTCGGTGCAGCCAAACAAATTTTTGATTTTCTTCTACAGTTAGAGCTGTTTCTTTTGGATCGCAATAGCCTTCACCCAAACCATGATATAACCATTGGTTTTCTGACTGCATAAGAGTCAGTTGTCCCCCACGTTCTTTGTCTTGAAAAACAAAATAGTATATATTTTTTGAAGAATCGTAGGCAGCAAATCGATTAAAATCTTTCATGAACATTTCAATGTCACTTGAACTTCTAATTATCATCTGCTCTCCTCCTTCTACCTTTTGTTAAAGGATTCGATATATCTAACAAATATCCTCTAAAAACTTTGATTTTTTTCAGTTATTTTATAAAAACAAATGTAAAAGCGGTTTCATTTTCAATTGAAATAGAATGGAAAAAGTGTTAGCTCCCCTGAAACTCATTGAAGAGACTAACACTTTATATTACAGACACATATTAACTCACCTTAGAAACTGTCTGATCAAAAGATTTATTCTTCAATTGGCTAACAATAAATGCACCAATTGCTTGGATTAATGTTTTTACTATTACCTGCCCCATAATCGCTGCTGGCACAGCTTCCCATGGAATAATTCCAGCACCTAGTGGACTTAGGCCAATTAACACAAAAATAACCGAATCTAACAGTCCACCAACCATACCGCTATAAAAGACTCTTAAACTAAGCGGTAATTTAAGTCGGGTGTAAATTTCAGTATCAGTTGTTTCAGCTATTGCAAATGATAAAGCAGATGCCACAACTATAAGTAATGTATCTCCTAGCGAGAATGAAGCAATTGCTGATAAAATCAATGCAATCCCTATAAATAAATATGTCTTTTTACGACCATATTTATTTTGAACTAAATCACGAAAAATAAATGTTCCACCTATTAAAAATGTTCCCATTGGAACTAGAAAAATTCCCAATGCAAGTGGAGCGAATTTCGCTGTTATAACATTGGCTAAAACGATTGAAGCTAAATACAAAAATAATCTCATGTTTCCTTCCTCCAAATAGAAAAACAGCACCACTAAGAAAGAGTACTGTTTCTCCTTAGTTTTTTAAAGAGGGTAGCTAAAAACCTCTACCGCTATAAGCGGTTTAATTCAATTAATTCATTTTATCATTATACCATCGAATTTATGTGTAACTTATTTTTTGAAAATTTATTTTTTGTTTGTTCTGTAATTAGTTAGACGATCTGGTACTAGTAGGATTGTATTTTTCGGTAGATGAAATACGGCATTTGCTCTAGGTTTCTTTTCACATAAGTTTAATAAACTTCTAAGTTGATCTCTTAAAATCAACTCTTCCACCGTTTCACTTTGAACAGGATAAAACCACTCAGTTAGTACTCTTTTTGTTTCCACACTAGGTCTCTTTTTTATTCGTTCATAGAGTTCAGCTTCCATTTGTTTATATCCAATAAATTTACTTGGACCAAATAAATTCAAATGGGGAATATAATACCAGTGCATAAATTGTGGTAACTGCTCTTTTATTTCTAATTGCTCCAATAAATCTCTATTAAATTGTTTCATATTAATAATAACGTCATTATAATCGGTGACCAGTTGACTCTCATTATACATATTCATACACCCCTACTACCTTTTTACTCTTAAATTTCATTTTACATGATGTTTAGAATATCTCCAATTTATTTCTATTATTCTAGCTCTTTATATTAAAAATTTACAAAACGACCGAAAAGTTAGTCAAGATGAATCTGTCTACATTGTTTGATATAATAGGAAATCATGATTTATTATTAAAAATTTAATTTGGAGGAATAACACTATGATCAGATTTGGAGTAATCGGGACTAACTGGATTACTGAATCGTTTATTAATGCAGCATCTGAAATACAAGACTTTGAATTAGCTGCTGTTTATTCAAGAACTAAAGAACGCGCCGAAGAATTCGCTTCTAAATTTAGAGTATCTACCATTTTTACTGATTTGGAGGAAATGGCTCAAAGTGAATCAATTGATGCAGTTTATATTGCCAGCCCAAATTCTTTACATTCGAAACAAGCCTTGATTTTTTTAGAGAACGGTAAACATGTTTTATGCGAAAAGCCTATTGCCTCTAATTCAGATGAATTGAAACGTATGATTAGCACGGCAAAGGATAATAACGTGTTATTAATGGAGGCACTTAAGACCACTCTTTTACCTTCATTTAAAAATATACAGAAACATATACATAAACTCGGAGAAATTCGTCATTATTTTGGTGGCTATTGTCAATACTCATCACGTTATGATGCTTACAAATCAGGGATGATCCTCAATGCATTCAAACCTGAGTTCTCTAATGGTGCTATCATGGATATTGGTGTTTATACAATCTATCCAATGGTCGTTTTATTTGGTAAGCCTGATGAAGTAAAAGCGAATGCGATTATGCTTGAATCTGGAGTTGATGGGGAAGGAAGTATTCTATTTAAATATAAAAACATGACAGGCTCTGTTATGTATTCTAAAATTACCAATTCGTATATTCCGTCCGAAATTCAAGGTGAAAATGCAAGTATGATCATAGATAAGATTCATACACCAGAACACATTGAAATTCGTTATAAAGATGGAACCATTGAAGATATATCGATACCAAATGAACATCCTCCGATGTATTATGAAACAGAAGAGTTTATTAAATTAATTAAAAATCAAACATATGAATCATCTGTTAATTCTTATACTAATTCATTACATACTCTTCAATTGCTGGATGAAACGAGAAAGCAAATTGGTTTACATTTCCCTGCAGATCAACGATAACGTAAGAAAAGCGTAAAGAAGTAGAGATTAGCTAATTTTATATTTTTCTATCAAATTAAAAAAGGCAGTTCACGAGGCCCCTCTTTGTGAACTGCCTTTTCAATTATAAATCGACTTTAAAGGCAAAATCAGGATGACTTTCTACAATTTCAAAATCGGGATGATCTAAAGATTTTGTATAAAGGTCTTCAGGTGCGAACCATAAGTGGTCATTTTTAAATTCGATCCCGGCTCCAAAATAATACGCCATCCAAACAAGTTTGGAGCAATAAATAAACTCATTCTCATCTAGTGGTTCACTTAAAGTGAATTTAAATTTTGGTTTTTTCGTTCCTTCTTTATTATAGTCATCCAAATATTTTTTCGCATATTCAGCTGCTTTCTTCCCAACGTCTGATGAATTCGGCCGTATGACAACATGTTTTGGATGATCATTTTTGAAACTGGTAATAGAAACTTTTCGAATAATTGGGTGAATAGGGATCGCCTCAATCCCATGTGTAGAATCTACCGCAATCACTGAATGGCCCATGTATCCATAGGGCAACCCATTTACATTATCACATGCTACAAGAATGTCTCCAGGTTTATAACTAATTTCAGCTGTTTCATGGTGATTTCGAAGCCTAATAGGATGTTGCTCTGTTAAACTATATAAATATCCATTTGAAAGTATATCTGCCTTTATAATTAGAGTATCCGCATAATTATAAGGTAAATTCAACGACATGTCGTTTAAATACGATATACTACCTAAATAAAATTGATCAATATAAAGAGAGATATTGAATAACTCGGTATCTGATTGTTTAACGATACGTATTTTATCTTCATATCTCTCCACATTAAAAAGCATGTACATATTAGTTTCACTCCCCTATCTCCATATAAGATATTCTTAAAAAGAGGGAATGTGAAACTAACTAATGTAAATACTTTAAATATCAAATATTGAATAAAACAGTTTCCAGCTCTTACTAAGCTGCGTTCATTTCTTTAATCTCTCGGGTCTTAAAGTACCTGTTTATCACAAACCCAAAAAAGGAGGCAAGTAACTGTTGGAATAACATCCCAATTACGACCGGAACAGCAACAGGCGCAGGAAAATAGGAAACTGCCAAGACAGCTCCTGCACTAATATTCCTCATTCCACCCGAAAAAGTGAGAGCAATGATCGTCTCTTTGTCTCTTTTAAAAAGGAATCCAATAATAAAGGAAAATAAGTAGCCAGTAAAAGCGATTATTAAAACAACGATCGAAATGACCGCCAACTTAAAGTCTATTTTTTGTATGTATGGTGCAACAACCGATCCATTAATCATAACAACTATACCTAGGCATATTTTTGAAAATGGGGATAAACGAGGGCTCCATACTTCTTTGATTCGTCCTTTAGTATACTGATTTAAAACCATACCCAGCAAAGAAGGAAGAACAACCATACCAAACAACCCCATCATGATATGTAAAACATCCATTTCTACCTTTTCTCCTACAAATAGGGAAAGAGTAAGCGGAACAATTAAAGGTGATAAAATTGTATCAATAAGAATAATGGATAGGGTGAGAGCAATATTCCCTTTGTAAATAGATACCCATAGGAAACTAGTAATTCCGGTTGGAATAATCATCCCAAGAATGAGTCCTGTCATTGTAAAGATATCTTCTTGAAAGGTTATTAGCCCAATTCCCCAAGCCCATAGTGGCATGATCACGTGTAGAATTAACATGGCTATAACCAAAGGTAAGGGGGTTGTCATAACTCTCTTTAATGAGGAAAAACTTGAGCTTAAACTCCCTGTAAAAGTAATAAATGCGAATATCCACGGGATTAGGTATGATAACCCCTTTAGTTCTGCGCTAAATAACACACCTAAAGCCAAACTCACTGGTGTAATGAGAGGCAAGTATTTTTCTAACATTCTATTCATTCGTAATAACACTTGAATATTCTCCTAGATTACTTATTTATTCAAACACTAACACCTAGTCTTTTTCTTTGACAATAATGGACGTCCATTTTGCCATACTATATCAACAAGTAATTCAAAAAAAGAGGATAAGATTTTTGTAGAAATCATCTCCCGTGTTAATCCGGAAGAAAAAATCTTTCCTTTCCTTAATAATATCGTATGTGTAAAAATAGGAAGAATTTCTTCAACATGGTGTGTGACATATAAAAGTGTTGGAGCATCAGCCCTCCTAACGATTTGCTCAATCGCTTCTAAAAGATTTTCTCGAGCAATAAAGTCCAGTCCATTAGTTGGTTCATCTAATATGAGTAAGTCAGGTTCAGCCATTAAGGCCCTAGCAATTAGGACTCTTTGTTTCTCTCCCTGTGATAGAGTTTCATAATTTCTGTCAGCATACTCAATACATCCTAGCTCTTTTAATAACGATATGGCTTTCTCTCTCATTTCATCCGTTGGCGTCTGATACAAACCGATTGAAGCAAAACTTCCACTCAATACAATCTCATAGGCACTATCACTAGGATAAAATTTCTGCTGTAATGAGGATGAAACCATCCCTATATTCATCCTTAGGTTCTCTCCTAATGGACTTTTCCCAAAGGTTTTTCCTAATACGTCCATCTTGCCTTCGGTTGGAAATTCATAAGCATTCAAGAGATTTAATAAAGCCGTTTTTCCAGCACCATTTAGCCCAAATATTGTCCAATGCTCACCTTTGTTAACTTTCCAATTGATATCTTGTAGTATCCATTTTCCATCCTTTTTTAGAGAAACCCCCTCTAATCGAAAAACCATATTCAGACTCCTTTCAGGTACTTTTTAACTATTTGACTATCATATCATTATTACATGATAAACGAATAAGGATTCTAACTATTAGAACTATTGAAACGTCTTTTCAACTCATCATAAGTTAACTCATTCGTATTTTCAACATGCCAGTTTGACTGCTTCACAAGAGAGCATCCGTTTCCAATCCCTACAGAAAACATGTCAGTTGATAGAATCGCTGTCATACCTGCTTCTCCGTCTTCAAGTGCAGCACAATTTCTATAAGGAACACCTAAAGAATCTGCTGCTGTAAGAAATATTTCGGGGTCTGGTTTTCCTTTTAACAGGGTCTTAGGATCAACCATTACATCGAAGTAGTGACCTAATCCAACCTTCTGAATGACTGTTTTCTGATTAGAGCTTGAAGATGCAAGACCCATTTTTATCTGATTTTTCTTTAATTCTTCTAAAAATGGAACAATTCCAGGGAGTATAAATGTTTCATCCAAGGAGTCTATAAAGGCTAGAAAAGTCGTATTTTTTTTTGCCGCTAACCTCTCCTTTTCTTCCAAAGAAAAATGTTTCCCTGTTCTCTTTACCATTAGTTCAATTATTTCCATTCGTGGTATTCCTTTTACCTTTTCACTATCGTTGTATGTAAATGGTATTGATAATTCTTCGGCAATCACTTGATTAGTGCTATGATATATTTGGTCAGTATCTACAATTACCCCATCCATATCAAATATTACTGCTTGGAGTTTTTTTATATACATAGGCTCCCCTTTTTCAAATGTGACATAAATAAATAATAACGATATGGATGAACTTCGTAAAGAAGGCAAGAGGTTGTCTCAAAACAATAACCCCTATGATGACAAACGAACAGGTTTTAACACACTGTAAGGGCAGCGACCTCACTCCCCCTACAGTAATGCCAGTTATTTAGCCTTGATTCTTAGTTGTTTTTGCTGCGTTATTATCTACCGGGGAAGTTTCATTTCCTGTTGTTGCCTCATATCCAACACGGTATGCATAATCTTTTTTTTCTTTTAGTGCATCTGGCATTTGGTATTGTTTATTATTTTTTTGTACCATATTTCCTCCTATAAAAAATTGAAGTTAGGCCTCTTAATAGACCCTCAATCATTACTATCTCTTTCCCTATACAATCTATTCACAATGAATTTTCGAACTACCTTTAAACAAATAAAATCCGCCTAATAGACGGATTAAAGTTCGCTTAACGTTCTACAATTTCCAATAAATTTGAGTCTTTTATCGAGATTGCTTGTTTTCCAAATTGCTCCCAACCTGCGATAAATTTGTCAATTGCAATTTTACTGTTTTTCTCTGTTTTAAATGGATCATTAAAATAAACGAAATCCTCATCGAAACCAGTTAATAAAACGGAGTGTTCCCTCATTGTGATTCTAATATCTCCATTTGCTGTCTTCCACGTTTCCCAAGCGCTATCAGGTAACTTATTAAATGTGCTCGTCACAATCACCCATACAGGCTTTCCTTTTAATAACTGATTCTTTATTTCGTTAAAGTTACTCCCGGAAAGGTTTAATACTTTTCCTGGTAAATATTTTTCGGCAAGATCCTCAATTGGTTTATGATAAACTGCATAGCCTGGCTGACTAAAAGAATATATATCTCCTACAAAGCCCTCATTTGGATCTCCATAATGCCCGTCTTTACTAAATGGAACTTTCGGTATTTCTTCAGCTAATGTGAGCTTATCTACCTTAATTCCTGCAAATTGTAAAAGCATAGCCAGACTTGTTATTTCGCAGCCACGATCTAATTCTGGAAATTGAGTAAGAATTGGAGCGTCAATCAAAATTTTATTATTTATCTCCTTATAACTAATATTGAGTGATCTTCTTTCAACTTTCTTTACCATTTCGTCTAATTGAATCTCATTATTCTCATCTATAGCTTTTTCGATATAACTAAAGTAAGCCATCATAAGAAGTGAACAGCCCCACATGAAATTCTTAAATAATAGCATAGCCTACCCCTCTCGGATCAAGGTTTGATGTCAAAAACGCCGACATTTCAGTTACCTATGAGCCAGGAGACACATCTAATTTTTCGCAAGATAGAAATATGAAAGACTATGACATTGTATTATTACTTTTTGATATTTATTCATATAAGTGCGATTCAAGACACTAAAGGACCAATTCTCGCTGTACTGAGAATTAGTCCATATAATGAATGATTCAATTATTGTTTAACATAAAGGCTGTTTTCGTATAGATTGTTGCTTTTAAAGCCGCAGGCTGAATACACTCCGCGTCCGGCGGGTGACCAGTGAGCCTCCTCGTCGCTCATGCTCCTGTGGGGTCTCACTTTGGCCACTGGTCCCACAGGAGTCTACGTGTATTCAGCCTGCTAGTAACTACCGTTTCAATGTTTATGTCTAAAACAACAAACTTTGAGAAAACAGCCAACATAAATCACATCGAACAAGTTGGTGTTGTGTATTAATAGGTCCTAATAACATACCCTTCATATACACCTTCAATATTCAAATCTTCTTGACTGTTTCTTAATTCTTCTACAATTTTGGAAAGAAGATTTTCTTCTACAATAGAGTGTATATATAAAAATCTAATGGAGCCTATATCAGTCTCCTCTACTTCCTCATAAGATTTTAAATGATAAGTATCAATTGCTTTTCTAATGATCCTTTTTATACATTCAAGATTCCCAGAATCAAAACTATTTATCTTACTTTTTTCTTCATTTACAAAATCAATTAAATTAGAACCCATTAAACCTTCTCCTTTTAAAATAACGATCTATTACCAGTTTTTCCAACGTCCTTCTGGATCAACACTTGCAAGCCGAACCCATCCATTTTTAACTTTTTCTCGGAACCCAGAATCTTTATTTAATAACCGTTCTATATACTCATTAGGTGCTTGAATGACTATTAGCAAACGAAGAGGAGAATGATAAGCCTCGATATCTGATTTCATCACAGATTGCCATGGTAGCCCTGTCAACAAATCACTTGCATTCCCCTGCATAACACCAAGTCCTGCTGTTACGGTCTGAGTTGCTTTATTTCCGCTGCCATAATAGTGAGGAGCTACCGTTGATGCGTAATATTGCAGATTAATCCATTGGGTCACCGTTCCTGGTCCTGCAATGATGTTTCCTAAGAGATCACCACTAGTATCCCGCTTCCATTCATAATTATGAAGGAAGGCTCTACCTTCCAAGTCACAGTCCTTAGTTAGTTCGCGTTGGCCGATAATAAAAGCGGCATTTCGAGCTAATCCCCATTCCGGACGGATTTCACTCCAATCTTCAGCAAATCTGTGTGCCTCAGCGTTTGGATTTATAAATTTAGATTGAAAATTCGGTAATTTTGATAGACGTTCTGTATTTGCATTATGGCTCACTTTCGGCATAACAGCCGCGAGACGTTCAAACGCTTTTTTCGCAGCTTCAGAAAGTTCAGGAACATAAATCCATTGCAATTCATCTACTGTTGTTTTATGCTCAGCAGCTATGAAAACAGTGTCCTTTGGGATCTCTATTTCTTCATAAAAAAGCTTTTCTCTTACCTCTGGAAGATTGCATAAAGTAGCTAAAACCCTTGCATTAAATCCACCTGCTGCTCCACCGCAGGCACCACAGTCAAGCGCTGCAGCAAAAGGATTATTGGCACTTTGACTACCATGTCCGCATATTACGACTAATGGTGCGAAATTCTCTGTTAGCCCCATCATTTTTAGTGCTTGACTCGCATAACTCACTTTTTCTTCGTCTGAAAAACCAACAGGTACCTCATCTTCGTTGTTGTGGACCTGATTGATTGAAAGCTTTGTTTTAGGTTTGCGAAGCCAATTCTCATGAAGGTTACGCATAAACCGATTTGCTCTTCTAGGTACAAAACTACTGGCTATCATCTGTAGGGTTGACCATGGTCCACTTATCTCAGGTAAAACTAAGCTCGCAAGTACATTCTGTTTCATCGCTTTAAATGTATAGCTTAAGGAATTAACTGCTTTCTTACGTTGTTGATATGATTTGAGTTCTGATTCATCTGTGGACTCTGTTATTTTGTGCAGAGGCTTTAATATAACCGGCAAGGAAGAATGACTGTGATTACTCCCGAGTTCATTAGTTGCAATCGGCAAGCCAAAGAAACCAGCAATTCCAATCGTTTCAAACGGACCTTCTTTTTCAATTTGACGACGAAAAGGTTCTGAGCGTACATCAATGCAGAATGCTAATTGGGCTAATACAGACTTTTCATTTTTGATATAACTTTGCTTAGAGCTAATCTTCTGACTTAATCGATCTGTGTGTGTTTGTTCCCATGCTTCTAACCAGAGCTTCCTGCAGAGCGTCTCGTCAAACCTGTAAGCAAATATTAAATAGTCGTTTTGTTCAGCTTGAGACATTTTAGACCATTCCTCGATTGAGAGGCCCCCCCAATGAATCCAAGAAGCTAAAAGGGGAGTAATTGAAACCTTTATCTTAGATTGTTGTCTGGGACAAGGTAAATAAGGTTGCATCAGAGCCCATTCCAAAGTAATCCGAATTGCCAAATAGTCTGTTAGGATTGCATGTTCATGGGTCGAATTTCGGGAGCGCCAAAGCATCATTCCTGCCCACCCAGGCAAGGAAAGCAAATGACCCTCTAGATAAGTCTGAATCTCAGGTTCAGGAATCTCTAGTTCGAATAACGCTTTCTTTAAAGCAGTAGGTGCATCTTGTGGCAAATTCTTCAAATGTTTACGTTGATGTTTACTCAGGGCAGGATCATATTGAATGAGACGTTGCCAAGCACTATAAAAACCTTCCTCACGATTTGGCATTGCCCATCCTGCCTGAGAATCATCAAGATATAATTTACACCACTTGATGACATGATGATCTAGTATATCGACTAACCTTTCACCATCCTGATTCTCTATATGTGAACTCATTGGTTTGATTAGCGAACTTTCGTTACGATCCGTATTCAGTCCACTTAATTCCTCTACAAACTTATCCAACTTATGTGATGTTAAAAGGTCGGAAGGTAATGGTTCTAATTTTAGTGCAGCATGACAAAATCGCTCTGCCACGTTCCGTGGGACATTAAACGTATGTGAATCAAGCCAGTCCTGTAGACCCATAGCTACAAAAGATTCATCGATCTCACCTTTACTTTTTGCCGAAAGGATCATAGAAGAACAAGGATAGATATCAATATCACGAATATTTTTTAACCAATCTGCCACCTGTTCAAAAGATTGCGTTTCAAAACCCATCCAGGGATTACGTGCCGCAAAAGTAGAGATTGGCCAAAGTGGTGCAATCACCCGACTAGCTAGTTGAATTAGATCGTCAATATCGCGTTCTGGAAGATCAGTATTTCTATCTTTACTTTTTACATTTTCTAACGTTAATACAGATGTTCTACTCATCACTGATTACCTCCTTGTGATAAATATTGTTTAAGGTACGTGGGATGACTTTCTACCGATTTTGTTTTTGCTTCACCTAATCGGACTAACCAAAGATAGAGCAATGAAAAGGAAGCAGAAGAACGATTTCGTGCGACCCAAGTACCTATAGCACTACCGAATAATAAGAAGCATAAGACAATGATAACAACTGACATTGGAGGTTGAACACTTTGGTAAACAGTTGTATGCAACCACTCATAGAAGAGGTGATGAATGATAAAATAAACAATGGCAGATCCACCCAAAAATGATAATCCAGCAATTCGCCCCATTTTCCCCTCTCCAAAAGCTACGAGTTGTGTCCAAGAAACAGAAAATGACCACCCTAAGATTAGTGCACTAATTAATTGATAACCTTCTCCAGGAGCCAAGGACCAAAAAGCAACACCTACAATTAAGCCCAAGGTTCGTCCAACAATGATCCATAAATAAGATGATCGATCATTAACGCGAGTAGACACTTCAAGACGACGTACTGCAGAACCAGCCTGTAAAAACAGGGTAGCCTTGAACAACCCATGTAAAATAAGATGAATGATGGCTGCTATATATGCACCTAATGCACATTGAATGAGCATAAAGCCCATTTGTCCAATCGTGGAGCCCACTAACTGACGTTTATAGTCAACTTGGACTAAACTAATTCCAGATCCAATCAATACAGAAATACTTGCAACAATAAGTAAAATGATTGATGCTACATCACCGTTAAATAGAAGTGAGAATCTAGTTAGCAAAACCCCTCCTGCATTTACTAAACCTGCGTGCATAATCGCAGAAACAGGAGTCGGTGCAACAACAGACTCAATTAACCATCGTTGGAAAGGCCATTGGGCTGCAGGGATGATTACGGCTAATACAATCAACAAATTAGTCCCTGTTCTCTCCCACGCTCCAAATAGAGCTACATTTTCGTCTGTTAGAGCTAATGATAATTGCCATTGACCTGTCACTTGAAAAAGCCAAATCACCGCAACTAATAATGAAAACCAACTTAAAGTAAATAAACGACCAGAGATTTTGGATGCTTCACTAGCTAATTTCCATCCACGGTTTAACCTAATAAGTAAGGTTAAACCGACAAGAGTTGCTCCCCAACATAAAACCATCAAGCGTAGATCATCACTTAGCCATGCAGTTGACGCAACACCAGTAGTGAATGTAAAAAGCAGAAAATATAGTCGATAACACCGATCACCCATTAAGTAACGCATGGAAAAACGTTGAATAATTAAACCAATTGATAGAACAAAGAAAGCCATTAACCACGCTAAGGAATCAAGGTTCCAGGGACCAACAACTCCATTCAGTGCGGGATTAGCAAGAGCCAATATGGAAACCAGTACCGGTAAAGCAAGGACACCGATATGTATGCGAACAAAACTCAAGGGTACGCGTGGGTGTAAAAATAACAAACCACTTAGCACTGATGTAATAAGCAAAATAAAAAATAAGGTTACTAATGATGACGAACTCAGCCATAATAACATTTAAAATTCCCCCTTCTTAATGACGTATCTTATATAACTCGTTAAAATTCAACAATCTTTTAGAAAAAAGCCAATAAAAAAACCGACAACTTTAAAACTCCAATGATGATTTAAAATCATTGAAATTTTGAAAATTGTCGGTTTCACTTCAACTAACTTAAATGATGTTTTTTGAAGAGCTACCTCTTATAGGTGTAATTAATTTTCCGAATCCCTCATAAGGAAAAAAATCGATATATCTCTAATCTAATCCATAGATTATGAAATATACCGATTATTAAGTTACTTATAGGATAAACCGAATTAAAAAAACTGTCAATTAATAAACCCTATTTTAAATATCCAAAAAGATTTAAATTTAACATTACTGATCAAATTGATTTCTCCCTTGTTTTTGCTTAGTTATAGAGTAAAACTACAAACGCATAACCAATCAATGATAATAAGGTTGAACCGATGAGTCCAGCAATAAAAGTCTCTTTCCCACGCTTAAATAAGTTCCTAAGGTTAACATTCAGCCCGAATCCAGCCATCGCCATCGCTAGTAGAAAATAAGCGATGTTGACAATTCCAGTGGAAACAATTTGCGGCAGTAAATTTAAAGTATTAAACCCGCTCATGAGAAGAAATCCAAAGATAAACCATGGTACAGGTACTGAGGAATTATCTGCTGACTGACCCTTTGGTTTCATTATAAAACTAAGTGCAAACGCAACTGGCACTAATAATAGTACTCTAGTTAACTTTACAATCACTGCCATATCTACTGAAACCTCACTTCCTACCTCTGACGCTGCGACAACATGCGCAATTTCATGAAGAGTAGCTCCTGCAAATATTCCATAAGCAAACGGACTTAAATCAATGAATGAAAATAAGAAAGTATAAGCTAATGTGAAAATTGTACCTAATACTGCAATGATCGCCACACTTGTAGAAACTTCCTCTTGATTAGATTTTAATTGCGGAGCTAAGGATGCTATAGCTGCAGCACCACAAATAGCTGTTCCACAGGCTGTTAATAATCCTATTTTTTTATCTCCACCTAACCAGAGATTTAGTAGATAAACGACAATTAGCGCAAACACTAGACAACATACAGCAATTAAAAATAGACCTATTCCAGAATGATAAATATCCAATAAATTAAGTCTCATTCCTAACAAAATAATCCCTAACCTTAATAAAGTTTTACTAGAAAACTCAACTCCTACTGAATATTCTTGTCTTATCGGAAGCAAACACTTCCATGAAATACCAATCAGTAAAGCAATAACCAACTGGCCCAAAATATCAATGAAAGGAATAAAGGATAGTCCCTTTGCCATAAAGGCAATAATAAGCGTTATTATAATCCCACTTACGAAATGAATATTCTTCTTAGCCATTCCTATCTACCCTTCTATAGATCATTTATACTTTTTTACTTTATAAGAAGTTGAATTATTAGTAAAATAGTATTTAATTATCTTAAAGATTAAAATTATTAATATTAGGAGGGCATTACCATCTACTATGATGCGCTAAAGACGTTTGTTAAAGTTGTAGAGGAACAGAGTTTTTCAAAGGCAGCAGAAAAGTTACTAATATCACAGCCAAGTGTTAGTGTTCATATAAAAAATTTAGAAAGAGAATTTCAAACACAATTATTTGTGCGCTCACCCAAAACATTTAAAATAACTCCCACTGGTGAAATACTGTATCAAAGAGCAACTCAAATGATTAAAATGTACGAATTAACGATACGTGATATATACGAACATCACCATTTAGTCAAAGGTTTAATAAAAGTTGGTGCTAGCTTTACGATTGGAGAATATATTATTCCGGCTTTCCTTGCCGAACTTCAAAAAACGTATCCAAACTTAGAATTTGAAGTCGTGATTGGAAACACAGAAAAGGTGGTGGAACTTGTCCAGCTTTTCAAAGTAGATATTGGATTAATTGAAGGACAAACTAATGAAAGAGACTTAACGATTTTCCCTTTTCTAGAGGATGAACTTGTTTTAATTGCTCCTATTTCACACCCACTCTCTCAGAAAAAACAAATTGAAATCGAGGACCTTCAAAATCAAACATGGGTCACTAGAGAGAAAGGGTCTGGTACCCGTGAATATTTGGACCATGTAATATCTTCAAACGGGCTAAAAATTGACCATTTAATGGTGATTAGTAGTACACAAGGCATAAAAGAAGCAGTCATTAATGGAATAGGACTTTCACTGATTTCACGTTCTGCAATAACACGTGATTATGAACAAAATGTCATTTCAATATTATGCATTGAATCCATTCCATTCTTCAGAAAATTTTCTTATGTTTACTCTAATTCTGGAGGTAAGAATAAGAATGTGGATCTATTAATTGAAGCGTTGAAGAAACACTCAACAAAAAAAAGTTAACATAAAATTTTTGCATATTCCTTCTTAATCAGTTAACGATATGTATATATGTATTTAAAGGAGGACTAATCCATGCAAAGTCAAAGAGCAAAAGAAATTGCAGGTTCACCAACAATGGTTAATGTTACCTATAATGGTACTCAGATTTATATCCAGCATGTGGATGAAGAAAATGAAACTGCAAGAATATACCCATTAGAACACCCACAAGCTGAACAAAGTGTACCTCTCACTAGCTTAACTGAACATTAAAATTTATAAACTAAAAAGATGATGTCCCACAAACGCAAAGAAACAGCGCATGTGGTCATCATCTTTTAATCTATGATCAGAATATACTAGGATTTATTAATATGCTCCATATCCTCCAGCCCAGCTTGCTCCGATAATAATTAACAAAATAAATAAAACGATTAGTAACGCAAATCCTCCACCGTACACACCAGTTCCTGCACCTGCTACTGTACTCATCAAAATCCACTCCAATTCATGACTAATATTCACTACATTTATAGACTATGCAACTACCACCTAAGTTGTTTAGGATTTTTTCATCCATCTTCGTCATAGAAAAGAATTAATGTTTAAAGACTCTTTGTCTGATAAAATAAAATTATTAATGTGATCATGAACTTAGCAAAGGAGTGCGTTTAGTTGACCTCAAATACAATAAAGAGCCATTTGCAGAGAGTCTCCATTTTTAACGAGCTGTCTGATGAAGAGTTACAACCAATTATTGCAATTTCACATCTCAGGTTGTATAAATCAAAGACTTTTGTCTTTATGCAAGGAGATGAATTAGACCGGGTATTCTTTATTCATGAAGGTAAAGTCAAGATACATAAAAACGATATCTCTGGTAAGGAACAAATTGTTTCTGTCCTTCAGAAGGGTGAAATGTTTCCACATACAGGTTTTTTTCGCAAAGGTAGTTTTCCAGCTCATGCGGAAATACTTGAGGATGCTCAATTAATAGTTACACCTATAGCCGATTTTGAAAAGATACTTCTTCTACACCCTGAATTATGTATAAAACTTTTCAGAGTTCTTGGAGAAAAAATAATAGACCTACAGAATCGTTTAGAAGAACAAATTCTACATGATACATACGAACAGATTGTCATGCTCTTACTTCGTTTATGTAAAACAAATGGAACACCTTTTGATAATAGCTTTAAAATTACCACACAATTCACTAATAAACAGCTTGCCAATATGATAGGTACTTCAAGAGAAACAATGAATAGGACAATAAATCAATTACGGAAGAAGAATTTAATTACAATGGACAACGACGGATGTTTTATTATTGATTCTGATAAATTAGAGGCAGAGCTATCAATATGAAGCTTTTGAAAAAATAGACTGTCCTATGACTCTTATAGGACAGTCTATCTGATATTATTGTGTCATTATTTCATATGTTTCCCTATCAACATTCTGAAGAAAAGGACTTTTTTCACCTAAAGAAAACATATGTAATTCATGCATTGCTCTTGTACATGCTGTATAGAATAGTTTTCTTTCAGATTCCTGATTATAACGATTACTAGAACAGTCATATATGATGACACCATCAAATTCAATTCCTTTTGCTAAGTATGATGGAATAACGATTACCCCTTTATCAAACTCCCTCGTTTTACTGGTAACTAATTTCAAAGTTAATCTTTCGCATAAAGCCTCATATACATCCTTACATTCCGATGCTGTCTTGCATATAATTGCGATCGTTTCATTACCCTCATCTTGTAGTTTTTCTGTTCGAACAATCAGTGCTTCGTGCAGACTTTCTAATTGTGAAACTTCTGTTAAAGTGGGCTTCTCACCATAACGATTAAATGCCTCAATTTTTTCTCCACCAGGTATTAATCCCTTAGTAAATTCAACTATTTGTTTCGTTGAACGATAACTTCTCATCAGCTTAATTCTTGATTCTTGTTCATCTGACTCTTCTTCACTTGCAAAAATATTAGACTCATTCATCGCATGTGTATAGATTGTTTGATTTATATCTCCTAAAACTGTCATACGACTATTCGGGAACAGTTGTTTCAAAAACGCAAACTGGAAAGGTGAATAGTCTTGTGCTTCATCTATAAATAAATGGCGAATTAATGTATCCGTTCTTTTCCCTTCTATTTGTTCCTGTAAATATAAATATGGTGTTGCATCCTCATAAAGTAACTCTTGCTCCTCTATCCTATTTAAGGTCAAGTCGCACATTTCTTTCCAACAGTCCGGAAGCCTGAATATCGCTCCCTTTTCTATACTCCAATGAAGCATATTTAAATAAATTGCTTTCATGTTGATAAAGCCACCTGCCTTTATAGCTTTCTTTATAGGACGAAAGCTACGTTTTATTACAAACTTGGCAAGTAACTGTTCCTCACGTTCATAATCATCAAACGTGTTCTCATTAAATCTATTATCTTTTTGAAGCTTGTTATATACCTTCAAATAATCTTCACGATCTAGGAGCTGAGCTTCCTCGATTACCCAGTCCTTCGTCCGTTCAACTTTCTCTATTTTCGAGAGTTTTTTCAATAGCCATTCTGATACTAAATTAATTCGATTGGATATGGTGATTGATTTCTCTAAAGAATAAAAATAAGATTGTATCTGTTCTGAAGAAATAATGGTTTTTCCACGAAAATCTATTTTCTTGAAAACTAGACCTTCTTCACTCAACGTTGTTAAATATTGATCAATGAGATTTTTGTAATCTAGACTTGCTTTATACTTTATAGCCGTGAGTCTTATCTTATATAACGGGTCATTTATATCATTAAGGACATATTCAATTTGAGTAAATGGATCCTCAAGACGATATTGATTACCTAATCGAGACTCGAGATAGGCTTGAAAAGTTGTTTGTTTCATATTTTCTTCACCTAACTCAGGAAGAACAGTAGCAACATAGCTATTAAACATTGAGTTCGGTGAGAAAAGCATAATATTATCAGCACTTATTGTGTTCCGATAACGATATAGTAGATAAGCCACCCGCTGTAATGCAGCTGATGTTTTACCACTTCCCGCAACTCCTTGAACAATTAGAATCTTACTTTTTTCATTTCGAATAATTTGATTTTGTTCCTTTTGAATGGTTGAAACAATACTTTTCATTTGCGTGTTCGCTTGGTTCCCAAGTACCTCTTGAAGAATTTCGTCTCCAATTGTCACACCCGTTTCAAACATGCTCTTAATCCAACCGTCTCGAATAATAAATTGTCTCTTCAACTCCATGTTCCCTTCAATTATACCCTCAGGTGTATCATATTTTGCCGGTCCGGGTGCGTAGTCATAATAAAGACTTGAAATGGGTGCACGCCAATCATAGATAATAAAGTTTTCATCATTCTCGTCCATTAGTGATGAAATCCCTAGATAAATTTGATCCACCTCTCTCTCTCCATTTTCATGGAAATCCACTCGACCAAAGTAAGGTGAATGTTTTAGTCGATCTAGATTTTTCATTTGTTGGTAGAACTGACGATGACTCCGTTCTCGTTCTGAGAGAAGTTCATTTTGTTGTTTAATACTTGTAAATGTTTCTCCTAAATCATCCGCTTCATCAAAATTCACAGTGACATCTTCCCAGAATTCTGATCGAATCCCGATAATGTCCTTCTTTAAACCTCCTGTATTATGCTCAAGTAACTTTATTTTCGAATCAATTTGCTTCATTACATTGTCAACACGTAGTTGTTCTTTTTCCAAATCCTTATTTAATTCAGTCATTATTTACAACACTCCTATCAAAAAACTTGACAAGCAAAAAAAAAAGGTATAAAATAATAGTAGGATTTATGCAGTTGGTATATCTTATTTAAATATATAAATACATATTGCCTTTAATCATACCATGCAAAAAATGGTAATTCAAGTTTACTTTACAATAAATATAAATATATTAAATCAGGCTGACTTCTATCATAGAGGTCAGCCTTTTTGTATTTCTTTGAATTTCTTGAAGGTTATTCTACCCATACACACCATTCTTTAGTAAAGGTGGTTAAAAGAAAGGGAATAATCGTTTTTTATAAAAATAGGCAATAATATTAAGAATTAGAGCTGGAATCTTTTTGGGTATATGTCTAGTCTTATAGAACCTTATATAGGCCTTTTTTAAGTCATTCCATTGAGTGCATTGTTTCTCCTGTCTAAAACGAGCAACATCAATTAGCTTAATTCGTCCACCTGAAGATAAAAAGATGTTCCTAAGATGAATATCAGAGGGATTTAGCCCCCTAGCTTTCGCTACCTCTAATGCTTGATCTATTTCCTCTATATTTTTCTCTGTGATTTCTACCCCTTTTCTTATACAATTGAAAAGTGTATCACCTTCTATATAATCAATTACTATATAATTCATTCCTATCTCATACAATCTAGGATAGAAAGGAGTATCTGAAAGAATTTCGTATATTTCTGCCTCTTCTTTTGCTAAAGAATGGAATGCTGGGAAATACACTTTTAACACTTTATTTGTTGATTTAACCTTAAATGCATATGCACTTCTTCCTTCTCCAATTAATTCCAATTGTGGATCTATGTCATTCAGCTTGATTTTAATCCCTTTTTCATTAACGTATATTACACTTTGCGCTAAATCACTGAATGATTTCAAGTTGTTGCACCCTTTCTCTACCACTTTCTCTTCTTCTACTTCCTAGAGAGAAACGTCCGTTTCCTTTTTCTTATTACATTACTACATGTTACCCCTTTTTCACATTCTATACAATATTTATTGCATCCACTCCTACTCTCAACACCATAATTAAATGTCAGTCTACTAGAAAAAGACTAGCCAATTATTTATTGGTCAGTCTTTTTCCAGTAGGCTATTTTCGCTTAGATTTCTGAGAAAACAGCCTTCTATTTCAACCATCCACTAGAGCATGGCCTTTTAGGGTAGGTAATATGATGTCAATTATTGTACCCTCCCCAACCTCACTTGCTAATTTTATTGAGCCCTTATGATGCTCAATAATTTTAATTGTTGTCATCATTCCTAAACCTGTGCCCTTATCTTTTGTTGTATAAAATGGCAATCCAATCCGATTTAACAAATCCTCTGAAATTCCACATCCTTGATCCACGATCTGAATGTGTATAGATTCTTCATTGAGTTTCATTAAATCAATTTGAATAACACCACCATCTCCCATTGATTCAATTGAGTTTTTAATTAAATTTATAAACGCTTGTTTTAGTTGATTTCTATCACAGATTATCATTGGAAGTGTGGATGTACTTACTTCAATTTGAATATGATTCATTAGTGCTTGTGGCTGTAATAAATTCACAACATCCTCGATGATATCGATTATATTTTCAGTATACTTTTTCACTGCCTGGGGTTTCGCTAATAATAATAACTCTCCAGTAATCTTCTCGATTCTATTAATTTCATCGACCATTATATCAAAATAACTTGCTTCTATCTCTTTCAATAAAGGTTCCATAAGCTGGAGAAAGCCTTTAAGTGACGTTAATGGATTTCGAATCTCATGAGCAATTGATGCTGACAACTGACCTACAGCCGATAGCTTCTCCGATTGTATTAATAATTGATCTTGTATCTTTTCTTTTGTAATATCTTTTGCTATACCATATACCCCAACAACCTTGCCATCAACGATAATTGGAATGTTGGTGACAGACACGTCAATTAGTTGGCCATTCTTATGTTGCGCTTGAGTTTCATAATGTTGGATCTCTCCTAGAACAGAGCGATTGAACTTTTCTGTTACCTCTTCTACATTTTTTTCGTTAACTAATGGTTTATAGGATATATTCAGATACTCTTCACTTTTATACCCAAGTAATTCTTCCATTCCTTTATTTACACTTTGATAAAATCCATCTAAATTAAACGAGAATACAGCATCTGGATGATGTTCAAACAAAGAGAGATAATGCTGATCTTTCTTTGAATTTTCTCTTTTTTTCTCGGTTATATCCTGAAATAAAACTGACAAACCGTTAGGAGAAGGATAGGCTCTTACACCAAACCATCTATCAAGTGGAGGGAAAAATGCATCAAAACTAACTGAACATTGTTCTGCAAAAGCTTTATGATATTGTTCATAGAATATCAAATCAACTGCCTCCGGAAATTGGACCCAGATGTTTTCACCAACAAGATCTTCTTGATTTCGAAATAATAGTTTAGTTGCTATAGTGTTCACATATGTAAACTTCCAGTTTTCATCGACAGCAAAAAAACCGTCTGTTATTCTTTCTAATATATTATTCGTATATATTTCTGATAAGTTCACCATCTACCTCCTAAATGATTAACAACAAGCATAAAAAAATACACAGTTTAGACACAAATAGTATCTTTCGTTGTAAATTGCTAAAATCCTTTAATTTTTAATAGATTTTAAAATTTTTTACACAGTATTTGTTTTAACAAGATATTGTTAGTAGGAGGATTAAATCGTTTCCTTACGAAGTGTTCTGTTTCTAAAAATAGCAAGCCTTCTGTCTAACGTACCAGATCCTAGTAAAACACCTATTACAATGAATAAGAATCCTGAAACTTGGAGAATTGAAATTTTTTCATTTAAAAAGGTAACTGCTCCAATTAGAGAAAAGAATGGAATTAGGTTAATAAATATAGCTGATTCTGCTACTCCTATTTCCTGAATGGCTCTGTTATAAATCATATGCGAAATGCCTGTAGCAAAAATGGCTGAAGCGAAAAATATCAACCAAACTTCTAAACTTCCATTTCTCATCGAACTTAACCCATCCGGTTCAACAATAGTGCTTAGTATGAATAAGATAATTGAGCCAAATATCAGCATATATGCCGTCATAATTGTCGGGTCGAGTGTAGATGTTACCTTCTTAATCATAACAAAACTAAATCCTTGTGTTGCAATGGATAGGAAGATAAAAAGATCTCCAATCGATATACCTGAAATATTACTCGCCCCATTAAGAATCACAAAACAAACTCCCGTGAAGCCAGTTGAAATTCCAATAGCCTTTGTAATTGTTAATTTATTTTTTAAGATAAGTGTAGCTAAAACTACTGATATTAGTGGGGATAATCCAAGGATTAGTCCAGCGTTTGAAGCTGAGGTTTTGGTGAGACCAATAGACAAGAAAAAATGATGTCCAACTACATTGAATAAAGAGGCAATAAATATATACCGAAGCTGTGTAAAGGATACCACTTTTACCTTCTTAAATGAAAAAAGAATGAGGAAGGCAACAATACCAGCAGTGAAAATACGGAAGGAGGTCATTGTAACAGGAGCAAAAGTTGTAACTAATATCTTGGTAGCAATAACATTAAGTCCCCACAACAATGTTACAAATAGAAGAGATGAATATATATAGATTTTTGACAAAGGAAATCCCCCAATTAAAAACCAATAGAACGTTACAATATATCTAAACTAGAGAGATTAGGATATTTATAAACAGGATGAATGGTCTTTTTTAAATATAATAATTGATAATATCAGAAATCCTTTAAAGTATCAAAATATTGAAAGACCAAAAGGAAAGCTGTCAAGTGAATACAGCTTCCCCTTTTTAATATATTTATCTCAGAGGAGAAAAACCTTTAATTTCCTCAAGAATAACTTCAATTTGTTTTAACACCTCAGAATCTAACTTTATTCCGACAGCTTTCACGTTTTCTTCAATTTGTTGCGGTCGACTTGCTCCGATAATCGCAGAGCTTACCCCAGGTTTTCTTAAAATCCAAGCAAGAGCTAACTGACTTAATGAAAGATTTTGCTCGGATGCTAGGTTATTTAATTTTTCAACACACTCAAGGACGTCATTACGGAAATAACTGTTAATCACTCCATTAGTCGTATCATTTGCTGCTCGACTATCTAAAGGTTTGTCAGCATTTGGTTTGTATTTACCGGTCAACACTCCCTGAGCTAATGGTGAAAACACCACTTGTCCAATTCCAGATTGCTCGCAAACAGGAAGTACATCTTCTTCAATATATCGTTCAATCATGTTATAGATTGGTTGATTTGAAATGATTGGTCTTAGGTGCTCTGCTTTTTGAATTCCGACTGCCTTTTCAATTTGCGAACCAGTCCATTCACTTACTCCTGCGTATAAAATCTTTCCTTGAATTACTAAATCATGAAGTGCATATAATGTTTCTTCCATCGGCACGTTTGGATCGAATCGATGACATTGGTATAAATCGATATAATCTAGACCAAGACGTTTTAAACTTGCATCACATTGTTCAATAATATGTTTCCGTGAAAGCCCTTTGTCATTTGGCCCATCCCCCATAGGGAAAAACAGCTTTGTTGCAACCACATAACTATTTCGAGAATACGCTTTCAATGCTTCGCCTAAAACCACTTCTGCTTGACCATTTTCATAGGCATTTGCTGTATCAAAAAAGTTAATTCCTAGTTCATATGCTTTATGAATACAATCATGTGCAGTTTGGTCTCCAACAGCCTTTCCGTATGTTAACCAACTTCCCAGCCCAATTTCACTAACCTTTAATCCACTATTACCTAACCTGCGGTATTGCACGGTTATAACCCCCTTGGATAAACTCAATTGTTAAAACTATGTTATTTATTATACCTCACCTTAATGAATAAATAAAATATTAACAAAAACATTAATCATACTACTAAAAGAATGTTTAGTTATAATTCTTATAATAAATAAGATGATCAGTCCATTCATTATTTTCATAAATGAACCCTTTTCTTATACACTCAAACTCCATACCTACTTTTTCAGCAAGTTTAATAGAAGGGATATTATCGATATTAATATGAGCTTCAACCCGGTGAAATTTTAACTTCCTAAAACTAAATTCTAAAACCCCACGGACTGCTTCCTCTCCAAATCCTCTGTTCCAGAATTGATTATGAATCGTATAACCAATTCTTGCCCATTCAAAATTATCTCTCATGAGAGTAGATAAATCAATCACACCAAGGTGAGTCCCTTTTTCTTTATGAAAGATTCCAAAAATGTATTCAACATCATTACTCGCAAGTTTTTTATGTTTTTCTACTAAAGATTGAAACCAAACGTTGGTGCATACGCTCATATCCACGATTCCTTCATCATACTTATTTTGTGATGATAACCTATTAGTATATTGACTATACCAATTATTAAAATCATCATTTTTGTAAGGTCTTATGACCAACCTTTCAGTTTCAGCAATCAATTCTTTTCCTTTTACCATTTATAATATTCCTCCATCTATACTAGAATCGAATCATAGGTTTCAAATTATGGATAAGGTGATTATTCCAATTTAGTCCGAAAGCGGTTTACCTTTTTTCCTATACTTTTAGTAGAGTTTAAAGAAATACCAATTCTAATTTATGGGGATACTACCATCTATTGGAATTGGACAAAGCGAACACCCTGACCGGTAGTTTTGTTTAATAGAAGCAACCTCTATTAGAGATATAATAGTTTAAAATAGCCAATACCTCAGTCTCAAATGGAAAAAAAGAACCAAAGCTTTCACTATGATTCTTTTACTATAACTATGTTACTCTTCATTCGCTAATTTCAACACCGCTTTATATAACACTTCTGCCCCAATACCTAGGTCTTCTTTGTCTGACCATTCTTTAGGATTGTGACTAATCCCATCCTTTGACCGAACAAAAATCATACCCATTTCTGAAGCTCTAGACATAATCATTGCATCATGCCCTGCTCCACTAGGCAATTCAATGGGTTTAATTCCTAATTCTGATACCGAATCATAGATAGCGCCCTTTAGTGCATCTGAACAAATCGCTGAAGGAAGACGATGTAAATCTTCTATTACAAATTCAATTTCCCTAGTGTTACATACAATGGATATTTCCTCATGTAGTTGTTTCTCTACCTTTTGAAGAACTTCCATAGATAAATCTCGTAAATCAATGGTGAATTCTACTTCACTCGGAATAATATTAACACCTCCAGGTTCTGCTGAAATTCTCCCTACCGTTATAACAGTCCGTTCTTGTAGTTTCGCAAGTTCCTCTAATTTCGTTAAGATAATAGCTGCAGCAGCCAAGGGATCTTTTCTTAACCACATTGGGGTTGTACCAGCATGACCAGCTTCCCCTTTTAGTTTTACTTTTAACCAAGTAACGCCAACTATGCCACTTACTATACCGACAGGAAGATTCTCCTGCTCAAGGATCTTGCCTTGTTCAATATGAAGCTCTAAATATCCTTTTATTGTACTTGGATCCCTCTTAACATCCTTAACTTCAGATAGATTGTATCCAAATTTCTCCATTGCTGTAGCGATCGAGACACCATTTTGATCAATACTTTCAGTTAATTCATGATCACTAAGTTGTCCAATCAGCGCTGAACTCCCCAACATTCCCGTTGAGAACCTCGCTCCTTCCTCATCCGTAAACGACACAACCTCTACAGGATGAATAGTTGTTTTGTTTTGCTCATGAAGAGTATGTAAAACCTCGATACCTGTTAATACACCAGCAGGACCATCGAAGATACCACCATTGAAAACACTATCAATATGAGAACCAATCATAACAGCAGGTGCCTTGGGATTCTGTCCTTCTTTTCTACCAAATAAGTTTCCAATCGCATCTTCCCATACTCGTAGTCCAGCATTCTCCATATATTGTTTCACTAACTTCTTAGCTTCTCTTTCTGACTCAGTGAAAGATAAGCGAGTAATTCCACCTTTAGGATCTTCTCCAATTTGACCAAGCTCCTGAATATTCGACCACAGTCGTTCTTGATTTATATTCAATATTTTCACTCCTTTCATCTACCTTGCCACACTGTATTCATCATAATATTTATTGAAGTCCCTTGTAAATATTAATAGTCACCCATGCTATATTCGATAAGCAACTTATTTACTACTTTTCACTTGTAGTGACCGTTTCTTTATTAAATGAGTCCCCACATTACTAATCCTCTTTATTAAAATTTTCAATCCCGAAAAATTTACTAGAACAACTCCAATTATAATTGTTATAACTCCAACCCACATAAAGCCAGACATTTTTTCTTGGTAAAAAACAACACCTAATACAATTGCAATTAGTGGGGATATATAAAGCCATGTCGATGGAAATAAAGGATCTGTCTTAGCAACAAGCCAATAATAAAGACTATGTCCTATCATAGAACCAAAAATAATTAAATAAACTAATGATCCTATAGAATTCCAAGACCCCAATGACTCTAGTGTCATCGTTTCTGTAAAAAATGATAACAGTATCAGCATTAATCCTCCTATAACCATTTGAGCTGCATTTAATGCAATGGGAGAAGTCTCTTTGAAACGAACAATAACGTTCCTTGAATAAAGGGTGCCACTCGCATAACCAATTTCTCCTATTAATATAAGTACACACCCAATAAACCAAAACAAGCTTACCTCAAAAGAAAAACTAGGGAGTAGTAATACAATGACTCCAATAAAACCAATTAAACAACCTAATATTGCCAATTTAGAGGTTTTATATCGTAAAACAAATTTTCCAAGCAACAAGATCATAATAGGGCCAGTAGCTGATAATATGGCTGCAATTCCTGAAGAAATGTATTGCTCTGCCCAATAGAGAGTTGCAAATGTTCCGAAGGTTAAGCAGAATCCTGTTATAACCATCTCTTTTTGGAATAAAAGTGATAATCTAGCTTTCTTCTTAAAAAACAGAACAGAATAAATAATCACCCCGGCAAGAAAAAACCTTAGTCCTGCAGACATAAACGGTGCTGCACCAGCATCAATTCCTATCTTAATTGCCAAAAACGTTGTTCCAAAGATAAAGCACATCACAGTATAACCAATAATAATCATAGAATCCTCTCCTTTCTCCCCATCATAACTGGCAATACATAGAACAGATGATAAAAACAGAACAGATTGAAAATTTATCTGTTAAAATGATTTAAAAGGAGGGAGTCTATGAAGAGTTCACATCGTAAGAGTAGGTCGGTTTATCTTTATGAAGAAGTATATAATTACATTCAAACTCGTATGGAAAGAGGAGAGTGGAAAAAAGGTGACAAACTGCCCTCTATTCGTGAGCTTTCTTCTATACTCCAAGTTCACCGTTTGACCGTTTTCAAGGCATATCAGCAATTAAAAATTGACAAAAAGGTAACCGTAAAAGATAAATCCGGATATTATATATTGGATCATTCACCATTGATCACTCTTCAAACAGATGATCATATTCAAAACGCGTTCTTACATAAAAGTACATTGTCAGAAATTCATCAAATCCCGGTAAAGTTTCAATTTTCACAAGCTCTTATCGATCCCAACCTTTTGCCAAATCGTTATTTCTCTGAATATGTGAAGAAGGTTTTTGACTTATATCCAAAAGTACTTGGGACGTATTCAACAGTACAGGGAGATGAAGAGCTTAGAGAAACATTAGCAAACTACTTCAGAAAAAAACATAATTTACATGTAGAACCAGAAGAATTATTAATTACATCTGGTTCACAACAAGCGATAAACTTAATTGCACATTCATTAATCAAACCAAGAGACACAGTTCTTATGGAAAGGCCAACCTATAGTGCAGCCATTGATATATTCCGAGGTCAAGGTGCCAACATCTTGACTGTTGATATTTATCAAAATGGATATAACATGGACATCGTAGAACAACTTATGAAAAAGCATAAACCACGTCTTTTTTATCTAAATCCGACCTTTCATAACCCAACAGGATATACCGTGCCAACCGAACAGCGTAAGCAATTGGTAGAGCTTGCTGAAAAATATAAGTGTTTACTTGTAGAAGATGATCCCTTTCATGATATCTACTTTGATAAAGCACCTCCTGCCCCTCTGTTCACATATGATTCAAGTGGATATGTCATGTATATTAGTAGTTATAGTAAATATGTGGCACCTGGTTTGCGGATTGGCGTAGTTGCAAGCAGGCAGCCACTCATGAAGATTCTTCTAACTGCAAAATCTTTAGCTGACAATGGAACACCCTTACTAAACCAAAAAATGTTTCTCCATTATTTCACCTCAGAAAGAATGCAGCAGCATCTAGAAAAACTAAGAATCGCGTTGCAGATACGAAAAGAGATTATGGAAGATGCTCTATCTCAAAGTGAATTAAAATGGGTAAGTCCAAATGGAGGGTTAAATTTGTGGGTAAAGCTACCTTCAAATATAGATTCAATGGCATTACTATCAAAGTGTGTGGAGCAATCTGTTTCATTTGTTCCAGGACATATCTGTGATTCTAGGAATCAATTACACTCATGGATTAGATTAAGCTATTCATTTGCGAGTGAGAAGGATTTAAAAGAAGGGATAGAAAAGCTTTGTTATTGCTTAAGAACTCTTTAAAACAATTACCTTCTTTACTTTACTAAAGTGTTCTAATTTTATCGTTACATAACCTAGTAGAGAGAACATAAGTATTAATGTTCTCTCTACTTACTTATCATATAGCAGGAGTAGCTATCCTATTCTATCCAAAGAAAAAAAGAGGAGAGGGTACCTCTCCTCTTTATCCTACATTTAGAAGTCAAATTTTGTTGCTTGGAATTTAACTGTACCATGCTTTGAAAAAAAGCGAATATCTCTACTATTTGCTTTAGGAAAGATCCGACTTGTGAAGACTTCTTGACCGTCATTCACAAAGATTTCTACTGATGAGATATCAACAAATAAATGGAGCTTTAGTTTATCTACAGCCATGCTGCACTGCCGTATCGCTCCATATTCCTTTCCCACTTCTTCGCCAGATAGTGAACGATCTAGCATTAACTTCCCCTTTAAGGAATCATATTTCAGCACCGTTTTTTCATCATCTGACGCCCGAAACTCAATTCCAAATTCCTCAGCATCATTGGCATAAAATTCACAGATTAGTTCATAGGAATCACCTGAGAAATCATCAAATGATATAACTTGATTTTCAATTGTTCCGTTCACCCTCAATTCATCTTTCCTTAGTAATTGAAGTTCTTCCACCGGCTGTTGAATAAGCTTTCCATCTTTTAATGATAATTCTCTAGGTAAAGTTAAACAATGAGCCCATCCATCAGAATCTGTTGGATAATCAATCTCAGGTAACCCCATCCATCCAACAAGCAACCGTCGCCCTTTACCATCAAGCATTGTTTGAGGAGCATAAAAATCAAATCCACGATCTAACTCATAAAACTCACCATGTTCAAACTCTTTAGTTTCTAGATTTAGTTCTTCCCCGACAATATAACCAGATTGATAGATATTATTGAAGAAATCATCTTGTGGTGAAATACCTTGAGGAGAAAACACCAAACATCCTAGTCCATTAAGTTCAAAGTAATCAGGACATTCCCACATATACCCGAAATCTTCTAATCCTGTTTTTAGTTCACCTTCAAATTCCCATTCAGTTAGATTATCAGATTTATATAAAACAACGCAGCCGGTCTCGTCACTTCTTTGTGCACCTATAATCATGTAAAAGTTGTCTTCTTCCTTCCAAACTTTTGGATCACGGAAGTGGTCTGTATACCCAGCTGGAACTTTAGATATTACAGGATCATCAAGTTTTTTAATCTTTAAGGATTCATCCATTATGGCCAAGCATTGGTAAGGCTTACGGTTCCAGTTCTGATCACGAGTATTCCCTGTGTAAAGCAGATGTAGTTTCCCTTCATATTCAATTGCGCTTCCAGAATATGATCCATGAGATTCGAAGTATTCTCTAGGCTCAATGGCAATCCCCACATTTTCCCAGTTTACCAAATCCTTTGATTTTGTATGATACCAGTATTTCAACCCATGTACTGGGCCTAGTGGAAACCATTGATAAAACAAGTGATATTCTCCATGGTAGAAAGAGAATCCATTTGGATCATTTAATAGGCCGGTAGTTGGTTGTATATGAAAGGTTTGTCTCCATTGAGAAGCATTCACCTTACTAGTTAGTTCATGCATTTCTGACTTACTTGCTTGCTCCAATCGTCTGTATCTGCTTTCTTTTGTCCATTCCAATTGTTGTAACCTCCTTCAATCTGTAAACAAAAAGTGAGAACAGATTAGCGATTCTTCTCTAGACATACACATAGATTGTGATAATGCTAGATTCTATAGTAAAAGGGCTATATTTATTAAGCTACTTTCTGTCCCTTTTTCACTTCTCTTTTTGCCAATATGAATGTAACTATAAATGCAACAGCAAAAGAGATTAACATACCAATTACGTAAAATAGGATTGTATCAGGACGAATCGAGATGATTCCAGGTATTCCAGCTGCACCAAGTGCAATTGCTTTTGTCTTAAATAGTGTTACAAACGCAGAAGCGACTCCGGCTCCAACAATTGCTCCAATGAACGGATATCGAAGCTTTAAATTGATTCCAAACATTGCTGGCTCCGTAATACCAAGTAGTGCTGAAATACCTGCTGCTGAAGCAGTACCTTTTTGTTTCTTATCTCTAGAAGTTGCAAACACAGCAAGCGTTGCTGCTCCTTGAGCTACATTGGACATCGCCGCAATAACAAAGATGAAAGATCCACCTGTCTTTGCTATATCAGCAAGAAGTTGTGTCTCTACAGCAATAAAACTATGATGCATTCCTGTAATGACAATCGGTGCGTATGCTAAACCAAATAGAGCTCCACCAACAAACCCTGTTGAATCATACAACCAAACTAAACCGTCTGTTAATAGGTTTCCTGCAGAACGTGTAAGTGGACCTACAACTGTAAAAGTCAATAATCCAGTTACAAAAATGGATAATAAAGGTGTAAGTAAAATATCTAATGCAGCAGGTACATATTTTCTTAACGTTGTTTCGATCTTAGCTAATATAAATGAAGCTGCTAGAACTGGCAGAACCGTTCCTTGGTAACCAATTTTTTCAATTTCAAAACCAAAAATAGTCCAAACAGGGATTTCTCCACTAACTAATGTAGCTCCATAATTCCAACCATTTAACAAATCAGGATGAACCATGAGCATTCCAAGTGTTGCTCCTAAATAACCATTACCACCAAAACGTTGTGTAGCAGAGAACCCAATCAATATTGGCAAAAAGACAAATGCAGCATTTGCAAATGTATTAATCAGCGCAGCTAAATCAACCATTCCTGGATTTGCTTCAACAATTGATTGTCCTTCTATAAATAAATCTTGTGCTGTTAATAAGTTATTAATTCCCATTAATAATCCACCTGCAACAATGGCAGGTATAATTGGTACAAATATATCTGAAAGCATTTTAACAAATCGTTGAAGCGGATTCATTTTCTTTGCACCAGCACTCTTCACATCACTAGTAGACATATCTGAGAGCTCAGTTAATTTCCTCAACTCTTTGTAGACCTCATTAACTGTCCCGGTTCCAATAATGATTTGATATTGTCCTCCTGTTGAAAATGTCCCTTTTACAACATCCATTGAGTCTAGCTTTTCTTGATCAACCTTTCCCTCATCCTCTAATACAAGTCGTAATCTTGTTGCACAATGCGCTGCAGCATTTATATTATCTTTGCCACCAAGTGCAGCAAGAATGTCTTTTGCAACTTCCTTAAAGTTCATATTGTACTCCTCCTACTTAATTTCTATTTTTCCCAATAATAAAATATCACACTCTCAACGGAACCGGTTCCAAATTAATCGAAATAAAAAACGCTTTCGGGAACCGGTTCCAAATTAAAGCATTTTTATGAAACCAGAAAAGGAACCGGTTTCATAATTGAATTATATGATAGTGGATTATTTTTTGTCAACACTTTCTCTCTCAATAAGCTCAAAGTTTGATAACGTTAATCTTTCAGTATCATCACCTCTTATAAGTCTCAATACCTTTTTAGCTGCAATTACCCCAGCCTCCTTATAGAAAAATTTAACTGTAGTTACACCTGGATGCATCATCTCTGTCACTTCATATCCACCAAATCCGGTGACTGAAATATCTTTAGGAACATCCATTCCTTTAGAATATGCCGCCTTCATCGCTCCAATTGCAAGATTGTCAGTAGCACAGACGATAATTGAAGGGTTAAATTCATCGATGATAGTAGGAACAATCTCTAGTGAACTTGAAATGTTAAAACCAGCCTCATAGTACTGTACATCACAGCTTATCTCACTAACCGCTTTTTGAAATCCTTCTTTTCTATTAATTCCAACAGCAATATCTTGCTGGGATACACCAAGGTAAGCAATTTTACGATGACCCTTTGAAAGTACATATTTCCCCAAGTGATAAGCAGCCTCAAAATCATTGTGAATTAAACTATATACTTTTTCATGTTGTTGTCCTACTAATAAAACTGGGACTTCTACTTGAGTAAACGCTTCAAGATGTTCATCAGTAATTTGTGTAGCTAGTAAAATAATACCGGCTACCTTTTGTTTGGCAAGTGTGTAAATATTATCAATTTCACGTTCTAAATTTTGACTTGTATTTGAGACTAGCATTTGAAAGTTCTGCTCTCTTAATTGTTCATCAATTCCTATAAGTGTTCGTGATGTCGCGTAAGAATCTAAACGTGGTACAATCGTACCAATGATATTAGTTTTCTTCGCTTTTAAGCTTTGAGCAAAAGCATTCGGGCTATATCCTGTATCATTCATTATTTGCTCAATTTTTTTCTTTGTATCTTCACTAATTGAACCATTATTTAAATAACGCGAGACAGTGCTCTTAGCTACCCCCGCTTTTTTTGCTATATCTGCAATTGTAAGCATTTCCTCAACTCCGTATACTACAACCTTTACTCAATTATACACTTTTTTCCTGCTAATCGTATCATTTCCCTTATTATTAGAAATTGAAAAAATATGAATAAATTAATTTAAAAAGCCGAAGTTTAGTTATCAACCGACGGCTTTTCAATTGTAGATAATTATGAAAAGTTTCCATATATTTAATCTTTTGCTGTTTTCGTATAGATTCTTGCTTTCAAAACCACAGGCTGAATACACTCCGCGTCCGGCGGGTGACCAGTGAGCCTCCTCGTCGCTACTGCTCCTGTGGGGTCTCACTTTGGCCACTGTTCTGAGCAGGAGTCTACGTGTATTCAGCCTGCTTATAACTGTCATTTCAGTATATATGTCTAAAACAACAAACTTTGAGAAAACAGTCTTTTAAATATAAGGATTTTCTATTTCCTTACAAGTACCCGCCGAAATAACTCTTCAATCTCCTGGACCGGTAATGGTTTACTAATGTGATAGCCTTGGATGTAATCTGCTTTTAACTCTCTTAGGACATCCATTTGTTCACCTCTTTCCACTCCCTCTGCCACGACTTTTATAGACAGGATATGAGACATCGTGATAATTGCTTGAACAATTGAACTACGCTTTATATCATCTGTGACATCATCAATAAACGATTTATCAATCTTTAAAGTTTGGATGGGCAATTCCCTTAACAAGGATAATGATGAAAATCCTGTACCAAAGTCATCCATGGAAATACTTAGACCAAGATCTATTAGCTCTTTAAGAATTTTTTTACTTAAGATTAAATCTTTTAACATCGTACTTTCTGTAATTTCTAGACATAAATCATTTGGATAACAACCGGTTTTATCAAGAATATTTTTAATAGACTGTACGAAGTTTGTATGATTAAGTTGTTTAGATGAAATATTGACATTTATCTTTACCCCGGGAAACCCCATGTCTCTCCATGTCTTATTTGTTGCACAAACCTCCTCAAGAACCCACTCACCTATAGGTATAATTAATCCAGTCTCTTCTGCAACTGGAATAAAGTCCATAGGCATCACCATCCCGAATTCAGAAGAATTCCACCGTAATAATGCCTCAACACCAATAATATTTCCTACTTCCATTGAATAGAGGGGTTGGTAATGAATTAAGAACTCATTTCTCTCAAGTGCCTTTCTTAATTGTTTTTCAATATTAACACGCTTGGAGTTATGGTTATTTATCTCATTACTAAAAAGCTGGAGTCGATTTCTTCCCTGAGATTTAGCATTATACATTGCAATATCAGCTTGTAGAATAATCGTTTCTGCATCAAGACCGTTATCAGGAAAAATACTTAATCCAAGACTTGTCGAAATGTGATATTCTCGGTCTTCATCACAAAAAGGCTCTCTCAATAAAGTTACAATTCTCGTTCCAAGTGTATAAACCTCATCAAAATTTGAATCGAAAGGAATTGCAATAATGAACTCATCTCCACCCAACCTCGCTATAACATAGCTTTCTTTTGCAATCCCCAGAACTCTCCTAGCTACATGTCGAAGTAATCTATCTCCTGTCTGATGACCATAACTATCATTTATCACCTTAAATCGATCAATATCAAATAATAAAATGGCAACCTTACCATTATTTTTCTTCGCTTCGTCTAGTAAAATAGGTAACTTCTCCTCGAAATATAATCGATTAGAGAGCCCTGTTAATGTATCCTTATAAGCTAATTGATAAATTTTTTCCTCTACTTTTTTCCTTTCGGTAATATCCATTATTGATCCTATTATTTCGTTCACATTTCCAAATGTATCTATGAGAGCTTGTCCTGTAATGTACATCCAAATATAGTATCCTTCTGTATGAAGAATTCTACATTCAACTTCAAAAGGTTTTCCTTCCGCAATATGATGTTTAAAACAATCTTTTACATGTAAATAATCCTTGGGATGAATCAATTCAATGAATTTCGATAATGATATTTCAAAGTTGTTTATTGAATAACCAAGGGTTCTATTAATTCCGCCCCGGATCGACAATTGTTTTGTTTTATAGTCCAATCCCCAAATTCCGTCATACATAATATTTGATATAAGTTCCAGCTGTTTAGAATATGACTTTATTTCTTCATTCATATTGGCTCTAATTAAGGCTGCTGCAAAAAAATTAGCTAGCTGATAGGTCATATTTAACGGAGTAACCTGAGTTGTAATATCTGATAAGCCTACGAATCCGAATACTCCTAATTCTTTTTCTTCTTGAGTAATCGGAATAACAATTATTACATTCTCCTCTTTTAAAAAAGAGTCATTAAGTATCATTTCCTTCAACGGAAATAATTCCGGGAGACAATTACTTGAATGAGTAATATCATGTTTATTTTCATCTGAGTTTTTTTCATACACACTTACAGAAAGTTCACCTTCATGACTCTTGTCCCACAACCCTAATAGCACTTGACTAAAGGGTGTATGGTTTAACCAATCCATTTCTGTAAGACCCTTATAATCGTAGGATTGCATTAATTGTCCTAAATTAAAATTTCGAGATACCATATTACTCAAAAAATTAATAGTATCAGAAGTATTTTTTAACGGTAATTCGTTCAACACTTTCTGGCACCCACAACTTTCCCGGAAGATTGGAAATGCTGATACAAGAGAGGAAATGGTCGTATCATTTTCTTCATTCAATATATCAAACAAGACAGAAACAGCTCTTTCACCAACCTCGAAAACTGGTAGGTGTATTGTAGACAAGGATGGCGTACTCTCGATCGCAGTTGGATTATCATCAAATCCAATTATGGCGAGATCATTGGGAATCTCTAGATTATGTTGTTTAATATAATGAATTAATTCATTAGCAACAGTATCATTTACACAAACAACACCAGTGCATGGTATTTGAGCAGTAACCATTCTTTCAACAATTTCTTTAATACTATGTTTTTGGGTATTATAGAACCAAGAATTTTCATAATCAATACCATGAACTGCTAATGCGTTAACATAACCTTGGAAACGTCGCTTGGCATCATGAAAATAATAATCACCGACATAAGCAATTTGTTTATGCCCATGCATGACCAAATGTTCTATAGCGCTTCCCATCATTTCTTCATTATTGATATTAATCTTAATATCACAATCTAACAATGTGTTAATGCCTATAATAGGTGCTCCTAGTTTTTTTAACTCTTTTAAATAATGCTCATCAACAGCATCCATTATAACAATCCAACCGTCAACAATCTCTGAACCATACATCCGAGAATAGTTGCTCGCAGATGTCCCTATTACTACAACTTTCGCATCGTATTCTCTTGCCTTTTCCGAAATGCTTATTAATAGATTTCCGAAATAAAATCCATCTAAAATAGGTGTTAACACACCAATTATTTTTTCTGTTCTCATTGGTTCCACCCTTGATGTTTTATTATTAAAAAAGAGATTAATTCTAATCATTATCTTACAACCACTTTATTAAACGCTTTCATTTTTGCGGATTAAAGGTTTGATTTATCCGATGTTTGATAAATCTATTTACAATTAATTGGATGAAAGATAGGACAAATACGACATTAACCAATCATAAGAATCCTATCTATTCAGTCTCATATAATCACAACTTAAATTTGCCTACTACCTCTTTCAATCTTTCTGATAATTCGGTAAGTTCTCTGGCGTTATTTGCAACTTCTTCCATCGAGCTACTTGATTGTTCAGTTGTTGCGGAAATTTCTTCAACTCCAGCAGCTGATTCTTGAGAAATAGCTGCAATTTCCTGTATAGAATTGTTCATTTCTTGACTGGTAGTAGAAAAGTTAGATAAATGTTCTGTAACAGTTTGAATATTGGTAACCATGTTAGTAACAGCTTGACTAATTTGGTTGAATGTTTTTCCAGTTGTTATGATTTGATTAGTACCTTCTTCTACCTCTGTATATCCGCTTTTTAATGATTCCGTAACAACATCAGTTTCTCCTTGAATACTTTTTACTATAATCGTTATATCATTTACAGACAACCTAACTTGCTCTGAAAGTTTTCGAACCTCATCAGCAACTACCGCAAATCCTTTACCATGTTCACCAGCACGAGCTGCTTCAATCGCTGCATTTAAAGCTAATAAGTTTGTCTGATCTGCAATACCTTTGATCACAGACACCAATTTTGAGATTTCTAAAGACTGTTTATCTAACCCTTTTACTTTTTGTACTGCTTGATTAACAATCTCATCTATTTTTGTCATTTGCTTTATTGATGCATCCATTAAGCTAGTTCCATCTTCTGTCATACCTAGGACATTTCGAGAAGACATATATATATGTTCGCCATTCTCATTAGCTTCACTTACCTTTTCTGTAAATGTGCCCATCATAAAGGATAGCTTACTCACATGATCTGCTTGTAATTCTGTACCTGAAGCTATCTCCTGCATAGTAGAAGCTACCTGCTCAGTTCCTACTTTTACTTCATTTGCAGATAGAGTCAGTATTTCACTCTGATTGTTAACAGTCTCAGAAATATCAAAAATTTGTTGAATCATTTCGCGCAAATTAACACTCATTGTATTCATAGCAAAAGCAATTCGGCCAATTTCATCCTTACCATTGTATTCAATGTTTTGTATAGTAAGATCTCCGTTTGCAATTTTGTTACTAACCTCAACAACTTCGTTTAAGTTCCGGGTAATTATTTTGCTTAATAAGAGTAGAAGAATCGTTCCAATTATAATTGAAACAACCATCGATATAACTAAAGTAAATAGTGTAACACGTTGACTTTCTTCCACTTGATCAACCGCAAGCTGGCTCTCTTGATTTACAAGTTCACGAAGCATATCTAAAACAGAGGCTGCTTCTAATTGTAACAACTCCACCTCTTTAGCTGCTCTTTTCGCTGTTACATAGTCACTAGCTTCTACCGCTGGTATAATTACTTGGGTAAATTTCTGATTAATAGATACATTAACAGTTACCATTTGATTAAACAATGTAATCTGTTCCTCTTTATCCATTTCTGGCTTTATTTCTTCAGCGATTGAATCAAACTGAGATAGATATCCCTCATATTCACTTATATATGTTTTAGTTGAGTAGTGGACAAAATTTGAAATTCTCAAACCCATCGATTGGGTCAAATTATTCATTTCGGCAATGTTCATTGCTCGGTCTGCCCTTCGGTCTAGAGCCTCTACATTATCACCAATTTCAGTAATAAGCTTTGTTACATATATAGTGGACATTCCAAATAAAAGAAAGATAATAGCCATAACTAAACCGTATTTTTTGCCAATGTTAAAATTCTTTATCATATCGTTTTTGACTCTTTTTCTTTTAAAAAAAGAAATAGCTTTTCTCATTTTCCTCAAATAGTCTGTTTTTTCTCTCATGACAATCCCCCATTTGTACGTACATATATAATATTCACTATCAAAAAACACAAAAAACTGAAAGCGATTTCATAAATGTTTTTCGTTGAATACTCACCCTTCCATCTGATATGTATATTAATTAAATATATTAACTTCATAATCTATAATAGTATAAATCGGAATCAAATTACAACAAAAATCGACAAAATGTCCGTACAAGTTTTCTATAAATGAACTTTTTGTGAGAGGTAAATATTTCTAAATAAATAAAAAAGGCTATCTAAGGTATACCTTAGATAGCCACTTAGCCAAATTTAATTTAAGGCTCCATAAATTACCGCTCGGAGCCTTGGTTGATGATAAGCTTCAAAATTAGGTAGCATCTGCTGCATATAAACAGCAGATAATTTTTCTTTTGGATCAACTAACATCCATGTACCAGCTAAACCGGACCAACCAAATTCACCAATAGAACTATTAAGTCCACCAACTGCTGGATCTATCATTGTTCGAACTCCTAGGCCGTAACCATAACCAGCAAGATAATCCCAATTATATTGTTTCATTTGCTCAGATTGGAGATGATTTGTGCCCATAAGACTAATCGTATTCTTTCCTATGATTTTAACCCCGTTTAGTTCTCCCCCATTAGCCAACATATGTGAAAAATTGCTAAAGTCCTTTAAAGTGGATAATAGCCCAGCCCCACCTGATTCGAATGTTGAGTTAGGGTGAAATTGTCTATCCATACTCTCGTTTCTGATTAGTACTCCATCTTCACTTCTATCATAAATTGCAGCTAGACGGTGTTGCTTATCATCTGGAACTTTAAAGAACGTATCTAGCATCTCAAGTGGTTTAAAGATTTCCTCATTTAAAAAATCACTAAAACTTTTTCCTGATAAAACTTCAATTAAAGCACCTAGTACGTCATGGCTGAATCCATAACGCCATTGTGAGCCTGGATCAAACGCCAAGGGGATAGAAGCAAGGAGCTTTGATAAATTTCGAACCGTCGCTTTCTCTCCATACATATCTCTATCATTTAATTCACTTAATGCTTTGCTTACTTGTCGTTCTGACTCATCACCTTCTCCACCATAAGTTAAACCAGAGGTCATTGTAAAAAGATCTTTCACCAATATCGATTTTTTCGCTGGTGTAACAATCCATTCACCTTGTTCATTTAACCTATAAACACTTGGATTTTTAAATTCAGGTAAATATTCCTCTAGAGGATCATTAAGAAGAAAGTAGCCTCGTTCATATAACATAAGTGCAGCAGTACAAGTAACCACTTTAGTCATCGAATAAATTCGGAAGATTGTTTCTTCAGTAACGGGTTTTTGTAAATCCTTGTCAGCAAAACCTACATAATCCTCAAAAACTAGTTTACCTTGATGCATCACAGCCAATGAACAACCTGCAGGTCCTTTTTCAACGAAACTTTTTAATAATGGATGAAGCCTTTGCATTGTATGCAATGTGAATTCTCTCCTTTTTCAAATAAAATTCTTCTATTGATTTACTAGATTTCCTTAATCCAAACTAGCATCTCTTCTCTCTTATTACGATTACCCCAATACCAATATGGTACCGCTTTTGCTGTTGTTTCATTGAACACATTTTCATCTGATGAATATAGCTTTCCGTTCCATGTTGTTTCATCAATTTTCACGCCTTTTATCTCAATAGCTTCAAAACTATTAAATTCATTAGTAATTAGAGGTTTTGCATGTCTATGAATAAACAGATTCGATAAACTCTGTCCATTATCTACTTGTTCTAAACAATACACAACCGGTCCACGTTTTAGAGCTATTTTCCCATTATTTTCTCTTACTAAAGGATTTGCTCGAACCTTTTCTATCTCAATCGAGAGGCTTAGAGTGACCTGATCTCCCCGTTTCCATTCACGATTGATTATAATATAGCCACCATTATCAAACTCAACATCTACATCTTGTTCATTTACCTTTACTACATGGTTCCTACACCATGAAGGAATTCTTAAATACAAGTCAAACTCTACTTTTTCCTCTGTGTTTATATCCAAGACAACTTCTCCTGTTGATGGATAGTTTGTATTTAACCCAAGATGAATTTTCGTTCCTTTCATTTCAATTTCAGTCTCATTTGCAATATATAGATCAACATTTAGACTAGTTTCTCTAATTGTATAAATATATTGTCCTAGTGATGTGATTAATCTTGCTATGTTAGGTGGACAACAGGCACATCCAAACCAACTTACTCTTTCTGGTTCAACATGTTTATGGTCATATCGATGTTCGACTGCAGCAGGAACCACCTCAAGAGGATTTACATAAAAGTACTTTGTCCCCTCAGTTGATATCCCACTTAATACACCATTATAAAGTGCTGTTTCCATAACATCCGCATAAGATCGATCCGTCTCTATTTCTAGCATTCTCTTTGCCCAGAACATTAGCCCAATCGAAGCACATGTTTCTGCATAGGCGACATCATTAGGTAAATCATAAGGAAATGTAAATCTCTCACCATGACCTTGCGACCCAATCCCACCAGTAATATACATTTTACGAGTAGTTACATCATGCCATAATTGTTCTAAAATACCTTTGAGTTCAGAATCACTTGTTTCAATTACGAGATCAGCCATTCCAGCGTATAGGTACATCGCACGAACAGCATGTCCATGTGCTGTTTTTTGATCACGTACAGGTAGATGTGCTTGGTGATAATCTAAACCAAACCAGCGATCTCTTTCACCAATTAATGTGACTTCTTCTGAAAGAAACGAAGGCTGCTTCCCTCTCTCATTAATAAAGAACTTACATAAATTTAAATAATCTTGATTTTTTGTCACCTTATACAGTCTATATAAAGCTAGCTCTATTTCCTCATGTCCTGGATATACCTTTCTCTTACCTTCCTCCTCTCCAAATATCGAAACGATATAATCTACAAACCTACAAACAGTGGTAAGAAACTTTTCCTTACCCGTAATTTCATAATAGGTGACAGCAGCTTCAATTAAATGACCAGCGCAGTATAGCTCATGCCCATGAGAAAAGTCAGTCCACTTTTGATCAGGCTTAGCAACTGTATAATAAGTATTTATGTAACCATCTTCTTGCTGTGCAGCAGTAATCAAATCAACTAATTGGTCAATTTTCCCCTCTAATTCATCATCAGGAAAATGCATTAGACTATAGCTAGCTGCCTCAATCCATTTAGCTACATCACTATCTTGAAAAGGCATTCCATGGAATTCACCATTGGATAATCCGGCCGCAATTCGAAAATTCTCTACAGAATGACTAGGGGGTGCACCAACTATTTCATCGTTTAGTGCTCTCCACTGGTATGGTATTGTTTTCTTTGTAATTAATTCAATTAAGGGGCTCCAGAATGAATCCGTAATCACTGTTTTCTTTTCTTTGTGCTGTCCTACTTTTGCCATTAACTATACCTCCCTTTCAAATAAAACGCTTTCATATTCTACAGTTATAAATTAGTTATTTTATAATTATATTAACAAATGTATAAATCTTTCACCAGAATATATTAAGGCCATTTTGAAAATATACTTTTTAAAAAAAGGCTTTCCTTTAAGTAATGGCTAGTACCTTTACTTGTCGGAAAGCCCTCAATCACTTGTTATTACTTATTTAGCTTCAGTTTTGCCAAAGCCTCGGCTAAGGCCGGATTAAATGGCTCTTCTTCTTGCTTATTCTGTTTCTTAATATATTTAGCTACATCACTTTTTGAAACTTTTGTGTTGGATTCTTTTTTCTTTCGCTCATTAAAAGTAGAAAGTTTCTCTCTATGTCCACATTTACATGCAAACATTTGACCTTCACCTTGTCCACGAAGTTCTAGCTTTTTCTTACATTGTGGACAACGAGCATTGGTAACCTTTGAAATATTTTTGCGATGTCCACATTCGCGATCTTGGCAAACATGCATTTTCCCTTTTTTCGTATTCACCTCAAGCATCGGCTTTCCACAATCCGGACATTTCGAACCTGTCAGGTTGTCATGCTTGAATCTCTGTGTACTATTTTTAATTTCATGCACAATGGTTTTGGCATAGCTTTTGATTTCACTCATAAAGACATTTTTATTTAGTTTGCCTTTAGAAATTGCTTCAAGCTTCTGTTCCCATTCAGCAGTTAGTGCAGGTGACTTTAAGTCTTCGGGAGCTAAATCTAAAAGCTGTTTTCCCTTTGATGTCATGAAAATGTCTTTTCCCTTCTTTTCGATTAAGAAGGAATTGAAGAGCTTCTCAATAATATCGGCCCTTGTTGCAACCGTACCAAGTCCACCTGTTTGGCCAATGGTTTTAATTAAGTCTTTATTTTCACTAGCCATGTATTTCGCTGGATTTTCCATAGCGGAAAGTAATGTTGCTTCATTAAATCTCGCAGGTGGTTTCGTTTCACCTTTTGTTTGAGTAACTGAAGTGATTGTTAGTGTCTGTCCTTCTTCAATTTTCGGCAACAATTGTTCCTTCAGATCATCGCCTTCATCTTCGTCCTCAAACCGATTCTCATATACCTCTTTCCACCCCATATTGATAACGATTTTCCCCTTGGCAGTGAAGGTTTCTTCGCCAATCATCGCTTTTAACGTTGTTTGTTCATATTCGAAGGCAGGATACAAAACAGCTAAGAACCGTTTTACGACTAAATCATAGACTTTTCGTTCTTTATCAGACATCTTTGCAAGAAATACAGTCTCCTCTGTTGGAATAATTGCATGGTGATCAGAAACCTTTGTATCATCGACAAATGATTTGTTTGCTTTAATAGGCTTTTGTACAATTTTATGAGCAAGCTTCGTGTAAGGTCCAACCCCACTAGCCTTGATTCGGTCTTTTAAGGTATCGACAATGTCAGAAGATAAAAACCTAGAATCTGTTCTAGGATAGGTTAACACTTTGTGCTGCTCGTAAAGCTTTTGCATAATCGACAAAGTTTCTTTTGCTGAATAACCAAAAGCTTTATTCGCATCTCTTTGTAGTTCTGTTAAATCATATAGTTGGGGTGCGAAGCTTTTTTTGTGTTTTTTATCAACACTTGTAACCTTCGCTTGTTTTTTGTTTGTTTTATTTAGAAGCTGATCCGCTTTTTCCTTTGAAAACATCCTAGTATCATTGGTTTTTGCATCTTGCCAAGTAAGTGTTAATTTTTCGTTTGTTAAAGCTTTTAACCCGAAATATGGATTAGGAACAAATTGTTTAATTTCTTCCTCTCTTCTCGCAATGATTGCAAGAGTTGGCGTTTGGACACGCCCAGATGATAGTTGGGCATTGTGTTTAGTCGTTAGCGCTCTTGTTGCATTTAAACCTACATACCAATCTGCCTCAGACCGCGCAACAGCTGAAAGATAAAGGTTTTCAAACTCTTTCCCATTTCTAAGCTTCCCGAAACCTTCCTTAATCGCTTTATCAGTGACCGAGGATATCCATAAACGCTTTGTAGGCTTATTCACCTTTGCCTTCTTGATAATCCAATCTGCCACAAGTTGCCCTTCTCTTCCTGCATCTGTAGCCACAATGATTTCCCCAACATCATTACGAATTAGCTGTGATTTCACTGCATGGTATTGCTTACTTGTTTGCTTAATCACAACTAGCTTTAAATCATTAGGCAACATAGGAAGATCTTCGATTTTCCATGTCTTATATTTATCATCATAGGTCTCTGGATCAGCTAATGTCACTAAATGTCCTAAAGCCCAAGTAACAATGTATTTGTCTCCTTCTATAAATCCATTTCCTTTTTTATGACAATTCAATACACGTGCAATATCACGTGCAACTGAAGGTTTCTCTGCAAGAACAACACTTTTTTTCATATTGTAAAACATCCTTCCTCACCAATCATTAACCACTACTATATCATATTTATCAGTAAAAACTGATTACTCAAGTTATCAGTTTTGTTCTTCAAGTAGCTTCCTTTGATAATATTCAACTAACTCGGGAAATTGATTTACCTCTTGCTTACCTGTGTCATTAATTTCATAGACACCTCTACTAACTTTCTCAAACCAACGATAATAATTTTTATTTAAGATCGACAATGTTTTTTCACCTGTTCCAAGACTTCTTAATTTTTTCGGAGATAATGGTCCATATTTTTCTAGATAACAGGCAATTTGGATACAGTTCTCCTTATAGGCGGTCATAATTTTTGTACGGGTACTTCCACCTATATTATAATCACCACTTCGTCCATTCACTTCTTTGATTAGTGAATTTCGTTTATGCTTATTTTGACTATAGCTTTTCTTTTGATCAAATGGTGTAGGATAAAGATGTATATCTACTCTTGCGCGATTTCCAGAAAAAGAAACAAGAATCAACCCTAGTTCTAAACGCCGTATTAAATGACAAATGTCCTTCCACTTTTTTGAACGAAAATTTTGTTTTCCTCTAGGTATTGCAATATAGACTTGATCCGTCAGCTTCTGACGCTTAGCTCCTTGTACCAAAAGTTCAATGTTTAACGTTTTCTTTAGTTCTACTACAACCAACTCTTCTTCTTTCATGGCAACTAAATCACAATCATTAACCTCACCATACACTTCAAATCCTTGTTTTACAAAATATCTTTGAATAGGTTTATATAAATCTACTTCTAGTAGTTTCTTTTTTTCACTCACGAAAAACACCTGCAATTCTTTAATACATTCCTTCATATTGTATAGGAGTATGAAGATTAAGAAAAGCGCAAGCGCCTTGTTCAGCCCCGACAGGCATAAGGCGAATCACGCAGGAAATCTTGTTTTCCGTAGTGATTCGACTTATGACCCCGAGGGGCTAGGCGCTGGAGCTAGACACCAAAACTAAGTTTAAACTTTTATACTTTCTTACCTTATGAAAAAAAGAGCCTAATCATATGATTGGCTCAACATCTTCTACTATTACTTATTCTTATCCTCTAATAACCATAGAATACTTGTTACACCTCGCGGGTAATATTTACTACCAGTAATTTCTCCTGAAATGATTTGGTCACTCCAACTCCATACAGATAATGTAGGATGTGTTAACCATTCCACATGTGCTGCATCAGCCTTTGCACCTTTTTCGCCCCATTCTAACCCAAGGATTTCTCTTGCTATAAATTGGCACAGGTAGACTTTACTTAGCCATGAATTGTTACTTGTTGATGAGATTTTCCAACCACCATCTTCAAATAAACACACATCATCTACTAAAACCGTTTCTAAATGTGTTTTTAATACTTTTATATATTCATGGAAGCGACCATTCAGGTCTAAAGCTTCCTTACAATTAGTGAAAAACGGGAAGATTAAACCTTCGATGGCAGGAATAATTTTCGAATCATTTCCTTCTCCCACAACTGCTGGAATATATCCATCAGGAGTTACATGGCTTACAATACTATTTGCACATTTTTCTGCTTGTGAACCGGCCTGTCTAGAATATTCTGTTAGCCCTTTGTTAGCGAATATACGCTCAAGTGCGAGATAAGATGCCCAGCACTTACCAGCCATATAAATATTGTTTCTTGCCTGACCTAATGAAACATCTAGACTATCATATGTTGTGATTTCAGCTCCACCCATGCAACGAGTTGAATCTAGCCCCATAATTCCATTTCTTTTTTCAGGAATTGGATGATCTCGATTTAGCATGCTTTCAAAGCACTGTTGAAAAGTTGGCAAGTTATCTATTAACCATTCTTCATCCTTTGTTTGTTCATAATACACAGCCCCACATAACACCCAGTTGACTAATTGCTCATGGGTCATATGTGAGAAACATCCATCTAAACCATATAATTCATATGACGAGTATTCTGGTCTGGAAATTGTATTTGCTACACCCATATCATGTGTAAAGCTTAAACCACCAGGATAAACATGATCATCATCTGGGAACCTGACACCATCTTGGTAACTAAATCTCTTCACAAACATTTCTAATTCATTTTTCACAGTCCATGGGTTCATCTTCATTTCGAAGAAAAGTTGATCGACAGTTAAGTCAAAGGTATTCATCATTCGATATTCACCTTCGTTAACTACCCAGAATGGCTCACCACCATGATCTAGTAACTGAGTGCAACCATAATAGCTTCGGATTGCGTGAACAAGCTGAAATTTTTGATTTTCTGACAAATGCTCTGCATCTGTAATAAGCTTATTAGCAGAAACTGCTCTTTCTACAATTTCTTCAAAATGGCTTAAGGCATACACTGAAACTTCTTCTATGTCTTTAAAGAAGCGGGTGTAATAATAACTTGTATCTAAGCCTGCAGTAACAAACCCAGCACGATAGAAGCTTACAGCAAATTGATACGTACGAACCTCACCAGGAGGAACATCCATGATCATCGAGCCAATTGGACCAAGACCAAATGTCCAATTTTCCTCAAAAGGTGTTGTCAGAATATTTTCCAAGCTGAAATGAAGAGCAGATTTTACATCTGGATCTGATGAAGTTATAGCTGTCAGTCGACCTTGACCGATACCTGATAGTTCACAAGTATCATCCATTCTTCTCATGGAGTTATATGGGTCACTACCTTCATACCCAAAGAAAGCGCGACGACTTTTTGTTCCTTTTGTATTATCAATTGTTAGTTCTGCTAGAATTGCCGGCACCAGTGTCATTTTCAATTCGTCTTTTGGTGCGTTCGATGGGTCTGGTACAGACTGAACCTGTGAATATAGTTTAAAGATTAAATCACCAGCACTCCATGTGTCCGATCCAAGTTGAAAGTCTCTATCAATCTTCTCTCGGGCAAAAGGAAAAATGATTTGTGGTTTATTTTGATTTGGATCAGGATTTTCAATATCATATCGTTTACTATCATCTTCACTATAGTCAAAAAACGGGAGAGCTTCGTAAATCCCATCTCGATCGATAGATTCGACACCTACGTAAATATTTTTTTTAGGTGATCGACCTAGCTCTAAATCAAGTCCACCTCCACTACCTGGAAATCCAAGAGTAAAACTTGAATAGGCACCTATTGGTGAGTGATGTGCATTAAAAAAGATATTTTTTGGCATTTTTCCCCCAACTTTCTTATAATGATCGAGTTATTTCACTTAACCTTTTACAGAACCAGCTGCTATGCCTTCAACAATACGGTTACTTAAGAAGAAGAACATAATTAAGATGGGGATAATGCTTATCATTAAAGTAGCACCAATTGCTCCCCAGTCGGTTGCATATTGTCCAATGAAGTTTTGAATCCCTACTGTAAGGGTCTTATATGAGTCAGAGCTAATAAATGTATTAACAAACACAAATTCATTCCAGTTATAAATCATATTAATGATAACCGTTGTTGATAACACTGGCGTTGTCATCGGCAATGTGATTTGAAAGAAAATCCGATGAACCGAGCACCCATCCATCACAGCAGCTTCCTCTACCTCGCGTGGTAATGTGTAATAAAAACCTAATAAAATCATTATTGTTAATGGTAGATTAAATGCCGTGTAGGTAAGAATAATCGCTAACGGATGATCAATTAAATGAATCTTCATGAAAAATTGAAATAACGGGATTAAGGTTGAATGAACTGGAATCATAATTCCAACCATAAACAGTCCAAGAACTAGCTTATTCAATTTCCATTGCATTCGAGTAATTGCGAACGTAACAAAGCTTGCCAATAAAACGGTCAATACTACAGCAGAAACTGTAACCAGAATACTATTAAAGAAATATAAATCTATATTCCCTTGGGACCAAACTGTTACATAATTTTCCCATTTTGGACTTTCTGGTAATGCAAAAGGCGAATTACTAAAAATTTCAGCATCCCCTTTTAAAGAGAAAAAGAATAACCAAATTAATGGGTAAATCTGTAATGCTGCAATGATCCCTAAAACAGAATATAGAACAATATTACCAAGGCGTCTAGAAAGCCTTCCTCTTTCTCTAGGTACCGGCATTTTTTTATTTAATTGTTGTTTTGATTGAATTTCCATCACTTGCCAGCCTCCTTAATATTGAATTTCATCTTTTGTTTCTGTTACTTTTCGGATTAGCCAAGTAAGTACTAAACAAATGAGTAGTAAGAAGAAACCAATTGCACTCCCGTAGCCAAAGTCATAGGACCCAAATGCTTTTTGATACATATAAGAAGCCATGACTTCACTAGAACCATTTGGCCCTCCACCTGTCATCACATAAATTAAATCAAAATATTTTAATGATCCTACAATTGCAAGTACAACAGTTACTTTAATGACCCCTGCAATTAGTGGGACTTTTATTTTCCATGCAATTTGTAATGGATTTGCTCCATCAATCTTCGCAGCTTCTACTAGGGACTCTGGGATATTCTTTAGTGCAGCATAATAGATTAAAATATAAAAACCTGCATATTGCCAAATAATTGGAACAAAGAGTGCTTGTAACACTAAATTGGGCTCTGCAAGCCATGCAGGTGGATTATCAACACCAAAGGTCATAAGCAAACTATTAATAAGTCCGTTTGATGGATGGTATACTTTCAACCATAGTTGAGCAATGGCAACTGAAGAAAGAAGCATCGGAATGAGATAAATTTTTCTCAAGAAATTAGCTCCCTTAATTTTCCCAGCGAGGATCAGAGAGATTATTAAATATCCTATTAAACTAAATGTAGAAAAAATAGCTAGAAGAAATGAGTGATAGGCGCTATCCCAAAACATCGTGTCTTTCAGTAGCTTTGTATAATTGGCTAAACCAATAAATGTCATTTCACCAATGCCATCCCATTTCATTAAACCATAATAACCTGTCATAATAATCGGAACATAAATTAATGTAATGAGGATCAATAGTGCTGGGAGTACATATAAAGCAATAACCGTCTTGTTAGACATTACTCTATTCATAAGGTTGTTTCAGTCCCTTCTTAACGTGCAAATCTAGTTCTATTATAAGAAAAGCGCAAGCGCCTTGTTCAGCCCCGACAGGCATAAGGCAAATCACGCAGGAAATCTTGATTTCTAAAGTGATTTGACTTATGACCCCGAGGGGCTAGGCGCTGGAGCTAGACACTAAAATCGAGTTCAAAATTTTATACTTTCTTACCTTATAAAAAAAGACATACCAGAAACGTTAGATATGTCTTTTTCATACGATCTATCCTATCTCTTATTCTTCACTAGCAAGTGCTTCCTCGTGCATTTTCGCAAACTCTTCAGGAGTGATTTGTTTACCGAACAGTGATTGAATCATATTTAAATGTTCGTTCGCAACTCCTGCACTCATTTGTACATCTGCGTAAAGAGTAATGTTACTTGCATTTGCTAACTCGTCTAAAACATCGATATACATTTGTGGAAGATCCACTGATGCTGTATCAACCTTTGTTGCTGGAATAACACCTGCATCTGTTACAGAACGCTCTCCCCACTTTTCAACAAAGAAAGTTACAAATTTCTTTGCTTCTTCTTTTACCTTTGAGTTTTCTGATACGAATAATCCTACACCCGGTCCGCCAACAAAGCTGTTAATATCCCCTTTTCCACCTTCAACTGTCGGGAATTTAAAGAATCCAATTGAGTCTCTAAATTCTTGTGGTACATCTTCATTTGTTGTATAGTTCGGGAGCTCCCATGACCCCATTAGGTACATGGCTGCTTGGTTGTTCATAAATGGACCTTTCGCTTCATCATTTGATAATCCGTTAAATCCTTTTACGAACGCATTCATATCTACTAAACTTTGAATCTCTTGTGCAGCTTGGATTAGAGCTGGATCTTCAAATGTACCTGTACGGTTAATTGCATTTGTTAATGTTTCCGGTCCGCCAAATCGATCAGCAAGGTACATATACCACATTGATCCAGTCCAACGATCCTTATTACCAACAGTAATTGGAGTTACACCATTATCAGCAAGTGTTTTAACAACATTTTTAAATTCTTCATATGTTTCTGGAACTTCTAGATTATGGTCAGCAAAAATCTTTTTATTGTAGTAAATTGGAGCAATATTTAACTCAAGTGGAAGACCATATGTTGTGCCATCAATGGCATATGCTTCTGTTGTACCTGAAATAAATGATTCATTTAATCCAGCATCTAATACATCATTCAATGGTGCAAACATGTTACCATTTACATATGGCTCAAGGAAACCTGCTGCCCATGTCAAACCTACATCAGGTAGTTCGTTTGATGCAGATAAAACCTTTAGTTTTTCCTTATATTGTTCATTAGATAAGATATCTAATTGAACCTTTACACCTGGATTTTCTTCTTCAAACTCGGCTACGATATCGTTTACGATTTGATTATGTTGCTTTGAACTTCCGGCAGGCCATAAATGCATGAACTTTAATGTAACTTGGTCAGATTTTCCTTCACTACCATTGTCATTTCCATTACTAGAACTTGATCCCGAGCATCCAGAAAGAATTAGAGATAAGATGATCATGCTCAAAACCATGAATGAAATCGCTTTCCTTTTCATGTGTGAATCCCCCTTTTTTGTTTTACTACAGTTTAAATTTTATCATTGAACCGCTTACAAAAAAGGTACCTACGATTGTGGAAAATACTCTTATTTTTAGAATTGGGTTCATTTCTTTTAAAACCGCAGGCTGAATACACTTCGCGTCCGGCGGGTGACCAGTGAGCCTCCTCGTCGCTCATGCTCCTGTGGGGTTTCACTTTGGCCACTGATCCCGCTGGAGTCTACGTGTATTCAGCCTGCTTGTAACTAACATTTCAATGTTATGTCTAAAACCTTTAGAAACCAGCCTTTTAAATTGAATGTTAATATTCAATATGTTTATCCTTCAAACGGAATTAGCTTTCTATATTTACTAGGAGTTAATCCTTCATGCTCTTTAAACAGTTTAATAAAGTATTTTGAAGTACCATACCCGGCTTCTTCAGCGATATTAGTAATGGTCTTGTCTGTATTAATTAATAACTGCTTCGCTAATTGCAGTCGACTTCTAGTCACATATTCACTAAAGGTCATATTTACTTGTTCTTTAAATAAAACACTCAAATAACTAGAATTCAAGTGAACATGTTTTGCCACATCATTCAAGCTTAAATGATTACTCAAATTATCATCAACATACTTTATTGCTTTAGTTATAGGAGAATCATCTTTTTTTGCCTCTAACTTTAAATCTACTAACTTATGGTCCACCACCCTTTGAATCATATCTATTCTTTCTCTACTTGATTCAAACTCAAGGGCTCCTTCAACAACCTCTATTAACTTTATTTTATTTACTGGCTTTAATAAATAATTATGCACACCAAGTCTGATTGCTTCTTGGGCATAAGTGAACTCTGAATAAGCAGAAAGTATGATTACCACTGGGTCTTGTTTCTGTTTTTTTAGTGTATCCAGCATCTCTAAACCAGTCATTTCAGGCATACAAATGTCTGAAATAAGAAGATGAACCTTTTGTTTTTTTAGAATTTCAATTGAATATGCTGCGCTTTCAGCGTCCAAAATATCATGCCTACCACTTGACCAAGTCTCTAACGTTTTTTTAATACCTTGTCTAGTTCTTGGTTCATCATCTACAACTAATATTGTCTTTCTACTCATAGTTCCTCTTCCCTCCTGTTAAAGGTATTTCAAACATAAAACATGTTCCTTTATTCACTTCACTTGTTATTGTGATTCCTTTGTATGTTGAATCTTGATAATAAAGCTGTAGCCGCTTATTCACATTCGCAATTGCTACACCATTTCCTTTTAATGAAGACACTTCACCTGTTCGAACCTGTTTTAATATCCGTTCAATTGTCTCTTGGTCCATTCCCACTCCATCATCAATCACTTTAATTGATAGATTGTTAGAATCCTTAACAAGCTCTACAATGACTGATACTGAACCAGTGCCTGCTTTATTGCCAATCCCATGTGAGATCGCATTTTCAACCAAAGGTTGAATAAGTAGCTTTGGTAGTTGTAATTCCTCATATTCCATCGGTGCTTTTATGTTATAGGTGAAACGATCACCAAATCGAATTTTCATAATTCTCATGTAGCTTTCTACATGTTCAAGTGCTTGTTTAAGGGAAACCCATTCATTTTTTTCTTGGTTACTTATTGTATAGCGAAATAATTCACTCATAGCGATCACAATCTCTGCTAACTCATTTTCACCTTTTTCTTCTAAAGACCAATAAAGTGCATCTAATGTGTTAAATAAAAAATGAGGGTTAATTTGTGCTTGCAAAGCCTTTAATTCGGTTCGACTACGAATTAATTCTTTTTCATAAACTACCTGAATTAAATGATTCGTATTGTCAACTAACTGATTGTAAGATTCGTTTAAATGCATGATTTCAATTGAAGATTTAGTTTCAGGAGTTTTCTTTAATTCACCCTTTTTTGCTTTTAACATCGTTTTACTTAAATGATTGATAGGTCTAGTAATTAGTGTAGAAAGTATATAAGAGAATAAGAAGAAAACAATACCGCCTATTCCGGCTGACAGTAGTATCGTTGATCTTACAATCGAAATCCCCTCTGTTAATGTTTCAACAGGAGTTAGTATTGTTAATGTCCAATCAGTGGTAGAAGACTCTTCTTTTATTAAAATATATTCATCTCCACCTATGACGATATTATTTTCATGCTCAAAAAGTAATTGATTAATATTTCCATTGAAATTAGATGTAATAGGATTAGAATACTGATCAATAAGAATCATAACCTCTTTTTCCGTACTTTTATTCACGAAATCAAAATAATTAGCATTCAGTTGAACTAACAGATATCCTCCATTAGAAAATCCCTTATCTATTAAACTTACACGTTTAATTGCAAGAAAAAACTCTGGTTCTTTAGGATCTACGCCTACCCAAACAAGCTTTCCCTTAGCTTGATCAGCAAGTTTGATCCAGTTGTCTTCAAGTCGATTAATTAAAGATTCTTCGTCAAGGGGGAGAATCTTCTTATAATCATATGTATACAATTCAATATTGGAAATACCGTTAGAATAGGCTTGAAATGAATTTGATATTTGCATAATGGTTTGTCTTTGCTGATAACTTAAAGGATGACCACTATTATACCTTTGTAATTGTTGTTGAACGATTGAATTTGTAGCTATTTGAGTTGAAAGCATGTCAATTTGTTCATAGAGAGAATCTACTCTACCTGTTGCTTGAATGGCCGTTTGATAAATTTGCTTCTCTGCATTTTTCTTCAATAAATCTGATACCTGGCTAAATATTAAACTACCAACAAAAGTCAAAACAAACAGCATGACTAGCAAAAATACAAACAAGATTTGATTTCTTAATGTATTGTGTTTTTTAAATTTAAACCTCATCCCTATTCATCCTTTATGAAAGAATCTATATTAGTACAAACTTAGTTTATCACATAAACTAAGTATTAAATAGAATTTATTAAACGCTTACATTATTTAAGTTCTTCAAAAATAAGTGACTAGAGCCAAAGGATGTGATATCGCAAACCAAAAAATGTATACTAGTAATACAACACATTCCAAAGCAGAAGGGAGAACTACTTTTGACATACCCAAACTCACAGGATACCCTAGAGGTTATTAAAAAATTAGTTTCAATTCCGAGTCCATCAGGAAATACAAGCGAAGTTATCGGATTTGTTGAGAAGTTTTTAGCTGAATATAATGTTGAAACAAAACGAAACCGTAAAGGAGGTCTGATCGCTACTATTCAAGGTAAGAATCAGAAAAATCATCGAATGTTAACCGCTCATGTCGATACGTTAGGAGCAATCGTTAAAGAGATTAAACCGAGTGGTAGACTAAAGCTTGATTTAATTGGGGGATTTAAATACAACTCTATTGAAGGTGAATACTGTGAAATCGAGACATCTTCAGGAAAAAAAATAACTGGGACCATTCTTATGCATCAAACGACTGTCCATGTTTATAAAAATGCTGGCACCGCAGAGCGAAACCAGGAAAATATGGAAGTAAGAATTGATGAAAAAGTACATACAGCAGATGAAATACGATTACTTGGAATCGAGGTAGGAGATTTCGTTTCTTTTGATCCAAGGGTTCAAGTTCTTCCAAATGGTTACATTAAATCACGTCATCTAGATGACAAAGCTAGTGTTGGCATTTTACTACAATTAATGAAACAGATTCAAACAGACAAAATTGAACTTCCTTATACTACTCATTTTCTCATTTCTAATAATGAAGAAATTGGTTATGGTGGAAACTCTAATATTACTCCTGAGACTGTCGAGTACTTAGCCGTTGATATGGGTGCAATGGGGGATGGGCAGTCTACTGATGAATATACGGTTTCCATCTGTGTCAAGGATGCAAGTGGTCCTTATCATTATGCCTTCAGAAAGAAATTAGTCGAGCTTGCTAATGCTAATAAGATTGGTTACAAATTAGACATTTATCCATTTTATGGATCAGATGCTTCTGCAGCTATTCGCTCTGGACATGATATTATTCATGGTTTAATAGGTCCTGGGATAGACTCTTCACATGCTTATGAACGAACACATATCTCTTCCATCGAAAATACAACGAAATTACTTTATCATTATGTTCAATCTGAAATGGTTGAATATAAATAGAAGGCTGTTTTCTTAAAGTTTGTTGGTTTAGACATAAAAAATGAAACCGAAGTTTAAGCAGGCTGAATACACGTAGACTCCTCCGGGACCTGTGGCCAAAGTGAGACCCCACAGGAGCATGAGCGACGAGGAGGCTCACTGGTCACCCGCCGGACGCGGAGTGTATTCAGCCTGCGGATTTCAAAGCAACAATCTATACGAAAATAGCCAAATAGAAAGAAAGCTTGTAGGGTCAGATTAAACCTGTCCTACAAGCTTTCTTTTGTTTACATTTGACCTTTAGACCTTCTCATTTGGAAGAGTACTATTAAAGCTCCGGCAATTGAGAAAAGGATTCCTACCATTAATAAATTAAACGAATTTGTAGCTGTACTCGGCAACTTATTTTCACCTTTTGGTCCTGGAATTTCAGAGAGCTTCTCTGATTCTTCGAATCTCTCAAAGCCACCATAAATACTGAAATGACTCGTTTGTGCTGTAACTACTCCATCTTTATAGATACCACCCATGTCTTCCCATTGATTTTTATCTTCATTAAAGTAAAGAACAGTTACATTATTAGGATTTTTCACTTTCTCAGAATCTATTTTAAACACTAAAGTCATCATTTCATCAAATATATGATATTCTGTGCCATTTACAGTGAGTTTAAAATCATATATTTCACTAAGCGCTTCTTTCATCGGTTTCATTTTTGTCAGGTGTATTTCAAATGCCTTGTTCGGTAAATTTGATGTAGGAATATGTAGCTCCACATCATTGTTTGAAATAACTGTTTGTATGCCCTTTATTTTTAGAAGTTTAACTTGTTCTTCAGTAAACGCAACTTTGAATACAGTGTTTCTACCTACGTTTACTTCTAATTGAGCTTTATCTTTTAATAGCTCAATCATACTCGTTTCAATTGTAACAATCCCGTTTTTAATTGTCGGTTTCACTTCTTTTGGTTGGTTTGGGATTGTCCCTTCATCACCTTTTCCTGGTGGTGTTTCTCCATCTCCATTCCCTGGTGGTGTCGCTCCATCTCCATTTCCTGGATCTTGTTCATCCGATTCTTGGGCAACGAGTATAACTGTACCACCGTTTGCACGAGAAGGTATATCCACCGTCAGTTTTTGTTCCTCTGAAACGGTATAGGTTAAACCATTGTATAAATCAGTCAAAGTTGTTCCTGCTGGATAATTTACTGTAAATGATGATTGATTAGCTTCAGTATCCACGTTCAACCCAACATAGACAGACTGATTTTTATAATTACGTTCAAATACTAGGTATTTTTCAGCATCACTACCAGCTATAGTGGCTCTAGTACCTTTAGAAAAAGTCTTAGAAAACTCCTTACGGATGTTTAATAATTTTTGATAATGGTTGTGTAAAGAAACCATCGTTTCATTACCATTTACAAACTCTTCCCATGGCATATCATCACGATTTTCATTAAATTCTCCTGCATCCATATTACCTGCGTGATCACCTGATTGACCCAACTCTTCACCATAATAAATGACAGGTTGACCTTTTGCAGTAATTTGTAGTGCAGCTGCAACCATTAGTTTAGAAATATCACCATCAGCACGTTCTGTTAAAAAACCATTTTCATCATGACTACTTAAGAACTGTCCAAGTGTAGCAGAACTAGTTAAATTGTTATTTCGATATTCAAGGTTTGCTGCAACCTGTTCCAAATCTCCATTAATAAACGATTCAGCTTGATACTTAAAGTCAAAGTCTAGTAGTGAATCCATTTGCCCGCTATTTAAGTAGCCACCTGTGTTATTTATCGTAGCCCCATAGTGTTCACCGATCATTTTAAAGTCTGGTTTGATTTTAGTTAATTCATTTTTAAATGCCTTCCAAGTTGTATCATCAACGTGTTTAACAGTATCAACCCGGAAATAATCAATCGTATCTCCACGATCAGTTTGGGCCTTCTCTAACCAATCTGTTTGCCACTTAATAATTTGATCTCTTACAATAGCATCTTCTGTAATCAAGTCCGGTAATCCAGCTAATTCCCCTTGTATAACATCAGTTCCACCATCTCTAAGCATGCCTTCGAATCTTTTACGATCCTCATCAGTAGGATATAATGGGATGTTTAGACTATTGCTAGGATCATTTTCTTTTAATCCATAACCTGTATGGTTTAACACGACATCAACCATTAGTTTAATTCCACGGTCATGTGCTTTATCAATTAATTCCTTAAATGTATCTAAATCTCCTAGATGCTCATCGAGCTTTGTAAAATCATCTGCCCAATATCCATGATAAGCAAACTGATTTCCATTCTTATCATACCTTAGGTCCCATTCAATGTTATCAACAATAGGTGTAATCCAAATGGTATTAATCCCTAGGTCCTCAAGGTAATCTAACCTATCGATAATTCCTTGGAAATCACCGCCATGATATGTTTCAGGGTGTGATAAATCATAATTTGCTCCATTAGGATCATCATTAGCTAAATCTCCATTTTCAAATCGGTCTGTTAACATAAAGTAAATTCTTGCCTCATCCCAGTCAAAACCAATGTCTCCAACTGCTTGTTTAGGAACAACAGTTAGTTCAACGATTTCAGTATGCTTATTTCCATAAATATCAACAAGTGTTAAGGGAAGTTGTTTCTTTCCTGCTGTAACAGAATCATTAACAGCGATTGTTTGTGACATTAAACTTAGATCAATGTCTAATTTAGGAGTTCCTCCAAGTGATGTTACATCAATATATAGTTCCTGAATTAGTTCTGGTTGATCCACAGATACTGCTAAAACAGTATTTTCAGAGTAATCAATTGATGATTTAGTTAATTCCGTACTCAATTTGATATCAGGGTTAAAGAATTCTACAATCGATTCTCCATTTTGATCTGTATTAAATGGATCGTTTAGTTCACGAGTTTCACCATCAACGGTTACTAGAAAACTATATTGATAGCTACCCTCGCTTGCATTTTCCAGTGTATAAGCAAAGTATTCATTTTCTGGGTTGTAGACCATTTCATACTCTTCCCCAGAAACTTTCACTTTAACTCCATCTAGAGTATTCATAGCATTTTGTTCATACAACTCCTGGTCTCGATAATAAAAAGTTATGTTTCCATCATCTATTCTTGGACCATTTACTGAAGGAACTATACGAATTTCTTCGACACCTTCTTTAACAAATACCTTTGTAAGCATCTGGCTTGGTTCTGCATTAATATAACGATCTTCTCCGAAAGGATCCTTTACAACCCAATCAGTTCCTTGTCTTAAAACAAAGCCCACACTTGTTGTATTAGGGCCAATTTCAAAGGTTGAAACTGCACCTTTTTCTGTTATCTCTTGGAAATCCTTTTGCCCATCTGACACACCAGTTTGCCAGGTCCACATATTCCAATCATCATAATCACCATTATTTCTTTCATAAACAAATTGTATTTTACGTTGTGCAGGAGGTGGCCCAACTAAAGCATCAATAGCTGATTCTTCGCTTGTGAAAATAGTTGCGAATCCTTGAACCAACCACACCTCAGTTGAGTTTGAATTTTCGGGCATTTGTACTATATACTGATTATCCTGAGTCTCCCAATCTCCTTTTCTAGGAATTATTTTAATCTCGTTACCAGGGAAACGATGAACACCTTTAGCAAACTTATAATCAGTACCATTTATACTTTGGAATTCATAACCAGCAGCAGCATAGCCACCGTCAAAAATCCACATATCCCAACTATCTAAATTGTTGTCTGTTCTGTAATAATTAACTGTATATTCATTTAGTTTTTCACTAATCGTTAATTCCTTAGTTGTTTTGTATCCGTCTTGTTCAGCTTCAACTTTAACAACTGATCCAACTGTTGCACTCGTTGATACTCTTAAATTGGATCCGTTTACAATTTCAACACCACTCGCGCTATCTTGAAGTGTCCAATTAACAGTTGTTGAAATATCTTCCTGAGACCCATCACCGTTAATTTTCTGCGCCTTAAGAGCGATTTCACTTCCAACTTCTACTAGAGCAGCATTTTGATCAAGATTTAATCCTTCTATTACAAGTAAACTATTGCCTCCAGATTCTTGGTTATTAAGAGGATCTAGTATCCATTGATCTTCATTAACAATCAGTTTGTATTGATATGTATTAGGAGTTAGAACACCAGTTGTAACTGACCAAACTCCTTCACTCTCTACCATCTCTAAGGCGTTGTCCTGCCAATTTGTAAAACCTCCTGCCACACGCACCCGATCTGCTACATTATCATTATAAAAGAATGTAACAGTTCCATCCTGATTCAATACCGGACTAGAAACATTAGCATTTGCTTCAGTACTAGGCACGTAGTTTGAAAAAAGACTTACTAAAAGAACAAAAATCAAACTAATAGACATCCACTTTCTTTGTTTTTTCACTTTTTTATCCCCTTCCTTTAAGTGCAATCGCTTGCACAAATGAGCAATTAAAATCTCGACCGTTAAAGGTTGAGTCAATAAATAACATGCTCCGTTTTTACGCAAACGCTTTCTTTAATTAAATATATCATAGGGAAACATCTATATCAATACATGAATGTAGAGATTTATTAATTCTATTAAATAAGCAAAGAGATCCTATGATCCTTTTTATTTTTTATGAAAAAAGGCTGTACCCAATTTGGGTAACAGCCTCCAGTTTACTCGTGTATTAATTAGTATAGAACTCTTCACTATATTATGTAAACTGCTCTGATACTTCCTTGTCTTTTCTAGTCTTCAATATGTCTTGAATGATTTCTATATGAACCGCTGCCCATGCTTTTTCTCGAAAATGAATAATTACACTAACTGTTAAAGTAAACAGATAAATGAAGCTAAATAGAACCCATAAAAAACTTCCTTCTTTAAATAAGATTTGCTGTAATTGCTTTGAAAACAGAAAGAAAAACCACGGAACAGATGTGACAAATATCGGTATAATTCCTGATCCATTTTTCTCTTTGATCATTCGATAATAAATAATTTTTAATATGGAACTGTCAAGATTTTTGTAATAATCTTGAAATTCTTTAATCTCAGTTATCACTTTAATTTCTTTCATTTGATCTATTGGTGTTTGTTTGAGTTTCAAGTAAAGTTTGTGAGCATCTCCTCGAAATGAAATCATATTTCTCCCTCTCCTATCAATTCCCATAATAGAAGACTTAACAAATATAGAAGTATTTATACTAAATTTTTACGCGATGTCATTTAAGTATTTTTATACATCCTTATTCTTTCTAAGTTGAACTTCCTTCATCTTCGAGTAAAAACTCTCCTCTAAGTCTATTTCAAAATAATTAGCAAACTTAATTAAATAAGCAAAGCAATCAGCTATCTCATTCCCAATATTTTCTTTATGTTTATCTTTAGCTTCTTTAAAAGCAAATTCGATATCTTCCGGGTGGCTAATTCTTGTTTCATTGATTATTGACCGTATCTCTTCAGCAATCTCACTTACCTCAGTAGTCAAAAGCATATAGTTATGTAATAAAGATGTTTTTGCTTCTTCGTAATTTTCATTACTGATTTCCCAATTCATTTCCTTTTGGTAGACCTTCAGAAATTCCTGTACTTCTTTCATTTTAAGCACCTCTTACAATTAATCAAAATAAGCTTTTAATTAGTAATGTTGCCAAGCTTGCATATATTTTTCTAATAATACAGGGTGAATCAGTGTATTCACCTCAAGAGAAATTTCGTTTCCAGATTCATCGATAATCGTTTGATCTATATCTTTTCCGAATATACCCATTCCCTTTATTAACTCATTAGTTAGAAATTTCGTTTCAACCGTGATATCTATTTCCTCTAAATCAAACTCTTCACGCTTCGCTAGAATAAACCCCCAATCACCAAAACTTGGGATATCAACATGCAGTGTTGAAGTATGAAGTCCAGCAGCAGAAATGGTTTTCTCAATACCCCAATAAACCTCTGTTGCAAATGTCGGACTTGTTGCCTGTACCATTACACTTCCTCCTGGTGATAAGTGATTTCTAATAAGCTGGTAAAATTCTAGTGTATATAGCTTGTTTAAAGTCTCATTATTAGGGTCTGGAAGATCAACAATAATAATATCATAAAAACCTTGAGTATTTTTTAAAAAGGTGAAGGCATCCATATTCTTTACTCTAACTCTTTTATCCTGAAAAGCTTGATTATTCAATTCTTTTATTTCATGATTTGTTTTAGCAAGCTCAATAATTCGAGGATCTAAATCAACAACAGTTATGTTCTGTATTTCATTATATTTCTTTAACTCTCTTATCGCTAAACCATCTCCACCACCAAGAATCAATACATTTGCCTTTTCTTTTGCTAACACAACTGGTGGGTGAACAAGTGTTTCATGATATCGATATTCATCAGATGAACTAAATTGAAGTTGACCGTCTAGAAACAATCTTAAATCTCCCTGTTCTTTGGTTAAAATGATTTGTTGATAATTTGAACGCTCTGAATACACAATAGGATCACGGTATAACCTTTGCTCAAAGTTAAATGCCATCTCTTCTCCAAAAAAGACTCCAGCTAATAATAGAAGTATAATAAAAAGACCTGCAATTCCATGGCGTTTTGAATGTCTTATTTCCTTTTTAAAGTAATTCAATAGCCACATAGAGACACATGCATTAATAAGTGCAACTACAAACGCTGTTTTGACTAATCCTAATTGTGGTCGTAATATATAAACAAATAATAGACCACCAATTAAACCACCTGTATAATCTGAAAATAGAACCCTTGCTGCACTTCGATTTAAATTTTCTCCAATTTCATTTGCTTTTCTAATTAAAATGGGTAACTCTACACCTGTTAACGCACCTACCAGTAAGGTAATTGAGTAAAGAAAAAAGGCATCAGTTCCAGCACTTAAATAAGCTGTTACCCCAAACAAAAGAAAGATAGAGAACCCACCTATTAAGGCAATGAGAAACTCAATCCAAACAAAAGAAAGAATAAGATTCCGTGTGACTTTTTCACTCAGCACAGACCCTATCCCCATACCAGTAAGAAAGAGGGAGATGGTTAACGTGTATTGCTTTACACCATCCCCCAATATGTAAGAACCTGCTGCACCAAACAGGACCTCAAAGATGATCCCACATATCGAAACGATCCCTGATGCCCAATAAATCGCTTTTGCTTTTCTTAAGCCATCCTGCATTCTCAATGGTCCTTTCTACATTTCAATCAAGTAATAGATGCTCCTATAACAAAGGCTAATCCAACAGATACTCCAAAACTAATGATTCCAACAGCTAAATTACCCTTTAACAATTGTTCTTCCACAGAAAATTTACGAGTAAATAATTCGAAAAGAAGATATGCGATCATTTGTAGTATAACCCCGACTACTCCCCAAATAAGTGTGTCTAGAATATGTGAGCTATGATAAATTGAAAAAGCTAGGATAATACAAATCCCTATAATCTTTCCAATAATTGATAATGCAACAGCTTGATTGCCCTTTTTAATTTCATCCCAATCTTTATATTGTTTTGTTAAGGCTTCAAATATTGCTAAACCAATAATGACAATAATAATGGCAATGAAAAAGTATAATATTGTTAATAAAAATGGTTCCATACTCATACTCCCTTCTATTTACCTGCTCCTGGTCCTCCACCTCTAACTGATGAACTTCCTCCACGAACAGTTGGTGTTTTATTTATTCCTTTAAAGCCTCCACCTGAATAACCATAGCCACCATAGCAATTTTCAGGATTAAGCTTACACTGATTATTACGTTTCTTTCCCCAATCATCTACATCAAGTACGTCATCTAATACCCAAAGTAAAAATAAACCATTAAAAAAACTTGGAGAATAATTGTTACGAACAAAATCATGATTAGCAATTTCAATGAAAGTATTTGACGGATTTTCTGGATCCTCAGTTATAATGACGAATAAGTTATCATAAATTAGAGCCTGTTTCCCTTCGACTAAATCACTAATCTCCTTTGGTTTTTCATGTGATGTAATATTTGCTGTTACTTCAGGTATAGTTTTGTTTTCTGCTATATACACCTCAGAATAATTAGAAGAATCGGTCGTATCGTTAACAGTATCATGAATTATATATTCATTATTGATAAATTCTCCTACACCTTCTTTGAACAATCCTCCCTCTGATGAACAAGCAGATAATAACAACATATTAATTGAGAGAATAAAAGCCAGAAGTGGTTTATTCATAGTTTCACCTACTTTTCATTCAAACTATAGGCTGATTTAAACATTTGCTATTCAAGCATTCTCAAATCAGCCATTTACCTATTCGTTATTCTTGACCAAGTCTTTTTTTCAAAGCAGCTAATTCATCATCGACACCACTATTTTTCTCAAGTGAAGCAAACTCATCATCTAAACTACGATTCGAAGAACGTAAATCCTCACTTGTTTCTGCTTCTGCTTCGAAACGAAGAACCTTCTCTTCCATTCTTTCAAATCCTTGACGAGATTGATCACCACCAATGTCAGACATTGCACGATTCATTTTTGTTCTTGTTTGTGCTGATTGAGCTCTTGCTTTTAATGAGTCTTTCTTTAGCTTCATTTGATTGTATTCACTTTTCATCTCATCTAGCTTTGCTCTTAAAGAATCAGCATCTTGCTTAGCTCTTACATAAGACTCTTTTAAAGAATCTGCAGTCGCACTTTGGGCTTTCTTATCTTCTAGTGCTCTTCTTGCTAAATCTTCATTTCCTGCTTCTAACGCCTTTATTGCTTGCTCCTCACGCTTTGCTACCATCTTTTGGGCTTCATCAACCTTCTTTTGTAGCATCTTTTCATTCGCAATTTGTTTAGCAACCGCGGCTTCTGCATCACGAATATCAGCTTCCATTTCACGCATGAATTGATCGAGCATTTTAACTGGATCTTCCGCTTTATCTAACATTGCATTTAACTCAGAACCTACAACCGTTTTTACTCTCTTAAAAAATGAAAACATCTTCATTCCTCCTATTATTAGCTTCCAGCAATAATTTTTAATTCATATTCCTCAATTTCAAAACCATAACTTACTTCAATCTCAGATCCCCAAATCTCAACAGAAAGAAATTTCTCCTCATCCTCATCACAATAGTCGAAATATTTACATTCTGCGTTGTTAACATTCTGTCCTCGTCCTTCACCTTTGACCCTTGCTACACCAGATTCATCCAAATAATACTTAATTCCATCTTGGATAAGCTCTTTTGGCATGGGTTCATGAAGCTTCAAAGGTAGTTTCTCATAAATGGCTACACCAAGTTCATCATCCATTTCAGCACTTAACCAAATTGTTTTACCAATCCCCTGTAACTGATATGCTAACCATTCAAATCCATGAGAATGATAAGTCAATTTACCAACCACTTCAAAATCCTCAAGGTCATACGTAACAATATCACCCACTTTGATCGTGAGTGCTGTTCTTTCTTCTACCACTGTTACTTTTTCTTTTTGTCCAAATAGCTTCTTAAAAAAACTCATTAAACACTACACCTCCTATTCGTATTCGTAGTATTTAAATGGTGATAATTACATGTACGAATGGAATTTAATATGGTTTCACTTTTAATTAAATATCCCACCATCAATTATATAGAAGTGAATTGGCAATTTCTATCCAAAATACTCATTTACGACCATAAACAAAAATCTCCTAAGGATCTATTAGTACCAAAGGAGATTCTATGTAACATATGTAATTTATCTAGTGTAGATTATTTTTATTTATATATTGACCGTAATCAGGAATGGCGATGGTTTCGAATTGATTGCCAAGTCTTTTTAACCCATCTTCCAATTCTTTACCCGACATTGGTGCCCCATGACCCGTCACTGCAACTAGAGGTTTAAGCTTCTCTAATTCTCGAACAGAATCCCATGCAGCCTGCCAATCAGTTGTTAAATATCTGGGAGGGCCATTTATTTCTTTTTGTTGAGTGAAGACCTTATATAATTCATCTTGTTTAACTGTAACAAATGCATCTCCCACAATTAATGTACGGTCTTCCTCTCTAAAAAACGAAACATGTCCTGGACTATGTCCTGGTGTATGAATCCACCGCCACTCTGGCATTTCTGGAACACTTCCGTTCGGAGGAAGAGGATTAACATGGTTTGTTAAGTCAATTGGTTCATTAGGGAACATCGGAGACATCTTCGCAACCATTCCACCCTCTACGGTTGAATCAGGAAGTGGATAACTCTTTTCACCTCTTAAATATGGTAACTCTAATTCATGGGCATATACTGGAACTTCCCATTTATTAACTAGTTCAATTATTCCCCCAATATGATCAAAATGCCCATGTGTTAATATGATGGCTTTAGGACGACTGCCATTTCCATATTGCTCCTCTACCATCGATAGAATATCGTCTGAAGACCTTGGCATACCAGCATCGATTAGAACAAAATGATCAGTGGTACCAACAACACACATGTTTACAACTTGATTTGTGTAACAATAAACATCAGGTGCCACTAGTTGTCCTAGTCCACTAGCAATTGATGTTACTGGAATAAATTTATAATCTTTTCCATATTCCATCTCTTTATCCATCCGCTTCATTCCTTTATGTAGATAGTAACTGACATAAATAGTTTCCTCATTAAAATTTGAATTATGTAGTACGAACTATTTTTTATTAGGATAATAACGGATATATGTTCAAAGTTACAAAAAACAAACTACCCCCTTACTTAGAATAAGGGGGTCAATCACTTACTTTAAATATTTATTTAAGAAATCTACCATTTGCTTATATACTCTAATTGCATTTTCTGTTTTCGAAAAGCCATGTCCTTCATCTTCCAACACAAGATATTCGATATCTTGACCACGTTCCTGCATCGCTTGAACGATTACATCAGATTCGATTTTCACTACTCTTGGGTCATTTTTACCTTGAATAACTAACATAGGTTTTGTCATTTGATCGATATAGGTCATCGGCGAGTCTTCTATTAATTTATCACGGTCAACAACAGAGTCCCCAATGAGCTCTCGGTCAGCTTCTTTCCAATGCTCTGGCGCAGTCTCAATCGTTGTAAATAAATTACTAGGTCCAAAGATATCAACGAATGCATTGAAGCGATCTGGATGACGTCCGTGCAGAAGGAGTGTCATATAACCTCCATAACTTCCCCCAATACAAAACCACTTATCTCTAGTAGATTTATCTTGGTTATCTAACCAATCCATCCCAGTCAGAATATCTAAGCGAGGCCCTCCACCCCAGTCCTTATTAACAAGCTTCATAAAGCTTTCTCCATATCCAGTACTTCCACGAAAGTTAGGAGAAAATACCCGGTACCCTTGTGTGCACAAATATTGGAATAATGGACTGAAATTCTTTCTAATCGCATGCTGAGGTCCTCCATGAGGCCAAAGAATTGTATAGCCATTATCGTTCTCTGGATTGGGGGAATAGAACAATCCTTCAATTTCTAGTCCATCATAACTTGAATATGTAAATACTTCAGGTTCAATTAACTCTGAATCACTTACCCCAATAATCTTATGTTCTGATAATTGCACCCATGCTTTTGCATCAGTATAACGGAATAAATTAGCTGGTAAAGTAGACGAACGTCCAAGTGCAAATAAACTCCCTTTTTTCCCTAAAACTAACCTATCGACTATATCGAAAGGAGTCTTTATTACGTTTAGTTCTTTTGTTAAGAGATTATATTCATATAAAGAATCTTCTACACCTCTTTGTGCAACGAAATAAACTTTATTACTACCCTTGTCTAAAGTTAAATCTGAAAGTTCATGTCCTTCAACTGCAATTAGTTTCTCGAACTTTCTTTCACTAATTGAATATGTTGCAAGATAACTAAACTCCGTTTGATAATTGGTCAACATTAATACTAAATTATGATCAAAATATACGGCTTGCTGAACACGGTGTGCCTCCTCTTGAGACGGGGTAATTGCAACTTCCTTCTTATCAATGAATAGATATCCATACTCACTTGTATTACCAACAGCTTTAGTATAAGCAAAGGTTGTTTCATCAGGGCTTACTGCTAACAAATCACAAGGACCACCCTCACCTGTGACTAGTCGCTCTACCTTACCATTTACTAGATTAAGTCTTTCTATATTCAGATAGTTTGGATTATCAACACTTGTTGTATAATAAAGTGTTTGTCCATCTTCAGACAAATCTCCGAAATAGTACTTTTCTTGGGTAGTCTTTAATAAAGGAGTTGTTTCGCCTCCATTGGTAGGCAAAGCATAAATATGATAATCTTCATCACCGTCTGTATCATATCCTGTTAGAATGTGTTTTCCATTTGGATCAAATTTAACAAATGAGTTCATTTGGTTTACTGTCGTTAGTTGATAGGGATATCCTTGCTTTAAGTTCATCCCCCAAAGGTTATAATATCCGTTAAGATTAGTGGAATAAACAATCTTCTCTTCTGATGGATCCACATCAAAGTCAAGAATATTTAGGGTCCTAAAAAAGGAATCAATTGAAGGTCTATCAAATTTTATCATGTTTTCTCCTTATCATTTCAATAATTTTTACCTTTACTTCGTAGGCATTCCATTTATTTTCACTTCTTTACAAAGTATCTCTTCAATCATTTCGGCAGCTTCATTCACATTCTTTGCTTTCACCTTCACAATATTATGCTCAGGATATAACAAACTTGTATGCTTATATCGTGGGTCATAGTAAAATTCAAGCAAGAGATGAATAGCAGAAGCAAAATTGCCAGACAGTAAGTTGGTTTCAATTTCCCTAGAAATGGGTGTGTGTATCCGATTTTTGATCACTTGAAATGCTTCAATATATTGCTGTTGATACCCAGAAGGATTGTACTCCTCTAATATATGTTTCACTCTTTCTTCAATTGGCAACTCAATAAATAATTGCTTTCCGAGTTCTTTTTTCTTCATTAAGAAGTCAGGTAACGCAATTTTACCAATACGTTTACTCTCCGCCTCGAATAAAACATATGATTCATCCTTGATACGTTCTAATTCTTTTAGAAGGAGAGAATCAAACATCTTTTGATTATTTGGTTGAAGTCCAACTTGTCCAAAAGTTGATCCTCGATGCCCAGCTAACCCCTCTAAATCAATCACAGGGTGTTCTTTCTGATGAAGTCGTTTTAGTATGGCAGTTTTACCTGTTCCTGTTAGACCATTAAGGATATAAACATCTGGCTTTACAACCCAATTTTCAAGTTCATCAACAACCCATTTACGATATGCATTTAAACCACCCAGTAAACGAAAAACCTTAATGCCCATTAAATCTGTAACTGTTGCAGAGGTTTTACTTCTCATCCCACCACGCCAGCAATAAACCAATTTGTCTCCTTCAATTTCTTGAAACTCTTTTATAAATGTTGGTAGCTTTGCAGAAACAATTTCAAGTCCTCGTTGCTTCGCTGCTTCAACACTTACTTTCTTATAAATTGTGCCTATTTCAGCACGTTCCTCATCATTAAAAATAGGAATATTCCTGCTACCTGGTATGGTGCTTTCCTTAAATTCTGAAGGCGATCGAACATCAATGAAGATCAGTTCTTTCTTCTTCTGTAATTCATTTAACTCTTTTATATTGATATCCTTAAACACGGTTGTTTCCTCCTGACAAATGAAAGGATATTCTATTTCTTTATTATTATATAATAAATCATCAATCAAAGTGTATTTGTAAGGAATGAAACACAAAGGATACTTATCCACTAATTTTAATCGGTAGTTATGATTAATTATTTTGACAAACGCTTACACTATTAATGGAAAAAAGTTTCGACTATTCATGTGTAAAATTCACTAAAAATCAATTGACACTCCCTCTTATTTTCTGTATTTTATTTAAGTATGTTTTTTTAGGAGGTAACAATGGAAAATCAGAATACACAACATGTCAAAATTACAACAGCAGACCCTTCAGCACTAGGACTTTTTGGACTAGCTATGGTAACGCTTGTAGCATCATCACAAAAACTAGGCTTAACAGAGGGCTTGTCATTTGTTATCCCTTGGGCATTCTTCTTGGGTGGAATCGCTCAACTATTCGCTTGTGTCCAGGATGCTAAACATAACAACACATTTGGAACTACTGCGTTCGGAGCATTTGGCTTGTTTTGGTTTGGTGTAGGAACATCGTGGTTGATCCAATTAGGTTTCTTTGGTGAAAACCTCGCTGCAAATGTTGATCCGAAGCAACTTGGAGTTGCATTTATTGGATATTTAATCTTCAGTATCTATATGACTATTGGAGCAATGGAAACACATAAAGTGCTTTTCTTTATCTTTGTATTTATTGATTTCTTATTTATCGGATTATCATTAAGTTCATTGGGTATTATGCATGAAGCAACACATATGCTTGCTGCTGTTTCTGAACTCATCATTGCTTTATTATCATTTTATGGCTCAGCTGCTGCCGTATTAAATAATCATTTTGGTCAAGTCGTATTGCCTGTTGGAAAGCCTTTTGGGATCTTTAAGAAATAATAGTAACTCCTGTGCTCCTGTGCTAAGCACAGGAGTTATTTTTCTATTCTAATCGTTAAGCTTTTGTAAATTACCCTCTTGGCTTTTAAAGGATGTATAAACATGCTACAATTTTAAATGATTCTTTATTATATGAAAAAGATAGTTGAGGTGAAATAGTGAAAAAAGATCAATCAAATATGATTAATACTCTATTAGAGATTTTACTTGTATCTACTAGGCTTGGATTCACTTCATTCGGAGGTCCTGTTGCACATTTAGGATATTTCCATGAAGAGTACATTCGAAGAAGAAAATGGATGGATGAGAAAAGCTATGCAGACTTAGTCGCGTTGTGTCAATTTTTACCTGGACCAGCGAGTAGTCAGGTTGGAATTGGGATTGGAGTCATGCGCGCTGGCGTTTTGGGTGGCATTACATCGTTTATTGGATTTACGCTTCCTTCAGTTATAGCACTCATTGTATTTGCAAATATTTTAAATGAACTTAACATTGGTGATGCCGGTTGGATTCATGGATTAAAAATAGTAGCAGTTGCTGTTGTCGCCCATGCGATTGTAGGTATGGCGCAAAAACTTACACCTGATACAAAAAGAAAAACAATTGCTCTATTCGCGTTAATAAGTACGCTTTTATGGCAAACCGCCTTTACTCAAGTTGGGGTAATCCTTATTTCAGGATTTATTGGTTATCTTCTCTATAAGCAGCATAGTGAAAGTGATGATTCTAGAATTCACTTTCCAATCTCTCGACGTTTAGCAATCATATGCTTATCATTGTTTTTTGGTTTATTATTTATTTTACCAATTGCAAGAGAAATATCTCCCTTAAATTGGATTGCTATGTTCGATAGTTTCTATAGATCTGGTTCTCTTGTTTTCGGTGGTGGCCATGTTGTACTTCCTTTATTAGAACGTGAATTTGTACCAACCGGTTGGATGAGCGAAGAAGCCTTCCTTGCGGGTTACGGTGCCGCACAAGCTGTACCAGGCCCATTATTTACTTTTGCAGCCTATCTTGGTGCTGTAATAGATGGATGGAAAGGTGGACTAATCGCCACGATCGCTATTTTTTTACCAGCATTTCTCCTTATTTTAGGAACACTACCTTTTTGGGACTCTCTACGTCGAAATCCAAAAATAAAAGGAGCATTGATGGGTGTGAATGCCGCAGTTGTCGGAATATTAATCTCCGCATTTTATCATCCTATTTTTACTAGTTCTATCCTAGAACCTATTGATTTTGTATTCGCAGCATTATTATTTAGCATGTTAGTGTACTGGAAGCTCCCCGCTTGGGTAATTGTTGTGATTGGTGCAATTGGTGGATCATTAATGTCCTTGTTATAAGAATTAAACAAAGAAAGAGCCTGTCTACAAAAGAGATAGGCTCTTACTATTTAGACTTTTAGTTGATAGAATTTGAACTAAGTTCTTCGTTCCGGACACCGCAATAATTTATCACACAAAAAAACTCGACCCTGTTTTTTTAGGCTGAAAATCCATCTTTACTTTAGGTTGATATTTGCGCATTGCTTTAGTAGTTATTAGCTCTTTTAAATAGAATTCATCTTTTGGACTCTTTAATTTTAATAAATTCAATAGCTGAATTGTATCATCTAATGCTCTATGTGATTGAGTGGAGGCAATTCTATGCCCCTTCACCAAGGTAAGAAGCTTCTTATTTAGAAACCCATAATCTTTCCATTTGATATTTCTCATGGAACAATACCATTTCTTCTCATTAATATTTGGATACATTCTAAATAAGAAGCTTCTATCAAATGAAGCATTATGTGCAATGATTAAATCCGTTTTATTAAACGTTTCATTAATAAGGTAATCATCGAACTCTTTCCCCTTTACATCACTAAAGGGTATGCCATGTACTCTATAAGCTGCATCATAATTTGATCTAGCAGTAGCTGCTAAAGGTTCCCTTAAATAAGTATGCTCCTCAAGTATATCGATTACTTCGCCTGTCTTCTTATTGAACGAAAATAGAATTAGTGCTACTTCAATCATTTCATCGTAATCTGGGCTTAGCCCAGTTGTTTCTACGTCAACAATACACCCAATGTTTATGTTCATGCTAATCTCCTTAAAAATATATCAGTTTATATAATCTATTGTCTCACGATTCTTTCATGTATTGTTATTGTTTATTTTTGGAAGTTTTATACAAAATCATTGTGAAAGTATTTACCATTTTATACTATTAATCAAATCAATTAGTTTTGTTTGATTCACTTGCGAAGTGTTCCACGATCTAATCTCTTCTTTTATATTAGTTAGGGTACCATATCCTTTCACAAATCCATTTAATCTAGCTACAAGAGTCGAACTAAAATATTCGTCGTCTGTAGGATAGATTGTTCTCATTTTCTCTACAGCATCGGGATACTTCTTTAAATAATATTTTTGATGATAGTCCTCTGCCAAAGTGAAATGTTTACATGGTGAAACCTCTGTTTGAATCTCTTCTTTTAACTCATATTCTAATTCACTTTTCATCTTTTCAATTAATACTCTTTGTTCTTCATTTTGATAAAGAATAATAGAGATATATTGTCGTTCTTTATACAATGCTCTATTGGGATTATGGTTTTCCCAAAACACTTTTAAAAGATTCCTAAACGATATGACCTTAGGATTAAATTCAATTTGGAGAGTTTCTGTATGATCTCCCATCTGTTTATAAGTAGGGGCTTGGGTTGTGCCACCCGCATATCCAACACGTGTGATAACCACTCCAGGTAAATGCCCGAACCGAGCATCTGGTCCCCAAAATCAACCCATTCCTAATGTTATTGTTTCTATCTCATTCTGAACATTTTTCATCATTTATTCTCCTTTTCACCAGAGCGTTATTTCAAAATATATATGTTACCACCTAATAACCATTTTAGCTGATTATAATTGTAAAAAAAATAAAGAACTCCTGCACAAAGACAGAAGTTCTTCATTTTATTTATAAATAATATCGTCTTTTAGTGTCGCAACCTTAGCAATTACTTGTTCAATGTCTGATTCAGCTACACCAAAGTGGGCAAGTGCATCATGTAGGTGTTTAGCAATTGCTTGAAATTGTTCTGGTTGAATATTCATGCCTTTATGAGCTGCAGCCATTGATGTACCCGTATACTGGTTAGGACCACCTAATGCAAAACTTATAAACTTTGTTTGATGCTTACGCTGTTTTTCCATATGAGTGTGAATAAAGAAATCTTTTACAGTTGGATCCTTTAAGACTAGCTCATCATAAAAGTAATCTACAACCTTGCCAATCGTTTCTTCCCCACCAAATTTTTCATATAAAGATTGATCTGCCATAGGTAATCACTCCTCAATTAATTTCGAAGTTAAAATATAGCATGGACATAAATACTATATTTACTAAGTTAATGTAACTAATGGTAACAAAGATTCTTTTCAAAAGATGTGATGTGCATCACAGTCTTTTGAACTTCTTACTATATATTAGAACATGTCATCAATAAAATCCGAGCCAAAAATTAATTAAATCTATAAATGATTCCTTTGTTTTTACCACTGGACTCTAGTTTCAGAGATTTCAATATTGATGTAGCGATAGATCTAGAAGGTAATTGAAGAAACTCCCTTAATTGTTCGTTTGTTATTGTAGGTCGAACCAATAATGAATAGTCCTTTAAAGAGTCTACATGGGCGTTTTTTGATATGTACTTACATTGATCACAACACCACTTCCCAAGCATTCTTTTCATCGGGATTTTACTACACTTTGGGCAATGCACCCCTCTAACAATATCATTCTTATCAAGTTGATATAACTCGAATACATCAGGATCATGAGAAATGTGTTTGGTTATTAATCGTGAAGAGAGCTTTTGGAGGTCTTTTTTCGTATAGCAAGCCTGCTTATATTTTTTTTCGAGTAATTCTAATGCACGATTGAAATTTGAACTGTGGCTAACAAGATGGGATATTTGTTTATTACTTTTGATTATAGTTGAAGGATTACTAATTACTACGAGAGTCTCGACGGGGACATTAGGCAGTTCTAACTTTTTTATCCATCTTGTGAATTCTGAAGACTGACTTTGAACTTGAACAATTGGATCTACAAACCCTTCCTCGAGATGTTCCATTTTTCTAATTAATTGATGAAGTTCTTGATCAAAAAATATAGTTCCAGCTATGTTCTTTACTTCTATGATTAGAATAAAAACAACAGAAATAATGACTACATCCATTTGAAAATATTGATCATTGTGCTTGAGCCTTAAGCCATGAAAGATTATATACTTCTGCGAGTCAACCTCCTCCAAATAATAACAAAAAGACTTTTCACCACGATAACCTGCTAAATTTCTAGATAACTCTCTCTCAATCTTTGAATAGGATGAATGAGACTTATGCACTCTTCGGATTAAAGCTTCTAATTTACTTAATTTCCTTGATTTTTCTATTGGCTTTTTTATCATTTATTAAACTCCTTTCTCATTTTAATAAGAAGTTCTACTTATTTGCCCTAAATCCCTGTCCATGAGAGGTATGAAATGTGACATTTTCTTGGATATGAACGAGGTTTCTGGTATATGCACAAGAATTTTTGATATATGCACAAGAGGCATCAAAATATGCACAACTTTTTCTATATATGCACTAAATTCTCGATATTTGCACATACTCTATTTTCATTCATAAAAAAAAGCTGGTTGGACCAGCCTTTTTACCCAATTCACCTTAGTGAAACAAGTTTTTTTCGATTTAACTTTGTTGGAACCGGGGGCATTACATCACTTGGAATCGCAGGAGTGTATTGTTTCCCACCACAATTTCTTTCGAATTCTTTCTTAGCGTTTACTAAAACTTCTGATTGTAATAAAAGGTCGTACATAGACAGAGCCATTGTTTTTGCAGCCAGATGCATTCCCTTGTAACCAATCGATGACCCATAACAAGCGGTCGCCTGCCAAGAATGCGCTTGTACACCAACAGGAGCACATGTGGTCATGACTTGCCCAATCGGCACAATCCAACTTACATCTCCAACATCTGTTGATCCTGCCATCGTTGTACCCTTTAACTGTGGGTAATAATAGTATCCAGTTGGCAAAAGATCATCTACAGGATTACCAAATAATTTCTTTGAATTTTTTACAACTTTGGGATCAACTGTCTCCAAAATATTCCTAGCGAAAATATATTCTTCATCTGTAAAAAGTGGTGACCCAGCTAGTTTCATATTTTCATACATAAGATTATTTAATACATCGTTCGGTAATGTATCATAAGCAAATGCGAGAATTTCATGATGAACCTCTGTTTCTGTCATTAAGGCCGCACCTTGAGCTATATTATGTACCCTCCTAAGAATATCATCTACTTCATCCTTTGTAGTTGCTCTTAAGTAATACCATACACTTGCATGGTCTGGAACAATATTTGGAGCTAAGCCACCATTTGTAATGACATAATGAATCCTTGAGCCTTCAGGGATATGCTCCCTTAAGTAATTTGACCCTACGTTCATTAATTCAACTGCATCAAGTGCACTGCGACCAGCCTCTGGCGCACCTGCTGCGTGAGCTGTTATTCCTTTAAAATGATATTTAATTGATACCATTGCTTGAGTACTCATATTAACACTGAAGTTTGCAGTTCCAGGATGCCAAGTAAGTGCACAATCTAAATCATCAAACACTCCTGCACGGGCCATAAACGTTTTACCTGAGAGCACTTCTTCTGCTGGACACCCATAATAGCGAATCGTCCCTTTTAAATCCTCAATATCCATAATCTCTTTCAAAGCAATGATCGCTTCGACACCTGCGGTTCCTAACAAATTATGGCCACATCCATGTCCAGGTCCATTGGGAACAACTTCTTCCTGAACTACACTAACTTCCTGTGATAATCCAGGCAATGCGTCATATTCACCGAGAATTCCAATAATAGGTGAACCGATTCCATACTCAGCAATAAATGCTGTCGGAACTCCTCCAACACCTGCGGTGATTTTAAATCCTACTTCTTTTAAAGTGGCCATTTGCAAATTTGACGCGAATGTTTCTTCATATGCAACTTGTGGGTTGTCCCAAATTTGTCTAGCAATATCTGTAAACCTGAATTCATGTCTCTGTATCCAATCTAAAAGGGTTTGTTTACTCATGAGTCATCACTCCCTATATTTATCTTTAAATCTAATCAGTAGAAGTTACGTTGTGCTAATTTTTTAAATAGTGAATACACTCAGATTAAACGACTCTTTTAAAAAGAACAAGTTCTTAGTTAGATATTCTCACCTATAAATTATTATAACGTCCTAACGACTTACAACAATTTGTCGTAAATCATTCATATTTTATATAGCTAAAATTGTAAAAAATAATAAGGAAGAATCTGTTTTATTAAACAGCATTGTCTATGGAGTTCATATGAAAGGGGTTTTTAAAATGAAATTATTTCATGCTCCTCAATTTTTTACATTGTCACTTGCTGTTATTATGCTATGCACGATGCTTTTGTTTATCTATTATACAAATGATGTAACACAGAGAAACAGCCAAATTCAAAAAACAACTATTTACGAAATTCACCCATCTGCTACAGAGCTTTTTAAACAGCTCCCTACTAGTGCTTCAAAACTATAATAAAGATATAATATCTAATAGAAAAGGTGAAGGTTATCTTCCCCTTCACCTTCTCATGTTCTATTTAACCAACTTGGTTAATCATTTTTGTTTGGTTAGGAGTAATTAAACCATAATTCCCATCACTCGTTTTATATATAGCTCTTAACTCATTAGTAATGTCATCAAAGAAATAAAGATGTTTTTGTTGATACAACTCCAATTGTAGGATGGCCTCTTCTACATTCATTGGTTTATACAACTTTCTAAGAGAGAGTTGATTACTTTTTATCTTGTTTATTTTACGCTTTTTATTAGAAGATTGTACAATCGGTGGTTGTTTAGGTTTCCGATTATATTTTGTTTTATATTTTCGAATTTGACGTTTCATTTTCTCTTCTGCGATATCGATTGACTTGTAGAGGTCATCTGAATGTGCTTCAGCACGTATAAACGTCCCATGTAACGATATATTTATTTCAATACATTGTTGGTTTTTTTCTACATATGCATTGACATGAACGTTTGCGTCGATTGGCTCCTCAAAATATTGTTCAATACGTCCAACTTTTTCGTGGATATAATATTTTATTGCTTCTGTTAGTTGAAGATTTTTTCCATAGATGATCAAGTTCATTTCTTATTCATCTCCTGTATTATGATTTTTTTCACAAAAAACATAAGACATTGCAACTAACCCCCCAAGACGACACGTCCTAAGGCACTTTGATAACCTCCTTTCATTTGTTTATAACCCTAGTATTCCACATTTTTACCATTTTTTTATTTTGATTGTTACAATAATGTGAAATAAAATTTTATAAATAGAGGTTTCTGATATAATTTCTAATCCAAAAATCGTTTCCTTACATCTGGTTTTGGAATCATACAACTCTCCTGTTTACCAAACCACCTATAGCGATTTTTCGCAATTAGTTCGTATACTGTATCTCTCATAAAACGTGGTAAAGCTTGAAGAACACTCATATATTTCCATGGACTCGTTAAATCACTACAAATCCTTAATACTGCATCTGATTTGGTATAAGCTTGCTCATCAACAATAAGCACGATACTATCAATTTCTTCTTTAATTTTGTATTTTTTTAACATCTCTTTCCCTGTTTTACCCTGAAGTGAAGCAAATAAAAATGAAGATTTTGGATCTCTGTTTATAATGAACTGGACACTTGTATTACAAAAGTTGCATGTACCATCATATAATATCGTTTTTTTCAAGACTACATCTCCTTTGAAATATAAGGTTATTAATATATACTTTCCATTGATATAATAGATTTAATATCATGTATAGGAGAATCTATATGTTTGAACTCATGTTAACAATGTTAGAGCGTTTAGGTATTATTGTCACGATCGCCTTTATCTTAACTCGTTTTCGTTTCTTTAGACAAATGATACATCAAGAAGATATTACGTGGAAGCAACAAGTAAGTGCAATTATCTTCTTTGGATTTTTCGGGATTATCGGGACTTATTCAGGACTAGCATATAGTACAGACTCTCTTCAATTTGACCGGATTACATACGATTTAACACAAGACGAAGCATTAGCAAACTCTAGGGTCATTGGTGTGATTATCGCTGGTATCTTAGGAGGATATAAGGTCGGAATCGGTGCAGGCTTAATTGCTGGCGTTCATCGTTTCTCCTTAGGTGGATTTACAGATTTGGCTTGTGGTCTATCAGCAATTATTGCTGGTATCATAGCTGGATATTTTCATACAAGAAACAAACATATCACCCTCACTTCTGCATTTATTATCTGTGCATTAGCGGAAGCGTTTCAAATGCTCATTATATTATTAATGGCAAGACCCTTCTCACAAGCACTAACTTTAGTGGAGAATATTGGCATTCCAATGATTATTGCAAATGGAATTGGCTCTGCTCTATTCTTATTAATCATTAGAAACCTTGTTGGCGAAGAAGAAAAGGCAGGTGCCCTACAAGCACAAAAAGCATTAAGATTAGCAGAGTTGACGCTCATCTATTTACGTAAAGGCTTAAATGTAGAATCTGCCAAAGAAACGTGTGCCATCATTTATCGAGAAGTAGATGCAAGTGCAGTATCGATTACAGATAAGGAAAAGATATTAGCACACATCGGTTCTGCTAGTGATCACCATAAGGAACTTTTACCGATTCAGACAGATGTTACTAGAAAAGTAATACAAAGAGGAAAACTTGTTGTTGCAGGCCATAAAGAAATTCATTGTACTGTAAGAGAATGTCCATTAAATGCCGTTGTGATTGCCCCACTTAAACAAAGAGGTGAAGTAATTGGCACTCTAAAGTTTTACTTCAAAACAGAAAGAGAAATCACAAATGTCGTCATCCAATTAATTAAAGGGCTGAGTTCCCTTCTTAGCAATCAATTAGATATGGCAGAGTCTGATAGAGCTTATCAACTCGCAAAAGAAGCAGAAATAAAATCACTACAAGCACAAATAAGCCCACATTTTTTATTTAATACGTTGAATATTATCGTCTCCTTAATACGGATCGATCAAAATAAGGCTCGACAGCTACTCATCGCACTTTCGCACTTTTTAAGGCAAAATCTATCCGGTACTACTATGAAGTGGACTACACTTGAAGCTGAATTAAGACATGTACGTGCATATCTTTCAATCGAAGAAGCCCGTTTCGTTGATAAATTAATAGTGTCCTATAGCATTGATGATCACCTACTATTAACTAAAATACCTCCATTAACATTACAACCGATTGTCGAAAATGCAGTTAAACATGGGATAAGAGAGAAACATAGTGATTGTAGAATCTTGATATCTATTAAGAAAACAGGGAAGTCCACTGTAGTTTCTGTAACAGATAACGGTAAGGGAATCGATGAAATTGAACTTAAGAAACTAGGTAAACGTTTTATTCCATCTGAAGAAAGTACGGGAATAGGTCTATATAATGTAAATCGTCGACTTGTGATGATGCTCGGCGAGAAATCAAGATTAACAATTGAGAGTGAGGGTGGAAAGGGTACAAAGGTATCGTTCACCATCTAACTTATATAGGCGGAAGGAAGGAAAATAAAATGAAAACATTAAAGGTTTTAATCGTAGATGACGAACGGTATAGCCGAAATGAATTGTCACATTTACTAAGTTGTTATGAGAACATAGAAATTGTTGGTGAAGCTGATAATGGAGAATCTGCTATTATGAAAAGCATCCAGCTTCAACCTGACGTGGTATTTCTTGATATTGAAATGCCACAATTAAATGGAATGGAGGCGGCCTCATCACTCAAAGAACTCAAAAAGAAACCTCTTATCGTGTTCGCAACTGCTTATCCAGATTTTGCTGTTGTGGCTTTTAGACATGAAGCTGTAGATTACTTAGTTAAACCATATGATGAAGTACAATTAAAGGAGACGATATTAAGATTAGAAAAGCTTCTTTTATTTACTCCTACAACCGAGGAATTACCTTCTTTAAATAAATTAGCCATTGAAGGTGACGAAGAAATTAACTATATTGATCCAAAACATGTCATGTATATTTATCGTGAGGAACGGTATACTCGGCTCGTTTTAGAAGATCGCGAATTTGAAACCAAATCACCTCTAAAGGAGTTTGAAACTAGATTAAAAGATTATTCATTTTTCCGAATCCATAAAAGTTATCTTGTGAATTTGTCATATGTTGCTAAATTAATTCCTTGGTTTAATGGTGCCTATCACTTAGAACTTAAGGGAAAGAAAGAACTACTCTCTGTTAGTCGAAATTATGTAAAAGGTTTACGAACCAGACTTGAATTATAATCCAATTCAGTTTGATATCCTCAGAGTGCATGTTATTCTCCATTTTTAACATGTTAAACAATATTCTCGACATCTTACTCCTTGGTCCCCCTTTTTGATAGCTTTTTCAAGTAAACTGTGTTTGTAAGCGTATTCAACAAAAGGAGGAGTTAAGATGTTTACATTTCTCGGGGGAGTTATATTATTAATCATCGGGTATTTCACATATGGAAAATTTGTAGAAAAAGTATTTGGACCAAAGCAAGAACGTAGTACACCTGCATTTACCCATAAAGATGGGGTTGATTACCTTCCAATGAGTGAAAAGAAAAACTCACTCATACAATTACTAAATATTGCCGGAGTAGGACCTATCTTCGGACCAATCATGGGAGCTTTATATGGTCCTGTAGCATTTGTATGGATTGTGATCGGCTGTATTTTCGCAGGGGCTGTTCATGATTACTTAACAGGAATGATTTCAATTAGAAACCGAGGAGCTCACCTTCCAGAGCTAGCAGGCAAGTTCTTAGGGAAATTTATGAAGCATGTTGTAAATGGATTTGCTGTTCTATTGTTGTTATTAGTTGGAACTGTATTTGTCACTGCACCAGCAGGTCTACTTAACAATTTACTAGGTGATTGGTCATCAATGGGGATGATCCTAGGGGTAATCTTCGTTTATTATGTATTAGCAACATTATTACCAGTTGATAAAATCATTGGTCGTTTTTATCCAATCTTTGGAGCATTACTCTTAATTTCAGCTGTAGGTGTTGGAGGAGCGTTAATTTTCACTGGTGCTCCAATTCCTGAATTATCATTTTCAAACTTTCATCCTGACAATGCACCGATCTTTCCATTATTATTCTTAACAATCTCTTGTGGTGCACTTTCAGGATTTCATGCAACCCAAACACCTATCATCTCGCGTACAACCCAAAATGAAAGCCAAGGACGCAAAATCTTCTATGGCATGATGATTACAGAAGGTGTAATCGCTATGATTTGGGCTGCGGCAGCAATGAGCTTATTTGATGGTCCAGTTGGATTAAATGAAATTCTTGCAACAGGCGGAACTGGATTAGTAGTTAGTGAGGTTTCGACTGCAATGTTAGGAGCTATCGGTGGGACTTTAGCTGTACTTGGAGTCATTATTCTACCAATTACTTCTGGAGATACCGCTTTTAGAAGTGCTCGGATGATTATTGCAGATTATCTCAAGATCTCACAAAAGAAGATTGCTTCCCGTTTATGGATTGCGGTTCCATTATTTATCATTTCATTTGCACTAACAAAAATAGACTTTACCTTATTGTGGCGTTACTTCTCATGGGCGAACCAATCAACTGCAGTTATTGCACTATGGGTTGCTGCAATGTATTTATTCATCGCGAAGAAAAACTACTGGATTGCAATGATTCCAGGAGTATTTATGACAATGGCTACATCAACCTATATATTAAATGCTCCAATTGGATTCGGGATTAATTTAACTACCTCATATATACTTGCTGCAATTATAACAGTTGCGATAACTGTAATATTCTTCGTAGCAGCAAAAAAGGCTAGAAATAGTGATATTGAGCTTGATGAAGATATTACAAAAGTTGCATAGAAAAAGGTGCCTCTGGCACCTTTTTCTATATCTAACATTTATTTAATTATCAGTAAAAATCATTCTTAAATAAAACTTCCTTTGGAAGCTCTGTACCAGTTGTACCTCGAACATCGATTTCTTTTTCCTCTTGTGGATAATAAATAATGAAGGTTTCATGGTTCATGGCTGCAAGTTTACCTGGTATTATTTCCAACTCTGGGTGCCATGCAACTGTGCCTTTTCTTGCACTTACTACTATAATTAAATCATCATTTCTTTGTGGACTTGGTTCGAAGTATAATGTATCCCAATCTTCTACTTCTTTTACACTCGTCACAGGGTTTGATTTAATTTCCTTTAAGAATTTTTCATATTTACTAGCCTCATCATCTATTACAATGCATACTAACTGTGCACCAAGATCATTGGTCATCATTTTTATTTGCATCAGTGCTTCTTTAAACCCTCTAGAATGATCAATTCCTTTTGGCAAAATAGCGATAATTCTCTTTGTTGTGCTTAATGGATGTTTTAGCTTCGCTATTATAATTGATTGAGAGGTTTGTTCTACAAGCTGATCAAGAACATTCCCAAAAATACGTTGTGGAGTAGAACGCTTCCCCTCCCACCCAACAATGACCATCGATATTCTTTCTTCAACAATTGCTCTTGCTATCCCATTTGCAATATTATGGTCAACTCTAGTCACCAATTTAACGGGTACATCAGCACCTGATGCATACATTACGGTATGTCCTAACATCTTTTCTGCATTTGCAATTTCACCCTCAGCTGTTCGCATGTCTTTCTTAACAATCCTTAATGGATATAAAGGCTGATCCATAGATGTGTTTTTTCTAAGCACAAATCCTAGATCTAGTAGTGATTCCATTGTATCAGGGTTTGCCATAGGAATCATGATACGTTCTGGTGCATCACCTTTTTCATATGGCTGTTGTTCTTCATGTAATGAAATTTCTCTACCAAATTTCTCAACTAAATATGGACCTACAATACAAGTACCTAGAATCATAATAATAACGCCATTAACTGTAGATTGATCTAATAAACCAACATCAAAACCTACTAATGTAGCAGCTAATGTGGCAGCTGCTTGTGGGATGGTTAAACCGAATGTTATATTTCTCTCTTCATTACTATATTTGTAAATTTTGCTTGTGATCCATGCTGCTGCATACTTTCCAATCATTACACCAACAAGAATCAATATAGTTAGGATCCATGCTTTTGGGTCACTTATTAACACACCTAAATCCATTAACATCCCGACAGAAAGAAGGAAAAAGGGAATGAATAAAGCATTTGCTGTAAAACGAATGCGATTCATCAGCGGCCCTTGGTCAAATACAAGACGGTTTAATGCCAGTCCTGATAAAAATGCACCTATAATTGGTTCAACACCTGCTAAGATTGCCAAAAATGCAGAAAGAAATAATACGACAATCACATATGTAAAAACCTTATCTCCTTCATTTCCCATGTTTTTAAATATCCATTTAGACAAAATAGGAATTCCAATCAAATTTAATATCGTGAAAATTGTCAAAGAAATGATTAGAGTAACGAAAAATGCAATCGATAAATCCCCTGTAGCAGCCCCAGTAATTACGGCTAGAATTAAGAGAGCTAAAGTATCTGTTAATAAAGTCCCACCGACTGCAGTCGTTACTGCCTTATTTTTAGATATACCTAATCGGCTAGCAATTGGATATCCAAGTAATGTGTGTGACCCTAGAATTGAGCCTAAAAGAATTGAAGCTGCTAAACTATATTCAAGAAAAAGTCCAATCCCAGTTCCTAAGATGAGTGGAATAAAAAATGAAAGCAACCCAAAAGTAATACTTCGATTCCGATATTTTTTAAATCCATCTATATCCATTTCAAGGCCAGCAATAAAAATAATAAATAACAATCCAACAGTCCCGAGTAATTCAATCGTTTGACCGCGCTGAAGTACTCCAAGTCCGTGTGGCCCTATGACTACACCAGCAATAATTGGACCAATGATACCTGGTATTTTTAAAAGTCTCATTAACATTGGACTAATTAAAAAAACTGTCATAGAAAGAGCAAAAACAATAACAGGATTTGTTAGAGGTAGCTCAAACATATCAATCTCCTCCTTTTTAAGTCTTACATTTGAATTTCTCATCATCTTTTCTAATCATTATTAAAATCAGGTTTTTTAATAATATATCATAGAAGAAGTCTCTTCTTTTACTTCATTTCCTCATTATGCATTTTAAAAGATAGAATTTGATTAAAAAATAAATTTCGTGTTGCGAAATACCTTTCTTATCATTAAAATAGAATTTAGTTTGTTAATTTAAGGAGAACACAACATGAATCGTAAACTAATTCTTTATGTAAAAGCTTTATCTGATTTTGGTACCTTTATGGATTTGATCGTTTTAAATGTTGTGATCTACGCTGCAACTGGGAGTCCATTATGGTTAGCTGCAGCGATGGCAGCTAGAACAATTGGCGGCGTGTTATCAAGTCTATTCTCGGGAGTTGTTGCTGATCGTTTCGATCGAAGGAAAATCATGATCTATACAGATATACTAAGAGCAATCATCATACTTGCACTTATTCCATTCCCTAGCCCAACTTTCATCATCATCGCTTCTTTTTTAATCGGATTAACTAGCACGTTCTTTGGTGTTAGCTTTAGTGCTGAAATACCAAGGATTTTTGGTGAAAACAGAGTACTTGAAACAAATGCAATTATTGCGAGATTAACGTCAATTAGCTTAGTTGCAGGATTTATAGCAGCAGGTGTAATTACTGATTTCCTGGGCTATAAAATCACCCTTATTATTGATGCGTCCACCTATCTCGTGTCAGCTCTTGTACTCGTAAAAATGAAATGGGAAACGGCTATACCTAGAACTGACACTGCACTTACTTCTGGTGCAAGAGAAAAAATAATGAGTGTTATGAATGACTTAAAGGAAGTGTATAAATATCTTAGCTTAGCACCTATGTTGATGATGATCAATGTCGTATTCCTGGTGGGGTCCTTTGCTGGTAGTTCTCACAACTTAGGAATCCCCCTTTTAGCTGAGAATTTAGATGCCGAAAGACAAGGTTTTTATTATGGAATGATCTGGGGAGTCTGGGGAATTGGTTCAGTATTAGCAACGATGATTCTCCCAAGGTTAAGATGGTTACTTGATCAAAAGCTATACTGGGTTTGTTTCAGTTCAGCCATTCTTATGTCAACAGGGTTTATCATCTTTTTATCCACATCTTTCGTCTGGATTATCTTCCCATTTGCATTTTTCACTGGTATTTTTGATGCATGCTTCACAACACTTCATGCTACCATACTGCAAAAGACAGAAAATCATATTCGCGGAAGAATTTTTGGAGTTGGAATGTTATTAAAATCATTAGGATTTGCTCTTGGTTTTATTCTCGCACCACTCCTACTAGAAAGAATGACAATGCCGAATATGGTATGGATTTTACATGGTACACTTATTATAACTACCATAATCATTACATGTATTGCTTTTCATTATCATACTAAGAAGGTAACACCTCAAGTTACTAAAGAAATATAAGTAAATTTGAACTTATGTGAGGATGTCCAATCAGTTTTATTACTAATAGGACCCTCACTTTTATGTTGCCTTCTTTTTAACTTTTTTTCGATTTTTGTAGCTCAATCACTGTATCTAGTTTTTCTTCAATTTTTTTCAATCGTTCATTTCGTTCACTTTGATTTTTTAATAGTAACTTAACAAACAATGCGATAGATGTAAAAAATAATAATGTAATTAGAAATAAGAGTACTGGACCAAAAAAAGAAAATATGTTCATTTACTTTCTCCCTTCCCTTTATTAACCACTGGTTCTATCTTCATTATTCATTCATCAGACTTTGTCATAAGTTAAACCAAAAGAGCAGTCCAATAGTTATTGAACTGCCCGCCCCAGCCTTAATCCAACTGTGCATTATTTAATGTTGACTCTTCTTGCTTATATAACCGTTGGCCAAGTAAGGTTTGACAGATTAAAAACAATCCACCAACACACCAATATAACGGAAGAGCTGCAGGTGCAGTAAATGAAAACACCATAATCATGATTGGAGAAAGCATCCCCATTATTCGCATTTGCTTTTGTTGTTCCATTGAGAGATTAATCTGACTTACTTTAAATTGTAAATAATAGATTAACCCGGCAATCAATGTAATAAATACATCAGGTTGACCAAGATTAAACCATAGAAATGAATGTGTAGCAATTTCCGTTGAATGACTTATTGCATAATAAAGGGCCATTAATATTGGCATCTGTATGATGAGAGGTAAGCACCCCATCGAAAGTGGATTAACATTATGCTTCCGATATAAATTCATCATTTCTAGTTGAAGCACTTTTTGTTCTTTTGCATCTTTCGTGTTTTTTAACTTTTCTTGTATTGAATCCATTTCAGGTTTCAAATTGGCCATTTTAACCTTCATGAGTTGTTGACTTTTATACTGCTTTAGCATTAAGGGCATCAATACTAATCGAATGATAATCGTGATCAGAATAATCGCAACACCGAAGCTTCCACCATCAACTTCAGCCAGAAAATAAATGAAGTTTTCCATGGGATTAACTAGATATAACTGAAACAGAGATGGATCAGTTGAATCATGTTGAGAGCATCCTGTCATAAATATGAGTAATAAAAATAATGAATAGCTTATTTTTTTGAACAATTCTTTTTCCTCCTTGTTTTTGTTTTTCTTAACAAACAGGGAGGATGTTCACTTCTTCACCATCATCATTGGGACAAACTTTTCTTCGTATTACTTTTGAAATCCATTGGTTAATTGAATCACTTCGTTTGATCTGAGAACGGAAATGAAGCTCTGACTTTGAGCAAACATTAATTTTTGAAGTGTAATAAAGAGAACTAATAAAAGAGTCATCAACACCAAATTTCCAGGCAACTTTTATCGTGATCCCTAAAAGCATACTAAAATAAATACTGTATATTGAATATAAGTTATTGAAATCTAATAGGATATCAAACATTAAATCATCACCTTATATGTATTACAAAACTTGGTTTAAATTATATCTCTTTCTTATAAATACTGCAATGACCGTAACATAATGAGTCATTTTTTTAACGATAACGGAAAATATGAGTATCTGGGCGTTTACCCATTTTTTTGATAATTAGGCTAATGACTAGGACAGATATCTCATAAATACATAGGTTGTAGTGTAATCAAAAAACCTAGTTAATTAAATCGTAAAAAGAATGATGGTTGAAATAAGAAAGGGGATTTTTTTATGTATAACACATATGGCTATGATATGAGAAACGTACCTGTTTATGGTGCCCAAGGTGACGAACGCTTCGGATTTGGACCACTTAGCGCAGGATTATTAGGCCTTGGAGTTGGCGCTTTAGGAGGTAGCTTACTAGATGGACCAGGTTATGGTGGATTTGGTCCTGGTTATGGCGGATTTGGTCCTGGATACGGTGCTGGATATGGATATGGTGCTGGATTTGGTCCTGGATACGGTGGATTCGGACCACGCCCACGTCCTGGTTATGGTTATGGTTATGGCCTACGTCCACGTCCTGGATACGGATATGGTGGATTCGGATTCTAACCACGATTTATTCTAAAGATTACTTTCCAAAACAATGATTAATATCTACCTTACTTTATATTGCATTTGTAAAGTAAGGTCTTCTTTATACAGGTTATAAAAGAAAGAAACGTACAAATGTAATAATAATGGCCGTTATACTGACCCCAGTCGCTATCATCCATTTTATAAATAACAACTGATATCTATTTAATTCAAGAGCAACGTCTCTTTTTGTTGCATTATCTTGTTCACCTAATAGTTGTTCTACAATTGCTCTAACATCGTTCTCATCCAATTGATTCCTTAAAGTTTCATCTATATTTTCTTGTTGTGATTCTAATTCATCTACTCTTAATTCAAGTTCTCTTACTTCTTTATCTAATTCTTCCACACTCACCCCTCCTTAGAATATTCTATTCAAAAAGGGGACTACCTGATTGGGGTCATGTCTATAATTTGTTTATAATTATTTGTAATTTTAGAAGGGGAATCCATTTTTTCTTATAATATTCTATGATCCATAACTAGGTTTCATTTTCCATGTACATAGACTTGTTGTTAAACCAACTGATAAAATCGTGATTGTTGAGAGAAAGAGTGTCTCTGTAGAAACTAATAAACCCCCAACAAGGATAATGATTGCATCAAGAATAAATATTAATAAACCTACATTTATGCTAGTTATATCTGAAATAAATTGAGCAATTAAATCCGTACCTCCAGTACTCGTCTTATATCTAAGCATTAGACCTATACCTAATCCAACTAAAACCCCTCCAATCACTGAGCTAATGGCAGGTTCAAGAACAAACATCCGAGGAAATTGATTAAACAAATCAATAAACAAGGAAGAAATAAGCATCCCATGAAGGCTATTATAAAAGTATGGTCTATATTTAAACCACGCAATTAGAAAAATGGGAATACTTAAAATAAGGATGGCAAATCCTGCTTCAAATCCCCAAAGATATCTCATCATTAACCCAACACCAATTACTCCACCATCTAACACTTTATACGGAACCAAGAAAAGATTAATCCCAATTCCGAGTAACATACTTCCAAATATGATAACTAGACCCTTTTTTAACATGCAAACACCTCAAAGATTTGGACATGTTTAAATGTATGCAAGATTCATAGGGGATTGTACATTTCATTCACAAAAAAAAACAGAAATCCTATTTACAGGACTTCTGTCGTTCAAAAGTATTTATAAAGATTTTATAGCTTCGGTAATAGATTGATTACCAGATGTAAGATCAAAAGATCGTCTATACGTATTTTTCTCATTTAGTACACTTATCAATGTCGCAGCGACGTCTTCTCGAGGAATACTTCCTCGGTTTAGATTTTCTGCAACTTGTACTTTACCAGTTCCTTCATCATTCGTAAGACCACCTGGTCGAACGATTGTGTAATTCAAACTGGAAGTTCTCAATATACGATCAGCATAATGCTTAGCAACAAAATAAGGCTTAATAACTTGGCTCCAGTTTTCTCGGTTGTGTGCCTGAATCGCACTTACCATTACAAATCTGTCGATTCCGTTTTTTTCTGCTGCCTCTATTGTTTTAACTGCACCATCAAGATCAACTAATAATGTTTTATCATCACCCGTACTAGCACCAGAACCTGCTGTAAAGATGATTACATCAGTTCCCTCTGCAGCACTAGCAATTTCCTCAACTGTCCCTTCAAGGCTTGCAACAACCGCTTCAATTCCTTTTGAAGTCAACTCTTTTTGTTGTTTTTGAGAACGTACCATTGCTTTAACTTCAAATTCCGAACTTTGATTTAGCAAATGAACGAGATGTTGACCAATTTGTCCATTAGCCCCAACTACAAAAACCTTCATTAATCATCTTCCCCTTTCAAATTGAACTACTTTCATTATTTCAAATTGTAAAAGAGGTATCAAACATACTGCTTATATCAATCAACAATCACGCCTACTTAGAATAAAAGTTCTCAGTATAATAAGGGTTTGACTTTTCATTAAACGCAACACCAACCCCTAATAACTCAAAATCAGGATGCAAGATGTTTTCTCGGTGCCCTAATGAGTTCATTAATCCTTCATGCGCAAAAATACTGCTAAACTGGCCTAATGCTAAATTTTCACCAGCCACTGTGTAGGGAATATTATCTTCAAGCATTCGATCAAACGGGCTTTGACCTTCTAAGTTTATATGATCAAAAAAGTTTTTTTCGGCCATATCCATACTGTGTTTTCTTGCAGTTATTTTAACTTGATCATCCCATTGCAAGATATTCAATCCATTTTTCACTCTAGCTGCATTAGTTAAATCAAATAATTGATATTCAAAGCCTTCCTTTAACTCCTCTGTTGCAGTAGAGTAAAAGTCCTTTCTGCTTTGTTCAAGTTCTTTATCTATGAGTTGAATGGCAGTAACCGTGTTATCTTGAAGTTGATCATAAAAGATGGTTACATAGCTATTTTCAAACTCAAACATATCGTAATCACGATCTACAGGAAATTGATAATTAACTAATCCTTTATTGATATATTCCATCGGCTCATCCAAATTTTTTAGTACCGTTTCTTTCGGAGTACCTAACTCAATTCCATTTTTAGAAGTGATTAAGTCTTGATTCGTATACAAACCAATTATTCTATCTTCTTCATTGAAAGCAACCATCATAAAATGTTGGTAGTTTTCATGATATGAATACCACTCGACTCCATATTCATTGTAAGAAACTCGTTCTGCTGGTCCAACTATTCCTTCAACTTCTTCCCTTGTATCCCCAAGCTCCACATTAAAAATAGAAAAGAATTGGTTTGTTGGAGCTTCCAGATTGGGAGATTCTAATTGCGAACCTTCTTCATCTCCTTTTATTACACCTTCTTCTACCTTTTCTTCACTAAAGATTTGTGAAAGAGTTATAATGGTTTTGTCAATCAATCCTGTCATTTCAGGACTATTCTTAATATCATCAAGTTCTGTTTTTAGTGTCTCTATTGCAGCTTCATATTTAGTATCGGCAATCTTTTTTTCAATGACAGTCCAAGAAGCATAAAGAAAGAAGATTGTTGATAACAATAGTAAAAATCGCCTCATTGGCCCATCCTCCATTCGTATTAACCATTTTAACCAAATGTCTTAAAAAACAATCAATAGGTATAGTAATAAGCCTATAAATTAAGGCTGTATAATGATTGTTAAAAACTTTACATCTTTATCATTATTATAAGTCTTATCGTTCTTGCTTGTGAACCAATATGATTATCTCCTTTTATAAGGAAGGCTTGGAGTACTGAAAAGTTTTTAGTTGTTCTTATTATTTTCTCTCTTTTTCTAATCGTGGTAATATGAGAACATACATAATGAAGGAGGATTCTAAATGAATACATTTGAGCAGAATCTTGAAAAGTATGCAGATCTTGCTGTGCGCGTTGGTGTCAATGTCCAAAAAGGTCAAACCCTGATCGTAAACGCACCAATCTCTACTGCGGATTTCGTTAGAAAAGTGGCAAAGAAAGCATATGAGGCTGGAGCAAAGAACGTACATATTGAGTGGGCTGATGAGGAAGTAACCCGTATAAAATATGATCTAGCTCCAGATGAGGCTTTTACTGAATATCCAACTTGGAAAGCTAAAGGCTACGAAGAAATGGGAGAAGAAGGTGCTGCAATTCTCTCTGTGATCTCATCAAACCCAGACCTTCTTAAAGGTGTAGATCCTGAAAGAATTGCAAATGCAAATAAAGCTTATGGAATCGCAATGGAGAAATTCAGAAGCTTTATTCAATCTGACAAAATTAGCTGGTCTATCGTTGCAGTACCTTCTGAGGCTTGGGCTGAAAAGGTATTTCCGGATGCACCAAAAGAAGAGCAGCAAGCTAAACTATGGGATGCAATCTTCATGGCAACAAGAGTAAACCTAGAGGATCCAGTTCAAGCCTGGAAAGAACATAATGCAACACTTCAAAGCAAAGAACAATATTTAAATGAAAAGAAATATCAAAAATTACATTACAATGCTCCTGGCACGGACCTAACTATAGAGTTACCTGAAACACATGTATGGATTGGTGGTGGAAGTGAAAATGAACAAGGCACAGCATTCGTTGCTAATATGCCTACTGAAGAAGTCTTCACTGTACCACTAAAGACAGGCGTAAATGGATATGTTTCTAGTACAAAACCACTCAGCTATGGTGGTAACCTAATTGAGAATTTCAAAGTTACCTTTGAAAACGGACGAATCGTCGAGGTTAGTGCTGAATCAGGTGAAGAAACATTAAAGAGATTAGTTGAAACAGATGAAGGCTCACACTATTTAGGAGAAGTTGCTCTTGTCCCACATAATTCTCCTATTTCAAACTCAAATATTATTTTCTTTAACACTCTATTTGATGAAAATGCTTCACATCACCTTGCAATCGGTAATGGATATTCATTCTGTATTGAAGGTGGAAAAACAATGTCAAAAGAGGAATTAGAAAGCAAAGGATTAAACACTAGTATCACACATGTGGACTTTATGATTGGCTCAAGCGTTATGGATATTGACGGAATTAAAGCCGACGGTACCGTTGAAGCGGTCTTCAGAAACGGAAACTGGGCATTTTAATAAAAGGTATTTATTACGAGATTAAAAAAGAATGGCTCTAGTTTTTAGGCCATTCTTTTTATCTCTAATTTTTTTTGTAGTAGTCTGCCAACTCAACAATCATACTTCCCATTCTCTCATTTTCAGGGAAAACCACTCTCTCAATTCCAACCTCACGTAACGCTTGCGCTGTTACTTTCCCGACTGCTAACGCAATCACTTGAGTAGAAAACACTTCTAAAAGTTTTTCACGCACACCTTTTTCTTGAGCATAACTCATTAAAAAACGTACCTGTGGAGTACTTGTAAATGCTACTGCATCAATTTCCCCTTTTAATAACTCCTCAACTAATAACTCAAGAACATGTTCTTCAGGTGGGGTATGCTGATATGGTAAAAGTTCTTCATATGTAGCATTTTGATTTTCTAAAAACTCAATTAATAATGGCGCAGGATCTCCATGTAATTGAAGCGCAACATTTTTAGAACTTAATGAATGGGTAGCAAGACTACGCACTAAACCTGCTGTACTTCCATCATCATCTCTAACAAGTGGAGATAATCCTAGTTTTTTTAAAAAATTGACTGTTTTATAGCCTCTTGCAGCGATATTCATTCGTTGTAAAATAGCAATAAATTGGTCTCCCAGCCCTAAATTTATTGACGTATTATATAATCTTTCCGTTCCAACACCTGTTGTAAGGATGATCCAATCAAAATCCCCATTTATAAGACGTTTGATCTCATTCTCAACATTTGAATCATCTAAAAAGACCGTACCCTGAGCAGGTCTTACTAGCGGTATGCCACCAAGATTTTGAACAATGATACTCATTTCTTCTGCTTTACGCGGTCCTACTAATGCAATTCGTTTGCCTTCTAACTTTTTCAAATAATGCCCCTCCTTTACCCTTGTCTCTTTGTTAATTAAAAGCTATCACATTAGAAGTTTGTAGTAAACACTTTTAAATGTTATTTAAAGATTATAGGAACAAAATGAAAAGCATCCAAACACACGGATGCTTTTCGTGAAAACTTATTATTAACCTAGATGAAGATAAACTTCATCACCTTCAACAGTTGTTTTATAGGTTTTAACACAGCCATTGTCGGGTTCCTGAACATTCCCATCATCTAAACAAATTTTCCAGTCGTGCATAGGACAAAACACGAACTCACCACTCACTATCCCCTCGGATAGAACTCCACCCTTATGAGGACAACGGTTCTCAACAGCTTTTACACTTCCACCTGACAATTTAAAAACTGCAACTTCTAATTCACCAACACGTACTGTTTTCCCGATCCGATCCGGTAACTCATCCAATGTACCTACCAATACTCTTGTTAAGCTTTTGTTTACCATCTAAATGTCCCCCTTAGAAATAGAATCCTTATTTAAGACTTCACTAGCTCAAACAATTCCTTCTTCGTTTTTTTATTTTCGATAATTTCTTTCCAAGGATCCTTATAAACGGAAAGGGTTGTATCCATTCTAGCATTAAGTTCATCTCTTTTTTCTTTATCATCTAATACGGTCTTCACATGTTCAAGACCAACACGTTCAATCCAAGCGGATGTCCGTTCCAAATAATTAGCTGTTTCACGATAATATTGTAAATAAGCACCAGTAATCTCGATGGCTTCTTCATCTGTTTTCACTTTGTAAAGTAAGTCACCACCACGAACATGGGTACCTCCGTTTCCTCCAACATATAGCTCCCATCCTCCATCAATCCCTATAAAACCAATATCCTTAAATCCTGACTCAGCGCAACTCCTAGGACACGCAGATACCGCCATTTTAACTTTATGTGGTGTTTGTAATCCTTCAAACTTCTTTTCGAGCGTAATTCCAAGTCCCATCGAATCTTGTGTACCGAACCGACAGAACTGTTCTCCAACACAAGTTTTAACCGTTCTTAATGATTTTCCATAAGCAAATCCCGATGGCATATCAAGCTCTTCCCAAACACTTGGCAAATCTTCTTTCTTTACTCCAAATAAATCAATTCGTTGCCCTCCAGTTACCTTCACAAGAGGTATTTCAAACTTATCAACCACATCAGCAATTTTTCTTAGATCATTAGCGTTCGTTACTCCACCATACATTCTTGGTACAACAGAATACGTTCCATCTTTTTGAATGTTTGCATGCATACGTTCATTAACAAAACGTGACTCTCTTTCATCTTGATAGGTCACAGGATTTACCATGCCTAAGTAATAGTTAAGGGCTGGACGGCATTTTGAACACCCTTCAGTTGAACTCCAACCAAGTACATTCATTACCTCTTTTACGTGCGTTAAGCCTTTAAGTGTTATTTCTTCTATTACTTCCTCTCTTGATAATGAGGTACATCCACAAACCGCTTCTTTTTGTACGGAGGTATCAAAGTCAGCTCCAAGAGTATGTTGAAGAAGGTCAGCTACAAGTGGTTTACAACCACCACATGAACGAGAAGCCGTTGTGCAGCCTTTAATTTGATCAACTGTTGTACATCCTTTTTCTTGAATTGCTTGAACGATTGCCCCCTTTGAAACTCCATTACAACCACAAATAATTTCTTCATCACTCATAGTAGCAACAAAGCTCTCACCAGCTTCACCGCCAATAGGTTGTAAGATTGCTACTTTCATTGTATCTGATACATCTTCTTGTTTCTGGATCATCGAGAAGAGTCGGTTTCCGTCTCGACTATCTCCAAATAATACAGCACCAACAATTTTATTCTCTCTAAATACTAATTTCTTATAGATACCATCTTGGTCATCAAACACCTTAAGTGCTTTTTTCTCTTCATCCTCAATAAAATCACCAGCTGAAAACACTTCTACACCTGAAACTTTAAGCTGAGTAGACAATACAGAGCCCTTATATGGGATTGTTTCTTCACCACAAATATGTTTTGCTAGTACCTTTCCCTGTTCATATAAAGGCGCAACCAATCCATATGGGATTCCATTATGCTCAGCACATTCCCCAACAGCATAGATATGAGGGATATTTGTTTGTAGATAATCGTTCACAATGATTCCACGGTTTACAGCAAGACCACCTTCTTTAGCTAGAGCAATATTTGGTTTAATTCCGACAGCCATTACAACGAGGTCAGCTTCCACTTGAGTACCGTCCTTAAACGTTACTGCCTCAACTCTTTCATCACCTATAATTGAATCAGTGTTCTTTTCCAATAAGAATTTCATTCCTTGTTTTTCTAACTCATTTTGTAGCATCTTTCCAGCTGTTTGATCCAATTGACGTTCCATTAAGAACGGAGCAATATGAATAACAGAAACATCCATTCCTAAGTTTAATAGCCCTCTAGCAGCTTCTAATCCAAGTAACCCTCCACCAATAACAGCAGCCTTTTTAAACTGTTTTGACGCTGCTAACATTTCATCTGTATCCTTTATATCCCTAAATGCGGTGACTCCTTTTTTATCAGCACCAGGTATAGGAAGGATGAAAGGAAGAGAACCAGTAGCCAAAATTAATTCATCATAAGGTTCAATTCTACCTTTATCAGTAACTACTACCTTTTTTCCTGAATCAATGCTTGAGACAGACTCACCTGTATATAAAGTTATATTATTTTCCTCATACCAAGCCCAATCATTAATTGTAATATCCTCTACATCTGTATCCCCTTGTAACACCTTTGATAATAAAATTCGATTATAATTGGGATGTGGCTCACTCCCAAAAATTGTTATATCAAATTTTTCCTCATTTACTTTTAAAATCTCTTCAATTGCCCGTACACCAGCCATTCCATTACCAACTAAAACTAACTTTTTCTTTCCCATCCTTACTCCCCCTTATTCATATTGCAATCCTCAAACCCCTTAAATAACTTTGCTGATTTTTACTGCACATACTTTAAATCCAGGCATACGACAAGTTGGATCTAGTTCATTCCCTATCAAATTATTGACATTTTGGGTCTCTGCCCAATGAAAGGGAACAAAAACTGTATCTGGTCTTATTTCAGCCGTTATCTTACTTCTAACGACAATGGTTCCTCTTCTAGAGTCAATTTGCACGAGAGATTTATCCTTAATTCCATACCTTTGTGCAGTTGATGGATGAATCTCAATGTAAGATTCTATATTTCTTGCAGCTAGAGAAGGACTTTTTCGTGTTTGTACACCTGTCAGATAATGAGCCATGACTCTTCCTGTAGTAAGTAACAAAGGATAGTCTTCACTTGATTGTTCCTTTTCTATTTCAGGACTGTTACGAACAGGAATCATGATTGCTCTATTGTTTTCATGAGCAAAAACCTCTTCAAAAAGTCGGTCTGTACCTTTATGGTTCACATCTGGACATGGCCACAAGATTCCACCTTCTTCCTTAAGTCGTTGATAAGTGATTCCATAATAGTCTGCAATCCCTCCACGACTAGCAATTCTAAGTTCATTAAAGATATCTTCTGCAGATCTGTAAGGGAAATATTCGCCTTTTCCTAGTATTCTCGCAATCTCAGAAAGAATTTTCCAATCATGCTTCGCTTCGCCTGGAACGTTCTTCTTTGCTTCACGCAAGGTGACCCGCCCTTCGACATTTGTCATTGTTCCTTCATCCTCGAGATAGGAAGTGCTAGGTAGGATTAAATCGGCAAGTGCAGCTGATTCAGAGATAAACATATCAACAGCCACAAAAAACTCTAGTTTCCCCAACGCCTTTTTTACAAAATTAGCATTAGGACTTGAAACAATAGGATTTGAAGCAACTAAAAGCATACCTTTTATTTCACCTTCATCAATTTTTTCCATCATCTCGTAGGCTGAGACACCTTTTCTAGGTAAATTCTCTTCTTTAATGCCCCAAACTTCTGAAATATACTTTCGATCGATCGGGTTTTCAATTGATCGATAGCCAGGCAATTGGTCTGCCTTTTGACCATGTTCTCTACCACCTTGCCCATTTCCTTGACCGGTTATAGCCCCATAACCACAACCTTCCTTTCCAATCTTCCCTGTAACTAACAGAATGTTCAAAAAGTTTCTTACAGCTAAGTATCCATCAGTTTGCTGTTCAACTCCCCTTGCAGTGAAAACCATTCCAGATTCAGAACTCCCAAACATCGTAGCTGCTTTATGGATTTGTTCAGCCTGGACACCTGTTAGTTGACAAATCTCATCGATTTTAAGTTGTGATATATGCTCTTTTAAAGCTTGATAACCTGTCGTTCGATCGTCAATAAAGGTAGAATCAATGAAATTTCCTTCCATTATTGTTTTCAATAAACCATTTGCAAGTGCAGCATCAGTTCCAGGTTTTACCTTAAGATGTAAGTCAGCTATTTTAGAGGTCGCTGTATTTCTTGGATCGATAACAATAATAAAAGAACCATTTTCTTTTGCCTTCTCAAAATAAGGCATGATGGTTGGCTGACATTCTGCAATATTAGTGCCGGCCAGAATGATACATTTTGAATTAGGTATTTCAGATAAGCTATTGGTGATTCCTCGATCGATTCCAAACGCTTGATTTGCAGCAGTTGCTGCTGCCGACATACAAAACCTACCATTATAATCAATGTATTTTGTCTTTAATGCTACTCGAGCAAATTTGCCTAACAAATAAGATTCCTCATTCGTAAGTGACCCACTACCATATACAGACATTGCATCTTGACCATAATCAGACTGAATTTTTAACACCTTTTCTTTTATAAGTGCTAGGGCTTGCTCCCAGGTAATCGGAACAAAGGTACCATCTATTTTTAATAATGGTGTTTTAATACGATCTGAGTGAAATGCATGTTGATGTGCACTCATTCCCTTTATACATAATCTCCCTTCAGTTGTTGGATTATTTAGGCCAATAACCCGGTAATTTTTTCTCGTAACAATTGATTGTTCGATTAACTGCATTTTGCATTGCATACTACAAAACGGACACTGAGTATCGTAGATCTTTTCTGATTCAACTTCTTGCTGCTTCGAACGAAAATACTTCAATAACAATTCTGTCAAAAGTACCCCCCCTTTCAATAAATCAATCTTGAATTTTAATAATTACTTTTAATAAAATCCATTTTCCTTGCTAAATACTTTTTGTCTACTTCGAGGCGTTTTTGTAGTACTTCACACAATTCCTGATCAAAAAGTACTTCTCTTATATGAATAAGACCAAGCCTTGTTATCCATTGCCATGATCGTTCTAAATAATTCGCTGTTTCCCGATAGTATTGAATTAGACTAGTAATCATTTTGATAGCATCTAATTCTGTTTGAACAACACACAATAACTCTCCTTCATGAACATTTCGTCCACTACTTCCTCCAATATAAATCTCCCAACCTCGATCAATCCCAATTACGCCAATATCCTTAGTCGTTGATCCTGCCCCATTATGGATACAAGCAGAAACCCCTAGTTTCATTTGATAAGGTGTTTTTAAGAATTCCACAGTTTCCTCAATAGCTACTGCTATATTTAAAGCTTTATCCTTATCACATTTGCATTTATTTTCTCCAATACAGGTTTTTACATTTCTAACTGTACTTCCATAGGTTAAGCTAAGCGACATATTAAGATCATTCCACACATTCTCAAGATCCTTCTTTTGTACACCCATTATCTGAATTCGCTGTTCACTAGTTATAGCAACATGAGGTATTGAATATTTTTGTACTATTCTTCCTATTGTTTGAAGTTGCTCCCCATTTGTAAGCCCACCATACATTTGAGGAATAATTGTATAAGTGCCATCTTTTTGGATAAATGCATTTTTATTCTTATTAATAAATATCGTTTCTTGTTCTGTCTCATATTCAGGGTAAATCATGCTAAAATAATAATTTAACGCAGGTCTACATGTTCTACACCCTTGATTACTTTTCCAATTAAAGGTTTTAAAAACCTCGTTTATAGATGTCAGAGATTTTAATTGTATTTGTGTAACCACCTCTTCCTCAGAAAGAGAAGTACAGCTACATAACGTCTTCGCCTTGTAAACTTCGTTATGATCTGGGGATTTTGTAAAATCTAAAATATCTTTCACCAACGGTTTACAACTTCCACAAGAACTTGATGCTCTCGTACATTTCTTCACTTGTTCAACCGTTTCTAATCCATCTCTGGTAATACTCTCGATAATCATCCCTTTCGTCACATTATTACAATTACATACAACACTACTATTCGACATTTCAAGAATAGAAGAATTTGATTTTTCTATTGACTGAAGAAGGGACCATTCATCCATTGTTGAAACATCGATTTTCTTTTTGATGAGATCTAGTAATCTAGGTCCATTTGTTGTATCTCCATACAACACTGCACCAATCAACTTGTTATTCCTTAAAACAACCTTCTTATATACACCTGTTTCCTCATTAAACAATGTTATTGATTTTGCACTATCTGTTTCTTGAAAGTCCCCTACAGAAAAGACTTCCACTCCAGATACCTTTAATTGTGTTGTAAGAACTGAACCCTTATAACCGTCGTGCTTCATCCCACAGATTTGCTTCGCAAGAATTCGTCCCTGCTCGTAGAGTGGTTTTACTAACCCATAAACATTCCCCTGATGCTCTACACATTCACCCACTGCATAAATGTCTTTTATACTAGTTTCTAAGCGATCGTTCACAATAATTGCACGATTCGTTTCAATTCCACTAAGTTTAGCCAATTCGATATTTGGTCTAACACCTACCGCCATAATCACTAAATCAGTCTCTACTATAGAGCCATCTTTAAAACGAATACCTTGCACTCGTTCATTACCGAAGAACGCCTCTGTCTTTTTATCTAAAAGAAACTTCATACCTTGTCGTTCAAGTGCTTGCTGTAACATCTTAGAGGCTGATAAATCCAGTTGGCGTTCCATAATGACGTTTGAGTTATGAACTACACTTACATCCATTCCTAGATTCAATAGACCTCTAGCTGCCTCTAATCCTAGTACACCACCACCAATCACTACCGCCTTTTTATCTCCAACTGAACTTTTAAGGATTTTTTCGCAATCATCTATTGTACGAAATGTAAGAACACCTTCTAAGTCATTCCCTGGTAGCGGAAGAATAAAAGGCTTAGAACCAGTGGCAATGATAAGCTTATCAAATGTGAAGATTCGGTTTTTATCAGTTTTTACTGTTTTATTTTCTTTATCAATCCCGATAACCGATTCTTCTATATAGAGATAAATTTGGTTTTGTTTATACCACTCTTCTGTATTCAATGTGACCTCATTAATAGAGGCATCTCCCTGAAGTACTGAAGATAATAAGATTCGGTTATAGTTTAAGTGTCGTTCAGAGCCAAAAATGTAAATTTCAAATCTCGTAGGATCATTGCTGATAATTTCTTCTACACAACGAACACCTGCCATCCCATTTCCAATGACGATTAGCTTTTCCTTTCTCATTTCATTGCACCTCCAGTAAGGGGAAGAAAATTAACTAACACTTTTTAAATATTCAAATAATTAATCTCATGTTAGATGTTATCACATTAAAAGTTAAAAAACATCACTTTTTTCTAAAAAAACCAATACTTCTTTTCTCGAAACATTCCACCCTTTATCGCGATAACGCTTTCAAATTAATCCACTTAAAAACACCGGTACGAAAGTAAAACTTTTTTTATTTTTAACTGTAAGCGCTTTTAAACTTATCATTACAGTGATAACGAGATAATACCAAGTTACTTAGTTGTGTTAGATTTTCTTACATAAAGGGTGACAAAATTATACCGATGTGTATATGATTAAGTAATTTTAAAATTCTGAAATATGAAGGAGGGCTTTTATGAAGGTCGCAGATTTATTTAAGTACAAAGATGAGCGAATGAAAATTTTACACTTTACCTGGCTAGCATTTTTCATCTCTTTTTTCACCTGGTATAATATGGCGCCAATGGCAACAACAATGATGCAAAGTATGAATTGGTTAACACCTCAGCACATTGCTGCATTAGGAATATTAAACGTAGCATTAACCATTCCGGCTCGTATCATAATCGGAACACTTTTAGATCGTTTTGGTCCTAGAGTTATTTACTCCGCCCTATTGATCGTCATGTCGATTCCAGCAATTGTATTTGCATTTGCTGACACTTGGCTCCAATTAATGATTTCAAGGTTAATACTTGGAAGTATTGGAGCTAGCTTTGTAATCGGGATTCGAATGGTATCTGAATGGTTCCCACCAAAAGATGTTGGGTTTGCAGAAGGAATTTATGGTGGTTGGGGAAATTTTGGTTCAGCCGCAGCTGCTATGGTTCTCCCGTATATCGGTTTAACACTTTTCGGTGGTGAAGATGGTTGGAGATACGCTTTAGCAATAACAGGAGTTATTTGTTTCGTATATGGTATTATCTTTTACTTTGTCGTTCGTGACACACCAGAAGGAAAGCCTTTAATTAAACCTAAAAAAACAGGTGCTATGGAGGTTAGTACCTGGGGTGATATGGTACAGTTGATCCTCTGGTCTATTCCTCTAGGAGGAGCACTAGTAGTTAGTTCTTGGCGTTTAGAACAACTTAACTTTATAACAGAAAATGTGTTATATACACTTTGGGTGGTAATTGGTCTAGTATTAATTTATCAAGTATATCAAATCTTGAAAGTGAATGTTCCTATTCTAAAAGTTGGTGTACCAAAGGATGATCAATATAAATTCAAAAATGTCGCAGCATTAAATAGTACTTATTTCGCTAACTTTGGAGCTGAACTTGCTATTGTATCGATGCTTCCGATGTTCTTTCAATTAACATTTTCCCTTACACCTGCAACAGCAGGTTTAATCGCAGCTTCCTTTGCTTTTATCAACCTAGTTGCCCGCCCTTTGGGTGGGTTACTATCAGACCGAATGGGTAGCCGAAGAAATGTTATGCTTGTTTACATGATAGGAATATCCTTAGGCCTACTAGGTATGGGATTCATTGATTCAAGTTGGCCTCTTGTATTCGCTGTATTACTAACAATGCTAACTTCTGTATTTGTACAAGGAGCTGAGGGAGCAACATTTGCAGTTATTCCGATGATAAAGAAGAGAATCACCGGACAAATAGCTGGAATGGCTGGAGCTTTCGGGAATGTTGGAGCTACTATTTACTTAACTTTATACACCTTTGTTACACCACAACAATTCTTCTTCATTCTCGCAGGTGGTGCAATTACAAGTTTTGTTATCTGTTACTTTTGTTTAGAGGAACCCAAAAATTCATTTGGAGAAGAATATTATTTGTCCTCTCAAGATCAACAACCAGAAGAATCACCTGCTTTTGTTGAAGAACCCCCGCTTAAGAAGAACGCTCTATAAGAAGACAAAGAGGATGGGTTTATCCCATCCTCTTTGTCTGTCTATTTGATTATATCAAGCATGTTTTTACTTAGATTTCGGGCACCTATCTCCGTTTGGATTACCTTTTTCCATCCTTCACCGTGATCACGGGCACTTATCTCCGTTTGGATTACCTTTTTCCATCCTTCACCATGATCAGGGGCACTTATCTCCTCTTTGGTTACCTCTTTTCATCCTTCACCGTGATTACGGGCACTTATCTCCTCTTTGGTTACCTCTTTTCATCCTTCACCATGATCACGGGCACTTATCTCTTCTTTGATTACCTTTTTTCATCCTTCACCGTGAACACGGGCACCTATGACCACTTTAATAACCGATACCTATTCAAGCTCAAAAAACAGAATTTTCAGACTTAAATAATCTTATTTCCTCACATTTAAAATCATGTTATGATAATGATGAATTTAACCATATATAATGCAAATCGTAGTAACTGACGAAAATGTGGATTCAACCACAAGGGAGCTACGTAATAGCCAAAATAGCCGTTCGTCTGGGCAAGAGGCAAGGGATACCCTTGTCTCTTTTTTCAATTTCATTTTGTACAAACCTAGAAACTAGAAATCCATACTAAACCTCGGGAGGAATTTTAATGAAAAATGAAAATGTTCTATTACTAGATGGTTCTAAAGTTGCAGGAGAGATTAAAGATCAACTACAGGTAAGAGTTAATCAATTAAAAGAAAACGGAATTACACCTTGCCTAGCTACTATTTTGGTTGGTGACGATCCTTCATCAGCAACTTATGTAAAAATGAAAGGAAATGCTTGCAAAAGAATTGGGATGATCTCTAAAAGAATTGATTTACCAAAAGAAACGACTACTCAAGAATTATTAGATGTTATTGTTGAGCTTAACAATGACTCATCAGTTCATGGGATATTACTTCAACATCCTGTTCCTGAGCAAATCGATGAAAGAGCTGCGTTCGAGGCTATAAGCATTGAAAAAGATGTTGATGGAGTAACTAGTTTAGGATTTGGACAAACTGCTCTTGGATTTGGAGAATATCCTTCATGTACCCCAGCAGCAATTCTAGAAATCATAGATTATTATAAGTTACCAATCGAAGGTAAACACGCTGTTGTAATAGGAAGAAGCCCAATCCTTGGAAAACCGGTCTCCATGTTACTATTGAATCGAAATGCGACAGTAACAACTTGTCACTCTCGTACTCAGAATTTACCTGAACTTGTTAAACAAGCTGATATTATCGTTGCAGCTGTTGGAAAAGCGAACTTTGTTCAAGGTGACTGGGTAAAAGAAGGAGCAGTTATTCTAGATGCAGGTTATAATGAAGGAAATGTCGGCGATGTTGATTATGAAGCTTGTTTACCTAAGGCAAGTGCAATAACCCCCGTTCCCGGAGGAGTTGGCCCTGTTACAATCTCAATGCTTCTAAAACAAACTGTTGCAGCAGCAGAAAAATTAGTTTAATAAACTTTTAGCAGACATAGTTGTCTGCTTCAGAGTGTAGACAAAGTATAATTTGTAAAACCCAGGCTGATTGAAAACGCTTGAAGTCGAGGCGCGAATCCTTGGGAGGAGCGGAGTTACCATGAGGGTAATGAGCACCGAGCGAGGGTTCGCAACGAAGAATGCGAGCGTTTGTCAACAGCCTGAAGCAGACATAGTTGTCTGCTTTTTTAGTTCTATTTACACCCTCTATTAGGGTACAAATAACTACCCTATCCCCTTCAAAATAAGTGATTCAACCCATTGGAAACATTCTCCTTAATTAGTAAAATTATTAAGAAAAAACGGGAACTTACGACATATTTTTTAAGGGGACTTTTATGAAAGAAGAGTTAAACCAATCACGAAAGACTAAATTCAGTAGAAAGAGAAATAAAAAATCAGGTTTTATATTTGCAGGTTCCTTTTTCTGTTTACTATTAATTTTGATAGTAAATAAACAAACATTTTCAAATGATCAACAGCAATTTCTAGCCTTAAATTCTATAAAGGAGAGTAAGAAAGAGACACTTTTATTAGACTCTATTCAAGTTCCTAAGGAACAAGAAATAGTTGAAACGGATGCTGTTAAAGAAACAAGCATGCAAGAGGGAAAAAGCTTGAATCATGAGGGAAATGTCATTACTGAAGTTCCGCAGGAAGTTTTAGAAACTACCAATGAGTCTAGCAATCCAAAATTGACACCAATTACAATGCCTTCACCTGATAATAAACATGTAGAGATACCTAATGAAATTATCCCAGTAGATATTAAGCCAGCAAACAAAGTTATGGCACCTAAACAATTAATCATCGAACATATCGTTTCTAAAAGCCAAACAGCGTTTGGTATTTCAAAGCTCTATTATTTGACTAACGAGGCACAAACGATCCTAACATTTAATGGCATTACAAATCCTTCAAACGGACTTAAAGAAGGAATGAAAATAAAGATTCCTAACCCTGATATCATCGCACATATAACAGTAAAAAAAGGGGATACATTATTTAGCATTTCAAATACTCAATATAGTAAATCAAACTATCTAGCATTTTTAATGGAATTTAATGGGATACATCAACCTGAAGTTGATTTTAAAATCGGAAATAACCTTTATATACCAACAGATAAACAAGTTATAACCCATCAAATAAAACCTAAACAAACGATTTATAGTATTATGAATCAATATTATGATTTACCTTCTATCCAATCTAAAATTGCTTCCTTCAATCGGTTTTCAAACGTTAACAAAGATATAAAAGTAAACATGGTTATTAAGATTCCTAATTTATTTAAAGCCAACCTGAAAAACCCTCCGGCTCCAAAAGAAGTAGATAAAAACTTATATATTGAGATTAATCGAGCAAAGAATGAGTTATCACTCTTTAATAAAGGAAAAGTTATCTACAAAACCAAAGTAGCGACAGGCCAAAATTGGTCTACACCTAAAGGTACATTTACTGTTTCTATCAAATTCGTTAACCCTTATTATACACCCCGTAAAATTGCTGGAGGTGATCCGTCAAATCCATTAGGTACTCGTTGGTTAGGACTGAGTATACCAGGGACTGAAGGTAGGACATATGGAATCCATGGAACAAATAAACCTTCTTCTATAGGAGGATTCGCTTCTATTGGTTGTATAAGGATGTTAAATGAAGAGATTGAGTGGTTATATGATAAAATACCTATTGGAACAAAAGTTATCATTCTATAAATATACTTAGAGAAAGTTGAACTATTCGTGCTAGTTAATCAACTATTCACTCAGTGAAGCCGATAGAAAATGAAACCTAAAGCACAAAGATCCGTATACTTTTACATCAGGGTTTAGGAGGTGTAAGAATGGAGGTTCCTTTTTTTGCTGGTGATCTCATGTTTCAATTTGTCTCGATTTTTATTGGAATCATTTTTGTTATTATCATTGGAACCATTTTATTCTCAATTTTTAAAGGCATTGGCCAATGGCAAAAAAATGAGAATTCACCTAAATTAATAGTTCCAGCGATCGTCAAATCTAAACGAACAGATGTTAGACGAAGCGGAAGTATAAATAATGAGCATCATCACACAACATCACATACAAGATATTATGTAACTTTTGAATTTGAAAGTGGTGATCGCTCCGAATTTCTTATTTCAGGGAACGAATACGGTTTACTCTCTGAAGGCGATATTGGTAAGTTAACCTTTCAAGGTACCAGGTTCTTGGGTTTTACTAGAAAACAAGTGAATAGTTAATTGATTAAAGAAGGAATTTCTCATGTAGTAATAATACTGAGATTCCTTTTTTATTATGATGATTTTTTTATGTCACCTATTGTTCACACCTCATGTGACGCACATCACAATCTCCCCCTCTTTATCTATGTTAAAGTGTGATTGAGAAATATTATCACTAATTAACGAGGTGATTCCTATGACTAAGATCATAGACTTATCCCAATCAGTTTACGATTTGTGTACACTTTATCCGGAGATCATCCCTATTATGAAGGACCTAAACTTTACAAATATCACCAATCCCACTATGTTACAAACTGCCGGGCGAGTAATGACAATACCAAATGGGTGTAGAATGAAGGGCATTTCCTTAGATACAGTCAAACAAGCTTTCCACGAAAAAGGTTTTAGCATTATAGAGTAGAGGAGAAAAAACTAATGAGTGAAATAATTAATAACCGTGAAAAAGAACAATTAAGTGATGGCAAACGCCAAGAAATGTTAAAAAGGATCATCAAAGAATTGCATAATGGTAAAAGCGTTGATGACGTAAGAGCACAATTTGAGGAGGCAATTGGAAGTATATCAATTGCAGAAATCTCACAACTTGAGCAAGCACTCATGGAGGAAGAAGGCATTCCTGTTTCTGAAGTTCAACGATTATGTTCCGTTCATACAGCCGTTTTTAAAGGATCAATCGAACAAATCCATCAGTCGAACAAACAAGAAGACCAACCAGGTCATCCTGTTCATACATTCAAGCTTGAAAATAAAGAAATTGATTTACTAGTTAACTTTAAGCTTCAACTTCATCTTGAACGTTTTGAAAAGGATGATTCTGAGGAAACAATCTATAAGCTTCTTGAAGATTTAAACCTTTTATTAGATATAGACAAACATTATAGTCGTAAAGAAAATTTATTGTTCCCCTATTTAGAAAAGTACGGAATTTATGGACCTACACAAGTGATGTGGGGGATTGATGACCATATCCGTAATGGAATAAAAATCTCGAAACAAAAATTGCTGAACTATCATGGAGAAAAACAAGAAGTAATCGATGAACTCCGCTTTGTCATTAAGGAAGTTGGAGAAATGATATTTAAAGAAGAGAATATTCTTTTACCGATGGCATTATCTACCTTAACAGAGGATGAGTGGGTAAAAATAGCTTATGAAAGTGATGAAATTGGTTTTTGTTTAACTGGACCAGCCGGTGTTTGGAAACCTGAAAGAGCACCAGTCGAAGAGAAATCAATCTCTGAAGGATTTATCCAATTTGAGACAGGTATTGTATCACTAAAGCAATTAGAATTAATCCTTAATCACCTCCCTGTTGATCTTACTTTTATTGATAAAGATGATATAGTGCGTTACTTTTCCCATGGTAAGGAACGAATTTTCGCAAGAACAAAAGCAGTGATTGGTAGAACTGTTCATAATTGTCATCCTCCTAAAAGTGTTCATGTGGTAGAAAAGCTACTTCATGATTTCAAATCAGGGACAAAGGATCATGAAGATTTCTGGATCAAAATGAAAGATAAAACGATTTATATTCGATACTTTGCTGTGAGAGATGAACAAGGAAACTATATAGGTACACTTGAATTTACTCAAAATATTGCACCAATCCAAGCCCTTGAGGGTGAAAAACGGATACTTTCTGAATAACTATTTTAAAAGGGAGGTATAAACAATGGCTAATGAATTATATGATAGAGTTTATGAAGTTTTAGAAGAAGTAATCGATCCTGAACTGGGAATTGATATAGTGAACCTTGGTTTAGTATATGAGGTTATACTTGAAGATGAACAAGCGATCATCAAAATGACGATGACATCAATGGGATGTCCTTTAGCAGGACAAATTATATCGGATGCAAAAATGAAGTTAACGACCAACATTCCAGATTTAAAAGATGTACAAATTGATATTGTATGGAGCCCACCTTGGACAAAAGAACTTATGTCACGATATGCAAAAATTGCATTAGGCGTTCATAATTAATAATAAGTGGAAACTTCTTGTCGGCAAAAAAGCTACCCGAAAAAAAAGGGTAGCTTTTCTTAATTTCTAATAATAATGTAAACCATATACACGATATATGCTATAGCTAGTGTCAATCCCTCATATCGACCTATTCTCGATCTGGAATTTGAGAATATGAGAAGTACAACTGTAAAAGCAATCATAAAAATGACATCGGCAAACATTTTTGAATCAAACGGAAGTGGTGCGATTACAGATGTCGAACCTAGCACGAAAAGTATATTGAATATGTTACTTCCCACAATATTCCCCAAGGCGATCTCACTTTGCTTTTTAATCGAAGCAGTTACTGAAGTAATTAACTCTGGTAAAGATGTTCCAACAGCAACAATCGTTAATCCGACTAACGTTTCACTCATCCCAAGACTAATCGCAATCTTCGTACTACTTTGAACGACTAAATTACCACCATAAATAATCGCAGCAAGACCTGCAATGGTAATAACTATATTCTTCCCCCAAGTTCCCTTTTCCTGAACTTGTGTGTCCTGACTATTGGTTTCACGACTACTTAGTGCAACTTCAATAATATAGTACATAAATACAGAGAAAAATAGTAAGAAAATAATCCCATCACTTCTTGTAATTAAATTAATATTTGTTGATTGAAGTACAACATCAGCCATAAGTACTAATAAAGCCGTGCTTGCTAACAACGTGAAAGGAATTTCCTTTCGAATGGTTGAATTTTCCACCTTTAATGGATTTAATAACGCAGTTAGTCCAATAACAAAGGTAATATTAAAAATATTACTTCCAACCACGTTCCCTACTGCTAAATTTGGATTACCATCAAGTGCAGCGATAATACTAACTGTTGCTTCCGGTGAACTAGTTCCTAAAGCTACAATTGTAAGTCCAACAAGTAAAGGTGGTACTTTAAGCAATGTAGCAATTTTTGACGAGCCCTCTACGAAGAAATCAGCTCCTTTTATTAACAAAGCAAATCCAATAATAAGAATCAAATAGGTCATAAAACCCCATTACCCCTTTCCTGAAAAAAAACATTATACAATTCTTTCTCTTTATACTGAAATAGATACAGAACCTAAAAAACAAATTCACTTCGTATAGATTATGATTTTAATCCTATAAATAATTATTCCTCATTATCTCAAGAATATCACTTTGAATCAGGAATTTAACTTACAAGCTCAGACCTCTTTCTCCCGCACCTATTTTAACATAGTTTTCCACAATTTAGTTATCAAGAACAATCACATTTATTGATTTAGAAAAGTGACATCAATGGTTTAACTACTAGTTGTTTCTTCAAATACTCTTCTTAAATATTGACGTCCAAATTTTAAATAGGCTACTATTAGGTGAATATGTTCATAAGGAGAATTATATGAAGAAGGCTGAAGTATTTATCTTATCAGGGTTTCTCGGTAGTGGCAAAACCACTCTCTTAACAAATCTTTTAACTCAAGAAAAGGAATTAGATCGAAAAGTAGCAGTTGTTATGAATGAATTAGGTAGTGTGTCGATTGATTCTGATGCAATAGATAAGGATACGCCACTTAAAGAACTGTTGAATGGATGTGTGTGTTGTACCATCCAAGGGCAACTTGAAGTTCACCTACAAGGATTACTAAAAGAAAATGATCTAGATTCCATTTATATTGAAACAACAGGTGTCGCACATCCTATTGAAGTACTGGATGCTTGTCTCTCACCTTTGTTCGCAGATCAATTATCGGTTCAATCCATCATTACAATGGTTGATGCTAAACGTTGGCAAGAAAGAGCCTCAATTAGCATCCGACTACATAAGTTACTAAAGGAACAAGTCAGACATGCTGATGTTATTTTAATTAATAAAATTGATCAACTTTCTGAATCAGAACAAGCACAAACAGTCATGGAAATACAATCCATTAACCCTAAAGGGAAATGCTTATTGACACAATATGCTAGAGTAGGATTAGATGCATTAAGATTAGATCGGCCACATAACATTGATGCTCATGAATCAACACATGTTGAGCGTGATTTACATGTCAAATCCTATGTTCACCAATTCAGTGTACCTCTTGATTTAGATCTATTTGAAGAATGGTTGAAGAAAATGCCAGATACGATCTACCGAATTAAAGGATATCTCAAATTTACACATTCACAGAATACTTATTTGTTTCAATACTCTTATGGCATGCCCATCTATATGAAAGAACTAATGGATTATCCGATGAATGTTGTTTTTATCGGGGAAGATATTAGTCGTGATTGGCTTAAAAACGAAATGAATCGTCTTGAGGTATTATCAACTTTATAAGTCGGAAATCACTAGCTGAATAGAACCCTCCTTTTTGGATAAGTTAAAAACGAGTAATTAACAAATTAATTACTCAAATATACGTCGGGAGTGATGTATCATGGCAAGAAACAAACTTTTGGTTCCTGGTTCAGCTAATGCGCTTGATCAAATGAAAGAGGAAATCGCCAATGAGTTTGGAGTTCAACTTGGTGCTGATACGACCGCTCGTGCAAATGGTTCTGTCGGTGGAGAAATGACTAAACGTCTAATCAAAATGGCGGAGCAACAATTAGGGAATCAACAACGATAACGTTCCCAAATGGAGTGGCTGTCCCAGAAGGAATGCGCAAGGCACTTATGGGGCAGCCTCTTTTATCAAGGAGGAAAGAGGTTGTCCAATGAATCCTGTGAAATTAATACTTATTTCTTCGGTTATCACAGATATTTTCCTAATCTTATTTCTTAGCACAATGATTGAAGAAATTGGAATTATGTTCTTTCTCGTTATTGTTTTGATCATTATTTCTGGAACAGCCATTCTTTTTACCATTTTAAAGAAAAAAACTAAATGAAAAAAAGCTGATCTCTAAGTATCAGCTTTTTCGATGTTAAGCGGTTGTATTAATACTATGTTAGTACCCATTTCTGCTTGGGTCATCTTTTTCCCCTTCGCCTCAATCATCGTTACTCCGAAAAAAATCATACAAACTAAGAGAATTCCAAAAAGCATAACAATCATCACATTTTTTACCAATGCCATTTTTTTATCACCCTACAATATAGTCGTAATAGTCGTAAAAATAGTTACTATCCACTATATTTAACAACAGTCAATTTTATGTATTATTTAAACTTTTTATTTTTGTTTAATTTATAATCCTCCTCACAATTGTAAAAATTTGTACATACCATATAGTATGAAAGGAGGTTAAATAATGCCATATTGCATATTGTTATTTCTAGCATGTATTCTCTCTGGTTTCGCACTGTTACAAATCACTTTAACTGGTGCTTTAGCAGGTTTAACACCTATTCTTCATATCATAGCCACATTAGTAATCCTCGTATTTGCATTAGTCATAATCTATAAAGGCTTTGTTGCCCTTATCAAAAAGAAATGTTAATAGTGCAAAACAAAAGAAGGCTATCACTAGGACAGCCTTCTTCAATTTATGCGTACATTTTTTCAACTTGTTTTTGCAGCTCTTCATTTTCTAAATACTCATCATAAGCCATTTGCTTATCAACAAGTCCATTTGGCGTAATTTCAATAATACGATTTGCAATTGTTTGAACAAATTGATGATCATGTGATGTAAATAAGATTGAACCTTTAAATGCAATCAAACCATTGTTAAGGGCAGTAATTGATTCTAAGTCTAAATGGTTTGTTGGGTCATCAAGGAGTAATACGTTTGACCCGCTTAACATCATCTTAGATAGCATACAACGGACCTTTTCTCCTCCAGAAAGAACACTTGCTTTCTTTAGAACTTCCTCACCAGAAAATAACATTCTTCCCAAGAATCCACGTAAGAAACTTTCACTTTGATCATTAGGAGAAAATTGACGTAGCCAATCAACTAAAGTAACGTCACTGTTTTCAAAGTATTTAGAGTTGTCTTTTGGGAAGTAAGCTTGTGAGGTTGTTACCCCCCATTTAAATGTTCCACTGTCAGCTTCCATTTCACCCATTAGAATTTTTAATAGTGCTGTTTTAGCAATTTCGTCTTTGCCAACAAGAGCAATTTTATCTTCTTTATTCATGATAAAACTTACATTATCAAGTACTTTAACTCCATCAATCGTTTTTGATATGCCGTCAACTCTCAACAAATCATTTCCGATTTCACGTTCTGGCGTAAAACCAACAAAAGGATACTTACGAGAAGATGGTCTAATATCATCCAATGTGATTTTATCTAGTAACTTCTTACGAGAAGTTGCTTGCTTAGACTTCGAAGCATTTGCACTAAAACGAGCAATAAACGCTTGAAGTTCTTTAACCTTTTCCTCTTTTTTCTTATTACCTTCTTGAGTTAATTTTGTAGCTAACTGGCTTGATTCATACCAAAAGTCGTAATTCCCTACATAAACTTGTATTTTCCCATAGTCTAAATCAGCCATGTGAGTACAAACTTTGTTTAAGAAATGACGGTCATGTGACACAACGATAACTGTATTGTCAAAATTGATCAAGAAGTCTTCCAACCATTTGATTGCCTTTAAGTCCAAGTGGTTTGTAGGCTCATCTAATAGAAGAATGTCAGGTTTACCGAATAAAGCTTGAGCTAAAAGCACTTTCACTTTATCTCCACCAGTTAAATCAGCCATTTTCTTAGTGTGCAAATCTTCTGATATACCTAAGCCTTTTAATAAAATCGCAGCTTCTGATTCTGCTTCCCAACCATTTAACTCTGCAAACTCACCTTCAAGCTCAGCAGCTCTCATTCCATCTTCATCAGAGAAATCAGCTTTCATATAGATCGCATCTTTTTCTTGTTTTACTTCATAAAGACGTGCATGCCCCATAATGACAACATTTAACACTTCATGTTCTTCATATTCAAAGTGATTTTGCTTCAATACCGCTAATCTCTCTCCTGGTGTGATATGAACATCTCCAACTTGTTGTTCAATTTCACCTGAAAGAATCTTTAGGAATGTTGATTTCCCCGCTCCATTTGCCCCAATAAGTCCATAGCAATTACCCGGTGTAAATTTTATATTAACATCTTCAAATAATTTTCGATCTCCGTATCTTAAGCCAACATTTGTAACTGTAATCATGTAATATAAATCCTCCATTTCAAGAGTTTATTTATGCACCCTTGATATATTAAACATTATGTTATTTTCTATAGGATACCAATTAACAATTATATATAAAACCAATAGAAATGTCCACTTTCCTTCACTGTAGGTCGGAAGGAATTTGTATAAGAATATCGTGATTGTGTCACACTAACAGTGATATTCCTTTGAGTATCAATCGTTTCAGGGGTATCCAATCCAACTATGAGGTGATAATAAATGAGTTATAGAAATCATTTAGATGAACACTCGAAATTGTTTCACCATAATTGGACACGACCTAAACGTGCTAGTTCTCAAGTAAACGGGCATACTAAAAGGTCTCAATCAATTATTATTACTTTAAGTAACGCGAAAGCGCATAGGTACTAATAATAGATTCGGATGTACGAATGAAACGAAATAGAAGGCACAGATTTGTGCCTTCTTTCCTTTCTAGTGCTCATAAATCATTTTCCTAGTCATACCTCCATCAACAACAAGATCAGTACCAGTTACAAAATCATTACTGTCGTCCGTTAAATATAGACATGCTCGCGCAATATCTTCAGGTTTTCCAACTCTTCCAGTTGGATGCTGTTCATGATCAATCTCACGTAATGATTCATAATCACTAACCTCGATCCAGCCTGGACTTATTGAATTAACTCTAATGTTATCCGGCCCTAAAGTAATGGCAAGTGCATGTGTTAATGCCAAAATTCCACCCTTAGATGCAGAGTAGCTTTCGGTATGTGGTTCAGACATCGTTGCTCTGGTTGATGCGATATTGACTATTGCTCCACCTTGACCATTATTTCTCATGTACTTTGCAGATTGTTGAGAAACCATAAACACACTTCTTAAGTTTGTATTTAGGACTTGATCCCACTCTTCAACTTTTAAGTCATAAAATGATTTAAAAGTTGAAATGCCAGCATTATTAATGACAATATCAATTCTCTCAAATAATTCAATCGTCTTATTAATTAAGTAAATAACTTCATCTTGAATCGTAACATCCGTTTTAACAAAGATGGCTTTTCCTATAGCTTGCTCATTAATTTGTGAAACAACTTTTAGACCTTGTTCTTCATTTTTATCAGCGACGATAACATTTGAACCAAGTACTCCATAAGCTAAAGCAATTGATTTACCAATACCATTTGCCGCGCCAGTTATGACAACAACTTTATTTTGAAAGCTCATCTATATTACCCCTTTAGCGACTTAATTTAGTGTAGTATAACATCGATTGATTATGTAATAAAAGCTCCCCATTTAGAGAAGCTTTTATTGATTATTATTTAGCGAATTTGTGATTACCAATGGTTGTTGTAACTTCCCTTGTTAAAATCCACTTATTTGTACTTTTCGCTGGATTGTAAAAGTATAAGGATCCTCTACCTTGTCCTCGAAATGCAATTGCTTCTTCTACTGCACGCTTTGCACTCAAGTCTGCTGGTTGATTAATTGTTCCATTTGCAACAGGAGAAAAAGCATAACCACCGTTCGAAGTTCGTTCATAAATAACACCTTGAATTGTATTCGGAAATAACCCACTATCAACACGATTTAAAACGACTGTTGCCACAGCGACCTTTCCTGCATATGGTTCTCCTTTTGCTTCTGCATGTACAATTTTAGCTAATAAATCTTTTTCTGCAGCTGTTAAAGATTTAGGAATAACTAATTTTTGTCCCGGATAAATGATATTACTAGTTTGTTTGTTTACTTGCTTTAACATATTAACTGAAACACTGTTCCACGTTGCAATTTTCCATAGAGTATCGCCTGATTTAACAGTATATGTGGTTGATGCTTCTGTATTGGCATTAAATAAGAACATTGATACAGCAAGAGTTGAAATAATTATTAGCTTATTTGTTAATTTCATTATTGAATTCCTCCTAGTAGTCTATTTCTCTACTAGACGGTAACAGTTGTAATATAATTAATCATTCTCTAATAAATGGGAATTCTTTAAGACCGTTGATAGTAAAATAGGAAGCTAAGAAATGGAATTAGTTTCCTTCTATAAACAAGTTCCATAATAAGGAATAACAGGGGGATAAAGGATGGATTATGACAATTAGCAGATTATTTGCTAACTGTATTAAAAGGGAGTGAAATGAATTCACATACTCATATCAACATAGTTAACGATAAAAAAAGCCACTCTTAATTATAAAAGGGGCTCTTAGTGTATGTATTACCTAGCTTCTAGCTTCATCCAAGAATGTGTAGATAACCTCTCCACCATGTAAAGCAATTCCACGAAAATGCTTGAAATCATCTCTTTCGACTAACACTTTTCGAAAAGCTAAGAATTCTTTTTTAGAAACACGGTATTCATTTAATTCCTTGTCTCTAAGCTTATTAAAAATTTCGGTAATAAACTCCTCGTTCATGATCCACCTCTACTATTACTATTCAAGTCTTAATTTAATATTATAATCTTATTTATCTTATCCAACAAGGCAAAAACCCATTTCTCGGTTTCCTCTACACGAAAGAATAAGATGCACATAAGATATGGTGGGTATGTCACTTAGGCGTATACTTAACATTCGAATGCGAGAGGAAGTTGCAAAATGAATAAAAAATATAACCAAATGTATACTAGACAAAATGAGCTTGATCCTTGGTTTGGTCCTGATATTGATGATATGGATGAGGGGTTTGCTCCTCAATTACCAGGTACAACACCACAATTACCTTATGGAGGATATAATCCAAATACAGTCGGGATGACAGGGACACCTTCTACTAATAATCATACACACGGTACAGGGTATACGCCTTCGTACGGAAACACTCCAGGTATGTCTGGTTATCCCACTCCTGGAAGCACGTTTACTGACGCTCATTTAAATCCTGGTTTGGGCTATGTACCAGGCACAGGATTTACTCCAGAAATGGGACCTACTCCAAGTGCTGGATTTAATCCTGGCATGGGTTATGCTCCTAGTACTGAATTTAATCCTGGCATGGGCTTTGCTCCTGGTACTGGATTTAATCCTGGCATGGGTTATGCTCCTGGTACTGGATTTACTCCTGGCATGGGTTATGCTCCTGGTACTGGATTTACTCCTGGCATGGGCTTTGCTCCTGGTACTGGAGTTAATCCTGGCATGGGTTATGCTCCTGGTACTGGATTTAATCCTGGTCTGGGCTATACTCCTGGTACTGGATTTGCCCCTGGTGCTGGATTTAATCCTGGCGTGGGCTATTCTCCTGGTACTGGATTTAATCCTGGTATGGGTTATGCTCCATACACACCTGGACCTGGAACAAACAACTTCTAAATTGTCTCAAGGAGAGGAAGGGAAACCTTCCTCTTTGTTCTTGAGATTCTCTATGAAATAATGTAGGATCTTTGCGGTTAAACCCCATATGACTTTATCGTTATAAAAATAAAAATATTCTTTTATAGTTCTATTCTGCCATTGATAATTTTCTCCACCAACAATAAGTCCAAATGGAAAATCTTGCTCAGGTTCAAGTTTAACATTGATATTATACATCTTAGGTTCAGTTGCTAACAAATACGATAACGGAACAGTAAAAACTTCCCCAACTTCTGAAGAGTTTGGGTTGATCACATCAGGTTCTGTAATGACTCCTATAAACGGATAAATAACCATTCCAAAAGGAGATACAACAAAATCCATAGGGACTACATCTGTTATTAAATGTTCTGATATTCCTAATTCTTCTGATGTCTCTCTAATAGCTGTAGACATTTCAGTTTCATCTGATTCATCTTGTCTACCTCCTGGGAAGCAAATTTCACCAGGTTGTCTTCTTAGTTGCTCTGATCTCACTTCAAATAAAATATGTGTTTCATTGTTTATTTTAAGGAGTGGTAATAGAATCGAAAATTTGGAGAATTCATCACTACCAAGAATTGTTGGATGATGATTTTTAAATTTCGTCAGTACAGATTCTATGTGCATATTTTCACCCCAATCATCCCCTTCTCCTTCATGAAAGATTTTATAATTAAAATAAGGACCGTACTTACACCCAATCCATCAGTCGCTCAAGTTGCTCATCTGCATCTCGGTATCCAAGTTCGTATAGTTCCATTAATTTTTTAGGGTTTCTCTCAATCCTACCTACCTTTATCGGTAATGAAGGACTAATAACAAATACGTTCCCCAAACGTTCTTGCTCATAAATATAGTTTATTCTTTCATTATATATGTGATGTCTATTCGCAAGCACTCTAATAAGATTTGGATATTGAGGATATTTCTTTTCTAAATACCATATAAATTTTGATTTACTTTTTATATAGTTTCGATTTTTTGTCAAAATAATCACATGTTTCTCATTTCCATCTTCTTCTGATTTAAGCAATGGAATTGGATCGGAAATCCCACCATCAAGCAATTGCATACCTTGATATGGAATAACCGGCGCAATTAGAGGTAAAGAACTTGACGCTCTGAGAATTTTCAGCATATCTTTTTGTTTATATTGCTCTTTGCCAAAGTATTCAGGTTCTCCAGTTTCACAATTAGTCGTTCCAATCATGAATTCCTCATTATTTTCAAAAAAGGAATCATAGTCATAGGGTACATGGATGTTAGGAATCTCATCAAATAAATAATCCATACCAAATATTTCTCTTTTCCTAATCAAGTTCCTGATAGAAATATAGTCAGGTTGTTTAGCATAATCAATATTAACCACTTTATTTCGACCAACTTGTCTTGACAAGTAAGATGCTGCCATACAGGCACCTGCCGAAACACCTATTACATACGGAAAGAAGATGTCTTTTTGCATAAAACACTCTAAAGCTCCAGCTGTGTATAGCCCTCTCATACCTCCACCTTCTAATACTAATCCTGTATTCTTCACTTAATACAGCTCCTCCCATCAAGGTATATTTATATAAGTGTTGTGATTGTTAAGGTGCGAATAACTCCTTATAATTTTCACTTTTATTATAGACTAATATTTTTCTAGTATTCTAATAAAAAAGTCTTTACGAGGAAGGAAAATTAGGGCAAAATGAAAAAAATGGTTATTTTAAACTAAAAAGGAGCGATAACATGAAAATTGCTGAAATTGGTAATATCATCGAGTTTAAAGACGGATTAAAGGGCATCGTCGAAAAAGTTAATGAAAACTCTGTTATTGTTGATCTAACCTATATGGACAATTATCGAGATTTAGATTTGGAAAGACGTACTGTCGTTAATCACAAAAATTATACAATCGTTAATTGAGAATCTATCATTTTATTAAAATAACAATGTTTTGAAAGCGCAAACTGTAAATTTTTACATTATAGAAAGCAATGCTACAACAGAATGAAAAGTGCCTGACAACACAAATTAACAAATCGGATGCTTCCGATCAATTATTTTTGTGTTATCAGGCACTATATGAATAACTTTTTATCGATTATCTATTTTCTCAGGGTATAAATCATGATTCATCATTCGATATTCAGCCATTTCTTCGAATTTTGTACCTGGACGTCCATAGTTAGTATACGGGTCAATTGAAATACCACCTCTTGGAGTGAATTTGCCCCATACTTCAATATATCTTGGGTCCATTAATTTAATTAAATCCTTCATAATAATATTGACACAATCCTCATGAAAATCTCCGTGATTTCTAAAGCTGAACAAATAAAGCTTTAACGATTTACTTTCCACCATTTTAATCTCAGGGATATAGCTAATATAGATTGTTGCAAAATCAGGTTGTCCTGTTTTAGGGCACAGACTTGTAAATTCTGGACAATTAAATTTCACGAAATAATCTCTATCAGGATGTTTATTATCAAATGATTCTAATATATCTGGAGAATATTCAAACAAGTAATTCGTACCTTGATTACCTAATAAAGTTACATCTGTTAATTCTTCATCTTTTCTTCCTGTCATCCTATATACATTCCTTTCTTTAAAAAGCATAAACCGTGATAGACTTTTAACTAAAACTAAAAAAACTACCCCCAAGGAAGTAGCATCCTTAGTTTTTTATAGAGGGTTTTTCTAGAACCTCTCCCATATCTCAACAAAAAATATGGATTTTCTCGTACTTTACTTTCATACTATACCACTTTCTTTGACACGTAACCACTAAAATTTTCACCTAATCCTAAGCACTTATGGATCGTTTTTTTCCAATCTTAGGTTGTAGGGCTACCATTAATTTTGTCTTAGAGAACGAATAGATAACAAGAGCGGACCAAATGAATATAAATGTAATTAAATGTGTTTTCGTAAATTCTTCATTGAACAAGAACACACCTATCATCAAACTGATAGTAGGAGCAATATATTGTAGAATTCCAACCATTGATAAGGGAATTCTTCTAGCTCCTTGTGCAAACCAAAGTAAAGGTAATGCCGTTGCAACCCCTGCGCCAACTAATAAAAGTTGCTGATCAACACTAGTATTTAAAAACGTTCCGTTACCTTTTGCTTGGATAGATATTAAAAAATAAAGTGCAAAAGGCGTAATAATCATAGTTTCTAACATTAACCCGATCAATGAATCAAGATTCGCCATCTTTTTTACTAGACCGTATAATCCAAAACTTAGTGCTAGGGTGATAGAGACCCATGGAAAACTTCCATATTGAAAGGTTAAGATTAGGACACCTATACCGGCCAGTGCAAACGAAACCGTCTGCCAAAAGCTAAGTCGTTCTTTCAACACAAGTACTCCTAATAAAACACTTACTAGAGGGTTTATATAATAACCTAAACTAGTTTCAATAATATGATTACTGTTTACAGCCCAAATAAAGATAAACCAATTGCTAGTAACTAATAAAGAAGAGATTACAATCCCTAACAATACTTTTTTCCTGTGAATTAAACTACCTAGTTGTTGTTTAAGCTGTTTCCCTTTTTTAGTGATTAATATAATAGCAAACACAAATAAGAATGACCAGACAATTCGATGTGCTAATATTTCAATCGCGGATATTGTATCTAAAAGTTTCCAATATAAAGGTAATACACCCCACAGTAAGTAGGCTGAAAATGCGTACATAATACCTTTATTCTGTTCGTTGCTTTCAACACCCTTCATCCCAAACCCCACTTTCAAAAAATAGACTGTATACAAGTAAATGACTGAATTTCAAGAATTAAAATTAACCACCAAACTTAATTAGCTATGCGCTTTTAAATTATATTTCGTAAACAGAAATATATAATAGTTAATTATAGGTTTAATAATCAAATTTCACAATCAAAAATTCTCTCTTATCACAGATTTAAGATAAATTTAATTGAACAAATATTCCTTTCTTTCTTTCAACATGTTAAAGTAAAGGTATGTATAACATGTTAAAGAACTTACAAAGAAAAACAAAATTATCCTTACTCAAATTATTACGTATTAAGGACAGTGCTCATAGTGTCGCACTAGGTTTCACAGTCGGGTTTATTATTAACTTTATTCCATCCTTTGGATTAGGTCCTATTATTTCAACAACTGCAGCTAGACTTGTTAAAGGAAATTCGATTGCAGGGCTTATCGGCGGTGTTCTATTTATTTGGATTTCCCCACTTTTATTTTATATTAATATTGTTGTTGGCAAATTTTTCGTCCCCTTTGAAATAATAGATGTGGATATGGAAATCGAGGATACTGAAGAAGTAGTTTCTGCTGGATTAACTATCGGAAAAGCATTTATTATTGGCATGGTAGTGAATATGATATGGGTTGGGATAATTATTTATTACGTAATCTTTTATATCATAAAAAAACACCGAATTTCTCTTTTAGAACTAGTACATAAAAAGTGGAAAATTAAAACCTAGTAAAAGGGATGGATCTTAAGACCCTTCCCTTTTCAAAGATTTAAAAAAGCTTTTTCTTCTATTGTAAAAACTCTCGACCTTGTTAGAAACCTTTTACCTTCTGGTCCTTCAATTGAAAACATTCCTCCACGACCATTTACTACATCAATGATTAACTGAGTATGCTTCCAATAGCTATACTGGTCCTTCGAAATATAAAATGGACAACCACCAATCTCGCCAAGCAAAAGGTCAGTGTCCCCTAAAATGAGTTCTCCTTTGTGATAGCACATCGGTGAACTCCCGTCACAGCAACCACCTGATTGATGGAACATTAATTGTCCATGCTTCTCTTTTAGCTTCTCGATGAATTGTAAGGCTGTTTCTGTTGCAACCACACGTTCAACTCTCATGCTCTTAAAAGAATCCTAAAGCGTCTTCACTATAGCTCACTAAAAGATTTTTTGTTTGTTGGTAATGATTCAGCATCATATGATGATTTTCACGACCAATACCCGATTTTTTATATCCTCCAAAAGCAGCATGTGCAGGGTATGCATGATAGCAATTTGTCCACACACGTCCTGCTTCTATTCCCCTTCCAAAACGGTATGCAGTATTCATGTCACGACTCCAAACTCCTGCACCTAAACCATATAATGTGTCATTTGCAAGACTCATTGCTTCTTCTGAATCTTTAAAGGTAGTTACTGCCACAACCGGACCAAAAATTTCTTCTTGGAAAACTCTCATATTATTTGTACCTTTAAATACTGTTGGTTTCACATAATATCCGTTAGATAGTTCTCCTTCGAGCATATTACGTTCTCCTCCTGCAAGAACTATTGCCCCTTCTTCTTTTCCAATTGATAGATAAGAAAGAATCTTTTCAAGCTGTTCACTAGATGCCTGAGCACCGATCATCGTTGCAGGATCTAAAGGATTCCCCTGTTTAATCTGAGCTACTCGAGCTAATGCTCGTTCCATAAATTCGTCATAAATTGATTCATGAATTAAGGCGCGTGATGGACATGTACAAACTTCACCTTGATTTAGGGCAAACATTACAAATCCTTCAATCGCTTTATTTAGGAATGCATCGTCTTTATCCATAATGTCCGGGAAGAAAATGTTTGGTGATTTCCCTCCTAGCTCTAGTGTGACAGGTATGATATTTTCAGAGGCATATTGCATGATTAACCTACCAGTTGTTGTTTCACCTGTAAAAGCAATCTTGGCAATTCTATTACTTGATGCAAGTGGTTTTCCTGCCTCCACACCAAAACCATTAACAATATTAAGAACTCCATTCGGAAGTAAATCTTTAACAAGATCTAACCAAACTAAGATAGAAACTGGAGTCTGTTCTGCTGGTTTCAAAACAACGCAATTGCCTGCTGCTAAAGCAGGAGCCAATTTCCAAGTGGCCATCAGAATAGGGAAATTCCAAGGGATGATTTGACCAACAACACCTAGTGGCTCATGAAAATGATAAGCAACTGTATCGTTATCTATTTGGCTAAGTGATCCTTCTTGAGCACGGATTGCACCTGCAAAATAGCGAAAATGATCAATCGCTAATGGGATATCTGCATTTAAAGTTTCTCTTACAGGTTTTCCATTTTCCCAAGATTCAGCTACAGCAAGCATTTCAAGATTTTGTTCCATACGATCCGCGATTTTATTTAGAATTATCGCGCGTTCTGCTACAGAAGTCTTCCCCCAGCTTGTTTTTGCAGCATGTGCAGCATCTAGAGCTAGTTCAATATCCTCAGATGTCCCACGTGCCACTTCACAGAAAACCTTACCAGTAACTGGCGTATCATTTTCAAAATACTCCCCCTTTACAGGAGGAACCCATTCTCCATTAATATAGTTGTCATATCTCTTTTTAAATGAAACTAAAGACCCCTCAGTGTTTGGATTATTATAAACCATTCAACATTTCCCCTTTTTCTCTTAATCTATTAATCGATTTTCGCAAAAGAGTATGTAAACGCTTTCTTAGTTGCGTAAAATAGAAGCAAGTTGTTAACTAACGGAATGAATTCCACTATTTCCACCTTGCAAATCCATTATATGTTATTTCCAGATCCTTTAAAACCTACTTCATAAAAAAGTTACCAAAATAGTCATTTATTTTTTTCCCATTTCCCTTTATACTGATGATGTAGATATTTATATTTTTTTGCTATTTAGTGCAATCGATTGCACAAACCGCAAGAGAAAGGATGATTACTTTGAATAGATTATTTGATGTTGAACCGTGGAAAATAGTTGAAAACACGCTTAATACTAAAGATTTTAGATTGGCAGAAAGTGTAATGAGTCTTGGAAACGGTCACATGGGCATGCGTGGAAACTTTGAAGAGAAATATTCTGGTGACTTTCATCAAGGCTCATACATTGCTGGAGTCTGGTTTCCTGATAAAACTCGTGTAGGTTGGTGGAAAAATGGATATCCAAACTACTTTGGAAAGGTCATAAACTCAACAAATTTTATCGGAATTAATGTTCTACTTAATAGTCAAGAGCTAGATTTATTTTCTGAAACAATTAAGGATTATTCTCGTGAACTAGACATGAAGCATGGAGTTCTTACTCGAAGTTTTACTGTTATTCAAGATAAAAAAGAAACAAGTGTGAAAGTTACTCGTTTTCTCTCGATTGCTGAAAAAGAATTAGCAGTAATTAAGTATGAAATTATACCTCTTAATTACGATGGTGATGTAACATTTATACCTTATTTAGATGGAGATATTCGAAACGAAGATTCTAACTATGAAGAAGATTTCTGGGTTGAAGTAAATAAGGAGGTTTCATCATTTGAAGGAAGCCTGACAATGAAGACGAAGGACAATCCTTTTAACACCCCTACTTTCCATTTGACAACAACGATGAAGGTTGAAATCGACGGACCAGTAAGAAGTGTTACTAGCAGTATAGAGAATGAGTATGTGGATAACCAAATTGATCTTGAGTTAACAAAAGGACAGTCAACAACATTATATAAATACGTTGCGGTTACAACAGATCGTGATCATGAAGTAGGAGATCTTGTTCAAGTTGGGAAAGATTTATTATCCAAAAATATAGAAAAAGGGTATCAACAAATTCTAAAAGAACATCAAGAACAGTGGTTTAAACGTTGGGAAATTGCTGATGTCGAAATAGATGGAGATCCTGAGGCACAACAAGGAATTCGATTTAATTTATTCCAACTCTTTTCTACTTATTACGGTGAGGACTCTAGATTAAATATAGGACCGAAGGGATTTACTGGTGAAAAATATGGTGGAGCAACCTATTGGGATACCGAAGCATATGCACTCCCTCTCTACCTTGCAACAGCAACCCCAGATGTCGCAGAAAACCTGCTTCGCTATCGCCATAAACAATTAGATGGCGCATTTCATAATGCGAGACAACAAGGGTTAAAAGGTGCACTTTATCCGATGGTTACATTCACAGGTGTGGAATGTCATAACGAATGGGAAATCACCTTTGAAGAAATCCACCGCAATGGTGCAATTGCTTATGCTATTTATAATTATGTAAATTACACCGGAGATAAAGGCTATCTCAAACGTAATGGAATTGATGTTCTATCTAGTATTTCAAGATTCTGGGCAGACCGTGTACATTACAATAATAAGAAAGAAGTTTATATGATTCATGGGGTTACAGGACCTAACGAATATGAAAATAACGTTAATAACAACTGGTACACGAACCTGATGGCAGTGTGGACTTTAAAATACACTTTAGAAGTTATTGAATACTTACAATCTAATAATCTAGATGAACACCTAAAAACACTTGATCTTACAGATGCTGAAATCGCTAAATGGAAGGAAATTACTGAGAAAATGTACTTTCCTTATGATAAAGAACTAGATATATTTGTCCAACATGATACGTTTCTTGATAAAGATCTAATACATGCGTCAACGTTATCCCCCGAAGAGAGACCACTTAATCAGAAATGGTCTTGGGATAAAATTCTTCGAAGTTGTTTTATCAAACAAGCAGATGTGTTACAAGGAATGTATTTCCTTAATCATGAATTTACACTTTCAGAGAAAAAGAAGAACTTTGATTTCTATGAACCAATGACTGTGCATGAATCTTCACTGTCACCAAGTATTCATGCAGTGTTAGCTGCTGAACTGGGGCTTGAGGAAAAGGCATTTGAGATGTATCATCGAACAGCACGGTTAGACCTAGATAATTACAATAATGATACGGAAGACGGTCTTCATATCACAAGCATGACTGGGGCTTGGCTCTCAATTGTGCAAGGATTTGCAGGCATGCGTACTGCAAATGAAGCATTATCATTTGCACCATTCATTCCCGCATCTTGGAATTTTTATCAATTCAACATCGTTTACAGAGATCACTATATTAAATTAAACGTGTGTAAGGACTCTGTCAAAATTTCACAACAGGGATCAGATTTAACTCTAACTCTCTATGGGGAAAAGGTACAAATCCCATCAGAAGGAACTGTCATCATCCCATTAAAGCAGAAAGAAACAACACTTCAATAACTTTTCAAGGAGGATAAAATGAACGAAATAAAAGCCTTTATATTTGATCTTGATGGTGTTATTACTGACAGTGCTGAATATCATTTCCTTGCTTGGAAGGCTCTCTCTGATGAGTTAAATATACCCTTCACTCGCGAGTTTAATGAAGAGCTCAAAGGGATTTCTAGAATGGATTCATTAGAGAAAATTCTAGTAAATGGCCAAATGAGTGGGGCATATTCAGAAAAAGAAAAGGTGCAATTAGCAACACGAAAAAACGCTCATTATTGTACGCTAATTGAACAAATCACTCCACAGGATATTTTGCCAGGAATCAAAGAACTATTAATAGATTTGAAGGAACATGGATATAAAATTGGTGTTGCTTCCGTTAGTAAAAATGCCTTTACTGTGTTGAGTGCTCTTCAACTTAACGATATGTTTGACCATATTGTTGATGCAAAGAAGATTGTTAATAGTAAGCCAGATCCTGAAATATTTTTACGAGCTGCTGAGTATTTAAGTGTATCTCCTGAGGATTGCATTGGAATTGAGGATGCGGCTGCTGGAATTGAATCGATTAAATCAGCAGGTATGTATGCTGTAGGTGTGGGTTCTAAAGACATACTTAAAAATGCAGATATAGTTGTCGAGAGTACAAATGAATTAACATTATCTATGATCTTAGAGAAGTATAATAGGAATATATAAAGGCTGCTTGCGTATAAATTGTTGCTTTTAAAGCCGCAGGCTGAATACACTCCGCGTCCGGTGGGTGACCAGTGAGCCTCCTCGTCGCCTATGCTCCTGTGGGGTCTCACTTTGGCCACTGGTCCCACAGGAGTCTACGTGTATTCATCCTGCTTGTATCTATCATTTCATTTCAATACTTTAGTCTAAAACAACAAATTTTGAGCAAACAGCCTATATAAATAAAGAAGGACTTGAAAAAGTCCTTCCTTATTTTTTACGTATAGATTGTCTTACTATTAATTCATGAGGGATAATAATTCTTTTAGCAGGCTCATCTGGGTTTTCAATCTTTTGGATTAAATTTTTGGCTGCCTCATAACCAAGCCGATAGATGTTGATATCAACCGAAGACAATGGTGGTCTTGAAATTTCAGATAATAAAACATTGTTAAAACTAAACACAGAAACATCATCAGGAACCACTAATCCCATTTGATCTAGTGTATTTAACACACCAAATGCCATAACATCATCTGTTACTACTAGTGCAGTAGGTGGGTTAGCTAAAGAAAACAACTCATTAACCGCTTCCTTTCCGCCTTCACGGAGAAACTCCTCATGTACAACATACTCTTGATGATAAGGCAGATTCGACTCTTTTAATGCATCCTGATAACCTAATAAACGATCTGCGGTCACTACTAAATTGGGATCTCCCCCAACAAACGCAATTAATTGGTGCCCATTTTTAATAAGGTATTCTGTCGCATCTTTTGAAGCAGTATAGTTATCATTATCCACATACGTGATTTGTTGTTCGTATTTATGTGGTTTTCCTACAACAATAAAAGGAAACTTGTTATTTTTTAAATAGTTTTGAACAGGATCATCTAAACGAGAATAGAGCAGTACAATTCCATCAACAAGTCTCCCCCCCACCATATGGGTAACCGCTTCAAATATTTCTTCCTCTTCTTGTCCTGTGGACATATGAATACTATATTTCTTTTCATGCGCACCACCACTTATTCCTCTAATAATTTCAGGGAAAAATGGATTTTGAAATACCTTGTCTGTGGAGCTTGGCATCACCAAGCCGATTGCTTTTGTCGATTTGTTTGCTAGACTTCTTGCAATAATATTTGGATGATACCCAAGATCTGCCATTGCTTGGCGGACTCTTACTTTTGTTTTTTCACTTATTCGGGGGTTATTAGCAATAACTCTTGAAACAGTTGACGGTGCAACATTTGCAAGTATTGCAACATCCTTAATTGTAACAGACATGATTATAGTCTCCTTAAACCATCTATAACTTTTATTTCTATTTTACTATAGATTTACCGTAATTATCTTCCTATTTTTTCAAAATAATTAAGAAAAGCGCAAGCGCCTCGTTCAGCCTCAGGCAGGCATAAGGCGAATCACGCAGGAAATCTTGATTTCTGAAGTGATTTGACTTATGACCCGAGGGGCTAGGCGCTGGAGCTAGACACTAAAACTCAGTACGAAATTTTATACTTTCTTATCTATAAAAAAACAAAACGGAAGTGGTAAGCACATGCTACTCCACCACCGTTTTCTTTAAGAGGCTATCATTACCCTTTTGTTCCACCAGCAGTTAAGCCTGAAACGAAATACTTTTGGAAAGATAAGAAAAGTATAGCAATTGGAATTGCAATTAATACAGACCCAGCTGCAAAATTGGTAAACTCATTTCCGAACTGCTTCGCAATCATGTCATACAAACCGACTGCTAGCGTGTATTTCTCTTCGCTTCTTAGCAGGATACTTGCTAGAATGAAATCTGCGAATGGTGAAGTAAAAGTAAATAATGCAATAACTGCAATGATTGGCTTTGCTAAAGGCATAACAATCTGGAAGAATATTCGTAAATGCCCAGCTCCATCAATTTTAGCAGATTCATCTAATTCCTTAGGAATGGTATCAAGATACCCTTTCATAAGCCAGGTATTCATTGGAATAGCACCACCAACATAGACAAGGATTAGTCCTAGATGGGTATCTAATAAACCTGTTAATAATGCTAGCACAAAAATCGCAATTAATGCTGCAAAGTTTGGAATCATTTGCAAGATTAGGAAAGTAAGTAAACCATTCTTTCTACCGATAAATCGATATCTCGAGAAAGAGTAAGCCGTTAAACTAACCAAAATGACTGAGAAAAGCATTGTTAATGTACTTACTTTTATTGAGTTCCAATACCATTTTAAATAGTCACTTTGCTCAGGATCAAACAAGTATTTATAATGAGCTAATGTTGCATTATCTGGAAACATTTTTGAACCTGAAAGACTTTGTCCGGGATTAAACGATGACCCTACAATCCATAATAATGGATAGAAGATAATTCCGGCCATAATTGCTACTATTAAATACGAAAATGTTAGTCTTATGATTTTCTGTCCTTTAATACTCATATTACATCATATCCTCTTCTTGGAATGATTTTGTTCTCTTAAATTGAATCAATGCAACAGTTATTACAATAATAGATAAAACCATGGTTATGGCTGCTGCTTTTCCATATTGTGCAGATGTCATGGTTAGATTGTAAATCCACGAGATTAAAATATCTGTTCCACCTGCATTTTGACCCGATATAGCAGGTCCACCACCATTAAATAGGAAAATAACATTAAAGTTATTAAAGTTAAATGTATATTGTGTAATTAATATAGGTGCTGTCGCAAATAAAACAAGTGGCAATGTGATATTACGAAATTTGTGCCACATTGAAGCCCCGTCAACAGTAGCAGCTTCGTATAGTTCATCTGGAATTGACTGTAGAACCCCTGTAGTCATTGCGAAAATGAAAGGAAACCCAAGCCAAGTCTGAATTAAAATTAATGCAACACGTGTCCAAAGTGGCTCAGTCATCCAAGGTATGGAATCAATTCCAAAGAAAGCTAGAACCGTATTATTAATTGCACCGAATGATTCATTAAACATTCCTGCAAATACAATGATTGAAACGAATGCAGGTACAGCCCAAGGTAAAATAAAAATTGTTCTTATAATGGCTTTACCTTTAAGATCTTTTTGATTTACTAATATCGCTAAAAAGACTCCTAATCCAACTTGAAGAGTTGTTGCTACAAACGTCCAAATTAATGTCCATGATAGAACAGTTAAGAACGTTTCACGCCAAATATCAAGCTTCACAATCTCAATATAGTTTTTGAATCCGACCCAATCAACCAATTTGGCTGGTGGAGTATGATAGAGATCATAGTTTGTAAAAGATAAAAGAATAACAAATAGAATTGGGAAAATGACGACGAAAACGAGTAGAATAAATCCTGGTGACATCATTAGATAAGGGAAACCATTGTCTACTAAATTTTTATATTGTTCTCTTACACTATTCAACCTAAAGCCTTCATCTCTTCGTCTACCACTTCTAAACGCATCGATTAAATTGAATACATAAAAGCCTAGCCCAAATAGTAGTACGATAACTGCTAATATCCCTTCAACTAATAAGAAGATGGAGTGATCACGAGGTACCTGTTCCCCTAAAGTTACAATTCCCCATAGCCCCATGTTAAGTAAGTCTTTAAAAACAACGATGAATGCTCCCGTTAATATTAAAAAAACAATTCCTTTTAGATATTGTTTATTATATAGCTGACCTAGTCCTGGGATGACAGATAGGCCTAAAGCTCTTTTCCTATGATTTGACTTCAATGAAGTTGGTTCCATGATTGGAATCCCCTTTCTAACTCTCTAAATGAGGATATATTGCATATTTAATGGATAAGCAGTACCCAAGAAGGGTACCGCTTAACTTATAATTTTATTAGTTACCACCATGATTTGTTTCGATATTTGTTTTAATTGATTTAACTGCATCATCTAAAGCTGCTTTTGGCTCAGCTTTTTGATTTGCTACAACTTGTAATGCTGTTGCCATTGGTCCCCAAACTTCTGCCATTTCAGGAATGTTTGGCATTGGTGTTGCATAAGAAGATTGGACTGCAACTGCTTGAGCTCTTTCATTTTCAGCAATGACTGGATCTTCGATTAATGACTTTACTGGTGGAATTTCCTGTGTAAGCTCATAACGAATCTTAGCATTTTCTGCATTTGTTAAATGCTCAACTAACTTAGTTGCCCATTCTGCGTTCTTAGAGAAAGCAGACACATGCCATCCTTTAACACCCATGAACGTTTTAATTGGCTCACCATTAGGAAGCTTAGGTAGTGGAGCAACTCCAAAATCTATACCTGCATCAGCATATCCTTGGAATGACCATGGACCATTCATTACTGAAGCAACTTTCCCTTCATTAAATAGACCATCCATTGCTGCTCCGCCATTTTCCCCGATAATACCCTTAGGGAAAATCTCTTCGTACCATTTTTGAATATATGCTGCACCTTCTACTGCACCTTCATTATTTAGACCAAGGTCAGTTGGATCTAAAGCACCATCATTATTATTAAATACATATCCACCCATTCCACCAAGTACTCCATGAGCGAAATAGTAATTATCCCATAGTGCTAAGAATCCATATTGATCACCTGAGAAGCCTTTAGAAATTTCAAAAAGTTCATCAGTTGTTTCTGGAGCTTTTTCCATTAAATCTTTGTTATAAATAAATACTGGTGTTTCAGTTGCTTTTGGTAATCCATATAATTTACCATCATATGACTGTGATAGGATTGAAGATTCTGTAAATGTATCTATAACACTTTGATCAACATTAATTTCTTGAATAAGACCTTCAATAACTAACTGTCCAATTTGGTCATGTGGTAATGTTACAACATCTGGACCTGTTCCAGCTGGACCATCAAGACGTAATTGATCTCTTTGTTTTGTTGCCATTTCTACTTCTTTGAATTCTACTTTAATTCCATGCTCTTCTTCAAACGTTTTGATTGCTTCTTCTAGAGCAGGACTTTTATCTGTATCTTCCCAAACGACTAACTTTTCTGGCTTCCCAGCTTCTTCTTGACCTTCAGTAGCATCGCCTTCTGGAGCAGTAGTATCATCATCTTGTGGACCACAAGCTGTTAACACCCCTAAAGCTAGTACAAAAATTAAAAACATAGAAAGAATTTTCTTCATAATGACCCTCCTAGTACTATTTATATTAGTTTCTTTGCGCAACCGTTTGCAGTATTCGGCAAAAATAAAATCGTTTTCAAGTGATGAAAGCGATTGCGCAATCTACATTTTTTATTATAATTGCCTATTAACATTTTAACAACCTTTTTTTAAAAAAACTTTAATATTTTTATAGTTCACTAGAAATAGTTCAATATTCATACATATTTTATCCGTTTTCACATAAATAATGTAAACAGCCAACCGCCTTTTATATTGACTTCTAACACTTATTTGCCTACTCTAATGATAGTGTATAATTTCAAATGCAATCGATTGCTTATTATTATCCATTAAAGGAGGAATTTTATGTTAAAAGAAGCGATTTATCATCGTCCAAAAAACAACTTTGCATATGCATATGATGAAAAAACCCTTCATATTAGGCTACAAAGCAAGAAAGATGATCTACATTCAGTAGATCTAGTATTCGGTGATCCTTATGATTGGGATACTCATTATAATAGATGGAACACAACTCAAAAAGAAATGACAAAGACCGGATCAGATGAACTTTTTGATTACTGGCTTGTAGAAATTCAACCTGAGTTTAGAAGACTTAGATATGGTTTTAAACTAACTAAAGGGAATGAAGTACAATATTATACTGAAAAAGGATATTTTGACGAACTTCCAACTGATGATGTTGCCTATTTCTTTTGTTTTCCTTTTCTAAATAAAATTGATGTTTTTCAAGCACCTACTTGGGTAAAGGACACTGTTTGGTATCAAATATTTCCTGAGAGATTCGCAAATGGCGACAAAACCATTGATCCACCTGGAACTTTACCATGGGGAAGTACTGAGCCAACACCAACCAATTTCTTCGGTGGTGATTTTGAAGGTGTGATACAGAATCTTGACTATCTTGTTGAACTAGGGGTAACAGGTATTTATTTTACACCAATCTTTAAGGCAACTTCAAATCACAAATACGATACCATTGATTATTTAGAACTTGACCCACAATTTGGAGACAAAGAAACATTCAGACGTTTGGTCAAAACATGCCATCAGAAAGGAATTAAGGTAATGCTTGATGCCGTATTCAATCATAGCGGCTATTATTCACCTTTTTTCCAAGACGTTGTAGAAAAAGGGGAAGCATCCAAGTATAAGGATTGGTTTCATATACGTAACTTTCCAATTGTAACTGAACCAACTCCAAATTACGATACATTTGCATTTACCTATATGATGCCAAAGTTAAACACTGAACATCCTGAAGTGAAGAAGTATCTATTGGATGTAGGAAGATATTGGATTGAAGAATTTGATATTGATGGCTGGCGACTAGATGTTGCAAATGAAGTAGACCACCAATTTTGGAGAGAGTTTAGAACCGCTGTAAAAGACGTGAAACCTGATGTATATATCTTAGGTGAAATATGGCATGATTCAATGCCATGGTTACAAGGTGACCAATTTGATGCAGTAATGAACTATCCTTTCACAACTGCTGTCTTAAATTTCTTTGCAAAGAATACGATTGATGTTACAGAATTTACAAACATCTTATCAAATGTACTTCATTCATATCCAAACAATGTCAATGAAGTTGCATTCAATTTACTGGATAGTCATGATACTCCTAGAATTTTAACAATAGCAAAGAATCATAAAGAAAAAGTGAAATTGCTTTATTTGTTCCAAATGTCCTTCATCGGTACTCCTTGTATCTATTACGGGGATGAAATTGGCATGACAGGAGAAATGGACCCCGGATGTCGAAAGTGTATGGAATGGAATCCTGCAGAACAGGATCTAGAATTATTTTCACATGTCAAAAAACTATTAGAACTTCGCAGAACTTTCCCAGAATTCGGGAATGGCGGTGAGTTTAAAATCATTGATACCAATCCAGAGACAAATTATCTTGTTTATGCAAAAACGTCAAACGAAAGAACCATCTACTTCGTCGTTAATAATTTAGAACAACAACTTGATGTCAGTTTGTCATTATCTCAATCTTATCAACAACTTATCAATCTTTGGACAGAAGATACTCTTCAACCAACTGAGCATCTTGAATTTCAATTAAACCCACTAGATTTTAAAATAATTTTAGCCAAGCACTAATCCTAAAGCTCAAACGAGGGATAATCTCAGTGATTATATCCCTCGTTTTTTAATGTGAAAAATAAAAAAAGACGATAAATGTAACATTTCAGTACTAACCTACTACTAATTTAATAGTAAGGTACGACATATTTTTTAACGGTTGTCATATTATAAAGACGAACATAAAATTTGAGACCCTATACGAGGTGAAAAAAATGAAGATCATGAAACTGTCCATTCATGTTTCCTTCTTGTTATCGGTCATGTTTTTTCTATTATCGTTCATTTCTATTATAAATTTAGCATTAACTGAAAACAAAATCACAAATATACCTCTAACAAGTTACTATATAGCAAAGATTGAAAATGGCGAACAGGATATCGAAGTGTTTAAAGACTATATGGAACTTAAAGGTTGGAGCATCGTGAATCAAAATGGTGATTCATATCTATTTGAAAAAAACGGTAACCAAAGAGAAGTCTTTAATACTCAAGTAAAAACTTTAATAATTGATGGGAATATAAATATTCAATATTTAAAGAATCTCTAAAAGAGCTGGGCTATCTCCTCCATAATTACTTATGAAATAACTGCACGAAAATACTCGTCGGAATCATTAGAGATACTAGCAGTGCAAGGCTCATATAACCAAAGATCGGATATAAGACAGAAATAAGTGAACCATATCCGAGAAGACTAATCACATAAGCGATTGATAAAATACCAATGATAATGACTATATTTGGAACTCTTAAGATAGGTTTTAATTGACGTTGCAACCCAAATATATCTCCAATTACTGAAGTGAATATCTCTCCATAGATAACAAAAACATATAACCAATGCAAAGAAAATAACGTCGTTCTCATGACATCTGCCATTGGAATTTCTAGATGCATAACATTAGGTATAGATGATAGTGCTACATGGCTTGAGACTAAAATTAAACATAAGGCAGCTCCCCCGAGTATTCCACCCCATGTAATACTCGATACGTTTTTCACCTCTTTTGCTAAAGGCACTAAAACTGCTTGTGCCATAGCAAGATTAAATGCTGTATATGTAAAAGGTGAAACTAGCCAATTGTAATGACTGATTGGCTCAAACCCTTGCTTAAATAAGCTAAAATCTCCACTAATAACGACTTTTAATGCTAGTATTGTGCTAAAGATGATAAGTAATGGTACAACAACCATATTGACACTGAACAAACCTTTAACACCAAAAATTAATACAGCAATCGCAAGAATAATGGTTACAAAAATTCCAGTTTGATAGGGTAGTCCTAATTGCTCTTTAAAGACAGCTCCAGCACCAGATAACATTACTGAAGTAACCCCTATCAAAACAATTAGCATAAGAACGTTAATAATACCTCCAATTTTTCTTCCAAATAAATACTCGTTAAATTCCTTATAAGATTCTGCTCGGATTTCCTTTGATATTATCATCATTTTTGAGCCTAGCCACATAAATAACGTACCACTTATAAAAATGCCAATTAATCCATATATGCCATACTGAGTAAAAAACTCAACGATTTCTCTACCTGTTGCAAAGCCCGCTCCTACAACAGTGCCAACATAAACAGCTGCTACTTGAAATGTTTCCTTCCAATGATTAATGGTATATACACCTCGCAAGAACTCGTCTTTTAATAAATTTTATACATGTATATGTAGAGTTTTACTAATTAAGACGAGCTTTTGCCCTGATTTTCTGAAACATCATTAATCTCTACATTAGAATGATTATTTTCCAATAATTAACTCAATCAAAAAACTTGAAAGTCAAAAAAGGTCAAACTATACTATAAACAAAGGTAATCAAAAAATCTATTTCTTTCCTACATCCCGTTATAGACGGTCAATTATATATCATTCATTGGTCAAAGATAATCAAAATCACCAATTAGGAGGAGTATTAAATGAAATGTCAATTATGTAAACTGAATGAAGCAACAATCCAGCTCAACATTCAAATGAATGAAGAGATGAAACAAACGCTACTTTGCCATACTTGTTATTCAAGAGAAAAAAGTAACTTCCAAATCCCAAACATGTCTAACAGCTCCGCATTTTCTAATTTCGATCAATTTCTTAAGGGATTTTCACCGAATAAAAAGGATGAGAACAATGTTCCAAAATCAGATTCAGAAAAAGGTGGCAACGGATTTCTAGATCAATTTGGTCGAAACTTAACTCAAATAGCACGTGCAGGCTTAATCGATCCTGTGATTGGACGTGATGAAGAAGTTGCAAGAGTGATCGAGATATTAAATCGCCGAAACAAAAACAACCCTGTATTAATAGGTGAACCAGGAGTTGGTAAAACTGCAATTATTGAGGGTTTAGCACTAAAAATTTCGTCAGGAGAAGCCCCAAATAAACTATTAAACAAGGAAGTTTACCTATTAGATGTCGCATCGTTAGTAGCTAACACCGGAGTTCGAGGACAATTCGAAGAGCGTATGCGAAAACTAATTAGTGAACTTAAACAACGGAAAAATGTTATTTTATTCATTGATGAAATACATTTAATTGTAGGAGCAGGATCTGCTGAAGGGTCAATGGACGCTGGAAACATATTAAAACCTGCTCTTGCCAGAGGAGAATTACAGCTTGTTGGCGCGACGACTTTAAAGGAATACCGCCAGATTGAAAAGGATGCAGCACTTGAACGTCGTTTTCAACCAGTAATGGTCCAAGAGCCTTCAATATCTGAAGCACTACAAATTCTCCAAGGAATTAAGTCTAAATATGAGGACTATCATGAGGTGCACTATACTAAAGAAGCATTAGAGGCATGTGTTACTTTGTCTCATCGCTATATTCAAGATCGTTTTCTACCAGATAAGGCGATTGATCTACTTGATGAAGCCGGATCAAGGAAGAACCTAACCTTAAATAAAACAGACGTAAATGAAATTCAAGAGAGATTAAACTCCATATCTTTAGAAAAAGAAAAAGCAGCATCTGAGGAAAACTATGAATTGGCAGCAAAGCTTCGTCATGAAGAAATTCTATTAGAAAAAAAGGTAGAAAAATCGGAAGTAGATGATCAAAGACTCCCTGTCACTCTAGAAGATATCCAGTATATTATTGAAAAGAAAACTGGAATCCCTGTTGGAAAGCTCCATGTTAATGAACAAGAAAAAATGAAGAAATTAGAAGAGGTCTTAGCAAGTAAAGTAATCGGACAAGAAGAAGCGGTAGCAAAAGTTTCCAAAGCAATTCGACGAAGTCGTGCTGGACTAAAATCAAAAAATCGTCCAATTGGAAGTTTCTTATTTGTTGGCCCGACTGGTGTCGGAAAAACTGAGTTATCAAAATCATTAGCACAAGAACTTTTTGGAACGAAGGATAGTATGATTAGACTAGACATGAGTGAATACATGGAAAAGCATACCGTCTCAAAAATTATCGGATCTCCTCCTGGATATATCGGACATGAGGAATCAGGACAACTAACTGAAATGGTACGAAGAAATCCTTACAGTATTATATTATTAGACGAGGTAGAAAAAGCTCATCCAGATGTCCAACATATGTTCCTACAAATCCTTGATGATGGTCGATTAACTGATAGTCAAGGAAGAACGATTAGCTTTAAAGATACTGTGCTTATTATGACAAGTAACGCAGGAGTAGGTCATAAGAAAGTAACAGTAGGATTCGAGCATCATGGAACAGATGCAATACAGGAAAGCAATATTCTAGAGTCACTAGGGTCCTTCTTTAAACCAGAGTTCTTAAACCGTTTCGATAGTATCATTGAATTCAAGCATCTTGAAGAAACACATCTCCTTAAGATTGTTGACTTGTTATTAGAAGAACTAAGTACAACATTACTCGAACAAAGAGTTACATTAACTGTAGAGGCAGACGTAAAACAAAAATTGGTACAATTAGGATATCACCCTGCATTTGGTGCTCGTCCATTAAGAAGAGTAATTCAAGAGCAACTTGAAGATCAAATAGCCGATATTATTCTAGATCAAGAGGATGCAACGACTATTATAATTAAATTAAATGAAAATAAGATTATTGCTGAAAAAAAATAGTAAAAAATAAGGCTTACCCTATTTGCATGAATTGCATTGGGTAAGCCTTGTTAGATTGACTTTGCTTTTTTTACTGGAAAACTCAAAGTAATTCTAGAGGAAAAACTATGAAACATCATTCCAATAATAATGATTATAATACCAACGAATGACATTATACTTGGTATAGCTTCTTGAAGAATAATCATTTCTCCTATTATAACGAAAAGAATTTGTGTAGATTGAGTAGCTTCAACAGCTGCCAACTTTTGAGAATCATCCTTAACCAAATTGGTGGCGAAGAAGAATAGAACAGTTGCGATAACTCCAGAGCTAATCGAAACAATAAATGATTGAAAAACCTGTGATTGACTTGGAAGCCCTTCAGTCATATAACCTATAAAAGCTAATAACCCCCAAAAAGGCAAGGAAGCTAATGTCATACCTAACACACGGCTAAACGTATCAATCTTCCCCTTGCAATGCTCCATCATCTTTCTATTTCCTAAGGGATATGCAAATGCAGCAATAAATACTGGTAAAATACCAACTAAAAACAATTGAAGTGTAATACCTTGACTAGCCTGTTGTAACTGAATAATAATGATTCCAATAAAAATAATACTAGAAAAAAGTAGACCTTTCATAGGAATCCTTCTCCGAACCTTAGTAACTCCACTTTCCCCCTGCACACTTTCAGTAAATAAAGGAAAAATCAGGATTCCTGCAATAATTGTAAATTGCCAAGTCCCGGCAACCAACCAGCCTGGTCCAGAAGCTGCAGCAAGTGTGATCGGTGCATAAAATAGACCAAAACCCACTACGCTCCATATTATCCATATTTTTGGATTAACACGTATATCCTTTAAAAGAACTCCTAAGTTCCCTCTTATCATGACGATAATGATCAAGAATGGGATCATAAAAAAGTAACGAAGAGAAGAACTCCATAACCAGCTTCCACCAGCTAATTCCATAGAACGGTTTAGAATAAATGTAACTGCAAAAAAGACCGATGAAATAATTCCAATTAGTATCGCCTTCACAAGAACCCCCCCTTTTAAACATGTCAATTATCAATGGACAAACGGTATTTTTTACTATTTCTTACATATAAATTAACTGAGGTGATCCTATGTCCATTTATTCCAAGTTATTGATGACTTTGTCTTTTATTATTCTGTTTTTTAACGCGATCCCTACCGGATTTATTATTTTCTATGAAAGACTTGGGCTCTTGTTTGGAAGCCTTTTGTTTACTTTTACTAACTTATTAGGAGCACTTATCGTAACAGTCATTGAACCAAAGGATTCTGAAACAAAATTTTACATAGTCTTGTGTTTTACTAGTAATCTTTTAATTGCTTGTTCTCCACTATTTATTCAACTATCTGCAAAATATATTTTTCCAACGATCTTAAATAAGCTACTCTTCATTCTGAATTAAGTCCTCTGTGGTTCCTTGAAATAAGTGTAGTTAAAAAACAGTCTTACTAATTAACTTTGCTCTGTTAAGATTAAAGGGCCATCCTTTGTGATGGCAATTGTATGCTCATACTGTGCAGAGAGAGAGCCATCCACAGTTCTTGCAGTCCACCCATTGTCATCCATCTTAGACGGCCAATCACCAATATTGATCATAGGCTCAATCGTAAATACCATCCCTTCTTTTAATCTTAATCCTTTGTTTGGAAGTCCATAGTGGGGAACCTCAGGTGGTTCATGAAGTGTAGGGCCTATTCCATGCCCAATAAATTCCCGTACAACCGAGTATCCTTCTCCTTCAGCAAATGTTTGTATTGCATGCCCAATATCACCTATTCGATTTCCTATCACAGAAACATCAATTGCTTTGTATAAAGCTTCTTTCGTTACATCTAATAATTTCTTTGCATCATCATCAATATCACCAACTCCATATGACCAAGCTGAGTCTGCAAGGGCTCCATTATAGTTGACAACCATATCGATTGTAACAATATCACCCGATTTTAAAGCATTATTACGCGGAAACCCATGACATATTTCATCATTTAAAGAAGCACACGTGGCAAATTCGTATCCTTTATATCCCTTTTGCTCGGGAGTTGCCCCATTTTTTTTTAGAAAATTTTCTACAAAATCATTTATATACAATGTTGTCATACCAGGTTCGATCATTTTAGCAATTTCCTTGTGACATGCTGCTAAAATCTTTCCAGCTTCATGCATTAACTGAATTTCTCTTTCAGTTTTTAAGTGAATCATAAAAGCACCCGCCTTTTCTCTCATTTAAACCAAAAGCTAACCCATTAAGGTGATCGATAATAAACTCAGGTCGAAATAGTTTGTTTAAAAACAACTAATATCCGCTTCATTTAGTATCTTACTTCAACAGGTCAGCTTAATCTTCTATCTATAACTCTTTGTCTTCAACACTGTTAAGCCATATTTCGATTTCTCCCACTACCGATTGTACTGTTCCATCTTCAAAAGGTGATAGCAAATTCGCCACTTTAACAAGTTCAGTAAAAGGCTTACTTCCACCTTCTTTACATAAAGTTAAGTAATCATTCCAAGCTTTTGAATGATCTTCTCTTGACTTCTTCCAGAATTGGAATGCGCATATTTGAGCAAGTGTGTAATCTATATAATAGAAGGCTGTTGTGTAAATATGGGATTGACGTTGCCAAAATCCCCCGTTTTCAAGGTACGTATTCCCATCATATTCTCGATCAGGTAAATACTTTCCTTCGATTTGTCTCCAGGCTAAATTTCGCTCTTTAGGTGTTGCTTCAGGATTCTCATAAACAAAATGCTGAAATTCATCTACAGCTACTCCATATGGTAGGAATAAAAGTGCTTCACTTAAATGTGCAAACTTATATTTCTCAGTATCTTCCTTAAAGAATAACTCCATCCATGGCCAAGTAAAAAACTCCATACTCATTGAGTGAATTTCACAAGCTTCATAAGTAGGCCAGTTATATTCAGGCACCTCAAAATGTCTGCTCGAATACACTTGGAATGCGTGACCTGCTTCATGGGTTAAAACATCGATATCTCCTGAGGTTCCATTAAAGTTTGAGAAGATGTATGGTGATTTATAATCCTGTATATATGTACAGTATCCACCACTCGCTTTTCCTTTTTTTGCAACCAAATCCATTAAATTATTTTCAATCATATAATTGAAAAACTCAGCTGTTTCTGAGGATAAGTCTTCATACATCTTCTTACCATTATCAATGATCCATTCAGGTGAACCTTTTGGTACCGCATTTCCTGAACTGAACTTAAATCCTTCGTCAAAATACTTAAGACTATCCAAACCAATACGTTCTGCTTGCCTTTTTCTTAATTGAACCGATAGTGGTACAATGAAATCCTTCACTTGATTTCGGAAATTAGCAACCATCTTTGCATCATAATCAGTCCGTCCTAGTCTTGCATAACCTAATTCCACATAGTTCTTGTATCCCAATTTTTGAGCAATCGTTGTTCTTACCTTAACCAATTTATCATAAAGTTCATCAAACTTTTCCTGGTAGTTGCTAAAGAATTCAAACCTAACTTCATTAGCTTTTTTTCGCATGGTACGGTCCGTAGATTCTGCAAATGGTTGGAGTTGAGCTAATGTTCGTTCTTCACCCTCGAATTCAATCTTCGCTGAAGCAACCAGTTTTGTATATTCTGATGCTAGTTTATTTTCCAGTTGAAGGTCCTCAACAATTTCAGGCGAAAAAGTTTTGAGTTGTGTCTGAGCAAGATCGAAAAGTTGTTTACCCCATTGTTTTTCGAGCTCGTTCTTAAATGGAGAATTGACAAGTGCTTCATAATACTTAGTCACTAACCCTTGGACAAGAGGCTGTATTTCATCAAGATAATCTTGTTCTTCTTTATAGAACTCATCATTGGTATCAATCGTGTGTCGTATGTAACAAATATTAAAAGCGGTATCAATGGTGTTACGAATTTTATTAATCTCTTTCATCGCTATGTTTTGATCATCTAGAGTTTTTGCATCAGAAAATTGATTTAATGCGGTCATAAATTCCGCTTCAAAAGCACCCATATTTGGCCTGATGTATTGAAAATCATTAAAATTCATAGGTATTCTCCTCTTTTCTTTAATCGCCTACTATTAACTATATTCTACAAATCGCTGCCTAATCCTCTATACAGTTAAAGCATTACTTACAACATCTAATTATAATCTTTCACAATTTAAAAATCACCCTTAAAACATTGACGGATATTGTCGATATAATAGATATATATAAATAATAAAAAAAATGAGATCAAGATTCTTTTTAAAGGATCTTATAAATTATGAAAAAGGTTTGGTGATATCATGGATAAAACATCTCTTATAGGAATGATACTGGGAGTGTTAGCTGTTGGTGTAGGAATGGCATTTAAAGGTGTAAGTCCGGTGACACTTATAAATCCGGCGGCCATTCTAATTATTTTACTTGGAACTGTGGGTGCTGTAACGATTGCTTTTCCAACGAGTGAAATCAAAAGAGTACCTCAACTTTTCGGAGTGATTTTTAAAGAAAGAAAGAGCACTTCAATTGGAGAGCTTATTCCTCTATTTACAGAATGGGCAACTGTGGCTAGAAAAGAAGGACTTCTTGCACTTGAAGCAAAGGTTTCAGAAATCGATGATGAATTCTTAAGAAATGGATTAAGTATGGCTGTTGATGGTCAAAGCGCTGAATTTATTCGTGATGTGATGACTGAAGAAATTGAAGCAATGGAAGAACGACATCAAGCTGGTGCATTAATATTTACTCAAGCTGGAACATACGCACCTACCCTTGGAGTTCTTGGAGCGGTTATTGGATTAATTGCAGCCCTTGGAAACATGGCAGATACTGATGCATTAGGTTATGCAATTGCAGGTGCATTTATTGCTACGATATTAGGAATTTTCACAGGCTATGTGATGTGGCATCCATTCGCTAACAAGCTAAAAAGAAAATCGAAACTTGAAGCAAAAGTTAAATACATCATGATAGAGGGTGTATTATCTGTATTAGAAGGACAAGCACCTAGAGCAATTGAACAAAAGCTTTCTACTTACTTATCAATTAAAGATCGCCAAAAAGTATTAATGACTGAAGGTGAGAGCGTCAATGGCTAAGAAGAAAAAGCATCAACACCATGAAGAACACGTTGATGAATCATGGCTTATCCCATATGCTGATTTACTTACATTACTTCTAGCATTATTTATCGTTTTATTCGCTTCAAGTACAGTGGATGTTCAAAAGTATCAAGCAATTGCAAGTTCCTTTAATAATGCATTCGAAGGAGGAACTGGTGTTATGGATTACGACACTCCAGTTCCTCCTGTAAAAGACCCTCCACCAACAACACAAGAGGAGTCTGAAGAGGATGAAGAAGAGAAAGCAGAAGAAGCACGTAAACAGGCAGAGCAAGAGGAGTTAAAATCTGTTCAAGATAAAATAAATGAATATATCACAACAAATAAATTAAATACTGGTGTTCAAACTAGACTTACAGATGAAGGCTTGTTAGTAACTCTCCATAACGATACCTTTTTTAATTCAGGAAGTGCAGAGGTCAGGGGGGAAAAAGCTGAACTTGCAAGAGAAATTTCTCAATTTCTAGTTATGAATCCTGCTAGAAATATAGTTGTAAGTGGTCATACTGATAATGTACCTATACGAAATAGCCAGTTTGATAACAATTGGCATTTAAGTGTGATTAGGTCAGTCAATTTTATGAAAGTACTTTTAGAGAATAAAAATCTTGATCCGCAAAAGTTCAGTTCAAAGGGCTTTGGAGAGTTCAAACCAGTAGGTTCAAATGATACCCCAGAAGGAAGAATGAAGAACCGCCGTGTTGAAATTTTAATTTTACCAAATAACTAAGAAAAGCGGAAGCGCCTTGTTCAGCCCCGAAAAGTACTGGAGGACCCTGACTAGGAAGCTCGCTTCCGCAGGAAGGGTCTGAAGTAATCGAGGGGCTAGGCGCTGGAGCTAGACACTAAGAAAAGCGGAAGCGCCTCGTTCAGCCTCAGACAGGCATAAGGCGAATCACGCAGGAAATCTTGATTTCTGAAGTGATTTGACTTATGACCCCGAGGGGCTAGGCGCTGGAGCTAGACACCAAGAAAAGCGGAAGCGCCTTGATCAGCCTCAGGCAGGCATAAGGCGAATCACGCAGGAAATCTTGATTTCTGAAGTGATTTGACTTATGACCCCTAGGCGCTGGAGCTAAAAAAAAGCATCCCACACTAGTGTCTATTACAAGTGAGGATGCTTCTTTTAATTACTTACTCTTTATTTAAATAGCTAATATTTCTTCGATTCGATGGATTGTTTCAAAGCTTAAGGTGATTTCTGATGCTCTTACGTTTGTTTCGATTTGCTCTGGATTGGATGCGCCTACTAGTGTACTAGAGACATTATGTTGTCTTAAGATCCAGGATAATGCAAGTTCTGAAAGAGTAATATCTAGACTGTCGGCAACAGCTTCTAATCGATCTAACTTTGTAAGAACTATATCATTTATAATCTTTTTGACCCAAGAATTTACTTGTGTATTAGCACCTCTACTCCCCTGTGGTATACTGCCCCCTTTGTATTTACCAGTTAAAACACCTTGAGCTAATGGGGAGAACACTACCTGACCAATTCCATGCTTTTCACAAACCGGAATAATTTCATCCTCAATATCTCGGTGGAACATATTATATTGAGGTTGGTTAACAATAATACGATCTAATAAATACTTATCTGCAATTGATACTGCTTCTAGAATTTGGGCTGCAGACCATTCACTAACCCCTACATACAATATTTTGCCTTGTCTGATTAAATCATCAATCGCTCTTAACGTTTCCTCTACAGGAGTTTCTTGGTCATATCTATGACAATAAAATACATCTACATAATCTAGGTTCATTCGTTTAAGGCTATTATGCACTTGTTCTATTACATGTTTGCGAGACAACCCTTTATCATTCGGACCATCACCCATAGCACCAAAGGCTTTCGTTGTAATCACATAGGATTCACGTGGAAATTCCTTTAATGCACTTGATAAAATTTTTTCACCTTCACCTTTTTCATAGACGTTGGCAGAGTCAAAAAAGTTAACACCTAATTCATAGGCTCTATGTATCGTCTTTTTTGCCATTTCTTCATTGACTGTTTTCCCGAAGGTTAGCCAACTTCCTAAGCTAATTTCACTTACCTTTAATCCTGAACGACCAAGCCGACGATATTTCATAATATATGCCCCCTAAATGTTTCATTAGCACTTCACTTAGAATTTATCAGAAATTTCAAATATCGTAAAGGCTATATCCTGGGAAATAATCTGTCGAATGTTGCAGGACAGGTTTCTTAAATCAACCTAAGTAGGAAGGTTGTTCATATTGATCATGTTGGGTTGGTTTTAATTTTAGTGATTTATATATGAGGATATACTTTTTCTTTTTATCTAAACCCTTAGAGGAAGATTTTGTTTGTGGTTTAATCCTCCTTAGATATTGTGCAATTTTAATCTAGCTCCATATAAAAACAGAAGGCTCTGTTTTATATATTTCTGGAAGGATGGTTGTTCATGTTGTTCTTCTTGTTTTCTGACGTTAATAACTAGACGATGGTATTGATTGATAAGCTCGTCCAATTCTTGACTGATTTTAATTGTATCTTCGTTAGTAAACCCAGCAATCTTTGCGATCGCAATCATTTCCTGTCTCTTTTCACTAATATTCATTCTTAAATCTCCTATACAACTTTCCGTTATCACTTCCATCTTATCTGCCCCTTTTATATTCGAACATAATACTCACTTTGAGATTATTACAAATAATACTAAATATGTAAATAGATTCGCAATATTAGACATTTTTTTTATAAAGTTTTTTGTCATTTCAGTGAATTCACCACAATCTTTCGACTCTCCTCCTGTTTCATTACGGAATATAATAAATTTCGACCTAAATTTCCATTTATAAATTCAAAAAAGCGCCGAATTTGGCACTTTTTCATAAAAAATTATCTTATTTGATCAACATGTGTCACACGAAATTCCTTCTCTTCAAGCTTTTGAACAACCTTCTTAAGTTTCTCTTCACTTAATTCACTTGGTAAGTTCAGTATAATTCTTCGTAAATATTTTTCCCCATTATCTAAAGTAAGCAATCCATCAATATTAATATCCTTTATCAATGAGACCAAGTCTTTAATCGCACCTTTATGTTCAATCGTAGCAATTGTTAAAGTATAGCCTCCTGTTTTCATTCCAAAGGAGTCTTCAAGTACATCCATTACATTCGCATGAGTAATGATTCCTATAAAATCTTGGGAATTATTTAGAACAGCAATAAAAGGAAGCCTACGAATCGTTAGAAAAGTTTTGTAAAAGGAATCTTCCTCAAAAATAAAGGCATCTTCATTCCTAATCAGACTCTCAATTGAATCGGATTCAGTACCCTTTTTTTCGTACAAATACTCTAACAAGTGAACCTTATAGATTAGTCCGACAAATTTTGTTCCTTTTTCAGCTAACACAGGAATTGAGCGATAACCTGTTTCCTTTAAATATTCATACGCCCGTCCTACTGTGTATGACTGATCACAGTATTTCACTTCATTTTTACTTACAAAATTGTACCTAATTTTCATGAGTCCACTCCTCTCTCTACATACTATTTTACCTTTTTATAACAATTAATAACAGACTCCTAAGGAAAGAATTTTCACATAAAAAGGAGCTGGCCAAAAACTGGACCAGACCTGAGAGGTGTTGACTATGAAGCAAAAAACTGTTTAGGAAATTTCTTTAAGAGTTCTGATTGATCAAATTGTTTCATTCATCCACACCTCAAGTAATTCTTGAAATTATAGTCACAAATCATATATTGTTAATAATAACTTGTAAAGTAATTTTTTGAAAAGAGGAACTAATCTATGAAATTAAAAGTGGCACTAATTCAGCTTGATATTGTATTTGGGCGTCCTTTAGAAAATATAAATTCTGTAACTAAAAAAATCAAATCAATTATGTCAAACGAAAACACACCTGATTTGATTGTGCTACCAGAACTCTGGACAACAAGTTATGATCTAACAAGGCTAGACGAAATTGCTGATAATGAGGGGAAAGAAACGACTGAAATGATGAGCCAATTAGCAAAAGAGCATCATGTCAATATTATTGCAGGCTCAATTGCTAAGAAGTCTAAGCAGGGTGTAACAAATACAATGCTTACCTTTAACAGAGAAGGTGGCGTAATTGGCGATTATAGTAAATTACATCTGTTTCAATTAATGGATGAACACCATTATTTAATCCCTGGAAAAGAAATGGGGTTATTTGAGATTGACGGTGTTTCTGCTGCAGGTATGATTTGTTATGATATACGATTCCCTGAATGGATTAGATCTCATACAGCAAAGGGAGCAGAAATTATATTTGTTGTTGCCCAGTGGCCACTTCCTCGATTAAATCATTGGAAAGCTCTACTTATTAGTAGAGCGATTGAAAATCAATGTTATGTTGTTGCTTGTAATCGATCAGGTAGTGACCCTAATAATGTTTTTGCAGGTCATTCTATCATCATTGATCCATGGGGTGAAATTATTTCAGAAGCAGATACTGAAGAAATAGTCCTGACTGGTACACTAGACCTTGATCAAGTCAAAAGTGTCCGTAAACAAATTCCTATTTTCCAAGATCGTCGACCTGATTTTTATAAGTAAATATAGTAAAAAACATTGACAACTGGATTATAATCTTGTTATCATTCAAATCAAGTGAAAACACATAGTTGCATTCAAGTGATTAAATATGAATATATGATCTCTTATCAAGAGTAGGCAGAGGGATTTGGCCCGATGAAGCCCAGCAACCGACCGTAATACCATTGTGAAATGGGGCGCATTTTTTAATAATGAGCCATACTTAAGGCACGGTGCTAATTCCACCAGAAAGTGTGATCTTTCTGGCAGATAAGAGGTGAGAAGCGTAAACTTCAAGCCTCTTTCAAATTAGAAAGAGGCTTTTCTATTTTTCATGAAAGTTAACATACATAGAAAAGCCTCAAGAATTGTTCAAAACATTTTGGAGGTATTAAACATGTCCTTTCCACTAAAGTCTACCTATCAACCCTTAACATCAAATTCAGCGCTTGCATTGGTGAGGAGATTACAACTATTTGAAGAAAGTGCAGCACTTACTTGTTGTGAAATTGGAAATGCAAATTTAAATCACGTGTTTCAGATCATAGATACAAAGTCTCAGGAAGGGGTTATTATTAAGCAAGCTATACCTTATTCAACGGCATTTGGTAAAAATTGGTCACTCACTTTAAAAAGATCTACAATTGAAAGTCATTCATTATTAATAAATGCAACCAATGTACATCAATTAGTACCGAAAGTATTCTATTCTGATGAAACACTTGCAGTAACTGTTATGGAAGATTTATCTCGTTTACAAATTTTACGTACTGGTCTTATTGAAGGAAAATCATTTCCCTTACTATCTGAACATATTGGTATGTACTTAGCACGAACTTTATTTTACACATCAGATTTTGCTTTAGAACCGAAGAGAAAAAAGGAGTTAGTTCAAAAATTCACCAATCCTGAATTATGTAAAATAACTGAAGATTTAGTGTTCACTGATCCATTCTTTGATAGTGCAACAAATGAATATGAAGAAGGTTTGCAGAAGGATGTAGAACTTATTTGGGGAAATCAATCATTAAAACTGGAAGTGGCAAAGCTCAAATATAAATACTTAACACAAGCAGAAGCTCTTCTTCATGGAGACCTTCACACTGGTAACATCTTTGCAAGTGCTACTGAAACAAAGGTAATCTCTCCCGAATTTGCCTTCTTCGGCCCAATTGGTTTTGATATTGGCCAATTTATCGGTAACCTTTTATTAAATGCAATTTCACTTGAAGAGTCAAAACAGGAGCAACTATTTGACTACATTGACCAGACATGGGAAGTATTTAGCTCTACTTTTACTGAATTGTGGGAGACTGATCGTATAGAATTTCACTCAAGAATTGACTGTTGCTTGGAAAACCTATTAGAACAAACCTTTGAAGATATGATTGGTTTTGCTGGATGTGAATTAATTCGTCGTACAATCGGCTTAGCACATGTTTTAGATTTAGATGGCATATCTTCTAAATACAAAAGGCTTCAAGCTAAAAGACATGCATTAGCTTTAGGTACACAATTAATTAACAACCGTACAATTATTAAAGATACACAGCAACTAAGAAACTATTTTACTAATACTCTATCTTATAGTTGTGAGCATCATGCATGAGGAAGTTAAATAAAGACGAGATTTTCTAGAAAAGGGAAATCACAAAAGTTAAGTGCTAGACACCACAAAATCTTAGCTAAAACGGGAGATTTTGAATAGGTGACTAGCACTTTATACCCTATATATTAAATTTCTTGATCATGCTATTTAATTGAACAGCTAAATCTGATAATACTTCTGCATGTTCAGAAATTTGTTCCATTGAAGCATTTGTTTGTTCTAGTGATGCTGAAGTTTGCTCTATACCTGCTGCTGATTCCTCAGATACAGATGCAATATTTTCAATAGAAGTGTTTATTTCATTCGTATTATTTGTCACTTCTAAGAGATGCTCTGATATTCCTTTAATATTTTCTACCATTTCAGAAACATCAGTATTAATATCCTTAAATGTTTGTCCGGTTATATCAATTTGCTGAGTCCCGATTTCAACCTCTTTGTAGCCTAACTGTAATGATTCTGCTACGTTCTTTGATTCTTGTTGAATACTTCCTACAATATTAGTTATGTCAGAAACTGAATCTGCTACCTGAACAGCTAGTTTTCTAACTTCATCTGCTACCACCGCAAATCCTCTTCCATGATCACCCGCTCTCGCTGCTTCAATTGCAGCATTTAATGCAAGTAAGTTCGTTTGGTCTGCTATATCTTTTATTACTTTTACTAATGTTGAAATTTGCTTTGTTTGTGTATCTAGACCATTCACTCTCTCTACAGATGTTTTCATGATTTGATTAATCTTATTCATCTGTTCTGTTGATTCAGTCATATACATATTACCCTTTTCAGTCATCTGCAGCACTTGAATGGAGGACTTATTTATATCTTGTCCATTACTATTTGCAACCTTTATTCGATCTGTAAAGCTATCCATCAATTCTGTTAAAAGATTAGCAGAATTTGCTTGGTCTTCTGCACCAACTGATAATTCTTGCATGGTCGATGAAACTTGTTGGCTAGCTGCTTTAACTTCACTTGAAGAAATTGTTAATATTTCACTTCGATCGCTCACTTGATTAGATACTGCTGAAATTTCTTGAATCATTGCTTGTAAGCTATCACGCATCTCATTAATCGCACCGCTTAAGAGACTGATTTCATCTCTTCCATTAGATTCAATTTCATCGACATTAAGATTTCCACTTGCAATGTTTTCGGAAACATAGATTAATTTTTTTAACTGCCCTGTAATTTGACGACTGATAAAAAACATAACTATAAACCCTAAAATAGAGGCAATTACAATTGAGGAAATTAAAATAAAGATAGTAGCTCCTATATTTGAGGAAGCACTGTTCACTGCATTCGTACTTTCTTTCTTTAAACCTTCTCTTAATTCATTTAAAAGACCTAGATTACTTCTAATAAGTTCATCAGCAATACTAGAAAGTTTCATACTATCAAGCTTTTGTTGATTTTTCACCGAGGGTACAACTTGTTCATTAAATAACGTAACGAGTTCACCTTTGTTTTTAATCATTGCTCCATATACATTTGTCAATAAGGCTGTATCCATGGCTGGTTCAACTTTCTCTGCCAACTCATCAAATTCAGTACTTTTTTGTTGAAATGCATTTAAATGCCTAATATTATTCGTTTGAATAAAGAGATTGATTTCACTACCCAATTGTTGAAAAGTAGAAGCCATCTCTGTAATAAAGATGGCATGTTCTCCATCCTTTTGAACACTTTTCATTTCCTTTTGGACCATTGAAAGTTGAAAAAAGATGATAATTGAAGCAATTGCAAATATAATCGTTGTGAATGAAAAGGCAACAGCATATTTTTGTCCAATCTTCAAATGCTTCCATGCCCTCACATTCATAAGATTTTTTTTAAGATTAGTACTTGCTCTACCCAGTTGAATCCTTCCAAGCACTTCCCTTACCCTTTCAAACACCTGCATCATCTGAATTGCCCCCTAATGTTGAAAAAACTGATTATTTTACTATAATTATTTTTACATTATAGCGTATTTTATCAAAATTTGAAATATTTCGTTGAATTTTGACAATAACAAAGTGCCAGGCACCACATCCGTAATATCTAGTAATTAAACCCGACTTTATATCGACTAGATCATAAGGATTTCAGTGGTGCCTGGCACTTACGGGACAACTTCTTATTTTACATTACAATAATGGTTGCTCATGTCTTGCCTTTAATCTCAACCAACGTCTTTCGATTTCTTGTTCGAATTCTAAAAGCATTTCTTTATTTTCTTCTCTCAGCAAATGTTTAGATTTCCCCATGTATTTCAACCAATCTGTGACTGGTATTCGCTTATTTTTTGTTTCAGGATTATATGTAATCGCCGTTTCACCTTGTTCGATTTCATATAAAGGAAAAAAGCAAGATTCTACAGCTGCCTTCATAATCGTTTCTCCATAACGTTCTTCAGATTTCCAGTTTAATGGACATGTAATCAGAATTTTTCCATACACGGTACCCACATTTTGAGCATACCACTGTGCTTTTGCAGCTTTTTTAATTAAGTCTTGAGGAAATGCCTCCGTTCCGGTAAATACATATGGAATATTCGTTGAAGCCATGATCTGTGCTGTATCCTTATGATGAAACGCCTTTCCTTGTTGTACCTTCCCGACCCCTGTTGTACTTGTCATATGGCCCATTGGTGTTGAATACGACATTTGAGAACCTGTATTCATATAACCTTCATTATCATACTCAAGCATAATAAGTTTGTGATTCCGAAGTGCGGTTCCAATTGCAGACCCCATTCCGATATCCATCCCCCCATCACCAGTAATCATGACAAAGGTAACGTCATCTGATACATTAATCTCACCTCTTCGTTGCATTTCAAAGAAGGCTTCTGCAGTGCCTGATAATGTTGCAGGTCCATTTTGGAATAAATTATGAATCGTCGTTTGCTTATGTGAACTATAAGGATATGAAGTCGTTACAACATAAGCACAACCTGTTTGAAATAATACGACAATATCTCCTTCAATCCCTTTAAAGAAGAGTTCTAGTCCAGGGAAAATTCCACAACCTGGGCAAGCTCCATGTCCTGATGCTAATCTCTTTGGCTTTGTCGTTAAAGCACGAACAGGAGGAATTTTAACTTTAAGTTTATTCGTCTGTTCATCCTTTGTTACTTGAATAAGTCCTGAGTTAAAGCTCTCTCCGTGTAATGGTTCCACTACTGGTTTTTGTTTATGCTCCTCTTTACCTGGATAATGTCCATAATAATCGAAAGGCTTTTCAGCATATCCAGTTTCCATCGCATCAATAGCAACATTAAAGAAATTTAGTGCATCATCTGGATAAAAGTCTTTTCCACCCACACCAAATACTCGACTAATAACGATCGTCTGATTTTCCTGGTCCTGTTGAAGTGCTGACTTTACCTCATGTGTCATATTAGGACCATTTGCTCCATAGGAATCTGCTCTTTCACCAATTAAAAGTGCCTTAACATTCTTCAATGCTTGACGGATTTGTTCAGAAGGGAAAGGTCGTATAATATTTGGACTGATTACCCCCGCTTGAATTCCTTGTTTACGTAAATCATCGACAACATCCTTTGCAGACTCTGCAGCAGAATTTAATAGGAATACCGCTACTTCGGCGTCCTCCATTTCATATAAATCTAATACAGGATATTCTCTTCCCGAAAGACTAGCATATTCATTCATGACTTTTTCATAGATTTCAGCTGACTTATATAAAGCCTCAGACTGCTGAAAATTATTATTAATTAAATCATCACCATTCATATGTGCACCGATTGTTACAGGTTTTCTTGGATCACGTGCTTGTGGATAATTTGTCGGTGCTTCTCCAACAAAATCCTGTACAACTTTTCGATCTTTGAAATAATTTACTTTACGTTTTTGATGTGAAGTAAAAAAGCCATCATATGCAACGATTACAGGTAATCGTACGTTATGGTCTTCTGATATTTTCAAAGCAATTATATTTAAATCGTACACTGCTTGTGGAGTACGAGCTAACAAAATCACCCAACCTGTATTTAGCGCAAAATAAAGATCAGAATGATCACCTCTAATATCTAACGGACCACTAATTGATCTTGTAACGAGATTCATGACCATCGGAAAACGAGTCCCTGATTGAACAGGTAACTGTTCAAGCATATACATCAATCCATTGGCACTTGTTGCATTGAATACTCTCGCACCAGTTACAGCTGCTCCATAACATATACCTGCTGAACCATGCTCACCATCTGCTGCAATTAGTTGGATATCGTGCTCTCCTCGTGCTTTCATCATATCCAGATATTGAGCAACCTCTGTAGAAGGTGTGATTGGGAAATAACCCATAATATGATAGTTTATTTGAGCAGCAGCCATTGCTGCCATTTCATTACCTGATTCAAATGTAGTCAATTGTTCAGTTTCTTTTTTTGTTGATAATTGATTTTCAAGTGTTGCCATTTAGTTTGCACCTCCAACCAATAATGGGAATCTATGTGGTATACGATGTTCTTCACTGTAACCGATCTCTTCTCTAATTTCAGTTAATGCTACTGTTGGACATGCTTCAATACATTTTAAACAACCTTTACAATATTGATAATCAATCCCTTTAAGAAACATCTGTTTACGCCCCTTTTTATCCTCTCCCTCTTCCCACACAAAGCAATAATCTGGACAAACGGTATCACATGCAGCACAGCTTATACATTTATCAACTTCAAATTTGGGGATGAAGCCTTGACGTGAGCCACTCAAGTCTTTTAAAATACTATTCGCATTAGCGATAATCACGCCACCTATTTCTTGAGTCTCATACCCAAGCTGACTCTGCGCACGAACAAAATTCTTGTCCTCCGCATTTAATGGAGTATCATAGGTCTTAAACTCCACTTCCTCGTAACCTCTATTAAACGTACGAATATTCGGTTCTACTAAATGTGGATATTTTTTTTCAAAAGTTTTCCTAATAACATTTCTCATAATATCAGCATCTAAAAAATCACAAATTCTAAATAATGCACCAAGCATTGCTGTATTAACCTTGGTTTTTTCATCCACTGCGATACCTAATCCATCAACAATCGCTAGTGTTCCATATTTAATATTCAAATCAGTTTTTACAGATTCAAAATCTCTTGTTGAATTGACCAGCACAATTCCGTCAGTTGGTAAACCGCTTACTACATCGACCATCTTATATAATGCTTCGTGAAAAACTCCAATTACATGTGGTTGCTCGATTGGACTATGGTCCCTTATTTCAGTATCAGGATCACAAAAGCGAATAAAGCTTTTAACTGGAGAGCCTTTTTTCTCTGATCCATAAGATGAGAAATTGGAACCATTTAAATTTAATCCTAATACACCAGCTTCTGCCAGCATCTTCCCAGCTAAGTTAGCACCCAAACCTCCAATAGATTCCAGTCTTATTTCAAAGAATCCTAACTTATTTTTCTTTGGTAAAGTTGTCATATACATCCCCCTAAGTAATTTCCACATCAACTATTGCAATACTCTTATGTACAAATGCCATGAGTAAATCACTAAATGATCTTTTTTTACTAAATTTTCTTTCTTTTTCCCATTTTATAAAAATTGGTGAGAAAATGATGTGACAAAAGTCAAACATTTAAAAAATTTTTTTAATCTAGTATTTCAATCTTTTTCCACGTATAAGTTTCCTATTTTTTCGTTAATAATGTGATAGAATTAATTAGTTAAAATAAAATATATGATTGATACATTTTTCAATAGAATGGAGTTTTATTTTGAAAGTAATTGCGACCACTTTAAATGCTAAATATATTCATACCAGCCTATCTATTCGCTTCTTAAAAGCGTATGCTTCCCCGGAATTTGATATTGAGTTAGCTGAATATACAATTAAGGATCCAGCAATGAATATTGTTACAGATTTATATAGTAAAAAACCTGATGTTATTGGTTTTAGCTGTTATATATGGAATATTGAAGAAACGATTAAGATTGTCAAAATGTTAAAAAAGATTGACTCTAGCATTGTGATTGTTTTAGGAGGTCCTGAAGTTTCCTATGATGTAATGGAATGGTTAAATAAAGTTCCAGAAGTAGATTTCATTGTTATTGGCGAGGGAGAGCAAACATTCAAGCAACTACTTACTGAACTAGAACAAAATCGCAACTTTGAGAACGTAAGTGGGATCGGTTATCGTCTTGAAGAAAAAGAAATCATCAACCCGCAGCGTAATAAACTGGATCTAAAAGAGCTTCCTTCCCCGTTTCGTTTTGAAGAAGATAAGAAGCATCTAGCAAAACGCGTAGTCTATATAGAGACGAGTCGTGGTTGTCCATTTTCTTGTCAATTCTGTCTTTCTTCGATTGAGGTTGGAGTTCGCTACTTTGACCGTGAGAAAGTAAAAGATGATATTCGTTACTTAATGGAAAACGGTGCAAAAACAATTAAATTCGTTGATCGTACCTTTAATATTAGTCGAAGTTATGCAATGGAAATGTTTCAGTTTCTTATTGATGAACATCTTCCTGGTACCGTTTTTCAATTTGAAATAACAGCAGATATTATGAGACCAGAAGTCATTCAATTTCTAAATGAGCAAGCACCACCAGGACTTTTCCGTTTTGAAATAGGTGTACAGTCTACCAATGATGCGACAAATGAATTAGTGATGAGAAAGCAAAACTTTACCAAACTAACGAGAACTGTAACAATGGTTAAAGAGGGCGGTAAAATAGATCAGCATCTCGATTTAATCGCTGGACTTCCTGAGGAGGACTATAACTCATTTAAAAATACATTTAATGATGTATTTGCGATGCGTCCTGAAGAGTTACAATTAGGATTTCTCAAAATGTTACGTGGCACTGGCTTGAGACTTAGAGCTGAGCAACATCAATATGTGTATATGGATCATTCACCATATGAGATATTAGGAAACAATGTGTTATCATTTGATGATATTACTAGAATCAAACAAGTAGAAGATGTGTTAGAAAAATATTGGAATGACCATAGAATGAACCATACGATTGAATATTTAGTCACGAAAGTGTTTGAAACACCATTTGATTTCTTCCAAGAGTTTGGCACTTTTTGGGATCAACAAGGATGGTCACGTATTGGGCACCAACTTGAAGATTTGTTTACACGATTGCTTAGATTTCTCGAAACAAAGGAGATACAGAATCTATTGTTAATAGAAGGGCTAATGAAGTATGATTATTATCTACATCAGAAATATAAGCCTCGTAAACCTTGGTGGGATCATCTCGTTTCAAAAGAAGATCGTACACAGGTTTATCAACAATATCTTTCAAACCCACACCTTTTAGGTGATGAGTTTGTTTCATTAGGGTTAAGTGAGAAGGAATTATATAAACATACAATTGTTGAGGAGCTTCCTTTTGACCTTTCTACCTATGTAAACTCAGGAGCCATTATTAACAAATCAATAAATACGATCATTTACTTTGATCCAATTTCACATGTATCAAAATTTTATCATGAACAAGATATGTCCATAGATAAGTCAGAAAAAGCGCTGTAGAACAGCGCTTTTTCTGATTACCAAGAATGGAGTTATTCTCCCGTACTATTTCCTTTTTTTGAGTTACGATTTGCACCTTTAATAGGCTCTTCAGCTGTTGCTTCTGCCGCGAATTCATTATCAGGTAAGCTTTCGGTAGGTGTGAAGTTACTTTTTCTTGCTGCATCATGTTTTACTTTACGTTTCATATTCCTTACCCCTTTTCATGTTTATGTTTATTTTCATATGCAATTAAAACAATTTCCTGTCCTGTTTTATCACGAAGTTTTTCTTCCATCGACTTTATTTGTTTCAACTCATTTTGAGAAAGTGATGCTACCGGAAATTCATAAGCCATCTTGTTCCCCACTTCCTTAAAAACTTCAACCTCATCATTAGATTGTTCATTTAGCAAATGCAACATACATGGGATATTTTTAAAAACGGCTTCCTAAATGGAATAAAACTTTTATAAAGGCTGTTTTCTCAAAGTATGTTTTGTTTTATACATAAAGTATTGAAATGATAGATACAAGCAGGATGAATACACGTAGACTCCTGTGGGACCAGTGGCCAAAGTGAGACCCCACAGGAGCATAAGCGACGAGGAGGCTCACTGGTCACCCACCGGACGCGGAGTGTATTCAGCCTGCGTCTTTTAAAGCGACAATTTATACGAAAACAGCCTTTATAAAAATGCTAATTGTAAGTAACCACCTCATAATTCATCCTTGTTTGACTCATACTAAAAACAAGTCTATGAAGAGGAGGATCATATGTCTACTAACAATAAAAAAGAAAAAGAACAAAAACTAAACTCTCCGATTTTAGATGAAACTCAACCACATCAGATAAATGCGCCGACTTTCAAGGGTACGGGTCAAAAAATGCAGAAACCATTTGTTAATGAGCACGGTGTCATTATCGGGGATAGTCTCTACAATTCTCCAGAATCTCCAATTAACAACTGGAGTGAAGATGTTGATCCATCTATTATGGCCGGTGATGATTGGGTACATCCAACAAATGACATTGGATGGAATACAAGTGAAAATCGGGAATTACTTGAGCAACAAAAAGCACCACAGGGTGTACCATTTATGCATCCTACAAAAGATGTTTCTAAAAGTACAGATTGAGAAACAGGAGCTATCAAAAAAACGGGCAATGCCCGTTTTTTTATGGTTTTAAAATGACCTTTATACAATCATCCTTCTTCTCGTCAAATACCTCATAACCATATGCTGCTTTTTCTATTGGTATTTGATGTGTAATAATATCAGTTGGGTCAAATGTTTCATTGGCAATCATTTGATACAGCTCTGGGATGTAATGAATGATTGGTGCTTGCCCCATCTTTAAAGTGACATTTCTAGCAAATAAATCTCCTAGTGGAAACTGGTTATACCTTGTTCCATATACTCCTACAAGCTGTAAAGTTCCACCTTTTCTTACGCACTGTGCACCAAGAACGATAGCCCCCATCGCTCCACCCTGTAACTTTAACGCTGATTCAACCAATTCCACAACGGTCTTTTTACCATCTAAGCCAACACAATCAATGACAACATCTGCTCCACCTTTTGTAATCTCTTTAAGATATTCGCCACAATGTTTAATTTTAGTGAAATCATATACTTCAACATTATTCACTTTTTTGGCATGTTCTAAGCGATAGCCTATATAGTCAACCGCAATGACTCTCTTCGCACCCTTTAGCCATGCAAACTTTTGCGTTAATAATCCTACAGGTCCACAGCCAAGAACGATTACAGTATCTCCCTTTTTTACACCTGAATTATCAACTCCCCAATATGCAGTGGGAATAATATCTGATAAGAACAAGATCTTCTCATCTTCCATCTCACAGTCAGGAGGGACTAAAAACGGTGTGAAATTACCATAAGGTACACGTAAGTACTCAGCTTGGCCACCAGGATAACCACCAAACGTCTCTGAATACCCAAAATATGCACCTGCATCACCGTGTGGATTAGAATTATCACATTGACTTTCTAATTCATGTTTACAATACCAACATTGTCCACATGAAATATTAAAAGGGACAATGACTCGATCTCCTTTTTTTACTTTTGTCACATCAGGACCAACCTCTTCAACGATGCCCATTGGTTCATGACCAATAATATAATCTGTTGGCATATTCGGCATCATGCCATGAATTAAATGAAGATCAGATCCACAAATAGCCGTGCTCGTAATTTTCACAATAACATCTTCACGCTCTTGTATAGATGGTGCAGGCACATCTTTCACTTTTACATTTTTAGGACCTTGATAAGTAACAGCCTTCATATCTTCAACTTCCCTTCTAACTTTTCTGCTTAGGTTTTATAGAGATTAACGATATTATTCCTGCAATGATACAAATTGCTGTAGTGGAATAAAACATGAGCATTGTTGAAGTTTTCATTAATACCGCAAAAACCGGTGGACCAAGCGCAACACCAACAAACCGCATTGAACTGTAGATTGAGGTAATGGTGCCTCTTTCTTCTTTTTCAATCCCCTCTGTTAATAGTGCATCTAAACAAGGAAGACTTACACCAATTCCAACGCCACAAAAGAAAAAAACGGATAGCAAGTACCAAATATTTTCGGAAAAACTTATCACAAAGACTGATGTGGCTACTAATAAAATGCCGATAAATGTTATCCATTTCATTAATACCTTGTTTTTATTAATCTTTTTTCCAGTAATGAAGGAAGAAAGACATAAGGCTGCTAATGGAATAGCTAAGACGAGTCCCTTTTGGATTCCATGTATATTATATTTATCTTCTAGTAAGTTTGATAGGTAAAACAGGACCCCAAACAAGACATACATCAAGATACAGCCGATAAAGAAAATTCCATAAATCCATCGGCCTTTTTCCTTAAAAATAGTTTTAATTTTATATAAAAATTGCTTAAACGGAAGTACTTCACTTTTTTTAGGTGATTTTACCAAAAATAACATCATAATAATTGAAATTAAACAAAACACTGGAAATGACAAAAACGGTAAGTACCAAATAACCCCAGCCAATAATGCACCTAAAATGGGACTTAATACTTTACCAAACGTATTTGATGTCTCAATTATCCCAAGACTGCTTGATACCTCTTCTTCATTTTTAAAGAGATCACCTACTAGGGGTAGAACAATTGGTGAGGCTCCAGCTGCACCTACTCCTTGCAGTACCCTTCCTATAAGGATTAAAAAGTAAGCATCCGATATTTTCCATGATGCCCACCCAGCAATTAATCCACCAACAGCTGCAATAATCAGACTAGGAATGATTACCTTTTTTCTTCCTATCCGGTCTGATAAATAACCTGCTATTGGTATTAGGAAAATAGCGACAAGGGAGTAAACCGTGATAATCATACTAGATTGAAATGATGAGATCCCTAGCTCCTTTTCAAATGTTGGAAGTACTGGTATTAACATGGAGTTTCCAAGGGTCATCACTAATGGAATTGATGAAATTGAAACAATTGCCCATCGTTTTCCATTTTCTTTATGCTGCTTTTTCTTTTGTTTGTTATAGGAAAGACTCTTTGAATACTCCATACATCCATTCCTTTTAAAGTATAGTCAAATTTAATTACTTACCTATGTAGTTTACCTATAGTTAGAAAAGTTATGTGATAACCATAAATTTTTTGTTTTTCAAACTTAATAGAAAAAGGCTAGGTGGAGAACCACCTAGCCAAACCTTATAAGAAGTTAACCAATAATTAACCGTTCCTTTGGATAATGAAATTTCGGATCGACTGCTTTTTTACTAATTAAAAATAGGAAAGATAATATTCCAATTCTTCCTATAAACATTAAGATCATAATAATAATTTTACCTATACTACTTAAATACGGGGTAATCCCCATTGACAAGCCTGTTGTTCCGAAGGCAGAACTAACTTCGAACATAAGTTCTAAAAGAGAGAACGGCTCAGTAATCGAAAGTATTACAATAGAGATAAAGCAGATCATCATTGCCATCATCGTAACAACGAGGGATTTTATTACATCATCATTATGAATTTCACGTTTGAATAATTTTATACTCCTCTTACCCCTAGCAAAATGAAACAAGAATAAGATATTTAAAGCAAAAGTGGTTGTTCGAATTCCGCCACCTACTGAACTAGGTGATGCTCCAATAAACATAAGTCCACATATAACAAGTAATGTTGGATTTGTAAATTCACTAATATCCATTGTAGCCAGACCACCACTTCTAGTTGTTACTGACTGAAATAATGCGTAAAAAAATGCTTTGTGCCATGATTGCCCCTGAAAAAAATGATTAAATTCTAGGATCAGTATTATAATTGTTCCAGAAACAATTAGTAATAAAAAGGTTAAAGTCGTTAACTTTGTAAAAAGAGAAAAACGATATTTTTTCATCTTTTTTGAGAATAAAAAATCTTTCACTTCAATTAAGACTGGAAAACCGATGGCACCTAAGGTAATTAATAAGATTGTAATAAATTGAACGAAATAATCATTCGCATATGGTATTAAAGACTGACCTGTTATATCAAACCCACCATTTGTTGTTGCGCTAACTGAAGCAAAGAAACCATGGAGATATGCTTCTTGCCATGACGGATAATATTCAAGAAAATATGTACCCAAAATGATTGCACCAAATGTTTCAACTACGATCATGATAATAAGGATATGTTTTAATAAGCTTACTAACCCAGATAAATTGGTTTGATTTTGATCAATCATGATTAATTTTCGTTCTCTCAGACCGATTTTACGCCCCATGACTAACCAAATAAATGTACCTAAAGCCATAACACCAATTCCACCAAATTGCAGGACAAAAGCTAATAAGAAAATGCCTGTGACACTAAAAGTATCTGCAGTTGATACAACAGATAACCCGGTTACACTAACAGCACTAACAGCAGTAAACAGCGCATCTATAAACGATAACTCAACACCTTGTTTATGGGCTACCGGAAGGCTTAATAATAAAACCGACACTGAAACGGCAATAAAATAAAAGATTACAATGAGTTGTGCTGGTGTTAACTTTTTTAAAGAGCTTAAAAACTTCTTTTTCATTCACTTCATTCCTAACTATTACTTAAAACTTTATTTTTCTTTCCTCCAAACACTCCCCTACTATCATATAGAAAATCAAATTATAATTAAAGATAGTTTGTACAGAAACAATGATTTTCTTTCTACTATTTAATTAAAAAAAATAACCTAATAGAGAGAAAACACTCCTATTAGGTCATTTTTATTTATTTCGCTTCTAATCGACGAATTCGTTCATTTAAATCAGGGTGACTTGAAAATAACATGCTACTACCTTTTTTATTGTTAATTTTCAAAGTTGCAACTGATGCTTGTTCATTACTTACCCGTCCTGAATAATTCTGTAACGATCTAAGAGCATGAATCATTTTATCTTTACCCGCTAAGTCTGCTCCACCATTGTCAGCGTGATACTCACGGTATCTAGAATAAGCTAAAACAACTAAACTTCCGAGAATTGAAAACATAATTTGAAAGATGATAACTGCAATAAAATGAACGATTGGCGCTAAGTCTTCTCTAGCAAATCTTGAAACAAGCCAAGCAGCAATTCTTGCAAAGAAGACAACAAATGTGTTCACTACACCTTGAAGTAGCGTCATTGTCACCATATCACCATTTGCTATATGTGCGACCTCATGTGCTAAGACACCTTCGATCGCATCCTCATCCATGTTTTGTAGTAATCCTGAGGAAACTGCTACTAGTGATCGACTTTTTGAAGGACCAGTAGCAAATGCATTAACTTCAGGTGAATGATAAATCCCTACTTCTGGCATTTTTATTAATCCAGCAGCACGTGATAGCTTATGAACCTTCTCGACTAACTTTCTCTCTACAGGAGTTAAAGAATCATTCTCCTTTAATACTTTAACACCCATCATCATTTTAGCCATCCAACGTGACATCGCAAGTGACATAAATGCACCTGTAAAACCTATAACAGCGCTAAAAGCTAATAATGTCACAAAGTCTATTCTTCCATTTTGTATATAATTACCTATCGGTAGAACTGAAAGAACAATACCAATAGTTACCATTACTAATATATTTGTAGCTATCAATAAAAATATTCTCTTCCCCATTGTTGCGATCCACCCCTATTTTTAAGTTCATATGAACTTATTATACGATTAAATAGTAAATAAAGCAATTCTCAATACTAAGCATTGTGCTGTTGACGAAAAAATTTTAAATCGGTAGGATAGGTATATATTAAATACTGAGGTGTATGATGGACAGATTCAAAATGACACGTAGTACTCTAGCTACACTACTTATCTCCTTGAGAGAACAATATGAAAAGACACCACTAGAAATTATTGAAGACGCTTTAGATTCTAATGATCCTCTTCAACAAATAAATCTTTCACCCTTATTAATAAAGATTTCAAAATTAAAGCCAGAAACAGCCGGATTATCAATAAATGAAATTGCTAACCTGGGTAATTTACTTGAATATGCAATGGTTACCTCTACAGCCATTCAAAACTGGGTAAAAAGAGATATCAAAGAACTAATAGGAGCTCCCATGCACGGAAAAAAGTATTCGATCGATCAAGCTGCAATACTTTTTATTGTAGAGGATTTAAAAGTTGTATTAGATTTTGAATCGATTCGAAAAGCTCTGACAATGGTATTTAACAATCCTGCTGATCGTTCAGATGATATTATTGATCCCGTCTATTTCTATAAAGGATATGCCGATATCTTCTGTCATTTATATAAACAAGATTTGAATGATCAACTTGAAAAGAGGATTGAAGCAAAGGTTCAACAATTCATATTATCTCTTAATATTGACCCAATACATCATGAAAAAGTTAAAAAGCTTCTGTCAATTTCTGTACTTTCTATCTTTTCATCTTGCTTTCACTCAAAAGCAAAAAGCCTTATGCAAAAAACCATTTTGGAAAGTTAAAGGGAAAGTATGACCTTTAACTTTCTTCCGTTTTATAACAAATACAAGTATTGATATGATCATTAACCATACCCACTGCCTGCATGAACGCATAACAAATCGTTGAACCTACAAACTTAAATCCTCTTTTTTTCAAGTCTTTACTTAGTCGATCACTAATCTCTGTAGTCACTGGTACATCTTCAGGCTCACTAAAGTGATTAATTATCGGTTTCCCATCAACAAATGACCAAATATATGAGCTGAATGATCCAAATTCCTCTTTAATCTGTATATAAGCCTTAGCATTGGTGATAACTGAACGAACTTTTAGTTTGTTTCTAATGATTCCTTGATTTTCGAGAAGCTCTTCAATTTTTTGTTCATTATAATTAATAATTCTTTCAGCATCAAAGTGATCAAAAGCTTTACGATAATTTTCTCTTTTTTTTAGAATTGTGTACCAGCTTAAGCCTGCTTGTGCCCCTTCAAGTATTAAGTATTCAAATAACAATCGATCATCGTATACCGGTACACCCCACTCATGATCATGGTAATCAATATAAAGTGGGTCTTCATTTACCCAACTGCACCTTATCAAATCCACCACTCCATTCATTTTCGTTTTAATATTACGTAAGTTATCAAAATTAATTTTCTAAAGAATTGGAAACACTAAGAACAAAGAATTTTATCTTAGGAGCTTAATAATGATTCAAAGTTTGGCAATAACACATGAAAATGAAGTAGTTACAAATTTTCCAATTGAGGACTATCAGTCATTAAAGTTTAAATGGGCTTGGATTGATTTTAATAAACCGACAGAAATAGAGATACAGCATTTAGAAAATACGTTCAAGTTTCATCCATTAGCCATTGAAGACTGCATCCAGAGATTGCAACGACCGAAGCTTGATTATTATGATGATTATTCTTTTTTCGTCACACATGTCCTTCGAAGTAATCTCATAAAAGAAGAAATGAATTTCTTTATTGGTGAAAATTATATTGTTACTTTCCATATGGATGATTCCTTTGAAGTAAATCATGTCTGGAATCAGATTATTAAAAGACAAACGATAAAAAAATGGGACGAATATGCTGTATTTTATCATATTCTTGATAAAATAGTTGATCATTATTTCCCTTTCATTTATTCAATTGAAGATAAGCTTAGCGCGATTGAAAATAACAATGAAGATAAGATGGACGCATTACTTGAGGACTTATTTGTAGCTAGGCATGCCTTATTAAATCTAAGACACACCATTGATCCTATGAGGGATTTATTATATCGAATGTTAAATTCACATCATCTTGAAGGGATACGTAAAAGAAAAGAGTATTTTGGTGATATATATGATCACTTATTAAAACTATCAGAAATGGTTTCTTCTAATCGTGAAATCACCTCTGATATTCGTGATAGCTATATTTCCATTAATTCTCACCAAACAAACAAAGTAATGAGGATTCTTACTATCATTACATCTATATTTGCTCCATTAACTTTTATTGCTGGGATATATGGCATGAATTTTCTTTATATGCCTGAACTTAACTGGCGGTTTGGATATTTGTTTGCTATAGGACTAATGATTGTTGTGAGCATAGCTATGTATAGTTGGTTCAAAAGAAAAGGTTGGTTTTAACGATCTATTGAATAACTTCTACATAAAAATAGAATCCTTTACCAGTATTAAAATTCACTTTGTCCAAATACTAAGAAATGCAATATAGAACACCTTATAAATTTAAAAGGAGATGTGTAATCATGGCAAACAGTAGTAATAAATTACTTGTTCCTGGAATTGAACAAGCCCTAGATCAAATTAAATATGAAATTGCCCAAGAATTCGGAGTAAAACTTGGATCAGATACAGTATCACGTGCAAATGGATCAGTTGGTGGAGAAATTACGAAAAGACTTGTATCACAAGCTCAAGCACAATTAAAAGGCGAATAATAACAACACAACTTAATATAATTGGAAATAGCCGAAGGAGCAATCCTTCGGCTTTTATTTATAAGATAAGAATGTTTAAAAAATCACTTAGTTTGGTGTCTAGCTCCAGCGCCTAGCCCCTCGGGCTCATAAGTCAAAACACTACGGAAAACAAGATTTCCTACGTGTTTCGCCTTATGCCTGTCGGGGCTGAACAAGGCGCTTCCGCTTTTCTTAGGTGTCTAGCTCCAGCGCCTAGCCCCTCGGGGTCATAAGTCAAAACACTACGGAAAACAAGATTTCCTACGTGTTTCGCCTTATGCCTGTCGGGGCTGAACAGGCGCTTACGCTTTTCTTCTTACTCTCGATTTTTATTTTCTTTTCCCTTCTCTTCTCTATTCCATCCATTTGGAACACTTTTGAATTTATCTTTCAACTTTTCTTTAACATGATTGGGAACTTTTTCATTTTCCAAAATGGATGAGTTCTTTGGCTTTTCTTTGTTATGATTATTTTGACCTTTATTATTGTTAACCTTGCCATTTTTATTTTCTTGTGGTTTTTTGCTATTTTGATCCTCCGAGATTTCCTCTTTTGCTTGAGTGTCATCTTTCTTACCAGCATTATTAGTAGGGGAATTTGACTCGACTTCATCGTTTTCATTGTTATTAGTCTTATCTGCTTCTTCAAGTCCTTTTTCTTCTTCTTGCTGTATTGCCTCTTGTTCTTTTTCATGTTCTTGTTTTTGCTTTTGAACAAGCTTTCCAGTAGATAATCCTTCTTGTTTTGCTTTTTCCCTAGTTTCGATATTGGATTGAATCGTTTTTACAACAATATTACTTTCTTTGCTATAAGTTTTACTAATTTCTTCTAAATCAGTTTGAAGAAGTATCTCATTTTCTTTATTATCTTCAGACTCAGTGACAACAGTAGTCACTAGTACTTCTTCCCCTTGTTCAAGATAACCTTTATCAACACTACCATCAATAATTAGTTCTGTTACTTCATCAATATGCTTGTTCTTCCATTCCGGAAGTTCATTTAGTAACTTTTCGGCATCTTCATTTAGGGGGGTTATACTTAAAACTTGTAATTCATGATCCACTCCCAGCTCTAAACTGGGATTAATATCAATGGAAACATATGCATATACTTGCTTAGATGTAGCAAACATCGGGATAAACGTTATAATTAATATCATTGCAGCAAGTGTACTTATAATAGATATTGCATTTCTTTTTGTTTTCGCAGATTTCCAGACAGTTCTTCTAGTTGTATCCGGTAAAGAAACTGGGAAAAAAGAAAGCTCTTCACCAATTTCAATATTTTCCTGTCTTCTAGCTCTTAAGAATTCTCCATCTGGTGTTAATACAGTTAGAAAATCCTCTTCAATACTCATTACAATTCCTGTTTTCACTCACCTAGCACCCCCTTAATATAGTCTTTTAGATACAGATAATCTTCAGATAAGATAAGAGTCATCGCAATAATGTACTTTCGATTTCTTTCAATCGTTTTTCGACTTACATCAACGATTTTCTCTAGCCTTTTTACAGGTAACTGTTTTTTCTCAAATAAACTGGTTTTAAGAGCTTCGTTCTCAACAATAATCTTCGCAATCGTCATTGCATTTAATCTCGCATCTGCATGCTTTGGAGATTGTTCAACTATTTCAGTAAATGTAAGTCCAAATTCTGTTAGTCGATTATGAAAGCGAAGAATTTCTTCTTTTCGATTACTTTGCTCAATGGCCAGTTGGTATTGATCTATGCTTTGTCTTGATTCGATTGTCGTGAAATAATCCTCTTCTTCATTTTGAGTTGAGTCTAGTCTAATTGTTTTCACTCGAGCTTCCTTACGAATAAAATCAATCACTCTGCGTTTTATTAGAAGATCTGCAAAAGAAAGAAGGGAACTCCCCTTATCTGTTGAATACTTTTCAATGGCTTCATTAAATGCGATTAGACCAATGCTAAACTCATCATCTTGTTCATTGATAAACCTTTTGCACACAGATGATACAGATTTAGCAACAAATGGTTTATACTTCTCTATAAGCTCGTTCTGTAGGATTTTATCCCCCTGTTGGATTCTAAGTACCGAATCTTCTAGCGAACTCTTGCTTCTTCCAAGCTTAAATAATAAACTTAGCATGGTTTCACCTCGGTTCATAATATACTATTCGTAATACTATCTTATTTTTTAGGGGGGTTTCAATAGTAATATTTTCTTAAAAAATAAAAAAAGTTCCAACCGAAGCTGGAACCCTTGTTTTGTTTATTGATTTTCTGCTTTTTTAAGAAGTACTTCTTCTTCTTCTTCAACCTGATCTTTCGAGAAAAACCAGCCTCCAACAGCAATAGCAATTAAGATCACCCAAAACGAAATTTTCCATTCTGGTGATTTAGGAAAACTCTCCGCTATCACTCCAAGTTCGTGATGTGCTAATGTATAAACAGCTAGCTTAACCCCTACCCAACCAACAATTAGGAAGGCTGCAGTTTCAAGTCCTGGTTTACGGTGAAGTAATTTCACAAATTGACTTGCAGCAAATCTCATAATAATTAGACCAATTAAGCCTCCAGCAAAGATAACTGCGAACTGACCTCCATCTAATCCACCTATTTTCGGTAGATTAGTGGCAGGTAATGTCACTGCCAATGCAACAGCCGCTAAAATTGAATCTACTGCAAAAGCAATATCAGCTAATTCTACTTTAAATACAGTCATCCAAAATCCTGAAGCTTTTTTTTCCTTTTTATTTGGTTCATTGCTATCTTTTTTAATTGCATACCGTTTTACTAAATGGTTAATAGCAATAAATAAAAGGTAAACTGCTCCTATTGCTTGAACCTGCCAAAGGTTCACTAAAAAAGAAATTGCAAATAAAGATCCAAATCTAAATACAAATGCTCCAGCTAATCCATAAAATAATGCCTTTTTTCTTTTTTCCTCAGGTAAATGTTTAACCATAATTGCCATTACTAGAGCATTATCTGCTGCCAAAATACCTTCTAGAGCTATAAGTATAAGTAGTACCCATCCATATTCTAATAATAATGAAACATCCATAAATTCTCCTCCTCCTTTTTTCTCCTAACATGTTAATATGAACACAAAAAAAGACCTTTGCCATTTAGGCAAAGGTCTTGCTAAACACAAATTAGTGTCAATAAAGCCGGTGGAGATTCCACGAAATGACGACTTTATTTTCGAGTTTCCTCGAACGCTACTCCCCTTTGAACTGGAAGAATTTATCATATTATGTTACTTTTATTTTATTACTGCTTGAACGAATTGTCAATTATTTTTTTCTTGATGTAAACCCTTTGAATGAAATTGATTGTTCTTTCACTCTTGAGTTCTTCTTCCAAAAATACCAAATCACTAGTCCCAATAAGACCACTAAACCAGCAGGTAATAGATATTGATTCGCAAGGTCACCTACTTCCTTCCAGCGAGGTCCTAACAATAGACCTAGGTATACATAAAGAAATGTTATCGGAAGCATCGCTAAAAATGTATAGATGCTAAAACTGATCACATTCATTTTTGCCAATCCACATGGGATCGAGATTAGCGTTCTAACCCCTGGCAAGAATCTAGCTGTGAATGCAACTGATGCACCGTACTTTTCAAAAAAAGCATCCGCCTTTGCCAGTTGTTCTTCTTTAATAAAAATATACTTACCATACTTAACAATCATTGGTCTCCCACCATATCTGCCTAGAGCATATAAAGTTAGCGGACCAAGTGTTCCTCCCACTGTTCCTGCTAACACAACTAACCAAAGATTCATGTCTCCTTGATATACCCAAAACCCTGCAAGAGGTAAGACAATTTCAGCTGGAATAAATTCAATTGTCAAGGCTAATAAAATTCCAAGATACGATAACTGTTTTAAAAATTCTACAATAGTAATTATAATATGTTCCATAGTAGCACCTTTCAAATTTAGATAAACTTGACTATACAATAACAGATAATTCCTATAAATTCCAGTTGGATTTCTTTACCATTATTTCATCTTTTATATTGGGGAAGATAATTTAAAGACTATCTATGTAAGGGAGTATTGATTATGCATACAATGTGGAAAGGCTCAATTAGCTTTGGGTTAGTAAACATCCCAATTAAACTTTTTGCTGCAACCGAGGATAAAGATGTAAAGCTAAGAAATCTTCACAAAGAATGTCATACCCCTATTCAATATGAGAAAGTATGTTCACATTGTGATAAGGACGTAACAAATGAAGATATTGTAAAAGGATATGAGTATGTAAAAGGGAAATTCATTATTTTAACAGACGAAGAGCTAAAAGAACTTAAAGATGAACATGAAGATAAAAGTGTAGAAATAGTTGATTTTGTAAATCTTGAGGATATTGATCCGATTTATTTTAGTCGTTCTTATTTTATGGGCCCTGGAGATAATGGTAGTAAGGCATATGGATTACTCAGAGAAGCACTTAAAACGTCTGGGAAAATTGGCATAGCAGAAATCACGATAAGGTCCAAACAACAAATGGCTATCATTAGAGTCTATAAAAACAGTCTTGTGATGGAAACTATTCACTATCCTGATGAAGTTAGAAATGTCGATGAAGTTCCAGCAGTACCAGAGAATGTTGAAATTAACGAAAAAGAACTTGAGACAGCCATTATGTTAATTGATCAACTTACAACCGATTTCCAACCTGAAAAGTATCAAGATGACTACAGAACGGCTTTACTAGATTTAATTCAAACAAAGGTCAATAACAATGAAGGGACTACATCAAAAGACACAGCCCCTAGAACAAATGTCGTTGATTTAATGAGTGCCCTCCAAGCAAGTATAGAACGGACAAAAGGAAAAGAAACAACTGCAGTTGCACCGAAAAAGACGACTGCCCAACAAAAAACACAGACAAGTGTTTCAGAAGCCGAGCCTAAAGCCGGAACCACTCAAAAAGTTAGAACAACACGCAAAAAAGTTGGAAGTTAGTTTGATGATTATAGAAGTCTGAGGTGGTTATATTGATTAAGCCAATGCTACCAACTCTTATATTTGATGCGCCTAGTGGATCTGATTGGTTGTATGAAATTAAATATGATGGTTTTCGTGCTTTGTTACATTGGGATCATGACAACATCAAATTGGTGAGTCGTAATGGGAATTTGTTAAATGATCAATTCCCAGAAATCATCAACTATTGCTTAAGTCAAAAAGAGTCCTTTGAAAAAGATCTTCCTATCATATTTGATGGGGAGGTCACTATTTTAGAGTCCCCTTTCAAGGCCAATTTTGAGCATATACAGCAACGCGGGAGACTTAAGAATACTGAGAAGATAGCAGAGTTTTCAAGAAATCAGCCTGCTCACTATTTAGTTTTTGATCTGATCTTACGCAAGGGTGTAAATTTAAGAGGGAATCCCTTCATTGAAAGAAAAGACAGAGTGAGACAGCTATTTGTAGATAATAATCTGTCTTCAGAAATAGCTCATAATAGTCCTCAGCTTCTGCAATTAATAGATGTGAATGATTCATTTCAACAAGTATGGGAACAAGTCCAATTTGAGAATGGTGAAGGTGTTATTGCAAAAAAGCGAGATGGGAAATGGGAAGAAGGAAAAAGAACAACATCTTGGTACAAAATTAAAAATTGGCAACGAGGGAAGTTTTTTATTACTGGTTATGATCGTACAAACGGCTTTTTCCATGTTTCCGTCATTAGAAATAAGGAGATTTACGAAATTGGATTATTTTCAAATGGATTATCGCCTGAAGAACGGGAAGCTCTTTTAAAGGTTATTCAAATTAATCATTCAGAGGAATTAAACAAAGGATTCTTAAAAGTAGAACCAGGAATATGTGTTGAGTTATTTTATTTAGAACTGTATAAGGAACAATTACGTCAACCAAGCTTCACAAGATTTTGTTTTGACATGAAATGGTCGGATTGTACATGGGAAGACCTACAGAGGAAAATTGAGATTCCTGTTCAAGTTACGATTACACATCCAGATAAACCCTTGTGGAAAGACAAAAATATAACAAAACAAGATTATTTGGATTATCTATTAAATATATCTCCCTATATGCTTCCGTTTTTAAAAGATCGATTGCTAACAGTTATACGATTTCCTCATGGTATGTATGGTGAGTCATTCTATCAAAAGAATTGCCCTGATTATGCCCCTGATTTTATTACTAGAAGTCAGCATGAAGGAATTGATTACATTGTTTGCAATAACATAGATACATTGGCTTGGCTTGGGAATCAGTTAGCATTTGAATTTCATATCCCTTTTCAAACCATTTATTCTAAAGGGCCTTCTGAAATTGTATTTGATTTAGATCCTCCTTCACGAAATGAATTCCCGCTTGCAATCAAAGCTGCTTTATTACTAAAGGAGGTATTTGAAGGTTTAGACCTTATTTCATTTATTAAGTTGTCAGGTAATAAGGGGCTTCAAATTTATATACCCTTACCTGAAAATACATTTAGTTATGATGATACTCGAGTGTTTACTGAGTTTATCGCTCATTACCTTATTAACAAAGAGCCTAGCCTCTTTACCATAGAGAGATTGAAAAAAAATAGGAACAATAAGCTATACGTTGACTATATTCAACATGCTGAAGGGAAAACCATCATCGCACCCTACTCAATCAGGGGTAATGACGGTGCATATGTCGCTGCTCCATTATTTTGGCATGAAATCCATGATGGATTGTCCATCAATTCCTTTTCAATGGAGTCCATATATAAAAGAGTTAGTGAATTAGGAGATCCCTTTAAAGATTATTTTCAATCTAAAGACATTCAACCATTTAGACCAGTACTGGACTTTCTTAAACAAAGATAAGAAAAAAGAATGCCTTCTGAAAAAGGGCATTCTTTTTTCTTGTTATTCTTTATTACCTTTATCCTTGTCTTCGTCCTTAACAATCTTTAGGAGTTCTTCTAACATGTGTACCATATCCTGCTTTTTATACTGCTGTCCTTGTGAAACTGGTAGCGATGATTCAGTTTCTTCTTTTTCCACAGCTTTCTCAAATCTTTCTTCGATTAGGTAAGCAGGTATGAGTTGACCATCGGGTGTCACATATTTTTTATTTAAACGGCGAGTCTCCTTATCAAATAAACTATAAACAATCGGAATGATAAATAACGTTAGGAAAGTACTACTAATTAACCCTCCAATTACTGATATCCCCATTGGTTGATTCATCTCTGATCCTTCCCCTAGACCAATCGCAAGAGGCAATAATCCAAGAATTGTAGTCGTTGCAGTCATTAAGATTGGCCTTGTTCGTTCTTTTACAGCGTCTACTATCGCATCATATGTTTTCATTCCTGCTTCTTTCTTCTGATTGATATAATCAATAAGAACAATGGCATTATTAACGACAATTCCCGCTAGAACAATGATTCCAATAAATGCTGTTAGACCTATCGGAGTCCGAGTTGCTGTTAGTGCGATCGCTACCCCAATAATCATTAATGGTACAGTGAACATAATGACAAAAGGATGCTTAAATGACTCAAACTGAGCTGCCATGACTAAATAGATAAACACTAGAGCTAACACGAAGGCTAAACCAAGATCGTCCATAGATGATTCTAATAGTTCACGATCACCACCAAATGTAATCTCTGTTTCATCTGATAAATCTAAATCAGCAATCTCTGCATCAACCTTACTAGAAATATCACCTAAGTTTGTTGTTGTAGCAAATTTTACTGTAAATTGAACTGCACTTTGTTGATCAATTCGATTTATAGTGGTTGGTCCTTCACCGATTTGTATGTCAGTTAATTGACTGAGCTCAATATAACTATTATCTGGCTTTTTGATTAATAAATTACTTAATTGATCAATATTACTTGTTAACTCCCGATCATATCCGACATTTACTGGGTAGATCGATTGGTTTTCATCTGTTAACTGTATGGCAGTAGTGCCACGAGTTACATCATTAACAGTGGTTGCAATTTGGATTGGAAGTAATCCTTGTTCAAATGCCTTATCTCTATCTACTGTAATTTGAACCTCTTCAATTGTTTCTGTTAAATCAGTTGAAACTTCTGTAATATCTTCCAAATCTCTTAGAGCAACGGTAATTCGTTCAACAGCTTCATTTAGTTGGTTTATATTATTATCCTTTACATTAAATGTAAGAGTGTTTGGTGATGAACCTGATGAAGATTGAACATTTAGTGATACTTCTGCAGTTGAATTAGCAGACCTAGCAGCACTTTCAATTTCTCGTTTATGTTCATCCATAAAATCAAACGTAGAAGCTGTTCGGTTATCTAACTCTTTCATTTTCACATAGATTTCTGCTTCATTCGCACTACCTGTTCCTGAATATGCCCCATCCTGTGTCGAACCGATGGAACTCACATAAACATCAACCTCTGTTTCATCACTAAGAACTTCCTCAATCGCTTTGACTGTCTTTTCAGTTTCGCTGAGTGTTGCCCCATTCTCTAGCTCCACACCAACTGTAAAGAAACCTTCATCACTACTTGGTAGAAATTCTGTACCAACAGTGGTTAAACCAAAAATGCTTCCTGCAGTTATAATAATCGTAAGTACTAGAACGAGCGCTCGATTTCGTAAGCTCCATTTTGTTAACCCTTCTAGTGACTTCATAAAGCTTGATTCTTGACGTTTTACTTCTATATTTTCTCTCGGTGTCTTAAGAAATTTACTTGCAAGCATTGGCACAACTGTAAGGGCTACAAACAATGAAGCAAATAAACTAAAGGCAATGGTAAAGGCAAATTCAGTAAATAACTGCCCAATGATTCCTGAGATAAAAACGACTGGTAAGAACACTGCTACCGTTGTTAGTGTTGACGCAACGATAGCTGTTCCTACTTCTTTCGTTCCATCTTCAGCAGCTTCTTTTGGTTCTTTCCCCATTGATAAATGTCGATAAATGTTTTCAATGACAACAATGGCATTATCGACTAACATTCCAATCCCTAGAGCCAATCCACCTAGTGTTAAGATATTTAATGTAAAATCAGAAAAATACATTAATACAAATGTGACAATAACTGAATATGGAATGGCAATTCCAATGATCAGTGGACTTTTTACACTTCTTAAAAAGAAGAAAAGCACCAGCATGGCAAATAAGCCACCTAAGATCAACGTGTTAGACATATTACCAATTGCAATTTGAATAAAATCTCCTTGATCAAATAATACATCTGATTCAATTTCTTCATATTTTTCCTGACTCAACAAATCATCTAATTCTGTTCTAAATGATTCTGATACCTCGGCTGTATTTGCATCTGATTGTTGGAGTACACTAACTAATAATGCTGGCTCTTGATTTGCCCTAGTAATCGTATTTTCTTCTTGTGGAGCTAGTGAGACGTCAGCAACATCCGCTAATGTAACCGTTTCTCCGTTTGCAGGGTTTTTAGTAATGTTGATTTGTTGTAGATTTTCAACAGAATTGACTGTGCTAATAACACGTGTTGTCAACTCTTTCCCTTCCGTTTCTACAGTATTTCCAGGTAATGAAATCGAGTTTGCACGAAGGATGTCTACAATATCCTGTTGAGTTAACGTATACTGTTTCAACACCTCTTCATCTAAAACCACTTTTATTTCTTCAACAATTGTTCCACCTAAACTAACACTTGCAACACCATTAACTTTATTGAGCTCAGTTACAAGGTTCTCTGCTAACTCTTGTAAGGTAGCCGAATCAGTGTTTGTACTCAAAGAGAGTTGAATAACTGGGAATTGTGACGGGTCAAATTTCATAAAGCGTGGTTTATTTGCATCTTCAGCAATCGTCGTTGAATCGATTCTGCTTTGAACCTCACTCTCAACGTCTTCAATTGAAGTAGTCCAAGAGAATTGCATTAACGTTAAGCTTGAATTCTCCTGTGAGGTAGATGACATTGTAGTCAAACCTGGCAAAGTCGAAAGCGATTCTTCAATTGGTTTCGTTACTTTTTCTACAACCTCAGTTGGACCTGCACCAGGATAATTGACAACCACAACCCCAATAGGAGGGTTAATTTCTGGAATTAGTTTAAGGGGAATATTTAATAATGATACAAGCCCTAAAATAATGACTAAAAACATCGAAACTAATGTAAAAACCGGTCTTCTAATGGCAAAGTTACTAATCTTCATTACATTTCTCCTCTTCTACTTATTAAATCAAAAAATCATCAGGTCATTTCTACTATTAACAAAAAGTCTACAAAGAAATCACGAAATTAATGATTACTAATAATCGTAGCAGTCATAACATTTGACCAATTGGTCATTATAATTAACTATAATTTAGACGAAGGGTTAATGCAAGAACAACGCCTAAACTGAAAAAACCTTCGCTAGTAAGGTTTACTTAGAAAAAAAAGACTGCTTAAAAGCAGTCTAAATACAAACAGATTTTATTAAAAGTGGCAAAGTTACTTTAACAGTAGTCCCATGATTAGGGATACTTTCTATTATCATTTCTCCCCCATGTTCCTTTATTATTTTATTACTTATCGTTAAACCTAAACCGATCCCTTTTTCTTTCGTCGTATAAAAGGGGGTACCTAAGTGCTTTAGCCTTTCCTGAGGAATTCCTACTCCATTATCAGAAAAACAAACCTCAACAGTATCATTTTTCATTACCCTCAATGAAACGATTATGTTTCCACCAAATGACATTGCCTCAATTGCATTCTTTATAAAGTTCATAAATACTTGTTTAATCTGATTAGGCTGACTAAATATAATAAGAGGTTCCTGATGTGTGATGATAGTTTCAATCGTTACATTGTGTAAGAGAGCCTGCGTTTCAAAAACTGTCAAGGTTCCCTTTATTAAATCCTGTATATTAGCTTCTTCAAATTCAACTGCTTGAGGCTTTGCAAGTGACATAAACTCATTTACAATCAGTTCGATCCTGTCCAATTCATCTATAATGATCTTAATATATCTAAGTTGATCTGTATCCATCAATGTTGATTGCATAAGTTTTGAAAATCCCTTTAAGGCTGTTAATGGGTTTCTAATTTCGTGTGCAACACCTGCTGCTAATTGTCCAATGATTGAAAGACGGTCTAGATTTCTTATTAATTCATCATTTTTTATTCGATCTGTCATATTTCTAGATACTCCCACAAATGTCTCAATTGTTCCATCTTCATCCACGATTGGAGTAATGATTGACTCTACAAAAACCCACTCGTTCTTTGCCGATCTTAACCTTTTTTCAATAAGGATTGGGACTTTCTTTTTGATTGATTCTTCTAACTGTTCCTTAGTAGTTAATCTGTCGCTTGGGTGGATATATTCGAACATATTTTTGCCTTCCAATTCACTTGCAGAGTAACCAAGCATTTCTTCATGCGATGGGGAAGCAAAATAAATCACCCCATTTAATCCATACATCTTAATTAAATCTGTTGTATGACGGGAGACTAAGTTATACTTTTCACGACTTTTCTTTAATTCACTTTCTGCTAATTTACGATTAGTAATATCTCTGGCAACCAAAACGAGATGATCAAGTTCTCCTAAGGAATTCAGTACAGTGGTTGTCTTTATTTCAAACCATATATATTGTTGGTTAGAATGTTTAATTCGAAATTCAAAAGGATCATGATTTTTTTTCGTTTCTACATTTTCAAATCTATAAATGACCTCTTCTAAATCGTTCTTATGTACATAATTGAAACAAATTTCATCTATCAATTCATCCACAGTATATTGTAGAATGTTTTGGCAAGATGGGGATATATATTTAATTTTCCCCTCATTATTAACGATGATGATAATATCTGACATATTCCTTGTGATTAACTCGTATTTCTCATTGCTATGCTCTAACTTTTTAATCATTTTTCTTCGTTCACTTATAGTTGCATTATATAACTCTTTGTCTCTTAATTTTGTCTCTTCAACAATCTTGGTAATCATGATTAAATGAGTGCAAGCACCATTCTCACTAAAAACTGGCGTAACATAGCCATTACAAAGTCTTTTCCCATTTTTCAGAAAACAAGTATGGTCTACTAAAGTCTTCTTCTTACTTAAGATACATTCTTCGTATTTTCTTTTAAGGTAAGCAGCTCTATCAGAACTGATTACATCTTCAAGCATTTTACCATAGTCGGACTCTTGTATAGTTCCCGCCTCAAGAGCGAAACGATTAGCATAATCATATGTATATATACCTATCTGTTCTACTTTCATAATCATCACGTAATCTCTACATTCATCTAATGCAGATACAAGTACTTTATGTGAGAGCATTTGTCACACTTCCTTAAATAGGAATTTATTAACTTTTATTGTAACCGCTTTATAGACTGAATGAAAGAAATTTTCCCAATACTAGATTGTTTATAATAGAATATAAAAAAAAGAGCTAAGATTAGCTCCAGGTTGTATCTATTGATTTCCTTCAAACCATTCCGAATAATTACCTGATCCATTGCAGCCCGTACAATCAATTGGGTTTGCAAAATATAGATCATACGTGTTGAAGGTATGAAAGCCTCTACCGTTACAATCAGGACATAGTCCTAATCCTTCCATTTCTCTAACTTTCTTTTCATATCTTGAAGAAATCCAATCATTAACTGTGTTTATTAGTCCCATTTCACACACCTCACATCCATATTTTTCTTTAGCATGTGGAAAAAATAGGATATCTATGCATTAGTAGTATATTCATAACAAGTGATTGGGGTGATAAGAAAAGCGCAAGCGCCTTTTTAGCCTCAGGCAGGCATAAGGCGAATCACGCAGGAAACCTTGGTTTCTGGAGTGATTTGACTTATGACCCCGAGGGGCTAGGCGCTGGAGCTAGACACTTCGAAAAGCGCAAGCAAAAAAGTATACCGTTTAAACACGGTATACTCTAGCTTCAAAAGGTTTTAAAGTAAATTCAGTCAAAGCATCATGTGGGGCAACTTCATAGTTATGAAGGATTAGCCCGTCACTCTTAAGAGGAAATTCGCTCATATGGTAATTAGCCTCGTCTTCAGTTAAATTCGTAATAATAACCATCTTTTCTTCATCTAATGTTCTTGTATATGCATAAATTTGAGGGTGTTCGTTCAAGATTAAATCATATGCGCCATACGTGAAGATGCTATTTGCCTTCTTAATTAATATCATCTTCTTATAATAATTTAGAATTGAATCGTCTTCATTCTGTTGAACCTCAACATTGATTTCATGGTAGTTCGGATTAATACCTAACCACGGCTCACCAGTTGTAAAACCTGCATTTTCACTTGCTGACCACTGCATTGGTGTACGTGAATTATCCCTCGAAGAAGACCAAATGTATGCCATAATTTCCTCGTGTGATACACCTTCCTCACGTTTAATTCGATACATATTTTTAATGGAAACATCATTATATTGATCAATCAAGTCAAATTGAACATTAGTCATGCCAATTTCTTGGCCTTGATAGATATATGGTGTTCCTTGCATAAGAAAATACATCGTCCCTAAGCATTTGGCACTTTCTTTCCAGTAATCCTTATCATTACCCCAAGTTGACACAGACCTTGCTTTGTCATGATTTTCAATAAACAAAGCATTCCATCCTCTATTCTCTAACCCTTTTTGCCATCTTGTTAACACTTCTTTCAACCCTATGATATCTAGACCCTTATTTGACTCAGCATCCCAAAGGCTTAAATGTTCAAATTGGAAAATCATATTAAACTTCCCTTTTTCTTCTCCAACCCATTCATCCGCTTGTTCAATACTCACCCCATTTGCTTCACCAACGGTCATAATGTCGTATTTTGCAAAAGTCTCTTCTTTTAATTCCTCCAAGAATGGGTTAATTCCTTCTACATTCATATGTTTATCAAATGAAGGAACATATTTTAATCCCTCAGGATTTGGCATATCCTCTAGGCCTGGCTCTTTTTTAATATGACTTATCGCATCAACTCTAAATCCGTCAATTCCTTTATCTAACCACCAATTAATCATTTTATATATTTCTTCTCTAACCTCTTCCACTTCCCAGTTCAAATCAGGCTGCTTTGTTGAAAAGATATGAAGATAATACTGCTCTGTCTTCTCATCGTATTCCCAAGCAGGGCCACTAAAAATGCTTTCCCAATTGTTTGGTTCCTTACCATCTTTAGCATCTCTCCAAATATACCAATCACGCTTAGGGTTATCCTTTGAAGAGCGCGATTCGATAAACCAAGGATGTTCATCACTTGTGTGGTTAATCACTAAATCAACAATTAACTTCATCCCGCGATTGTGAACCTCTTGTAAAAGTAAATCAAAGTCCTCCATTGTTCCAAACTCATCCATAATATCTTGGTAATCGCTAATATCATAACCATTATCATCATTTGGAGACTTATAAACAGGACAAATCCAAATAAGATCGATTCCAAGGTCCTTTAAGTAATCTAATTTTGAGATAATTCCCTTCAAGTCACCTATTCCATCACCGTTTGAATCCATAAAGCTTCTCGGATAGATCTGATACGCTACAAGTTCTTTCCACCATACTTTGCTCATCTATTTATATCCCTCTTTCAATTATCATTTTAAGGCAACCGTTTGCACTATTTATAATAACAAAATCCTCATATATTTCAATATATATTTAAATATATTCACATTAATAATTAATAAAACCATTATTACCTTTTTAACAACCATTAAAACCATAAAAAAAAGAAAATGCGATTAAGGAAGAGTTTTCGCCTCCCCCATAAATATTTAAGGAACATCGAATATTCTAATTGAAAGGATAAGGTGAGACATTTGAATAAACAAATAATAAAACTGACTTATGTAGAAATCGATAAACTTCTTGAACCAATTGAAAAGGATTGGCTTAAAGAACTTAAGTTGAAATTTGTGACAGATGAGGAAATCGAATCTCTATTAAAGACACCCTAATAAATGCAAACTGACAAATAAAGAGAATTATATACTAACACTCCCACCTTCCTCATATCCTTATTTAACATCAAACTATAAAAAAAGAGTAGGGATTGTCCCTTACTCTTTTTAGAAGAATTATATCTTAAATTGATATAACTTATTCACATTTAGTTGATTAATTAATTCCCTAATTTCATCTCCATCACTCGTTAACACATCCTTCACATTATGACCGAACCATTCTAATGAACCATGTACCTCCATTGTTTTAACAGTTTCTGTCAGAAATTCACGATAGTTTACTTCTCCTTGGAACAAGGGAACCATTCCTTCTCTTGAACCTGAGGCAGCATAAACATTCTCTGGTGCAAATACGGATAACTCATTACGTGATGAGATGTTTTTTAGATGAAAGTGTGAAATAAATGGTCGAAGTTCCTTCATAGCTTCTACTGGATTGACTCCTGACTCCCATACATGTAACACATCAAAATTTATCCGAAGTGCTGGATGATCAATTTCTTGTATTAGCTTTATCGTAGAAGCTTGAGTATCTGCTAGTGTGTTTGGATGAGTTTCCACAAGTAAATACTGACCTTCTAAATAAAGTTTCTGACAAATGATGCGGATTTTTTCGAGTAGTTCACTTCTTTCTTGTTGAGTTGTTTGTTCACTTCCTTTCTTTCCAACAAATGTTCGTATTTTATTTGTCCCCCAATGCTTAGCGATGTTTGAAAGAATTTGTGTTTCCTTGATCATAGTCTCAATACTAGCTTCTAATGGAAGGTAATCGCTGATCATACTTGTTTCTAAACCATATGCATTGAGCCACTCTTTCCCATAATAAGAATTGAGGCCTAAATTCTTTGCATGGACTCCCCATAGTTCTATTTCATCAAACTGTTTTGATTTTGCCCAATGAGCGATTTGATCCATTGAATATAGATGGTGTCGAAAAGAAATCGTACAAATTGATAGTTTCATCTTACTACTTCACCTTCTTTTTGAGCGAGGTTTTGTTTGGCTAACCATTTGTTGAAGCATTCTTGTAAACCTTGTTTAATTTTGAATTCTAGTTCATTTTGTTCGATTAATTTTTCATTAATAGAATGTAGAATTGTCTCTTTGTTTGTCATCTCATACTTCATAGCACGGTATTGAATTGTGGTAAACCCATTAACAAGTCGTTCAATTTCGGTACACCACTGTTCAAAGCCTTCCTCCTCAAGATCAAGGTATTCCCAAAAGTATGCAAATGCATGCTCATATGCATACTTCCTAATTGCTATAACTGGTAATTGCTTTAATGCTACTGATAGCTTAACGTTACGAGAATTTCCAGTTACAAAATCATTTACAATTCTCCGGATAGCCTCTGTTATTGGATTTACTTCATGCTTGATACACGTGTTAAAGTAAGCTTCGATAGTCTCCTTACTTGTTGGACGAATTTCCTCTTCATGAAAGTAATACCCTCCTTCTACGCTAGGTTCATTAATTGCTTGGAGAATTCTTTCCCTAGGGAGTACACCTTCCCATCGAAAATCGGGGTCATACATTAACCACTCATCTTCACTTTCAGTCTTCTCAAGCATGACATAATGGGGAAACGGTTTTTGGTTAAATTTATTCTCTCGCTCGGGTAGCATCGATAAATCAAGCATCACCATTACATATGAATGTTTGGATTTGTTATCTATCAATCTTTGAAGCACATTTATATTTTCCTGTTTGGACTTTTTTTCACAATACCAATTATAAAGCTTGATACCATAAAGTAGTTCATACCATGTCTGAAAAAAGTCATGATTAATAGTAGTAGAATGATAGGTTAACCTTCCATGTTCAATATCAAAATCAGCATCCCACACTCCAAAATAGTAGGGTCTGTGATCAACTCCATTTGTCTTCTTTATCACTTCACATACACAACTAACAAAACAATGTACTTTAATCATTCTATTCCTCCAAGAGCAGTGTTTCGTTGACGCTGTATAAACTCAACAAGAGTGGATATTGTATGAAAATCCTTCGGAACAAGCATTTCATCTGGAATGTTAATACCAAAATCTAACTCAATATGTAAAATTAATTCGAGAATCATAACTGAATCCATGTAAAGATCCTCATTTAGCCGCGCTTCATTATGAAATGACAAAATAGTTGGAAGCTCTAGTTTATGTTTTAAAATATCATAAATGACAGAGATCATTTCTTCTTTATTCATCTATATAACCCCGACAATTGTTTTCTACTAATCTTTCCATTTTGCAGCTTGTCGATCTCCTCTACCTGTCTAAATAAAATGGGTATTTGATGGGGTGCGAGGAATCTACTGCACCAATCCCTTAGCTCAGATTCTTCAATTAAGTCATTTGATACATAAAGAGCACATACTCGTTCACCTGAAAGCTCATTTTTTATTTTGTAAACGACAGCCTCTGTAATTCGTGGTTCATCCATTAAAACATTCTCAACCTCTTGTGGATAAACATTCAAGCCAGCAACATTTATCGTGTCATCGATCCTTGAAAGAAATACAAGAATCCCTTCTTTTATATAGCCCAAGTCGCGTGTATAAATTATTTTCTCTGAAGTATGAATGACAATTTCACCCGGAAGATCAACTACACCAGCTTCTACTTTAAGATGAGGAAGTGGTACCCCCATTTCATTTGGATCCTTCACATCATGGCGGATTGCAACACAACCAGCCTCAGAACACCCATACTGTTGGAGTACCCTTTTTGATGCATTGCTTATTAAGTTAAGCCATTTCAACGGCATTAATGTACCGGAAGTCATGACACAATCCAGTTTTTCACTAGGATTCATTAATCGACTTAGTGTATGAAGCAAAGTAGGTGTTGCGTAAAGTATATGTTTCGGATATTGTTTGAGCTTTTTTATTAAATATTTCGGATTCATATTTGTGATAATAATTGGTTCTACTCCTCTTTTTAGACAAGCCAGAACACCACTAATTAGCCCATATGAATGAGTAATTGGACATGCAACAATAGATGGTGTTCCTCGATTAATTGACAAGGAGGTCACATAGCCTTGAAGTTCTTCCTCAATGGAACTCCAAGTTCGTTCAATTAATTTGGGCTCCCCTGTCGTCCCTGAGCTCATCTGAATGAGACCTCCGACTGTTTCATGCTCAACACTTGTACTAGTCAGTTCAATAACAGAATCCAGTGTTTGGAATAGCAAAAGATCTCTTGAGGCACTCATTGCCATTCGAATTGCTCCACCTTTTGGAGTAGAAGGATGAATAGGCAACACAGATGCCCCCTTCTCCCGAAGATATAAGCAAAGAGCTAGCCACTGAAAAGCATCTGAAAGACAAACAGCTAAACGATGATTCTTACAATCTCTGAGAGATGGTATTTCTTCAAATAAACGATATTGTGTTTCTAAATCCTTTAATGTGTAGTATTGGTCATTCACATAAAACATCTTCCAAATCCTCCTTAACTAAAAATATTGCCTACTAAATGACGATACTCTTTTTGCTTTTTTTTAATCTTTTTTGTTAATAGTGATTCAACATAAATTTCAGAGTTTGAATATTGTATTTGATCATGTCGCTCTTGTAGATTTTGGTGTTTATCTATATGATTAGAAATCATTAATTTTACAAGCTTCCAAAATTGCTCTTCTTTAAACCCACTTTTTTCCTCTAGTAAATATGAAAGCTCACTAAAATGATAAACAAAGAGTGTATCCATCACTAATTCTCTTAACGCTTCGACTGATGACATCCGGTAATACTTGTCCAATGGAGCATTTCTATATTGATAATGAATGGTCTGAAAGTTTGGCACTAAATAAGGATCTGTTATAAACTCACTTGTGTATTCAATGCTTTCATGGAAATCTCGAAGAACGATTCGTGTTGGCCATCCATTTTTATGTAGGAGTATCATATTCTGCGCATGTGCCTCAACAGCAATTCCATGTGCTACTAACAGATGCCATACTGGTATAACACTTACTTCTATTAATCGAGTCACCCATTTTTCTAGTCCATAATGAGAAAGCCATGCTTCAATAAATAATTGACCAGTCTTCTCAACCGTCATAAGAGCTGTAAATGGTACCGCCTCTTCGCCTTCTTTCATATATGTTCTAATACTTTCTCTCCAAATTGCTCCTAGCTGTCCGGTTAGTTCAGATTTACTTTCAGAGTCAAAGCAAATTCCAGCATATTCTTTTAAGATGACAATAGATGCCTCATCTGCTAAATAAGAATCTGATTGTATGACTTTTTGTAGCCAAGCTGAAATATAAGGTGCTGCACATACGGAAGGTGTAGACAATGTCCTTAAGGACGAAGTATTAATCATATTCATAGACAGTTTAATATTCGCCTTCTTTGGGGCGATTTCATTCCACAGTGTTCGAACCGATTGTGTAGCTCTATACCAATCACCTTTACTTTGCAAAATAATGAGTTCTCCCGTTTCAATTAGTTTTAATAAATGATGATGGATAGATTTCCATTGCCAAGGATGTATTGGAAGGAGTGTATAATCTTCAAATGTGACCCCAGCTTCTGCAAGTTCCATGGTGATCTCATCCCACATACCATCTCCTAGCTCCCTTTTCCAAAAATCGCTTTCATCCTCTAGTAGAGAAACTTTTACGTTGTTCCTTCTAATCGCTGTCCAAAGAAGCGGAAATGATTGTTTTCCTTCTGGACCATATTGTTCATGATCTTCTAATGTAAAACCTGTCCGAGACTTAAAGCACGGATGATAAAGATGCCCTTCCATAATCTCGGATTCTAGCTCTTCATAGCTTGAACTCATCCTTGCTAACGGAATCGGAAGGTGCTTCTCATTCCAATCACATAGATTAATAGTTTGTACAAGTTCATATAGTACACGGTTCTTAATCATTTCATCAGAGACGCACTCTTCTAACAACTCGTTAATCGTGACTTGTGTTATATGTTGGTGGTTAGTTAGTACTTGAAATATGCCTTCATCGTTTATACGTATTCGGTCAAATACAGACCTTCTTCCTTTAAACCAATATGTTCTCTCTTGTCCAAAAAGATGAAACAGCCCCTCATTTACCTCTTCAAATTCGATTAACCCTTCATATATCATCGCCTCAACCAACTGTCGTTTAACACGATTATTAATCTTCTTAGAAGGTATAAGATAAGGCGTTTTCATATTCTTCCTCCTTACGCTGAACTACAAAAGGATTTGCTAATTCTTGATATATTGATTGTTCAAGTTCAGCAGTTAACTCATCCACGTCATGAAATCGTGTTAGTAAATTGGCTTTATGAGGTAGCATCTCTCCATGTATTAAACTTTGAACAAACCCTTTACCTTGCCCCTTTAGTTCTTTCTCAAGTGTGCTCAATTTTTGAACTGTTAACTCTATAAGATCTGTTTCCTCAAGCATCTGATCTGCTCCAAAGCGGTAAATCACAGAAAAAAGCTGATTTACAATTAAATAATAAGTAAACCTCTCTTGTATTAGTTCGTCCTCGTAAAAGAGATCAGGAGTCTCTATGAGTCTTGGTTCCGTTAGAATAAGCACTTGTTCATGTGATTTAGATAGATAGTACCCTTGATTATCACGATAATAGTACCTTTCAGGATAACCCGTTGAAATATCTACTAAACTATTTTGTTGGTGTGCTTCAAGTGCAATACCATGATCATCATAAAGTCGAATGATGGGTTCAATCGAACAACTCCAATACTTGTCAAACCAGTCCAAGCTTACCTCTTTTACTGACCGATCTTCTACTTGTGCGTTAGTCATAATCATCTCTTTCAACATTGATCTCTGATTCGGAAAAGGATCCTGTACGATTGCTGCAATAGAGGTAATCCCTTTATCTTTTCCTGTTGTAAATATGTTTGATCGAATAATGACTTCAAACCCAGACTCTCTCATATGTGGAAAGTCCACTGTAATATATGCGGGATCCTCTATCATAGAAAAAGATGGATGGTTATCTAAGAATAGAAGTTTCTGAAGAAGTCGAGACATTACAACTCCCGCTTTAAGCTCATGTTGTTGGTTCTTTCTTAATGAATTCGTTACCTTTACTGGAATTGAAAATTTATACATATACTCTTCCTCAGTACAATAGACAGTTCTTATGGAAGAGGTTGCCGAATAATAAGGTCCTAGGACACCAATATTTACAATCGTTCCCTCTTGAAGTGCTTTCTTCATTTCCTCTTGTTGCAATAACGATTGTGCTTGAAGTGGATGCATCGGAAGAATACACACTTCTTCTGATTTTTGGAAATCTGGTATATATTTCATAACTGATTGAAGAATTATATCACTAGCACTCTTTGCTACACTTGATGATTCTGTTATCATTTTTTTATCAACTTCAAAATAATGTAATTGAAACTTTCCTTTCAATTCAGGGGCATAGCTTTGTTGCTGCCAATTTGACATTCCTTGTCTACTTTTTGGGGTTGGATGAAACCAGTGCCCAAAAACTAGAGACTGCTCGCTTTCAATAAATGTTGCATAAGCCCTCCTAGTACCTGCCATGCTCTCTTCGACATACCTTGTCATCGTTTGGTAGCTTTCTATTAAGCGAAGAATTAGTTCATCAGTATGGGAAGCAAGTTCATCACAGCCATTTCTCCTCGCCATTAGGTGAAGCTCTTGAATAAAAGTGAGGATTACAACAAGGCTGTCTTCTCTTTCCCACTCGTGTTTCTTTGAACAATATTTTAGTGTTATACCAACTACATGTTTCCCAACCTTTGATTTATAAAAGATCTCAAACGCGTACTTTCTTCCTTGAATTGGTAACTCAAGTTCAACAATATCGTTTCCTGTAATTAGAAACGTTGTAAGATTTTCTTTAATCCAATCCTCTGTTTTTACCCAGTTTCCATTATTCACTTCACGAATATAACAATTAAGAAATGCCTCTAATGTTGCCTTAACAGCTATCTGTTTGGCGGTAAGATACATATTTACACCTCTTTATAGAGTCTTAAGTCCTATTAATTGATAACTATTCTCAATAGATAGGAGGAAAATAGTCTTCCTTTTCAGAAAGACTATTTGACTTCCATTTTTCAAATTTTTATACCAAAAAGTGTTTATGAATTCCTATTCACCTAATAATAATGCCTCTATTTCCTTCAAGCCTTTTTGGCGTTCAATTGGATCCCAAAAGCCCCAAGTCGTTGAAAGAGTATGTACATTTTCATTTTTAACAGCATTTAAGTTGTTCCAAACTTCTCCTTCTGTCACTGAATCATAATATTCTCCGCTATTAAAATATGATACATCTAAGATATGGTCTGGATTGTATTTTACTAATCCTTCTATCGAAATATTTTCACCAAAATCTTCAGGTAAATTTTCAGCAGGAGTTAATTTCAAATCATCAAATAGTAGAGAATTTGTTGCGTGATTTGTTTTTCCATAAACACGAATATCTTTTTTATTAATAGCAACTGCCATGAATGTTTGTTCTCCAACTTTTTCCTTAATGCGTTGTCCTATTTCCTCAGCTTCTTTCTCCATGCTCTCAATCACTTTTTTTCCTTCTTCAAGTTTACCTGCTGCTTCAGCAACTTTTAAGTGATCTTCCTTCCAATCTCCCCCTACCTCAACAACTACAGTTGGGATTGTCTCAGATAATTGATCATACAGTGGTTTGTAACGATCACTAATAATTAATAAATCAGGATTAAGCTTTACAATCTCCTCTGGGTTTATCTCATCAACATAAGGTAGAGCTGTTACTCCTTCTAACTCTTCCGTTAAATGTGGCGGGAATTCATTGTCATATGCCATAACTGCATACGGTTTGACACCAACAGATACAAGTGAACCCTCCCAAGATACATGTGATAATAAGACGATTTTTTCCGGGTTCATCGGCACTTCAGCTTGTCCATATAAATGCTCAACTGTACGAGTCTCAGCTACAGTTTCTTGCTTCACCTCTGTTTTTTCTTTATCCTCTTTTTTTGATTCTTCTTCAGAAGCCGTCTTTTCTCCACTTGAACAAGCGGCTAATACTAAAAGAAGTAAAACCATACTCCATAAACCTATTTTTTTAAACACTTTCCTTCCCCCTAAATGATAATGAATTTCATTTTTAATGATAACCATTATCATTTATAGCGTACATGGACTTTATTGTTTTTTTGCATGGATTATTTATTCATTACACAATATGATTTGTCTTTTGAAACTCAGAAGCAAATTGAACAAGCATATGCTTTCTTCCTATTGGACCCCATGGATCCCATTCCTGACTTTTTGGATAATATACATGATTTGTTTGTACTGCTTTCAACATTTTCCACTTTTTAGTTTGAACCACTTTCCACACATCCTGTTCATGACTCCATAAGATTAAAAGTTTATCGGCATTCAAGATTGCTAGTTCTTCTACTGTAACAATCCGATAGCCTGTACTCGGTATACCGGGATGTGCTTCAAATCCAAGCTTATTATAAATTAAATCCAGACACGCATGTTGTTGACGACCATAAAGTCGAATTTCTTTTTGGCGAACCCATATTACTGCCCAGTTCCCTCTCCTTGTGATAGGGCGTAATTCATCTTTCACTTTTGTTTCTAGACAACTAATTTCATTCTCAATTGCATCCACCATGCTTTCTAAGTTAAGTAAGCTTGCGATTTCTCTAAGATAGTCATTCCAATCTGATTTCAAAGAAATATGTTCAACCTTTTGTTCGTGAGATAAAAGGATCGATTGAATTTCTCCTTTATGCAGAGGCGTTTTGATAATTCGATCTGGTTGGGCATAAAGAATTTCCTCAGCATTGAACAATTTTTCTGCATTAAGAAGCCTTGTCCCCTCCAACTGTTTACTTAGATGACCTGGTAGCCCCCTATTTGCAGGGTATTCAGAAGGATATGCTGGAGCTGCCACAGGTTGTATTCCTAATGACAGCAGATGATCTTGTAAGAAAAGTTGACTTACAACAGCTATTCGTTCCTTCGTTCTCTTCATAAATACAGTTGGTGCCTGTCCAACCTTTTGTTTAAAAATACGACTAAAATAAAACTCATCTTGTAACCCTACTTTTAACGCAATTTCTTTCGCTGTGATCCCCTTATTTTGAAGCATGAGCGTTTTGGCCGCTTTAATTCGTTGTGCAATGATATATTCCTTCGGTGAGATCCCTTCCTGTTTTTTAAATGCTCTTGCAAATGAATTTGGTGTCATTTTTGCTTTCTCTGCGAGGGCACTAATCGTATAAACGGTACTTAAGTTATGTATTATTAGTTCCTTTGATTCCTCAATTCGATCCACCTCAGTTTGATCTGTAAGGGAGGAGAGAAGACTCCATACTTTTCCTTGAAATTTACACTGCTCTGAAATTGATTTTCTTTCTTGTAAAAGAATTGCTTCTTCCCATAATGGTACGATCTTTACTGGATCTTGATTAGCTAACAGCAGGGAATCTGGAAAAGTAAAAATGGTTTTGTTCCATGAAATTATATAAACAGTCAAAAGTTTTTGAGATGAAGAAAAAAGATAGCCCTCCTCTGTCATGATATAGCTTTTTCCCTCCATAACCTTAAGCTGTTCATCCTTTATTGCAATCCTACCTCTACCAGAAGCGATATAAATGAGAGTGTTCGTTTGTGTGTCTAAGCGTAAGTGCTCGACGACACCTTCCCTTATTTTTATGGTAGAAACACTAAAGCAATTAACGATCATTGGTTGTAAAGTTGACATCGTACACCTTCCCTTCGTTTCGCGTTCTGCTATATTACCTTCATTCTATTTTTAAAATTGAAAAATAATTGACAAAATTACCCTTAGAATAGTAGATTAATAAACAATTAGAAAGTAATTGAAAATGATAATCAATTTCATATTTTGAAGGGAATGATTTTATGGATAAAACAATTAATCCCGAGATGATAAAACAACACTCCACCGTTTCATCTGTCCAAAAAAGAACAATCATTGCAGGTCTATTAGGATTACTATTCGTTTTTCTCTTTCTGCTCGTTTCAATTGGACTGGGAGCTGTTTGGATTTCTCCATCTGTTGTTGTTGACTCTCTTATTTCTTTTCAGCATGGGAACATTGAACATCAGCTCATTAGAGAGGTACGCATTCCTCGTGCTTTAACAGCCGCACTCGTCGGTGCTGCCTTAGCCGTTGCTGGTGCACTGATGCAAGGGCTTACTCGGAATCCTCTAGCAGATCCCTCCATCATAGGTATTACGCATGGTTCTGGTTTAGCAATCGCAATATCATTAGCTTTTGTTAGCTCAGGTTCCTACTGGAATCTACTTTTATGGTCTTTTGCGGGTTCAGCAATAGGAGCAAGCTTTGTATTTATTTTCTCCCTTATCTCTAAGGACCGAATTTCTCCAGTGACACTCACATTAGCTGGCGCAGCATTAAGCACACTTTTTAGTGCCCTTTCAACAGGAATTGCCCTTTACTTCCAAGTTTCCCAAGACCTTAGCTTTTGGTTTGCTGGTGGATTATCAGGAACAAAATGGTTACATGTGATGATTCTTTTCCCAGCTGTTATATTAGGCGTTATTTTGTCTCTATCGATAAGTCGCTCATTAACGATTCTATCTATGGGTGAAGAAGTGGCGACAGGACTAGGACAATCCCTTCAAAAAGTACGTTGGATTGGAATCATCACGGTTGTACTGCTATCTGGTGTTGCTGTCTCGATCGCCGGTGCAATTGGATTTATTGGTCTTGTGATCCCACATATTATTCGACTGCTACTAGGGTCAAGTTACCAAGTCGTCATCCCACTTAGTGCAGTTGCAGGAGCTTTACTTCTAGTTCTAGCTGATATTGGTGCTCGAATGATCAATCCACCTTTTGAGACACCAGTCAGTGCAATTACAGCATTAGTCGGTGTTCCATTTTTCCTTTATTTATCACGTAAGAAAAGAGGGTATTTATAATGGATTGGAAAGAAGCAATTATACGTTCAAAAGGATGGTTGTTTGTACTTTTATTGTTGATTATCAGTATTTTCTTGTTGAGCCTTTCAACAGGGAGTTTGCCTATTCCCGTAAAAGAAGTAATAGGAACCCTGTCCGGAAATGGAACCCCACAGCAAGAACTAGTTTTATTTCAGCTTCGATTACCTAGAATGTTAATTGCTCTACTTATAGGAGCTGGACTTGCCCTTTCAGGAGCAATCCTACAAGGTCTTTCACGAAATTCATTAGCAGACCCGGGAATATTAGGTATTAATGCCGGTGCAGGACTAACTGTTGTATTCTTCATCTATCTTATCGGAGAAAACAAGAATCATCTTTTATCCTCACCTAGCCTTCTACCCGTCTTTGCCTTTATAGGTGCCCTCACAGTAGCATTTCTCATATATAGCTTTTCTTGGAAAGGCGGTATTGAACCTGGGCGTCTTCTTCTCATGGGGTTAGGCTTTAATGCGTTATGTGGTGCATTATTAATCATTCTTCAATTGAAGATGGATCCAAAAGATTTTCAGCAAGCAACGATCTGGTTAACCGGAAGTATTTGGGGAACACAGTGGACCTATGTTTGGGCTTTACTTCCTTGGATTGTCGTACTAGGACCAATTACTTTTATTAAAGGAAGATCAATGAACCTCCTACAATTGAGCGAAACGGTTCCTTTTGTTCTTGGCTTAAAAGTAGAGTCAGAACGTCGCATTCTATTATGTCTATCTGCTGCATTGGCTGGTGCATGTGTAGCAGTTGGTGGAGGGATTTCATTCATAGGCTTACTAGCACCACATCTGGCACGACGCGTTTGTGGGCCAAATTATTTCTCCGTTTTACCGGTTTCAGCATTGATTGGTGCCCTCCTTTTACTCATTGCCGATATGATAGGGAAAAATCTATTAGCACCTGCTGATATCCCAGTAGGAATTGTCATCTCAGTTATCGGTGCACCTTATTTAATTTACATGCTGATTTCACGTAAAAGTGTCGGACTGAACAGTTAATTGAAAAGAATTCAATTTGTACTATTTACCAGTATAAATAATAATGATAATCATTTTCAATAGGTATTTTGAAGAAAGGTATAAATGACTATGTTTGTATTGTTAGAATTCTTCATACAATAATATATTTAACAGAGTGACCAGTAGGGGTAAAAGAGGTTAATTGGAAGTTTCTAAAGAATTAACTACAAAAAAACCTCTTTATACAAAGAGGTTTCTTAATGATATGGATGACCTGTGAGGGATTCGAACCCACGACCCCTTCCCTGTCAAGGAAGTGCTCTCCCACTGAGCTAACAAGTCAAATTGATATATTACTATCATATATTAATATGGCTTGCTAATTTTGTCAATATCTTTAAAGATGCATCCGATAATATGCTATTAAAATAAATTAAATGATTGACATAATTTCTTACAATGAGATATAAATATTAATAGGGCAAAATGAAACAAAAAATTAAATATTGCTGAATCTCTAACAAAATTAGAGAACGGGGGAACCAAATTGTGTATATTGTTTACACACGGGGTGTATCCTTTAAGTCTAAGGTAGGAGTCTCTTGATCCGAATCCGACAGCTAACCTCGTAAGCATCAGGAGAGAGAATCCTACTAATCTAACTTGTTATTTTTATTCTATTGTAACCAAGCCACGAGCAAATCTCTCGTGGCTTTTTGTTGTCTAAAAGTTTCTCTCTTACTAAAATTGAACAAACTCATTGCCCTAAAAGAAAAAACATTAAATGAGGAGGTCCTAAAATGAAATTGAACTTAACTGCGAAAATTGTAATTGGTCTTGCGCTTGGTATTGTCGTGGGTCTTATTCTAAATCTATTTGCACCTAACTTGTTTGAACCAATTAACACGTGGATTTTGGTACCACTAGGTAAGCTATTCTTAAACTTTATTAAGATGCTTGTTGTACCAATCGTATTCTTCTCGATTACTCTAGGGGTAGCCGGTTTAGGTGATCCGAAAAAACTTGGTCGAATTGGAATTAAAACGATTGTATTCTTTATCGTCACTACGACCATTGCTATTTTTATTGGATTAGGATTAGCAGCCGTTATTCAACCAGGCGCAGGAGGAAATTATGATATTGAGGGTGCATCATTTGAAGCACAGCCAGCACCACCTGTGATTGATACCCTTTTAAACATCATTCCAACTAACCCTATATCCGCTATGGCACAAGGGGAAATGCTTCAAATCATTGCATTCTCAGTATTTATTGGATTTGCATTGACAATCTTAGGCGAAAAAACGAAAGGCATTCATAATCTACTTGAACAAGGTAACGAGATCATGATGTATTTAGTTAATCTCATCATGAAATTTGCTCCATATGGTACATTCGGTCTAATTGCATCTGCTGTGGGTGGTCTTGGAATCCCTGCTCTAAAGGCAATGTCCCTGTATTTCATGGTTGTGTTTATTGCACTAGTTATTCATACAATTGTTACTTATGGCTCAGCTGTTGCAGTTTTAGGAAAACGTAATCCAATTACATTCTTTAAAGGGTTTTTACCAGCAATGACTGTTGCATTTAGTACATCAAGTAGTAGTGCAACACTCCCTATTTCGATGACAACTGCACAAAAGAACTTAGGTGTACCTAAGGCTATTAGTAGTTTTGTTCAACCTCTTGGTGCAACCATTAATATGGACGGAACTGCAATTATGCAAGGTGTCGCTACACTATTCATCGCCCAAGCTTACGGGTCTGATTTAACAACTGCTCAAATCCTAACAGTTGTATTAACTGCCGTGTTAGCTAGTATTGGTACAGCAGGTGTTCCAGGAGTTGGATTAATCATGCTCGCGATGGTACTAACATCTGTTAACCTTCCTGTTGAAGGGATTGCTTTAATTATCGGGATTGACCGTTTATTAGATATGACAAGAACAGCTGTTAACATTACTGGTGATGCAGCTTGTGCTGTATACATTACAGAATCCGAGAAAAAGCATCAGAGTTCCGCAAATTAATCTTTAAAAGTGCTTCAGAGAATCCTCTGGGGCACTTTTTTTGTATAGATTATTCCCTCTAAAGCCGCAGGCTGAATACACTCCGCGTCCGGCGGGTGACCAGTGAGCCTCCTCGTCGCTCATGCTCCTGTGGGGTCTCACTTTGGCCACTGGTCTTATCAAGAGTCTACGTGTATTCAGCCTGCTTATATTACGACCATTTCAAAGTTTTTGGTCTAAGACAACAAGCTTTGAGAAAACAGCCTTTCTTTTTGAAAAACAAAAAAAGACAACACCTAAATGTCATCTTCAATCCAACCCTTTAAATAAACCATTAAATCCTTGGTTTATAATATGTTCATCCTTACAATTCTTTTTATTAAAATTAATTTTTTTACCTTCTACAACCTTTGATTCTGCTACTGACCACTTGTCATCTCCACGATTCATTTTAATCATAACATTTTTATACTGAGGATTCTTATAGAAGATAAACGCTGTATTTAAATCCCCATTGAAGAAGAATAGTTGCTTTTGACCTAATGAAATACTTTCAAATTGTTGAAAAATACTCTTCATGTGTGTTTCAGTTTTACCAGTTAATAAACTTATTTTACGTAAATCATGAATATCGTAAGAAATGACCTCTTCCATGTCCTCTAACTTCACATTATAACTAGAAAGAACGTCTTTCATTACTTTTTCCTCAAACTTACTCTTCTCCTCCTCAATACTCTCGATACAGTCATCACTTAAGTTCTTCGACTTTGCTATTACATGAGGAATTGAATTCAAACTAAATAATGCCAAGCAAACGGCCATTAAGACCAATAAGATTCTCAAAATAAAACACCTCCATTTTTACTTTGCCCAAAATGTAAGTGTTTTAACAATAATCTCTCTTAAATGGTAGCTATAGTGCTTTTTAATATTTCTTTAATCTTTAAAGGTTCCAGTGGTTTCCATCTAAGAGAGTACATAAAAAAGAATCTCCTCTACTAAAGGAGATTCTTAATCATTGTATTAGATTGTGATACTAGCTGATGAAATTTTTTCGAGTGCCTGTTCAAAATCAGCAATTAAATCCTCTGCACTTTCTAAGCCAACAGAAAGTCTTAGCAACCCATCAGTAATACCTCGTTTATACCGTTCCTCTCTCGGCATTGCAGCATGAGACATTTTTGCAGGATAAGAAAGAATCGATTCAACTGCACCAAGACTCACGGCAAATACAGGAATCTTCACGCTTTCTACAAAGGTTCTTGCTGCTTGTTCATCTTTTAACCTGAAGGATAAGACAGCTCCTGGACCTGAAGCTTGATTATTCTGGGTTTCATAGCCTGGATGAGAGTGTAGACCTGGGTAATATACAGCCTCAATTGCAGGATGATTTTTAAGTTTATCGGCAATTTCAATCGCCGTTTCTTGTGACTGTTTTAATCGAACATATAGAGTTTTCATTCCTCTTAGAACTAACCAAGCATCCTGTACGCCTAAAACCGCACCAAATGAGTTTTGTAGCTTATAAAGTTGGTTTCCTAGTTCTTCATCCTTAACCACAGCTAATCCCGCCAGTACGTCACTATGACCCGCTAGAAACTTCGTTGCACTATGTAACACCACATCTACACCTAAGTCTAGTGGTCTTTGTAATGCAGGAGTTAAGAACGTATTATCAACAAATGTTAGACAGTTATTTGCCTTTGCTAATTTTACGATCCCTTGAATATCTGTAATTTTTAATAAAGGATTTGATGGAGTCTCCATATATATTAATTTCGTGTTCTGTTGGATATTTGTAGCGACTTGATGAAGATCTGTCATATCCACAAACGTATAAGTAATTCCGAATCTCGTCAAAACGTCTGTTACCATACGATATGTTCCACCATATACATCTTCAGTAATTACAACATGGTCGCCCTTTGAGAGTAATAAAAAAGCTGTAGAAATTGCTGCCATTCCCGATGAAAAAGCAAACCCTCTTGTTCCACCCTCCAATTCGGCTATTGCCTGTTCTAATGCATGTCGAGTTGGATTACCAGAACGACTATAGTCATATTCTCCATATTGATCAAAGCTTGATTGATGGAATGTTGATGCGTGTTGGATAGGAACACTTACAGCCCCTGTATTAGGATCAAATTTATGTTGGTTATGAAGTAGACTTGTTTGAATTGAATATTCATTGTTACTCATGTAACCCCTCCTTTACTTTTGATAATGCCTGAGTTAGATCGGCAATGATATCTTCCACATGCTCTACACCGACAGAAAATCTTAATAATCGATTACATACTCCATTCTTAATTCTAATCTCTTCTGGGATATCCATATGAGTTTGTGTAGCTGGATATGTGATAAAGCTTTCTATTCCACCAAGACTTTCTGCGAATGATATGACCTGTAAGCTTTGTAAAAGTGGATTTACCCATTTCTCATCCTTAACACGAAATGAGACCATTCCACCCTTTCCAGGATATAGAACATCAAGTATATCTTCATGTGTTTCTAGATATTCTGCAATTCTAGTAGCATTTTCTTGATGCTTGTTCATTCTAAGTGATAAAGTCTTCATCCCACGAACCAAAAGCCAGGAATCAAATGGTGATAATACCGAACCACTCGCATTATGATGATAACCAATTTGAGTACATAGTTCCTCATCTTTTGCTACAACAAGACCTGCAAGAACATCGTTATGCCCTCCCAAATATTTAGTTGCACTGTGAATAATAATGTCCGCACCTAGATCTAATGGTTTTTGAATGATTGGTGTGTAAAATGTGTTATCAACAATTAGTAATATGTTATGTTTTTTCGCAATTTGAGCTACGGTTTCAATATCTGTTTCTTGCATTAATGGATTTGTAGGTGTTTCTAGGAAGATTGCCTTTGTTTCACTAGTAATCAATGATTCTACTTCCTGGCTATCTTTGAAATCAGAGTATTGAAAAGTTAAGCCGAATTTCCTCCAACCTTGTTCAAATAGGCGATAGGTTCCACCATAAAGGTCAGATGATACGATGAGATCATCACCTTGTTTGAATAATGACATCACCGTGTGAATGGCAGCCATTCCAGAACTAAATGCAAATCCTTTTAATCCGTTTTCTAATGTTGCAATTGCGTCCTCGACGATTTTTCTTGTTGGATTACCTGTACGAACATAATCAAATCCAGTGGATTGACCAATTCCTTCATGGCGATATGCTGTTGAGAAATAAACCGGTGGATTTACAGTACCTGTAACAGTGTCACTACGATTTCCAATTTGTGCTAATGTCGTTTCAATATTATGTTTGTTCAAAGTTTGTTTCCCCCATCTGTTGATATGTTAATAACAAAAAAAGCCATCTTATAAGAAGAAGGCTTTCGTACTCGGGCTTCTCCTTATCTTTCGAATGTTTGGACATTCGCTGGATTTAGCACCTGATAACGAGTATGAGTCCGCGAGGGTTGTGAATAAAATGCCTAATAGACATTTTATTCACAACTGGGGACTCGGAAAGGTCTTTTTAAGGTGGTGAGTAGATTTTGATTTTATAAGTTTCTAAAGTTTTAATACTAGGTTTTGGACTCATTAAATAGAAATCTTCGATTTCTATTTACTTTCAGCTTTGCTGAAAGCTTGTGAGAAAAGAATAAAATATCTACGAAAACTTGTTTTCTTCGATATTTTATTCTTTTCTCACAGATGAGTCCTTAGTAAAACTCAAGATTTAATTTCTATAAAATCTAAATCTACTACGTGGGTTAGGTAAGACTTTTCCTCGTTGGTCGGTTGCTGAAGCTTCATTGGGCCAGTCCCTCGGCTTCTCTTGATAAGTTTTTGAATATTTATTTATTTTATAAATTTAACTTATTAACGCGTGTATTGCAAGGGTTATTTTAGTTTTCTTATATCAGAGATGATTTCTTCAAAGGGTGTATCTGCTACTGCGTCGTATTGATTAAGCACTGTTCCTCTTTGATTAACAAGGTAGATTGATGTACTGTGCACAAACTGATTTGATCCTTCTAATTGCGCTGCAGGTGACAGAAAAGATGTGTTAGCAAAGCTTTCAATCTCCTCTTGGTTATAACCTGTAATAAACTGCCAGTTTGTAAAATCTGCATCCATACTATTTGCGAAATCAAGTAATACTTCAGGTGTGTCGTGCTCTGGGTCAATACTAAATGACACAATCTGAACATCTTCCAGTCCTTCTGATTGTAACTTGGTTTGTAGCCTTGCCATTGTTGCTGTCATTGGTGAACAAACCGTATCACAGTTTGTAAAGATAAAGCTAGCAAGCCACACCTTATCCTCTAGTTGGTCTGTGTTAAATGGCTCTTTATTCTGATTCACAGCTTCTAGTTTACCCACATTGATATTCATTGGGAAGGTTTGTTCAATTTCTTCAATCGTTGGTTCTTTTGAACAAGCTATTAGAATCAATACTAAAAACACCATACTCATTATCTTTTTAACATCGTGCATGACCATTCTCCTTAGCTGTTTAATGAAAAAGAAGTGCCGAGATACAAGCACTTCTAAAATAGTTATTTATAAGAATTACTCAGCACTTGCTGTTACTGTTTCAATAAATTGTAAGTCAATTAAGTTTGCAAAGTCTGGTTTTTCTTTAAGGAACTTTAAGTCATGTGATGAATTTGCAAATTGTTGAATTACTTCTGCATCTACATCTGTCGTATAACGAATCTTTTCCCAAGCCATATCTACTACTTCTTTGTCTAAATCTTGTTTTGTTGTTTCTTTAATGCTATCAATAGTAATTTGAATTGATTCTTCTTTATTGTCATTAATAAACGCTACTGCTTGATTATGTGCTTTAACAATACTTTGGATTAAGTCTTTGTCTTCTTCAATTGCTTTATTGCTTGTTACTAGAATCGTATTTGGTAATGTTTCACCAAATGAAATCTCATTACTATCTACGATAATTTTAGCACCAACGTCTTTTACTAATTGTGAAGCCCATGGTTCTGGAACTGCTGCTAAGTCTACTTTACCTGATTCAAACATCCCTGCATACTGAGCAGGATTTCCAGTTAAGTGCTTTAATGATCCACCAATACGAGCAGATGTAATTCCGTACTCTTTTAAAAGTGTTTCCATTTGCACGTCATGTGTACAACCCACACCAGGAGTTATAAATGTTTTTCCAGCAATATCTTCAATGGTTTCGATTCCACTATCTGCACGAGCAACAATGTGTGTCCCACCTGAAGATGCACCAGCAATAATCTTCACATCTGCACCATTTGTATAGTTGTTCATAACAGGACCTGGACCTACTAGACCAGCATGAATCTCACCTGTTTTTAGTGCAGTCATAAATGCACCACCGTCTGGGAATGTTAAATATTCGATTTCAACGTTTTCACCTAACTCATTTTGGAAATACCCTTTTTCTCGTGCTACCATTGCTGGAGCATGATCAATATTAGGAAAATAGCCAATCACAACTTTTTTCGCATCTGAACTTGCTAATTCATCCCCACCGCCACATGCTGCAAGAATTCCTGTTACTAATAATAACAATATACTTAACAAACCTATTTTCTTTTTCACGTTATATCCCCCATTTGTTTTGTTAGTTTTCTAAGCCCCAACGTTTAATAATATTTCTCTCGATTCGTTGGAATACGAGTAAATCCATAATTGAACCAACCGTACCGATTATAATCATGACACCGATAACTAATGACATGTTCCCAAAGTCAGAAGCAAATCGTAATGTATAACCTAGTCCAGGTCCAGTACTTAATAATTCCCCTGCCATCAATGCTCTCCATGCAAATGCCCATGCTAACTTCAGCCCTGTTACTGCATAAGGAATTGAAGCTGGGAATATGACTCTTACAAATAAATCTAGCCCTGTTGACCCCATCGTTTGTGCTGCCTTAATATATAGTGGATTTACGTTTTTGATTCCCATTCTCATATTAATGGTCATTACAAAAGTGGCACCAAGAACAATGATAAATATAACTGAGATTTCATTCATACCAAACCACATAATTGCAATTGGTAACCAGACAATACTTGGTACACTCTGAAGAGCGAGTACAAGCATCCCTAGAGTTTCATCGGCAGTTTTTGACTTTGCTAACAGTACACCTAGTGATGCACCAATTAATACACCGATACCAAGTCCAATGAATAATCGTTTAAAGCTTGCTTGCAAGTCATATACTAGAGTCATATCAGAGAATCCAATATAAAGTTCTTCAAATACTCTTGAAGCAGCTGGCATCAAAGATTCGGAAACACCACTAACTCTGACTGCTACCTCCCATATAATAAGAAGACTTGCAAAGAAAGCGATTCTTTTAATTGCTCGCATATGCTAATTCCTCTTTCACTACTTTTTCTATTTCTTTTTCTAACAAATTCGAAATCTTTGTTTCTAGTTCCATGATTTCCTCACGTGCTGTTGCTCTCGGACGCGGAATTTCCACTTTAATATCTTCTAGTATAATTCCTGGTCTAGTACCCATTACTAAAATGCGGTCTGATAACATAATTGATTCTTTTATACTATGTGTGACAAAAAGAATCGTCTTTTTTGTTTCAAGCCAAATTTTTTCAAGTTCTATGTGTAATCGGGACCTTGTTTGTTCATCAAGTGCACCAAACGGCTCATCCATAAGTAACACGGTAGGATTCATGGCTAAAGCCCTTGCTATCGCTACTCGTTGTTGCATCCCACCTGATAATTCATGGGGTGAATGCTTTAAATAATTACCTAGTTGAACCATTGATAAGTACTTGTGAGCTACTTCAATTGCTTCTTTTTTGCCAATTTCCTTTTTAAGTGGAAACATGACGTTTTCTTCCACAGATAACCAAGGGAATAATGCAGCTTGCTGGAATACCATCCCTCGTTCTTTACCAGGCTTTTTTATCGGGTTCCCTTGAAGAAGAATTTCGCCTGTGGTAGGTTTAACTAAGCCGGCAACCATCGATAATAAGGTTGATTTCCCACACCCCGAAGGACCAAGAATTGAGACAAATTCACCCTCATTGACAGACACATTTATATTTCGTAATACATCACTTACTACATTTTGATTTGTATATTGTTTAGAAACATCAGTGAATTGTAAAAACACTTCCTGATCCACCTGCTTTCATATAATTCTCATTTGTTTTATCGGATTAATATTATTAATTATATATAGTATGTTAATAAAGTCAATCCTTTACTTAAATGTTTGAATAAACAAACGCTAAATGTTTAAGTTATAATGGATAGAACTTTGTAAATACATATATATTATCTCTTTGAATATGGAGGAAACAAAATGAATGACAACAAAGGAACCATGCAAGAACTCATTGTCACTAGCCGTTTTCTTGGTGAAGACATTGAAGTGATGGTTTATCTGCCAAGGAATTATTCTCCGTTGTCCAAGCATCAGCTATTAATCGCCCAAGATGGTCAAGATTATTTTAACCTGGGAAAGATATCAACGATTGTTGATGACCTCCTTCAAAGCGGTGATATCAATCCTATAATCATTATCGGACTTCCTTATAATAATGTTCAAGAACGATGGAGCAAATATCATCCTCAAGGAGAGTTGCATAAACAATATATTCGTTTTTTGGGAGAAGAACTTGTCGCAGTACTCGATGAAACATTTCCTACTTTTCAAATAGGAGCTGGAAGAATTCTGATTGGAGAATCTCTAGGAGCTTCTGTTTCTTTACTTACTGCTTTATCCTATCCAAACACTTTTGGTAAAGTAATTCTCCAATCACCCTTTGTAAACGAAGAAATATTAACGGAGGTACAGAATTTTTCACAACCACATCTTATTGAAATTTATCAAATGGTTGGCCTAAATGAAACAAATGTCAAGATTACAGATGGTACATCAGAGAATTTTGTTTACACAAATCGATTACTTCATGAAGCATTTGAACAGAGGCACTATATTTATGATTACAAGGAGGATGAAGGAGACCATACATGGAAATATTGGCAACCTTCCCTCAAAAGGATCTTGTATAAGATGCTTACTTTCTAAAATCTACTTCAAGAAAATGACATCTTTGTATTAACGACTTAAAAGGTTTGGTATAATAAATTTATCATTAATCAGATCACCTATCTATAAGGAGGAACCTACAATGAAATATGGCATCGCTTTCTTTCCTTCAAAAGAACTTCAAGATCTTGCAAACTCTTATCGTATGCGTTATGATCCGCATTATGCATTGATTCCGCCACACATTACATTGAAAAACCCTTTTGAAGCAGAAAATGAAGAACTAAAGACCATTACAGATAAATTACATGATATTTCAAAGAACCATTCTTCTATTCCATTAAACATTGTAAAAGTGAGCTCTTTTTATCCGGTTAATAATGTGATTTATTTAAAGATAGAACTTAACTCAGAACTTTTAAATTTGCATTCTGCACTTAATTCTGGATTTTTTCATGACAATTCTGACTATCAATTTGTCCCACATATAACAATCGGTCAAAGCTTATCAGATGACGAACATTCAGATGTTTTAGGACAATTGAGAATGTCAAAAGTTCAACATAAAGAAACGATTGATCGTTTTCACCTCTTATATCAATTAGAAAACGGATCATGGACAGTATATGAAACATTCCAACTCGGAAAGGACTGCTAGACTAAAAATGAACGTAATAGAAGTAAAAAACTATCAAGAATTAGAAGACGCATATCTCGTTCGCCGGGAAGTGTTCGTAAAAGAACAAGAAGTACCTGAGGAATTAGAAATTGATGAATTTGAAGACACGGCTAAACACGTGGTTCTTTATGACAAAGAACATCCTGTGGGTGCTGGTCGTTTTCGTATCGTTGATGGAATAGGTAAAGCAGAAAGAATATGTGTTCTTCAATCACATCGTAAATTAGGTGCTGGAAAATTGATTATGAATAAGATCGAGGAACTTGCAAAAACAGAAAAATTGAATAAATTGAAATTAAATGCCCAAACACATGCTGAAGCATTTTATCAACATCTTGGCTATCATACAGTATCTGAAGTCTTTATGGATGCCGGAATTCCTCACGTTACAATGATAAAGCAATTTTAAGAAAACAAGAATGCCCTTTAATTCGGAGAAATACGAATTAGCATATCAATTCAACAATTGATGTGCTTTTTTTCATAGACAAAGCAGTGATTGTTATAACTATGTACTTTTCAACATAAAACATTGAAATGGTAATTATAAGCAGGCTGAATACACGTAGACTCCTGCGGGAACAGTGGCCAAAGTGAGACCCCACAGGAGTAGTAGCGACGGGGAGGCTCACTGGTCACCCGCCGGACGCGAAGTGTATTCAGCCTGCGGCTTTAAAAGCAACACTATATAGAAAACAGCTGTATTTTCAAACGATCACCTAATAATATTCATAAAATCCCGTGCCACTGCTCATCCTATAATAATGGATGGTGATGAGATGGAATTTGTTAGGATAGCTACTGATTTGATTGTTGGATTTGTTAGTTTATTGATTATTACAAAAATCATGGGGAAAACACAAATAACTCAAATAACCCCATTTGATTTTATATCAGCACTCATCTTAGGTGAACTTGTTGGGAATGCTGTATATGATAAAGAAACCGGGATTTTTCAAATCGTTTTTGCAGTTGTATTATGGGGGTCTTTAATCTTTTGCATTGAAATAATTACGCAGAAGTTCCGAAGGAGTCGTACTTTCCTTGAAGGCACTCCAAAAATTGTTATACATAAAGGACAAATAGATCGTGATGCGTTAAAAAAGTCAAAGCTAGATCTTAATCAACTTCAACACCTACTGCGAGGTAAAGGTGCGTTTTCCATGCGTGAAGTAGAATACGCCATATTAGAAAATGATGGAAGCATAAGTGTTTTAAAAAAGGCGCCATATTCACAACCTACAAGGAAAGATTTAAATATAGAAGGTCCACTAATTAAGCTTCCGATTTGTTTAATTAGTGATGGTGAAGTGATTTGGGAAAATGTGAAAAGTATTGGATATGATGAAAATTGGCTTCAAGATCAAATGAAAACATTGGACGTTGGTACTTATAAAGAAATTATATATGCAGAATGGAAAGAAGGAGAAGGTTTTTATGCCCAAAAGGCATAGCCCTCTCCTTTTACTTTAGATCCATTCATTAATGACATGACCTTTTCCTGTTAGTTCAGAAAGTAATTTGTTGTTTTGATTCTTTACATTCAATGACTGCTTTTCTAATGCGTATTCATGTTCTTTTTTTACAAACGCAGAAGTTAAAGTAGTCTTTTTTATTGGAGTTAATTCCAAAGGATCCTTTTTTACAGGTAATTGTCGATTTGCATATTGTGTATATTGGTCATGATTGACTGGCATAATATAACCCATTTATAAATCGCCTCCCTGATTATATATCCATTATATCCCTTAATTGGCAACCCTTCCACTGATAACCATTTTAACAACCATATTTTGGTATGTAGTCAATATACTTCTCCTACCTCTCGAGTTTTGTTATGATAAGATTTGACTCAATTTTAAGGAGATTTTCCATGCAAAAAGCAATCTTAAACGGTCAAGTGATTGATTTAAAGGGAGTACCTAGAGATGAATATCAAATCATCTATGAAGCAGGGATTCATAGTAAGATAACCTGTGGTCATTGTGGTGATTTTGTTAAGCTTTATCTAGGGATACATGATCGTCCCCACTTTTTTCATCAACAATCTAACATAAACTCGACTACTTGCTCTGAATACATGGAGACAACTTATCAACCTATTAAAAAGGTAACAGTTGAACCAACAACATCCATAGAGCACAATGGATTTAACATTCCTAAGTCCAGAGCAATCCAATCAACTGCAACAATTGAAAAGTCCATTAACTGGAAGGAACCGAAATCAATTAACAGGCTTCCACCCTATTCTAAATCTGCCCTACCTAATCAAGAATTTCTCAATTTGAATCTTGATTCATCACAATATAATGCCGTTACTGCAACAGATGGACCATTATTAATTATTGCTGGTGCAGGAAGTGGAAAGACAAGAGTGCTAACATCAAGGACTGCCTTTTTAATAAAGGAACAAATGATTGAACCAAAAAACATCATGCTTGTTACCTTTACTTCAAAGTCAGCAATTGAGATGAAAGAACGATTAATCAAGGTTGCTGGATTAACACCTCAACAAATTCATTCTCTTGTAACAGGAACCTTCCATAGTATCTTTTATAAAATTGTGATGCACCATGAACCATACAGATGGAAAAGTACTAACTTGTTGAAGTGGGATTATCAAAAGGAGAAGATTATTAAAGAAGCGGCTAGGGAATTGACATTAGATGAAAAAGAATTTGCATTTGATCAGGCGCTTCAATTAATTGGGTATTGGAAAAACACCCTTCTTCCTCCAGAACTTATAAAACCAAAGGATCAATGGGAAGAACGGGTTTTATTTTTATACCGTTATTACGAAAATAGGAAGAAAGAATATGGATTATTTGATTTTGATGATATGCTGGTTGGCTGCTACCACTTATTCCTAGAACAACCTGACCTATTAAAGCGATATCAAGAGCGGTTTACCCATTTTCTAATTGATGAATTTCAGGACATTAATAAAGTCCAATATGAAACCATTAAACTTCTATCACACACGACGAAGAATCTTTGTGTAGTCGGTGATGACGACCAATCCATTTATGCATTTAGAGGTAGTGACCCTACATTTATGCTTGAATTTGAGAAGGATTACCCAAATGCTAGAATTGTGACTCTTTCACAAAACTACAGATCTTCCCATATGATTGTGGCATCAGCTAACAGAATTATCACTCGTAATCTTCGAAGAAGAGAAAAGAAGATGAATGCCTCCTTCAATAATGGACAAGCTCCTTTTTTCTTTTTTCCTTACAATGAAGAAGAAGAAGCGACAATGATTGTAACAGATATAAAAGAGAAGATTAAAGATGGGGCTGCTCCCTCTGACTTCGCTATCCTCTATCGAACACATACTGCCTCAAGAGCAATGTTCGAAAGACTTGCACAATCAAATCTGCCGTTTAAGCTAGAACAAGATAGTGATTCATTCTACAATCGTAGAATTGTTCGAGGATTATTAGCGTACTTACACTTAAGTAAGGACCCAAATGACACTGATGCTTTGGGACATGTCCTTTCCTCTTTGTTTTTAAAACAAAATGTAATGAATGATTTAAAAGCAATTAGTATCCTTGAGGATTGTTCGATGATACAAGCTTTGGAAAAGATAACGAATATTCAGCCCTTTCAGCAAAAGAAATTGCGAAAAATTGTCCCGATGTTTTCACGTTTAAAGAGCACATCACCGATAACCGCAATTGAGATGATTGAAAGGGAAATGGGCTTTGCTGAATATGTTAAAAAGAATGGAAATGAAGGCAATACAATTGAAAAAGGATCTGACGATATTAGAGACCTTAAAGTAGTTGCAAAAAAATTCAAACATGTTCAAGAGCTGTTAGATCATGTGTCACATATGGTTGCCATGAATAAAGAAATGAAACAGATTAGTAAGCACTATACTGATGCTGTTCAGTTATTAACAATTCATCGCTCTAAAGGACTTGAATTTAAACACGTATATATTATCGGTACTGTAGATGGTAGTATTCCACATGACTTTGCACTAGAGTCTCTAAGAAATGGAGAAAATGAACCGCTTGAAGAGGAACGACGTTTACTTTATGTAGCAATGACTCGTGCAGAGGAGTCACTTACAATTTCTGTTCCAGAAATGCGACGAAATAAAATTTCACACCCTTCTAGATTTATTAAAGAGTTTCTTTAATACGAGGTTGATAATTTAAATACCTGATCCACTTAGTGGACCAGGCATTTTTTAATTCTGTATTATTTTTTATTCAACATTTGTGAAATTGTACCAAAATCAAGCTTTTGATCTCCACTTACGATTGAATTTACAATTTTATCTTCCATTTGCTTTGGAACAGGCTTATTCGCGATTTGACTTACTTTTTTCACGATGGAACGTACTGTCTTTTCATCCTTGAAATTCGCATTTTGAACAGAATTAGCAAGTTCAAGTACATCCTTCATGTTGACCCCTGTTTTCTTCTCGATATTTTTAAATAAATTATTATCCATTTTTTCAGCCTCCTTACAATCTGTTATATCTTATGACAGAAAGGATAAAACGTGAGACCAAATATTAACATTGCAAAACATTTATTGTGTTTTTTAGTTTTCTTTTACTCATTAAATTTTCTTTCAAGTTCCACTTGTTTTTTTCCTAGCCACTGATTTACTCTTTCAAAACGATTTTCAAAATCCTTTTCAAAACTAGAGGACTTTTGATTAAGATTTGTTAATTCTTTATCTGTTTTTGAAACCCACTTTTCTATTTCTGCTTTAAGTTCCTCATGCTCTTTATAATGATCATTAAAAAATTGTTCTACTTCTTTATTAAGTCTTTTCATATGCATATAAAATCCCTCATTTCATTCCATTACCTTATTTCTATGATGGAGTTAATTGCTGCGTGTAAAATAAATAAAAAATTTCCCAGCCTCTAAATGAGGTGGGAATCTTTATTTATCATTATATAAGTCGATTTTCATTTCACCGTTACTATCAATTTGTGCCAAAAAGACTTCCTTACTGCTTAACCCTTTTTTTTCAAGTTCTTCCAACAACCACCCACGGTTTAATCCGATTGAAATTAATGGCTCGTCCATAATTTCACCATCAATTACAACTGATTTTGGTTCTCTAAATGAAGGAACATATTGATGAAGATCTCCATATGTAAGTGGTTGCTTTTCTCGTTTTAATAAATAGCTTAAATTTCCACATGGTTCAAGTAAAGCATACTCAATATCAGATAGTTGAAACACACGGCTCTTACGAAGCTGTGAGAGTAATTCCTCAGCTGTGAACTTTTCTTTTCGTAAATTACCTTCCATCACTTTTCCTTCTTTTATAAATACAGTCGGTTTACCTTCTATAAACTCTTGAAATTTCTTAGAACGAATGGAAAAAAAGGATATGATGAAGGGGACTAATGACCAAATCAGAATACTAATAATACCACTGGATAATTGTAACTCAGCATCCATAGATAAAGTTCCTGCAATATCACCAATGGTAATTCCGGCTACATATTCAAAAAACGAGAGCTTCGAGAGTTGTTTTTTTCCTAGCAGTTTGGTAATAACAAATAATCCAATAATAATACAGACCGATCTAATTGTAACTTCTAACCAAGCAGGAATGGTGAACACCTCCGTCATCTCATCCAAGAATCATTCCTTCATTCGGGTTGTTGATTCAACACCTAAACAGTTTGTTACTATCCTTTTGGCTTGAAGAATAGAGCACCAATAAACCCGAAAATAATGGCAGCAGAGATCCCTGAACTAGTCACTTCAAACATACCAGTAAGAACACCAATGATTCCATGCTTCTCAGCTTCTTGAAGTGCCCCGTGGACTAGCGAATTTCCGAAGCTCGTAATTGGAATGGTAGCACCTGCACCTGCAAAAGCGATTAATGGTTCATATAGTCCAAAACCATCAAGAATTGCACCCGCAACAACTAAACTACTGAGTGTATGTGCTGGTGTGAGTTTAAAAACATCAAACATTACTTGTCCAATCACACATATGGCCCCTCCAACAACAAACGCCCAAAAAAAAGATTGCAACATTTTATTTACCTCCATTTCCATTAGAACCATCTTTGGTATCGTCAACCTCTTTTGTTGTATACATTTTAAACCTGATTCACCAGCTAGGTTTGTTCTTTACTTAGTTTAATAATTTTCCCCATTCTCTTATCAAGATCTTTTTGATTTATTGTACCTTCTAATATCTCTTTTTTAATTTTTATAGTTTCTATAAATATTTTCAAATCACTTGCTGCATTCGTTTCATAATTTGGAAATTCCTCTTTTAACTTTTTGTTAATTTTAGCTTCAATATCTTTTGTCTTGAACTTTGAAAATTGTTTGATTTTGAACCCAACTAAGAGCTTGTCCTTGTTGTTCACTGCTACAACATCAACAACTTCTTTATAAGATAAAATTTCTCTCTCAGCTTCCTTAGCTATTTCTTGTTCTTTCATTCCAGATGACCTAGTTTGGAGTGTATTCATCTCTTCTAAATGATTACTACTACTTCCTTGGTTCTCTTGATTTGCACAAGCACTTATAAACAAAATCACTAAAACGACCACTAGAAAAGATTTCTTAGTCATAACACCAATCCAATCAATAATTAGTATAATTCCATAAAAAACACAATCCCTAAAATTGTCTGTGAAATAATTTGGAAGAGATTGAGTTATATTACATTATTATGATAAGTATTTTGATAAAAAATATGTCTAACTATTTTTACCATTTTTTTCAAAAGAAAAAACAAGCAAAATTGCCTGTTTTTTGTCCTATCTTCTTTTTTTGCCACACCCGCAGCCTTTTTTCCGTTTTCTTCTACTTAACTTATTCGGTTTAGGTGTCTCTTTTGTTTCAGAGGATAAGTTATTTTGCTTTTTATCCATTCATCATTCCTCCATGTTCATTGTCATAATAGGGTATGATTTGGCTATTACGGTTGTTCCAATATGTATCTACAATAGACTTTAATCCATAAATTTGCTGACCAGTAACTCGATAATCGCTGCAAATCCAGCAATTGCTAAAATGATAATAACAGGCCCAGTGAATTCATAATAGAAAAGCCACGATAAATAGATGATTGCAGAACACCAAACGCCTGTACACCAAAAACATGATAACAACTCACCTATCCATGCACGTAAACCCGATCCTTTTATTTCTATATAAGTACTGATTTGCCCTGTATCATCCATTTCCTCAATTTCTTTGATAAAGGGTCGACGTATGAATTCAGTAATCAGATCGAAGACAATGAGTCGTGTAAGCCTGAAGCTTGCGAAACCAAGTAGGATAAAATCTAGCCAGCTATTAATCAATTGTTTCCATCCCCTTTAACCGTATTTCTCCTTATTCACTTTCATTATATTGGTTGGATTTCCTCTTTAGTCCCTCATGTAGGGGCAAATTATCTGATACAATCGTTTGTTTTTCTCAATATGGGTGGACAGCCCTCTCGTACTTAACTATTGATGAATATTGTTAAGTAGGAGGTGATGTTAGATGAAACGAGACCTATTAACAGAAGTATCAAATAAGATCTTAGAGCAATCAATGAACAGCCTACTTGAAAAAAAACGAGTAGCCTCAAGAAAGAAGTTATTTAAAAGTGAGTTACAGAAGCTAACTAAAGAGCTACAGAAAAACTTATAGTTAATTATTTTCTATTTCTTTTATCCAAAATGTGCGTTTGACCGGGGATAAATGTCCCTTACAAATTCTCTTTCAATGCATTAAATAGAAGTATACCGAAAGGAGGAGTTAAATTGAGTAAAGATAAAGTAAGTCCATTTGATCACTGCTGTGACTCAACAGAAGAAGCAGCCGTACTTCAGGATGCTAATCAAGTTAATAAAACAACTCAACAATCATATGAATCTATTCATATTATCAATTCATGTGATATAGAAGTAGAAACAACAGATACCCAGGTGGCTGTAGCTATACAGGCTGCACTACAAGTAGCGATTGCTATCGTTATTAGTATCACAATTGCAGACGAAGCGCAGGCAGAGTCTGTTACCCAACAATTGTTACAAGGAACACAAACAAAACAATCTAACAAACAAAAATTAGTAATTGAAGGTTCTAAAAAGGTAAAAGTAAAGACAACTGATACAGATGTTGCTGTATCAATTCAAGTCTTGCTACAAATCCTTGTAGCTTTAGTCGCACAGATCGATATTCTGTAACATTTATGATAGAGAGCATCTTTTTGATGCTCTCTATTTATGAATTTCACCCATTTTCTACTGTTTTATAAAAAATAGGTCAATGTCCCTTACTAAACCTACACTTATGAATAGTTATATATGGAGACTTTTAGTGAAAGAGGTGAATACAGTGGGTCAAAATAAAGAAAAATTAACAGAACTTTCTTCAACACTAATGGAGGTTTTTGTTTCTGATGTGTTCAAGAAAAATAATGTATCTAAAGAAACTACTCATAGTCTTTCAGAAGATCAAAAACAAAAAATAAAATCGGTTGTTGAAGATTTAAAAAAACAAGTAGACGATTTCCTAGCTGGTAATACTGCAGAGGCTTCTGAGGAAGAAGTTAAAGAAGCATTAGAACCTCTTGCTAAGAAAACAACACTAAGAGAGATCATTCGAAATAAAAAACAAAGCTAACCAAAAAATGTGCGAAAAACACAGGACATTGTCCTATACAAATTAACCACTTCAAACATCTAATAAAATATAACAGAAAGGAGGAACAAGACATGGCAGAAAAACCTAAAGCGTATAAATGGCAGGCTCTTGACGAAACAATGGAACATCCTACTACAGAATTTGAAACATTCGAATCACCAACTGAGGACTCATTAGTTGAGCAAGAGGCTGATCAAGTGAATAAAGTTAAACAAGATTCAGAGGAAGTCATCATTATAAAAGACTCTTATGATATTGAGGTAACAACAACTGATACTCAGGTTGCTGTATCCTTACAAGCAGCATTACAAGTAGCAATTGCCATTGTAATCAGCATTACAATTGCAGATAGTGCACAAGCAGAAAAGGTAACACAGGATTTACTTCAAACTTCTAAAATCAAGCAAGGTAACTTCCAAGAATTAATTATTAAGAATTCTAGATGCGTCAAAGTTAAAACAACTGATACTGACGTAGCTGTTTCACTTCAAGTATTGCTTCAAATACTTGTGGCCTTAGTTGCCCAACTTGACATTCTATAAGCACACAAAACGGCAGAGAATTTTCTCTGCTTTTTTTTATTGTTTATGATAATTAAAAAAGGATTCCCCTTAAGGAAATCCTTTTTATTTTAATATCCTTATATCCAAGAAAACGGTCTACGTGGTGGTGTGTCGTCAGAATCAACGTCCACATCTACATCTACCTCTACATCATCACCAGCTACTGCATTTACTTCCACGTCAACATCCACATCATCTTGTTGAACTCTTCCAAGCCACGGATCCCAACGTCCGTCTTTCTTGCTGTCATCAACAATAATTACCTCACCTGCATGAATAATAATCTTATCAACATGTATTTCTTTAGGTTTACGTTTTGCCACTCTTATACCCTCCTATAGTTAAAAGTCTAATCGGTCTATTGTATGCTCAAACCAAAAGAAGGTATAGGCTGTTTCCTTATCATGCACACCTTTTCATGACATAATTTAAAGATTTTCAACCATTTATTATTCTAATTTTCATGCCTAATATCATTTACTCAGGACAATCACCCACACCAATCCTTTATATTTTCATACTCTATTAGGGACTAGAAAAGTCAAATCATTAATAAGGAGATGAAAATTAATGGGCTGTGGAAAAGGTCATAAAAACGGTTGTGTATGCGATGCCGTACAACAAATTTTAGATGCACAAGAGGCTGTAGAAGATAGATGTCCTACAAGTTGTTTTGAAAATCTACTATCACCAGTTAACTTTGTAGGTGATACAATTCCGTTCGTTTTAACTGGAAAAAAAGGAGACTTATTTAAAGCATTCGGTAATGTAGGCGGATTTGCAGACGACAATCTTTGCTTCGAAACAATCTTCTTTAGAGTTGAAAAACTAAGAGGATGCTGTGCAACATTATCATTATTAAGAACATATGATGCTGCAGGAGAAACAATTAACGTATGTTCACCATGTGATGATGAATTGTTTGGACTTGAAAGAACGGACTTCTGTATTGAAGTAGACTTAGATTGCTTCTGTGCAATCCAATGTTTATCACCTTCATTAGTTGATCGTGCTTTAGATGTAAAATCTCATAAGCATCGTTATTAATTAAGGTAAGAAAGTGGATGACTGAGTTTCCAGTCGTCCATTTTTTTGTTAGAGTCGCCTATTTTCTACAATTTAGGACATATACCCAACACTAATTAACTTGTACTCTTATATTCTATTAAAGACGATAGGTCATAACACATTAAAAATTACAAGACAGGGAGAGGCGAATAAAATGAGTAAAGATTTAAACTGTGTATGTGATGCAGTACAGAATATTGCAGATTTACAAGATGCTGTTGAGGATTGCTGCCCAACAAGCTGCTATGAAAACTTATTATCACCAGTAGCAAACCTTGGAGATACAATCCCATTCATGCTAACAAACAAGTGTGGAGACTTATTTAAAGCATTCGGTAACGTAGGACAATTGGAAGCAGGAGATTGCTTTGAGACTGTATTCTTTAGAGTTGAAACAATTCGTAACGATTGCTGCGCTACACTTTCATTACTACAACCAACAGAAGCGATTGACTGTGACTGTAAGGAAAAGGTTTGCGATGTAACTGGACTAGAAAAAACAGATTACTGTATTGAAGTAGACTTAACTTGCTTCTGTGCAATTCAATGCTTAAGCCCACGTTTAGTTACAAACTAAACTGGATCAATAAAAGAGCAACCATCATAAATGATGGCTGCTCTCTCTTTAAAAACCAAGAACATTGACACTCTTCAAATGTTGGATAGGTACTTTTACGATATCTGATCGTGACGTTGTCCTTAAACCAATAACCCCATCCTCGAAGGAAACAACAATGCCCTTATAACTTTCTTCTGAAGTTGTAAACTCACAAAGAATTTTCGGTATATTATTTGGAACACTTACCAAATAATTAATTTTTTCTTCTATGCTCATAGCTGTAATTCTATTTTTCTTTGGTTGTTGTTTTACTACTTCTTCTGGAATAGGGACCTCACGGCTTTCAACTACTGGAACTTTTACATCTACAGATGGTTCACTCAAGGATTGTTGTACATTAGCTTTTTTAATAATGTAGCTTTGCTGTTTCGTCTGCCAGTCGCTTTTCACCTGATTAATAAACAACACCGGCTTTTCTTGTGATGAAACCTTATTTTTAGGCATTGATAACTCCTCCTCTTTTCTTATGAATAACCTTAATTATTTTATGCCCAACATATTATTTTGTGTATAATGAATTAGGATTACATAAGGGAGAGAATTGTTCTCTATTTTTTACTCTAAAGAGACTTTTCTATGACAATGGCATCAAATCCTTTAGAGATTAATTCTTCTTTTAGTGTTTCAGCACCTTTTTTCATCTGAAATGCTCCTACTTGAACAGAATATCGCGCCTTAAACTGTTGTACTTTTTTTATTCCATAAAAAGAACTTACACCGAACACAATTGCTTCCGCACATTTCCTCTGATAAGATTCAGTCATCAATAGTTGAGCTTCTTCTTTATTGGTCATAAAACCACACTCACATAATATTGCTGTCATTGCTGTTTCTCTTAATACATAATAATCTGCAGCCTTCACCCCTCTATCTTTACGATTTGTTTTAAGAATTAATTGCTTCTGTACACTTATCGCTAAATCGAGAGCTTCCTTTGGACGAGAAGAAAAAATAAACGTTTCAATACCGTTTGCACTATTCCATTCACCTGACCCAAATGCATTAGCATGTATTGAAATATATAGATCTGCCTTTAGTTGGTTTGCCTTATTAACTCTTTCCTTAAGAGGAATATCTCTTTGATCACTGTGAACAAAATACAAGGATAGGCCCGAGTAATCCAGAAATAATTCCTGTACAAACATCGCCACCTTGCGATTAAACTCATATTCTTTCATGCCATTCTTCGAGCGTTTTCCTGCAGTTTGATAGCCATGTCCTGCATCAATAATAATCTTCATATTTTGACCTCCTTATAACTTCACATAATATATAGGAAAGTTTTCATAAAAAGGAACACCTTTTATCATCAAAAGTCAAAAAAAAGAGAACTCATATGAGCTCTCTCCTCAACCTCTTATCCTAAAATATGATATCCAGAATCTACATGGATGTTTTCTCCTGTTATTCCTCTAGACATATTACTAAACAAGAATACCGCTGTATCACCAACTTCTTCTTGCGTAGTTGTGCGGCGAAGTGGTGCTTTTTCTTCTATTGTTTTAAGAATGACATTGAAGTCACTAATTCCTTTTGCTGAAAGAGTTCTAATTGGTCCCGCTGAAATGGAATTAACACGGATTCCAAATTTGCCTAAATCACTTGCTAAGTATTTTACACTAGCTTCAAGCGAAGCCTTTGCCACACCCATTACATTGTAATTTGGTAATACTCTTTCCCCACCTAAGTAAGTTAAAGTTACTATACTTGCATCTTCAGACATAACATCCTTACTCGCCTTTGCAACGGCCGTTAGCGAATATGAACTTATATTATGAGCTAGCATAAAGCCCTCTCGTGTGGTGTTCATGTAATCACCATCAAGCTCTTCTTTGTTTGCAAATGCGATACAGTGAGCTATTCCGTGAATAACTCCAACTTTTTCTTTGATTTCAGAAAAGCATTTGTCTATATCAGCATCATTTGTCACGTCGCAAGGAAGAACGAGGCTCTCATTTCCTTCGAGGGAATCGGCAAGATCTCGGACACTTTTTTCCAATCTTTCCCCTGCGTATGTAAACACTAAACGTGCACCCGCTTCATGAAGTGATCTTGCAATTCCCCAAGCGATGCTTCGTTTGTTTGCTACTCCCATTACTACATATGTTCTATCTTTTAACGATAATGACATGATTTATGTCCTCCTATTTATTATTACAAGTTATTAGTACCTAGTCTTAAAAAGATTATAACATACCTATATTAAAAATCTAATCCCTTTTTTAAAAAAAGGCTGTTTTCGCAACCGTTGTTGCTATTTGACTAGGTTAGGTTGATTTGCACTCCAGGTATGTGCTTTCCTTGGTGCAGGGATGAACCTATCGTCGCCAAGCTCCTGTGGGGTCTCATCCTTCCTGCGCATCCCGCAGGAGTCACATACCTTCCGTTCCAATCAACGAGCTATACCAAATTTAATTATAGAAAATACCCTTTAAAAAAGAGGACCTGCTCACAAACAGGTCCTCTTGTAATTAAATCGTACCTCCAACAAATTCCATTTCTCTCTTTAGTTCATCCACATACTCACGGGTTCCTGTAACAACTAATCGGTCACCCATTTTCAGTTCTGTATCTCCGTGTGGAACAATTGAATCTTTTCCACGGAAGATTCTTACAAAGATGATATCTCCTGTAAATGGGAAATTTCGGAGCATGATTCCATCATACGTGTAATTATTCATATTGATTTGATATAAAGAAGTTTCTTGGTTTGTCAAGATATGAATTAGACTTGGTGACTCAACAAATGCCCTTAATAATGTTTGGGTAGACAATAACACAGAGAAAACTTCGACCTGCTGGTCTTTTAAAGATTCTCCAAGTTCTGGCGATTCGATTCTTGCAATCACTCGGTTCACTCCATATTCTTTAGCGAATATGGCCAAATCAAAGTTTCTCGCATCATCACCAGTTGTAATAACTAATAAGTCAACATCAAATACTTTTTTGTCTTTTAAATTATCAATTGAATAATCACTTACCTCTACAATGTTAAACAAAGAATCAGCAATTACTTTTTCAATCTTCTCTTGGGTCGTATGAATTAAGGTTGTTTCATACAGTGTAGGATTAAGTTCCCTTGTGACAGGCATTGTCATTTGGTTTGCACCGATAAATGTTACTTTAATCTTCGGTTCTTCCACTTTTGACTTAGGATAGAGCTTCTTAAAACCAATCGGTGTAACAATACTGGTTATTACAGCAACTAATATAAGTGCACCTGACATTCTTGAATCAATAATTCCCATTCTCTCACCGATTGTTGCTGCAGCAATAACAAGAGATAAAGTTGAAGTTAATAAAGAACCTGCAGCTAAGATTCTTCGCCAATCATACCATTTCTTTAAGTACATTATTGGAAGCACCTTTGAAATCACTAGTGCCAAGAACAACAATGGTATAAGAATAAGTATTTTCGGGTCATCAAACAATTGCCATATATCAAGTTGAACCCCAACCATCACAAAGAAAATTGGAATAAGAAAACCATAACCAAAAGAATCTAACTTGTGAACCAAATCAGAATTAGGGGCTAATAGTGAGACAAGTACTCCAGCTAGGAATGCTCCTAGAATGTTTTCAGCTCCAACTGATTCGGATAAAGCCACAAGAACAATAATTAATGTAAAAACTGCTCTTGTTCCAATTTGAATGGTTCCTTTTGACATTGCCTCCAAGAACGATTGATTCTTGAAATAACGACCTAATAAATATAGTAAAACCCCACCTGCAAACAAAAGTAAAAGTAGCCACATATTATTTTGACCTTCTCCATAGATGGAGGCAAAGACTGCAAGTAAGATCATCGTGACTAAATCTGCGATAACAGCTATTAATAAAATAATCTGTCCAATGTTCGATTTCATAATTTGTGCATCTTTTAGAGTAGGTACGACAACCCCTAAAGAAATCGTGGAAATAATTAATGTCATTAAAAAGGCATTATCAATAAATCCTGTCCAAACAAAAATATAGGATAGCATTAGTGAAATGGCAAATATACCGGCAAAAACGATGGAAGATACAAGAAACGCGTTCGGTGCATCTAGACCATTCGGTAATTTTTCCTTCTTCTTTTTCCTTGAAAAGGCCGAGAAATCAATTTCTAGACCACTTAGAAACATTAAAAAGATAAACCCGAGCATTGAAAGGGTTTCAAGCCATATATCCTCATGAACAATATCAAACCCACTTTTACCTATAATTAATCCCATAATAATTTCAGCTACCACTACTGGGATGATATTTAGACGTAAACGGTGCAATAAAATTGGCGTTAGAAACGCAACAATTAAAACAATAACTAATGACGTAACCGAAGGACCGTGTTCCATTAGCTTTCCCTCCTTTTGTTATTTTGTAGATGAACATCTAGCCCTTACTGAACTAAATAATGCATAAAGGCTGTTGCCAATCCAAAATAAATTAATATGCTAATTAAGTCATTAATTGTAGTAATAAAGGGACCTGACGCAACTGCTGGATCTATATTCAACTTGTGCATTAACAAAGGAACAAGAGCTCCGGCAAGAGTCGCAACAATTAATGTAATTAATATAGAAATCCCAACTAAAATGCCTAAATAGATGTCACCTTTCCAAACATATACAACCATAATAACAAGGAACCCACATGAAGTTCCAGTAATTACACCTGTGCCAGCCTCTCTAAGGATCAGTTTTGCTCTACTTTCTTTATCAACATCTCCTGTTGCAATTCCTCTAACTGCAACAGCAAGTGCTTGAGTACCAGTATTCCCTGCCATCCCAGCTATTAAAGGTATAAAGACAGCTAAAATAGCAACTTGATCTAAGGTTGCTTCAAAACGTCCAATAATACTTGCGGTTAACATACCCAGGAATAACAGGATAACTAACCAAGGTAGCCTCTTCTTAGCTGCAGCTAAAGGTCCTTTATCAATCCCATCCATATCAGATACCCCAGCTAGCTTTGAATAGTCATCAGATGCTTCTTCAGCCATTACATCAATAATATCATCTACTGTTATTATGCCTAATAAATGATTTTGAAAATCAACAACTGGTAAAGCCAAAAAATTATAATCCTTCATTTTCCTTGCCACTTCTTCTTGGTCCTCACTCACTGAGACAGACATTACACGATCATACATAATTTCTGAAATAAATGTATCATCTTCAGTTACAATTAAATCTCTTAAAGATATAACTCCCGCTAATCTTTTGTCTTCATCAATAACATATACATAGTAAATTGATTCAGCACGGGGTGCTTCCGCCTTTAGAATTTGCATGGCTGAACGAACCGTTTGATATTCTTTAATAGCAATATATTCGGTTGTCATGATACTTCCTGCTGTGTATTCTTCATAATGCAAAAGATCTTTAATTTCTCTTGCAGCACCATCTTCCATTATCGTTAAATAACTAGCGACCTGCTCCTTATCTAATTCATTAAGCAAATCAACAGCATCGTCAGCATACATACTAGATAACATTGTAGCTACAAATGAGGGATGCATTTCAGAGAGGAATTCTTCATATTCAGTTTCATCTATCTCAATATTTTCAAAAATTAACGCCATTTCTTCAGGTGAAAAATAATGATATATTTGTGTACGTTCCACTTTAGATAGTTTCGAGAAGAATTTTGCTTGATCATAAGGGTGTAATTCTAATAATTGGTTACGTAGTTCTTCCATATTATCTTCTGTAATTGCTTTGATCATTAGTTCTTCCTCAAGAAGCTGAATCTCTTGTTCATTCTTATCAACCATTAATTGCCCCCCCTTTCACAAAGAATATCGTATCAGAAATGAAGAAAAATGTCGCTACTTAAAAAGGAATGAAAAAACAATAAGGATTAGGATTTGCAAACCGAGTAAAATAAGCTAATATGTTAATTGTGAATTCTTTATAACTAACTATGTTTTAATTTAAGGCTGGTTTCGTGTTTTATGTCTAAACAACAAAGTTTCAAGATAATAGCCTTATTTCAAATGATTTCATTTAAAAATGTTCATTTTTATAATAGCCCTTTATAAATAGAAAGGAATGCATATGGAAAAGGAGACTAGTCTACAACAAAAGTTTGATTATACAATGGTTTTCATCTTATTTCTTATGGCGATTGTTAGCTGCGTTGCCTTAAAAAGCGCACAACCAACACTACCTGAAAAATTACAAAATATTAATTTTATAGGCTTACAACTACGCTGGTATGTAATAGGTATTATTGCGGTTGCTGGAACTATGGTATTAGATTTTGATCGGTTTAAAATGATTTCTTGGTATCTATATGGTTTTGGCATGCTTTTATTACTTGGTTTGTATTTCGAAATTCCCGGAACGACGACAACAAAAGGTGCAACGAGTTGGTATACTATACCTGGTGGTACCTTCCAACCTTCTGAATTGATGAAAATTTTTATGATTATTGTACTTAGTAAGATTATTGCTGACCATCGAGAAAAATACCCGGTCAATACAGTTAAGGACGATTTTTTGTTACTAGGAAAAATAGCATTAACTTCACTCCCTCCACTTTATTTACTTAAAGAACAGCCTGATATGGGAATGATCATGGTATATTCTGCGATTGTTGCATCATTACTAATTGTTTCTGGTATTAAATGGCGGATCATCCTTAGCTTTTTATCTGTTGCTTTATTATCTATTTCTACAGTCGTCTATATTTATTTTGCTTTTCCTAACTTTTTCCACACCTATATTATGAAGGAATATCAATTAAATCGTTTCTACGGTTGGTTAAAGCCTGAGGAATATTCGAGTGGTCAAGGATTTCAACTTTTACGTTCCCTTCTCGCCATTGGTTCTGGCGAACTTAAAGGAAAAGGATATCAAAATTCAGAAGTAACTCTTCCAGAAGGACATACAGATTTTATATTTGCTGTGTTTTCCGAACAATTTGGCTTTGTGGGTGCAAGTATTGTCATTTCGTTATTTTTCCTACTGATTTATCGAATGATTCACACAGCACTTGAAAGTCATGATCCGTTTGGAAGCTATCTATGTGCAGGAGTCATCGGTATGATTACCTTCCAGGTTTTTCAAAACATTGGAATGACAATTGGGTTACTTCCAATCACTGGTTTACCATTGCCTTTTATTAGTTATGGTGGTAGTTCACTTGCTACCTATATGATTGCAATTGGGATTGTTTTGAATGTACGTTCAAGAACAAAGAAATTTATGTTTGATTAAAGTTTAAGTAGAAATAAGCCATCTTCCATATAATACAGGAAGGTGGCTTTCTTTATTACAAGCTGTTGACTTAAAAGAAAACAACTACAATCTTAGAGATCAATCTAGTGTCTAGGATAGATTCTGCAGAAAGGGTGTTTTTCGTGAAATTTGATGTAATAGGTGATATACATGGATGTTATCAAGAATTTTTAACACTTACAAAAATGTTAGGGTATTCATGGGAGTCGGGTATTCCACTCCATCCAGAGGGAAGGCTACTTGCTTTTGTTGGGGATCTAACAGATCGTGGACCAGATTCTCTTTCTGTCATCAATAGCGTATACGAAATTGTTAATAGAGGCGCTGGCTTCTATACACCTGGTAATCATTGTGACAAGTTATACCGATATTTCCTTGGGAGAAAGGTTCAAGTTACACATGGATTAGAGACCACTGTAGCAGAGTATGAAGAGCTCTCTAAACAGCAACAAAAAGAGATCAAGAAGAAGTTTATTTGGTTATATGAATCTTCTCCCCTTTATCATTTGTTAGATAATGGCCAACTGATCATTGCACACGCAGGGATTCCTGAAGAATTAATTGGAAAAAACGATAAAAGAGTAAAAACATTCGTTCTTTATGGGGATATTACGGGAAAAACAAATCCTGATGGGACTCCCGAAAGAAGGGATTGGGCTAAACATTATAAAGGACAAGCTTGGATAATATATGGACATACTCCAGTAAAACAGATACGAAAGATTAATCATACAGTAAATGTTGATACTGGGGCTGTTTTTGGAGGACATCTTACCGGATATCGCTATCCTGAACAAGAAACCGTTTCTGTGCCCTCCTCAATGCCTTTTATTGAAGCTAAGTTTCGCTCATTTGATTAGTACAGCAGTAAATTTTTCATATCAATTGGTAACTCCGCAGTAAAGGAATGATTTTCATTTGTTATTGGATGGACAAATGAAACACGGCGACAATGTAACGCTTGTCGCTTCATAACCTTTGTTGAACCACCATATAAATCATCGCCGACTAAAGGATGACCAACATAGGTAAGGTGGACACGAATCTGGTGTGTTCTTCCTGTCTCTAGTTGAATGGCTACATGTGACATATCTTTCTCAGATAACACTTGAATAATTTGATAATGAGTAATCGCGGGTTGTCCATCATCGCGAACCGTTCGTTCTATAATACTACCCGAATTTCTACCTATTGGAGCATCTATGGTACCAGAAGGAGTATGAATCTGTCCATGTGTAATGGCTTCATACTCACGCTTTAATGTCCCTTGCTTTTGTTGCTCAACAAATAGGTGATGCACATGCCGGTATTTTGCTACAACTAATAAACCTGATGTATCACGATCCAGTCTATTGACAATATGAGTGGTCGCTTTTAATCCAATTTGCTGATAGTAATACAATAAACCATTAGCAAGGCTATTCGTCGGATGGTCTCTAGAAGGAATTGTTGGTAAATAGGGTTGTTTGTTAATGACTAACAAATATTGATCCTCATATACAATGTTTAAAGTGATCTTTGTCGGAATCATTTCACTACTAGCAACTTCAGTCGGAAAAATAACCTTTAAATGGTCCCCTACTTGTAATTTATACCTAACATTTTTTACCTCATTATTAACTATGATGGAACCGCCTTTAAATTTAATATCGGTTAAAGCGATTTTTGATACATGGTTAATCTTTAGAAATTCCTTAATTTCATAATTAGACTCATCTTCTTTGATCTTCCACTCTAATGTAAAAGGAGCCAAACTGTACATCTCCTTTTCTTACCCAGAAATAAATGAATCACGAACTCTTCTCCAAAACGGAAAAGGTCGGAATCTTGCAAATCGTATTTTTTCTGCAGCTACTCGACATTGAATAGACTTCACATCTTTATGTAGTAATGTCAAATGATCAATTGTTATTTGAAAATCTACATCATTCACAGGCTTCAACATACATGTGTGATGATTAGGAAGAATTAAGGGTGATCCGATTGTTCGAAAAACTCGATTATTGATCGAGGCCATCTCAGCTACTTGAATTGCTTCAATAGCTGGATGCAGAATAGCACCACCTAATGCCTTGTTGTAAGCAGTACTTCCTGATGGAGTTGAAATGCAAAGTCCATCCCCTCTAAATGTCTCAAATAACTGACCTTTTATTTCTAGATCCATTACCAATGACCCTTCGATTGATTTTACTGTGCATTCGTTAAGAGCAAGGTAACGGGCCTCCCGACTGCCATTGATATAACGAATAATCACCTCAAGTAAAGGATATTCAACAATTTGATACGGTGTTTTTGCAATGGCTATCACCAGTTTCTCAATTTCAGAGGGAACCCAATCAGCATAAAAGCCTAGATGTCCTGTATGGACTCCTACAAAAGCTGTCTTACTTAGCCTACTTTTATACCGATGAAAAGCATATAATAAAGTACCATCCCCACCTATTGATATGACAATATCAGGCTTATCTTCGTCATACTCCATTTCGAAATCTGCTAAATAAGTTCTCACCTTTTGCATTAACGTATTAGAGGTTGGATCTCCTTTTGAAGTTACTGCAAATTTCATACTATACACCCTAACTTTTATTAGACTTTTATTCTGAATTATTCCCCTCTTTTTTCCTTGAAAAAACAGCTTGTGCCTCTTGTATTTCTACACGAATTTGTGACATTTCTTCATCTAATTGAAATGCTGCTTCCGCTGCTCTTTGTAAGCGTAACTCGATATCTTTAGGAAACCGTCCATGATATTTATAATTTAATGAATGTTCAATCGTTGCCCAAAAGTTCATGGCTAACGTCCTAATCTGAATTTCGACTAATATCTTTTTTTCACCATCAATCGCTTGTACTGGATAACCAATCACAAGATGGTATGAACGATATCCACTATGTTTCTTTTGAGAAACGTAGTCTCTCTCTTCAATAATTTCAAAATCATTTCTCTTTCTTAGTAGTTCCACAACTCTTCTTATATCATCAACAAACTGACACATCATTCTAAGGCCTGCTATATCTTGCATTTCATCTGATAACTTATCAAGTGGTATATTCTTTTTATTAGCCTTATCAAGTATACTAGCAATTGGCTTCACTCTTCCAGTTACAAATTCAATTGGGGAGTGAGTACCTTGCATTTCAAATTGTGTTCGCATTCCTTTAAGTTTAACCTTTAACTCATCTACAGCTTGCTCATAGGGAGCAAGGAAATGATCCCAATGTTTAATCACCTGCAAAACTCCACCCTTTTATCTATATCAGATGATCCTATTAATAGGAGACATTCTGACTACGATTGATTAACTTACCTTTTAAATCGTTTTGTTTAGAAAAAGCTCTTCAACCTTTTTAACCATATCTTCTCCATAATTTGCATTACCTTCAATATTACTAATTAAATAAGAAAGTTCGTCTTTCATCCCTTCTAATTCTACCTCATCATTTTGAGTAATAAATAATGGCATATATGACGTATTCAAGAGCTCTTGCAACGATGGCCAAACAGTTACAGGTAAGCTTAAATACAGATATTCCTGTTCATTTTCTATTATGTAAATAAATGATAACCCATCCGAATCAACAAGCATCTGACCGGTCGCCTTTATATTATGGAGTTCAAATCTACTCTCCGACGTATAAAATTCAAATCTATCTCCATTTAATTTAATTTCTGTGATTTCAATCTTTTTTTGCATCTTTCAATCTCCTTTCACATTTTAACCCAAATCCATTTTATCACATTCATTCCATTCATAACATATGACAGCAATTCCCTAGGACAAAACGCTTAAACTTTGATAGTATACAAGTAGTATAGTAAATTGATTAAAATAAGAGAGGACTGAGTATCCTTGACACAAGAGCTTGAAATTGAATATAAAAACATTTTAACTTCTCAGGAATTTAATCATATAAAGAATTTCTTTAACATACAAAATTCTCACTTTATAGAACAAGAAAACCACTATTTTGATACAAAGGATTTTACTTTAAAAAACAATCAATCTGCTCTTAGAATACGCGTAAAGGCTGACCGTCACACATTAACATTGAAGCAACCACAACCAGTTGGCTTACTTGAAACACATGAACCTCTAACTACCAAACAAGTTTCTTCATTACTGTCTGGTGAAAGTAAAATTGAAGGAAAGATTTATTCCATCCTACAAGAGATGGGTATTAATCCAGAATTACTTCAATATTTCGGTTCTTTAAAAACGTCTAGAGCAGAGATTCCGTATAAGAACGGGGTGCTCGTACTAGATCATAGTTTTTATTTAAATGTTGAAGATTATGAACTGGAATATGAAGTCGAAGATGCTAAAGAAGGTTTTCAGCATTTTCAAGACCTGTTAGCCCATCTAAAGATACCAACTCGTCATACGGAAAACAAAATTCAACGTTTCTACCGTCAATTAAAACAAAAATAGGAGATTTTTCGAATGAATATTGATTTTAAACTACTAATGGAACTACAGGCCTTGAAGAGTATGAACGGAGCTCAAACAAATTCGAATGATAGTTCGTCACTTTTCAAATCAATGTTTGAACAATTACTTTCAACTCAATCGATTGATATCAATTCGAGTAATCATAATGGCTCATTACAATTGCCAATTCAATCTAACTCTCAGTTTCTACAGCAGATAAATTCAACAGGTGTCCAAAAACCAGTCAATAATGTAAATGTGCCATCAAAGATTAATGAGTATATTAATCAAGCAGCACAAAAATATAATGTCGATTCAAAATTAATTTCGTCAGTGATTAAACATGAATCAAATTTTAACCCTACGGCAAAAAGTCATGCTGGGGCTACTGGTTTAATGCAGCTGATGCCCGCAACAGCAAGAGGTCTAGGCGTAAAAAATAGTTATGATCCCAAACAGAATATTGAAGGTGGAGTCAAATATTTAAGTCAAATGTTAGAACGGTATGATGGTAATGTTTCACTTGCTCTAGCTGCATATAACGCTGGACCTGGTAATGTTGATAAATATGGAGGCATACCTCCATTCAAGGAAACTCAGAACTATGTAAATAAAGTCACTACTAGCTACTATAGTTAAAAATCAATAATTTTTGCGGACTGTCATAAACCGTTGTATACATTTATGACAGTCCTCTTTCGTTTTACATAAGATAAAAACTTATATCAACCTTTAATTTCCAACCTCACCTGAGAGCTCATTGTTTGAGATATCTTCCAACCATTGCTAAAATAAAGTAAGTGACTTATACATGAGTCAAAATCAATATAACGGATCTTAAGAATGAAAAATAAAAATACAACAACACTACTATATAAGGAGGTAGAATTATGTCCGGATCATTTCGCTCACCATACGAGGCTTTAGGCGGAGAGGATACTCTATCAAAGCTCGTCGATGCTTTTTACAGTCGAGTCGGACAACATCCTGATTTGTCTCCTATCTTTCCTACTGATTTAACGGAAACAGCTAGAGTGCAAATACAATTTCTAACCCAGTATTTAGGTGGGCCCACAAACTATACTGATGAACACGGTCATCCAATGTTACGAGCAAGACATATGCCCTTTGAAATCACTCCAAAAAGAGCCCAAGCATGGCTTGCATGTATGAAGGAAGCGATGGAAGAAATAGGCCTAGATGGGCCACTAAAAGACGACTTCTTTCATCGACTCACTCTAACTGCACAGCATATGATTAATACTCCTGATGAAGAACCTGAGAAAGGAGTTTTATTTTGAGTTCAAACACACCAAACTGGTTTACGACCATTGCATGCCAAAACAGTGGGAAGAAACCACTTGAAATCTATATGTTTATTGACCCTCTTTGTCCTGAATGTTGGGCATTGGAACCTATTTTAAAAAAATTATTTATCGAATATGGTCGTTTTTTTACGATTAGACATATATTAAGTGGACGATTAGCCACTTTGAATCCAGGTAAACAAAAAGTTGAGAATATTGCTCAAGTTTGGGAGAGAACAGCTAGCCGTACCGGAATGTCTTGTGACGGTAACCTATGGTTTGAAAATCCAATCTCAACCCCATATTCAGTATCGATTGCTGTAAAGGCAGCTGAGTTACAAGGAAAACGTTTAGGGAACCGATACTTAAGAAAGCTTCAAGAACTTCTTTTCTTGGAGAAGCAAAATATCTCTGATGAACAAGTATTAATTGACTGCGCATCATCCGTCGGACTTGATGTAGATGAGTTTTATAGGGATTTACATTCAACAAGTGCAGCAAAAGCATTTCAATGTGATTTAAAAATCACATCGGAAATGGAGGTTGATCAAATACCAACTCTTGTCTTCTTTAATGAGAACATTGAGGATGAAGGAGTAAAAATCACTGGATATTATCAATATGAGATGTATGTGCATATTATTCAAGAAATGTTAGGTGAAGAGTTTCTCCCTCAACAACCTCCAAGTATAGAGGAATTTGTCTGTTTCTTTAAATTTGTTGCTTCTAAAGAAATCGCAGAAGTGTATAATATGACCATCAGTGAAGTCGAACATGAGATGAAGAAGTTACTTCTTAAACAAAAGGTAGAACAATTCCCTGCTAAATACGGAACGTTCTGGAGATTTATTGAAGAGCCGAATAACTAATGATGGAAAATATAAAAAAGACTTGGTTATAGGACCAAGTCTTTTAATATTGTCTTTTTAAAGACAATAAAGGGGATGGGAGAAATTTTTCACGGTCAAACAAAGGGGTATATGTTTGGTTTGTGACTAACTTCATGTATTTAATATATCAAATTATGTCGATGAATTACAATAGTTTGTTAGTTATTTCACAATATTGACATATTCTTATTATTTTCTGTCCTGCTCGTACATATTATAAAATAGATGAACTTTTCAACGTACTTTTGAATAAGTATATATTAGTATATAAGGAGGTATCCCATGTGAAGAATATAGGTATTATTATCGGGTGCGTATGCATTCTTATTTCTTTTGTATTTAACATCATTGGTTTGATGGGAGTTATCCCACTTTATATAACTGCCCCACCTTTGTTTTTATCCTTACTAGTTACAATCTATTTAATTAACTACAGAAATCGCTTTAAAGGTTTTAAATCTACACGCTAACACCCTTTGAAAACAGAAAAGCCAAGTCCCGCAAAGCACAACTTTATAAAAGTTGTGTCTATGGGTCTTGGCTTTATTTAGTTCAAGCCTTTAATATCCTAAGATAATAGTTTTTCCATCTCAATCAATTTTTCCTCAAAGACCTTACAAGCTTCCTTAATTGGATTAGATGATGTCATATCCACCCCTGCTTGCTTTAAAACTTCGATTGGATAATCTGAGCTACCAGCCTTTAAGAAATTATTTATATATCGTTCAACAGCTGGCTCTCCTTCTTCTAGGATTTGCTTGCTTAATGCAGTTGCAGCACTATAACCAGTAGCATATTGATAAACATAGTAATTATAATAGAAATGTGGAATGCGTGCCCATTCTAATGCGATTTCCTCATCAATAACTATATCATCACCAAAGTATTTTTTATTCAATTCATAATATGTTTCTGACAATAGATCAGGGGTTAAAGCCTCACCGTCTTGGGCTTTTTTATGAATTGAATGCTCAAATTCAGCGAACATCGTTTGACGGAAAACAGTTCCTCTAAATCCTTCAAGAAAGTGGTTTAATAAGTATAATCGTTTCTTATCATCGTCAATGGTCTTTAATAAATAATCATTTAGTAAAGCCTCATTACAAGTTGAAGCCACTTCTGCTACGAAGATTGAATAATTACCATACGTGTACGGCTGATTCTGACGAGTGTAATAACTATGAACTGAATGGCCAAACTCATGAGCAAGTGTAAATAAGTTATTCACATTATCTTGCCAGTTCATTAAGATATAAGGATTGGTACCATATGCACCTGAAGAGTAAGCACCACTTCTTTTCCCTTTATTTTCTTGTACATCCACCCAACGATTATCAAAGCCCTCTTGCACAATACTTAGGTACTCTTCTCCTAATGGCTTGAGACCATTAAGCAAGTAATCTCTAGCTTCACTATAAGGAATTTCCATTTTAACGTCTTTAATTAATGGAGTATATAAATCATACATATGCAGTTTATCTACACCCAATACTTTTTTCCTAAGTGCTACATACCGATGAAGTAAATGAAGATTATCATTGATTGTGTTGACTAAGTTATCATATACTTCTTCTGGAATACTATTATCACTTAAGGCAGCAGCACGAGCAGATGAATAGTTCCTAACTCTTGCATTAAAATTATCTTTTTTAATAGCTCCATTTAATGTACTACCAAAAGTATTCTTATATTTCCCATACGTTTCATAAACGGATTTAAAAGCTTCTTCCCGAACTCTACGGTCTTCACTCTCTAAAAATCTGATGTACCTACCATGAGTAATTTCAACTTCCTCGCCATTCTCATCTTTTATTGTGGGGAAAGTGAGATCTGCATTGTTTAGCATACCAAATGTCGTGCTAGACGTGGCCAAGACATCTGATGCTTCAGCAAGTATAGCCTCCTCTTTTGCACTTAACACATGTGGGCGTTGCTTATTAATTTCTTCTATTGCGTGTGCATACACCTTTAACTCATCTTTTTCGGATATAAAGGTCTGTATTTTATCTTCATCAATAGAAAGAATCTCCGGAACAATAAAAGATAAAGCACTACCTACCTGTGTATATAGATTCGTAGCTCGATCGTTTAATCCTTGATAATATGAATTGGTCGTATCTTGATCATATCTCATATGTGCATATGTATATAGCTTTCCAAGTCTCATAGAAATAGTGTCTTGATAATTTAGCGCATCGTATAAGAATTCCGCTGATTGGCCAAGCTTTCCTTGAAATTCAGAAATTTTAGGAATCATTTCCTTTATTTCTTGGAATTCCTTTTCCCAATCAATATCCGATTCAAAAATATCTTCCAAACGCCATGTATCCTCAACTGACAATTCGTTTCTACTTTGAAGCTTTTTTACGGTTGATTGTTCTGCCACTGTTGATGACCTCCTAATACATTTTTCATTCGTTATAAGAAAAAGGTAAATGCGCCTTCTGAGCCCTAACAAGAGCTAGAGTATCGAAGGATTTTATCATTCCTATTATTCAAAAAAGGCTATAACGATTCTATTCATTATTATAACTATAAATTCCTCATTTTACTAAATATATGCTATTTACTATTACAAAAAGCAGCTTTCTTGAAATAACAAAGCTAATATTTTTTGATCAGCCTCGAACGTTTCTTCATCACTTTTTGGGAATGAAAATTCAGTAACTTTTGTATATACTCCTTTATTTTTTCTCTCGAGAACCCCCACTGTACATAAACATTCGAGATACTCTAGTACAGCATATGATACATGTGAATTTGCTTTTAACAGAGGTAGTTTTCTAATAATAATATCCCTTGTCCTCACTCTTCTCATAAAAGCATGAAAGACTTGTTTAAATGTTATATTGTCTCCTACTTTTAAAGTGAATAAACAGTCTAGCATAATCCATAGTTGCCATATAAACGAATGGGTGTGTATCCAGTACATTGATTCGCAAGGTAAGCCTATTTCAGGGGGCATAAGAGAAGGTGCAATTCTGCTTTGATACATATTAGTCAAGAGTTTTCTATGACTTTTTTGTGGGTAGATTGAAAATTGAAGTCGATGTCGTTGCTTATGTTGAAGCCATATCCGTTCAATTTGTTTTAGATTAAACTTATATTCATAATGAAGTAACTCATATAAGGTAAGATTGGAAAGGTTCATTTCAAGGAAGTGACCGAATACCAGAGTTGGAGAAATGGGAATAATTGAAGATAACTGAAAGATGGAGTTTGAATCGGGAGAAAAAAAGAATATTCTTGCTGTCTGGTTTGAAATCTTTGTAACAAATTGCCATAAAAAAGGCGACATTTTATATTGGTGACTACCAACACACTTTAAATAACTTTTGTCGATAATCCATAGTGGTTGAATATTTTTTTCTTGATATAGCTCTGTTCGTTTCATAAAAATTTCTTCCGACAATCTTGAGCACTGAAACTCTATTGCATATAGTTGATTGTGATCCTCAACTAATACATCAGGCCTTTGGGCAATTGACTTAATATACGGTTCCAGCTTTGTATTTATATACTGTTCTTTCAACCAATTAAACAATTGGCTCTTTCCATTAAGATGAGTTTCAGATTCTGATTCCACTTGGATTAAACAACTTGAATTTTTATAATGAGAAAAATGATTTGCTTTCTTTTTACCAATCTTCAGTTGGACCTCCTCTTTACATACCGGGCAATAAAAGCTCTCTTCTGCCCGAAGAGCTCTCAATTTAAAGGAATCACCATGGTCTAATAAAGATAGAAACTGACCGTTTTTTCTTAATGCCACATACAAAATACATTTCCTCCTTTCTTTTCATTTTAACAATTCGACATTCACTAAAAAATCCCTTCAAAAAAGAGGATGCTTCCACAAGTAAGTGATAATCAATCACTATTGGGACAACCTCCTCTTAATATTATAATAATGGAGATAATAATCTTGATGTTGATTCAAGGATTCTCTGCATAATTGGGCGATGACTAAAAGCTTCGATTTCTATTTGATTCGATACTTTTATATCTTCTATGAAATCATTTACTAATGTGATTGTACTGTTTGTTTTGTACAAAAAAGCATTTATTTCAAAATTCAAATGAAAGCTTCTCATATCCATATTTGCTGTTCCTATAGAAGCTAATTGGCCATCGACAATCATGATTTTACTATGCATAAACCCCTTTTCATACTCATATATCTTAACTCCTGCTTCTAACAAAATCGGAAAATAAGATCTAGATGCATAGAAAACAATCTTTTTATCTGGTCGCTTCGGTACTAATATCCTTACATCAATTCCACTCAATGCCGCAATTTTTAATGCAGATAAAATGTCTTCATCTGGGATAAAGTATGGAGAGGAAATCCAAATTGATTCCTTGGCAGAAATAATCATTGAAAAGAATAAATTTTTAATAACTTCCCACTCATTATCAGGTCCACCTGCAATCATTTGAACCCCACCGAAATAACTACCTTCAACAAGTTGTGGAGAAAGATAATTTTGATTAAGATATGCTTTACCAGTTATGTAATGCCAATCTTGAATAAAGATTAGCTGTAACGACCTCACTGCTTCTCCTCTAACTAAGAGATGAGTATCTCTCCAAAACCCGAAAAATTTATTTTTACCTAAGTATTCATCACCAATATTCAACCCACCAACAAAACCAATCGTACCATCAATTACAATAATCTTTCTATGATTTCTAAAATTTATCTTATTGTTTAAAAAAGGCAATTTGACAGGTGAAAAGGGAACAATTTCTACTCCAACGGCTTTTAATTCTTCTATATAACTTTTGGATAATTTCCAGCTTCCAACAGCATCGTATAAGAACCTTACTTCAACACCGTTCTTTGCACGATCAATTAGTATTTCTTTTAACCTCTGACCAATACCATCATGTCTTACAATATAATATTCCAAGTGAATATGATGCGTTGCTTTACTGAGAGCATCGAAAATATGGGTGAAGGTTTCTTCTCCATTAGTAAGTACCTTTGTTTCAGATGCAAATGATATTGGACTTTTTGCAAGCTTATGTGCTAACCGAAAAAGGAGTTGCTGATGATCACCCATATGTTCAATCTTGTCTTCATTATGATCAATATTCCCTTCAATCTTCAAAAAAGTTTCTTCATCAAACAAAGCCTTCTGCCTAAATAACTTCTTCTTGCGATAATTTCTTCCAAACAGTAAGTAAAAGAAAAAGCCAAGAACCGGGAAACTTCCTAGTACAACTAACCATGTTAAGGTTTGTGTTGGTCGCCGATTTTCCAGGAAGATAATTGAACCAATAAATATGACTGAGAGTGTTATTAAAATACTTAATAATCCAAGAAGCCAACTTTCCCAATAGCTTTTCGTAAAATACAATAACAGAAAAAGTGAAAGTAGAAATAGTATTACTTGTAGTGTGTTTTTCAATAATTCACCTTCTTTATTAAATGCTGTTTTCACTTTCATTTTGTAAAAGACTGTTTTCTCGTATGGATTGCTAAAACCGCAAACTGAGAAAACAGTCTTGTAAAAAAAGCCGATTTCATAAGTTGAAATCGGTCTTATTTCTGTGGAAAATAGCGTCTAATTTCTTCAAGTGCATTTTCCTTCATTATCTCTTTTCCATATTCACTAAGTCTATGAATCGTCAATGTAGATTCACTACCGTACTCAAGAACGATGCTAAGCATATTTTCTAATTCTTCTTCTGTGTAGTGATCTTCGTTAAACTCTATATATAGGTAGTACTTTCCCTCAAAAGAGTGTAAACTATTTATTAATTTATCAAGTGTTATACGATGCGATAAAGAAATAACATCTTCGAAATCCCTGAAACGGATGATAAATTGAAAGTGATCTTCCTCGATTTGATCTAGAGAAGGTTCATTCAAAGATTTAGGATTAAATTGAGAATCTAATAATGATTCTATTTTCTCATCTACAGGAAATTTATCATCGACCGGCAACTCAAATTTATGCCCTTCTTTTGAAAGTTGAGCCCTTGTAACTAGTACCTCTAATCCTTTATCAAGAGCCTGAATTTGAATCCATAACGGACCCTCGACTGTAAATTCTTCTTCCTGATGAACTTCATCCATCATTTCCCAAAAAAGTTCTTCACTTTTTTCACGGTTATACCATATTTCATCCCGATCAAAACCGCGTTCTTCTATATCAACATATGAGATATAAAACTTAACTGTATGTTCATTAATACGTTCAATTTCCATCATAAAGCTCTCCCTTCTAGCTCATATTTGAAGGGACAATAACCCCCGAGCTTAACGCTCTTATCACCTTACCCAAAATTGATGTTAGGTAATCTTATTATTAATATAATAATTATCTTGTACTCTATTTTATGTTAGTACAATAAGATATGGAAAGGAAAATAACCATCTTTTCAAAAACAATCATTTGACCTAAATTACAATGATTATTCTATATATTATAATATATAGCCAATTTTATTGAAAGAAATAACTCCGGAAACATATATCATAACTGTCATAACTTTGTCCATACTCGCTATATATAGTTATAAGTGATTTAAAGGGAGGGAACAATATGGATATAGAGTTACTAACATCTATCTTAATCATCATTGGAATTGATGTTGTCCTTGGTGGAGATAACGCAATCGTCATTGCATTGGCCTGTAGAAACCTCCCTGAAAGACAGCGCAACAAGGCAATCATTCTTGGAGCAATTCTCGCTATTATTTTGCGCATAATTTGTACAATCCTAGCAGTATATCTACTGGAGATACCATTTCTTCAATTTGCTGGCGGATGCTTCTTAATATTAATTGCTTATAAATTACTCACTGATCATAACGAAGATAATAATAAGATACGTGCTGGGGCTAGCTTAAGTACAGCCGTTAAAACGATTGTCATTGCGGATTTAGTGATGGGTCTTGATAACGTAATTGCTGTTGCAGGTGCAGCACACGGACGTATTCACCTTGTCGTTCTAGGACTGATTGTTTCCATTCCAATTATTATTTGGGGAAGTAAGCTAATTTTATTTTTAATGGAGCGTTATCCGATCTTTATTTACGGGGGTGCGGCTATTTTGGCATATACTGCCGGACAGATGATTATTCATGAACAAAGCTTAACTCATCTATATAGTCAACACACAGGGATTGTAGGCATACTCCCCATTATTATTATCGTTTTTGTCTTAGTTTCGGGTTACTTATCAAATAAAATAAAAATTAGTTATAGTATTAAATAAGAAAAGCGCAGGGTTCGGACACGGTTGTATGCGAAATCACCAATCCTGTCTGAAGTCACGCAGGGTTCAGACTCAGGTGCATTTAAATATCACTATCCTGGTCTGAAGTCACCTTAGGTTCAGACACAGTTGCATGTGAAATCACCAATCCTGTCTGAAGTCGTGCATAGTTCGGACTCAGGTGCATTTAAAAATCACTATCCTGTCTGAAATCACCTTAGGTTCAGACACAGTTGCATGTGAAATCACCAAACCTGTCTGAAGTCGTGCATAGTTCGGACTCAGGTGCATTAAAAAATCACTATCTTGTCTGAAGTCACCTTAGGTTCAGACACAGTTGCTTGTTAAATCACCAATCCTGTCTGAAGTCACCTTAGGTTCAGACACAGTTGCATGCGAAATCACCAATCCTGTCTGAAGTCACTCATCATTGAACAAGGAAAAGAAGAGTCAACATGATTTTAACAAAAACAAAAAACCTCTAATGCTAAAACTAACATTAGAGGTTTTTAAAAAGTTAATTAACTAAGCGTTGTGCTTCACGTAATTGGAAAGTACGAACTTTTCTAGGTAAGAAACGACGAATTTCATCTTCGTTGTAACCAACCTGTAATCTCTTTTCATCAATAATAATTGGACGTCTAAGTAGACCTGGGTTTTTCTGAATTAATTCATATAATTCCTGTAGTGGCATTGACTCTAAATTAACATTTAATTTTTGAAAGATTTTAGAACGAGTTGAAATAATCTCATCGGTTCCATCTTCTGTCATTCGAAGAATTTCTTTAATTTCTTCAATTGATAAATTCTCAGAAAAAATATTTCTTTCAACATATGCAATTTCATGTTCCTCAAGCCAAGATTTGGCTTTCCTACAAGACGTACAACTTGGTGATGTATAAAGAGTAACCATTAATCTATCACTCCTTCGAGTTTATTGATATATGTTACAGTTAGAATAAATCTAACTCATATGAGGATTCTTAAGCTGAAAACCATACTAAATTAAAATTAGTTTAATTAAGTAATTTCTCTTAATTTATTATACAACAAATATACCAAGAAAGATATAGCATTTCATAAAATTACATAAAACTTATACAAAAATGGTACGACAATTTTCTCAAATAGTCTCTTATGTATGATAATAAGATAATTTGATTAAAGTGACCAAGTTGAAATTAAATTGTCAGCTCTAATCAAGGAGCTGACAATAAAACAATCCTACTATTTGAGCTCATCCTTATTTGTTCGATCAGGGTCAAAGCTTAAAACGTCTTCAACATTTTCATATGACTGTCCATAAAATTCTTTATCTTTATACGTGTGTACCATTTCATAAGTTTTTTTCATAGCATTGTATATTTCTTCTTCAGATTGTTCTGAAGGAGACCAATAAAGGATTTCTAATTCATTAATCTGTTTTGTAGCCAATGACCGCCGACGATACCCAATTGAACTTGCATGCTTGAAGCCTTCTCTTTTATAGAACTTCAGTCTTTTTTCTGTATCAGAATCTTTATAATTAATCGGTTCAACCTCTAAGACGATTGATTTTCTTTTCCGCTTAAGCTTTTCAATCAGTTTACGCCCTAAACCTTGACCTCTTGATTCTTGTGAAACAAAAAGATAGTCAATAAATATAAAGTCTTCTAACTCTACATACATTAAAACATGGTGGATACCTTCGTCTTTATGGTATATTTTCGCTTTTTCTCTCAATAGTGTTTCCATATGATCCTGAGATTTCATTTCTTCGATTGGAAAGTACTGATTTAGTTTGTCATACCAATTCATAGTATTCTCCTTTCATTTATTTAGTTTATTTTTTTTAAAAAAAATGGTGACTTTTCATCTTTACATTGCTACTTTTTATTTTACCCCTTTTATTAATAAGGAACATCGCATAAAATAAAAGATAAGAAGTATTTTTATTGGAGGGATACATATGTTCAATTACATCATGGATTTCACGATTGTTGCAATACTTGTAATCGGTATCACTGCAGTTATGGGAATTATCACAAATGGCATTGGTATAAAATTTTTTGGTGGCAGCACAAAATCAGAATTCGTTGATCAATCTAATAAGATGCAAACTGGCTGGAAAAATGTTGGTGGACGATAAGAAAAGCGGAAGCGCCTTGTTCAGCCTCAGGCAGGCATAAGGCGGAGCACGTAGGAAATCTTGTTTTCCGTAGTGATTCGACTTATGACCCCGAGGGGCTAGGCGCTGAAGCTAGACAATAAAACTGAGTGCAAAATTTATATGTTTTTTATCTCAAAATAATAAATAATGTGCCTAACTCCTACGCTATCGCTCAAGGGTTTGGCACTTTCTTTTTTTATGTAGGAATTATCTCTTTTTTCCTATAAAAAGAGGCGGGCACAAAATGAAATGTGTCAGCCTAAATACTTTAGTTATCATTCAATTGTTTGTAAGTTTTATATTCCTCTTCCGAACATGAAACAAAATGCCCAGGCTTTATTTCCCTTAACTGTACTTGATCACTTGGGCCATATCCATGATCCTTAGGATCATAACCCACTCTTTTTCTTGTACGTTCAGACTGTGGATCTGGTAAAGGAATAGCTGATAATAGTGACTTTGTATATGGGTGAATCGGGTTTTTATACAATTCTTCACTATCTGCTAACTCTACAATTTGACCAAAATACATGACACCAATTCGATCACTAATATACTTTACCATGGAAAGATCATGGGCGATAAATAGATAGGTCAATCCTTTTTCATCTTGAAGCTTTTTCATCAAATTAACAACTTGAGCTTGAATCGAGACATCTAAGGCTGAGATAGGCTCGTCTGCAATAATAAATTCAGGCTCTACAGCAAGAGCTCTTGCGATTCCTATTCTTTGTCTTTGACCACCACTGAATTCATGCGGATACCTAGTTGCATGCTCTCGATTTAAACCAACCGTCTCTAACAATTCATTTACTTTATCCATACGCTCTTTCTTCGATGAAGCCAACCCATGAATATCGATTCCCTCTGCAATAATATCCGCCACCGTCATTCTTGGGTTTAAGCTTGCATAAGGATCTTGGAAGATCATTTGCATTTTGCGATTAAATTGTTTTAGCTCAGCAGGTGACTTCTTTCCATGCACATCTACACCTTCAAAAAGAACCTGACCATCAGTAGCGTCATATAGGCGAATAATCGATCGTCCCGTTGTTGATTTTCCACAGCCAGATTCACCTACAAGACCTAATGTTTCTCCTTTATAAATGTCAAAAGAAATTCCATCAACCGCTTTAACCATATTAGGTTTACCAATATTAAAGTATTGCTTTAAATCTTTTATTTCTAATAACTTTTGCTTTTCTTTCATCTTATTCATCCTCCTTATGATTTTTGTGAAGATGAAAATTTTTCTCTGCGTTTCGCTATCTCTACTGGTGGTTCAACTTTAGGCGCGCTGGGATGAAGTAACCAAGTTGCGGCAAAATGTGTATCAGATACTTGAAACATCGGAGGTTCCATTTCAAAATCAATTTGAAGTGCAAATTCGTTTCTTGGTGCAAACGCATCACCTTTAGGTGGGTTTAACAAGTCTGGTGGTGTACCAGGAATTGCATATAATTCCCCAGAAGAATCTAGACTTGGCATTGAACTTAACAGTCCCCACGTGTAAGGGTGTTGTGGATTATAAAACACTTCATCAACCGTGCCAATTTCACATATCTTCCCACCATACATCACAGCCACACGGTCCGCCACATTTGCAACGACTCCTAAATCATGTGTAATAAACACAATCGATGTATTGATTTTTTTCTGAATATCCTTCATAAGTTCAAGAATTTGAGCTTGGATTGTAACGTCCAATGCAGTAGTTGGCTCATCTGCAATTAGAATTTTAGGGTTACATGCTAATGCAATCGCGATAACAACACGCTGCCTCATCCCTCCTGAAAACTGATGAGGATACTGATCAAAACGAGCTTCTGGGTTTGGAATTCCTACAAGTTTTAACAGATCTATTACTTTTTCCTTCGCAGCGCCTTTACTAAGATGTTGATGAATCAGTAACCCTTCCATAATTTGAACACCAATTTTCATTGTTGGGTTTAATGATGTCATCGGATCTTGGAAGATCATTGATATTTCTTTTCCGCGAATTTTTTGCATTTCCTTTTCGCTAGCAGTAGCTAAATCTTTACCGTTGAACAGAATTTCCCCTTGCTTGACTCTTCCTACACCATTTGGTAATAAGCCCATGATTGTCTTTGTGGTTACAGATTTACCTGAGCCAGATTCTCCAACAATCGCAAGAGTTTCTCCCTTATTTAAGTCAAAACTGACACCTCTAATTGCTTTAACCTCACCTGCAAAAGTATCAAAAGAAACATGCAGATTATTTATTTCAAGTATTTTTTCCATAAAGATTCACCTACCTTTTTTAGTCACGCATTTTTGGATCTAATGCATCACGTAGACCATCTGCCATTAAGTTAAATGCAATCATAAGTGAACTAATTACAATTGCAGGAAAGATCATAATATGAGGAAAGATTTGAATAGATTTATAGCCGTCTTCAATCAAAGTTCCAAGTGATGCGGTTGGTGGCTGTAGACCTAATCCAATAAAACTTAAAAACGCTTCAAAGAATATCGCACTAGGTATCGTAAACATTGTGTTAATTATAATTACACCTGTTACGTTTGGTATAAGGTGTCTTAGTATAATGTTTCGATCCTTTGCTCCAAGTGTTTTAGAAGCTAACACAAATTCCTGATTTTTCAACTTCAATATTTGCCCTCGGACAATCCTCGCCATTCCTACCCACCCTGTAATCGTTAAGGCAATGGTTATTGAGAGTATTCCTGGATCTAAAACGAGAATCATTAAAATAACTACTACTAAATTAGGAATACCGACAAGTACTTCAATAACACGTTGCATAACATTATCGATACGTCCACCATAATAAGCAGAGATGCCACCATAAGCTACCCCGATAATCATATCTATCACTGCAGCTAATAATGCGATATATAACGATATACGAGTACCTGACCATACTCTAGTCCATAAATCTCGACCAAGACCATCTGTTCCAAACCAAAAGTAATCAGTAATTCCTTTCTGTTCGTAGACATCCACTCTACCACTGCCATCCGGCGCTTCCATTGTACCATCAACACCAAGCCAGCCAATATGTTCTAACACTGGAATCTTTGGAGGTAATTTAGCACGTGAAAGGTTTTGGTCATCAAACCCATAATTATTCATCATAGGCCCAAAAATAGCTAGAAACGCAACAATAATTAATAGAATCAATCCAAAGATTGCCGCTTTATTTTTGCGTAAGCTTCTCCAAGCATCTTGCCAATAAGTTAAACTTGGTTTTGCTATTTCTTCTCCTTTGGTGCTATCCAATTGTGCTGGTTCAAAAAGTTCTTTCGGTAAATTCTCAATCGTTTGTTTCATTATTTTTTACCTCCAGCCAACCGTATACGTGGATCAATAACTCCATAAAGAATATCCACAATTAGTACGATAAAAATAAATAAAGCTGCAAAGAAAAGGGTCGTTCCCATAATGACTGGATAGTCGTTAGATGTAATAGATCGAACGAACTGTTCACCAAGTCCTGGTATCGAGAAAATCTTTTCAATAACTAATGAACCAGTCATTAAACTCACAGCTAATGGACCTAATACAGTAATAATAGGAATTAATGCATTTCTCAACGCATGTTTGAACGCAATCTTAAAAGGACTAACACCTTTTGCCCTTGCTAGTAATATATAATCCGAATTTAGCACTTCAATCATTTCAGTTCTCATAAATCTTGCAGTTGTCGCTAACGGGAACATAGCCAGTGCAATCGTTGGAAGTACCGTATATTCGAAACCTTCCCAAAATGCCACTGGAAACCAACCCAATTTCACCCCAACAAAATATTGTAAGAGACCCGCAAAAACAAATGAGGGAACAGACTTACCGGAAACAGCAAAGATCGTTGAACCATAATCATAAATCGTATTTTGCTTAATTGCTGCAAGAATTCCCAATAACACACCAATAACGGTACCAACTAGTAATGACTGAAACCCTAAGTATGCAGAAGGTCCGATTCGATCAAGAATTAAACCTGTTACATCTCTTCCATCAAATTGAAAGGAAATACCTAGGTCACCTCTTACTAAATTCCCCATATATTTTGCATATTGAATTGGTACTGGGTCATTTAATCCATACTTTTCCTGTACAACAATTTTTTGTTGCTCAGTCATTTTTTCTTCCGCTGTAAATGGAGTACCTGGCATAAGCTTCATTAAAAAGAAAGTAGCAGAAGCAATAATAAATAAGGTAATAATCATAAATAACACTCTTTGAAACAAGTACTTAATCATCCAGTACACCCCCTATTTGGATATTTTAATTTAAGGCTGTTTTCTAAAAGAGTCTGTTGTTTTAGTAATAAAATATTGAATTGGTAGACAAGCAGGATGAATACACGTAGACTCCTGTGGGACCAGTGGCCAAAGTGAGACCCCGCAGGAGCAAAGCGACGAGGAGGCTCACTGGACACCCACCGGACGCGGAGTGTATTCAGCCTGCGGCTTTAAAAGCAACAATTTATACGAAAACAGCCTAATTTAAAAACGACATACATTTAATAAAATTTTCTAACTATTCTGTTATACTGAAAAAGAGGATAACTAGCAAAGATTAAAGTCAGTAGGTAAATCCCCGTGACAAAAATCTATGCAATAAAGTCATCCTCTTTTTATATAATTTTTAAGGTCTAACTATTTTTCAATCGTAGTCCATTTAAATGAATAATCAGGTCCAAATGAATGGATATAAAGATTCTTCACATGTGGTCTTAAAAGTTGTGATGTTCCTCTTTGGTACAATGGTCCAATTGCTGCATCCTCTTCTAAAAGGATTCTCTCCGCTTCCTGCATTGCTTCGAAACGAGCTACTGGATCATCCGCTAAAGTTGTTCTTGCTTCTTCAATTAAACGATCATATTCAGGATTCGAATATCCCATTTTATTGTTTCCACCATCTGTTACCCAAAGATCCGCAAAAGACATCGCATCTAAGTAATCTGGTCCCCAACCTGCAAGCTGAATATCATAATCCATATTAGTATCTAAATCTAAACGTTGTTTAAATGGTACATTTTTAAGATTAATTGTTAACCCAGGAAGGTTTTTCTCAAGTTGATTCTTGATATATTCTTGCATTTTTACTGCAGTTTCTGTGTCTCCACCAAGAATTTCAAGCGTGACTGCATCAGCACCTAACTTCTCAAGGCCTTGAGTCCAAAACTTTTTCGCTTCTTCAACATTGTACTCATTGAAATCACCATATTTAGCACGGAAATCTTCATTTGTTTCAGGATGTGCAACGAAATCAGCTGGTACTGCATAATTAGCTGGAACAGAACCATTGTTTAAGATCACATCTGTCATACCTTGTTTATCAATTGCCATTGAAATAGCTCTTCTTACATTTACATCTGCTAGTGCCTCATTACGTGTTTGATTATATTTAAACCAGAATATAGTTGGTTCACCATACGACATAAAGTCTTCATGTGATTTATATTTATCAACGAATTCCGAAGATAATGGACCTGACATATCAATTTTATTCGTATCATATAAACCAACAGCAGTTGCTGGATCTTTAACAACCTTTACATTGATTGCTTCAAGCTTTACAGCATCCGCATCCCAATAATCTTCACTCTTCTTCATTGTCCAACCTACTTCATGTTCCCAATTAGAAAGAACAAATGGCCCATTATAAATCATTTGATCAGTTTCTAAAGCGTAGTTTTCACCTTGCTCTGTAACAAACGCTTCGTTTTGCGGGAAGAAAGTTGGAAATGTCATTAACGTATCGAAATAAGGTACTGGACGAAGTAATGTAACCTCAAGGGTTGTGTCATCCACCGCTTTAACAGCTAATTCTTCCGGAGCTAAAGTACCCTCTGCAATTTCAGCTGCATTTTTGATTACACCAGCCATCATGTATGGTCCATACTCAGATGCTGTTGCTGGATTAAGAGCACGTTGCCAAGCAAATACAAAATCATTAGCAGTAACTTTTTCTCCATTTGACCAAGTTGCATCATCACGAAGGTTAAAAGTATAAACAGTACCATCTTCACTTACTGTATGATCTGTAGCAACACCTTCCACCGGCTTGTTATTTTCATCAAGTCGGTATAATCCTTCATATACTTGATTCATTACATTAAATGCCACTGAATCAGTACCCATTACTGTGTCCATTGTTGGGATTTCAGCAGTTTCTAGAATATTTAGTTCTTGTTTAACATCTTCACCTGCTGCTTCATCAGTTTCTTTTGCTGTGTCCCCACCAGTACCACATGCTGCCAAAACTGTACTTAGAAGAAGTGTCAACACAAGAAATAGTAAGTATTTTTGTTTTTTCATTATATGTCCTCCTTATTTATTATTCCGAAAAAACTTATTCGCTTTTTAGGACGTAACAACAATTATACAATTCCAACACAGCGCATGCATTGGTTTTTTTTGGTTAAAATACACAAACGGTTAAATACCAAGGTTAATTTCCTGTAAAATAGGAACAAAGTCCTATTTTAAACCTTTAGGATTCGCTTACATTTTTGGAACCCTACTTCCTTCTATGTATTTTTATGTAAAAAAACCGACAATACTATATACTTGTATAATTTCCTAAACTACAATAAAGTTATACTAAAAAATCAAAACCCTTTACTACACCCTTACTCAGCGCTATAATGAAGAAATCTTAAAAATGGAGATATGAAAAATGATTAATAAACTACTCAAACCTCTAACTTATACCGTGATCACGATTATTCTCGTATTAGTTCTTTCGTTATTCATTTATCAACAAATTTCATTACTACATTTTATAAACATAACATTTATCTTTTCTTCCTGTTTTATACTCTTATCATTATTAATTTTTATATCAAAGGCTGGTTTTTTTGATGGGATTACCTTTGCATTTAGAAAATTTTATAAAAATACAGTAAAAATCAAAGAACTTGAAGAGGACGTTGAACAAATGCGACTACCCTCAGAACAAACTACCAAAGTCTCGATTTCTTCGTTCTTAATGACAGGTATCATTTTACTAATCTTGATGATGATTGCTCTATTAATATATTGATGTTTGCATCTCTCAGAAAATTTATATATAATTGGTTTAATTGAAGGATAAAATATGCACTGATGAAGAAGAGTACACATTTTTACCATTTAAAGAGAGCTTGTGGTTGGTGTAAACAAGTAATGGAGAGTGTGGAATGGGCTTCTAAGCATCTTTACTGAACCTTTTAGTAGGTAAAAGACGGTTGACCTCACGTTATAAGGTTTCTGTTTATCTAAAAACAGATCTAAGTGATTTCAATTTGAAATAACTAGGGTGGCAACGCGGTAACCATTCGTCCCTAATCCTATATAGGGGAGATGGTTTTTTTATTTGGAAAAAAATACATAACAACCTACTAAGATAGCTTCATAAAAAATAATATGTCAAGGAGAGTGTTACAGTTGAAAACCATTTTTTCAGGCATTCAACCTAGTGGTTCAGTTACTTTAGGAAATTATATTGGTGCAATGAAGCAATTTATTGAATTACAAGAAGATAACAATTGCTATTTTTGTATCGTAGATCAACACTCAGTGACAGTACCGCAAGACCGTCTAGAGCTCAGGAACAACATAAGACGTTTGGCTGCATTATACCTCGCAATTGGGATAGACCCAAATAAGTCAACTCTATTTATACAATCAGAGGTTCCAGCACATGCTCAAGCTGGATGGATGCTTCAATGTGTAGCTTATATCGGTGAACTTGAAAGAATGACACAATACAAAGATAAATCAAATGGCAAAGAAGCAGTATCTGCTGGTCTATTAACTTACCCTCCGCTAATGGCTGCTGATATATTGCTATACAATACAGAAGTTGTACCAGTTGGAGAGGATCAAAAGCAACACATCGAGTTAACTCGCGATCTTGCTGAACGATTTAATAAAAAATTTAACGACATTTTTACTATACCTGAACCACGCATCCCAAAAGAGGGAGCTCGTATTATGTCATTAGTTGATCCAACAAAAAAAATGAGCAAATCAGATCCTAATACAAAATCATTTATTACATTGTTGGATGACCCAAAACAAATTGAAAAGAAGATTAAGAGTGCTGTCACAGACTCTGAAGGAATTGTTGAATATAATCGTGAAAATAAACCCGGAATTTCAAACTTATTAACCATCTATTCAGTTTTAAGTAATGAACCTATCCAAGAGATTGTCAGTAGATATGATGGAAAAGGATATGGAGAATTTAAAGCTGATCTAGCCGAAGTTCTAATTAGTACATTAAAACCTATACAAGAAAAATTTAATTACTACATTAATTCCGATGAATTGGATACGATTCTTGATCAAGGAGCAGCTAAAGCTAATCTTGTTGCTTCTAAGACTCTAAAAAAAATGGAAAACGGCATGGGACTTGGGCGAAAAAGAAAATAATCTCTTAAATTGACCGCAAAAAGGATGACATTTATGTCATCCTAATTTACTTTAGGCTCATGCTCCATTTCCCATAGCTTTTCAAAAAATGGCTGACCTTTTATTAAATTCTCACATAATTTTTCATGCTGGCTTGTCCAACCTAATCTAGTTTCATTATAAAGCTGTTCCCAAGCATCTTCAAAATCCATATTCTGAATCATCTCATATTTTAGTGGGGACCACTCAGTAAACCAGTAACGAACTTCAGCTACATTTTTAGTTGACTGTAATTGGTCTAAAGCCATAAATAGCAATTGCTTTAATTGTCTTTCTTTTCTAGTAAGTCCAGCCATTTCTATTGGAGATGGAGATAATATATGATACTCTTTTCCATTACTTATATTAGTAATATCATAGGTGTATTCAGTACTTACTTGGTCACTGATCATATCATACACTAATTGCTCCTGACGAGGAATCAGTCTACTCTTTCTAATAGGTAAGGTATAGCCTATCGTGTCAATCGCAATGATTCCTTTCCCATCTGTAACAATAAAACAATAATCTAATTGAATTCTTTCATGATTTTTACGAACATATGCCTTTTGATAAACATCTTTTAAAAGTTGGCCTGGTAATTCTACTAAGTCATTTTCAATGTAATTAAATAATAATGAATCAATTTTTAGCAAAGGGACCTGATCTAAAAGTTCTACACTATCGTCCTTGCGCCATTCATGAAAATGACACACGTTGTAACCATTCTCTTCGCCCTCAAACCAATTAACCCAAATATCATGTAGATATAACATTTTCTACCCCTCACTTCAACCGTTTGTCAACAGTATAGGCAGTCCTTAAAAAATTTATTCCAATTTATTCATATAATGTTATTTTTTAATGAGTCTCTATCCACATATTCCATCCCAATTGGAAAATAGGTATTTATGTTATTCTCTCTTACGACTAGATGGAACATAGATGCTTAACCATATGATGATTAGTCCAAGTGGAAGCAAATAACATTCTATTCGAGATGAAATATACGATAGATATTCAATAATATTACTACCTGTTGCTAAGAGATTTAGGTAGGCAATGGTACTAATCCCACCAGCAATCGAAATTCCAAAACCTATTAAGAAGATAAATAATCTAAAAATCATAAAAGCTTGTCCTTAGCATCGCCTTTTGATTCCCCATTGGTATCTATAGCCCCCTACACTTGTCCACCTTTATTTCAATCATATGTATTCATTTATAAATTATGACAAATTTAAAAGATGTGCTATTGATTTTATAAGTATTTGTCAGGTTCATAGCTATCAGACAAAGTCACTACTCGGATTGGCAGTTTTGTCTGATAGACGCTTCCTATTAGACAAACTCTCCTCCTGGACCACCTGTTTTGTCTGATAGACGCTTTCTATTGGACAAACTCTCCTCCCGGACCACCTGTTTTGTCTGATAGACGCCTTCTATTAGACAAACTCTCCTCTCAGTCCACCTGTTTTGTCTAATAGAGGCGTCCTATTGAACAAACTCTTATCTCAGACCATCTGTTTTGTCTGATACAGGCCTCCTATTGCACTAACTTCACTATCCGACCGCAGTTTTGTCTGATTCACTTCAGCTTCATAGCACATTTTTCATGCAGACAGCAAAACAAAAAAGCCAAGATTATCTCTTGACTTTTAGTTATTTTTTTAGTCATTTACTTTAGGATCCAATGCGTCACGAAGTCCATCTCCGACAAAGTTAAAGCATAATACTGTTATTAGAATCATTAACCCTGGGAATAATGGATACCACCAAGCTGTTAACATAATTGTAAAGTTTTGAGCATCCTGAAGCATATTCCCCCAACTAGGTGTTGGTGGTTGAATACCTAAACCAAGATAACTTAATGCAGATTCAGCTAGAATAACTCCACCGATTTGTAATGTAGCCGAAACAATAATCGGGCCCATTGCATTAGGTAAAATATGCGAGAAGATAATAGTGTGACTTCTCGTTCCAATTGTTTTTGATGCTAGAACAAACTCTCGAGTTCTCAATGATAAAAATTCCCCACGAACTAGACGAGCTGTACCCATCCATCCTGTTAAAGCGAAAATCAGAATAAGCTTGTCTACACCTGGTTGGAAAATCGTTACTAATGTAATAAGTAAAAAGATACTTGGAATAGATAATAAAATATCTACAAAACGCATTAGTATAGCATCTAATTTTCCACCAAAGTAACCTGCAACAGATCCAATTAATGTTCCAATTGTAATAGCACCAAATACAGAAACAAATCCAACTAATAGAGAGATTCTTGCTCCAAATAATAATCGAGTTAATAAATCACGACCAAATTTATCTGTACCTAATAAGTATTCCTCACCAGGTGGTTTTAGTTTATCGATTAGACTTTGTTCTTCAAATGAATAAGGAGCAATAACTGGTGCAAATACAGCTGCTAAGATAATGATTGTTAGAATTACAGCCCCAATTACAGCTAATTTATTTCGCAGAAATTTATTAATAATAATTTTTGTCATTGTATCAGGCTTATTAGCAACCCCCTGGTTTAAAGCCACAGTATTAGGGGTACCTGGTGTTAAGTTTGGTTGTGACATGAATGTTCCCCCTTCTTAGTACTCAATCCGTGGATCAAACACAGCATATAAAATATCAGCAATAAGATTACCGATTACAACAAACACTGCGGATATAACTGTTAATGCCATGATAACTGGATAGTCACGAGTAAATGCGGAATCAAAGAACAGTTTTCCGATTCCAGGCCAAGAAAACACTTGTTCAACAATTACTGAACCACCAATAAATGTAGGTAGCATTAAACCAAATATTGTTATAACAGGAATTAAACCATTACGTAAACCATGTTTATAAATAACCTTAGCTTCTCTAAAACCTTTTGCACGAGCAGTTCTCATATAATCTTGTCTTATAACCTCAAGCATACTTGTACGAGTGTATCTAGTGAGACCAGCCATATCAGCTGTTGCAAGAACAAAAGCTGGTAAAATTAAATGGTGTATCCGGTCCCAAATACTAAACGGAGCGTTTAATGTGTGGGTACCTCCGGTCGGAAACCAACCTAAATTAACTGATAAAAACATAATTAAAATAAGTCCTAACCAAAAGTTTGGTGTGGCTAGTCCTAAAAAGGATGTGATTGTGACTGAGTAATCCAACTTAGAATACGGCCTCGTGGCGGACATAATTCCAAACGGAATTGATATAAGTACAGCTAATAATGTTGAAACAACCATTAATAATAATGTATTAGGCAGACGATTGATAATCATTTCACTAACTGGTGTCCCTTTACGTACAAGAGAGGTACCAAAATCACCTTTGGCCATATTACCTAACCATTTGACATACTGAACATGAACCGGGTCATTTAGACCATATTTTTCAATAAACTTTTCTCTGTTTTCCGGCTTAATATTTGGATCCATCATCATTGCAGTAGGTCCACCTGGTGCCATTTTAACAATCGCAAATGAAATGATGGTAATTCCAATTAATAAGGGAATAGCCATTAAAATTCTTCGGATGATATAAGATGCCATAGCTTATTCTCCTTCTGTCTCAAAGTGTTGTACTTTTAATTTTGGTGGACGAAACCGCCCATGATTAGAGCTAACTCTTAATTAAATACAAAGGGGAAGGAAGAGCCCCTCCCCTTTGTTCAATACATATTGTCTAACTATTATTCAGCAATCCACCATTTGTGGATATTGTAGAATTCACTCTTTGCATGGAACTCGTAACCTTGTATGTTCTCAAGCATTGCACGGTGAACATTTGGATAGTATAAGAAAGTATAAGCTTGCTCTTCAGCAAGAATGTTATAAATCTTACCATAAATTTCTTTATACTCGTCTTGATCTAGAATTTGTTTTGCTTCTTCCATTAACTTATCAGCTTCAGCATTTGAATACCAGTGCATGTTAAGTCCTTCTTCTCTTTGGCTAGAATGGAAGATATCATATTGGTCAGGGAATGTAGACATACTCCAACCTAATACCATTGCATCAAAATCCCAGTTCGGAGCAGAAATTTGCTCAATATAAGCACTCCACTCAACGATTTCAGGTGTTGCTTCAATACCAACTTCTTTTAATTGTTGTTGTAATACTACAACAATATCTTCACGAATTTTGTTACCTTGGTTCGTTTTGATTGTGAAAGAGAATTTCTCTCCATCTTTATCTAAGATGCCATCGCCATCAGTATCTTCCCATCCAGCTTCAGCAAGTAATGATTTTGCTTTTTCTTGGTCAAACTCAAATCTTGGAACATCATCGTTATAAGCCCATGATAATGGTGATTCTGGAACATGTGCAACTTCTCCATCACCATTCATTACAGCTTGTACGATTTCTTCACGATTAATAGCATGTGTCATTGCTTGACGTACTTTCACATCATTGAAACGTTCTTGTTGTAGGTTAAATGCTAAATATGTGTAAGATAAACCTAATCCAGATTCAACCTTAATTCCATCAAATGATTTTACAGTTTCAAGATCAGTACCTGGAACTTCTGTAAAGTCAACATCACCAGCTTGTAATTGAGCTAATAATGAATTTTGGTCAGGAACAATTTTGTATGTGATTGAATCTAAGTATGGACGACCATCATAGAAATCGTCATTTGCTACAACTTTAACATATTCTCCATCTCTCCACTCTTCAAACTTGAATGGACCAGTACCAACTGGAGATTTTGTATTAAATTCATGTTCACCTAGGTCAGCTACAGGAACCTCACCTAAGATATGTTCTGGTAAGATAAAGTAACTTAAAGTAATTGGGTGGAAAGTAGCATCCACTTGATTAAGTTTGAATTCTACAGTGTAGTCATCAATTTTTGTTACAGTTTCTAATGTTTCAAAAGCAGATCCACGCTCACCAGCATAGTCTGGGTGCTTAGGAACACCAAATGTAAATACTACATCATCCGCATTGAAAGCTTCTCCATCATGCCATTTAACATCTTCACGTAATGTAACAGTGAATGTTAATCCATCTTCTGACATTTTAACATCTGTAGCTAAATCATTAACAGGGTTAAACTCAGTATCACCACTAACTAATCCACTGAAGATAAATCCTTCGATATCAGAACTTGAAACATCAGTTGAATATAATGGGTTGAATAATGTTGGCTCTCCAATTGAACCTACGATGATATCTCCACCAGTAACTGGTTCACCTGTTGGTGCTGCTGTTTCTCCATCTGTGTCTTCTTTAGCAGGCTCATCAGCATTATTTCCACCACAAGCTGCTAAAAACATTGACATAGCTAGAGTTAAAACTAATAATAGCCATGCAGATTTTCTTAACTTCATTTCATTTCCTCCCCTTTTCCTTATATATATGCTTGAGAGTGAAAATAACTATGTTATCTTTCACTCTCAAGGATCAAGACCTTTTTATTACTGCAATCATCTTATTCATAAAGATGACAAGCAACAAAGTGGTCTTTTTCCACTTCCTTAAATTGAGGCACTACTTGTTTACAAATTTCCGTTGCTGCAGGACATCGAGTATGGAACACACAGCCAGTAGGTGGATTTGATGGACTAGGTAGCTCTCCTTTTAGTACAATACGCTCACGTTTAACACCCTTGCTTCCTTTAGGCACAGGAACAGCAGAAAGTAATGCTTGCGTATATGGATGTAATGGGTTCGCATAGAGATCTACTTTATTAGCTAACTCCATCATCTGACCTAAATATAAAACTGCAACTCTATCACTAATATGACGAACAACACTTAAGTCATGCGAGATAAAGATGTAGGTAAGTCCAAAGTCTTTCTGTAAATCCTGCATCAAATTAATGATTTGTGCTTGAATTGAAACGTCTAATGCGGAAACAGCTTCATCAGCAATAATTAAATCAGGTTTTAGTGCTAATGCTCTCGCAATTCCAATACGTTGACGCTGTCCACCGGAAAACTCATGTGGATATCTATTAATGAAGGATGAATTTAATCCAACAGTTTCTAATAACTCTTTTACTTTCTCATCACGTTCTTTAGGTTTATAAAGATTATGTGTATTCATCGGCTCTTTAATAATAGAACGTAATGTTTTTCGTGGATTTAATGTAGCAAACGGATCTTGGAAAATCATTTGGATGTCTTTACGAATAGACTTTCTAAGCTCACTTTCACCCATATGACTAATATCTTGACCCTTAAAGATGATTTTCCCTTCAGTAGGTTCATACAGACGAATGATTGTGCGACCAGCCGTAGATTTACCACAACCAGATTCACCAACGATCCCTAGTGTTTCACCTTTTTTAACCTTTAGAGTAATACCATCAACAGCCTTTACATTTCCAACTGTTTTTTGAAGCAATCCAGCTTTAATAGGGAAATACTTCTTCATATTTTGTAATTCAAGTAAAGTAGTTGTTTCCTCTTTTACTTGTTGCTCTTTTTCAAGGTTTGTTGAGTCAATCATTTAGCTACCTCCCTATCCTCATGTAAAAAGCATCGTACAGAACGATTTCCATTTATTACTTTTAATTGTGGTTGTTCTGCAAAACAACGGTCAAATGCTTTGGAACAGCGAGGAGCAAAACGACAGCCCTTTGGCATATTTTCAGGTGACGGTACATTTCCTTCAATTGATTGTAAACGAGATATCTCACCATCAATAGAAGGTACTGAATTCATTAGACCCTCTGTATATGGATGAAGAGGCATTTCAAATAACTCATCAACTGACGCTTCTTCCACAACTTGTCCGCCATACATTACTACAACTCTTTCAGCAATTTCTGAAACAACGCCTAAATCATGAGTAATTAATAGAATAGATGTATCGAACTTTTTACTAACTTCTTTCATCAAATCAAGGATTTGAGCTTGAATCGTAACGTCTAGTGCAGTGGTCGGTTCATCTGCAATTAGAAGCTTTGGATTACAACTCATCGCAATCGCAATCATGACTCTTTGTCTCATACCACCTGAAAGACGGTGCGGGAATTCACTTACTAATTCAGCAGCTCGAGAAAACCCTACCATTTCTAATAACTCAATCGCCTTTTTTGTTGCTTCATTTTTCGACATTTTTTGGTGATAAGTTAAAACCTCAGTAATTTGCTCTCCAATTGTTAAAACTGGATTTAAAGAGGTCATTGGTTCTTGGAAAATCATAGAAATTTCATTTCCTCGTACTTTACAAAGCTGAGCTTCATTTAAACTCACAAGGTTTTTACCTTCTAGTAAAATTTCACCTTCAACTATCTTACCAGCCGGACTTGGTACAAGTCCCATTATGGATAGCGAGGTAATACTCTTACCTGAACCAGATTCACCAACTAGTGCAACCGTTTCGCCTTTGTTTATTTTAATGTCAACGCCATCAACAGCTGGGATAACTGTCTTCTTTTTAAAAAAGTGTGTCTTTAAGTTTTTCACTTCTAGTAATGTAGACATATCCAATTTCACCCTTTTCTACACATGATCCATTCAAAGAATCTGTTAGAGTATTAATTATTCTGAAAATTTAAATAACAGATCATACAATCTATGATTTTATCAATCTATATTCAACTAAACAAAATTATCTGAAAATAACAATACTTGTATTTTATTATATATATTTCGCAATATCAAGTTTATTTTTAAAAATTTATTAATATTGAATTTTACAACTATTCTTTCATTTATTATTCTATTAAAACTATTCTGAAATTGCAAGACTATTTTAAAATTTTAATTTCCACTTAATTTTACTGAACAATACTTAGGAACACTTAATAATAATTCTTTTTCAAAATAATTTACACTATTAAGAACTTATCATACTTATATAACATCAACATCAATTATATTATGGAAGGGATAACAATTTTTTAATAATTTCTTAACATTTGGCTTGTTTTCTAAATTTTTAAAATATTAATATTATTTAAAGATAACATAATTTCGCACTTTAACGCTTACATGCACTAAATTAGTTTTTTTCATTACACAAAAAAAGAGGTTGCCCCAAAATTAAAGTGCCAGGCACCACTTCTCAGTATCTAGTGGAAGAATCGAGCTTCATCCATTAGATAGAGGATTGGTGTTATCAAACACTTATGGGACAACCTCTTAGAATTTAAATTGAACTATATTTGGCAAACAATTAATTGTTAACCTTAGGATCCAGCGCATCTCTTAAGCCATCACCAACAAAATTGAAACAAAGCACAGTTATTAAAATCATTAACCCTGGGAATAAAGGGTACCACCATGCAGTTAGCATTATAGTAAAGTTCTGTGCATCTTGGAGCATATTACCCCAACTTGGTGTTGGTGGTTGGATACCTAAACCTAAATAACTTAGTGCAGACTCTGCCAAGATTACCCCACCAATCTGCAATGTCGCAGAGACGATAATTGGGCCCATCGCATTGGGAAGGATGTGAGAAAATATAATTTTGTAACTTCTTGTGCCAATCGTTTTTGAAGCTAGAACAAATTCTCTAGTACGAAGTGATAAGAACTCACCACGCACTAAACGTGCCGTCCCCATCCAACCAGTTAACGCGAAAATAAGAATCAATTTATCTACGCCTGGTTGAAAGATGGTAACTAGAGTAATTAAAAGAAATATACTAGGAATTGATAATAATACATCAACAAAACGCATTAAGATTGCATCTAGCTTTCCACCAAAATAACCTGCTAAAGATCCAATTAATGTTCCAATTGTAATTGCTCCAAATACAGAAGCGAATCCAACAAGCAACGAGATTCTTGCTCCGTAAAGCAAACGAGTTAATAAGTCTCGACCAAATTTATCAGTCCCCAGCAAAAACTCAGAGCTTGGTGGCTTTAATTTATCTAGTAGTCTTTGCTCCTCAAAGGAATACGGCGCAATAATAGGAGCTAATATTGCTGCCATGATGATAATCGATAGAATAATTGATCCAATTACCGCAAGTTTATTTTTTATAAATTTTCCAATTATAATCTTTGACATTGTATCAGGCTTTTCACTGATACCTTGGTTCAATGTCACATTTTCCGACATATTTGGTGTCAGGTTTGGTTGCGCCAATAGATATCTCCCCCTTCTTAATACTCAATTCGCGGATCAAATACAGCATACAAAATATCAGCTAGTAAATTTCCAATTACAACAAAGACTGCAGATATTACTGTTAATGCCATAATCACGGGATAATCACGTTGAAAGGCAGAATCAAAAAACAATTTCCCAATACCAGGCCATGCAAATACTTGTTCAACAATAACGGCTCCACCAATAAAGGTTGGTAACATCAAGCCGAAAATGGTAATGACTGGTATCAACCCATTTCTTAAACCATGTTTATAAATTACTTTACTTTCCCTAAACCCTTTTGCTCTGGCAGTCCTCATATAATCCTGTTGGATAACCTCCAACATGCTAGTACGAGTATATCTCGTCAAACCTGCCATATCTGCTGTAGCAAGCACAAATGCAGGTAATATTAAATGATGCAACCGGTCCCATATACTAAACGGTTCGTTTAATGTATGTGTACCACCTGTTGGAAACCAACCTAAATTGACAGACATGAACATAATCAATATAAGTCCGAGCCAAAAGTTCGGTGTTGCTAGTCCTAAAAACGATGTGATTGTAACTGAGTAATCGAGTTTAGAGTAAGGCCTCGTTGCTGATAAAATACCAAAAGGAATTGAAATTAGAACAGCTAATAAGGTCGAGACCACCATTAATAATAATGTATTAGGAAGACGATTAATAACCATTTCACTAACTGGAGTCCCTTTACGAACTAAAGAAGTTCCAAAATCGCCTTTCGCCATATTACCTAACCACTTTAAATATTGTTCGTGTATCGGATCATTCAGTCCATATTTTTCAATAAATTTCTCTCTGTTTTCTGGCTTTATATTCGGGTCCATCATTAACGCCGTTGGTCCACCTGGAGCCATCTTGACTATTGCGAACGAAATGATAGTAATTCCTATTAATAGAGGAATAGCCATTATGATTCTACGAATAATATATGTCGCCATCTCCAATTCTCCTTTACACATTTTTTTATTTATTTTGAACGACTTATTAAAAATTCGTTAGTTTTCAAATTAAAACATTCGTCTACTTTTTTTAAAAGTAGCTGGGGGTGCATATATTATACGTCTTTAAAAAACAGAAAAAGGAAGGGAAAATCCCTCCCTTTTTTAAAGGTTTAATTAGGTTAGTTTATTCTGCTAACCACCATTTGTTAGCATCATAGAAATCGCTCTTTGCGTTAAACACATAGCCTTGAAGATTTTCCGGCATTGCGCGATGTACGTTTGGATAGTATAAGAATGTGTATGCTTGATCTTCAGCAATGATTTTGTATATTTGAGAATAAAGTTCTTTGTATTCATCTTGATCAATTGTTGTTTTAGCTTTTTCCATTAACTTATCAGCTTCTTCGTTTTTGTACCAAACAAAGTTTAAGCCTTCTTCAATTTGATTTGAATGGAAGATATCAGACGCATCCGGGAATGTTGATAAACTCCATCCTAATACTAGGGCATCATAATCCCAGTTAGGTGCTGAAATTTGCTCAATATATGCACTCCACTCAACGATTTCAGGTGTTGCTTCAATTCCAATTTCTTTAAATTGTTGTTGTAATACTACAACAATATCTTCACGGATTTTGTTACCTTGGTTCGTTTTAATGACAAATGAGAATTTCTCTCCATCTTTGTCAAGAATTCCATCACCGTCTGTATCTTCCCAACCTGCTTCAGCAAGCAATGATTTTGCTTTTTCTGGATCATATTCAAATACTGGTACTTCATCATTGTATGCCCATGATAATGGAGACTCTGGTACGTTAGCTATTTGACCATCACCATTCATTACAGCATCAACAATTTCTTGTCTGTTTACAGCATGTGTTAAAGCTTGACGCACTTTTGGATCTTGGAAACGTTCTTGCTGTTGGTTAAATCCAAGGTAAGTATAAGATAGAGCTAAATCAGACTCAATTTTGATTCCAGAGAATCCTTTTGCAGTTTCAATATCTGTTCCTGGAACAACCATGAAATCAATGTCTCCTGCTTGTAATTGAGCTAATAGAGAATTTTGATCAGGTACAATTTTGTAAGTGATTGAATCTAGATATGGACGACCTTCATGATAATCATCATTCGCAACAACCTTAACATACTCTCCATCTTTCCATTCTTCGAATTTGAATGGCCCAGTTCCTACTGGAGCTTTAGTATTGAACTCATTTTCACCTAATTCACCCACAGGTACGTCTTTTAAAAGATGTTCTGGTAATACTGCATAGCTAAGTGTAATTGGATAGAAAGTAACATCAACTTTATTTAATTTAAACTCTACAGTATAGTCATCAATTTTTGTTACACTTTCTAAAGACTCAAAATTGGAACCACGCTCACCAATATAGTCTTCTTGAAGAGGAATGCTGTAAGAGAAAACAACATCATCCGCTGTCATTTGCTCTCCATCATGGAATTTAACATCTTCTCTTAATTTGACAGTAAAAGTTAAACCATCTTCTGATTGGTCAACACTCTCAGCCAAATCCATTTGAGGCTCGAACTTCTCGTCCGAAGTCAAAAGACCATTATAAATTAAGCCTTCGATATCAGAACTTGGAACGTCAGTTGAATAGTAAGGATTGAAAAGGGTAGGTTCACCGATTGATCCTGCAATTAAATCTCCACCTTGTACTGGTTCACCACTCGGCTCCTCAGCTGGTGTTTCTTCAGGTTTTTCTGCTGGTTCCTCCGCAGTATTTCCACCAGAACAAGCAGCTAAAAATAATGACATTGCAAAAGTTAAACAAAGTAAAAACCATGCCGATTTTTTAAAATTCATTATAATTTCCCCCTATCATTTTGATTTAATATAAAAAAGTAAATTCTCTAAACCTTTCCCCTATCCGCTACCGCCCCCTTTCAAGGTAGATTTCAAATTTAATGCTTATTCATACAAATGGCAGGCAACAAAATGTTCTTTATTTACCTCTTTAAATTGCGGGATAACTTGTTTACATATTTCAGTAGCAGCAGGGCATCTTGTATGAAACACACAACCAGTTGGTGGATTTGATGGACTTGGAAGCTCACCTTTCAGGACAATTCTTTCTCTTTTAACACCATTTCTTGACCTTGGTGTTGGAACTGCTGAGAGAAGTGCTTGTGTATAAGGGTGAAGTGGTTCTGTATATAGATCAGTTTTTGGTGCAAGTTCCATCATTTTTCCCAAATACATCACTGCAACACGATCACTTATATGTCTGACAACACTTAAATCATGAGAGATGAAGATATAAGTCAGTCCAAATTCACTTTGGAGATCCTGCATTAGATTAATAATTTGGGCTTGTATTGAAACATCCAACGCTGAAACAGCTTCATCAGCAATGATTAGTTCAGGTTTTAACGCCAATGCTCTCGCAATGCCTATCCTTTGCCTTTGACCGCCGGAAAACTCATGGGGATAACGGTTAATGAAAGAAGAATTTAATCCTACTGTATCTAGTAACTCTTTAACTTTTTCATCTCTGTCCTTTTTAGAGTAAAGATTGTGCGTATTCAATGGCTCTTTGATAATCGAGCGTAATGTTTTTCTAGGATTTAATGTAGCAAATGGATCCTGAAAAATCATTTGAATATCCTTACGTACCGTCTTTCTTAAGTTATTTTCAGAAAGATGAGAGATATCTGTGCCTTTAAAGATAATTTTCCCTTCTGTTGGTTCATACAAGCGAATAATCGTTCTGCCTGCTGTCGATTTACCACATCCTGACTCTCCAACAATACCAATTGTTTCACCTTTTTTTATTTTCAATGTAAGTCCATCGACTGCTTTTACATTTCCTACTTGTTTTTGAAGTAACCCAGCTTTTATCGGAAAATACTTTTTAACATCAATTAATTCTAAAAGTGTGCTAGTTTCTTCATTTTTTATGGTAGGAACCTTAGTTTCTTCATTAACTGATATCATTTAACGTCCCCCTCATGTAAGAAACAGCGAACAGAACGACTCCCAATTACTTTTAATTGTGGTTGTTCAGTAACGCAACGGTCAAATGCTTTTCCACACCTTGGAGCAAACCTGCAGCCTGAAGGCATATGTTCTGGAGAAGGGACATTCCCTTCAATGGATTCTAATCTCGATATTTCTCCATCTATCGAAGGTACCGAATTCATTAATCCCAATGTATAAGGATGAAGTGGATCTTCAAAAAGATCATCAACAGATGCTTCTTCTACTACTTGCCCTCCATACATGACAACAACTCTTTCAGCTATTTCAGAGACAACACCTAAATCATGAGTGATCAATAGTATCGATGTATCGAACTTCCGACTTACTTCCTTCATTAAATCTAGTATTTGCGCTTGAATCGTTACATCTAAAGCGGTTGTAGGTTCATCCGCGATTAAAAGCTTTGGATTACAACTCATTGCGATCGCAATCATTACCCTTTGCCTCATACCCCCAGATAATCTGTGTGGATAATCACTTATAATTTCTGCAGCTCTGGAAAAACCGACCATCTCTAGGAGTTCAATCGCTTTTTTAACTGCCTCATTCTTAGATATTTTTTGGTGATAGGTTAATACTTCTGTTATTTGTTCCCCAATTGTTAACACTGGGTTTAATGAAGTCATTGGTTCTTGAAATATCATTGATATTTCATTGCCACGAACTTTACACAAATCTTTTTCTGAAAGATCCACAAGATTTCTACCATCCAATATAATTTCTCCGTCAACAATCCGGCCTGCTGGACTTGGAACCAATCCCATGATGGAAAGAGAGGTAATACTTTTACCGGAACCCGACTCTCCTACAAGAGCAACAGTTTCACCTTTATGTATAACTATGTCAACACCATCTACTGCGGGAATGACAGACTTTTTCTTAAAAAAATGAGTTTTAAGGTTTTTAACTTCTAATAGAGGAGACATTTTCATCCGTTCACCATCCCTTATCAATTATTGAACGACAATTAATTAGATAGAACTATTAATCTATGAAAACTTGCAATAATAACCCAATGGAAGATTTAAAATAATGAATGTTCAGAAATATCACAATTTATAAATATATAATATTACAGTAAGATTACGAATTCAAGTTAATTTTTATAATTTTATTAATTTTGTAAAAGTTTTGTCTATTTTTTATTATCGCAATATTCAATTATCCTTATTCTGAAAAATTACTTTTAGTCACCTTACATTAACGCCCTTATAAATAACCCTGATTTCCAAACGGTTAACGTCATCTTTAAAGATTTCTCTATTTTTCTAAAATAATGTAAGTACTAGATTTTAATAGTATTCGGTTACCGAAAAAAAATTATAAAGTAAACGCTTTCTTTCACAAATAATGTGAGAAAATCTTACAAGTTCTTATATTAAAAAAGAATTTTTTCACATTTTAATAGATGAAATCCTCGGATTATGTTGAAAAAAAGAGAATAGCCCCTAAGCTATTCTGTTGTAGGTGAATTAGGTGTTTTCAAGATGAATTCTTCTGAAGGTAACTCAATAATATCACTGACCTTTAGATCATTGTTTCTTAAATATTGATTTACAAGATGATACCCAACACAATAACCTAACATTTTAGGATAATGACCAATTCCATATAAAAGTCTATGATATAAATGATCCTCTTGTGTAAGATTTATGTTCGGCAAGATTAATTTAATCCAAAATCTTTCGAGTTGTTTTGTTGAATAGTAGGTGGTCCAGTTCGCCATTTCTGTTTCACCTAATCTTTCTAGAACAGCATTCTCTGCTAAACCTTCAAGGATGATTGTATCTAATAGATGATACTTTCTCTCATTTTTTTTGTTTTTAGAAAGTCTATAAACATGATTATATTCATGTGTAAATACAGCTTTAACCTCTTTTGCACTATTAGTATCCGAAAGAAAAAGAAATAACTTATCACTGAAGGCTATCCCCGATTTTCCATTATAATCTTTCGTTATCATTTTGTTTCTTCGATCAGAAGGTAAAATAAAGATCGGTATATTAGGTACATCCCATTCCTTTTTCAAAGCTTTTCTTTCTTTGCTAACAATCTCCCAAAATTCACAATTAATAAATGCGTTTAAGTGATCAGTCTTATTTTTCTCTGGCTTATACATTCCATTCATACTTAGGAAATCATAGATCTCAGAAGCAGTTACACCCTCATTTTTAAAATAAGCTCTAATTTTTTCACAAATTGTAATTGGATCATCATAATGATTTTCCAACCAACGCTTTGTATTAACTAGTGTCATCAGTCCACACCCCAATTTTTTTGATTACTATTTAAGGTATGCATTGATACTAAAGAAGTGAAATCTAAAAAAAAATGAGACTTTCCCCAAAAGCAGCGGAAAGCCTCAAAATGAATTACTAATTATATTTCTTAAAAATAATGGTTGCGTTATGTCCTCCGAAACCTAGTGAGTTACTAAGTGCAGCTCGAACTGTTTGTTTTCTTGCCTCGTTTGGAACATAATCTAAATCACATTCTGGGTCTGGAGTTTCATAATTAATAGTTGGAGGAACAATATCTTCATTAATTGCCAGGATTGAAAAAATTGCTTCTACTCCACCTGCGGCGCCTAATAGATGTCCTGTCATTGATTTTGTTGAGCTAATTGCCAATTTACCAGCATGCTCTCCAAACACTTCCTTTATAGCCAATGTTTCAAATTTATCATTATACTCTGTACTAGTACCATGAGCATTTACGTAATCAATGTCACTTGGCTCAAGACCCGCGTCCTGAATCGCTTGTCTCATTGCTCTTACTCCACCCTCACCATTTGGAGCAGGCATTGTAATATGATGAGCGTCTCCAGTCGCACCATATCCAACAATCTCAGCATAAATCTTTGCTCCACGTGCTAACGCATGCTCTAACTCTTCAATAACAAGAATTCCGGCACCTTCACCCATTACAAATCCATCTCTATTTTTATCAAACGGACGACTTGCTGTTTTTGGATCTGGGTTAAACGATAGTGCTTTTGCAGAACAGAAGCCTGCAAATGACATATTAGTTAGGGGAGCTTCAGTTCCACCAGTAATCATAACATCTGCATCACCGCGTTGAATGACTTTAAATGCATCACCAATAGAATTTGTTCCTGTTGCACACGCAGTTACTGTACATGTATTTATACCTTTTGCACCTAGCGCAATGGATACTTGTCCCGCTGCCATATCTGGAATCATCATCGGAACATAGAATGGACTCACTCGGCGATAACCTTTTTCTAAGAAGATCTTATGCTGTTCTTCATGAGTTTCCATTCCGCCAATACCTGAGCCAATCCACACTCCAACTCGAGGTGCAATTTCATCTGTAATTGTTAAATCAGCGTCCTTCACTGCCATAAATGATGCTGCTAACGCATATTGTGTGAATCGATCCATTCTACGAGCATCTTTCTTTTCCATAAAGTCTTCAGGATTAAAGTCCTTAAGCTCAGCGGCAACCTTTGCAGGTAACCCTTCTATATTAATCCTAGTTAATGGCCCTATCCCAGAAACACCTGCTAGCGCGTTTCTCCATGAAGTTTCAGTATCATTTCCAATCGGCGTTAAAGCTCCCAGTCCTGTGACTACTACTCTTTTCTTTTCCAATGAGAGTCAGCTCCTATCTATTATTTTAAACTTTCGTTTATTTACCCCATCTTAAAGCAATGGCTCCCCATGTTAAACCGCCACCGAAGCCAACCATGACAATTACATCATTATCATTTATCTTTCCAGCTTCTACTTCTTCATATAATGAAAGCGGAATCGACGCAGCAGAAGTGTTCCCGTATTTATGTACGGTCTTTGACATCTTTTCTTCTGGAAGGTCTAAACGTTGTCTTGCTGCCTCCATAATACGAATATTTGCTTGATGCGGAATTAAGAAGTCCACATCTTCCTTTGATAAACCAGCCTTTTCGAGTACACGGATACTTGATTCACCCATTTGTCGCACAGCAAATTTAAATACTTCCCGTCCATTCATTATAATATACTCATCCTGGTATAAATGCTTTCCACCTGTGCCATCGGCTCCTAATTCAAAGGCTAAGATCCCTTTGCCATCTGATACTGGCCCTAGAATGACAGCACCTGCCCCATCACCGAATAAAACAGCCGTATTTCGATCTTCCCAATCAGTAACCTTAGATAGCTTTTCAACACCTACCACTAGGACATTTTTATAACTACCAGATTCAATAAACTGCTTTGCAGTTGCAATTCCATACATAAATCCAGCGCATGCAGCACTAATATCCATAGCTGCTGCTTTAGATGCACCCAACTTTTCTTGTATCATACATGAAACAGATGGAAAAGGTCGATCTGGAGTAACAGTTGCTACTAGTATTAAATCAATGTCTTCAGGCTTGATGCCAGCCTTTTCAATGGCTTCAATACTTGCATGGAACGCCATATCTGATGTATTAATGTCATCGGATGCAATCCTTCGTTCCTCGATCCCAGTCCTAGTACGAATCCATTCATCAGAAGTATCAATCACCTTCTCTAAATCATGGTTAGTCACTATTTTTTCAGGAACATAACGACCAATTCCTAAGATTCCAGCTTTCATATTCGCATCTCCTTAAACATATCTATTTTTCTTTAACATAAATTTTATTATCAAATATTATGACTTGGTACTAATTTTAATCTATTTTATCTTGGTTAGCAACAATTTGATTTCAACTTAATAATAATTCAGTTATTTTAACGTGACCAAATTAGTAAAACCAATTTTAATTTTTCCCACTCAAGGATACATGTCTATTACACTTTGGTGCATTTTACATAAATTATAAGTAAAGGTATAGAAAATTTTAATTATAGAGTTCAAGGGGGTGTTCATTATGGACAATGAAAAGGAGAAAGAGCAAGTAAGCAAGGTAAGCGAGGTAAGCGAGGTAAGCGAGATAAGCGAGAAAGATGAAGCAATTAATTACGGAGATCCTTTTACAAGAATGATGTTTGGCGCTAATTCAATTGGTCGCTTTCGTGAAAATCACCAGGATATTGTAGATGACAAACCTACAGCTGACTTGGATAAAGATTCAACTCAACAACAAATTGATTATAATCAATACTATCAATTAATGCAGCAGGTTGATGACATTATAGGAACAGTAGAACGGATGAAGCCTGTTTTTAGAGAGTTATCACCTCTTTTAGATTTTTTTAAAAAATGGAAATAAAAAAGATGCTGTCCCAAAGTGCCAGGCACTTATGGGACAGCATCTTTTTTTACTTATTCCTGCTCATTCTTGCCTAGTTCATAAGCATCATTCATTACCTTTGTTAACAATGACATAAATGGTTGTAATTTGTCCATTGTCATTTCAACACCAAGTTCATCTAACATTTCTTTAGCCTCTGGTAAGTATTTCATTGCTATTTGCATAAACTGCATTGATTTTTCCTGTTGTTCCATTTCATAACACTCCTCTTGTTTTTAGTTGGTTTGATTAGGAAGTAGTCCACTTTCTGAGTATTCTTGGATGTAAGATTCTATCTCCTTTTGTATGCCCTCACCTACATTTGAACTATACTTTCCCATCGAAATAACTCCATCTGGAAAATCAAAAAATAAATTACCCGAATCTAATTCGCCTCTATTGAACCGATCAGCAACTAATTCATATAGAACATCCACATGCTGAACTGTACTAGTTAGAACTGTACCTTCGCCTAAATCGGACTGATCTGATACAAATCCTATTGCATAAAGCCCTTCTTCTCTTAGCCTTTCAATTACAGGTACATTATATCCGTCACCAGCTGCGTATACAACATCTACACCATCTTCTAACATTTCATCCAACAATAGTAATGCCTGTTCTCTATCATCCCAGCTTTCAACAAATTTAATGTTGACATTCACATACTCATTTTGAAATGAGGCTCCTTCAAAAAAGCCATTTACTTCAGGCTGCCATTCATATGCAGCTAATATTCCGACATTCTGGGTTTCTGTCATTTCACCGGCAACCATACCACCAAAAAAGCCCATAGCATGAGCTTCAAAGTTTAAGGAAGTAGTATTCTCTTTTTTCGCTTCTCCATTAAAAGAGATAAACCTTACATCAGGATATTCATCAGCAATCTGATTAAAATATTCTGCATATTCATTCCCATGACCAAATATAAGATTTACATCATTTCTGACATATTCTTCAACTGCCTCCGTAGTGGCATCCAGATTATTTATTCCTTCTTTATAAAAAATATCAATCTCAAACTTTGATTGAATCTTCAATAATCCTTTATAACCTTTTGTTCCCCAAACCTGGTCATTGATTGTATCCGGTACTAACATTCCAACCTTTTCTAATTTCCCAGTAGAATTTGATTGACCACAAGCTGCTAAAGTAAATAATTGTATAATAACGAATATAACTAAAAAAGGCCTGTACATGTTTTCAACTCCTTTATACATAAGGATTAATCCCTAAAATATGTACACTTTCCCATTATATATTTTACATTGACCACTTACGAAAGTAAAAGAAAAAATGCAAAATGATTATTTATTGTAATTAGATAACCATTTTGCATATTCATATTGGTTTGTTATTCCGTCAGATAACGAGGTAGTTTTAGCCACTCGAACATTATTTTTAGAAGATGTGTTTTCGTTACGTTTATCAAACTCTACCCTCTCAGTCTCTAAATCTTCAAATTTACCCTTTAATATTAACTTTAACCCCTCAATCCATAGGTTACTCATCCCGCTAGAAAGGGTTGCAGTCCTTATCACTTCAGGTTCTTTCACAATCTTAATGATTTCGTTAACTGCATCATCAATATATAAAATGTCATTTGAATAATCACCAGAACAAATGACAAATTCCTCATTATTGATTTCCGCATTTATTGCCCTCTGAAAACATCTATCATTTGGTTGCCATGGTCCGTATATCATGGGAAGTCTAATAATAGAATAATGAACAGGTAGCGATTGTACATAATCTTTAACAACCTGTTCGATTGGACTTTTTCCCTGTTTTCTTTCTTCATTTAGTTCAGTTGATGAGATAATGACTATTTTACTTTTTTCTGATTGTCCACAAGCTTGGATTGCTTTTACTAACTCAGCTTCAGTTGCTACTTTCCTTTGAAGTGCATCAGATCCTTCCACATTGTCATTTAAATCTAACAATGAAAAAAATATAACATCTGTATCACTTGAAAGTTGTTCGTATCTATCTTCTATATTCATGTCGATGAATCGAAAATTGGCATTTCGACCTATCTGTAATATTTTTTCTTCTTCTAGGCTGTTATCACATGGAGGAAGATCCATTGCCTCAATTAAAACTCCCTCATCTAGCAAACGACAGCAAAGCCCATAACCTACGAATCCTAAAGCTCCGATGACGACTGCTTTTTTCATACACATCTCTCCAGTACTAATCATTACTGTATGTTATGCACACAATCGCAATAATAGTCCCAAAGATGCTAACTTATAAGATTGCTCAAAGATCATTTTCATTTTCATTATAAAATTTACATATTGATTGACCAATGCTAAAACGTTTATCAGATAGATAATAGGTTAGGATAATCGGAGAATTTTTTTCTTGTCTATATTCTTCATAAAAGCGGCTATGTCTATTAGGGTTGAAAGAATAGTTAGTTGTAGTTTGCCAGATTTTCACTGGATTCTCTAAAGATAGTTCAATACTTGGCAGTGTATCACTAAGATTCTTTTTTTCAGAGTGGTTAATTCCATAGGCATTTCGTAATTCTTGAACCAAGCTTTTATAAAAGAATTTATGCTCTTTTTCATCTTCTAAATGCCTTTTTAAGCTTATACAAGGATTCATCATTGCCACTGAGCGTACATCAACTACATTTTCATTCATTAATTGTAATGCAATTAATGCACCCATTCCTTCTGCCAAGATATGAATTCGATGATTTAAGATCTCTGTTTTCATCATAATATGATAAAGTCTTACTGCAAGCGAAACTGCAGGAGGACTCCCCCAATTTCTTCCGTATAGATTTGAATAAAATACCGTATATCCTTCTGAAAGTAGATATTCTATAATCTGGTATCTTCCTGAATTTTGTAACCAAAAGCTACTGGATTCTTCCACAAAATGATTTTTGTCACCAATGATAAACACAGCAAATCCATTTGGTTTCTTAGGAATATGAGCCAGGCACCACTCTCCATCTAGCTGAAAAAAGCGAGAATGCATAAATAAATTCCTCCCTCTCCTCATAAAAAAGCTAATTACAAACATATTGTATGTTTAATTTTTCATTCTGAAAGGGGAAATGCCTACAAAGATTGTAAAGTAGACACTAATCCAGACTAAAAGGAATGGCACCTATTTTCAAACTACATAAAAAATGTTTTATATTATATCCACAGTATGGTAAAATAAGATTATTATTTTGGGAAAATGTGTTTAAATTGAGGTGAAATGTATGCGTTATTTCTGGACTTTTTTCTGGACATTCTTATTAATACAAATGGTATCATATGTAGTGTCTTCAATGCAGGGCGGAACATATAATTTTATGTTGTCAACGACCATTGCAATTGTTGCAGCTGTCTTCATCTTCATAACAGCAGCTTTATTACCAACACCTGAAACAACAGAAGAACATTAAACTGTACGTACATAGAGGCTGCCCCTTTTGGGACAGCCTCTTGTTCATTTAATTAAAACTTAAACTCAATCGCTATCACGCGGTTTTGTCTGATATGACCACTTACGCTCATGATTAGAATTTTCAGGAAATGGATCCCCTGCTTTTAATTTAATTCTCTTTGGCTTCTGAACAGGATCTCCTGTATCACCAATTTCAATATAAATTCCATTATTAGGTGCTTTCTGACCAGCTCTAAACTGATGACTTTGTCCCATCATAATCCCTCCTTCAAAAAATAATCAATATTACTATGCCCTTAACAGCCATTTATTATAGAAATTTGGTTTCATAATGAATGTCCTTTACACATAGAAAGTAATATAGTTAAATAAAATGGGGTTTGCAAATCAAAAGTGGAGGAATATGTAAAACATGGATAAATTATACGAAATTATGAAATACCTATTTTTAGGTTTATTCCAGGGATTAACCGAACCAATCCCAATCTCGTCCAGCGGACATTTAGTACTAGCCCAACATTTCTTAGGAATTGAAATTGAGGGAATGAGCTTTGAGTTATTTGTAAACACAGCATCACTGCTGGCAGTATTACTAATATATCGCCATGACTTAAGTCGTCTAACCTTTAATGGAATTAGGTATATTACAACACGTGAAGAAAAAGCGAAGGCAGATTTTCGTTTTATTATCTACTTAATTATTGCAACCATACCAGCAGGTATAATTGGGGTATTTTTTGATGATGTGATTGCCGGTATTTTTAAAGAAGGAATTCAACTTATTGGAGTCACGTTAATTATTACTGGAATAGCGCTTTGGTTTATCAGAAATCTGCGGGGTCGTAAAAATGATTCTCAACTAACACTTAGAGATGCCATTATTATCGGTCTAGCACAAGCAGTTGCACTTATTCCAGGAATCAGCCGATCAGGAGCAACCATTGTGGCTGCAATGGGCTTGGGTATGACACAAGAGACAGCATTACGATTTTCATTCCTGTTATTTATCCCGATTAGCTTTGGTGGAATGATCCTAAGCTTCTCCGATATCATAAGTGACCCTGATTTTAGTGCCCTCTTCATTCCATATACGGTTGCCTTTTTAGGTTCACTAGTAGCGTCTTACTATTCACTAAAATGGTTTATGGGCATTATGGCACGTGGAAACTTAAAGTATTTCTCCTTTTACTGCTTTATCGCTGGTACGCTAGCCATTATCTTTGGTTAATAAAAATGAGGTGCCAGGCACCTTCAGTGGGACTGTTTATGTCCCGCCGAAGGTGCCTGGCACCCTTTTTGTTTATGCTAATATTGCTTGTAATAAAGCTTTTTGAACATGCATACGATTTCCAGCTTGTTGGAAAATGTATGAGTTTGGACCGTCAATCACTTCTGATGACACTTCCTCACCACGGTGAGCAGGCAAGCAATGTAAGAAGTTATAATCTTTTTTGGCTCCACTTACTAATTCCTCGTTAACTTGAAACCCAACGAATGCTTGAATGCGCTCTTGTTGTTCTTCTTCTTGGCCCATACTAGCCCAAACGTCAGTATAAATAACATCGGCATCCTTAACAGCTTCAACTGGATTATGGCAAATAGTAATGGTAGCATTCGTTTCCTTTGCAAACTTTTCAGCAAGCTTGACAATGTATTCCTTTGGTTCATAATTTTTTGGACAAGCAATCGTACAATCCATTCCTACTTTAGCTGCACCAATCATCAATGAATGTGCAACATTGTTTCCATCGCCAACATAGACAAGCTTTAACCCTTTTAATTTTTTCTTTGTTTCATAAATTGTTAGTAAATCTGCTAAAGCCTGGCATGGATGAAAGTCCTCAGTTAATCCATTTATAACTGGAATAGACGCAAATTTAGCTAATTCTTCAATTTTTTCATGCTCAAAGGTACGAATCATAATTGCATCCACATATTCAGAAAGCACTTGCGCAGTATCTGCAATGGTTTCTCCACGACCTATTTGCAGATCGTTACTATTTAGGTAAATCGCATTCCCACCTAATTGCATCATTCCTGCTTCAAAAGAAACACGTGTACGAGTCGAAGGCTTCTCGAAAATCATAGCAAGAGTCTTCCCCTTTAAGTCAGAGGTTTCCTCACCATTTTTGTGCTTCTTCTTTAACTCTACCGCTAAATCAATAATTGAAAGAATCTCTTCTTGAGTATAATCGGCTAAAGTTAACATGTCTTTGCCCTTAATATTTAATTTATCTAAGCTATATAAAGTAGACATTATACATTCACTTCTTTCTTTAAATAATCCTTATTTTTCCACTCTTGAATCGAACGCACTGAAAATCCACGATTTGTTAGGGCTTGTAGGAAGACTGAAATAAGTTCGATATTCGTAAATACTTGAATTCGATTTTTACTTGCAAGAATTCTGTATATACTTGTTTCCTGAGTAGGTCCTAAATTAAAGTATGCTAATGTTTTCTCACTCTTCAACCATTCAGTAGCATCTTCATCCATTACAGCTTGAAGCCCTAATTCTTTTAGCTTAGAAACAATTTCCGTTAATTGATGTTCTGGAAATGAATTAATCTGATCGATGTACACGCTTGTCGCTTCTGGCTTACCTTCCAAATATTGATGAAACACTTTTATAAATGCTTCTTCAACAGTTTCAGCAATACTGATACCTTCACCAGTTGATTTCATTTCTGGACCAACTAGAGGATCCCCACCTATCTTGTGAGAAGAGAATACTGGAAACTTCGCTGTAAAAAAGGGAGGATCATCAAGTAGTCCCGTTTTTGTAACGAGCTGTTGTAAAGAATTACCTAATAATAATTTTGTGGCAAGCTGAACCATCGGGATGCCTGTCACTTTACTAACGACCGGTACCGTTCTACTTGCTCTTGGGTTCACCTCAAGAACAAAGATTTTATCATTATGATAAACAAATTGAATATTCATTAATCCAACAAAATCAAGCGAATTAGTGATCTTCTGGGCATATTCTTCAATTAGCTTCTTATGGTGATCCCCTAATGATACAGCAGGTAGGATAGCATGACTATCACCTGAATGAACTCCTGCCTTTTCAACATGCTCCACAATTGTTGGAATAAGAATAGACTTTCCATCTGCTATTAAGTCAATCTCAAATTCCATCCCTGGCGCATAGGCATCAATTAATATTGGAAATCCAATTTCAATCTGTTTCTCCATGAATGTGACTAATTCACTCTCATCATTCATGACAACCATTCCTTTTCCACCTATAACATAAGATGGTCTTATAAGGATTGGGAATCCTAATTCTTTCGCCATGGTTATTAACTCTTCTTGGTTCATCGCAATTTTACCAGGAAGATGTGGTACTTCAATTCCTTCAAGAAGTTGGTAAAAACGATCACGGTCTTCAAGCTGATCAATCACATCACTTGTAATACCTAGTAATGTTAAGCCGGCCTTTTCTAAATCCTTTGCTAAATTTATCGCTGTCTGACCACCGTATTGAACTAACACCTTCGAGACATTTTCTGCCTCAATTACATTAAGAACATCTTCTAAAGTTAGTGGCTCAAAATACAATCGATCTGCAATTTCAAAATCTGTACTAACTGTTTCTGGATTATTATTAATTAAAATGGTTTCATAGCCTTCTTCTTGAAGAGCTAGGATTCCATGAACAGAACTATAATCGAATTCAATCCCTTGCCCTATACGAATTGGTCCTGAACCGATGATAAGTACTTTTTCATTATCAGAAGGTTCAACTTCACTCTTTCCGAAATAGCTAGAGTAGAAATATGGAGTTTGTGATTGAAACTCTGCAGCACATGTATCTACCATTCGGTAACTAGGTATAACACCAAGAGCTTTTCTTTTCGCACGAACATCGAACTCAGATTCGTTTAACAGAGTCGCGATATAACCGTCTGTAAATCCTTTTTCTTTTACTACTTCCATAAAATCAACATCTATTTCATCTAACTTCTTAGCTTTAAGTTCAGATTCAACCTGGACAATCGATTGAAAACTATTTAAGAAGAACAAATCAATCGCAGATTCTTCATGAATCACATCTGTCGCGATCCCTCGTCTTAGTAATTCAATAATTGCAAAAAAACGACTCTCTGATCCTTTTTTCATTAATGCTAAAAGTTCCTGATCAGACTTCATTGTTATTTTCTTTAGACTGATTCCAACATTATCACTTTCAAGGGATGACACAGCTTTTTGTATCGCTCTTTCAAGGTTTGTGTCGATCGCCATTACTTCTCCAGTGGCTTTCATTTGAGTTCCTAATGTTTGCTCAGCAGCTGGGAACTTATCGAATGGAAACCTAGGAAACTTCACAACAACATAATCTAAAGCAGGCTCAAAGCTAGCATAGGTCCCTCCAGTAACAGGATTGATAATTTCATCGAGTGTATAGCCAACTGCAAGCTTTGCAGCAATTTTTGCAATTGGATAACCTGTTGCTTTTGAAGCCAAAGCAGAGGAACGACTAACGCGTGGATTAACTTCGATTAGATAATATTTTTTGCTAGTAGGATCAAGAGCAAATTGAATGTTGCATCCCCCGATGATTCCCAGTGCCGAAATGATCTTAATCGATGCTGACCTTAACATTTGATACTCGACATCTGTTAATGTTTGAGAAGGCGCAACAACAATTGAGTCACCCGTATGCACACCAACTGGATCAATATTCTCCATATTACAAATCGTAATACATGTATCATTTTGATCACGCATGACTTCATATTCGATTTCTTTAAATCCAGCAATGCTTCTTTCAATCAAGCATTGTGTAATTGGACTTTCGTCTAATCCACCTTTAACAAAATCTTTATATTCATCAAGAGTTTCTGCAATCCCTCCACCCGATCCACCTAGTGTATATGCAGGACGAATAATCAGTGGGAAGCCAACCTCCTCTGCGAAAAGAAGTGCCTCATCTACAGTGTGAACAATTTGACTCTCAGGTACTGGCTCCTCAAGATCGTTCATGAGCTGTCTGAATTCCTCACGATCCTCTCCTTTTTTAATGGAATCAATAGGAGTACCTAACAGTTTGACATTGTATTTTGATAATACTCCTGCTTCATGCAATTGAAATGTAAGGGTTAACCCTGTTTGACCACCTAAGGTTCCAATTAATCCATCAGGCTTTTCCTTTTGAATAATCTTTTCTAGGCTAGTGACTGTTAATGGCTCAAAATACACCACATCTGCATTCACTTCATCAGTCATGATGGTTGCAGGATTGTTATTTACTAAAATAACCTTATATCCTTCCTCTTTTAATGCACGACAACCTTGGGTACCAGAATAATCAAACTCAGCAGCCTGACCGATAACAATCGGGCCAGAACCTATAACTAGAATTGATTGTATCGTTGTGTTTTTAGGCATACTGTTTTTCTCTCCTAACATTTAACAAACTTTCTATGAAGTCATCGAATACCCAACTACTATCACTTGGTCCTGGGTGTGCTTCTGGATGAAATTGAACAGAAACAATTGGTAATGTTCTGTGAGCAACCCCTTCGATTGACTGATCATTAACATTCTTAAAACGTGCAGTTAAGCTTGTTTTTTTCAAACTTAGCTCATCAACAACATAGCTATGGTTTTGAGATGTGATGAATACCTTATTTTTCAGGGTATCAAAAACAGGCTGATTAGCTCCTCTATGACCAAACGTTAATTTTTTTGTATCTGCCCCGAACGATAAAGCCACTAACTGATGACCTAGGCAAATAGCCAGTGTAGGGTATTTTTCAATCGTCTTTTTAATGGTAGGGAGGTAGGGATTGAGTTGTTTAGGATCTCCAGGGCCATTGGATAAAACAATACCGTCTGGTTTCAATTCCTTAATCTTCTCATACGTTGTATGATATGGGACAACTGTAACCGTACAGTCTCTCTCAACTAAAGACTCAATAATCGACTTTTTGCATCCAAAATCTAATAAAACAACATGTTTATTTCCTCTTCCATATGAAACTTGTGTTTTTGTTGAAACTTCAGACACAGGGAATTTTTCAATCGTACTGCAACCTTTTGTTTCTGTTTGTGCAAGGTAGCCTTGCATTGTACCATGATTTCGGATTTGCTTTACAACTGATCTTGTATCAACATGAGATAATAATGGTACATTCCACTTATCTAGATATTCCTTCAGAGAGTACTTTGCTTCATAATGATTTGTTGCATCTTTACATTCAAGTACAATAACACCTGCAACATGAGGTTTCTTACTTTCAAAATCCTGTTCATTTATTCCATAATTTCCGATTAAGGGATAGGTAAATACAACGATTTGATTTTTATAAGAGGGATCTGTTAATACCTCTTGATAACCTGTCATTCCAGTATAAAATACAACTTCACCTTCAAACTGTTCCTGATTGGATGAAGCTGTTAATTCTCCTTCAAATTTCTCGCCATTTTCTAAAAATAGATAACCTTTCAATGGTTCCACCTCGTATAAATATTTGTCTTATAGTATTTTTATTCACTCTCATGTAAAAAAATTTATACTGGATTCAACATTTCGAAATGAGCCATTTCTATTTTAATTAGCTCGATCGCTTGTGAGATTTCTTCCTTTGACACCGTTAAAGGAGGTAGCATTCTAATGACATTCGGTCCTGCATTTAAAACAAGTAATCCCTTATCTCTTAAGCTATTTATGATTGCAGTAACATCAACATGGCAACTAATCCCTAGCATTAGACCTGATCCTCTTATTTCCTGAACACATTCAACCCCAGCAAGTGCTTCATGTAAACTAGACTTAAAATATTCACCTTTTTCAACAACCTCATCTAGAAATTCATCTTGAAAGATAATTTCTAAAGTTGCTTTTGCGGCTGCAATAGAGATTGGGTTTCCCCCAAATGTTGAGCCATGTACACCAGGACCAAACGCTTCCTTCAAGTAGGATTTCCCTACCATCGCTCCAATTGGCAAACCACTTCCAAGACCTTTTGCAAGGGTAATTATATCAGGTGATAGATTAAAATTTTGATAGGCAAAAGGTTTTCCTGTCCGGCCAATTCCTGTTTGAACTTCATCGATAATGAATAATGCATTGTATTGCTTACATAGTTCTTCCACTTTATTAAGGAATTCAGCCTCTGCTGGTACGACGCCACCTTCACCTTGAATGACCTCTAGTAATACCGCTGCTACTGTATCGTCCATTTCATTTGAAAGACCTTCGCTATCATTATAATCAAGATAAGAAAATTCTTGTAACAGCGGACCAAAACCAGAGTGAATCTTCTCTTGACCGGTTGCTGACATTGTTGCAAAAGTTCTTCCATGAAAAGATTGTTTAAAGGTTATAATTTTTGACTTACCAGTAAATTTTCTTGCAAGTTTAATCGCCGCTTCGTTAGCCTCAGCTCCACTATTACAGAAGAATACAGAGTCACCATCACTATAATCAGTAAGCATCTTAGCAACTATTTGCTGTGGTTCTTGATGATATAGATTTGAGACATGCCAATATTGATCAAGTTGTTCAAGAATCGCCTGTTGTACCTTTTCATTTCGATTACCAAGATTATTAACTGCTATCCCTGAAACAAAATCTAGGTATTCCTTACCCTGATCATCAATAATTTTAGTCCCTTTCGCTGAAGCCACCTTTATATTCCATCGATTATAAGTAGGAAATAAATGATTCATTAAACAACCTCCAATTCTTTGATTAGCTTTGTTCCAGCAAGTGAGCCTTCAAACGTAACAAAGGAAGTTTTGCCACTAACAATCATGATTTCATTGAGTCCATCAGACATGGCTGAAAGTGCTGCCTTCACTTTTGGAATCATCCCACCATAGATGGTCCCATCTAACATTAGCTCTTGAACCGTTTTCTCTGACACTTCCTCTAGCAAGTTTCCATTCTTTAAGATACCGGAAACATCGGTAACAAATAATAAATGCTTTGCTTTTAAGGCACTCGCTATACTTGCTGCAGCTGTATCTGCATTTATGTTTAATTTTTGCCCAGATTCTTGTGCACCAATTGGAGCTATTACTGGAATATAGTCGAGATTTAGCAAATTCTTGATTAGTTCAGTATTCACTTCTTTTACTTCACCAACATGACCAAGTGTATCCGCATTTATTGGTGTAGCTTTTAGCAATTCTCCATCCACACCGGATAAACCTATCGCTTTTAACTTATTAGAAGTAAGCATAGATACTAACTTTTTGTTTACAGAACCTGCTAATATCATTTCAACTGTATCAAGTACCTCTGAAGTTGTTTTACGTAAGCCATTTACAAATTCGCTTTTTATCGATAGTGATGTGAGCATTTGTTCAATCTCAGGTCCACCACCATGAACAATCACAATTTTATTCCCTTTGTTTTGTAATTCTTTTATACTCTCAAAAAATTCATTTGTTAATTCCGCTAGAATACTCCCACCACACTTAACAACAATAATATTGTTCATATGTGATTCCCCCTAAGTTCGATAACTCGCATTTATTTTCACATAGTCATATGTCAAGTCACAGCCCCATGCTGTCCCAGTACTTTCACCAAGGTGTAAATGAACCTCAATTATGATTTCATCTTGACTTAAATATTCTTTTGCTAATTCTTCTGAAAAAGCAACAGGCTGACTGCCCTTTAACATTTCAATCGATCCTATTGAAACATCCACTGTTTCTGGATTCACCTCAGCATCGCTGTGACCGATCGCTCCAATAATTCTTCCCCAGTTTGCATCCGTACCATAAATAGCTGTTTTAACAAGATTAGAACCTACGATTTTTTTTGCGATAATATTCGCATCTTTATTTGTTGTTGCACCATGTACTTTTACTTCAACTAACTTGGTTGCTCCTTCACCATCTCTTGCAATCTGTTTTGCTAAATCTTGAAAAATGAGATGTAAACCTGATTTAAATTTATTCCATTCTGGATGATTTGGTGAAAGAGTTTTATTTTCTGCAAAACCACTTGCCATGACAAGAACTGTATCATTTGTTGATGTTTCACCATCAACTGTAATTTGATTAAATGTAATATCTGTCATTTCACCGATCGCTGTTTGAAGATGTTCTGACTCAATATTTGCATCTGTCGTGATAAACGCCAACATCGTTGCCATATTCGGATGAATCATTCCAGACCCCTTTGCTGCTCCTCCGAATGTAACTGTTACTCCATCAATCTCAAGTTGATAGCAAGCCTTTTTCATAACAATATCTGTTGTTAATATCGCAGTTTGAAAATCCTCTGCTGCTTCACTTGTTTGAATTGGCTGTAACTGTTTAATACCCTCAGCAATCTTATCCATTTGAAGTAGTTCCCCAATTACGCCCGTTGATGAAACAGCCACTAAATGGTTATCTATTCCTAAGTGTTCTGCACATAAATCTCGCATTTTAAATGCATCTAGCATTCCTTGTTCACCTGTACAAGCATTCGCACACGCACTATTTACAATTAAAGCCTGAAGCTTTTGTTCCATAGCAATGCTTTGTTGTGTCACCTTTAGTGGTGCTGCCTGAAAATGACTCTGCGTATATACTGCTCCACAGCTAGCAGGGACTTCACAGTAGATTACTCCTAAGTCCTTCTTTGCATAACGTAGTCCTGCGTGTACTCCAGCGGTTTTAAAACCTTTTGGTGTAACAATCGAACCACTCTTAAGATTTTTGATTTTAATATCCTCTGTTGTCGTGAACAATTTTTTCTCCCCCTATACTTACGGAAACACCGGGATTCGATGTAATCCAGTTCTTTCATCGATTCCCATCATGATGTTTAAATTTTGTATGGCCTGCCCTGCTGCCCCTTTTACTAAGTTATCAATGACTGAAACAATCGTTATTCTCCCAGTTCTTTCATCATAGGTGAGTCCAATATCACAATAGTTAGATCCGTACACTTCTTTTGTGGAAGGAAATTCACCGTTCTGACGGATTCTCACAAATGGTTTATCTTCATAACATTGATTATATAAATCTAGTATTTTTTCCGTTGTTAAATCTGGAGCTTTCACATTGGCATAAATGGTTGCCATGATTCCTCTTGTCATTGGAATTAGATGTGTACTAAATGTAATTGTATTTACTTTCTCATTCCAAGATGAAAGAACTTGCTCAATTTCCGGTATATGTTGATGTTGGTTTACTTTATATATTTTTAGATTTTCATTAATCTCTGCATAATGTGTGGAAAGTGAAGCATTTCTTCCTGCACCAGAAACACCTGATTTTGCATCAATAATAATTGAAGATTCTTCAATTAACCCCTCCCTAACAAGTGGAGCTAACCCTAATAAGGTAGCGGTAGGATAACATCCAGGGTTTGAAATAAAATCTGATGTTGCAATGTTTTCTTTATTCCATTCTGATAAGCCATATACTGCTTTCTCTAAATAAGTAGTGCTCGCTGGTGTCTTTTTATACCAGGTTTCATAAGTGTCTGGATCTTGCAAGCGAAAGTCTCCAGATAAATCAATCACTTTTACATGTAAATCATGTAACTCCACAGCTAATTTTGAAGCAATACCAGACGGAGTGGCTAAAAAAACAACATCCACTTCCTTTGCAATATTTGCCGTATTTATTTCATCAAGATCAAAAGTAATGTGATCAACTAAATGTGGATAGCTTTCTGATAATAAAATTCCTACTTGTGATGACGAGTGAACGGATTGAATGGTCACATATGGGTGCTGATCCAACAGCCTCACTAATTCAATTCCGCTATATCCTGTTACACCTATAATTGCAGCCTTCATTCGTTCCTCCTAGAATTATGGATATTTCCCTTTTTTCAATTTACTTCCTGGTAGAGATATCCTTTAAATTAGTCTCCATTATAATACTGCATAAAAATAAAATCAATTGTATTTTTATAAAATGAGTCAAAAGATTCTTATAATATTTTTTGTTAGAACTTCTAACAAGTATATTTGGAGGATTTTGTTCGTTTTTCACTTACTTGGTTTCAATTCCATAAGAAAAAGGATGACATCAAATCATCCTTCATTAGGGTATGTGCATTATATTAAACTGGTTTACATTATTTTTTATTTTTTCAATTTATTAATAATATAATACAAATGAAAAATAGAACTGAATTAATAATTTCATAGATTCCAAGCCTCATAATTGATAGATTTTTTCCGTACAAGTAAAATGCTCGAATGAAACTAGGGGTATAGGCAATAAGCAATAATGGGTGAGATACTAAAATAAGACCGATCATTACACAAACATGAAATCCCCAAGACACCCACTTAAAAACAGGATTTCTTTTTTCTCGTATCATTGATTTTATAAAAAAAGTACTACCTATAAAAAATAAGGTCGAAAGGACAAAAATCATGTATGCTCTTTGATCTAATGTACCTGTTCCTGCATAATAACTCGCAATTCCACCAATAGAAAAGACAATAACTGCGCTAAAATCATTAAGGAGGGCTCGCTCGTTCTTAGTCTTGGCAAAATAGATGTTAACCAAGAAAAATGGTAACATAAGCAACCCAAAATAAACGAACATTGGGTTATAAATGATTACAAAGCTCAAAGATATCACTACAGGAATTGTATAAATCACTGTCCATTTCTGATATAGTTCTCTTTGTTTATTTTTTAACAGCATTAGTAATGGGTAAGTAGCAAGGTACAGAAAAAACCATCCAACAACTAATGGCACATGGATCCAAGACGGCTGACCTAAAAATACTCCAAATAAAAAAGGAATGAATAACATTGCCCACGCACCATGTTGTTTGGGTAGTAATAGTTTCATATTTTTCACCTCAGGTTATAATACCCTTAGTATATTAACATTAGGATGAAGAAGTTGTGATACATCTCACATACTTATTAATGGAACAGGAAACAAAAAAAGGACCAAGTGTCCTTGGTCGCTTTGTTGAAACTACATCTAATTTATTTTTATCCTCCACTTACTGGTGGAATGATTGCAATTGTATCATGTTCTTTTATTAGATCTTCATCAACTGCATACTCCTCATTAATTGCAAACATCATCTGATCTAACTTTTCAAATCCGAATCTTGTTTGTAACTGATGTTTTAGTTCTCTCACTGTTGTCGGTGCATGGTCCAATATAATCTTCTCTTTCCCCACTACCTCTTGTAGGTGTGCAAAAAGCAAAACAGTAATCACTCTACTTCCTCCTTTTCAGGATGCCCTTTTGGATATTGTGTTGTCTCAAGTTGGTCACCTATCCACATTTCTCCGTCTTCCCAATGCTCTTTTTTCCAAATTGGAACGATTTGTTTTATGCGTTCGATTGCATATTCATTCGCTTTATATGCATCTTTTCGATGTGGTGTTGACACAGCAATAATAACGGCTATATCTGATATATCTAGTCTACCGATACGATGACTTATTGCCGTTTTTGCATCAGGCCACTTTTCACTAATTTCTTTCCCTATTCTCGATAATTGCTTTTCAGCCATAGGAATATATGCATCATACTCTAAATGAAGAGTTCTTTTGCCTTTTGTAAATTCCCTTACAGTACCTATAAAGGTGGTCACAGCACCTGCTTCAGGACGTACTACCTTGTTGACAATCTTTTCAATATTTAATGGTTCCTTTGTTATTAAAAATAGTTTTTCATCCACTGTAATCCCTCACATAACATCGCAGCCACTCTAATAATTGCTGATCTTGGTGTATAGAGAAGATTGGCTGCTCATAAATTTTAAGTTCTTCCAAATCAAGCCATGAAATAATCGCCACGATATTGGTAATCTTGGTAAGCAGCTCGAGATCATCTTTCTTCCTAATCATCACTAATTTAGGATAAGCTTCATTTTTGTAGCCTTCTACAACAATTAAATCAAGAGGAAGTAGATGATAAAATGATAAAAGATCTTCTAAACTCCAGGATTGCTTCATTACTTGAAGCTGCAAGGTGCCATCTCCCTCAATTCCTGTCGCAATAGCACCTGCTTTCCTATGTCGATCAGTGTCCTTCCCGTGATCATTCGCAAGCGGCTTGCCTCCATGACCATGATGCTTCATGGTGCCAATTTTCAAACCCTCGTTGGTAAAATAGGTAACTAACTTCTCTACTAAAGTGGTTTTACCACTATTTTGATAACCTACAACTTGAAGTATTGGTGTAGTTACGCCCACGACCATGTGCTACCTTCTTGCTCTTCTAGTAAAAAAATATCCACCATATCTCCTTTTTGGTATCCTCTTGTTCCGCCTGGAAGTACCATTAAAGCATTGGCTGTTGCAATAGAAGAAACAATATTTGATTTATCAACACCACTCGGAGATACCATAACCTTCCCCTCATGGAAAGCTAGTCTACTTCGTACAAAGCGTGTAAATGGATTAGGTTTCTTGAAATCCTCACCAAGTTCTGCAATTACTTTGACTAAATGTGGATTAGGAGAAAACAAAGCCTTCCGTATGATTGGTCTCACATATAACTCAAATCCAACATAACAGGCAGAGGGATTTCCAGAAAGCCCAAACAAAAGCTTACCTCCGAGTTGAGCTACTGTTGTTACACTTCCTGGGCGCATCGCGATTTTATTAAATAATACTTCTGCACCAAGCTTCTCGTAAATTGCAGGGAGATAATCATAATCACCTACAGAAACCCCACCTGTCGTAAGAAATAGATCAACCTCTTCAACCGCTTTTTTGATCGACGTATAACATAACTCAAAGTCGTCGGGAAGTTTTCCGAGATACTTTGGTATACCACCTGCCCTCTCGATTTGGGCAAAAATCATGTGGGAATTACTATTTCGAATCTTACCAGGAACTAAGGCTTCTTCTACATCAAGAAGCTCAGTACCAGTCGCGTAAATCCCTACTACTGGTTTTTTTGCAACCTTTACCTTGTGATAACCAAAGGTTGCAAGGAGAGCCTTTACACCAGGATTAATAAATGTACCTTTTTTCACCAATGTCGTCCCTTTAGAAGTATCTTCACCTTGAAAAGAGATATTATCACCAGATTGAAAGGATCGCTTAATTGACATGAAGGTTGATCCATTGCGCTTATATTCCTTTGTGAGCTCGAGCATAACAACCGCATCACAATCTACAGGCATTTGTGCACCTGTCATAATTCTTACAGCTTGGAAGGAACCTACTCTTTTATCAGAAACAAAGCCAGCACCTATTTCATCGATCACTTCGAACTCAACTTGATGTTCAAGATTTGCATCCTTTGTATCAATAGACCGAATGGCAAATCCATCATATGGTGAGCGATTAAACGGAGGTACATCATGATCAGCAATTAAATCCTCAGCTAAAAAACGACCATAACATTGATTGATATCTACTTCTTCAATAAGGCCTGTCCTAGAAAAGTTCATGACTTTTTTAACTGCATCTTCGACAGGTATTGGCTTACGCCTTTCTACCATATTTAACACCTCACTAACTCGTGTGTATTCTTTGGCTGTTTTCTTATAGATTGTTGCTTTGAAAGCCGCAGTCTGAATACACTCCGCGTCCGGCGGGTGACCAGTGAGCCTCCTCGTCGCAAATGCTCCTGTGGGGTCTCACTTTGGCCACAGGTCCCGCTGGAGTCTACGTGTATCAGCCTGCTTAAAGTTCTGTTTCATTGTTTTATGTCTAAAACAACAAACTTTGAGAAAACAGCCATTCATTTTTATTTAATTCTAGTTATAACAGTTTTCATTATGAATTGAAATTGATATATGTCACACTTCTTAAACTTAATTTTAACGTACTTTCTTGATAAACCCAATTAATGTCGAAAATGTTACATTAATGATCTACATTTCATGGAATCTCTCAATTGTGATTCACATCACAACAATAAAGAATGAGCAAATGTACTATGGAGGAGTAAAGTGATACTAAGGAGGAAATAGTATGAGCCAATTATTTACAGAGCAATCAATTATCGGTGAAATTGTAACAGAATTTCCTAAAGCTAGCGACTTATTTAAAACATATAAGATTGATTTTTGTTGTGGTGGAAATCGACCACTAATCGATGCACTCGAAGAAAGAAGTTTAGCTAAGGAAGAAGTGCTTGATAAATTGAACAGTTTATATGAGGAAGCCAAAGCACTAAATAATCAAGATACAGATTGGACAAAAGCAACCTTTACACAGCTTATTGATCATATTGTGAATACACACCATAAATTTCTAAACGAAGAGTTACCATTATTAAGTCCATATGTTACAAAGGTGCTACGAGTTCACGGTGCTGAGCATCAGCATTTAGCAGAAGTCCATTCACTATACAATCAATTAAAGACAGAACTTGAACAGCATACAATTAAAGAAGAAGCTGACGCATTTCCGTTATTTATTAATTTCGAAAATAATCCATCAGACTATAATAAAGAGGAGCTAACTAAGCTTGTGACTGAACTCGAGGACGAGCATGATGGTGCAGGTGATCTTATAAAAGAAATACGCAATATCACTGCTGATTTTACACCACCACCTGGAGCTTGTGGTACGTACCGTTTAGTTTATCAACGATTAGCGAATCTAGAGTCAGACTTATTTCAACATATCCACCTAGAAAATAATATTTTATTTAAACGAGCTCGAGAACTATAAGTTTTCTTAGAAGGGTGTCATTTGACCCCTTCTTTTTTATTGAGAGAAATGAGTAAGTGTAAATACTCATTCTCTAATTAAATACGTGCAAAGTAACATAAGAAATGAAATGGCGACTGTTAGTAACACCCATGTCCAAGCTAAGCCCATATTACCGGAATCAATTGCTACATAAATCGCTGTCGGTAAAGTAAGCGTCTTTCCAGGAATCATCCCTGCAAACATGAGAGTCGCTCCGAATTCTCCTAATGCCCTTGCAAAACTTAATACAAACCCAGCAGTAATTGATTTAATTGCTAGGGGGATTGATACAAAGCAAAAGACTTGAATAGTTGTGGCTCCATCCACTCTTGCCGCTTCTTCTACATCTTTATCAACGGACAAGAATCCTGTTTTTGCTGTTTGATACATGAGAGGAAATGCCACAACAGTTGATGCGATAAAAGCAGCCCACCACGTAAACATGAGAGACTGTCCAACAATTAATTCAATCGCACTACCTATTGGGCTATTTCTACCAAAGATAACAATCAGAAAAAAACCTACTACAGTAGGTGGCAAAACTAAAGGAAGCATGAGTATCGTTTCAATAATAATTTTTCCTTTAAAACGCTTTACGCTCATTAATTTAGCTAATACTACTCCAATGAAAAGAACAAATACCCCAGCAAATAACGCAATACTAAATGATAATTTTACAGGTGACCAAAAGAGCTCTTCCATATTTACCTCGATCTGTTAAAAAATGTTCACATATTTAGTTGGAATTGTAATACCAACGTTTTCAACCCATAGATAGTGTTTTGTTCACAAAACTGTGCGGTACATCACATTGACTGAATCGACGTTTTCACGTTAAATCTAAAATAGATACGAAACACTAATAAAAGAGGGTGTTACAGTTGAATTCAGGAAAATCCACTTTATCAGTTGAATTGACAGAGTTGTTAAAGTCAGCCGATCATATCATGCCTATAAAAAAAGGAACCTTTCTATTTCAAGAAGGAATGACAGCAAGAGAACTCTACATTGTTCTTTCTGGTCGTGTCAAAATAAGTAAATTGTCTTCAGACGGCCGAGAACTATCCCTACGTATTTGTACAAGAGATGAAATCGTTGGAGAATTAACCTTATTCTCGGAAGATGCAAAATACATTTTTAACGCTAATGTTGAAGAAGATGGTGAAGTGGCTGTTATCAATAAAGATGAACTTGAGAGAAAACTCTTTGAAAATAGTAAATTAGCATTTGAGTTCATGAAATGGATGAGCGACCATTTTCGAAAAACACAGACAAAGTTCAGGGATCTAGTACTATTCGGAAAAAAAGGGGCTCTCTATTCTACTTTAGTTCGTATGACAAACAGCTATGGTGTTCCTACAGAGAAAGGAATCCTTATTGATCTTACTCTGACAAACCAGGAATTGGCCAATTTCTGTGCAACAACACGAGAAAGTGTAAATCGAATGCTAAATGAGTTGAGAAATAAAGGGATTATCTCCATTTATAAAAGTAAAATAACGATTCATGATTTACATTATATAAGAGCTGAAATCAATTGTGAAGGTTGTCCTGCTGTATTTTGTAGTATTGAATAAGAAAAGCGCAAGCGCCTTGTTCAGCCCCGACAGGCATAAGGCGAATCACCTAGGAAATCTTGTTTTCCGTAGTGATTTGACTTATGACCCCGAGGGGCTAGGCGCTGGAGCTAGACA